>NZ_RCIO01000002.1:327500-910802 GCF_004000235.1 Mesorhizobium sp. Z1-4
AGCTCGCGTGGAGCCATCCTTGAAATACCACCCTTATCTTCGTGGATGTCTAACCGCGGCCCGTCATCCGGGTCCGGGACAGTGTATGGTGGGTAGTTTGACTGGGGCGGTCGCCTCCTAAAGAGTAACGGAGGCGCGCGATGGTGGGCTCAGAACGGTCGGAAATCGTTCGCTGAGTGCAATGGCATAAGCCTGCCTGACTGCGAGACTGACAAGTCGAGCAGAGTCGAAAGACGGTCATAGTGATCCGGTGGTCCCGTGTGGAAGGGCCATCGCTCAACGGATAAAAGGTACGCCGGGGATAACAGGCTGATGACCCCCAAGAGTCCATATCGACGGGGTTGTTTGGCACCTCGATGTCGACTCATCGCATCCTGGGGCTGGAGCAGGTCCCAAGGGTATGGCTGTTCGCCATTTAAAGCGGTACGTGAGTTGGGTTCAGAACGTCGTGAGACAGTTCGGTCCCTATCTGCCGTGGGTGTAGGAATATTGACAGGATCTGTCCCTAGTACGAGAGGACCGGGATGGACGTATCTCTGGTGGACCTGTTGTGGCGCCAGCCGCATAGCAGGGTAGCTATATACGGAACGGATAACCGCTGAAGGCATCTAAGCGGGAAACCGACCTGGAAACGAGTATTCCCTGAGAGTCGTGGTAGACGACCACGTTGATAGGCCGGGTGTGGAAGTGCGGCAACGCATGAAGCTTACCGGTACTAATAACTCGATTGGCTTGATCGTTCTCATTGCTTGTGTCCATCGCAAGATGGCACGGCGGCTTGTAAGCCGCCTGAATTCCAGCTTCTCAGTTTGATATGCTTTTCGCTGACCTGGTGGTTATGGCGGAGCGGCTGCACCCGATCCCATTCCGAACTCGGCCGTGAAACGCTCCAGCGCTGATGGTACTTCGTCTTAAGACGCGGGAGAGTAAGTCGCTGCCAGGTCTGCCAAACGCATATCAAGCTTCTCGTTTCTCACGATCGCCGCACCGGCGGCTCGACCGGCTGCACCCAGCCTCTCCAGCTTCTCAGAACAATTTTCGATGCGCTTTTGCGCATCTGGTGACGCGGGGTGGAGCAGCCCGGTAGCTCGTCAGGCTCATAACCTGAAGGTCGCAGGTTCAAATCCTGCCCCCGCAACCAAATCCCCAGCTTCTCAAATCTGCGCTTCGGCTCGCGGAAAGCGTTGCTTTCCTTGCCGAGTCATCTCGTCGTCCTGTGGAACACAACCCGAAGGCCGCAGGTTGAAATCGGTCCCCCCGCAACCAGAATCTTCTTTGTTATTTCCCGGCACAGTCCGGTGTTTCCCTGATCAGGCCTGCAATGGTCGAAGTTCCGTCTATTCAACGACTTCGTCCATGAGTTTCTGGGCAAGCAAGACTGCCTTGGACGTGACTTCGCTGTCGTGAGCGCGGGGGCGGGCGATCAGAACGGGCAGAGGCAGCGGGTTCGTCTGCGCCTCTATTATGCAGAGAAGTCCGGCCTCGAGCTCGCGGCGAATTGCGGCCCTGGGCACGAGGATCAAACCGACGCCTTCGATTGCGAGGCGGATCATCATGAAAAGGCTGTCGCTTTGTGTGAAGCGATGATGCCTGTTGGCGCGTGACGCCGGCAGGTGTGTGAACGGATGGACCGGCGACGGCCATCTGTAGCCGACTATCGGAAGCCGGCTGAGTTCTTCGTCGGTCAGGCTGGAAGGTGCCATGCCAGGTTTGGCCGCCCACACCATGTTGTAGGCGCCGAGCTTCTGAATGCGCAGCGCAGGATTGGTCAATTCGCCAGATACGAAGGCCAGTTCGAGCTGGTTTGCCGCGATATGGTCGGCAAGCGTCGACGTCTGATTGACCTCGATTTCGAGACGAAGGTCAGGGAAGGTCTTTTCGAGCGCTTGAACCAGAGGCATGAGCCAGGTTGCCGCAACCGGTCCGTTGGCTCCCATCCTGAGCCGCGTTTCGACAGGCTGGTTCGCCTTGTAAAAGGAAAGGTCCTCGGTCAGGCGCAGCACATTCTGGGCGTAGGCAAGCAACTCCCGACCTTGTTCGGTGAGCGCAAGGTCGCGGTCGCGGTGAAGCAGCGCGGTGCCGAGCTCCTCTTCAAGGCCGCGAATGCGCGATGAAACAGTCGGTTGTGAGATGTTGAGCACCTCGGCGGTACGGCGGAAGCTGTTCAACCGGGTTACCCAATAGAAGGTTCTCAGACTGTGGATTTGCATGTCGGGCGATGCGCCATGATAGAAGAATACTATCACTGAAATTACCAAAAATAGGTAGACATAGCAATTTCGACGGCGTTCCTATTTAAGAAATGAATGGGATGCGCATGTCTTTCACAGTTGATCCGATGCCCCGCGCCCTGCCGCGCGACCACCTCGCCCAGCTTTCCGGCTACGAGACCGTTCTCTTCGGCCACTTCCTCGATCGAGGGGTGCTGGACCCCGGGATATTGCCTGTCGCCGCGAATATGAAGACCGCCGGCACGGCGGTGACACTGACATTGCCGGGGCTGGATTCCACGCTGCTGCATTTCGCTGCCGGGCAGCTGCGCCCGGGTGATGTTCTGGTGATCGACCGGCGTGGTGACCGCCGCGCGGCATGTCTGGGCGGGGGCGTGGCGCAAGCAATTTTGAATTCGGGCGCGGCAGGTGTGGTGATCGACGGTTGCCATACGGACACCGAGGAGCTGGTGGAGCTCGGCCTGCCGGTTTTCAGCGGCGGCGCTGCGGCTCTGACTACGCGCATTCAGGGTCTGGGCGGCGCGTTGAACCGCCCGGTATCGGCTGGAGGTGTGCCGGTCATGGCGGGCGACGCCATCCTGGCGGACGCGTCCGGCGTGGTTGCCATCCATGCAAGCGAGCTTGCCGGGGTTCTGGTGCAGGCAGCTTCGCTTCTGGCGCTGACCGACCGAACGATCGCCGGCGTCAAACAGGGTGACCTCATTGGTGCTCTTTCCGGGGCGAACGAGATCGTTGCGCGCAGGATTGAGGGGAGTGTTGAGAGATGACCGTTATCGAGGCCTCGATCGATGGAGTGTTTGCCGATTTCGCTTCGTCGGCAACCGGGCTTATCTACGATTATTCGCCGGTGCCGTTTTCGGCAGCGCCCGATAGATTTGTCCTGCCGGAAGTGATCGAGGCGAGGGGCAGGGGTGAGCTTCTTGTGGAAGACTGGTGCGGAAAGGCACTCTACCGGGCCGATCCCGTCCAGAATCGCGCCGCCCGCATCACGCGGCCTTTCTACTGGAGCTATCATGCCGGAGAAGCCTCCGAGATCGATTGCGACCTGATCCGGGAGGAAGTCGCGGAGATTACCGAGCGGCTGCTTTCGTGGCAGATCGGACGCGGCGTCACGGTTCCCATACATCTGCCGGACGGCGGTTTTGCGACGCTCACGGCGTTCCTGGCCGCGACCGATGGAGCGGGCTTGCTGGCCGAGTTTTCGCTGGCCGCATACAGGGTTCAGGACCGACTCGATTCATCGCTGCCGCACATGCGCGACCGCTGCTGCCTGTCGCCGCGCGAAACGGAGTGCCTGTCGCTGACCGCCGAAGGCCTGTCATCCAAACAAATCGCCTTCGAGCTCCAGCGGTCGGAGAGCATGGTCGTGAAGCACCTGCAATCGGCGGCGTCGAAGCTAGGCGCGCGCAACCGGAGCCATGCCGTGGCGCTGGCAGTGCGACAGGGATGGCTTGGCTGAGCGGCCAGCGCGGCACCGCCAAGCTGGACTCCATGTAAAGCCTGCTGAACGGCGCGGCAGCGATGGCTGAAACGCGGTTGGCTTCCGCACTCGCCCTACCGCCAGAACTTCGTTCAGCCAGCCTCTAACTGCAAGATCTTGCAGCTTACCCGCTGCGGACCGTCTGTTTCACAATGGCGTATTGGCAGCTCAAGAACAGACGACCGGTATGCTCAACACAGTCCCTATCCGCGAAGGCTATTCTCAGTTCAGGGGATATGAGACCTGGTACCGTGTGACCGGCGATCTGCACAGCGGGATGGTGCCGCTGGTGGTTGCGCATGGCGGCCCGGGCTGCACGCATGATTATGTCGACGCCTACAAGGCCATCGCGAAGACCGGGCGTGCCGTTGTCCATTACGACCAGCTCGGCAACGGCCGGTCGACTCATCTTCGAAACGAGGGTGCGGAGTTCTGGACCGTAGAGCTGTTCCTTGAGGAGCTGGACGCGCTTCTCAAGCATCTGGGAATACAGGATCGCTATTGCCTGTTGGGGCAGAGCTGGGGCGGGATGCTGGCTGCCGAGCACGCGGTTTTGAAACCTGCGGGCCTCAAGGCGCTGGTGATAGCCAATTCTCCGAGTTCGTTTCCGATTTGGGTGGAGGAGGCGAATGCGCTGCGCCGGCAACTCCCCGGCGGCATCCACGAAGTGCTGCGCGCCCATGAACAGAACAATGATTTCGAGCATCCCGATTATCTCGCCGCAACGGATGTCTTCTACCGCAACCACGTCTGCCGCATCGACCCGTGGCCGGACGAGGTAGTAGCGAGTTTCGATGCCATTGCTGCGAACCCCACCGTCTACCACACCATGAACGGCCCTACCGAGTTTCACGTAATCGGGACACTGAAGAACTGGACGATTGAGGATCGACTGCACCGGGTTGAGGCGCCGACCCTGGTCGTAACCGGCCGGTTCGACGAGGCCACACCCCGAGCGGCCGAAGCCTATGCCAATCTTATTCCGGGCGCCCAGTGGCTGATCCTCGGCAACTCCAGCCATATGCCGCACGTGGAAGAGCATGAGCTTTGCATGTCCGTGGTCGGTGATTTCCTGAACAGGACGGCCTCGTGACAGTTTTCGCTGCGATCCAGATGTGCTCGACGGCGGATGTCGCCGCCAACAATGCCGAGATCGAACGGCTTGTGCGCGAGGCTGCCGGGCAGGGCGCTGAAATTGTCAGCCTGCCGGAGGCGGCAAACATACTCCTCAAGGATCAGATGGATTATCCGCGGCTCTGCGTGTCGGAGGGCGAAGATACGACACTTGCGCTTTGCCGCAGGCTCGCAACGAAGCATCGCATCTGGGTCCATACAGGGTCGCTTCTGGTGCGTACCGAAGATGGCAGCCGTGTCTGGAACCGCGCGCACATGATTTCGCCGGCCGGCGAGGTCGTGGCGCGTTATGACAAGCTGCACACCTTTGACGTCGCTCTTGGCGGCGCCGGCGATTTTATCGAAAGCCGCGCTGTCGCACCAGGTCAGCTGGGCGCGGTGACCAGCAGCGTTGCCGATCATAAAGCGGGTCTTTCGATCTGCTACGATCTCAGGTTCCCGTATCTGTTCCGCGCGCTGGCCAGCGCCGGTGCGGGCGTGCTGCTTATTCCGGCGTCGTTTTCGATCATTACCGGCCCGCTGCATTGGGAAACGCTTCTCAAGGCGCGGGCGATCGAGACCGGGTCGTATGTTGTCGCCGCGGCACAGTGCGGGACGCGCGATGGCGTAACCACCTACGGGCAGTCGCGCATTGTCTCGCCGATGGGTGAGGTGCTGGCTGCCGCCGGCGACGAGCCCGGTGTCATCTGCGCCGATCTGTCTCCGGAGACGATAGCGGAGACGCGCCGCCGGCTGCCCGTCCTCAGTCAAACCCGCACAATCGGCGAGGTGAGCCATGCGGGTTAGAGCGGTGAAAATCTCCGGATTTGCAGGCGCGATCCTTTTGTGCCAGAAATTGGCGCCAATTTTAGCGCCAATCACGGCGCAATGCTTGAAGGCATGTGTCGATGGCGATGGAGGACTGACGTGAACCCGACGCCATCACCGGTGCCGAACCTGCCCACTCCGGACCCGTTGTCCGAGCTGCCCGCACACGCGCTTGCGGGAACCTGCTGGAGGTATGCGCTGCGGGCCGGGCGCGACGCCGATGCGCCGCTGGTGATTGCCGCGCATGGCAGCGATCGCGATGTGGCGGGGTTGCTGTCGGGGCTGGATCTGGAGGGCGCGGTTTCGCTTCTGGTTCCGCTGTTCCCAGCACATTGCGGCGGCGAGGACATCTCCGACGACTACAAGTTCCTGAACCTGGGCGCGACGAATTACCTTGAACTCATGGACCGTATTCTGCGTGAAGCGATCGACCGCTTGCAGGCGCGGCCCAGGAAACTCTTTCTGTTCGGCTTTTCCGGTGGTGCTCAGTTCGTTCAGCGTTTCGCGCTCTTTCGGGCGAAGGACTTTGCGGGCGTGATCATTGCCGCACCCGGAAGCGTCACGCTGATGCGGGATGATGTTGCATGGTGGCCGGGGCTCAAGGATGCAGAAGAAAGCGTCATGGAGCCGCTTGACCTGACGGGTCTGAAGGCCCTTCGGACTGCCATTCTGGTCGGAGCCGACGACCGATCGTCAAGCCTGGTCAACCGTGGCCCCGGTGCCCGCTTCGGGTCATCCGATGCCGGGCTTGCGGGTGCGACGCGGGTCGACAAGGCGCGCGCGCTGCACATGAGCCTGAGCGCCTTCGGGACGCCGGCCACGATCACTGAACTTCCCGGTGTGGGACATCAGCTTGCCCCCTGCGCCGAAGCCGCCTCGCAGATATTGCAGGACTGGCTGTTTGAAGAAAGAGCAAGCACCAATAGCTCTATCGTCAGGAGACAATCATGACTCGATACTGGATCGTGGGGGCCGCGGCACTGCTGATGGCCAGTGCGGCAAATGCCCAGTCGGTGCCGGAAGGCTATCCGGCAGATTATGCCGATCTGATAGCCAAGGCCGAGACCGAAGGCTCATTGCTAATCTACACCAACCTTTCCAACGCCAATCTCGGCCCGGTGGTCAAGGCGTTCAACGAGGTCTATCCCGGCATCAAGATCGAATCCATCGACATGGGACCGTCGGAAGCCTTCTCACGTTATGAGGCCGAGGTTGCGAGCGGCGTGGCAAGTGCCGATCTGGTGATCGCCAATTCCATCCCGGACTGGATGCATGCGCTGGACGGCGGGAAGATCATTGCAGACTACGATTCGCCCGAGATACCCAATCTGCCGGAGTGGTCCTACAAGGAGGCCGGGCTCTACACATTCTCGTCGGACCCGATGGTGACGATCTACAACAAGATCACCGTTCCCGAGGAACTGCAGGTCTCTTCCATGGAAGAGTATTTCGCCAACATCGTCAGCCACCCGGAGGTGTTCGAAGGCAAGGTCGGCACCTATGACGGGCGTTATGCGTTCGGCGGATCGATCGGCTACGCATTCGTGGACTACCACGGCGACAAGGCATGGGACTGGTTCTCGTCGGCTGGACCGCTGACCCGTCCCGGCGGCGGTGCGGGCGGCATGATCGAGCGTACGCTTTCGGGCGAACTGGCTTCGTCGTTTTTCGTTTCGGGGCCGGTCGTGTTCAACAAGCTGGATGATGGCATCGGGGAAGTGCTGAAATGGACGTTTCCGTCCGACGGCACGCCGGTTTTCATGCGCGGCATGGCTATCACGGCCGACGCCCCGCACCCGTCGGCTGCCCGCCTCTTTCTCGATTTCGTCCTGTCCGAGCCCGGCCAGTACGGGGTCGCAGCAGGCAATCTGACGGCATACCGCCCAGGCGTCGTGCCGGAAGCGGAAAATGCCTATTCGCTGGATGAGGTGATCGCGGCAGTTGGCGGGGAAGAAAACCTGATCGTCATCGACTACGACCCTGAAATGGTAGCCAATTTCGAAGCGTTCAACGCCCGCTGGGGCGAAGCTTTCAAAATGTGATTACGGGCGCCGGGCCCAAGGGGTTTCGCCCCGGGCCCGGCGCTGGCCATAAGGACTAGCGATGTCTCACGTGACCATGACGGATATGCCGCATATGCCAGCGCAAGGCGCTCATTTCGACCGCGCCCGCCTTGCGCAATGGCTTATTTTCGTGGTGACGGCGGCACTGATGCTGGCGCCGGCCCTCCCCATCCTTCTGCAGGTATTTGTCGACCGTCCGCTGTATGCGCAGGACTGGCAGTTCACGCTTGGCAACATCACCGACATCTTTCGGTCCGAACGTGTCGGCCAGGTGGCGGCGACCACCGGGCTGTTTGCCGTGTTCAGCGTGATCATCGCTCAGGTTCTCGGCATTTCCGCCGCCCTGTTGATCGGCCGGACGGATATGCCTGGCCGCAAACTGATGGGCGACGTGCTGATGTGGCCCCTGTATCTGTCGCATCTCATTTTTGCGCTGGGCTGGGTCGTCATGTACGGGCCCTCCGGCTTTGTCACGCAGGCGATCGCGCAGCAGTCGAGCGCGCCCTGGAACCTGTATTCCATAGGCGGCATGTCACTGGTTGCCGGCATCTCCCAGGCGCCACTGGCATATTTGTATTGCCTTTACGGCGCAGTCCGTTCGGTGGACTCCTCGCTGGAAAGCGCGGCGCGAACGGTGGGTGCCGGACCCCTGCAGGTGCTGCGGTGGGTGACGCTGCCCCTGATGGTTCCCTCCATCATCACCTCCACGGCCCTCAATCTGGTCATCGCTGTCGAGACGCTGTCCATTCCGCTGTTTCTCGGCCGGCCGGCCCGGATCGAAACGCTGTCGGCGTTTCTGTACGGGGAAGGTATTGCTTCTTCTTCGCCCAATCATGGCCTCGTAGCAGCGTCGTCACTGCTGTTGATGATGCTTGTCGGCTCGACCCTGGTCCTGCAACGAATTCTGCTGCGGCAAGGCCATCGCTATGAGACGGTCAAAGGCAAAGGGTCGCGCCCGATGCCGCTTGGTCTCGGTCGGTTGCGCTGGCCGTTGGCGGCGCTCACGGCGCTTATCCTGCTTGTCACCGTAGTGGTGCCGATCTCGGGGATTTTCCTCCGCGCCTTTACGACATTTCTGTCGCCGCTCATTCCGTTGTCCAAGGTTCTGACCTTGAACAATTTCAGCAAGTTGTTTGCGGATGAGGCAAACATCCGGGCCATCGTGAACACCGTCGAAATCTCACTTATCTCGGCCGCGCTGGGTACGGCGCTTGCGGTGGCCGTTGCCCTTGTCGTGCAGCGCTCGACCTTCCGGTTTACCGGCACTCTTGAGGCGCTCGCCTATTCGCCGCGGGTGGTGCCGGGTCTGATCACCGGCCTCGGTGTCTTTTATGCTGCAATCATTCTTCCGCCGATGGGCTGGCTGCGCGGCAATATCGGTATCATCGTCGTGGCTTACGTTATGGCGACACTGCCGCTTGCTCTTGGTGTCATTCAGCCTGCCATCGTGCAGGTTAGCCGCGATCTCGACAAGGCGGCTCGCACCGTCGGGGCGGATTGGACCGGTGCGATGCGGATCGTCATGATCCCTTTGCTGCGGCCGGCGCTGCTGGGCAGCTTCATCCTGCTCTTCGTGTTTCACCTGAAGTCCTATGTGATCGCGATCTTTCTCATGGCTCCCGGTCTTGAAGTCATGGGTGTCTCGATGCTGTCGCTCTGGACAAATGGCGAGGTGGGATTGCTGGCCGCATTTGCCTCGTTGCAGATCGTGATGATTGCGGTGCTTCTTGTCCTCGCGCGCATCCTATTTAAGGTTAAGATCTATGACTGAACTGGTGCTGAAGAACGTCTCGCGCAGATATGGCAACACACTCGCGATAGACAAGGTCAACATCACCGTTGCGAATGGCGAGTTCCTGACCCTGCTGGGGCCTTCCGGCTGCGGCAAGTCGACCACTCTGTCGACCATTGCCGGGCTGGACCGCCCGACTGGCGGATCCATCAGCTTCGGCGACAACGTGCTGTTCGACGCCGAGGATGGCACGTTCCTTCAACCCGAGGCGCGGGGCTTCGGCGTGGTGTTTCAAAGTTACGCCCTGTGGCCGCATATGACCGTTGAAGGCAATGTCGGTCTGGGCCTGAAACTGCGAAAGATACCGGCAGCTGAACGCAACAAGCGCATCTCCGAGGTGCTGGATCTCGTCGGGCTCGGCCCGCTCGCCAAACGGTACCCGGGCGAACTGTCGGGTGGTCAGCAGCAACGCGTTGCCCTGGCAAGGGCGATTGTTTTCCGGCCTCCCCTGCTGCTGCTTGACGAACCGCTCTCAAACCTCGATGCCCAATTGCGGCAGCAGGCGCGCGTCTGGCTCAAGGATATTCAGCGGGAGCTGGGGCTGACGACCATCTATGTGACACATGATCAGGACGAGGCTCTTGCCATGTCCGACCGGATCGTGGTGATGCGCAGCGGCAAGATCGTTCAGCTCGGCACGCCGCAGGAGATTTATCGCACACCTGTCCACCCGTTCGTCGCCAGCTTCATAGGCAATGCCAACCTTATCGAAGTGACAGGCGGTGCGGCCGCGCAGGCGGGCGGATGCGACGTCAGGCTGGCGGACGGGCAGGTCATTCGCGCCCAGACCCCACTCGGCAATCTGAACGCGGGGAAACAATTGCTCGCCGTTCGTCCGCATCTCATAAGTTGCACCAAGGCGGACAACGCATCCGAAGTGGCGGTCGAGTTCGGCATGGAGAACTATCTCGGCGACCATTTCGAACAGGTCGTCCGGGTTGCAGGAACGGAGATGCGTCTGAGCCTGGACGAGCCGAGGCCGCGGGGCGGCGGCAAAATATGGATCCGCAACGAAGACGCCATGGTCTTCGAGGCGGAGCGGTAGGAGAGTGGCGTGGAAGAAACGGAACCTGTCGATACGGTCGATGTGACGGAGGCGCTGCGCAGCGACATCCTGCTGGGGGGACTGCGCCCCGGCGAATGGCTCCGACAGGTCGACCTGCAACGGCGCTACGACTGCACACGCAGCGCGGTACGCACTGCCCTGGCAAACCTCACCTCACGGCAGATGGTAGAGCACATCCCCAACCGTGGCTTCCGGGTGGTTCAGCCGTCCTCCGAACTCCGGCTGGAAATTACGGCAGTTCGCCTGTTGCTCGAGCTTTCGGCTGTCGACGATATCGTGGAATGCGCAACGAAAGCGGACATCGCGGAGATACGGTCTGCCGCCGTCGCATTCGACGAGGGGGTTGATGTTGTTCCCTATAATGAGATGCGCCGCCGCAACCATCTGTTTCACCGCGCATTGATTGCGCCGGCACGCAACTCCACGCTGGTAAACCTGACAAATGAGTTGCGCGAGCGCGACCTTCCCGGCGACTGGTCGAGCTGGTCGATTGCCTCCAACGTACGCCGTTCCAGCGCCGATCACCTGGCGATGGTAGCCGCGCTGGAGGCAAGAGACGCGGCGCGGCTTCGAGGATTGATCGAAGCCCATCTGACGGCATGGAAAACCGAGCAGGGCGCTCTGGACGCAGTTGCAAAAGAGCGGCGGACCGGCTGATACCCTATGCAAGCAGGTCGTGTTGCCGGTCCAGTCACGGCCCGGCACCCGGCCACCGAACGCTTGGCGCTGCGACGCGATTGACCTGCAAGATGTTGCAGCTTTCCCGGAGTTGCGGCTCCGCTAAGTTCGCACTTCATGGATTTGCAGAGGGAGGTGCAAAAATGATCGCATTTGACAAAATTCGCCTCGGCTTCCGCCGGGCTCCAAACCCATTCAATCGCAAAGGGCTGCCGGCTGCCATTCTTGGTGCGGCGGCATTCCTCGTTATGTCCGCGGTAGTTCCCGCATCCGCGGAAACATGGCGCATGGCGAGCAAGGTTCCGCCAGACAGCCCCGAAGGCCGTTCGTTCCAGGTGTTCGCTGACAAGGTCGCGGAATTCAGCAATGGCCGGCTGACCGTGGATGTCTTTCCCTCCGA
This sequence comes from Mesorhizobium sp. Z1-4, assembly GCF_004000235.1. Classification (GTDB taxonomy): domain Bacteria; phylum Pseudomonadota; class Alphaproteobacteria; order Rhizobiales; family Rhizobiaceae; genus RCIO01. The sequence goes on from NZ_RCIO01000002.1 coordinate 339,152, forward strand.
GCAGCTCGGCGGCACCGAGGTAACGCTGGAACAGCTACAGGCCGGTTTGATCCACGTTTATCCCGAAGACAGCGGCTTCCTGCAGAAGTGGGTGCCGGAGGTCAAATGGATCGGCTCCGAGTTCATTTTCGACGACCGCGCTCACTGGAGCCGGTTTCTGGAAACCGAGCTTGTCACGAGCTGGTTCGGCAAAGTCGAGGAACTGGCCGGAATATCGATCATCGGCAAGGAATCCGACTTCGTCAGGGGCCCATACAACGTGCAGGCCAGCACCAGGCCGTGGCGCAATCTGAGCGAAATGTCCGGCATCAAGCTGAGGTCGCACAACAACCAGCTCGCGGTCGACATCTGGACGCATCTGGGCGCCGATGTTCGGGTGCTCGACTGGACCGACGTCTATCAGTCTCTCGATACCGGTATCGTTGAAGCGGCCAACAGCCCGATCGGGCTTGTCGAACCCATGCGTTTTTATGAAGTCGCGCCGCATATCATCCGGCACGATGCGAAATCGCAGGGTATCGCCTTCATGGTCAACACGAAGGCATATCGCGGGCTCGATGCCGAACTGCGAGACGCTGTCGACCGCGCGCAGCAGGCGGCGGGTGCCTATAGTGCGGAGCTGATGGAAAAGTTCGCGGCAGAGTCGATCGAGCGCATGACGGCAACCGGTGTCGAATACTACGAAATCGACAATGCGGACTTCATCGAGCGCATGGCCGGGTTCTATGGGGACCTAGAAAGCGAAGGTACGCTGCCGGAAGGTTTCCTGGACGCTGTAGCGTCAACCAGGTGAGACAAGCGTGATCTTCGTGCAATCACTCCGACTTGTACGTCTCGGACTGGACGTTTGCGAGCGCGGGTTTCTACTGCTCGCAAACGTCATCCTCATTACGATGCTGGCGATCAACACGCTGAACATCACGTCCCGGGCCGTTTTCGACATAAGTCTGGTTTGGGTATTTCCGTGGACGGCGTTTCTGTTCGTCTGGCTGACGTTCGTCACCTTCTTCGTGATCTACCGTCGGGCTCGCGACATTACGGTTGATTTCGTCGTTGCCAGACTGGGCCGCAGATTGCGGAAGGCCGTGCAGCTTGTCGTCAGTCTTGTAACCGTGTTCGTGATGGTCGTGATCCTAGCGGAGATGGACCGCATCTTCGCATCACAGGTCGGCGAAATCGAAATCGTCGGACTGGAGCGCTACACGCTCTCAATACCGTTGTTCGCAAGCTGCGCCCTTATCCTGATCAACACAATCGTAGACACGATCTGGTCGGTCGTCGGAACCGCGCCCAAAGCCGCAGACACTCAGGGAACGTGACATGACCTTCATGCTTTTCGCGCTTTTCGTCGGGCTTGTCGTTCTCGGCGTGCCGATCACAATGGCCATTGGTGCGTCGGTCATACTCGCCTTGATCTATGCCGGCTTCGGCTCAGAGCTGCATATCATGCCGCAGCAGATCCTGGAGGGCGTGGACAGGCCCGCCCTGCTGGCCGTTCCTTTTTTCGTGCTGGCCGGCAATCTGATGAATGCAGTCGGTATGACCGATCGGATTTTCCGGTTTGCCACGGCGTTGGTGGGGCACACCAAAGCCGGCCTGGCGCAGGTCAACGTCGTCGCATCGATGGTGTTTGCCGGGATTTCGGGGGCATCGGTCGCGGACACGGCGGGGCTTGGCACCGTCGAGATGAAGGCGATGCGCGAACGAGGCTATCCGGCAGATTTTGCCGCGGCCCTTTCCGTCGTTTCGTCCGTGATCGGGCCGCTGATTCCGCCGTCTATTCCGCTCATCATCTACGCCTTTCTTTCGTCGACCTCCGTGGCGCGCCTGTTCCTGGCCGGCATCGTGCCCGGCATTCTGGTTGGCGTGTCTCTCATGATCTACAACAGGATGGTCGCTGACCGGTACAATTTCCCGCGTGAGGAAAAGGCGCCGGCTCGCGTTGTCCTGCGGGAGGCGATCGACGGGCTGGCGGCGCTGGTTGCACCTGCGATCATTCTCGGCGCAATGCTGTGGGGCTTCACCACCGCATCCGAAGCCGGTGTTCTGGCATGTGTCTATTCGCTGCTGCTTGGGGCCGTTTACCGGACGCTCGATGCGCGCAAGCTGTGGGAGGCAGTGACAGAGACCGCGATCATTACCGGCATCATCATGATCATTGTCGGCTACTCACAGGTGATGGGCTGGCTGCTGGCAATCGAGCAGGCGCCCCAGTACCTGGCCAACAGCATCGTGTTTGTCAGCGACAACAAGCACATTTTTATGATCCTGATGATCGCCGTCGTGCTCTTGCTCGGGATGATCGTGGAAGGCGTCCCGATCACCCTGATCCTGGTTCCGATGCTGCTCCCCATCGTCGACCAGATGGGTATCGACCGGATACAGTTCGGGGTGGTGTTTACCCTGGCGCTTTTGATGGGCGTGGCCACACCGCCGATGGGGATTGGCCTCTACATCATGGTGGGCATCTCCAAAGAGCCGATGGAGCGAATAGCAGCGGCCGCTCTGCCGATGCTGATCCCGTTGCTGGTGGTGCTGTTGCTGATCGCCTATATCCCGGCGCTCACGCTATTCCTTCCGAACCTGGTGATGGGTCTGGAATAGCCACTGCCTTAAGGCACGCGCCGATGCGTTGTGACCGGTGCGCCCCTGTCTTTGTGACGGGGGCGCACCGTTATCAATGCGAGCCTTTGCAATGACATTGTCCGACAGGGCCGCAACAGGGGCTTGAGACGTTACGCCGGCGCTCATACCCGCAGCTATTGCGTAACTGCCGGTTCTGCGGCCGGCGCCGTGCAGCTCCAGCCTTATGAGGCGGGCGCAGCCTGTCTGGCCGGCCGCCGCCGCCGCGCCGAGGTGAGCGCCCACACCGAGTGGGCGATCAGTGTCACCACCAGTATTGTGCCTCCGATCAGCGAGGCGGTTGTGGGCACTTCGGCGAAGATCATCCACACCCACACGGGTGTGAGCACGGTTTCCAGCAGGTAGAACATCGCCACTTCCGGCCCAGATATGTATTTCGGCCCGGTTGCGAGACAGAAGAACGAAAGCGGCAGAACGACGATGCCGGTCAGCAGTACCCACAATGGCTGCTCGACACGGAACCCGACCTGGCTCACCATCACGACGCCGAGCAGGGCCGGCAGGGCGAATGCCACGAGCGCGGCAAAGCCCATATCCTTGGCCGAAGCTCTGGTGACGGTGATCGCGCTTGCCAGAAGGATCGACGAGGCGACCGCGAAGAGATCGCCGACGATATTGCCGCGGCCCAGGCTGTCGAGCACGATGATCGATACGCCACCCAGCATGAACGCCATTGCCACCATTGTCGACGCTCTTGGCCGTTCGCCGAGAAACAACCATCCTAGAAGCGAAGCAAAGACGGTGTTGAAGGCGAGGATAAAGACCAGATTTGCAGTCGATGTGTGGAAAACGGCCATCACGAAGGTGACCGAGGCGGTGCCATATAGCGCGGCTACCAGAAGGCCAGCGCGCCCGGGGATCAAAGTCGGCGGGTTCTTGCGAACCAGCGCCCAGATCAGCCAGAGGGCGATCGAGGCAAGAAATGTCGTTCCGCTTCGCAACATGACGATCGACCACGGGTCGCCGTCGGCGAGCAGGATCAGCGGAATATCGATGGTCAGGGCGAGACCGCCGATCGCGGTGACTACGAGCCCCTTGGCATAGTTGGCATTGGTCGTGGACATCAAAGAACTCGCGTTTGCCGCTCCCAGGCGGTCGCTTCCGTCGATCGTTTCTTGCCGGGTCAGAACGCGGGCAGGGGGCGGTAGCGGCGCGAAGCGACTTCCTGGCGGACCTTGTCCGCACCGGCCGATGCTTCTTCGCGCAGCGCCTGCATATCGATGGTTGTGAAGTTACCGCGATCGTAGAGCACCCGTCCGGCCACGATGGTCTGGACGATCTCGGCGCGGCTTCCGTAGCGTACCAGTTCGCTTGGAACGTCCTGCGCTGCCATGAAGTGCGGCGCCGTCCCATCCAGCACCAGAAAATCGGCAGCCTTGCCGGCTTCCAGCGATCCCGTCACGTGTTCGATGCGCAGGCACGATGCGGATTCGATGGTGGCCATTTCAAGCAGCGCGCCCGCCGGCAGAAATTCGGCGTCGAAACGCTCGACACCCCAGCGCGCGCCATGGACGAGCCAGGCGGCCCGCATGGTGGCGAACATGTCGTTGGCCTGGTTGTCGCAGCCGAGCGCAACGCGAATGCCGGCGGCCCTGAAACGCGGCAGGTTCGGGATAGCATTCAGGTTGGCCACACACTCGATCGGCGAGTGTGCCAATGCCGCGTTGCCCGCGGCCAGGATCTCGATCTCCTGCTCGCTGGCAAGGACCGCATGAACAGCAACAAGGTGCTCATCCACGACCCCGAGATCGTACAATCTTTCGATCGGGCGGCGTTTCCAGACATCAAGGCAGAACTCGACCTCTTCGCGGTCACGTCCGGTGTGGACCTGAAGGGTTGTGTCGAAGCGGCGCGCAAGGGCGGCGCCATCCGTGAAGTAGCGAGGCGAGAATCCCAAAAGCGCGGAGGCGTTCACCGCGGCATGGATCAGACCGTTTCCGCGGGAAGGGAAACGCTGGAGCAAGGCCTCGGTGCGCAGGAGATCGGCTTCGGCCTCGCCGTCCCTTGCCTTGGCCCATGAGCGGTCGTTGATCTGGCTGTAGAGCGATGCGTGATGAAAATCCTGATCGGCGCGGCCGCGCGCCAATACGCTGCGAATACCCACTTCTTCCAGCGTTTCGAGGATGGCGCTTTCGTGATCGGGATTAAGCGTGCCTTCACACAGGGTGGTGACGCCCGCGCGCAGCATCTGGGCGCTGAGCAGCCGGACGGTGGATGCCGCTTCCGCCGCTGTCAGCACGCGCTGCGCGGGGTTGTATATACGCGGGATCATCGGCAGTTCGCCGGATGTCAGGCCGCGCACGAAACACTGCGTGCAATGGGTGTGCGCGTCGATAAACCCGGGCATCAGCAGCGCGTCGGACCCGCCGAGCTCTTCGGCGGGGCTGTAGCGCGCGGATATTTCCGCGTTCGTTCCGACTGCCAGGATCACGCCTTTGTCGATGGCAATGGCGCCGTCTTCGATGATCCGGCGGCCAGTGTCCATTGTAACGATCTTGCCGCGTGCAATCATCTGCACGGGCCGCTGCTGTTCCGCGGTCATGGCGATCCTCTGTTGGGCGTCAGGTCCGGAACACGCTCAGGCCGAATTTCTTGGCGCGAACGACGTTCTCGTAGACTTCGATGTTGGTTGCCATGTGCTCACGCATGGCGTTGTTGGCAGCATCGGCATCGCGCGCGGCGATGGCCTCGATGATACGCCGGTGCTGCTCGGAAAAATGCGCGCGGCGTTCGGGCTTGAGGGTCGATTTGCGCATCGTGCTCCACACGACCTGCTTGCGCATCTCATTCACCGTTTCGAACATCGCCAGAAGGATCTTGTTGCCTGCGGCACGCGCGATGGCGACATGCAGCTTTTCGTCCCAGACTTCGTAGATCTCGATATTGCGTGCGGCAGAACAGCGGCGACCGATCGACTGGATTTCGGCAATCTGGCCCGGGTCCGCCCGAAGCGCGGCCATGGCCGCGAGCGCCGGTTCAATGGTGTGGCGCGCCTCGACGATCTCCATAGGGTTGGAGCTGTCTATCAGCGGACGCAGGGCGGCGACATCGACGGCCGGCCGCGGGCCCACGAAAGTTCCCTTGCCGACATGGCGCCATATGCGTCCCTCTTTCTCAAGCTTTTCAAGCGCCTGCCGAGTTTGCCACCGGCTGGCGCCAAGCCGCTCCGAGAGTTCACGTTCGGTAGGCAGGCGTCCGCCTTCGGGCAGGCGCGCTTCCTCGATCAGGTCTGAAATTGCCTTGGCGATACCGTCCAAGTCTGCCCTCCATTGCAACCAATTTTGAATTGCAAGAAAACAGATATCAGAGAATATTCATTGATGTCAATAATTTAATGCCCAAAGAAAAAATGTGTTGACTCAAAAATTGCGATAAAGAACGTATTGTAAGGAATTGGCAGACGCTGATCCAGCCCGGCTGGGGCGGGTGAGGCACAGATCGCTTGAATGGAGGAGAGCGCAATGCGAATTCATGCAGTTACCACAATTGCAGCCGCCACAATGTGTGCATCGGTCGCGATAGCAGCCGCCGATACAATCACCGCGGTTAATAATGGCGGCACGGTGGGCGCGGCTCAGCACGAGGCGTTCTTCGTTCCCTTTGCCGAAACGCGCGGCCACACCGTCGTCGAAGACACTTTCAACCAGGAGCTGGCCAAGCTGCGTTCGCAGGTCGAGACCGGCAATCTCGTCTGGGACGTCGTCAGCGTAACCGCGATCAACGAGGCTACCGCCTGCGAGGAGGGCCTGCTGGAGCGCATCGACTGGGCCGAACTGCTCGACGTCGAGGACTTCAAGGGCGCTGGCGGCTTCGGCGAGTGCGGCGTGCCCAACAACCTGGTGTCGGGCGGGCTTGTCTACGATGCAGACGTCATTGATCCGGCAGATGCTCCGCGCACGTGGGCCGACTTCTGGAACGTTGAAAGGTGGCCGGGCAAGCGCGGCATGCTCTATCGTGCCGAGCAGACCCTCGAGGTGGCGCTGATGGCCGATGGCGTGCCGCCGCAGGATGTCATGAAGGTGCTGGCCGCGGAAGGCGGCGTGGAGCGCGCCTTTGCCAAGCTCGAAGAGCTCAAGCCGCACATCATGTGGTGGAAAAGCGGCGACGAATCCATGCAGAACATCCTTTCGGGTGAAGTCGTGATGACGTTTGCCTGGAACGGGCGTGTTGCGACCGCCAACAAATCGAACGACCGCAACCTGGCGATCGTGTTCGATGCCGGCCATGTTTCGGGCAGCCAGTACTTCGCTGTCATGAAAGGCTCACCGAATCTCGAACTGGCGAAAGAGCTGATTGTCTATTCGTCATCGCCCGAAGCGCAGGCACAGTATTCCCGCCGGATCGATTATGCACCGGCCAATGCGAAGGCATTCAGCTTTCTGACCGAAGAGGAACTGGCGACCCTGCCGCGCGACCATCTCGACAAGGCGTCATTCCAGAACGGCAAGCTCTACCTCAACTTCTGGCTCGACAATGGCGACACGCTTCTTCAGCGCTTCCTGAGGTTTGCCGCTCAATAGCATTCATCATCCAGCAATCCCGGGAGGAAACCATGGACAAGACAAGAAAAGGCTTGGCTGCAACCGTCGCCTTTACCCTTGCGATCGCAGTATCCCACTACGCTTCGGCGGAAAGCATCACGGTCGTCAATCAGGGCGGCTCGCCCGGCGACGCGCAAAAGGTCGCTGTATTCGACCCGTTTACCGAAGAAACCGGTATCGAGATTCTGGTCGACACATACAATCAGGAGCTGGCGAAGATCCGGGCTCAGGTCGAAACAGGGAACCTGATCTGGGATGTGGCGAGTGTGCATTCGCTGAACGATGCGATCGGCTGCGACGAAGGGCTCCTGGAGCCCATCGACTGGGCCGAGCATATCGACGAATCGAAATTCGAGGCCGTGGGCGGCTTCACGGATTGCGGGGCGCCTTACCTCGTTTCGCCTGGTGCGCTTGTCTACGATGCCGACCGCTGGCAGGGCGATATGGTGCCGCGCTCCTGGGCCGATTTCTGGAATGTCGAGAAGTGGCCCGGCAAACGGGCGCTTCCGTTCCAGCCCGACCAGGTGCTCGAAATCGCGCTTATGTCAGACGGCGTTGCGCCGCGCGACGTGCCCAAGGTACTGGCGGCGCCGGGTGGCGTGGACCGGGCTTTCGCTCAGCTGGAGAAAATCAAGCCGCATGTCCTGTGGTGGAAGAGCGGCGATGAATCGATGCAGCTCCTGCTCACCAATGAAGTGGTCATGGGCTATGGCTGGCAGGGGCGGGTCAATGTCGCCAATCGCTCCAGCGGCAGAAACCTCAAGATCGTCTGGGAAGCAGGTTACACGTCAGCGGTAATTTATCTGGCTGTGATGGCCGGCTCGCCCAAGGTCGAACAGGCTATCGAGCTCGTCAAATATTCGCTGGAAGCACAATCGCAGGCCCGATATGCCGAAATCATGGGTTATCCGCCGGCGAATGTGGATTCCTATGCCATGTTGTCGGACGAGAACCGCGCAAACCAGCCGACCGAGTATCTGGATCGCGGCATGATGCAGGCCGGCAGCCTTTATATCGGCTTCTGGCGTGACAATGGCGACAGCATCCGCCAGCGCTTTTCCACCTTCACCGCGCGCTGAGAGCCCGTAAGATGAGTGCCACGACGACCTTCGCCGAGACCGGGCAGGTACCCCGGCGGCTCCGCACGCTGGTTCGCCGTGCCGAACGCCAGCATCTCACCAAGATGCTGGCACTGATGGCGCCAAGCGTTGTGTTCGTGGCACTCCTCTTCGTTGTCCCGATTGCGTTGTTTCTGTTTCGCAGCGTCGACAATGTCGAGATACCCAAATACCTCCCCAACACCGTTGCCGAAATCGGCCAGTGGCATGAAGGCGAACTGCCTCCGGAGGGTGTGTATCGGGCTCTCACCGAGGATCTGATCGCGCTGAAAGGCGAGCCGGAGGCCGCAGTACTGGGCCGGCGTCTCAATTATTCGGTTCCCGGGTTCCGGGGGCTGGTGACACGCACGGTGCGTCAGCTTCCCGACACGGTTCCGGCCTCCGCCCGCGAGCTGCTCGCAGGCATCGATGAACGGTGGCTCGATCCGGTCTACTGGGCGACGCTGAAACAGCAGTCCGGCCGGATTACCGACTTCTACCTCCTGTCTGCGATGGACCTTAAGCGCGGCGCCGACGGTGCGATCACCCAGGTCGATGAAACGCAGGCCGTGTTTCTCTCTCTGTACGGCCGTACGCTCTACACAAGCGTCGGCGTGACCGTGATCTGCCTGCTGATCGGCTACCCGGTTGCCGCGGTAATGGCATCTGCGGGCCCAGCAGCCGCCAACTGGCTGCTTATGCTTGTCCTGGTGCCCTTCTGGACGTCGCTCCTGGTGCGAACGACCGCGTGGGTCGTGCTTCTTCAGACGGAAGGTCTGGTCAACAAGATACTCATTTATCTGGGCATCATAAACGAGCCGCTCAGCCTGATGTTCAACACCGCGGGTGTGTTCATCGCGATGGTTCACGTGCTGCTGCCCTACATGATCCTGCCGCTTTACAGCGTGATGAAAGGCGTGTCTCCGGTCCATCTTCGGGCCGCATCCTCCCTCGGCGCGCCGCCCGTGACGGTATTTCGGACCGTCTACCTGCCGCTTACAATTCCGGGCATTGCGGCCGGGTGCACGCTGGTATTCGTGCTCTCCGTCGGGTTCTACGTCACGCCCGCGCTGGTCGGCGGACCGAGCGACCAGATGATCGGGTATTTCATCGCCTACTTCACCAACTCGGCGGTGAACTGGGGACTGGCATCCGCGCTCGGAGCATTCCTGATCCTCGTCATTGCCGTCATCTATCTGGTGCTCGGCAAGGTCGTTGGCTTCGACAAGCTGAGGGTACGATGATGCAGAACTTTCGCCGGCGGGCAGGGCGCGGCAGCCTTTGGCAACTTGCACTGCGGGTCTTCGTTGGACTGGTGCTGGCCTATCTGGTGCTGCCCATTCTGGTTGTGATCCCGCTCTCGTTCACTGCGGGGCAGCTGCTGGTATTTCCGATCCCGGGCTATTCGCTGCAGTGGTACGAGGATTTCTTCACCAATCCGCTGTGGACCGGCGCGCTGTGGAACAGTGTGATGATCGGCGTGGCGACCACCATCCTTGCAACGATCCTGGGCACGCTGGCGGCACTTGGACTGCACGGATCCAAGTTCAGGCTCAAACCGGTGGTCGTGGCTCTTCTGATCACGCCGCTTGCCGCTCCGGTCGTCATCGTGGCGGTGGCAACCTTCTATTTCTTCGCCTCGATCAATCTCGTCGGAACATATCTCGGCGTGATCCTGGCCCACACATTGCTGGCACTGCCCTTCGTCGTCATTACGGTTACAGCGACCCTGCAGGGCTTCGACACGAACCTGACGCGGGCCGGTGCAAGCCTCGGTGCCACACCGGTTCACGTGTTTCGCACCGTCACGCTGCCGATTATCTCACCGGGGATCATTTCCGGCGCTCTGTTCGCATTCGTGACGTCCTTCGACGAAATCGTCGTGGCGCTGTTTGTGGCGAGCCCGCAGCAGCGGACGCTTCCGCGCCAGATATTCAGCGGCGTGAGCGAAAGCATCAGCCCGACAATCATGGCAGCCGCGGTGGTGCTGCTGGTGATTTCGCTTGGGCTGATGATCGTCATGGAACTTCTGCGCCGCCGCAGCGAGCGGCTGGTCGGGCGCGCACGGTAGCAACAGAATTTATGGAAACTGGCATGGCATCTGAACAGGAAACGATTGCGATTAGCGGCGGCACGGTCATTGCGCACAATGGCGACGGCCATGGGATGATCGAAGACGGTATTGTGGTCATTCAAGACGACCGCATCGTCCATGTCGGCGCGTCGTGGGATGGGAAGGCCAGCCGTACAATCGACGCGCGCGGCAAGCTCGTCATTCCCGGCCAGGTCAGCACTCACGCACATGTTGGCGCTCACGAGGCGCAGCGAGCCCTGGTCGATACCGGGCAACGCGAGTTTATCCGGTCGAGTTTCCTGCACTTTCTGCCGGCACGCCGCTCGGGCCAACCGGGCATCGCTTCGCAGCAGGACTTTCGCGCGTCACTGCGTTTCGGCTTTTCGGCATTGCTGCGCCACGGTGTGACGACCGTCCTCGCATTTGCTCCGGAAGGACCGGATGAAGGCCGTGCGATGATCGAAGTAGCCGAAGAATCCGGCATAAGGCTGTTCTGGGCGCCCATCGTGACCGGCGGGCGGTATTGGCTTGAAGACAGCGGAAAGGTCACCCGCGAACTCGACGAAGAGGCCGGCCTTGCATCGCTGAAACGCGCCGCTCAGTTCATCGAACGCCATGCGGGCGCGATGGACGGGCGGCTCAACGGCGTTATCGCGCTCGACGAATATTACGTTTCCACGCCGCGCTTGCGGCGCGAGGCCAAAGCCGTGGCGCGCTCGCTCGGCGTTCCCTTCACGATGCACTTCCTCGAACAGCACCGGGAGTTTTTCGAGACCGTCTCGGAAACCGGGCGCACGCCGGTGCAATGCCTCGCGGAAGAAGGGGTGCTCGATCCCTCAACTCTTCTGGCGCATTGCGTCTACATCGGTTCGCACAGCCTCGTCGGTTATCCGATTGCCGACGATATCCATATCCTGGGCGAACACGGTACGGCCGTCGCCCATTCGCCGGTCGCCTTCTCGCGGCGCGGCATGATGCTGGAAAGTTTCGACCGATACCGCCGGGCCGGTATCAATGTAGCCCTGGCAACGGATACCTATCCGCTGGATATGTTTGCGGAGATGCGCGCTGCCTCGACAGCGTGCAAGGCGGCGGACCGGAATTTCGAGGCGGCACCGGCAGGTGCTGTCTTCGAGGCGAGCAACGTTTCCGGAGCAAAGGCGCTGGGCTGTCCCGATATCGGCCGCATAGCTGCCGGCGCAAAGGCCGACATCGTGATCGTCGACACCGGAAATCTGAGCTTCGGCGTCAATCCCGATCCAATTCGCGCCCTGGTTCATCTGGCAGCGCCCGGCATGGTCGATACGGTAATCGTCGATGGCCGCGTGGTGGTCGCCGACAAGAAGTTGTCGAATGTCGACGAAAGCGCCCTGCTTGAGGAAGTCCGCATGTCGAGCGAGCGGATGTGGCAGCACTACAGCGTATATCATCCCAGCGGACAGACGCTCGCAGAGCGCTTTCCCGCGGCATTACCTCATTGGACGGAGTGAACATTGAACGCGATCGCTTCCATACCCGGCAAGAGCCAGATTGAAGACCCGATCGTACGCTTTTCGGGAGTCCGAAAGAGCTATGATGGCGAAACGCTGGTTGTGCGGGATCTGAATCTCGACATCGTCAGGGGTGAATTCCTGACGCTGCTGGGGCCATCCGGCTCAGGCAAGACCACGAGCCTGATGATGCTTGCCGGGTTCGAGGCGCCGACGGAAGGCACGATCTCCATCGACGGCAAGGACGTCACGGCGCTGCCGCCTCACCGGCGCGGTATCGGCGTCGTTTTCCAGAACTATGCGCTGTTCCCGCACATGACGATCGGCCAGAACGTCGGCTATCCGCTGCGGGTGCGCGGAACGGCGCAGGCCGAGATCGACAAGCGGGTGATGGAAGCGCTCGAAATGGTGGAGCTCGGAGCCTTTGGCGACAGACGCCCTGCGCAGTTGTCCGGCGGCCAGCAGCAGCGCGCCGCGCTTGCGAGGGCGCTTGTGTTCAGGCCCGACCTTGTTCTTCTGGACGAGCCTCTCGGCGCGCTCGACAAGCAGCTGCGCGAGCAGATGCAGTACGAGCTGAAACGCCTCCACGAGGAACTCAAGGTCACCATGGTCTACGTCACGCACGACCAGACCGAGGCGCTGACGATGTCAGACCGCATCGCCGTTTTCAATGACGGACGAATTCAGCAACTCGCACGCCCCGCGGACCTCTACGAGAACCCGCAGAATGCGTTTGTCGCCGAGTTTGTGGGCGAGAACAACAGGCTGTCCGGCACCGTTACCGGCGTGAGCGCGAATTCGGTCCAGATCGATGTCGGCGGTGGGGCGGTCGTGAAAGCACGCACCGCGGGCAGCTTCTCCAAGGGCGACAAGGCGGTCCTTTCCCTGCGTCCGGAGCGTGTCGCGGTGGCGCAGACGGGCAAATGGGAAAACGACTTCACGGTGGAGATCGACAAGGTCGTTTACCTCGGTGATATCAACCGGCTCCTGCTGCGTTTTGCCGGCGGCAGCGAATTCGCCGTCAGGGTCGCTAATGTTGGGTCGGGTCCGGTCTACAAGCGCGGCGACAGTGTGCGCGTTGCGTGGCGGCAGGCGGACTGCCTGGCGTTTCCGGCCTAAAGACCGGCGGACGGGATGCGCTGGAGGCGGACTGCCTTTTGCACCCGTACGATACAGCGTTGATCAGGCGGTGTCCTGCAGCAGGCCTATCAGCCTGTCCGTGGCCTCGGCGCTTGTCATGTGCCCTGGCGAAAGCCGCAGGATTGCGCCGCGATTGTCCGCATAGAGTTGATGCCGGCGCAGCTGCGGGATCAGCTGCCGCGCTGCCTCCACCGACCGCAACTTGATCATGACGCTGCCGCCGCGTTGCGCCTCTTCACGCGGGGTGACAAGGCCAAGGCGAAGATCGTCGGCGGCTGCGATCAGTTTGCCGGTGAGTGCGCGGTTGTGTGCAAGCAGTCCGGCCTTGTCCATTTCGGCGTGCCAGTGCAGCGCCGGCACCGTCGCCGCCGCCGCCACGATGCCCGGCGTTCCGTTGTCGAACCGACGGATGTCGGGGGCGTAGGCGAAGCGGTCAATGTCCCAATTGAAGGGATCGTCCTGGCTGAACCAGCCGCGCAATTGCGGCTGGCAGCTGTCGATCAGCTCCGGGCGCACATAAAGTATGCCCGCGCCAGGGGCGCCGCACATCCATTTCAGACTTGTCGAGAGGACGAAATCGACTGCCGGTGCATCGACGGCGAAGGGCAGCAACCCGGCTGCCTGGGTGATGTCGACGCCAACGAGGCTGCCCATCGCCCTGCCGTGTGCCGCGAGGGTCGTCATGTCGGCCTTGCGGGATGAGGTGGAGCTGACCCAGGTCACCAAAGCAAGCGCGACGTCTCGATCCCATTTCGCGATCATGTCCTCGTCTTCGACCCATGATGCGCCCTGGCGCAATTGCACGGTTTCGAGTTTGAAGCCCAACCGTTCCTGGAGGCCTGAAAGCAGGAAGTGGTTCGACGGGAAGCAATCGGCCGCGACAAGCACCTTGCGGCCGCGCAGATAGTCGTCCGGCAGAGACGTGACCAGCATGTGCAGGCCCTGCGTGACATTTTCGCAGGTCGTCACGGTGTTCTCGGCGGCGCCGATCAATCTGCGCCACAGATCAACGAACTCTGCCCGGCGCGAAAGCAGATATGTCCACTGATCGTCATCCGCGCGGCCCCAGACCGAGGCGAACTCGCTCATCGCGGCGGCAAAGTCTGCCGATTTGGCCGGGTACTGGCCAATCGAGTGGTAGAGAAAATAGCCGCCGTTTTCAGAGGACATGGACGATCCTGCTTTGATGTCCGCCGGCTGAACCTGACCTTTGACGGATATGTGGTGATTGGGCCGGGCCAACGACCGGCAACTCGATTGACGTGCGCTGCCGTATCGTATACGGATTTCAATATGCTTCAAGCTTAAAGGAATTTCAGGTGCGAGAAACTTTGGCCTTGAGCCGGCAAGCTGACATGCGGATTGAAGTTTCCGTATACGATTTTTGCCATGCCGGACCGTTGGGCGTGCCTGGGACCAAGCTGTGAGGTTTGCCGTCGCCCCGGACCAGCCAACTGGAGCGCCCAGTCAGGGGCAGATTATCCGCGATGAACTGCTTGGACGGTTGCAGCGGGGCGAGATTGGCATCGACGACAGGCTGGTGGATACGGCTGTCGCGGCAGAATTCGGCGTCTCCCGCATGCCTGCGCGGGATGCGCTGAAGCGGCTCGTTCACGAGGGGTATCTGGAGGCGACAACGCGCGGCTTCATGCTGCCGCGGGTCACGCACCGCGAAATTCTCGAAATATTCGATCTGAGGCGGCTTCTGGAACCGAGGGCAGTGGCGCTGGTTGCACAGGCGATCGGGACGCCGCAGCTGGCGATGCTGGAAAAATGCCTTGCCGACGCGCGTCATGCGACCAGGCTGGGCAACACCGAACTGATGTTCAAGGCGAGCGAACGTTTTCGCAATGGATGGATCGACGCGATACCCAACGCATCGCTCAAACAGGCCATTCAGCGCTACATGACGCAGGTTCAAGCCGTGCGGATGCTGACTTTCCGGGACCCTGCCAATCACCCTTTGATCGTCGACGGCAACGCCGCTCTGCACGAAGCGCTGGCAAGGCGCGACGCCGTGGCTGCCGCCGATCATATCCTGCGGTTCGTCTATGAGGGCGAGCGCGCATATCTGGCCGCCGTCAAGGCAGATCTAAAACACATGTCGCAAACGGCGAAGTCTGCTTGAAGGGCTGGCTGGCGAGAAGAATGAGGACGCAATGACTGACACACGGGCCGAGTTCCGGCTGCCGACCGAAAATCTGAGCGACGATCTGCCCTTCTATACAAAGAAGCTTGGCATGCGCCTGGACATGATCTACCCGGCCGACAATCCCGAAATCGCAACGCTCTCGGGCCATGGCCTGCGTATCCGGCTGCAAAAAGGTGCGCCGGACGGCCCGGGAACGATACGGATCCTTACTGAAAATCCCGACGAATTCGCCGATGGCGCTCGCGAGCTCACGGCGCCGAACGGCACACGGGTCGAAATCGACGAGCTGAACCCGCCATTGGTCCTGCCGCGCACGGAGCACGCGTTTGTCGTGCGGCGGCTGGCCGACCAGGCACCGTGGGTCATCGGGCGCGCCGGAATGGAATATCGCGATCTCGTGCCGTCCCGGCTCGGCGGCGCGATGATTGCCTCGCACATCCGCGTGCCCGACGGGCCGGTGCCAGACATGGTGCATTTCCACAAGGTCGGTTTTCAGCTGATCTTCTGCATCCGTGGCTGGGTCGACGTGCTCTACGAAGATCAGGGCGGTGTCCGACGCCTTCACGCCGGCGACTGCTTTATCCAGCCGCCGCGGATCCGCCACCGGGTCATGCACGCAGCGGACGGGATCGAGGTGATCGAGATCGGCGTGCCGGCAGAGCACATCACCGAGATCGACCACGAGATGGCGCTTCCGACCCAGGTCGAGCGGCCGGACCGAGAGTGGGACGGGCAGCGTTTCGTCCACAATCTGGCCAAGGACGGCGTGTTCGCGCCGTTCAGGGTTCCGGGATTTGAGGCTCGCGACACAACGATCAACGAAAACACCAAAAGTGTTGCTTCGGTAATGGTGGCGCGGCCGGTAGCAGGGCAAGTGTCACCGTGGACCAAACACAGCGGCGATATCCTGTTCAATTTCGTGATGTCGGGGGATATGACGCTTGAAGGCGAGGGCAAAGACCCGTTCCGCCTGACTGCCGGAGACGCGTTCGTGATACCGCCGGAAATGGCGACACGCTATGCCGATGCGACAACGGAGCTGCAATTGCTCGAGGTCAGTTTACCGGGCTCATTCAATACGACTATCCTGTAGCCCAAACCGGTCCCCGGCGGACTTCCGGCGGAGACCAAGAAGCATGACAATGAAAATTCAATGGGAGAGCATTCAATGAGAAAGTCAATTATGCTTGTTGCGGCGTCTGCACTGCTGTGCAGCAGCGCGCTTGCCCAGGCCGCCGACACCAAGGTCGGCATCCTGATGGACATCACCGGGCCCATCGCCAACTTTATTCCGCCGCTGCAGAACGCTGCCAATCTGGCAGTCAAGCAGGTCAACGATCAGGGTGGCCTGCTCGATGGCAATGCCGTGGCCGTTTATGGCGACACCACCGGCACCTCTCAGGGTGCGGTCGACGCGGCGCAGAAGCTCGCCAACGTCGAAAACGTGCCGATCGTCATGGGTGCGCTGATGTCGGGCACGACAATTGCCGCAGCGGAAGCCGTGTTCATTCCCACCGGCATAGTCCAGCTTTCGCCGACGGCCACGTCGCCGGCCATGACCGACATGAAAGACAACGATCTCGTCTACCGCATCGTGCCGTCGGACAATTTCCAGGGCGATGTTCTGGCCAAGATGGTGCTCGACGAAGGTATCAACAAAGTCGCAGTCACCTACGTCAACAACGACTATGGCGTCGGCATCGGACAGACCTTCATGGATGCGTATCGCGGCGCCGGCGGTGAAGTCGTTGCCGAGGTGAAGCACGAAGAAAAGAAGGATTCCTACCGGTCGGAACTCGCGAGCCTCACTCAGGGCGGCGCGGAAGCGCTCGTGGTGGTTGCTTATGCGGGCGATTCAGGCGGCAAGATCGTCAAGCAGGCGATCGAGGGAGGCCTGTTTACGCGTTTCATCGGAACCGACGGACTGCGCGATGATCTGCTTATCCAGAATGTCGGCGCCGAGGCTCTGAAGACGTCCTTCTTCTCGTCTCCGACGTCGCCCGCCGACAACCCTGCGCAAACGACCCTACATGCCGCATTTAATGCCGAATACGGTGAGGGTGCGGACAAGGCGTTTGTCGACCAGACCTACGACGCGACATTCCTGACCTTGCTGGCGATCGAGAAAGCCGGCTCGGCCGATAGGGCCAAGCTGGCAGCCGCATTGCGCGAGGTCGCGTCGGCACCCGGCGAGAAGGTGGGCCCGGGCGAATGGTCCAAGGCCAAGCAGCTGATCTCGGAAGGCAAGGACATCGACTACGACGGCGCCGGCGGCACCTATGAATTCGATGCCAATGGCGACGTGCGGGGTTACATCGGCAAGTTCGTTGCCGACGGCAGCTCGTACAAGCAGATAGCCGTTTTCGAATAAGCGATCCTGAAGCCAGCTTCATGATCCGGCTTGAAAGCATCTGCGTCGACTTCGGCGGCTTGCGCGCAATTGACCATGCAAGCTTCGAAGTCGAGGCGGGCCGCATCACCGGGCTGATCGGCCCGAATGGCGCGGGAAAAACGACGGCTTTCAACGTCATAGCGGGAGCCGTCCGGCCGAGCGCCGGACGGGTCCTGTTCGACGGGAAAGACATTACCGGGCTGAAACCCTATCAGCGCGCGCAGCGGGGATTGGCGCGAACGTTTCAGATACCGCACGAATTCACCAGGCTGACCGTTCTGGAAAACCTGATGGCGGCGGCATCCGCCCCGGAGGGTGAGAACGTCTTCAACGTCGTGTTCCGGCGGGGCAGCTTCGATGCCGAGGAACGCGCGATCTATGACCGTGCCAGAGAAACGGTTCGGTTTCTGGAGCTCGAACATGTGATCGACGTTCCGGCCGGCAATCTCTCGGGAGGCCAGAAGAAGCTGGTGGAGCTCGGCCGTGCGCTGATGCGCGATCCGAAGATCATTCTCCTCGACGAGATTGGCGCCGGCATCAACCGCACGCTGCTCGGCAAACTTGCCGACAAGATCAAGCTGCTGAACACCGAACAGGGGCTGACATTCTGCCTGATCGAACACGACCTCGACTATGTTTCCAGGCTTTGCGACCACGTCTTGGTGATGGCGCAGGGGCAATTGCTGACGGAAGGGACCGTTGATCAGGTGCGTAACGATGAACGGGTGATCGAGGCCTATTTCGGCGGCGGCAAATACGAGGCGCAGGCATGAGCCCGCTGCTCTCCATACGCGGCCTGACTGCCGGCTATGGCGGCCCCCCGATCATCGAGGACGTTTCGTTCGATGTCGCGGCAAACGAGATCGCCGTTATTCTCGGTCCCAACGGAGCCGGCAAATCGACGGTTCTGAAAACGATATTCGCGCTGACGAAGGTTCTGTCCGGGGCGATCGATTTCGAAGGCACCGATATCGCCAGCCGCAAGACATCCGCGCTGGTGACGCTCGGCATGTCGGCAGTGCCGCAAAGCCGCAACGTTTTCCGCAATCTGACGGTGGATGAAAATCTCGACGTCGGCACATATGCCGCGCCGCCGGCAGACAAGGCGGCAACCCGCGAGAAGATACTCGAACTCTTTCCTGACCTTCGCGCGAAACTCAAGCAGCCGGCGGGTGAGCTCTCGGGCGGCCAGCGGCAGATGGTGGCCATAGGCCGCGCGATGATGTGCGAGCCGAAGCTGATTTTGCTCGATGAGCCAACGGCCGGTCTTTCGCCGGCATATCTGGAACGGATCTTCGACCTGCTGCTCGACATCCGCAAAACCGGTGTGACCATCCTCATGGTTGAGCAGAACGCGCGTCAGGCGCTTCAGATTGCCGATCATGGCCACGTGCTGGTGAATGGAGGCAATTTCGCTTCCGGCACCGGCAAGGAACTGCTCGCCGACGAGGATGTGCGGCGGTCGTTCCTTGGAGGAACCCCGGAATGATCGACTTTATCAATTTCTACTTGTTTCCGGGGCTGGCCATCGGCTCGGTCTACGCGTTGGGCGCGGTCGGGATATCGATGATCTTCGGCATTCTGCGCTTTGCCCATTTCGCTCATGGCGACCTGATGACCGTGGGCACCTATGGTGTGCTCGCCGCGGCGGGCATCATCGCAATCAACCCGCTGCTGCTGGTTCCGTTCGGCATGGCGCTGGCGATCGTGGTGGCGCTGCTTGTCGACAAGGTTTTCTACCAGCCGCTGCGAACGCTGCCGACCATCTACACGGTGATTTCGTCATTCGGCGTAGCGCTGATCTTTCGGTCTCTGGTGCAGATGTTCTGGGGCTCCCAGAACCAGGTGTTCAATTCGGGCGGCGTGCGCCCGCCGCTCGTGCTCTTCGACACGTTCCGCATTTCCGTGCTGCATGTGCAGGCGGTTCTGGCGACAGCCTGCATCGCCGTCGCGCTGCACTTCTTCCTGTCGAGAACCAGAACCGGCCGGTCCATGCGCGCAGTTTCCGACGATCCTGAACTGGCGGAAGTGTCCGGGCTGGATACCGAGAAGGTGGTTCGCTGGACCTGGATCATCGGTGCTGCGCTGGCAGCGATTGCCGGGCTTTTCGTAGCGATGGATACCAGCGCGCACCCCAATCTCGGCTGGAACCTTCTGATGCCGATGTTCGCCGCGGCCATTCTGGGGGGCATCGGCAAACCTATGGGCGCGATGGCCGGCGGCTACATCATTGGACTGGCTGAAGAGCTGTCGTCCTACCACTGGATCGGCAACGAGGCGCTGATTTCGCCGTCCTACAAAACCGCTGTCGCCTTTGTGGTCATGATCGCGCTCTTGATCGTGAGACCGCAGGGGCTCTTCAAGGGGAGGCTTCTCTGATGGAACTGACGGGCCTCTTTTTCTACCTGGTCAGCATTCTGATTGCCGGCGGCATTTATGCCCTGCTGTGCCTCGCGCTCAACATTCAGTGGGGTATGGGCGGGCTTTTCAACGCCGGTATTGCCGGTTTCTTCGCAGTCGGCGCCTATACATCTGCGATCCTGACCACGGAGATGTCCACCAAGCACCTTGGCGGATTTGGAATGCCGGTCGTCGTCGGGCTCATCGGCGCCGGTGTGCTGGCGGGCCTGATGGGCTGGGCGGTGGCGCGTATCTGCGTGCGGCTCAAAAGCGACTATCTCGCGATGGCGTCGATCGGCATCGCCGAGATCATGCGGCTTGTGATCGTCAACGAGAGCTGGGCAACCAATGGCAGTCTCGGCCTGGCCGGCATACCGCGCCCCTTCGGCGAGTTCGTCTCCGGCCGTTCTGCCGATCTGGTCTTCCTCGCCTATGTCTGGGCTGTGGTTCTGATCGTCTATCTGGTCGCGATGCGGCTTTATGACAGCCCGTGGGGCCGCAGCCTGCGGGCTATCCGCGACAATGAGGTCTCAGCCGACGCGGCGGGCAAGAATATCGAGAAGTTCCGGGTGCAGACCTTCGTCATCGGCTGTGCGTTCATGGGGGTGGCCGGCGGGCTGTCGGCCCACTATTTCCGCTTCCTGTCGCCGTCTGCGACCGACCCGCTGCTGGTTACGTTTCTCACCTGGGTGATGCTGATGGCCGGCGGTTCCGGTAACAATCGCGGTGCGATCGTCGGCGGCCTCGGCATATGGACGCTTTGGTCGGTCACCGAGATTTTCGTCAACAGGCTACCGCCCGAATGGGTGACGCGCAGTTCCTACATTCGCATGCTTCTGGTCGGCTTGCTGCTGCAGTTCGTGCTGCAGAAGTTCAGGGCAGGGATCATCCCTGAAAAATCTCCGCCCATCAGGTTCAGGGAATAAGCTCAGGCGCTGCCGGCGCCTTCTTCGACCAGCAGCGACAGGAGCATCTCCTTTACGGCGGGCGGCCAGGGGATCGAGCAGTGCTTGTCGAGATCGCTGGCGGCCAGCACCTGCGTGCTCGACCAGCGCTTATTGCCTTCGCAGCTGATCTCGTGATGGACGGTTACCGACGAGCGGCCGACCCGGATCACCGTCAGTTCAAACTCCAGTTCGTCGCCGAAGAATGACGGACTGGAGAAATCGCTCGAGATATGAACTGTGGGCGTGCCCCACCGCTCATCCCAGATGATCTTGTGCCAGGGGAAGCCGATGTGAGCCCAGAACTCCTCGTTCACACCGTTGAGGATATTCAGGTAGGAAGGAAAATATGCGGTCCCGGAGATGTCGCAATCGCCGAAATGAAGCATCCGCTTGGTTCTGAAGACTTTCTCCACCACTGATCCCTTCCTGCTGCTTTACGGGTTGCCGTAATAGCCGCAACAGCCGGCTCGGCTCAAGGGACCGGGTCAGGCGAAACTGCGTACCGTCTGCAAAGCGCCATCGAGAGCCTTGCCATTCTCGTCGACCAGGGCGGCTTCACGCAGGCGCCGCGCCCACTCGGCGGCGTCGTCGCGGCCTGCGAGCAGGTCAATCCCCTCCATCACGCGCGCATATTTGGATTGCCCGCGTGCATGAGTGTCGGAATAACCTTTAATCAGCCGCTGGCAGCAGAGGATCTCGACCGCGAGATCGTAGTCGCGTCCGGCTTCTTCCATAGCGCGGCCAAGCCATGCCTCGATATGCGCCATCTCTTCGGCGTGGCGCAGCGTTTTCTTGCGCCAGCTTTTGAGGCCGCCAAGAAAATAGAGCGCGAGGAAGGTGGGCAGGCTGTCGGTGCGCATGCGCCGGCCCTTGTTAAACAGCCGGTCGATCAGCGCCATTCGCCGGGGGTTCTCTGCCCAGCGCGCGCCCATCTTCGCCGGCAGCATGGACACGATCTCCTCGGCGCGTGGATGCAGGAACTCGGTAACGTGCATCACCTGGGCGTCGCCGCTGTTCATCTCAGCGGCGATGCGTTCGCGGCGGCCGGCCCGCGTCTTGGCATCGGCGACGCGGATGATGTCGTCATAGGCCATCGCATTGGCAAGATATTTTGCCGCTTCGCGGGTCAGCCGGCCATCGCCCTTGTCACTGGCGGCCACCTTTTCCAGCCGGTCCAGATAGTCCGCGCCATAGGCCAGGTCCTGAAACTGGACCACTTTCTTAAGCCCGGCTTCGGCGATCTCGACGGCTTCCGGCGGCAGCTTCCGCGCCCGCTCGGAAAGAGCCTGCCAGCCGCGCGAAAGACGGTCCGGTCCGACGACACCGGGCAACGATGTCGGGGCATGTGTCGCGGCAGTGTCGCTTGCGCCGGAGGATGCCTGGTCGAAACCTGCCGCGAAGGCGCGCAGGCTCGCCTCGACGCCCTTGCCGCTGGCGCGGATGGCATCTTCATAGGCTTCGCGCGGGAAGGGCAGCGCTCCGGAGCCTGCCAGCGCGCCGAAGAGAGTGGCGGAGATGACCGAACCGTTGCTGATCGCAAGCGCGTCGAAATCGGCGCAGATGAAGTGGCGCGCGGCGACTTCCGCGGCCGCCTTCACCTCTTCGCTTGAGGCGATGCCGTCGCCGGGCACCGTCTTTTCCGAGACGGCAAGCGAGCGATGGGTGGAACTGATCAGCACGGTGCGGTCGGGCGTCACGAAACCGCGCATGATCGCGCGGCCAGCCTCCATCATCTCGGCGGTGATCATGATGTCGACATCGCCCGCCGCCGGCATCAGCGAAAAGATCGGTGGTTTGTCGCCGGCCGGGGCCATCTCGACGTAATAGACGGTCGCGCCGGTGCGCTGTGCGACGCCCGCAACGCTGGTTGCCTGCGCGGCATAGCCGCTGGCGCGCGCCATGGATTCGATCCAGTTGGTGAGAACGCCGCCGCCCTGACCGCCGACGGCAAGGATTGCCAGCTTGATGATGCCGCCCAGTCGCGGGTCTGCCTGGCGTGGCGCGAGCGCTTCGTGAACCGTCATGACGCCGCCTGGAATTCGAGCCGCCTCGATGCGCGGCGTTTGATCAGCCAGCCGATCACGCGCGAGCGCATGCCGGCCCACCATTTCTCGAAACCGCCGGGGTTGTGCACCACGTCGGCCCGATAGAAGCTCGGGCACAGAATTGCGGCGTCGGCAACTTCGCCGCAATTGCCGCAACCGACGCAGCTCTGATCGATATGCGCCACGGGATCGTCGCGCAACGGATCGTCGAGTTTCTTGAGCGACAGCGACGGGCAGCCCGAGAGCCGCATGCAGGCGTGGTCGCCGGTACAGACCTCCTCGTCGACACCGAAACGCGGTGCCTCTACGCGGCGCCCTTCCTTGATCGCCTTGTTCCGCAGCGGTTTTTCGCGGCGCTGCCTGTTCAACATGCACTCCGAGGAAGCGACAATGACCTTCGGACCCTTTTCGGGGGTGGTGAGTGCTTCGCGAATCGTGTCGCGCATGCGACCGACATCGTAGGTGCGATCGACCTCTCGAACCCAATCGATCCCGACGCCCTTGAGGGCTTTGGAGATCGGGTTTCTGGTCGATTTCGTCGGGTTCGTGGCGCGCGACGACATGATGTCCTGCCCGCCGGTCGCTGCGGAATAAAAGTTGTCGACCACGATGGCCACGCCGTCAGACTTGTTGAACGACATGTTGGTGAAGGACGACGACAGGCCGTTGTGCCAGAAGCCGCCGTCGCCGATGATCGCCACGGGGCGCTTTTCGCCGCCGCCGTCGAATGCACCATTGGCCGCGGGGCCAAGCCCATAGCCCATGGTAGCGCCGCCGATTTCGAAGGGCGGTAGGGCGGCAAAGAGATGACAGCCGATGTCGGCCGCGATCTGGTGTTTGCCGAGTTCGTTTTCGACAAGCTTCATCGCCGCGAAGATGGGCCGTTCGGGACAGCCGGTGCAGAAACCCGGAGGGCGAATGGGAACCGTTTTCGAAAGGTCCGGAATTTTCGGCTTTTCAGCGTTCGGTGCACGCACATTGGCCGGCAGCATGTCCGGTGCAGCGAGACGGACGAAAGCCTCGACCGTGTCGAGCATCACCGCACCGGTATATTCGCCGGCCATCGGAAACAGGTCCTTGCCGTGCAGCTTCACGTCGGAGCTGGCGCGATAAAGGAAGGAACCGAGCTGCGTTTCAATGAACTCGGGCTGGCCTTCCTCGACCACGAGCACATGTTCCTTGTCTTCGCAGAATTCCAGGAATTCGTTCGAGATCAGCGGATAGGTGACGTTGAGCACATAGATCGGGACATCGGTCTCACCGTAAATGTCGGCGAGGCCGAGGCGCTGCAGTGCGCGGATCACGCCGTTGTACATGCCGCCCTGGACCACGATGCCCAGGCGAGCAGAGTCGGGCCCGAACATCTCGTTGAGGCCGCGTTCGCGAATGAAGGCCTCTGCAGCCGGCCACCGGTTTTTCACCTTGTCCTGCTCATGCGCGAAGGACATGGGCGGCAATACCACACGCGCGAAATCCGAGCGTGGCTCAGACAGCGCGTCGCGCACCGTAAGTTCGGGGTGCCTGTTGTCACGGCATTCGAATGAGCCCGTTACGTGGCACGAGCGGATGCGAACCATCAGCATCACCGGCGTGTTGGAGGCTTCGGAGAGTTCGAAACCATCCGACACCGCTTTCACGATCGACGGCAGGTTGGGGCGCGGGTCGAGCAGCCAGAATTGCGACTTCATGGCAAAGGCGTGCGTGCGCTCCTGCATGATGGAGGAGCCTTCGCCGTAATCTTCGCCGACGATGATCATGGCGCCGCCAGTCACGCCCGACGAGGCGAGATTTGCGAGCGCATCCGACGCAACGTTGACGCCGACCGAACCCTTGAAGGTGACCGCGCCGCGAATGGGATAATGCACCGACGCGGCGAGCATTGCGCCAGCCGCCGCCTCGTTGGCGTTGGCCTCATAGCGCACACCGAGATCGGCCAGCAGATCCTGCGCGTCGGACAGCACGTCCATCAGATGCGAAATCGGGGCGCCCTGATAACCGCCGACATAACCGACACCGGATTCCAGCAGCGCTTTCGTGATCGCCAGAATTCCCTCGCCGGTGAAGGTGTCGCCCTCACCGAGCTTGAGGTGTTCAACCTCTGCCTTGAACGACCGTTCCGCCATGACAGCGCTCCGTTTCTAGCTCTTTGGGCCCGGCAGCGGGATCGCGTTTCTCATCGCCGCTACCTTCAAATGTCGTGCTTGCGGATGTTTGCGAGCATCTTCTGCAGCGTCACGATGAATGCGTGACGCTCCGCCTCGCCAACACCCCGAAACATGCGCGCATAGGCGGCCGCCATGTGCGGCCACAAGTTTTCGAAGGCAGTCCGCCCCTCATCGGTGATGTACACCCGCACCGCCCTGTTGTCGGTCGGGTCGGTCTCGCGTCGCACCAGCCCCTCGGCCTGCAGCCGGTCGAGCGCGCGGCTCAATGTCGATTGTTCGGTGACGGCATAGACCGCGAGTTCGCGGATCAGCAGCCCGTCATTGACCGACAGGACAGCAAGCGTGCGGGCTTTCGGCGTTGTCAGGCCAAGCTCCGCCATTTCCTCGCGCAGCGACGCGTTGTAGCGTCCCATGATGCGGTTCATCAGATAGGGCGCAAAATTGCTGAGGCCCATCTCGCCCAGCTTCTGCGTCGGCACCTGAAGGGTATCGTCGTTCATGCGCCGAGCCTCTTGGCTGCGTTGAAGCCGGAGCCGCCGCCGAGCCCGGGGCCGGGATGGGTTGACGCGCCGATATGGATCAGGCCGCGTACCGGGCCGGTTCCATTGGTCGAATGCGCGAATGGCCGCCAGATGAAGAACTGGTCGATGCCGCAGTGCCCGCCATAGGGATCGCCGCCGACGAGGTTCATGTTCATGGCCTCAAGGTCATGTGGCGAGTAGGCGCGGCGTGCAAGCTTGATGGCGTCGAAGTTTTCAATGTGGCGCGAAAGGATAGCTTCCAGCCGGTCGGCGAATGCTTCGCGCGTCGCCTCGTCCCATTCGCGTCCTTTGATCTTGCCAGCGGCGTCGCCTTTGATGACGCGCGGCGCGTCGGGGATCTGGAGCCACAGGATCGCTTTGCCGTCAGGGCAACGCGAAGGGTCGAGCCTATGCGGCTGGCCGACGCAGATTGTCGGCGTCTCCGGCAGCATGCCGCGCTCGGCTTCGTTGGCCGATTTCGACACCGCGTCGATACCGTCGGTCAGATGGATCAGAGCGACATCGTCGAGCCCGTCGGTACGCCATTTAGGCTGGCCATCCAGCGCGTAGTGAAGCTGGAAATCGCCACGTCCATGGCGGAACTGGCGGACCGCCGCGCGATCCTGCGGAAGGTCGGTTCCTTCGAGCAGCCGGTCGTAAAGCTGCCCGGGTGCGACCGAAGCAAGCACCGAGCCGCAGGCGATCTCTTCGCCATCCGCAAGGCGCACACCCGTTATCTTGCCGCCCTGCGTGAGAATTTGTTCAACGTCGGCGCCGGTGCGCAGGCTGCCGCCATTCTCCTCGATCAGCGCCTTGAATGCGCCAACGATCGAAGCCGCGCCGCCCCTGGCGACAGGTGCGCCGGCGGCCTCGAGTGCGAAGGCGATGACCTTGCCCATCTGCGCGGAATAGGTGCTCTCAGGCGTAAGCCCCGTATGCAGAACCCAGGGAGCCCAGAGCGCCTGAACCAGCGGGCTTTGATAATTGGCTTCAAGCCAGCCGCGTGCCGGCGCCAGCGCAGAACCCATCCACGCCGCCAGCCCCCTGAGGCCACGCTTGCGCATCTGGCCGAAGAGCAGTCTGGCCGTCTGCCATGACCAGAGATTGCCGCCGAGCAGCGCGAACAGGAACGGCGCGTCGGCCGCAATCTGGCCGACGTCGCTTGCATGCCGGTCGCCGTCCCCGGCGGCCAGCGCGTTGAAGGCCGCGATGTTTTGCGCCTGGTCCATGGTCAACACCAGTGCGCTGCCGTCGGGCCGCAATACCCCGGTCGGGTGTTTGGCGTGGCAATATTCGAAGCCGTGTCGAGAAAGATGCGGACCGAGCTCGGCGCCTGCCGGCCCGGTCATGAACAAAACGAATGTTGCCGCCATCACGTCATGGGTGAAACCCGGCAGCGTGGCTTCCTCGCTGCGCAAGCAGCCGCCAAGCGTTTCCTCACGCTCGAGGACAAGCACCCGCCGGCCTTTCAGCGCCAACAGGCTGGCCGCAACCAGCCCGTTGATGCCGGAGCCTATAATGACGTGATCGGCGGCCAAGGCCTCAGCCTTTCGGCACGAGCGCCAATGCGCGGATCGGCGATCCGGTTCCGTTTACGATCTTCAGCGGTGCCGCGATCAGGATTGCACCCTTGGCCGGCAGCTTGTCGAGATTGGCAAGCGAGGCAAGGCCGAAACGATTGTTCTTGTGCAGCAGATTATGTGCCGGGAAGGGCGGCTCCATGCCACCGGCTAGTCCCGCATCGGTGCCGATGCACTGGCTGCCCCAGCCGACAATGCCCTTGTCGATCAGATAGGTGACGACCTCGGCGGTCGGCCCAGGCGTATGCGGGCCATTCTCGTCGGCATTGAGGAAGCTCGCCTCGTCGTCGGCACGCTTGTCCCAATCGGAGCGCAGAACCACCCATTCGCCTTCGCCGATCTCGCCATGCTCGGCTTCCCAGGCCTTTACATGGTCGATGGTCAGCAGGAAGTCCGGGTTGTCGGCGCACTCCTTCGAGAAGTCGAGCACGTTCACCGGAGCGATGAGGCGCTGCACGTCGAGCGTGTCCGTATAGCCGTCGGGATAGTCCTTGCCGGTGATCCAGTGATGCGGCGCATCGAAATGGGTTCCGGAATGCTCACCCACTTTCAGCCAGTTCCAGGCCCAGAAAGGCCCGTCCTTGTCGTATTCGCTGATCTTGTGAATTTCGATCTTCGGCGTATCAACCGCCAGTTCCGGCGGCAGTTTCAGGAGCGGCGTGTCGGGACCCAGGGTTCCCGAGCAATCCACCACCTCGATACCTCCCGTACCGAGCATTCCTGCAAGCTGTGACAGCACGTTTGCTGAACTCATCGCAATCTCCCCTTTTGCGGACGCGTGGCTTCGCTTTCGCGATAACACTAGACAGGAATGCATGCAAATGCAAATATCCAGATGCCAAGGGAGGGGTGTGCGTGAACGACGAGTTCGATGCAGTTTTTGTCGGCGCGGGTCACAATGCACTGGCGGCCGCGGTCCATATGGCCGCGCGCGGCTGGAAGGTCGGTGTTTTCGAACAGGCCGGGGTACCTGGCGGGGCCGTCAAGACCGGCGAATACACACTTCCCGGCTTCCGCCACGACTGGGCGGCAATGAACCTGTCGCTCTTTGCAGGCAGCGCGTTTCTCAAGCAATATGGTGAAGAACTGGCGCATCAGGGCATGGAATTCGTGCCCGTCGACAAGCCCTTTGCAAGTGTATTTCCGGACGGGCGCTGGTGTGGCGTTTCCATGGATGCGGAAGCGACGGCGGGGCGAATTGCCGCCTTCTCCAAGCGGGATGCCGAGCGCTGGAAAGCACTGTCGGCCGGGTTCGGAAAAGACGCGCCGCATATTCTCCGGCTGCTCGGCAGCCCCATGAAAATTCATTCAATTGCATATTTTCTGTACAAGCTGTTCGCCGAGCGCGGCGTGTCGGGCATGCTGCAGATGGTGCAGTTTCTGCTTGCCTCGCCACGCGCCTATCTTTCGGAAAACTTTGAAGCGCCCGAGGTGCGGGCGATGCTTGGCGCATGGGGCATGCATCTCGATTTCGCCCCCGATGTCGCTGGCGGCGCGATTTTCCCATACCTCGAAGGCATGGCCGGGCAGGCCTTCGGTATGGCGATCGGCAAAGGCGGTGCCGACACCATCGTCAATGCGATGACCGCAACCATCCGGGCAAAGGGCGGTGTGGTGGAATGCAATGCGCCAGTGGCGCGCATCCTCAGCGAAGGCGGTGCAGCGACGGGCATCGAGCTGGAAGACGGCCGCAAGCTTCGGGCTTCGAAGGCAGTGGTCGCTGGCATCGCGCCTTCGGCATTTGCGCGTCTGACCGGCGGCACGGAACCTGCTTTCGACGCGGCGATGGAGAAGTTCGTTCATGCGCCCGGCACGATGATGATCCATCTGGCCTTGTCGGACCTGCCCGAATGGGCTGCCGGCGAGGAGCTGAGGAGCTTCGCCTATGTGCATCTTGCGCCTTCGCTCGACCAGATGGCGCGCACCTACCAGCAGGCGCAAGCCGGGTTGTTGCCCGACGAACCGATCCTTGTCGTCGGCCAGCCGACGGTGTTCGATCCCTCCCGTGCGCCGGACGGCAAGCACGTTTTGTGGCTGCAGGTTAGGATGGCGCCCGGAGATATACGCGGTGATGCCAAGGGCGAGATCGACGCGCGCGACTGGGCAGGTGCCGCAGAGCCGTTCGCTGAGCGCGCGCTTGATGTTCTGGAGCGCTATGCGCCCGGGATACGGAAAAAGATACTCGGCCGACGTGTGGTGACGCCGGCCGATCTCGAACAGGACAACCCGAATCTGGTCGGTGGCGACCAGGTCTGCGGCAGCCACCACATGTCGCAGCACTTCCTCTTCCGGCCGGCGCGCGGTCATGCCGATGGATCGACGCCGATCAAGAATCTCTACCTCACGGGGGCGGCCGTCTGGCCGGGGGCAGGGACCGGAGCCGGATCGGGCTTCCTTTTAGCCAGGAAACTCGCCGGGAAGTAAGAATCAGCAAGACCCGCTGGAAGGTGAAACAAGACAAGGGAACGATCATGAAACTCTCACGCCGCAATTTGATGAAACTGTCTGCCGCCACGGCCGCAGCCGGGGCCTTCGGCCTGCCTGCGCTGGCACAGCAGATCGACGAACTGGTCATCGCCTACAACACCACGCTTCCGAGCTGGGATCCGACCACCGGACCCTCGGCGGTGAACCCGACCATCCAGGGCATCTATCAGTCGGTGTTCGACCAGTTCATCCTGCAGCAGCCCGACCTTTCGCCGGCACCCGGCCTCCTGACCGAATGGGGCTGGAACGAGGACCGCACCAAGGTGATGATGAAGGTGCGCCAGGGCGTCACCTGGCATGACGGCAGCCCGTTCTCGGCCGAGGACGTGGCCTGGAGCCTGGCTCGCGCGGCCGACCCGGCAACCGGCAATCCGATCAATTTCGTCTGGTCGACGTTGGAGAACTTTGCAGCCGACGGCGACATGGTCACCGCCGATGTGAAGCAGTTCGACCCGACGATCTTCAAGTGGATGTATTTCCTCACCGGCTACGTGCTGCCCAAGGCGTATTATGAGAAGGTCGGCGCGGACGGCTTCGAGGAAGCGCCGATCGGCACCGGCCCGTACATGGTCGAGAAGTTCGAGCGCAATGCCTTCGTGCGCCTGAAAGCCAATACCAACTATTGGGGCGGCAAGCCGGATTTCGAGACCGTGACGATCAAGTTCGTCACCGACGCAGCGGCGCGTGTCGCCGAGGTGGAATCGGGCAATGCACATGTGACACTCGAAATGCCCTATGAGGAATATGACCGCCTGAAGGGCACGCTGAACGGAGTGGCCGCGCCGATCTCCGACATCGGCATGATCTTCCTCAACGACATCGATGTGATGCTCGACGAGAATGTACGCCAGGCCTGCGCTATGTCGATCGACAAGCAGACGATCATCGACCGGCTTCTGTCGGGCTACGGCGTGGCGATCGATACGCTGCAGACGCCGGAATACGAGGCTTATGACGCCTCGATCAAGGTTCCCTACGACCCCGAGAAGGCGAAGGAGCTGCTCGCAGCCTCTGGCTACAGCACCGACAACCCGGTCAAGTTCAAGATCCAGACGACCAGGGGCTTCAAGCCGAAGGACTACGAGATGATCCAGGCGATCGTCGGTCTGTGGCGCCGGGTGGGCATCGAGGCCGAAATCGAGGTCTACGAGATCGCCAAGCATTACGAACTGCGCGCGGCCGACACGCTGGCCCCGGCTGCCTTCTACAACTGGGGCAACTCGGTTGGCGATCCCACCACCTCGACCGGCTTTGCCATGTTCGGCCCGAGCCCGCACTCGGTGTGGGACGGCGCCGACCTGATCGAAAAGATCGGGCCGCTGTGGGGCGAGGCAGATGAAGCCAAGCGCATCGCCGGCTGGAAGGATGTCGATCGCTACGTTGCAGAACATGCGCTCGTCATTCCGCTGCTGCAGTACGTCCAGCCGATCCTGTCGGCCAAGGGCGTGAGCGTCACGCCGCATGCATCGGGCGCGCTGCTGCCGCATCTGATGAAACGGGTCTGATCAGGCCAGAACCGGAATATGATATGAACGCGGGGCAGGGGTTTTCCCTGTCCCGCGTGTGTTAGGCACGCACTGGCGTAACCGAAAAACGCATGCAGATACTCAGGTCACTTCTCTTCAGGCTGGCAAGCACGGCTGTGACGCTTGTCGGTGTCGCCGTGATCGTCTTCTTCGTCATCCGTGTGGTGCCGGGCGACCCGATCGCAATGATGCTGCCGCCTGGCGCGACTGAAGAGGATATCGCGCGGCTCACCGCGCTTTACGGCCTCGACAAATCGATCCCCGAGCAGTTTTTCATCTGGGCCGGCGGCGTGCTGCAAGGCGATTTCGGCACGTCGATAACTGCGAGACGGCCAGTGCTGGACCTTGTGCTCGGCCGGCTGCCCGCAACACTCGAACTGTCCATCATGGCGCTTGTCATCGCGGTTATCCTGGGAGGCGTGGCGGCGCTGACAGGCACTCGCGAACGCGGCACAAAGGTCGAGGCCGGTATCGACGTTGCCAACGGCATGGCGCTCTCGGTGCCGGACTTCCTGTGGGCGCTGATCCTGATCCTGCTGTTCGGCGTCGCCTGGCCGGTGTTCCATATTTCAGGGCGCGTCACGCCTTCGCTTGATCTGCCATTCGTCACCAATTTCTACCTGTTCGAAAGCCTGTTGCGGCTGCGCTTCGACCTGTGGGCCGACATTGTCAGCCACATGTTCATGCCGGCGCTGGCGCTCGCCATTCCGCTTGCGGCCATCATCGGCCAGTTGCTTAAGCAGTCGCTGAAAGAGACGATGCATCTCGACTATGTGACGCTGTCGCGAACCAAAGGTTATGGCGAAAATCACGTCATCATTCGCGAGGCGCTGCCCAATGCCATCCTGCCGACGCTTACGCTGGTCGGCGTGCAGTTCACGTTCCTGATCGGCGGCACCGTCATCATCGAACGGCTGTTCAGCTATGAGGGCCTCGGCAATATGGCGATCGACGCGGTCATCAACCGCGACCTGCCGCTCATCCAGGGCATCGTGATCCTGTTTGCGGTGATCTTCACGGTGGTCAATCTGGTGGTCGACCTCACCTATGCGCTGCTCAATCCGAGGCTGCGCCATGCTTGACGGTCGCTCTCAAATTCGCCGTAAGATCGGCCTTCGCCTCTGGCTCTCCGGCGGCTGGCTTTTGATCCTCGTGCTCGCAGCGGTGTTCGCGCCGCTTCTCAGCCCGCATGGCCCGCTGGAACAGGATCTGTTTCTTGGCCGCATGCCGCCCTTCTGGGTGAGCGGAGCGGAGCCAGGCTATTACCTCGGTACTGATAGCCTCGGCCGCGATCTTCTGGCGCGCATCCTTTATGGTGCGCGCGTGGCGCTGATCGTCGCGCTCGTCGCGGGCAGCATCACCGCATTGGTGGGTTCGACGCTCGGGTTGCTGGCGGGCTATCTGCGCGGCTGGGTCGATGTGGTGATCTCGCGGCTGATCGATATCTGGATGGCCTTTCCGCCGGTGCTGTTTTCGATCCTTCTCATTGCCGTTCTCGGGCCGGGCCTTGTCTCGATCATCATCGCCATCGTCGTAATCGACTGGACCCGCTTTGCGCGTGTCGTGCGCGCCGAGGCGATGGCGCAAGGCGCGATGGACTATCCCGCCTCTGCGCAGATCGCCGGCCGCACTCGGCTTTCCACCATGATCGTGGAAATCCTACCCAATGTGCTGCCGACCATTGTGGTTCTGCTGACGCTCGAAATGGGCATCGCGGTCATCGTTGAAGCGATCCTGTCCTTCGTGAACCTGTCGATTTCGACCGACGACCCAACCTGGGGTGGCATGATTTCGGAAGGACGCACGTCGATCCATCAGGCGTGGTGGATCATGGTCTTCCCGCTCGTCACCCTCTTCCTCACCGTGCTTTCCTTCTCGCAGTTCGGCGAGGGGCTGAAAGACCGTTTCGACCCGGTGCTGCGATGAGCTACCTCAAAATCTCGAACCTGACGGTCAATATCGCGGGCACCTCGGCGCGGCTTCTGCGCGACGTTTCGCTGAATGTGGAGGCGGGCGAGGTGCACGGGCTGGTGGGCGAATCCGGTGCCGGCAAATCGATGATCGGCAAAGCCGTGCTCGGCACTTTGCCGCGCGCGATCGAGATCGTTTCGGGTGCGATCGAGCTCGACGGCACCGATCTTCTGAAGCTGTCGCCGGCGGAACATCGCAAGCGGCTCGGCCAATCCTGTGCGCTGATACCGCAAGACCCGCTGACCGCGCTCAACCCGTCGCGGCGGATCGGCCCGCAGATCACCGACCGGCTGACCGACATTCTCGGCTGGGACACCAAGCACGCCCGCGAGCGCGCCGCCGAACTGCTTGACGAGGTGCAGATTCCAGACCCGCAGCGTGTGCTGTGCAGCTATCCGCATGAGCTTTCGGGAGGCATGCGACAGCGCATTCTGATCGCCTCGGCATTTGCGGCCGAGCCGAAGTTGATTGTCGCTGACGAGCCGACCACCGCGCTCGATGTGACGGTGCAGAAGCAGATACTGAAGCTGATCAAGGATATGCAGCAGCGCCACAACACGGCGCTTTTGTTCGTCACGCACGACCTCGGCGTGGTGTCGAAAATCTGCCAGTCGCTCTCCGTGCTTTATGCCGGCATGGTGGTGGAGGCGACCGATGTGCGCAGCTTCTTCCGCGAGCCGGCGCATGCCTATTCGCGCGCGCTGCTGGCAGCGACGCCGAAATACACCGACCCGGAGGCGAGCCTGACGCCCGTGCCCGAAGAGGTCATTGCCGCCGTGCGAGCAGAGGTCGAGGCGGCGGACCAGAGGCTGCGCCATGGCTGATCTCTACCAGGTCGAAAATTTGCGGCTCTCCTTCCCGGACCTCACCCGCAAGCCGCTGCTGGGCCCGGCTCCTCGAACGGAGATACTCAAGGACCTGACTTTCACCATTCCGCGTGGCGAGATCCTCGGCATCGTTGGCGGCTCCGGGTCTGGCAAATCGACGCTCGGCCGCGTGCTGGTGCGCCTTCTGGAGCCATCTGCCGGCACTGTGCGGTTCGATGGGCGCGACATCACGCATCTGGCGGAGGCCGAGTTGCGGCCATTGCGGCGGCGCTTCCAGATGATCTTTCAGGACCCGATGTCATCGCTCAATCCGCGACACCGCATCGGCCGGCTGATCGCGGCACCCTTGCGGCTGCACGGTTCGGAAGATCCCGAAAAGGGCGCGCTGGAAGCGCTCGACCAGGTGGGCCTGCCGCGCAGCTTCGCCTCGCGTTATCCGCATGAACTTTCTGGCGGCCAGCGCCAGAGGGTCGGCATCGCCCGTGCTATCGCGTTGCGGCCGGACTTCATTCTGGCCGACGAGATCGTGTCGGGGCTCGACGTTTCTTCGCAGGCGCAGGTTCTGGCGCTGCTTGAGCAGCTGGTGGCCGAACTCGGGCTGACGCTCGCATTCATCAGCCACGATCTGTCGGTGATCCGCCGCCTGTGCACGCGCATTCTGGTGCTCTACCGGGGCGAGATCGTCGAGAACGCAACGACGGCGGAACTCTATGACAATCCGCGTGCTGCCTATACACGCGAACTTTTGGACGCCATTCCGCTACCTGATCCGGACCAGCCATGGATCTAGCGGCCCGTCCGGGCGGCTCACAGATGGCTGACTATGCAAGGATCCACGCCTGATAGATCAGGCCGCTTGCCAGCGACCCGACAAGTGCCAGCAACAGATAGAGCACAAATATCGGCCGGCGCACGAGTGCGAACACCGCAATCGCCGCCGGCAGCGAGGTCACGCCTCCGGCGACGAGGAAGGAGAGACCGGCGCCCGGTGCCATGCCCTGTTCGATCAGCCCCGCGACCAGAGGTGTCGCGGCATAGCCGTTCAGATAGGCCGGGACGCCAATGAGCGTTGCGGTGAGGATCGGCCAAAGTCCGCTGCCGCCCAATGCCGATGCAATCCACTCCTGCGGCACGTAGGCGAGCATCAGGCTCTCAAGCAGAAATGCGAGGGTCAGCCATTTGACCAGAAAGAGCGTCGTCGACCAGGTTTCCCGCCGGAATTTGGCGCGGCGGTCCGGGTCGGACCAGAACTTCCATGCAACCGGGCCCGGGTTGCGCACCGCAGAGGCTCCGCAGCCGCCATTGCCGACGCCGGGGCGCAGGGGATCCGCCAGATAACCGGCGCGCATCACAGCATGGGTGACATAGCCGCCGAACAGCCCGAGGCCGACGGCAGCTGCGGTTTTGGCAATTGCGAATTCGGCTCCAAGAAGGCCGGAGGTCAGGACAAACATCGAAGGGTCTATGACCGGCGACGCGAGCCAGAAAGCCATGACGCCCGAGAGCGGGACACCCATGGCCAGCAGGGCCGCGATCAGCGGGATGACGCCACATGAGCAGAATGGCGAGAGCCCGCCGAAAAGTGCTGCAACCGCAATTACGGTCAGTGGCGAGCCTGAGAAGGCGCGGGCGATCAGATTGTCGGCCCCGCTTGCGCCAGCGTAAGCTGCCAGAGCTATGGACAGCAGAAGATAAGGCGAGGTTTCTGCAAGCGAACGGGCGACGAAACCGGTGCTCGTCCAGGCCTGGTAAGGCGCCAGGACCAGCAGCACAGCCATGACGAAAGCGGAGAAGAGCCAGGGTTTGTGCGCGCGCCAGGCGTCACGGAAGAACCCCGCGCCATTGCCCAATCTCAATATCGTGTCAGTCATTTCGATATAGCCAGTTCTATGGTTCTTTTGGATGAAAAAATGCGCCGCTAGGCGACATTGGATTTCGGTTTCACGCCGGCACAGCACTCATCTCCGAGGAATGCCAATACAGCGTCCATTGCCTGGTAGTCGGCGCGATTGACAGTGATACGTCCATAGCGCTCCTGAACAACCAACCCGGCAGAGACAAGCGCCCGCAGGTGATGCGCAAGCGTCGAGGCCGGCATATCGAGATGGGCGCTTATCTCACCGACATTAAGGCCATCATGGCCGCTGCGCACGAGCAGGCGGAAGACGGAGAGCCGTGCCTCATGTCCAAGTGCTGCCAGCGCCTGCGCTGCTTTGGCCATTGTCAGATCATTCATCACTAAACCATATATCTGGTTTTATCGTTCAGTCAAGGCGGAAACCCTGCGGGGTCGGCGCCGGGTTGCTCTTCACGGGACTGCGGCGCGTCTCTTCACGTTCCGGAATACCGGGGTTCGCGGCGGGCGATCCAGGCGTCCAGGCCTTCGCGGATGTCGTTGGTCGCCACCATGCGGCCGAACTGCTCACTCTCGATCTGGAGACCCTCCGTGATGGTTGCGTTGATGCCGCGCGTTACCGCAGTGATGATACGCGCTGCAGTGAGCGGGGAATGTCGAAGGATTTGCCCTGCTAGTTCGAATGCCGCCGGCAATACTTGGTCGTGTGGCACCACCTTGTTTACCAGTCCCAGTTCACGGGCCCTCTCGGGTCCGAATGGATCGCCGGTCAGCAGCAGTTCAAGCGCGCGCTTGCGGCCGGCGAGACGCGGCAGGCGCTGGGTGCCGCCGAAGGTCGGCGGGATGCCGATGTTGATTTCCGGCTTGGCAAACAAAGCCCGCTCCGACGCTATTGCCAGGTGTACCGCTTCGGTGATCTCGCATCCGCCGCCGAATGCGATGCCGTTCACGGCAGCAATTACCGGTTTGGGAAAGGCTTCGAGGCGTTGCGTCATGCCCTGGCCGCGGCGCACGAAGTCGCGAATGGCGATGTCCGGACCCTGCTTCACGCTTTCCGAAAACTCGTGAATGTCGCCGCCGGCCGAAAATGCGCGGTCGCCAGCACCCGTGACGATGACCGCGCCGATTGTCGGGTCCGCCTCGATTTCGGCAAGCAACCGAACAAGCAGGTCGTTGGTTTCGTAGTTCAGCGCATTCAGTTTCTCCGGGCGATTCAACGTCAGAAGCGCCACCGCGCCGCGGCGCTCCATCAGAACGGTATCTGCCATCTTGCGGGTCTCCAGTTGACGAGTTGACAGCTGGGTAGCGCGGCCGGATAATCTATTACACTCACTAGTCGGTATACATATGAGCCAAACAGCGAAGTCGACGAAAGACCGGATTCTCGATGCGGCCAACAAACTGTTCTACGGCGAGGGAATTCGGGCGGTCAGCGTCGATGCAATCGCCGACGCGGCCAAGGTGACCAAACGCACGCTCTACTACCACTTCGAGAGCAAGGACCAGCTGATCGAAGGGTATCTGGCTTCGCGCGATCAACCCAACCTGGCGCTTTTCGCTCAGTGGTTCGACGCGGCGGAAGGCTCGATTGCGGAAAAGACCGCTGCGATCTTCTACCGGGTCGGCGAAAACGCGCGGCACCCGAAATGGAAGGGCTGCGGTTTCCTCAGGACAGCCGCGGAACTTGCCAATATGCCGGGGCACCCGGCCGTCGCCGTGGGCGCGGCACACAAGAAAAAGTTCGAAGCCTGGCTGACGGAGCGCTACGCAGCGGCCGGCCTCACGAACCCTGCCGCCGTTGCGCGAAGCATCGTGCTCCTGATGGACGGCGCGTTCTCCACCATCCTGATTCACCGCGATCCGGAATATGCGATCGCGGCAGGAGACACAGCCAGGGCCATCATCGTGCGCGAGATGGATGCCTCAGAGTGAGAAACTCGATGCGGAAGCGAAAGGACCAGACATGCCGATCTGCCACATTTCGATGCAGTCAGGAAAATCCGAGGCTTACAGAGAAGCCATTTTCGATGGCGTCTACAAAGCCCTGCGCGAGGCGCTGAGCGTTCCGGAAGGCGACCAGTTCATGACCATCACGGAGCATGACCCCGCCAACTTTCGATACGGCGATGCGTTCGACATCAGGCGCGGAGACGATCTCGTCTACATCCAGATCACCGTTTTCAACACCCGAACCACCGAGCAGAAGAAAGCGCTTTTCGCCCGGCTTGCCGAACTGCTGGGCAAAAACCCGGGCATCGCGCCGGAGAACGTCTTTGTCTATCTGCTGGAGTCGGCCAAGGAGAACTGGTCGGTAGGCCATGGTCTGGCGCAGTTTGCCTGAGGGCGCGCCGGACCGAAGCGAAGTGGAACCACACACCAACGTGCTGTCCATGAGCCCAGCGCTGGCTCATAGACAGGCCCTTACTGCGGTATAGCCGACGGTCGCTAATCCGCTACATTGCCCGGCAATGTCAGCTTGGTTTGCAGGGATGCCTCATGAAGACAATCGCCGTACTCGGCCTGGGTAAAGTTGGTGCGCTGGCAGGAGAACTGCTGCATGAGAGCGGTTTTAGCGTAACTGGGTTCGATGCGGTGCCTGTTTCCGGGCTGCCCTATGAAACCAGGCAGATCGACGTTGGCGATGACGATGCGCTCGGCGCAGCGCTGCGGGGCTTCGACGCGGTGCTTTCGTGCCTGCCATATTCGTTCAACATCGGTGTCGCCAAGCGGGCGCACGCGCTCGGGCTGCATTATTTCGACCTGACCGAGGATGTGCCGACGACGAAGGCCATCGCCGAACTGGCCAAAACCTCGAAAGGCCTGATGGCGCCGCAATGCGGCCTTGCGCCGGGCTTTGTCGGCATTGTCGGTGCAAGCCTCATCGAAGAGTTCGACGAATGCCGGTCATGCCGCATGCGGGTCGGCGCGCTGCCGCAGAATCCCACCGGACTGATGGGCTATTCGTTCAACTGGTCGCCGGAAGGTGTGGTCAACGAATATCTCAATGATTGCGAGGTTCTGGAAGACGGAGAAGCCAAGTGGGTTTCGGCGATGGAATGGGTCGAAAAAATCGTCATTGGCGGCATCGAGCTTGAGGCATTCACCACCTCGGGCGGTCTGGGCACCATGTGTGAAACCTACAAGGGACGTGTGCCCAACATCGACTACAAGACGATGCGTTATCCCGGCCATGTGAAACTTATGAACTTCTTCTTTCATGAACTTCTGATGCGCGAACGGCGAAAGGAGGCCGGCGAGATATTGGTGAACGCCAAACCGCCGGTGAATGACGACATCGTTTATATCCACGTCGCCGCGGAAGGGCATGTTGGCGGGCGGTTGCAGCGGCGCGAATTCGTGCGGGGACTGAAGCCGGTCGAGATCGGTGGAAAGCAGAGAACCGCGATCGCCTGGACCACGGCATCGTCGGTGGCAGCGGTGATCGAGATGGTGCGCGAGGGAACATTGCCCGGGCGTGGCATGCTGAAACAGGAAGCCATTCCGCTCGACCGTTTTCTGGCGACGCGGAACGGCGCGCGCTATGCCGCCTGACACCGACGGCAGACGCAGGCCGCCGGGTTCGCTGTTTCCGCCCGGCGCGCGTTCCTGAATTCGAGCCTGCGGGGTATCGGTTCCGCTGCTATTGAGCGGGCGGTATGGTAGACACGCTCCTGACTGGCGGCGGCGGAGGGACATCCGATGAGCAATGAAATGAAGGCGCTGGTGAAGGCCAAAGCCGAGCCGGGTCTCTGGATGGAACGCGTGCCGGTGCCCGAACCCGGGCCGGACGAGGTGCTGATCAAGGTGCGCAAATCGGCGATCTGCGGCACCGACGTTCATATCTGGAAATGGGACGAATGGTCGGCAAAGACCGTGCCGGTGCCGATGGTCGTGGGCCACGAATTCTGCGGCGAGATCGTCGATACCGGCAAGGCGGCGACCAGGTACACGATCGGGCAGCGGGTTTCCGGCGAGGGTCACGTGGTCTGCGGCACCTGCCGCAACTGCCGGGCGGGTAGAGGACATCTGTGCCGCAACACGCTGGGCGTCGGCGTCAACCGGCCAGGCTCATTCGCGGAATATCTGTGCATCCCCGAATCCAATGTCGTGCCGATACCGGACGACATTCCCGACGAGATCGCGGCGATCTTCGACCCCTTCGGCAATGCCGTGCACACCGCGCTCAGCTTCGACCTGGTGGGCGAGGACGTCCTGGTGACGGGTGCCGGGCCGATCGGGATAATGGGCGCGCTGGTGGCGCAGAAGGTCGGTGCGCGCAAGGTGGTAATTACCGACATCAGCCCCTACCGCATCGCGCTCGCCAAACGCATGGGCGTTCAGCACGTGGTCAATGCCGGCGAGGAAACGCTGAAGCATGTGATGGAACGCATCGGTATGACGGAGGGTTTCGACGTCGGGCTCGAAATGTCGGGCGCCGCACCTGCCATGCGCGACATGATCGACACCATGAACAATGGCGGCAAGATCGCGTTGCTCGGCATCGCGCCGACCGAATTCGCCGTCGACTGGAACAAGATCATTTTCAAGATGCTCAATGTGAAGGGCATCTACGGGCGCGAAATGTATGAAACTTGGTACAAGATGATCGCGCTCGTGCAGTCGGGACTGGACCTCAGCGAACTCATCACCCACAGGATTTCGATCGACGATTACGAGGCCGGATTTGCCGCAATGATCTCCGGCGAGGCTGGCAAGGTCGTCATGGATTGGGGCTGAGTTTCAGCACAATCGCAAGATCCATCACATTGGTGCCGGTGGGGCCGGTGACCAGGCGGTCGCCGGTCTCTCGCAGAAAGCGGCCGGCATCCGCCGCTGCCAGTGCGGCGTCCGCGCCGGGCTTTCTGTTGAAGCTCTTCCCGTCGACGATGGCGCCCGCCGCTTCCGTCGGGCCGTCCGTGCCGTCGGTGCCCGCCACAAGACAGGTGAGATCGTCGCGGCCCGCTATCCGCTTGGCGACGAGCAACGCCAGCGCCTGATTGCGTCCGCCTTCGCCGGGTGATGGCGGCAGCTGGACCGTCGGTTCGCCACCGAAGATGTATATGCCGGCAGGACCATCCACGCAGACTGCCACAATGTGGTCGGCAGCTTCGGCGACATCGCAATAGAGCGTCTCTTCATTGCGAATGACGCGGAGACCAATCTTCGCCGCAAGCAGTGCTACAGCCTCTCTGGCCACGGCGTTTGAAGCGATGATCTCGCCCTCATATGGAATCTCGGGGTTGGCGCAGGCGCCGATGCCGGAGCTGATGATGCCGATATCGTCGCCCTCGACGTCCGAGATCGCCAGAGCGCGAATGGATTTGCCCCTAAACTCGGCCAGCAACCGCCCGCCCTTTACCCGCGAGAGCGATTTACGTTTGGCGTTGATGGTCGCGATGTCGGCGCCGCCGGCGACAAGCTCGTCCGTGGTGCGCCGCAGTTCGGCGAGATCTATGTCATCAACCAGATCTTCGACCAGCGCCGACGCGCCGCCCGAGACGAGCACCAGCAGCTCGGTGTCAGCCGTGCATTCGCGGACAAACTCGAGGCAGCGCCGCCCGGCAGCCAGGCTGTCGGCATCCGGGATGGGATGGCTGCTTTCCATGATTTCGGCCGGCAGACCGGCAAGGCGCTCATCCGCCGCGTGGCCATGTTTTGTCGCGATCAATGCGCGATGACCAGCGGGTAGACCGGGAAGCGCCCCGAGATACATGGAGGCGGCGGCCTTGCCGAGCGCAAGCACGGCGGTGAAACGTGCGGCTTCAGATCGCGGGAGCGCCGTGGCGACTGCGGCCTCGCCCTGAACGGCGGCAACGCCTGCACTGAACAGCTTGGTCAGCTCTGCTCTCGGATCGACGTTCATTAAGGCTCCCGCGGCATGCTCGCCGGAGCTTGTTACGTCACGGGTCTCTCACGTTCAACTCGCGATCCATCTGGCGCGCTTTGTACAAAAATGAACGGAATTGTTGGTCGGAAACGGTCTGTGCGCATTATAGTCGCGCCGTGTCGGCAATCGGGCTGATTCATCGCCTCATTGGCCGACCGGAGAGGTGACTGCATGGAAGGTTTTCCGGATTCCGAAACGCTGGACCTCGAAGCCGAGAATGGCTGGCTCACGGTCTGGTTCAACTCGCCCGAAAACCGCAACGCGCTGACTGCCGAGCGCGCGCGGGAACTCACCGCGCTGTGCGGCATGCTGGCCACGTCCGGCACGTTTCGCGGCGTCGTCTTTCGCGGGCGCGGTGGCGTATTCTGCGCCGGCGGCGATCTCAAATCCTTCGGCCGCATGTCTTCCGGGCAGGCGGGCTATGATGAGATCCACGCGCTGAGCCTGGCCGGTGCAGAGTTGTTCGACGCCGTAGCTGCATTGCCGCAATATACGATCATGGCAGTCGAGGGCTCGGCGATGGCCGGCGGACTGGGCCTCACCTGTCTCGGCGATTACGTGGTTGCGACACGCGATGCGAAATTCGCGCTCAGCGAAGTACGGATCGGGCTGACGCCGGCGCAGATCGCACCTTTCGTCATTCAGCGCTTGGGACTTCGGGTCGGGCGCTTACTCATGCTTTCCGGCGCGCGGTTCGATGGCGAGGAAGCACGTTCGATAGGTTTGGTGGACGCTGTCGCTGAAGATGCCGACGCGCTTGCGGCCGCAATCGAACATCAGAAGAAACTGATTGCCGGCGCGGCACCCGGCGCGGTGGCGGCGATCAAGGCGCAGATCGCGCAACTGCCATTTCAATCGCGAGACGAGCAGAAACAAGCCGCGGCGGACAGCTTCGCAAAACGAATGCTTTCGGACGAGGCGCGTGAGGGCATTGCGTCGTTTGTCGAGAAGAGGAAGCCGAGCTGGACGAACGGCTGAGAAGACAACTATTGCGCCGGCGCGCGAAGCGCGGTCTGGTGCAGAACAGGCGGGAGGCAGCTAACGCGTGGAACAGGTTCAGGATTTTCTAGCGGAAAGCGAGGCGCTCGCCGAGGCGGTATCTGCGCTGCCTGAAGCCGAATGGAACGCCAAGACGCAGTTCAAAGGCTGGACGGTCAACGATGTCTTCGTGCACCTGACGTTCTGGAACCGCGCTGCCGACCAGTCGCTTTTCGAGCCTGACGCGTTCAACGCCACGCTTGGCACGATTATCGCCGAGATGGGGAAAGGCGGGCTCCGGCCGATCGAGAACCGCGCGATCGCGGAGCGGGGCCGGGCGCTGCTCCGGCTTTGGCAGGACGGCTATCGCGACATGGCGCGGCGCTGGGCCGAAGTCGACCCGAAGGCGCGGTTGAAATGGGTTGGGCCGGAGATGTCGGCGCGCTCCTCCATCACCGCACGCCAGATGGAGA
Source organism: Mesorhizobium sp. Z1-4 (assembly GCF_004000235.1). Classification (GTDB taxonomy): domain Bacteria; phylum Pseudomonadota; class Alphaproteobacteria; order Rhizobiales; family Rhizobiaceae; genus RCIO01. Next base: position 382,343 of record NZ_RCIO01000002.1, read on the forward strand.
CCTGGGCGCACGGGCAGGAGATATTCGACCTGATGGGGCTTGAGCGCGCCGAGGCTGACCGCGTGCGCAATATCGTCTTTCTGGGCGTCAACACATTCGGCTTCGCCTTCAAGCTGAACGGACTTGCGGTGCCGGAGCAGGTGCCGCGGCTCATTCTGACCGCGCCATCGGGTGCCGTCTGGAATTTCGGCAACGATCAAAGCCCCGACTCGATCGAGGGTTCGGCGGTCGAATTCGCGCAAGTGCAGACGCAGACGCGCAACATCAAAGATACTGCGCTCAAGGTGTCCGGTCCGGTCGCCGAAAAGTGGATGGAGATCGCGCAGTGCTTTGCCGGTGCGCCCGAACCGCCGCCTGCGCCCGGCACCCGGTTCCGGGCCGCGTGACATGCTGACGACGGAAGGCCCGGACCAGTATTTCAGCGAAGAGCACGTCGCCATGCGCGCGGCGATGCGCAAATTTGTAGCTGCTGAAATCACGCCGAACATCGAGGCCTGGGAAGAGGCCGGGCGAGTGCCGCGCGAAACCTATCGCAAGGCAGGCGAGATCGGCCTGATCGGCGTCAGCTATCCTGAGGAGCTTGGCGGTCTCGGCGGCGACCCTTTCATGGCGATCGCGGTGAACGAAGAGATTTGCCGCTGCGGCTCGGGCGGCGTGGTGGCAGCACTTGGCTCGCACGCGATTTCCATGCCGCTGGTGGTGGCCCACGGAACCGAGGAGCAGAAGCGGAAATTCGTTGCGCCGGTCGTGGCCGGCGAGAAGATTGCCGCACTTGCCGTCACCGAGCCCGGCGGCGGCTCGGACGTCGCAGCGCTCAGGTGCCGGGCCGTGCGTGATGGCGACCACTATGTCGTCAACGGCGAGAAGACTTTCATCACGTCGGGCGTCGAGGCAGATGTGCTGACGGTGGCGGTGCGTACCTCCGACGATGCGGGTGCCGGCGGCATCTCCTTCCTGATCGTGGAAGGCGACACGCCGGGCCTTCAGCGAACCGCGCTGAAGAAGATGGGCTGGCATGCTTCCGACACCGGCCATCTCGTGTTCGACAATGTGCGGGTGCCGGCCGAAAATCTGCTCGGCGCCGAAGGACGCGGCTTCATGGCCGCGATGCTCAACTTCAACAACGAACGGCTGATGATTGCCGTTCAGGCCTACATCATGGCCGAGGTCTGTTTTCAGGAGGCGCTGTCCTGGGCGCGCGACAGGCAGGCCTTCGGCAAACCGATCTCGCAGCATCAGGTGATCCGCCACAAGCTGGTCGATATGGCGGCGCGCATCGATGCCGCGAAGACACTCGTTTATGACATCGTGTGGCGTCACGCGCGCAAGCTCGACCCGATCAACGTGCATGTCGCTCGCACATCGATGGCGAAAGTGACGGCCACGGCGGCCATGAAATTCTGCGCCGATGAGGCAGTGCAGATACTGGGCGGCATGGGCTACATGCGGGGCACGGCGTCGGAGCGCATCTACCGGGAGGTCAAAGTGCTCACAATCGGCGGCGGCACGGACGAGGTGATGAAGAACCTCGCCGCGGCGCAGATGGGTATCTGAGCGGAGGCGGTGCCATGTCCAAGGTAATGATCACATGCGCGCTCAATGGCGTGCTCACCGATCCCAAACAGCATTCGGTTCCGGTGACACCGGCCGAGATGGCGGCCGAGGCGAAGCGCGCCTACGATGCGGGCGCGTCGATCATGCACATCCATCTCAGACAGCAGGGAGAGGGCAAGGGTCATCTGCCAAGCTGGGACATCGCGCTTTCGAAAGAGGTGCAGGCGGCTATCCGCGAAGCCTGCCCGGGCGTAATCATCAATCACACGACCGGCACAGTGGGACCGGATTATCAGGCCGCGCTCGATGTGGTGATGGAGACAAGGCCTGAGATGGCGGCCTGCAATGCCGGCTCGCTCAACTATCTCAAGCTGAAGCGCGACGGCAGCTGGGCCTGGCCGCCAATGCTCTTCGACAACACGCCGCAGAAGGTGCAGCATTTCATCGATGCGATCACCGGTGTCGGCGCGGTGCCGGAGTTCGAATGCTTCGACACCGGTATCGTGCGCAGCGTGGGTATGTATCAGGCGAACGGCATGTTCAAAGGCACGGCGCAGGTGAATTTCGTCATGGGCGTGGCGTCCGGCATGCCGGCTCGCGGCGACCTTCTGCCGATCCTGAAAGACCTCGCGCCTGAAGATTCGCGCTGGCAAGTCACAGCAATAGGACGCGCCGAAATCTGGCCGTTGCACCGACTGGCGGCCGAACTCGGCGGTCATCTGCGCACGGGGCTCGAAGACACCTTCTATCTGCCCGACGGAGAGAAAGTTACTTCCAACGGCGCGCTGATCGAGGAGATGGCGCAAGTGGCCCGCGATGCCGGGCGCGACATCGCTTCGCCTGCCGAGGCCCGGGCGATTCTGGGCATATGAAATTGCATGCCGGTGATACGGTAGGCTGAGCGAAGCGCTGCTTGGCGCCGCAAGGACAGGACAGAGACATGCCGCAACTACAGACATCGGTTTCGCCGGCGTCACCGCAGTTTCAGACGAATGCCGATGGTATGCACGCGCTGATCGACGAGCTGCGCGGGATCGAGGCGCGTGCGATTGCCGCTTCCGATGCTTCGCGGGAAAGGTTCGAAAAGCGCAACCAGCTATTGCCGCGCGAGCGCGTTGCGCTTCTGCTCGATGCCGGGCGGCCCTTTGTCGAGCTTGCCAAGCTGGCCGGCTACTGCATGGATACGCGGAACCCCGAAAAATCGGTTCCGGGCGCGGGGGTGATCGCCGGCATTGGTTATGTATCAGGCGTGCGCACCATGGTCGTGGCGTCGGACTCCGGCATTGCCGCTGGTGCGCTGCAGCCGGGCGGGCTGAAGAAGATATTGCGCGTTCAGGAAATCGCGCTCGCCAACAAGCTGCCCTTCGTGCAGCTGGTGGAAAGTGCCGGCGCGAACCTCACCGCCTACCGGGTGGAAGACTTCGTCGAAGGCGGCGCGACCTTTCGCAATCTGGCCCGCATGTCGGCCGCCGGCCTGCCGGTGATAACAGTCACGCATGGCTCGTCCACAGCGGGCGGAGCCTATCAAACAGGGTTGTCGGATTACATCGTCATGGTGCGTGGGCGCACGCGCGCTTTCCTGGCCGGGCCGCCACTTCTCAAGGCCGCCACGGGCGAAATCGCGACGGAGGAGGAACTCGGCGGGGCGGAAATGCACACCGGCATTTCGGGCCTGGGCGACTATCTCGCCGAAGACGACAGGCATGCCATTGCGATTGCCCGCGAGATCATGGCAGGCATCGACTGGCCGCAGGAGGACAGCGAAGAACGCGATTTCGCTGCACCGCTCTATGAGGCCGAAGAGCTGCTCGGCATCATGCCGATGGATTATCGCCAGCCGGTCGACATGCGCGAAGTTATCGCGCGAATTGCCGATGGATCGGAATTCCTGGAATTCGGCGAGCGCTATGGCGGGCAGACCGTATGCGGCACGATCCGTCTTTGCGGCTGGCCGCTCGGGGTCATCACCAATAACGGGCCGATCGATCCGGCAGGTGCGTCGAAGGCAACGCATTTCATCCAGGCCTGCTGCCAGGCCGGTACGCCGATCCTCTATCTCAACAACACGACCGGTTTCATGGTTGGCCGCTCCTACGAGGAAGACGGCATCATCAAGCACGGTTCGAAGATGATCCAGGCGGTGACCAACGCGACCGTGCCGCAATTCACCATCTATTGCGGAGCTTCCTTCGGGGCCGGCAATTACGGCATGTGCGGGCGCGGCTTCGATCCGCGCTTCTGCTTCTCGTGGCCGAACGCCAAGACGGCGGTGATGGGCGGAGAACAGGCTGCGGGCACCATGATCGAGGTGCAGAAGGCGCGGGCGGCGCGCAAGGGCGAGGAACTCGACCAGGCGCAGCTCGATACGATGAAGGCTGCGATCGTGCAGATGTTCAACGGCCAGATGGATGCATTCTACAATTCGGCGCGGCTTCTGGATGACGGCGTGATCGACCCGCGCCAGACCCGCGAGTTGCTGGCCGAGCTCATGTCGATTGCGCGGGCGGGCGACCGGCGGCAGCCGAACCGCATGCAGTTTGCCGTGGCGCGGCCGTGAGGAAAGCGACGTGACGAAAATCACCAAACTCCTCATCGCCAATCGCGGCGAGATCGCCGTCAGGGTTATGCGCACCGCGCGGCAGATGGGCATCGCCACGGTCGCTGTCTATTCGGAAGCGGATAAGGGCGCGGTCCATATGACGAGCGCCGACGAGGCGGTTTGCATAGGCGGTGCAGCACCTGCTGAGAGTTATCTCCGGGTCGATGCAATCATCGAGGCGGCGCGGGCAACGGGCGCCGACGCGATCCATCCGGGCTACGGCTTCCTCGCCGAAAACCCGGCACTGTCTGCCGCCTGCGCCGACGCCGGCATCATCTTCGTCGGACCCTCGGCCGAGGCGATTGCCAATATGGGCGACAAGGCCGCGGCGAAGCGGCTGATGGAGGCGGCGGGCGTGCCATGCGTTCCCGGCTATGATGGTGCCGACCAGACACCTGCGACGCTGCTTGCAAAGGCGAAAGAGATCGGCTTCCCGATCATGATCAAGGCGACTGCCGGCGGCGGCGGACGCGGCATGCGGCTGGTGAACGCGGAAGCCGACTTCGAGGCAGCGCTCTCTTCCGCCGTGTCGGAAGCAAAGTCGGCTTTCGGCGACGGCACCGTTCTTCTGGAACGTGCCATAGTCAATCCGCGCCATGTCGAAATCCAGATCATGGCCGACTGCCACGGCAATGCGATCCATCTCGGCGAACGCGACTGTTCTGTGCAGCGGCGGCACCAGAAGCTGATCGAGGAAGCGCCGTCGCCTGCCGTAGATGCCAGTCTGCGCGCGCGCATGGGCGAGGCTTCGGTGAAGGCCGCACTTGCCATCGGCTATGAGGGTGCCGGCACGTTCGAATATCTGCTCGATAGCGACGGACAGTTTTATTTCATGGAGATGAATACGCGACTGCAGGTGGAGCACCCGGTGACGGAGGCCGTGACCGGGCTTGACCTCGTCGAGCTGCAATTGCGAATCGCGGCCGGCGAGGCGCTGCCGCTCGGTCAGGCGGATGTGACGATTTCGGGCCACGCTGTCGAGGTGCGATTGTGCGCGGAAGATCCCGACGAGGGTTTCATGCCGCAAAGCGGGCGGCTCGCTCGCTGGAAGCCGGCCAATAACATCCGCGCCGACCATGCCTTGCGCGACGGTGCGGATATCCCGCCGTTCTACGATTCCATGATCGCGAAGCTGATTGCGCATGGTTCCGACAGGGATGCCGCGCTGCGGAAGCTGATCGCCGGGCTCGGCGAAACGCAGGCGCTTGGCGTACGCACCAATCAGCGGTTCCTCGCTGACTGTCTGCGGCACCCGGTGTTTGCGGCGGGCCAGGCGACAACCGCTTTTATCGCCGATCAAAGTGCTGAACTGATGCCGGATCGGGAGGACGAAGATCGCGCCATGGCCGGTCTTGCCGGGGCACTGATGCGCGCCGCGGACGGTACCTCGCTGGCGCATGGCTTCGCTGCGCCGCTCGGGCTTGCGCGCGGTGAGCGGGTCTTCTCCCCGCGCATTGTCGCTTATGGCGGGGGACGCTGCGAGATCCACGATGGCGGCGAGGTCCGGTCGGTGAGAGTTACGGGCAGGGATAGGGATTCAATCCAGTTCGAGGATGGCGGGAGATCGCGAAAGGCAGGTCTTGTTCTGTCGGGCGGTGTGGCGTGGCTTCATCTGGATGGGCGGAGCCGCGATTTCACCGATCTCACTTTTGCGCCGGAAGTCACCGCCGATGCCGCGGGCGACGGCAAGGTACGCGCCTCGATGAATGGCACCGTCGTCTCGGTCGCGGTCAAAGCCGGCGACGCCGTTGCCAAGGGGCAAACCATGCTGGTGCTTGAAGCGATGAAAATGGAACACGCGCATGTGGCCGGCGCGGATGGCACGGTTGCGGCCGTTCACGTCGAGCCCGGCGCCCAAGTGACGGCGCATGCGGTGCTCGCCGAAATCGAGATCCAGTCATGAAGTCCGAATGGGCGATCGGCCTGATGACCGGCACAGTGCTCGACGGCAATATCGACGTCGCGATGATCCGCACCGACGGCGAAACGGTCGACGAGTTCGGCCCATATGCGCTGATGCCCTATCCGGATGGGCTGCGCGATCTGCTTTTCCGCACTTTCGATGCGGCGCGCGCCTGGGGCTTCGAAGGGCCCGAACCCGCAATATTCCGCGAAGCAGAGATCGCGCTCACCAAGGCGCAGTCCGATGGGGTGAACGCGTTTATTGCCGACCATGGCTTCAAGGCGTCGGAGATTTCAGCAGTCGGGTTCCACGGGCAGACCGTGCTTCACGCCGGGCCGCGAGAAGGCAAGCGAGGCAATACACGCCAGCTTGGCGACGGGGCAATGATGGCCCAGATTGTCGGAACCGATGTCGTCTTTGATTTCCGTTCGGCAGACGTTGCAGCGGGCGGGCAGGGCGCACCGCTTGCGCCGGTCTATCACCGTGCTTTGCTGAAGCGCATAGGTGCCGGGCCGGAAACCGCGATCCTCAATCTCGGCGGCGTGGCCAACATCACCTGGTGCGACGGCGAGGAAATGGTCGCCTGCGACACGGGGCCAGCAAACGCTCCCGTCAACGACTGGGTGCGCCGACACACAGGCGCCGACATGGATGTCGATGGGCGGATCGCCGCAAGCGGTACGGTCAACGAGACGCGGCTGACGGAGCTCCTACGGCATCCCTACCTCACCGCGCCATTTCCCAAATCGCTCGACCGATTCAGCTTTCTCGCCGAAATGGCGGAGGGCGAAACGCTGGAAGATGGCGCAGCACTGCTGACGGCATTTTCGGCGGCGGCAGTCGCCAAGGCGCTCGATCTTCTGCCCAATCGCCCCACGCGGCTGGTCGTTTGCGGCGGCGGGCGGCGCAACCCGACGCTAATGCGCGAAATCGACAGACGTACAGGTACAGCGGCGGTCGCGGCGGAGGATGTCGGTCTGCGCGGCGATGCGGTGGAAGCGGAGTGTTTCGCCTTTCTTGCGGTGCGATCGAAGCTTGGCTTGCCGCTAAGTTTTCCCACGACGACCGGCGTGAGCCAACCGATGCAGGGTGGCGTTCTTGCGCCTGCCGCAACTGCCTGAGTTTTCGGAGCGTGCGTCGCGCGCTCCGGTCGGCTATCCTGACAGCAATTGCGCGACTACGAGGGGCTGGCAATGAGCGATCAATTCACCGAAACCACCTCGGTTTCCTGGTTCGGCAGGCTTCGCCGCTCTGTCGGCGGTATTCTGTTCGGCCTGATCCTGCTTGTCGGCATGGTGATGCTGCTTTTCTGGAACGAGGGCCGGGCGGTGACGACCGCGCGCTCGCTGGCAGAGGGCGCGGGCATCGTCGTGTCGGTCTCCGCCGATGCGGTGAACCCCGCGAACGAGGGCAAGCTGGTGCATGTCACCGGTACGGTGGAGACGCAGGAACGCCTCACCGACACCGCGTTCGGCGTCACCACAAGTGGCGTGCGGCTGCGGCGCAATGTCGAGATGTATCAGTGGAAGGAGACCGCTTCTTCAAAGACCGAAACCAAGCTCGGCGGCGGTGAAGAGACGGTCACCACCTATTCCTATTCGCGGGAGTGGTCGTCGGTGCCGATCGGATCGTCTGGCTTCAAGCAGCCGGACGGTCATCAAAACCCGCCTATGAACATCGAAAGCCAGAGCTTCCAGATTTCGGCGGCCAAGCTCGGCGCATTCGATCTGCAGGCGAATGTCATCGGGCGTATTGGCGGTGCTCGGGACGTACCGGTCGGCCCCGACGTGGTCAACGCGGTACGGGTGGCGACCGGCGGCAACCAGCCGGTGTCTGCGCTCGACGGACGCATCTATATTTCCTACGACCCGAGCCGCCCGCGCGTGGGCGACTACCGTATCGGCTACTCGCTTGTGCCGCTCGGTCCGATCAGCGTGGTCGGCGAGCAGCAGGGCACGAGCTTCGACGCATACCAGACCGTCGCAGGCGACAAACTCCTGATGGTGCACAACGGGATATCGCCGGCGGAGGCGATGTTTGCCGACGCCGTCACCGGCAATACTGTCCTCACATGGGTGCTGCGGATCGTCGGGCTCGTGTTTCTCGGCGTCGCCTTCGGACTGCTGTTGGCGCCGATCGGCGTGGTTGCGGATGTCATACCGTTTCTTGGACGTATCGTGCGTATGGGCACAGGGCTAGTGGCGTTCGCGCTGGCCGCTCTGGTGGGCTCCATCACCATCGCCTTGGCATGGTTCTGGTATCGCCCGGTGCTGGCGCTGGTTATCCTGATCGTGGGTACGGGCATCTTCTATGGCGTTTCGTATCTTGGCAAAAAGCGGGAGGCGCAGGGCGGCGCAGAAGCCGCGGCCGAAGGCGGTTGATGCACTGTCCGCACGACTGGACCTTGTTATCGAATAAGGGTAAAGCGTGCGCGCCTGACGCGGGCTCATTCGCCCGCCGGCCGCATTGTTGGGGCGTAGCCAAGCGGTAAGGCAACGGTTTTTGGTACCGTCATGCGCTGGTTCGAATCCAGCCGCCCCAGCCAGCCTCCGCTTGCTTCGCAAGCTATGGCTGGGCAAGCCGGCAACTAGCCCGCAGCTTTAGCAGTTACTTCGCAGTTGAGCGTGTTGCTGACGGTGCACATCGCCTTGGCGCGCGCGATGATCTCAGCTTCTCCGTCGGGTGCCCAATCGGCGATGCCGCTCACCTCACAACGCACGGTTTGAAGCCGGCCTGGAAGGTCCAGAGCCTTCTCGCCAACCACCGAGACGCTGAAAGGTCCGGCGTCGAGCTTGTCGCCTTTAGCGACGATGATGACCGATTTCACCATGCAATGCCCGACGGACGCCAGCAGCATGTCGACCGGCGTGTCGACGGGCGGGTGGGGCAAAGCGGCTCCATCCGCCCCCATCTGGAATGTTACCTCCGACCGGTCGCTGATCCGTGTGATCACCGGGCCGAATTTCTTGGGTCTGATCTTCATGGTCGTCTCGTTCTCTAAAAAAGCAGGTCGGGCAAAAACAGTGCGATTGCCGGGAAGGCCGTGAGCACGGCAATCGCCAGGAGATGGGCCAGCCAGTAAGGCACCGTAGCCCAGGCAACGCGGCCAAGGCTGAGTTCGTTGTTGGTGAGGCTGGCGAGCACCGATAGGTTGAGGCCGACAGGCGGCGTGACCTGGCCGATTTCGATGACGATGGTGATCAGAACGCCGACCCATACAGGGTGAAAGTCGAGCCCGGTCAGTAGCGGAAAGACCACCGGCAACGTCATGATCATCAGCGACAGGCCGTCGAAGAAACAGCCGAGGATCAGATAGATGATCACCACCACGAGCAGAATGCTGTAGCGGTCCAGCCCGCTTTCGGCGACCGTCAGCAATATCTGCTGCGGGATGCCGAGGATGCTCACCGACTGCGCTAGAATGGTAGCGCCCAGAACCACAAAACCGATCGAGGCAAAGAGCAGGGTCGAGCGGAACGTGGCTTCGACCAGCCGCTTCAGGGTCAGGTCGCCCCACAGAAACGAGATGATCGCTGCCAGCACGACGCCCAGCCCGGCCGCCTCTGTAGGCGTGGCCAATCCGCCGATGATGCTGCCGATCACAGCGACGATCAGCGCCAGCAGCGGCCAGATCTGACCGAAACCCAGGAAGATCTGCCATGCGCTTCTGCGGGTGGGGTCGGGCGGGGCAACGCTCGGGTCACGCAGCGCCTTGAAGAAGATGTAGGTCATGAACATGGCCGCGACCATGATCCCCGGCAGGATACCTGCCACGAAAAGCTGACCGATCGAGGTCTCCGTCAACGCTCCGTAGATCAGGAAGGACAGGCTCGGCGGGATGAGCAGGCCGAGAGTGCCCCCGCCCGCCAGGCTGCCTACGATGACATCCTTGTTGTAGCCGCGGCGCGTCATCTCCGGGTAGGCAACGGAACCGACAGCCGCAGCAGTGGAGAGGCTCGACCCGCTGACTGCGCCGAACAGGGTGCATACGGCGATGTTGGTGTGCAGCAATCCGCCGGGCACACGGCGGAACAGGGGCGAGAAGGCTGCATAGGCTCGATTGCTGACGCCAGAGCGCAGGAGAATTTCGCCCATCAGAATGAAAAGCGGCACCGCGCTCAGCGTAAAGGAATTGAACACACTCCAGATGCTGTCGACGGCAAGCGACGTTGCGCCATTGGAATAGACATGGAGCAGGATCAGCCCGGTGAGGCCGAGGGCCGCGCCCAGGGCAACGCCCGTCGAGGCGGCGAGCACCAGCGTTCCGATCAGGGTCGTCCAGAACACGGTCAGCGATCTCCGCCGGAAGTAATGTCGGAAACGTCGTCGCGCACGGGAGCGTGCTCCGGTTCCAGCAACCCAACCAGCCGGCCAAAGAAGATGAGCCAGATGGCAGCCAGCGAGAGCGGCAGTGCCGCCATCCACGGATAGAGCAGGATGCGGGCGGTTTCGGTTTTCAGATTGCGCAGCCAGGCAAATTCGAACCAGGGAATAGAGACCCAGACGATCCAGCCGAAAAACACAAGGCCGACGAGCAGAGCAGCGACGCGCATCAGCGCTCCGAAGCGCGGTCCGAGCGCGTCCAGGACAATGGTGACCCGGATGTGTTGAGAACGAAGTGTGACGAGCGGCAGCGCCAGAAACAGTGCGGTGCTGAGCATCAGGCCAACCACATCTTCGGTGAGATGAAGCGGCGTATTGGCAAAGCGCCGCATCGTCACGCTGGTGACGATGATAGCAACGATGGCGGCCATCGACAGGGTCGAAAGCGCCGCCATGGCGAGGGCCAGATATTCCAGCCCTCGCGCAAAGACCAATCTGGCCCTGTTCATGTTATCGCTAGCGCCCGAGCGCCTTCAGCACACGTTCGCGGTATTCGAGCGCATTGCCGCCGGCTTCCTCGGCCAGCATCTGCCAGGTGGCGGACACCGCCTCGAGGAACTGCTGACGGTCGGCCTCGGGGAAATCGTCACCCCAGGTGATGCCTGCTTCGACCAGTTTCTCGCGAGCCTGCAGTTCAAGCTCGAGATCCTTGTCATATTGGTTGGTGCGGTCCCAGAGGTCCTGCGCAGCCTTGGTGATGGCGGCCTTGATCTCCTCGTCGGTGCTGTCCCAGCGCTCGTCGGCCACAGCCAGCGTGTAAGGCGCAGATGCCATGGGGTAGATGAACGACGCGTAGGACGTCACTTCCTGCAGCGAGATGGTGTGTGCGTAAAGTGCGGGGTAGAGTGCGCAATCGACAACACCGGTCTTGAGCGCGACATAAAGCTCTTCCTGCGGGACGATCTGCGCAGCGACACCCAGCTTGGTGAAGGTCTCCACCTGCTCGCGCGCCCAGACGCGCAGCTTGACGTTTTTCAGCTTCTCAAGCGTGTTGATGGGCTCGTCGCGGCAGAATACCGACACCGAAAGGGTGGGGATGGCGACATACCCGACGGTGGACACGCCCCATTCGTCATACTCTTCGGCGTAGATTTTCTGGACCTCGGGCAGCACTGCCTTCAGCTCTTCCACGGTGCTGATGGCGCCCTGGACGAATACCGATCCGAGAGCAGGTGCGTCGCGCCCCAGATAGTTGGACCACATCAGGCTCATCTCGACAGCGCCCGTGGGTATCACGCGCAACAGGTCGGTGTTCTTGAGGCCGAGCGAACCGCCGCTATAGACCGTGAGCGTAAAATCCTTCCCGGCCAGGACCGCATTCACCTCATCGGCGAATTGCTCGATCTGCGCGCTTTCGGGGCGCGTTTCCGGAAGGAAGTTGTTCAGGCGCCATTCCTCGGCGCCAGTTGCGCTGAGGCTGGCGCCGGTTGCAGCAAGCGCCAGAACTGCCGTGCGAACGAAATGCTTCATTTGAGTCCTCCTTCTTGTCGTCTGTCGACCATGCGAGAGCTTAGCGATCTTCCTGGATGACGTTGCCGCCAGCCGAGCCCGGCCGATAGGTTGTTCCCGGGCGCACCATAGCGGCTTTGGAAGGAATATCTTGTAGCGATTGCCCGTCGCGATGCGCGAAAATTCGAACTGTTTTTTTGAAAAGCGGGAAAAAATGAGACCGCATTTTGCCGAGGCCGCAGCGAAAGTTGCTGCGCGGCCCGGTTTTTTGCGCGCGTCAGCGGCAGCGAAATCAGCGCCGGAAAGCTTAGACGAAGGGCCGGCCCGGCATGAACCGGCGCGGCAGCAGGCGCTCCAGATACTCTGTCCCTTCGGTCGAGACGCGGTTTTCGTCTGCCTCCAGAAAACCGTCTGGCATGTGGCGGGTTTTCCCCGCCACGTATTCGAGCGGCACCAGCGCCGGCCTGGTCGCGCCGCCGGAGTATTGAAGCGCAACCGAGCCGCTGCCGCGTTCGGCGACCTCGACCGCGAAACATCCGGCTTCGAATGCCTCGCGCTGGTCGGTCTCGCTGATCATGGCAATGGCGCCGCGCGGCAGGTAACCCAGCGTATCGACGCGCGAACGGGTGCCGGTGAGGTCTTCTGCGAGAATGCGCTCGATCGCCTGGCCGAGATCGGTGCCGGAAAGGCGGACGTTGCCGTGGGCGTCCCGCTCAAGCATCTCGGCTGGCACCAGGTTTTCGACCAGCGAACGGCCATCGGCGCCCGAAACACCTTCCGACATCGCAACGATGCAGCGGCCATGGCGCGCCATAACTGAACGGATGTCGTCGACGAACCGCGCCCGATCGAAAGCACGCTCGGGCACGTATGTGAGATGCGGGCCGCCGTTCTCGTCCAACCGCCATGCGCTGGCTGCCGCGGTCAGGAATCCGGCGTGTCGGCCCATGACGATTCCGACATAGATGCCCGGCAGGGCACGAAAATCGAGATCGACGCTGAGGAAAGCGGCGGCCACGAACTCTCCCGCCGAGATAAATCCCGGCGTGTGGTCGTTTTCCATCAGGTCATTGTCGATTGTCTTCGGCGCATGAACGCAGGCAATGGTGCTGCCCGAAGCGTCGGAGAGGATCGCCTGCGTGCCTGCCGTGTCGTTGCCGCCGATATAGATGAAGGCGGACGCATCGACCTTCTTCAGGCCGGCCAGAACCTGCTCGCAATAGGCGGCGTCAGGCTTGTCGCGCGTGGAACCAAGGGCCGCACTCGGCGTGTTGGCAATACGCATCAGCTCGTCGTGCGGCAGGGCGCCAAGGTCCACGAATCTGCCGTCCCGTACGCCGCGCACGCCGTGCAGCGCACCCAGAATGCGGGCATTCGAATCGCGCCGCCGGGCTTCAACGACCGCACCTGCCATCGTCTGGTTGATGACGGCGGTCGGGCCTCCGCCCTGCGCGATCACGATGGTGCGTGGCATCGATGGTCCTTTCAATCCGCCGTCGCCCCGATCGATTTAAATCGATTGAGTTGGCGACCTACCGGCGTCTATCGAAAATAGGCCAGCGCGTCAAACGGCTTGGTTTTGGGCGTTGCAACACATACTCTGAAAGCGAAAGCGAAGGAGACATTCTTGAAACAGCGGGACAGGCAAGGGTTGGCCCTGAGCGGTGCCAGCGGAGCGAGCGTCGGCCACTACGAGACCGCGCTTGGCTCGTTGCGCTGCTTCATCGGTGATCCGATCGCGGCAGCCGAAGCAGCCATCAAGGCCGATCCGGGCTTTGTGATGGCCCATGTCTTCAAGGGCTACATGTACGGCCTTTCGACAGAAGCGGCGGCCATGCCGGTGGCGCTTGCCTGTGCGGAAGCCGCCGCGGCGCTGCCGGCAACGACGCGAGAACAGGGGCACGCCACGGCGCTGCGGCATCTGGCGGAGGGCCGTTGGCATCAGGCGAGCCGGACGCTCGAGGACCTGACGATCGAATATCCGACTGACGCGCTTGCCTTGCAGGCCGGGCACCAGATCGATTTCTTCACCGGCAATTCGCGCATGCTGCGCGACCGCATCGCACGGGCGCTTCCCGCATGGGATGAAGCAATGCCCGGCTACCACGCGATGCTTGGCATGCATGCTTTCGGGCTTGAGGAGATGGGCGAGTATCAGCGCGCGGAGCACAGCGGAAAACGAGCGGTCGAGTTGGAACCGCGCGACGGCTGGGCGCAGCATGCGGTGGCGCATGTCATGGAAATGCAGTGCCGGCAGGCCGAAGGGATTGCGTGGATGCGGCAGGATACTGACGCATGGTCGCACGAGAGCTTTCTTCAGGTTCACAACTGGTGGCATCTGGCGCTGTTTCACTTCGATCTCGGTCAGGAAAACGAAGTGCTGGCGCTTTACGACGGGCCGATTGCGGGCGGGCAGTCCGAGATCGCTCTCAACATGGTGGACGAGTCGGCGCTCCTTTGGCGGCTTCATCTGACGGGCGTGGATGTAGGGTCACGCTGGGACCCTTTGGCGGACAAATGGGAACGACAGGCCGGCCAGTCTGCATACGCGTTCAATGACGCACATGCGATGATGGCTTTCGTTGGCGCTGGCCGGCACGCGGCCGCCGAGGCCCTGCTTGAAGCTCAGCAGCATGCGCTGGCAAGCGCGGGCGACAATGCCGAATTCACCCGAGATGTGGGCCAGCCGGTGGCACTTGCCATTCGTGCTTTCGGCCGCGGCGACTTCAGCGAAACGGTACGCCTGCTGAGACCGATCAGGCACATTGCGCATCGTTTCGGCGGCAGCCATGCCCAGCGCGATGCCATCGACCTGACCCTTGTCGAGGCGACGATCCGCTCCGGCAGTCACGCACTCGCCCGCGCGCTTGCCGCCGAACGGTTTCATGCGCGACCGGACAGCCCGCTTTCGCGCCTTTTCCTCACCCGGGCCGAAGCTCTTCCCAAGTAAATTCAAAAGCGCCATTGATTTTTTTTGAGTTTCGAAAAAAATAGGCGAGGCGCGCTTGGCATGCGGCGCTATTTGGGAGGATCGCCAACATGTTTCTCGGTCTCGACCTGGGGACGTCGAGCGTAAAGGCGCTTTTGATCGACGAGGATCAGCGGATCGTCGGCTCGGCGACAAGCGATCTCAGCGTCCAGCGACCGAAGCCCGGATGGTCGGAGCAGGATCCCGCGAGCTGGATCTCGGCTTGCGAAGCGGCCATTGGGAAGCTGGAGCAGGCGCATCGGCAGGCACTCACCGCCGTGAAGGGCATCGGGCTTTCGGGCCACATGCATGGCGCGACGCTGATCGGAGCCGAGGGCGAGGCGCTGCGGCCGTGCATTCTGTGGAACGACACACGCAGCCACGCTCAGGCCGCAGCGCTGGATGCCGACCCGCGCTTTAGGGCTCTGACGGGCAATATCGTTTTCCCGGGCTTCACCGCGCCGAAGCTTGCCTGGGTGAAGGAAAACGAGCCACACATCTTTGCAGCGACGAAAAAGGTGCTTTTGCCCAAGGATTTTCTGCGGCTTTGGCTCACCGGCGACGCGATATCGGAAACGTCGGATTCGGCCGGTACCGCCTGGCTCGACGTGTCCAGGCGCGCCTGGGCGCCTGATCTCCTTGCCGCGACCGATCTCGACGAAAGCCACATGCCGGCACTGGTGGAAGGCACGGAGCCGGGTGGCACGCTGCGCGGCGCGCTGGCCTCCAAATGGGGCATGCGCGGCAATGTCGTGGTGGCCGGCGGGGCCGGTGACAATGCGGCATCGGCCTGCGGTATGGGCGTTGTGCGGCCGGGCGAGGCTTTCGTATCGCTTGGAACGTCCGGCGTGCTTTTCGCGGCGAACGAGGCTTATCGGCCGAATGCCGGCAGCGCGGTGCACACATTCTGCCACGCCCTGCCGAACGCATGGCACCAGATGGGTGTTATTTTGTCGGCTACGGATTCTCTCAACTGGCTTGCTTCCATCACCGGCAAATCGGCAAGCGAACTCTCGACAGAAGTGGGGCGTGAACTCAAAGCACCGGCCCGCGTGACGTTTCTGCCTTACCTTTCGGGCGAACGAACGCCGCACAACGACGCAACTGTTCGCGGTGTATTTTCCGGGCTTGCACATCAAAGCGGGCGAGCCGAACTGACACAGGCGGTGATGGAGGGCGTTGCGTTTGCGTTTCGCGACAGCCTTGAGGCGTTGAAAGCCGCCGGCACCGGCCTTGAACGGGCAACCGCGATCGGTGGCGGTTCGCGCTCGCGCTACTGGCTGGAGACGATCGCGACCGCGCTCGACATCGCCATTGATCTGCCCGGAGATGGCGATTTCGGCGCAGCGTTCGGAGCGGCCAGGCTCGGCCTTATCGCTGCGACAGCGGCGGACCCGCTGGCAGTCTGCACACCACCTGAGATCACAGAAACAATCGAACCGGAGAAAGCCCTGGTTCCGGCATTTGCCGAAGCCTATTCGCGCTATCGCGCGCTTTACCCGGCCATCAAAGGAGCGAGCACGTGAGCACCGGATATTTCGGCGATATCGAGAAAATTGCCTATGAGGGGCCGAACAGCTCCAACCCGCTTGCCTTCCGGCACTACGACCCGGACGAGAAGGTGCTCGGCAAACGGATGGAAGACCATCTGCGGTTCGCCGTCTGCTACTGGCACAATTTCGTGTGGTCGGGAAACGATCCCTTCGGCGGCCAGACATTCGAGCGTCCGTGGTACTCCGATGCTGGCGCTGCAGACACGATGGAACTCGCCAAGCTCAAGGCCGACGAGGCCTTCCGCATGTTCGAATTGCTTGGCGTTCCATATTTTACCTTCCACGATGCGGATGTGCGACCGGAGGCCGATACGCTTAAAGAAAGCATCGCCAGGCTGGATGAGATCTGCGACTATTTTGCCGGCAAAATGGAAAAAAGCGGCATCAAGCTTCTGTGGGGCACGGCGAACCTTTTCAGCCACCGGCGCTATATGGCAGGGGCCGCCACCAATCCCGATCCCGACGTGTTTTCCTATGCCGCAGCGACGGTGAAATCCTGCATCGATGCCACGCACCGGCTGGGAGGCGAAAACTACGTGCTGTGGGGCGGGCGCGAAGGCTACGAAACGCTCCTCAACACCGACATGAAGCACGAACTCGACCAACTTGGCCGGTTCCTTTCCATGGTGGTCGACTACAAGCACAAGATCGGTTTCAAGGGTGCGATCCTAATCGAGCCGAAGCCCCAGGAGCCGACCAAACACCAGTATGATTTCGACGTGGCGAACGTCTACGGTTTCCTGAAGAGTTACGGGCTGGAGAACGAGGTTCGCGTCAACATCGAGCAGGGGCACGCGATCCTTGCCGGCCATTCCTTCGAGCATGAGCTCGCGCTTGCCAATGCGCTCGGCATATTCGGCTCGATCGATATGAACCGGAACGACTATCAGTCCGGCTGGGACACCGATCAGTTTCCAAACAACGTTCCGGAGATGGCGCTGGCCTTCTACCAAATACTTCTTGCGGGCGGCTTCACGAGCGGCGGCACCAATTTCGACGCCAAGCTCCGCCGTCAGTCGCTCGATGCTGAGGACCTGCTGCTGGCGCATATCGGCGGCATGGATTGCTGCGCGCGCGGCCTGAAAGCTGCCGCCGGCATGCTGGAAGACAAGGCGTTGTCGGGTCCGCTCGCGGAGCGCTATGCCGGGTGGAACGGCGCGGAGGCCAAAGCAATGCTCGACGGCCAGCGTTCGCTCGAAGACATTTCAGAGCGAGTACTCTCCGGCGGGCTCGATCCGCAGCCGAAATCCGGCAAGCAGGAGCATCTGGAGAATGTCGTCAATCGCTATGTGTAAGTAATAACTTACGCACAGCGCGACGCTGCTAGTTTAGCGGAATGTCGTTGTCGGCCTTTGTCGCCTGATAGGTGTCCGACAGTTGGTTGAATTTGTCCGAAATCGCTTCGATGCGTTTCAGCGCTGCGTCGCGCTCTTCTTCAGGCAAGGCATTCGCCATGTCGCGAAGGGCGTGTGCCGTCCAGAACGCATTTTCGCGATTGTAGCCACCCGGATCGAGCCGGAAGACTTCCTTTAGGATCTTCAGATCGTGCGGGATGGCGAAGCTGTCGCGCGAGTCTTCGTGGCTGAAGAGGTAATAGAAATTGTCGAAGCCGGTCCAGGTGATGGCGGACAGGCAGAGCGAGCAAGGCTCGTGCGTTGCAAAAAACAGGCAGTCGCGCGTGTCAGGGCGCTTGTCCTTAGGCAGCTCATAGAAGCGCTTCAGCGCATGCACTTCGCCGTGCCACAGCGGATTTTCGATCTCATTGTTGGTTTCGGCGATGACGAGCGAAAGATCCGACTTACGCAATATCGCGGCACCGAACAGTTTGTTGCCGCCTGCCACGCCGGCCTGCGTCAGCGGCACGATGTCGTTCTCGATAACGTCCAACAGGCGGTTGAGCAGTTCGGCGTCAGTCATTCGCGGTTTCCGGCAGTTCGATCAGATAGGGTTCGTCGAAATAGTGTTCTTCGAGGTTGTTTCCCTCGCCGCCGCGGTCGACGACAAGGAAGTCCTGAACCTGCGAAATCGGGGTCAGAACCGCGTGCCACAGATGGCGGCGGTAGTTTACGCCCTGTCCGGGCCGGGTGACAAACACGCGCGGCGCAAGCGGACCGCTCGGACTGTCGTGACATACAGCAACCAGGAAGGGGCTGGGAGAAAGCGGCATGAAGGCCTGGCTGCCCAGCGGGTGGCGTTCCACCATCTTCAACTGCAGCGGAAATTCATAAGGCTGGCCGCGAAAGATGGAGACGAGAACGCGGGCCGCCTCGCCCGTCGCCTCCACCTTTGCCAGATCGTGGAAGCGCTCGGTCATGCCGCCATTGATCATGCGCGGAGCGTCGCCTTCCGTGTCCAGCACGTCGCCGAATTCGGCGAAGGCGGCGCGCGTCAGCGGCTCGGCGACGATCGTCTTCATAAAGCGCCCAGCGACAAACGTGGATGGCGGTTCACGTCCTTATAAAGCAGGTAGCGGAAGCGGCCGGGGCCGCCGGCATAGCAGGCCTGCGGGCAGAAAGCGCGCAGCCACATGAAGTCGCCGGCTTCCACCTCCACCCAGTCGTCATTGAGGCGGTAGACCGCCTTGCCCTCCAGCACGTAAAGCCCGTGCTCCATCACATGCGTTTCGAGGAAGGGGATCGCCGCCCCCGGTTCGAAAGTCACGATATTGACGTGCATGTCGTGGGTGAGATCGTCGGGATCAACAAAGCGGGTTGTCGCCCAGCGCCCGTCCGTACCCGGCATCGCATTGGGCTTGATGTCCTGTTCGTTGCAGAAAAGCGGCTCGGGCGCGTCGATGCCAACCGCCTTCTCATATCGTTTGCGTATCCACATGAAACGGGCGGGTTCGGAACCGTTGTTGCGCAGCGTCCAGCCGCTTGCAGGCGGCAGATAGGCGAAGCCGCCCGGCTTCATTCGATGCGTTTCGCTAGCGACGGTCACTTCAATCTCGCCGGACTGAACGAAGAGTGCTGCCTGCGCAGTCTCGTCCGGCTCGGGTGCGGTGGATCCGCCGCTGGGTTCCACCTCCATCGCGTATTGCGCGAAGGTTTCTGCAAAGCCGGAGAGCGGGCGCGCCAAAATCCATGCACGTGTCTTTTCCCAGCCCGGCAAAAGGCTGGTGACGATATCGCGCATCACTGAATGCGGGATCACCGCATAGGCTTCGGTGAAGATCGCGCGGCTGGTGGTCAGCTCAGTCTGTGCCGGGTGGCCGCCGGGCGGCGATTGGTAAGTCGGGCCTGCCATATGCTGTTCCTTCTAGGCGGGCAGAGTGTCTTTGAGCCGAAGCAGAGCGATACGCTCGACCTGCTCGCAGGCGGTGGCGAATTCGGTTTCGCGGTCGTTGTTGATGCGGGTCTGGAACGCGGCGAGTATCTCGTCCTTGGTCCGGCCCTTGACCGCGATGATGAACGGGAAGCCGAACTTCGCGACATAGGCGGCGTTGAGTTCGGTGAAGGTGGTGCGCTCGGCGTCGGTCAGCGCGTCGAGCCCGGCAGAGGCCTGCTCGGCAGTGGATTCGGCCGTCAGGCGTTTCGCCTGTGCCAGTTTGCCGGCGAGGTCGGGGTGCGCGGTGAGCACGCCCAAACGCTCCTTATCGCTGGCCGAACGGAACATGCGGGCCAGCGCATTGTGCAGGCCGCCGGCGCTGTCATGCGCGGGTCCGAGTTCCAGCTCAAAGGCGCGCTCCGCGATCCAGGGAGAATGCTCGAAAATACCGCCGAAGCGCGACACGAACTCGTCCTTCGCCATACGGCTCGGCCGCAGTGCAGGCGCTTCATACGGAAAGGTCGTTCGCCAATGCGCGGCGATGTCGGCGCGGCGAGCGACCCAGACTTGGTCGTGGCTCTTCACATAGTCGATGAAGCGCTGAAGTGCGGCCGCGCGGCCCGGCCTGCCGACCAGCCGGCAGTGCAGCCCGATATTCATCATGCCGGCGCGGCCCTCGCCGCCTTCGCGGTAGAGCGTGTCGAAACTGTCCTTCAAATAGGCGAAGAACTGGTCGCCGGAATTGAACCCCTGCGGCGTGGCGAAGCGCATGTCGTTGGCGTCGAGCGTGTAGGGGATGACGAGTTGCGGGGCGATTGCGTTGCCATGGCCGTCATGGTCGAGCCAGTAGGGCAGTTCGTCGTCATAGGTATCGGAAATCCAGTCGAAGCCGCCTTCCGCCGCCGCGATGCGGACCGACCACGCAGAGGTACGCCCCACATAAAGGCCGCGCGGCCGTTCGCCCACCACCTCGGCGTGAAGGCGGACAGCCTCGTCGAGATCGCGGCGTTCGTCTTCCTCCGAATAGTCGCGATAGTCGATCCATTTGAGGCCGTGGGAAGCAATCTCCCAATTGGCCTCTTTCATGGCGGCAACCTGGTCTGGCGCGCGGGCAAGTGCGGTTGCGACGCCGTAAACGGTGACTGGCAATCCGGCCTCCGTGAACATGCGATGCAGGCGCCAGAAGCCTGCGCGGGCGCCATATTCGTAGATCGATTCCATGTTCCAGTGGCGCATGCCGGTCCAGGGCTGCGCGCCGACGATCTCCGACAGGAACGCCTCGGAAGCCGCGTCGCCATGCAGGACGCTGTTTTCGCCGCCTTCTTCGTAATTCACGACGAACTGAACCGCGATACGCGCGCCGCCCGGCCATTTCGGGTCAGGCCGGCTGCGGCCGTAACCGCGCATGTCGCGCACATAGCGCTTGGTCAACGCAAACTCCCTTCGGTCCGCGATTCAGTTGCGCGGTTGCTTTACGATAGTCCATCGCAACTTGCCGGTATTCCCCTCAAAAAGTTTGAAAGTCTTTTCCCCCCGTTCCGTCGCTCCATGGCTTATGCAATGTTTCGCGATGGCCCAGAGTTGGGCTCACGTCCGCGATAACAAAGACAAGGAACACAATGACGGGCAGTTCATCGGCAAAGCTGACCACGCATGTTCTGGATACGGCCTCCGGCCTGCCGGCGGCGGGGCTGGAAATCACGCTCTACCGGCTGACTGGTGACGCGCGCGAGAAGTTGAAAACGGTCGTCACAAATGATGACGGGCGCTGCGATGCGCCGTTGCTTGCCGGAGCCGATTTCGCGACCGGCCAGTACGAGCTGGTATTCGCCGCGGGTGACTATCTGCGCCGCATGGGGGCAGCGCTGCCGGAGCCTGCCTTTCTCGACGTGGTGCCGATCCGCTTCGGCATGGCGGAGGAGAAGCACTATCACGTGCCGCTGCTCATCTCGCCCTATGGCTACTCCACCTACAGGGGAAGCTGATGGCCGGCGCGCGCGATCACATCAGGTTTCTGCTCAACGGCACGGAAGTCACGACCGGCGATGTCCGTCCGGACGAAACGCTGCTCGACTATCTCAGGCTGCAGCGCAAGCTGACCGGCACCAAGGAAGGCTGCGCGGAAGGCGATTGCGGGGCCTGTACCGTGCTCGTGGGCCGGCTTTCGGATGGCGAGCTCGTCTATGAGGGCGTCAATGCCTGCATCCGCTTTCTGGCGTCGGTCGATGGCTGCCATGTGGTCACGGTCGAGCATCTGAGGCGGCCGGACGGCACGCTGCATCCCGTGCAGCAGGCGATGGTCGATCATCATGGCTCGCAATGCGGCTTCTGCACGCCGGGTTTCGTGATGGGGCTTTACGGACTCTGGATGCGCAGGCCCGACCCGAGCGAGCAGGAAATCGAGACCGCGCTGCAGGGCAATCTGTGCCGCTGCACCGGCTATGAGCCGATCGTGAAGGCGGCGAAAGCGATATCCGGCTACGGCGCTGTGAAAGACGACCCGCTGGTCGCGGAGCGCGCCGAAGTGACAGCAACACTGAAGGGCTGGAAAGACGGCAGTCGCGTCGAAATCGGCACCGACGGCGAGCGCTTCATCATTCCCGGTTCGCTGGACGATTTCGCCGATGCCTACGAAGCCAATCCGGATGCAACCATCGTTGCAGGCGCTACCGATGTCGGGCTGTGGGTGACGAAGTTCATGCGCGAGATCGCGCCGGTGATCTTCATTGGCGGTCTGGAAGAGTTGCGGCAGTCCGGCAGGTCGGAGGGCGCGATCACTCTCGGAGCAGGGATAAGCTACACCGCGGCGCGCGAGATTCTGGCTGAGGCCATTCCGGCTTTCGGCGAGCTGATCGAACGAATTGGCGGCGACCAGGTGCGCAATATGGGCACTATTGGCGGCAACATCGCCAACGGCTCGCCGATCGGCGATACGCCGCCGCCGCTGATCGCACTTGGCGCGGAGCTGACACTTCGCAAGGGGAGCCGCCGCCGCACAATGCCGCTCGAGGAGTTCTTCATCGATTACGGCAAGCAGGACCGCCAACCGGGCGAATTCGTGGAAAGCGTGACCGTGCCGCTGCCGGCCAAAGGCGCGCATTTCGCAGCCCACAAGATCACCAAGCGGCGCGACGAAGACATCACCGCAGCGCTTGGCGCATTCCATGTGGAACTCGCCGGTGACGGAACCGTTGCGAGCGTGCGTATCGCCTATGGCGGCATGGCCGCGACCCCGAAACGTGCGCGCTCCGCCGAGGCCGTACTTGTTGGCAGGCCGTGGAGCGCCGACAATATCGAAGCGGCGATGGACGCCCTGTCGTCGGACTTCACGCCGATTTCCGACATGCGGGCCTCTGCTGATTATCGCATGCTCGTTGCGCGCAACCTGCTGAAACGCTTCTTCATAGAGAGCAGCGGCACCAAAAAGCCGGTGACCGTGAAGCGGTACGAGGTGGCGTGATGAACAGGCTCGCGTCAAACCTCTCGGCCACCAGGATCTCCGGCGGTGTCGCGACCGACCAGCAGCACGATTCCGCGCACAAGCATGTCACCGGCGAAGCCGTCTATATCGATGACATGCCGGAAGTGGCCGGCATGCTGCATGGCTGCCTCGGCCTCTCGACGGTAGCGCACGGGGCCATCCTCTCGATGGATCTTTCCGATGTCGAGAGCGCGCCGGGTGTCGTGGCGGTTCTCACGGCAGCCGATGTTCCGGGCGAGAACGACATTTCGCCAACCGGGCTGCATGACGAGCCGGTCCTTGCGGAAGGCAAGGTGCATTTCTTCGGGCAGCCGGTGTTCTGCGTGATCGCAGAGACGCGGGAGGCGGCGCGGCGCGCCTGCAAGCGCGCGCGGATTGACTATGACGAAAAGCCCGGCATTTTCGACATCGGCGGCCTCGACGGCGAAAGCGACAAACTGGTCACTTCGCCGCTCAAGCTGGAACGCGGCGACATAGCGCTTGCGCTCGGCTCGGCTCCGCATCGCATCAAAGGGCAGATGCGCGTCGGCGGGCAGGATCATTTCTACCTCGAAGGTCAGATCGCGATGGCGCTGCCCGGCGAGGATGGCGACGTCACCGTTTATTCCTCGACGCAGCATCCGAGCGAAGTGCAGCACATGGTTGCGCATGCGCTGGGCGTTGCCTCGCATGCGGTGACGATCGAAATCAGGCGCATGGGCGGCGGCTTCGGCGGCAAGGAAACGCAGGCGAACCAGTTTGCAGCGCTTGCCGCTATTGCCGCCAAGAAGCTTGGACGGGCGGTGAAAATCCGTCCCGACCGCGACGATGACATGACCGCCACCGGCAAGCGGCACGACTTTCTGGTCGATTACGAAGCCGGGTTCGACGACGACGGCAAGATACTCGGCGCTGATTTCCGCTTTGCCGCGCGCTGCGGCTTTTCGGCGGACCTTTCAGGTCCGGTGACCGACCGCGCTCTTTTTCACTGCGACAATGCCTATTGGTTTCCGGCGGTGCGCGCGCAGTCTGCGCCTTTCTACACCAACACCGTGTCCAACACGGCGTTCCGCGGGTTCGGCGGGCCGCAGGGCATGGTGGGCGGCGAGCGGCTGATCGAAGAAATCGCCTTCGCGCTCGGCAAGGACCCGCTCGAAATCCGCAAGCGCAATTTCTACGGTACCGACGAGCGCAATGTGACGCCCTATCACCAGGCGGTGGAGGACAATGTCATCGAGCGCGTTGTCGCCGAGCTGGAAGCGAGTTCCGACTATGCCGGCCGGCGGCGCGAGATCGCGGCGTTCAATGCCAACAGCGAAATCGTCAAACGCGGCATCGCGCTAACGCCGGTGAAGTTCGGCATTTCATTCACCGCGACGCATTTCAACCAGGCCGGCGCGCTGGTGCATGTCTATACCGACGGTTCGGTGCATCTGAACCATGGCGGCACAGAGATGGGGCAGGGGCTCTACGTCAAGGTCGCGCAAGTGGTGGCCGAAGAGTTCCAGATCGACATCGAGCGCGTAAAAATCACCGCGACGACGACCGGCAAGGTGCCGAACACGTCCGCTACCGCCGCCTCGTCGGGCTCCGATCTGAACGGCATGGCAGCGCAGAACGCGGCCAAGCAGATCAAGGACCGCCTGATTGCCTTCGCTGCCGAAAAGTACGAGGTGCCGGAGGAGCAGGTCGTGTTCCTGCCCAACCGGGTGCGGATCGGCAATCAGGAAATCCCGTTCGAGGAACTTGTCAGTCAGGCTTATATGGGGCGCGTTCAGCTCTCGGCCGCCGGCTTCTACAAGACGCCTGAAATTCACTGGGACCGCGAAAAGGGTCGCGGGCAGCCGTTCTATTATTTCGCTTATGGCGCGGCATGCGCGGAGGTTTCGGTCGACACGCTGACCGGCGAATACACAGTCGACCGCGTCGATATCCTGCACGAAACCGGCCGCTCGCTGAACCGCGCCATCGACATCGGTCAGATCGAAGGCGCCTTCATTCAGGGCATGGGCTGGCTGACGACTGAAGAGCTGGTCTGGGACGAGAAGGGCCGGCTGAGGACACATGCGCCGTCGACCTACAAGATCCCGCTGGCCTCCGACCGGCCGAAGGTCTTCAACGTTGGGCTGGCCGACTGGGCCGACAATGTGAAGCCGACCGTGCATCGCTCGAAGGCGGTTGGCGAACCGCCCTTCATGCTGGCGATTTCCGTGTTGCACGCGCTTTCCGATGCGGTTGCGAGCGTTGCCGACCACACCATATGCCCGAAGCTAGATGCACCGGCGACGCCGGAATGCGTGCTGATGGCGGTCGAAAGGCTGAAGCGCGAGATGGCGGGTTAGCGCACATGCATTCGTGCGTTATGCTCCCCCAGAACAGGGGGATGGAGTCGATGAAGAAAAGACTGAAAATCTGGATTGTGGCGCTATCTGTGGGTATCGCAGGCGTCGTTTCTGCCGCCGCACACGACGCCGATGTCTGCAACGAAGAATCGTTCGGATATTTCAGGATCGCGAACTTCAACGGCGGGCCACCTAGTGCCGAGCTGATGAATCTCAGCGAAAACCGTCTGGTGCAGATACAGATTAAGCCATTTGAGGTTGGCTATTCGCTAAAGCTGGACCTTAGAGACGAAAATGGGAAGGTTGAGACACTTTCCATAAACGCACAGGCAAGCATCCTGAGAGAAATAACCCACCTCTCGGCGAGTGTAGGATCGTATCCACCTGGTGCCGACTATCGGGGTTGTTATCGCTTTCTGGAGTGATCCGGAGCGGCGATGAGCTCAATCCTGTCAGGTCTCCAGGCGTTTCTGGCTGCGCATAACGCGGCAGCGCTCGTCGAAGTGGACAAGGCCAAAGGGTCCACGCCGCGCGAACAGGGCGCATGGATGCTGGTGTCGGCCGAAGCGATATTCGGCACGATCGGCGGCGGTCAGCTCGAATTCCTGGCGATCGACAAGGCGCGCGAACTGATTTCGCTCAACCAGGCGAGCGGGGCGCTGGACATCCCGCTTGGGCCCGAAATCGGCCAGTGCTGCGGCGGGCGCGTTGCGCTTTCGATCTCGCTGATGGACGACGTCAAGCGCGCCGATTTGCTGGCGAGAGCGAAGGCCGGAGATGACGAGCGCCCGCATGTCTATCTGTTCGGCGGCGGTCATGTCGGCCATGCGCTGGCGACTGCGCTTGAGCTTCTGCCGCTGAAGGTCGGCGTCGTCGAGACCCGCGCGAAAGCTCTGGAAGGTCTGCCGGATAGCGTTGTCGCCAGGCTAGCAGCCGTGCCTGAAGACGCAGTGCGCGAGGCGCCCGCCGGGTCGGCGTTCGTGGTGCTCACGCATGATCACGCGCTCGATTTCCTGATCGTCGCGGAAGCGCTGAAGCGGGATGATGCCGCCTATGTCGGCATGATCGGCTCGAAGACGAAACGCGAGACCTTCCGCCGCTGGTATCTCAAGGAAGGTGGCGGAAGCGACGCCGATGCGGCGCGGCTTGTCTGTCCCATCGGCGGAAGCGACATAGTCGACAAGCGCCCGGCTGTGATCGCGGCGTTGAGCGTTGCGGAGATCGTACGCGCGCTGGGCTAACGCCCGGCCAAGGTCTCGCGGATCATGCGCTGGCAGCGCTCTGCCATGAAGTCGAGCAGCAGCCGCACCTTCGGGTCCTGGAAATTCTTGTGCGGATAAACGGCCGCCAGTTGCACCGGCGACGGAGGAAAGTCCGGCAGGATGACCTTCAGCCGCCGGTCGCGAATGAAAGGCTCAACCTCAAAGCGCGGCTTGTTGGCGATGCCGTGCCCGGCGATCGCCCAACCGGTAAGAACATCGCCGTCGTCGGTGTCATACGGGCCTCGGACTTCGATTTTCTGCGGGCCCTCCGGTCCATTCAGCGTCCAGGTGAAGTCGCGCGAACCAGGGTAACGCAAGAGCAGGCAGTCATGTTTTTGCTGAACAAGGTCCGCCGGTCTGGCGGGTTCGCCGCGCTTTTCCAGATAGGTTGGGGCGGCAACCAGAACACGCTCGCAATCCAAAATGCCGCGCATGCGCAGGCTGGAATCTTCCAGCACGCCGACACGGAAGGCAACGTCGATGCCCTCCTTCATGATGTCGACATTGTGGTCCGACAGGCGCAGCCGCACCTCGATGTCGGGATAACGGTCGTGAAATTCGGGAATGCCGGAAGCGATCAGGCGCCGGCCGATGCCGAGCGGCGCGGTGACGCGAATCGTGCCGCGCGGGTGGCCTGAGAGCGCGGTGACGGCGGCTTCCGCTTCATCAACGGCATCGATGATGCGCTTGGCGCCGGTGTAGAAAACCCGGCCATGTTCGGTTGGCGTCAGCTGGCGCGTGGTGCGGTTGAAGAGCCTGACGCCAAGATGTTTCTCAAGTTCCTTGATGCGGTTCGAGGCGACAGCTGGAGAGATCCGCATGTCGCGACCGGCCGAGGAAAGGTTGCCCAGCTCGACGACCCTGACAAAGACTGCGACATTGTCGAGATAGGCCATGCGGCACCACGTTCAAAAAAGCCCGGCATTATTTTCCAGTTTTTTTTGAAAGTCATCGTGCATCTCGTCCCTTTCGCTTTGGAATGCACAGCCTAAAGTCGGTCACGCATATCGGCTGAGGGAAACATGCAGGATTTTGCAATCTTCTGGGACTGGCTGAGCTTTGCCGCGCGGTGGCTGCACGTCATCACCGGCATCGCCTGGATCGGCTCGTCATTCTATTTCATCGCGCTTGATCTCGGCCTGCGGCAACGGCCCGGATTGCCGGAGGGCGCGCATGGCGAAGAGTGGCAGGTGCACGGCGGCGGCTTCTACCACATCCAGAAATATCTGGTGGCGCCGGCCGAAATGCCGGAGCATCTCACCTGGTTCAAATGGGAATCCTACTGGACCTGGATGTCGGGCTTTTTCCTGCTGGCTATCGTCTATTACGGCGGGGCAGATCTCTATCTGATCGACCCCAACGTGCTCGAGATGTCGGCGCCGGTAGCGATCGCGCTTTCGGCCGGTTCGCTGGTGATTGGCTGGCTATTCTACGACCAGCTGTGCAAATCGCCGCTTGGCCGCAACGATACATCGCTGATGCTGATCCTCTATGTGATCCTGATCATCATCGCCTGGGGTTACACGCAGATCTTCTCCGGCCGCGCGGCGTTCCTGCATCTCGGGGCGATCACTGCCACAATCATGTCGGCCAATGTGTTTCTGGTTATCATCCCGAACCAGAAGATCGTGGTCGCCGACCTCATCGCGGGCCGCAAGCCGGACCCGAAATACGGCAAGATTGCCAAGACCCGGTCGCTGCACAACAACTACCTGACGCTGCCGGTCATCTTCCTGATGCTGTCGAACCATTACCCGCTCGCCTATGCGACCGAGTTCAACTGGGTGATCGCGTCGATCGTGTTCATGATCGGCGTGCTGATCCGGCACTATTTCAACTCCATGCATGCGCGAAAGGGGCAGCCGCACTGGACATGGGGCTTGTCGGCGGTGCTGTTCATCATCATCATCTGGCTGTCGACGGTGCCCGAGGAACTAACCGGCGAGAAGAAGCTGTCGATGACGGCCGAGCGTTTCGCTTCCGCGCAGCATTTCGAAGCCGCGCGCGATACGGTCATGGGGCGCTGCGCGATGTGCCATGCGGCCGAGCCGAGTTGGGAAGGCATCTACCACGCGCCGAAGAATGTGCGTTTCGACAGCGAAAACGAAATCGCGGAGCGGGCGCGCGAGATTTATCTGCAGGCTGGCGTCAGCCACGCCATGCCGCCCGGCAACGTATCGGGTATCACGCCCGAAGAGCGCGCGCTCCTGGTCGCCTGGTTCGAGGAAGGGTTGAGCAATTGAGTTCGCCTGTCGCCGGCAAAACGACCCTCATTCGCGGCAGGCTGCTTTCATTCATCACCGAACCAGAAAGCCCTGACGACCGGGCCTCCTATTACTACGAGGAAGATGGCGGGCTGCTCATCCGCGACGGGATGATCGAGGCTGTCGGCGATTTCGCGCAAGTGTCATTAGGTATCGGTGAGGGTGCAGAGGTGATCGACCACCGGCCGCATCTCATTATGCCCGGCTTCATCGATGCGCATGCGCATATGCCGCAGATGCAGGTGATCGCAAGCTATGGCGCGGAGCTGCTCGACTGGCTGAATAACTACACATTTCCGGCCGAGACCGAGTTTTCCGATGCTGAGCACGCGCGCCGAATTGCGGGCCATTTCCTGGACACGCTGATCGCCCACGGCACGACGACCGTCGCCGCCTATTGCTCCGTTCACAGGGTAAGCGCGGAGGCGCTGTTTGAGGCCGCGATGCTGCGGGAGATGCGGATTGTCGCCGGCAAGGTGATGATGGATCGCAACGCGCCGGATGGCCTGCGCGACACGCCACAGTCGAGCTATGACGACAGCAGGGCGCTGATCGAGCGCTGGCACGGGCGCGGGCGGCTCAGCTACGCAATAACGCCGCGCTTCGCCATCACCTCGACGCCGGAGCAGATGGAGATGGCCGGCGCGCTGGCATCCGAGTTTCCGGAGCTGCATATCCAGACGCACCTTTCGGAAAACCACGCCGAGATCGACCTCACCAACGAGCTCTATCCCGACTGTGGAGACTATTTCGGCGTTTATGAACGCTACAGCCTTGCTGGACCGAAATCGCTCTTCGGCCACTCAATCCATCTCTCGGAACGGGAGGCGGACGCTATGTCTAACAGCGGGTCGGTCGCGGTTTTCTGTCCGACCTCGAACCTGTTTCTCGGCTCCGGCCTGTTCGACTATCAGCGCTACCGCAAGCGGCCGAAGCCGCTCAGGATTGCAGCGGCAACCGATGTCGGCGGCGGCACCAACTATTCGATGCTGCGCACAATGGACGAAGGCTACAAGGTGATCGCGCTCAATGGCGAGAAGCTGAACCCGCTCGCCGCCTTCTGGCAGATCACGCTGGGCAACGCGAAGGCGCTCTCCTTCGAACGCCAGATCGGTGCGCTGCAAGAAGGACATGAGGCGGATCTGGTGGTGCTGGACGCGCGGGCAACGCCTGCGATGAGCATCAGGGCGGAGCGCATCGAGACACTGGCGGAAGAGCTGTTTCTGCTGCAGACGCTGGGCGACGACCGTGCGATTGCCGAATCTTATGTCGCCGGCAAGGCGATGAAGGGCAAGGCTGTTCAGGCTTAGCCCGAAATATCGATCACGCCGCAATCGCCGGCCTCGGAGCCGAACGCGACACGACGGCCTTCACTGTCCCAGGCCATAGAGGTGATTGCCCCTTTTCCGGGGCGGCGCAGAAGCACTTCCTTCTGGTCGGCGCAGCGTGCCGCAAGCACCATGCCGTCGGCAAAGCCGATCGCGACCACCTCGTCCTTCGGGTGGAAGGCGACGCTGCTCACCATCTGGTCGCCGCGTGTGCCGAGTTCGAGCGGCGATTTGCCCATCGGGCCGTCCTTGGCCTGAAACGGCCAGACGATCGCCGCCGGTGCGCCGGAGCTCGCCAGCCAGCGGCCTTTCGGGCCCCATGACATGCTCTTCACTTTGGCGGGGTAACCGGCCATGCGCATGTGTTTGCCGTCAGCGAGCTTCCAGCCGTGCAGCGCGTTTTCCTGCATGGCCGTGACGAGAAATTGCCCGTCCGGCGAAAAGGTGATGCCGGTGTGTGCGCCGGCCCATTCCAGTTCCGCGGGTTTGCCCTCGGTGGCCGGGAAATGCAGTGTTGCGCCGTTGTAACGCGCGACAGCGATGCGCATTCCCTTTGGGGCAAAGGCAACATCCTCGACGGTGCGCGGATGCTGGAATTCCTTCACTCTGCCGTCGGATAGGCGCACGAATGCCGAGCGTCCGGCTGCCCATGCCACAGCGCCCTGCGGCCCTGCGGCAACCGCGGTAATCCATTTGCTGCCGGCATTGCCGAGTTCGGAAGTTGAACCGTCGGCAGACAGCGCAAGTACCTTGCCATCCTCGCCGCCGGTGATCAGCGTCTTGCCATCGAGTGAGGGCCGAGCAGCGGCCAGCCCGTCATGCGCTTCGATGGTCTTGTGGCCGTGGTCGAGGCGGTGAACCGCGCCGTCGGCGAGAGCGAAATGCGGCACATCGCCCAGCCAGCAGGCGGCGATGCAGAAGGCAGAGAGATCGAGTGGAGCGACGGTGGGCACGGTCAGAGTTCCTGCGGCATGGTGCGGTTGTCGGTGCGCAGCACGAGCGCGGTTTCGAGCGGCGGCGAGCCGTCATGATAGGTGTAGACGATCCAGGTCCGCCAGTTGGCGATCAGCCATTCGGTGCTAAGCCCGCCATCGGCATGCATGCTTTCCTTTGGGAAAACATGAAGGATGAGACCTGCCTTATAACCGGACGCAACAATGAGGCCGAAACCGCATTCATCGTCGCGCGGGTCGAATACCAGAAGGTCGACCGGTTCGGAGCCCGGACCGGTGTCGTAATTGTCCGACAGGCGCAGGATGTCGCCGCGGTTGAGCCGCGGCTTGTCCAGTTCGCTCAACAGCGGCATCAGGCCTGGCAGGCTTCGAAGGTGCGTTTCAGGCGCTCGCCGTCGAGATCGCGGCCAATCAGCACCAGCCGGCTTTCATGCGTCTCGCCTTCCTTCCAGGCGCGCTGGTGGTCGCCTTCGAGGATCATGTGAACGCCCTGAACCACATAACGATCGGGATCGTCCTTGAGCGCGATGATGCCTTTGAGCCGCAGGATGTTCGGCCCGTCGATCTGGGTGGTCTTCTCGATCCAGGGGAAGAACTTGCGTGGGTCCATCTCGCCGGCGCGCAGAGAAATCGACTGGACCGAGACGTCATGAATGTCCGAAGCGTGATGATGATCATGATCGCAGTCGGGACCGCATTCATGATCGTGGCCGTGATGGTGGTCGTCTTCGGTGTCCAGAAAGTGGGGGTCGTTTTCGAGTGCACGGCTGAGATCGAACGCGCCACGGTCCAGTACCTCGGCGAGCGCCACGCCTGAGCGCTCGGTCTTGTGGATTTGGGCTGCTGGGTTGATGGCGCGCACGGTTGCTTCCACCTGGGCGAGTTCTTCGGCGCTCACCAGATCGGTCTTGTTGAGCACGACCACGTCGGCAAAGGCGATCTGGTCCTCGGCTTCCTTTGAGTCCTTCAGCCGGAGCGGCAGGTGTTTGGCGTCGACCAGCGCGACCACGGCATCGAGCCGGGTCTTGGAGCGCACGTCGTCATCCATGAAGAATGTCTGCGCGACTGGAGCCGGGTCGGCAAGGCCGGTGGTTTCGACCAGGATGGCGTCGAAGCGGCCTGGCCGACGCATCAGGCCCTCAACGGTACGGATCAAATCGCCGCGCACCGTGCAGCAGACGCAGCCATTGTTCATCTCGTAGATTTCCTCGTCGGATTCCACGATCAGGTCATTGTCGATGCCGATCTCGCCGAATTCGTTGACGATCACCGCATAACGCTTGCCGTGGTCCTCGGAGAGGATGCGGTTCAGAAGCGTCGTCTTGCCGGAGCCGAGATAGCCGGTCAGCACGGTGACGGGCAGCGGCGCGGGTGGATGGGAATTTGCTGCTTCAGGCATGGCTTGGCCTTCATGCTGGTCTGGAGATTTCCTGGCCGTCATATAGTTCGTGCGCGGGGCGATTGCATCAGCCAACCGGCGAGAGAATATCCGCCAGCCGCCTATTGCAGCCGCGACAGGTCAAAACGAGCCACGTCGGCAAGAAGCTCGCGGAAGCCGGTAACGGCATGGGCCAGAATGCGCTCGCCGGCCGCGGCCGTCGCATCGGCAGCGTTGCCGGTCACGCCGTCGGGCGACAGGTCTCCGATCTTCCAGCCAAAGGCGTGCGGGCCATAAGCGCGCAGATGCTTGAACTCTTCCTGGAAGCGGGCTTGGGCGTTGGGGAACTTGCGGGCCCTCGCCATGTCCACGAGGTCCGGCCGCAGCGCCAGCATGACCGACGTCTCGATGAAGCCGCCGTGGATATCGAGTGTTTTTACCTCGTCCGGCACAAGGTCTGCAGGATAACCGAAGCGGGTCCAGCTCGTCGCTACCGCGAGCATGCCGAAGCGCACGCGCAGTTCCGTCGCCACGATTGTCATCAATGGCGAGTTGCCACCATGGGCGTTGAGCATGACGAATCTGGCAGCGCCGCGCTTGTGAGCTGCCTCACCGGCAGCGATCCAGCGGTTGACCGCTTCATCGAAACCAAGGCTGCGTGTCGCTGGAAAATCCGCATGTTCGATAGAGTAGCCGGCTTTTTCGACCGGCAAGATTTTCAGTGTCGCGGGAAAGTCAGCCGCCGCGCGCGCCACGACGGCTTCGGCGATAATCCAGTCGGTTTCCGCAGGAAGATGCGGCCCGTGCTGCTCGGTCGCACCGAGCGGCAGGACAACGATCTCGCCAGATGCAATCTGTTCGTCGGCAATCATTGTCATAGAAATGAAAAATCACTCTGGCATGAGGGACATACATGTTGCCGGCAAAGTGCCGGCTTGCGAGGGTGCGGCTGAACGAATACCGGGCTGAAAGTACCACTGCTCGGCTCAGTGCCGCAAACAACAACGATGGATTTCAAGGGAGGCACCATGGCCAAGGCAGAAAAGGGCGCCACGATCGCGAGGCTGCAGTCCGCGGCGCGGCTTTCGCGAACGATGCTTGCGTCACGGCTCCTGCAACAGGGACTTTACGCGGGGCAGGACCAGATCATGCTCGCTCTCAACGATGAGGACGGGCAGACGCCGGGCAAGCTGGCAAACAAGCTCGGTGTTAGGCCGCCCACGATCACCAAGACGATCAACCGGCTTCAGGCACAGGGTTTCCTTGTGCGCCGGCCTAGCGAGACCGATTCGCGGCAGGCGCATATTTTTCTCACCGACGCCGGCCGGGAGACGATCCGTTCGATCGAGAAATCGGTCCGCAAGACGGAGAAGCAGGCCATGAAGGGGCTCGACAAAAAAGAGCAGAAAATGCTCGTCAAGTTCCTGAACCGTGTGGAAAGCAACCTTTCCAGCGTCGAGATCGAAACTGACGAGACGGATGACAGCGACGGCGAATGAGCGCCGCGATTGCGACATGCGCACAAAAGGTAGAATAGGGAGACCGTCCTCCACCAACGGTCCCCGATGATACCTCGTACAGATCACACGGAATCGCCCACGCCGCTTCTTGCGATTGGCCTTATCGTTCTTGCGTCCGTCATTTTCTCCGCGTTCGATGCGAGCGCAAAATATGTCGCGCTAGCCGGTGTCGCCCCGCTCTTCATGGCGTGGGTCCGATATGCCGTTCATGTGGTGGCGGTGGTGCTGTTTTTTCGCGCCTGGTCGAACCCGGGCGTGTTCAGGCCCAACAGTTACCTCATGCAGCTGTTGCGTGCATTTTGCCTGTTCGGCGCCACGGTGTTCACCTTCTTCGCGGTGCGTACGCTGCAGCTGGCTGAGATGATTTCGATCTTTTTTGCGGCGCCGGTCTTCATTACCGCCCTTGCGGGGCCGCTGCTCGGCGAGTGGGCCGGCTGGCGGCGCTGGCTGGCCGTCGCAGTGGGTTTCGCAGGCGTGCTTATCGTGGTTCGCCCAAGTATCGGAACGATTTCCGTCGGGCATCTTTTCGCGTTTGCATGCACGCTCAGCTACTCGTTCTATGCAATCCTGACGCGGCGTCTCAGCGCAACGGAAAGCGCACAGAGCATGATCTTCTTTTCCGGGGTTGCGCCGGTGGTTCTGCTCCTGCCGGTGGTGCCGTATCACGCGGCGCTGCCCGACGATCCGGTGGTCACGATTGTCTTGCTGATGCTCGGAATTCTGGGTGCAACGAGTCATCTGCTTCTCATCCAGGCAAACAGGCTTGCGCGCGCGACCGTGCTGGCACCGTTCTCCTATCTGCAGATGGTATGGGCCATCATCCTCGGCTGGCTCGTGTTCGCCGAATTGCCGGACATATGGGTGCTGATCGGCGCGGCGGTCATCGTGGCAAGCGGTGTTTATATCGCACGGCGCGAGCACAAGCTCGGTGTGAATGCCGATGCGCGGGCAAGCACGCGCAGCTGAGAACGGGCGAAAAAACTTTGACTTGCGCGCGCGCGATGCCATAAGGCGATTAAACACTTTAAGAGTGTGCGGGAGGCGGTGCCGCTGGCACAGAAGATCAAGCTATCGACGATTGCCGAGGGCCTGGGGGTCTCGACCGCGACGGTTTCACTGGCGCTTCGGGACAGTCCGCTGGTGGCGGATTCGACCAGGGACCGCATCAAAGCCCATGCGCGGGAGATCGGGTACATATACAACCGCCGGGCCGCCAGCTTGCGGACGTCGCGCTCGGGCATTGTCGGGGTTGTCGTTCACGACATCATGAACCCGTTTTATGCCGAAATCCTGCGCTCGATCGAAACCGAGCTCGACCGGTCGCGGCAGACATTTCTCCTATCCAATCACTACGACCAGATCGAAAAGCAGCGCACTTTCATCGATACGCTGCTGCAGCTTGGCGCCGACGGAGTGATCATGTCGCCGGCAATTGGTACGCCGCCCGAAGACATCATGATGGCCGAGGACAACGGTATGCCTGCGGTGCTGATCGCGCGATCGGTGGAGGGTGCCGCGGTGCCGGCATTTCGGGGCGACGACGCCTACGGGATCGGTCTTGCCACCAATCACCTGATTTCGCTTGGCCATACGCGCATCGCCATGATCGGCGGCACCGACCAGACCTCGACCGGCCGCGACCGATATCAGGGTTATGTCGCTGCGATGGAAAAGGC
The DNA here is from genome assembly GCF_004000235.1 of Mesorhizobium sp. Z1-4. GTDB lineage: Bacteria > Pseudomonadota > Alphaproteobacteria > Rhizobiales > Rhizobiaceae > RCIO01. The sequence continues at coordinate 418,202 of NZ_RCIO01000002.1, forward strand.
CGGTCTGGACGTACTGCCGTCGATGCGCATTCCAGGACCGCGCACCAAGCAGGGAGGTTTCGAGGCTGCCGTCACTTTCCTGGCGCTGGAGGAGAAGCCGACAGCGGCTGTCTGCTGGAACGATCTTGTTGCCATCGGTCTCATGAACGGCATTGCGCGGGCAGGGCTGGTTGCCGGCCGCGACATATCCGTGACCGGCTACGACGATCTTGAAGAGGCGGCGATCGCGACACCTGCGCTGACCACGGTGTGGAACGGACAACGCGAAGTGGGCCGGCTGGCCGCACGCATCCTGCTCGACCGGCTGAACGGTGCCGAACTTGAACCCAGGCAGCAGTTGATCAAACCCGAACTCCACATCCGGCAGTCTACGGGCAAGCCCGTCGAGAGAACCTGACGCGATTCCGATGACAGCCAAGACATCCGACATTGCCATTCTGCTTGCCGGAAAATCGCATCCGCATGTCAGCGTGCGCGTTGGCCGCGAGTTTCGCGCAATCGAGATCGGCAAGGGCGGGATTGCAGCACTCGATGAAGCGACACGACGGGCGATCCGCGGTGCCGCGGTGATGGCCCGCGTGGACGCTGCGTTTGTCGACGCGTTGCCGGCACTCGAAATCGTCTCGAGTTTTGGTGTCGGCTACGATCATGTCGATGCGGCCTACTGCGCCTCCCGGAATGTGATGGTCACCAACACTCCCGACGTTCTGAGCGAAGAGGTGGCGGATACGGCGGTCGGGCTGCTGATCAACACCGTGCGCGAACTGCCACGAGCCGAGAAATGGCTGCGCGACGGCCGCTGGAAAAAAGACGGTGCCTACCCGCTGACGGCGGCCACGCTTCGCGGCCGGCATGCGGGGATTTTCGGCCTGGGGCGAATCGGATTGGCAATCGCGCGGCGGCTGGAAGCGATGGGCCTGGCGGTGAGCTACCACAACCGCAGACCGGTCGAAGGAGTGGCGTATCATTATCACGCGAGCCTCAAGGATATGGCCGCTGCCGTCGACACGCTCATCTCGGTCGTGCCGGGCGGCGCAGCGACCGACAGGGCGGTAAATGCCGGGGTTCTCGAGGCGCTTGGGTCCGATGGCGTGTTCATCAACATAGGCCGTGGCAGCGCCGTCGACGAGCAAGCCCTCATCGAGGCCCTTTCGGCCGGGACCATTCGGGCTGCCGGGCTTGACGTGTTCGCAGACGAACCGAACGTTCCCGAGGCGCTGCTGGCGCTCCCCAACGCTTGTCTTCTGCCTCATGTGGGCTCCAGCACGCAGCATACCCGGCGCGCCATGGCAAATCTGGTTGTCGACAATCTGGTGTCGTGGTTCGACCGAGGCACGGTCCTGACGCCGGTGCCCGAGACGGCAGGCTTGAAGCAGGAATAAGTATCCAAAATCAGCAGGTTAACGTGTCTTTAACCGGCGCCTGAGAATGGTGATGCACCGTTCGAGGGGGCCGTGCCATGGGACTTGTCAAATCGGGAACTGCGATCCTGCTGGTTGCCGGCGCGGCGGCAGCATACATGTTTCCCCAACCCGGACAGCCGACACAGGTTCTGGCCGCGCCAGGCGCAACCGCAGGTGCGTATTCGCTTTTCCGCGCCGGGCAGCCGACAGGATGCACGTTGCGAAGGGGCGCCGCAGCGGGAGACACTCAGGCGGAACTGGTTATGGACGGTTGTCAGGAGAGCCTTGGCGACTATGCAGGCCTGCGCTTCTGGCGCGATCAGGCGGACGGATCGGTGGAGTTTGTCTCCACAAACGGCTCGGTGTTGCTTCAGTTTGCTGCAGGGGACGGTGCGGCATACGAAGCCTTCGGTCCCGGAGTGCCGCTGTTTTCGCTTTCGGACGGCGAGTACTGAGCAGCTACTCGGCTGCGGTCGCAAACGGGCGCCGCTTGAGACGGTGTTCCCTGACAGCGGCCCCGAAGGCGGCAAATATCTTTGCAGAACTATCGTCGCTGTGCACCCAGTACTCCGGGTGCCATTGCACACCAACCGCAAATGCAGGCGCACCCTTAACGGACACGGCCTCTACGGTGCCGTCGGGCGCGACGGCTTCGACGGCGAGATTGGCGCCGAGCCGGCCGGCTGCCTGGCGATGAACCGAATTTACGGTGATGTCTCCAGCACCATAGATTTCGGCCAGGCATGATCCTTCGGCTATCCGCACTGTGTGTTTCAGGGCGAAACGCTCGTCGCGATCGCCGGTGTCCGCGCCGCGGTGGTCCATGCGGCCCTCCAAACTCTGGATCTCGGTGGCCAGCGACCCGCCCAGCGCCACGTTCAGTTCCTGGATCCCGCGGCAAATCGCCAGCAGCGGCACGCCGGCATCAATCGACTTGCGAATCAGTGGCAGAGTCGTTGCATCGCGTTCCGGGTCGTAAGGGCCGTTTTCTTCGCTCGCCTCACCACCATAGTGCGACGGATGGACGTTCGATTTCGCACCCGTGACGAGCACGCCGTCGACGTTCTCAAGAAGCGCATCGAGGTCGATCCGGTCGCCCATCGACGGCACAATCACAGGCACGACGCCGGCCGCGGCGACAAGTGCCTCGAGATATTGTTCGGGCGTCGCATGCCAGCTGTAGTTGTCGAACATGCGCCTGTCTGCGGTGACGGCGACCAGTGGCTGGGTCATTCCTGTGTGCTCCGCGGCTTGCAATTGGGTTTAGATTTCAATGCCGTTCGACAGGCCTAGAGGCAGACACGGGCCTGAATTGGGCCAAGTGGCGCAAGTGCCGGTTTTTTATGCAGTTTACCATGCATGTAGGTAAAAATACCATACGGCGCCCAATAGCTGGCGTGGATGCTGGACTTGGGCAAACCACCGTGTATTGTCTCATCAGATTGTCACGCGGGGAAACTGCGGGCGATCACGGGATTCGTGAGTACCAATGGGAGGAATTTCTATGGATCGTCGTTCATTTATTAAAAAGGCGGGTCTTGCCGGTGCCGGGGCAGCGGCAGCAACCACGCTCGCCGCACCGGCTATCGCGCAGAGCTCGACCGATATGGTCATCGTCTCGACCTGGCCGCGCGACTTTCCGGGCCTTGGCCTGCCGGCGCAGCGCCTTTCGGCGCGCATTACCGAGCTGACCGACGGTCGCGTGAATGTGCAGTACTTTGCCGCCGGCGAGCGCGTCGGCGCATTCGACTCCTTCGACGAAGTCGCTTCCGGCAATGCGCAGGCCTATATCGGCGCCGACTACTACTGGATCGGTAAGCACGCCGGCTGGGCGGCGTTCACCGCAATTCCGTTCGGCCTGACAGCGACCGAAATCGACGCATGGTGCAAATATGCGGGTGGCCAGGAACTTTGGGACGAGCTTGGCGACGAGTTCGGTATCCAGCCGATGGCAGCCGGCAATACCGGCGTGCAGATGGGCGGCTGGTTCAACAAGGAGATCAACTCCGCCGACGACCTCAAGGGCCTGAAGATGCGCATTCCGGGCCAGGGCGGCCAGGTGCTCACGAAACTCGGCGCCTCCACGGTTTCGCTGCCGGGCGGCCAGATCTACGAAAACCTCGTTTCGGGCGCCATCGATGCGACCGAGTGGGTCGGCCCGTTCAACGACTACTTCCTCAAGCTCTACGAGGCGGCCAAGTTCTATTACTGGCCGGGCATGCACGAGCCGGGCGCACAGCTTACCCTGGGTGCGAACAAGTCCTGGTTCACCAGCCTTTCGAAGAATGATCAGGAGATCATCAAGGCTGCCTGTACGGAAGAGAACCAGCGTACGCTGGCCGAAACCAACGCCAATAACGGTGCATATCTCAACCGGCTGATCAACGAGCACGGCGTTGAGCTCAAGGAGTTCAACGACGATGTCTACGCCGCCTTCGGTTCGGCGGCGCAGGAAGTGCTCGAAGAATCCAAGGCTCACAGCGATCTGGCCGCGCGTATCATGACTTCGGTCGAAAAAGCGCGCGCCGAGATCGGTGCTTGGACCTCGATCTCCGACATGGCCTATGTGCAGAAGCGCAACAAAGTCCTGGGCATGAACTAAGCCGCCTTCGGACGAAGCTCGCTTGTCGGGGACGGGGTGAAAGCCCCGTCCCTGCTGCAAATGGGGTAAGAGGGGATGACCGTCGATGAGAGCGGGGCCGCTCCGCGGCCATCGGGCCTCAGCAGCCTTATTCTGATTTTCGGCTGGGTGAACTTGGCCGTTCTGGCCGCGTTTCTGGCCAACAATTTTCTCGTGAATGCGTTCGACTGGCCGGGCACGGCATTTTTCTCGCCGGCGACCGGCGGGCTGGCATGGGTGCAGTTCGGGCTTTACGCCGGGGCTGTCGTTGTAGGCGCCGTGTTTGCGTTTTCGCGCCGCGACGTCGCTTTGCGCGACGAAGCCGATCGTGTTTCCAACATAAATACGTTCTTCATACGCTGGGCGTTCTGGATGGTTCTGATCGTCGGCGTCGCCGACGTGACCATCACCTTCCTGCGGGTCGAAGGCTTCCTGGAGCAGATGCTCGGCACCGAAATGAACCGCAGCCTCGGGCTGCCGGCTTATCGCGGCGTCTATGTACATGTGCCGCTGATCCTGCTCAGCCTGCTTGTGGCGATGTTCACACGCACTTTGGGCTTCACCTGGCTCGCACTGCTTATCGTGGTCGCCGAGCTAATGATCGTGTTCTCGCGGTTCCTGTTTTCATACGAACAGCCGTTCATGGCCGATCTCGTGCGCTTCTGGTACGGGGCGCTGTTCCTGTTCGCCAGCGCGTACACGCTGCTGGAGGAAGGCCATGTTCGAGTGGACGTCTTCTATGCGTCTTTCGCATCGCGAACGAAGGGTGCGGTCAACGCTATCGGCTCCATTTCGATGGGCATCGTGTTCTGCTGGACAATCCTCATTGTGGGCATGGGCAGCACCGCTTCGATTATCAACGCTCCCGTATTCAACTTCGAGGTGACGCAGTCGGCAGCGTTCGGAATGTTCGTGAAATATCTTATGGCGGCGTTCCTCGGCATATTTGCAGTCTCGATGATGATCCAGTTTGTCTCCGCCATGTTCGCCGGGTTGGCCGACTGGCGTGATGACCCGGGTCATGTCGAACACGAGGGGGCGCACGCAAGCTAGGGCTTGGTGTCGGGCAGGCAATATGGAACTTCTCTTTCTTCTCGTTCTCGTTCTGCTCATGGCTGGGGCGCTGGCGTCGGGTTATCCCGTTGCGTTTGCGCTGCCAGGGTCGGCGATCCTTTCGGTTCTGATAGCCGCTATCTGCGGTTATCTGTTTGCAGGCAATGTCGACGCCTATTTCGCGCAGGGCGGGCCGGGGCAATGGCTGTCGGCCGGCGTTACCAATCTGCGCGGCATCTATTGGGAACCTGAACGAGATACGCTCATAGCCATCCCGCTGTTCGTGTTCATGGGCATCATGCTGCAGCGTTCCCGCATCGCTGAAGATCTGCTGATCGCCATGGCGCAGCTGTTCGGCCCGATTCCCGGCGGGCTCGGCATTTCGGTCGTGTTTGTCGGCGCGCTTCTGGCCGCCACAACCGGCATCGTCGGCGCGACCGTGGTGGCGATGGGCCTGATTTCGCTGCCTGCCATGCTGCGCAACAATTATTCGCAGCCATTGGCAACCGGCACCATCGCGGCATCCGGTACCCTGGGCCAAATCATACCGCCTTCGATCGTGCTGATCATCCTTGCCGACCAGCTGGCGAGCGCTTCCGATCAGGCGGGTACCGCGCGCACCGCGCTTTACAAGCAGGCGACCGGCGAACTGACAATGCCGAGCGTCTTCAACGTTGCGCCAACGAGCGCAGGCGAGATGTTTCTGGGCGCGTTTCTGCCGGGTCTGGTGCTGGTCGTGCTTTACATGATCTTCATTCTGGTGCGGGCGCTGATCAACCCGAAAGCAGCCCCCGCGGTGCCCTATGAGGGCAAGTATGACGCCGGCTTCGCCGGCCGCGTGCTTCTGGCCCTGGTGCCGCCGCTGGCGCTCATTTTCATCGTGCTGGGTTCCATCATTGCCGGCATCGCAACGGTCAACCAGGCAGGCGCGATCGGCGCCGCGGGCGCACTGATCATGGCCGGCTACAAACTGCACGACGGGAAAGGTTTGCGGCCCTACCTGCCTGCGCTGATCGCGATTTTCTCGCTGGTGATGATGGGGCTCATTCGCACCCAGTTCGATGTCAACGTGAAAGCGATCGAAACCAGCCGAGACATGACCGGCGTCGTACTTATGGCGCTGGCGCTCGGGCTGCTCGTCTTGGCCCTGGCATGGAGCGGCCTGAGGGCAATCCGCATCGACAACACCATGTATGGCGTGATGGTGGAAACTGCGAAGACCACATCTCTGGTTTTCATCATCCTGCTCGGCGCCGCGATGCTGACGGCCGCCTTCCGTTCGTTCGGGGGCGAGGAACTTGTGCGTGAATTCCTGACCGGAATGCCGGGGGGATTCTGGGCGCAATTCTTCATTGTCATGGTGGTCATCTTTATCCTCGGCTTCTTTCTCGACTTCATCGAGATTGCCGTGGTCGTGGTGCCGATCGTAGCGCCGATCCTGCTTGCCGACCCGGGAGCAAACGTAACCGCGGTTTGGCTCGGCGTGATGATCGGCCTCAACATCCAGACCTCGTTCTTGACACCGCCGTTCGGCTTCGCGCTTTTCTATCTGCGGGGCGTCGCGCCGGCGATCGTGAAGACGATCCAGATCTATCGCGGCGTGATCGCGTTCATTCTGCTTCAGCTGGTTGCGCTGGTAATCGTCGCCTACGCGCCGCCGCTGGTGAACTACCTGCCGAACCGAGTGGCTCTGCTTTCAGAGACCTCGCCGCCGCCGCGCAATCCGGCGCTGCAATATTGCGTCGACCGGTACGTGTTCGAAACGCTGGACAAAGACGGCGACCGGATTCGCGGTCTCCTGGCGAGCGCCCAGTCAGCCGATCTGAGTGTGCTGCCTGAACGCTTCCGCGGACGTCTCACCGAGAGTTTCGAGAATGCAGGCAGTGTCTTCGGTCTGATTGGCGACGTTCGCACGGCCGAGCAGGCGGTTATTGCGGCGACACCCCCGTACCGTCCGCTCCACACGGCAGTTCGTAGCGTCGAGCGTGATGTGAACCGCCACGAAAGGGAAATCGGCGAGCTCGAAACGCGCATCTCGCGCCTGCGCGGCGACGATCCGGAGATCGTCGAGCGGCGCGAGCGGCTTGCCGTCCGCCTTGAGATACTGGTGGCCGAAAAGGACGAGCTGCTCGCCCAGATACCGGACGAGTGGGAAGCCGTGCACGAAGAGTTCGCAAAACTCACGCGCGCCGAAACACAGGCCGGCAACAATTATCGGCGCGCCGCCGACAATGCCTACCGGCCTGTATCCGACGCGGTGGTATTGCTGCGGAGCGCCGAAGCGCTCGAGGCACTGCGCGCCCGCATTGTGGAGCTGCAGGGCCAGCTTGACAGCGCTGAGCCGGCCGATCTTGCCGGCCAACTTTCCGAACTGCAGTCCGAAACCGACGCGATCGACGGTGCGAGCGATGTCCGGTCGGGCCTCGGAGATGCCAGGCGTGCTCTGGAGGGCGACAACGCTGACAGGCAGGCCGCGGCTGACGGAGTGAACGAAGCGATTGCCGCTGCCGATGAGGAACTCGCGTGGCGCAAGCCCGCGGCGGCCGAGCTACTGCCGACGCTTGGCGCATATGAGGACGCCATTAGGACAAATATCGGCCTCAGGCAGCTGCCGCGCTTCCCGCGCGAACAGGCGCTCTATGTAGCGAGCTGCAACGCCTCGCATAGGGACGTGTCGCTGAACTTCTAGGGGAGTTGGTTACGCTCACGGCCATTCCGCCGCTCCTGCGGCGGGCCTGCGCGGGTGCGCCAAACTTTGTTCGTTTTGCGTGCTCCGCTTAGTCAGGTCGCGAATTCCATAGGGGCCGGAAACCGACTGTACTCGGTTCGCAGAAACGCTTTTGCCTCGTCTTCGGTGTCGACTGACTTCCAAATCTCGTAGGGATCAAGCTCTTGTCCCTCGGGGCACAGCACCCGGGGCGTTTGGGCAAATGAAGGCGCGGACAAGCCGGCGAGGCAAGAAAGTCCGAGCGGAATGACCAGCGTCAGATATCGCAGCATGTGGTGTGCTCCTCAAATCCAACTCCGGCTGGCAGCGTGGCGGCAAGCCCGTTAACAAAAAGGGCGCCTCGCGGCGCCCTTTCGTTTGGTCCGTCAGTTCGCTGCTATTCGCGGTTGCCCAGGAACTGCAGCAGGAACATGAACAGGTTGATGAAGTCGAGGTAGAGCCGCAGCGCGCCCATGATCGCCTTGCGGCCGGCAACAACAGCGCCATCACCCTCGTAATACATCTCCTTGATCTGCTGGGTGTCGTAGGCGGTGAGGCCTGCGAAGATCAGCACGCCGATGCCCGAGATCGCAAACTGCAGCGCGGGCGAGGCGAGGAAGATGTTCACCACCATGGCGATGATCAGGCCGATCAGACCCATGAACAGGAACGATCCCATTCCGGTCAGGTCGCGCTTGGTCGTGTAACCCCACAGCGACAAGGCGCCGAAGGAAGCCGCGGTGATGAAGAAGGTCTGCACGATCGAACCGGTCGTAAAGACCAGGAAGATCGAGGACAGCGACATGCCGACAAGCGCGGCGTAGACCCAGAAGGTCGTCTGAGCTGCTGACACGCTCATCTTGTGAACGCGGAAAGACAGGAAGAAGACCAGCGCCAGCGGCGCCAGCATTACCACCCAGCGCAGCGGCGAACCGTAAATTACGGCGCCGAACTGGGTAAGCATCTTGCCGTTTCCGAGCGTGGCGACTGCCGAAGCCGGGTCACCTGTCGTTGCGAGTGACACGGTGCCGAGCGCGGCCACGCCGGTGATTGCGAGACCCAGCGCCATCAGGTTGTAGACCCTGAGCATATATGAGCGCAGGCCCTCGTCTATTGAGGCGTCCGCGCGGCTTCCTACAGATGCCGTGCGTGCCTGATAATTGCGAAGGTCAGCCATGTGATTCCTCTAGTTGCTCCGTCCCGTCGGGAGTCGGGGCGCATTTCAGACATACGCCCAGGCGCCGCTGGCGGGACTCCAGCATGCCTGAGCGGAATATGTGTGTTCTTTGTGTTCAGGACAAGTCCCGCAAGCCGCGCGAAGCGCTTTATTTTGCAGGTTTGTTGCGCAAATTCACATTCCGTGAAGCCCGCGCAAGCTCTTGTTAACCTTACACAATGGCGGAACTACAGATTGCGCAGCACCGGGGCGGCCTTGTGTCCGAGAACTCGCCACGTGCCCGCGAGGCCGAAACCGACCGTCAGGACCAGCGCTATCACGATGGTGGAAATGGCGACTTCCGGCAGGAAGGAGGACGGCAGGGTCATGATCTGCGAAACCACATACCAGGCCGCAACCCCGCCGGCGAAAAGCGCAAAGACGGCGGTGGACAGGCCGATGATCAGATATTCGAGCGAGAACGCCGAGATCAGAGTGCGGCGTGTCGCGCCGAGCGTCTTCAGCACCACGGCGTCGTGGATGCGGGCCCGGTTGCCGGCCGCGAGCGCGCCCGACAGCACCAGCACGGACGCGATGAGCGCCACCGCTGCGGCGGCGCGAATGGCTGTCGCGAGCTGGGCGACCAGTCCGTTGACGATGTCCAGCGCATCTTTCACCCGCACGCTTGTGACGGCCGGGAAGGCGCGGGTGACGGCGTTGAGCAACCGCGCATCCTCGTCCACGCCAGCGTCGTCGTCGCTCAAAGTCGCCAGCCAGGAATGCGGGGCCCCGGCGAATGTGTTGGGCGAAAAGACCATGACGAAATTGATGCCCATCGATTCCCATTCCACCTGGCGAAGATTGGAAATGCGCGCGGTGATGTTGCGGCCGAGCACGTTGACGGTGACCGTATCGCCGATCTTGAGCCCGATCTCGCCGGCTTCCTCGGCCGAGAAGGAAACGAGCGGCTCGCCGGAATAGTCGGCAGGCCACCATTCGCCCTGCGTCAGCGTGGCATTGGCGGGGGTGGTCTCGGAATAGGTGATACCGCGGTCGCCGCGGAGCACCCAGGCCCCCTCGGGCGGCATTTCCATCTTGCGCACATCGACATCGTTGAGCGCCATGATCCGGCCGCGCAGCATCGGCACCTTGTTGAGCGTACCGGATGGGGACTGCTCGGCGACAAGTTCGCTGAAGGCGTCGATCTCGGTGCTTGGAATATCGACGAAGAAGAAGTTGGGCGCCTGCTGGGCCAGATTGCCGGAAATCTGGCTGCGCAGATTGCCGTCGATAAGTGCGAGCGTGACCAGCAAAGTGAGGCCGAGGCCAAGGGACAGGACCACGGACGGCGTCAGCGCTCCCGGCCGGTGGATGTTGCCGATGGCCAGCCTGAGCGCGGTGGAGCGTACCCGCGGGCTGCGGCGCGCAATATCCTGAAGCGCGACAGCCACGGCACGCAGTACCATAAACGCAAATGCCATGCCGCCGATGAAGATGACGGCAATGGTTCGTTCGCTCGACCACCAGATCGCGAACGCGGAAAGAAGCGCTGCTATCGTGACAGAGGCTGCAACATAGATGGTGCGGGGACGGCCGCGTGCGTCGATGCCCTTTTCGCGGAACAGCGCCGTTGCCGGCACGTCGCGCGCGCGGCCGAGCGGCATCAGCGCGAACACGAGCGTGACCATGAGGCCGAAAAGGACGCCGACGGAGAGTGCTGCCGGGTAGAAGCCGGCTTCGGCCGGCAGGGGCAGAAATCCGGAGAGGAACGCCACTGCCAGAAACGGCATCGCGGCACCGATCGCTACACCGGCGGCGATGCCGATCAACGCGATCATCATGATCTGCACAAGGTAGACCGTGAAGACGAAACCACCGGAACCGCCGAGGCTCTTCAGCGTGGCGATGACGCCGCGTTTGCTGTCGAGATAAGCGCGTACGGCATTGGCCACGCCGACGCCACCGACCACCAGCGCGGTCAGGCCGACCAAAGTCAGAAATTGCGAAAAGCGTGCCACATTGCTGGCGAGCGACGGCGCGGCGTTTGTGCGGGCGCGGATGCTCCAGCCCGCTTCGGGCAGCCGCTCGCCGGCCTCTGTGCGGATCGCCTCGATGTCGGCGTCTGTCGTACCGTCGGGCAGTTTGAGCTTATAGCCGAATTCGACAAGGCTTCCCGGCTGCAGCAATCCCGCGGCGCGGAGCCCTTCCAGCGAAACCATCATGCGGGGTGCAAAACCGAAGCCGTCGGAGATGGCGTCGGGTTCCGAGACGATGCTGGCACGCAATTCGAACTCACGGCCGCCGAGCACTATGCGGTCGCCGAGCGAAAGGCCAAGCCGCTGGAACAGAAGGTCGGCGCCGGCCGCGCCATATGCGCCGTCGCGCAGCGCGAACAGCTCTTCCACCGGCATAGCCGGTTCCGTCTCGAAGCCGCCATAGAGCGGGTAGGCGTTGTCGACCGCCTTCAGTTCGACCAGCGTCTGGTCGGATGCGTCGGTGAGCCGTACCATCGATCGCATGTTGGCGTTGACGGCGACCGCGCCCTTGCTTTCAAGGAAAGACTGTTCTTCGGGCGTTGTCTCCCGGTGAACGAGCTCGAACCGCATGTCGCCGCCAAGCAATACCTGGCCCTGGCCGACGACCGCGCCGGTGATCGCCTGAGCGACGGAGTTTACGCCGCCGATGGCGCCGACGCCGAGCGCGATGCAGGTGACGAAGATGAGAAAGCCCGAGAGGCCGCTGCGCATTTCGCGCAACGAGAAGCGGACGGCAAGGGCGAGCGTGCGGGAGAAAGTCACTAATGCGGCCTCCGGAAACGCATCGGATGGCTATGCTTGTCCCTCGTCAGCGGGAGATTGCCGGCGGCGCGGAGGCGGATCGTGCAAAAGGTCGTTCGCATGTCAGGCGGATGCCGCCAGCGAGGGGGACGAAACGCCGGCCTCGATCCTGCCCGAGCGCATGGCGACCTGGCGGCTGCAGCGGTCGGCAAGCGTCGGGTCGTGGGTGACCAGCACCAGCGTCATGGTGCGTTCCCGCGCTTTCGCAAACAGCAGATCGGCGATCTGGCGGCCGGTCGACTGGTCGAGATTGCCGGTCGGCTCGTCGGCGATGAGTATCTTGGGCGAGGGCGCCAGCGCGCGCGCGATTGCCACCCGCTGCTGTTCGCCGCCCGAGAGTTCGGAGGGGTAATGCGTGACGCGGTCGGCAAGACCCACGGCAGCCAGTTCGCGTTCGGCGGCAGCGAAAGCATCAGCCTTGCCGGCGAGTTCCAGAGGAACAGCGACGTTTTCGAGCGCAGTCATATTGGGAATGAGGTGGAACGACTGGAAGACGATGCCGACATTGCGTCCGCGAAAGGCCGCCACCTCGTCCTCGCTCCGGTCGTTGAGCAGATTGCCGGCAATGCGTACGGTTCCCGAATCGACCCGTTCCAGTCCGGCAAGCACCATCAGCAGTGTCGACTTGCCCGAACCAGACGGTCCGACAATGCCGATCGTTTCGCCGTATTCGGCAGTGAGACTGATGCCCTTGAGCACGTGGACGGATGAAGCGCCCTGACCAAGCGTGAGAGACACCTGATCGAGCTGAATGACGGGTTCAGTCACGGAGAAATCGTCCTATATGCAATTCGCGGGTCCGCATCATATGGGTTGAAATCGAACATGTTCAAACGTCTCGCCATCCTGTTTTTTGCAGCAATGCTGCCGGTTCTGGCGTATTCGGCCGCGAATTCGGCTGAGCCGGCCAAAATCGTCGCGTTTGGCGACAGTCTGATGGCCGGTTACGGCCTTTCGCCGGGAGAGTCTTTCCCCGAAAAGCTTGAACAGTCCTTGCAGCAGAAAGGTCACGATGTCGTGATCTCAGGTGCCGGCGTGTCAGGCGATACGTCTACCGGCGGCCTGCAGCGCCTCGACTGGTCGGTGCCCGATGATACCGACCTGGTGATTTTGGAGCTCGGCGCCAATGACATGCTGCGCGGGATTGCGCCGTCGATCACCCGCTCCAATCTGGACGAAATGATCACGAAACTGCGGGATCGTGAGATCGATGTTCTCTTGGTGGGCATGCTCGCGGCCCCAAATCTGGGGCCGGATTATGCAGAGGCGTTCAATCCGATCTATCCGGAGCTGGCGAACGAATACGGCCTGCCGTTCTATCCGTTCTTCCTCGATGGCGTTGCGGCGCAGCCGCAGCTTCTGCTTGGCGACGGCATGCACCCGAATGCCGACGGGGTGGACAGGATTGTGGAGGGCATACTGCCGCTTGTCGAAGCGCAGCTGAAGAAATGACTGTGGGCGCGGCGGCGGTGGCATGTGCCTTGAAAGAAAAAACCTTGCCCGGGCGGCCATTCGATGATTCGCTTGCCCTCAAGCAGTCGATTCGAGGAGGTATTTCATGCCGCGTCTGTTCACCGCCCTCGAAATTCCGCGCGATGCCGCGATGTCGCTTTCGCTCCTGAGGGGCGGTTTGCCGGGCGCGCGCTGGATCGACGTCGAAAACTACCATCTGACATTGCGTTTCTTCGGCGACATTGAAGGCCATGTCGCCGATGAGGTGGCAAACGCGCTCGACCGCGTGCGCCGACCCGACTTCACGCTCACCTTGAGCGGCGTCGGCGCCTTCGGTGGCAAGAAACCGCATTCGATCTGGGCCGGCGCGTCGGCATCTGCGGACATGCATGCGCTGCAGGCGGAAATCGAGCGCATCTGCCAGCGGCTCGGGCTGCCGGCGGACCCACGCAAGTTCAGCCCGCACGTCACGCTGGCGCGGCTTCGCAATACGAGCCCTGTCGACGTTGCCAACTATCTGTCGGCGCGCGGCAACTTCGCAACTATGCCGTTCCGTGTGGGGCGGTTCGTGCTGATGTCTTCGCGCGCATCGGTGGGCGGCGGCCCCTATGTGATCGAAGAGGCCTGGCCGCTGATGGGCGCGGACACGTCGCGCGCCCCCAGTTTCGAGGCCAGCGCCTCGGATGCCTCATGGAGTATGCGGTAGACCGTTTCGAAGCCATCCGCGCCGCCATAATAGGGGTCGGGTACATCCCGGTGTCCGATGCCGGCATATTCCAGAAACAGATGCACCTTGTGTTCGGCCCGGGCCGTCGAGCGACCGATCAGCGTCTCGACATTGGACCTGTCCATGCCAAGGAGCAGGTCGAAGTTTTCGAAATCGGCAGCGCTGACCGCGCGGGCGCGCTGGGCGGAAATATCGATTCCATGGCGGGCTGCCACCTGTATCGAGCGCGGGTCGGGCGGGCTGCCCGCATGCCAGGCGCCGGTGCCGGCTGAATCGATCGCGAACCGGTTGTCGGCGCCCACCGTCGCGGCAACTGAAAGGAAAATGCCTTCCGCAAGCGGCGAACGGCAGATATTGCCAAGGCAGACGAAAAGGATGCGGCTGGGCTGTGCGGGCATGCGGCCTGCATATCCGGGCCGACACCTACGGGCAACAGGAGGCAGATATGGCGCCAAGAAGATTTGAAGAAGCAGAAATCCGGCAGGGCATGAAGGATCTGCCGGATTGGAACCTCGCCGGCGACCTGCGTTCGATCAGCCGCCGCTTCACCTTCGCAGACTTCAACCGGGCGTTCGGCTTCATGACGCAGGTGGCGATGGAGGCCGAAAAGCTCAATCACCATCCTGAATGGGCGAATGTCTACAAAACCGTCGACGTAAAACTCAACACGCATGACGTGGACGGGCTGAGCGAGCTCGACTTCAAGCTCGCCCTTATGATGGACAAGCTCGCGGGCAGCCGGTGAGCCGATTGAAATCGGCAACGCCGATGCCCATCTGAAACAGATGACCGAACAGCTCGACCACGTCACGATCGGCGCAGTTCTGGCTCCGGTGAGCGCGGAGGAAACGCGCTGGCGGGAGGAGCGCGTGCGCTCGAAATTCTGGCGCACCGTAAAACGGGCCGTGCGGCAAATCCCGTTTATGGATGAGGTGGTGGCTGCCTACTATTGCGCGCTCGACACCGAAACGCCGACGCGCGCGCGGGGTATCCTGCTCGCCTCACTGGCCTATTTCGTGCTGCCGACTGACCTTATCCCCGACTTTCTGGTTGCGTTCGGGTTCACGGACGATCTTGCGGTGCTGACCGCCGCAATCACGGCCATCCGCCCGCATATCAAGGACCATCATCGCCAAGCGGCCAAGCGGGCGCTGGAAGACAACAACCGCTGATCGTTAGAGCCGGATGAAGATATCCGGCGATACCCCGTTGCGCGCCGCGGCAATCGCACTGTCCCTCAATGCCTCGTTCGCGACTATGCGGAACGGGGCGGTATCGGCAAATACCCGTTCTTCAAGAATCTGACCTTTGCCGTTGAGCACGAAGCGATCCATGCCGCGCCATTCGATCGATCGGCCGTAGATGGACTGCGATGTCTGCCATTCGACGTAGACGACGTCACCGGCCACGGCCCATCCAAGCAGGCTCCATTCCAGATCCGGCGACATCCTGACTTGCAGCGATACAAGCCTGGGAAGCTCGTGAGGCGAGACCGCGCGGTCGACAATCGGTGTGTAAAGCTTGCCATCGGGGTGCCAGAGCGCGCGCATGGCTGCGCCGTCCCGGTTCCGCCAGGCGGTTTCGAATTCTCCGACAAGTTGTTCGGCTGATCTTGTCATACGACCGTCTCGATTCGGCTTCAGTAGATCACTGGCGAACAAAGCGCGCTACTGAAACGCGGTCACGCGCGCGACACTCCTGACAGACCGCGCTACTGCACCGCGAAATAGTTTTCGATAGACGCGGCGGCCTTCCGCAGATGCGGCAATGTCCGCGCCTTCAATTCCGCGGATGTGTATCGTCCGGCCTGGGCCGGGACGTTGATCGCAGCGACCACCTTGCCAGCACGGTCGTGCACCGGCACAGCTATCGAGATCAGGCCAAGCTCCAGCTCTTCCTCCACGATCGCATAGCCCTCCCGGGCCACATCGAGGATGGCGGCTTCGATGGCGTCGGGGTCGACCAGCGTTCGTGGCGTGTTTTGCACGATCCTTGTCTGCGCAATCAGCTGGGCCCGGGCGGCCGCATCCATGCCGGCAAGCAATACCCTGCCCATCGATGTGCACCATGCCGGCAGCCGCGTGCCGACATGGAGCGCAACACTCATGATGCGCTGGCCGGGCACGCGCGCGACGTAAACAACGTCGGTTCCAGCGAGGATTGCGGCGGAACAACTTTCGCCGGTTGCTTCGGAGACGTCATGCAGGAACGGGTGCGCATAGTCCCACAGCGAGGCCTCGCTCAGCCATGCGCGTGCGATCGACAACAGACGTGCGGTCAGGATGAAGCGCCGGCCCTCCTGCCTGGCGTGGCCGGTGGCCACAAGCGTGAGCAGCAGACGGCGTGCACCGGCGCGGGTCAGGCCCGCTTTTCCGGCGGTTTCGGTGAGTGTCAGCCCCGCAGGATGTGCGGCGAGAATTTCCAACACACCGAGGCCGCGCTCGAGCGAGCCGACAATATCCCGCGCCTCGGGCGCGATTGACTCGTCCGGTCCAGTCATTCTAATAATATCACATAGAATACTTTTGTTCGCAATGCGAACTTTTTGAATACGCGGTGAGGTGACGGTGGACAAGATCTACCCAGGCATGGCGGACGCGATTTCCGACATTGAAGACGGCATGACTGTCATGATTGGCGGGTTCGGCGGGTCGGGTGCGCCGATCGAGCTGATCCACGCGCTGGTCGACCGCTACAAAACGACGGGGACGCCAGGCGGTCTCACGGTGGTGAACAACAATGCCGGCAATGGCGGCATCGGTATCGCCGCGATGATCAATGCCGGCATGGTCGCCAAAATGATCTGTTCGTTCCCGCGATCCTCGGATCCTCGCGCATTCACGGACAGGTATCTGGCCGGCGAGATCGGGCTAGAGCTTGTGCCCCAGGGTACATTGGCAGAACGTATTCGCGCCGGCGGAGCGGGAATTCCCGCATTCTATACGCCCGCAACCTTTGGCACGCAGCTCGCCGAGGGCAAACCCGTCGCAGAGTTCGACGGCAAGTCCTATGTGCAGGAACGCTGGCTGAAAGCCGATGTCGCGCTCATCAAGGCGGAACTCGCCGACCGCAAAGGCAATCTGACCTACCGCAAAGCGGCACGGAACTTTTCGCCGCTGATGGCCGCCGCCGCGAAGGTGACGATCGTTCAGGCACGGCAGGTGGTAGCGACGGGCGGGATCGATCCGGAACACATCATCACGCCCGGCATCTTCGTGAACCGCGTGGTCGAGGTAACCGACCCTCAACAGGAAGAAGCGCTGCTGCGCGCGGAGGCAAGCTGATGGCATCGAAGCTCACCAACGCCCAGATCGCCTGGCGCGCCGCGCAGGATCTGCCCGATGGCTCCTATGTCAATCTTGGCATCGGCTTTCCCGAGATGATCGCGAAGTTCAAGCCCGAGGGCCGCGAGGTCATTTATCATACCGAGAACGGCGTGCTGGATTTCGGTGAAGCGCCGCCCGTAGGTGAGGAAGACTGGGATCTGATCAACGCCGGGAAAAAGGCGATCACGCTGAATGCGGGTGCTGCCTTTTTTCATCATGCCGACAGTTTCGCTATGGTGCGCGGCGGCCATCTCGACGTTGCGGTGCTTGGCGCCTACCAGATCGCCGAAACCGGGGATCTCGCAAACTGGAGCACGGGGCCGGGCTCGGTGCCGGCCGTCGGCGGTGCGATGGACCTCGTGCACGGTGCAAAGCAGATCTGGGTCGTTACCGACCATGTCACCAAGAAGGGGCAGCCGAAACTGCTCAAATCCTGCACGCTGCCGCTGACAGGCGTGGGCTGCGTGACCACTGTCTATACCAGCCTGGCGGTGTTCGACATTCTCGACAAACGTTTCGTCCTGCGGGAAAAGCTGCCCTCGATGAGCCTCGACGAACTGCAGGCCGTCACCGAAGCAGAAATCGTCGTCAACGGTAAGCCGCGCGACCTCAACGTACCGGAGCTCTGAAATGGCCGAAGCCTTTATCTGCGACTACATCCGCACCCCAATCGGGCGCTTCGGCGGCGCTTTGTCGTCGGTGCGCGCGGACGACCTTGCCGCCATTCCGCTTGCTGCGCTGAAGGCGCGCAACGGCGGTGTGGACTGGGAGGCCGTGGACGATGTGATCTTCGGCTGCGCGAACCAGGCGGGCGAGGACAATCGCAACGTGGCGCGCATGGCGCTGCTTCTGGCCGGGCTGCCGGAGGCAATTCCCGGCGCCACGGTGAACCGGCTCTGCGGATCTGGCATGGACGCGCTGACCATCGCGGCCCGCGCCATCAAGGCAGGGGAAGCCGAGATCGTCGTTGTGGGCGGTGTGGAATCCATGAGCCGTGCGCCCTTCGTGATGCCGAAGGCCGACACCGCCTTTTCGCGCAATGCGGAGATTTACGACACCACCATCGGCTGGCGGTTCATCAATCCGCTGATGAAAAAGCAATATGGCGTCGATTCCATGCCGGAGACCGGCGAGAATGTCGCCGAGGAGTTCAAGGTCAGCCGTGCCGACCAGGACGCATTTGCCGTGCGCAGCCAGGCCAAGGCAGTGGCGGCGCAGGAGAACGGCCGGCTGGCAAAAGAGATTACACCGGTCACGATCCCGCAGCGCAAGGGCGATCCGATTGTCGTCGACAAGGATGAGCATCCGCGCGCAGGCACGACCATCGAAGCGCTCGCCAAGCTTGGAACGCCCTTCAAGAAGGAAGGTGGCACGGTGACAGCCGGCAACGCATCCGGCGTCAACGATGGCGCGGCGGCTTTGATCGTCGCTTCCGAAGCGGCCGCGAAGAAATACGGATTGACGCCGATCGTACGCGTTCTCGGCGGGGCGACTGCGGGCGTTGCGCCACGCATCATGGGTATCGGCCCTGCACCGGCCACAAAGAAGCTCTGTGCCCGCCTCGGTATCAAGCCGACGGATTTCGATGTTGTCGAACTCAACGAAGCTTTTGCCTCCCAGGGCATTGCTGTGCTCCGCGAACTCGGTATTGCCGAGGGCGCGGAGCATGTGAATCCGAATGGCGGTGCAATTGCACTTGGCCACCCGCTCGGCATGTCCGGTGCGCGGATTTCGGGAACGGCTGCCCTGGAGCTTAAGGAACGCGGCGCCAAGCGGGCGCTGGCAACGATGTGCATCGGCGTCGGGCAGGGTATCGCGCTGGCGATGGAGCGGGTTTAGGCTACCGCCCTTCGCGGTACCACATCGCGCCGAGCGCGAAGAGAAGCAGCCCCAGGCCGAAGAACCCGGTGAAAAGCGGCACGCGGCTGACCGATTTCAGGATGCTGTCGCCGGTCGTTCGAAGCCCCATCCAGTCGCGGCCGGACGTGGTGCCGTTGCCGCGTACGGGCACGATGCCCGGCAGATCGATACTGCCGGTCAGCCCGGTTCCGATATGCCGCACGGAGCCGCCGCTCGCCTGCGCCACCGGCGCCAGCCGCTCAGCCGTCGATACGACGTCGGCGAATTCCGGCGCGTTGACCGGACCGACATGGGCAAGTGCGAAGAGGTCCTCATTGCCAACCTGATAGAGGCCGATTTCGTCAACCTCCATTGCACCTGTGAAAAGGCCCGGACGTTCTTCCGTGAGCGCGATACTGGAGGTCTCGCCTGACGGTGAAATGACCTGTGCGTCGCCGGCCTCGTCTCCCATCGTCTGGCGGCGTACCTCGAGGATCATGCCGCGGCCGCCGGCAGTCAGCCGCTCTTCCTCAAGCTCCGGTTCTTTCATCAGCCAGTGAGCAACGCGCCGGTAGAGCGCGACATGCGGCCCGCCGCCCTCGAAACCGCGAGCCCACAACCAGCCGTGATCGGAGAGAAGCATGCCGACCCGGCCTTCGCCGCGGCGGTCGAGTATCAACAGCGGCGCTTCGCCGGTACCCTTCATCACCACCTGGCCCTGCGGTTCCGAGGTGCCGATAAGCCGGAACCAGCGGCTCCAGTTCGGTGGCTCGATGGCAGAGCCTTCCAGTCCGCGCGTGACGGGGTGGCGTGCGCCCGTCTCCGTCAGGCGCGGGAAATACGCTTCTTCCACTACCTCGCCGGTGGGCAGCGCGGGCAGTGCCGGCATCAGCGGGGTTCGTGCGATCGACTGTTCGCCCGCATATTCCGGCCCTGCGGCCACCAGCAGCGCGCCGCCGTTTTCCACATATTCGGCGATGTAGTCGTAATAGAGGATCGGCAGCACGTCGCGGTGCTGGTAGCGGTCGAAAATGATCAGGTCGAAATCGTTGATCTTTTCGACAAACAGTTCGCGCGTCGGAAAGGCGATCAGCGACAGCTCGTTGATCGGCGTTCCGTCCTGTTTTTCGGGCGGGCGCAGGATGGTGAAGTGCACGAGGTCGACCGATGCATCCGACTTCAACAGGTTACGCCAAGTGCGCTCGCCCGCATGCGGCTCGCCCGAAACCAGGAGCACACGCAGATTTTCGCGAATGCCGTCGACCAGGGCTATCGCCCGATTGTTGCTGTCGGTCAGTTCCTCGCTGCCGCGTTCTATCGAAAGCTCGACAATGTTGCGACCAGCGTGGGTGATCGCCGTGGTCAGCCCCATCTCCTGCCCGATAACGGCGGTGCGGATACCGCGTTGTTCGCCGTTCACGCTGACGCGCACGTCGATTTCGCCGGCCTCGCCCGCGGCGCCGATGACGCGGTAGGTCATTTCCATCTCACGGCCGACGATGCCGAAACGCGGTGCGAGCTCAAAGCGAATGCGGCGGTCGCTTTCGTCTTCCTCGCCTGTGATCAGCGCATGCAGCGGCCCGCCAAAGGTGGTCGCGTTTTCGGGAATGTCATGTACCTGACCGTCGGTGATCATGACCGCCCCACCTACGCGGGAAGGCGGGACATCGCGCATCGCGCTTTCCAGCGCGCCGAACAGGCGCGTCTGCGTACGTTCGTCGGCCGCGCTGGCGCGGCCGGTCTCGACCGTGCGCACCTCAAACTGGCCGAACCGGCCAAGCCTTGCCTGCAGTTCGGCGAGCGCAGCGTCGGTGGTTGCTTCCCGGTCGCCGATGTCCTGGCTCTGGCTGCGGTCTACGATGAGAGCCACAACGCTTTTCAGCGGTTCGCGTTCCTCGGCAAGCAGCGCCGGGTTCGCGACTGCGACGGCGAGCGCCACGACACCCACGAGGCGCAGCAGCGCACCGCGCTGGCGCAGGAACAGACCGAAGATCGCGATAGCAATGACCGGAACGGCGATGACCGCCAGCGCCAGCCAGGGGATCAGCGGATCGAAGGAAACCGACCAGTTCATTGGCCGAGCCTCTCAAGCAGGATCGGCACGTGCACCTGGTCCGATTTGTAGTTGCCGGTGAGCATGTACATCATGATGTTGACGCCGCCGCGCAGCGCCCACAGCCGCTGCAGCGGATCGGACGGTACCGTCGGCAGCAATGGCCGGCCATTATTGTCGATCGCCCAGGCACCAGCGAGATCGTTGGCTGTGATCATGATCGGCGAAACACCGTCGCCGGTGCGTACCGGTCGGTTTTCGGAGTTGTCCGCGTCGAGCGAGGATTCCACCCAGAGGGGGCCACCGGTGTAGCGGCCGGGGAATTCCTGCATGATAAAGAACGCCTTGGTGAGCACGTGGTCCGGCGGAACCGGCTCCAGCGGCGGAATATTGAGCGACGCCAGAATATCGCGCAGGCGCTGCGTGGCCGCGCTCGCGCCGTCGCTGCCGAAGCCGGTGGAGTACTGGTCGCGTGTGTCGAACAGCACGGTGCCGCCCTGCTGCATATATGCGTCGATGCGGGCCACGGCGTCCGGGCTCGGCATCTGGGCGGCGGGGTCGATGGGCCAGTAGATCAGCGGATAAAATGCGAGCTCGTCGGTTTCAACATCGACGCCGGCCGGCGCGCCGGGTTCCAGCGCGGTCTTTTCGGTCAGGAAACGCGACAAGCCGGTTAGGCCGGCGCGGCTCACCGCGTCGACGGAACTGTCGCCGGTGATCACATAGGCGATGCGTGTTTCGGTGATGGCGGCAATGGCTTCGGCATCGCCGGGGCGCGTGTCGTCGGCCAGAACGGGGGAGGGCGCCAGCGCCCATAGGCCGGACGCCAGGGCGGCAATTGCAAGGGTGGCAGTGGCATTGGCCGCGCGGCGGCGAACGCGCGCGGCGGCGAACACGCCGCTCATCCAGAACACGGCGAGCATGTCGAGGATCATGAATATCAAGGCCGCTGCCAGCAGGAAGCCACGAAGCTCCTGCGATTCATCAAAGGCGTAAGCGGCGCTGGACACAGGAATGCCGGTCTGCGGACGGTCGATCGGCAGCAGCGCCGCCTCGCGGCCGAGCAGGTTGTGGGCGAACACGCCTTCCTCACCGCCATAAAGGCCCGGCGGATTTTCGATGGTGACCGGCTGTTCGTCGGACATGATTTCGAGAGGCCGAGCTTCGGGCGAGGGCGGCACCAGCTGGCCGTCCGCCGAGATCATGCGGTAGGGCGGCAGAGCTTCGCGGGCGCCTTCGGGGCCGGCCTCGGCGCTGCCCTGATTGCGCGAAAGCTGTACCAGCCGGCGCAGCATCTCCACAAAAGTGCCGGAGATCGGCAGGTTGGACCATGTCGCCTGCGGCGTGACATGGAACAGCACCAGAGTACCGTCTCCGCGGCTGGCGCCGGTTACCAGCGGAGTGCCGTCGGCCAGGGTTGCCCATGAACGTTCGACGATATCGGGTGTCGGCTCGGCCAGAACCTGGCGGCTGACCGTCACCTCGTTGGGCGGTGTCAAATCGGCAAATGGGCCGGAAGCGGGGAACTCGGTGAGCGGCTGCGGTTCGGTCCATGACAGCGAGCCGCCCAGCTGCCGTTCACCCAGGCGCAGGCGCACCGGCAGCATGTCTTCGTCGTTTTCGGCCGCGGCCAGCCGGGAGCCGGCGAAGCGGACCAGCGTACCGCCGCCCTCCATCCACTCGATGAGCTGAGCACGGGCCTCATCGGGCAGCGTGCCGACATCGGCCATCACGATCATCGCCGGTTTGCGCTCAAGAAGCGCGGGGATCGCTTCCGTAAGGTCCGCACTCTCAGCCTCCACGAGATCGGCGAAGGGCGCGAGGGCGCGGTCGATGTAAAATAGCGGCGACAACAGGGGCTGTGCCTGGTCGCCTTCGGCCTGCGAAATGAGACCGACCCGGCGGCGCTTGGAGCTTTCGTCGAGCACACGTACCGCTGCTGCCTGGGCCTGACCGTCAATCGCAATCGAGGCGAAATCGTTGCGCAGTTCGAAGGGGACTTCGAACTGGGCGACAGCCTGCGAATCCGCCGGCCCGAAGCTCAGGGTTGCGTCGGCGATCCGGCGCCCCCGATCATCGAAGGCCCCGACTGTTGCTGCAGCGGGTACCGGGTCGCCCGGTAGGCGGACGGCCGAGACCTCGAAGGCTCTGGCGTTGTTTTCGGCCGTCCTCAAGCCGATCATGGGCAGGCTGTCGGGTTCGACCCAAACCAGGCTTGAGATGTCGCCCCCGAGCAGCTGTTCGAATGCCTGCCGGTCGCCCGGTTCGGCAAGGCCATCGGTGAGGATGACGACAGACGCGCCCGGAACGGCCTCAAGCGCGCCGGCGACGCGGGCGTAGACGGCCGGTCTGTCGGGCGGTACGGGCTGCGGTTTGATGGCGTTGAGGCGGTCGCGTGCTGCACCCGCGTCGAATGGACCGATCTCTGCATTCAACGGTTCGGCGGTGAACGCCAGAATGACCGGCACGCCGGCGTCAGCGGCGTCGTCGATGAAACGGGATGCCGTTGCGGCGCGGCGTTCCCAGTCGGTGGCTGCGGACCAGCTATTGTCCATGACAATGGCGACCGCGCTGCCTCCGGTCGAGACGTTTTCGCGCGGATTGTACACCGGTTCGGCCAGTGCGAGGATGACCAGCGCGGCCATGAGAAGCCTCAGCAATGTCAGCCACCACGGGCTCTGATGCGGCGTTTCCTCGCGGCGGACGACCCGCGCCAGAATGCGCAGCGGCGGAAACAGCTCAAGCTGCGGGCGCGGCGGGGTGAGGCGCAGCAGCCACCAGATGACGGGCAGAAGCAGCAGGCCGAACAGGACGGCCGGTGCACCGAAGCTAAGCGGAAGCCAGCTCATGAGTGCACCCCGTGGCCGAGGCCCGGATCGACTGTCATGGCCATATGTACCTTGACCAGTGCCTCCGACGCCAGCCGGTCCGTGTGATTGACGGTATAGCTCCAGCCCAACCGCTTGCACCACATATCGAGCTCGGTCCGGCGCGCGAGGTAGAGCCGGCGGTAGTCCGCACCCAGCGTTTCGGCGCGCCCTGCGGTCAGCCGCTCGCCGGTTTCAGGATCGTGAAATTCCGTACGGCCGGCATAAGGAAAGGTCTCTTCCGCAGGGTCCGCAACCTCAACCAGATGGGCCCGAACGCCACGCTGGGCCAGCGGGCCGAGCCAGGCCTGCGTTTCTTCCGCCGGGTCCAGAAAGTCGCTGACTACGACGATGTCGGAGAAGCGGCGGATGTGCGCCATCTCGGGCCGCGCCGAGGGCGATTGAATGTGCGCCAGGCGCGCCGCCAGCCGCTCGGCGCCGTCGCGGGCCGCGAAAGGGTCGGTCACACCGGGCCAGGCGATGCGCTCGCCGGAGCGCGACAAGAGTTCGGCCAGTGCCAGGGCAAGCACCAGCGCGCGCGATTGTTTCGAAACACTCGCGCCTGCCGACTGGTAAAGCATCGACGGTGAAGGATCGGCCCAAAGCCAGACCGTGTGCGCGGCCTCCCACTCCCGGTCGCGGATATAAATGTGGTCGTCACGGGCCGAGCGACGCCAGTCGATGCGCGCGTGCGACTCGCCGTCGACATAAGGCCGGAATTGCCAGAAGTTCTCGCCGATGCCACGGCGCCTGCGTCCGTGCCAGCCGGCGATGACGGTGTTGACCACCCGCCGCGCCTCTACCAGCAGATCGGGAACCAGCGAGGCGCGCAGCCGCCCGCGCGCGAGCGCGTCGGTTGTGGTAACGGGGGCTGCGGCTCCGCCGACCGGCGCCATCAGATGCCCAGCCTCAGCCCTGTGCCCTGACCAGACGGGCGATCACGTCACGAACGCTTGTACCTTCGGCGCGGGCCGCGAATGTCAAAGCCATGCGGTGCTGGAGAACGGGTTCGGCCAGCGCGTGGACATCGTCCACGGACGGCGCCAGCCGCCCGTCGTAAAGGGCACGGGCACGGGCACACAATGTCAGCGCCTGGCTGGCGCGCGGGCCCGGTCCCCAGGCAACCTGACGGTCGGTTTCCTCATTTCCCTGGCCGGGGCGCGCGGAGCGGACCAGCGACAGGATCGCCTCGACTACGGTTTCCGGCACCGGCATACGGCGAACCAGCTGCTGGATTTCGCGCAGCCGTGCCGCCGTCAGGACGTTTTCGGCGGGAGCCTCGTCGGCGCCCGTGGTTTCAATCAGGATGCGGCGCTCGGCCTCGATCTCGGGATAGGAGATGTCGACCTGCATCAGAAAGCGGTCGAGCTGCGCTTCCGGCAGCGGGTAGGTGCCTTCCTGCTCCAGCGGGTTCTGTGTTGCAAGCACGTGGAACGGCGAAGGAAGGTCGTGCCTGCGGCCTGCGACGGTGACGTGATATTCCTGCATCGACTGCAGCAGCGCCGACTGCGTACGCGGGCTTGCACGGTTGATCTCGTCGGCCATCAGCAGCTGCGCGAAGACCGGCCCGGAAATGAAACGGAAGCCACGTTTGCCGGCCTCGTTTTCCTCCAGCACCTCGGAGCCGAGGATATCGGACGGCATCAGGTCGGGCGTGAACTGGATCCGGTTGGCATCGAGACCGAGCACGGTGCCCAGCGTGTCCACAAGCTTGGTCTTGGCGAGACCCGGCACGCCCACCAGCAGCGCGTGGCCGCCGGCAAGAAGCGCCACCAAAGTACGCTCCACAACGGCGTGCTGACCGAAAATGACATCACCGACCGCGCCCTTGACCCTGGCGATATCCGCCAGTGCCTTTTCGGCCTCGGCGATCATCTCCTTTTCGGTCGGAGCCTTGTCCTTGACGATGACGCTCATGCCCCTTCAATCCTTTCAACGGAAGCCCTCGAGCCGCCGGCCCGGCAGGCATGTCGTCTCAAATTGGCGCGACTCACCCTATGTTGCGGTGCGCACAAGTTGAACATAAATCAGCCTTCGGGACTGACAAGCGCGATGACAGTGACTATTTCGTGACGATGGCCGACCGAACAGACCCCATGAAAGGCCTTGCAGCGGCCGGGGATACCGCCGGGCTGCAGGCACTGATCGCGCGTGCGGCGCGCGCCGGCAAAGGCCTGCCGCCGGTCGAGCGCTGGAACCCCGAATTCTGCGGCGATCTCGACATGGAGATCAAAGCCGACGGCACGTGGTTCTACATGGGTTCGCCGATCGGGCGGGCAGCGCTTGTGCAACTCTTCTCGACCGTTCTGCGCAAGGATGAGGACGGCAGAACGTATCTCGTGACCCCTGTGGAAAAGGTCGGCATCCGGGTCGAGGACGCGCCTTTTGTCGCCGTGGAGATGGATGTTTCGGGGCAGGGGACGAATCAGGTGCTTACATTTCGTACCAATGTGGGCGACGTGATCGAGGCTGGGCCAGGCCATAGGCTGCGGTTTGTCGACGAAGACGGAACCGGCGGACTGAAGCCCTATCTTCATGTGCGCGGACGGCTTGAAGCTCTGGTGGCGCGGCCGGTGATGTATCAGATCGTCGAGATCGGCGAGGAGGTCGAAATCGACGGTGAGACAATGTTTTGCGTGCGCTCCAGCGGCGAGGTTTTTCCGGTCATGCCGGTGGCAACGCTGAAACGCCTGAGCGCCTGAATGGACACTGCCGCCACAGGATCGTTTTCGGCGGAGGATTTTCGCCGCCGCGCGTCCGGCGCGTCCGGGGCGGTGGACGACGATTTCGGCGATCACCGGCTTAACCCCGATCTTCGCGACATGATCGTTCGGCCCGGGTTGCGCGATGCCGCCGTGCTGATCCCGGTTGTCGATCATGATGAGGGCGCAACCGTAATCCTCACGCAGCGCACGGAGAAGCTGCGCAGCCATTCGGGGCAGATCGCCTTTCCGGGCGGCAAGATCGATCCCGAAGACGCTTCGCCGGAGCATGCGGCTCTGCGCGAGGCCGACGAGGAGATCGGCCTCAACGGCGCTCATGTCGATATCATCGGTCGGTTACCCGATTATGTTTCGGGTTCCGGATTTCGCATCGCGCCGGTGCTTTCGGTCGTGCGCCCCGGCTTCGACCTCACGATCAATCCGCATGAGGTTGATGCGGCATTCGAGGTGCCGCTGGCGTTTCTGATGGACCCGGCCAACCACCGCCGGCAAAGCCGGGTGTGGAACAAGCGCGAGCGGTTTTTCTACGAGATGCCGTTCGGCGAAAGATATATCTGGGGTGTGACGGCCGGAATCATCCGCCAGCTCTACGAGAGGCTTTACCTGTGAGCGATGTATCTATCGCCCAAGCGCCCTGGCTGGGCGACGCCGGCCTGCAGAAACTGCTGTCGGTGTTGTCGGCCGGCGGCGAGGAGGCGCGCATTGCAGGCGGCGCCGTGCGCAACGCGCTTCTGGGCGAGGCGGTAACCGATGTCGATATAGCCACGACCAATCTGCCGGACGCCGTGATCGCGCGGGCCGAAAGCGCGGGCTTCAAGACCGTGCCGACCGGCAAGGAACATGGCACGATCACGGTGATCGCCGACGGTACGGCCTATGAGGTGACGACGCTGCGCGCCGATATCGAAACCGATGGACGGCACGCACGTGTCGCGTTCGGCCGCGACTGGAAGCGCGATGCGGAGCGGCGCGATTTCACGATCAACGGGATGTATGCCGAGGCCGACGGGCGTGTGATCGATCTCGTCGGCGGGCTGGCGGATCTTCAAAGCCGTACGCTGCGTTTCATCGGCGACGCCGACGAGCGTATCAAGGAAGACTACCTGCGGATCCTGCGCTTTTTCCGCTTTTTCGCATGGTATGGAGCCGGGCGTCCTGACGCCGACGGCATCAAGGCCTCGGCGCGTTTGAAGTCGGGACTCGACGGGCTTTCGGCCGAGCGGGTGTGGTCCGAATTGCGCCGGCTGCTGTCTGCGCCCGATCCCTCACGCGCACTCTTGTGGATGCGCCAGGCCGGCGTTCTCACGCGTGTGCTGCCGGAAAGTGAGAAGTGGGGCATCGATGCCGTGCCAGGTCTGGTCGATGCCGAGGGTGCGGAGGGCTGGAAGCCCGATCCGCTGCTCAGGTTGGCCGCGATTGTGCCGCCGGACGCGAAGCGGCTCGTCGGCTTGGCGGAGCGGTTAAAACTCTCGAATGCGGAGGCCGAAAGGTTGCAGGCCTGGGCGAATGCCGCATCGCCGGCTGCCGAATGCGGAGAGGCGGAACTTGCCCGCATGGCATATCGCGGCAAGGTGGGCGGTCTCACAGATCGCATGCGCCTGTCGTTTGCCGGCGCGCAGGCGAAATCGGACGCCGGCACCGCGGCGGGTTACCGGCGCTTGCTCGCTTTCCTGGCGGCCTGGGAAAAGCCGGCTATGCCGGTGACAGGCAACGATCTTCTGGCGGCCGGGCTAATGCCCGGCAAGTCGCTCGGTACAATTCTCAAATCGCTGGAAAGCGAGTGGATGGAGAGCAATTTCTCGCTGAGCCGCGACGCGCTTCTGAAACGCGCCGCGGAAATTGTTACGCAGAGCTAAGCCGCGTCGCGCGCAGTGGCGATGCGGGAGCGGATCGCTTCCACCATGGTTTCGCGGATATTCGTTTCGCCATGCGCTTCGCGCATATGCTCCACCGCGCGGCGCATCACCTCCGCCTCTTCTTCGTGGCGGGTGTGCCAGTCGCACCCGGGCACCAGCGAACCGCAATGATAGGTCTTCATTGGTTCCTCCTTGGCTCCGTTCGGATGTTCCGACCATAACACAGAATGCGGCGAGAGCAGGAGTTGCCGCCAATATTCAGAGCTGCTGTGCGAACATTTTTCGGGTTTCGCCCAGCTGGGTTTTGATCCACGACTTGAAGCTGCGAACCTTCGGGTCCTCATGCCGCGAGGTGGCCGTAACCGCCCAATAGTGCATGCCGGTCGGCGCGCGGTGGCGGAAGGGCGCAACCAGCGCGCCGATGCGCAGCGGATACTCGGCAAGCGTTTGCCATGACAGCATGACACCCTGCCCGGCGATCGCGGCATCCTGCGCGAGCGCGGCGTCGGCATAGGTGTTGCCGAAGGTCAGGTCGCCTTCGGACAGGCCGAATTCATCGAGCCACAATTGCCAGGGCAGCGTGGAATTGAAATCGGCGACGATGGGCACTCCGGCGAGGTCGGATGGATGATGCAGCCTTTGCGCCAGTGCCGGCACGCAGACGGGGAATATCTCCTGTTCCAGCAGCGGCTCGGCTGTCACGCCCGGCCAGCCGCCCGGGCCGACCCTGATCGCGATGTCGATGTCGGAAGTTGCCGGGTCGATGAGCTGCACCGTTGCGTCGAGCCTGACCTGTATGCCCGGGTGTTTCGCCATGAAATCGCTGAGGCGCGGTACCAGCCATTTCGAGGCGAGCACCGGCGCGACGGAAATGGTCAGCACGTCATCCGGATGTTGGGCGGCCGAAGCGACAGCCTGATCGAGCGCGGCGAAACCGGTTGTCAGCCGCGCCAGGAACTCTCGGCCGAAGCGCGTCGGTACGAGCCCGCGCGTGCTGCGTTCGAAAACCTGCCGGCCAAGCTGCTCCTCGGCGCGAATGATCTGCTGGCTCACCGCACCCACGGTCACGCCGAGTTCGGATGCCGCAGCCTTCAGCGAGCCCAGCCGGCCGCAGCTTTCCAGTGCACGCAAGCCGTTGAGATGCAGCCGGTTCAGGTCTTTCATATAGGTTTTCTATATCGCGACGGAGCAATTCTCCATTGAAATTTGGGCTTTTCAGGCGGAAATTTGGGCGTATTGGAAAAGGAGCCGACAAAAATGCTGCAGATAATCTGGAGTATGTTCCGGTCAGCACGACCGCGGAGCCGGGCCGAGCGCGGTAAAGACTGGCATTGCGACCCGCTCGCGCATCCCGCTCTGGAGCGTATGACACCGGCCGAACTCGGCGATCTGCCGCTCGGCTCGCTCAGGTGCGATTGCCGCCACGGCTGAGTGGCCTTACGGCCATTTCACCTCGGGTGGCATGCTCGACAGGATCGAGTTCACATTGCCGCCGGTCTTGAGCCCGAAAATCGTGCCCCGGTCGTAAAGCAGGTTGAACTCGACATAACGGCCACGGCGAATGAGCTGCTCCTCGCGGTCGGCTTCCGTCCAGTTCTCGTTGAAATTCGCGCGGACCATGTGCGGATAAACCACCGCGAATGTACGGCCCACATCCTGGACGAAGCGGAAATCGGCGTCCCAACCGCCAGCGTCATCGCCGGACTTCAGCCAGTCAAAAAAGATACCGCCAATGCCGCGTGGTTCATCGCGATGAGGCAGGTAGAAATATTCGTCGCACCAGGCCTTGTAACGGTCGTAGTCGGCGACACCGCGGTGCTTGTCGCAGACAAAACGCATCGCCTTGTGAAAGGCCAGGCTGTCAGGGTGCTCCTGGTTGCGGCGGCGGTCGAGCACCGGCGTCAGGTCTGCGCCGCCGCCGAACCATTGCGACGTCGTTACCACCATGCGCGTGTTCATGTGAACCGCCGGAACGCAGGGGTTCTGCGGGTGGGCGATCAGCGAGATACCGGAGGCCCAGAAGCGGGGATCGTCTTCCGCGCCCGGGATCTGCTTGCGGAATTCGGGCGAAAATTCGCCAAAGACCGTCGATGTGTGTACACCGACCTTCTCGAACACGCGGCCATACATCATCGACATTGTTCCGCCGCCGCCCTCTCCCTCGTCGCGGAGCCACTTCTCGGGTTCGAAACGGCCGGGCGCCCGGTGGGCGAGCGGCCCGGTCAGTTCATCCTCAAGGGTCTCAAAGGCAGCGCAGATGCGGTCCCGCAGTTCCTCGAACCAGCTTTTCGCCGCTTCCTTTTTGACTTCAATGTCGTCGGGCAGGCCGGGCGGCAATTCGGGGCGTTCCATCTGAGGCAGTCTCCTTACCCGGCAGCCGCCCGCGCGGAGGCGGCCTTTCATTCGGGACTCGTCAATTCAGCCGCCGTTCTCTAAAGTTCAGGCAAGGACGGTCAAGGAGTTCTTTTCTTGAAAGTGCCCGCACGTCCATCGCTGGATAGTCTCAAAACCCGGCTCGACAAAGGCCGCGCGACGGGCGAGCGCCTGACGCGAGATGGTTTTCTGCGCGAGACATTCGTTCTGCCGCGGGAAGCGGCGCGGGTGAAAGCACGCGAGTGGTTCGACCGCTGGCCGAAGCAGGCCTATTGGACGGCTATCGAAAGCTGGGCCGAGCGCCCGGACGATGAAATCGAGTTCACCATGCGCCGCCTGCCGACAGCCGATTAGGCTGCTCCAGCTGCAAAGTCGCGCTCAGACAAATGCTGAAAAATGCAGGAAATAGAAGAGGGTTCCGCATACGGCGTTCGTTAGAATGAAGATTGTGAGCGTCGTAGTCAGGCCGTCATGAATTTTGCGCGCGGTCCGGCAGCAGGCAAACACAATGGCGGTTGCGAGGAGGGCGCAAATTCCTACGACCACTAACGCTGCCCAATGATAGGTAATGTCAGCATCCATCAGATAGCCGACTGCAGATCGCCTATTGTCGGTAACCATGCTGGTCAGGCCATTTACGCCGATGAATACAACGAGCATCGTAAAAAAATTCAGCGCAAAATAGGTGGCCCATTTATTGGCAAGGCCAAGAACTGGAGCCGGGAGGTCGCCGTCATCTACGAACACCCCGTCAGCTGGTTCAATAATATTGACGAAATATCCGACGAAACCAACAAATGCGAGAGCCAGAATTGTGGACAGGACCGCTGTGCCCACACCGACAGTTGCGTTCGGAGTATAGAAGCCGATGGAAACGAGTAGGAGAGCGGCAATTACACTGAATGCGGAGGCGTTATATGCGGCATGTTGCGTGAACGTTGTCATATGCCTTGGGCTTATTTTCACGGTGCGCGCCAATGTGTGAAGGTAACGAAAGCCATCCAGCATATCGCGAAGAAATCTAGCGATTGCTTCCATCGCTGCCGCCCTACTCTACCAAAGTGAATGCAATGCGCGGACGGCGGCGGCCGAAATCGCCCGGCAGATAAGTGGAGAGGTCGTTGACTTCGATCTTGTGCTCGCCATGTGCGGGAACAGCAAAGCTGGCTGAGTGCACGTTGCCCCTGAAGCTGCCCCTGCCTATCTCGATTGAGATTCGCCGGTAACTGCTGGCCTCTGCAATGGCACTGCCCACTCCGAGCGCCCGCTTTAGCCGCACAAATAACCCAGGATCTGGATTGCCAATCGATGTATCGTAGAGCGCAAAAAGCTTTTTCAGTTCAGGAGAATCTGTCTTTTCGCATCGATCACGCGCATTCAGAAACCAGATGTGGAAGCCGCTTAAGTCGGGCCCGGGCGTGCCGCTCACATTCTTGTGGTAATTATTTACGCTATGGCCGTTCACGGCCTTCCGATCATATTCGCGGTTATCGAAGCGGCCACGCTGCTCGATAGGCCCTACTCGCCGGCACAATGTTTCGATGCGATCGCGATAGAGTTCAACGATGCTTTCTCTCGTGTCTCCATCCTTCCGCACTGCCATGATTTTGACGTTGAAGATGGGGTCGAAGGTTTCGGGTAAATTCTCATCCCCGAATATATAAGCAAATCTGTAGCTTGTTCCTCGAATTGCGGCGTCGCTACCGTTGAGTTCTCGTTTGCCCAGATGTCTCCAACACAATTCACGCCCGTTTCGCGCGAGGTAGAGGAGTTCACCGCCGCCGAGATGCCTACTCTCGCACAGCGGAAACGATTCGGTCCTTTTTTTACTTTGCGAATGCGCAAAACCGCATGAATACGCAATAAGAAGGATTGTTGCCAAAATTCGTGGAAACATAGATTTCCTCCGATCGGACATACTTTAACTATATATTATTACATGGCATCAAATTTGAATCCAATAGAATCTAAAGGATTGCTACCCCTAACGTCTATCTAGGCTTTTGAGGTTCGTCGGCAGGGCGCTCAGGAAGGGGCTATAGTAGAAACTTGCCGCATTGCTTCGCCTGCCGCCATCGCCGCTGACATTGCCAGATTGAGGCTGCGGCCGCTGCCCGGCATCGGGATCAGCAGGCGTGCGGCAGCGGCGGCGTGGACCTCCTCCGGCGCGCCGGACGATTCGCGCCCGAACAGAAGCGTGTCACCCGGGCGGTATTCGAACCGCGTGTAAGGCGTGTCTCCGGTCGTAGTGAAGAGGATCAGCCGCCGGCCCTCCGCCTTGCGGTTCTCCTCAAACGATCTCCAGTCGTCATGGCGGGCGAGCGCTGCCATTGCCAGATAGTCCATGCCGGCGCGCTTTAGCGCGCGGTCGGAAAAGTCGAAGCCGGCCGGTCCGATCACATCGACCCCGACACCCAGGCATGCGCCGAGCCGCAGGATGGCCCCGGTGTTTCCCGCGATGTCGGGCTGATAGAGCGCGAGACGGAACCGGGTCGGGGAAGCGGTTGAACCGGTGTTCATTTCGGCTGCTTGTCGCCCAGCCAGTAGCGCGGGCCGGCGCCCTTGCTTGCAGCCTTGTCGGCCGGATTGACCAATTTGCACTGCCGCATCGACAGGCAGCCGCAGCCGATGCAGTCCGCCAGACCTTCCTTGAGGCGCTGCAACTCGCCGATGCGTTCGTCGATGCGGTGGGCCCAGCCGGAGGAGAGCTTGTGCCAGTCCGATTTTGTCGGAGTGCGACCATCCGGCAGCTTGGCGAGTTCGGCGCCGATCTCCTCGAGGGTCAGTCCGACCTTTTGGGCGAACACGATGAACGCGATGCGGCGCAGCGTCGAACGGACGAAACGCCGGTGCGCCGAGCCATTGCGTTCGGAACGGATCAGGCCGCGTTCTTCGTAGAACCGAAGTGCCGACGCTGCGACACCGGACCGCTTCGCGACCGCACCGATTGTGAGAGTGGTTTCCATGTGCGCCTATTCATCACGATTTGCGCTTGACTTCAAGTTAAGTTGAACTTCTATTTGTCGCGCTCCCGTTCGAAAGACGATTTCAAGGAGCACCCATCATGGAAAGCAGAAGCCGGTTCGGCCGGCAAATAATCGATGAAGTCGGATCATGGTTCGGTGTCAGCGCCAGTCTGGGGCGGCGGGGCGAGATCCGCTTCAAGGTCAACCGGCACGAAATCGGATATCTGGACAGCGGAAACGCCGCCTTCTTCCGGTTCGAAGGCCCGCTGCGTGCGCAACTGAGGCATGCGGGGCGGGTCGCTGACCACCCGCTTTTTCCGCAAGGCGCGGGGCCGCTGGTGCGCCGCATCAGCTCGGAAGAGGACGCCCGCGATGTCGTGCGCCTGTTGTGGATCAACTACGAGCTTGCGATCGCCAGGTTCAATCGTCGCGCCGAACGGGCCGCCATGCCCGCGATGGCGGCCCGGATGGTTGCCAATTGACAACACTGAGGACGATAGTGGGTCTCCGCGCCGATACGGGCTGGCAAGCACGGGCGCGGCAGGCTATAAGCCGGCCTCTCGAAACCGAAGCCAATGGAGGCAGTGATGGATAACTGGATGCTCATCGCGACAGCGCGCCTCCGCAGCGGGGCGTTTGCCTGACGGCGGACTCGGTTCGGACCTTACTGACAATTTCATAACGCGTCGCCGAACTCCGCCGGAACCCCGTTCCGTTTCGAGAGAGTTCATCCATGCACGCAAGAAATCCCAAGGCCCGCAAGGGTCAAAGCCCGTCGCCGCTCCATCCGCTTTCGTCCGACGCGGCAATACTGCCGGAGCCCGCTCCGCCGACTCCTGACAAGAGGCTGTCGGCAGCATTCACCGCCGCGCTTGGCACGGCCGCACCGGCGACCGACAATAAGGACGCCGGGCAAAACAAAACCAAGGGCGGTCACGGCCGGCCTGACCAGACCAACAAAGCGGCGAAGCCTGCGACGCGACCGGGCTTTTCCGGTCACCGCAGCGGCCACCGCTGAAGCCCAGAGAAGGCATGAGACCATGTTCAAATGGTTTGAAACTCGACTGAACCCGTTCCCGCCCGAGGAACCTGTGCAGCCCCCGCGCAATCTGGCGGCATTCGCCTGGCATTATTCGCGCGGGGTCTGGCCATGGTTCGCGGTTGTCGGAGGACTGACCGCGATCATCGCGGTCCTTCAGGTGGTTGTGTTCAGCTTCCTGGGAGACATCGTCGACTGGTTGACGGGTGCGAATCCCGAGACGTTCCTGCGTGACGAGTTCTGGAGCCTTGCGGGGATGGCGGCGATCGTGCTGCTGCTCCTGCCGGCGCTGGGACTCGTGCACAGTCTCATCATGCACCAGACGATCTTCGGAAATTATCCGATGCTCATTCGTTGGAAGGCGCACCGGTATCTGCTGCGGCAGAGCCTTGCCTTTTATCAGGATGAGTTTGCCGGCCGGGTTGCAACCAAGGTGATGCAAGGCGCGCTTGGCGTGCGCGAGATGGTGACCAAGGCGCTCGACGTCTTTGTGTTTGTTGCAGTCTATTTCGTCTCGGCCATGGTGCTCGTGGCGAGTTTCGACCTGTGGCTGATGGTGCCGTTCGTTGTCTGGCTGCTCGCATATTCTACACTTCTGCGTCACTACCTGCCGAAGTTACGCGACATCTCGGGCAAGCAGGCGGACGCGCGTTCGCTCATGACCGGCCGTGTGGTCGATAGCTACACCAACATCATGACCGTGAAGCTGTTTGCCCATGCCGGCCGGGAGGAACGGTATGCGCGCGAGGCGATGTCGCAGTTCCTCGATACCGTGCATCCGCAAATGCGCTTTGTGACCAAGCTCAACTTCGGGCTGAACTTGTCGAATGCGATGCTTCTTGCCGCTGTCGGTGCTGTCGGCATCTGGTCGTGGACCGCGGGCGCGGTGACTGTCGGCGCGATTGCCGTTGCCATCGGCCTGGTCATGCGGCTGGAAGGCATGAGCCACTGGATCATGTGGGAACTTGCCGGCGTGTTCGAGAATATCGGCATGGCACAGGACGGCATGGACACGATCGCGCGACCGCGGCAGGTCCAGGACAGACCTGCGGCCGAAACACTCGATGTGAAGCGCGGCGAGATTGCGTTCAAGAACGTCCGCTTCCACTACGGCAAGGAAAAGGGTGTCATTGAGGACCTGACCCTGTCGGTGAAACCCGGCGAGAAGGTCGGTCTTGTCGGCCGGTCCGGCGCCGGCAAATCGACGCTGATCAATGTGCTGCTGCGCCTTTACGATGTCGAGGGCGGCAGCATCCTGATCGACGGGCAGGACATAGCCAACGCCACGCAGGACAGCCTGCGCGCCAATATCGGCATGGTCACGCAGGACACGTCTTTGCTGCACCGCTCGGTGCGCGACAACATTCTCTATGGCCGCCCGGATGCGACCGAGGAGATGATGATCGAAGCTGCGAAGCGGGCCGAGGCACATGAGTTCATTCTCGAACTCACCGACCCGAAGGGCCGCAAGGGCTACGACGCCTATGTCGGCGAGCGGGGCGTGAAGCTTTCGGGCGGGCAGCGGCAGCGTATCGCGATCGCACGCGTCATGCTCAAGGATGCGCCGGTGCTGATACTGGACGAGGCTACGTCGGCGCTCGATTCGGAGGTGGAGGAGGCTATTCAGCAGAACCTCTACCGGCTGATGGAAGGCAAGACGGTGATCGCGATTGCGCACCGGCTGTCGACCATTTCGGCTATGGACCGGCTTGTGGTTCTCGACCAGGGCCACGTGCTGGAGCAGGGCACGCATGACGAGCTTGTCGGCACAGGCGGGCTTTACGCCGAACTGTGGCGCCGGCAGTCGGGCGGCTTCATCGATGTCGATGCCAATGTGGAACGGCAGGACGCAGCGGAGTAGCCGTTCCTGCTTGACCATCTGGAGCGGTTGCCTTCGAGGGGTGCGCGCTCCAACTATGATTGCCGCCGCGGCCGTCGCGGCCGCGGCGGCGCGTTCCGCAACGAAAAGTGGGTCGGATGAGCGAAGCGAACGGCAAGCGTGACCGAATATGGAGCTGGGCCGAAAGGCTCATCGATCCGTTTTCCGACACGGGTCGCGAGGTGCTGCCGCGCGAGGCGCTTCGTTTCATCCTGTTTTTTGCCAATCAGGCCAAATTCCCGTTCGTGATGCTGCTGGTGATCGGCGGATTGTCCGGGGCGGTCGAGGCCGGCACCTATTGGGCCATCGGCTGGCTGATCGACATTCTGGATGCCACATCGCCGGCGGCGCTTATCGAAGATTACTGGCCGCACCTGACGGCGCTGCTGGTGCTCGTGCTGGTTCTGCGGGCCGCCGTGGTGATCGCCGCGGCCGTCGTCGAGCAGCAGATCATCGCGCCGCATTTCTTTCAGCTCGTACGCTGGCAGGCGTTTCGTCGCGTCATCGAGCAGCCCTACGAATTCTACCAGAACGATTTTGCGGGGCGCATTGCCACCAAGATACTGCAAGGGGGCGAGGCGACGGGCGATTTCATCGTGTCGTCGCTTCAGACGATGTGGTCATTTTTCACGTTCCTCGTGCTGGCGGTGACCATATTGACGGCGCTCGATCCGGTCATGGGCCTGGTTATGGTGGTGTGGCTCGCGGCCTATGGCGTGACGGCCTGGAAGCTGTTGCCGCCGCTGCGCGCCGCAGGCCGCAAGACTGCCGATGAAAGGTCGATCCTGAACGGGCGGCTTGTGGACGCGTTCACCAACATCATGGCTGTCAAGCTGTTCGACAGCGGCCGG
Organism: Mesorhizobium sp. Z1-4; assembly: GCF_004000235.1. Classification (GTDB taxonomy): domain Bacteria; phylum Pseudomonadota; class Alphaproteobacteria; order Rhizobiales; family Rhizobiaceae; genus RCIO01. The sequence goes on from NZ_RCIO01000002.1 coordinate 455,929, forward strand.
CGCGAACACGCCTTCGTGCGTGACGGCATGGAACGGTTTCTGCAGGCAGTTCGGAAGCTGACGCGAGCGATCACCAAGGTGCGCGCGGCAGTTGCCATCATCAATGGGCTGATGATCGCTGCCGTCGGGATTCTCGTCGTACGGGGATGGATGGCCGGCGGCACCAGCACCGGCGAGGTGGCGGCGGTCATGGGTCTTTGCCTGCGCCTCAATCAGATGTCGGGCTACGTGATGTTCAATATCAACGGCCTGATCCGCAATTTCGCTACTGTGCAGGACGCGACGGGAACGATTTCGGTCGAACCCGCCATTCGCGACGCTGCTGACGCGCGGACGATGGAGCGAGCTTCGGGCGACATCGTGTTCGACAATGTCACTTTCAACTACGGCAAGGATGCCCACACGCAGGCCGATCGCGTCATTGCCAATCTCGACCTCCATATCCAGCCGGGCGAACGAGTGGCGCTTGTCGGTCCCTCGGGCGCTGGCAAGACGACGATAGCCAATCTGGCGCTGCGGCTGTTCGATGTCGAAAGCGGCCGGGTATTGCTCGACGGAAACGATATCCGCACGCTGACCCAGGGATCGCTGCGCCAGCAGTTCGGAGTCGTGAGCCAGGACCCGATGCTGATGCACCGCTCGATCCGCGACAACATCGCCTATGGCAAACCGGGATCGAGCGAAGACGAGATCATCGAGGCGGCGAAACGCGCCTCTGCGCATGAGTTCATCATGGGTGTGGCCGACCAGCGCGGCCGCAAAGGTTATGATGCCCATGTCGGCGAACGCGGCGTAAAGCTGTCGGGCGGCCAGCGGCAGCGAATCGCGATCGCGCGCATGATGCTCAAGAATGCGCCCATACTGATACTGGACGAAGCGACATCGGCACTCGATTCCGAAATCGAGGCGGCGATTCAGGAAAACCTGTTCACCATGATGGAAGGCAAGACGGTGATTGCGGTGGCGCACCGGTTGTCCACGATTGCCGCGCTCGACAGACTTGTCGTTCTCGATGAAGGGCGGATCGTGGAGGAGGGCCGCCATGACCAGCTTCTCGCCCGCGGCGGGCTCTACGCGCAGCTGTGGAAACGGCAGTCTGGTGGGTTCCTTCCAAGCCGCCTGGCCGCTGAGTAGCGCCTTGGCGGTTCGCCCTCCCAGCCAATATGCGAGATCCGCCATCGGCGGACCGGTCAATACACTCGGGCCGCTCGACCATGAAATCATGGGTGAAAAGGCGGCGTCGCTGGGCCGTGCGGGTGAGCGGGTGCAGCTGACGCTGCGGCGCTTGAACGAAGGCCGGCCGGAGGCGCGCGACCGGCTGCTCCGCGAGGCGGCACAGGCCGTCTATGCCTATTTTATCCAGCGTGAGCTTTGCGGCCTCAGGCGCCATGCGGATGTGATCCGCGAATATGCGATTCCCGGCGAAGTGCTCGCCCGGCTGGGCGCCAGCTAACGGCTATTCAAGCCACTCGGTCACGAAATCCTCGTTTTCGTGAATGTCGATCGTTTCCAGCCGGCCCGGCCCCAGGTTTGAAAATTTGTGCGGCAGGCCGGCAGGCACGGTGAGAATCTGTCCCGCGGTTGCCCGAATTTCGCGGTCGCCAACGGTAAAAAGCGCGTTTCCCGCCTTGATGATGAACGTCTCGGGGTAGGGGTGCGAATGCAGGCGCGGCCCGCCGCCGACGGTGTCGAAGTCATTGAATATCAGGCATATGCCGGCATCCAGTTGGCGCCCCAGAACTTCGCCGTTCCACTTTTCAGCGTCGCCCGACCAAGCAGATTTTTCGATCACCTTCACCATCCGGCAATCTTATCGCTCGGGCGCACGAGCGTCATGATCCTTCAGCACGGCTGGTTTGGGCCAGAAGCGCAGGCGGCAACGGCAGCAGCAGCAGCCGAAAAGAGAGGCTGGACCCATATCGCCGGCGGGCCGCGACAAACTGCCCACAACCTGCGCGGGCGTCTGGACAAGCCTAGCTCACGCGCATAGAACCCAACGCCGAACGCCGGGGGATTCCGCGCGCCGAAATGGCCTGCTTTTCGATACCGAGCGGCCATCGGGCGCAGGCCTCGTTCCGCCGGCAAGCAATGCCGAAAGGATAGCCATCCCGTGAGCGCGACCGAAACGACCGATCCGAACCGCCGCGACTTTCTCTACATAGCCACAGGAACGGCAGGCGCAGTAGGCGCGGCCGGCGTCGCATGGCCCTTCATCGACCAGATGCGCCCGGATGCCTCGACGCTGGCGCTGGCGACTATCGACGTGGATGTTTCCGGTGTCGAACCCGGCATGTCGATCACCGTGAAATGGCGTGGCAAGCCGGTGTTCATCCGCAACCGCACGCCTGAAGAGGTCGAGGCCGCGAAGTCCGTTCCGCTCGAAGAGCTGAAAGATCCGGTCGCGCGCAATGCGAATGTTGCATCCGATGCACCGGCCACAGACCTGGAGCGCTCGGCGGGCGAGGGCCGGGAAAACTGGATCGTCATGATCGGCTCGTGCACGCATCTCGGCTGCGTGCCGCTCGGTCAGGCAGGCGATTTCGGTGGCTGGTTCTGCCCCTGCCACGGTTCGCACTACGATACGGCCGGCCGCATCCGTAAGGGTCCGGCGCCGGAGAACCTGGCGGTGCCGACGTTCAATTTCATTTCCGAATCCACGATTTCGATCGGCTGAGGCAGGAGAGGGCACGCATATGAGTGGCGGACATTCCACCTACGAGCCGAAGACGGGCATTGAACGCTGGATCGACCAGCGTCTGCCGCTGCCGCGGCTTATGTATGATTCATTCGTGGCCTATCCGGTGCCGCGCAACCTGAACTACGCCTACACATTCGGTGGCATTCTCACCATCATGCTGGTGGCGCAGATTCTGACCGGCATCGTGCTGGCCATGCACTACACCGCGCATGTCGATCTCGCCTTCAATTCGGTCGAGAAGATCATGCGTGACGTGAACTCCGGCTGGCTGCTGCGTTATCTGCACGCCAACGGCGCATCGTTCTTCTTCATCGCCGTCTACATCCATATCTTCCGTGGTCTCTACTACGGCTCCTACAAGGCGCCGCGCGAGATGCTGTGGATTCTCGGCTGCATCATCTACCTTCTGATGATGGCGACGGGCTTCATGGGTTACGTGCTTCCCTGGGGTCAGATGAGCTTCTGGGGCGCCACGGTCATCACCGGGTTCTTCACCGCCATTCCGCTGGTGGGCGATTGGATCCAGCAGCTGCTGCTTGGCGGCTTCGCGGTCGACAACCCGACACTCAACCGCTTCTTCTCGCTGCATTACCTGCTGCCGTTCATGATTGCCGGCGTTGTAGTTCTGCATGTGTGGGCGCTGCACGTGACGGGTCAGACCAACCCGACCGGGATCGAGGTGAAGTCGAAGACCGATACGGTGCCGTTCACGCCGCACGCCACCGCGAAGGACATGTTCGCGATGATCGTGTTCCTGGCTGTGTTCGCCTACTTCGTCTTCTACATTCCGAACTATCTCGGCCACCCGGACAACTACACCGAAGCCAATCCGTTGAAGACGCCGGCACATATCGTGCCTGAATGGTACTACCTGCCGTTCTACGCGATCCTGCGTGCGATCACCTTCTCGATCGGGCCGATCGATTCCAAACTCGGCGGCGTGCTCGCCATGTTCGGTTCGATCCTGGTGCTGTTCTTCGTGCCGTGGCTCGATACCTCGAAGGTGCGTTCGGCGGTCTACCGTCCCTGGTACAAACTGTTCTTCTGGCTCTTCGTTGCCGACGCCATCTTCCTCGGATGGCTGGGCGCCAAGCCCGCGGAAGGTGCCTACGTGGCCATGGCGCAGATCGGCACTTTCTACTACTTCGCGTTCTTCATCATCATCATGCCCGTGCTTGGCCTGATCGAAACGCCGAAGCGGCTGCCCAACTCGATCACCGAGGCAGTTCTGGAAAAGAACAAGGGTGGCGAGGCTGCCGCGCAACCGGCTGCCAGCAATGCATCGCCCGAAACCCGAGGCTGAGGCTCGAAAGGACTTCTCATGAAACTGATCCTCAAGGGATTTCTCGCTCTCAGCCTGAGCATCGCCGGTGCCGGCATGGCCTCGGCGGCGGAGGATGGTGAAGGCGGCACACCGCACTATCCGATCGAGCATCCGCACGCCGCGGACTGGTCGTTCGCCGGGCCATTCGGCACCTATGATCGCGGCCAGCTGCAGCGTGGCCTGAAGGTGTACCGCGAATCCTGCGCGGCCTGTCACGGGCTGAGCTTCGTCTCGTTCCGTACGCTGGAGGATCTCGGCTATTCGGAAGCCCAGGTCAAAACGCTGGCGGCCGAATACACCGTGATGGACGGCCCGGATTCGGCAGGCGACATGTTCGAGCGCGCCGGCATCCCGTCTGACTATTTTCCGTCGCCTTTTGTCAATGAGGAACAGGCAGCGGCTTCCAACAACGGCGCCGCGCCGCCCGATCTTTCGCTGATCGCCAAAGCGCGCGGCGTGGAACGCGGGTTCCCGACGTTCGTCTTCGACATCTTCACCCAGTATGCCGAAAGCGGACCCGACTATGTCTACAGCCTGCTGACAGGTTATACCGACGAGATACCCGATCATGTGAGCGTGCCGGAAGGCGCGTATTACAACCCGTATTTCGTGGCGGGTCCCGCGCTCGCGATGCCTGCTCCGCTTTCCGATGGCCTTGTCACCTATGACGACGGGTCCCCCGAAACGGTCGACCAGTATGCGAAGGACGTGACAGCATTTCTGATGTGGGCGGCCGAGCCACACATGGAAGCGCGCAAGAAGACGGGCTTTGTGGTGCTGATCTTCCTGGTGCTGTTTGCCGGGCTGACCTATCTCACCAAACGCAAAGTGTGGGCCGACACCGCGCACTGAGCGAAACGGCCAGACATGCGATAGAGGGCGCCGCTGGCGCCCTTTTCATTTGCGGCCAAAGACTGCAAGAATGGCCGGGCTGGCAACGGGCGGGGCACATGAGACAATCACTGGAAGAAACGCTGCTTTCGGCGATCCGTACGATCCCGGATTATCCGAAACCCGGTATCCTGTTTCGAGACATCACCACCCTTCTCGGCAATGCGCGGGCCTTCCGGCGCGCTGTCGACGAGCTCGTTCACCCTTACGCGGGCGAAAAGATCGACAAGATCGCGGGTATCGAAGCGAGGGGCTTCATCCTGGGTGGCGCGATCGCGCACCAGCTTTCCTCCGGCTTCATTCCGATCCGCAAGAAAGGCAAGCTCCCGCACGAAACCGTGCGCGTCGCCTACAGCCTCGAATACGGCATTGACGAAATGGAGATGCACCGCGATGCGGTGAAGGAAGGCGAGAAGGTCATTCTGGTGGACGACCTGATCGCGACCGGCGGTACGGCGGAAGGGGCGGTGAAGCTGCTGACCCAGATGGGCGCAGATATTGTCGCCGCCTGCTTCGTCATCGACCTGCCGGATCTCGGCGGGCGCAAGAAGCTGGAAGCGCTTGGCGTCGATGTGCGTACGCTGATCGCCTATGAGGGGCACTGAGCCGGGCGCTGGGCATATCTGGCTCCCGGCCGCCAGCTTCACACCTTGTACAGCCGCACCGGGCTGCCCGGCGCCCGCTTGATCGTGCCGCGTGCCTCCTGATCGAGCTGCACGGCCTTCAGCCACCAGCCCGCCTTTTCGCCACTGGGAAAAAGATCGTCCGGCAGCAACGGCAGCAGACGCTTCTTCGTTTCCGCGACGGTGATGCCCGGAGCATCGGAAGGCAATACCTCGAGCATCGCATCGCGCATGGCCTCAAACTTCGGCCGATCCAGACGCGTCACGTAGCCGGGTGAGGTGATGCTCAGCACCTCGATCTTGCCGGATGAATCAGTCATCGAGATATCCTGTAACGTAGTCGATCCTGGGCGAACGGAAGCCCATGGCGATCCATGCTGAAAGCAGGCGCCACATGAACCGTCCGGAATGTTTGGCATAGCTCGGCAGGGCGTCGTGGAATTCAACGCCGGCGCGGCGGTCCTGTGTCATGGTGCGCATCTCGGTGGCCGGGCGCTCGCCGGGCGCAAGCCGGTCGCGATAGACGCTCAGCCAGTGACCGCCTTTGAACTCCAGGAACATTGGACTGTTGCAGCAGGTCGCGATCACACGTCGGGTCGGCGCCTCCGTTGAAAGCCGGTATTCCTTGAGGAATTCAGCTCCATGGTTGCAATGGACCCGGTCCTTGCGCTGCAGGACGTATGGTGTACCGCCGTCCGTTTGCAGAACGGGTTCCGCGCCGGCCAGGCCCTCAAACTTCAGCGCCGCCTTCTGGCAACTGGAGCAATAACAGGCGGATGTGACGATCGGCGCGCCTTTGAGAGCAAGCTCGCATTTGCCGCATCGGCAATGCGCCATTTTTTCCATGTCGTGTGACGGCATTTCGTTCTCCGGCAATTAAAATTAGACTGGACGGTCTAGTTTGAATTGTCAATCGTGTTCGCGTCTGCGGTCTGACTCCGCTGCCGATATATTCAAGGCGAATTGGTGCCGGCCCGCCGACACATGAAGCAAGTGCATTGTGCGTCCTGACCGGCCAGCTTGATCGAATGGTGATTTCGCTGCACTGTGCCAATCGAAGGGGGGCAGGATGCGCTTACTGGTCACATTTCTCTTCGGTGCGGTGTTCGGTGCCGCCGGCGGTGTTGCGCTCGGTTTCTTCCTGTTCCCTTATGTATTTCCGCCACCGCCCGCAGCGGAAGAGTTGCGTTCCGTGCAAGCCGACAAGCGTGCGGAAGGTACATTCATTCACGCCAACCCGAGCGATCCAATCCACTATGGCAGCGGTGGCGTTTCGGTCTATTCGGACACCGTATTTCTGCATGAGGACTTCGAGGTCGGGCCGGGGCCGAAATATCATGTCTATCTCGTGCCAAGGGCAAACATACGCTCGTCATCCGATCTTTCGGACGCGATGTATGTAGACCTGGGCCAGCTGCGCGCATTCAAGGGCAGTCAGAACTATGCGATCCCTGCCGGCCTGAACCTCGATGACTATCCCAGTGTCGTCATCTGGTGCGAACAATTTTCGGTGCTGATTTCTCCTGCCGATCTCCGTTTCGACACCTCAAGCTGACGCTTTTAGGCCGCGATCAGCCTGCGATAGAGGTGCCATGTGGCGTGGCCGAGCACCGGCAGTACGATGATCAGTCCCGCGAACACCGGCAGGCTGCCGACTACCAGGAGCACGGCGACGATCAGACCCCACACCGCGATTTCGAACGGGTTTGCAAGCGCTGCGCGCCAAGAGGTCGTGATCGCGGCCCATGCGCCGACGTCGCGATCAAGAAGCAGCGGGAATGCAACGACGCCGGTGCAGAGCGCTGCCACCGCGAAGGCGAAGCCCGCAAGATTACCGACGAGCATCAGTATGCGCCCTTCGGCGGTGTAAAACACGTTGGTGGCGAATTCGGTGATGGTGCCTGGCGGAATCGGGCCGAACAGCCATACATAAAGCCCTTGGGCAACCAGCATCCAGGCAACAAAGATGCCGACCATCAACGCGCCGACCCAGGCAATCGCCGGCAATGCCGGCGATTTGCGCACACTAAGCGCGTCGCGCCAGGTGGCGTTCTGGTTCATTTCGCGCCTGCGGCTGATCTCATAGAGGCCGATCGCTGCGAAGGGTCCGATCAGGGCGAAACCCGAGGCAAGCGGGAAAATCAACGGCAGGGCGCTCGCAGAAGAGGTCCAGGCGGCAAGCACAACCCCGACCAGCGGGTAGATGATGATTATGAAGATGATGTGCGATGGCATGGCGACAAAATCGTCGATGCCGGCGCGCAACGCATCGGCTAGGTCGTTAAGGCTTATACGGCGAACTTCCGGGTGCGGAACCGCACCCTTGGCGTCTGCGAGAACGTGGAACTGGCTCATGGTCACATCCCTCCTGCCGGACCAGGGCGGGAGGTGCGATGTCCCGCACCGGTCGCGGGTTTTGTTGGGTGAGGGGCCGTATCAGCTTTGGCTTCGTGCGGCTCAAACGGCCTACAAACTGCGCTCATTATAGCGCGTTGCAATAAATCGGCGAACTCAATCCAGCTTGTTTGTCGTTCAATTTCGTGGCATAGGCCCGCGCGTTCGGGCATTTACTGACCCGGAGACTGGATCGCCAAACGTGCTCCCTTCCCCGAAATCGTGAACTCTCGACATTAGCGAAACCGTGCACGCGGCACGGACGCGTTCATTCGCGGGAATTACGGAGTAACCGCAATGGCTCAGACAGGCACTGTCAAATTCTTCAACGCAAGCAAGGGCTTCGGCTTTATCACCCCGGACGACGGCAGCAAGGATGTGTTCGTGCATATCTCCGCCGTCGAAGCTTCGGGCATGCATAGCCTGGCTGAAAACCAGAAGGTCTCGTTCGACGTCGAGCCTGACCGCCGCGGCAAGGGCCCCAAGGCCGTCAATCTCTCCGCAGCCTGATTTCAGGTGCGGTCCGGGCGAGCGGTTCGCAAAAGTTTCGCTTGCCCGCCCCGACAAAATGGGGAACATTCGCCGGGTTCGGGCATTTGCGGGCCCGGAGATTGGACAATGGCTAGCGCCCGGGTAGCGTGACGATACTGCGCGCCGGGCTGTTTGCGCGACCGAAATAAAAAGAACGACGGCGCCTACCGGACTTTTTCTTCTTCCCGCAGTGAACGACTTCGACCTGCCCGGTGCGAGCCGGGCAAATGAAATTGGGAGAAAAAGGAGTTTCCCCAATGCCCCAGTCGGGAACCGTCAAGTTCTTTAACCATGCCAAGGGGTTCGGCTTTATCACCCCGGATGAAGGCGGCAAGGACATTTTCGTCCACATCTCCGCCGTCCAGGCGTCCGGGTTGCCCGGTCTCGAAGACGGACAGAAAGTCTCATTCGATACCGAGCCTGACCAGCGCGGCAAAGGCCCCAAGGCGGTCAATCTGTCGGTAGGCTGAAGCCGGCCGGGATTTTCCCGGCAACCGATCGAGCATGCACGGGGGCGATATCAATCCGCCCCCGGCTTCCAGCGGCGGCTGATGCCGCAATGCCCACGCGGGCCGCAGTGCGCGCGTATCCGGCGCTTTGTCTCAACACATAGCTGATTGCTGCAACGAACGCGGCTGGCCTTTGCCTCGCAGCGGGCTTCAGGCGTTCAGCTTCGGTTCATGCGCGTCTTCGTACCACTCCTGCCAACTAACTGCCGCACCTGGGCGCGGTACGAAGGAGATGAGAATGAAGAATTTCGCGCGGACTTTGGTCCTTTCGGTTTCTACCGCCGCGGTCGTGCTTTCTGCCATGCCAATCGCCGAGGCCGGCGACAGGCACCGTCGGCATCGCGTGGAGCGGCATGATGACCGTGTCGGTCAGGCAATCGGCGCAGGCATTATCGGGCTGGCGGTCGGCGCGATCGTTGTCGGTGTGCTCAGCGAACAGGCAAACGCACGCAACAACGCCGCGGCACAGAATCCGTACCGTCGCCCGCGTCCGTCGCCCGACCGCGACTTCTTCCCGCCGGCGCCGCGCAACTACGGCTACGAGACCGCATATTCCCGGTCGCTAGAGCCGTGGAGCCCCGGCTGGTACGAGTACTGCCGGGCACGCTACCGCAGCTTCCGCGCAGACACCGGTACATTCACGACCTATTCGGGCGACAAGCGTTTCTGCGTCGCCGAGTAGTTTCCGGACTTACCCCGGGGTTCCCTGCCCCTCAATTCGCGCCGCCAGCCATGGCGGCGCACTTTTTTGTCTTCAAACAAGAAACGGGTTGTTGCGGCGTTCATCGCCGATACGGCTGCCCGGCCCGTGCCCGCAGATAAAGCCGATATCGTCGCCAAGAGGCAGCAGCTTTTCCTTGATCGACTTGATCAGCGTGTCGTGGTCGCCGCCCGGCAGGTCGGTGCGGCCGATCGAACCGTTGAAGAGTACGTCGCCGACATGGGCGAATTTTGCCGCACGGTTGTAGAAAACAACATGTCCCGGTGCATGGCCGGGGCAGTGCAGGACCTCGAATTCGTGCTCGCCGAAAGAAACTTTTTCACCTTCGGTCAGAAATCTGTCCGGCGTGCAGTTTTTCATCGCACCGGGCAGGCCGAACTGCTCGGACTGGCGCTCGATATTGGAAAGCATCTGCCGGTCGGCTTCATGCGGTCCGACGATCTGGACATCGAGCGCATCCTTGAGTTCCATTGCACCGCCGGCATGGTCGAGGTGACCGTGGGTGAGCCATATTTCCTTGATGGAGAGGCCGTTCTCGGAAAGCGTCTGCAGGATCACTTCGACATCGCCGCCCGGATCCACGACCACGCCTTCCTTTGTCGCCTCGTCAAACAGAACCGTACAATTCTGTTGAAACGGCGTGACCGGCACTATTCCGGCGCGCAGCTGCCCCATGAGTATTTCCTTGTCTAATGTTGACGGCGGCCTGCAAACCAGGCCGCCGCACTATTTGTCTGACCGGGTCAGCGCTTGTTCATTGCGCCCATGATTGCACCGACGACACCGGTGAGAATTGCGCCGCCGCCCAATCCGCCGGCGGCATCGCCCAACAGTCCGCCCATGGCGCCTGCCGTTGCCGGGTCAGCGAGCAAGGTGCCGAGTATCTGTCCGCCGGCCACGCCGCCGACCGCGCCACTGATGATCTTGGGCAGTTGCGCCATTGCCGCTTGCTTGACCGCTGCGCCGACGGCCTGACCGCCAATGATACCGCTGACGATCTGTACGATGATGGGAACGAGTGATTCCATCGCTTCACCTCCTCAGTAGCGGCCCCGCTGGCCGCAAGGACATCAAACCGGGTTCATTGCCAATGTCAAAGAAAGAAACGGCATACAAAAAAGGCCGGGCGTGCGCCGCCCGGCCTTCAATCCGATGGCAAGCCGTCGTCTATTCGGCTGCGAGCGCGTGATTAGGAGTCACCTCGGCCGTATAGTCGTTCATGAGGTTCTGGGCGATTTCGCCGACCGTAAAGCGGTAGGGGCCAATCTCCGACACCGGCGTTACCTCAGCAGCCGTTCCGGTCAGGAAACACTGCTCGAAACCTTCCATCTCCTCAGGCATGATCTCACGCTCGACGACTTCATAGCCGCGGCGTTTGGCCAGATCGATAACCGTGCGGCGGGTGATGCCGTCCAGGAAACAATCCGGATCGGGCGTGTGAATGACCCCGTCCTGGACAAAAAACACGTTGGCGCCGGTGGCCTCGGCCACGCGGCCGCGCCAGTCGAGCATCAGCGCATCGGCATAGCCTTTTGCCTCAGCGGCATGTTTGGAAAGCGTGCATATCATGTAAAGGCCGGCCGCTTTCGATTTCGAAGGGGCCGTGCGCGGATCCGGACGGCGGTACTGTGCCATATCCAGGCGAATGCCCTTGAGCTTCTGCGCCGGGTCAAAATAGCTCGGCCATTGCCAGATCGCGATTGCGGCATTGATCTTGTTGTTTTGCGCCGAGACTCCCATCTGCTCGCTACCGCGCCAGGCGATGGGGCGGACATAGGCGTCGCGGAATCGCTGCATCTTCAGAAGCTCGCGGCATGCGTCGTCGATCTCGGCAACCGACCAGGGAATCTCGAAACCGAGGATACGCGCGGATTCGTGCAGACGCTCGGTATGTTCGGTCAGCTTGAATATCTCGCCGCCATATGCGCGTTCGCCCTCAAACACGGCGCTGGCATAATGAAGTCCGTGCGACAGCACATGCACCTTGGCGTCGGCCCACGGCACAAAAGCCCCGTTCAACCATATGTGGCCGTCGAGTTGATCAAAGGGAACTGTAGCCATTTGGTTCTCCCGCGAGCTTGCGGCCCGCTTGTCATTTGAAAATTGATCGGTTCCGGCCTATCAGGCCTTCCTGCTATTTGTCAGCCTATGCGAATAGGCGGCACGAATGAAAGATGTTCCAATCCTGGCCCATCACTCATGCATATTCGTTCGCATATCCTCCAAAAGATTGGCAAAAATTACCACCGGCCGAAATTTATGTCAATAAGGCTGACATATTTTCGCCATCAGGAACCCCAAGATGACTGAACGCCAGAACGAGGAGGCGGCATACGTGCCCGAGACGCCTGATAAACAAGGGGTTGCCGACATCGATTTCAGATTGATCGAGCTGCTCTTTTTCGCGTATCGCGACTTCACGTCGGACCCGGATGCAATTCTCGGCCCGATCGGTTTCGGGCGTGCCCACCACCGTGTCCTGCACTTTGTGAACCGGCGCCCCGGCCTCACCGTTGCCGAGCTGCTCGATGTTCTCAAGATCACCAAGCAGAGCCTGGCCCGGGTGCTGAAGCAACTTATCGACACCGGTTATATCGTCCAGGTCACGGGACCGACCGACCGCCGGCAACGGCAGCTCCATGCAACGGAGAAGGGAAAAGAGCTTTCGCTCGCACTGGCACGGCCACAGTCCCGCCGTATCCGTGACGCATTGGCGAATGGCGGGGCGGGCGACCGGGCCGCGGTGGAGAGGTTTCTCAAAGCGATGGTCAACCCCGAACTGCGGCGGCAGATCGGCAATCCGCCGGATGCCGAGGGTTAGAGAGGGCATGCGGATGGTAGCCGAAAACGCTATTCCGGACGATGACGCGCCACATATTCTGGTGGTCGACGACGACACGCGTATCCGCGATCTGCTGAAGCAATATCTTGCCGAACAGGGTTATCGCGTCAGCACCGCGGCCAATGCCAAAGAAGCACGCCGCCGGCTCGAGGGTCTCGATTTCGATCTGATCGTCCTTGATGTGATGATGCCGGGTGAAAGCGGCGTTGAACTCACACAATCGCTGCGCGAGCAGAAAGAGGTACCTATCCTCATGCTCACCGCGCTTTCAGAGATCGAAAGCCGCGTTTCGGGCCTTGCGGCAGGTGCCGACGACTATCTCCCGAAACCGTTTGACCCGCGTGAGTTGTTGTTGCGCATCAACAACATACTGCGGCGCGGTGCACCGCCGGCGACGCCGAAGGTCGAACAGGTCGTGTTCGGGCCCTATGCCTTTCAGCTTTCGCGGCGCGAACTGAAGCGCGGCGGCGAGGTGCTCAAGCTGACGGAGCGCGAGCAGGAAATTCTCGCAATGTTCTGCGAGCGGGCGGGCGAGACCATTCCGCGCCACGAGCTTGTCGGAGGCGAAGCGGAAGTTGGAGAACGTACCATCGATGTTCAGATCAACCGGCTGCGACGCAAAATCGAGCGCGACCCGTCCAATCCGCTTTGGCTGCAGACTGTGCGCGGTGTTGGCTACAGGCTGAGCGTGGAATAGGCTTGGCGGCAACGGGCTTTCTGTTCGGCGCGGCCCGCCACCAGCCGCCAGTAAGGGCTCATGACGTCCAGCGAAGCACAAATCGAGGATGACGAACCGGCAAAGGTTCCTGCCAAGCACGGGAGACCGGCCTGGCTGAAGCTGATCGGCCCATTGGTGCCTTACCTGCCGAAGCGGCTTTATGCACGCTCGCTCATTATCGTAATCGCCCCGATGCTTCTGCTGCAGTCGGTGATCGCGTTCGTGTTCATGGAGCGCCATTGGCAAACGGTCACGTTTCGCCTTTCGGCGGCGGTAACGCGCGATATCGCTGCGATTATCGACCTGATCGAAACTTATCCCGATGACGACGGGTACGGAGAAATAGTACGGATCGCTCAGGAGCGGCTGGAGCTGAACATCGACGTCCTTCCGCCCGATCCGCTACCCGCGCCGAGCCCGAAACCCTTCTTTTCGATTCTCGACCAGGCGCTGAGCTCGGAAATCGTCAAGCAGATCGACCGGCCATTCTGGATCGATACGGTCGGCAACTCGAACATCGTTGAAATCCGCGTCCAGCTGGACGGCAAGGTGCTGCGCGTGTTTGCGCGGCGCGGGCAGGCCTACGCGTCCAACACGCATATCTTTCTGTTGTGGATGGTCGGCACGTCGCTTGTCCTCCTGGCGATAGCGATCGCATTCCTGCGCAACCAGATCAGGCCGATCCTGCAACTGGCCGAGGCGGCGGAAAGTTTCGGTAAGGGCCGCCCGATGCCAGAGAATTTCGAGCCGCGCGGGGCCGAGGAAGTGCGGATGGCCGGCAATGCATTTGTTCAGATGCGGCAACGCATCGAGCGCCAGATCGAGCAGCGAACCACGATGCTTACGGGTATCAGCCACGATCTGCGGACTGTGCTGACGCGCTTCCGGCTACAGTTGGCACTGCTCGGCAGCAAGATCGACACTGCCGCGCTCAATCAGGACGTCGACGACATGCAGTCGATGCTGGAGGGCTATCTCGCTTTCGCGCGCGGTGAGGCGGAAGAGGATACCGGCGTCTTCGATCTGGCCGATTTTTTCGACAAGACAAGGGAAGACGCCGAACTGCACAAACGGAAGCTCAAGACCAGGCTGAAGGGATCGCCCGAGGTGCATGTCAGGCCTGGCGCATTTCGCCGCCTCCTCACCAACCTGATTTCGAATGCATTCCGCCACGGCAAACAGGTCACGATTTCGGCTGTTCACGGTGACGGCCGGCTCGTCGTTTCGGTGGACGATGACGGCCCAGGTATTCCGCCCGAGAAACGCGAAGAGGTTTTCAAGCCGTTCGTCCGGCTCGACGAGGCGCGCAATCAGGACGCGAGCGGCACCGGCCTGGGTCTGGCGATCGCCCGCGACATCGCACGCAGCCATGGCGGCGACATAACGTTTGAAGACAGTCCGATGGGTGGTGCCAGGGTTGTGGTCAGCGTACCGGCCTAAGCACGCCATGCGATATGTGGCGAGGTTCGGGGCGTGGATGCGCAAGCCTGTGCCGGCGCCGGTTTCTCAGAACAGCTTGCCGCCGTTCGGCACCTTGCGTTCGATCGCGGCTAGCACGACGTCGCCGTCTTCGTCCGGAAAGCCCAGCGTGAGCACTTCCGACATGAACTTGCCGATCTGGCGCGGCGGGAAGTTCACCACAGCCGTTACCTGGCGCCCGACAAGCTCGTCGGGCCGATAGTACTTGGTGATTTGCGCCGACGATTTCTTGATGCCGATCGATGGGCCGAAATCGATCTTCAGCTTGATCGCAGGCTTGCGCGCCTCAGGATAAGGCTCAGCCTCGACGATCGTGCCGGCACGAATGTCGACGCGATCGAAATCGGCAAAGGTGATTTCGGGCCTGAGGCTGTCGTCGCTGCTCATCAGATCAGGCGTTGCCGTGCGTCTCGAACATCACGTTTGAAAGCGCATCGCGGGCCGAAGTTCCGGACCATACAACCAGCTGGAAAGCCTGAAAGTAGCATTCGCAGGCCTCAAGTGCGCTGTGCAGCATCACTTCCACCTGGGCGCTGGTCGGCTCCGCGCCGCCGGACAGAAGCAGCGAGTGGCGGAACATGATCGCGCCTTCCTGCTCCCAGAGGTCGAAATGACCGAACAGCATCTGCTCGTTTATGACGGAGAGAAGCCGAAGCACCTCAAGAACCCGGTTTTCAGGAACCTTGAGATCGAATGCGCAGGCCAGATGCAGCGCCTCGAAATCCTCCATCCAGGAAATGGAGACATGGTAGTCGGTCCAGTTGCTGGCTACCGATATGGCGATCTCGTCATCCGCGGTGCGCTCGAATGCCCAGTCATTCGTGTTGGCAACGTGCTCAATCACATCGACCGGGTGCAGCTCACGCGCGATATCGAGTTCAAGGAGTTCCATCAGGCAATAAGTCTCCGTCGTTCGGGCAGCCTGTCCGGCTGTCCTCGTTCAGATGCACGCAACGCTGGCACAGGCCGAAGGCCATGGAGGGGGAAACGCAGTATACCTAGCCGGCCCACCGCCTACCGGCACTCAGGTGCGACACGAATCACGCAGTAAATTCAGTCTATTGAAGCGGAGTCGCGTGAGAAGCCCTTTTTTCGCGTGATCCTCTGTGAAGTGTGGAAAGCTCCAGCCGGCTCAATTGTCGCGGATGCGCCAACCGATTCACGGCAAAGCTTTTTTCGCGCTGCGGGCTTGTGGAAAAGACCAGCCTACTTTTTTGCCGCCGGGCGGGATTTGGCTGCCGATGCCGCCGGCTTCGACGCCTTGGCTGCCGGTTTCGCTTCGAGTTCGGCGATGCGGGCTGCCAGCTTTTCGTTCTCGGCACGCGCCTTTAGAGCCATCTCCCTGACCGCCTCGAACTCTTCACGCTGCACAAGATCCATAGATGAGATCATGCGTTCCGCCTGGGCGCGAAAGGCCGTTTCGACCTCGCGGCGCACGCCCTGTGCTGCACCGGCTGCGTCAGTCATCAGCTTGGCCAGTTCGTCGAATATGCGGTTCTGTCCGGTATTCATGGGCTCAATCCCTGCGTTTCAAAATGACGTAGTTGTGCAGCCTGAGGATTGCAAGATGGTGCGTGGTCGCGGCGAGGGCTGAGGCGTACCGCCGCCTTGACCTTGTCCGGACCTGCGCGCAAGGTCCGCGCGCTTCGCTAACCGGACCTTTCGGATGCCCGAATATCTGCTTTCAGCCCTGACCTTCCCGGCCATTGATCCGATAATTTTTCAGGTCGGGCCGGTTGCCGTACGCTGGTACGGGCTCGGCTATGTGGTCGGCATTCTGTTCGGCTGGTGGTACTCGCGGCGGCTGGCCGCGACGCCGCGGCTATGGGCCAACAACCAGCCCGCAATGAGCCCGGTCGATATTGACGATTTTCTCATCTGGGCGGCGGTCGGCATCGTAGCCGGCGGACGCATCGGCTACATTCTTTTCTATGATTTGCCTCGCTATCTGGCAGAGCCGCTGGCGATTTTCAGTGTCTGGGAAGGCGGCATGTCTTTCCATGGCGGCCTGCTCGGGGTGATCATCGCGATGATCCTGTTTGCGCGCAGGCGCGGCATCAAAGTCTGGAGCATGTTCGACGTGATCGCCGCGGGTGTGCCGGTGGGGCTCGGGCTGGTGCGTTGTGCCAATTTCATCAACTCGGAATTGTGGGGGCGTGTGAGCGAGGCTCCGTGGGCCTTTGTCTTTCCGAATGGCGGGCCGCTGCCGAGGCATCCGAGCCAGCTTTACGAGGCCTTCCTCGAAGGAGCGGTGCTGTTTGCGGCACTCGTTTGGTTCGTGTGGGCGCGCGGCCGCCTCGCGACGCCGCGCTTCGTGGGCGGTGCATTCATCGCCGGTTATGGTCTGGTGCGTATTTTCATCGAGTTCTTCCGCGAGCCGGATGCTCATATCGGCTACCTTCTCGGCGGTTGGCTGACGATGGGCATGATCCTGTCGCTGCCGATGGTGGTTGCCGGCATATGGGCAATGGCTACCGCACGGCCGCCGAAGGTTGCAGCAGCCGCGCATGACAAGCCTTAGGGGCCGCATAGCCCAAATAATTGCCGCGTCGGGTCCGATGAGCGTTGCCGACTACATGGCGGCGTGCCTGTTCGATCCTGAGGCCGGTTACTATACGACGCGCGAGCCATTCGGACGCTCTGGCGATTTCATCACCGCTCCCGATGTGAGCCAGATGTTCGGCGAGCTGCTCGCGGTCTGGCTGACCGTGCGCTGGCGGGAAGCGGGATCGCCCGCGAACGCTATCATTGCCGAGATCGGCCCAGGCCGCGGCACGATGATGGCGGACATGGCGCGCATATTCAGGCAGCTCGAACCGCAGATGTGCGCGGGTCCGCAGTTCGTACTCATCGAAATCAGCGAAAGGCTACGGCAGGAGCAGCGGCAGACGCTCGCCGGGTCGGGTCTGGATCCTGAATGGTTCGGAACGGTCGATGAGCTGCCGGACGGGCCGCTTTTCCTTGTCGGCAACGAGCTTTTCGACGCCGTGCCGATGCGCCAGTTCGTGAAGACAAAAGCAGGCTGGCGCGAGCGATGTGTCGGGATCGACGGCAGTGGCCGGCTTTGCTTCGTTGCAGGAATTACGGGAGCCGATACTGCGCTTCTGCCCCCGGGTGCGGGCGAAGCGCCGGAGGGCTCAATTGCGGAAGTCGCGCCGGCGCGCGAGGCACTTATGGAGACGGTGTGCGGGCGAATCGCGTCAAATGGCGGGGCGGCACTTTTTGTCGACTACGGTCATTTGCAGCCCGGTCTCGGCGACACTCTGCAAGCGATGCGGGGTCACGCCTATGACGACGTTCTGGCGCATCCTGGCGAAGCGGATATCACCTCGCATGTCGATTTCGCCGCACTTGCCGCCGTTGCTTCCGCGCATGGCCTCGATACTGAACTTTGCACTCAGGGCCGGTTTCTAGTGAATCTCGGATTGCTTGAGCGCGCAGGGCAATTGGGCGCCGAACTGGACGAAGCCGGCCGTGACAGGATACGCGATGCGGTGGAACGCCTGGCGGGACCGGATCAGATGGGCGAACTCTTCAAAGTGCTCGCCGTGACAGCGCCGGCTTCGGCTGCCCATAGGGCGGATTGACTTGGCAGGTGTGCTGCCCCACCATCCGGCGCGCTGAAGGGACCTGGAGCCGATGCTTGAAACTGTAAGACCGGAGCCTATCCGGTCCCCGGTGCTGGACGGTCTTGCCCGTTTCGGGATTAGGCACGGTTTTTACACCCGGGCAGGCGGGGTTTCTGAAGGTCTATATCGTGGTCTGAACGCTGGTGCCGGTTCGAATGACGAGGCCCGGCACGTGGCCGAAAACCGCTGCAGGATAGCGCAGTCGCTTGGCGCCGACCCGCAGCGGCTCATCACCGTGCACCAGATACATTCGGCTGACGCAGTGATCGTCGATGGACCTTTCGCCGGAGACCGCCCGCGCGCCGATGCCATGGCGACTGCCACTCCGGGGCTGGCGCTCGGCGTTCTGACCGCCGATTGCGGGCCTGTGCTTTTTGCAGACGGCGAAGCCGGTGTCGTTGGTGCAGCACATGCCGGCTGGAAGGGTGCGCTTGGCGGTGTGCTTGAGGCGACCGTTGGCGCGATGGAAAAGCTGGGCGCCGGGCGCCGGCGCATCGTCGCCGTGCTTGGCCCGACGATCAGCCAGGCGGCTTATGAAGTCGGGCCTGAGTTTCGCGAACGGTTTCTTGCAGCGGAGCCGGGCGCGGATGTCCATTTCGCGAGGTCTTCCAATGACGGGCGGTTCATGTTCGACCTGCCTGCCTATATCGTCGTGCGGCTGGAGCGGGCGGGCGTCGGTGCCAGCGATGTGTCCCGCTGTACTTATTCCGACGAAGACCGGTTTTATTCCTACCGCCGGTCTGTCCACAAATCCGAACCCGATTACGGGCGGCTTATGTCTGCAATCCTTCTGGAGGAGAATTGATGGCCCTTCATTTCGAGCGCGCGGAATTCGACGCGCGTCTGGACCGTCTGAAGATGGAGATGGCAGAGCAGAAGCTCGACGCCGTGCTGCTGTTCGCGCAGGAGAGCATGTACTGGCTGACCGGCTATGACACGTTCGGCTACTGCTTTTTCCAGAGCCTGGTGGTCAAGGCAGATGGGTCGATGGTGCTGATGACGCGCTCGGCCGATCTGCGTCAGGCGCGGCACACATCGACGATCGAAAACATCATCGTTTGGATGGATCGCGAAAACGCCCATCCGGCGTCCGATTTGCGAAATCTGCTCAACGATCTCGACCTGCTCGGCTGCCGTATCGGCGTCGAATACGAGACACATGGCCTGACGGCGCGAAACGGCCAGATGCTCGATGAACAACTCAAGACGTTTGGAACGATCGTCGATATTTCGGGGCTTGTCGGCGGGCTGCGTACCATCAAGAGCCCGGCGGAGATCAAGAAAGCCGAAAAGGCGGCGGCACTTTCCGACGAAGCACTCAAGGCCGCGTTGCCGCTCATCAAGCAGGGTGCCGACGAGGGCGACATTCTTGCAAAAATGCAGGGCACGGTATTTGCAGGCGGCGGCGATTACCCTGCCAATGAATTCATCATCGGGTCTGGCAGCGATGCGCTTCTGTGCCGCTACAAGGCGGGCCGCCGCAAGCTCACCAAAAACGACCAGCTGACGCTCGAGTGGTCGGGAGCGTTTCATCACTATCATGCTCCCATGATGCGCACGGTGCTGGTGGGCAAGGTGTCGAAGCGTCACCAGGAGCTCTACGACGCGGCGCGTGAAGCGCTCGAAGCGGTGGAAGGCAGGATGCGGCCGGAAAACACGTTCGGCGACGTCTACGACGCACATGCGAAGGTGATGGAGGCGCGGGGGCTGACGCGTCACCGTCTCAATGCCTGCGGTTACTCTGTCGGTGCCCGGTTCAGCCCGTCATGGATGGATGCGCCGATGTTTTATGCCGGCAACGAAGCCGGGATTGTCCCGAACATGACCTTGTTTGCGCATATCATCATCATGGATTCGGAGAACGACGCGGCGATGACCCTCGGGCAGACCTATCTGACCACGGATGGGGCGCCCAAGGCGCTGTCGCGCCACGATCTCGACTTGATCGTGCGATGATTGAGCGGTTGAAGGGCGCATAGTCCGGTTGCAGCGTTTGCCGGACGCAGTGACCGTGCGGGGTTTCATGTGGCATCGACCTAGAATCGCTGTTGCCCTTTCTGTGATGCTGGCGCTTTGCGCCTGCACGGGTTCCGCTGTCGAGCCGTCGTCACTTCAGCCGTTAACATCCGAGAGCGGGCAAAACACATCCGGCCAGCTTGCTTCTCCCGCAGGGACTCAGACCGAGAGCACGTTGTTCAGCAACAGCAGCGTCGCAGCCACACCCTCTCGCGTTGCTGCAATCAACAGCAGCGCCAGAATTCAGTTCGCGCCGGCCATTGGCGTTTCGGCCGAAGCCGTGCCGCCGCTCGCTGCGCGTCTCAGGGCGCGCGCTGCGCAGCGCGGTGTGACCGTCGCCGGCGCGGGCGGACCGTCTGCCACTCATGTTCTGAAGGGTTATTTCTCCGCCTTCAGCGACAAGGGAGAAACAACGGTCATCTATGTGTGGGATGTGCTCGATCCCGCCGGTAACCGGGTGCACCGCATTCAGGGGCAGCAGAAGGACGCGGGCAAAGGCGACGGCTGGGCGGCAGTCACGACGCCGACGATGGAAGCGATAGCCGACCGTACGATCGATGAGCTTGCGCTTTGGCTTTCGTCCGCGGCGGGGTGAGGTTCGCGGCCGGAAAGCAATCTTTTTTGGGCAAAGTCGGCCGCCAGCGGCCACTCGCTCTTGCAATGTAGGCTGACCCCGCTAAAAGCCCCGCAATCACCGAGGCGGAATCCAGGAAGCGGGCATGAAGCTTTTCGCGGGAAACTCAAACAGGGTTCTGGCGGAATCGGTCGCCCGCTATCTCAACATCCAGCTTGGGCGTGCCACGGTCAGGCGCTTTGCGGATCAGGAAATCTTCGTCGAGATACAGGAAAACGTGCGCGGCGAAGATGTCTTCGTGCTGCAGTCGACATCCTATCCGGCCAACGACCACCTGATGGAACTGCTGATCATGATCGATGCGTTCCGGCGTTCGTCGGCGCGCCGCATCACGGCTGTGATACCCTATTTCGGTTATGCGCGGCAGGACAGGCGTACCTCCGGCCGCACGCCGATATCGGCCAAGCTTGTTGCCAACCTGATCACCCAGGCAGGTGCGGACAGGGTGCTCACCCTTGATCTCCATGCCGGACAGATCCAGGGCTTCTTCGATATCCCGACCGACAATCTCTATGCCGTCCCGGTTCTGGCGCGCGACGTGAAGGCGCACTACCAGCTTTCCAACGTGATGGTGGTATCACCGGACGTCGGCGGCGTGGTCCGGGCGCGGGCACTCGCCAAACGGCTGGATGCACCGCTGGCGATCGTCGACAAGCGCCGCGACCGGCCGGGCGAATCCGAAGTCATGAACGTGATCGGTGATGTACACGGCCGCGATTGCCTTCTGGTCGACGATATCATCGATTCCGGCGGCACGCTCTGCAACGCCGCCGATGCACTGCTGGCGCATGGTGCGACGAGCGTGACTGCTTATTGTACGCACGGCGTGCTTTCCGGCGGCGCCGTCGCCCGTATTTCCGGTTCGAAACTGAAGGAGCTGGTCGTGACCAACTCCATTCAGCCATCTTCGACCGTTGAAGCGGGACATAATGTGCGCGTCATCACCATTGCCGACCTCATCGGCGAGGCAATCTCGCGCACGGCATCGGAAGAATCGGTTTCGAGTCTCTTCGATTAGAACCATGTACTTGCCGCGATGCCGCACAGCGCGGCAAGCGCCAACACGGCAATCAGGTTGATGTGGTAGCGCAGCAGCGCAATCGCGGCGGCCATTGCAATGACAGCCGCCGAGGGCACGAAACTCGCTGGCTCAGGTACCGGCAGACCCAGCGGGCCCAGCCTCAGCTCACCGACCGTGCCGAAGAACACGTGCAGGCCGAACCATAACGCCAGATTGGCGATTACGCCGACGACCGCCGCCGTGACGCCCGCGAGCGCCGCCGACAGCCAGCGCACATGGCGCAGGGTTTCGATGTAAGGCGCACCGGCAAAAATCCACAAAAAGCACGGTACGAACGTGAACCAGAGGGCCACCAGAGCGCCGAGCGTGCCGCCGGCAAGAGGGTCGAGACCCGCTTCCCTTACGCCGGCCAGAAAACCAACGAATACGAGCACCAGGATCAGCGGGCCGGGCGTCGTTTCGGCAAGGCCGAGGCCGGTCAGCATTTCGTCCGGCCGCAGCCAGCCATAGACCTCCACCGCCTGCTGCGCGACATAGGCAAGCACCGCATATGCGCCGCCGAATGTAACGGTGGCCATGAGGGAGAAGAAACGCGCTTCCGTCGCGAAAACGTGCTGAGGCCCAAGCATCACGGCCAGCGCCATCAATGGAGCGAGCCATATGGCCAGCCAGATGACGCTTGTGGCGAGGAACGATGCCAGCGTTGGGGAGCGCGGAGCAAGTGTTTCGGTCTCGACGCCTTTCAGTGGGGCAGGAGGAAGTACGAATGCACCTGCCACAAGCGCCAGCAGGATGATTACCGGAAACGGTATTCCGGCAAAGGCAATCGCCGCGAAAGCAACGATCGCGATGACGAGTGCGTTGCCCGATTTCAACGCGCGTCTGGAGATACGCAGCAATGCTTCAAGCACGACGGCAAGCACCGCCGCCTTTAGGCCGAAAAGCAGGCCTTCGACCGCCGGCACGCCGCCAAACGAGACATAGAGTGCGGAAAGCGCGGTGATGACCACCGCGCCTGGCAGCACAAACAGCAGCCCGGCGATCAGCCCTCCCACGACGCCGCGCAGCAACCAGCCCGCATAGGTGGCGAGCTGCATCGCTTCGGGTCCCGGCAGGAGCATGCAAAAGTTCAGCGCGTGCAGAAAGCGCGCTTCATCGAGCCATTTGCGCTCGTCGATGAGGACGCGATGCATCAAGGCGATCTGGCCTGCCGGCCCGCCGAATGACAGGACGCCAATGCGGCCGAAGACGCTGACGAGTTCGCCATAGGATGGGCTGCCGTTCATGATCGACGCGCTCATGGGTCTTTGCCCAGCGTATCGGTTGGCAGGCCTGCTGCCTGCCACGCTTCGAAACCGCCGGCCAAATAGTGCGCGTCGACGCCCTTTTCTTCAAAGAGCGCGCAGGCGGTCTGGCTGACCTCATGGCCGTGAACGCAAAAGAGGACGACCGTTTGTCCTTCAAATTCGCGCCACCGGGTGCCGGCGTCCTGCGGCAAGAGGCGCAAGGCGCCCGGTATTGTCCGCCCGCTTTTGAGCCGCGCCTGTTCCTTGCGCACATCGACGATGGCGGCGGTGTCCAACATTTGCGCGACATTCGATGGGGTTATTGAGCGAGGCATGGTTCCCTCCGCATAAGATACGAAGGGCGGAGCTTGGGCCGAAGCCTCAGGCGGGGAGTCCACCCATGCCCCCGCGCGCATGACGCTACAATGACAGCGTGCCCGCAACAAGCGGAAAGAGGTGCCTAGTCCGCTCCAGCACCGCCCGCATTCGCCTTGAACGCCTCGCGGATCGCGTCGGCCATTGCGGTGGTTGCCTTGCCCGTTGCGCCCGGGCGGCGGTACATAACCACGCTCGATGAATCGATCAGGCCGTAGCCGTCGACGGCGGTCAGTTCGCGGCACCCGGGGGGAATGTTGCTTCGCGACAGCGGCGCGATGGCGAGCCCTGAGGACACCGCCAGCCTGAGGCCGTTTCCGGTGTCGCTGCGGTAGGCGACGCGGTAGTCGATGCTACGGGCCTTCAGAAGCTCGATCGCGAATTCCGAACACCAGCCCGGGCTTTCATACAGTGCAACAGGCACGGGCCGCTCTTCGTGAACGCAGTGTTGATCCGACGTCGTCCATACCGTCGGATCCTGCATCAGGACTTCGCCTTGCGGTTCGCTCTCCCACTCGAACACGACAGCAAGGTCGATGTCGCCACGCTCCAGCGCGTCGGTATGCAACGACGAGCGGCCGTAGCGTACAAGAACCTCCACCTGGCGGTGGGCCTTGGCGAATGAACTCAGGGCGCGCGACAGCACGCTGGCGCTGTATTCCTCGGGAATACCGATGCGCACGCGCCCTTCGAGATCGGGCGCGCGAAGTGCCGCGGCGGTCTCGTCGATCAGATCGACAACTCGCCTCGCATTGACCAGAAGTTCGGTGCCGCGCGCCGTAAGCGCTACCCCGCGGGGCCCGCGCTCGAAAAGCGGTTCGCCAACCATCGCCTCAAGCCGCTTCATCTGCATGCTGACCGCGGATTGCGTGCGCCCGACCTCGTGCGCGGCGCGCGTGAAGTTTCGCGTGTCGGCGACGGAGACGAAGGTCCTGAGCAAATCGCTGTCGAGGTGAACCATCACAAGACATCAATTGGAAGAATGACGGAGATCATCGCAATTCGTTGGTCAAATGGCAATGCGCTCTCTAAGCAATCGGGTGGACGATGCCGGAGATGCCGCGATGGCTGTTGTTGCCGATGATCTTGAAGGCTGTTTGCCAAGCCAGCGCGCAGATGGCTTGAGGTACGCCCGGTATTTGCGGCGGATCCTGCGCCGCCTGATCCCGGCGGACCCGTCCTGGGCGGCGATCGTTGCAAAGAAGGACGACCGGCTGTTGCGCGACATAGGATTGACGCGGCGCGAGGCGCTCGGCACCAGCGACTATTTCTGGCACGAATGGAACCACAGCAGGGAACCCTGGTCGCTCTGACCTATCAGTCGCGCCCGACGCTCATATCTAAAGTTCCTCACTCCCCGCCGTCGCGAATGACGGCGGGTCTTTTTCTATGCGGCAACGCGGAAACAGCATATGTGTGCAAACTTGCGCGCCGAAAGGCGTTCCGCTATAGAGCCGCCACCCGCGCAGACACCCTTGGAGGCAGCGCGGGGGAGGGCGGCCGCTAATTCCGGCCGCTTTCGACGTTTCGGGTGCGCCATTGCCCCCCAAACGCTCCAGTTATGTTTGAAAGGAACTGCCATGAGCCAGAAGAGCTACGAGCTCCAGGCCGAGGCGCGCGATCGGGTCGGTAAGGGGTCCGCCCGGGCACTGCGTCGCAGCGGCCGCATACCCGCCGTCATTTACGGCGACAACAAGCCACCACTTTCGATTTCCCTGCCCTACAAGGAAGTCCATCTGAAGCTGAATGCAGGTGGGTTCATGACCACGCTTGCGACGATCAACGTCAACGGCGAGAAGATTCAGGTTCTGCCGCGCGACTATCAGCTCGACCCGGTGCGCGACTTCACCATGCATGTCGATTTCTTGCGTGTCGGCAAGGGTTCGGTGGTGACCGTGAATATTCCGGTCCACTTCGCGAACGAAGAAGCTTCGCCCGGCCTCAAGCGCGGCGGCGTGCTGAACATCGTTCGCCACGAGGTTGAGTGCTCGGCGCCGGCGACCGCTATTCCAGAGTTTATCACGGTCGACCTGACCGGTCTGGATATCGGCGATTCCGTCCACATCTCGGCCATCGCACTGCCGGAAGGCGTGAAGCCGACGATCACTGACCGCGATTTCACCGTGGCAACGGTTGCCGCACCGGCGAGCCTCCGCAGCGAGGACGACGAAGCAGCCGACGAGGATGCGGGCGAAGAGGCCGAAGGCGAGACTGAAGGCGAAGAGGCCGAGGGCGAAACCGAAGAGTAAGCCCTGTCGGGAGAGAAAATGCGACTTATCGCGGGTCTCGGAAATCCCGGCCAGAAATATCAGGACCACCGGCACAATGTCGGGTTCATGGCGGCGGACGCAATTGCCCGCCGCCATTCCTTTTCGCCCTGGTCGAAGAAGTTTCAGGGTTTGGTTGCCGAGGGTATTCTTGGCGGCGAAAAGGTACTTGTCCTCAAGCCGCAAACCTTCATGAACAATTCCGGCCATGCCGTCGGCGAGGCGCTGCGCTTTTTCAAGCTGGCACCGGCTGATCTGATCGTGATCTATGACGAACTCGACCTCGCGCCTGGCAAGGTGCGGGTGAAGACCGGCGGCGGCTCGGGCGGCCACAACGGAATCAAATCCATCGACGCCCATTGCGGCAAGGATTATCGCCGCGTGCGGGTGGGGATCGGGCATCCGGGCGCCAAGGAACGTGTGCACGGCCATGTGCTTGGCGATTTCGCCAAGGCCGATCATGCCTGGCTGGAGCCGCTGCTCGAGGCGCTGGCAGATGCCGCGCCGATGCTGGTTGCCGGTGACGACAACGGCTTCATGAACAAGGTGAGCCTTGCGGTGAAAGGCAGCGCGCCTGAAGCTGCTGCAAAGCCGGCCAAGGCCCCTGTGAAAGGACAGAGCCACATAAGGCAGGCGCGGGCCAGGAAACCCGCGGTCGACATTCCCGAAACCGGACCAATGGCAGCAATGCTCAAAAAGCTGTTCGGCAAGGACTAACCCCTTTTTCCAGGGCAGCAGCTACGCGGTAGCGGTGCCGGCAAGATCGCGCGCGCTTGACCGCCCCTTTAGGCGACACGAAATCAGGAAGTTCGTGTTTTCGTGGGAATGCGATGAAAAACGTTACGATCTCGGCGCGGCAAACGCTTGACGATCGTGGATCCTTTCGCCCATACGCCGGGGCAATTCCCCACTTCCCCTTAGGACTGAACGATCATGGGCTTCAAATGCGGTATCGTTGGCTTGCCGAATGTCGGCAAATCGACGCTTTTCAATGCGCTGACCAAGACGGCCGCTGCCCAGGCCGCCAACTATCCCTTCTGCACCATCGAGCCGAATACCGGTGAGGTAGCCGTTCCCGACCCGCGGCTTGGCAGGATCGCGGCGATCGCCAAGTCGAAAGAGGTGATCCCGACCCGCATTTCCTTCGTCGATATCGCCGGTCTGGTCCGCGGTGCATCGAAGGGCGAGGGGCTTGGTAATCAGTTCCTGGCCAATATTCGCGAGGTCGATGCCATCGTGCATGTGCTGCGCTGCTTCGAGGACGACGACATCACCCATGTCGAGGGCCGTATCGACCCGGTGGCCGACGCAGAGACCGTGGAAACGGAGCTTATGCTCGCCGATCTCGAAAGCCTTGAGCGGCGCACCGACCAGACGCGCAAGCGTGCGACGGGCAAGGACAAGGAAGCAATTACCGTTCTGCCGATGATGGAAAAGGCGCTGGCATTGCTGCAGGACGGCAAGCCGGTACGTATGCTGCTTGACGGCATCGCGGCGGAAGATCTTCGCATTCTGCAGCGGCTCAACCTGCTGACATCGAAGCCGGTGCTTTATGTGTGCAACGTGGCGGAAGCAGACGCGGCTGCCGGCAATGCGCACACAAAAGCCGTGGAAGCGATGGCGGCCGGACAGGGCGCGCGCTCGGTCGTCATTTCAGCGGCCATCGAGGCGGAGGTCGCTCAGCTCGACGAGGCGGAAGCGCGCGAATATCTCGACGCGATGGGGCTGGAAGAGCCCGGCCTCGATCGGCTGATCCGTGAGGGCTACACGCTGCTCGAGCTGATCACCTTCTTTACCGCAGGCCCCAAAGAGGCGCGCGCGTGGACGGTTCATAAGGGCGCCAAGGCACCGCAGGCTGCCGGCGTGATCCACACCGATTTCGAACGCGGCTTCATCCGTGCCCAGACGATCGCCTACGAAGACTATATCGGCCTGGGCGGCGAAGTTGCGGCCAAGGAAGCCGGCAAGGCACGCGACGAAGGCAAGGAATATGTCGTCCACGACGGCGACGTGATGCTGTTCAAATTCAACACCTGAAGCCGGGCCGCCGGAACTCAGTCCTCCAGCAGAAACCGGCGCGCGTTGGAAAAGAACTGGCGCCGGATGAGTACGGCGGCAACCGCCGTCGTTGTTACTGCCAACACCATGGGTCCGGCAAACCAGCCGAGATAGGCAAGCGCCATGAACAGGCTGCGCTGCCCGGCGGTGAAATGCTTGCCGGCGATGGTGTTCATTTCGCCCGCCCGCAGGGCCTGTTTGATCCGCGTTTCGGAGTCGGTTTCCTTTGGCTGCTGCACGGCGCCGATCAGGATCGAACAATAGTTGAACAGCCTGTACGACCAGCCGAATTTAAAGAATGCGTAGACAAAAATCAGGGTGAGGCCGGCCAGTTTGAGCTCGAATACCACGCGGCTTACACTGTCGATTACCGGGATGTCCTCGAACAGCCTCAAGGCCTCGTCTGTCGCCCCGAGCGCGGCAAAACAGCCGCCGATTGCCAGCATAGACGCGGTGCCGAAATAGGCGGCGCCCTGCTGCAGGCCGGCCAGGATGGTGGCGTCAACGATGCGCACTTCTCGCTCGGCGAGAACCAGCATCCACTCGCGCCGGCGGCGTGCCATCAGCCCGGACAGGGATTTGTGTCGCAAAGGCGAGTGATTGACCACAATTTCGAGCGTAATCCAGACGATCACGAAATAGGCCAGCGCAGACAGGTCGCTGGAACCCAATGCCAGCAGCTTGGTCATGGGATTGGCACCCCGCAGTTCGATACGGACGGCATAGGCACTCCCGGGTTGCTCCGCAAGCCGCCAAAACGGCGGCCGCCGCATGCGGGCGGCGCCCCTTGGGGGGCAGGGACGCCGCAAGGCGTCAGTCGATGATGATTGCCTTGCCCTCGGCTTTCATGCGGGCGAGCCCTTCCTTCATCTCTTCTATCCTCTCAGGCGGGTGCCCCTGCCACTTTGTGATTTCGGCGACAACGCGCAATGGCTCGCGCGAGCGATACGACAGTGTCGGGTTGCCCGGAAATCTCTTGTCGGTCACGTTGGGGTCATCGAAAATCGGGCCCGTCGGTTCGACGACATAAATGCGCTCCGGCGCGCTGCCGAGAGCAAGTTCGGCTCCCCAGATGGCCGCATCCAGAGTGCCGGCGAAATAGACCCAAGAGAGCGGTTTGTTTTCCGAGAAGTTCGATTTGTAGCCGACGACGATCAAGTCGCCAGGCTGCAGGGCTGCGCGCGTTCCGTGAAAGTACGATTGTGCAAACATACTGGCATGAGCGGGCATAGGATTTGGTCCTCCGGGACGGTTGGGGACCGGATACATGGCACACCCACCCTGTCTTGACGCAAGCCCCACCTCCCAATAGAGCGTAAGAATGGGACGAAGAAGCGGTTGACGCTCCGGTCCCCACCTCGCCCTGACATCGTGAAATCCGCTGAAGAACGCCGCTCGCAGCTGGGCCTCATCCGCCGGCATCGCCGCGATGGAACATGATCGGGGCGCATGAGGTTATCCGTCGCGAATTCCCATTGCTTGCCCGGCGCTCGCCGCTACTCTCGGCTTATGAACAGCCAGACGCATGTCATCATGGGGGCGGCGCTCTTCGGCAAGCCGATGCCCAGGCTTGCATGGGCCGCCGCTGCGGGCGGGATCGTGCCGGACCTGCCGATGTATTTGATCATCGCCGTTCTGCGTCTGAGCGGTTATCCGCTCAATCAGATATTCCGTGAAATCTACTGGGAACATTGGTGGCAGATCGCCAACGGGCTTGGCCACTCCTTCTGGATATGGGGAGGGCTCGCCATCATCTCAGGCGTTCTGGTTCACCGCCAACGCCATTCTGACGGACATGACGTAATGCTGGCCGGCCGCGCCGGCGCGGCGCCGCTTGTCTTCGCCTTTTCTGCGTCGGCGCTGCTGCACTCCTTCATCGATTTCCTGTGCCATCGCGACGATGCCCACATGCATTTGTGGCCGTTCACCGAATGGCGGTTCCGCTCGCCGGTGTCCTATTGGGACAGCCGCCACTATGGCGACTGGTTCGGCTTGTTCGAGGCGTTTATCGGCGTCGTGCTCGTGGTCGTCCTGTTTCGCCGCTACAAATCCCGGCTGCTGCGCGCCGCTCTGCTTCTTGTGCTTGCCCTCTACGTTGCCGTGCCCGCCTTCTTCTTTTTCAATCTGGGCGGCTGACCGGCCAGGCCGGTCAAAGCGTCGGGCCAATGACATGATGGGGAATTGTCTTTGCCGCCTCAGGCGGCGATGGTTGTTCAGACATGAACAGGATTCGCCATGACCGGAAAGAAATGGGCGTTCGAGGATTTCGAAGAGGGCGCGGTGATCGACCTCGGATCGAAGACCGTGACCGCCGATGAGATTATCGAATTCGCCTCGCAATTCGACGCACAGCCGATGCATCTCGATGAGGACGCCGGCAAGGCCAGCATTCTGGGCGGGCTTTCTGCGTCCGGCTGGCATACGTGCTGCATGTTCATGCGCATGATGTGCGACGGTTTCCTGCTCGATTCGACCTCTCAGGGCGCGCCGGGCATTGCCTATACGCGCTGGAAAAAGCCGGTACTTGCAGGCGACGTTCTCACCGGACGTTCAACTGTGGTTGTGAAGCGGGAATCGTCGTCGCGCCCGAATCTCGGCCTGGTTACCTGCCGCCACGAATTGCTCAACCAGCGCGGCCAGATCGTTCTGGAACTGGAAAACACCGGCATGTTCCTTAAGCGGGAGGCGGCCCGATGAGCCTCGACGACTATTTTGCATTGGGAACGACGATTACGTTGGGCTCGCACACATTCGGGGCCGACGAGATCAAGGAATTCGCGCGCAAATATGATCCGCAGCTGTTCCATACCGACGAAGCGGAGGCCGAGAGGAGCGTATTCGGCCGTCTATGCGCGTCCGGCTGGCACACCGCCTCGATGTGGATGCGTTATAATCTGAAGAAGCGCGAGGATATGGGCGCGCGGCCCTGGGACGGCCCCGGTCCGCGGCCGGAATTTGGGCCGTCGCCCGGCTTTACAGACCTTAAATGGCTGCGGCCCGTTTTTGCCGGCGACACGATCACATTCACGCGCACCGCGCTCAGTCATCGCGCGATGAACACGCGTCCCGGCTGGCGTATTCTCACCATCCGCTGCGGGGCGCACAATCAGGATGGAACGCCCGTGCTGACTTTCGACAGCGCCGTGCTGGTAAAAGCCGGGTAGGGGAATAAGCTTCTCGATCAAAATGGAATAGTCCAAGTCTGATTATCTCGATTTGATGATCAATTCCTAATCAATATATATTTGAATGCCGCCCTCATCCCCCACACACTGATTACCGACGCTGAGCAAAGGCTCGCAGGTGCATCAGCCTCGCTCGGCCGAAAGGCCGGGCGTTCTGGGAGGAAAAGGGGTGAGTATTCAGATGTCTGGGACAAAACCCAAGGCAGTCACGGGGTCATTGATCAGCTTCGAGAATGTCTCAAAGACATTCGAGCTTGCTGACCGGTCGGTGGCAGCCGTCGAGAATGTTTCACTGAACATCAAACGGGGCGAGTTTGTAGTTCTGGTCGGCCCTTCGGGTTGCGGCAAGTCCACATTGCTCAACATGACCGCCGGGCTATTTCTGCCGACCAGCGGCAGGGTGTTTTACGACGGTACGCTCGTTACCGGATACAATCTGAAGACCGGCTATATGACGCAGAACGACCACCTTCTGCCGTGGCGTGATGTCGTTGGCAATATTTCGACACCGCTCGAGATCCGGGGCATGGCGCGGGGCGAGCGACACGACAGGGTCGCTCACCTGATCGAACTGGTGGGGCTCGTGGGGTTTGAAAAATCTTACCCTTCGCAGCTCTCCGGCGGAATGCGCAAGCGCACCGCACTCGCGCGCCTGCTTGCCTATGACCCTGAAACGTTGCTGCTCGACGAGCCCTTTGCCGCTCTCGACGCGCAGTTGCGGCTGAACATGCAAATCGAGCTTCTACGGATCAGTCGTTCGCTCAACAAAACCATTCTCTTCGTCACCCACGATCTCGACGAGGCCGTCGCGCTGTCCGACCGGGCTGTCGTGTTTACGGCACGCCCGGGGCGCATCCGGCAGATATCCGATACGCCTTTGCCGCGCCAGCGCGACCTAGCCGGGTTGCGGCGTGACCCGGCCTACACGCGGATGACTGCAGAGTTGTGGGATCTCATCATGCCAACCCTGAACGAGACGAGAGGAGAGGCGTCGTGAGTAACGTCGAAATCGGTATGGGACAGCCCAACGCGGCACTCGCCGAGGCCGAGCGTCGGGCGCGAGCTGACAGAGCCAAAAAGGCCAAGCGGGTCGAGTCGCTCAAGCTCAATCTTTACCGGGTACTGCTCATTGGCGGCTTCCTGCTTTTGTGGGAATTCGCATCCGGGCGCCTGATCGCGCCGTTCTTCATCTCGGCCCCGAGCGCCATCTTCCGCCGTCTCTACGGCTGGATCGCCAGCGGCGACATCTTCTTCCATATGGGTATTACCGCGACCGAAGCCCTGTCGGGGCTGCTCTTGGGGAGCGTCATAGGGATCGTCGTCGGCACGATCCTTGGAATGCGGCCGTTTCTGGCGCGGCTTCTCGATCCGATCATCACGACCTTCTACAGCCTGCCGAAGGTTGCGCTGGCGCCGCTGTTCATCCTGTGGATCGGCATCGGCATCGATATGAAGATCACGTTCACCGCGGCGATCGTCTTCTTCCTCGTTTTCCTCAACACCTATACCGGCGTGCGCAATGTCAGCCGTGAACTGATCTCGATCCTCTATCTGATGGGGGCCAACGAGATGCAGGTACTGCGCCGCGTGGTGCTGCCGTCCGCGATCACCTGGGTGTTCGCCGGACTTCGCATCTCCGTTCCCTATTCGCTTATCGGCGCGATCGTCGGCGAGCTGATGGCTTCCAACAAGGGGCTGGGCGCGCTGCTTGTACGTGCTCAGGGCGAATTCGACACGGCAGGCGTATTTGCGGCCCTGGTGGCGATCATGGCGCTGGCGGTCATCTTCAACATGGCTGTGCGCCGGCTGGAACGCAAACTCATGCCCTGGAAACAGGCAGAGCAGGACCAACAGGCGGCCGTGTGACGCCTCTGCTCGACCAGATCAAAAAAGGGAGGAACAGGAAATGAAACGTAGATTGCGATCTGCCGCTGCCGGCATTGCGACCTTTGCGCTTACGGCGCTGGCGGGAAATGCATGGGCCGCCGACAAGGTTAGCGTCGGTCTTTCGAGTGACGGGCTTTTGTTCGTGCCAGCCTTCGTGGCCGATGTGATGGGCTATTACGAGGAAGAGGATCTTGATGTCGAGCATCTTATCCTGGGCGGCGCGACAAAGGTTTATGCAGCTCTGGTAAGCGGCGAGGTGGAATTCAGCATCTCCTCGTCGGTCTCGATCCTAAGGGGCCGGGCCGGCGGCACCGATATGACGATGATCGGTGGCGCGATGGACCAGCATGCGTCGAATATCGTCGCTACGCGAGAATGGTTCGAGAAATCGGGGCTGACGCCGGAAAGCACCTATGAAGAACGGCTGGGTGCGCTGGAAGGCATCACCATTTCGGTCGCCTCAGCGGCAGGCGGCAGTGCGCAGCTGGTGCGCTTTCTCGCCGGGGAAGCCGGCATCGACCCCGAGCGCGACATGACCCTTACCGTGCTGGGAGTCGGCGATACAACGCTGGCGGCCTTTGCCCGGCGCCGGGTGGATGCCATCACCCACTCCTCGCCCATCGCCGTTCGCGCCATTCGTGAACATGACGGGGTCATGTTGTTTCACATGTCGGGCGGTCAGGTGCCGGCCTATAACGGTTTTCTTTATCTCACCTATACCGGTCGCGAGAGCTGGATGAAGGAAAATCCGGACACGACGGCGCGTTTTCTTCGGGCGATGCAGAAGGCACACAACGCCATCCACGACCCGGCCCTGGCCGACACCGTGCGCGACAAGGTGCACGCAAAATATCATGAAAGG
The DNA here is from genome assembly GCF_004000235.1 of Mesorhizobium sp. Z1-4. Taxonomy (GTDB): domain Bacteria; phylum Pseudomonadota; class Alphaproteobacteria; order Rhizobiales; family Rhizobiaceae; genus RCIO01. Next base: position 489,879 of record NZ_RCIO01000002.1, read on the forward strand.
ATCGACGCCGGTCTTTATGTGGATGCCTGGGCTGACTACGCCGGCGCGTTTCCCAAATCGATCGAGATCTCGGGTGAAATGGTCGACAGGGTGAATATCCTCGCCTCCAAAGTCGAGAACGCCGATCCGGTCCTGCCTGAGCATGTCGAAGCCTCGTGGACCAACGAATACGCCGCTGAAGCGGTCAAGGGCCTCGACGCCAACTGAACCACCGACAACCGGGGATCCTGCGGCACTGGCGCGCTTGCCGGGTCCCCTTAACTTTGCCCAACACAGGAGACCGGACGTGGAAAGAATTGACCTAACAGAGCAGGTGGTTCTCATTATCGAGTATGAAGTCGCGGAAGAAAATCGCGCGCGCTTCATGCAGCTTATGGCGGAAAGCTGCGAGGATACCATCCGCGATGAAGGCTGCATGCGCATGGAACTCTGCCAGCCTCAGAGCGGCGAGGACGGTGTCTATTTCCTGACAGAGCTCTGGCGCGATCAGTCCTGCATCGAAAAGCACCGCCTGAAACCCGGTCATTCCAAAGTGCATGAAGATATCGACGCTTTGCTCGCCAAAAAGCGGGTCTCCAAACTCAACACATTTGCGGTGAACGGCTGGACTCAAATTCCGGCGGCGATGGCGAAAGCGTGAGTTCGCACCAGGCCTAATATCAGGACGAGGATACAATTCATGATTGAGCGATTTGACTCTGCCGGCGCATTTCATCGCGTGGTGAGCCATGGGGACCGGCTGATGCTTGCCGGTGTCACAGGAGGTGCCGAGCACCAGGGGATGCGCGCGCAGACGGCGGCTGCGCTGGAGCGCATCGATGCCTTGTTGGAGGCGCATGGTTCTGACAGGAACCACGTCCTCCACGCTACGGTTTATGTGACAGACATGACCCTGAAGGACGAGATGAACGAGGCGTGGCTGAACTTCTTCGATGCAGCGCAGCTGCCCGCAAGGGCTACGTTGGGGGTGGCCGATCTGGGCCCCGGCCTTCTGATCGAAATCGTCGCCCAGGCAATTCGCAAAGATTGACGCGACAGGCCGACACCTGATTCTCTGGCAACACCGCGTCAGCGACGATGCCAGGGGGAGGTGTAGTGGTGGTGGTGATAGAGCGGCAATCCAAAATCAAGCTTCGGCATATCGAGGCCTTTGTAGCGATTGCGGATGCCAGCAGTTTTCGTGAAGCCAGCGAACAGCTGCTGGTCTCTCAATCTGCGCTCACCGTCACCATCCGCCAGCTGGAAGAGATTGTTGGCATCCGCCTTTTCGACCGTACAACGCGACGGGTATCCGTAACCGAAGCCGGTGCGGCCTTCTTGCCAGGTGCGCGCCGCCTTTTGCAGGACCTACGGTCGGTATTGGGTGAGTTGGAGACCTTTGTCAGCTTGGACAGAGGTTGCGTCAGAATGGCCGCGTTGCCCTCGATTGCCGCTGAATGGCTGCCTTCCGCAGTATCGCGATTTTCGAGAAATTACCCCAAGATCGACTTTGAATTTCACAGCGATGACTCGCAGGGGATCTACCGGCAACTGCTGGACCGCGAGATCGATTTCGGACTCGCGGGCCAGGTTCTTCCTCATCCTGAAATCAGCCACCAGAAGGTCGTGTCTCAACCGGTAGCTCTCGTCACCTGGCCCAAGCATCCATTTGCGCAGCGTGCACAACCTGTTCGGTGGACGGAGCTGAAAGGGGCGACCTTCATCCACGCTGGGAACAGCGATTCCATTCGCGCTGTTGTGGAGGAGCATCCCGAACTTCAGGAGACGTTCTCGAACACGCGATACAAAACCAACAAGGCGAACATAGTTGCGGCTCTGGTCCGCGAACAACTGGGAGTTACAGCGGTGACCCCGGTGGTGATACCGAAAGAAATCCGCGATGATCTGGCCGTGTTGCCACTGATTGAGCCGGAAATCATACGCAACGTATATGTGGTGAAGCGCTACGATACGAGCCTGCTTCCCGTGACCCATGAGTTCATGGGGTTCATCGTGGAGCAGATGCAACAAGCACGGCGGGCTAGCGTAACCTCCTGACAACACACTGTCAGCAGGAGTTATCCCAGCCTGCCGATTGTGCAGTCCGGCCTTTCTTTCGCGGCGCACTCTGACCATATTGGCAGCATGGCCCGCACTCCCAAGAAGACATCCGCCGACAAGGCGGCCGACAACGCCCCGCGCCGACGCGGCAGCCCGCTGACGGACTATATGGACGCCTCCGAGCCGCTGGAACGGAAGGGTTTTTCGGAAGCGCCGCAGCAGGAGCTGACGGGCGCGCCGCTGAGCGGTAGTGTAAGCGATTGGGCGAAACAGATCTCGGACGAGGCGGAGTTGGACGTCGAGCGACAGGCCAAACCGTCGAAAAAGAAGATTCCGGAACGATCCTCAGCCCCGACCAAGACGGCGCGCGGCACCTCTATGGGCGGTGCGGCCAGCCCGCGTGAACGCGCCGCGGCAGGCCTCAACCCGATCGCGGGTCTCGACGTCAGCCTGGAAGATGCGGAAACGATTTCGTCGTCCGGCGTCACTGCCACCGTCGCGGCACTCTCGCGGCTGATCGAGGGTGGCGACCCGAACGTCAAGCAGGACGCCTGGGTGCCGCACCGGCCGGAGCGGCCGGAGAAATCCGAAGGCGGCATCGCGCTGAAAATGGAGACGGAGTTCAAGCCGTCCGGCGATCAACCGACCGCAATCCGCGATCTGGTCGAGGGCGCGAACGAGGCGGAGCGCACGCAGGTGCTGCTGGGCGTCACCGGCTCAGGCAAGACCTTCACCATGGCCAAGGTGATCGAGGAGACGCAGCGGCCTGCGCTGATACTGGCACCTAACAAGACGCTCGCTGCGCAGCTCTATGGCGAGTTCAAATCGTTCTTCCCGAATAACGCCGTCGAGTATTTCGTTTCCTATTACGACTACTACCAGCCCGAGGCCTATGTGCCGCGGACGGACACCTATATCGAGAAGGAATCGTCGATCAACGAACAGATCGACCGTATGCGCCACTCGGCGACGCGCGCGCTGCTGGAGCGCGACGATGTTGTGATCGTGGCCTCCGTATCCTGCATCTACGGTATCGGCTCGGTCGAAACCTACACGGCGATGACTTTCCAGATGCAGATCGGCGACCGGCTCGACCAGCGCCAGCTGCTCGCCGACCTCGTGGCCCAGCAATACAAGCGCCAGGATCTGAATTTCGTGCGTGGCTCGTTCCGGGTGCGCGGCGACACGATCGAGATATTTCCCGCCCACCTTGAAGACCGTGCCTGGCGTATCTCCATGTTCGGCGACGAGATCGAGACGATTACTGAATTCGATCCGTTGACCGGACAGAAGACCGCCGACCTCAAATCGGTGAAGATCTATGCAAACTCTCACTATGTGACGCCGAAGCCGACGCTGGCCCAGGCGACGCGGTCGATCAAGGAAGAGCTGAAGCACCGGCTGGTGGAGCTGGAGCGCGCCGGGCGGCTGCTGGAAGCGCAGCGGCTGGAGCAGCGCACGCGCTTCGATCTGGAGATGCTGGAAGCGACCGGCTCCTGCGCCGGGATTGAGAACTATTCGCGCTATCTCACCGGCCGCAAACCGGGCGAGCCGCCACCGACTCTATTCGAATACATTCCAGACAACGCGCTGGTCTTCGTCGACGAGAGCCATGTCACGATCCCGCAGATCGGCGGCATGTATCGCGGCGACTTCCGACGTAAGGCAACGCTCGCCGAATACGGCTTCCGGCTGCCCTCCTGCATGGACAACCGGCCGCTGCGCTTCGAAGAATGGGACGCGATGCGCCCCTCAACGGTTGCGGTGTCGGCGACGCCCGGTAATTGGGAAATGGAGCAGGCCGGCGGCGTGTTTGCCGAGCAGGTTATCCGGCCCACCGGCCTGATTGATCCGCCGGTCGAAATCCGCCCGGCGAAAAGCCAGGTCGACGATGTGCTGGGCGAAATCCGCGAAACGACCGCCAAGGGTTACCGCACGCTGGTAACGGTGCTTACCAAACGCATGGCGGAAGACCTGACCGAATATCTGCACGAGCAGGGCATCCGCGTCCGCTACATGCACTCCGACATCGACACGCTGGAGCGCATCGAGATCATCCGGGACCTGCGGCTCGGTGCATTTGACGTGCTGGTGGGCATCAACCTTCTGCGCGAAGGCCTCGACATTCCGGAGTGTGCGTTCGTTGCGATCCTCGATGCCGACAAGGAAGGGTTCTTGCGCTCCGAGACATCACTCGTCCAGACGATCGGGCGCGCGGCACGAAACGTGGACGGCAAGGTGATCCTCTACGCCGACACGGTCACTGGCTCGATGGAACGTGCGATGGCCGAGACCGAGCGCCGGCGCGAAAAGCAGCTCGAATATAACACCGAAAACGGCATCACGCCGGAAAGCGTGAAAAAGAACATCGCCGACATTCTGGACTCGGTCTACGAGCGCGACCATGTGCGCGCCGACATTTCCGGCCGCACGAAAGACGCCGGCGCCATGATGGGCAACAACCTCAAGGCGCATCTGGAATATCTGGAAAAGGAAATGCGCGACGCGGCAGCCGATCTCGATTTCGAGCGTGCGGCGCGGCTGCGCGACGAGGCCAAGCGTTTGCGCGAGACCGAGCTCGCCATCTCCGACGACCCGCTGGCGCGCGAGGTGGAGTTGCAGTCCCCGTCGTCGGGACGCGAGAAGGGTAAGCACAACAAGGGCCGGCAGCGGCACCGCACCGTCGAAGACCAGGAGCGCATCCGCCAGCGTGAGGAAGCACGCGCCGCCGAAGAGGCAGCCAAGGCTGCGCGGCCGAACATGTTCCGCAAGCCGGGTCTCGACGAGATGGGCACTTCGGGCGACCACGCCGTGCCGCTCGGCAAGAATGACGGCGATGGCTCGCTGTTCCGCAAGCAGGATCACCGCGAAGCGCACCGGCCCGATTACGGAACGCCCGGTGACGGGCGAGGCCCGGGCCGCCGACCGGCGGCCGCGCCCGATGGCGCGCCCTCGCGGAGCGAGCCGCGTAGCGGCGACGGCGTGAGCGAAGAAAAGCAGTCGCTGTTTCGCCGGAATACGCTTGATGAAATGACGGTCGGTCGCACCGAAAAGCCGGTGCAGGGGCGCAAGCCTGCCAAACCCGCACCGAATGACAGCGGTGAGGATGATGGCCCTGTTCGCCGCCACCGCCCGGGCATTGGTTCTTATGAGGACCCGGCGGATGAGAGGCGGGCGGCAAGACGGTCTAAGAAGACCGGCAGGCCGGGGCGGTAGGCCGGCGGGGCTCTCTTATTTCTTTCTGGCTACGATGAATGGTCGCGAGTCGCCATGAAACTCGGATGCGACGATCTCGAAGCCGGAATTGCGCATCATCGTCTCAAGCTGTTTTGGCGTGAAGAAGCTCAGCCCTGACGGCGCTTTGCCAAATAGCTGCATCACCCCAATCAACGGCTGCAAAGCAAACCTGCGCAGACCGCCGATATTCGCGGTCTTGGAAATCAGCAGTCCGCCCGGGCGCAGCAACTGGGCCAGCCGCCGCAAGGTCGCGGTTACGTCCGGCGTCAGATGCAGGAAGTTGAAGGCAAGCACCGCGTCGTAGGGCGCTTCAGGAAATGCGTCGTCAAATGGCGTCGCACAGACGAAATCGACATTCGATGTACCTTGCGCGGCGGCCTTTTCCTGGCCGATCGCGATCATCTCCGACGAGATGTCGCTGGCGGTGATGCGGGCGACGTCGGTTGCCAGAAGCAATGCGGTCGAGCCGGAGCCGCAACCAACCTCAAGCACATGATCACCGCCTGACAGATAGGAGCGGGTGCGTTCGATCGTCCTGTTGTAACCGGCGATGTCCTTGATGGGGTTTGCCGCGTATTTCCGCGCGATGCGGTTCCAGAATTCGTCGGTTGCGATCATTTGCCTGCTCCGGTCGGTTTGCGGCGACCGATGTAGCTCCGCACGGCTCGCCCCGGAAGTGCGCCGATCGGCATTTCAAATATGCGAATATGCATGTTTGTGGCGGTGGCTGCTGGCGCCGCCCGGCGGTCAGCCAGCCTTTACGCAGGTTAGCTCCTGGTCCTCGCTCGGCGAGAATGTGGCTTCGCCGCCATGCTCCCAGAAGAAGCGGCCGAAGCTCGCATCGTAGCGTGACCCGGAGGCGGTACGCGTCAACGAGCCGGTGTCGATCGTGTCCCCATATTCGATGCGAATGCTCGGAAGCATCGTGTCGAAAAAGTAGGTGACCACTTCGTTGGCGGGATTGTTTTCACACATCCACGAGACGACTGCCGTCGGCTCGTCGAGCAGCCATGTTGCGACGAGTTCGCCCTCGCGCCGCAGATAGGCGTCTTCCACGCAACTGCGCAGATCGTCAGATTTCCAGCATTCGTCACGGCCCGACACCCAGCCGCGCTGATAGGCGCGCAATTCCTTCTCCGCTGCCTCGGCGCCGGTATCGAGGCCGCGGATGATCTGCAGAGCATGGTCGAAACGCTCGGCCACCAGGCGGTCGATCGCCGCGAGGTCGGGATCGTCACAGATTAGCTTTTCCGCCGAGCTTTCAGCTTTTGCGCAGTCGAATGACGGGCCTTCGCCGACTTGTGCACCTGCACCGCCGGCCAGCAGCAGAATGGCACTGCCGGCGGCGGTCGCAAATAGGAGATCTGAACTCATTGTTTCTCGCCTTTGCCGACCCAGGGAGCGATGTAGAAGTCCGGCTTGGTGCTTTCTGGGCAGCTATTGTCCAGTTTGCGGGTCGGGTTGTTGATGAAAGCGACGCCCATGTCGACCACGCAGGGCTGATAAACGACTGCTCCATGGCCAGCCTCGTGAATGAGGAATGCCTGACTGTTCGACAGCGTCTCCGCAGCGTGGAACGGCCAGCTTGGTGCGGTCTGGATATCCCATGTCGAACCGATCGCTAGTGTCGGGATATCGCTGACAACGCGGTCGTGAAAGCCTGGCCGCGGGTGCGGATCGAAAAGTTTGCAAATCTCGAAGAAACCTTTGGCCGCGCCATCCCATTGCAGGCGCACGATCTTTTCATATTCCATCTCCGAGGTCAGCTTGTCGTAACCTTCGGGCGAGTTGTACGGAACATCCTCCTGGCAGGCATAAACGAAAAGATGGCCGTTGGTGACGAAGTCATGTTCGGTCTTGGCAAAGGCGCGGTGAACCATCTCGAACGCCTCCACGACCTCGGTGTCGCTCATCGCATCGATAATCGCGAGCAGGCGCGACTGGTATTCCTCGGCGAAATGGCCGCTCACAAACCCGCGCAACAGCTCCTTTGACGGGGTCGCAGTCTGCAGCGCCGCATAGGCGACGATCACAGCCTTCGCTTTCTCGACATCTGTCAGAAGCGGGCCCGACGCGCGCAACAGCTCCTGATCGAACATCGAAGCAAGGGGTCCCAGTTCTCGATGCCGGCGCAGGGTATCCTTAAGTTCATCGACGGTGAGCTCCAGTGCCCGGTTCGCTTCTCTCGCGGCACCTGCCTCATGCATGGCCACTTCGATTATGCGCTTCTGGTCGTCTGTAAGCAGGCGCGTCCGCGCCCTCACATCGTCGGCGCCCAGTTTCGGGAAGGTCAGGTTCTTCGATGAGATCAGTTCAACGGTCGGCATCTCTTTGCCGGCCGCGATTTCGTAAATCGCCGCCGGCAGGTACTTTGTGTAGCTGCCGATGCGGAATTGGCCGTTGCGTGTCGTAAACAACGCCGAAAGAGCGACCGGCGGCAAAGGTTTGCCGTTCAGAACGACCTTGCCCGCTGCCGCCATGTCGAAGGCGTCGTGCAGCTTCTGACCAAGGTCAGGGTAGGCCGCATTGCAGGCTTCGTTGTCGCGGCACTGGTCCAGCAAGATTTCGATTGCTTCGTGTTGAGGCACGGCCAGCGTGTCGTAGAGGCGGATGGCCGGGCTCGCGACACCATCGATGATGACCGCGCGCAGGCCTTCCGGCGCAGACCGCATGACCTCGAGCGACAATTTGGTGCCGTAGGAAATTCCGTAGAGATTGTAAGTGCTGTAGCCGAGTGTTCTGGTGACGGCGCGCACGTCCAGGGCGTTCTGGTAGGTATTGTAGTGCTCCAGGCCGACGCCGGATTCCTTCAGCTCGGTGACGCATTGGGTCATCATGTCGGGGGCGTTTTCATCGCCGCCCTCGGTGGGAACGCCCGCGAGTTCGAGAATGTTTGCCGTCATGGCGTTGAAGCAGACGGTCGAACGGCCCGAAAGGCCGGCGGCGCGCTGGTCGAACATGACGATGTCCCGATTTGCACGCCACGCTTCGAACAGTCCGGCGAAGCCTTCGAGGCCTTCGAGCAGGCCGCCCCCCGGTCCGCCGTGAAGATGCACCAGCGGGTCGGGCTCGGGATACATGGAATGCGATTTGAGGACAGTGAATACGAGCTTCGTGCGATTGCCGCCGGGCGCGTCGTGGTTTTCGGGTACGCTCACCGTGCCGCAGATGATGGTTTCGCCCTCTATTTCGAGCGGACCAATGGGTCGTGGACAGGCCTGTATTTCGACCGGATAGGCCGGTTCATATCCGCCCTTGATCAGCGCATCGAACGCGGCGGTGTCGACGTCACCGCCTGCCAGGCCGATCAACAGTGCAATGATCTGGTCGTAATTCATGACGAAACTCCCATCTCAAGGCTGTGCTTGTGCCAGCAACTGCGACAATCTGACGACATTTGAGCCGTATGAGCAAGTTTCGCTGTAGCGGGTCCGTACGAAGGTTAAGCCTTTCTCACTCTTCCGGTTCGGTGGTGAAAAGCAGCGGGTAGCCGGCCGCTTTGCCCGCATCCGTGGCGCGGGTCGCCTTGGTCTCCGCGATATCGCGTGTGAAAACCGCTACCATGCAAACGCCGCGCTGATGCGCGGTGATCATTATGCGGTAAGCTTCTTCTTCGGTTGTGCGGAATTCAGCCTTCAGCACCTGAACCACAAATTCGCGCGGCGTGAAGTCATCATTGACCAGAATGACCTTGTGCAGCTTGGGTCGCTCGGTCTCGGTGCGGGTTTTGACACGCTTTCTGGTTGTGGCCTGGGTCATGATGTTGCCGGGCAGCGAAGCTCGAACGGCTTCAATGCCGCAGCGAGTTTCGCACGCAACGCTGTTGCGTGGCAAATGTCGGTGGGCCGCGCGCGACCTACAGTGCCGCCAGTCCGGCACTGACCAGATTGAGTGGCTGGCGAGCGCCCCGCGCATACGCTTCTTCGACGCGGCTGGTCACAATGGCACGGCGGTTCCGGTCCTCAATGCCGAGTTCGCTGCATACGGCATCGACGATATCAGTGACGCGGTCTTCGCCGACGCTCCGATGCCGCCGGTTGTTGCTGGCCTTGTACTGTCTTTTCATCACAGGCCTCCAGGTGGATCGCTCCCCGACCGCAGTCTATTGAAACTCTGCGTTTCGTCAAAGTTCGGGCAACCAAGTCACATCAGGTGACGGACTGAAACGCGCTTCAGCACGGTTCCTTCGCGATGCGAAACCAATCGTGATCGGCGCAGGGTCGCAATTTCTTTGTGAACGGCTGCAGGGCGATTGCGGCGGACAGGTGACGCGCCCCGGCCCAGTATTTCCACCAAAATCAGCACCGAACCGAGTTTGCGCAGCGGAATTGTGTCTTTTTTAAGCTCTTGTATTTGTTGAATAAATACACAGAACGTGAATTGCCGATCCTGGCGGGGCGAAACTATTTCTCCCCTCATCCGGCCCGGGCAACCCCCCGCCTCAGAAAAAGGCGCCCGGTACCGGATCAACGTCAACAACGAGGATCGAAATCATGAGGAAGGCACTCGCAGCAATTGCGATCACCGGGTTTTTCGCAGCGGCGGCATATGCGGCCGAAGTCGAAGGCACGGTGGAAGGGATAGACGAGGCAACGCGCGTCATCCTTCTCGACGACGGCAGCTCCTATGTCGCTGCCGAAAGTGTCGATCTTGGCAGCCTCCAGCCCGGCGCCAAGGTGAAGATCACTTATGACGACGCGACCATGCAGGCAACGCAGGTCGACGCGGAAATGTAGTTTCCGATTACTGTCGGAGCAGGAGAGCCGGTTCCCATGCGGGGCCGGCTCTTTCTGCGCCATTGCGACATCTTGGCTGCGAAGGCGAATCCTGCGATTCATGTCAGGGTTCTTGGGCACGGTGGAGAAGAGATGAAGATTTCACGGCGGCTTTTTCTTGGAGCGGCCGCGCTCGGCCTTACCGGCTGGGCCGGATGGTCGATCTCGCGCCTCGCCGCGGCTCCCGGTGCCCCGAAGGATCTCGGCAGGATCGGCGATCTCGACGGCAGGCAGCTCGCCGCGGAGCCGCCGCCCTATGCCCCGCCGCACGATCCAAAGTTGCCCTGGTCGATGAAAGGCGGGGAACTGAACGACGCCAGCGGCCTGTCTCGTACACCCGTCTACGGCGTTGTGGCCGTGAGATCGCGCGACGATGTGGCGAAGGCCCTCGCTTTTGCGAAGGCCAACGAGTTGAAGATCGCAATGGCGGCCGTGCGCCATTCGATGGGCGGGCATGCATTCGACGATCATGCGCTGGTGCTCGATATGCGCGGGCTGAACAGCATCGAACTCGACACCGTCACAAAAACGGTGCGTGTGGGCGCCGGCGCGACCTGGCACGATATCCAGAATGCGATCCATCCGCAGTTTGCGGTGAAGGCGATGCAGTCGACAGACATATTCTCCGTCGGCGGGTCGATCTCGGTCAACGCGCATGGCATGGACCATCACGCTGGTGCGCTGGATGGCTCCATACGTTCGCTGGAGATCATGCTCGCGGACGGGTCAGTGACGACGTGCTCGCGTACCTTGAACGCCGAGCTGTTTCGCCACGTCGTCGGCGGCTATGGCCTGTTCGGGGTGATCCTTTCCGCCGAACTGGAAGTGGTCGACAACGCGGTCTACGAAACCTCGCGCGCGCTGATTGGCTCTGACGCGTTTCCGCAATATTTCGACGAGCGCATCGCGGGCGATAACGGTCTCGGCCTCTTCTACGGCCATCTGTCGACCGCCACCGGCAATCTGCTCGATGAGATGGTGGTCTACCGCTACGACGCCGTGCAGGACGAGCTGCCCGAAGATTTTCCGGCGCTCGGCGCGCCCGGCATGGTCGGGCTGAAGCGCTTCATTCTCAATCTGTCGAAATACGGGTCAGCCTTCCGCAGTCTCAAATGGTATGTCGAAAAGACGCTCGAGCCGAAATTCGAGAGCTGCACCGTGCCGCGCACGGCGGCGATGGCCGAGGGTGAGGCCTGTCTCGTCAGCCGCAACGACCCCATGCATGATTCCGTCCCTTACCTCTTCAACGACCTGAAGGGGGAGACGGACATTCTGCATGAATATTTCTTCCCGCGTTCGGCCTATCCGGCGATGATCGCAGGGGCGCGCAAGATCATGCTGGAGCATGATGCCAACCTGCTCAACGCATCCGTCCGCGTTGTAGACGCCGCCGACATCGCACTTCCCTATGCGATGGAGCCGGCATTCTCGCTGGTGCTCTACATCAACCAGCGGACAGATGCGCAGGGCAACGCGAAGATGCGGGCGCTGACACGCGCGCTGATCGATCTTACCATTCAGAACGGCGGGCGTTTCTTCCTGCCCTATCAACTTCACTACACGGCAGGCCAGCTTCTGGCGTCATATCCGGAGCTGCCGTCATTCCTCGAAGCCAAGCGGCAATACGATCCCGAAGAGGTCTTCGTTTCGACATTCTACCGAGGCATATCGCAGCTCGTCGAAGGTACGACTGCGGCTTAGCGGCAGAAATTTCCCTGTCACAAATGGGCGTTAGGAGGGCTCGCATAGAAGGCAGAAGGGATTGAGTCGATGAAGATTGCGGTACTTGGCGGTGACGGCTTCGTTGGCTGGCCGACCTCACTTCACCTGTCGAACCTCGGCCATGAGGTGCATATCATCGACAATCTGTCCCGGCGCTGGATAGACACCGAGCTGGGCGTCCAGTCGCTCACGCCGATGGACTCCATTCAGGAGCGCACGCGCATCTGGCATCTCGAAACCGGACGGCGCATCCACTTTCACCTCATCGATATCGCGCGCGACTACGATTTGCTGAAGGCCTGGCTCCAGGAGCATAGGCCCGACGCGATCGTCCACTTCGCAGAGCAGCGCGCGGCGCCCTATTCGATGAAGAGCGACCGCCACAAAAACTACACCGTGAACAACAATGTCAGCGCCACGCATAATCTGCTGAATGCGATGGTGGAGACGGGCGTCGACGCGCATCTGGTGCACCTCGGCACGATGGGCGTCTACGGCTATTCCTCGGTAGGCGCGGCAATTCCGGAAGGCTATCTGCCGGTCGGTATCGAAACGCTCGCCGGCAGGCGCGTCGACCAGGAAATTCTCTACCCGGCCAATCCGGGCTCGGTCTATCACATGACCAAGTGCCTGGATCAGCTGCTGTTCCAGTTCTACGCCAAGAATGACGGTGTGCGGATCACCGATCTGCATCAGGGCATCGTGTGGGGCACGCATACGCGCGAAACCCGCATGCACGACCAGCTAGTCAATCGCTTCGACTATGACGGCGACTACGGCACGGTGCTCAACCGGTTCCTCATCCAGGCTGCTATTGGCTACCCGCTCACCGTGCACGGCACTGGCGGGCAGACGCGCGCTTTCATCCATATTCAGGACTCCGTGCGCTGCGTCGAGCTTGCGCTGGCGAGCGCACCGAAGGCCGGCGAGCGCGTCAAGATATTCAACCAGATGACCGAAACGCACCGGGTGCGCGACCTTGCCGAACTGGTTTCGGAGATCACCGGGGCGCAGGTCGCGTATCTGCCAAACCCGCGCAAGGAAGCGCCGGAAAACGATCTCGTTGTCCGCAACGAGCAGTTTCTCGATCTCGGACTCAAGCCAACGACGCTGGCGGAGGGTCTTCTTTCGGAGGTCGTCGACGTGGCGAAGAAGTTCACCTACCGCGTCGACCGCAGCCGCATTCCCGCACTGTCCGCCTGGACCCGCGACATCGCCCCGACGCTCGATGCGGACCCGGAAGGCCGGCGGTTGAAGAGAGTCTCCTGACCGGGATAGCCTCTCGAACATGGCACGAAATGCCTTTGTGACGCTCGTCACCAACGCCGACTATGCGCTTGGCGCGACGGCGCTGGTGCGTTCGCTGACGCTCAGCGGCACGGCGGCGGATATCGTGGTCATGCACACGGGCGGCGTTTCGGCTGAAACGCTTGCGCCTGTCGTCGCGCTCGGTGCGCGGCTGGTGGAAGCCGAATTGCTGCCGACATCCGACGCCTTTAACGAGCGCCACGCACGGGCGAAAATCCACGCCGACCACCCATTCACCAAGGGCGGCAAGCCGGCGTTTCATACACCGCTCGATAATTTCGCCAAGCTGCGGCTTTGGCAGCTCGACTACGACAAGGTTGTCTTCATCGATGCCGATGCGGTCGTTTTGCGAAACATCGACAAGCTGTTCGGCTATCCCGAATTCTCCGCAGCACCCAATGTCTATGAAACGCTGGCCGATTTTCGCAGGCTCAATTCGGGCGTCTTCGTGGCAGCTCCGTCGCAAGCGACATTCGACGATATGCTCAAGCGGCTCGATGCGCCCGAGGCGCTCTGGCCGCGCACCGACCAGACATTCCTGCAGAGCTATTTCCCCGACTGGCACGGCCTGCCGGTGTTCATGAATATGCTGCAATATGTCTGGTTCAACCTGCCCGGGCTGTGGGACTGGCGGTCGATCTCGATCGTTCACTACCAGTATGAAAAGCCATGGCAGGTGGACAATCCGAAGGCCGGGCAGCTGCGGCCGCTGATCGATCTCTGGCACGCATATCTCAGCGGCGAGAACATTCCCGATATCGATGCGCTGCCCAATCCGCGCACTTCCGCCTGATGGGTGCGAGGCGCGCGGTTGTTTCCGGTGGCACCGGCTTTGTCGGGCGCTTCGTGGTGGAGCGTTTTCTGGAGGAAGGTTACTCGGTCACCGTCACCGGGCGCAGCGCGCCGGGCGCGGGCATGTTTTCGCAGCCGGTCAGGTTTGTTGCCGATCATCTGGAGCCCGACGAGGATCACGCGCAGACTTTTGCGGGCGCCGACTATTTCGTGCACTGCGCCTTCAACCATTTGCACGGCAAATATCGTGAAGGGGAGGGCGATGATCCGATTGGCTTTCGCCGCCGCAATCTGCACGGGACGTTGGCGCGTTTCCGCGCAGCGAAAGCGGCTGGCGTGAAGCGGGTGGTGTTTCTCTCTTCGCGCGCCGTTTATGGCGAGCAGCCGCTGGGTGCTGCGCTGGACGAAGCCACGGAGCCGCATCCCAACTCGCTCTATGGCGAGGTGAAGCTGGCCTGCGAAACAGGACTGGCCGAACTCGCCGGTGATGGTTTTTGCGGGGTCAGCCTGCGCGCCACCGGCGTCTACGGACCGCCGCCAGCCGGCCAAGCGCACAAATGGGCCGGGCTTGTCGCCGATTTTTGTGCCGGCCGTCCCGTTGCTTCGCGCCAGGGCACCGAAGTGCATGGCGACGACCTCGCCTGGGCGGTTGTGACGGCGCTCACCGCGCGGCTCGAAAAGCCGCATGAGGTGTTCTGCGTTTCCGACATTCTGGTCGACAATGCCGACATTGCCGGTATCTGCGCCGAGGTTACCGGCATTCGCCAAGCGCTGCCGGAGCGCTGCGACGCCGGCAGCTATAACGCGATGAGTTCAGCCAGGCTGAAGGCATTGGGGTGGCGGCCGGGCGGATGGCCGCTGTTCGAGGCTTCGGTACGGGAGCTTGCCGCCGAAGTTACGGCCTGAGGCCGCTTTCCGCGCCGGCCTGCAAGGCCTTCAGGAAGGGCAGCATCTCCTGCAGCACGGCTTCCGGCGCCTCGACATGCGGAATGTGGTTCACGTCTTCAAGCACAGCGAGCCGGGCGTTAGGCAACAGGTCCGCGATCTCAACGCCCTGTTCGAGCGGTGTCACCGTATCTTCGCGACCCCAGATCACGAGCGAGGGTATGGCAATCTCCGACATGCCTTGGCGTGACGTGGTGCGCGCGCCGTCATGAGCGCCGTAGAGGCCAGTCTGCAGCCACGCGCCTATGGCCGCCGAGGTGCCCTTGGCCGCAAGCGGTCTGCGATAGATCGCCACCCGCTCGTCGGTCACGATTGTGTCGTCTGCAACGAAGGCACGCAGGCCGGACGAGATAAAAAGCGGGTTGGCGAAGGTGGTCGACGCGAATGCGGTTCTGATCGGTTCGAAAGCAAATAGCGGGCTGAACCAGGGCGGTCCTTTGGCAGGGGTCGAAAGCCCGAGCGCCGCATCGAGAAGCACCAGCCCCCGAATGTCATCGCCGCGCATGGCAGCTGCCTCGACCGTCGCCCCGCCGCCGAATGAGTGGCCGACAAGGACCGGGCGCTCCAGCGCCATCGCGTCCAGAAATGCGATGATGATGTTCGCCTGGGCGCTACGCGAATAGTCATTCTCGGGTGGACGCCGCGACAGGCCGAAAGGCGGAATGTCAGGCGCGATAACGCGAAACCCTGCATCGCCGAGAGGACCGGTGATATCGCACCAGGTCTCGGCCCATGCCAGCGTGCCGTGGATCAACACGACCGGCATGCCGTCGTCCGGGCCCCACTGGCGGTAGTGCATCGACAGACCGTCGGCTCTTATGAGGCGCGACTCGTTGACGGCCAGCTGGGTCGGGTCGGCCGTCTCGCGCATCATTGCGGCGACGCGAAAGCCGGCGGGAATCGCGATGACGATCACAAGAAGCGCCAGAAGCGCCCAGCTCAGAATTCGATTCGACCGGCTGATCGCGCTTGCTCCCTAGTAGTCGTAGACATGTTCGAGCACCGCACCCGCCTGAGCGAGTGCCGGCAGGACGGTATGCAGTTCGCCGACCGGGACGATCAGACCGATGCGCCGCGTTGCTCGATCGGCGGGAAGTGCGTAGTCGAAGACCGTCTGCGTGCGGTCCGGCGCGTCGATTGCTTCGCTTGCCGTCACCGTCAGGAAGATCAGCCGGTTGCCGCCGATCTCGACAAAACGCACGCCGCGCTGGATGAGACGCGGGATCATGTCGGTGAAGACCTGATAGCGTTTGGTGACGAACACCGCGCCGTCGGCGCCGAGGTCCTGTTCGAGCTCCGTGTCCGGTTCGCCTGCGATGGCAGCTGCAACCGGGCCTTCTGCCCAGACATGAATGTCGAGAAGTGCGGCCTCCGACGTCGCGTCGAGGCCGGATTTGATGAGATCGGCGTAGCCCTGCTTGATTGAATAAGCGAGGCCGAAGCCGAGCTTGCGCTCCCAAGAGCGGATTGCCGCCAGGCCTGTGGCAGGCTCGGTATCCCACAGACCGGCGCGCTTTTCGGCATAAGGGAAGCGGTACCAGGGCACCTGGTCGAGGAAGGCGGCATATTCAGCCGCCACCCTGGCCTGATACTTATCCTCGGGCACAGGTTGGAACATCACCGCGAACTCGGTGAGCCAGCCGATGGTGTTTTCATAACTCCATTGTACGGCATGCTCGACCGTGTGGCTGATGCCGATGACCATCAGCATCAAGTGGTTCTGGAAGTTGAAGCCGTAGTCCGCCGTGGCGCGGATCATCAGCGCGTAGTCCTGCCAGAAGCGGCCGATATAGGCCCAGTAAGGGAACGTGCGGGGCGACGCGTTTTCAACGAGTCCGGCATATTCGCGCGCGGCGTAAACTATTGCCCATTCCGGATAGGTCAGGAAGGTGGATTCTTCGGGCCGTTTGTAGCCGTCGATTTCGGCAGCGAGCCGAGCCGCTATCTGCGCCGCGCCGTCATCCGCCGGAGCGGATGGCGAAACTGCCACAGGCGCAGTTGTCAAATAGCCGTAGCCGAGACCTGCCAGCGGGATTGCCACCAGGATGACCACGATCGTGAGCAGCGTGGCAAGGAGCCTTCGTATCCATTTCAGCATGGGAGCGATGGTTCAGGCGGCGGCCGGCGCACGCGTTCGGCCTGCCAGCCAGAAGCCAATCAGCACGGCGATGCCGCCAATCGCCAGGTGTGGGGCGTTGGCGAAGAAACGAACCGGCAGCTCGATGTCGTTGAGCGGGCGGAAGCCATCGATGAAGATGCCGCCATCGAGGCAGCCGGACCCGGTGACCAGGCCGAGCAGGCCGTCGAACAGATAGACGGAACCGAAGAGGCGGAAGTAAAGCACAGTCTGGGCGTGCGAAATCAGCGAGGCAGCAAGCGCCCAGACGCCGGAGAAGGCATGCAGCGCATCATCGTACCATTGCAGCGAGAAGAGACCGAACAAGTAGCCGTTCTCATCATTGAAGGCCGGCACATAGCCGATGCCAACAACCGCGAAGAACATCACGGCATAAGCGATGCCGAGTTTCTGGATGAGCGTCATTTCAATACCTCGTTTGTCCGCGCGGGCGGACAATAACCTATTGCGCGTCAGGGAAACAGCGGGTCCGGTGCCATCTGAAGATGCAATGGTCCGCCTGTCCACGGGTGCGCTTCGCAGACCGCTTCGTCGAGTTCGACGCCAAGACCAGGCTCTTTCGAGGGGATCACCCAGCCGTCTTGCCACTCGATCTTCTTTTTCAGGAGATCGGCATGGAAACCGTCCCACTGCCTGATCGATTCCAGGATGAGGAAGTTCGGCAGCGTGGTGGCGAGCTGGATGTTGGCGGCCGCGACAATCGGCCCGCAATAGCAATGCGGCGCAACCTGAATGTGGTGCGCCTCGGCCATCGCAGCGATCTTCTTCGTTTCCAGTATGCCGCCGGAGCGGCCGAGATCCGGCTGCAGGATCGAGGCAGCGCGATGTTCGATGACACGGGCGAACTCCCATTTGGTCGTCAGCCGTTCGCCGGTTGCCACGGGAATAGACGTGCCGCGTGCCACCAGCGCCATTTCCTCCGGCATGTCCGGCGGTACCGGTTCTTCGAACCAGAGCGGATCATAGGGCTCGATCGCGCGCGCCATGCGAAGCGCGCCGGAGGCCGTAAACTGGCCGTGCGTGCCGAACAGGATATCGCAGGACGTGCCGACCGCCTCGCGGATCGCTTTCAGCATGCGCGCCGAAAGGTCGATGTCGATCAGGCGCGGCTGGTGACCGTCATAGGCCGTATAGGGCCCTGCGGGATCGAGCTTCACGGCGTTGAAGCCCTGCGCGACATATTGCGCCGCGCATTCGGCGGCGAGATCCGGGTCGTTGTAGACGTTCTTGTCGGTGTCGTCTGCCTCGTCGGGATAGACGCTGCCGGTTTGCGGGTAGAGATAGGTGTAAGAGCGCAGCCGCTCATGCACCTGGCCGCCGAGCAGCTTGTAGACGGGCTTGCCGGCCTCTTTGCCGATGATATCCCAGCAGGCCATTTCGAGCGCCGACACGCAGCCCATCATCGATATGTCGGGCCGCTGCGAGAAGCCCGACGAATAGGCGCGACGGAAAAAGCGCTCGATATCGTGCGGGTCCTGGCCGACGAGATATCGCTCGGCGCAGTCCTCGATCATCTTTGCGGTAACCACCGGTCCGAAGGTTGCGTTGTAGGCTTCGCCATAACCGACAACGCCGCTATCCGTCGTCAGTTTGACGAAGAGGAAATAGCGGCCCCCGATCTGTGGTGGCGGGTTGGCAACGACAAAGGTCTTCACGTCGGTGATTTTCATGGCGTCCCCTCCGGTCACAGACGATGCATTGTTAGCGTCTTGGCGCGGTACATGACCACATGAAACCGCCACCCGTTTCGGAAACGACGACAACCGCCGCAGTCAAACTGTTGCCGTTTTCCTATTCTTGAACGGTAGAGACGCATCCGGTTTTGCGCGCAATGAAGGTTGCGGCAGGGATTGCCGGAGTGAAATGCGGTATCAGGCGGTCCGGGCTTCATCCTTTGGTAACTCAAATTTTATCTAAATGCGGAAGCGGGAAGCTGCCTAATGCTTCCGTATCAGCCGAGACACGCGAGAAAATGAGGGATATTGGGCAACCATGCGTGGATTGATTTCAGCCGTCTCGATCACCTGCCTGGTGCTTGCTTCGGGTCCCGCCGTCGCACAGACAGCGACGAAGATGGGCCAGAACCATGCCTGGGGCACCTATTCTTATCAGTCGCAGCGCGGCAAGGTCTGCTATGTGCTGTCGGTACCGACTGCGAAGACGCCCGCCAATCTGGACCATGGCGACATCTTCTTCTTCGTCAGCCAGAAGCCGGGGCAGAATGTGGCTTACGAGCCGCAGTTCATTGCCGCTTACAACTTCCGTGAGAACTCGAAAGTGAATGTCACGATCGATGGCAAATCCTTCTCGATGTTCACGAAGGGCAATTCGGCCTGGCTGGAAAACGCAGCCGAGGAGCCGCAGCTCGTGGCGCTGATGAAATCGGGCGCGTCGATGAAGATCAGCGCGACGTCGGGCCGGGGCAATCCCACCGGTTACGATTTCTCGCTGCGCGGCATCACGGCGGCCCTCGATTCCATCTCGAACTGCCGGTGATCCTTTAGCCCTGCTTTGCGGGGCGGTTGCCTTCAAGCGTGACGGAACCGTCATTGCGTGCTAACAGCGCGCGCAATGTTGACGCGTGCCCATGAGTGCCGCGCATGAAACCCAGACCGCAGCCATGAGCATTTCGATAGACCTTTCGAGCCCCGAGGCGCGGGACGCTGCCCGTCCCGCCAGTTCCGGTTCCGCAAAACCTTCGCTTGTCGGTCTGACACGCGAGGAGCTCGGCCGAGCACTGGCCGAAGCCGGTGTGCCGGAGCGGCAGGTCAAGATGCGCGTGCAGC
The DNA here is from genome assembly GCF_004000235.1 of Mesorhizobium sp. Z1-4. Classification (GTDB taxonomy): domain Bacteria; phylum Pseudomonadota; class Alphaproteobacteria; order Rhizobiales; family Rhizobiaceae; genus RCIO01. The sequence goes on from NZ_RCIO01000002.1 coordinate 509,621, forward strand.
AGCTGTGGCACTGGCTTTATGTGCGCGGCGTTTCCGACTTCGCCGACATGCGCAACATCTCCAAGGATCTGCGGGCAACGCTGGCTGGCCACTTCACCGTGGCCCGGCCCGAGGTCGTCGAGGAGCAGATCTCGGGCGACGGTACCCGCAAATGGCTGTTCCGCTTTCCCTCGCGCGGCGCCGGCAAGCCGGTCGAGATCGAGACGGTCTACATTCCCGAAGAGGGCAGGGGCACGCTGTGTATTTCCTCGCAGGTCGGCTGCACGCTCACCTGTTCGTTCTGCCACACCGGCACGCAGAAGCTGGTGCGCAATCTGACGGCGGAGGAAATCCTGGCGCAGCTGCTTACGGCGCGCGATCGTCTGGGCGATTTCCCGGACCGTGACACGCCGGATGGCGCGATTGTGCCGGCGGAGGGCCGCAAGGTGTCCAACATCGTGATGATGGGCATGGGTGAGCCGCTCTACAATTTCGAGGAAGTCAAAAAGGCGCTGCTGATTGCCTCGGATGGCGACGGACTTTCGCTGTCGAAGCGCCGCATCACGCTGTCGACCTCGGGCGTGGTGCCGGAAATCTACCGGACGGGCGAAGAGATCGGCGTGATGCTGGCGATCTCGCTGCATGCGGTGCGCGACGATCTGCGCGACATGCTGGTGCCGATCAACAAGAAGTACCCGCTCAAGGAGCTGATGGACGCCTGCCGCGCCTATCCGGGCCTTTCCAATGCGCGGCGCATCACCTTCGAATATGTGATGCTGCGCGACGTGAACGACTCGATCGCCGATGCGAAGGAACTGGTTCGGCTGCTCAGGGGCATTCCCGCCAAGATCAACCTGATCCCCTTCAATCCGTGGCCCGGCACCAACTATCAGTGTTCGGAATGGTCGACGATCGAGAAGTTTGCCGATTACATCAATGCCGCAGGATACGCCTCGCCGATCCGCACGCCGCGCGGGCGTGATATCCTTGCCGCCTGCGGGCAGCTCAAGTCGGAATCGGAGCGGCTGAAGAAGTCGGAGCGGCTGGCGCTGGAAGCGATGATGATCGCAGGGCACGGCGAAGCGTGACACGGGTGTTTGGCGTGCTGCTGCGCCTGTTTGTCATTCTCGTCGGCTATTCGGTCGCCGTCCTGACCGCGGTGTTGTTTATCCATCTGCTGGCGTGGGACAGCCTCGGTTTCGGGAGCGGGGCCGAGGATCCGGCTGCGCAGTGGGCGACCGTCATATCTGTTCTGCTCTCGACGCTCTTCATATCCTACTACGCGTTCGTGCCCTCGGCGATTCTTGTCACGATTTCGGAACTCAAAGCCATTCGAAGCTGGCTTTACTTCGCGCTTTCAGGCGGGGCGGTCGCATTGTGTGTGGTCGCTTTGAGAGCGGTGGACCGGACGGCCGACGGGGCAATTGTGCCGGTTGAGGCCGCAACCATTGCAGCAGGCCTCGCGGGTGGCCTCGTCTACTGGCTGATCGCGGGGCAGGGCGCCGGCGGTTGGCGCAAACGGAGCCTCAGCGCGCCTGAGCCATCAGAATCTTGATGGCGAAGGCGGAGAAGACACCGGCAAACAGGTAGTCCAGCATGCGGGTCACCGTCGGTGTCTTGCGCAGCAGTTGCGAGAATCCGTCAGCGGCCAGCACCATCGGAACCGTAACCGGCAGCGACAGCGGGATGAAAAGCAGCCCGAGAACGAAGAGTTTGCCGGGAGCGTGCGGGTCGCTCGCCGCAACGAACTGAGGCAGGAAGGTCATGAAGAACAGAATGATCTTCGGGTTGAGCAGATTGATGCCCAGCCCGGTGGCCCAGTTCTCGAACAGGGTACGCTGACGCCCGGCTGTGCTTTCCGGCGAAAAGGCCGAACCGTAGCGAATGGCCTGATAGGCCAGCCAGAGAAGGTAACCCGCGCCGAAAACCTTCAGAACCAGAAATGCCTCGGGCGAAGCGACGATGAGCGCCGACAGGCCGAGCGCGACCATGGCCGTATGGATCAGGACGCCGGTCATGGCGCCGAACATGCAAGCCAGGCCGGCACCGCGGCCATTCGACAATGCGCGCCCGACAAACAGGGTCATGTCCGGCCCCGGTGTGATCGCAATCACAAATGTGGCGATTGCGAACTGAATGAAGATCGTCGCGTCGGGAATGTACTGCATCTCAGACCTGCTTTTGAGGTGGCCGCCCAACCGGCCACCGCCTCCGTCCATACGCCATTGTGAGTGCCCATGCCGCAGCCATTCCGCGGGAATTGCTTAGTCCTGCGCTGTCCGAAGTTCGGCCTGAATGGTGCCTTCCACCGCGTAACGCTGTCCTGTCCATGTCCAGAGTTTGTCGGGGAAACCCGGCTTTAGCGGGATGGTGACCAGGTTCGGCCAGCCATCGCTCGACTGGCCCGGTTCGCGGTAGACGTGAACGCCTTCGGATTCGAACACCGGTTCCCAGCCCTCAAGATCGATTTCGGACGGGTTGGAGCCGGTAGCCGAAAAATGCGCGAAGCCGGCAATGTTGCAGCCCGAAACGCCGTAATACCAGGACGATCCGCAGATCTCGACAAAGAACAGCCTGCGGTTGCCTTCTATCTCGATCATGGCCACCTCGAGCTCGGCCAGCTGGTTGGTGGAAATGATGAAGTCGCGGATGTCGTCAGCGCGCAGCCGCCGGCCGAGTTCGAGATAGACCGAGGCGGCTTCGAGCTCGATCAGGTTTTCGGTCGGCAGTTGCCGGGCCGAGCAGTTCTGCTCGACAGCAGTGATCGCGCGGCGCGAGCCGGTCAGCGCAAAGCGTATCGGCTCGTTGTCGCCGCCAAGTTCGATCTGCAGGCGCGAACTCGCCTTCATCGGCTCCAGCGCATCGTATGGCACGATCAGGTCGATGCTGCTGTTGCCGCGACTCGACTGGACGGTGAAGCGCTGGCCGAGCGCGATCAGCGTTGCAGTGCCGTCGGCGTCTGCAATCTCGGCGCCGGGTTCGGTTGCCAGCGAGAGCGTCCAGACCTGCTGGTCGCAAAGCATTACGCCGCCGGTTACAGCCGTGCCCTGTTGCGGCGCCGGAAGCATTGCGTAGGACTGGCCTTCAGGCGCTGTCCAGACGGTCTGCGCGGCTGCGGGTTCGGCAGCCAAAAGCAGAACGGCAAATATTGACGGAAGGAAAGAGGCGCCCCGTCCCCAGAAACTCCGCCGGTTCGCTTCGTCAATTTCTTCCCCGGACAATGCAGACCCTCTCATGGCGTGTGGTTTTGAATCGCGGCCAAGTCTAGTCAACCAAGCTGTTGCGGCAAGTCCCGCGCCGGCCTTTCGCGCAATCGTGACGCAGGGGCCGGTCTTGTCCGCTAGGGCTTTCCTGCTAATAGTGCCGCCCGAATTGAAGAGCCGCCCACGCTGTGCTCCGGACTGCCCACGGGATTTCCAATGTCAAAAATCAAAGACGTCAAAAAGGTCGTTCTTGCCTATTCCGGCGGCCTCGACACCTCGATCATCCTCAAATGGCTCCAGACCGAGTTCGGGGCCGAAGTCGTGACCTTCACAGCCGATCTTGGTCAGGGCGAGGAACTGGAGCCCGCGCGCCGCAAGGCCGAAATGCTGGGCATCCGCGAGATCTACATCGAGGATCTGCGTGAGGAATTCGTTTCCAACTACGTTTTCCCGATGTTCCGCGCCAATGCCCAGTATGAGGGCGTTTACCTGCTGGGTACCTCGATCGCCCGCCCGCTGATCTCGAGGCGGTTGGTCGAGATTGCCGAGGAAACCGGCGCCGACGCGATTGCGCACGGTGCGACCGGCAAAGGCAACGACCAGGTGCGTTTCGAGCTCTCGGCTTATGCGCTGAACCCAGACATCAAAATCATCGCCCCCTGGCGCGACTGGTCCTTCAAGTCGCGCACAGACCTGATCAACTTTGCGCAGGATCACCAGATCCCTGTGCCGAAGGACAAGCAGGGCGAGGCTCCGTTCTCGGTGGATGCCAATCTGCTGCACTCGTCCTCCGAGGGTAAAGTGCTGGAAGACCCGTGGGGCGAGCCGCCGGAATATGTCCACATGCGCACGGTTTCGCCGATGGATGCGCCGGACAAGGCGACCGACATCACGATTACCTTCAAGAAAGGCGACCCGGTTGCGCTGGACGGCAAGGAACTGTCGCCCGCGACGCTGTTTGCCGCGCTCAACGATCTCGGTCGCGACAATGGCATCGGCCGGCTCGACCTGGTGGAAAACCGCTTCGTGGGCATGAAGTCGCGCGGCGTTTACGAAACGCCTGGCGGCACGATCCTGCTTGCGGCACACCGTGCGATGGAGTCGATCACGCTCGACCGCGGCGCGGCGCACCTGAAGGACGAACTGATGCCGCGCTACGCAGAGCTCATCTACAACGGCTTCTGGTTTTCGCCCGAACGCGAGATGCTGCAGGCGCTGATCGACAAGAGCCAGGAGGATGTGGAGGGCGAGGTGCGCCTGAAGCTCTACAAAGGCAACGTCATCGTGACAGGCCGCAGGTCCGACAGATCGCTCTATTCGGACGCGCTCGTCACCTTCGAGGATGACCAGGGCGCCTACGACCAGAAGGACGCCGCCGGCTTCATCAAGCTGAACGCCCTGCGCCTGCGCACGCTGGCTGCACGCAAGCGGGGCGGCTAGCGGCGTCCAAACGTTGATGCTCGCGGTCTAGGATCAGCATCCGCCCACCAATTGATGACGCGACGGCTACCGGCGGTTAGTTTGCGTCGATCGCGTCTGCCATGATGATGATGGCCTGCTGGTAGACGGAGGCCGCGTTCCAGCCCGCAATCGCGCCGCGGTTGGCGCTGGCGGGGCCGCCGCGATATCCGTGGCCGCGCAGGAAGTTGGCCGTCGACATCAGCGCGGTGGCCTTGTCGCGGAGGTTTCTGCCACCGACGCCGTATTTCAGGACGTTGCCGGGAAGGAACTGCGTGTGGCCAATCTCGCCATGCGCGGCGCCGACCGACTTCGAGGAGATTACGCCTGCATCCACCAGCTTCAGCGCAGCGATGGCATGCGGGGTGAAGAAGTCGGGACGGCGGCAGTCATAGGCCAGCGTCACAATGGCGGAAACGGTGTTCTGGTTGCCCATGAAGGAGCCGAAGCCCGTCTCCATGCCCCAGATGGCGAGAAGCGGCCCCGCGGGTACGCCATAGCGGCGCTCGATGTCGGCGAAGAGGCGCGCATTCTGCTTCTTGAGCGCCTTGCCCTTGGCGATGATCGTAGCGCCGCCGCGACGCTTCATGAATGAATTCACGTCGCCGCTGAAGGCTTTCCTGACCGCACGGTCGACCTTGATCGTGGCAGTTGCATACCGTGCGCCGGCAAGTGCCTGCAGGCCGCGTCTCTTGACGCCGGCATTGGCGGCTTCCTGCTGGAATGTCTTCTTCCAGTTCTCAAAGCCGCCGGAGTTATTGCCGCATTTCGCTGCGAGCGCCGTAGCCGGCGCCATCATCACCGAAATCGCAAGTAGACCCGCGAATGTCAGACCCCTGCGCGCTGCCATGCCTGTCTCCTTTTCGAATCGCCAAATGGCCTGGCGGAAATTCTGTCAGTGGCTCGCCGCTTTGTCATCAGCGGGCAATTCCAGGCGGACGCCGTGATGGCACTGGCGCGACCGCCCGGTCTTTATTACGCTCAAAATCCTGCAAGCCCGTTACCGCTGCATTTGGATTTTGGCCCATGGAAGATGTCGAAGTTGTGATTGTCGGCGCTGGTTCCGCGGGGCTCGCCGCCGCTCGTTTGCTGCAGCAGGAGGGTCGCTCCTTCCGCCTGATCGAGGCCATGGACCGTATCGGCGGCCGCGCCTGGACATCCGACGCGCCATTCGGGGTGCCGTTCGATGTCGGTTGCGCGTGGCTCCACGCGGCGGACCGCAACCCCTATTTCCCCGAGGCCGAAGCGGCGGGTTGGACGTTGTTCCACCACGATATGAATGTCGACCACCTCTATTTCGGTTCGGAGCGCGCCTCGACCGAAGAAATTGCGGAAATGAAGGCGGCGGATGCCCGGCTTCACGCGATTATCGAGGCACATGACGACAATGATGACCGGCTGGGGTCGCTGATCGAGAAAGGCTCGTCGGTGCGTGCAGCGGCGACATTTTGCGGGCCAATGGATTTCGGGAAGGACCCCGACGAGATTTCGGTCACCGACTACCGCTCAGCGGCTGACCTAGACCCGAATTACTTCACGAAGGAGGGGTTCGGCGCGTTGGTTGCGCGCTTCGGCGCCGATGTCCGGGTTACGCTCTCGACGCCGGTGAAGCGTATCGGCTGGGGCGGACCAGGCGTTGTGGTGGAAACACCGAAAGGTACGATCCGGGCGCAGAAGGTTATCGTCACGGTGTCGCCGGCGGTACTGGCCTTCGAGGAAATCTCCTTCGATCCCGCGCTGCCGGTCGCACATGTCGAAGCCTTTTTCGATTTGCCGATGGGCATGCTGACCAAGATACCGGTCGAGATCAAAGGCACACGGCTTGGCCTCGAATCCTTCGCCGATATGCTGGTAGAGCGGCATGCGCGCCACGATCTCTATTTCCTGTGTTTCCCGTTCGAACTCGATCTGATGGTCGGTTTTGTCGGCGGCGATTTCGCCTGGGAAATGGAAGCTGCAGGGACTGAGGCAGGCGTCGATTTCGTCACTGATCGTCTTGCGGATATTTTTGGCAATGACATTCGCGGCAAGGTCGGCCGTTCCATGATGACGAAATGGGGCGGCGAGCGATATGTGCGCGGCGCTTATGCGGCGGCCCGGCCGGGCAAGGCCGGAGCACGCGAGACGCTGATGCAGCCCGTCGGCGAATGCATCTATTTTGCCGGCGAGGCGTTGGCGGGGTCGCTGATACAGACCTGCGGCGGCGCGCGGCTTTCGGGCGAAGCGGTGGCGCGGCAGGTGATCGCCGCGCTTTCGTAGAAGATCAGACGAGCTTCATGTCGACCGGATTTTTCCGAGCTGGCAAGCGGCGGCGGCGGCGCATTGCGCCGCCGTCAGAGTTCAAAGCGATTTGATCAGAATATCGCCTGCGCCAGGAACAGAACCACACCCATGGCGATGACGTAGCCGGCATCTATCAGCATCACGCCGGGCGGGCGCAGGCGATAAAGGGCGCCGGCGCCGATCAGGCAGGCGAGGGTAAGGACCACAAGGATTATAGTCAAAAGCATCTCGCGCGACGCGGTGATGCCGAAGACCCATGAATAGAGGAAAGTGCCGATCACCTGCAGCACCATTGCCATGACCGGGAACTTCTCCGGCTTTTCGGGAAGCCCGTTGCCCAGTGCCCAGGCCTTCTGAAAGATGACCCCATACCAGAGAAAGCCGACCGCATAGGCGGCGATGAAGCCGACGATGATCGCGGTCCAGCTGACATTCGCTGTGATTTCCTGCATCGGTATTTCCCCCTGTTGAGTTATTGAGACCCGCTGGAAGCCAGAAATCTGCCGAGCTTGTCGAGCGAAGGCTCCCAGCCATGGCGGTGGTTGTCGCGCCGCGCAGCGTCGGCGAATTCGGAATGCGTGAGCGTGACTTGAGTGCCGCGTCCCACCTGTTTGATGTCGACAGTGACCAGCGTGATGTCGTTGCCGATGCTGGCGGGCTGGTTTTCCCATTGCCAGGAGAAGGCCAAGCGGTGCGGCGGTTCGAGCGTGCGGTACTCGCCACTCAGCGGGTAGTGCGCGCCGTCCGGCGCAATCATGGTCAGGCGGTAGCGACCGCCAACCCTCACATCCATTTCATGGATTTCGTTCTGAAAACCCTCCGGCCCATACCAGTCGGCCAGAAGCTCAGGCCGCGTCCAGGCGTCGTAAACGGCCTCCGGGTCGACATCAGGGAAGGTGCGCGTCAGCGTCAGTGTGTTGTCGCTCATTTCTCTTTCTTCTCCGCCAGCACCTTGCCCAGCCGCTCGAAGCTAACGCTCCAGAACCTGGCGTGAAACTCAAACCAGTTCGCCGCCGTCCGCAGAGCGCCGGGGTCGACCGAGCAGAGGTTCTCCCGGCCCTGCCGGCGGCAGGAAACGATGCCGGCTTCCTGCAGCACGCCGATATGCTTCATGGCGCCCGGCAGCGAAATGCCGAACGGGCGGGCAAGCTCGCGCATCGGCTTTTCGCCTTCGCGTAGCAGCATTTCCGTCATGCCGCGGCGCGTGGCGTTGGACAGCGCGAAAAAGGCACGGTCGACATGAGCGGGGTCGGAATGAAAGCTAACCATTCGGTTAACTTATGAGCCAAAATCGCGCCGGGTCAATGTCGAATGTAGGATTCCGGAATTCAGGCGCGTATGACGACCGCGCGTTTGTAGATGTGCCAGGTGGCGTGGCCGAGGATCGGCAGGACCACCATAAGGCCGGCAAACAGCGGCAGGCTAGCCGCGATGATGGCCAGCGTGACGAAAACACCCCAGCCCAGCATAACAAACGGGCTTGCCACCACGGTCTTCACGCTGGTGATCATCGCCGTGACGAAATCGTAGTTTCGTTCCATCAGCAGCGGGATCGAGACGACAGTGATCGAAAAGAGCAGCAATGCAAGTGCGGCTCCGATCAGATGGCCGACCGCAAGGAACAGCCAGCCCTCCGGCGTGTAGAGCACGATGTTGAAGAACTTCTCCAGCGTGGCGAAGGACATGCGGCCGAGGAAAAGGGCGATCAGCAGGCGCACCTGATACATCCAGATCCAGAAGAAAAAGAGCATCACGAACGCCATCCAGGAAAGCTCGCGTCCGCGCTGCCGCCAGATTGCGGAAAAGATAGCCGGCCAACCGAGTGGTTCGCCGCGTTCCAGTCTGCGGCTGACTTCGAAGAGTCCAACCGCCGCGAACGGGCCAATCAGCGGGAAGCCGATCGCGAAAGGGTAGATCATCCACGGAATGTCCCACACCGTCAGACCCAGAACGATCAGCACGCCGACGAGTGCAAAGATGGCGCCGATACCAATACCGTATAGCGGAGCCCGGGCGAAATCCGCGAGGCCTGCCATGAGGGCAGCGCGCAGGTCGGTGACCGACAATGCGTTCACATCCGGCATCGCCGGGCCGTTAGCAGATTTCGGGTATTCAGCGGCCACCTCGTTCCTCCCTGAAAGTGCTTCAGCGCCATCCAGCAATTTTTGTGGCTTGGCCTAAAGGCGTCCTTGATCGGGATCAATAGCCCGCTTTTGCTTGACTTCGGCCCGGATTTCGGGTCTACCGCGCCGGAATTCAGCGAAGAGTGCAAACTCCGAGCCGCCGACCTGGACGCATTCGATCGATTGACGATCCAGGAGGTCAACACCCGGCAACGCGATGCGCCCCCGGGTGCCATTCGGTTTTGGCGTTTGGGTTATGCGCTCGCGGTCACTATTTCTCGGGTCATCAGACACGAGAGAATGAGGAAAGCGGATGTTCGAGAGCCTTCAGGAACGGCTCGGTTCGATATTGAACGGCCTGACCGGCCGCGGCGCGCTATCGGAGGCTGATGTCTCGGCGGCGCTGCGCGAGGTTCGCCGTGCGCTTATCGAGGCCGATGTCGCGCTCGACGTGGTGCGTTCCTTTACCGACCGCGTGCGCGAAAAGGCAGTCGGCGCCGAAGTTCTGAAGTCGATCAAGCCCGGCCAGATGGTCGTCAAGATCGTGCATGACGAACTCGTCGGCATGCTGGGCGAAGAGGGCGAGACCATCGACCTCAATGCGCCGGCGCCCGTCGTTATCATGATGGTCGGCCTGCAGGGTTCCGGTAAGACCACGACCTCGGCCAAGATCGGCAAGCGCCTCATCGAGCGCCAGAACAAGAAAGTTCTGATGGCCTCGCTCGATACGCGCCGCCCGGCCGCGCAGGAGCAACTGCGGCAGCTCGGCGAACAAGGCAACATCGCGACGCTGCCGATCGTGGAAGGCCAGACGCCGGTCGATATCGCCAAGCGCGCCGTGCAGGCAGCGAAGCTCGGTGGCCATGACGTCGTCATTCTCGACACCGCGGGCCGCACGCATATCGACGAGCCGCTGATGGCGGAGATGGCCGACATCAAGAAGGTGTCGAGCCCGCACGAGATCCTGCTTGTCGCCGACGCGCTGACTGGCCAGGACGCCGTCAACCTCGCCACCAGCTTCGATGACCGTGTCGGCATTACCGGCCTGGTGCTGACGCGCATGGACGGCGACGGGCGCGGCGGTGCCGCACTTTCGATGCGGGCCGTCACCGGCAAGCCGGTCAAGCTCGTCGGCGTCGGCGAAAAGATGGACGCGCTGGAGGAGTTTCATCCCAAGCGTGTGGCCGACCGCATCCTCGGCATGGGCGATATCGTTTCGCTGGTCGAGAAGGCGTCGGAGACGATCGACGCCGAAAAAGCCGCCGCGATGGCGAAGAAGATGCAGTCGGGGAAGTTCGACCTGAACGACCTCGCCGATCAGCTTCAGCAGATGCAGAAGATGGGCGGTATGGGCGGCATCATGGGCATGATGCCCGGCATGGGAAAGATGAAGGACCAGATGGCCGCCGCCGGTCTGGACGACGGGGTTTTCAAACAGCAGCTCGCGATCATTTCGTCGATGACGAAAAAGGAGCGCGCGAACCCCGATATTCTGAAGCACAGCCGTAAGAAGCGCATCGCCGCCGGCTCCGGCACCGATGCCGCGCAGATCAACCGCCTGCTCAAGATGCACCGCCAGATGGCGGACATGATGAAGGCGATGGGTGGCAAGGGCAAAGGTGGCGGCATGATGCGCGCCGCGATGGGCGGACTTGCCTCCAAGATGGGTCTTGGCGGCATGGGTGGTATGGGCGGTATGCCCGATCTGTCCAAGATGGACCCCAAACAGCTCGAAGCGCTGAAGAAGCAGGCGGAAGCCGCCGGCATGGGCGGCGGATTGCCCAAGGGCCTGCCGGGTCTCGGCGGCAGCGGCGGCTTGCCCGGACTACCGGGCGCCGGCGGTCTGCCTGGTTTGCCGAAGGGAGGGCGGAAATGAGCGATCTTGAGCAGCCGAAGGTTCTGCTCGCCGGCTACCGCGCGTCTATCGACAATATCGATGCCGCGCTGATCCATATGCTTGCGGAGCGTTTCCGCTGCACGCAGGCGGTGGGCAAGCTGAAGGCGACGCACGGGTTGCCGCCGGCAGACCCGTCGCGCGAGGCCAGCCAGATCGCGCGCCTGCGCCAGCTTGCCAAGGATGCCAATCTCGACCCCGATTTCGCCGAAAAGTTCCTCAACTTCATCATCCGCGAAGTGATCCGCCACCATGAGGCGATTGCCGCCGAAACCAAGTCGGACGGAGCGGCCGGCTGATGGGTTTTCACGCCGCCAATATTCCGGTTGTTGAGACGGAACGCCTGCGACTGCGCGGCTTCCGCATCGACGATTACGCGGCGTTTTGCGCCTACAAGGCCGACCCCGAAGTGACGCGTTTCGTTGGTGGGGTGGAGACCGGTCTCGACGCCTGGCGGTCGTTTTGCGCCGTCACCGGATCATGGGCGATGCTTGGACATGGCGTATTCTGCGTCGCGATACGGGAAACCGATCAGTGCATTGGCCATTGCGGTCCGATCAATCCGCCCGGCTGGCCGGAACGGGAAATCGGCTACACGCTGGCACGCGAGGCGCATGGCAAGGGTTATGCCACAGAGGCTGCCGGTGCGGCGCTGCGTTTTGCCTATGAAAAGCTCGGCTGGCGCACGGCAATCAGCCTTATCGACGAGAACAACACGGCATCCCAGGGTGTGGCGCGCAGGCTCGGCGCCGGCCTGGAGAAGAAGCGGGTCGAAGTGTGTGGCTTCACCGCAGATATCTGGCGGCATCTGCCGCCCGAAGAATTCCTGAAATCCAACCAAACAACGCATTGAATGAGAAGGACTAGACCATGGCACTGAAAATCAGGCTCGCGCGTGCGGGCTCCAAGAAGCGCCCCTACTACCACGTCGTTATCGCCGACGTGCGCAGCCCGCGCGACGGCCGTTTCATCGAGCAGGTCGGCTCGTGGAACCCGATGCTGCCCAAGGACGGTGAGCGCGTGAAGCTCAACGAGGAGCGCATCAAGCACTGGCTCTCCAATGGCGCGGTTCCGACCGACCGCGTGCTGCGCTTCCTCGACGAGGCCGGCATTGCGAAGCGTCCGACGCGCAGCAACCCGAACAAGGCACAGCCCGGCAAGAAGGCGCAGGAGCGCCTCGATGCCGCCAAGCAGGCTGAGGAAGACGCGAAGGAAGCAGCAGCTGCCGCTGAAGCAGAAGCCGCAGCCGCCGCTGAGGCACCGGCTGAAGAGGCAGTTGCCGAGGCTCCGGCCGAGGACGACAAGAAGGAAGAAGCCGCATCCTGATGCGTGCTGCATAGAACTTCTGAAAGGCGGGCAGGATTTGCCCGCCTTTTTTGTTCAGCCGCTACCGTCGCCGCGCAATCTTTGTACCGTGCATGCCCCGCCCGGCGAAACCTTGCTGCGGGGCAGGCTGGACAAGCAGTCGCAATGTTGCGCAATGCGCCATCCATCTGATTTTATTTGACGTGGCGGCATCGTGCGGGGACACTGACGTTTCTCGCGCCGCACTGTCGCAAATGCGTGCTATGCAGATTCGCGGCGATTTAGCGCCTGTTCGCCCCGGGAAACAAAGCATGACACTCCACGACGTTTCGCTGGACGACAAATTCGACCTTTCCAAAGAGCGGATTTTCGTTTCAGGGGCCCAGGCAATCGTGCGCATGCTGCTTATGCAGCGCGAGCGTGACCGCCGCGCGGGACTTAATACGGCGGGTTTTGTCTCCGGCTATCGCGGCTCGCCCCTCGGCGGGCTCGACCTGCAATTGTGGAAGGCCCGCAAGCAACTCGCTGCCTCCGATATCGTCTTTCAGCCGGGTCTCAACGAAGAGCTCGCGGCCACGGCTTGCTGGGGTTCGCAGCAGACCGAGCTTTTGGGCGAAGGCAAATATGACGGCGTGTTCGGCGTCTGGTACGGCAAGGGCCCGGGGGTCGACCGCTCGGGCGATGTCTTCCGCCACGCAAATCTGGCAGGCTCGTCGAAACATGGCGGCGTTCTGGCGCTGATGGGCGACGACCACATGGCGGAATCGTCCACTGTCGCGCATGCGACGGAGTTTCTGTTCGTTGATACCATGGTGCCGGTGCTCAACCCTGCCGGCGTGCAGGAACTGATCGACTACGGCCTTTATGGGTATGCGCTGTCGCGTTTCGCCGGCACCTGGGCAGCGATCAAATGCGTCAAGGACAATGTGGAGTCCACGGCTTCGGTGGATGCCTCGCTGGACCGCGTGAAGATCGAGCTGCCCGATTTCGAGATGCCGCCCGGCGGCATCAATATTCGCCATGAAGTGGACCAGCTTGGCCAGGAAGCGCGGCTGCACGAATACAAGCGTGCTGCTGCGGCAGCCTTCATTCGTGCCAACGACCTCAACCGCATGATCTATTCGGGCGGCAAGGACGCCCGCATCGGCATCATTACGGTCGGCAAATCCTATCTCGATACGCGCCAGGCGCTGGACGATCTCGGCATCGACGAGGCAAAGGCGCGGCAGATCGGGCTCAGGCTGTTCAAGGTGGCCGCGCCATGGCCGCTCGATTACCAGCACATCGCCGAGTTCGCGCGCGGCCTCGAATATGTGGTCGTTGTGGAGGAGAAGCGCTCTCTGCTTGAAGTGCAGATGCGCGAACACCTCTACGGCACTGCCAACCAGCCGGTCATCGTCGGCAAGAAGGACGAGCGCGACAACTGGCTGTTCCCCGCCAAGGGCGCACTCGATCCCAACGAGATTGCCATCGCGCTTGGCGAGCGCATCCTGAAGGTGGTCGGGCAGGTTGGCGACCTGGCAGACCGCGTAAGCCGTCTGCGGCAGTACCAGGCGATGCTTGCGGAGACCAAGGATGTCGGTTCGCGCATGCCCTATTTCTGCTCGGGCTGCCCGCACAACTCCTCGACGAAGGTACCTGAAGGCTCGATCGCGGGTGCCGGTATCGGCTGCCATTTCATGGCGATGTGGATGGACCGCGACACGATCGGCTTTACCGCCATGGGCGGTGAGGGCGCGCAATGGGTCGGCCAGGCGCCGTTTTCCAAACGCGAGCATCTGTTCCAGAACCTCGGCGACGGCACGTACAACCATTCAGGTTCGCTGGCGATCCGCTTCGCGATCGCGTCGGGCGCGAACATCACCTACAAGATTCTGTACAACGACGCCGTTGCGATGACCGGCGGCCAGCCGCATGAGGGCGGGCTGACGGTCGGCATGATCGCCGACCAGGTGCTGGCCGAAGGGGTGGAGCGTATCGCAGTCGTTAGCGACGAGCCCGACAAATACGGCGCGAATGTTTTCCCTGCGAGCGCGACGATCCATCATCGCGACGACATGGATGCCGTTCAGCGCGACCTGCGCGAACACAAGGGCGTGTCGGTTCTGATCTACGACCAGACCTGTGCAGCCGAAAAACGCCGGCGACGCAAGCGCGGCACCTTCCCCGACCCCGACAAGCGGGTGATCATCAACGAGCTTGTGTGCGAGGGCTGCGGTGATTGCGGGGTAAAATCGAACTGTGTTTCGGTGCAGCCGCTGGAGACCGAGTTCGGCCGCAAGCGACGCATCGACCAGTCGAGCTGCAACAAGGATTTTTCCTGCGTCAACGGCTTCTGCCCGAGTTTCGTGACCGTGCACGGCGCAAAACTCAAAAAGTCGCAGGGTGTAGCCGGTTCTGCCGATCCGCTTGAAGGCGTGCCAGCACCTGCGATTTTCGAGCTCCGCAAGGATGGCTGGGCGACCATTATCGACGGCATCGGCGGCACCGGCGTTGTGACCATCGGCGCCATCATCGGCATGGCTGCGCATCTGGAAGGCAAGGGCTCTGGCCTCATCGACATGGCCGGGCTTGCGCAGAAGGGCGGGGCGGTGTTCAGCCACATGCGGGTTGCGCGCACGCCCGAGGAAATCAGCGCGATACGCGTTTCGGCCGGCAAGGCAGACCTCATTCTCGGTTGCGATCTGGTGGTCTCCGGCTCCCGCAAGGTGCTTTCGGCAGTGCGCAGCGGCGAGACGCTGTTTGTGGCCAATACGGCCGAGGTTATGCCCGGCGATTTCGCGCGTTCGGCCGATTATTCGCTGCCCAGCGAACGCATTCGCCGCGCCATCCGCTCCGCTGTGGGCGATGACTGCGCTATCTTCTTCGATGCGACCGCCGCCGCTTCGAAGCTGTTCGGCAACACGATCGCAGCCAACATGTTCATGCTGGGCGTCGCCAGCCAGAAGGGCGCGCTGCCGGTTTCGCCCAAGGCCATTGAGCGCGCGATCGAGCTGAACGGGCAGGCGGTGGACATGAATGTCTCGGCGTTTCGCTGGGGGCGCTGCGCCGGGCACGACCCGGCAAAGGTGGCTGGCGTCATCGGTGCGAAGGACAAGCCGGAATTGCCTCCGGCGCAGAGCCTCGACGAGATTGTCGCCCGCCGCGCGGATTTCCTCACTGCTTATCAGGATGCGGCCTATGCCGGCCGTTATCGTTCGCGCATCGAAGCCGTGCGCAAGGCCGAGCAGGCGTGTGAACCGGGCTCAACGGTCGTGAGCGAAGCGGCGGCGCGCGGCCTCTTCAAGCTGATGGCGATCAAGGACGAGTACGAAGTTGCCCGGCTTTACACGGATGGCGCCTTCCAGAAGCAGCTTGCGGCAGAGTTCGCGGGCTACGAGCGGCTGGAATTCCATCTGGCGCCGCCGATCCTTGGCCGCAAGGGAAGTGACGGGCATCCGCGCAAGTCGCGCTTCGGCCCCTGGATGATGAGTGCTTTCAAGCTTCTCGCCCGCCTCAAAGGTTTGCGTGGCACTGCTTTCGACCCGTTCGGCCGTACTGCCGAGCGGCGCATGGAGCGCGACCTGCTTGCGCGGTATGAAGACGATCTCAGCAAGATTGCGGCGCAACTCACGCCTAGCCGGCTGGAGAGTGCGGCAGCGGTCGCTTCAATACCCCAGCTTGTCCGCGGCTACGGTCATGTGAAGGCCGCAAGCGCGGCGCGCGCCATGGAAGAGCGCGCCCGGCTGCTCGCGCGTTTCGAAGAAGGCGCCGAAAAAACCGAGCTGGAAGCGGCCGAATAGCCGCCGATATTTCCGCAAGGCTTTCAGATTCCCACCAAAAAGGCTGATACGTAAGGCTTTTCTTAATGCGGCCGTGGCATTTTGACGATGCCGAGGTGGGATTCGTGAATGACGAATGGCAAAAATAGCGGCGTCCCCGCGGATGTTTATGTGCAGTTCGTACGGTCGTTGTTCGACAACCACCACGTTCTGCTTATTGGCACCGCGTGCCATGCAATAGCAGCGCTGATGGTTTACGTCGCCAGCGGCGACGTCGTTTACGTTGCGCTCGCCGGGCTTCTCCTTGCCGTCGGCACTTGGCGCTATGCGGGTATGGTGCGCTTCCACCGAAGCGGCGGCATCCCGGACGAGCGGTCAGCCCAGCGCTGGGAAAACGAATACATCCTGAAAGGCAGCATCCAGGGTTTGATGCTCGGCGCTTTCTGCTTCACAGCCATCTATCTGCGGCCCGTGCCGTTCGGCGAAATGGCCGCGATATCGGTCACACTGGGCTCGATCGTAACCGTTGTCGGCCGCAACTACGGCTCACGGCGCATGGTCTCCATCTTCGCCGCTACCTTTGTCGGGCCCATAGCGCTGGGCCTCATGCTGCGGCTGGACGTGCCGCATTTCGTGCTCGGACTGTTGATCGTGCCCTTTATGGTCGTCATCAAGTCGAGCGCGGACAACGTCAGGAACGTGCTGTTTTCGGCGGTTATCGGACACCGGCAGGCGCGCAACCTGGCGCAGCGTTTCGACCGGGCGCTCAACACGATGTCGCACGGACTCGTCATGCTTGGCCCGGACGGCCGCGTCGTTGTCGCCAACTCGAAGGCCGCCAAGGTGCTGGGATTCGATGTGCCCAAACGTCTGCTTGGCCGATCCCTGCACGCCGTGCTGATGCGCGGCGTCGCCGGCGGCCTGCTGTCCCAGCGGGATGCCCGTTATGCGGAAGGCCAGCTGACGCGAGCGCTGAGCGACGACCGCGACCTCAAACTTCAGCTGCGCGCCGGCGACGGCCGTTATTTCGAACTGACGGCCCGCTCGGGCCACGAGGAACTGGGCGTCGTCACCTTTGAGGAAATCACCTCGCGTGTCGAAGCCGAGGAACGCATTCGCCACATGGCGCGTTTCGATTCGCTCACCGACCTTCCCAACCGGGCCTGGTTCCATGAACTCGTCGCGGAGCGGGTCGCCGGCGGCGACCCGGAACGTCAGTGTGCGCTCGCGGTTTTCGATCTCGACGATTTCAAGAGCATCAACGACACGCTTGGCCATCCCGTTGGCGACGGCCTGATTTTCGCCGTCGGCGAAAAGCTGTCTGCCATTGCCTCGGACGAGGTAATCGTCAGCCGTTTCGGCGGCGATGAATTCATGCTGTTCTTCAATTCGATCGGCAGCGAAAAAGAGCTCACAGTCGTGCTCGACCGGATCTTTGCCGATCTCAACGGCTATGTGGATGTGTCGGGGCACGCTCTCAGGGTTCAGATGAGCGCAGGTGCGGTCATTTCCGATGTCGGCGGAACCGATGTCGACGACATGATCGTCAAGGCCGATCTGGCGCTCTACAAAGCGAAGGAAGCCGGCAAGAATGGCTGGCGGCTCTTCGAAGCGAAGATGAACGCAGCCTTCCGCAACCGGCAGATGCTCAAGTCTGACCTGCGCGGGGCCGTTGAGGCGCGCAGCCTGCGTGTCGTCTATCAGCCGATTGTCGCCATGAACTCCATGCGCATCGCAAGCTGCGAGGCACTGTGCCGCTGGGACCATCCCGAGCTCGGGCCGGTGTCGCCGGCGGTTTTCATTCCGCTGGCAGAAGAGATGGGGATCATCTCCGAAATCAGCGAACTGGTGCTGGAGCAGGCAACGAGCGCCTGCGTGAGGTGGCCGGGCGACATCTGCGTCTCGGTCAACCTGTCGGCCAAAGACTTCCACAACAGTGAAGTCGTGGAGAAGGTGCGAAGCGCACTTGAGCGCTCCGGTCTGCCGCCGCACCGCCTCGAGGTTGAGGTAACCGAAACCGCGCTGCTCGACGACAAGTCCTCGACCGGCAAGTTCCTCAACGACATCAAGGCGCTCGGCGTGCGCATCGCGCTGGACGATTTCGGCACCGGCTATTCGAGCCTGAGCTACCTGCACACGCTGCCGCTCGACAAGGTGAAGATCGATCGCAGCTTCCTGCTCGACGTGACACAGAATCCGCGCGCGCTCGAACTCCTCAAGGGAGTGGTGGGGCTGTCGCGCGGAATTGGCCTGCAAATCACCATGGAAGGCGTGGAAACCTTCGAGCAGCTCGAAGTGTTGTCGCAAACGGTGAAACCGGACCTCGTGCAGGGCTTCCTGTTCGGGTCGGCACTGACCGCTTCCGGCGTGGAGACGATCTCCGTCCATGCCTGGCCGACCGCCGCCGATCTGGACGACGGCGCAGCATCGGGCGAGCCGAAAAACCGCAAAGCCGCAAAAGCGCAGTAGTGCATCTGGAGCGCGCCAGCTTACGCTGGGGCAGGTATCAGTGTTCGTGCAGGGCTGTTAAGGTTAATAAGAACTTAATGAATCTGCGGTGATTTTTCGTTTCTTTGAATTGTTAATGTATAGTAACTTCTCTCGTGGCGGAATACGAGGGTTGGTTATATGCGTGTGAGTGAAAAGCCGTCGCATATCGCGACAGGTGAGAGTGAAAACAGCACTTCTGTCTCTCCATTTATCAATGGCGTCCTGAGCCTTCTGGAGCAAGTCGAGTACAGGCATCTCGACAGCGGCGAAGACTTCGAAGACGTTTGCCGGCTTCGCTACAAATCATATGTGCAGTCGGGAATGATGGCGCCCAATGCCGCGAAAGCGGTGCGCGACAAGTTCGACGAGCTGCCCAACAGCTATGTCTTCGGCATCTATTTCGATGGCCGACTGGTCAGCACGCTGCGCCTGCACCACGTGAACGAGCGATATCCGCTTTCGCCGAGCACCGATGTGTTCGGCGAAGAGTTGATGCCGCGCATCGCCAGTGGCGAAAGTTTCGTCGACCCAAGCCGTTTTGCGGCCGATATGGAATGGTCCGGCGCGCTGCGCACGCTGCCATACATTACCCTGCGGCTGGCCGTGCTGGCATGCAAGTACTTCAATCCGACGTACTGCCTCACGGCGGTCAAGGAAGACCATGCGTCGTTCTACCGGCGCATCTTCCGCAGCGAGGAAGCAGCGGAACCGCGCACCTATCCGGGATTGATCGTGCCGGTTCACCTCTATCAGTCGAAATGTTCCGACAACATGGAAAACACGATCGAGCGTTTCCCGTTCTTCCATTCCACACAGTCGGAGCGGCGGATGCTGTTTGCACGGCCTTCCGGCGGTGAACTGGCGCCGCTCACGATCCTGCCGACGGCCAAGTACTGGAAAGAGGCCGCCTGACGACAGTGGCGAGGCCCGGCCGGTCGCTTGCAACCCAACTGGCGCGCGTTCATAAGCGGAAAGTGCGGCACTGGGGCCGCAACCGCGAGGTTCGATGAGCGCAAAGGACGAGGTTGTTCGCTCGGCCGTCTGGGCCGCAGAACTGGCCGAAGACGAGTTGGAGCGTGCGTGCCGCGGGCTGATTGAGCGCAGTTTCGACAAGGGCGCTTATATTTGCCACCGGGGCGACCGCCTCGACTACTGGACCGGCGTTGTGTCCGGTCTGGTGAAGATCAGCACCATTTCGCAAACCGGCAAAGCCATGACATTTGCCGGTGTCGGCGCAGGCGGCTGGTTCGGTGAGGGCTCGCTGATCAAGGACGAGCCGCGTCAATACGATCTGGTGGCAATCCGAGATACCCGGCTGGCGATGATGCCGCGCTCGGTGTTCATGTGGCTTTTCGAAAACAGCACCGGCTTCAACCGGTTTCTGGTCTTCCAGCTCAACGAGCGCATGGGCCAGTTCATCGCGACCATCGAACAGGACCGAATCCTGGGCCCGAAAGAGCGGGTGGCGCGCAATCTCGGCTGGCTTTTCAACCGGGTCCTCTATCCGGGTACCCGCGGCGAGATCGAGATATCCCAGGAAGAGCTTGCGCTGCTTACCGCGCTGTCGCGCCCGCTGGTGAACAAAGCGCTGCGCGAACTTGAAGCCGAGGGACTGCTCAAGGTCGACCGCGGCCGCATCAGCGTATTCGACCGCAACAGGTTGGCGCGCTACGGCGCCTGACAGGCCCGCACAGACACCACATCAAATCAGGGAAGTGCGCCGCCTTGCCGGAAGCTGAGCGCGGCTGACCGCGCGAACAAACAGAGACGCCCATTGAACAGACAGTTTGGCGTCCTGTCTGTCAAGGGGCGAGTTGAATAACGTCTCGATTCATGGAAATTTGATTGCCAACAAAAAAAGCTCCGCTTGACGGAGCGAAAAAACATTAGCGGGGAGTGGGCCCGCCGGGAGGAATGCGCTTTGGCCGAACACGAGCCGATGCTGGATACATTTCCGAAATATCTGCTGCTCAACGCGGAGCGTTTCGCTGGCCTGCCTGCCATGCGCCACAAAGATTTCGGCATCTGGCAGACCTGGACCTGGAAGGAGCAGCTGGAGCAGGTTCGCGCGTTTTCGATAGGTCTTCAGACACATGGCGTGGCGCATGGCGAGCGTGTTGCCGTTGTGGGTGCAAACCGGCCGCGGCTTTATTGGGCCATTGCCGCGCTGCAGGCACTGGGTGCCGTTCCGGTTCCTGTCTATGCGGATGCAGTGGCCGAGGAGCTTGCATATGTTCTGGACCATGCAGGTGTCCGGCTCGCGGTCGTGCAGGACCAGGAACAGGTCGACAAGATTCTCTCGTTTTCGGAGAAAATACCCAATCTCGGCCTGATCATTTACGACGAGCAGCGCGGGCTCGGCGACTACGATCATTCGCGGCTGGTTTCGTTTGCCGACGTCCAGGAAGCAGGCCACAATGCGATTGCGGGCGCGCCGGATGTATCCGCCAGGTGGGAAGAAACGATACGCTCTGCCAGCGGCGACGACGTGTCGATCATGCTTTACACCTCAGGCACGACCGGCCGGTCGAAAGGCGTGGTGATCACCGCCGCTGCTGCTGTAAATGCGGCTTACGACACTGCTGCCTTCGACAAGCTGAACGAACATGACAGCGTGCTTGCCTATCTGCCGCTTGCCTGGGTGGGCGACCATTATCTGAACTACGCGCAGGGTTACGTTTCCGGCTTCTGCGTGAATTGCCCCGAAGGTCCCGAGACGGTCTCGCAGGACCTGAAGGAGATCGGGCCGACCTTCTATTTTGCGCCGCCCCGGGTGTTCGAGGGGCTGCTCACCATGGTCACGATCCGGATGGAGGATGCGGGCCGGCTGAAGAAGTGGATTTTCGACAAATTCATCGGCGTCGCGCGCAAACATGGCGAGGCGATCCTTGAAGGGCGTCCCGTACCGCTGTCGGGCCGTGTTGCATATGCGCTTGGGCGCATTTTCGTCTACGGGCCGCTGAAGAACGTGCTTGGCCTTTCGAAGGTGCGGACCGCCTACACGGCCGGCGAGGCGATCGGCGAGGATCTGTTTTCTTTCTTCCGGTCGCTGGGCATCAATCTCAAGCAGCTCTACGGACAGACAGAGGCATTCCTGTATGTGACCTGCCAGGAAGACGGTGCTGTGCGGGCCGATGCCGTGGGACCGGCCGCACCCAATGTCGATGTGCGGATTTCAAGCGACGGCGAGGTGCAGTTCAAGTCGCCGGGCATGTTCACGGGCTACTATCTCGACGATGCCAAAACCGCCGAAACGCTGACTGAGGACGGCTACGTAAAGACGGGCGATGCCGGTTTCTTCGACCAGGACGGGCAACTCCGCATCATCGACCGCGCGAAGGACGTCGGGCGGCTGAAGTCGGGCGCGCTTTTCTCGCCAAAATACATCGAAAACGCGCTGAAATTCTTCCCCAACATCAAGGAAGCGGTGGCGTTCGGGGATCAGCGCGATTTCTGTGCCGTTTTCATCAACATTGACCTGACCGCTGTCGGCAACTGGGCCGAACGCAACAACATTTCATACGCCTCGTACCAGGAGCTGGCGGGGCATCCGCGCGTTTACGAGATGATCGCAAGCCATGTCGACGACACAAACCGGAAGCTCTCCAAAGAGCCGATGATGGCCGGTGCGCAGATCAAGCGCTTCCTGGTTCTGCATAAGGAACTCGATGCCGACGACGGCGAGCTGACGCGAACCCAGAAAGTGCGCCGCGGCTTTATCAGCGATCGTTACGGCGAGCTGATCGAAGCTCTCTACGACGGCTCTTCCGAGAAATTTGTCGAGACCGAAGTCACATACGAAGACGGGCGCAAGGGCAGCATCCGCGCGACCGTGAAGATTGCCGATGCAAAACTCTATGACGTGCCGGCCGAACCCATGAAGGAGGCTGCGGAATGAACGCGCGGCCTGATTCCAGCGAATTCACGGGCGCCCGCGATGACGGGATAGCCAAAGGCGATACGCTGCTTGAGGTGAACAACGTCTCGCTGTCCTTCGGCGGCGTGAAGGCTATCACCGACATTTCTTTCGACATCAAGAAGGGCGAAATCCGCGCCATTATCGGACCCAACGGCGCCGGCAAGACGTCGATGCTGAACGTCATCAACGGCTTCTACACGCCGCAGCAGGGCACGATCACCTATCGAGGCGTGCCGCGGCGCGCCATGCGAACGACCGACGCCGCGCGGCAGGGGATAGCGCGCACCTTCCAGAACATTGCGCTGTTCAAGGGCATGTCGACGCTCGACAACATCATGACTGGCCGCATCACGCTGCAGAAACGAAATTTGCTCTGGCAGGGTCTATGGGCCGGTCCGGCCGAGCGCGAGGAGATCGAGCACCGGCGCACCGTCGAGGCGATCATCGATTTCCTGGAGATCGAGCACATCCGCAAAACACCGGTGGGGCGGCTGCCCTACGGCCTGCAGAAGCGCGTTGAACTCGGCCGCGCGCTGGCTGCCGAGCCTTCGCTGCTTTTGCTGGACGAACCGATGGCCGGCATGAACCTCGAAGAAAAAGAGGACATGAGCCGCTTCATCCTCGACGTGAACAACCAGTTCGGCACCACCATCGCGCTGATCGAGCACGATATGGGCGTCGTCATGGATATTTCCGACCGTATTGTCGTGCTCGATTACGGGCGCAAGATCGGCGACGGCGAGCCGGATGACATCGCCAAGAATCAGGACGTGATCGACGCCTATCTGGGCGTGCCGCACGAAGGCTGACGACAATGAGATTTGCACATTCGCAGAAGCGAGCCGCATAGATGAACGTCGAATTCCTCTTCTTTCTCGAGACTGTGCTGAACGGGCTTATGGCCGGCGTGATGTATGCGCTTGTCGCGCTCGGCTTTGCACTGATCTTCAAGGCATCGGGAATTTTCAACTTCGCGCAGGGCGTCATGGCGCTGTTCGCTGCCCTTACGCTGGTGGGGCTGCAGACCGGGCAGGTACCGTTTGCGCATCTCATCAATGCGATATTCGGTACGGAAGTGCATCACTTCGGCTGGGAACTCCCGGCGATCGTCGCGATAGCGGGCACGCTCGTGGTGATGGTGGCCTTCGCCTATCTGTTCGAGGGGCTGGTACTCAAGCACCTCGTCAATCAGGAACCGATCATTCTGTTCATGGCGACCATCGGCCTCGCCTACTTCCTTGAAGGTTTCGGCGATCTGATGTGGGGCGCAGACATCAAGCCCATGGATGTCGGCATTCCCTCCGGCGGCTCGTTCTGGTGGGAAGACGTGACACGCGAATGGGCGCCCGAGGGGTCGGACTATTTCGGCATGTATGTCGACAAGCTCGACGTGGTGGCGGCCATCGTCGCGGTGGTGCTGGTCTCCGGGCTGGTCGCGTTCTCGCAATACACAAAGTTCGGGCGCGCGCTGCGCGCGGTCGCGGACGATCATCAGGCCGCGCTGTCGGTCGGCATTTCGCTGCGCACGATCTGGGTCGTCGTCTGGTCGATCGCGGGGTTCGTGGCGCTGGTCGCAGGTATCATGTGGGGTGCGAAGTCGGGCGTGCAGTTCTCGCTGTCGCTGATCGCGCTCAAGGCGCTGCCCGTGCTTATTCTTGGCGGCTTCACCTCCATTCCGGGTGCAATCGTCGGCGGGCTGATCATCGGGGTCGGCGAGAAGCTGGCCGAACTCTATATCGGCCCGCTCGTCGGCGGCGCGATCGAGAACTGGTTCGCCTATGTGGTGGCGCTCGTGTTCCTGCTGTTCCGCCCGCAGGGGCTGTTCGGCGAACGCATTATCGAGAGGATTTAGACCCGCATGCTGTACCGCGAAGCAGGCGACTTCAAAACAAGCTACGCCGCCGATCTTCAGACCTTCCCGATCAAATCGGAACGGATCCTGTTCTGGTCCTTTACGGCTGTGGCGTTCCTGGTCGTGCCGTTTTTCATCAACGACTACTGGGAAAAGTCGATCCTGGTGCCGTTCCTGGTCTGGTCGATGGTGGCGCTCGGCCTCAACATCCTCACCGGCTATTGCGGGCAGGTGTCGCTCGGCACCGGCGGTTTCATGGCTGTGGGCGCTTTCGCCTGCTACAAATTCATGACCGCATTTCCGGATCTGAACATCATGATCTGCATCCTGCTGTCGGGGCTCGTTACGGCCGGGGTCGGCGTTCTGTTCGGCCTGCCGTCGCTCCGGATCAAGGGATTTTATCTGGCGGTGGCCACGCTTGCGGCGCAGTTTTTCCTCGTGTGGATGTTCAACAAGTTCGCCTGGTTCTACAATTATTCGGCGTCGGGCCAGATCAGCGCGCCGGAGCGCTCGATTTTCGGCATCGCAGTAACAGGCCCGAACTCGGCACCCTGGGCGACTTATCTCACCTGTCTGACGATCGTATTCGTGTTCGCCTGGGTGGCGCGCAATCTGACGCGCGGCAGGGTCGGCCGCAGCTGGATGGCCATGCGCGACATGGATATCGCGGCCGAGATCATGGGTGTGTCGCCCTTCAACGCCAAGCTGTCCGCCTTTGCGGTGAGTTCGTTTTATATCGGTATCGCCGGTGCACTGTTTTTCTCGGTTTATCTGGGTGCCGCCGAGGTGACGGAAGCCTTCGGCATCGACAAGTCGTTTACCGCGCTCTTCATGGTGATCATAGGCGGGCTGGGTTCGATCCTGGGGTCGTTCCTCGGCGCTGCCTTCATCATCCTGTTTCCGGTGCTGCTGAAAAACCTGATGGTCGGCTATCTCGGCTGGCCCACGGACCTTGCGGCACATTTCCAGATCATGATCGTCGGAGGACTGATCATCTTCTTTCTCATCGTCGAGCCGCATGGGCTGGCACAGTTGTGGCGGCTGGCGAAGGAGAAGCTCCGGCTTTGGCCCTTCCCGTATTAGCGGGTAAGCTGAAGCCAACCGGCGGAAGCCGGCGAAGAAAGACGACGAAGCATCTCATATGGGAGGAACTTCAAAATGAGATTCAAGCTACTTGTCGCATCTGCGGCGGCCGCGATGGTCATGGGCACAGCTCCGGCTCTGGCGGATCTGGTGTTCCCGTCGCTGTCCTACCGCACCGGGCCATACGCCCCCAACGGCATTCCGTTCGCCGATGGCTATGCCGACTATTTCACGCTCATCAACGAACGCGATGGCGGTATCGAAGGGCAGAAGATCACCCTGGTCGAGTGCGAAACGGGCTACAACACCGAAAAGGGCGTTGAATGCTACGAATCCACCAAGGGCCAGGGCGCGCTGCTTTATCAGCCGCTTTCCACCGGCATTACCTACCAGCTCATCCCCAAGGCCACGGCTGACGGCATTCCCGTTCACTCCATGGGCTACGGCCGCACCTCGGCCGCCAACGGCAAGGTGTTCCCCTGGGTGTTCAACTATCCGGGCACGTACTGGGATGCCGCTTCGATCATCGTGAAGCACATCAGCGATCAGGAAGGCGGCGATCTCAACGGCAAGAAGATCGCGCTCGTCTATCACAATTCCGCTTACGGCAAGGAGCCGATCCGGACGCTGGAAGAGCTGGCGAAAAAGCACGGTTATGAGCTGTCGCTCTACCCGGTCGATCATCCGGGTCAGGAGCAGAAGGCCACCTGGCTGCAGATCCGCAAGGAGCGCCCCGACTATGTGACGATGTGGGGCTGGGGCGTCATGAACCAGGTCGCCATCCAGGAAGCCGCCAACATCCGCTTCCCGATGGATCACTTCATCGGCGTGTGGTGGTCGGCGTCCGAGAACGACGTTCTGCCGGCCGGCGACGGCGCCAATGGCTACAAGGCAATCGCCTTCCATGGCGTCGGTGCCGACTTCCCGCTGTTCGATGACCTGAAGAAGCATGTCATCGACGCGGGCAAGGCCGCCGGTGACGGCAGCCACCTTGGCGAAGTGCTGTACAACCGTGGTGTCTACGCCGCCATGCTGGCTGTCGAAGCCGCACGCACGGCGATGAAGCTACACAACACGACCGACATCACGCCCGCCATGATGCGTGACGGCATGGAAGCGCTGGTGCTCGACAATGCGCGGATGGCCGAGATCGGCCTTCCCGATTTCGGGCCGGAAATCAACGTGACCTGCTCCAACCACGGCGGACCGGGCCTCGGTGCCATCTCGCAGTGGGACGCAAACTCCAAGACCTGGTCGCTCGTCACCGACTTCATGGGTGCCGACCGCGAAGTCGTGGACGCGCTGATCATGGAAGACTCCGAGGCATATGCCGCGGAGAACAACATCGAACCTGTCGCCTGCGGCAGCTGATGTGACCGGAACACGGCTCCGGGCTTTGGCCCGGAGCCGGCATTCTCAAGCAGCGGAGAAATACCCAGATGGCCGACGCCGCGATTGCCACCGAAACTGCCGAGCCTCTGCTTGAGGTCAACAATATCGAAGTCATCTACAATCACGTCATACTGGTTCTGAAGGGCGTGTCGCTTTCGGTTCCGCGCGGCGGCATCGTTGCGCTACTGGGCGCCAATGGCGCCGGCAAGACAACGACACTGAAGGCGATCTCGAACCTTCTTCACGCCGAGCGCGGCGAGGTGACCAAAGGCAACATCCAGTTTGAGGGCGACCGCGTGGAATCCCTCTCACCGAACGAGCTCGTGCGCCGCGGCTGCATCCAGGTGATGGAAGGCCGCCATTGTTTCGGGCACCTGACGGTCGAGGAAAACCTGCTCACCGGTGCATTCACGCGCCGCGAAGGCGGGGCCGCGATCAAGGACGACCTCGAGCTTGTCTATTCCTATTTCCCGCGGCTTAAAGAGCGCCGCAACAGCCAGGCCGGCTATACGTCGGGCGGCGAACAGCAGATGACGGCGATCGGCCGTGCACTTATGTCGAAGCCAAAAATGATCCTTCTCGACGAACCTTCCATGGGCCTCGCACCGCAGCTGGTGGAGGAAATCTTCGAGATCGTGAAGCAGCTCAATGAGGAGCAAGGCGTCTCGATCCTGCTGGCGGAACAGAACACCAATATCGCGCTGCGCTACGCACAGCATGGCTACATTCTGGAATCGGGGCGTGTGGTGCTCGACGGCGAGGGCAAGGCACTTCGCGAGAACGAGGACGTGAAGGAATTCTACCTCGGCGTCGGCGGCGAGGGCCGCCGCTCGTTCCGCAATGTGAAGCATTACAAGCGCCGCAAGCGCTGGCTTTCGTAGTCAGACCGTCGGTTTGGCGGTTTCGAACTTTACGTCCCTGTAGAGCTCGGACAAGGGCAGATCCGCCTCTATTTCGGGCAGGCGGATAATTGCGTCGAGACCTTCCAGTTCTTCCGTTGCCCAGCTCTCCCCCTTGCGCCGCCAGATGGTAACCTGCGGCGCTTCGGAATCGACAAGCAGGATGACGCGTATCGCTTCATGCTGCTGGTACTCGGCCAGTTTTTGAAACCTGTCGAAGCGCATCGTCGATGGCGAGAGCACTTCAATCACGACGCGCGGCTCGTCGGCGGCCATGTCGCGCGGGTTCGGACTTCCGCATTCGATTGTGATGTCCGGGCGGCGCGTCCCGCGCACGGTCAGCACAGACGTGTCGGACGTCTTGGGGCGGCAAGGTTTGCCGCGAAGCTGCTGAAACAGGTTGCCAATTGTATTGACCGTAATCCGGTCGTGCTGGTCGCTTGCGCCAGTCATCGCCTTCACGGTCATCACCGGCACGCCGTCCACAAGCTCGTAATTGCGGTCCTGCTTTGCCTGCCAGTCGAAAAACTGCTCAAGCGTCATCTTCTTTTGCAGTGCCTCGGCCATTTTCATCTCTGCGTAGGGTCTGCGGCAAAGTAGCAGAGACTGCACGCGGGTAGAAGCGATGCGTCGATCCAGCCCATAACTTGACGTAACGGAGCCGTCCCGCCCTAATGCGGCGCGGACAGCCATGGGATGCGTTTCATGTTTTCATTTCTCCACCGACTGACAATTGCCGGCGCGGCGTGCCTGTCGCTGACGGCCACAAACGCGCCGGCTGCGGAACGCGCCATGATCGTGCTCGATGCGTCGGGCTCCATGTGGGGTCAGATCGAGGGAGAAGCGAAAATCGGTATCGCGCGGCGTGTATTGGCCGATGTGCTTGGCACGCTGCCCGGCGATCTGGAGCTCGGCCTGATGGCCTACGGGCACCGTCAGAAAGGCCAATGTTCGGACATCGAAACGCTGGTCGCGCCGTCGCAGGGAACGACCGGCGCGATTTCAGATGCTGCGAACGGGCTGTCGCCGCTCGGCAAGACGCCGCTCACGGCATCGGTGCGCCGCGCGGCCGACGAGCTCAAGTTTGAAGAAGACAAGGCGACCGTGGTGCTGATCACCGACGGTGTCGAGACCTGCGAGGCCGACCCGTGCGCGCTTGGGCGCGAACTCGAGAAGCTCGGTGTCGACTTCACCGCGCATGTTGTGGGGTTCGGTCTCTCGGCGGATGAAGGACGCCAGGTCGCCTGTCTCGCCGAAGAAACGGGCGGGCTGTACCTTCCGGCCGACAATGCGGATGCGCTGACTGAGGCATTGACCACGCCGTTTACCGAAATCGCCGAGGCGGCTGCGCCCGAACCCGAGCCTGAGCCGGTCGAGCGGCCGGAAGCCGTGCTCGATGCGCCGGACACCGTCGAAATCGGTCGTACCTTTACTATTGGCTGGCAAGGTCCGGGCGAGAGGCGTGACGTGATCGAAATGCATGACCCGGAGGCTCGACAAGGCGAGGGCCTGCGGGTCGGCGCGAAGCGGGTCGTCAATGGCGACCTCGATGCGCGCACGGTCGATCTTATCGCACCGGTGCGGCCCGGTAGTTATGAGTTGCGGTATATGTGGCAGGGCGACCGCAAGGCAGCGTTGACTACCCGCGCGATCGAGGTGATCGAGGCCCCTGTGTCGCTCGATGCACCTGCCAACGTCGCGATAGGCAGAACCTTTACCGTCGATTGGGTTGGGCCCGGGGCGCGGCGCGACACGATCCGCATTTTCGATGCCACGGCGCGCCAGGGCGATGGCAAGGTGTTGCGTGAGAAGCGGCTGGTGAACGACGACTTCGACAACCGGAAACTCTCGCTTCAGGCGCCGGCCGAACCCGGCTTCTACGAGCTGCAATATTACAGCGGCGACGGGCGCGAGGTGCTGGCAGCCCGTCAGATCGAAGTGCTTGAGGCGCCGGTGTCGCTGGACGCGCCGGACGAGGTCGCCATGGGTCGCTCGTTCGAAATCGGCTGGCAGGGGCCCGGTGCGCGGCGCGATGCCGTCGAGTTGTTCGACGAGACCGCCGATGCCGGCCGCGGCAAGGTCGTTTCGTCGGTCCGCATCGTGAACGGCGATATGGATGCGCAGACCGTTCGTCTGAATGCGCCGACCCAACCCGGCGATTATCTGCTGCGGTATTACAACGGCGACAATCGTGCGGTGCTGGCCACGCGGCCAGTTACCGTTGTCGAGCTGCCGGTATCCCTTGAAGCACCGGACGAGGTTGGCATCGGCACTTCGTTCGACGTCAGTTGGGAGGGACCAGGCGCGCGGCGCGATGCGATCGAACTCTACGATCCGGAAGCGGATGCCGGGCGCGGCAAGGTGCTCTATTCCAAACGCATCGTGAATGGCGACATGGATGCACAGACCGTGGCGCTGATTGCACCGACTGAAACAGGCGAATACCAGCTCCGCTATTTCAATGGCGACAGCCGGGCGGTGCTCGCAACCCGGCCAGTGACGGTCGTTGGCGTTGATGTTTCGCTTGAGGCACCGGACACGACCAAAATCGGCTTCACGGTGAAGGTGAAGTGGCAGGGTCCGGGCGCGCGGCGCGACCAGATCGAGTTGTTCGATCCTGAAGCCCAGGGCGGCCGCGGCAAGGTCCTGTTCTCCACGCGGATCGTCAACGGCGACATGGATACGCAAGAAGTCGACCTGCTGGTTCCTGCCCTGCCAGGCGATTATCTGATCCGCTATTTCAATGGCGATAGCCGCGACGTGCTGGCAACGCGGCCGATCGCGGTGGAGGCTGTGCCGGTTTCGCTCGATGCTCCGTCGACGGTCCCGGGCGGCGAATATTTCGATGCGAGCTGGGTTGGTCCCGGCGCTTACCGGGATCAGGTTGAGATCTTCGACCCAGCCGCGAATGGCGGACGCGGGAAGGTGCTGGCCTCGTCGCGGCTGGTCAATGGCAGCTATGACGAAAAGCGCGTGCGCATCAAAGCACCGACGGAAGCCGGAGATTTCCTGCTGCGCTACTTCAATGCGGACAGCAGGGTCGTGCTTTTTGAAACCGGGATCGGTGTCGAATGACGCGCAGCCGGCCGCCGGCGGGCCAAAACCGGCTCGCCGCGACACTGTCTGCGGCGATGTGCCATTGCTCACGCCGTTGCTTTTCGCTATCAGCGCGGCAGGACAACACCCTGGGGGTAGATGATGGCTGACAATACGCCTACCGGCCCGGTCGAGACCGGTGCAGCAATGGATTATGCGGAACACGAAAAGACGTTCTCTCTTTTCGTCGGGATGACGAAATACGGCACGCTGGCCTGCGTTGCCCTGATGGTTGCGATGGCTTTCGGGTTTTTCACCAGCGCCGGCTTTTTCTCCGCGCTCGTTCTGTTCATTCTGATCAACGCGGTTGGCGCCTACCTCCTGCGCTAGGCGCTACCAATTCCTTGACAGCAGCCAACCATGAAAGGCTCTGACGTGGGCCAAACGATTTTCGTTCCGCGCGAAAGCGATACGACGGAGCCGCGGGTCGCGGCCTCTCCCGAGACCGTCAAGCGATATGCCGGATTTGGGTTCGACGTTGTTGTCGAGGCCGGGGCAGGCGCCGCATCGCGGATAACCGACGACGAATTCGTCCAGGCAGGTGCGAAGATCGGCAAGGCTGCCGACGCCGGCAAGGCCGATATCGTGCTCAAGGTGCGGCGGCCAAACGCGGCGGAGCTGAAGACTTACAAAAAAGGCGCGGCGGTTTTCGCCACCATGGACCCCTACGGCAATGAGGGCGAAGTCGCGGCGATGGGCAAAGCCGGCATCTCGGCATTCGCCATGGAGTTCATGCCGCGCATCACGCGGGCTCAGTCGATGGACGTGCTGTCATCGCAGGCGAACCTCGCAGGCTATCAGGCGGTGATTGACGCGGCCGAGACTTATGACCGGGCGATGCCGATGATGATGACCGCCGCCGGCACCGTGCCGGCTGCGAAGGTGTTTGTCATGGGTGCTGGTGTCGCCGGCCTGCAGGCGATCGCCACCGCGCGCCGCCTGGGCGCTGTGGTTACCGCCACCGATGTGCGCGCGGCTGCCGGCGAGCAGGTCGCTTCGCTCGGCGCCAAGTTCATCATGACCGATGCGCTCAAAGACGCATCGGGCGAAGGCGGTTATGCCCGCGAGCTTACCGAAGCGGAGAAGAAGGCGCAGGCGGAGCTGGTCGCGAGCCACATCGCCAAGCAGGATATCGTCATTACGACCGCGCTGATCCCAGGCCGGCCGGCGCCGAAGCTCGTGTCAGCCGACATGGTGAAGTCGATGCGGCCAGGCTCGGTTATCGTCGACCTCGCAGTAGAGCGCGGCGGCAATGTCGAAGGTGCCAAGGCTGGCGAAACCGTCACCACGGCAAACGGCGTCAAGATCATCGGCCATCTCAATGTGGCGGGCCGCGTCGCCGCTTCCGCGTCGCTGCTCTACGCCAAGAACCTCTATGCTTTCCTTGAGACCATGGTCGACAAGGAGAAGAAGAGCTTCGCCATCGATCCGGAAGAAGAACTGGCGAAAGCGACGCTGCTGACCCACGGCGGCCAGGTTGTTCACGCCAACTTCAAAGCCGCTGCGAAACCAGCGGCGAAGCCCGCAGCGCGGAAGGCGGCGCCGAAGCCTGCTGCGGCGAAGACAGATAAAGATGCCGGAGCCAAGCCCGTACGCAAGGCGCCGGCGCGCAAGCCGGCAGCGAAGGGAGGAAAAAGCTGATGGAAAAATCCGCCCTCGAACAGGCGCTTGACCAGCTTGACGCTGCGGTGGGCGCGGCCCGCGAGGCGCTGGCCGGTTCTGAGCCGATCGCCGACGCCGCGGGTGCTGCGGCACATGCCGCCAGCGGCGGTGCGGTCGATCCTTTCATCTTCCGCTTCGCGATCTTCGTGCTGGCGATCTTCGTTGGCTATTACGTCGTCTGGTCGGTGACGCCGGCGCTGCACACGCCGCTGATGTCGGTCACGAATGCGATCTCTTCGGTCATCGTTGTTGGCGCGCTTTTGGCGGTTGGTATCTCCGCGTCCGGCTTGGCGACCGGCTTCGGCTTCATTGCCCTGGTGCTGGCCTCGGTGAATATTTTCGGCGGGTTTCTCGTCACTCAACGCATGCTCGCCATGTACAAGAAAAAAGATAAGTGAGGCTGACCGGTGTCGCAGAATCTCGCAGCCTTTCTTTATCTCGTTTCCGGTGTCCTCTTTATTCTGGCGCTGAGGGGGCTTTCGCACCCGACGACCAGCCGGCAGGGCAATCTCTACGGCATGATCGGCATGGCGATTGCGATCGTCACGACACTTGTGCTTGCGCGCCCGACATTCGGCGGGCTGGTGATGATCGTTGCCGGCCTGACCATCGGCGGCGGCGTCGGCGCGGTGATCGCGCGGCGCATCGCCATGACGGCCATGCCGCAGCTTGTCGCCGCGTTCCACAGCCTCGTCGGTCTTGCCGCGGTGATGGTTGCGGCCGCGGCGATGTATGCGCCCGAAAGCTTCGGCATCGGCACTGTCGATGACATCCATACGCAGGCGCTGATCGAGATGAGCCTGGGTGTCGCCATTGGCGCGATCACCTTCACCGGCTCGATCATCGCCTTCCTCAAACTCAACGGCAACATGTCGGGCAAGCCGATTATCCTGCCCGCGCGCCATCTGGTGAATGCCGGGCTTGCGATCGCACTTGTCGTCCTGGTTGTGCTGCTGGTGACCACTGAAAGCACGACGATCTTCTGGCTGATCGTGGCGGCTTCGCTGCTGCTTGGCGTTTTGATCATCATCCCGATCGGCGGCGCCGACATGCCGGTCGTCGTGTCGATGCTCAATTCCTATTCCGGCTGGGCGGCAGCCGGTATCGGCTTCACGCTCGGAAATCTGGCGCTGATCGTGACCGGCGCGCTGGTCGGTTCGTCAGGTGCGATCCTGTCCTACATCATGTGCAAGGGCATGAACCGCTCCTTCATCTCGGTGATCCTGGGCGGATTTGGCGGCGAGACCGCGGCTGCCGGGGATGACGGCATCGAGCGGACTGTCAAGCAGGGTTCGGCGGACGACGCGGCATATCTGATGGCGAATGCGCAGAAGGTGATCATCGTGCCGGGTTACGGCATGGCTGTGGCCCAGGCGCAGCACGCGCTGCGCGAGATGGCCGACAAGCTCAAGGCAGCGGGCGTCGAGGTCAAATACGCGATCCACCCGGTCGCGGGCCGTATGCCGGGCCACATGAACGTGCTTCTGGCCGAAGCCAACGTACCCTACGACGAGGTGTTCGAACTCGAAGACATCAACTCGGAGTTTGCTCAGGCCGATGTCGCTTACGTGATCGGCGCAAACGACGTGACCAACCCGTCGGCGCGCGACGACAAGTCCTCGCCGATCTACGGCATGCCGATCCTCGACGTGGACAAGGCGCGCACCTGTCTGTTCGTCAAGCGCTCACTCGGCTCCGGCTATGCCGGCATCGACAACACGCTGTTCTACAAGGACGGCACGATGATGCTTCTGGGCGATGCCAAGAAGATGACCGAAGAGATCGTCAAGGCGATGGATCACTAAGCCAACCCGCATCGCTTCCGAAAAGCCCGGCCTCGCGCCGGGCTTTTTCGTTTCGACAGGCCGGACTTGCCAGCAGCGCGATATTACGAAACCCTCTGCGTTGTCGGTGCGCCGAGTTGCGCCGGAGAGGGGGAACGATGCCGCCGAAATCGAGCCGCAGGCCGGCTGCAGGATGACCGGTGCCGTCACGCTGCCAGTATGGATCGTGGCGCTGCTCGTGCTTTTTGCCGCGATCGGCATTGTCGACCGGGTGTTCGCGCCCTCGGTTCGCTGGTTTTTTCGCCGGCGGGTCAACCAGGCGATCGATGAGCTCAACCAGCGGCTCGATATGCGCATACGGCCATTCCGCCTCACACGGCGGCAAACGCTGGTGGACCGGCTGGTGCACGATCCTGCAGTCATGCAGGCGGTGGAGACCGAGGCAACCGAAAGCGGCACACCGCGCGCCGTCGTCATGCAGCGTGCGGAGCGCTACGCGCGGGAAATCGTACCCTCGCTTTCGCTCACGACCTATTTCGGTTTCGGCATCCGTGCCGCGCGCTGGCTTTCGGAGTTCGTCTACCGTGTACGGCTTGGTTATGTGGACGATGAGGCGCTGAAGGAGATCGACCCCGAAGCCTCGGTTGTGTTTGTGATGAACCATCGTTCCAACATGGACTATGTGCTCGTCACCTATCTCGCTTCAAGCCGGGCTTCGCTTTCCTACGCGGTGGGCGAGTGGGCGCGGGTGTGGCTGCTGCAAAGCCTGATCCGCTCGATGGGCGCCTATTTCATCCGGCGCGATTCCGGCGATGCACTCTACCGCAAGGTGCTCGGCCGCTACGTCGCTATGTCCACGCAGGAAGGCGTGACCCAGGCGGTGTTTCCAGAAGGCGGGCTGACCCATGACGGACTGATGCGCGAGCCGCGCCTGGGCCTTTTGAGCTACATGGTTGCCGGGTTCGACCCGCGCAAATCGCGAGATATCGTGTTTGTGCCGGTCGGGCTCAATTATGACCGGGTGATCGAGGATCGCATTCTCACCGCGAGGGCCGAGCGGGACGCGACCGGCCGAGACTATCGCGTGCGTGCATCCACGCTGCTGAGCTTCATCGGCAACCTCATCAAGCTGCGTATTCAGGGTCGGCTTTACCGCTTCGGTTATGCTTGCGTGAGCTTCGGCAAGCCGATTTCGCTGTCGGCCTGGCGCAAGAAGTCCAAGGTCGATTTCACCACGCAAGACCGCGAGCGTCTTTTCGGCGGTGTGCAGCGGCTTGCAGAAGACCTTGTCGAGTCGATCGGGGCAATCGTTCCCGCCTTGCCCGTTGCTCTGGCGTCTCATGTCTTCTTGCGCGAGAAGGACAGATGGATCGGCGAGTTGGAGCTGAAATCGGAGATATTCGCGTTGATCGAGACGCTGGAGGCAAAGGGTGCACATGTGCACATACCTCGCGCCGACCGCGACTATGCCGTGAGCACGGGGCTCAGAATGCTGACATTGCGCCATATGGTCGACGTCAATGAAGACGGCCTTTACCGCGCCAATTCCGGCGAGAAACTGCTGCTCGGCTACTACGCCAATTCCATCGCGCACCTTGCCGGCTAGGCTTACGCGATCGCCCAATTGCCGTTGGGGAAGCTTAGGCTAGGCTGTCGGCTGTTCTCGAGCCGGGAGGAGATAGCTCGTGAAGGACGCAAAACCTGCCGTGAAGCGCCGCACACCCGCGCGCAAAACCACCGCGCGTGCCGGAAGGGCCTCCAGTGACAAAGGCGACCAGGACCGGCAAGGCGTCGAGCAGGCGGTTGTCATCATCCATGGCATGGGCGAGCAGCGGCCGATGGAAATGCTGCGGAGTTTTGTCCGCGCCGTGTGGAGCACGGATCTGGAACTCACGGACCCATGGGGCGGAAAACGCACCACCGATCCCGATACCGGCCACCAGATCAACAGGAGCTGGATCGTTCCGGACCGGCGTACCGGCTCGCACGAATTGAGGCGCATCACCACGCCCCGCTCGAAAAAGGGCGCAGTGCACAAGGGGCTGCGTACGGATTTCTACGAACTCTACTGGGCCGACCTGATCCGCGAAACGCCGGCGAAGCGGCTGCTGAACTGGATACGGGGGCGGCTGTTCACGCGCTGGTCGGAAGTGCCAAAGGATGCCGTCGGCCTCTACATTCTCGCCTGGGTTGCGCTGCTGTTCGGCGTTGCGCCGGCGATCATTACCTGGGCAGTGGATATTTTCGCCGTCGAGGTAGCGTGGCTGCCCAAATGGGCGCTGACAGTGTGGGCTGGCATCGTTTCTCTTGCGATGTCGAAATTCCTCATCCCCTATCTCGGCGATGTGGCGGACTATGTGCAGGCAACGCCCGATACCGTAAGCCGCCGGGCCGCGGTTCGCCAGCGCGGTTTCGAACTGCTCAAGAAGCTGAACAACGAATCCGGCTATGACCGGATCATTCTGGTAGGCCACAGTCTGGGGTCGGTCATCGGTTATGATCTGCTTCAGATGCTGTGGGCGGATTATGGCCCGAACCACCGCAATCCGCGCAAGGACCCCGCGATCGGCGACGCGCTCGACGCCGTCGGAAAATACGCTCTGCCGCTGGGCGAGGGTGGCACTGCGGGAACGCCGATAGAAAGCGCTGAAGATCGTGCTGCGTACCGCAAACTGCAATGGAACCTCTACAAACTGCTCCGCAGGCCATCCAAGGATGAGCCCAAAGTGCTTCCGTGGAAGTTCAGCGACTTCGTTTCGCTTGGCAGCCCTCTGACGCATGCGGAATTCCTGATCGCGCGCAGCGAGAAGGCCCTCGGACGTGCCGTGGAAGAGCGCCTGTTCGCCATGTGTCCGCCGATCTCCGACAAGGAGGAGCGGGCGACGATCGTCTACAAGACCGACAATGTACGCCACGCGCACCACGCATCCGTCTTTGCGGCCACGCGCTGGACCAACATCTACGATCTGGGCAATACGTGGAGCACAGGCGACCCGTTCTCGGGCAAAGCCGGAGGGAATTTCGGTCCCGGCGTCAAAGACATACGGGTGAAGCTGGAATCGAAGTTCGCCGGGTTCCGCAGCCGGCTGTTCACCCATACATTCTACTGGACCGATCTGGACAACAGCAAAGATGCGCCCCCGCATATCGTTGCCCTGCGGGAAGCCCTCGATCTGCAGCGTTCGCTGGAAACCCGATCAAAGTAACCCGGACGCCCGGGGATCAACCGGCCTTCTTCGTGCGTGCCAGGCCGTTCTTGGCGAAGGTATAGTTGGGGTCGTATTTCAGAGCCTCGGCATAAGAGCGCGAGGCGCGGTTGAGTTCGCCGCGCTTCTCAAGCAACGCAGCCTGCATCGCCCAGCCTTCCGGATCAGTTTTATCGAGCTTGATCGCGGTGTTGAAATCGGCGGCGGCGTTTTCGTCGTCCCCGATCGCCATGTAGGAAACGCCGCGGCCGTTGTATCCCGACGGCGACTGCGGCGCGAGCGAGATAGCCGTCGCGAAATCCTCGATGGCAAAATTATGCTGGCCGCCTGCCTGATACAGCAGTCCGCGCCGGTAATAGGCGCGCGGGTCTGTCGTATCGAGCTCGATCGCCCGCTGAAAATCGGCAAACGCTTCCTGGCGGCGGTTGGCAAGACGGTAGACTTCGCCGCGGCCGATCAGCGCGACATCATAGCTCGGATTCAACTGCAGGGCGCGGTTGTAGTCCTGCAGCGCCTGACCGTTTTCGTTGATGTCGGCATAGACATGCGCGCGGTTGGCGTAGGCCTGGAACAGGCGCGGGTTCAGGGCGATCGCCTGATCGAAATCCTTGATCGCGTCTTCGAACTGGCCGGCCCTTGCATGCGCGGAGCCACGGACATTGTAGGCATTGGCGTCGCGCGGGTTGCGGGCGATCACGGCCGACAATGACGCGATATTCTGCTCCGAACCCTGCTCTGCCTCAATGCGACTCATGTCGATCGCCGGTCCGGTGGACTGGCAGCCAGTCAGAGCCAATGCGCCAAGAAGCACGAGCGCGGCAGTCCGCCTTCTGGCGAGGATAGGACGCAACCAGGGCGTGCCCGGTCCGATTGCCAAATTCGCCATGTCGTTGGAGCCCCTCGTCATTCCGGCCAGTTTCAGCCTTTTTGCATGTCTGCCGCAGGCAATTAAAAAGGCGGCGACGGTTGGTACCGTCCCGCCTCTTCTCATAACCGCCGAAAAGGACGAAATATAGGCGCTTTAGCGCGCCGCTACCCGTCCGCCGCCGACCAGCCCTTCGCGCTGGGCGCGCTTGCGCGCCAGCTTGCGGGCGCGGCGCACGGCTTCCGCCTTTTCGCGGGCGCGCTTTTCAGAGGGCTTTTCGTAGTGGCCGCGCATCTTCATTTCGCGGAAGATGCCTTCGCGCTGCATCTTTTTCTTAAGCGCACGAAGCGCCTGGTCAACATTGTTGTCCCGAACGAGTACCTGCACCGTGTTTTCCTGTTCAAGGGCAAGAGCCACGCCTTGCCATAGCCAAACGCTTCCGCCACGTCACCGCTGCGAATTGTGGCGGCTCATAGCAGACCGGTTGAGCGTTGTCGAGCAGGAAAGCACAGCGCCCGGAATTCCGGCGCTTACCGCCCGATCAGCCAGACGATGCGCTCCACGGAAACGGCGTAGTGCAGGGCGGTCAAAGCCGCAAGGGCGATACCCGCTCCGGAATGGCCCGAGAGCACCAGAGCGAGCGCGGCGCCGAACAACACGATAAGCTCAAGCGCCAGCCGGACGAGCCCCGGCACCGGCACCGGCGCGGCGCCTGAACGGCTGGGATCGCCCGGTACAGCGAAGGTGACCCACAGCGCCATCGCGATCGACGGAAGTGCGATCGCGGCGACCCAGTTCCAGGGTGCGGACATAAGCCTCCAGCCGGCGATGGCGAAAGCCGCAACGGCTGCAAGCTCCAGCGCAAAACGCAACCCCAGGTTCCACCACGCATAGGCCATCGGCCGCTCCTCTCATAATCCAGCAAACGGGGCTGCCGGCCGGCCGGCAAGACCACTCACGTCGCAAACTGCCAAATGCCGTCGCAATCAGTGCAAGGCTGGCGACTGCACTTGGCTAGTGGTAGGCAAGTTTGCCGGTGCTTTTCAATGCCGTGCAGGACGGAGAGCCGGGGTTCGCCATGCGTCGTTTTTCAGCTTTTGCCATCGCCCGCGAAGCGCTGCGCGGCCATAAGGGCTGGGGCGAGCAATGGGCCTCGCCGGAGCCGCGCGAGGAATACGACGTCGTCATCGTCGGCGCGGGCGGCCACGGACTTGGCGCGGCCTATTATCTTGCTGCGGAGCACGGCATCACCAATGTCGCGGTGATTGAAAAAGGCTGGCTCGGTGGCGGCAACACAGGCCGCAACACCACGATCATCCGCTCCAACTATCTCTATGACGAGAGTGCGGGCATCTACAATCACGCTCTGAATTTGTGGGACGGTCTCAGCCAGGAGCTCAACTACAACGTCATGTATTCGGCGCGCGGCGTTATGATGCTGGCGCACAATGAGCACGACAGGCAGTCGTTCCAGCGCCATGTGCACGCCAACCGGCTGAATGGCGTCGACAATGAGTGGCTGACGCCGGAGCAGGCAAAGTCGTTCTGTCCGCCGCTCAACATCTCGCGCGAGGCGCGCTACCCGGTCGTGGGCGCGGCGCTACAGCGCCGCGGCGGTGTCGCCCGGCATGACGCTGTCGCCTGGGGGTATGCACGTGGTGCTTCTGCCCGCGGTGTCCACATCATCCAGAATTGTGAAGTGACCGGCATTCGGCGCGCGCGGCAGGGCCATGTCACCGGTGTTGAAACATCGCGCGGGTTCATCGGCGCCAGGAAGGTCGGTGTCGTCGCGGCCGGACACTCCTCCGTGCTCATGCAGATGGCAGGCGTGAAGGTGCCGCTTGAAAGCTATCCGCTGCAGGCGCTGGTGTCGGAGCCGGTGAAGCCGGTGTTTCCATGTGTTGTCATGTCGAACACGGTGCATGCCTATATTTCCCAGTCGGACAAGGGCGAGCTCGTCATCGGTGCCGGCACCGACCAGTACAACTCCTATTCGCAGACCGGCGGCGTGCACATTCTCACGCATACGCTGGAAGCGATCTGCGAGATGTTCCCGATCTTCACGCGCATGAAAATGCTGCGTTCCTGGGGCGGCATTGTCGACGTGACGCCCGACCGTTCGCCGATCCTGGCCAAGACCCCGGTGCCGGGGCTTTACGTCAATTGCGGCTGGGGCACGGGCGGCTTCAAGGCGACGCCGGGTTCCGCGCATGTGTTCGCGCACACCATCGCGCGCGATGAACCGCACCCGATCAACGCGCCGTTCACGCTGGAGCGTTTCCGCACCGGGCGGCTGATCGACGAGGCAGCCGCTGCTGCCGTGGCGCATTGATTTTGGCAAGATGATAACTCACCCCCACTCTGCCTCGCTACACTCGGCACCTCTCCCCCTCAAAGGGCGAGAGGAAAGCCGGGCTGAAGCGCTGGTGCATTTCCTCTCCCCTTGCGTTCGGGGGAGAGGTGGTTTGCGAAGCAAACCGGAGTGGGGGTCGAGGAACCCTGTGGGCGACGTTGCTATGGGAAAGAAATGCTTCTGATCAGATGTCCCTATTGCGAAGAAGATCGGCCGGAGCTCGAGTTTCGCCATGCGGGCCAGGCACATATCGCGCGGCCGGCCAACATGGCCGAAATCTCGGATGAGGAATTCGAAGAGTATTTCTTCATCAGACAGAACCCGAAGGGCCTCTATTTCGAGCGCTGGCGGCATATCCATGGTTGCGCGCGCTTCTTCAACGCGGCGCGTGACACCGTCTCCGACAAGTTCGTGAAGACCTATAAGGCCGGCGAGAAGAAGCCGTCGGTCGCCAAGCCGAAGGCGCCCCCGGCCAAGCGCGCGGCTGCTCAGCCAGCCTCCGCCAAGGCGGCGCCGAAGAAAGCTGCGCCGACGAAAGCCGCGGCCAAGCCAGCCCGAAAGGCGCCGGCTAAACGGGCCTCAACGGGCGGCACCAAAACACGGCGTGGAGCCAACAAGCCATGACCGCTCACCGTCTTCCAAAGGCCGGGCGACTGACACCGGCGCGCGAAGTGCGCTTTTCCTTCGACGGCAAGGCGATGACCGGGCTTGACGGCGACACGCTTGCTTCCGCACTGCTCGCCAACGACGTGCACCTCGTCGGGCGCTCGTTCAAATATCACCGCCCGCGCGGCATTCTCTCGGCTGGCTCGGAGGAACCGAACGCACTGGTGGGCATTCGCCGCGATGCTGCGCGGCAGACACCCAATGTGCGTGCCACCGTGCAGGAGATATATGACGGGCTGGAAGCTGTGTCGCAGAACCGCTGGCCGTCGCTTTCTTTCGACACCGGTGCGGTCAACGACCTTGCGGCTCCGTTCTTTTCCGCCGGCTTCTACTACAAGACCTTCATGTGGCCGAAACTGGCCTGGAAGCGGCTCTATGAGCCGAACATCAGGGCAGCGGCCGGCCTGGGCGCTGCGCCCGACGAACCCGATCCGGACCTCTATGCATCCCGCTATGCGCATTGCGATGTGCTGATTGCAGGTGGCGGCGCTGCCGGCATCGCGGCAGCTGTCGGTGCGGCCGAGGCTGGTGCCTCGGTCATTCTTGCCGACGAGCAATCGGAGATCGGCGGCGCTTTGCG
The DNA here is from genome assembly GCF_004000235.1 of Mesorhizobium sp. Z1-4. Classification (GTDB taxonomy): domain Bacteria; phylum Pseudomonadota; class Alphaproteobacteria; order Rhizobiales; family Rhizobiaceae; genus RCIO01. Next base: position 551,474 of record NZ_RCIO01000002.1, read on the forward strand.
CTTCGAGGCGGGTGCTTCAATCGACGGGCAGGACGGCTGGTCCTGGGCGCGGGCTCAGATGGCGAAGCTCTCGGCAATGCCCAATGTGAGAGTGCTCACCCGTTGCACGGTGTTTGGCTACCATGCCCAGAACATGGTTGTACTGGCCGAACGGCTGACCGACCACCTGGCCAACCCCGCGCCAGAAATGTCGCGCGAGCGGCTTTGGCAGGTGCGGGCGAAGCATGTGATCCTCGCCACCGGTGCAATCGAACGGCATATGGTGTTTCCAGGCAATGACCGGCCGGGCGTCATGCTGGCGAGTGCCGCGCGCAGCTATCTCAACCATTTCGGTGTTGCCGTAGGCAAACGCGTCGGCATCTACACGGCGAACGATTCCGCCTATTATGCCGCGCTCGACCTGAAGCGTGCGGGGCAGAAAGTTCAGGCAGTCGTCGATCTGCGTGAGGATCCGAAAAGTGCGATTGTCGAAGAGGCGCGGGCCGCCGGCATTGAGGTTCTGACCGGGCATGGCGTTGTTGCGACCAATGGTCGGCTGCGCGTTTCCGGTATGATCGCGCGGCCCAGGGATGGCGGGCGCGAGCGCAGCTTTTCCGTCGATGCGCTTTTGACTTCTGCCGGATGGACGCCGTCGGTGCATCTCTTCTCGCAATCGCGCGGCAAGCTTGCATTCGATGCCGGGCGGCAGATTTTCCTTCCAGGCGAGAACGCTCAGGAGTGCGCTTCGATTGGTGCCTGTAGCGGCATGGAAGACCTCGCGGCGGTGCTCGATGCCGGCTACGCGGCAGGCGAACAGGCTGCGCGAAAGGTCGGAGGCTCCGCCTCGTCCACAATGAGGAAAGTCCAGAGTGAAAGCTGGTCGGGCGGCATGGTCGGAGCCGGGCCGGGTGCCGGCGCGGACGACACGTCGCGCGCCTTCGTCGACTTCCAGAACGACGTCACCGCCAAGGATATTCGTCAGGCGGTGCGTGAGGGTATGCGCTCAATCGAGCACGTAAAACGCTTCACCACCAATGGCATGGCAACCGACCAGGGCAAGACATCAAACCTGCACGGCCTGGCAATCGCTGCCGAGGCGTTGGACAAGCCCATTCCCGAGGTCGGGCTCACCACATTCAGGCAGCCCTTCACACCGGTGACATTCGGCGCGCTGGTCGGGCACAATCGCGGCGCACTGTTCGATGTGACGCGGCGCACGCCTATGCATCAGTGGGCAGAGAACCATGGCGCGGTGTTCGAGGATGTCGGCAACTGGAAACGCGCCTGGTATTTCCCGCGCGCCGGGGAAGACAAGCACGCAGCCGTTGCGCGCGAGTGCCGCACGGTACGCGCGGCGGCGGGTGTCTTCGACGCCTCGACGCTAGGCAAGATCGAGGTCGTCGGGCCGGACGCAGCGGCCTTCCTGGAGCTGATGTACACCAATCCCTGGCAGAAGCTCGGTGTCGGCCGGTGCCGCTACGGGCTGATGCTGCGCGAAGACGGCTTCATCTACGATGACGGCGTTATTGGTCGCATAGCTGACGGCCGCTTTCATGTAACGACAACTACAGGCGGCGCGCCGCGCGTGCTGCAGCACATGGAAGACTATCTGCAGACCGAATTTCCGCATCTGAATGTCTGGCTCACCTCCGCTTCCGAACAATGGGCGGTAATTGCGGTGCAGGGGCCGAAGGCGCGCGAGATCATCGCGCCATTGGTGGAAGGCTGCGACATTTCCGATGAGGCGATGCCGCACATGTCGGTGCGCGAATGCCGGGTCGGCGGTGCGCCGGCACGTCTGTTCCGTATGTCGTTCACCGGCGAACGCGGCTTCGAGATCAATGTGCCGGCCGATTATGGACCCGCCGTGATGGAGATGGTCTGGGCGCAGGCCCAGAATCATGGCGCCTGCATGTATGGCACCGAAACGATGCACGTGCTGCGTGCCGAGAAGGGCTACATCATCGTCGGACAGGAGACCGACGGCACGGTGACGCCGAACGATTGCGGGCTCGACTGGGCGATCGGCAAGAAGAAGGCCGATTTCGTCGGCATCAGGGGCCTGAAGCGGCCCGACCTCGTTGGCGGCGGACGCAAGCAGCTGGTGGGCCTTTTGACCAAAAACCAGAAGCACTCGCTGGACGAAGGCGCGCAGATCGTCGCCGACCCGCAACAGCCGAAGCCGATGACCATGCTCGGCCATGTCACGTCTGCCTACTGGTCGCCGACACTCGGCCGAAGCTTTGCATTGGCGCTGATTGCCGATGGACGAGCACGATTGGGCGAAACACTTTTCGTGCCGATGCCGGGCGGCAAGGCCATCGAGGTCGATGTAACGGGCACGGTGTTCTACGACGAAAGCGGGGAGAAGCTGCATGGCTAAGCGCGCAAAGGCCGCGATGCCCGCTGCATCGGCATTCCCGGTGCCGCGCCGCGATGGCGTGCTCATCGGTCGTATGACAGCCTCGCCGGCTGTGACGGTGACGCCCGGCGGGCAGGCATCGCGCCTTTCGCTGCGCGCACCGGAGAAGTCCCGCGCTGTGCTGTCGCGTGCATTGGGCCTCAAACTGCCCGAAACACCCAGGGCGACCGTTCAAGCCGGTTCACGCACTGCAATCTGGCTCGGGCCCGATGAATGGCTGGTGCTCGACGATCCCGACGTCGATCTGATGGCCGGTATGGCTACGGTGAAGGCTTTGCATTCGGCAGTCGATATTTCACATCGCAACCAGGCGATCATGGTGGCGGGACCCAGTGTCGAGGCTACGCTCAATGCCGGCTGCCCGCTCGATCTTTCGGAAACCGCGTTCCCGGTCGGTAACGCGACCCGCACGGTGCTCGGCAAGGCCGAGATCGTGCTTTGGCGGACGGACGCAAAGACGTTCCGCGTCGAATGCTGGCGCTCTTTCGCGGATTACTGCTTCACGCTCTTGGCTTCGGGTGCGCGCGACGCCGCCATGGGATGACCCGATTTTGGCCCTAGGCTCGTCTGCCAAGGCATGTTTGCCGGATTTGATGGAGCGAGAGGATGAGCAGCGACAACGAGAATGGCCGGGGCGGCAAGCCGACCAAGGTCGATCCCGATGCCAAACCGACCAAAGACGAGCTCGACGAGGAGCTCGAAGAGGGCCTGGAAGGCACCTTTCCCGCATCCGACCCGGCTTCTGTGACACGCTCGACCCGTCCCGGCCGGCCAAATGACCGCCCGAAGAAGCGCGGGTGAAAAAGGCTGCAGGTGCCGGCGAGAGCCTGTCTGGCCCATACGGTTCGCCGGCTTGAGTCTGGCTGACGCACAACGATCCGCCTAGTTGTGGCGCTGCGCCGGTCTGCCCGGCGCGCAATATTCTCCTGACGATACCCGGCGATGCACGTGCAGGCACAGGCTCATTTCGACAGCAGCTATTCGTGGGCACGGCTCGGCATATCGATTCTGATAGCGACGATCGGGAATGTCGGCATGTGGGCCGTGGTCGTCGTTTTGCCCGCAGTGCAGGCGGAATTTGGCGTCGAACGTGGTGACGCATCGCTCGCCTACACGATGACGATGGTCGGTTTCGCGGTCGGGAATGTGCTTTTCGGCCGCTATATCGACCGGCGTGGCATCGCCGTTCCGGTCGCGATTGCTTCTGTCGCCAATGGCGCCGGGTTCATTCTGGCGGGCATGGCTCAGTCGATCTGGCTTTTCGCGCTCGTTCAGGGCGTGTTGATCGGAATTGGTACCGCTATCAATTTCGGACCGCTGCTTGCCGACGTTTCGCACTGGTTCTGGAAGCGGCGCGGGCTGGCCGTGGCCGCTGCCGCCAGCGGCAATTATCTCGCGGGCGCCGTGTGGCCGCCGGTGATGAACTACTTCCTCGCCGATGCAGGCTGGCGGGCGACTTACATTGGCATCGGCATCTTCATCGTCGCAACGATCGTGCCGCTGTCGCTGCTGCTGCGCCGCCCGCGACCGGCAGAAACCATGCAGGCTGACGGCACGACAAACGGTCCGCCGCTCAAGCAGATAGCAATGTCGAAGAACGCCCTTCTGGCCTTGCTCTTCGTGTCAGGCGTCGGCTGCTGCGTGGCAATGGCCATGCCGCAGGTGCATATCGTCGCCTATTGCGTCGACCTTGGCTACGGTGTTGCGCGCGGCTCGGAAATGCTCTCGATCATGCTGGCTGCCGGCATTGTAAGCCGCCTTGCGTCGGGCGTGCTTGCCGACAAGATCGGCGGCATTGCCACGGTGCTTGTCGGTTCTGTGGGGCAGGCATTGTCGCTGCTGCTGTTCATACCCTTCGACGGCCTGGTGTCGCTCTATGTCGTGTCGCTTGTGTTCGGTCTGGTTCAGGGCGGCATCGTGCCAGGTTACGCCATCATCGTTCGCGAATATCTGCCCGCGAAAGTGGCGGGCGAGCGGGTCGGGATCGTCATCATGGCGACGATTATCGGCATGGCCTTAGGCGGCTGGATGTCAGGCTTCATCTACGACCTCACCGGCTCCTACGCTGCTGCATTCATCAATGGTATCGGCTGGAATCTGCTCAATATTGCCGCGATACTGCTGATCGTGCTGAAGACGCGTGGGCGCAAACGGCTGGCTGCGGTGGCGGCCTAGATCAGGTCGCGGTTATGCCGCCATCGGCGGCGAGCGCCTGGCCGGTCATGAAGGAGTTGTTCGGGTCGGCGGCAAAGAGGATGACCTCGACGATCTCACCGACCTCGGCCAGCCGGCGCATCGGCACGCCGCGCGTCATGTCCGCTTCGGCCGCCGCCTGATCCTGCACACCGTGAAACGCGGCCAGCGCCATCTCGGTGCGGGCGAAGGAGGGGCAGACCGCATTCACGCGGATGCCTCTGCGTGCGTATTCGGCCGCGGCGGAGCGCGTGAGGCCGACCACTGCGTGTTTTGCCGCCGAATAAACCGCCAGCTGTGGTGCGCCGGCAATCCCGGCCACAGATGCGATGTTGACGATGGCGCCGCGGCGCCCGCTAGCCCTGAACTGATGTTCCATGAGCGGCAGCTGGTGACGCATTGCGTAGACGACGCCCATCACATCAATGTCGATGATGCGGCGCGCCTCCGCCATGTCGGTTTCGCCGAGGCGTACGAAGTCCTGGGCGATGCCGGCATTGTTCAACGCGATATCAATGCCGCCGAAGCGCTCGACTGCCAGCCGGACAAGATCACGCGACGTGTTCTCGTCGGCTATGTCGCCGGCCAGGGTGGCGGTTTCCGCGTCGATGTCTTTGGCGAAATCTTCCAGTTTCCCGGCGTCGAAATCGGTCAGCACAAGATTGGCGCCACCCGCCGCGAATTGACGCGCGGACGCTGAACCGAAGCCGCCGGTCGCGCCTGAAACAAGCACAGTCAGGCCTTCAAAACGCGCCATCTATTTGCCTTCCTTGTCGATCATTTCGACGGCGAGACGGGCCAGAAGCTTCACCGCCTGGCCATAGGTTCGCGCCTTTTCGGGATTGGAAGCATTGCCGTCCAGCGCCCTTTTGTAGACGCCCTGGCAGATCGCGGCGAGGCGGAAGAAAGAAAAGGCAAGGCAGTACGTCCAGCCTTCGACCCCGTCGAGGCCGCGCCGCCGGCAATAGGCTTCGACATAGGCCTCTTCCGAAGGCAGTCCGATCGCAATGCGGTCGACACCGCCAAGTCCGCGAAATCCGGATTCGTTCGGCAGGCGCCATTGCATGCACTGGTAGGCAAGGTCCGCAAGCGGATGGCCGAGCGTGGAGAGCTCCCAGTCGAGTACCGCGGCGACGCGCGGGGCATCGGGCATGAAGATCATGTTGTCGAGCCGGTAGTCGCCATGGACCAGCGAAACGGTGCCGTCGTCCGGCGTTTCGTTGGTTTCCAGCCACGCGAGCAAGCGCTCCATGTCCGGTTCGCTGCCGGTTTGGGAGGCGCGATACTGCTTCGACCAGCGGTCGAACTGTCGGTCGAAATAGCTTCCTGGCTTGCCGAAATCCGCAAGGCCGGCTGAGACGAAATCGACTGAGTGCAGCGCTGCCAGGGTTTCGTTCATCGCGTCGTAGATGGCGCCACGTTCGTCGCCGGATTCCAGTTCAGCGAGCGAGGGATCCCAGAAGATGCGGCCCTCGACATAGTCCATCACGTAGAACATGCGGCCGATCGGCGAGCCTTCGTCAGACAGGTGAAGCATGCGCGGAACCGGCACACCGCTTTCCGCAAGCGCCGACATCACCCTGAATTCGCGATCCACCTGATGGGCGGATTTCAGCAAGTCGCCAGGCGGTTTGGCCCGCAATACATAGCGGCCGCTTTTTGCCCGCAGCATATAGGTCGGGTTCGACTGGCCGGTGTTGAACTTGTCGATGCTCTCCAGCGCCGAAAATCCGGGAACGTTAGCCTCCAGGTAGGGCGCAAGCGCGGCAGTGTCGAGCTGATTGGGGTCGCTCATGGTTTTGCACGCCCCTTGTCAACGCGCGTCAGGGTGAGCCAGTGCAGCGTCAGTGCCGGGCGCTTCTGGCTCTCGATTTCCATTGTGACGTCGTAGCCGATCTCGACCCAGCCCGAAGGGCGGGCATGAACCCTGGCGATGTCGAAATGGGCCCGAATGCGCGAACCGGTTTTGACCGGCGACTGGAAGCGCACGGATTCGAAACCCTGGTTGATGCTGAGTTCGGTGTCGATGAGCGGGGGCAACGCCTCATACGCCATGGTGGAAAGCAGGGAGAGCGTCAAAAAGCCGTGCGCGATCGTGCCGCCGAATTGCGTTTCGGAAGCCGCGCGCTCGGGGTCGACATGGATGAACTGATGGTCGTCGGTGGCATCCGCGAACTTGTCGATCATCTCCTGCGTTACCACGCGCCAATCCGACACGCCGATTTCGGAGCCGACTGCGGCTTGCATATCTTCCAGTGAAATCGCTGCCCGGCGAAACATCTCCATGTATCCGAAACCGCCCTATTCCTTGAACAGCCGCAGCCCGTGATGCACCGACTCGCCACCGTCGATTGGCAATATTGCACCCGTCACATATGAGCCGGCGCGCGAACACAGATAAAGCGTGGAGCCTGCTATGTCATCCACGCGCCCTATGCGCCCGGACGGATTGCGGCTCGCCACATCGGCGGCCTGCTCGTCGGTCGCCGTGGCAAAGGCCGTCATCCTGCTCTGAAACGGACCGGGGGCAAATGCGTTCACGGTGATGCGCCGTTCGCCGAATTCGCTCGCCAGCGTGCGTGTCAGGTGATGAACCGCAGCCTTGGAGGCGGTGTAGGAATAGGCGCCGTCGGCCATGGGCTGTGTGCCCATTACCGAGCCCAGATTGACGATACGCGCCGGGTCGTCGATAGACGCATCCTTCTCCAGCATCGGCAGCAGCTCGCGCGTGAGATGGAACAGCCCTGTCACATTGACATTCAACACCTTTGCCCAGGCCGCGTAGGGAAACTCTTCCAGCTTTGCGCCCCATGACACACCTGCGTTGTTGACCAGGATGTGCAGTGTGTCGGTGCGGCTTTTGACCTCCTCCACGAGGGCGGCAATACCCTCTTCGGTGCTCACATCCGCGGCAAACCCTTCAGCTGAACCGGCCGCGCCCAGCGCGTTAAGTTCCGCCGCGACGGCCTCGCAGGCGTCGCCCTTGCGCGATGCGATCAGTACGCGCGCGCCGCCCTGCACAAGGCCGGTTGCAGCCATGCGGCCAATGCCGGTCGCGGCGCCGGTAACAAGCGCAACCTTGCCTTTGACGGAGAAGAGATCGTCGACGTAACCCATTCGTTCCTCCCGAGGTCCGCGGTTCTAGAGGCTCGGAGCCAGGCCGCGTTGACAACATACTGGGTAGTATGTTCTTTGTATTTCGATCCGTAAAGTCGCACTCAACAACAAAAACGAGGCGGCTGCGGGCCGTGGAGGAGTTGCTGGATGATGCTAGGCGCGCGCGATGTCGTGCCCGATAGTTCGACGGCCGATATACTTGTTGCGGCGGCGGACTGCTTTATGGAGCGCGGCTACAGCGCGACCTCCGTCGATGACGTGGCCCGGCGCCTGGGCGCAACCAAAGGCCGAATTTACCATCATTTCCCTTCCAAGTCGGCGCTATTTGCCGGGGTTTTCCAGTTCGGCATGGATCGGATTTTCGATGCGGTCGAGCCCTACCGGAACCAGCCCGGGCCTGCCGTGGAGCGCTGGAAGCGCATCGCCTTTGTCCACACGAAACGGATGATGAAGTCGAAGACGCTGGCCCGCGTCGTGTGGGAAGGGGTGGAGATGCACCTGCGCGGTGCAACCACACCCGAGCAGCGGCTCGTGCTCGACGGGCTGGTAAAATACCGCAACAGCTATTCCGATATTTTTCGCGAAACCATAGTGCAGGCGCGCGAAGAAGGTGACTTCAATTTCGAGGATCCCGCGATCACCGTCCAGTCGATGTTCATGGCATTGAACTCGCCAATCTTCTGGTATGTGCCGCGCCCCGGCGAAGACGATGAACACATGTATGCCGTCGTCAGGCAGATTGTCACGTTTGCCTATCGCGGGCTTGGCGGCAAAGGGGAGCTTGACCTGTGAGTGCGATGGACCTTGGCATGACGGAGCGGCTCAAGCCGATCCACGAAAAAGTCGCCAACATGGTTCGCGACGAGATCCTTCCGGTCGACGAGGAGTTTCTTTCCGAAATCGGCAAGAATGGCGACCGCTGGTCCTATACGGCGCGCCAGACCGAAATTCTCGAGGGGCTCAAGGCCAAGGCGCGCGAGCGCGGCCTGTGGAATTTCTGGCTGACCGATTCGCAGCGCGGTTACGGCCTCACTACGGTCGAATATGCATATCTCGCCGAGGAGATGGGCAAGGCGCATCTGGGCGCCGAAACCTTCAATTGCTCAGCGCCCGACACCGGCAATATGGAAGTGCTGGAGCGCTACGGAACGCACCATCATAAGAAAAAATGGTTGGAGCCGCTGCTCGACGGCAAAATCCGCTCCGCCTACTTGATGACGGAGCCGGATGTTGCGTCGTCGGATGCGACCAATATTTCGATGCGCTGTGAGCGCCACGGCGGGGAATACGTGCTCAACGGCGAGAAATGGTGGTCGTCGGGTGCCGGCGATCCGCGCTGCAAGATCTATATCGTCATGGTGCGCACGGCGTCAGACGGGCCGAAGCACGAGCAGCATTCCATGATTCTGGTGCCGGCCGACGCGCGCGGCATCACCAAGCTTCGGGCGATGACCGTTTATGGCGACGACGACGCGCCGCACGGCCATCTGCATCTGAAATTCGAGAATGTCAGTGTGCCGGCCGAAAATCTGCTTCTCGGCGAAGGACGTGGCTTCGAGATCGCGCAGGGACGGCTGGGTCCCGGCCGTATCCACCATTGCATGCGGGCGATCGGGCAGGCGGAGAAGGCGCTGGAGCTGATGTGCCAGCGTGCGATGCGGCGCGAGGCCTTCGGGCAGACATTGGCCAAGCTCGGCGCCAATTATGACATCATTGCCGAGTGCCGCATGGAAATCGAAATGGCGCGACTATTGTGCCTCAAGGCGGCGTGGATGATGGATCAGGGCGATGCGCGTGCCGCGGCACCCTGGATCAGCCAGATCAAGGTGGTTGCGCCTCGTGTGGCGCTGAAGGTCACCGACGAAGCCGTGCAGATGTTCGGGGGGCAGGGCATCAGCCAGGATACGCCGCTCGCGCGCTCCTGGACGCATCTGCGCACGCTGCGCCTGGCCGACGGACCGGATGCCGTTCACCGCCGCCAGGTGGCGCGCACCGAATTGAAGAAACACACCCAAGAGAAGGTCTGAGCCGCGTTGAAAGCGATTGTCGCCCGGGACTATGGGCCACTCGAAAACCTCGAATATGCCGACTGGCCGGAGCCGCAGGCCGGTGCCGGTGAGGTTGTGATCGAGGCTGAGGCGATCGGCGTCAACTACCCCGACGGTCTTCTGGTCCAGGGCCTCTACCAGATGAAGCCGGAAGTGCCTTTCGTGCCTGGCATGGAGATGGCCGGCAAAGTGGCGGCTGTGGGCGATGGCGTGAAGGCTTTCAAGGTCGGCGACCGGGTCGCCGCGATGGGCGCTCTCGGCGCCTATGCGGAAAAGATGTCCGCACCTGAAAATACGGTGATGAAGCTGCCGGACGGCATGCCGGCCGCCGACGCATGCGCCCTGATGTGCGGCTATGGCACTTCGCATCACGCGCTCAAGCAGCGGGCTGCGCTGAAAGCCAGCGAAACGCTTTGCGTACTCGGCGCGTCGGGTCTCACCGGGCTTGCAGCGGTACAGATCGGCAAAGCGATGGGCGCGCGCGTCATCGCTGTCGCATCTTCGGAGGACAAACGCAGGCACGCGCTTGGGGCGGGCGCGGATGAGGCGATCGGTTACGACAATATGCGTGAGGATCTGAAATCGCTCACCGGTGGCAAGGGCGTCGATGTTGCGTTCGACCCGGTCGGCGGCGACAGTTTCGACACGCTGGCACGCTCGATGGGCTGGGGCGGACGGCTGCTGGTAGTCGGTTTCGCGTCGGGAACGATACCCAAGCTGCCGGTGAACCTGACGCTGGTGAAAGGTTTCTCGGTCGTTGGCGTCTTCTGGGGCGCGTTCACTGCCAGGGAGCCGGCAGTTTATGCCGACAACATGCGTGAGCTGCTCGGCTGGTATGTGTCGGGCAAAGTGAAGCCGCTAATCGAAAGCCGGCACAAGCTGGCGGACGCGGCCGGTGTGCTGAAAGGCGTGCTGGGCCGCGGCGCCATCGGCAAACTGATACTGGAACCGTGAGAGGTCTTTGATGGCGTTGCCAGCGACGATGCGAGCGCTACTTCTGAAGAATGACGGCTATTCGCGCACGTCCAGCGGCACTGTGCTTGAAGCAATGGAGCCTTATGTCGAGGCCGGCGAGATCGCCGTGCCTGAGCCGGGGCCCAAGCAGGTGCTCGTGAAGGTGAAACTTGCATCGATCAATCCCTCGGACGTGATGTTCGTCAAAGGGCTCTACGGCCAGCCGCGCAGGCAAGGCCAGCCGGCAGGCTTCGAGGGTGTTGGCGAAGTCGTGGCTGCCGGCAGCGACCCCGCTGCCAACGGGCTGGCCGGGCAGCGCGTCGCGTTTGCGACCGGGCTCAGCAACTGGGGCTCGTGGGCCGAATACGCGGTTGCCGATGCGGGCGCCTGCATCCCGCTCATGCCTGGGTTGCGCGACGAGGATGGCGCGGCGATGATCGTCAATCCGCTGACGGCGCTGGCGATGTTCGGGATTGTGAAGGACGCCGGCGAGAAGGCGTTTATCGTTACGGCTGGCGCCAGCCAGCTTTGCAAGCTGATTATCGCCGTTGCACGCGAGGAGGGCTACCGGCCTATCGCCATCGTCCGGCGCGACGATCAGATCGATATGCTGAAGCAGCTCGGCGCCGCGCATGTGCTCAATGCCACGGGCGGAGGGTTTGCCCGCGAGATGGCGGCGGTGTGCAAGGAGGAAAATCCGCGCATCCTGCTCGACGCAGTGAGCGGGCCGGTCGCGTCGACCGTGTTCCATGTGATGGGCAAGGGCGCGCGCTGGGTTGTCTATGGCCGCCTCGATGCCAGCGAGACGGTGATCAAGGAGCCGGGACAGCTCATCTTCATGGATAAGAAGATCGAGGGCTTCTGGCTGACGCAGTGGATGCGCAGCGGGGGAGCGGAGCGGCGCATGGCTGCGGTAATCGAAGCACAGAAACGGTTTGCGGACGGCAGGTGGAAGACGGACGTGACGGCCGTCGTTCCGCTCGATGACGCAATGGAACGGGTAGCGGGAGAACTGGCAAAGCCGAACGGCAAGGTTTTCATCGCACCTTAGCGACGGGCGTACCGCTTGCGGGAGGACGCAAGCGGTATAGAATTTCAATGCCAGCGCGACGCAGATCGCGCGGCGCACAGGGAGGAGAGACGTTGGACGTCTTGCAGCTTGTCGTCAGCGGCCTTGCGAATGGCTGTATCTACGGCCTGATCGCGCTCGGCTTCGTGCTCATCTACAAGGCCACCGAGCAGGTGAATTTCGCCCAGGGCGACTTCATGATGCTCGGTGCATTTGTCTGCCTCGGGCTGACCAATGCCGAATTTCTGGGTCTGCCGTTCTGGGTGTCGGTGCCAATCGCAATCCTGATCATGGGCGCGTTCGGGTACACGCTCGAAATACTGGTTCTGCGAAAGATGTTCGGTCAGCCGCAGGTTGCGGTGGTTATTCTGACCATCGCGCTCGGCTTCGTGCTGCGCTTCTTTGCCGGCCTGATCTGGGGACATGAGCCGGTGTCGCTGGAATCGCCGCTCGCCGGCAAGGAACTCCGTTTCGGTGGCCTTGTGCTCGGTATGGACGAGGTGACGGTCATTCTCGTCACTGTCGTGCTCACCTTGCTGCTCTATTTCTACTTCAACCGCACGCGGCTCGGCGTTGCGATGCAGGCTTCGTCGCAGAACCAGCTGGCGGCCTATTACATGGGCATTCCCGTCAAACGGCTGAACTCGCTTATCTGGGCGCTGGCCGGAGCTGTCGCTGCTGTCGCCGGCATCCTGTTTGCCTCGAAAGGCTCGATCGAACCGTCGATCGGCCTGCTCGGCATCAAGGCGTTCGCCGCGGCGGTGATCGGCGGTTTCGGATCGCTGCCCGGTGCGTTGCTGGGCGGCCTGATCGTCGGCCTGATCGAGCCGTTTTCCGCGCGCTATATCGCCGCCGGCTACTCGCAGGTCATGCCCTACCTGCTGCTGTTCCTGATCCTCGTATTCAGACCGCACGGCATTCTTGCCCAGGTCCATTCGAAGAAGGTCTGAGGGGCGATGAGAACGGTTTTCAAAACAAGTTACGACGCCGACATCAATCTGTTCCGGCATGCGCCGCAGGCGGGGTGGTATGCGGCGCTCCTTGCGCTGGCGCTGATCGTGCCCTTCATGTTCGACGACTTCTGGATCGGCGAAGCCACGAACATGCTGATCTGGGCAATTGCCGGCATGGGGCTGATGATCCTGGTCGGCCAGACAGGCCAGGCGAGCCTTGGGCATGCAGCGTTTCTGGCCGTCGGGTGCTACGCCAACGTGCTTCTGCAGGAAAAGCTGGGGCTGCCCTTCATCATATCCTTCCCGCTGGGTGGCCTGATCGCGGGTCTCGCGGGTGTGTTGATCGCTATTCCAACCACACGCCTGCACGGCATCTATCTCGCCATCGGCACGCTGGCGATTTCGATCCTCGCTGATGATCTCATCGTTATCGCGGAACCGCTGACCAATGGCGTGATTGGCCTTTTTGCACCCGATATCCAGATTTTCGGCGTGTCGATCAATCGTTACGCGCAGCCGGACATGTTCTACTGGCTGGTGCTTGTCGTGACCGTTCTCGTGGTTCTCGCATACCGCAACATCCTGCGCTCGTCGCTCGGACGCTCGTTCGCGGCGGTGCGCGACTCGGAAGTCTCGGCGCGCGCGATGGGTGTCAACGTAGCGAAAACCAAAGCGATCTCATTCGGCATCTCGGCGGGCATTACCGGGCTTGCCGGTGCCCTGATGGGGCACTTCGCCGGTATTTTCAACAATGAGACATTCAACATCATCATCTCGATCCAGCTTCTGCTGATGATTGTGATCGGCGGGCTGGGTTCGATCCATGGCGCGTTTTTCGGTGCCGTGATCGTGGCCATCCTGCCTCAGGCGATCGCGATTTCGCGCGACATGGTGACCAACGCGCTGGGCATGAGCTCGATCGCGATCCCGGGTCTGGAAACGGCGATCTTCGGCGCGATCCTGATCGGTTTCATCCTGTTCGAGCCGCTGGGCATCTATGGCCGGTGGATCAAGATCCGCACCTATTTCGAGCTGTTTCCCTTCTACCGGCGCGACATGTTCCGCCGCCAGAAGAGCTATCTGAAAACGGAGAGAATGCGATGAGCCTTCTCGAGATCGACAATGTGACGCTGCGCTTCGGCGGCGTCGTCGCGGTCAACCAGGTTTCGTTTTCGGTCGAAGAGGGCGAGGTGTTCGCCATTGTCGGGCCGAACGGCGCCGGCAAGTCGACGCTGTTCAATCTGGTGTCGCGTTTCTACGACCCGGCCGAGGGCGATATTCGCTTCGACGGCAAGAGTATCCTGTCGCTCGGCTCACACGAAATTGCCGGGCTCGGCATTGCGCGAACGTTCCAGAACATCGAGCTTTTCGAGCAGGCGACGGTTTTGCAGAACCTGCTGGTCGGGCGTCACCGGCACCGCAAGAGCAATTTGGTGAGCCAGGCGCTTTTCCTTCCCGGTGTGCGGGAGGAAGAGCGCCAGCACCGCCAAGCTGTCGAACAGGTGATCGATTTCCTCGACCTGCAGGCCTATCGCGAAAAGTACATCGCGGGGTTGCCATACGGCGTCCGCAAGGTCGTTGAAATGGGCCGTGCGCTGGCGCTTGAACCCAGATTGCTGCTTCTCGACGAACCGGCTTCGGGCCTGTCGGTTGAGGAAACCCAGGACGTCGCTTTCTGGGTCGAAGACATCAAGAAGCAAATGGGCATCACCGTATTGATGGTGGAGCATGACATGCATCTGGTCGCATCCGTTTCCGACCGTGTGCTGGCGCTCGCCGACGGCAAGATGCTGGCGCTTGGAACACCGCCTGAGGTGCAGAACCACCCGGCGGTGGTCGAAGCCTATATCGGCACCACCGAGGCAAACGAAAAGGTGCCGGCATGATGTTGCAAACGGCAGTCAAGGAAAGCGCTGATACGGCGACCGGCGTGGTTTTGTCGGTGCGCAATCTGGAAAGCTATTATGGGCCGATCGTCGCCATTCGCGGGGCCAGCCTGGAAGTGCGTGCGGGCCAGATCGTCACCGTGCTCGGCGCCAACGGCGCCGGCAAGACGACATTGCTGAAGACAATCTCCGGCGTCATGAACCCGGAAAAGGGCGAGATCGTCTACAACGGCCGCAACATCGCCGGTGCTGAGCCGGACGAAGTGGTGCGCGCCGGTATCGTGCATGTGCCGGAAGGGCGCGAAGTGTTTCCCCTGCTGACCGTGGAAGAAAATCTGCGAATGGGCGCTTACACCCGCACCGACCCGGCCGGGGTGCGTGATGACGAGGAGATGGTCTACTCCTATTTCCCGATCCTCAAGGAGCGCGCGCGCCAGGCGGCGGGCACGCTTTCGGGCGGCCAGCAGCAGATGCTGGCCATCGCGCGCGGTCTGATGGCGCGGCCCCGCGTGATGCTGCTCGACGAGCCCAGCCTGGGCCTTTCGCCCCTTTTGGTGAAAGAGATTTTCGCCATCATACGCCGGCTCAACCAGGAGCAGGGCGTAACGATGATGCTGGTCGAGCAGAACGCCATGGTTGCACTCAACGTCGCTGACTACGGCTATGTGATGGAGCTTGGCCGCATCGTGATGGCGGACGAGGCGCAGAGGCTTCTGCAGTCCAAGGATGTGCAGGAGTTCTATCTCGGCATCAAGGAAGAAACACAGCGCGGCCAGAAACGCTGGAAACAGAAGAAGACCTGGCGATAGGGAGCGCTGCCGGCATTGCCGCCGGCAAGGTGAGGAGCACGCTATGACCATTGCGGAAAAACTGCCTCCACAACAAACGGTAGACGGCCACAGCTTCAATGCGGAGGTCGGCGGCCGTGGCCCGTTCTATTTCGATGGTTGCGATACGCTGCCGAAGCTGTTTCGCCAGAACTGCGAGAAATACGCCGCCAAGATCGCGCATCGCGAGAAGGATCTTGGCATTTGGCTCGCCTATTCGTGGACGGATTTTTACGAACATGCGCGGCTCATCGGTCTCGGCCTGCTTGCGCTCGGGCTGAAGCGCGGCGAGGTGATTTCCATCCTGTCGGAAGACAACAAGGAGTGGATCTACACCGACCTTGGCGGGCAGTCGGTGGGCGGGATCGTGTCGGGCATATACGCAACCGATGCCGCCGCGCAGCTCAAATATCTCGTCAACGATTCCGACAGCCGTTTTCTGTTCGTTGAGAACGACGAGCAACTCGACAAATATCTGTCGGTTGCGGACGAAATGCCGGGGCTGACGAAGGTCATCGTCTACGATCGCGACGGCCTGCATGGTTTCGAAGACGATCGGGTGATCTTCATCGACGATCTGTACCGGATCGGGCGGGAGTTCCTGAAGGGCAATCCGAAGCGTTTCGAAGAGGAGATCGCGCGGTCGCAGCCTAACGACACTGCCATCCTGGTCTACACCTCCGGCACGACCGGGCCGCCAAAAGGCGCGATGATCAGCCAGTCCAACATCATTTCCTCCATCATCGGTGCGTCTTTGACACTGCCGGTGAAAGAAACCGACGAACAGGTCTGTTTCCTGCCGCTGTGCCACATTCTCGAACGCCTCATTTCGGTATTCGTTCCGGTCGGCCACGGCTCGGTGGTGAATTTTGCGGAGAGCCCGGAAACGGTTTTCGACAATTTGCGGGAGGTGAGCCCGCATATCTTCACTGCGGTGCCGCGCGTCTGGGAGAAGGTCTATTCCCGCGTGACAATCATGGCCGAGGAAGCGACACCGATCGGCAAATGGGCGTACCGGCGTGCCATTGCCACCGGGATGAAGCGGTGCGAGGCGCTGGATGAAGGCGAAGCGGTTCCTGCCCTGACGCAGCTTGCCTACAAGTTCTGGGATTTCACGGTGCTGCACGGCATGCGCCGGCTGCTTGGCTTCGACCGGTTGCGGCGCGGCACCACGGGCGCTGCCCCGATCTCGCCTGCGCTGCTGAAATGGTACAAGGCCGTAGGTATTACCGTGCTCGAGGGCTACGGGATGACCGAAAGCTCGGGCGTGATCTCCGTCAATCTCGTCGAAGACAACAAGACGGGCAGCATCGGAAAGGTGGTGCCGGGCGGCGAGGTGCGTTTCGCGGCGGATGGTGAAATTCAGTATCGCGGGCCCAACGTGTTCCAGGGATACTGGAACAAGCCGGACAAAACGGCCGAGACAATCGATGACGATGGCTGGCTGCACACGGGCGATGTCGGGCGTATCGACAATGAAGGCTTCATGTTCATTACCGGACGCGCGAAAGACATCATCATCACCGCGGGCGGAAAGAACATTACCCCTGCCGAGATCGAAAACCGGCTCAAATTCTCGCCATTCATCTCCGATGCCGTCATCATCGGCGACCAGCGCAAATATCTGACCTGCCTGGTGATGATCGACCAGGAGAATGTCGAGAAGTTCGCGCAGGACAAGCGCGTTCCCTTCAACAATTTCAAGTCTCTCTGCGCGGCAAAGGAGGTGCGCGATCTTATTGCCGGCGTAGTGGATGAGACCAACCGGGAATTCGCCCGGGTGGAACAAATCAAGGATTTCCGCTTGATCGATGTGCTGTTGACCGCTGAAGATGAGGAACTGACAGCCACGATGAAGCTGAAACGCAGCTTCGTAGAGAAGAAACACAGGAAGCTGATCGACGAGATGTACGGCTGATCGCCCTACACCTTGCAACGTAACCAGGAGGAACTGACATGAAGCACTTTATCGGCAAGTCGCTCCTTGCACTCGGGCTCGCCGCCGGAATGGCGAGCGCCGCGCATGCAACGCAGGGCGTTACCGACGACGAAATCGTCGTCGGCTCCAATGGCGACCTTTCGGGCATTTTCGCCGCCTTCAACGTAGGTGCGATCAAGGCCGCACAGCAGCTGTTCGACCAGGTCAACGAGGGCGGCGGCATCCATGGCCGCAAGATTCGCTTCGTGGTCGAAGATCACGGCTACCAGGTGCCGAAAGCAGTGCAGAACTTCAACAAGCTGATCAACTCGGACAAGGTGTTCGCGATGGTCCTCAATCTGGGAACGCCGCACAACATTGCCGGATTCCCGCTGATGGAGGCCAAGGAAGTAGCGAATGTCGGGCCGCTGACTGCTGCCCGCCAGATGCTTGAAGGCGACATCACCTATAAGTATGCCGGCTTCTCGTCCTACTATGACCAGCTTCGAGCAGGCATCCAGTACCTTGCCAAGGAAAAGGGCGCGCAGGAAGTATGCGCCATGTACATTCCTTCGGATTTCGGCCTCGAAATCCAGCAGGGAGCCAAGGATGAAACCGAGGCTTTGGGCCTGACATGGGCCGATGAAACAACGCACAAGCCCGACGAGCAGGACTTCGTCGGCTCGATTCAGAAGCTGCAGGCTTCGGGCTGCGATATCGTGGCAACAGCCATCGGCGTGCGTCAGACGATCGTTGCTTACGGCACGGCCAAGAAGCTTGGCTGGACCGACGTGACCTTCATCGGCTCGTCCGCCGGCTTCAATACGGCAGTCGCAAAAGTTCCCGGCGGTGTCACCGAGGGCTACTACGCAGCAGCCGGCTGGGTCGACTTCGAAGACCGTCTCGACGTGCCGGAAGTGAAGGAATGGGCGGAAGCGTTCCAGGCCTATGCCGGTACGCCAGCCGATACCGCGGCGCAGCTCGGCTACAGCGCCGCCAAGACGCTTGTGATGGCGCTCGAAGCCGCCGGTCCGGATCTGACCTCGGAGAGCTTCCGCTCGGCGATGGAAGGTCTGAAGTATGATGACGTCATCAACAACGTGCCGGTCGATGTCGGGGCCGATCACCAGGGCGGCCAGCTGATCGTCATCTCCAAGATCGATGGCGGCAAGTGGGTCGAGGTTTCTCGCATCGATCCGATGCAGGGCCAGTAAGCCCTAGCGACCCCAGGTAACAGGCAAGGGCCGCGCGGGAAACCGCGCGGCCCTCTTTTTGGCCCGATAGCTATTCTGCCGGAGCAGCGCTGCTTTTCGCCGCGGCTTCGTCAAGCTCGCGATAGAGGCGGGCATCTTCGTGCGACTTCGGTGTCACGAAACGACCTAGAAGCAGATAGGCGACTGGCGTCAGGATCAGGGTCGAGACCGTCGACAGTCCGAGCCCGCCGACGATCACCCATCCCAGTGCCACGCGTGCTTCGGCGCCCGCGCCGCTTGCGAGCACGAGCGGCAAGCCGCCGATGATGGTGCAGATCATTGTCATGGCCACCGGGCGCAGGCGGATATTCGATGCCTGCTCGATCGCCTCGCGCACGCCCAAGCCCCGGTCGCGCAGCTGGTTGGCGAATTCCACGATCAGAATGCCGTTTTTAGCCATGATGCCGACCAGCAGCACGAGCCCGATCTGGCTGTAGACATTGAGGCTGCTTCCGGTCAGCAGCAGCGCGAAAACCGCGCATGCGAGGCCGAGCGGCACAGTCGCCATGATGATCATCGCGGAAACGAAACTTTCGAACTGCGCCGCAAGCACAAGCAGGATGATGATAATCGCGAACCCGAAGATCGTGCCCATAGAACTCGATGTTTCTCCAAGGGTAGCGGCTTCCCCGAGCGGGATGATGCGCGCCCCGGCCGGCAGATGCGGTTCGGCGATGTCGAGTACGCGCTGATAGGCTTCCCCAAGCGCTGTTCCCTCGCTCAGCGAGGACGACATCGAGACCGAGCGCATCTGCTGCTCGCGATTGAGCGACGGCGGCACCGCCTGCTCCTTCAAAGTGGCGATGGTGGATACCGGCACGAAACGGCCGTCTCCGGTCTTGAGGAAGATGTTCTCCAGATCGGTGGGATCGTTGATTGGGTTGGTGGTTGAAACGAGCTTTACCGCGAAACTCCGGTCGTTGACGAAAACCGTTCCGACCTGGCGCCCGTCGAGCATTGCCTGCATGGCTTCCGACAGCCCTGCGATGTCGATCCCGATCTCGGACGCGCGTTCACGGTCGATGGAGACGGAAAGCTGCGGTTGCGTTGGCTCGTTGGAGAGGCGGGGTTGGCTGAACAGCGGATCGTTTTCCATATCGGCGACGATCTTCGCTGCGGCTTCGCCGAGATTTGCGTAATTGTTGCCGACCACGGCGAAGGAAAGGCCATTGCCGGCGCCGCGAATGCCCAGGCTGTTGGGCTGGAACGCGAAAGCGCGGACGCCCGGCACCGTGCCCACCCGCGACTGTATGTCGGCCAGTATCTCCTGCTGGCTTCGTTCGCGCTCTTCCCAGGGCGCAAGCGTCATCACCACGAAGCCGCTGTTTTGCGAGCCGCGACCTGCCATGGCGAATGTATTGCTGATTTCGCCCGTCTCGCGGAACGGCTCGATCAGCATTTCGATCTCGCGCATGCGCTGCGAAAAATAGTCGAGGCTCACGCCCTCGGGTGCCGAAACCCTCATGAACGCTACCGAGCGGTCCTCGCGTGGGGTGAGTTCACGCTGGATTGTCGGGAACAGCGCCAATGCGAGCAGAAGCAGCAAGCCCGTGATGACGAGAACCACAAGCGGGGCATTCAGACTTGCGGTCAGAAGGCGGCGGTAGATGCCGGCGAGAAAACGGCCGGCGCCGGCGATGGCGCCGCCATTGCCATGCTGAATATCATGTCCCGACGCCAAAAAGCGCGAGGCAAGCATGGGGCACAGAGAGAGCGCCACAACAGACGACAGGAACACCGCGATCGCAAGCACAAAGCCGAACTCGCGGAAGAGGCCGCCGGTCTGGCCGGGCAGGAACGACAGTGGAATGAAGACTGCCATCAGCGTCACTGTGGTTGCGATGACGGCGAAGAAGACCTCCTTTGCGCCGAGCACAGCGGCGGCCCGCGGGCCCATGCCCTCATTGCGCCGCCGCACGATGTTTTCCAGCACCACGATCGCGTCGTCGACAACGATGCCCGTTGCAAGCACGAGCGCCAGCAAGGTCAGGATGTTGATCGAGAAGCCGACCAGGTAGATAGCTGCAACGGTGCCGATCAGTGCGACGGGAATGGCAACGCCCGGGATGATGGTTGCGCGGAAGTCCAGCAGGAACATGAAGATGACCAGAAGAACGACCGTGACCGAAATCGCCAGCGCGATCTCGACCTCGTGGATTGCGCCGTTGATGAAGGTGGCGTCGTCGCTGGTGACGCGGATCGTCATGCCCTCCGGCAGGCGTTTTTGAACCTCGTCGGCAGCAGCATGCACGCCCTGTGAAATCTCCAGCGTGTTGGATTGCGCCTGGCGCACGATGCCAAGGCCGATTCCGGTCTGTCCGTTGGCGCGCAACTGGCTTTCGTTGAGGTCCGCTCCAAGCGTCACCGTTGCGATCTCGCCAAGACGGACGCGCCGGTTGATGATGAGGTTTTCGAACTCCTCCGGCGTCGTCACCGTGGCAGTTGCGCGGACAATCAGGTCCTGGGTGCTGCTGGTCAGCGAACCAGCCGGCGCATCGAAAGACATCGAACTCAACGCGCCGCGCACGTCGGCAATTGTCAGCCCGAGGCTCGCGAGCTTCGCCTGGTTGATGTCGATGCGAAACACCTTGTCGCGGTCGCCATAGACCTGAACGTCGGCTACGCCCGGTACTGCGGCAAAGCTGTCGACGATCTGGTCTTCGACCAGAACCGTCATATCCTGTACGCTCATGCGGTCGGAGGTGACAGCAAGCCGAACGACAGCCTGCGCGTCAGCGTCGGCCTTGATGATGCGCGGGGTCTCGATATCGTCGGGAAGCTGGTTGGCGATGCGCCCGACGGCATCCCGCATGTCGGACGCGGCCGTATCCAGATCTGCCGAATCGCCAAACTCGACCGTCACGCGGCTGGAGCCGAAGGACGAACTCGACGAGATGGATTTGACGCCCGAAACGCGCGACACCGCGCCCTCGAGAATTGCGGTTACCTCGCGGTCGATCGATTCCGCCGAGGCCCCGGGATAGTCGGCGCGCACGGTGATAACCGGGCGGTCGACATCGGGGAGCTCGCGTATCTCGACGCCGAAGAAAGCCGCGAGGCCGGCGACGGCAATCAGCGTGTTGATGACAAAAGCCAGAACCGGGCGGCGGATGAAAAGTGCGGTCAGGCCACTTTGCGCCTTCACCGAACTGTCGATTGCGGACATCTCAGCCGTCCCCTTGTGAGCCACTCCGGTTGCCGTCTGCCGGGTCGGCGTCGTTCGCGAGAAGCACCGGCTGGCCCTCGCGCACGGCGTGGATCCCCTCGGTCACCACAAGGGCGCCCGGCAGCACATCGGCTTCGATCAGAACCGTGTCCGTATTGCGCTGGATAATCTGCACGGAGAGCCTTCGGCCTACACCATCGTCGACAAGCCAGACATAGGCGCCGTCTGCGCCCCATTGAATCGCCAGCGGGTTGACGGCGGCGTATTCGTCGCCGGCAAAGCGCATTGTGACGCGGAAGGACATGCCGGCGCGCAAGGTCTCATCGCGGTTGGCGATCAATGCCTGCACATGCAGCGTCCGGCTCTGTTCGTCGATACGGTTGTCGATCGCGCTGACCTTGCCCTGGTAAATGTCCGAAGGACGGGCAATCGATGCCGCCTCGACCTCTTCGCCGACCCGAAGCGCACCGGCGTAGCTCTCCGGAACCCAGAAATCGACAAGGATCTGCGAGCGGTCGTCGATGGTGGCAATCTCGGTCTGCGCGGTCACGTGGTTGCCAGGTGTGACAGGCAGAATGCCGACGGTGCCATTTATGGGCGCGGCTATTGCGCGGCGGCTCAGGGACAGCTCGGCGTCGCGCAGCGCAAGGCGCGCATTCTCAACCTCCAGCTCGGCGTCGGTCTGTTGCACCTGCGTGACCGTGTTCGACGAACGCAGCGCGTTGACGCGGTCCAGCCGTGCCTGCGCGTTTTCGAGTGCAATACGGGCGCGGTCGGCGGCGATTTCTTCTGCTTCGGAATCGAGCCGGGCGATGATGTCGCCTTCCGCGACGGTTGCGCCGGATTGCACCAGCAGTTCGGTGAGCCGGCCCGAGGTGAACGGCGTTACAACGACGGAGCGGATGGCTCGTCCCGTGCCGATCGCCGAAAGGCGGTCGTTGATCGTTGCGGTACCGACCGGCTCGGCGATGACAGGCTGCTGGCGCATGCCGCCACGGCGCGCAGGGCCACGCTCAGGTGCATCCGAGCCGGCCGTTGTCGCGGTTGCAACGGGAATCCAGTCAAGCCCAAGGCGCGAAAGTATCTCCTGGGCGCCGGGAAAGAAGCGCGCCCACACGCCTGCGGCGAGCACGAGCACAACCAGCGTTATGATGAGCTGTTTCCAGAACGCCATGAATGTCTCCAGCGGATGCGTGGCGGCTTGCCGCCCCATGACGCATGCAGCGACTGACGCACCCGCGCCGTACGGTAGCTGATCACCTTATGACAGCGAAATTTGGGCCTTGCAGCAGAGAAATCATTAATTCGCGGTAAGGTAGGGCGCCGTCCAGCACGACCGGTTGTGTATCATTTTGTGTCTGAAGAAGCGCTGCCTGTGCGCTCGCAAAGGAAGCAGAGAGTATTCACCGGTCTGTTGATCGCACGAAACGCCACATATAGGACCGGCGGGAGGTGCGGTTATCCAGACGCACCGCTCGCTTGCCAAAGGAGGTTGGGGATTGGAAGCGACCGTTTGCGTGCAGACCGCCAGCGAATGTAAGACGCAGGGCCAAACCTGATGCGCGTGCTCGTTGTTCACGCCCACCCGGTGGAAACAAGCTACAACCGGTCTCTCTATCACGCCGCATGCGAAGCACTGGCGGCGGGCGGCCACGAAGTGGATGCGCTCAACCTCCATGAGGAAAACTTCGAGGCCGCGATGAGCCGCGAAGAACGCATCAACTATCACGATGTGCCCGGCAATATTACCGACAGTTTGCGTCCATATGTCGAAAGGCTGCTGGCGGCCGAAGGCATCGTCTTCGTTCACCCGGTCTGGAATTTTGGCTACCCCGCGATTCTGAAGGGCTATTTCGACCGCGTGTTCATACCCGGCGTTTCGTTTGAAATGTCGGATGGGCCGGACAGCGGGAAGCTGGTGCCCAAACTGCGCAAGATCAGGAGGGTGGTTTTTGTCGCCACATATGGCGGCACGCGCTTTCGCACCATGATCATGGGCGATCCGCCGCGGCTCCTGGCCAGCCGCTGGGCCTGGGGAACATTCCGTGGCGCGCCGCGGCCCAGATACCTCGCGCTCTATGACATGAACAACAGAGGCCCCGATGAGCTGCGGGCCTTTCAGGACAAGGTTCGCGCCGAGATGGCGCGGTTCTAGTACCGTTCCGTTGCCACGGCGGGGTGGCTCTCAGTGATTGTCGCGCGGGATGCCCTTGGTGTCGGCGACGCGCTGGTATTTCACCGCAGGTTTGAGAACCATGCCTTCTGACAGCTGATCGACAATACCGCGCTGGATTTCCTGCCAGGGTGTCTGGCTTTCGGGATACGCGTAGCCGCCTTTGGCATCGAGTTCGGCCCGGCGCTGCGCAAGCTCCTCGTCGGTGATCAGAATGTTGGCCGCGCCCTTGCGCAGGTCTATGCGCACCCGATCGCCGGTTTTCAGCAGCGCCAGCCCGCCGCCGACCGCTGCCTCGGGTGAAGCGTTCAGGATGGATGGCGACCCGGAGGTTCCGGACTGTCGGCCGTCGCCGATGCAGGCCAGCGAGTGGATGCCTTTCTTGAGCAGGCTCGCGGGAGGTTGCATGTTCACCACCTCCGCGGCACCCGGATAGCCGATCGGGCCCGCACCGCGCATGAAAAGGATTGAGTGTTCGTCGATGCCCAGATCGGGGTCTTCAATGCGGTCATGGTAGTCTTCGGTGCCTTCGAAGACGACCGCCTTGCCCTCGAACGCATCCGGATCTTGAGGATCGGAGAGATAGCGGTCGCGGAATTCCTTCGAAATCACGCTGGTCTTCATGATCGCGCTGTCGAACAGATTGCCGCGCAGGTTGATGAAGCCGGCGTCACGCACCAGAGGGTCGGATAGCGGGTGGATGACGCGCGGGTCGCGGTTTGGCGCGGCTTCGCAGTTTTCGCCAATTGTCTTGCCGTTTGCCGTCAGTGCTTGCGGATTTGGAAGCAGCTTTTCCTTCATGAGTTCGGCGACGACGGCCGGCACGCCACCGGCGTGATGATAGTCCTCGCCCAGATACTCGCCGGCCGGCTGGAGATTGACCAGGAGCGGTACCTTGTGACCCAAGGCCTGCCAGTCATCATTGTCGAGCGCGACACCAAGATGACGCGCGATTGCATTCAGATGAATGGGCGCATTGGTGGATCCGCCGATCGCGGAATTGACCACAATCGCGTTTTCGAACGCTTCGCGGGTCATGATGTCCGAGGGTTTCAGGTCTTCATGCACCATATCCACGATGCGCCCGCCGGTGCGGTAAGCCATCTGGCCGCGTTCGCGATATGGGGCGGGAATTGCGGCGGAGCCCGGCAGTTGCATGCCCAGCGCCTCTGCCAGGCTGTTCATGGTGGTCGCCGTACCCATCGTATTGCAGTGGCCGACCGAAGGCGCCGACGACGCGATAAGGTCGGTGTATTCATCGATATCGATCTCGCCTGCGGCGAGCAGTTCGCGCGCCTTCCAGACGATGGTGCCCGAGCCGGTGCGTTCGCCTTCGTGCCACCCGTTCAACATGGGGCCGACCGACAGCGCGATCGCAGGCAGATTCACCGTGGCCGCCGCCATCAGAAGTGCCGGTGTGGTCTTGTCGCAGCCGATTGTGAGCACCACGCCGTCGAGCGGGTAACCGTAAAGAACCTCCACCAGCGACAGATAGGCGAGGTTGCGGTCGAGCGAGGCAGTCGGGCGCTTGCCAGTTTCCTGGATCGGATGGCAGGGAAACTCGAAGACAAGTCCGCCGGCGGCGGTGATGCCGTCGCGCACGCGTTTGGCGAGTTCAATGTGGTGGCGGTTGCAGGGCGAGAGATCGGAGCCGGTTTGCGCGATGCCGATTATCGGCTTGCCGCTCTGAAGCTCTTCGCGGGTTAGCCCGTAATTCAGATAACGCTCCAGGTAGAGTACCGTCATCGCGGGATTGTCCGGGTTGTCGAACCATTGCCGCGAGCGGAGTTTCGGCTTTTCGCCCTTACCTGTCATGCTAGCACCTCCCGGAGAATGATCGGTCAGTGTTAGCGGCTGGCACGCGCCCAAATCAATCGTGCGGCTGCATTTTTGTGTGCCAGCCCGATGTGGCGCCGCAGTCCTGTTTCGGGCAGCCTTTCTATGCTAGCGCAATGCCCTTGAATGGAAGCACCCCGGGGAGCTGATTGGGACCTTCAGCCTCATACGACGTATTTGTGATCGGCGGCGGCATCAATGGATGCGGCATCGCGCGCGATGCCGCCGGCCGCGGCTATTCCGTTTTCCTTGCCGAGATGAACGACCTCGGGTCGGGAACATCTTCGGCGGCGACCAAACTTATTCACGGCGGTCTGCGTTATCTGGAGCATTACGAATTCCGGCTGGTGCGCGAAGCACTCATGGAGCGGGAGGTTCTGTGGGGCATGGCGCCGCACATTATCTGGCCGCTGCGGCTGGTCCTGCCTCATCACAGCGGACTTCGGCCTCGGTGGCTGCTGAGGCTTGGGCTCTTCCTTTATGACTATCTCGGCGGGCGCAAGAAATTGCCGGCCACGAAGATGCTCAATCTGCGCAAGGATCCCGCAGGCGTACCGCTGAAGCCCGATTTCGTGAACGCGTTTGAATTTTCCGACTGTTGGGTCAATGACGCGCGGCTGGTCGTTCTCAACGCCCGTTCCGCCGCAGACCTCGGCGCCGATATCCGCACGCGGCATCGCGTGGTCGAGACCACCCGCGGCAATGACGGCCTCTGGTCGGTGACTATGGAGAATTCGGTCACCGGCAAGCGGACAACCGTGTGCGCGAAGCTGCTCGTCAATGCCGCCGGGCCCTGGGTAGATGCCGTGCTTGCCGGTGCGATGGGCCGTAACGACGTCGACAATATCCGCCTCGTTCAGGGCAGCCATATCGTCATCAAGCGAAAATTCGAGGGCGAACGTGCCTATTTTTTCCAGAACGGCGATGGTCGAATATTTTTTGCAATTCCTTACGAAGAGGATTTTACGCTGATCGGCACCACCGATCAGGATTTCGACGACGATCCTTCGAACGCCCGTATCACCGACACGGAGATCGACTATCTTTGCAAAGGGGCGAGCGGCTACTTCCGCGAGCCGGTGACCCGCGACGACATCGTCTGGACGTATTCGGGCGTTCGACCGCTGTTCGACGATGGTGCGTCGAAGGCGCAGGAGACGACACGCGACTACGTGCTGCGTTTTGAAGGCGGTGACGGCGCCGCACCTTTGATCAACATCTTCGGCGGCAAGCTCACGACCTACCGGCACCTCGCCGAAGAGGTGGTCGACATGTTCTCCAAAGCGATCGGAGTACGCCAGCCGGCATGGACCTCGGGGGCTGTGCTGCCCGGCGGGGATTTCGCTGCGGAAGCTTTCGATACGCTGGTCGACGGTCTTGAGCGCGAACATCCGTATCTGAGCCACCGTCATGCCCGCCGTCTCATGCGGCTCTACGGAACGCGGGCCCGGTACATATTGGGCGATGCGAGTGGGCTAGGGGATCTGGGGACGCATTTTGGCGCCGACCTCTACCAGGCTGAAGTCGACTATCTGGTCGAGAATGAATGGGCGCTGAAGGCCGAAGATGTCTTGTGGCGGCGCACGAAGCGAGGGCTTGCGGTTTCGAAGCAGGATGCACGGAAGCTCGGCGCCTATCTGCGCGCTGCGGTCAGCAAAAAGACCGGACAGGTATCCCAGAGCTGAGCGGCGGACGTCGACAACAAGGAGAGCGATATGGCACGCGAATATGTGCTGGCGATCGACCAGGGCACGACGTCGAGCCGGGCGATCATCTTCGACGAGAAAATGAAAGTCGTCGCCACGGGCCAGAAGGAGTTTCCGCAGCATTTTCCTGCGTCCGGCTGGGTCGAGCACAACCCCGACGAAATCTGGAAGAGCGTCGTATCGACCATTCGCGCAGCGCTGCGCAAGGCCAAGCTGGATGCGCGGGATATCGCTGCGATCGGCATCACCAACCAGCGCGAGACCGTCGTCATCTGGGATCGCGAGACAGGCAAGCCGATCCACAATGCGATCGTGTGGCAGGACAGGCGCACCGCGCCTCTTTGCGCGAAGCTCAGGAAGAAAGGGCTTGAGCCGACGTTCTCGAAGAAGACCGGGCTGCTGCTCGATCCCTATTTTTCAGGCACCAAGATCGCCTGGCTGCTCGACAATGTGAGGGGCGCGCGGGGGCTTGCACGCAAAGGTGCCCTTGTTGCCGGCACGATCGACACTTTTCTGATCTGGCGACTTACCGGCGGCAAGTCGCACGCGACCGATGCCACCAATGCCTCCCGCACACTGCTCTACAACATCGCCAAAGGACAGTGGGATGAGGAACTGTTGAACATCCTTGACGTTCCGCCTCAACTGATGGCCGACGTGAAGGACTGCGCCGCCGATTTCGGGGTCACCGAGAAGAAGCTCTTCGGAGCCGAAATCCCAATTCTCGGCGTGGCCGGCGACCAGCATGCGGCGACGATCGGGCAGGCCTGTTTCGAGCCGGGCACGATGAAATCAACCTATGGCACGGGCTGTTTCGCGGTTCTCAATACCGGAGACAAAATGGTGCGATCCAGGAACCGCCTGCTGACCACAATCGCGTATCAGTTCGACGGCAAGGCAACCTACGCGCTCGAAGGATCGATTTTCATTGCGGGTGCCGCCGTTCAATGGCTGCGCGACGGGCTGAAGGTTGTGCGCCGAGCCGCCGACACCGGTGCCATGGCGGCGAAAGCCGATCCAACGCAGCAGGTTTATCTGGTTCCGGCCTTCGTCGGTCTCGGTGCGCCGCATTGGGATGCGGATGCGCGGGGCGCTGTTTTCGGCCTCACACGAAACTCCGGGCCGAACGAATTTGCCAGGGCGGCGCTGGAAAGCGTCGTTTTTCAAACGCACGACCTGCTTGAGGCAATGCGCAAGGACTGGCCGGGCGGCCGCGACGCGACGGTTCTGCGCGTCGATGGCGGCATGGTCGCATCCGACTGGACGATGCAGCGCCTCGCCGACATTCTGGACGCTCCCGTGGACCGGCCGAAAATACTCGAAACCACCGCGCTGGGTGCGGCCTGGCTCGCCGGTTCGCGGGCCGGCCTATGGCCCGGGCAGCAGGAGTTTGCAAGAAAATGGGCGCTCGACCGCAAGTTCAACTCCAGCATGGATGTGGATGAGCGCAAGCACCTCATCAGAGGCTGGAAAGACGCCGTGCGAAGAACATTGAGCGACAACTAGGCCCAGCGTTACCCGGTTGTTCTGGATCAATGGCTTGCACACAACTCGCATTAGATTGCGCCAGTTGATACTCTGAGGACCGAATCCGGTCGGCGAGGCGATCCAGGCAGATGGCACAGGCGCAGAAGCGGGACGAGCCCCGTTCTGAGACGGTTTTCCAGGTCAGGGACCTTTCCAAGGTCTATCAGATGGGCGAGGTGCAGGTGCATGCGCTGCGATCGGTCAATGCCGAGTTGCGGTCAGGCGAACTGCTCGTGCTGCTCGGAGCATCGGGCAGCGGAAAAAGCACCTTTCTCAACATTCTCGGCGGCCTCGATGTGCCGACCAGCGGCAACGTCCGTTACCGCGAGCACGACCTCACAAAGGCCGACGAGCGCAAACTGACGCGCTACCGTCGCGAAAGCGTGGGGTTCGTGTTCCAGTTCTACAACCTGATCCCAAGCCTGACCGCGCGCGAGAACGTGGCGCTGGTTACCGACATTTCACCACACCCCATGAACACGGACGAAGCACTCGCACTGGTGGGACTCGAGGCACGGGCCGACCATTTTCCGTCGCAGCTTTCAGGCGGGGAGCAGCAGCGCGTTGCGATTGCCCGAGCTGTGGCAAAGCGCCCGGACGTGCTTCTGTGTGACGAGCCTACCGGCGCGCTCGACCTGGAAACCGGCAAGCTCGTGCTCAACGTGCTTCAACAAGTGAACAGCGAGGTGGGCACTACGACGGCGATCATCACCCACAACGCAGCCATTGCCGCCATGGGCGACCGGGTCATTCGCATGAGCAGCGGCGAGATCGTCGAGGAGAGGTCGAATGCCAGCCGTGCCTCCGTCGACGAGATCGAGTGGTAGGCGAGCACAGGGCCAATGCGCGCGATCAACCGGAAGCTGCTGCGCGAAATCTGGAAGCATCGCGGCCAGATGCTGTCGATAGCCGCACTTGTTGCGGTTGGCGTGATGACGGTGCTGACCTTGCGCGGCTCCTATGAGTCGCTCGCCTTGTCGCGCGACCTCTATTATCGCGACGCCCGTTTCCCGCAGATATGGGCACAGCTGAAGCGGGCGCCGGAGCGGCTGCGACGCGATATCGAGAACATTCCAGGCGTGGCCGCAGTCGAAACGCGTGTGACGCTGACCGCGACACTCGACATGCCCGATCTCGATGTTCCCGCCCTTGGCCGTTTCGTTTCCATTCCCGACCGGCGCACGCCGATGCTCGGCGACATACACATCAAATCCGGCCGCTACATCTCGGCACGCCACCGCACCGAGGTGCTGGTCAGCGACAAGTTCGCGAAGGCCAACCGGCTGCACTTCGGCGATACTTTCAAAGCCATCATCAATGGCAGCCAGCGCGACCTTGCCGTCGTCGGGACGGCGATCTCGCCCGAACACGCCTATCCGGTCCCGCCGGGATCAATCTTTCCGGAAGACCACCGCTACGGCATCGTCTGGATGAGCCGGACCGTGCTGGCATCCGCGCATGACATGGAAGGTGCCTTCAACGAGGTTGTGCTTTCGCTGGCGCCGGGTGTTCGCCACGAAATGGTGATCGAGCGGCTGGACAGGCTGCTCGAACCATATGGCGGGCTTGGCGCTTACGGGCGAGCTGACCAGCCGTCGCATCTGATCCTGAACAACGAACTGGAATCCAACCGGACGATGGGAACCGTTATTCCGGCCGTGTTCCTTGGTATCGCCGCCTTTTTGCTGAACCTGGTCCTTGGGCGCATGATTTCGATTCAGCGCACCGAGATCGCGGTGCTGAAGGCGTTTGGCTACTCCAATGCCGAGGTTGGGGGGCATTTCTTCCGCTTCGCCATGGCCGCTGTCCTGGCCGGTGCCGCAATCGGCGTTGGTGCCGGGGTGTGGCTCGGACGCGCCATGATCGACTTATACGGGGTCTATTTCGACTTTCCGCGGCTGCGCTACGAGCTGAGCTGGTCACTCGTCATCGTTGCGGCGGGCGTGAGTATGGCCGCTGCCGCGGCCGGTGCGCTGGGGGCCGTGCGCCGCGCGGTTTCGTTGCCGCCGGCAGAAGCGATGCGGCCCGAACCGCCCGCGACTTTCCGTGCCGGACTGTTCGAGCGACTGGGGCTGGGCCGGATGCTGCCTGCGGCCGGCCGAATGATCCTGCGCAACATGGAACGGCAGCCGATGCGCGGCGTCGTTTCCACGATCGGGATTTCATTTGCGGTCGCCATTCTGGTTATCGGCATGTTCATGTTCGACGGTGTTGCCTACATGATGGATATCCAGTTCCGTGTGGCGCAACGCGAAGACCTCGCACTCAGTTTCAGCCGACCCGTTTCCGAGAAAGCGCGCTACGATCTGGCGCATCTGGACGGCGTGACCAGGGTCGAACCGTATCGCGTCGTGCCGGTGCGCCTGCGTTCCGGCCATATCGACAAGGAACTGGCGATCACCGGACTGGAGCAGGGTTCCAAACTTCGCCAGATCGTGACAACCGGCGGCGGTCGCCAGCCCCTGCCGCCCGAAGGACTGATGGTGAGTGAAATCCTCGCCGGGCAACTCGGCCTTGCCGCGGGCGACGGCGTCGATGTCGAGATGCTGGAAGGGAAGCGGCACACCGCCCGTATCCCCGTTGCGGGTGTCGTAGAGGATTTTGTCGGCGTTGCCGCCTACATGGATATCGATGCGCTTCAGCGGCTGACGGGCGGGCCTCGGACCATCACCGGAGCATATCTTTCTGTCGACGAAGAGGAGCGGGCGGCGCTCAACAAACGCCTGAAGAGCCTCCCGGGCGTCTCAGGCGTCGTGTCGCCCGGCGAAACGCTGGCTTCGTTCGAAAAGCAGATGGCCGATCAGCTCTTCATCTCGGTTTTTTTCATTCTCGGTTTCTCCAGCGTGATCGCCGTTGCCGTCATCTACAACGGAGCGCGGGTTGCGTTGTCGGAACGCGGCCGCGAGCTGGCCAGCCTTCGCGTGCTCGGTTTCACCCGCACGGAAGTTGCGGTGCTGCTGCTCGGAGAGCAGGGCGTTACCACGCTGGCGGCGATACCGCTCGGCTGGCTACTGGGCTACTGGATGGCGGCAGGCGTTGTGGCCGGATTGCAATCCGAAACCTACCGAATTCCGCTGGTCGTCAGCACGACGACCTATTTCTGGGCGGCGGTCATCACGATCGCTGCCGCGCTCGCCAGCGGCTGGATCGTGCGCCGCCGGCTTGACAGCATGGACCTTGTCGAGGTCCTCAAGACGAGAGAATAGGTGCCTGGCCGATGAAAAGATTAAGCCGTTGGCTGTTTTTGGGAATTGGCGGCATCGCCATCGCCGGTGCCGCGTTGTGGCTGGTCTCCAGCGATCGTGGGGTGGAGGTCGAAACCGGCGCGGTTGCCAGGCAGGCCCTGGACGTCGCAATCGTGGAAGAAGGGCGCACGCGGGTGCGCAGCCGCTATGTCGTTGCCGCACCGGTGGCGGGGCGGCTGGCGCGGATTGCCCTGACCGAAGGGGATACGGTTATTGACGGGGCTCCGGTCGCTTATGTGTATCCGGTGCCCGAAGACCCGAGAAAACTGAAAATCCTGCAGGCGCAGGCTGAAGCGGCGGCGGCTCGCAGGGCCGAGGCGATTTCGCGGGTGGCCGAAGCGCGGGCCCGGGCCGAGCAGGCCGAGCGCGAAGCCGAACGAAGCGCAGCGCTGGCGGAATCGGCCACCGTAAGCCGGACCATTCTTGAGCGTGACCAGCTGGCGCTCGCGACGGCTCTCCAGCAACTCGCCTCGGCTCAGGCGACTTTGCGCGCCGCAGAAGCCGAGTTGTCGGCCGCCGAGGCAGCGCTGTCCGGTGCCAATCCCGACGAAGGCGTCGGCGAGCCGGCCGTGGTTACGGCACCCAATGCCGGGCGTGTCCTGCGGGTGGTCGAAAAGAACGACCGTATCGTTCAGGCCGGTACGCCTCTGATCGAGATCGGCGACGTGGAAGCACTTGAGGTTGTCGTTGACGTCCTTTCGGAGGATGCCGTGCGTATCAGGGAGGGCAATATCGCGCGGATCGACGATTGGGGCGGGGAGGGGACGCTCGAGGGAAGGGTGCGAATGATCGAGCCTGACGCCTTCACGCAGATTTCCGCACTCGGCGTTCAGGAACAGCGGGTCAACGTGATTGTGGCACTGGTCGACGCGCCCGAGGGACTGGGTTCGGGATATGGCGTCAAGGCTAGCCTGGTGGTGTGGTCCAGCGACGATGTTGTGACCGTGCCGACCAGCGCGCTCTTCCGGCGACGCGGTGTGTGGCAGGTGTTTGCCGTGCACGACGGGAAGGCAGAGTTGCGCGAAGTCGAGATCGGCCACCGGTCCGTGGAGCGCGCGCAGGTGCTTTCAGGCCTTGCCGAGGGCGACGCAGTAATCCTGTTTCCGACAGATCAGATCGGAGACGGGGTAAAGGTGGCAGCGACGCCGGAATAGCGATGTTTGGATGGTGGGCGTGACAGGGATTGAACCTGTGACCCCTACGATGTCAACAAAGCTCGTTTTGCAAAACATCTGTATTTTATATAGTAATAACAGAGGCTTAGTTGACGCTTGGCTTGTGCAAAATAGCCCATATGTATCTCAATTGTAGCTGAGTTGGTTGCTGGGTTGGCAACATTTGGCAACAGTCGTGGTGAGCATCGAGCACCTGCAGGGGGACTGTTGTTCGATGGTAAACCCGGGTTTACCAGATGTCGGCTTACATCAATAGGACGCTTCGCCCACACGCTTGAAGAACAACACCAGGCTGGCACCTTCTGGATAGGCGACCATCGTTCGCGTCGAAAATCCTTCGATGTGTTCGCAGCTGCCAACGCCGATCTTGCCAACGAGATTGCCGTCGCCCTGCCACACAATTCTGGCCGATCCGCCACCGAGGTCGCTCTGGCTTAATACGCAAAACGAATACTCGATCTTCAAGCTTGAGTTTGAGCCAGGGCCCTTGCGGTGGACAATGGGGACTGGCTTGTCTTTGGTCGCCCCGTCGAGGCTGCGAAACGACCAGCCTCCTTGTATCAGGCTCATGGCGAGTTCATCGTAACTGCCGGGCAAAGCTCCTCCTGGACCATTCGCCCCCGCAGTTGATCCCAACGACAGGGTCGCTAGCGCCGATAGCAGCATCTTGAATTTCACTTGCCTGGTCCTTCAAAACGATCCGCTAAATCAGGGTGCGTTCGTCGATTTCGCTTGCCATCCACCGCAATTTCGCCGCCGATGTTAGCCGCGTGCGAATGGCCCTACACAGTATACCCTAATATGACCAATTATCTGAATAGTCTGAGTGATGTTATTGGCGACTTCTCAATTGATGAAGCTAGGTATGACAGAGTTCAGATATCAATTACGGGTTTATCTGCGTCCGGCGAGACTAATACGCCAGAATTGATAAGGAGAGCTATTGGAAGGCCTCCTGAGATGCTGCCGGATAAAAGAACTCCAGTGGATGCCAATCGTTGGGAGATGCCCTTTTTGGGCTCGCTCCAAGGATCCAGTCGCCGGAAGCGGAGTGCCGAATTTCGTACCCGGCGCAAGCACATGCTTCGCTATCCATCTGGTTTTCCACTTATCGGCGGAAAGATAGGGATTACTACAAGAAGTGACCCTAGCCATGGTCCATCAGAGTTTTGGCTTTCGGCTGACCTTGCACTAAATCCGACCCGTTTTATCCGACATAGCCTAGAGCGCGATCTAATAACTCAGTACCGCCGGGAAGGTTTCCAGTTTGAAGAGTATCATTTCTTATCGCAGCGTCGTGGTCGCCATGAGGGCGAAGAGACAATCCTCGACGAGAACGATAACTGCTTAATAGGGGCAGTCGGACTGGTCACATTGCCGGGGCTCTTTCAGGAGGCGGCTGAAGCCTATGTCAGACAGGCTGTAGGGTTCGTTCTACAGCGAGTTCATCGGCACGCAGGTCATCAATACGAAATTATTGGCGACCCAACTTATAACCTGAAGACGGTAGAGACCTATTGGGAACGACGTAGCGATGATCCTATTGGCAAGGTGTTTCGGATTGCCCAGGTACTTTTCGCGCGAAACTACCGAGCAACTGCCGGTCTTCATCAACCAAAGGTGTCAATCTCTCGCATCGGAAATGCGATTGCTGTCGATGTGCCCGTCGGAACCGGGGCGCGTGCCAAAATCTATGCGAAAACCAACAAGCGCATCAGGTTTGAGATTACTCACGATCTGACCGAAGACTGCTCCTTTTTTACCGAAATTCCTGCCGGCCGTCACACCGCGAAAAACATGCAAACCATTCAGTCGATGATTACGGAATGTGCTGGCGATGCCTGTAAAAGGTTAAACGGTTTGATTAGGCCAGGCATGTTTACAAGATCGGATTTTTCGTGGGAGCTCATTGCGGAGATCGTGCGCGTAATGGATGCTGCTCCCGGCTCGGCCGAAAGGAAAAGCAGTCTCTTTGCGTTGCTGATGAGCACGGGAGGCGCAACGACTAACACGCCGATGTTCCGCCCAACTTTGGATTATCTGGTTCGCCGAGGCATTCTCGAGCTGAGCGGGCACGCGATGCGGACGCTAACACAAAGGTATATGCCGATAATGGAGCTTACTGGGCAGCAGACGCCGTTTGATCAGTTACGCGAGCAGGCATCTGATAATATTCAGGATGCTGAGTGACTTTCTGCCAATCGCTGGTTTCAATTGGTATCTCGATCATGACCTCGGCAAAACCCGGGTTTACTGTCGCAATCGACCTGGCCCTTCGACGGTTTCGATGTCGCCTGGATGATTGGATACCCGGACGATCACGCGGCAACAGAACAGCAATTAGTGACGCAAATGTCGTCCATTAAGGGAAGCACACCAAAACGACACTAATGCGAAGCTAAACTGGCGTGAGTTGATCAGTCTCCGTGCAAACGTTCGGCGCGACAATGCCCTTCGATTACAGGGGCATTTCCGCCTCCGTTACCCGGACAGTCTGCGATGTCAGGTATGCTCGCCTGGCAGGCGGATACTGAAATTAGTGTCGCAAATGTCGCTCATTAAGGGAAACACGCCAAAACGACACTAATTTGGGCAGCGTTTTTGGTTTGCCCTGCGTTGCCGAGTTATGAGCCGCTTTCGCCACGGATGCTTTCCACAAGGCGCATAGCAAGCCGCGTCTGATCCTCATCTAAGTTGCGAATGGATGCAGCGAGCGCCGCCTGGGCTTCTTCCTTGCGTGAGTTCTGAAACGCCTCTTGATCATCCACAAGATGGACGAGCGTAGTTCCTAGCACACGCGATATTGCAAATAGCGTGTCGATCGGCGCGAGGCTCTGACCTCTCTCGATGTTCGAGATTGCCTCGACCGATTTAGACACATCGCTGGCAAGCTGTGCCTGTGTGATATTGGCAGCCTTACGAGCAGCCTTGACCCTATACCCAATTCGTTTCTTGAGCTGCTCAAGTTCTTTGATCATCCCCGGAGCGTGGCTGCGTGGCGCATGGTAATCCATTGCGCTCAACTGCGTATTTGTCTTAACTACCGGAGTTGAACAACGGCCAACGCAACACAGCTGCCGTTCAATTGCGTGTGGAGCAGCCGAGAGGCCGCAATGCGCCTCCAACTGTCTAACTCCTCCCACCAAAGCGAGCCTATGCACTCATTGATCTTCTCTGGAGCCGAGCCCGCTTCGCCCAAGTGGCTCAATCGCACCTCTCTGGCTGCACGCAATTCTGAGAAAGACGAGAACTGGCTTCAGCAGACGCTGTTTAGCCACCCTGAGCTAATTCCGATCAGGGAGATCAACCCGGGCGCTTCCGGCTTCGTGCCGATCTGTCGCGAGCTAACCATTCCGAAGGCTGGAGGCAGTGTTTATCTGGACGTTTTCGGGGTGACGCCTGAGGGCAAACTTGTTCTCGTAGAGTGCAAGCTATGGCGGAACCCGCAGGCACGGCGTGAGGTTGTGGCTCAGATACTCGAATATGCCTCGTTGGTGCGGCAATGGTCGTTCGGCGATCTAACGGCGCGTGTGAAGTCGCGCATCAAATCCGAGGCAGCCAACCCGATCTTCGAAGTAGTGTCTTCGTACCACCCTGAACTAGATGAGGGACGCTTCGTGGATGCCGTCGATGCGTCCCTGCGCACAGGCGACTTCGTGCTGATCATCGCCGGTGACGGTATCCGTTCCGATATCCACGCCATTGCAGATCACCTGAACCAATCAAGCGGCCTGACTTCGCGCATGGCGCTCGTGGAGTTCCAGCTTTGGGAGAATGACAGGAATGATTTGGTCATTGTTCCATCGGTCCCGCTGCGAACTGAGGTTGTTCAGCACCGTATCTTCGTCACCGACGACGGCCGGCCAATTTCGTTTGAAATGGCAGCAAACAGCGACGATGAGACCGAAGCCATTGTCGATCCCAGCAGGAATGCCTCTAAATCGGCCGAGAAAGCCTTCTGGCAGGCGTTCATAGATCAGGCCGAGTACGACCACCCGGACCAACCCAAGCCTCGCCACGGGGGTCATGGCTGGGTTCGCATGGCCATGCCCGAACCTGCCGGCTGGATTACGGCATTCCGCACCAAGGAGGGACGCGGAGGGCTCTTTATCCGGTTCAGGGGAGACGAGGGCGAACAGGCCGTTGCGGAAATCGCGGCAGCAAAGGTTCAACTCGAAGACGACATTGGTCATCAACTGAACATCGAGACCAAGAACCAAAACCCGTACGAGGCTGTAGTCTCAATCAACTTCGCAGGCCCAGCGGGCGACGATGCCTCGTTCCTTGCATGGCTTTTACGGACTTCAAACGCGGTGTCCATGACGTTCCGACCGTTCTTGAGCCAATTGGCTACCAACTGAGCATCTACGCACAAAACCAAGAACATCACTAAGACAAAATCTGCGGGTACCAATCATCATGAAGGATGTTTTTTGGCAGCTCGACAAACTTGGCCGCACGCGGCTCTCGGAACATTTCCAGTTTCGTCAATTCATTTACTCCGAGATCGCCGCCGCCTTCGGAATTCCGAACATCCCAGATGATCCCCAACTAGCCATCCAAACGGGCACGAAGCTCTGCGAGGAAATCCTGGAACCGATCATCGCCGCGTTAGGCCCAATCATCATTCGATCCGGGTTCCGCAGTGCAAAGCTCAATCGGTTTGGCAATGAAAACGGCCTGATGTGCGCCGCTAACGAAAAGAACTTCGCCTATCATATTTGGGATCACCGCGATGCAGACGGGAACGCTGGGGCTGCCGCCTGCATCATTGTACCGGCGCTCAATGAAGGCAGTGCCGGGCTTTCGTCCTGGCGGGACTTGGCCAATTGGATCGATGGCAATCTCAACTACCACCGGCTGACATTCTTCGCACGAGACAACGCCTTCAATATCGGCTGGCACGAGAACCCGCGCCGCGAAATTTACTCGCGCACCCCAGAGCCGCACTGGTTCAAGAGGTAGCATTGAAGCCGCTGTGCGTGGGCGAATAAACCCGGGTTTATTCGAGCCAGTGGCATTTCGTTAGTAGCTGATGGAATGCCGGCATTCTCGAATGCCCTGACTATTGTCACCCAGTCTTCTGGATCAGCTCGCGCCCCTCAGACGTGTTTTTATTCACTTCTCGACCGACGCGGTGAAAAATCAGTTCGCTGTCTAGGTTGCGATTAAGCAAGGGTTTCAGGTCGTCGGGTGGAGTGTCAGGATCGAGCCATTCGTCGTATGCGTCTTCGTCAAGAATGACCGGCTGCCGGTCGTGGAGCTGACTGAGTGGCTCTGCGGCAGGCATGGTCAGTACTGTACAGCTCGTAATGTCGAGCGTCTTGTTGTGCGCCCATAGGCCAGCGA
The DNA here is from genome assembly GCF_004000235.1 of Mesorhizobium sp. Z1-4. GTDB lineage: Bacteria > Pseudomonadota > Alphaproteobacteria > Rhizobiales > Rhizobiaceae > RCIO01. The sequence goes on from NZ_RCIO01000002.1 coordinate 590,270, forward strand.
ATGAAAAGGGAGCGGTTTCGGGCAGATGGATGAACCAAGGATCGCGCCCTCCGTCCTCAGCCTTCGTCCACTCATAGAAGCCGGATGCGGGTATGAGGCAGCGCCGCTTCTGCCAGGCGTCACGGAACGCGGACTTGGCGTCGGCAGTTTCGGATCGCGCATTGAACAATGGGAGCTTCGGCTTTTCCTTTGCCCAAAAGGGCACTAGCCACCACATCCCTTCCATCACCTGGTAGCTACCATCGCCAACATTGACAACGAACTCGACGGGATCGGTAGGCGCGATGTTGTAGTGCGCTTCTGTATTGCGTCCGCGCTCTTCAGAAGGAAGGAGCGAGTACATCCCGTGGATGTCGGACCAAGTGTGAAACCGGGTAAAGCGACCGCACATCGAGCTATCGTATCCCTGACCGGTTGCTGATCAAGTGCGTTCCACCCAGCTGCGCCGCCGCTGCACATATCGGTTCCGAGGCTGGGCTGCCTTAAGCGCATCAAACGCCGCGCGGGCGACAATGGTACTTCGGGCCCAAGCCACTATCGCAACGATGTTGTCGCCCTTATCCAACTCGTAAATGCACGACCCCGACGAATAGAGGTCTACGTTGAAGTGGCGTTCAGGACCCGTCGCAGGTGGCCTGCTGCTTCGGCTTATTTTCGCCAGCATTCTTGCCGTGTCCGACCTAATGGTAACGGTCTCACGCTTCGCTGCATGTGCATCGAGCAGGTCTGCTAACTGGTCAAGCGATTGCCACTGGCGCAACGCCGCCTCCTCCGTGATCGACGGAGGCATAAGACTAGGAAAATATCCCTCGCGCAAGACTGACCAGTCAGCTTGGAATGCCTAGCGAAGCTTTTTCGGTTTGGGATGATCGCCGAACCTCTGAACCGCAGCTTGGAGGTCGACCGTGCAATTTGGTAGTGCGAAATATTCGAGGTACCAATCAACTATTCGCTGCTTGAGGATGATGCCGATGAAAGCGCGCCTGCTTCTCTTTTCCATGCTTTGGTTTCTTGCCTCGCTGTCGCTTAGTAGCGCTTGCGCGCGAGCAGATGAGCTTGTCTACAAAAACTCCCGCTTTGGAACTGAGATGTGGATACCCACCGAGCTATTCACAACAATAGGGGCGACACCGTTCAACGGGGACGGCATCACCCTTGAAAATGGGAATGGCGCCGAACTCCGAATTTTCGGGTCCCATTTGGTCCTCGCCGACAACGCACAAGAGATGCTCGCAATTCACGTAGAGTGGCGGGAAGAGGATGGCGACACGGTTACCTACGCGCGCGCCGGAAGAGACTGGTTCGTGATTTCCGGACTTGAAGGGGGATCAATCTTCTATGAAAGGCACGAAATCGTCGATCAGATCGTGCATTCTGCTACGCTCCTCTACCCCAAAGAAGACAAGCACAATTTTGCGGCTCTGGTGGAAACGCTCGCGGATCGCCTTGGGGTTGTTGGAAGCGTATCGCAACCATAAAGGTTGCCTGAATAATTCTCGCAAGAGCCCGCTTCAATGGGACATCATCTGTGAAGCCAAGAGTGTCTCATGAAAATCATCATTGTATTTTGAGACAGATGTCTTATTATGTCTTAAAGACTAATGGGACAAACTGACATGCTCATCGGATACGCTCGCACTTCCACTGTCGATCAAGAAGCGGGCATTGAAGCACAACGTCGCGACCTACAATCGTGCGGTGCTGAAAAACTCTTCTCAGAGCAAGTGTCGTCGGTCGCGCGTCGAGACCAACTAGAGGCTGCGCTGGAGTTTGCGCGGGAGGGCGACACTCTAGTGGTGACCAAGTTGGACCGCCTAGCGCGATCGACCTCACACCTCCTCAGTATTCTTGATACACTTGAAACCAAAGGGGTCGCACTTCGCATTCTCGATTTCGGAGGTGCGTCCGTCGATACGAAGTCTCCAACAGGCAAGCTCATGTTGACGATGTTTGGAGCGATGGCTCAGTTCGAGCGCGAGATGATGCTTGAGCGCCAGCGCGAGGGCATCGCGAAAGCTAAGCGCGAAGGGAAATACAAAGGCAGAAAACCAACCGCGCGGGCAAAGCGGCAGGATGTGATCCGACTAAAGGGAGAAGGAGTACGAGCTTCCGACATCGCAAAGCGTTTGGGCATCGGGCGCGCGTCAGTGTATCGAATACTTGATGGTAATTAATATGATGCCGTTGATGAATTCCGTTAGTTCCGGCCGAAAACGTAGTGCTCATATAGCGCGCCAATAAAAGTAACGAGCGTGCCAAAGCCCCAAACAAATAAGAGTGCGAGCTCCGGCGGGCCTCCCCATGAGACAGGCCCAAACGGGGTCTCAAATTGAAAGTGCAGCTGCGCGGGCATGATAAGAAGGAGACCCGCGCTAATACACGCAATAAATAGCCGCCGAAACATAAAGCCCCGATCGAAAAGACGAAAAATCAAGTGGACAATTGCGGTAAACGCTAAAGAAATAGCTGAAGCAAAAATAAAGGAAACGCCAATTTCATATAAAAGTATTAGCAAAGCGAAAATAAATGTACCCGCTAGTATAGTATTGTTAATAGTAATCCAATGAAGTTTTTTCCCATCTTTGACCCAATACCATACAAGAAGCTCAACCGCTGACCGCTCGGCTCCATCCTTTATTTCAGTGAGGCGATTTCGAAAGATTTCAGTACGCTCAAATTCATCAAGATGCTCAATATCGTTATAAATCTCTTCGGCCCTTAAGTGCCAATTTCTACGCTTCCATTCACTGTGCACCTGTCACCTCTGACACGTACACCGGCTCAACGTTGCGATAGCGATCGATGTTGATCACTTCACCGGTACTATCATCGATCATGCTTTCTGGCACATCTAGCGGGCTCGCGAACGTAGCCAATGACGCTTTCGTTCCAGGCGAAACGACACGATATACGACGTGCAGATTTCCTTCTGCCACGCGCAATGCCAATGCTTCGAGGAGTTCTGCCTCGCTTGGAGCACCCACGAGGTCTTTAAGGCGGTTTAACGTAAGCTCGCGATATTTCTCGGCATCGCGGAGCTTGTCGACCTCTCGCTCAAGGCGCTCTTCCCATTCTTCCTTTCGATGCCATCCGAAAATCATTTCTCGTGGTTTACCTCTAGGATTGCACTTAGCACCCTGTCGTATTCGTCCCTTGTAAGCCCTGCGGTGAAGATAATTTCATTCACGTCTTCTGAAATTATCGCATTGATTTTCTTAACTTTTCCGTACTGATAAGAAACGCGAACTTTTTCACAATACGCATCGGGGTCGCCAACGGTAAACTGTTTGATCACCTCGGTCATAACTTCAGACGAGAGGATGCCGCCCAGTTCAGCCTGTGAACTCGATTGAATTCGATCACCTCGATCGTTCTTGTGTTGCGTCTCATAAAGTTCAAAGTTCTCGGCCACCTTTTGCTCTTTTTGCATTTTTGAAAACGCGTTTTTTGCAGGTGCTAAGCTAAGCTCTCCCATCGGCGCACTTTGCAGAAGGCCGTCAAGTCGGTTCAGCAGGGCATTGGCTGTGCCGGTGTACGAAATAGGTGGCTCAGTCCGTGGCGCAAGCCGCGCCTCGACCAACCCATTTGAATGCACCTTCAGCACGTCTACAGCACGATATGGCACACGCGGCGCGACGTAAACCTCCTGCCCGTCGATCTGGGTCAACAACCCTCGCTGTCGTCGATACTCGGTCCTTGCAGTCTTGACGATTAGTGCATCGGCGTCATTGCCATCACCGACACGAACCTCGATCACTAATGGGCTCTTGGGGTAGGCGTCAAAGACGTACTCACCCGCTCCAGGGAAACCCTTAGCCCTGGCCCACGCTTCGACGGCTGATGACTTAATGGAGTTCCTTACCTCGTCGAGACGCTCTTTAGGAAATTGATAGAGACGTACGTGTTTGTTGCCATGCTCCTCTGCCTCTCGAACAAGTCCAATTAGTTCCTCCCGTGATATCAAACCGTCCGCAAGCGCAGGTCCGACCCTCGTTTTGAGCATGTTCGCCCAACTGGAAGCGGAATACGAAACTCGCTTTTCCTGCAAGAACGCCCTGACTGCCGCCAAAGTCGTTTGGCTCTCCAAGACCTCAAAAAGCTCCTGTGTTTCATCGGCCACGTCCATGTTCATCCTATTCCCACCCGCTTCCGACTGTTTGAGGCAAGCTCATAAAAAAATTCTCCAGCGAGGTCGTCAATTACAATACTCCGGCAAGGCATAGACTGCCGCAAGGTCTCTGCCATTTGCCCGCGCGCTTGTTTCGACCTCGGCGTAGCGGCCGCGTGAATAGGCTGGACAGTCGCGCGCTTTACCGCTCGATACTTGATACTCACCGATGTCGACCGATCCGGCATAGCAAATACCAGCCGGCCGCCCGGTTCTGCCGGCCGTTGTGCCATCGAGGTGACAAACAATCATTTGACCATCTGCGATCTGCTGGAGGTTTTTGGTCGAGCTATCGCCACCTAACTCGCCTATCTCAGGCGCTGCGATACCCTGGAGCCTAACTTCGACATTACCAAATAGGATGCCATCTCCATCCGCTACCTTGGCGATGCCGGAGAGAACCGCGACAATTCTATATTCGTCAGCGAATAGTGGTCCGGCAACGAAGCAGACAATAGCTTGCGCAAAAAGCGCAGCTTTCAAATTTGCGCTAACAGTCCTGAGACGGCAAGTATCTTCCGGCATCTGGATGCATCCCTCAAATAACTCCTCTTATTCTGGGTCAGCTATAACATCTAGAAGAGGCAAGGTCGCGTCATTCGCGTGCAGTAACATATGCGGACAAAAACTGCCGCATTAGAGTTTCTGCCACATCACCCAACTCGTCGACCAGAGAAGGTCCTAGTGTACCGTTGTACGAGAAGTAATTCGACCAAACAGGAACATCCGCCATTTTCGATTGTTTTCCCTCACAGTCATAGCTCTCTAAGCAAAGCAGGTCGCCATAATCTCCCTCGGCTGATATTGTCACCTGCCCGCCAGCAGCACCAATCTCTGAAGAGGCTGAGAGTTGTACATTGAGGGTCAACGGAAACACAAAACCACGCTTGTTGATTTCGAGGTACCGAATAACCCCTTCGCAGTTCCCGCAGTTAATGGTTTCGATCGGTAGCGACGCGGTCAGTAGTGAGAAGCGATTTCCGATATCGTCACACAAGTCGATCAGGAATTGGCTACCTTCCTTCATCTCACACTTGAATACGAGAACGTCCCAGCCACTCAGGTTACGGCGGTGGAATTCCTCGATCGTAAGGGATTGCGCAGGAGATAGTGCGACCCAGGAAAGAGGTGCTGCGAGGGCAAGCTGTCTGAGCACTGCTTCTTCCTCAAATCAAAGTGGATAAGCCTCTCTTCTATCAGGCCGATCTCCAGTTGCAGCATCGTATGTGGCTCGTGTTGCTCGATCAATACGGCTCGACCTTGGCTCTGTGCGAACTGGCAAGATGTGAATTGACTGTCCGATACTTTGCACGCAGCAGGTATAGGTGCTAGTGATTGGTACCTTTTGGTGCGATCGGCCAAGTAAGATCAAAGACTTACGGGAGTGAGCAACATTCCCTCCTCCGCTACCAGCTGACGGCCGGCAATGGGGGCAAATCTCGGGACGAGCCCTAGAACCTCGCGGCTGTCCACCGTGAAGACCCTATTTCTTACTCAACAGCGAGCTTGCCTATGCTGTGACAGTGTCGCAGCATTGCATATCAGTCGTCATGGAAATGAGATGTCGCTATTCAGATTGGTATCAGCTAGCCAGAGGCTCAAAGAGGAACTTAGGAGAAGAGAGCCGCATCGGTTCGTTACAAGCGCTGACGATGTCCTCTTCGTTGAAAATGTTGCGCACATGCTTGGCTGCTCAGTCGATCACGTGCGCAGAATTCCGCGTATTGAGTTGCCGACATCACGGCAGGGACGTCGAGTAGTTTATTTGCGGGAAGACGTTGTCAACTACATCCGACGTCATCGAAATAGCGGCCCGCGCTTGCGTCATGAAAAGGCTTTATGGTCGGACAAGTCAGACGCCGACGGGAACTATGACCCGGTTGCTGCAGTTCGATGTCGTCCAAAGAAGTAGATGCCATGGCATTGTCGAAGAAGATATCGATAGGGCCTCTGACGATCCGCGAACACCTGAGGAATGGCACTAAATCTGGCTCGTGGCAGCTAGATATCCCACCGCACCTGAGCGGTACTGGCAAACGAAAACGCACTTCTTTTGCAGCGAAGAGGGATGCAGAAAACGCCGCCAAGCGACTACTGCGTAACGCCGACCTAAGGAAGACCGCGTTTAACGATGGTGCTGTTCCAGCAGGCATTACCTTCAAGGAAATATCTGAGCTTTGGGTCGAGTTCCAAAAGGGGCGCGTTGATACGGGAAAGAAACGGCAATCTAGCTTGGAAACTAATGCCTTCCAGTTGCGGGCGCTCTTGCGCTTCTTTGGTACGTCAGATGCCGGCACAATTTCGGAAGCTAACGTTACCGAATACCAGAAGGCCAGACTGGAGGAAGGAAGGCGTCCTAGGACGATTAATTCCGAACTCGCGACATTCAAGCAAGTTCTCTCGTGGGCCAAGAAACGCAGAATGATCCGTTCTGTGCCGGAATACGAGGCTATCCCTAGTCAGGCGCCCCGCCTGGATTTGCCAACAATAGACGAAGTTGCGGCGATATTAGCGAACATCCCGGACCGCCGGATAGCTGCGCTAGTCAGAACAATCGCCGAAACGGGACTGCGAAAAGGCGAAGTGTTGGCGTTGAGGTGGACTGACCTTGACCATCAAAAGAAGGCCATTCTTGTGCGTCCTCACGAGAGCTTCACGCCGAAGACCTACCACAGCCATAGAGATGTGTTCGTTTCCGGTCAGTTGCTTGAAGAGCTTGTAGGACTTCCCAAACTCTCTGATCTCGTTTTCCCGGGAAGGGGAGGTGTGAAGCGTACGAGCATAGCGAAGTCACTGAGGAATGCAGTCGTTGCCGCCGGAATTTTTCGTGATGGAGAACCAATGCACTTGAACCTCCATATGCTGCGCAAGGCGCATGCCACGTGGCAGGCTATGAAGGGAACGGACCCTTCGGTGTTGCAAGTTAGGCTCGGTCATGCCCCGGGGTCACGAGTAACGCAGCAGGTGTACGTTCACGCAACCCAAGCCGCGCAACGGCAGGCGACGATTGACATTCCGTCGAAGGGCAGGTTGGCAACAAATGGCAACAGCGGCGATTTGGACGCCACTATCCCGAAGGACGCTTGAAATCTAGTTCGTTGAAACTATTGAGATTTTGGATGGTGGGCGTGACAGGGATTGAACCTGTGACCCCTACGATGTCAACGTAGTGCTCTCCCGCTGAGCTACACGCCCATCCGAGGCGCGCTTACAGCATACCGGCTGGTCGCGGTCAATAGATGCGTCTGTGCAATGGCCGGCCGCTGGTCAGGCCGCTGCCAGCATGCGGTCGACCTCATTGACGAGATCGCGCAGATGGAACGGCTTGGAGAGGATTTTGGCATCCTTCGGCGCGTTCGAGTCCGGGTTCAGGGCAACGGCGGCAAATCCGGTGATGAACATCACCTTGAGGTCGGGATCGAGTTCTGTGGCGCGCCGCGCGAGTTCGATGCCGTCCATTTCCGGCATCACGATGTCGGTCAGAAGGAGGGAGAAGGCTTCCTCGCGCAGTCTTTCATACGCAGACGCCCCATTGTCGAAGTCGACCACGTCGTGCCCCGCCCGTTCCAGCGCCTTGACCAGAAAGCGGCGCATATCCTCGTCATCTTCCGCAAGGAGAATTCGTGCCATTGCCATTTCCGACAGCTTGATACCTTTCGGGCGGTCGCGCCCGTTAACCATACCGCTATATGTGCGGTGTCAGGTAAACATCAAGTGAATGGGAAGGCGCTGCCGCCATAGTGTTGTTTCTTTGCCCCATCAAGCGCGGCTGGACAGTGGCTGCGATATTGGGCACGCTCCGATCGTGGAACGGGACGACAAGGGTATGAGATGACGGCAGCCAGCGATTTCGCCTCCGTTGCGCCCTTCACGGTGGAGGAGGCGGCGGAGCAGCGCGTGCCCTTCGTGTTCAACTCACCGCATAGCGGCCGGTTCTATCCTGACAGATTTCTGGCAATGGCGAAGCTCGACGCCGATACGATTCGCAGGTCGGAGGACTGCTTCGTGGATCAGCTGTTCGGCGGTGTGGTGCGGCTGGGTGCGCCGCTTCTTTCCGCCAATTTCCCGCGCGCATATCTCGACGCCAACCGCGAACCCTGGGAACTCGATCCGCGGATGTTTTCGCAGCCGCTGCCGTCCTTCGCGAACGTTCGTTCGCCGCGCGTTGCGGGCGGGCTGGGCACCGTCCCGCGTCTTGTCGGCGAGGGGCTCGACATTTACGGCGGCAAGCTGCCGCTGCAGGAAGCGGCGGAACGCATCGAGTATCTGTACAAGCCGTACCACGAGACGCTGAAACGGCTGGTTGCGCAGACACATGCCAGGTTCGGTTATGCCGTGCTTGTCGATTGTCATTCGATGCCGGCCAGCATCCGCGTAGGCGACAGCGGCGTCCGGCCCGATTTCATTGTTGGCGACCGCTTCGGCGCTTCGGCGTCGGCCGCGCTTACGGAGCATGCAATCGACGTGCTTGCCGAGATGGGCTATACGGTCGCGCACAACAAGCCCTATGCGGGCGGGTTTATCACCGAACATTACGGGCGTCCGGCACGCGGCCTCCACGCACTTCAGATCGAGGTCAATCGCGGCCTGTATCTGAATGAACGGACATACGAGAAAACAAGCGGTTATGCCGCATTGGCGCATGATCTGACGCGTTTCGCGGCAGAACTCACCACATTACCCGACGCCTATCTCGAGGCAGCACCTCTGGCTGCCGAATAGGCGCCGGGCACTCAGGAAAAAACACGGCATGGCACGGAGCTCCCGCCTCGAGCCTGCATGCGAATCGCGTAGATGAGGCGGACTACCGAAAGGCGCTAACAGTGAACGACATGCTGGAATTCATGCGCAGCCTCGCAGCGGCTGCGGAGGCCGAGACCATGCCACGGTTTCGGCAACTGCCGGCCGTGGTCAACAAGCTGGGCAGCGGGTTCGACCCCGTTACAGAGGCTGACCGCGAAGCCGAACGCGCCATCCGCGCGCTGATTGGCGAGACGTTTCCGGACGATGGGATCCTGGGCGAAGAGTTCGGCCTCGCCAATGCGGACGCACTGCGCCAGTGGATCATAGACCCTATCGACGGCACGCGGGCGTTCATTTCCGGTATTCCGCTCTGGGGCACACTTGTCGGGCTGACGTCTGGCGGCCGGGCTGTCGCGGGAATGATGTCGCAGCCCTTCACCGGCGAACTCTATCTGGCCAATGACAGCGGTGCCTTCCTCGAACACCGGCAGGGCAAGCAGCGGCTTTCAACCAGCCGGGTGGACAACCTGTCGGAAGCGACGATGTGCACCACAACTCCGGCGCTATTCAGCCCGACCCAGCGCGAGGCCTATGACCGTCTGGAAAACGAGGTTCGCCTCGCCCGGTACGGCACCGATTGCTACGCATATGCGATGCTGGCGTCGGGCCATGTCGATCTGGTCGTGGAGCCGGGGCTCAACGCTTACGACATCGCTGCTTTGATCCCCATCATCGAGCAGGCAGGCGGCGTGGTCACCACGTTCGACGGCGGGCGTCCCGAAAATGGCGGCAATATCATCGCTGCCGCCAACGCCCGGCTTCACGAACAGGCGAGGGCGTTCATCGCCAATGTGTAACCGGTTCAGAACGCGGCTTGGTCGGAGCCCGGGATAAAGGCATCGAACGCGGCAAGGACCTGCTCGCGATAGAGGTCTGTTTCCTGCAGCAACTCGTGACGCGCGCCATCGACGCTAAGCAGCGATCCCGACCGCAGCCGTTCCGCATAGTCTTCCGTCGCCGGTGTCGAGACCACTTCGTCCGACCCGGCGGCGACGAACAGGGTTGGAATGTGGATGCGGGCCATGAATGCGGGGTCGGTCACGTGCACGACTGCCTGGCATACGGCGCGAATCCAGGCGACCGTGGGGCCACCCAATGCCAGTTCGGGATGCTCCTTGTAGATGAGCTGATTGCGGGCGAAGCGGGTCCGGTCGGTGGTCAGGAGATTGGTGGAGAAGGGCGGCGGTTCGGCGGGACGGGGTCCGGAGCCCAGATAGCGTTTCCCCATGCCGAAAAAATAGAGGACGCTTGCAATACGATGCAGGCGCGACATGGAGACCGTATTCCTTGCGAATGCCAGCAGAGGGGCGGTCAGAACCATGCGGCGAATGCGATTGATCATCTGCGGCGCAGCAAGGAGCGCAATCAGCCCGCCCGTTGAATGCGCCATCGCGTAGTAGGGCGGCCGGCAATCGGGAAGCGCAACATTCTCGAAGATCTCTTCCAGGTCGCCGACATAGTGGTCGAAGCTGTCGATATAGCCCCGTTGCGGATCGGAGATCAGCCGGTCCGAACCGCCTTGGCCGCGCAGATCGTAGGTCAGTACGGCAAATCCGCGGGCTGCCAGGTCGGCGGCGGTTTCAAAGTACTTTTCGATGCATTCATTGCGACCCTGAATCAGGAGTACAGTGCCTTTCAGCGGCCTGCCGGTCGCCTCAAATCGTGCATAGCGGATGATCTTGCCGTCGCGCATCGCGATCTTGCCCGGATGCGCCCTTGGCGGAACGGGGTTGCCGTCGGTTTCGAATAGCTGTCCCGCCTGCATTTCCATTCGCAGCTTGTGCCTTGTTCGCGCCCTGAGACGATTGGAATAAAAGGAGGCGGGCGAAAACGCAAAGTCAATCGGCAGCCTGCTTGCCAGCGGAAGAATCACGAAGGCCGGGCGGACCCTGCGGTGCCACCCGGCCTTCTGTCGGTTCCGGGCGGAAGGGACGTTGCACCCGGTTCCGGCTCAAGAGGCGGCACTTCGGCCGCCGATCTCCAGCGTTGAAACAAATCTATCGGGGGCTGTGTGAACGGTTCCGGAAACCGGTGTTCATCTGCTGTTCATCGCCGGAATATCGGAACTCTTGAAATGCCGGAACGGCACACCCAAATCATTGTCGTGGTCGCCAGGAAGGGGCCACTGACCCGTGCGAAACGGCCAAAGGCGCTTCGCTGAGAGGGTCAAACGCAAACATTGTTGCTTGAAAGAGGACAGACATATGCGTCACGTCGACTTTTCCCCGCTTTACCGTTCCACAGTCGGTTTCGACCGCCTTTTCAGCATGCTCGATACGCTCGGTCAGCCCGATAACGGCCAGACCTATCCGCCCTACAACATCGAACGTACGGGCGATGACGCGTATCGCATTTCAATGGCTGTTGCAGGCTTCGACGAGAAGGAAATTTCCATCGAAGCGCACCGCAACGTGTTGACTGTGAAAGGCGAGAAGGCCGAGGAGCGCGAGGATGCGAACGAGTTCCTGTATCGCGGCATTGCCGCCAGGGCGTTCGAGCGCCGCTTCCAGCTTGCCGACTTCGTTGAGGTCAAAGGCGCCGAGTTGAAGAACGGGCTGCTTCACATCGAGCTGAAGCGGAACATTCCCGAAGAGATGAAGCCGCGCAAGATCGCGATCGCGAATGGCGGCGGCAAGAAGGCTCAGCAGATCGAAGCCAAAGCCGCCTGACCAACTGCTGGACCTGCCGGTCAGGAGGCGGCGCTCGCAAGGGCGCCGCCTTTTCGTGCACGGAGCGTCAGATAGCGACGTTGGCCTGTGAGGGGCGGCGGCTGGCGCGCCTTGCCGTAAGCAGCCGGTCGAGGGACAGCGCTCCGGCGCCGCGCACCGCGAGATAAACCAGCGGGAAAATCCAAAGCAGGCGCTGGTCGGCGATGAGCCCGTCGGAGAACCGGTCGAACATCGCTCCAACCGTTTTGGCGCCAACCTGGTGAACCGCGATATCGACGTAGGATTGCACGGTGATGAAAACGATCATGCCGAGCGATGCGATGCGGGTAAGCAGCCCAACGATGATCAGCAGCGGCAGGACGAACTCAGCATAGGTGCCGGCAACGACCACAAGCGTCCAGGGAAAGAACGCCACCTGCGAAACATCGCCCCCAGCCGCTTCGACCGCAGGAAGAGCGATCTGGTAATAGGCGTTGTCGGAGACGCTGAAGAAACCGAGCAGGCCGTCACCGACCTTGGTCTTGGCTGAGTTGAGGAAATAGAAATACAGCACCGAGGCGAAGGCAAAGCGGGCGAAAAGGCCAAAGAACCAGCCGCGCGTGGCCCGGTCGGCCAGTCTGACCAATGTATCGTATATCGAGATCAGGGCACTCATATCGCTTTCCTCATCGTTTCACGTCCACGGCTTTAAATGCGCCGCTGCTAAGCATCATGCCGATAGCTGCCGACAGATCGAATCCGGTGTCGGCGGCAACAGCCGCCTCGGCTGCTTCGGCCAGCGTCTTCCCGGCAAACAGTGCATGCAGGAACGCAGTATCGCCGCCGGAAATTGGCGCGAGCCGGACCTCGAATTCCGGCCGGGTGATCAGTCCGTTTTCGGGCACGCCTGCGTTGATGCGCCTGCGTTCCTGCTCGTCACGATTGGCGTTGAAGATGGTGACGGCCGCGTATTGCGAGCGCACCAGCGCCGCCGCCGGATGTTTGGCGAAGCGTGCCTGCGGCAGCTTATCGGGAGCGATCGCCGATAGCGCACCAGGAGACAGGGGTGCCGCGTCGGCTGCATGATAGGCGCTCAGCCAGGCATGTTCGAGCCGCGCGACATCGGCGAGATAGGGCATGGTGGCTGCAGGTGCGAACGCTTCGATGAACGCGGCGAAATTTTCGCCGTAGCGAAACAACAGCGGCGATTTCGGCGGATTTTCGCGCACGAAAAGCCGCGCGAGATCGGCAAAACGTTCTTCGCCGACGATGCGGCAGACGGCGGGGAAGATATCGGCAAGCGCCTTGGTGAGGCTGACGGTTACATTGTTGCGGTAAACGTCGAAGCGCTTCGTCGGTATGCCGCCAAACGCGCTTGCCAGCCCCGCGGGCGTTTGTGTGCCCGGGTCGAGGATCGCGCCGCGAAAACCCCGCTCATACGCGGCGGCATCAGGCATGACGGCGGCCAAGCATGAATGAACTGGCGTGCCTGTCCATTATCGAGCGTGCGGCGGCGGCTTCAGACTTCAGCACCGGCCAGCCGGGAATATCGTTGTCCCATTCGACCAGGGTCGGGACCGGACCGCATTGCCCGATGACAATTTCATACAGCTTCCATACCGGGTCAGCGACAGGGCCGTCGTGGCTGTCGATCAAAAGCACATGACCTTCGCCATCGTCCTGCTCGGCATGGCCAGCGAGGTGGATCTCGCCGATCCTTTCGAGCGGGAACTGCGCCAGATAGTCCATGGCAGAGGTGCCGTGATTGGTGGCCGAAACGAATACATTGTTGACGTCGAGCAGTAGGCCGCAGCCGGTACGCTCGGTAACTTCCTCCAGGAAGTCGGTTTCGGAGTAGGTGGATTCCTCAAACAGCAGGTAGGTGGAGGGGTTCTCAAGAAGCAACGGTCTGCCGATGGCTTCCTGAACCTGGTCGATATGGGCGCACACGCGCTCAAGCGTTTCGGACGTGTAAGGCAGCGGCAGAAGATCGTTCAGGAACACGTCGTCATGTGTCGACCATGCGAGGTGTTCCGAAACCAATGCCGGCTCATAGCGGTGTACAAGCGCTGCAAAACGCGCCAGATGGTCGGCGTCGAGTTCGCCCTGGCCGCCGATCGACATGCAGACGCCATGCAGCGACAGCGGGAAACGTTCTCGCATGACCGTGAGCTGCCTGTGCGGCGGACCACCGTCACCCATGTAGTTCTCTGCGTGAACCTCCAGAAAGCCGTCGAACGCGCCGTCCTTCGAAATCGCTTCGAAGTGCTCCGGCTTGAAGCTGGCGCCCGACAGTCCGTCAATTGTGAAGCGCGGAAAGCGGCGAGGCGCGTTCACGGTTGAAACATGATGGTTCATGGCACCTTCCCGGCGGTGTCTGAATATATTGTATGAAGCAGAAGAGGCAGAAAGCGCAGCGCGCCTTCTGCCTCCCGACCCCCGCCCCAAACGGGTGCAAGGCGCACCCGATGAGGGAAGGCTCCGGTTGTACCCGATCAGGCCGGCAGGTCGCGCTCAAGCGGCTCAAGCGAGCCCATGCGGCCATCCGGAAGGTCGATATCCATGCAGGTGCCGGCCTCTACATAGGTCCAGGCATTGCCCTGATAGTCGACGCTCGATGTGCCGGCGCAGGTCGTGCCGGGACCGGCGGCACAGTCGTTCTTTCCGGCCATGGAGATGCCGTAGCATTTATCTTTTGCCTGAGCGACCGCGTCGGTAGCGGTGACAAGCGTTGCCGTGGAAAGGGCAGCGGCAACTGCGCCCGCGACGTAAGCTGCGCTGACGATTGTTCTGGTGGACATTAGGAGCTCCTCTAGCACTGAATTTGATCGCCGAACCGTCTGCCCGGCCCGCGAAATGTGCAAAGAGGTTTGCTCAATTGGAAATCAACCGAGCGAGAGCGGCCGTCACATGCCGGTCACGGATAGTTTGAACGCCGGTGCGGCAGACTACCGGATCAGTTCGCCGAAACGGTCGACCTCGCTTTCCGTCGTTGCGAAACTGGTGACGAAACGGGCCAAGGTTTCGCCGTCGCCGATTTCGCCTTCGAAGCTTGCCGGCCGGTGCCAGGGATAGAAGGATGCGCCAGAACTGGTCAGGTGCTCCTGCGTTGCCTTGGGCATGGTGACGAAAACCTCGTTTGCCTGCGGCTGCCAGGCAAGCCGCAAGGCCGACGCACGTTCGGCATGGGCGGCAAGCCGTGCTGCCATCCTGTTGGCGTGAGCAGCAGACTGCTTCCAAAGATCGTTTTCGAGATATGCATCGAATTGGGCTGCGACAAAGCGGGACTTCGAAAACAGCTGCGCCGAGCGTTTGCGCAGAAACGGCAGGTCGGCGCCCAGGTCGGGGTTGAGCACGATCACGGCTTCGGCGCACCAGCAGCCGTTCTTGGTGCCGCCAAAGGACAGCAGGTCTACGCCGGCTTTCCAGGTCATCTCCGCGGGGGTGCATTCGAGCGCCATCATCGCATTGGCGAAGCGGGCTCCATCCATATGCAGCGGGATCGAGTGGGCGCGTGCTATTGCCGCTATCTCCGCAATCTGCTCCAGCGCATAGGCGGTGCCCACCTCTGTTGCCTGCGTAATCGACACAGCCATGGGCTGGCCGGCATGAACGAATTCGGGCGGGTAGCGCCGGATTGCCGCCTCCAGAGCCGTCGGGTCCAGGCGGCCGAGAGCGCCGCCGACCGGGCACAGACGCACACCGCCAGCCAGAAACTCCGGCGCGCCGCATTCATCGTCCATCATGTGCGATTCGGAATGCGTGAAGACGACGCCGCCCGGTCGCGCCACCGCAGCCAGCGAAAGGCTGTTGGCGGCCGTTCCTGTGGCAACGAAATATACGGCGACTTTGCGCTCGAATATTTCACAAAGCCGCTCCTCGACCCGTGCATCCAACTGGCTCGCACCGTAGGCCGGCACATGTCCGGACGAGTGTTCTGTCAATGAAACTGCAATTTCAGGATGGGCGCCGGCCCAGTTATCCGATGCGAAGTTCATGCCGGCCCCTTTTCCATGTCGATGCCACGCGCTTTTTTGTCCGGTAATCGCAGGAGGGGCAAGTGCCGCAGGTACAAGCGCGCTGCGGTTAGGCTGATGGCGTAGGTGTGCGTATTTTTCTGTCGTTTCAGATACCGAGTGTGTAATTTTGTTTCGACAATGGCGCTGAATTATCACAAAAGCGTCTTGCGCGTGGCCAGGATTTCTGGCATCTAAGAGATAGGACAGTAGTGCTGTCTTATTTATGCAAGCGCTCGCAGCCGCAGTTGGCATATAATGGTGCCGCTCCGGCAAGGGCGATTTCCTGCGGGACTGCTGCTTTATGCCAGTTGCGCGGGGGCGTAAATCAGAGGTGGCCTGAACCGTTTTCGGTATGGCGGCCTCCGGCTTTTCGAAAGATATGCCGAGCAAGCAACCGGAGTGCGCTTTTCATGTGCCTTCGAAACGATTGACGAGCGCCAATGGGCACAATGTGGAGGACTGGATGATGACGGTCATGACACCATCCCCGACGACCGGAGCAACGCCGGCCGGTGAGACAAAGTCCGCCACAAAACGCAATGCAAGCGGCCTGCCGAACGCAGTCGGCCTTTATGATCCGCGCAACGAACATGACGCCTGCGGTGTCGGCTTCATCGCGCATATGAAGGGCGTGAAATCGCACGGGATCGTCAGGGACGGTCTGCAGATGCTGGAGAATCTCACCCATCGCGGCGCTGTCGGGGCCGATCCGCTGATGGGTGACGGCGCTGGCGTTCTGGTGCAGATTCCGCATGAATTCTACCGCGAGGAAATGGCGGCGCAGGGCGTGGAGCTGCCCGAGCCGGGACGCTACGGCGTCGGCTATCTGTTCATGCCGCAGGATCCTGAACTCAGGGCCCATATCGACGATGTCATTCGCGATGTCTGTCAGTCGGAGGGCCAGCCGCTTATCGGCTTCCGCGACGTTCCGGTAGACAATTCGTCGCTTTCCAAGGCGCCCGATATTGCGGCGGCCGAGCCGTTTCACAGGCAGGTTTTCATCGGCCGCAGCGAAGCGATCGACACCGAAGAAGAATACGAGCGCCGGCTTTATATCCTGCGCAAGGTGATTTCGGCGCGCATCTACGCGGAGACCGGCGGCGTCGACAACGGCTTCTACGTCGTTTCGATGTCGGCGCGGACGATCGTCTACAAGGGCATGTTCCTCGCCTATCAGGTCGGCGCCTACTACAAGGACCTTGTCGATCCACGTTTCGAGACGGCGCTGATCCTTGTTCACCAGCGTTTCTCGACCAACACCTTCCCGTCATGGAAGCTGGCGCACCCCTATCGCATGGTGGCGCATAATGGCGAGATCAACACCCTGCGCGGCAACGTCAACTGGATGGCGGCACGCCAGGCTTCGGTCGATTCCGAGCTTTTCGGCAACGACATCTCGAAGCTGTGGCCGATCTCCTACGAGGGCCAGTCGGACACGGCCTGTTTCGACAACGCGCTCGAATTTCTGACGCAGGGCGGCTACCCGCTCGCCCATGCGATGATGATGCTCATCCCGGAAGCATGGGCCGGCAACAAGCTGATGAGCAAGGAACGCGCGGCGTTCTACGAATATCATGCCGCGCTGATGGAACCATGGGATGGCCCGGCCGCCGTTGCCTTCACCGACGGGCGCCAGATCGGAGCAACGCTCGACCGCAACGGGTTGCGGCCTGCACGCTACATCGTCACCGACGACGACCGGGTGATCATGGCATCCGAGGCCGGTGTCCTGACCGTGCCGGACGAACAGATCAAGACGCGCTGGCGGCTGCAGCCCGGCCGTATGCTGCTGATCGACACCGAAGAAGGCCGCATCATTTCCGACGAGGAGATCAAGTCGGAGATCGCGACCAAGCACCCTTACAAGCAGTGGCTGGCGAACACGCAGCTCATCCTTGAAGAGCTGAAGCCGGTTGAGCCGCGCGCGCTGCGCAAGGATGTATCGCTGCTCGACCGCCAGCAGGCCTTCGGCTACACGCAGGAAGACACCAAGCTTTTGATGGCGCCGATGGCCACGACCGGCCAGGAAGCGATCGGCTCGATGGGTACCGACACGCCGATCTCGGCGATGTCGGACAAGTCGAAGTTGCTCTACACCTATTTCAAGCAGAACTTCGCGCAGGTGACGAACCCGCCGATCGATCCGATCCGCGAAGAGCTGGTGATGAGCCTTGTCTCCTTCATCGGCCCGCGGCCCAATATCTTCGATCTGGTCGGCACCTCGCGGCGCAAGCGGCTCGAGGTGCGCCAGCCGATCCTGACCAATGGCGACCTGGAGAAGATCCGTTCCATCGGTCACACCGAAGATCGTTTCGACACCAAGACGATCGACGTCACCTACGCCAGCAGCGAAGGCGCGACCGGGCTCACCGGCGCGGTCGAGCGTCTGTGCGAGCGGGCGGAAGCGGCGGTTGCGGGCGGCTACAACATCATCATCCTTTCCGACCGCCAGCTCGGTCCGGATCGCATCGCGATCCCGGCGCTGCTGGCGACTGCCGCCGTACACCATCATCTGATCCGCAAGGGCCTGCGCACCGCGGTCGGTCTGGTGGTGGAATCGGGCGAACCGCGCGAAGTGCATCATTTCTGCTGTCTGGCCGGGTATGGCGCCGAGGCCATCAACCCCTACCTCGCCTTCGACACGCTCCTCGACATGCACCAGAGCGGCGCATTCCCGCCCGAAGTCGACGCCCATGAGGTGGTGACGCGCTACATCAAGTCGATCGGCAAGGGCATCCTCAAGGTGATGTCCAAGATGGGCATCTCGACCTATCAGTCCTACTGCGGCGCGCAGATTTTCGATGCCGTCGGCCTGAAGACCGATTTCGTGGAGAAGTATTTCACCGGAACCGCGACGACCATCGAGGGCGTCGGACTGGAGGAAATTGCCCGGGAGACCACCGAACGGCATGCCCGTGCGTTCAGTGCCGATCCTGTGTTGCGCTCATCGCTCGATGTCGGCGGCGAATATATGTACCGCATGCGGGGCGAGGCGCATCTGTGGTCGCCGGACGCGGTGGCCGAGCTGCAGCATGCCGTGCGGCAGAATTCGGCCGAGACATTCGCCGAGTTCTCGGCGCGCCTGAATGCGACCAGCGCCGAAGCGAAGACCATTCGCGGCCTGTTCCACATCCATATGGCCGAGGAGCAGGGACGCAAGCCCGTATCTTTGGACGAGGTTGAGCCTGCGGTTGAGATCGTGAAGCGGTTTTCGACGGGTGCCATCTCGTTTGGCGCTATCAGCCGCGAAGCGCACACTACGCTGGCGCGTGCCATGAACGCCATCGGCGGCAAGTCCAACACGGGTGAGGGCGGCGAAGAGCCAGACCGGTTCATGCCACTGCCCAATGGCAAAGCGAACCCGGAGCGTTCCGCCATCAAGCAGATCGCCAGCGGGCGTTTCGGCGTCACGGCGGAATATCTCGTCAATTCGGACATGATGCAGATCAAGGTGGCGCAGGGTGCGAAGCCCGGCGAGGGCGGCCAGCTGCCGGGCCACAAGGTCGACGCCACGATCGCCAAGACCCGGCATTCAACCCCGGGCGTGGGCCTGATTTCGCCGCCGCCGCACCACGACATCTATTCGATCGAGGATCTGGCGCAGCTCATCTTCGACCTGAAGAACGTCAACCCGACAGGCGACGTTTCCGTGAAACTCGTCTCCGAGGTGGGCGTTGGAACGGTTGCGGCGGGTGTAGCCAAGGCGCGGGCCGACCATATCACCATCGCCGGCTATGACGGCGGTACCGGTGCCTCGCCGATGACGTCGATCAAACATGCCGGCAGCCCCTGGGAAATGGGCCTAGCCGAAACGCATCAGACACTTGTTCTCAACGGACTGCGCAGCCGCATCGCTCTACAGGTCGATGGCGGTTTGCGCACCGGTCGGGACGTCATCATCGGAGCGCTGCTTGGGGCCGACGAGTACGGCTTCTCGACCGCCCCGCTGATCGCAGCGGGCTGCATCATGATGCGCAAGTGCCACCTGAACACCTGCCCGGTCGGTGTTGCCACGCAGGACCCGGTGCTCAGGAAGCGTTTCAAGGGAACGCCCGAACACGTCATCAACTACTTCTTCTTTGTTGCCGAAGAGGTGCGGGTGCTGCTGGCGAAGATGGGCTTCCGCAACCTCGACGAAATCATCGGACATTCCGAGCTCCTCGAAAAGGAAGCGATGGTCGAGCACTGGAAGGCGAAAGGCCTCGACTTCTCGAAGCTGTTCTTCAAGCCGGAGGCAGCGGAAGAGGAAACGCGCTGGACGCAGCGCCAGAAGCATCCGATTGACGATGTTCTGGACCGCAAGCTGATCGACCAGGCCGCTCCGGCACTTACGGCGCGCGAGCCGGTGGAAATCGATGCACAGATACGCAACACCGACCGTTCGGCGGGTGCCATGCTGTCGGGCGCGGTTGCCAAGCGCTTCGGGCACAAGGGCCTGCGCGACGATACGATCCATGTCCGCCTTACCGGGACGGCCGGACAGTCGTTCGGTGCCTTTCTGGCGCGCGGCGTGTCGTTCAGTCTGGAGGGTGAAGCCAATGACTATGTCGGCAAGGGCCTTTCAGGCGGCCGGATCGTCATACGCCCGCCGGCAAAGGCCAAAACAAAAGCGGATCAGTCGATCATTGTCGGCAACACCGTCCTCTATGGCGCAATCGAAGGCGAGTGCTATTTCGCCGGCGTCGCGGGCGAGCGTTTTGCGGTTCGTAATTCGGGCGCCATCGCCGTCGTTGAAGGCGTGGGCGACCATGGCTGCGAGTACATGACGGGCGGTATCGTGGTCGTCATCGGCCAGACAGGCCGCAATTTCGCGGCCGGCATGTCGGGCGGCGTTGCCTATGTGCTCGACGAGGTGGGCGATTTCGCAGAGCGCTGCAATATGGCCATGGTCGAGCTTGAGCCGGTGCCCGAGGAAGACGACATGATGGAAAAGCTTCACCATCATGGCGGCGACCTCGATTACAAGGGCAGGGTATCCGTCGATGGCGACATGACGAGCCATGACGAAGAACGGCTGTTCCAGCTGATCTCGAACCATGTGAGCTACACCGGCTCCGAGCGCGGCCGAAACATCATCGACAACTGGGCCGATTTCCGGCCGAAGTTCCGCAAAGTCATGCCGATCGAATACCGGCGCGCGTTGCAGGAGATGGAGCGCCAAAGAATGGGGCTCGCGGCGGAGTAGCCGAAACAGAACCTACGGACACAGATTGTTCCGGCGCGTGGCGGCTGGGATACGAATGACGGAATTGAATGATGGGCAAGGTTACAGGCTTTCTCGAGATCGACCGGCAGGTGCACAAGTACCAGCCTGCGGCTGACCGCATCCGGCATTTTCGCGAATTCACGCTGCCGATGTCGGACAGCGAGGTGGAGAAACAGGCCGCCCGCTGCATGGATTGCGGAATCCCGTTCTGCCATGGCCCGAACGGTTGCCCGGTGCACAATCAGATACCCGACTGGAACGACCTGATATATGCGGGCGACTGGGATGCGGCGATCCGCAACCTGCATTCGACCAACAATTTCCCCGAATGGACCGGCCGGATTTGCCCTGCGCCTTGCGAGGAAGCCTGCACACTGAACCTTGAGGACATTCCGGTCGCCATCAAGACCATTGAACAGGCGATCGCCGACAAAGCCTATGAGACAGGCTATGTGCGGCCTTACCCGGCGGAGAAGCAGACAGGCAGGAAGGTTGCCGTTGTAGGTTCCGGGCCCGCCGGCATGGCAGCGGCCCAGCAGCTTGGGCGCGCCGGCCACGAGGTCCATGTCTATGAGCGCGAGAGCCGCCCCGGCGGGCTGATGCGCTACGGCATTCCCGACTTCAAGATCGAGAAGCACTATATCGATCGCCGCGTCGAGCAGATGCAGGGCGAGGGCGTGACTTTCCATTGCGGGGTCAATGTCGGCGTCGACAAACCGGTGGACGAACTGCTCGCCGAATACGATGCGGTGCTTTATTGCGGCGGCTCCGAAAAGCCGCGCCCTGCCGGTATTCCCGGCGTCGACCTGCACGGCGTCCATGACGCGATGCCTTATCTGGTGCAGCAGAACCGGCGGGTGGCCAACGAGGACATCCAGTCGGTCGCATGGCCGTCGGAGCCCATTGTCGCCGGCGGCAAGCATGTGGTGGTCGTTGGCGGCGGCGACACGGCATCCGACTGTGTCGGCACGGCATTCCGCCAGGGCGCCGTCCGTGTCACGCAGCTCGACATCCGCCCGCAGCCGCCGGAGAAGGAAGACAAGCTCACCGTGTGGCCCTACTGGGCGACCAAGATGCGTACTTCGTCTTCGCAGGCTGAGGGCGCGCAGCGCGAGTTTCAGGTCGCTACGCTCGAATTTGTTGGCGAAGACGGCGAACTCACCGCGGTGAAGTGCTGTGAGGTCGACGAGAAGCGCAAGCCCGTAGAAGGCACCGAGTTCTTCATTCGCGCCGACCTCGCATTCATCGCCATCGGCTTCGCAGGTGTGCCTGAAGGCGGATTTGCCGGCAATCTCGGCGACCGGCTTGAAATGGCGCAGGACGCGCGGCGGTCGCACAATGTGGTCGCCAACGAAGTCGATTACCGGACAAGCGTCGACAAGCTGTTTGCAGCCGGCGATGTGCGCCGCGGCCAGTCGCTGGTGGTGTGGGCGATCCGCGAGGGCCGGCAGGCGGCGCGGTCAATCGACGAGTTCCTGATGGGCACGACGCTGCTGCCGCGCTAGGCGTCAGCGGTTGATCGACGTTGTGGTCTCAGTCGCATCCGTGGGTGCGCCAGGCACGGCCGCATAAGGCGGAGCGGAGAAATTATCGGCGCGTCCTTCCCTCGGCGGCGGCGCAATACCTTCCATTGAGAGTTTCTCGCCCGGGGTCCGCGGCTCGCGCCTGAGCTGAGTTCCCGCGGCTCCAAGCAGGCTGTCGCCGCCGTCCAGTTCCGCGCCGCCAAGCGCCACCGGGCTGGTGCGGGTGATCTCGGGGATCTCCTCGGGCGCAATGTCGAGAGGCGTCAGCGGCTCCAGACCAAGGCTTGCCACGCCTGCGCCCGCGGCCGACCCCAGCAGCCGGTTGAGCGGCCGCTCGACATAAAACGCGACCTTGCGTTTGCCGTCGCGCGTCAGGTTGATGCCGTCCGAGCCACGCAGTCGTACCCGCTGCCCGTTCATATCGGGGCCGACGGAAGAAAAGGCACCGTTTTCGTCCACGAAGCCATCCCAGATATCTATGAACTGGCCGCCAGCGCCCTCAACGACGCCACGGAAGACATCGTTGAAAGCGAGCATGTCATTGCTCATGGAGCTGGATTTGAATGAGGGCAGGCCGACCCAGAAAAGCGGCAATCCGCGGTCTCGGATTTCCTTCACCAGGCGTCCGGCGCGTGCACCGTATTCCTCAGTCCATTTGGCGCTGCGCACCTTCTCGCGGCTGCCTTCAACAAGAAGCTGCTGGCGATCGTTGGAGCCGACCATGACGATGACCAACGAAGGCTTTTGTTCCTCGATGATCGGTCCGATCGCCGCCGGCCAGTCGTAATAGTCGTCTCTGACCAGGCCAGAAGAGCCGCTGGTGATCGACACTATACGGATGCCCGGAGACTGGGCGTAGGCCGTGACGAGGCCTTCCGCGAGCCCATCGGCCAGAAAGTCGCCGACAACCAGAATGACGCGGGCGTTTTCCTGTTTGTCGACAGCTTCCGGTTCAGGCACGCGGACGACATTGGATGTTCGCTGCGTCCCGCTATTGCGTGTCGGCGCTGTACGCTCGGTTCGTTCGATCTTCTTGCCCCCGAAGAGGACATCGAACAGCGTGCGCCGCTCCTGCGCCAGTGCCGGCGCGGAATACATGACCAGAAGCTGGGCGAACGCAATCAGCGCCGCAAACAATGCGATGGTTAGCCTGATCCCCGATTTCTTCGGCAGGCGCCTGTGGCCCAATTCCGCACTCCGTTAGTACCTACGCAGGGTCGAAAGAACTTCTTTGCTGGGGTGCCCGTCCTGCGTCAAGCCCAGCCGGCTCTGGAGTGCCTTTATCGCGTCGCGGGAACCGCTGCCGATCTTTCCATCAATCGGGCCATTGTAATAACCCAGTGCGGAAAGTCGGCGCTGCAACTCCTCGGTCTCTGACGATGTCAGCCGCGTGAAAGGCCTGTTCCAGTCTCGCTGGAGACCCGAATAACCGGCAATTTCGTCGGCAAGGAGGCCAACGGCAAGCGCATATTTGTCGGCATTGTTATAGCGCTTCAGAACGAAGAAGTTCTTGGTCATCAGGAAAGCCGGGCCGTCGCGGCCCTGCAGGACCTTCAGTTCGGCATTGTCGCCACCGCGGGGGAAGTCCTTGCCGTTGGCGCGCACGACGCCGATCGAAGCCCAGCGGTCGAGGCTCATCGATCCGCCGGGGAATTTGCGCCCGCCCGGCAGCGAGACCTCGTAGCCCCATGTGTGGCCGGTGCGCCAGCCGTTGCGGGCCAGCAGGTTTGCGGCCGTCGCCAGCGCATCGGGAATGGAATTCCAGATGTCGCGGCGTCCATCTCCATCTACATCGACTGCATAAGCCTCATAGCTGGTTGGGATAAACTGGGTGTGGCCCAGCGCGCCCGCCCATGAGCCGGTCAGATGCGAAACGTCGATGTCGCCGCGCTGCAGGATTTTCAGCGCCGCGATGAGCTGCTGGCGGGCATATTTCGCGCGTCGCTTGTCGGCATAGGCGAGCGTTGCCAGCGAGCGTACCGCATTGCGCATCACACGGTCGTTCTTGAGGATTTCGCCATAGTTGGATTCAATCGACCAGATTGCGAGGAGGATGTGGCGGTCGACACCGAACTTGGCTTCGATGTGATCGAGCCACGGCTTCCACTGCCGTGCCAGCTGGCGTCCGATGGTGATGGCGCTTTCGTTGACCCGGTTGTCGAAATACTCCCAGACCTCGGCGCGGAATTCCGGCTGGTACCGGGCTTTCTCGAGCACCTCGGGGTCGGGTGCGGTTACGCCGCGAAATGCGCGGTCGAATGTGTTTCCGTTGATGCCGCTTTTGGCTGCAACCGAGCGGAACTGCGATACCCAGCGCTGAAATCCAGCGTCAGCGGCGGCTTCGCTCATCGCAAGCGCAAGGAACAATCCTATTGCAGCTGCGACACGTGTTGCGGCAACCGAGATCGCCTGGGCGTTCATTGTCAGCCTCCTTCGATATGCTGAAAGAACCATCATTCGCCGATTGCGGTTAGGAAACAGTTTACCAAACTACACAGGAAGTCATACTAATCGTGCCTGAACGCCCTCTTGGGGGAACCGACTGCCCCGTGCGTTCAATATTCGTCAATTCCGGCGTGAAAGTGTCCCAGGCCGGTATTAACGGGAGAGCGGGGCTCAAAACGATGACCAGAGTACGCAAGGCGGTGTTTCCCGTGGCGGGTTTGGGAACGCGTTTCCTGCCGGCCACCAAGGCGATTCCGAAAGAAATGCTGCCGGTCGTCGACCGGCCGGTAATCGACTACGTGGTCGAGGAGGCCCGGGAAGCCGGCATCGAGCATTTCATTTTCGTCACCGGGCGCAACAAGGGCGTTATCGAAGACCATTTCGACGTCCAGGTCGAACTCTACGATACGCTTGCGCAGCGCGGTAAGGACCATGTGCTCGGCGACCTGCAGCGAATGCAGCCGGCGCCCGGCCAGGCAAGCTTCACACGGCAGCAGAAACCGCTCGGTCTCGGCCATGCCGTATGGTGCGCCCGCGAACTCGTCGGCAACGAACCGTTTGCACTGCTTCTGCCCGACATGATCATGCAATCGGACCCGGGCTGCATGGCGCAGATGATCGGGCTGTACGAAAAAACCGGCGGCAATGTCGTCGCGGTGCAGGAGTGCGACCCGTCGGAGACGCACAAATACGGCATCGTCGGTCGCGGACGTGCCACCGGAGACGGCTTCGAGATCACCGAGATGGTGGAGAAGCCGGCGAAAGGCAAAGCTCCTTCCAATTTCTATCTCAACGGCCGGTATATCCTGCAGCCGGAGATATTCTCCATCCTTGCCAATCAGGCGCGCGGCGCCGGCAACGAAATCCAGCTGACCGACGGTATGCTCAAGCTGAAGGACAAGCAGGATTTCTTTGCTTACCCATATTCGGGCCGTGCTTTCGACTGCGGCTCGCCGGAGGGGTTTGTCGAGGCAAATCTTGCATTTGCGCTGCAGAGAGAGGATATGCGCGAGCGCATCGGCGGAAATCTCGCTGGCCTGCTCAGCGAGGCCGCAGGTCTTTCCCGGAAACGCTCCCGCGCCTAGGTATCGTGCGGCTAGCGCCGCAGCGTAAGCCCCAGGAACACGGTACTGGTCTGAGATCCGCGCCCGGCAACATTGCTTGAAACGCGTTCATGCGAAGCTCTGCCGGTGACGCCGGCAAACCTGTTCAGCCACCAGGTCAGGCTGAGCTCACCGTTGAGCGTGAGGTCCCGGTCGGCACTTGCCGCGTAACGCCTCCACCCGGCGCCCAACGTCGCCGTTCCGGTCAGGTTGGCGCGCATCTGGCGCGTGAGCGAGACGGACGCATCGTAAAGCACGGAGCCCGACGATGCCGGGTTGGTGGAGCCTTCTACTTCGGTCCCCGCATTCAGCGCAACAATGGTGCCCCGCATGGGCGACCAGTTGATCTGGGCATCGACGGACAGGGCCGAAATCGATGCAAGCCGCGAATCGTCGATCGTTTCGCCAAGCCAGCCGGCGGAAACCTCGCCGTTGAGCTTTTCGCCCAGGTCGAACTCAACGCCGCCGCGGGCTCCGAATATGTTGGCGGACCGGGCGAAACCGCCGCTGTCGAGCCGCTGGTCGTAGTTCCTGCGCCCGTATTCGAGCTCGATAAACGGCACCAGCGCTGGCGAGATTTCATAGCCGCCGCGCAGCGTTGCCGAATAAAGCGTGTTGTTGCGATCGGCCTGGGAAAGGGTGCCGCCGCCCGAAAGCGTCGCGTTGCCATACGTATTGCGGGCGACTTCGCCTGTAAGCGAGGCGCGCAGCTTGCCGGCATGTTTTTCCACGCCGAGAGTGCCTGTCAGCGTCTGGCGCAGCGCCCGGCCTGCTGTGCCGGAGAGGACCGTGGGTGAGGTGGCCGCTTCCGGCCCGCGCGAATAGCCGGCGCCGGCGTTAACGCGATAATCGTTGCCAACATCGACGACGCCGGCTGCATCGGCGCTGCCGGTGAACTCGGAAAAGCCGGTTCCGGTGATCGAAGTGCGGTAGGTGCCGTCGAGCGACAAGGTCGCAGAATGGCGCGACCACTGCGATGCCGCCTCGATATTCAGATTGGTGGACGACAGAAAGTCAGAGCTGCCGCCCGCCGTCGACTGGTTGTTGGAGGTCCATTCAATGCCCTGGCTAAGCGTCGGGCGCAGCAGGAACGAACCAATTCTGATGCCGGGCGCGGCATATGGGTCGTCTTGCTGTTCGGCCGGGATCGCTTCGATCGCGCCGACCCTTTCCGACGACACGCGCGCCGCCGTGTTACGCTCCTCGTCGCCAGCGATGGCGCTGCCGGTGCGGACGGTGCCGGTTGTCAGCGTCGTATCGTCGGCCTGTTCTTCCCCGACGAGCCGTTCTCCGGCGGTCTGGCTGCGAGCCGCTGGGCTTTGCTCTTCCTGGCCGGTGTCGGCTCTATCCGCCGTGCTGCGCCGGCGCACCGTACGCGCCGCGGTGAGGTCGTTGGTCGCGATCGCGCCGGGTTCGACATAGCCGTCGAGTTCGGCTTCGGGGGCCTCGTCAGGCAAAGCTCCTTCACTGACGGGACGATAGCGCGGCGCTGATGTCGCCTGCGGCAGCTCAGTGCTGCGCTCGGCAAATCGGGGCCGGGTACTCGGCAGCGGTGCCATGCCGTTTTCCTCGGTGGCGATAGCACCGCGCAGCGTGGTGTTTTCCTGGGCGGCGGCGCTCGTCGCAAAGAAGGCTGCCCAGCCGAGCGCGACGGCGGTCGCGATGGCAGAAATGCTGCATGCTGAATTGTCGATGGGCCTGACGCGCGACCTCGTCACCAGACTGCTTCCTCGGCGACTTCTGTTCTTTCAGCGCCGCAAAGCGCCAATCCTTGCCGAACCGTAAACAGCGATGGTTAACGGAGCGTTGATTTTCGGGTGAACGCCAAGGACAGGACGATCGCGCGACCGCCAGAATGAACGGCTCAGTTGGCGGTCTCGACAACCAGATTGCCGCCGTCGGCGGCGACTACACGCACGCGCGTGCCGGTCGGCAGATCCGGACCCGTTACCCGCCATGTCGTATCGTCGAGGCGAATACGGCCATGCCCCTCGGTGATCGCCTCATGGAGCGTGGCGGTGCGGCCGACGAGTTGCTCTCCGCGCCGGTTCAGCAAGGGTTCGTCGCTGTCGCCCTGCGTTGCAGCCATGAGCTTCTTGCCGACATAGGCCGATGCCACGGCCAACACGAGGAACACCAGTACCTGAACCTGCCAGGACCAGAATGCATAACCCCAGAACTGCAGCGACAAGGTACCGACCAAAATGGCCGCAATGCCGATCCAAAGCAGAAACACGCCGGGCAGGACGATTTCAGCGGCGAGCAGAAGGAACCCCAGAACCATCCAGTTCCAGGGGCCGAGTTCGGCGAAGGCGGAGGCGATCATAGCCGTTTACTCGTCGGTCTGGGCAGGGCCAGTGACCGGCGGGCGCGCCCGCGAGGGGCGGGCAGTCCCGGTGCCGGGCCCATTGTCGCCGAACATGTCCTTGGCGATGGAGCCGATGCCGCCAAGTGTGCCGATCAGCGATGAAGCCTCGAACGGCATCAAGACAATCTTGCCGTTGTTTGCGGTGCCGATCTTGGCGAGTGCCTCGGTGTATTTCTGCGCCACGAAGTAGTTGATCGCCTGCACATCGCCCTGCGCAATCGCGTCGGACACGACCTGCGTAGCGCGGGCTTCGGCTTCGGCCGCACGTTCGCGTGCCTCTGCGTCGCGGAATGCGGCTTCCTTGCGGCCTTCGGCTTCCAGCACCTGTGCCTGTTTCAGACCTTCGGCTTCCAGGATTTGGGCGCGCTTGTTGCGCTCGGCCATCATCTGGCGGGCCATCGATTCCACCAGATTGGCCGGCGGGTTGATGTCCTTGATCTCGACGCGGGTCATCTTGATGCCCCAAGGATTGGCGGCTTCGTCGACGATCCGCAGCAGCCGCTCGTTGATGGCGTCGCGGTTGGAAAGAAGCTCGTCGAGGTCCATCGAGCCCATGACGGAACGGATGTTGGTCATGGTCAGGTTGAGGATGGCGTTTTCCAGTCCCGACACCTGGTAGGCGGCCTGAGCGGCGTTCAGCACCTGATAGAATGCCACGCCGTCGACCGCCACGATGGCGTTGTCGCGGGTGATCACCTCCTGGGTGGGGACATCCAGCACCTGTTCCATCATGTTCATCTTGGCGCCAATGCGGTCGATGAACGGAACGATGATGTTGAGACCGGGTGTGAGGGAGCGGGTGTAGCGGCCAAACCGCTCGACCGTATAGTTGAAACCCTGCGGGATCGTCTTGATACCGGCAAAGATCAGCAGCAGGACCAGAAGCACAAGCACCGCAATGACGATATCAAAGCCTGAGAAAAGCATGCCGGTCTCCATAGGTGTTGCGCGCAAGGCCGACTACCTAGCACGATTCTCGATATGATTAGATGTAGGTCGGTGTGGCGGGCGATACAATTCCGGTGGGGCCAAGGCGGGAGCTAGAGCCAGCCGCCGAGCTCGCGCCGCACCAGGTTCTCGATCACTGCCATTCCTTCTTCGCTGTCGTTTAGACAAGGGATGTGGGCAAACTTCTCGCCGCCTGCGTGGATGAAAATCTCGCGCACTTCGCCGTCGATCTCCTCGAGCGTCTCGATGCAATCCGCGGAGAAGCCGGGGTTGACGATTGCGATGCGCTTCACGCCGTCTGCGGCCAGTTTTTCGACAGTCCTGTCAGTGTATGGCTGCAGCCATTCCTGCGCGCCGAAGCGCGACTGGAACGTTGTCATCAGCCGGTCTTCGCTCCACCCGAGGCGCTCGCGCAGCAGCCGCGACGTCTTCAGGCAGTGGCAGTGATAGGGGTCGCCTTTCTCGAAATAGGCCTTCGGGATGCCGTGATAGGAAGCGAGCACGATTTCGGGCTCGAAGTCGAGCGATGCCAGATGCCGCTCGATCGAAGCCGCCAGAGCATCGATGTAGGCCGGCTCGTCGTGGTAGGGCGGCGTGCTTCTGACCGTCGGCATGTGCCTGATTTTCATCAGCGCGCGGTAGAGCTGGTCGTTCGCGGTCGCGGTCGTTGTCGCGGAAAATTGCGGATAAAGCGGCACCGAGAGAATACGGTCGCAGCCTTCCGCGATGAGGCGGTCGACGGCGCTGCGGATCGACGGATTGCCGTAGCGCATGCCCCATTCGACGCGGATACGCGGCTCGTTGGCGAATACCGATGCCAGTTTCTGCGCCTGGCCGCGCGTGATGGTGCGAAGCGGAGATTCGTCGCGCTCGGTGTTCCATATCTTCTTGTAGTTCGCCGCCGTTTTCGGCGGCCGGGTGGTCAGCACCGCGCCGTACAGGATCGGATTCCAGATCAGCTTGTTGAGTTCAATGACACGCGGGTCGGAAAGGAATTCGCGCAGGTAGCGCCGCACCGATGCCGTGTCCGTTCCGTCCGGCGTACCCAGATTGACCAGCAATACGCCGATCTTACCGATCCTCACCGGCGGGTGGTTGTCCGGCAGCGGTCCCAACGCCTTGTCGGCGCCGGCACTGCCATTGTCGGCTGGGTTCATGAATTCTCTCCTTGCTTGATCTGCAAGGTAGACAATGAACCGTTCAATTCAACGGGCCGCTGTGCCGCACCTGGTGAAGGGAAAGGGCGGGACAATGCCCGCCCTTCGTGTTCGGATGGTTGGCCGCGTCAGTTCGCGACCGGCACGTTCAGCTTGGAGCCGATCAACAGGTTCTTCGGGTTGATGTCCGGGTTGGCTTCCATGATCATCATCCACTTGGTGCCGTCGCCATAATACTGCTTGGCCAGGTTCCAGAGATTGTCGCCAGCCATGACCTCATGCATGCCGCCTTCGGCCATTGCAGCCTCGCCGCCATCCTTGGCCATCGCCACCTCTGTCTTTTCCATGGATTTGTCTTCCATGGTCCCTTCGGCGGCCTTTTCGTCCGTCATCTCTTCGGTTTTCTCCATCTCCTCCATCATGGCCTTGCCTTCGGAGATGCGGCCGTCGAGATAAGGCGTGTATGGGCTGTTGGCGGCCAGATAGTCGGCAACCACCTGCTCCAGGCCCGGACCGTAGTCATACGCATTGGTGGCGTTCGAGCCGAAGAGCTCATAACCGTCGCCGCCGCTGCGCATGAAGTTGTTGGTAGCGATCAGATAGGTGGCGTCGGGGTCGATCGGCGCCCAGGTTCCGCCATTGTCGACCTCAACCGAGATCACGCGGCCTTCGCCTGCTGCGCCCGCGGGATCGTATGTGTAGCGCAGGCCTGAAACCTGCGGGTAGCGGCCGGCGCCTTCCTCGATCTGGCTGAGGCCGCTTTCGATGGACGCTACGACATCAGCGCCTTTGAGCTCAAAGGTCGCCAGCGTATTCTGGAAGGGCAGAACCGTGAGCACCTCGCCCATGGTGACTTCGCCGCTGTCGATCGATGCGCGCAAGCCGCCGCCATTGGTGATGGCGAACTGGACGCCCTGGTCCTTGGTGCGTGCCAGCATGGCGTCGGTCACCAGATTGCCCATCTGGCATTCCCTGGCGCGGCAGTTATCGCGGCTGCCGTCGATGGCGTCTGCCGCGTCGGCAACCACCTGGTTCTTGAGCTCTTCGATCGGCGCTCCAAGCTCCTGAATGCGAGCAAGCACCGCTTCATCGGGGGCCACGGAGGCATCGAGCAGGATCGGCTCGCCGGTGGCTTCCGTAACGATCC
The DNA here is from genome assembly GCF_004000235.1 of Mesorhizobium sp. Z1-4. Taxonomy (GTDB): domain Bacteria; phylum Pseudomonadota; class Alphaproteobacteria; order Rhizobiales; family Rhizobiaceae; genus RCIO01. The sequence continues at coordinate 621,805 of NZ_RCIO01000002.1, forward strand.
CGATGTCGGAGAAGGTGACTTCCAGATCGCCCAGATATTTCGAGTAGGCGTAAGCCTGCACGACCGGCACCTTGTAACCGAGCGGATTGTCCACCCAGGTCGGGTAGGGACCAGCAGCACGGTCCGAGGTGTTGGACAGCAGCGTGTTGGAGTGGCCGCCGACAACCACATCGACGCCCGGAATCTTCGCAATTGCTTCCAGATCGCGCGGGTAGCCGACATGGGTGAGCGCGATGATCTTGCTGACACCTTCGCCGGCCAGCGCCTTCACAGCCGCGGTTATCGATGCGACATCTTCCTCGATCATGACATGTTCGCCCGGCGAGGACAGCTCGTCGGTATCGTTGGCGACGGCACCTACGATGCCGATTTTTTCGCCGCCCACTTCAAGCACGGTGTACGCCTTGACCCGGTCGCCCAGCACCGACATGCCATCGACCTTCACGTTGGCAGACAGGACCGGAAATTTCGCCGTGTCGAGGAAGGTTGCGAGGCCTTCCTCGCCGTCATCGAATTCGTGGTTGCCGACGGCCATGGCGTCGGTGCCCATCATGTTCAGAAACTCGGCTTCGGCAGCACCTTTGTAGGTGGTGTAAAAAAGCGTGCCCTGGAAGTTGTCGCCCGCGTTCAGGAAGATCACGTTCTGGCCGTCATGCGCGGAGCGGTAGTCGCGGGCTGCCGTCACGAGCCTTGCCGCGCCGCCAAAGCATTTGCCTTCGCCCTCATCCTCGGTCGAACAGGTGGAATCGAACCTGTTGATCGACTCAATGCGCGAGTGCCAATCGTTGATGTGCATGATGTTGAGCGTGTAGTCGGCAAAGGAGGCCTGCGCCGACAGCGCGAATGCCGATGCCGAAAGCGCCGCTAGGCTCGCAATTCTCTTCATGTCATGATCTCCCGTGAAACTCGAATCCGTGTCTCAATAGCCCGCCTTTTTGACGGTTTTTCTATCGTTGTTTGCCGGCATGTTCACACTGTCCGACTGGGCATGCAAGCGCAATCGAGCGCAGCCTAGCCCGCGTAGTCGCGTTCGTCGGAGATGACTTTGCCGTCATTGGGCAGCGAGCCCGGCTGTACTACCTGTACCCGGCCGCCGAGCTTGGTGATTTCGCGCAGCGCTTCACCGATAACTGCGGCATCGGGGTCGGTCCCGCTAATGGGCTCGACCTGCAGCGTCATCGCATCGCGTTCGCCGTCGCGGCTCACGACAAGACGCGCCCTGCCGATTTCGGGATGGCGCTTCGCCACTTCAGCGATCTGCTTCGGGTCAACGAACATGCCCTTGATCTTCGTGCGCTGGTCGGCGCGGCCCATCCAGCCCTTGATGCGTGTGTTGGTGCGGCCGCAGGGCGAGGCGCCCGGGAGCACGGCCGACAGATCGCCGGTGCCAAGCCGCACCATCGGGTAGGCTTCGTTGAAGCTTGTCACCACAACCTCGCCGACCTCGCCGTCGGCAACCGGATCGCCGGTGCCGGGACGGACGATTTCGAGGATCAGGTTTTCGTTGAGCACCATGCCGGGGTGCGGATTGCCGTCGGCATCCGCCGCCTCATACGCGATGACGCCGAACTCGGCGGTAGCATAACATTGCAGTACGGAGATGCCGCTGTCGCGATAGTGGTCGCGCAAAGAGGGAAACAAGGCTCCGCCAGAGACGAGCCCCAGCCGGAAGGAAGACAGGTCGCGCCCCATCTCGCCGGCCTTGTCGAGCATGACTTTAAGGAAGTCCGGTGTGCCGCAGTAGACATGGGGTTTCAGCGCAGCGGCCGCGTCGACCTGCATTTCGGTGTTGCCCACACCGGCCGGAAATACGGTGCAGCCCAGTGCGCGTGCACCTTCGTCCAGAATGAAGCCGCCCGGGGTCAAATGGTAGGAGAAGGCGTTGTGCACGACATCGCCTGGGCGGATGCCGGCAGCATAAAACGCGCGGGCCGACTGCCAGGCGTCGGCCGCCAGGCCCTGCGGTTCCCAGATGGGACCGGGGGAAACAAAGACACGGCTGCCCGCAATGGACGAAAGATTGGCAAAGCCGCCAAAGGGCGGGTCTGCCTGCTGGCGCTCCATCAGTTCTGCCTTGCGCAGGACCGGCAGGCTGGCCAGCGCTTCGCGTGAGTTGACCGATGCCAGGTCGTGGCCTTTGAGCCAGTTGCCGAGGCCAGGTGCGTCCTTCGCCGCTTGCACCAGAAAGCCCGGAAGCCGTGCAAAGAGATCGGCCTCCCGATCCTGCGGCGCACGGCACTCCAACTCGTCGTAATTGACGGTCATCGATCCTCCCGGAGCGTTTTTTGCCTGTTATCGCAGCACGCGTATCCAGCGCGCAAGGTTGATGAGAGAAACCAGTGCGGATGCGACATAAGTGAAGGCCGCAGCGCGCAGCACGGATTTGGCGGCAGGCATGTCGTTCTCGTTCAGATATTTGCCTTCCTGGAGGATGGGCAGGGCCTTGCCGAAACTTGCATCGAATTCGACCGGCAAGGTGACGAGATTGACGATGACACGTACAGACATCAGCGCCAGGCCCACGGCAACCAGGGCTGCGAAAGCCAGCGGCGTGCGTGCCAGGATCGCAAGAACCGGCGCAGCGATAAAGAACACCGAAGCGATGCGGTCGGTGGCCATAGCGAGTTTCGCAAGCCGCTGACGCCATGCGAGCATGCGTTCGCCACGGGCATGCTGAAGCGCATGGCCGACCTCGTGGGCTGCTACCGCTGCGGCAGAAAGCGACCTGCCGTCATGATGCTGCTTGAGAAGCCGTACGGCTCTGGCATCCGGATCGTAGTGGTCGCCGAGGTCGGTTTCTTCGACTGTGATCGTTTCGAGGCCGAACCGGTCGAGCAGATGACGCGCGAGCTCGCCTCCGGTACCCGGCAGATCCGGCCGGTCAGCGCCATGTTTCTTGATGATGCGGCGTACCAGCAGTTGCGGCAGCAAAGTGACAGACAGGAGAAGGACGATGCCGAGAACGATCAGCATCGCCCGAACGTCCCGTTGCCGAGCCGGATGGTCAGCTGATCGTGTTTGCGCGCCGGGTCAGGATGAACTGCTGGCCGCTGGATGCAGTGCAATTGAGCTGGCTGGTGCTTGCGACCGAGCAATTGAAGGCTACCGGGCTCTGCCTGATGATGGAGATGCCGGTGATTTCGACCAGAACCTGGTCTCGGAACCGGTACGTGCCTTCGGAAAGTTTCTGCCCGGAATCGGTCGCGAAGGTTTCAAAGCGGCCGTTGAAGAAGTTGGTCACGCCAGTGCCGGCCTGATCGAGCCATGCGCCTTCGATGCCTGAAGTCGCTGGCGCTGCAGCAACTCCCGGCATTGGCCGGCGATAGCCTGTGCCGGTGCAGCCCGCAACGACGATACCGGTAGTGAGGACGGCAACGGCCGCCAACAAGCCCGTATTAAGTTTCACGACTTTGTCTCCTCGCTGGGTATCGCAATCTGCCGCTTCTGTGCCGTTTTGCCGGAAAATACCAGCGTCCCGAACACAGCCTGTGCTTATCTTACGAGAATGTTCCTGAATTGCCACGGGTCGGATGTGTCGATGTCCTCAGGAAAAAGACCCGGCCGGCCGTCGAGCGGTGTCCAGTCCGAATAGTATCCCTTGACGGGGCCAAGATATGGCATCTGAACTTCAAGACAGCGCTTGAAGTCCATTTCGTCGGTTTCGACGATGCCGGCCTCCGGATTTTCAAGCGCCCAAACCATGCCGGCGAGCACCGCGGAGGTCACTTGCAGGCCGGTGGCGTTCTGGTAGGGCGCGATCTGGCGCGTCTCCTCCACAGACAGCTGCGAACCGTACCAATAGGCGTTTTTCTTATGGCCGTAGAGCAGCACGCCGAGTTCGTCGATGCCATCGACCAGTTCGTTCTCGTCCAGCACGTGAAAGACGGGCTGCGCTTTGCCTGCATCGCCGAACATCTCGTGCAGCGAAAGCACCGCGTCGTTGCAGGGATGATAAGCGTAGTGACAGGTCGGACGGTAGGTCACCTTGCCCTTTTTGTCGCGTACGGTGAAAAAGTCGGCGATCGAGATGGACTCGTTGTGTGTAACGAGGAAACCGTATTGAGCGCCGGGCGTCGGGCACCAGGTGCGGACGCGTGTGTTGGCGCCCGGCTGTTCCAGGAAGATCGCGGCCTTGTTGCCCTTCTTCTGTTTCTTGGCGTTTTTCGGTATCCATTTTTCGTGCGTGCCCCAGCCGAGCTCCGCCGGCTGCAGGCCTTCGGAGACGAAACCTTCCACCGACCACGTGTTCCAGAAGGTGTCGAATGGCTTGGGCTGTTTGGTGCGCTGGGTGTCGCGCTCGGCAATGTGAACGCCCTTCACGCCGAGCTTTTTCATCATCTTCGCCCAGCCGTCACGGTCGGTCGGGGCCGGGGTCTTGATGTCGAGTTTCATATCGGCGGCAAGGTTCACCAGCGCCTGCTTTACGAACCACGACACCATGCCCGGATTGGCGCCGCAGCAGGATACGGCCGTGGTGCCGCCCGGATTCTTGCGTTTTTCCTCACGCACCGTTTCGCGCAACGCGTAGTTTGTGCGCGACGCATTGTCGGCCTTGCTGTCGAAATAGAAGCCGAGCCAGGGCTCAACCACGGTGTCGACATAGAGTACGCCCAGTTTGCGGCAGAGCTTCATGATGTCGAGTGAGGAGGTGTCGACGGAGAGATTGACGCAAAAGCCCTGCCCTTCGCCTTCGGTGAGCAGGTCGCCCAGCAGCTTCTTGTAGTTCTTTTTGGTCACGGCCTCCTTGATGAAGCGGATGCCGCGCTCGTCCAGCAGCGCCTTGTCGTCGTCGCGGGGGTCGATCACGACCATCCGGGATTTGTCGAAGTTGAAATGGCGCTCGATCAGCGGCAGCGTGCCGCGGCCGATCGACCCGAAGCCGATCATCACGATCGGACCGGTGATTTCCCCGTGTATCGGCCACTTCGCCTTAGCCATCGACAAAACTCCTTGCTTCAATTCGCGCACCCCGCGCCGGTTCAGGTAGGCGCTAAAACCACATTAGGGTGTCACAATAAAGGGGAAATCCCTTAGCCGTCTGCGAGCGCCTTCAGCCGTGCCGCGAGCGCGTCGCGGTCGGCCGCTAGGTTCTTGTAGGCGAGCTGATGTGTATCGAGCCCGTCCAGCTGTTCTGCAAAGGAACCGGCGATGCGCATTCGGTCGGGGTGGTGCGCGAGCACAGCAAGCGGATCGAGGCAGATGCGGATTGTGAAGAGAATATCTCCTGAAACGGGTAGCTTCCGCAGGGTCTGGCGTTCGACACGAATGAAGGTGGTGGCCATGTCGCGACGTGGCCCCGTTGAGCTACCGGGGCGCGCGTCCTTTTGCGCCTCGCTTCGCGGCCGATAAAGCTCGTCATTTTCCTGCAAAGACCAGTTGTAGCGCTCAACCGGTTTTTCGGGCTGCAGATTGTCGAAGATGCGCCGGATCACCGTTGCCATGCGCGTGTCCGGGCCAAAGCCGGGCACCGGCTTGTGTATCTGCTCCAGCGGCCGGTCGAACTTTTCTCCAAGCGTCCATGAGCTTGGAAAGCAGAGCGAAGCGGCGGCAAGCCGCCAGCCGTCTTCCATGCGCCGCATCAGAACCAGATCTTCCTGCACGAAACGGGCGGCAATCTGGAGTGGCGGCTCGTCCGATCCATGCAACTGAAAACGCGGGAGCCGGTCGCCCAGAAAGTCCCATTCGTCGCGACCCGGAAAGATGCGCGCATGGCCGCGGATCAGATGGTCGACGACCATTTCGAGCACTTCGCGCTGCGCGGCATCCGTGTCCGGCCGCGCGGCGAATACGTCGTCCGGGCGCTCGGCGATCAGCCGGTCTTTTTCCTCCAGCTGAGCGCGGTAGTGCCGGTCGATCTCGATCCACTCCGCCGGGTCGAGCGGCTTGAGGCCGATGGAGAACGGCTTGGCCGAACCGTCATAGGGTGTGTGGGTCGGGCCAGCCATCGACGTCTAGGCCGGCAATTTGCGGAAAACCCAGTAGTCGGCTCTATCGTCTCCGACATAGCTGGCGTCGGGCAGCGTGAACGTCAGGGCCGCCATGCCTGATTCCTCCACTTGCCCGGCATAAGCTCGGAAGTCCGTCTTTTTCAGATAATCCTCGCGCGTGCTGACGATGACGAAGCCGCCCTTGCGCGACAGCGCGAACAGATGGCGCAGGCCTTCCGGCGCGACATGGCCCAATGTGAAAACGCCGGCGCATGTGACGATGTCATACGTTTCGGCAAACTCGCCAAGGCCCGGATCATCGGCATTCAGATCGATATCCGCCAACAAGCGCCGGTATGCTCCGATCTGTTCCGCTTTCTCGGTCATTGCAGGTGCAATGTCGAAACCGTCGACCTGTACAAAGCCGGCATTTCTCAGTGCGATGCCCGCGAGACCGGTGCCGCAGCCCGCATCCATGATCTGCGTGTCGGCGCGTTTTGTCCGCAGCCAGGAGAGTTGAACCAGCCGTGCCAGGGAGGCAGTGATCTCGGGCGCGCGATAGCCCTCGCCGGCGACATCGTCGTCATAAGAGCGCGACCATTCCCGGTAGAAGTCCTTGATGCGGGCGGCGTCGCCGTCGAGTGCGAGCGCCTTGGCAACCGGGTCGTCGGGCGGGCGGGACGTCATCTCAAGACTGGCTAGCCATCCATCGCTTCAAGCTCGTCGATCAGTCCCTCGATGACCGAGAGCCCCTTCTGCCAGAAGGCGGGATCGGAGGCGTCGAGCCCGAATGGCTTCAGCAGCTCCGAATGGTGCTTGGTGCCGCCGGCCTTCAGCATCTCGAAATACTTGTCCTGAAAGCCGTGCTCGGCGTTTTGGTAGACCGCGTAGAGCGAATTCACTAGGCAGTCGCCGAAGGCATAGGCGTAGACATAGAAGGGCGAGTGGATGAAGTGAGGGATATAGGCCCAGAAGGTCTCGTATCCTTCCCGCAGCGCGATCGCCGGCCCCAGGCTTTCGGCCTGTACCTCCAGCCAGAATTCGCCGAGCTGATCTGAGGTGAGTTCGCCATTGCGGCGCTCGGTGTGCACCTTGCGCTCGAACTCGTAGAAGGCGATCTGGCGCACGACCGTGTTGATCATGTCCTCGACCTTCTGTGCCAGCATCGCCTTGCGTTCGCGCCGCTCCTTCGTGCCGTCGAGCAGCGAGCGGAACGTCAGCATTTCGCCGAACACCGAAGCCGTCTCGGCCAAGGTAAGAGGCGTTGCCGACATCAGCGCGCCCTGCTGACCGGCCAGTACCTGATGGACGCCGTGCCCAAGCTCGTGTGCGAGTGTCATCACGTCACGCGGCTTACCCATGTAATTCAGAAGCACGTAGGGATGAGCGGACGGCACCGTCGGGTGTGCGAAGGCGCCCGGTGCTTTGCCCGGCCTTGCCGGCGCATCTATCCATCTGCCGTCGAAGAAGCGGCGGGCGATGTCGGCCATCTCCGGAGCAAAGCCGTGATAGGCAGCCAGCACCGTGTTTTTCGCTTCGTCCCAACCGATCGCAGCTTGCGGCGTTTCAGGCAGCGGTGCGTTGCGGTCCCAGTGGTTCATCTGGTCCATGCCGAGCCAGCGGGCCTTCATCGCGTAATAGCGATGCGAAAGCCGCGGATATGCATCGCGGACCGCCTTGGCCAATGCGTTCACCACTTCCGGCTCGACCCGATTGGCCAGATGGCGGGAATCGGCAATGTCCGTGAAGCCGCGCCAGCGGTCGGAGATTTCCTTGTCCTTGGCGAGTGTATTGGTGATCAGCGTAAACAGCCGGATGTTGTCGCGAAACGTCGCTGCCAGCGCCTCCGCTGCCTTCTTGCGCTCCGCCGGGTCGGCGCTCTGGAGCATATTGAGTGTCGGCTCCAGCGGCTGCTCGGCACCATCTACTTCGAAGCGTAGGCCGGTCATCGTTTCGTCGAAGAGGCGGTTCCAGGCGCCGCGTCCGGTCACGGATTTTTCGTGGAAAAGCTGCTCGATCCGGTCATCAAGCTGGTACGGCTTGTCCTTGCGCAGATCGACGACCCACGGCCGGTAATGCGCAAATCCGGCGTCGGCCTCGAAAGCCTTCTCGATGGCATCTTCCTCGATCTGGTTGAGTTCGAGCGTGAAGAAAAGCAGATGCGCCGAGGCATCCGTCATCTTCTCCTGCACGTCGCCGTAGAGCTTGGTGCGGCGCGGATCCGACGTGTCGCCGGCATAAACGAGCCCCGCATAGGAGGCGATGCGCCCGATAAGCTCCTCCAGTTCCTCGAATTCGCTGAGCGCTTTGCCAAGTTTACCCTTGTGGGGTGCCGCCGCCGCTTCGAGCAACTTGCCCTTCCACCGCTTTTCGAACGAAACGGCGTTCTCGGCGGCGAGCGCCATGTCGCTTTTCAGCTCCGGCGCGTCCATGCCCGCATACAGGTCTGCCAGGTTCCATTCCGGCAGGGCGCCGAGTTCCGTCGATTTGGAGCCGCCGCGGGCGGCATCCGCAGCGTTCGAGCGCTGGGCTGATTTGTTAACAAATTTCATGCAACTCCCCGATCCACCCTTGAGGGCGGGAATCACTCCATGACGATAAGGATTCGTTCACCGCAAATCTTGAACCCTTGTTTATAGGGCTGTGCCAGGATGATCCAAATCACCCTGGAATCAAATCAAAGCTATTAGCAAAGCGAAACATGACCGCCTCAATCCTCGTTGTCGATGATGATCCAGTCCAGCGCCGTCTGCTGGAGACAGCACTTGCCAAATCGGACCACGACGTCGTCGTGGCCGACAGCGGCGAGGTGGGGTTGAAGGCGCTGGAGGCACGCGGCGACGATATTGGCGCGGTGGTGCTCGACCTCAAGATGCCCGGCATGGGCGGTCTCGGCATGCTGGAAGCGATGCGCGAGCGCGGGCTCGAACATCCGGTCGTGGTGCTGACCGCGCAGGGCGGCATCGACACCGTGGTATCGGCCATGCGCGCCGGGGCGTTCGATTTCGTGGTGAAACCGGTTTCGCCCGAAAAACTGGTTGCCACAGTTTCGGGCGCCCTCAAGGTTGAACAGCGCGGCACTGCGGCAAAACAGAAGCAGGCCAAGGTGTCGTCCTCGCATGCAATGACTTTTGACGACCTGATCGCTGCAAGCCCCGTGATGGAACGTGTGCTGAGACTTGGCCGCAAGGCCGCGGCATCGAACATCCCGATCCTGATCGAGGGCGAATCGGGTGTCGGCAAGGAAATGGTCGCGCGGGCGATCCAGGGCGGCGGCGGACGCCGCGGCAAGCCGTTCGTGCCGGTAAATTGCGGCGCCATCCCGGACAATCTGGTCGAGAGCATCCTGTTCGGCCACGAGAAAGGCGCCTTCACCGGCGCCACCGAAAAACATGTCGGCAAGTTCGTGGAAGCGAACAGCGGCACGCTGTTTCTGGATGAAATCGGCGATTTGCCGCTCGACGTGCAGGTCAAGCTGCTGCGCGCGGTGCAGGAAGGCGAGGTGGATGCCGTCGGCGCCAGGGCTCCGATCCGCGTCGACATCAGGCTGATTTCGGCTACGCACCGAGACCTTATCCAGCGCGTGAAAGACGGGCTTTTCCGCGAGGATCTCTACTACCGGCTGAACGTGTTCCCGATCCATGTGCCGCCGCTGCGCGAGCGCCCAGAGGATATTCCGCTGCTGACGCAGCATTTCATCCGGCGGCTTGGCAAAAGCGAAACCGGCGGCCGCGTCAAAGGCATTGCCGCCAATGCGCTTGCCATGCTCGAAGCCTATGACTGGCCGGGCAACATCCGGCAGCTGGAAAACGCCGTCTTCCGCGCGGTCGTGCTGTGCGATGGCGAAGTGCTGACAGCGGACGACTTTCCGCAGATCAGGGCGCAGACCGGCACGATCCAGCTTTCGACGAAAACGGTGCCGGTTCGGCTGGACAATATTGCGGCTGCGGCGCCGGCAGCCGCTTCGCTGCCTGCCACGCCGCCCGATACCATGTTTTCGGATGAAGCAGGGTCGGTTCGTGCGTTGGATGACAAGGGCAATGTGCGCGCCCTGGCGGATGTCGAATCGGAGATGATCCGGCTTGCGGTCGAACACTATGGCGGCCAAATGAGTGAAGTCGCGCGGCGGCTCGGTATCGGGCGCTCGACGCTCTATCGCAAGCTCAAGGAGCTTGGCATTGACCCGGATACCGGCCGGGCAATCAAGCTGGCGTCTTAACTATTCCGCCCGGAATTGCCTGCGCTCGCGGCAAAATCCGATAATTTGCGCTAAACCTTTGGTTTACCATAGGCGCGAAGGGTGGATTCCGCCTTGAATGTGCCATGGTGTTACCTCATTCCGGCTTCAATAAGGCTGGATTAACCATTACGATGGATAGTCGGGTCGTCCTGGGTCCGGGTATCAAGGGGACAATCTTGTGCCGGCAAGGCGACGGGTTTGACTGAGAGCACGCGTAATTTCGGGGGACGGCGAGCCAGCATGTTTGCCATGAAGCGGATCCTGGCGGGTCTGTTCATTACCATTGCCCTTGTATTGTCCGCTGCCGGCACGGCAAGCGCGGAAACGCGCACGCTCAAGCTGTATTTCATCCACACCAAAGAACGCGCCGAAATCACCTACAAGCGCAACGGCCGCTACATTCAGAGCGGCCTCGACAAGGTGAACCGGTTCCTGCGCGACTGGCGCCGCGATGAGTCCACCAAAATGGACCCGCGGGTGCTCGATCTGCTCTGGGAGGTTTACCGTCAGGTGGGCGCCCGCGACTACATCAACGTGGTTTCCGCCTACCGCTCCCCGGCGACCAATTCGATGCTGCGCAGCCGCAGCCGCGGCGTTGCCAAGAACAGCCAGCACACATTGGGCAAAGCGGTCGATTTTTTCATTCCGGGCGTCAACCTCGCCACCCTGCGCAAGGCGGCGCTTCGTATGCAGCGGGGCGGCGTCGGCTATTATCCGGGATCAGGCTCGCCGTTCGTGCATCTCGATGTCGGAAGCGTACGGCACTGGCCGCGCATGAAGCGCCAGGAACTGATGGCGCTGTTCCCCGACGGCAGAACGGCACACATTCCATCCGACGGCAAACCGCTTGCCGGATACAGTCAGGCGATGGCCGCGATCAAGGCGGGCAAGCAGCGCAGTGCAACGGTGCAGGTGGCAAGTGCCGAAGAGCCGACGCAGCGGCGTGGCCTGCTTGCGGCGCTGTTCGGCGGCGCCGACGAGGAAGAAGATACGGCGGAGAGCGTCAGGCCAAGCGCACCCGTCCCGCAAGCGCAGCAGCCGGCTGTTGCGGCCGCGGAGCCGGCCGTTCCCGACCCGACGCCCGAGACGATTCTGGCCTCGCTTTCGCCCAACCTGATTCCGTTTCCGCAGTCCGCGCCGCGCGGCGCGAGCGTGAATGAACTGCTGGCGCTTGGCGACACAGCTGCATCGCAGAACTCGGCTGTCGAGGCCGTCGACGAAGCAGTTCTGCCTGCAGACGAGACGGTTCTTGCCAGCCTCGACGCCGGCATTCCCGTGCCCACCAGCAGACCGGATGCGCCGACCCAGGACGCGCTGGTTCAGATAGCCGAGGCGGTCGTGCCCGGCGGTTTGCCAATGCCGGCAGCTGGCCCCGAAACAGGGGTCGAGGTTGCCGTCGCCAGTGCATCGACAGGCCCCTCCGCTACGGTAGCAGCGTTCGTGCCTCTGCCGAACCGACGGCCTGATGGCGAAGAATCGCGAGAATATGTTCTGGCCGCATTGCCCAATTCAGGACCGTCTTACGGCGCACCGCCTATTTCCGACGGCGGCGAAGCCGTTGTCAGCCGTCCGAGGGAAAACACCGATCGCAGGCTGGCGCGCCTTGGGTCAGCGCCGGCGGCTTCCCAGCGGCTGTCGCTGATGTCGAACAATGGCCAAACACCGGAGAACGCCATCGCAACCGGGGTCAGGACAACCGCCAAAGCGGCAAAGCCCGGCCCGGGCGACTCGCGGCCGGATCCGAGGGCGGTGATGGTGCCCATCCCGCGCCAGGTTGCGCAGTGGGCGCTTAACCCCTCTCCGGGCGCAATGAGCGAGCGGGGAACCGTTGCTCCGTCGTTCCGGGTGGCGCATGTCCGCTCGGCGCCGCAGCTTGTCTATACCGCCGGCTTCGGCCGCGGCAACGATCAGGGCCAGCCGAACCGCTTCACCGGCAATGCGGTGACGTTCCTCTCGGTAGCACGTTTCGACAAGAACTGACGGCGTTCCAGGTCAGCCCGCCGCCGCGGCGAGTGCCACGGCCTCACGCGCGAGCGCTTCGATTTCGTCCCACTTGCCGTCCGCAATCAGCTTATCGGGCGCGATCCACGAGCCGCCGATGCACACGACATTCGGAAGGGCGAGGTAGTCTTTTGCGTTGGCCGGCGTGATCCCGCCTGTGGGGCAGAAGCAGATATTAGCAAGCGGCGAAACCAGCGATTTCAGGAATGATGCGCCACCGGCCTGCTCGGCCGGGTAGAACTTCATCATCCGATAGCCTTCCTCGCGCAGCGACATCATCTCGCTCGGTGTGATCGCTCCGGGCAGAAAGGGAACATCCGACGCGTGGGCCGTGTCCAGCAGTTCCTGCGTCGTTCCCGGGCTGACGATGAAACGAGCACCGGCTTTCGCAGCGGCAGAATAGTCGCGCGGCGACAGGATCGTGCCGGCTCCGACGATCGCGCCCGGCACCTCGGTTGCCGTCAGCGCGATAGCATCCAGCGCGTCGTCTGTCCGCAAGGTGATCTCGATTGCCTTGAGGCCACCCGCAACAAGCGCATTCGCGAGCGGCACGGCGTCTGCCAGCCGGTCGATCTTGAGCACCGGTATCACACGCTGGCCATCAAGCAGTTCGATGAGGGCGTTCGATCTGTCTTTCATGGAATGGCGACCCCTGTTGTGGTGCTAAATCGATTTTATCGCGGGGCGCTTCTAACACATGTCCCGTGTCGGACCAGCATCAATTGCGGGGTACGAGGAAGGCCGCAATCCGAGCCCACCACCTACGCAGCCGCGCGGCGAGCGACAAACGCCTGCCGAGCGCGGCCAGCGTTGCGCTGTCGGCAATGCCGTTGGCCGGCAGCCCTTCCGTTTGCTGAAAGTTCCGCAACGCCATTTCTGTGAGGCGGCCAAACCTGCCGTCTATTGTCAGGGGGTAGCCTGCAACCGACAGTGCGATCTGCAATTCTGCGACAGCCGTTCCGCTTGCGCCGCGGCGCAGTGCGCTGCCTGTTTCCGGGCGTGAGAATGGCGTGCCATTATTGGCATAACGGCCATAGGCTGTTGCCAGCTTCCTGTCGTAACGGTTCTTGCGGTAGCCGGGCCCATTGTAACCACGGGCGAACCGGACCCAGTCCCGGGCGGCAAGTGCGTCCGACAAACCTGCCTTGGCTATGTAGCGCGCCATCAGCCGCGCCTGTCCCCCAACATCCGAGCGTACCTCGGCGACAAGTTGTTCGACACTGCCGAACCCGAGCCATGCCCAGTGCGCGCCCATCACCTGTCCCAGTCCCCAGGAAACGGATTCGAGCGCGGCCTTGCGGTCGATGTCGATGGCCCGGTCAAGCAAACGCCACCTGGCGGTTTGCCCTGACGGGTTTGCGATTGCACCGGCGGCAGGTGAGGAAAGGCCGGCGCGGCGCGCGAAGCTGCGTTTTTCGCCAACAAGGCGGCGGTCGAAATAGTGGCCCTCGAAGCGGATCAAGGGTTCGCGGCGCGCCCCGATCCGCACATAGGCTTTGCCGCCGGATTCGATTTCGGCGACGGCAAGCAGCGCTGCCGGTTCGATGCCGAACTCCGTTGCGGCAGCGGCAATCGCATTTCTGGTTTCAGTGTCGAACATGCCTCGCCCCGCGTTGCAGCGCCTATTGTGCGTTTGCAGGCAGGCGCGGGGACAAACGAGGCTGCTCCCGGCGCGCATCCGACGGCTGCCGGGGTAGCCAGTTCCAGCTTTTTGTTGAAGCCCGGCAATGGAAGCGTTAGGCAGCGGCGATGAAATTATCCCCGTCTGAGATGTCCGTTTCGGTCGCGGCGTTCTACCGTTTTGCGAAGGTGGAAGATGCCGCGGCGCTGCGCGCGCGCTTGTTGCGCGTCGCAGAGGCCGAGGCCTTGCGCGGCACCGTTCTGGTTGCGCCGGAAGGCATCAATGGGACCATTGCAGGCACTCGCGCCGGGCTTGACCGGTTCTTCGACGCCGTGCGTGCGGAACACGGGATGTCGGATGTCGATATCAAATTCAGCAGTGCCGATGCGATGCCGTTTCATCGCCTGAAAGTAAGGTTGAAGAAGGAGATCGTGACGATGGGCGTCGCCGATCTCGACGCGGCGCGCGAAGCGGGCGTGCACGTGCCGCCGGCCGAATGGAACGCGCTGGTCAGCGATCCCGGCACGGTCGTCATCGATACACGCAACGCCTACGAAACCGCGATAGGAACGTTTCAGGGCGCTATCGACCCCGAGACCGGAAGTTTTCGCGAGTTTCCGCGCTGGGCAGAGGAAAATATCGAGCAGCTGAGGAACCGGCGGGTCGCAATGTTCTGCACCGGCGGCATCCGCTGCGAAAAGGCAAGCGCCTATCTGAAGCGTATCGGCGTGGAGGAGGTCTTCCATCTCAAGGGCGGCATACTCAAATATCTCGAAGAAGTGCCGGCAAATGAGAGCCTTTGGCAAGGCGAGTGCTTTGTATTCGACGAGCGTGTCGGTGTCCGCCATGGCCTTGAGCCGGGTGAGACGACGCTGTGCCGCGCCTGCCGGCACCCGCTGACGCCGGAGGAACGGGAAACGGAGCAATTTCAGGAGGGGGTTTCCTGTCCGCACTGCCACGGAAGCCGCACGGATGGAGATCGCGAGCGGTATGCCGAGCGGCAGCGGCAGGTGGAACTTGCGCACAAACGGGGTGCGCGTTCGCATATCGGCCGGTAGCGACGCGGCGGTGAGCCCGCCGTCATTGTAATTTCGCGAACCACTGCCTACCTCAACGACGGCCTGCCACGTTGGCCGGCATTAGGCGGAGATGGAGGAAAGCGCGTGTTCGATCCGAAGAAACTTCTCAACGATCTGCTGGGTTCGCGGGTTCCGGGAACCGAATCCACCGTGCGCGAGAAGGCGGGTCAGGTCACACAGCTTGCCAAGGACAATCCGATCGCGACAACGGCGCTCGCAGCCGTGCTTCTTGGCACGGGCGCTGGAAGGGCCGTGACCGGAACCGCGCTCAAGCTCGGCGGTCTCGCCGCGGTAACCGGCCTTGCCTACACGGCCTACAAAAACTATCAGGCCGGCAACAAACCCGGCGAAGGCGGCGGCGTCGAGATATTGCCGCCACCGGCGGACACCGCGTTCGATCCCGGACAGGCTCCGCAGGGCGAGGATGATTTCGCGCTGACCCTGGTGCGGGCAATGATCGCGGCGGCCCGGGCTGACGGCCGCATTGACGACGACGAGCGCAAACATATCGGCGACAAGCTCAAGCTGTCCGGCTTTGATGGTGAGGCCGAGGCTTTTCTCGTTGCGGAGATGGAAAAACCGATCGATCTCGACAAGCTGGTCGCAAGTGCGCAAACCGACGCGCAGAAGGTCGAAATCTATGCGGCGTCCCGGCTTGCGATCGATCCCGACACACGCGCCGAGCGCGGCTATCTCGATCAGCTTGCCGGGCGCCTGGGGCTTCCGGACGCGCTTGTGGACCATGTCGAAGCGACGATCGCCAATGTGACCCGCTGAGTGCGTTAACCAAGCGTTAACTGACCTGGTTCATTCTGAAACAAGCAGGATCGGCTTTCCTCCTCCCAAGCACGGTCCGAAACGGGCGGTCGCGAATGGCCGCCCTTTTTGACATTCCCTTCCTTGTCTCCAGCCGTACGATCTGCACACTCGCGTGGTGAACACGAGGAGGTTGTGCATGAACGCCAAAGTGGCCGTGATAACGGGGGGCGGCAGCGGGATCGGCAAAGCTGCCGGGCTGGCGCTGGTCGCGGAGGGCTGGACCACCGTCTTTTGCGGACGGCGGCGCGACAGGCTGGAGGAAGCGGTTTCTGATGCACAGGGACCCGGACGAGCGGTGGCGATTGCCTGCGACGTAACCGACGAGGCGCAGGTGGATGATCTTTTCGGGCAAGTGGAGCGTGATTTCGGCCGTGTCGACCTTCTGTTCAACAATGCCGGAATGGGCGCCAGAGGCGTAACAATCGACGAAATGTCCGTCGCATTGTGGCGGCAGGTGGTCGATGTCAATCTGACAGGGTCGTTTCTGTGCGCGCGGGCCGCATTTGCCCTCATGCGGCGCCAGTCGCCCCAGGGCGGACGCATCATCAACAACGGCTCGATCTCCGCTTATGCGCCAAGGCCGGGATCGGCCGCCTATACGGCCACGAAACATGCCATCACCGGCCTGACCAAGACACTTGCCCTCGACGGCAGGCCCTTCGACATAGCCTGCGGTCAGATCGACATCGGCAATGCAGCGACCGAACTTGCGTCCGCAATGTCTGATGGCGTGCCGCAGGCCAACGGCACGATCATGGCCGAACCCGTAATGGATGTGCAGCGCGTCGCCGATGCCGTAACATATATGGCCGGGCTGCCGCTCGATGCGAACGTGTTGTTCCTCACCGTCATGGCAACAAAGATGCCATTTGTCGGCCGGGGCTAAGCGATCGGAGCCGCTAACATGGTGCCTTCGGCCTTCCACCTGAGAGTTCTCGAATGATCGCGCTTCTGGCCGACAACAGCGCCATTATCGCGCTTGTCATGCTTGCGGCACTTATGACGGCGTTCGTGTTCGAGCGTTATCCTCCGGAAGTCACTGCCGTTGGATTCGCAGGCCTGTTTGTGCTTTTCGGCTTCGTCTCCACGGATGAAGCTCTGGCAGTGTTTTCGAATCCGGCGCCGATAACCATCGGAGCCATGTTCGTGCTGTCGGGGGCTCTGGTGCGGACCGGGGTGCTCGACGCCATCGCCGAGAAAGTCATGGATAGCGCGGCGGTCAACCCGCTGATTGCCATCGTGCTTTTCGTGGGCGCGGTCGTGGTTGCCTCTGCATTCATGAACAATACGCCGGTGGTTCTGGTGATGATCCCCATCACCATCCGTTTCGCGTCCGTTCTCGGCCTCGCTTCGACCAGAGTTCTGATCCCGCTTTCCTATGCCGCGATCCTCGGCGGCACCTGCACATTGATCGGAACGTCAACCAACCTGCTTGTCGACGGCATTGCGACAAAGGCAGGCATGGAGCCGTTCTCCATCTTTGAAATCACGCCAATTGGCGTGGTGGCGACGATTACCGGCGTTACCGTGATGGCGTTGCTCGGCTGGTTTCTGCTGCCCGACCGCGATACCGCTACGGGCGATGCGCCGATGCTCGAGACGGAATTCCTGTCCGAGATCACGATCAGGGGCGAGGGCAAATATGACGGGCAAAAAATCGCCGACATAACCGATTTTCGCCGTCCGGGGCTCAGGATTACCGGTCTGCGCAGCGGCGGAAAGATGATCCGAACCGATATCGGGCAACGAGAGCTCAAGAAAGGCGATACGCTGATCGTGGTCGGCACGTCGTCCGAGCTCTTGACGCTGAACAAACGCTCGGCGCTGCGGGTCGGGCTCAGGCGCGGTATCGACACCGATGTCGAGAAGGTTGCGGTCGAGGCGATCGTGGCACCGCAGAAATCAAGCGCCGGACACCGCATCGCCGACCTGATGCTCGGGCGCCGCTACGGCGTGCGCGTGCTCGGCGCGCACCGCCACAAGCATATTCCGGGACCCGACCTGGAGAATGTGCGGTTGCGGCCGGCCGACAAACTGCTGCTTGAAGGTTCGCCGGAAGGTTTTGACGCGCTGTCGCAGGAAGCCGATCTCGTCGCGGTTTCGCGGCCGAGCGGCCGGGCGTTCCGGCGCGATCGCGCGCCAATTGCAATTGCGGCCCTGGCGGCGGTGGTTCTGCTGGCGGCGGTGGGCTTCATGGACATCAGCATGCTCGCAATGATCGCTGTTGCAGCCATACTCATTTTACGTTGCATCGACGGTGAGGAGGCATGGGCCTCGATCGAAGGCTCCATTCTGGTACTGATCTTTGCGATGCTGGTGGTCGGGGCCGGGCTGCAGGCCACGGGCGCCGTGGAACTGGTCGTCATGGGGCTCGCGCCGTTTCTGTCGGACATGCCGCCGCTGATGACGCTGCTGGCGATCTTTTTCATCACGTCGTTTTTCACCGAACTGGTGACCAACAACGCGATTGCGGTCATCATGACCCCGATTGTCATTGAGCTGGCCAACCAGATGGGGTTCGACCCGAGACCCTTCGTGATTGCGGTCATGATCGGCGCCAGCGCAAGTTTCGCAACGCCCATCGGCTACCAGACGAATACGCTCGTCTACGGTGCCGGCGACTACCGTTTCGCCGATTTTCTCAAGATCGGCATTCCGATGAATGTCTGCGTCGGGATCACCAGTACGCTGGCGATCTGGATGATGTTTTTCTAGGACGGAGCCTACCGCGCCAGGAAGTCGCCGATGCGGTCGATGGCGCGCAGGATGTTCTCCTCCGAATTGGCGTAGGAGAGGCGGATGTAGCCTTCGCCATGAACGCCGAAATCCGGCCCGCCGATGAGCGCAACGCCCGCCTCCTCCAGAAGATCGGAGGCGAGTTTCTTGGCTTTGCGGCCGGTACCGGCAATATTCGGAAAGGCATAAAAAGCGCCTTTCGGCGTCGCGCAGCGGATGCCTTCAAGGCTGTTCAGCCCCTCCACGACCGTTTTGCGGCGGCGGTCGAAGGCCTGCATCATCTTTTCTACATCGTCCTGCGGGCCATCGATGGCGGCTATGCCGGCAAACTGGCTCGGCGCGTTGACGCAGGACCAGCAGTTCACCGCCAGCTTGCGCACCTTGTCGTAGAGGTGCCCGCCCGCAGCCGAGTTCGGCCAGATCGACCAACCCATTCGCCAGCCGGTCATCGCCCAGGTCTTCGACCAGCCGTTGAGCAGGATCAGCCGGTCGCGAATTTCCGGAAAGGTGAGCAGCGAGCAGTGCTCCTCGCCGTCATAGGTCATGACGTCGTAAATCTCGTCCGAAAGGATCGCGACATCGGGGAAGTCGGCGAGACCAGCGACGAGCTTCTCGATCTCGGCGCGCGGCGTCACCCCGCCGGTCGGATTGGCCGGTGAATTGAGGATGAGAAGCCGGGTTGCCGGCGTCAGCAGCGACAGCGTCTCCTCCGCGGAAAAAGCGAAGCCGTTTTCTTCGCGGATTGGTACGGGCACCGGCCGTGCGCCGGTGTATTCGATCATCGAGCGGTAGATGGGGAAGCCGGGGTCCGGGTAGAGAATGTCCGCCCCCGGTTCGCCGAAGAGAACGATCGCCGCGTACATGGTGGGCTTGCCGCCCGGCATGATCATCACATTTTCGGGCGAGACCTCGATTCCGGTCGTCGAAAGCATGCGGCGCACCACTGCTTCGCGCGTTGCCAGCAATCCGGTCGCAGGCGTGTAGCCGTGATGGCCGTCGCGCAATGCCTTGATAGCAGCTTCCACAATGTGACCGGGGGTACGGAAATCCGGCTGGCCGATACCGAGATTAATGATGTCGCGGCCGGACTGTGCCAGCTCGGTCGCGCGGGCCAGTACCGCGAAAGCGTTTTCTTCGCCGATGCGGTCGAAGTTCGAAACTGTGTGGAGCATATGCGCAGCCGGTCTGGTTCTTTGCACGTCGGGTGTTTGTTGTGAGGCTTGGCGTTCAAAAGTCAAATCGGAGATGCGCCGTTGATTTCAGACCTGGCCGACTGGACACCGCGCGAAGCGCCGCGCCATGCGCCTATGGAAGGCCGCTTCGTGCGGCTTGTGCCACTCGATGCGGCAGCGCATGGCGATGCCCTTTTCGGGATTACGGAGAACGACCCGCAGCGCTTTCGCTATCTCTTCGAGCCGCCGCCGGCGGACCGGCAGGCGCTTCAACCCTGGCTCGATCTGGCGCAGGCAAGTACCGACCCGCTGTGGTTCACGGTGATCGACCAGACAAGCGGGAGGGTGGTCGGACGCCAGTCGTTCATGCGCATCGACAAGGTGCATGGCGTGATCGAAATCGGCTCCATTCTGTGGAGCAGCCTCATGGCGCGCAGTCCGGCCTCGACGGAGGCGCTGTTCCTGTTTGCCAAACACGCCTTCGACGATCTCGGCTACCGCCGTTTCGAGTGGAAATGCAACAACCTGAACGAACCCTCCAAACAGGCGGCGCTGCGCTACGGGTTCAGCTTCGAGGGCGTGTTCCGGCAGCATATGGTGGTGAAAGGCCAGAACCGGGACACTGCGTGGTATGCCATGACCGACCGCGACTGGCCGCTGATCCGTTCGGCGTTCGAGGCGTGGCTCGATCCGGCGAATTTTGACTTGCAAGGCCAGCAGCGAGAACGGCTCGGCGAAATTCGTGCGGCACTGGCCGGGGCGGTTTCGTGAGGTTATAGCTCGTTGCGACAAAAGCAGACGAGATAGCCATGCAACAGAACCGGAGCACGCTGATCGCAGCCGCCATCATCATGGCCGTGTTTGCGTTACTCGCCTTCTATCTGCCTGACATCATGATGGCGGCAGCGGAATTCTCGCCCGTAGCGGCGGGCGCTGTTGTCGTTCTTTTCCTGCTCGGTTTTTTTGTGCTGTTCTGGCTGCGAGGTCGCCACCAGAACAGGAAGCGCTGAGATGAGGGTCCTCGTAACGGGCGCAGCGGGCATGATCGGCCGCAAGCTGGTCGCCCGGCTTGTCGGGGATGGCACAGTTGCGGGGCGCGATATCACCGCGCTCGACCTGCACGACATAGTCGCGCCAGCGAAACCTGATGCACGGTTTGCATGCGATATATTCGCAGGCGACCTGTCGGACTCGGCTCAGATCGCCACGCTGATTGGCCGTTCACCCGATGTTGTGTTCCATCTGGCAGGCATCGTGTCGGGCGAGGCGGAAGCGGATTTCGACCTCGGCTTCAGGGTCAATTTCGACGGTACCAGGGCGCTGTTCGACGCGATCAGATTATCCGGCACATGCCCCCGCGTGGTGTTTTCATCCTCTATCGCTGTGTTCGGCGGGCCGTTTCCGAAGGTGATCCCCGACGAGTTTCACACCATACCGCTCAGTTCCTACGGCACGCAGAAGCTTGTGGGCGAGGCGCTGCTGACCGACTATTCGCGCCGTGGCTTCATGGATGGGATCGGCATTCGCCTGCCGACAATCTGCGTGCGTCCGGGCAAAGCCAATAAAGCCGCGTCGAGCTTTTTCTCAGGCATTATCCGCGAGCCGCTGAACGGCAAGGAAGCTACGCTGCCGGTTCCGCGTTCGGTGGTTCATACACATGCCAGCCCCCGTTCGGCGGTGGAGTTTCTTGTTCATGCCGCTGGCCTGTCCGGCGAAGCGGTCGGACCGCGCCGTTGCCTGACGATGCCGGGCGTTGCCGTCACCGTAGGCGAGCAGATCGAGGCGCTGGAGCGCATCGCCGGAAATGATCTCGCCGCGCTCGTGCGTGACGAACCTGACGAAGCGGTATGGGCACTGGTAAAGAACTGGCCGACCCGTTTCGAGGCCAAGCGTGCCCGCGACCTCGGCTTCGAAGCGGAAACGAGCTTCGACGACATCGTTCGCATTCACATAGAGGATGAACTCGGCGGTAGTCTCTAGGCCGCCAGGCTTGCTGAAAGCAGGGTGAGGCCAAGCAGGAAAACGAGAGCCGCGCCGGCGATCTCGATACCGACATGAATGGTCTCGCGGCGTGGGCCCTCGCCGGCAACAAAGACGGCCCAGTTCTTGGCGGTCACCGCCAGTGTTGCCAGAACCGACACCGTGATGGCAGTACCGATCGACATCGCCAGTACCGACAGCACGCCAGCCACCCAAAGTCCGTTCAGGAAGGCGAAGGACAGCACGATCAACGCGCCCGTGCATGGGCGCAGGCCGACTGCGGCGACTGCCGTCCAGGCGCTGCGCCAGCTGAATTCGCGTGCGTTCAACAGGCTCGGGTCGGGCATGTGGGCGTGCCCGCATTCCGAGCAGACTTCGCCTCCCGCGTGGTGGTGATGATGATCATGGTCGTGACGGTGGTCATGATGGCTGTGGTCGTGCGTATGATCATGGTGACCGTGCGCCGTGCTTGCCGCCGACAGGCTGTGTGCGGGCTTCTCCCTGAAACGGGAGACGAGCCGGATGCCGGCTTTGCGCCACAGCAGCCAGAGCCCGAAGCCGGTGATCAGCGCATAGCTCGTGAGCTCGAGGAACCAGGTAGCATCGGTCATCGATACGGAAGTGCCGCGCAGGGCCAGAAACACCGCGCCCATGACGAGGATTGCAGTGAGCCCCTGCAGCAATGCGGAGAGCAGGGAGAGTACGACCCCACGTCTTAGCGCAACCTCATTTGCAAGCATGTAGGACGAGATCACCGCCTTGCCGTGCCCGGGGCCGGCGGCGTGAAATACGCCATAGGCGAAGGAGAGGCCGACCAGCACCCAGGTTCCGCTGCCATCCTGTTTCATCGTTTTGAGCGCACCTGTCAGCGCGCGGTAGAAATCCTGCTGCTGTGTGTTCACCCAGTTGAGGATGCCTGAAAACATTCCGGTCGAAGGCAGTGTCGCTTCGCTGTTGCCGATGCCGAGCGAACTCTGGGCAATCGCGGCGCCGCTGAAAGCGAGTACCGACGCGGCCAGCACAAGTGCCGGCAGAAATTGTCCCCTGCGGGTCATGTTCAGTTCGTCGCTCCGCATGTGACTTCGAGGCGGGTGGCGAAAAGCTTCGTCACATCGTTGCCCGACGGATCGTTGAAGAACGCCTCGGTGAGCGTGTCCTGGTTTGCGGCCAGCGCTTCGTCGGGATCGGGCCGCACTACTGCGCGTGAACAGCCGCCCGGCATTCCGCGAACGGTGAGGTCGCCGTCCTCGTAAAAATCGATCGCCGTGTAGAAGGTCGGGTCGTAGACGCCAAAGGCCACAGTCCCCGTGAGCTTCAAGGGCTGGGATGGCTGCGACTGGAACAGGATGGTCAGCTGGTCGTTTTCATGCATTGCCAGCAGCTTTTCGGGCGCTTGCATCGCTGCAGGCGCACCATTCACGCTGACGAACTGGAAATAGTCGAACTCGGCGAGCGAATCATGAACCACGCCGGCTACCGTCGCGAGTTCGTCTTCGTCGAGCTGCAGGTCGCTGTTTTCATCGAACTCAAGCAGAACGGTGGACGAAAACAGGTCGTCGAAGCGCCACACATGGCCAAGCGTTTCCACTTCGCCGGCCGAGTTGACCGCGACTTCAAGGGTGGCCTGCGCAAAGACGTGCGGGTGGACGCGCACCGGGCCGGTAGCTGCGAGCAACACAAAAAGGCTGCAGGTCGCCGCCTTCATAGCCCGACTGATCTTCATGGCTGCATTGCCCCTCGGCTTGATTTGCCCACTGTCGTCAGCAACCGGGCGAAAATTGGACGGTGCAGGCGCATCAGTCGGTATCGTTGGTTTTCATCCACTGGGCAAGGTAGTCGACAAACACGCGAATCTTGGCCGGAAGATAGCGCCTATGCGGATAGACAGCGTAGATGCCGCCCGCAGGGGGCAGCCAGTCGTCGAGAATTGCGACCAGATTGCCGCTCGCCAGGGCGGGCTCGGCAATAAAGTCGGGCAGACCGACAAATCCGAGCCCGGCGATTGCCGCTTCTCTGGCGGCTATCGGGCTGTTGACCTCCATGCGGCTGTCGACTTGCACCGTGATCGCTTCGCCTTCCGCGTTCTTGAACTGCCAGTTGTTGAGCCAGCGCCCGTTGGTGTCGATGACACAAGGCTTGCCGGCCAGATCCTGCGGTTTTTCCGGACGGCCAACCGCGTCTATCAATGCCGGAGAAGCACACATTCTGACTGAAAAAGGACGCAGCTTGCGCGCAATCAGCGAAGAATCCTGCATACGGGTGATGCGGATCGCAATGTCAAAGCCTTCCTCGACCAGGTCGACGAAGCGGTCGTCGAGCTGAATATCCATTCTGATATCGGGATGGTCCCGGGCAAAATCGATCAGCGAACGCCCGATCCCGGCGTCGGCGAAGGTGCGTGGTGCCGTCAGCTTGATGCGTCCGCGAACGTCGCCGGAGCGCTCGCGGACCGATTCCGCCAAAGCGTCGATATCGTTCACGATCTCGGTGGCGCGCTTGAAATAATCGTGGCCCGCCTCGGTAAGCGAAAACTGCCGCGTGGTACGATTGAGCAGAAGCGCACCGAGTTCGTCTTCCAGCTCGCGTACATATTTCGACAGCAGGGCCTTGGAGCGGCCGATCTTGCGCGCGGCGGCGGAAAAGCCCTCGGCCTCGACGACCTCGATGAAGGCGCGCATGCGGGTGAGGGTATCCACTACCGGCCGCCTTTCGCGTGTTCGAGAATCGTTCGCGCAAGCCCGATCAGCGCCATGTCGCTGCCGGCCGGACCCAGCAGGGAGATGCCGAACGGTGCGCCGTCAACCGTGCCCAGCGGGATCGTGATTTGCGGGAAACCGGAAAGACCCGACAGGCACAGCAGCCGCAACGCGCGTTCGCGGTAGTCCTGGAGAGCATCGAAGCCGATGTCGCTGAGCGGTGCAGCGCCTGGCACGGTGGGCAAGACCAGCAGGCCGTCATTGCCAAGCATCAGCGCGAGCTCGCTGCGCAGTGCGTCGCGCTTTTCGGTTTCCGCTCCCGCCGCTTCGCTGCTGATCGTGGAGCCGAATTCGAAACGTTCTTTCACGCCCGGGCCGAGATGGCGTTCCTTCGCGGAGATCCAGGGGCCATGCATTGCCCATGCTTCGTAGGATTGCAGCTTGCGGAAGGTCCAGTAGAGATCGTCGATCGATTGTGACAGCGGAGCTGCCTCGCTGGCCTCCCCGATCACCTCGGCGACTTGTGCCGCGATGCGCGCATATTCCGCAGCCTCGGCTTCGCCAAGCAGGAGCCCGTCGAGAGCCGAAAGGCGGAGGGCGCGGTAGCTTGAATTGCCGGAAGCAGCGGGAAGCAGCACCTTTGCCACTCGCTCATATGTCTCGCCATCCTTCGCAAACCAGCCGAATGTGTCGAATGAAGGCGCCAGCGGCATTGCGCCGTCGAGCGAGATTGCGCCATGCGTTCCACGCAGCCCGAGCAGCCCGCAGAACGAGGCCGGCGCGCGAACGGAACCGCCCGTGTCGGAGCCGGTTGCGAAATCGACAAGTCCGGCAGCCACCGCGGACGCCGATCCGGAGGACGATCCGCCTGTGACACGGCCGGGAGCGGCCGGATTAACCGGAAAGGGATAGTGGGCGTTCTGCCCCATCAGCGAAAAGGTCAGCTCGTCGGTTTGCGCCCGTGCGACGAGTGTCGCGCCAGCGTCGAGCAGCTTCTGCACGGCGGGTGCGGTGCTGGCAGCCGGCGCTGCCTCATCGAGCTTCTGCGGGTTGCCGCCGCCAGTTCGCTGGCCGCGCACGTTGTAGATGTCCTTCACAGCGAAGGTCAGTCCTGCGAGCGGCCCTTCCGCTGCCCCTGGGATAGGCGGAAAGGGTGCCTGGACATAGGCGTTCAGCGTGTTGGCCGGAGCGTTCATTGTTCACTCTCTAGAGACGAGAATCGGAGGTTCGGTCAGCGCAGAAAAAATTTCAAGCTGAAGTGTTTTTTTCGTTGATTGTGACGGGGCTTATCCATATATGGCGGCTGCCCAAAGTCGCACGTGCCTGTGGGTGTCCGCCGTCCCCTCGTTTGGTGAGGGAAACGGTAAGGTACCTGGAACTAACCCCTCCAGTCGCTTTTACGGCCAACCGTGAAATCGAGGACATCTTGAAGCAACGACGGTGCGGGCCTTTCTGGTGTTCTGCCGGTCGTCCATAGACCGGGGTTACTGAAGAGGCACACCTTCATTGCCGGCAGTGCGGAGGGATCTCCAAAGCTGAGGCAGACAAAGCGGATTTTCGCTTCCGGGCGAGGGTCCACCACCGCGTGACGCGCATTTGCAGGTTGTCGGATCTCCACAGGCCGGTAGCTGCGGATCGTCGCCACGCACTTTGTCCACCACGGTTTCCGGGACCGCATGTCCCGGCCCGAGCTTGCCGGCGGCAGATGCCGCCAATGGAGAGACCCGATGGCCACGCAGCGCGTCCTTGATTTCCTCGCCACCCGACGACCCGACGGTCCTTGCCTCGTCGTCGACCTCGACGTTGTGCGCGAAAACTACCGCGCGTTCGAAAAAGCCCTTCCAGACAGCCGCATCTTCTATGCCGTGAAAGCCAACCCGGCTCCAGAGATCCTGCGCCTGTTGGCAACGCTCGGCTCAAACTTCGACACCGCTTCGGTGGCCGAAGTCGAAATGGCGCTCGACGCCGGCGCGACGCCCGACCGCATCTCCTTCGGCAACACGATCAAGAAAGAGCGCGACATCGCGCGCGCCTTCGAACTCGGCATCCGCCTGTTCGCGGTGGACTGCGAAGCCGAAGTCGAGAAGGTCGCCCGCGTTGCACCCGGCAGCCGCGTGTTCTGCCGCGTACTGACCGACGGCGAAGGCGCCGAATGGCCGCTGTCGCGCAAGTTCGGCTGCGCGCCGGCAATGGCCGTCGATGTACTGCGCCGCGCTGCCGCGCTTGGCCTCGACGCTTATGGTGTGTCCTTCCACGTGGGTTCTCAGCAGACCGACCTAACTGCATGGGACCGCGCGCTGGGAGATGCAAAGCGGGTATTCGCCACGCTCGCCGAGGAAGGCATCGTGCTGAAAATGGTCAATATGGGCGGCGGCTTCCCGACCCGTTACCTGCGTGACGTACCGGCAGCCCAGGCCTACGGCCAGGCGATCTTCTCCGCGTTGCGGGCCCATTTCGGTAACCAACTGCCCGAGACGATCATCGAGCCAGGCCGCGGCATGGTCGGCAATGCCGGCACGATCCGCTCCGAGGTGGTGCTGATCTCCAAGAAGGCCGACAACGACAATGTGCGCTGGGTCTATCTCGACATCGGCAAGTTCGGCGGCCTTGCCGAAACGATGGATGAGGCGATCCGCTATCCGATTTCGACGAGCCATGATGGCGGTGAGACCGGTGAATGCGTGCTTGCCGGCCCGACCTGCGATTCGGCGGACGTGATGTATGAAAAGACGCCGTACCCGCTGCCTTTGTCGCTGACGATCGGCGACGAAGTGCTGATCGAAGGTACGGGCGCATACACCACAACCTATGCCTCGGTTGCTTTCAACGGCTTCGAACCTTTGCGATCTTACGTGATCTGAAGCGGCGTTTGCCGCTTATCGGAAACTCGCTGCCGGCTGATGCCGGCGGCGAGGCTGCCTTGCCGATTTCCTGCTTCCGGAACGCTGAGATGAATGCTGTTGTGCCCGTTTTTGACGGCTTTCTGAATACCCCCTCATCCATGCCCGCCCTTTCGACTGGGGGTGGAGAGGTGATTGTGGCGGCGCCTGCGCTCCGCGTGTCCCTCCAGGGTGCGTGCGGTTCGCGCGGCGCGGCGGATGAGGGGGTGAACCATTCGCCGGCGATTGTGATCGGCAACGAGCAGCCCGCGGACATCATTGCCCGCAACGTATTGCTCGATTGTGCGATGGGTCCGCGCTGGCGCAAGAAATCGTCGGAGAAGCTGCGGCGCGGACGGCTTCCGGCCGAAGGGCTGGCGCTTGTGGCGCGCGACGATGCCGGCACGGTTGTGGGGACCGTGCGGCTTTGGGAGGTGACGGCGGGCGAGGGCGGACCGGCCGCGCTCTTGCTAGGCCCGCTCGCCGTCGATCCCGCGCTCAAATCGGCTGGTATCGGCTCGAAGCTGATGCTCCGTGCAATCGCAGAAGCAGCGCGGCTCGGCCACGGCGCGATCTTGCTGGTCGGCGATGAACCCTATTATGCGCGCTTCGGCTTCTCGGCTGAGAAGACGGCCTGGCTGGCGATGCCCGGCCCCTACGAGCCGCACCGCTTCCTGGCACTGGAACTCATCGAAGGTGCGCTCGAGGGCGCTCGCGGCGTGCTGCGTGCCAGTGGGCGCAAGGCGCGGAAGGACGTGTAGGCGCCGAATTGTAGTATAGAGTCAGATTTTCTACGCATATTACTGCGGCGGAGATCTGATGTCTGACGAAATGTTTGCTGAGCGTGGCGACGTCCCTCCACGGATCAGGCCGCGGCTGAAATCGGCGCCGAGAATTCGGCAGCTATATTGGTGTGATTTGCCGAGGGATGCGCAGCTCCCGGAACTTTGGAAGCGTCGACCGGTAGTTATCTTATCGAAGAATTCGACGCTCTTCGGAGCAGTGACGGTAGTTCCGTGTTCTACACAGGCGCAACCTGACCCCAAACTAGCGTTTCCGCTTCGGACAACGATCGATGGTAGGGCTGCCTGGGCAGTATGCGATAAGCCGATGACGGTTGCGGTCAGTCGACTTGTGCCGACACACGGCGCAATCGCTCGCCTACCCCAGGAAGAATTCGAAGAAATGGTAGGAGTGGTATTGGCACTCCTACCCACGGTGCCTGATGGGCGTTAGTTGATTTCTAACTGAATTTTTCCTATGTAGAGTGCACTTACGGCGCCCTGATAAGGGTAGTCCGCTGTCCCGAAAGGGGCACTACTTGCCAAGGGGGCTTCGGCCCCCTTTGGTTTTTCTCAAAGAACTTGGCTGAGCTGCATGGCGACCGACATGTCGCCATCGACCTTGAGCTTGCCCTGCATGAAGGCCGAGGTGGCGCCGAGATCGCCGGAGATGATCGATTCCATGTCGTCCTTGGTAAGTGAAATCGTGCACTCTGCGTCGCCGCCGCCGGTCGAGACGGTTTCGCCATCCACCAGGATGGAACCGTCGGCGCCGAGGTCGAACTTGACCGAACGGCTGAAGCCGGAACCGGATGCCTTGCTGCTGATCTGGTCGGCGATTTCCTGAAGCGTCATCGTCATCTCCGTTTGGGCGTTGGATGTGCCCGTTCGTTGGCTCAGAACGGATTTTCGGCCCGTCCGCAATCGCGCCTCGCATAGCAGTTGATTGACGTTTACGTCAACGTGATCTAGCGTTTTTGGGCGGTCGCAACGCTGGGAATTTCGCGCGGATCGGCATCCGGAACAGTGCGGACGTCAACTGCCGGAACAGCGTGTCTGGAGGAACAATATGCAGTTTACCCCCGAGCATGAGGAGTTGCGGCGTACGGTGGCGAAATTCGTCGCGACCGAGATCAACCCTCATGCCGATGAATGGGAAGCGGCGGAGGAGTTTCCGAGCCACGAACTCTTCAAGAAGCTCGGCGATCTGGGTATGCTCGGCATCAAGTACGATCCGGCCTATGGCGGGCTCGGGCTCGACTTTTCCTATTCCATGGTTATGGCGGAGGAGCTTGGGCTTTGCGAATGCGGCGGCGTGCCGATGGCAATCGGCGTGCAGACGGACATGTGCACGCCGGCGATGAACCGTTTCGGTTCGGACGAGATCAAGCAAGACTTTCTGGCACCGGCTATTGCCGGCGATGCGGTCGGCTGTCTCGGCGTTTCTGAACCGGGCGGCGGCTCTGACGTCGCGGCGGTCAAGACAACGGCGCGTGCAGACGGCGAAGATCTCGTGATCTCCGGCACCAAGATGTGGATCACCAACGGCATGAAGGCCGACTGGTGCTGCCTGCTTGCCAACACCAACGATGGACCGGCGCACAAGAACAAATCTCTGATCGCCGTGCCGATGGATGCAAAGGGCATCGAGCGTCAGAAGATCAAGAAGATTGGCATGAATTCGTCGGACACCGCTCAGCTTTTCTTTGATCAGGTGCGCGTTCCGAAGCGTTACATCATCGGACAGGAAGGCATGGGCTTCACCTACCAGATGCTGCAGTTTCAGGAAGAGCGGCTCTATTCGGCGGCCAGCTCGATCAAGGGTTTCGACCGGCTGATCGATCTCACCATCGAATATACCGGCCAGCGGCATACATTCGGCAAGCCGATCCTCGACAATCAGGTGGTTCACTTCCGGCTTGCGGAACTGCGCACCGAGGTAGAGGCGCTGCGGGCGCTGACCTGGAGCGCGATCGAGCAATATGTGGCCGGCAGCGACGTGACCCGCCTGGCTTCGATGGCGAAGCTCAAGACCGGTCGCCTGGCGCGCGAGGTTACCGACACCTGCCTGCAATATTGGGGCGGCATGGGTTACACCTTCGACAATCCGGTGAGCCGTGCCTTCCGCGACACGCGGCTTGTGTCAATCGGTGCCGGGGCGGACGAGATCATGCTCGGTATCATCGCCAAGCTCGAAGGGACGCTGCCGGGCACAAGCAACCGGGCTAAAAGCTGAACCCGCGCCGGTTCGACGAATAATCGGTCAGGTCAGGGGCAGGTGGTGACCTGATTGGAGCAGGTTCCGGTTGCCCAGCCGCGGCTCTCAGCTCCCATGAGATCGCCTTCGACCTCGACCCAATCGCCCTTGCAGGCGTGGAGGCGGCTCACGCGGAACGAATCCGGTCCCGCACCTTCCTCCTCGTTGAGCAGGCGGGCAACCACATCGGCATCGGCAGAGGGGGTAACATAGAGAGCGATCCGGTTGAGAAGCAGTCCGAGCGAGCTTCCCGGCACCCATCCTTTGCCCTCGAAGGCGACAACATCCGGATCGTCGCTCGTGTAGCTGATCACAATGGCATCTTCGATGCGAAACCAGCCGTCCTGCGAGCCCGTGACCGTTACTTCCGGCGCAAAGCGGTCGCCATTGATCTCCACCGGGGCCGGAAGCTCGGCAATGACCGGGAAGTCGGAACCAGGGCCACTATGCACCTCGACCACGTCCGTTCCCAATGTCCAGGCCCAGATATCGCAGGCTTCCTCAGCCGCCGGCGAAGCGGCCGATACGAATAAGAGGGCGGAAGCACATGCCGTGCGGTACATCCAGCGTTGCATCTTGAGCCTTCCTCGCAGCGTTAGCCAACATGCTGGTTTTCGTCACTCCAGGCAAATGGCGCGCTTGGCAAAGTGCGTTTTCAGGGCTTCGAAAGTGCTTGTAACAGAATCAGCTAATTGTTATGTAAGATAACAATATTGGGAGGGTGACGTGCCTGTTGTGGAGCGGCCGGGGATGAAACCTGTCAGTATGGGCCGTTTGTCAGCCGTGACTCGCCGTGACGGTGACGTCATCTATCTCAGCGCGGCCGACGCGCTGCCGCCTTATGCGCGTTCGCTCGTTGATCGCCTGGATGAATGGGCTGCGGAAGCGCCTGAGCGCACTCTGTTTGCCGACCGTGGCTCGGACGGCGACTGGCGGTATTTGAATTACGCACAAGCAGCCGAACAGTCGCGGTCCATCGCGCAATATCTTCTCGATTGCGGCCTGTCGGTGGACCGGCCTGTGGCCGTGCTCTCCGGCAACAGCATCGAGCATGCGCTGGTAACCCTCGGCGCCATGCGTGCCGGTGTGCCGGTTGCGCCGGTGTCGCCGGCCTACTCGTTGGTCGCAAAAGACTATGCCAAGCTGAAGCACGTGTTCGATCTGGTCACGCCGGGGCTTGTGTTTTGCGGCGAGGGCCAGCCGTTCGAAGCAGCGCTTGGCGCTGTCATGCGGCCAGGCATGGTGCTCGTCAACGCGCGAGATCCACTGCCGGGCGCGGTCTCCTTTGAAACCGTGATGGCAACGAAACCGACCGCGGCGGTGGGTGACGCCGACCGCGCCGTGAACGGCGACACTGTTGCAAAGTTCCTCTTCACTTCCGGTTCGACCGGAATGCCCAAGGCCGTGATCAACACGCAGCGCATGATCTGCGCCAATCAGGTGATGATCGCCGAGGCTCTGGCGTTCCTGAAAGACAAGCCGCCCGTGATGGTGGACTGGCTGCCCTGGAACCATACCGCCGGCGGCAACCACAATTTCGGCATTGCGCTGTATAATGGCGGAACGCTCTACATCGATGACGGCAACCCTACTCCGGCAGGAATTGCGAAGACCGTGCGTAATCTCGAAGAGGTGGCGCCGACCCTCTATTTCAATGTGCCCAAGGGCTTTGAGATGCTGGTCGACCATCTCGCACGGAATGACCGTCTGCGGGAGAACTTCTTTTCCAGGGTCGAGCTTCTGCAATATGCGGGTGCGGGCCTGGCGCAACACGTGTGGACCGCGCTCGAAGAACTGGCTGTCCAGACGACCGGCAAAAAGGTGATGATCATCACCGGCTACGGCTCGACGGAGACCGCGCCCTTTGCGCTCACCACGACCTGGCCCGTCGACAGGCCTGGCGAAGTGGGGCTGCCGGCAGCGGGGCTGGAGCTGAAGCTCGTTGCGAACGAAGGAAAGATGGAGCTGCGGCTCAAGGGGCCGAACGTCACACCCGGCTATTGGCGCCAGCCTGACAAGACGGCGGAGTCCTTCGATGAGGAAGGCTTCTACAGGATCGGCGATGCGCTGAAATTCGTTGACGCCGACAATCCGGGACGCGGGCTGTTGTTCGATGGTCGTGTAGCCGAGGATTTCAAGCTTTCCACCGGTACATGGGTGAATATGAGCACCGTGCGCGGCTCGATCATTACGGCATTCGCGCCCTATGTCCGCGATGCGGTGCTGACAGGCCTCGACCGGGGGCATATCGGCGCGATGTTGTTTCTGGACGCTGCTGCGGCGCGCAAGGTTGTGCCCGAACTGGCGCAGGCTGGTGAGGCCGAACTTGCTGCAAGCCAGGCGCTGCGGGCCGAGTTTCAGAAACGGCTCGATGCCCTTTGCGCAACTGCGACCGGCAGCTCCAATCTCGTCGCCCGCATTGTCGTGCTCGACAGTCCGCCCTCCATCGACCGCAACGAAGTGACCGACAAGGGGTCGATCAACCAGAGCGCGGTAATGGTGGCGCGCGCGCAGCTTGTCGAAGACCTCTATGCCGAGCCGTCGCCGCCGCATGTGCTCGTCGCGAAGAAGGAAAGCGTCCAATGACCGCGCCGCAGGGATTGCGATATTCGTTTGATGACAGCTGGCTGATCGACGGGCTGCGAACGCCCTTTGTCGACTACACCGGCGCGTTCGCGCAAGTTTCACCAATCGATCTCGGCATCAAGGTGGCGCGGGAAGTCGTGGCGCGTGCCGGCGTCGATCCCGCCGATATCGGCACCACCATAGCCGGCAGCATGGCCCAGGCCTCGTTCGACGCCTATATGACGCCGCGCCACATAGGCATCTATGCCGGAGTGCCGGTGGAACGGCCCGCGCATCTGGTGCAACGCATTTGCGGCACGGGCATCGAAGCGATCGTACAAGGTGCGGAGCTCGTAACACGCGGCAAGGTAGACTTGGCGCTCTGCGTCGGTGCGGAATCGATGAGCCGCAATCCCGTCGCTGCCTATACGCACCGGACCGGCTTCCGCATGGGCCAGATCGAATTCAAGGACTTTCTGTGGGAAGCGCTGCTCGATCCGGCCTGCTCCTGCACAATGGGCGATACAGCTGAAAATCTCGCCCGCGACTATCAGATCACGCGCGAGGAGGTCGATCGTTATGCCGAGCGCTCCTTCGGCCGTGCGGTCGCCGCGCGCGAAGCTGGCTTCTTCGACGGCGAGATCGTGCCGGTTGCGAGCGAAACCTTCGAACAAAAGGGCTTCAACGCACGTTCGATCAGGCTGCCGCGCAAGGTGGAAAGCGTCGTAGCCGACAGCCATGTGAGAACCTCGCCTTATGAAGTGCTGGCCAAGATCAGGCCAGCGTTCGGCGGCGTGCAAACTGGCGGCAACTCCTCCGCGGTGGTCGATGGCGCGGCTGCAGCGCTGGTAGGGTCATGCAGATCAGCCGAGAGGGCGGGTGTGAAGCCGATGGCGCGTATCGTTGCGGCCGCATCGGTTGGCGTTCCGCCGCGCATCATGGGCATCGGGCCGGTGCCGGCCATCCAGGCGGTGCTTGAGGAAGCGGGACTGACGCTCGACCAGATCGACAGGATCGAAATCAACGAAGCCTTCGCCGCACAGATCATGGCCTGCATTCGCGAACTCGGGCTCGACGACGCAAAGGTCAATGTGAATGGCGGCGCCATCGCGATCGGCCATCCTCTCGGCGCCACCGGCGTGCGCATCACCACCACTGTCGCACGCGAGTTAAAGCGGTCCGGCCTGCGCTTTGGCATTGCCTCGGCTTGCGTCGGTGGCGGGCAGGGTATCGCGATCCTGGTAGAAAACACCGACGCGGTGCACTGACCATGCTGACCAACCGCCGCGACGTGGAAATCGAGTGGGGCGACTGCGATGCCGCAGGAATCGTCTTCTACCCGCGCTATTTCGCGATGTTCGATGCCTCGACCGCCTATCTGTTCGAGAAGGCGCTCGGAATGAAAAAGATCGCCTGGACGAAAGCCTATGGCATTGTCGGCATTCCAATGGTCGATACGGGGGCCAAATTTCTCGTCCCGTCCCGCTATGGCGATGTGATCGCCATCGAAACGAGCGCCAGCCGAATCGGCCGCTCCAGCTTCGATATCGTGCACCGTGTGTTCAAGGGTGAGACGCTGGCGATCGAGGCACAGGAGAAGCGCGTTTGGACCGGCCGTGACCCTGAGAACCCTGCCCGCATCAAAGCCGTCCCTATACCGGATGAGGTAATCGCAGCGCTGCGGGCCTGAGTTCTTCCAGCTAGTCTTGCCCCGAAAGCCGGCCAAGAAGCTCGATGAGCTTGTCGCGCTCGGCTTCCCCTCCCAGGCGCCGGATGATGCGCTGTTCATGCGCGTTCCACACGGACAGCATCTCGGAGATGAAACGTTCGCCTTCGACTGTCAGGTGCAGAGAGTGGGAACGCTTGTCCTCAGGGGATTTCCGGCGTTCCGCCACACCACGCCGTTCGAGGCCGTCCATCAGCGCGACGAAGTTGGCTCGTTTGATTCCCAGCTGCTCCGCAATCTCCGACTGCTTCTGGCCGGGGCGCTGGGCGATCAGATTGAGTACCGAAAACTCGGCCGGACGGAGCTTTAGTTCAGTGAAGCTTTCAATGAAGTCCTGAAAAACGCTGAGCTGGGCACGGCGAAGTACATAACCGACGATCGAGGACATTTCCGGCAGCTGGGAAATATCCTCACTGTTCGATGCCAAAGGCACACTTGTTTCGGGATTGGCCGCCATTGCTTCGTCTTCTAACGCCATCATATTCCTTTACATGTCCTGACATGACCGGCAAAGGGTCGATAGCCGGTGGCGCATCTTTCCTGTGGTTCGGCGCCTTGTCGTCGCCTTGAGCGGCAAATAAATGTTATGATATAAAACAATTATGCGGATAACAGCCGACGCGGTTTTCCGACGCAGTTTCGAAGGGGATCATGAGCTCACCGGAAACAACCGACCAGAGCGTGTGCGAAGACGTTCTGACTATCCGACTGGATGGCAATGCCGCATGGCTGACGTTCAACCGGGCTGAAAAGCGCAACGCGATCAATGACGTGCTGCTCGCGGCGCTGTCCGCATTCTTTGCCGACATACCTGAAGGGGTGCGCGTGGTCGTGCTGAGGGGCGCGGGCGGTCACTTCTCGTCCGGTCTCGATCTCGCCGAACAGTCTGAGCGCAAGGCAGAAGACGTACTTCGTCACTCGCGCGGCTGGCACGCGGTGATGGACCTTATCCAGTTTTCGGGCATCCCGGTCGTTTCCTTGCTCGAAGGCGCGGTTATGGGAGGCGGGCTGGAGATTGCGGCCTCTACGCATGTCCGGATCGCCGAGCCGAGTGCGCTCTATCGTCTGCCGGAGGGCAAACGGGGTATCTTTGTCGGTGGCGGAGCCACCGTGCGCCTGGGCCGGATCATAGGTCCGGACCGGATGACTGAAATGATGCTTACGGGACGCACTTATGACGCCGGGCAGGGGCAGGAGCTGGGCCTATCCCACTATCTGGTCGAAGCGGGACAAGGCGAAGAGACTGCGCGGGAGCTCGCTTCCGAAATCGCCGCCAATGCCTCGCTCGTCAATTATCTGATCATCCAGTCGATCGCCCGGATCAACGACATGGCGCGCTCCGACGGGCTCTATGCCGAAAGCCTCAGCGCAGCGCTCTCCCAGAGCGGGCCTGACGCGAAAGAGGGCCTCAGGGCGTTTCTGGAGAAACGCAAACCCCGCTTTTCCTGACAAGACGTTCCCGCGCCTAGTGGCCGGCTTCGGCGCTCGCATCTTTGGCCGCAGGATCAGGCGACTCCACCAGGCTTTCGCCCTCGTCCAGCCTTGAGGTGCGCCTGCGGATCGTATTGTCGCGGATGTCGGTCTTCGACAGGAAATCCACCTGTTCGATCAGGACGTCATGGACCAGCGGGCGTCCCACCCGCGCATTCACGCTGTCGCGGATGCCTTCCTTGATCCGCTTCAGATCAACCGTTTCCTTGTCGTGATAGTCGATATCGGGATTGGCATAGAGATAGTCGTAGACCTGGTCGACCAGCAGCGCTTCGATGGGCAGTGACAAGGCCTTGAGGTTGTCGGGCTGTACCGTGAAAACCAGCCTGGCAAGGAAATAGCCGTATACACGGCCGTTGGAGAACAGCGGAACCGAAACGATGCCCGTCTTGACGTAGTCGAGGCCGCCGAAAAGGCTGGGTTCGTTGGGCGTTCCGCTGTGCTCCTTCGCCTGGTTGAAGGAGTAATAGACCGAACCCAGAGCCGCTGCCGCGATCCAGACCGCCGCAAAGACGAACTTGATCATCGCTCAGGCCTTGCCGAACTCATATGCCGAATAGGTGCCGTCGTTTTCCGAGTGCTGGATCGCTTCCTGAACCATGGTCGCTACTTCCTTGACCGCATTCAGGTGCGCCAGGATCGCACGTTCGTTGAGCTCCAGCTTCTCACGCAGCCGTGCCAGGCCGGAGCGGGTTTCGGCGCCCACCATGTTGGGGTCGAGGCCGCGCGTCGCCCGGTTTAGTTCGTACAGATACCGGCTTTTGCGCGCGTTCGATGCCTTGAGGTCGAAGTTCACATCCGTCTTTATCGCGGCGGTTTCGATATCGACAGCTTCCTCGATCCTGCGGATGATGGTGGGGATGGTGCCTGTGTGCACAGCCTCCGTCCGGGGTTCGCTGGCGGGACCTGTTTCGACTAGGTAGGACATTGGTTCAGCCTTCACGTTCTTCAGCCGCTTGTGTCGGACTTAGCGGCGGTAATGGAACCTTCCCTGAAAAGGGCGTCGGTGGCCTGGCGCTGAAACTCCTGCACCAGCGCAGTGGTGAGCGAAGTCGACGCTGCCAGATCGGCCTTGGCTTCGCTGTCATTCGCGCCCACCAGCGGCACGAACTCGCGGCCCTCGCGGTACTGATCGGCCAGCAGGCGATTGGCGATGCCTATTCCGCCACGGTCTGAAACGGCGTCGCCGAGGTGCTGCGCCAGGATCGATTTCCACATATCGCCTGACAGGCCGCCGCCGTACACGGACTCTGTGTTGTCCGGCAGCATGGTCTGAATGAAGCTGCCCAGCACGAGCGATTCAAACTTGCGGTAGGCGTCGGCGTCGGCTGTTTTCTGGGGCTGCGGAAGAACGTTTGCTCCGACATGCGCCGAGAACGGCTCGCTCGCCTTCGCCGTCTCCGACATTTGCGCAAGCTTCGCGTGGGCTGCCTGGGCGCTGGAAGGCTCGGCCGCCTTGATGACGTCCATAACGATGTCGGTGACGAGTGAGACCGCCAAAGCTCAAACTCCCGCATTTCAGTTGTGCAAATTATGCCGCCGAAAGCTTGTGGCAGGCTTACTTTGGATGTTTTCCGGTGTGAGCCGCCCTTTCCAGCCGCAACCGTTCCTCAGACTTCTCCTCAAGCACCCTTGCCGCCTGCTGGCGTTCCTGGTCGATTTTGTCGGCCCTCAGAGTTGCCGACACGACGTGCTTGACTTCGCCCGCGGCCAGGTCCCGTTCCTGGTCGCGGCGGGCGAAGGCGCTTGAAATCCGGTTGTGGTAGAGATCGGGGAAAAGGGTCGATGAAAGAGCACCGCTGTCGAACCCTTCGATCAGTTCATGTGCCTCCTTTTCCGCCGCGACCGACGAGGCGAGGTGGTTTGCGTGACGCGTTTCGTGCAGCGCCTGTATCTGCCGCTGCACCTGCACCAGTTTTGTAAGCCGCTTGAGCCTGCGCGCGTCCATCACATCACCTGTCGATGACAACCGTCGCGAAACCATCCGCGAACAGGCTGATCATCGGGCCGAAGGCGAGATATGCGAGGATCAGCGCGCCGGTTATCACGAATGGAAGCGATACGAAGTAGACCGGTACCTGGGGCGACAGCTTGTTGATCAGGCCGGCCGCGAGATTGACCAGAATTGCGTAAGCGATGAACGGGCTGCCAAGACGCAGAACCACGAGAAACGCCTCGCTGATGACATCCGTCAGATCGGTCAGGGCACCCTGTGCGTCGAAAGGGGTGCCGAGCGGCACCAGCCGGTAGGACGCGACGAGGGCTTCGATGATGAGATGATGGAAATCGAGGGCAAACAGCACTACGAGCGCCGACAGCGAAATGATACCTGCAAGCGGCGTCTGCGCGTCCAGTTCCTCTATGCCCTGTCCGGGCATGCCGCCGAGCCCCGACAGCAGCGAAATCGCCGATGCCATGAATTGCAGCGCGAGCAGGTAGAAGCGGGCCATAAGACCGATGAGTGCGCCGACCAGCAGCTCGGCGACAATGAGCGGCGCAAGAATTGTGGGCGCGGACGTGACGACTGCCGCGAAGCTTTCCCACATGTGAGCCAGCAGGGCGAAAGACACCGCTACCGCCACAAATAGACGCACGTTGGTGGGCACGCGAATGCTCGATAGCCCGGGCATAAGCATAAAGCAGCCGCCAATGCGGCAGAACGCAAGAAACGCCGCGATTACGACGCCCTGTACGATCGGCATCCATCGGCCTCAGGAAATTGCGCCGAGGACGCGGATCTCGACGCCCTTGGCGATCTCGACATGGGACAGAACCGGCAGCGTGGGGAACAGCCGCTCGACGATCATGCGTACATATGGGCGTGCGTCGGGCGCTGCGACAATGGCGAAACGTTCGCCCTGATCGAGATGCGACCGGACTGATTTCCCCGCTTCCTCTCCGAATTCCTCCAGCTGTCGCGGATCGATGTCGAACTCCCGGACTTCGCCCTTGGGGTCGCGCTTCAGCGCCTGGTGAAATGCGAGGTCCCAGCGGTTGCCGAGACGCAGGATCTTGAGCACGCCGCTCTCGCTCAGGTCGCCGCATATCTGCTGTGCCATGCGCACGCGGACATGCTCGACGATCTGCTCGGTGCGCCGTACGTGCGGCGCGATTTCGGCGATCGATTCCAGGATCAGGTGCAGGTTCCTGATCGACACTCGCTCAGCCAAAAGCAGTTTCAGCACCGCCTGAAGGCCGGGATAGGTGATGTGCGTCGTACAGATTTCGTCGGCGAGTTTCTTGTATTCGGGGTCGAGCCTGTCGATCAGCGCCTTCATGTCCTTGTAGGACAGCAGCTGCGGCAGGTTGTTGCGAATGACCTCCGAGAGGTGTGTCAGAAGAACCGACATGTTGTCGGCATAAGCAAGCTGCTCGCGCTTAAGATCCTCCGCGAACATCTCCGGCACCGAGTAGGCGCGCATGCCGAAGGCCGGTTCCTTGACCTCTTCGCCCGGCATGTCGGGCAAGGAACGGTTGCCGAGCAGAACCATCAACTCGCCGACGCGCATCTCGTACTCGGCGACCACGGTGCCGTGGATCTTGATCTGATAGTTTTTGGCAGGGATCGCGTAATCGTCGGCGAGCCGGACCTCAGGAACCACGAAGCCGTATTGAGTCGCAAACTTCTTGCGCATCTTGTTCATACGGAACGCCAGTTCCTGATGCGAAGCAAGCAGGCGCGTCGACAGCTGCTTGCCGATCAGCAGCTCGACCTCGGGGGTCTTGAGCGAGTGCTTGATCGAGTTGCGTTCTTCGTCATCCTTGGCGTCGGACAGCTTCTTCTGTTCGGCAGCGGCGGCGGCGGCTTCGCGATTGCGGCGCAGCGGCAGAATGTAGGCTACAGAACCGATAGCCGCAGCCAGAAACAGGAACGGAAGGGCGGGCAAGCCGGGCATGAGCCCAAGCATCAGCAACAGGGCGGCGGCGACCCAAAGCGCGCGCGGATATGCGCCGAGCTGACCGAAGACGGCCTGATCGGCGGAACCGCGCGTACCGCCCTTGGAAACCAGGAGGCCTGCGGCGAGCGACACGATCAGCGCCGGAATCTGGGTCACGAGACCGTCACCGACGGACAGCTTGACGAAGACGTCGGCCGCCTGACCGATCTCCATATCGTGCCGGGCGTAGCCGATCGCGATACCGCCGACGATATTGATCGCCGTGATGATGAGGCCGGCAATTGCGTCACCGCGCACGAACTTCGAAGCACCGTCCATGGCGCCGAAGAAGCTGGATTCCTCTTCCAGTTCGCGGCGGCGGGACTGCGCTTCCTTGTCGTCGATCATGCCGGCGGAGAGGTCGGCGTCGATCGACATCTGCTTGCCGGGAATGGCATCCAGCGTAAAGCGCGCGCCGACTTCCGCGATACGTGTCGCACCCTTGGTGATGACGATGAAGTTCACCACGATCAGGATCAGGAACACGATCAGGCCGATAACGAAGTCTCCGGCCATCACCAGCTTGGAAAAGCCGCCGATAACGTATCCGGCGGAGTTGGTGCCGTCATGGCCCTGCGAAAGGATCGTGCGGGTTGTGGCGATGTTGAGCGAAAGGCGCAGCATCGTCGCGATCAGCAGCACGGTCGGGAACGACGAGAAATCG
The DNA here is from genome assembly GCF_004000235.1 of Mesorhizobium sp. Z1-4. Classification (GTDB taxonomy): domain Bacteria; phylum Pseudomonadota; class Alphaproteobacteria; order Rhizobiales; family Rhizobiaceae; genus RCIO01. The sequence continues at coordinate 662,378 of NZ_RCIO01000002.1, forward strand.
AGGGGGCGCTGAATCCACAGGGCCACCATCAGGATCAGCACCGAAACGGCAATCGAAAACGCAAGTCCGACATCGATCAGGAATGCGGGGATCGGCAGGAACAGAACCGACAATATGATGATGATACCGACCGCGAAGCCGATATCGCGCGAACTCCGTCGCGCCGCCGGTACTGCTACGCCCTCGGTAACTGCCATTCCGATCCTCATCTTGCAGGCCTATACTAGGCAGCGAAGCTTGTGCGAGGGCGGAGCGCCGGCGCACAAGCCAGGTCATCGCGGCCGGCCGAATAGACCGTCTGCGAACGAGGTCCCAACGATGAACATACAAATCAGGGATGAGCGGCCGGAAGACGTGGCGGCGATCCAGGCGCTAACTCAAAAGGCATTTGCAGGCATGCCCTTCAGCGACGGTTCGGAGCCCGGCATTATCCTGCGGCTGCGCGAGGCCGGCGATTTGGCGCTGTCCCTCGTCGCCGTCGAGCGCGATGCGATCATCGGCCATGTGGCGTTCTCGCCGCTCAGGATCGCCGGCGCCGATGGTTTATGGTTCGGGCTGGGGCCGATTTCGGTCGAACCGACGCGGCAGAAGCAAGGGGTCGGACGCCAGCTGGTCTCAAAGGGACTGGAGCGCTTGCGCCAGCAGGGTGCGCAAGGCTGTACGCTTATCGGCGATCCGGCAGTCTATGCAGGCATGGGGTTCGTCAGCGATGGCGCTCTCACCTATAGCGATGTCCCGCTCCAGTATGTGCAGCGGATTGTCTTTTCCGGCGATGCGCCGCGGGGTGAGCTGCATTATGCACCGGCATTCGCGGTCGCAGGTGATTAGAATCCAGTCTCGATGCGCTGAAACACAACGGTGGTGAAGCTGTTCACCTGGGCGCCGACAAACGGGCCCGACAAGGCGATGGCAAGCAGAATGGCCACGATCTTGGGCACGAAAGTCAGGGTGATTTCCTGAACTTGGGTCAGAGCCTGAACAAGCGCGATGCCCACGCCGACCACCATCGCCACGATGACCGCGGGCGCGGAAGCCGCGAGCACTGTCCAGATCGCATACTGGACGATGTCGAGGGCGTCGGCCTCGTTCAAGGGTCAGGATACGCGAATGCCGTTGACGACCGGAATCTGGTCGCCCGCGGCGGTCACCGCGATCACCCCGTCCGCCGTCAGCCTGACTTCGGCGACGACGCCGGATCTGAGGCCGTCGGCCGATGTGACGGTGTGTCCGAGCAGGGCGTCGGCCTGCGCGACAGCCGAGCTCTGCAGCATCTGATCCAGTTTCTTGTTGATCTGCACGGACTGTTCAACCTGAGAGAAGCTGGCGAGCTGCGCGACATATTCCGTAGAATCCATCGGCTCGGTCGGGTCCTGGTTCTTCATCTCGGCAACGAGCAGCTTGAGGAACGCCTGGTAGTCGACGGCCGCACCGCTTGCCTGCGATTGCTGTCCGGCTTGCGTGGCGCCCGATGTGCTGGTGACATACATGGTCTATTCTCCTGCAGCCAGTGCAAGCTGCGGTTGCTCGGCGGAAGGGTTGAGGATCTGCCGCTCGAGGATGAAAAGGCTTCGGATGGACTTGAGCGCTTCGTAAGGCCGGTCTTCCGCAACCAGCTGGTCGACATGCTTCAGCGTCGACAGGACATGAGCGTCGGAAAACGCCTCGAGCAACGACGGAAGCGTGACCCGGAACAACTGCCGCGCCTCTTCGCAGCTGCCAGGATTCATGAGCATGATCTGGACGATGAAATAGAGTTGCTTAAGGGGCGTCGCGGCGTCTTCCGCCTGAAGTACATGATTTTCCAGCAGGAACTGCACATCGTTCAGAAGCTCAAGCGAGACCTTGCGGTCGGCACGAATTACCGCGCCGTTGATGTAAATCTTCTCGTTGGCTTTGAGCGTGATGCGCAAGGTCTGGGTCATTGTATCCCGTCGCGGATGATCTGAGAGACCTCGATCATCCCCTCATAGTTTTGCGAGCGGCCTTGGCGGATTGCCTCCGCTTCACGCAGCATCCACAGGCCTATGGAGATGAGGTTGGCACGCAGCTCCGGCGGCAGTGCGTTTTCGTCGCTGCCCAAATCTTCAAGAAAGGCGGTCCAGATGCGGTTGACGAAGTGTAGCGCCTCGACGTTGTCCGGCGATTTCGGGCCGGATTCCATCGCTTTTGCCAGCAGTTCGATCGACCGGGTAAGGAGTTGCCGTTCGCGGTCGCGCGCGTCCGCTACCGAGTCGGTCTGAATGTCTGCGTAGGAAAACTGATACATAGTCGGTCAAATCCGCTCTGCTGGTGTGTGCGTGAGGACGATCACGGGAGGTACCTCACAAGGCTGAGTTGGCGAATGCGCGAGGTAAGCGTGTAGGCGGTCTCGATCTGCGACAGCAGTGTCGATACGCGCGTCGACGCCTCATATGCATCGACGCCTTCCAGGTCCGATATCTTGCCCTGGAAAATATCGATCTGCATCTGCAGCCGCTCGCTGGCAGTTGTGATGCGCTGCTCGACGATGCCGGTCTGCGCCTGCAACTGCCCGAGCGCTGAAATCGATCTGCCGGCCTGGGAGGCGGCCGTTTCGAACACCGCCTTGGTGGCGTTTCCGTTCAAACTGCCGTCCATGAACACGGCCACGACCGCGGCCGACATCATAAGTCGCCGGGTGCCATCATTGTTGGCGCTCACCGAGCCCGATGTGGTTTCGGTAAGCGTGATCCGCGCGGTGATCGTTTCGTCCGTTGCGTTCGACCAGTTGGCGGTCCAGTCCGGACCCATAAACTGGGGTTCGATGACCGTTGTCAGAAAGTTCTGCATCGCCGCCTGGTCGATGGCCGCGGCGGCCGGGGCCGTGTGGGCAAAGCCGAAATGGGTAACGAAAGCCGTTTCCATAGCGGTGCGCGCGGCGGACCCCGGCGCGAATTCGTTGATCGGCGTTACGTCCGTGTTCACGCCCGCAAACAGGTTTTCGCCGTTCATGCTCGAATTGAGCACCCCGGTGATCGAGGTGATTGTGGTGTTTGCCTCCGATATTGAAATCGAAGCTTCCACCGAGCCGGACGAGGCGGCCGTCATGATGCTCAGATATTTCTGTGCATGGTCGGCGAGCGATTGAAGGCCAAGCTGGGTCGCCTCCAGCCGGGATGACGCGAGCGCGTTGGAATCGATCAGGGTTTTCAGCCGCTCGACATCGCGCTGTAAAGAGATGGAATGGCCGGTTCGGGAGCCGAGTTCCAGTCCGGCGTCGGCCACGCGGCCGGTCACGACTTCCCGCTCCACCTTGATGAGCTCGGCCTGCATCTTCATCAGATGCGTTCTGACGGACTGGTTGGTGCTGTATGAGGAGATGAAGGTTGTCTTCATGCCTACCTCACGGCCGCCAGCAGCGCGGCCAGCATGTTGTCGACGGTCTGCACAAGCTTGGCCGATGCCTGATAGCTGTGTTCGAGGTCGAGCAGCAGTGACATTTCCTCGTCGATATTGACGCCTGTGACATTCGACAGCGCCTCAGCGGTGCGCATCATCAATGCCGACTTGTTGTCGGTAGCGCGCGTGGCATCGCTGCGCAGTGCCGAAAACCAGCTTGCCGACTCGGTGGAGTAGGCGCTCAAGCTGATGGTGCCGGAGATTTGCGCGGCGGGATCGAAGGCGATCGGCGTTCCGATCATCGTGTCGTAGCTCAGCAGCAGGTCGGAATAGCTCACGCCGCCAGAAGCGTTGTGAACATAGGCAGCGCCGTTGGCGCCGCCATCGCGCAGCAGATGAGGATTGCCGCCGACACTGGAATCATATGCGGCATTGATGCTGATGACGCGTGCCAGCCCGTTCTCCAGCGTGCCTGCCGCCGGCAATGCCGGTCCGCCGGGCCATGTGAACAGGCCCGCTAGGTTCGGGTTGACCGCTGAGGGGTCGGTTTCGGCGAATGCCGTGATGAGGCCTCTCGCAACTTCGTCCAGCTGAGCCTGCAGGCCGCCGGCAACGTCTTCGCGCAACTGAACAAGCGCGGAAAGTTTGCCGGATGCCGTGGTATTGGCGCCGCTCCCCGAAGCCAGCGGCACGCCGTCAATATAGATCGAATTGCCCGGTGCCCCGGCCGCATAGCCTGCCGTCGCCGTGAAGGCGACGTTGCGTGGTACCGTCTCGAACACGGTAACGCCCGACGAGGTGGTGAGCATCAAGTCGTTGTCGCCGCGCTTGATTGCGGTGATCGGAACGATCTCGGTGATTTTCTTCAGAATCGCGTCGCGCTGGTCGAGCGCGTCATTTACGTCGCGGCCCAGTTTGGAGCCGGCCACCACCTCGTCATTCGCAACCTTGAAGTCGGCGAGCAATGTGTTCAGGTCGGCGACTGTGGAGACGATCTCGCGGTCGACGCTGGTGCGGTAGTTCTGGATCGCGTCGGATCCGCTATTCAGAGCGCTGACCAGCTGCCGCGCGGTTTCGACGACGTTCTCCGCGACGCTCGTGTTGGACGGAGACGAGCTGTAGGTTTGCAATGCCGACTGAAGGTTGCCGAGCAGCCGGGAGGGGTGGTTGGTGTTGTTGGAACCGAATACGTCGATGTCGAGCGTGTTCAGTCCGTTGAGCAGCGTGCTCTGTCCGGACCAGGCCGAGAGCGCTGTCATGTTTTGCCGAAACAGCACGTCGCTTGTGCTTCTCCGGACATCGACAATGGACGCCCCATTGCCGGCCGTAGATAGCATTGTACCCCGACGCGAATAGTCGGGGTTGGCCGATTCCGAAATGTTGCGGGAAACGATTGTCGTCTGCCGCTGCGTATTCAGAAGCGCGGACTGCGCGATACTCAGTGCTGTGGACAGAGACATCTATTGTTGGCCTTGTGGTCTCCGCGCGACCGGTTAACGTTTCAGATTGACAAGGATGTCCATGAGTTCCGAACCCGTCTGGAACACTTTCGAATTTGCAGTGTAGCTGCGCTGCGCCTCGATCATCGAGGTGAGTTCCTGGGCGATGTCGACGTTGGAGTTTTCCAGCGCGCCGGACACGACGGAGCCGGACTTGCCCTCGCTGGGGAAGCCGAGGCGAACGGTGCCTGAGTCCGAGCTCTGGGTGAACACGTTTCCTGGCAGCACCTGCAGCCGATCCGGCGACTGGACGTTTGCCAGCGGAATTCGATAAAGCGGCCGGAACGAGCCATCGCCATACTGGGCGTAGAAGGTGCCGTCCGGCGCCACCTCGACAACTTCGATCGAGCTTGGCGGATTGCCGTTTACGAACGCGTCGAACAGGGTGAAGCCGCTGGTCAGCTGGCTCATCGAAGAGAGATCGATAACCGTATTCTGGCCGCCCGGCACCGGGATCGTGATGTCAGTTGCGGAGAGCGCATCGAGCTGTCCGTTTGTGGCATCGAATGTCAGCGTCTGAGTTGCCAGAGGGCCTGCGCCGTATGGGAAGAATGTGCCGGGGGCAGCCTGGGACTGGTCAAAAACGGCTACTTCCCACGTGTTTGCGCCGGTCTTGGTGAAATAGAAGTCCATCAGGATCTGGTCGCCGAGATTATTGTAGGCAACCATCGAGGTCTTGGCCGAGTACTGCGCCGTGGCAGCGTTCGCGGATGGCAGGTTGGCGGCTGCGACCACTGTCGCTGCTTCCGGCACGTTGGCTGCGAGACCGCCGGCAGTCGACGGGCTGGCGACCAGCGAGGTTTCGGAAATCTGGATCGGCTCGAGACCATCGAAGCCGTTGGCCGTCACGGTAGGGGTGCCGTTCTGGTAAGAATAGCCCATGAGCTGGAAGCCGGCGGCATTCACCAGCCGGCCCTCCCCATCGGGGACGAACGAGCCGGCGCGGGTCAGGAAGGGTACGCCGCTGGCATCCTGGACAACAAAAAAACCCTGACCGCTGATGGCCAGGTCCGTGGTCGATGTCGTGTATTGCAGGATGCCGCCACGTGCGACTTCGTTCATCGTATTGGCGGTGACGCCGCCCGAGGCGTAGGTGCCGCCGCTCGATGGGATCACAAGCGTCGAGAATTCGGATTTGGCGCGCTTGTAGCCAGTCGTGCTGGAGTTGGCGATGTTGTCCGCCACGGTGCTCAACCGCGTGGCCTGAGCAGACATGCCGGAAACGCCGGTGCGCATCATGCCGTATAGGCTCATGGCCTTTTCTCCTCATTCTCCTGACCAAGTGGCACGAGAATAGCGGCGCTGACTTGCGCGAAGCTGGCCTTGCCAATTATTTCGGGCAGTTGCGGCGGCTTTTTCATCACCGCCCCGTGTTTGCCTCAGCCGACCAGCCGGTAGCCGAGGAAGCGCTTGGAATCGATCGGATCATGTCCGAGGCGATCCCGCAGTTTCTTGCGCAGCTTGCTGATGTGGCTTTCGACCACGTTTTCTTCGACCTCATCGTCGAAAATGCCGTAGATGGCGTTGAAGACCTGCGTCTTGGTAACGCGCCGGCCGTTGTTCGATGCCAGATATTCCAGGATGCGGCGCTCGCGGCGCGGCAGCGGCATCGGTTCGCCGGCGATTTCGGGATCGCGGCCGTCGCTGAAAATACGCATGCCGCCGATGGTCGTCGAACGGTCCATTTCGGCCGCGCGACGGCGGATTGCCGAAATGCGCGCCAGTATCTCGCGAATGTGGACCGGCTTGCGAACGACATCGTCCACGCCCGAGTCGAAGAGCTTCAGGGTGTTTTCCAGCGAGTTCTGATCAGCCAAGGCGATGATCGGCGCGTCGGACCGGTTTCGCAGCTTCTTAGGCGAAACGAGTTCGTCAGGGCATTGGCCGATAAGGAATGCGTTGACTGCGCTCAGATCGTCGTCAGCCGCGCTCTCGACCCATTCACCGAATTCGCTTGGTCCGAAACTGGCGCTAGCCACCCCCTCACGACCAAAAAGCGAATTATATCCCTCTTTTACGAGATCACGCTCGTCCACAATAACTATCATCGGCCGCCCTCCGAATCAGTTGCATAAAGTGTTAATCGAGGGGTATCCGTTGGCAGGAATCGCGGACAACCACTAAAATCTTGTATGTCATTTCTTGGGAGTGCCGTCGGCGCCCTCCGATTGCCTGACGATTTATGGTTAACGTACTGTAAACGATGCAAAATCGGAGCAGGCGGCGCGGGCGTGGTTCCACGTTATGTAAGTGCAGACTTACCGATTCTTACTTCTCATCGATGCAAAAATTGCGAGCCTGGGGGGTCCATTGGCCGAAACCCGTGGCGACCAGATTGGCGATGACGCGGCATATATAGCGCTTTTGAGCGGGGTCGTTGTTCGGACCGGCGTGGTAACGGGCGACCGCCATCGACCATGTCTGATGCTCACCTCTCAGCCGTTTCAGAAAACGGGCCGCATAATCGACGTTGCGTGCCGGATCGAGCATGTCGCGCGGGTTGCGGAACTGATCGCCGTGATAGTGATGGTTGATCTGCATGCATCCGAGATCGATCAGTTTCTTGCCCTCATCGCGCGCCTTTTTGAACTCGTTCAGCGCTTCCGATACCGAGCGTGGAAAGACCGAGCGTCCCTCGATGTTAAGTGCGTATGGGTAAAGGCTGCCGCGACGCCCTGTTTCGGTGAGGCCGACGGCGTAGAGGATCGCCGCGGGAATGCCGTAACGTTCCGCCGCGCCTGCGATATGGCGCTCGCAAACATTGGCGCCTGCCGCGAATGCAGGTGCGCTAGATATAAAGGCCGCTGCCAGCAGGGTCGGAAGTTTCATTGCCCGGTGTCCGTGCGCCATGGCCGCTTTCCTGATCAAAGCCGCGACCGGATTTTCCGCTTCGGTCTTCACTCTGGCCTTCCTGCGACTGCGTGAACTGTTGCTCCCGACCGGTATTGTTCTGCTGCGAACCGGTATTGGCCTGAGATTGCTGGACGGTCACCCGGTCGACCTCGATGCCCATGCCGCGCAGCGCGGTGACAATGGAATCGGAATCGGTCGTCAGCCGCTGCCTTGCCTCGGCGTTCTCAACCGTAATCTCGATTGAGAGTTGGCTTTCAGTGCCTGAGATGCGTGCCGTCACGGTGCCGAGATCGATGGGCTGCAGCTGAATATTGAGGGTCGTGACCATGCCGGGTTTCGCAGCGGCCTGAGGCTGAAGCGAAGCGGCTTCCGAGGCAGCTGCCGCGCGCTGCGCCGATGTCAGGCCCTGGGCGAGCGATTCTGTCAGCGCCGACGCCGTAGGTGTCATTGGCTGCACCGGCGCTGGTGCGGTTTGCTGTGACAGCACCGTCACGCCGGATACGCGCCCGGCCGATTGAGACTGCGCTGCCTGGGGAGGGGACTGGTCTCGTGCGCCGCCCTGTCGGTTGCCTTCGCGATCGCCAGCGTCGGCGCCGCCTTTCTCGCTGTCTCGCCCAATTTCGCCTGCGGCTGCTGAAACCTGCTGTCCGCCCTGGTTCTGCTGCGCGCTCTCGCCACGCTGAGGAGCGGCCGGCTGCTGGCGGGCCTCAGTCGCACTTGCTGCGGCCGAAACGGCATTTGCCGACCGGTTCGCCGGTTGCGGAAGATCGTCATTCCCGCCAGCCTCGGCGGTGCCCCGCAGGTCAGCGCGCGTTTCCGTTTCGGTCGCACGTTCAGCCTGCACGGCCTGCGCTTTCTCGGTCGGCACGACAGCAGCGGAGTGAACCGCGACTTCGGCCACCTTATTGTGCAAGACCGGCAGGGTGCCTGCGTCTTCCCGCAGGCCTTCTTCCTCCTCCGACGTTGCCTCGGTCTTCTCCTGCGTTCCGGCCTCGTCGTCCTTTGCCGGATCGGCGATGTCTTCGCCGAGACCGGTTGCCGTACGGTTCATGAGCTCATTGTAGCGGCTCCACACCGACCGGCCATCCGCTGCTTCGCCCTTCACGGCCGCGCCTTCGCCTTTGGCTCCGGAACCGGAAGCTTTGGCGTCGTTGTTAAGAAGGCTTTTGAATTTGCCGGGCTCGTCGGCAGTTTCGGCCTTGCGGTCTGCGCGGCCGGCACCGGGTTTGACGGCGGTTTCTGAAGTCAGGACAGCCAAACTCATTCCTTTGGTCCTTGGAGCATGTCGTCGATTGATTGGAGTTTGCTGCGCATGTCAGCAATGAACGCGTCGCTCTCGTCCTGTTCGGGCGGATCGACCGAGACCGGTTCAACCAGTGCCGGCTGGGTTTCGGCATCCGGCTCGCTGGCAAGCGGCATCAGCTCTTCGTCTGCCTCGACACTTGCAGGCCGCGCGACCGGTGTTTGCGGCGGCCTTCTTGCCTCGGGAAGCACTGAAACCTCGTCCAGAACCCGAAACGCGGCGTCGAGCAACATGCGGTCACCGGCCGAAAGCCGGCGGCTGTCTATGGATTCAAGGCGTGCCCTGACGGCGTCAACATCCTCGGTGGTGACCGTGGCGACTGTCGAATAAAGCACCGCCCGCGGATCTGCCTCGTTTCCGACCTCCGCAGCCAGCGCCTCCAGGCCGGAGCGAGCAAACTGCAGCAGGCCGGTAAGCTGGTCGATCGCCGCGCGACGGGCCAGCCGCAGGTAGGTCACCTTGGCCTGCTCGTGGTTCATCGCGCCGATAATGCCCGCGACATTTTCAAGATCGATGTTTGCTTCCAGGCCGGTGACGCCGTCAACGAAAGCGTCGGCGAACTGTGTAGCGTAGGGCGAGGCGAGGAAGCGCCTCACATATTGCTCGCAGGCACGCAGGAAGCGCTCCGCGTCGCTCTGAGAGATGGCGAGGGCGATCGAACGCCGGAGCGCTGCCTCCTCGACCAGGGTTCCCGGGCCGATGACCCGAGCCAGGTCAAGATATTCCAGGCTGGCCGCCGGGTCTTCGCTGGCGATGATCGACCCTTTGACGAGCGCAAGGAAAGCAGCGACTTCCGTCTCGATATTGCGAGGGTCGACATCTTTCAGTGCATTCGTGGCATCGCCGAACTGACCTCGCAGATACTCGATTATTCCGGTGCTGATGCGCGCATCGGTCCCGTCAAGCGGAAGTTTGGAGATGATCGAAGCGACCGTTCGCGGATTGCCGCCGCTCATTGCGTAGACCAGCAGCGCACGGAAATTGCGCTTGTCTTCGTAATCCGAGGGTCGGGTCGAAAGCAGGCGGCCGTCAATCAATTCGATCAGCTTGCGCTGCATGGGGAGTGCTGCGTGATCGCCATCGGCAATGCGGTCCTGCAGCAGCTGCAGCGAGCGAACCATCTGGTAGGGCTCGAGCGGCGCCAGTTCTGCCTGCGCTGCCGAAGCCATGAAAGTTAAAGCAGCGGCTGCCGCAATATGGCGCGAAGCCGCAATCATCCCTTCGTCTCAAGCAGAATTTCGATGCGGCGGTTTACGCTGGCGAAGGGGTCCTCGGGCACCTTCAACTGACGGTCGGCGTAGCCGGCAACGCCGGTAATCCGCTGTTCGTTGAGACCGCCGCGGACCAGCATGTAGTAAGTTGCATGGGCCCGGGCAGTGGAAAGGCGCCAGTTGTCGTAGCCGTCGCCGGCAAATGGGCGTCCGTCGGTGTGCCCGTTGATCACCACATGCCCCTGCCGCGAACGCAATGTCTGGCCGATACCGGCCATTGCCACAACCAGGTTGCGGCGTGGAATGGCGGAACCGATTTCGAACATGCCATCCTGAAAGTTGTCAGCGACGGAAATCAGAACTCCGGTGTCTGTCGGCGTGACCGAGATGCCGTCCTGAGAGATACCGCCGAGCGACTGGGCGATTTCCTGGCGAATTTCCTCTGCCAGGTCCTCGCGATCGTCAGCCTGTGCTGTTTTCTGCTTTTCAGCCTCTGCCGCGAGTTCGGCACGCAGCTGTTCGACTTCATCGGCATAGCCGGGCGGTACCTGGCCAGGTTCCTCCAGTTTGGTCTCCGGCTCCTCAGGCAAGAGGCCGGGCAATCTGTTGCTGTCGGTGATTTCGGCCACGACCTCCTCAAGGGTCGTGTCGGTTTCGCCGGCAACGTCGTAGCTGGGGGCAAACGGATCATCGTCGATCGCGGCATTTTCGGGCGGCGGCTGCAGAAGATCGGCGGCGATGGGGCCTTCGGGCAATGACGGCTTGGCGCTTTCTTCTCCGGCTTCCGGCACCTCGATCTGACTGGTCCAGAAATCGGGCGCAAACGGATCGCGATAGGATTCGCCGCCCTGCGCGCCATTGGACGGTCCGGCGTCCTGTGCGCCGCCGTCGCCCCTGGCCGACACGTTCTGAAGGGCTTCGGTATCGCCGGCAATCTCGGACAGAACGGCATAAGGATCGGCGAAAAGCTCGTCCTCGGTATGCTGGCCGACATTCGGCGTTTCAGGGGGGATGTCCTCTTCGGCGGTTTCGGGCGAGGTCATGCGCGTTCCGACGGCATTCTCGGCCGCCGGGCTGCGGGCATCATCTCCCGTAACACTCGAAGATTCCGGGCCCTTGTCGAGGTCGCCGATGCCCTTGCGGGCGGTGTTCCGGTCGACAAGCTTGACCGGGTTGAAATAGCTCGCAAGCGCGGCGCGCGTCTGCTCGTTTGCGGCGTTGATCAACCACATCACGAGGAAGAAGCACATCATGGCCGTCATGAAGTCGGCGAAGGCGATTTTCCACACGCCGCCGTGATGGCCGTCATCGTCATCCATGTTGCCGCGGCGGACAATGATGATTTCCTGCGAGCCTTCGGCGTCGGCCTTCATGCCATGATCTCCGCCAGTGCCGCCGACCAGTCGGACAAGCGTGTTTCGAACAATGCGTCGTCTATAGCCACGGTCAGGTCGATGTTGCCGGTTTCGGTGTATTCCACCCGGTCGGCGTGTTTGCCGAGCCTGGTCTGCAGCGATTCAAACAACGAAAGCGGGCCGTGAACGCGGATGCGGACTGTTTCCCGGTCGCGAACCGCGTTGGCGATTTCCGCCGAGAGCGTTTCGAGCGCCTTTTGCTGAATGTCTTCGGTGAGTGCGGCGCCCAAAATGCGGGCGACGACCGAGGATGTCAGTTCGACCAGCTGCTGTTCCATCTGTTCGAAACGCGCGACGATCAGGTCGCCCGACTTTTCACCGATTTCGGCCTGTAGCCGGGCGATTTCCTGTCCGTGGGCGTCCTTCATCGTTTCGATTTCGGCGGCGTGCTCGGCCGCGAGGCCAGCCGTGGCCTCCGCCACTGCCGTCTGAACGGCTTCGTCGATGAGGGCCTCGGCCGGCGGCGCGGCCGTGGCTGGAGCCTGATGCGCTACCGGTTCGGCGATGCGCACCTTCTTTTCCAGCAGCACGGCGCTGCCGAAATCCTTCAACACATCTGCAAGGGCAGGGGCGGCCATCAGCTAGCTTCCTGCGCTGCCCACTTGCGCAGGATCTGCGCGGTACGCTCTTCGGAAAGGTCGACCATGCGGGCGAGCCGTTCCTGCGGGGCCGGCTTGATCTTGCGGCGAATGTCGTCCGGGGCGTCCTCAGAATAGGTGACCTGGCCGCCGCCCGGCGCACCACCCGACCCGCTTTCTGCCGAGCCGTCCGTAAGTGCCGCCTGCTGGCTCTTGGCGCCGCTGGGCAAGCTGCGCTGAACCTCATCGAAGCTGGGGCCGTTGTTGCCGGCGATAGCCGCCGTCATGGGCCGAATTCCGAACCAGACGACCAGAAAAACAACCAGTACGAACGCGGCTGCGTTGATCATCGTGCCGCTCTGGCGGGTGAGTTGCTCGATAACGCCGCCCCCAGGCGCATCGAAGCCCGCTTCCTCAGCCATGAATTCGACTGCAGAGACCTCCAGCATGTCGCCGCGCGTCTGGTCGAAGCCCGATGCTGACACGACGAGCTTCTGTATGTCTGCGACACGCTCGTTTACCTGCGCTTCGGTCGCGGCGTCGCCGAGGATCGCGCGCAGCCTCGCCTGGTTTACGACCACGGCGATCGACAGTTTGGACACCGAATACCCGTTTGAAACTGTGGCGATGCGCTTGGAATTCAGCTCGTAGTTGGTGATTTCCTCGCGGCGCTCGCTTTGTTCGGACGATTCGGGAGCGCCGCCGCTGCCCTCGACAGACGCCGTCGGCAGGTTCTGCTCGACCGTAGTCGGGTTGGCCGCGGAACGCTGGTTTGCGGAGTCGTTGGAGCGGACGACCTGAACCGACCGCTCGACGCGAGAATTGGGGTCGAAGATGGTCTCTTCGATCTGCCGGGAATCCGTATTGACGTCGGCGCGTACGCTGGCCCGGAAGTTTTCCGGTCCGAGGTAGGGAGCGAGCGCCCGGCGGATGTTGGCTTCGATGTTGGATGCCACCGATTGCTCGACGGTTATGGAGCGGGCCATCGAGCTGTTGCTCGGATCGTCGCCGGAGGCCAGCAGCGTGCCGTTGGAATCGAGCACGGTAACGCTGTCCATATTCAGGCCTGGAACCGCCGCCGCCACCAGGTGACGTATGGCGGATGCGGCGCGCTGGCCGTCTATGCTCGAAGCCCGAATGACGACAGACGCCGTAGGCTTCTGTTCTTCGCGGCGAAAGCTGCCGCGTTCCGGCAGAACGACATGGACGCGCGCGGCGCGGATGCCGGCGATCGACTGGATGGTGCGCGCAATCTCTCCCTCAAGCGCCCGGATGCGGGTGATCTGCTGCATGAATGTCGTGAGGCCGAGCGAGCCGACATTGTCGAAAAGCTCGTAACCGGCATTGGTGCTTGTCGGCAGACCTTTTTCCGCGAGCAGCATTCTGGCCTGCGAGGTCTTGCCGGCCGTCACCAGCAACGTCGTTCCGTCCGAGGCGACGTCGAAATCGATGCCGGCCTCGCCGAGCACCAACCCGATCTGGTTTACGTCTGAGCGTTCGAGGCCGACATAAAGCGTCTCGTAGGCCGGGCGGTTCAGGTAAATCGAGGCGATGGCGATGATGGCGATGACGAGCGCCGCTACACCGCCCATCATTGCGAGCCGTTGCGGCCCGAAGCTGCGAAGATTGTCGATGATTCGCTGAATTTGCTCAGGCACCGGCTGGCTCCGATCATAATCGTGCCATCAACCTACCTGCCGAAGCTTGTGCGAAAATGTAAGAAGGCCGCCCCGAAGGACGGCCTTCCTAATGTCTTGTCCGTTACCGCGATGCGGCTTAGCGGAAGAGCGACAGGATCGACTGCGAGTTGCCGTTGGCGATCGACAGTGCCTGGATACCGAGCTGCTGCTGCACCTGAAGTGCCTGCAGACGGGTCGATTCCTCTTCCATGTCGGCATCGACCAGCTGGCTGACGCCACGGTCCACTGCGTCCATGAGGTTCGACACGAAGTCGCTCTGCATGTCGATGCGGCTCTTGACGGCACCGAGGCTCGAAGCGGCCGACGTGACCGATTCCAGCATATTGTTGACGCCTTCGATGAAGGTCTCGATTTCGGCAGCGGAAGCCGACGAAATGTCGATCGTGGCGAGGCTGAAGTCGTTGCCGTTGCTGGACGAACCGGCATTGGCGATCTGCAGCGTGTCGGTGAGGGCGTCGGTGGCGTGCGTGATTTCCACGGCGTTGCCGTTGGCGGCGACCGTCACGTCGTTGGTGGTGTCGATGCCGGCATCGGTGAGAGCCTGATCGAGAACGAGCGCCATGTTGGCCGCGTTCGAAATCACACCGTCGGTGGAGCTCAAAGCCGTGTCGACAGTCGCCTTGTTGATCGTGACCGAGGTCGTCACGCCGTTGCGGATGAGGTCGAAGCTGATCTCGTTGTTGCCGCTCAGCGTCACGCCGGCGCTTGCGTCAGCAAACACGGCCACGACAGCCTCGGTGCCGGCGCCGTCACCGGCGTCCTGTGCAACGTCCTGAACGTTACCGTCTGCAGCCAGAGCAACACCCTGATCCAGCAGGCCGGCGCCGGTGGCGCTTGCATCAAAAAGCGAGATGTTGCCGAGCCCGATGTCGATCTTGCCCAGGGTAACGCTATTGTCGGCGTTACGGGTGAAGGAGCCGACGATCGACTGGGTTGCGGAGTAGCCGGAAGCCGAAGAGTCGACCGACAGCCAGTTGGAGCCCGAGAACGAGGCCGAAGACGCAAGGCTGGTCAGCTGGCTCTGAAGCTCGGTGATTTCAGACTGAATCTTGGACTTGTCGACGCCAGGAGCGGTTGCTGCAACCAGCTTTGTCTTGATCTCGTCGATGTAATCCTTTGCGGAATCCATCGCGGTGTATGCAACGTCGACGGTCGCGGCGCCGAGGCCGAGCGAATCCTGAACGGTCGAAAGCGCCTTGTTGTCGGAACGCATCGTGGTAGCGATCGACCAGTAGGCGGCGTTGTCGGACGCTTCAGCGACACGATAGCCGGTGGAAATACGGCCCTGGGTAACGTCCAACTGCTTGTTGGTCGCTTTCAGGGTCTGCAGTGCCGTCATTGCGGCGGAGTTCGTCATGATACTGGACATGGGACCTGCCCCTCATAGGTAGCTATTCTCGGGACATACCGGGCTGACCGGTTTGACGGAGCGGCATCATGCCCATGACCACCTTTGGTGGGTCACCCGCCATGCTGGGGCGAATATGGGCGGCAAATCCTACTAAACTGATAATTTTCAACGCAAAGTGTTGAAGACACGAAATTCGTTCAATTACGCAACGTAAGATTGACAATAGTCATACAAATGATCTGACGAGGCTGCCCACGAGCAAGTTCCAACCGTCGATCAAAACGAAGAAGAGTATCTTGAAGGGAAGCGAAACCACTGTCGGTGGAAGCATCATCATGCCCATCGACATGGTGATCGTGGCAACGATCAAGTCGATGACCAGAAACGGAAGCACGATCAGGAAGCCGATTTCGAAGCCGCGGCGTATTTCCGAAATCATGAAGGCGGGTACGAGAACCCGCAGATCGGTTTGTGCGCCATCGACCACCAGGCTCTCGCGCTCGCGTGCGAGATCCACGAAGAGTGCGTAATCCTTTTCGCGTACATTGGCCGCCATGAAATCGCGGAACGGGTCGGAGATGCGGCGCAGCGCCTCATCTTCTTCGATTTCGTTGTTCATCAGCGGCTGGATGCCGTCGTTCCAGGCCCGATCGAATGTTGGCGCCATCACGTAGAAGGTCATGAACAGGGCCAGGCTGATCAGAATGAGATTGGCCGGCGTAGTCGGCAGGCCGATGCCTGCGCGCAGGATCGAGAAAGCAATGACAAAACGGGTGAAGCTGGTCACCATTATGAGGATGCCGGGCGCAACCGACAAAATGGTGATCAAGCCGAACAGCTGAATGATCGTCCCGATGGTCGAACCGTCGGCCTGGGCTAGCTGGCCGAGATCGATTTGCTGGGCCGATGCCGGGCCGGCAGCGAGCAGGAGAAGCGGAAGGGCGGCCCCGATACGTCTCATTCGAACAGCAGCGTCCTGACCAGCACCTTGTCGACGCGGCCGCCGCTGCGGATGCGGGCGCGTTCCTCAAGGTCGGTCTTCATGTGCTGAAAGCCGCTTGCCCCCTGTATCTGGCGTGCCTTGACGGTGCGCAGATAAGCGAGGAAATCCTGATGGATCGCTTCGGCGACCATTGGGTCGGGCGCTTCCTTGAAGACCAGCGCCAGTTCCATCCGGGCCCAGATATCGACCGGGTCGGCAAGGTTGGTGCTGATCGGCTCGAGCCTGAAGACATTCAGTGCTTCGGCAACATCGTCCGAACCGGGCAGTTTGTCGTAGCCGTTTTCCTCGCCGATCTGCTTGCCGGTGCCGACTGTCGGCTTGTCGCCGGTCATGAGCGAACCGGTCAGCCAGCCGGTCCCGGCCGCCGCCCCGGTAAGCAGCAGCAGCATCGCCAGCTGGATGACGATCGACGGTCCCTTCTTCGGGGTCTTTTCCGCGTCGGCTTTTGCCATAGCCTGCCTTCAACCCGTCAGAATGGAAGCACGTTGTCGAGGAGCTGCTGGCCATAGGGAGGCTGCTGAACCTCGGTCAACCTGCCGCGGCCGCCGTAGGATATGCGCGCTTCGGCGATGCGCTCGTAGTCGATCGTGTTGTTTGCACCGATGTCGGAAGGCCTCACGATGCCCGCGATGGTGAGAATGCGAAGCTCGGCGTTGACGCGCACTTCCTGGGAGCCGCTGATCACCAGATTGCCATTCGGCAGCACGTCGGTCACGACGGCGGCGACCGACAGATTGATGCTCTCGGAGCGCGTCGTCGCGCCCGAACCATCGCTCGAGGTGCCCGACGTGATCCCGCCGTCGGCCGACAACGATCCGGCGGTCGCCGACGCACTCAGACCCAGTGTGCGGGAGACTGTGCGCTTGCGGTCGGATTCGTTCTTGAACTGCGCCCGGTCGTCGATCTCGATCGAAACCGTGAGAATGTCGCCGACGGATAAGGCGCGGCGGTCGGTGAACAGGCGGCTCTGGCGGTCGTTCCAGAGCGAGAACCGGCGCACCGGCTCGGCTGGTGCATCCGGATATTCCGAAGCCGACATTGCCGCAGCGCCCACACCCAGCGCCACCGGCGACAGCCTCGGCGGAACGCCGATTTCATCCATGGCGGTGCAGGCGCCCAACATCAGAACGAGAGCGACAATGACGAAACTACGCATCAACTGGGGTCCTTCTTGCGCGCCGCATTGACCATGATGCCGGTCAGCGATGCGGCGGTTTCGACTTGCATCTCGTTCAGGATGACGCTCGCCTTGCGGGTATCGAGGCTCATGAGGATGGCGGCGGCGGTCTCGGCGCGCAGCTCGCCCAGCTGGCTCGCGGCCGCATCGGGGCGCATATTGGCATAGATGCCGACCACGGCTTCCTGCGCCTGCTGCATGAACCGGTTGCGCCGGGTCAGCCAGACCTCGTATTCGGCCCGTTTGGCTTCCAGTTTCTCGATGCGTTCGTCGATGTCGGCCTGAAGCTTTTCCAGCTCCATCTTCTGAAGCTGATAGCGGCGGTCGCGCGCGGCATCGGCAATGTTTCCGCAGAAGCGGGCGATCTCTTCCGCGCTGGACGTTGCCGGCCTGGCACCTTGCGACAATGTCTGGGAAACAGCCGGTATCGCGGTGCCGAAGGCAAGCAGCGGCAGTGCGACTGCGAGCCCTGCCATTGCCATTCTGCGGTTGCTGTTACGTCCACTCACCGCGCCGCCTCCTACTGGACCACCAGTTCGGCCTGCAGTGCGCCGGCAGACTTGATCGCCTGCAGGATCGCAATGACGCCGTCGGGTTTCACGCCGATGCGGTTCAGGCCTGCAACGAGCGTTTGCAGGTCGGGACCGTCGAGGATTGCAACTTTGGAATCGGGACGCTCGACCTCAATCGCGGTGAATGGTTCGATCTCGGTTTCACCGAGCGAGAACGGCTCGGGCTGGACGACACGCGGCATCTCGGTAATGCGAACAGTGAGCGCGCCATGGCTGATCGCGACCCGTGCAATCCGGACGTCCTGGCCGATGACGATCGTGCCGCTGCGTTCGTCGATGACGACGCGGGCCGGCGTATCGGATTCGACCTGGATGTTCTCAAGTTCGGCATAGAAGCGCGCCGCAGACACGCCCCCGGGTTTGCGTATCATGATGGTGCGGGAGTCCTGCTCCGCGGCGACCAAGCCCCCATATCGTGCCTGCGAGAACTGATTGATGGCGTCGGTGACACGGACCGCGGTCGAGAAATCCGGGTTGCGGAGTTGCAGGGTCAAAGTCTGGAAGTCGTTGAATTCGGCATCGACCTGCCGTTCCACGATCGCGCCATTGGGAACCCGGCCGCTGGTGGGCACGCCCTGCGTCACCTGTTCGGCCTGGCCCTGCGCGTTGAAACCCGAAACGACGACCGGTCCCTGTGCGACGGCGTAAATTTCGCCGTCGGCAGCGCGCAGCGGCGTCATGATAAGCATGCCGCCTTGCAACGACGTCGCATCGCCCAGCGATGACACCGAGACATCGATGCGCGCTCCGGATTGCACGAAGGGAGGCATGTTGGCCGTGACGATCACCGCGGCGACATTGTTGGAACGGACGCGCCCGCCCTCGGTGGCGATGCCCAGATTCTCCAGCATTGCCCGCATCGACTGCTCGGTGAACGGCGAATTGCGCAGCCCGTCGCCGCTTCCCATCAGACCGATCACCAGCCCGTATCCGACGAGCTGATTGTCGCGCGCGCCCTGCAGCGTGGCGATGTCCTTGATGCGGGACCCGCCAATGGCGTCGCCGCCAGCGAATGCCGGCGACAGGGGAGACAGTGCAACGATCAGCGCAAGCGCAAGCCGACGTATCATGTCGCGCCGACCCTCACTGTGCCGTCGGCCATGATGATGCCGGAAAAGACCACGCCGCTGTCGATATTGCGAACGCGGATGAGGTCGCCCACGGATCCCGGCTGCAACGGTACCGCGACGGCCGAGATAGTCAGGCTTCCCTGAACGAACTGGACCTGAACGGGTTTTCCGGCCTCGACCGCATAAGCCTCGCGCAGCGAGCTGAGTGCGATAAGCCGTCCGGGCAGCAGCGTCCGGCGCGCGACCTTGCCTTCAACTTCGGACCGGTCATAGGCGAGCGGCGGTAGCCCCGCAGTGGATCTGCGCAGGGCGACCGACTGGACGTCGGCGGTTGTCACCAACTCGCCCGGATACACCACCCGCGTCGGCACGACGACAGTGTCCTGCGCGAATGCCATGAGAGCCGACGCCGCCAAAATGGCGGCGGCGATGGGCAGGGATATCCAGCGCGCCAGCGCCATCAGCGCATGCCCTGGGTGATCGTCGATGCCATTTCGTCGGCGGCCTTGATGACCTTGGAGTTCATCTCATAGGCGCGCTGAGCGGAGATCAGTTCGGTGATCTCCTTGACCGGGTCGACATTCGATGCCTCGAGGTAGCCCTGTTCGATTGTTGCAAAGCCCGGGTCGCCCGGGATGCCGACATTGGCGGGACCCGACGCGGTCGTTTCCTGGAAAAGATTGTCGCCGAGCGGTGCAAGGCCTGCCTGGTTGGAGAAGGTTGCCAGCGTGAGCTGGCCGAGCTCTTCGAGTTCCTGCTGGTCGGCAAGACGGGCGAATATCTGGCCCGACTTGTTGACGATCACCTCGATGGCGTTCTCCGGCACCGTGATGTTTGGAGAGACGGAAAAGCCGTCCGGCGTCACGATCATGCCGGTCGCGTTGGTGTTGAATGCTCCGGCGCGGGTGTAGAGCGGTGTGCCGTCGGCACCTTCGATCATGAACCAGCCATTGCCGGTCAGCGCCAGATCGAGCGGGTTGCCGGTGCTGACCAGGGAACCCTGCAGGTGAACGTTGCGCACGGCAACCGTCTTCACGCCAAGGCCGACCATCGCACCTTCCGGAACAACGCTGGTGTTCGCGCGGTTGGGCACGCCCTGCAGGCGCTCCGTCTGGTAGAGCAGGTCGGAAAACTCCGCGCGGGCGCGCTTGAAGCCGGTGGTGTTGATGTTGGCGATATTGTTGGCGATGACTTCCAGATTGAGCTGCTGGGCATTCATGCCGGTTGCCGCGATGGCGAGTGCTTTCATTTCAGGTCACCTTTCAGATCGGCATTCGGCTGATTTCGAGATAGGACTGCACGATCTTGTCGCGGATCGAGATCGCTGCCCTGAGCGTCTGCTCTGCATCCATCACCGCATCGACCACTTCGCGCATGTCGGCACCGCCCTGGATTGCAGATACGGAGAGTTTCTCGGCGCTCTGCATGGACGTAATGGTGTCTCCTGCGGCCTTGTTTAGGGCATCGGCGAATGACGTCGCTGCCGCTGCATCGGCCTGGGGCGCGGGCTTGTTAGTCGCTGACGTAAGTACGTTCTGCGCCGTCGACAGAATGTTGAGTGCGGTGAGAGCACCGATGGGCATCATGAAGTCCTCAGCAGGTCGATCGTCATGGAAATCAGTTCCCGCGATTGCTTGATGTTCTGAAGATTGGCTTCGTAGCCGCGGATCGCCTCACGCATGTCGGCCATTTCGACCAGGATGTTCACGTTGGGCATCTTCACATAGCCGAACTCGTCCGCTGCCTCGTGGCCGGGCTGATATTCGACTGGAAAGTCGCTGGGGTCCGAACCCACAGAGGCGACGTCGACCATGCTGGCACCGCTGGCGCGGTCGAGCTCGGCGGCGAACGTCACCGTCTTGCGCTGATAGGGATCGCCACCGGGCAGCTTGGCCGTCGACTGTGCGTTGGCAAGGTTTTCGGAAACCACACGCAGACGTTCCGACTGTGCGGTCATTCCGGACGCGGCGACTTTGAGGGAAGAAAACAGCGGGTCCATCGCGTCAGCCCTGCGAAGCCATGAGAAGCATGCGGTGGAATGCTTTCACCAAGCCTGTGTTGAGCTCGAACGAACGCCGGACTTCACCGGCCTTGATCAGTTCGGACTCCAGCTCGACCGTGTTCTGCGACGGCAAAAGTGCGCCCTCCGGTTCGATTTCCTTGAGTGAGAACGAGGCCTCGGACGTACCGGCGCCGATGTGCCCGGGGTGTGTGGCCGCCATCTTCACGGCGGTGCCGGACACCAGGCTTTCAAACGGCTCGATGTCCGAAGCCCTGAATCCCGGTGTGTTTGCGTTGGCGATGTTGCTCGAAACGGCCGACTGGCGAACGGCAAGCCACTTGGCCTGCTGCGCGGCGATGTCGAACAAATTTACGGCCTGCATAGCAAATTCCTTTTGCAGCAGACCGAAGTTAGGATGCGGGCCTTGCGCGGGCCTTGCGGCGGCCGCCAGCTAGCGGCCGAGGCCCGACAGCGGTACGATCTTGTCGTCGCTGGTGACCACGACCCAGCCTTCGCGCCGCTGCTCGATCGTTGAGACACGGCTTTTGTCGGGCAACAGCGAACCGGCCTGAACGATGTAAAGACCTTCTTCGTCTTCGATCATCGCGCGGCCGTTTGCGACGTGGACGACACGATATTCCGGCACCGGCAAATCGTCGCCCGGGAACGGTTGGTCGGATAGCGGTACTTCGCCCACCGAAGGATCCGATGCGTCCGGAACAGCACCGGTGGCAATGCGGTCGAGCTCGAGCAGCGGCACATCCTCAAGGGAAAAGCCCTGGCCAACGAGCGTCGGCTGGTAGGTCAGGTTCTCCGGCAAGACCTGCGTCGAGCCGCCACCCGAGAACTGGACGCCGCGGATGCCGAACTGATCCTGGTTGAAAAAGACGTACCAGGGAAAGAATGCGCAAACGAGGCCAAGCGATATCCCAAGCCCGGCCACGATGATGTCGCCAGAACGTTCTTTCAGGTGCCTGCGCTTCCGGCGCGCCGCCTGGCTCTTGTCGTTGAGTTCCAGCAAACCCCTGAGGATGCCGTTGCTTCGTTCCCTAAGACTGATCAACGGGAGCCTCCCTGGCTTTCAGGTGCCTGGCGAGGTCGGCGAAGGGATCGTGCGAACGCGGGTCCTGCGGACCTTGTGACAGGGCTTCATAGATTGTCGGTATCTGGCGGACAGCGAGATCGAGCTCGGCATCGGCGCCCGGTTGGTAGGCACCCAGGAGCCGGATATCGCGGGTGTCTTCATAACGCGAGATCATCGATTTCAGCCGCGCAGCGAGCATTTGCTGGTCCTGGGTCCAGGCACGCGCCGCAAGCCGCGAGATCGATGCCAGCGGATCGACTGCGGGAAAGCGGCCCTGCTCGGCAATCGCCCTGTCCAGAACGATATGCCCGTCAAGGATGCCACGCACGGAATCGGCGACAGGATCATTGTGATCGTCACCGTCGACGAGAACAGACAGGATGGCGGTGATCGATCCGCGGCCTTCGACACCGGGCCCGGCGCGTTCCAGCAGTCTTGGAAGGTCGGTGAAGACGGAAGCCGGATATCCGCGTGCGACGGGCGGTTCGCCGGTTCCGGTCGCGACTTCGCGCAGCGCATGCGCGAGGCGCGTTATGGAATCGAGAACCAGCAAAACCCGGTCGCCGCGATCCCGGTAATGTTCGGCAATGCGCATTGCAGTATCGGGTGCGCGCCGCCGCATCATCGCGCTTTCGTCGCTGGTCGCGACAACAGCCACGGTCTTTTTCATGGTGTCGGGGCCGAGCGTATCCTCGAGGAATTCGCGCACCTCGCGGCCCCGCTCTCCGACCAGTGCAACGACCACCGTGTCGAATGCGTCGGCGGCCGCCAGCATCGCCAGGAGGGTCGATTTGCCCACGCCGGAACCGGCGAACACGCCCAGCCTCTGGCCGTAACAGAGCGGCGTGAAAATATCGATGACACGCACGCCCGTCTTGAACGGCGCATCGACGCGGGCGCGCCGCAACGGTGCGGGCGTCTCCGGTACGAAGGTAGCGGTTCCGCCGATCAGCGGTCCGGCATTGTCGATCGGGCGGGCGCGGGCATCGATTACCCTGCCGCGCCAGCTGTCGCCGGGGCTGATCGATGTCGGTCCGCGATTGAAAACCGCCTGGCCGAGAGAAACGTCGGTGCTGCTCTCGAAGGGTGCCACGAGCACGCTGCCGGGGTTGATGCGAACGATTTCGCCGGAGCGTGTGCCGCGCCGCGTGTGCAGGTCGACGACGTCGCCGAGCCTTGCGGAGCGCGACAGGCCGTCGACGCGCAAATGGGTGGCGGTCACCTCCACCACGTGCCCACCCAGGCGCAGGGTTTCGCCGGGTTCGCTGAACCGGCTGTAGAGCGCCTCGAGAGCATGGAGCGCGTGAAGGCCGTCGTTGCGCGTTGCCGGAAGGTTTTCTGATGTCGTCAAAAGTACTGCCTCAGCCTGCGCCAAGCGTGCGAATGGAGGTGTCCATTGCCTCCTCGCTATCGCGCATCAGGGCGGTAACCTGGTCGAACGCGCGCTGGACCTGGATGAGTTCCATCATCTCCTTGACTGCGTTGACGTTGGAATCCTCCACGAAGCCCTGCGCAACGCCGACCTGCTGCCGGTCGACAATCGGCTCGGGAGTGCCCTCGGGGATGATGCCGGAATTGCCGAACCGGACGAAGTTCACTCCCGGGGTGAAGTTGAACAGGCCCACGGCGCCGACCTGGCGCCCGTTCTGACGCAGCATGCCATCCGCGCCGGCTTCGGGAGGTCCACCGAGCGGGTCGAGCTGCAGCGGCGCGCCGCCGGCATCGAGCACGCCGTGGCCGTCGAGTGTGACAAGCTCACCGGTGGTGCGCATCGAGAACCGGCCGTCGCGGGTCATGACGGTCCCAGATGGAGTTTCGATGGCGAACCAGGCGTCGCCCTGAATGGCGAAATCGAGCGGGTTGCCGGTTTCGCGGAGCGAGCCGTTCACATCGGCGATGTAGGTATCGCCGGAGGAAACGAACGAAACGGAGTTGCTGCCGCTGCCCGATACCATGTCCTCGAATTTCACCCCGGTGGCGCGATATCCGACTGTGCTCGTGTTTGCCATGTTATCGGCAATTGTGGTGAGCCGCCGCTCAAGGGCGACCTGAGAAGAAAGCGCGACATAGAGGCCGGTTTCCATTGTGTGTCTCCTTATCCGCGCAGCCGCTGCAAGGTGAGCAACACGTCGGTTGATATGCCGAATTCGAGGGGCTGACCGAAAAGCACCGACGCGGGCGACGAAGCCGCCGACTGGCCATTGTTCAGCTCCCACATGCTGGTGAAGCGCGCCAGAAACTTCCCGAGTGCTTCCGGTTCCTTGAGGTCGGCGAAATCCATCCGCTCCGACAGCATGGCCGCCTGCCGGTCGATATCGGCGGTGGCGCTGGATGCCGGTATGCCGAGCGCCGTGCGGACCACCGTTGCCAGCGCCTGGTCGGCCAGTATCTGATACGGGTTGTTGAGCGAGCCTGCCTTGCGCTGAAAATAGAGTGCGAGCCGCACACCCTCGTTCTGGCTTCCGGCTTCCTCTTCCAGCGTCTGACGCGCATAGTTTGCCACCGCGCCATGCTGTGCGGCCGTGAAGACGGTGGCCTTTTCGCCGTGTGCGGCGAAGTCGAAAGCGGTAGCGAACTCGGCGTAGGCGGGATTGGATTGTCTGTTGGCGAGGCTGTCGGGATCGGTGACGCCGCCCGCAAGGATTTTCCGCATGAAGTCCTTGTCGTCGAGCCGGTCCGTGAGCCCATAGGCCTTCATCGCATAACTGAAGAGCGCATCGTCGGCGAGAAACTGGTCGATCGACGTCACGTCCTTGATGCGGGCGAGGTAGTCTTCGTTCTGTGCTTTCAGGATCGGATTGTCGAATGCCACGCCGGCCAGCGTCGCCTGCAGCTGATAGCGTGTCACCGTTCCTTGCTGGGCGTCGCTGTAAACGGTGGCCTGGCTGCCATGCGCGGCGAAATTGTAGCTCTTGGCGAATTCCAGGTAGCGCTTGTCCGTCAGCTTATTGGCGAAACTGTCGGGGTCTTTGGCGCCGCCTTCCAGCACCTTGACCATAAAGGCCTTGGCATAGGCCATGTCGCTCAAGCCGTGTGCCTTCATGGCATAGTTGAAAAGCCGCGTGTCGGAGACGAATTCGTCGATCGACGTCACCTTGGCGATGTTGTTCGCGTAGTACTCGGTTTCCCGAGCGACCAGGGGCTTGTTCTCGACGCGCGTCAGCGACCGCTCGATATCACGCGTGATGAGCTGGTAGCTGGTGAAGGTGCTAACCAAGGCAGGTCTCCGGCAATTGCGTGTCCTGGATATGTGATGACGCTTGCGTGAGGCTGATCGGACCGGCCGTATCTACAAGCCTCACACAAGGCACGGCGCCTATCGGTATTGTCATTGATTCTGTAATCGGGGCCGGCTTGTGGGTATTCTCATTGGAATGGTTGTCACCTTTGGCTGCGTGCTCGGCGGCTATATGGCCATGGGCGGCTATCTCGACGTCCTGTGGCAGCCATGGGAAGTGGTGATCATCTGCGGCGCCGCCCTCGGCATTTTCTTCGTGGCCAATCCGATGTCGGTCGTGAAGGATTCCGGCAAGGCGATGCTGGACGCCTTCAAGCAGTCGGTGCCGAAGGAGCAGGACTATCTGGAGCTTCTGGGCGTGCTGCACAGCCTCATGCGCGAGCTCAGAACCAAGCCCCGCAACGAGGTTGAAGCGCATATCGACAACCCCGAGGAATCATCGATCTTTCAGGCCTTTCCCAGAGTGCTGAAAGACCACGACCTGACCCATTTCATCTGCGACTATTGTCGCATCATCATCATCGGCAACGCCCGTCCGTTCGAGATCGAGGCGCTGATGGACGAGGAAATTCACACGGTCAAACACGACAAGCTGAAATCATATCATGCGCTTCAGCAGATGGCGGACGGGTTCCCCGCACTCGGCATCTGCGCAGCGGTGCTGGGCGTCGTCAAGGCGATGGGCGCTCTAGATCAGTCGCCGGAAATCCTCGGTGGCCTGATCGGCGCCGCGCTGGTCGGCACCTTCCTTGGCATCTTCATGGCCTATGCCGTTGTGGGTCCGATCGCTGCCAAAGTGAAAGTGGTCCGGGAGAAGCGGACGCGCCTCTACATCATCGTGAAGCAGACCTTGCTTGCCTACATGAACGGCTCGTTGCCGCAAGTCGCGCTTGAGTTCGGGCGCAAGACCATTTCGTCCAAGGACCGTCCGTCGATCGATGCGGTCGAAGAGAGCACGCTTAACGCCGGCGGCGAAGCCGCCAAGGCGGCCTGATTGGCGCGGAAGGTGGTCAAGGTGCTTTCCAAATGAGCAGTCAGCCGGCGCCGGTGCAGATGCGAGATCTGATTGTCGAACGCCTGACGGGCGAGACCGGCAATCCGGACCATGTTCTGGATACCGCCCGGGCATGCGCTGCGCGGTGCGTGCCCGACATTGCCAGCTATTTCGAAGAAGAGCTCGGCACATCTGTCGAGGTCGAACTGGGCGACATCGAAATCTGCCGCATGACCGATGTGCGGCTGCCGGAGGGCAGCTTCGGCGCGATGATGGTGGCAACCGCCGAGATATCGCCCGATGCGCTGTTCATGACCCTGGATGCCGAGGCGATAACCATCGCCGTCGGAGCGTTGTTCGGGGCGGATGCGGAGCAGGCGCTGGCGCCGATCACCCGCATGCCGTCCGAGATCGAAATCGAAATCACGGCCAAGATTTTCGATACGGTCGCACAGATATTCAACGGCTCCGGCGAGCGCTCCTTCGGCATCAGATTTCCGCTCGAGGAGCCCATTGTCGGCGAGGAAATCGGCGCCCGCGCGATGCGCGACGGGCCCGCCGCGCGGATCGTGTTCGAACTGGTTTTCGGCGCAAATCGCGGCAGACTTACCGTGGCTCTTCCGCAGCGCGTGCTTATTCAGCTTCGAGGCGATGCAACGGCCAACACCTCTGCGCCAGCGGGCGCGTGGCGGGCAAAGTTCAACGAAGAGGTGATGCGATCCAGGCTGCCGCTCACCGCCGCGATCCCGATCGGCGAAATGACGCTGCGCGAGATTGCAGGTTTTGAGGCTGGCCAGGTGATCGCGTTTCCCGAACAGGCACAGTCGCAGGCGCGGCTCACGGCGCGCGACCAGGTGCTGTTCGTTTGCGAACTCGGCAAACTCGGACATAATTATACAGTGCGCATCCTGCAGCCGTTCGATGCACATGAAGATTTCGTAGAAGGGCTAATTTCAGCATGACTGATCCGAACCCAACCGCAGCGCATGACGATGAAGCACCGATCGAGGCGCCCGACGCCACCGCCGATCAGCCTGCCGATGACGATCAGCTGTCCAAGGCAATCGAAGAACTGCGGGGCGTATTGAACGAATCCGACGATGCGAGCCCGGCAACGGCCGGCTCTGCGTCTGGCTCCAATGCCGGCATCATCCTCGGCATTCCGGTTGAAGTGCAAATCGTGCTCGGCAGTACCGAAATGCCGGTTTCGGAACTGATGGCTCTGCAGAAGGGGGCCACCGTGTCCTTGAACAGGCGCATTGGCGAACCGGTCGATGTGATGGTGAACGGCCGCAAGATAGCAAAAGGCGAGATCACGGTGCTTGAGGACGACCCATCGCGCTTCGGAATCAAGCTCACGGAAATCAACACTGCCACTCGTGGCCGGTAGCGGAAGCGGTTTCGTTCCAGAGATATGAGCCAGTTGCCAACCCTGTCGCGGTCGCAGAAAGCAGCAGCCATTCTGGTTGCAATGGGCAAGCCATCTGCCGGAAAGCTGCTCAAATTCTTCAAACAGGAAGAGCTGCGCGGCCTGATCGAGGCTGCGCGCTCGCTCAAGACGATTCCGCAGAGCGAACTCGACCGCATCGTTTCAGAATTCGAGAGCGAGTTCGCCGAAGGCGCCGGCCTGCTCGATTCCGGCGACACCATGAACAACATCCTGACCGAAACGCTGACACCGGAAGAGGTGGATGCAATCATGGACGGGGAGAAGAAGGTCGACGAAGCGCCCAAGGAGACGTTCTGGCCGCAGCTCGAAAAGCTGCCGGCGGAAAGAGTGGCCGCGGCGCTGGAGCGCGAACATCCACAAACCGTCGCGCTTGTCCTTTCCACCATAGCAGCTCCGGCATCGGCGGCGATCATGGTGAAACTGCCAAAGCCGGTTCGCGGTGAGGTGGTCAAGCGCATGATGGCGCTCGGCAAAGTTACCGACAAGGCGCGCGAGCTGGTCGAAAACAAGTTGCGGGCAAAGCTGACCGACGAGAGCTCGGTGCGCGACAACTCGGCCGGCCAGAAGCGGGTTGCGGGCGTTCTCAACGAACTCGACAAGTCGCTCCTCGACGATGTCATGGAAGATATGGTCGCGGCCGGAACTCCGGACCTGGAGGAGCTGAAATCCAAGCTCTTTGCCTTTGAGGACGTTGTGCTCCTTTCGCAGGCCGCGCGTGTCGCTCTCTTCGACAACATCCAGACCGAGATGGTCACGGTTGCACTGCGCGGAGCCGAAGCCGCGTTGGCCGAAGCCGTACTTTCGGCGATCGGCGCGAGGTCCCGCCGCATGATTGAGTCCGAACTGAAAGACGCGGCCGGTAACATACCCGCCGACGAAATCAGCGCGGCCAGGCGCTCCATCGCTTCGACCGCCATCCGCCTTTCGTCCGAAGGCGCTCTCGTGCTGCCCGGCCAAGCAGATGGCGAAGAAGCCGCCGCCAACGCTGCCTGACCTGAACCGAGGGAGCGGACGCGGTGTCTGAGAAGCCGGACAAAGAAAGCAAAACAGAAGACGCTTCCGAGAAGAAGATCCGTGACACGATCGAGAAGGGCAAACTGCCCTTCGCACGCGAAGCGCCAATTTTCGCTTCCTTTGTTGCCATCCTGCTATTTGCGATCTTCTTTGCCGAACACAGCGCCGCCCGAATGGCGGGCTTCCTTTCGCTGTTTCTCGAAAAGCCCGAAGACTGGCCGCTCGGTACCGAACGCGACGTCATCCTGATCATGCAGATCGTCATGTTCGAGTGCGGGAAGGTGCTGGCGGCGCTGATGGTTCTGCTGGTGACGGCGGCAATCGCGGCCTCGATACTTCAGAACACACCGCGCTTCGTGCTTGAGCGGGTCAAGCCGCAGCTTTCGAGGATATCCCTGAAGGAAGGTTTTACCCGCCTTTTCGGCGCGCAGGGATTTGCGGAGCTGCTCAAATCGCTCGGCAAGCTCACTTTCGCCGGCGTTATTCTCGCCATCGCGATGCGCAACGCGCAGTCGGAGCTCATTTCGGGCATGAGCACGCACCCGGCGGTGTTCGGCTTCGTCATAAACGACATCGCAAAAGAGATCCTGATTGCAATCACGCTGGTCATGCTGGTGATCGCGGTGGCCGACATTCTGTGGTCGCGGTTCCACTGGCTGCAGGATCTGCGCATGACGCGCCAGGAGGTCAAGGACGAGCTCAAGCAGACCGTGGGCGACCCGATCGTGCGCATGCGCATGCGCTCGCTGCAGCGCGATCGTGCGCGCCAGCGCATGATGTCGGCGGTGCCGACCGCGACGCTGGTGATCGCCAATCCGACCCACTACGCCATCGCGCTGCGGTACGTGCGCGAGGAAAACGACGCTCCGGTCGTTGTGGCAAAGGGTCAGGACCTCGTTGCCCTGAAAATCCGCGAGATCGCCGAGGCGAACGGGGTTCCCGTGTTCGAGAACGTCGCGCTCGCCCGCTCCATGTACAAACAAGTTTCGATCGATAGTCTCATCCCAGCTCAGTTCTATCAGGCAGTCGCTGAGCTGGTCCGTATCGTCTACGCGCGCAAGCCGGCTTCAGCCCACTAGGAACCACCAATGCACAAGCAGGCCTATTCCATCTCAAGGGAAGCGATTGTCGCGAATGCCATCCAGGATTTCGTCGCCGAATTGCGGATGGTCGAGCTGGCCGACTATGTATCGTTCATCCATCTCGGGCATCTGGCAAATCTGGCGGATATCGTGGATTCCGCGGCCGAGCTGTATTTCATGCCCGGCACGCTGAGGCTCGGACATGGCGGCAACCTCGACCTCAGCTGGAGCGGCGAGCAGAAGGTGGTGCTCGACCTGGAGTTGAAGCCGGCCGGTGCGACCGTGTTCTTTTCATTGTCGCTCGGAGACCAGCAGGCAGGTATCGACGTCAACTATGTCGCTTTCGACCGACCTGCCGACGAGCCGGAGACGAACACCGCATTTCTGGAAACCGCACTGGAGGCATCCCGTATCCGCAAGAGCACACCAATGCGGATGGCGGGCTGAAAAGCCTAGTCGAACATTCCGAGACGCAGCGCCTTCGCTACCGCATGCACCCGATTGACGGCATTGAGCTTTCGGCTTGTGTTGGTCAGGTACTGATTTGCGGTGTGAACCGAGAGCCCGAGCTTGTCGGCGATTTCGTCGCTGGTCAGGCCATTGGCGGTCAGCATCAGGCACTCGAGTTCGCGCTTGGAGATGGCGGGGGTGCTGTTGCCGGCGGGCGGACCAAGCCGCGCGATGACGCCGAACAGCGCAAAGCAGCGGGCGTGGATATCGCACAGGGCGGCTGCGTTCAAAACCAGCCGCTCGCCAGTCAGAACAATTGTGCCTTCGGGTCCGTGTTCGGCCGCGACGGGTAGCGCCAGGCCGGATTGCGAACCGGCCGGCACCTCGATGCGTTCGGCGAAATGCGCGTCAGCGAAAACAGCCTGATCCTCGGATTTCGACCACCAGAGCGGCCTTGCTGTCCCGGAGATGCGTTTTGCGAAGCGGTCGCCCAGCAACGCCGTCATCATTTTCGAACGCTCGGAAATACCTGGATAGTGCGCATCGAGACATGGGACGAGCTGACGCCGTTCTCCACGCTGGACAATGATGAAGGTGGCGAAATGGGTGGCGTGTATTTCTTCGGCCATGCGCCGCAGTTTGCGCATCGCGTCAGGCAGCGTGTCCAGTCGGATGACCTGCGCTTCAGGCGGTTCCGCCGCAGCGTCGCTGACCGGATTCAGCATCGCGCAGCGCTGCCTTTGCGGACGATCCGCATCAGATGATCCCGCTTCGAATTGCGAGCGCCACTGCCATGGTGCGGTTGCGCGCCGCTAGCTTCTGGATCGCGTGGGTCAGATAGCTGTTGATGGTGTTGGAGGAGACGTCGAGGATTGTCGCGATATCCATTGTCGTCTTGCCTTCGGCGACCCAACCCAGACATTCGCGCTCACGCACCGAGATGGGATAGTCGGGCGCTGCTTCCTCTGCGCCGCTGCCCGTCGACGACAGTGCATAAGACAGCGCCATGAGAGCCGCAGGCAGTTGCGCCGGGTTCAGCCTGTTGAGGCGGCTTGCCGAAAACAAAACGAGATAGTGCCGGTTGCAGGCGCGAAGGCGCGCCGAGACGAAATCGCGGTGTCCGGCGCTATCGAGCTGCACGGCTGTTCCGGGAGGCAGAGCCGCCAGGGAAAGCGGCCGCCAGCTGCGGGCCGGCGCTCCGACGAACGCGGTCACGGGAGCGCCGGCAAGTGCCAGCAGGCCCTCATGGCCAAGCGTTTCGACGCTGTCGAAGGTCCAGTTCGCGGCGATGATCCTGACTTCGTCATTGCCACGTTCACTGCCGATCCTGGCAATCAGATAGTTGTCGGCGCCCAGTTGCGCGGAAAGGTCCAGCAGGAAGCGCAGAAGGCCCGCCCTGTCCACCGGGAGCGAAGCTTCGCCGGTTGGTTCACGGAGGAGGGCAAGGCTGTTCATTGGAGTGCCGCTGGTTCCTGGTTCGTCGCTTTGGTCAATCCGCAGGAGACGCGCGGGTCACGATACTAAAGGCACGAATCCGTACGCCGACGGCAGCGAGCTGCCGTCCTGCGGATACACGCTTGAACGGGAATCACTTCTGAGCGGCAACGAAGAAAGCGAATCACTGCCGATGCCTGAGGATTAGGCAAGCTTTGGAATCACGTCAAGAATCGGAGCCTCGGGACCGGCGATTTTCTTTCCGGCCGGCTGCGTCGCTCGCGGAAAAGAGCTGCCCGAACCGGGCCGGTAGGGCCGTTCCCCAGGCGTGCACGATGCTCAAAAAATACGCGATGGCGACAAAGCCTCGGCGGCGATGCGGGCATCGCTCAGTGCTGCAGGAGGGGGCTGTCGCGTGACGATCGCTGCTGTCAGCCATGCCATCGCGGGCGCGGTCTGCACACCGTAGCCGCCCTGGCCGGCGAGCCAGAAAAACGATGGCGCGTCGGCGTCGAAACCGCAGACCGGCGTTCTGTCCGGCAGGAAGCTGCGCAGGCCGGCCCATTTGCTGTCGATGCGCCGCACGTCCAGCCCGAACGCCTTCTCGATACGATCGATACAGATGGCGATGTCGATTTCCTCGGGTGCCGCGTCGCATGGCGGGCTTGGTGTCTCGTCGCCGGGGGAGGCCATCAGCTTGCCGGCTTCCGGCTTGATGTAGAATTCCTCGTCGGCGTCGATGACCATCGGCAAATCACTGACGGCGAGGCCTTCCGGAGCGTCGATGACGACCGCGGAACGGCGTAGCGGTGTGAGCGGCATGTCTCGTGCACCGGCCAGTTTCCCGAGTTCGGCCGCCCAGGCGCCGGCCGCATTGACCAGCGTGCGGCAGGAAAATCCGCCCTTGGCCGTCTCGACCGTCCAGCGGCCGCCATTGAAGGTCATGCCGCCTACCGCACTGGAGGTGTGCAATTCACCTCCTGCCTGCCGGAACAATCGCAGGTAGCCATGCAGCAAAGCGTTCACATCGATGTCGCTGGCTTCCTTGTTGCGAAACCCGCAAACCGCATAACCTTCCCTGAGATGCGGTGCCGCTTGTGCCAGTTCTTCGGCGTCGAGCCATTCCAGCAGCTTGCCGTCGTCATTGCTGTCGTCGAACAGGCGGCGCAGCCGCTCTGCCTGGTCGGCGCGTGCCACATGCAGGATCGGGCGCGGCGACAGAAGCGGGTGATCGGCAAATCCGGCAGGCGGTGTGCGGAAGAAGTGCTCCGAAGCTCGGGTCAATCTGCGGATGACGCTGTTGCCGTAAGATTGCGCCAGGATCGCTGCCGAGCGGCCGGTGGCGTGATAGCCGGGCTGCTGCTCCATTTCGAGGATTGCGACTCTCAGACCGGTGCGCGCGAGCTCGCAGGCTGCCGAAACTCCGGCGATCCCGGCGCCGACGACAACGATGTCAAAGGTCTTGTCCATGTCCCTGCCCGGGCCGGTGCCCGGCTGATGAAATCAACGCGGCGATTACATCAGCCCCGGCAGCCACAAGACAAGATCGGGCGCTGCAATCAGTGTCGCCATCAACAGAAGCAGCACCGCGAAGTAGGGCACTACCGCGCGGGCGATATGTGTCATCGTCTCGCCGGTGATCCCCTGAATCACGAACAGGTTGAAGCCGACCGGCGGTGTCAGCTGAGCCATCTCGATCGTCACCACGAGGAAGATGCCGAACCACAGCGGATCCCATCCGGCGGCAAGCACGGCGGGCAGTGCGATCGGCAGCGTCACCACGATCATCGACATGCCGTCCAGAATGCAGCCGAGGCAGATGTAGATCACCAGCAGGATCAGCACCACGCCGAGCGGCGAGAGTTCCGCGCCGCTTACCAGACCGACGACATAGGTCGGTATCTGCAGATAGTTGAACGCCACCGACAGGAATGCGCCGCCGCTGGTTATGAGCGCCAGCATGCTCGAGGTGCGAACAGTCGCAACTGCAGCCTCGTGCAGGGTCCGGAAGCTGAGGTCGCGCCCAAGCGCTGCGAGGCCGATTGCGCCGGCGACACCCAGTGCCGCGGCTTCCGTCGGGCTGGCGAAGCCGCCATAGAGCCCGACAATCAGCAACAGGATCAGTGCCGTGATCGGCCCCAGCTTACGGATGCTGGCGAGCCTGTCCCTTGCCGAAAAGCGCATCTGGTCGGATGAGGACGTGCCGCGGATGAAGGACAAGACCATTGTCATCAGCGAGAAGCCGAACGCCAGAACCAGCCCCGGCACGATGCCGGCAATAAAAAGCTTGAGGATGGAGACCTCGGCCAGAACGCCATAGACGATCATCGGCAGGCTCGGCGGTATCAGGAAGCCGATGGTGCCGGCACCGGCGAGCGACCCGATGGCGATGGTGCGGTCGTAGCCGCGCTTGTCGAGTTCGCTCAGCGTTATCCGGCCGACGGTGGCGGTGGTGGCGGCAGACGATCCCGAAACGGCGGCGAACAGGGTGGAGGCGATGACGTTTATGTGCAGCAACCGGCCGGGCAGCCACGTCGTCCATGGTGCAAGGCCGGTGAACATGTGATCGGAAATGCGGGTGCGAAACAGCACCTCCGCCATCAGGATGAAAAGCGGCAGCGCCAGAAGCTCGGTCGAGCTGACGGTGTTGAAGAGGTTCTGTGCCAGCACCTTGTCGACTGGCAGGGTGTGGAACATCTCAAGCCCGAAGATGCCGGTGGCCATCATCGAAAGCCCGATCCACAGGCCGCCGGCCAGAAGCAACGCAAATGTCACAACGAGTGTCGTGATGGTAACGCTCATTCCGGCGTCTCCGGGTTCGTCGCGTGGCCGCGTGTAAGCAGAAGCACCAGCTGTGCCGCAAAAGCGCAGGCGAAAATTCCCATGCCCAGCGCGACAAAAGCCTGCGGCAAGGCCAACGGCAGCGAAAGCTCCCACGATTTCGAGCCGCGGGTGAGTGATGTGAGGCTCAGATTTGCGAGCG
Organism: Mesorhizobium sp. Z1-4; assembly: GCF_004000235.1. Classification (GTDB taxonomy): domain Bacteria; phylum Pseudomonadota; class Alphaproteobacteria; order Rhizobiales; family Rhizobiaceae; genus RCIO01. The sequence goes on from NZ_RCIO01000002.1 coordinate 697,198, forward strand.
CCAGGCAGGTATAGCTGCTGACAGCGAGTGCGAGGGCGAGCACAAGCCCTTCAAGCAGCTTCGCCGGCAGCCCTTTCAGTGCACTCGACACCATGAGGACACGCACATGCGCTTCGGCGCGCAGGGCAGGGGCCAGACCCAGATAGAGCATTGCCGACATCAGGAACGCGGCGAGTTCCCAGCTTCCGGCGAGCGACTTGGTGAACAGGTTGCGCAAGGCCAGTTCGGTCAGGAGAACGGCGAATATCAACCAGAGAAGGACCGCGGAAACGAATTCCGCGATCCTGGTCAAAAGGTCCATGCCGCGTTCGGCGGCATGGACTATTGCGGGCTGCGCCTTCACTTGCGCTCGGCAAGATACGCGTCGAGGACCGGACGCGCTTCCGCGCCGCCGTTTTCCGCAAACGCGTCCCACTGTTTCCTGGCCGCTTCAACAAGCGCTTCTGCAAAGGCGTCGCTCGGTTCTGAAACAGCCATGCCCTGCTCGCCAAGCTCTTTCAGACGTACGGTGTCTTCCGTCTCGGCCACGGCACGCAGCTCCGGCTCCATGCGGGCTGCGATATCCATGATGATCTTCTGGTTTTCGGCCGAGAGCGCATTGAAAGCGTCGAGGTTCACGGCGACCACTGCGGTCGGGTTCACGTAGCTGATCGTGTTGACCGCGCCCATGAACTCCCAGAACTTGCCGTCGACACCGGATGTCGAAGAGGTGGCGATGCCATCGAGGCCGCCCGATGCGAGTGCCACGAGAGCGTCCGCCCAGGGCATCAGCACGGGAGCCGCGCCGACATCTGCAAGGAAGTCGGTGCTCGATTTGTTGGCGGTACGGATTTTCAGCGCGGAGAGATCCGAAACCTCTGCCACCGGTTCGCTGGTGTAGAGCTGGGCGCCCGGCCAGAAGACGGAATAGAGGATCTTCTGGTTGTTGCGCTCGGCAATCTTGTCATAGGTCGGCTTCGCGAGTGCGTTCAGCTTCGCGGCATCGTCGAAACCGCGCGTCAGATACGGCAAGCCCTGGATGGCAAAGAACGGCTCGTCGCCGACCGCCGTATCCAGGTGGTAATGCGCGATCGGCACGATACCGTCGCGCACCGCGCCGAGTACTTCCGGTCCCTTGAGGCCGAGCGATCCGCCGGCCATGACTTCGATTACGACTTCGCCGTTGGTTTCTTCCTTCACCGCCTCGGCAAATTTCAACGCGTTTTGCGTATCGAAATTGCCGGCCGGGAAATTGATGTGCATTTGCCAGGTAGTCTGCGCATTCGCGGCAGTCGTCATAAGAACGAGCGCTGCAGCAACGGTCGTGAATTTCATCGGACTTCCTCCTTGTTGGTTCAGTACCAGGTTGAAAAGTTGCGGCCGGGCTTCTTGGTGTCCCGTTGTCTCGGGGGGTGTGTTGGTTTCAGATCGAATTGAAGAATGTCTGCATGCGGTCCATCGCCTGCGTCAGGCGCTCATTGCTTTCGGAACCGAAGCAGACGCGCAGCCGGCCCTCGCCGGCCGAGCCGTAGAAAGCACCGGATTCGACGACGACATCGGCCTCGTCGAGGAGCCGTTCTGCCGCCGTCTGGCTGCTCAGGCCCGTCGCTGAAATGTCGGGAAAGGCATAGATCGTTCCCTGCGGCAGCGCACAGGTGACACCCGGCATCTGGTTGAGGCGCTCGACGACAAGATTGCGTTTGTGCCGGTCCTCCGCCACCAACTCATCCAGAACGTGCCCGGGGCCCTGCAGCGCCGCCTTTCCGCCATGCTGGATGAAGGTGTTTACGTGGGTGACCTCGGTGGCGACGATCTTTGCGATCGCGGCCAGCGGCGCCGGCGCGGCCGTCAGATACCCAAGCCGCCAGCCGTCCATCGCATAGGCTTTGGTGAAGGCGTACATGGAGACCGTGCGCTCTGCCATGCCGGGCAGTGCGGCGATGCTGATGTGGGTGGCGCCGTCGAATACGATGTGATCGTAGACCTCGTCGGCGATGACATAGAGGTCGTGCTTGCGGGCCAGATCAGCCAGACCTTCCAGCTCTTCGCGGCTGTAGACACGGCCGGTCGGGTTGGCGGGGTTCACGATGACGATTGCCTTGGTGCGGCTGGTAATCGCGGCTTCGATCGCACCGGCATCGATGGAATAGCCGTTCGCCGCGTCGAGCTTCACCGTTACCGGCCGGGCGCCAGCCATCTCGATCTTACCGAGATGCTGCGGGTAAAAAGGCTCTAGCAGGATGACTTCATCGCCGTCATCGATGAGCGCCATGAAGGCGGCATAAGAGGCCTGGGTCAGGCCGTTGGTGACTATGACATCCTGCGGTCCGACATTCATCCCGTTGTACGAATTCAGCTTCTGCGCGATTGCCGCGCGAAACTCGGGCAGGCCCGGCAGGTCGCTGTAGTGCACCTCGCCGGCCCGAAGGGCATTCACCGTGGCCTCGACGATATGTGCGGGTGTGGTCTGGTAGGGGCGGCCCAACTCCAGGTGGATCAGGTCGCGCGCGGGATCGTTGATCCCGGCCGCTTTCGCGAACATCCCGTAATCTTTCTTCGAAGTCCGGGTTACGCGGCGCGCAAGATCGCGCATGTCGCCTCCTGTATGACGGTTCACAGAATGATTGCCGGTTGGCTGTCTTTAGGATAAACAAAGTTTGATCAAATGAGCAATCCATAAAATTGAGGCTGTGGAATGACGGACAGATGGGCCATCTCCTCGGGATCGAAATTCGAGGAACTCGCGGGCTACAGCAGGGCGGTGGTGGACGGAGAGTTCATCTTCGTCTCGGGCACGGTCGGCTACGACTTCAAGACGGGCGCGATTCCGGAAGGTGCCGAAGCACAGACGCGTCAGGCTCTCGCCAATATCGCCGAGGCACTGGCGCAGGCAGATGCCACCCTCAAGGATATCGTTCGGGTGCGCGTCTTCCTGACCAGGCGCGAAGACATCGTCCCCGTGTCGCATATCCTGGGAGCGACGTTCAGCGATCCCAAGCCAACCAATACGACTGTGATCGTCACACTCGCCGAAGAAGAAATGCGCGTGGAGCTTGAAGTAACGGCGCTGAAACGCTGAGCGGCTAGCCCGTAATTTCGCGCAGCGGACCGTGCATCTGGCTGCGCGTGCGCCGAATGTCGTCCTCGATCGCATCGGCGGCGGCGTCTGCGTCGCCGGCGCGAAAGGCATTCACGATCTGCCGATGTCCCTCTGCATAAACGTCGTGGCCGCCATCGGTACGGGCGTTGTTCAGGTGATCCGACAGGAGCCTCATATAGGGTCCGTATTGCAGCCAGAGCGACTCGATGAGCGGTGGCAGCACGGCTGAGCCGGATGCGCGGTAAATCGCGAAATGGAACGTCCGGTTCTTCATCAGCATGTCGAACACGTCGCGGTGGTTGGCGACTTCGGCATGAATGCGCGCCAGCCGGTCGATCTCGTTCACAATCTCGGCGTCCGAGTGAGCCACGGCGAGAACCGTTGCCCGGCGTTCAAGCAGCACGCGTGCTTCGGTGATGTCGTCAAGCCGGTTTGCGTCCACCGCGGGAACCCGGGCGGAGCCGCCGGTTCCGACGTTCAAAGCACCTTCGGCCACGAGGCGGCGCAACGCTTCGCGTGCCGGCATATGGCTGGTGCCGAACGCTTCCGAGATCGCGCCGATGGTCAGGACCTGGCTCGGATCGAACCGGCCGACCGACAGCGCATCGCGCAGTTCGCGGTAAACCGCCTCGCCGACGGTCGCCCGCGACGCTACCGGTTCGAAGTGTGAAAGAGCCGGTCTGGCATGCGCTTGTGGCACCGTCTGGACAATCCTCGCTGGAAGAAGAACACCGCGCACATGCCTTAGAGCACTTCTTCGCCAAACACCACATTGCCAGCGCGGCGAAGCACGGTCTTGAAGCCGCTCCGAGGTCCCGCGCGCATTGGGCCCCACAGGCCACCCCAAATAGGGGATGTCTTCTGGCGCTGCCGATTGGATCACAAGGGATCGCAACTCGGTCGGCGCGCGAGCCGCGCCAAACGGATAATTGGCTTGGAACAGAATCTGCATGCGGATAGGGCCGGTTCGGGCGGCCGGGATAACGGTTTCGCTGCCTTTTTCGACCGCGAAATCGCGCCGGCCCTGGCAGAAGTGGAACGGCAGCGTTCACGCCGGATGCTGCTCGTCTATGAGCTTGGCGGACTAGGGCTTTTCGCCGGTGCCGGTGTGTTCGTTGCGACGGCGACGGACATGCATGCAATTCTGGGGATCTCCCGCAACCTGCTGCAGATTTCCTGCTTCGCGGTGATGTTCGGTTCCCTGCTGGCTGCGTTTTTCGCCTACCGGGCGCTCTATCGGCGCTTCAAGGGCGTGCTCGCCGGCAAGGTCGCCGCCTACCGCGGGCTGGAGTACCGAACGGGCGGCTTCGAGTTTCCCCTGGAGCGCTTTGAGCCATTGCTGCCTTACCACCGGAGCCACCGGCTGGAAGACCGGCTGGCCGGTGCGCACAAGGGCGTCGACATCGAGCTCTGCGAGGGCCGGTTCAAGAGACCGGGTGCAAAGGACAAAAAAGACAAGACCGTCTTCAACGGGCTGTTGCTTTCATACAGTTTCCCCAAGCCGTTCAGCGCGCAGACGGTTGTGCTGCCCGATCATGGAGCGGTCGGGAACCTGCTGGAAAGGATGCGCCAGGAGGGCGATCCGGTTCAGCTCGAAGGTCTCGCTTTCGAAGACCGCTTCGAGGTCTATTCGACCGGAAAGCTCGAAGCCTTCCGCCTTCTGACACCGGCGTTCATGGAAAAAATCGAAGCGCTGGCCGCTCATTTCGGGACAAAACGCGGGCTGGCTCTGGCTTTTCTCGAAAACCGGCTTCTGATCACCGTTCGCCGCAACCGCACGAACGACCAGTTCGAATCCGGGCATCTGTTCCGGCCGGTTGCCGACTGGCCTGAGCGCGCCCGCAAGGTCGACGCACAGATCGCGGCCATGCTCGATGTTGTTGACGTTCTCAACATCGCCGCCGCCGACAAGAAACAGGAAGGTGCCAGCCGATGACAATCGTACTCATAGTGGCAGTTGTGCTCGTTCTCGGGTTCGTCATTGTACAGAACCGGCTGGTGGGTGCGCGAAACGCGGTGCAGTCGGCCTATTCCGGCATTCAGGTGCAGCTCAAAAGGCGTCATGATCTGGTGCCTGCACTGGTCGACAGCGTTCGCAGCGCCATGGCGCAGGAGGAAAAACTGTTCGACCGCATCCTGGCGGTGCGCGAAAAGGCGGTCGATGCGGTCAACAAAGGCGCGATGGACGCAATCAGATCGGCCGAAGAGGAACTGACCTCGTCGCTGCGCCAGTTTTTCGGTTATGCCGAAGATCACCCCGAGATCACCTCGACCGGGAACATCAGCAAGTTGCAGGCGCAGTTGGAGGAGACCGAGGACCAGATCAGTGCTGCCCGGCGCCTCTACAACGGCAATGTTGCCTACTTCAACACGATGCTCGATGCCATCCCGTCCAATTGGGTCGGGAACATGCTGAGCATGAAGCGCGCGGAATTCTTCACGCTTGGCGAGGAAGAGGCCAAGCAGGTGGAAACAATGCCTCGCGTCAACCTGCCCGGCGCTCGGGAATGAACGGCGTGCGCTCTCATTGGGACCCCATCAAGGGGTCGATCGATGTCGCCACCGACGACATCTCAAACATCCGCAAGGGCATTGCAGTCCCGCAGTGGTTGAAACAGGCGTCTCTTATTGGCGCTCTCCTCGGCATTGTGTGGGTCATGGCGGCGGGCATCTGGACCGGCGACTTTCCGTTTGTCGCGGTTGGCGCGACAACGGTGTTGTGGGCTCTCTTCCTGGGCGTGGAGCATTTGGCAAACAGCGATGGCCGCAAGTCCATCCGCCGGGTGAAACTCGCGCGGAAAAACGGCTGGACTTACACCGGCAAGCTGCTCGAGCGGGTGCGCGAGTTCGCCACCGTCAGAGACAGCGAGGGCATTGACCGCAGGACGCAGCTGGTCAAATCCGAGCGCATGCTGGCGATCGAACGGCTCGTCCCGGAACTGACCAAGCTACAGGTCGGGGCATTTGCGGGTGCGCATCTTGATGGGGAGTTCTGGGGAGAAAGCAGCTCCGGCGGCCGTCCGTTCTGGCTCGCGGTCGGTTCCATGGAGATGAACGCAATGCTTGCCGCCGACCCGTCGCTTCGCAGCGACAGCCGCGGCGGGCGTGGCGGCTCGGGAGTGTTCTTTTCGTTTCTCGGTGCATACCGGATCGACCGCAAGACCGGTGTCCGCGCGGTCATCAAGCCGGAAAACGTAGCCAATGTCGGCGTGCTCGACCGCGACATGAAGACAGAATCCATTGCCTTCAACAACGCGTTCCACGTTTCGGGCGCGTCGAATGCGCCCGATATTTCGCTCGAGATCATGCGAATTCTGTCGCCGGCGACACAGGATGCGATGCTGAAGGCAAAGGAACGCTACCACAATGTCGGCTTCGTTCTCGACGATGACGTACTGTTTTTCATGGCGCAGGACAGGCTGGTCGGCGCCAACGCATCCGAGGACAGGATCGACGAAACTCTTGCCGGACTTGTGGCCGAGATGGAGAGAGCCGCGTTCGGCCTCAAACAATATGTCGAATAGGCAGGTGCGCCGCACCGATTGAATTCACTGACAATTCGCGTACGTAGAAACCCGCAGATGCCAATATTCATCTCCGGTTCATTCGCCAGTGCGACTATGTGGCCCTGGAGATTACGTATGCAGTACAAATACTTGCCGCGAAGCGATGCGCCCACGCTGATGTTTCGCGAATGGATGAGTGAGCCACCGCGCGGGCGCTCACCCGCAAAACGAGCGGTTTTTCTGGGCCACAGCCAACCCACTCATTCAGGCATGCTCGACCGTCTGGCTTCCGGTTTCAGAGCGGCCGGGTGGAATACGTTTTCAGGCGACATTCGCGGCCACGGCCTGAGCACCGACGCCACCAATCCGCCGGGACACCTCGACCGCAGATCCGGCTGGAAGGGCGCTATCGAGGACATGCGCTTCCTTTTCGAGCGCAGTTTCCAGGATGTCGCCTGGGAAGACCGGTTGATCGTCGTTCCCAACATCACCGCGCTGCTTACCCTGGAAGTCATGAAGGAGTGGCCGGACCTGGCTCGCAACATCGTGCTGATTTCGCCGCCGCCGAATCAGCGCACCTTCGCGCTTGTCGGAAAGACGTTCTCGGAGGTCCGCCTGCGCGTGAAGCATGCGGACGAGCCCGACGAACAATCCCTGCATCACCTCTACGCCTTTCTCGGCGCTCACCTGAAGGACAGGGAACACCCGGCGGATGTAATGAGCGCGGATCGTGCCGTGATCCAGCAGATCATCGACGACCCGCTCGCGTGGCCGGTGCCCACGCCGGCCTATTGGTCGAACATTTTCGGCGGCATGCTGTCAGCGTGGAAATGGCCTGCCGGAGCACGCGTGAAACAGGGAACGCGCTGCCTGATGTTGTTTGGCGGCGAGGATGCGATGCTGCGCAGCGGCGGATTTCTGCCGCCCATCCGCCGCTTCCTGACGCGCATTGGTGTCGCGGAAATCGCGGCTGAAAGGGTGGAGGGTGCGCGCACGGCGCTCTTCCTCGAGGAAGAAAAGTTCTCCATCAGCCGGCGCATTCTGGACTGGGTGGCCGACAAGCACCGGCCGGGCGACGATCTGCCGGAGGTGAACGTCGAACAGATCGCCACCGACGTTCTCGCGCGGTTGGGTGACCCTGACCGGACCCATCTCAATCCTGAAGAACTTGTCGAGCTTTGTTATAACGCAATCAACGACGAGCACCGCTGGACCGAAATCATCTACCGCGTGATTTATGAGGCTGAGCGGTCCGGAGATGACGCCGAGGACGATCTGGAAGAACGCATCAGCCGGCTGATGCCGCACTGGGAGCGTGCCTTCAACATCAACCGTCAGGTGATGATGGCGGCGACCATGGGCGTTCTCTTGCAGAACGTCGTTGAGCGGTTGCAGATCGGTGTTGCCATCCTGGACAAGGACGACGAGCTGCTGCATGCCAACACCGCCTACGCTGAAGCGCTCGCTTCGCTCTACCCGGGATATTCCGGCGAGATGGCGAACGGCGCCGGCGACATGCGTGCAACAAAACGACTGCTGGCGGACAACGTTCAGGGCGAAAGGAGGCCCGGAGGGTCCGAGCGAGTGCTTCTCGCCGGCGACCGCCCGGTCGGTTACCAGTTCTTTCCGGACGCGCTCAAGCAGACCGGTTTGCAGCGCCAGGGGCCGGCCAGCATTCTCGTTGTGCGCGCTGCCGCCGGCGCTGAAAGTTCACGCGAAAGCCAGCGCGTGCTTGCGGAGCTTGCCTATGGACTGACGGTCAAGGAAGCCGAGATTGCACTCGCCGTTGCTGCCGGCAAAGGCCCGGACGAGATCGCAGGTTCCATGGGCATTCAGGTCAGTACGGTACGCGGTCACCTGAAAAAGAGCTTCAGCAAGATGGGGGTTCACAGCCAGTCCGAACTTGCTGCCAGGGTCATGTCCGGTCCGCTTGGGTGGCTTGCCTAACTGCGCCGGCTATCCGCATTTCAGGTCAGACTTTAAATCATAGGGCTCGTGCCATTCGCCGCGCGACACATTGATGACCCGCCTGCCGATCGCGCGTTCGCTGAGGTTGAGGCAGGTAACCTTGATCCGGATCTTGCGCTTAACGCCGCAGCCGAGCACCGGGTATGAGATGGTTCCCGTTTTCGTGCCGCCGGAATGGATGATGTCCTTGCGGTCGCTGAAGACCAGGCCGCCGTCGTACCATTGCGCATTGGCGCGGGTGCGCGACTCGATCTTGAACCTGACGAGCCCGCCGGTGGTGTTCTTGAACGTGAAGTTCCTGAGGCAGTTGGCTGCCTCCGCCTCGCCTGGCGCAACAGTTCCATAGCCGGCGACGACCAGCGCCAGTGCCACAATCAGTTTCTTCATTTCGCGCGTTCTTCGGTCAAAGAGCATCGGAGCCTCTTCGTGCCGTCGAATGCGCGATGCCGCCTCACCCATATGGGAGAGGCCGATGGCGGGCCGGCGAGCAATCTAGCGGCATCAACAGCAAGGAGGTGCCGATGTTCGACCGTCGACAGTTTACAATAGCGCTGGGCGCAGCCGCCATCGTGGCCGCTGCCCGTCCGGCATCTGCCCAGAGTTCGGCCACGTTCCAGTTGGCTCTGGACAACCAGACTGCATTGCAGGAGGTGAGGGGATCGCAGCTGCGCGGTGCGGTAATGAAATCGCTGGTTCTGGGTTCGGGCGACGGCAAACCCGCCGAAGTTCGCTTCGCGGCTGCCCGTGTCGCCAACAGGCGTACCGAAGCGATCTACCTGTCCGATGCCTTTTCGCTTGCGCCGGGAAAGTCGCAGTTTCCGGGAGACAGCTTCTTTCCAGGCGACAGCTTTTTCCCGGGGGACAGCTTTTTTCCGGGCGATAGCTTTATTACCGGCCGCGCTTTCACGCCGGGTGCCGATCTCCAGCTTGCCGTTGCCAAGGTTGCCGCAGCAGAGATCGTGCAGAGCAAAACGAAGGCAGGAACGTTTCTTGCCGTGCTTGACGCAAGCGGGGAACGTCCGAGTTCAGGGATTTCGCTGATCTGGAACATCTGATTCCGAACGAAGGGGCCGCAGGCCCCTTCACCGGTCATGCCAGGCGGCCTACCGGCAAACGACGAAGCTGAAAGCCGAGCAGCTTCCGCCCTCGCAGTAGTTTCCAAGATTTGCGGCTCGGCTGGCCGTTGTCACGCCATAACACGCCGCACGCAGGCTCGTTCCGGTTGTCAGACAGTATCCGTTGGCGGCCGGCAGTCCGCAATTGCCCTGCGGGTCATGCGGCGCCGTGCAGGTCGACACCGCAAGCCCGGGCGTGTTCATGAATATCGGGGCTTCATAGAGGTTTCCGGGGCACGGTGCCTCGGCGAAACCCTCCATCTTCGTGAAGTCGACTGGATGGGTTGCCATATTGGGCCGCTCCGCCTCTTCGGCCTTTGCGGGAAATAGCTCGATCGGCTTTTTCGAACCCTCGCCATCGGCAAACAGGTCGATAACTGTGACGGGGTCTCCGCCGTCAGCCAGCGCGTTTGAAATGTAGTCTTCCGGGTATTTGAGCGCGTACTGGTCGCGCGCATGCTCGGCGTCAGTCGCATCCACAAGAGCAAGCGCCTCCTGCTGGTCCACGGTGAGCCCGTCGCAACCGTATCCTGCGGCACAGCTCCACTGCGATTTCAGGCCGTTGTCTGGGGCTTTCCCGCCTTCCGGGAAGAGCACGATATCGTCGCGCCCCTCGAGCTTGTCGAGTTCGACCGGGTTGCCGGCCTCACCTTCTTCCGGCAGCGTGTCCGCGAAATAGGCGTCAGGGTGGTTGAGTGCGTAGGCGTCTCTTGCCTCTTGTCGCGATCCGGCACCAATCAGCACCCGCGCTTCGCTCTCGCCCACCGCAAGCCCATGGCAGCCGTAACCGGCCGCGCAGCGAAATGTCTCGATCTGGCCATCTGACGATTGCTGGGCCGGCGCCGGCGTCGTGAGCACAAGGGCGGTCAATGCCGCGAGCAGAGGTGTGCGCAAGCTCATGGGCGGACTTGCTCGATTGCGAAACGGTCGACGAAGAAATGGCTTTCACCCAGTTTGGCGCGGCCCCATTGACCGGCGAAGAGACTGGCTTTGCCGGAAAGACGCAGCGCCGTGATCGGCTCGGTTTCATGGCTGAAGGGGCGGGCGTCAAACTCGCCGAAAGCAGGAAGCTGCATGGCGAAGGCCGCCGTCAGATTGCGTCCGCTTCTCCTTAGCCGCAGCTCCGCACCGTTGGCTGCTAGCGACTGAAGCACCGCGTCCGCGTATTTGCGACCCCGTGTGCAGATGTCGTCGAGCAAGGGTCCGTCGAACAGTGCCGCCTCGAACTGGGTCTTTTCGGGCTTGGTTCCGGCTGCGCCGCTGACCTTGATCAGAGCCAGCTTGATTGCCGGGCCGCAGCCCTTCCATTCGGCCCAAAGCAGCGCGCCAAGCTGGTCGCTGGGTGAGTTGAATAGCGACAGCCAGAGATGCTCGGCCCCGGTCTGGACCGGCATTCTGAAGCTGGTAACGAGGTCGAAATCGCCCTCAGGCAGTTCGCTGTCGAGCACAAAGCGGTTTGCAGCGCTTTCGCTGTCGTAAGAATTCTCACTGCCTGTGACGGCCACAAACAGAGCACCTTCGCCGTCGAGCGCCTTCAGACCTGGCTGTTCGTTTGCAACCGACCATTCGGCGGCGATTGCGGGGCCTTCGAACGTTTCCTCGAAAAAGGCGGCGGTCACCGGCGCGGGCGTCGCTTCGGGTTCGGTATTGGCCAGGTTCGCCGCTTCGTTCAACGCATCTACAAACTCGTCACTGTTGTTCGCGGTGAAATAGTTGCCGTTGCCCTTGTCTGCGATACATTGAAGCGCGGCGTTTTCCTCTTCGGTCAGGTCAAAGCCGACCACATGCACGCGCGTGTCGATTCCCTGCGCAACCAGCTCCTCCGCAGCTGCACAGGGATCGCCACCACAGGTTTCCAGCCCGTCGGAGATCAACAGCACGCTGGACTGGCCGTTGTTCGGAAACGCGCCGGCGGCAGCTCGCAGCGCACCCGCAATCGGCGTTTTGCCACGAGGGGTGATGCCCTCGACAGCCGGGCCGATCATGCCATCGGCATGATTGGCGACAGGCAGCAGAACCTCTATGTCGCTGCAATCGCCCTCGCGCCGGTGACCGTAGGCGGCCAGGCCGACATTGGTGCTGGCGCTGAGATCGTTCAGCAGGCCGCTCAACGCCTGTTTGGCTGTCGAAATCTTCGCAACGCCGTCAATCTGGCCCCACATGGAACCGGACGCGTCGAGGATTACCAGCAGGTCTTTGCGGCCGGTTTTGCCGTCACCCGGGAGATCGCCCTGTTCCATGCCGATTTCCGCGTCGGGGTCGGGCGCCTGTGCCAGATTGCCCTGAAGGCCGCCGGGATCGATGCCGACATCGTCCGCCGGATTGTCGATGACGGCCGACCTCTGCCCGGCGCGTTCGAAAATCGTCACATCATCGGGACCGACCGGCGAGAAGGTGACACCGCCCTGCCGCATCAGATTGACCAGCGACCATCCATCGTCTTCGGAATAGATGTCGCTGATCTGCCACTCCGCATTGTCGACCTTCACGGTCGTGTAAACGAAGCGGCGCTGCGCGCCGAAGTTGGTGACATCGACCCGGATCTGCCCTGCACCCCGGAGCATTGGCAGGTCCGGGTCGGGATAGATCTTCACGGCGGTAATGTCGGCATCCTGCCCGCCATAGACGGGATCGAACTGGAGCATTCCCTGCAGTCCGTCGACTGCCAGATCGTCGGTCAGGAACAGTTTTGCCGCACCGGCGTTGTTAAGCAGCGGCTCGCCGCCGGACCTGAAGCGACGTGTGTGTTCGGCGAAGAACAGCCGCACAAGTTCGGTTGCCGTTTCCAGCTCGTCGTCCTGAGCAACTGCAGGTACGGACAAGGCGCCAACCGAAATACCGGCAGCGAGGGCGATGCGGGCGGCGTGTTTCAAGCAAGACATTCCTTCACCCCACGGCCTATTGAACTGCGACGATCGAAAAATCGTCGAAGATTGCCGACGATTCGCCGTTCCTGGCTTTTGACGACTGGCCGAGCATGAAGAAGGGCTGACCAAACGGCTCGACACGCGACAGTGCGAACGATGCGACGGTCTTGCGGCCGCCTTCGTGTTTTTCGTCCGGCGGCAGATCGAGTTCTACGCTCGTGAAATAACGCATGCCGCGCCGGGAGAAGGTCAGCGTGAACCCGCTGTCCGGCAATACCGCCAGGGCAGCGTCGGCATAGGCCCGGCCGCTGGTGCAGATGTCCTTGAGCAACGGGCCGTCGAACAGATTTTCGCCAAACCAGGTCGTCACGGGCTTTTCGGCTTCATCGAGAACGCGGGTGTTCTCGATGTTCAGGTAGAGAGCCGCGCCACATCCTTTCGTGAGGACCGACAGATTGGCCGCGAGATAGTCGTCCGCACCCGCGCGCAGGCCCAGCCAGATATTCTCATGGCCGGTTTTGGGGTCGAGCGTCCCCTTCAGCGTCATATCGAAATCACCCGCCGGCAGTGTGTGGCCGAGGGCAAACAGATTGTCCGCTTCCGGATTGCCCGGGCGCGCCTTGCCGCCTGTTTCAATGACGAAGATGCCGCCGTTTTCGACCACGAACTTGTCGGGATTGGCGTTCACCGTCGCCCAGTCGGCGCCAAGCTGGTTGCCGTCGAACGGGTCGTGGAATGGCAGGCTCAGCGTGGCAGAGGGCATGGTGCCAGCGCCGTCGGAGGCTGCCAGACGCGCCTTGTCTTCCTCCGAAAGTTGTTCCTGTGCCTGCATCGGCTGCGGGATCAGGATGCCAAGCAGCGCGGCAGCGGCCAGCGGGCGCAGCGCCTTTGCAAACGGGGGCATAACATTCAGCACGCAAGCGTGGTGAATCATAGTGGCATATCTCCAAGAACTCGGCTGGAGGGTAGGGGCGCGGTTTGGGCCGTGCCTCCCTCAAATGGGGTGGGTTTGTGTCGGACCGCGGGCGCGGCGGGAAACTGTCCACGCCTGCGCGTGCGTCGCGTTGCAATGTGCGCTGCCAGGTCGACACCAGGTAGTGCCGGGCGCAGCCGCGCTGCGGGCGCGGCTGCGGCTGGATGCTTCAGACGCGCAGGCGTTCGTGCTGGATTGCGCCGCCCCTCAGGGCGGGCAGTCCCAGAGCAAGGAGAACGAAGATCGCCGTTGCAAGCTTCAGGTCGCTTGGATGCAGGCCAAGCGACAGGCCGAGCGAGACAAGCTGGTAATAGACCGCGGCACCAATGACAGGTGCGAGCAGCTGCCGTGTCACGGTCTTGCGGCCGACAATCGTCTCGCCGATGACCAGCGATGCCAGGCCGTTGATCAGGATTCCGAGGCCCATACCGATGTCGGCGTAACCCTGGAGCTGAACGATCAGCGCGCCGCCGAAGGCGGTCGACGCGTTGGCGAGCGCAAGGCCGCCAATCGTGCAGGTCCACAAGCTGATGCCGAGCGAAGGGGCCAGGTCCGGATTGACACCGATCAACCTGATGGCCGCGCCGATCTCGGTCGAAAGCAGCCAGCGCAAAAGCACCCAGACGGCGCCGAGCACTACCGCAAAGCAGGCGATCTGCAACGGAACCGACGTGATCAGGTTCGGGCTGATCATGTCGAACACGCTGTCTATGTTGAAGAGCGCCACGTTGGAGCGTCCCAGAATGCGCAAATTGATGCTGTAGAGCGCGGTGAACACCAGAATACCTGCGAGCAGCGGGTTTATGCGAAAACGCAGGTTGATGAACGCCGTCGTGGCGCCGGCGAGTGCCCCGGCAACAATTGCCATGCCTGTCGCCGCAAGGGGATGCCAGCCGGCGACCAGGAACGCAGCACAGACGCAGCCGCCGAGCGGAAACGCACCCTCGCTGGTCAGGTCCGGGAAGCCGATAATGCGGAAGGGGATCATGATGCCGAGCACAAGAAACGAATAGACCAGGCTCTGTGCAAACGTGATCGGCACCAGGTTAAAGAAGGCTGTGAGAATATCCATGGTTTAACCGTTCAACCGCATGCGATCATTGTCGATCTTGAAACGTTCGACCAGCGCTTCGGGTGTCAGCGAGTTCTTTTCGGCGCCCGACACATCGTAGACGACACGGCCCGCATCCATCATCACCAGCCGCGTGCCGGTCTCGATTGCGTGGCGCATATTGTGAGTGATCATGATGGTGGCAACATCGGTCTGGCGCACTGCGTCGAGGGTCGCCTGCATGACGATGTCTGCGGTACGCGGATCGAGAGCCGCAGTGTGCTCGTCGAGCAGCAGAAGCCGCGGCTTGGAAATCAGCGCCATCAGCAGGGAGAGTGCCTGCCGCTGGCCGCCCGAAAGCAGCGCGACCTGGGTCGTCAGCCGGTCTTCCAGCCCCAGCGAAAGCGTGCGGAGAAGGTCGCGGTAGCGGTCGCGCCTGGACGGGTTGAGATGCGCCCGGAACCCACGCCGCCTGCCGCGCTGTTCGGCCAGCGCAAGGTTCTCTTCGATCGTCATGCCTGCCGCGGTGCCGCTCATCGGATCCTGGAACACGCGGGTGATCAAACCCGCCCGCCGGTAGGGGGCGAGCCGCGTCAGGTCGCGGTCTCCCAGCCGGATGGTGCCGCGGTCGAGGCTCACCGAACCCGCAATCGCGTTCAGAAGTGTCGATTTGCCGGCCCCGTTGCTGCCGATGGCAACCGCGAATTCGCGCTCGGCGAGCATGAAATCCAGCCCGTCGAGCGCCTTGCGGGCGTCGGCAACGCCGGGGTTGAAGGTAATCTCCAATCCCCGGCAGTCCAACAGGGGCTTGCCGCCGTCTGTCTGCGTCATTCGGCGATGATCCAGTCGCTTCCCTTGAGAGCTTCGGGCACTGACAGACCCACTGCCGCCAGCCCAGTCGGGCTCACGCGTGAGATGAAGTCCGAAGCGTCGGGGACATAAACCGCGATATCGCCCGGCTTCTCGCCGCGCAGGATACGGTCGGCAATGTCCGCGGCGTGAACGCCGTTGCGCTCATAGTTGATGGCGTGGAACCCGGCCAACTCGTTTTTCAACTCGTCGGAATAGACCGAGTTGAACAGAGGCAGCTTGATACGCTGTGCGATCTGCGCCACCACCGGCACGGAGGTCTGCACCACGTTCGACTGGATCAGGTAGATCGCGTCGACCTGGCCGGTGAAACTCTGCACCCGCTGCGGCAGGTCATTGGCATTGTCCACCGCCACCGCGACGATTTCCAGACCCTGCTCGGCCGCTGCTTCCTTGATCAGCTCGATATTGGTGATGTCGTTGTCTTCGCCCGGGTTGTAGAGCGTGCCGATGCGCTTCGCACCCGGCACCACCTGGGTCACGAAGGACAGTGCGGCCGCCATGTCGGGCAGCATCGAGGCGCCGGCGTGGGTGGCGCTGCCATTCTCCCAGCCAGGCACGATGCCGGCCACGACCGGGTCGACGACGCCGCCGAAGACAATCGGAATAGTGTCGTCGTGAATGCCGCGCATGCTGGCCTGGCCGACCGCGGTGGTGATCGTCAGGATAAGGTCGGGACCGTCGCCTTCGGTCAGCTGCAGCATCTGCGGCACCAGGGTACGGTCGAAGTTCACATGCCGGTACTCGTAGGCGATGTCGTCGCCCTCGTCGTAACCGAGTTCGGTCATGCGGGTCTTGAAGCCGGTTACGATGGAAACCAGCGCCGGGTGGTCGCCGAAATTGGCGATCGAGACTTTGACAGGTTCGGCCATGGCCGCGGTCCCCAGAACCGTGGCGGCCGCGAAGGCGAGTGACTGCACTAGCTTAAGCATGACTTTGCTCCCGTTGTTCACGCTTTTGACTCATGTCCAGTTGGCGGCAGCAATCCGCAGGAAGTTGCCGCCAAGTATGTTGCGCAGAGTTGTGTCGTCATATCCGCGTGACCGCAGCGCGGCGACCAGAGCGGGCAAGTCCTCGGGCTTGATGTCGTCCCAAGGCGGTCGGGGGTAGCCGCGCGAAGCCATCATAGGACCCGAATCGTAAAGCTTGAGCATGAAGTCCTGATAGAACACCACGTCGAGCCCGAGACCGACATGCTCCGGACCGATCAGCTGAACGATGTGGTCGATATGATTGGCGACCAGCTCGGGGGTTGAGCTTCCGTCCGCGCTTACGAATGCACCGATCGAGTTCACGCCGATCATGCCGCCATGATCGCCGACCGCGCGGATCTGTTCATCGTCTATGTTGCGTTCGTGATCGCACAGTGCGCGCGCATTGGAATGCGAGAAAAACACGGGCTTTTGCGATGCGGCCAGGATGTCGAGCGAGGTTCGCTTTCCCGCATGGCTGGCGTCGACAATCATCCCGACGCGGTTCATTTCGCGTACGAATGCAGTGCCCAGCATGGAGAGGCCGGCATTCGAGGGTTCGTGGCAGCCGTCGCCCAGCGGATTGCGCATGTTGTAGGCGAGGATCATCCAGCGGATGCCGAGCCGGTAGAAAGGTGCGATCAATCCTGGGTCGTAGCCGAGCGGCCCGGCACCCTGAAAATGAAAGGCGATGCCCAGGCGCCCCGATTTCTTGGCGTCATGTATATCGTTGACCGACTCCACGATCTGGAACTTATCCGGCGCACGCTCGAAACGGGCACGTTCACGCGCGAAATGGTGCATCGTGGGGTCGGTCTTGTCCCAGTCTGCGCCTATCGTCAGGCCGAGCGCGGTGAAGCCGGAAGCATGAAACCTGTCCAGCATCGCGGGGCCTTCGTCGAGACATTCAGGCGTCCAGCCGACGGCCGTCTCGACAATGATTGCGTCGCGGATCAGGTCGGTGTCCGTCATCGCGTCGGCTCCTTTGCCGCGACAAGCGTGTCGAAATATGTCGGCAGTCCAAACACACCGTTGGAATAGCCGCCGACGAAGTCTTCGTAGGCGCGCTTTTCGGCGTTCCACCGCTGGCGCGTAGTGGCGCCGATGTCGGCACCGTATATGTGAAGGCTGATCGCCGGCTCGGCCGAGGCGCACTCGACCTGGTGAAAGCCATTCGCGGTGGCGGAAGCGATCGAAATTTCCCCTGGAATCCGGCTGAGACGGCTGGTCTCTTTCGGCTCCACGCCGGTGGACAGGTCAACGTCGTAGATGCGCTCATGTTCGATGCCGTGCAGGCAGGCGAACACGCACCAGCATAAATGGTTGTGTATGACCGCGGCCTGACCGGGCAGGAAGATGTCGAGCACGATGCAGAGCCTGGCGTCGTGCGACAGATACAGCAGGTATGACGCATAAGGTGCGTCCGGTTCGGGCTGCAAAAAGCGCGGATCCGGCATGCGCCAGCGCCGCGCAAGCTCGCCGGCCAGCCGTGCGATCCGCGCGGTCGGTTCCGGGTCGATTGCGCAGGCGGCTTCGCAGCCGCGGACAAAGTCTGCGAATGCGGTATCGGCGGAAGCCGGTTGCTGGTGGCTGCTAAAGGTCAGCGCCGACATTGATACGAGCCCCTCAGTCACAATGGCTGAGTGAGCCTAGTATTGTATTGGCAAGGCTGATGTGCATTTTTTGACATTGATTGGCAATAATAGAACTGACTGGAGTACATTATGTCTGCCGAACAGGCTCCTGCCGCTCCCCTGCAGCTGGGATTCCTGCTGGTCCCGACATTTGCGATGCTCCCCTACGCAGCGACCGTTGAACCGTTGCGCGCCGCCAATCTTCTGCTGCGCAGAACGCTTTTCGAATGGCGGCATCTGACCATCGACGGTGCGCCGATCCAAAGCTCGAACGGGCTTCGTATCGAACCCGATGCGGGGCTTGGCGATGCGCTGGATTTCGATGTTGTTTTTGTGTTTGCCGGAACCGGAGTCGAACGCGTCGATGACGAACGCATTGTCGACTGGCTCCGCCGGCTGGCGGCCCGCAAGGTCAAGCTGGGAGGCATCTCCGGCGGGACGTTTCTTCTGGCCCGCGCGGGCGTTCTGAACGGTTACCGCTGCACCATTCACTGGGATCACGCGGCGGCACTTGCCGAAGTCTTTCCCGATCTCGACCAACGCGGCACCATGTTCGAGGTCGACCGCGACCGGCTGACCTGCTCGGGCGGGATCGCACCGCTTGACCTGATGCACTTCCTGTTGACCGAATGGGCCGATCCCGCGCTGGCGCATTCGGTCTCGGAGTGGTTCCTGCATCGCGATGCACGGCCACTCGGCACGCTGCAGCGCGAGGGCTCCGCGCTGCTGGAACGGGCAAATGATCACAGGCTGCGGACAGCCATCGACCTTATGTACCAAACGCTGGAGGAGCCGGTTCTGCGCGAAGCGGTCGCCCGGCATGTCGGCCTTTCCGCGCGGCAGCTCGACCGCCTGTGCCTGCGGGATCTGGGCGTTTCGCTTGCACAGATCCATCGGCTGTTGCGGCTCAAGCGGGCGGACAACCTGCTGCAGCAGACCAATCTGCCGGTAACCCAGGTCGCGGTAGCCAGCGGGTTTGGCAATCCCAGCCATTTTTCGCGTGCGTTCCGGCGCGAATTCGGCGTCAGCCCCTCAGATCGCCGCCGGCCGAAGTGAATGATCTCCGTACATAGGTCTCCGATTGTTCCGCGCTGTCTGCCCAGAAAACCGTCCGTCGGCGGGCATGCCAAGCGAAAAGAGCTAACCGTACGCAGCCGGATGCATAGCCTGCCCCGATCTATTTCAGAGCCGGGATGACGGGCCGCATCAGGCATCGTAAAATCGAGTTCTGCCTGCAACCGAAAGCATCGGGTGCCGCTCTATCCGGGGGAGCCAATGCGCAGTCTGATTATCTTCTGGCTCTTGCTTCTTGGCGTCTGGGTGCCAGCCCTCAGCCATGCCGGAACGCAGGATGGACGTTGCGACCTCCAAATCATCACCTCCTATCCCGAGAGCTTCTATCGCCCTTTCCTGGAGTTCTTTTCGCGCGATCATCCGCGAATCTGCGTGACCAACAAGAACACCATCGCGCTCATGCGGCATGTGCGTGAGGGGCGGCGCCCCATTGCCGATGTGATCTGGGCAAGTTCGCCGGTAGCATTCGCCGCGCTGGATGCCGAGGGACTGCTGGATCATCGACCGGATCTTGCGCTTGACCGCAGTCGCTTCAATGGGCTGGCGGTGGACGCGGAGAACGGCGCATATTTTGGCTTTGCGCTGTCGCAGATTGGCTTGATGTGGAAACCCGATGGGGAAAGAACCGGGCCGGACGCGGATATCAGGGTTCTGGCACAAGACCGTTACCGCAACCGCATCGGCATGACGTCACCGGCCCGGAGTGGCACCACCCATCTCTTTGTCGAAACGGTGCTTCAAAATGCCGGTTGGGAGAATGGCTGGGCGCTCCTCTCACGCCTTGGCGGCAATCTCGCCACAGTGACGGCGCGAAGCTTCGGCGTGCGCGAAGGTATCGTCCGCAACCGGTTTGAACTCGGCATCGGCATCGATTTCCTGGCGAAGGCAGCCAATGGCGATCAGTCGAACATAGCCTTTGCGCCGCTTAACAACAGCGCGATTTTTCCCGCGAGCGTAGGCATCACACGCGCAGGCGCCGACAATATGCGCGCAGCAGATTTTATCCGATTTCTACGTTCCGACGCGGGACAAAACCTGCTCCTGCGTCCCGCCATCGCCCGCATTCCGATCGATCGGAAACTCTGGAAGCAGGTCGGCTTTGAATACGAGCCCGGTGCCAGCATCCATTTCGATGCAGCGCTTGCCGCGCGAAGGCTGCCTATCGTCAACGTGCTTTTCGACGAGATGATCACCTATCGCTATCTGGAACTGGCAGACATCAGGACAGGGATAGAGCGGCTGTCAGGCCATCTCGAATCGGCTGACGATCCCCAGTTGCGCAAGCTGATCGCGGAGGCTCACGGCAAGGTCGAGGCTGTGCCCGTGGCTTCCTTCATGTCAGATGCGGAAGAATTGATCTCCCAACTTCAAGAAGGCGAGCCAGCCGAATTGTCGGCCGATGCCCAAGGGACCCTGCGCAACAGTTGGTCACATGATTTTTCCAGCCGCTACAGCCGTGCCCGCGAACTGGTTGCGCGCGGCGAGGCGCGGCTTGCAGAACTTTCTCGCGGGCGGGCAAAGTGAAGGGAAATTCCACCTCGCTGCGCAGAAAGCTTCTGTTGGCAATCGCCACCATTGCCGGCTTCGCCGTGGCGGCCATGCTGGTGGCGCATTACACGCTCGGTAGCGTGGGTAACACAATTTCCAGGCTGGCTTCCGATAACCTGATGACCGCAGCCGCCAGTGCCCGTCTTGCCGAAATCGGACAGGCCATTCGCGTCGACGTCCCGATGCTGGGCAATGCAAGCACCCAGTTCGAGCGCGAAGAAGCGCTGAAGCGGCTTGAAGACCATTTCGCCCGCCTTCATCGGCTGTTGGACGCCGGCATGGGGGAGGAGGCGTTCAAGAGGTTGGGCGAACTTCTACACGAGGTAGAGGCCAATGTCGGTGCGCTCAACCGCAATGTGGCGCGCCGTTTCGTTCTTGCCAGACAGCGTGCTGAGGATGCCGCACGGCTCAACCGGCTGCATGGCGATTTTCTGCTCGAAATCGACCCCCTGCTGGTAGACGCCACGTTCAATGTGGAGGCCGCGCTGGAAGGGCCGCCCGGCACGCACCTGTCCGATCATATGCGGCGCAATCTGGTACGGGGCGAGGTGCGCCTCACCGAAGCGCTGGGACGCTTGCACGCCAGCACCAATCTCGCGGTGGGCATGATCCTGCGCGGAGCCGGTGAAACGGATTTTCGACAAATCGAACAGTTGCA
This sequence comes from Mesorhizobium sp. Z1-4, assembly GCF_004000235.1. Classification (GTDB taxonomy): domain Bacteria; phylum Pseudomonadota; class Alphaproteobacteria; order Rhizobiales; family Rhizobiaceae; genus RCIO01. The sequence continues at coordinate 718,512 of NZ_RCIO01000002.1, forward strand.
GGCGCGGCTGGCCGAAACCATTGACGAGGGAAACGCCAGTGCGGCGGTGATCTCGGGAAATGCCAGCGCAATCACCCTGCGCCAGATATGGGAGAGCATTGCCGTACTGGCCACGGGGCAGGAGAACCTTCTGGACCGCCGTCTGAAAGAAAGCGGCCTCCTGGTCGAAAATTTGCAGCTCCAGGCGTTGAACACATCCCTCCTTGAGGAACTGGGCACCATTGTTGCCGAGGCCGTGCGTGAAAGCGGAGACCGCTCCAGCCGCACGTCACAGGAGATCAACAATGTTCTCACCGGCTGGAGTGCCTTCAACACGCTGAGCACGGTCGTTCTTCTTCTTCTTCTGCTCGCATTCTCCTATGTTTTCGTTCGCGGACACCTGTTTCAAAGGCTCATGAAAGTGCTTCATGCGATGGGCCGCATCGCAAGTGGCGAGACGGGCATCGAGGTTGGCGTATCGGGGGGTGACGAGATCGGTCAGCTCGCGGATGCGGTTCGCCTGTTTCGCGACAAGTCCGATGCGCTCGACCAGCGGGCGCGAGAATTGCGGCAGGCCAATGTCAGCCTGACCTCGCAGATCGAGCGGCGACGGCAGGTGGAAACGGAACTGCGCGAGACGCAGGCCGAACTGGTTCAGGCGGCCAAGATGGCCGCCCTCGGGCAATTGTCGGCCGGTATTGCCCATGAATTCAACCAGCCGCTCACGGCCATGGGCTCCTACACGCACAATGCGCTGCGCTATCTGGAGCACGGCGACATCGACAAGGGTCGCGAGAAGCTGGCCGACATAGAGCGGCTGATCAAGCGGCTGGCCAAGACCTCCAATCACCTCAAGACTTTCGCGCGCCGCCCGCAGGACGTGCTCGTTCGCCACGATGTGGCGGAGGTGGTGGGCAATGCGCTGACCCTCTTCAGCGAGCGGATTGCCAGCCAGGAAACGCAACTTGTGGTCGATCAGCCACCCCATCCGGTCCATGTGATGACGGAGCCTGCCCTTCTGGAGCAGGTGGTGGTCAATCTCGTCTCCAACGCGCTGGATGCGACCCGCAATGCCGAATGCCCGAAGGTGAAAGTGCACATTTCCGAAACGGAAAAACTGGCCCGGATCGAGGTGGAGGACAATGGCGAAGGTATTGCCGAGGAACTCGAAGGCAAGCTCTTCGATCCGTTCCTGACAACCAAGCCACCCGGCCAGGGGTTGGGGCTTGGCCTGTCCATATCCTACAATGTCATACGCGACCTTGGGGGGCGGCTCGAAGTGAAGGGCCGGAAGGAAGGTGGGGTGATCGCGACGGTGGAGCTGTTCAAGACATGAATGCAGTACCGGTCATACTGGTGGATGATGAGGCGGACATCCGCGACGCCTGGGCCGAAACCCTCGCGCTGGAGGTCTACGATCCCCACACCTTTGCCGATGGCCACATGGCGCTGCGCGTCCTCGACGCAGACTGGCCGGGCGTTGTCGTCACCGATCTGCGCATGCCGGGCATGGATGGCATCGCCCTCCTGGAAGCGGCGCGGGAGATCGACCGGGAGATTCCGGTCATCATCATCACCGGCCATGGCGATGTTCCCATGGCCGTTTCGGCGGTGCGCAACGGGGCCTATGATTTCATCGAGAAGCCGGCCGATCCCCATGTGCTGTTGGCGGCAGTTGAACGCGCGGCAAGAATGCGGCAGCTCGTTCTGCAGAACCGCCAGCTGCGGCGCAGCACTGGGCAAGATTACGCCCTTGAGACCGAACTGATCGGCAATAGCGAGCCGATGCGGCAATTGCGCCAGCGCGTTTCAGCCGTCGCATTGGCTGACGTGAACACCGTCATCTATGGTGAGACGGGTTCCGGCAAGGAGGTGGTGGCCACGGCGCTGCACAAGCTTGGCCAGCGCCGCGACGGCCCCTTCGTTGCGCTCAATTGCGGGGCCTTGCCCGACACGCTGATCGCCAGCGAGCTGTTCGGCCACGAGCCGGGTGCCTTCACCGGCGCAGACCGCAGGCGCATCGGGCGGCTGGAGCAGGCGAGCGGCGGCACATTGTTCCTCGACGAGATCGAAAGCATGCCGCTTGCCCACCAGACCCAGCTTCTGCGGGCTCTCCAGTCCCAGACCATCACAAGGCTGGGCGGGCGCGATGAAATCCGTATCGATGTCCGCGTGATCGCCGCCGCCAAGAAAGATCTGGAACAGGCCGCCGAGGAAGGCACTTTCCGGGCCGATCTTTATTACCGCATCGCCGTTGCGACCCTCTCCATTCCGCCTCTGCGCGAGCGTCCGGACGATGTGCCTCTGCTCTTCATCCACTATGCCCAGCAATGCGCCCGCCGGGTCGAGGTCGTCTTTTCAGAGCCGGACCAGAACCTGCTCGACGCATTGAGCCGCCGCCCGTGGAAAGGCAATGTGCGCGAACTCATCAACATGGCCGAGCGCTATGCGCTGGGCATCGACGGCGATCGCCGTGGCAAAGATGCGGGCACGGGTGACGCCGGGCTGGACGAACAGATCGATGCCTTTGAAAAGCGCGTTCTGACAACGGCGCTGCGCAAGACAGGCGGGCGGGTCCAGATGACTGCCGATCTCTTGCGTATCCCCCGCAAGAAACTCTATCTGCGCATGCAGCGGCACGGCCTCGCCCGCGAGGATTTTGTGACCGCCGAACGTGTCGATAGTGACATGTGATTGGCCGTTGTGGGTCAAAATTGACCCACATTTAGACTGGCTACTGTGTTATTTCATCTAGCAATTTCAATTAGTTATATAGAAATCTGCAAACCGCCCCGAACTGGCATGCCGGTTGCTCCTCTCCAGATGCGATGCACATGATCGCGATAATTTTCTGGGAGGAATTTTATGTCTGATATCAAACGCAAGCCGCTTCGTATGCTGGGGCTGGGGGTTGCCTTTGCCGCCCTCATGACGGCCTCGCCGCTTCATGCCGCAGACGACAAGCTTGTCGTCGTGACATCCTTTCCGTCAGATCTGACGGATGTCTTCAAGACCGCCTTCATGAAGGAGAATCCCTCGATTGCCGTCGAGGTGGTCAACAAGAGCACGTCATCGGGCGTGAAATATCTCATCGAAACGGCGCAGAACAACCAGTCGGATATTTTCTGGGCCTCTGCCCCTGATGCCTTCGAGGTACTGAAGGGTGAGGGGCTTCTGGGCAGCTATTCCAAAGAGGTCGAGGGTATTCCTGCCGATCTCAATGGCTATCCGATCAACGATCCGGACGGGCAGTATCTGGGCTTTGCCCTCTCGGGTTACGGCTTTATGTGGAACACCCGCTACATGGAGGCCTACAATCTGCCGGCTCCCAAGGAGTGGGACGATCTGGAGGACGCCGTCTATCACGGCCATGTTGGCATCTCCTCTCCCTCCCGCTCGGGAACGACCCATCTGACAGTCGAGACAATCCTGCAGGGTGAGGGTTGGGACGAAGGCTGGGAAACGCTCAAGGCCATCTCTGGCAACGCCAAGACCATCACCGAGCGCAGCTTCGGCGTACCTGATGGCGTCAACAGCGGCTCTTTCGGCGTCGGGATCGTGATCGACTTCTTCGGCTTCTCTTCCAAGGCTTCGGGCTTTCCGGTCGAGTTCCATTATCCCAGCGTGACAGCGCTTGTTCCCGCCAATATCGGCGTCGTGGCAAACGCACCCAATGAGGGGCCGGCCCAGAAGTTCATCGACTTCCTGCTTTCGGAAAAGGGTCAGGCCTTGCTCTTCGATCCGAAGATCATGCGTCTTCCGGTGAACAAGAGCGCCTACGCGGACGCTCCGGAGGGCCTGCCCAATCCGTTCGATGGGTCGATTCAGACCAAGGTCCAGTTCGACAGCGACATGTCTGAACAGCGCTACAACGTAGTCAACGCGCTGTTCGACGTGATCATCACCTACCGGCTCGACGATCTTCGGAACGCCACGGCCGCGGTGCATGCGGCGGAGACTGCCCTTGCCGGTTCCGGTTCCGGCAATGCCGAGGCCGCGAAGCTGATCGAGGAGGCCAGGGCCCTTATCAATGCGCTCCCCGTCAATGCCGAAGAAGCCCTGGACCCGGATTTCAACGCGATCTTTACGGTGAGACGCAAGGACGCCGACACGAAGGTCGAAGGCCGCCAGGCCGAGGTCGAACAGCAATGGGACGCCATGGTGGTCGAGAACTACCGCAAGGCGACCGAGTTGGCCGAACAGGCCAAGTCGCTGCTCTAAGACAGGAGCGGCCCGCCGCGGGATGCTCTTCCTGAGCATCCCGCCACAAAGCCGGTTCGCGGCGGGCCTGCCTTTCGAGACTTCCGGTTCCAAACGGAGCATTTCCATGACCACTGCAGCCCTTCGGCGGCCGGCACTCAACATGTCTGTCGGGCCCTATCTGGCGGCTGGCCTTGTCGTTCTGTTTCTCGGCGCGTTTCTCGTCGTGCCGGTGTTGAAAGTCATTCAGGTCGCGTTTCAGGACCCGGCCACTGGCGGTTTCACACTGGTGAATTTTCAGGACTTTTTTGCCAGCACGCTGTTTCGCCAGTCTTTCTACAATTCCGTCTATGTGGCGGGTATGTCGGTGGTCATTGCCTCGGCCATCGCTCTGCCGCTTGCCTATTTCACGACGCGCTTCAACTTCTCCGGTTCCGTCATCATTCAGACGCTGGCCTTCGTGCCGCTCATCATGCCGCCCTTCATCGGCGCGGTGGCAATGCAGCTTCTGTTTGGCGCCAATGGCAGCGTGAACCTCATCCTGCGCGACTATTTCGGCATCACGATCCCCTTCATGAAGGGGCTGAACGGCGTAATCTTCGTGCAAAGCCTGCACTATTTCCCGTTCATCCTGATCAACCTTTCGGCCAGCCTGCGCAACATCGACCGCTCCATGGAAGAGGCGGCGCAGATGCTTGGCTCCAGCGGCGTGCGCATGTTCCGGCGCATCGTGTTTCCGTTGGCCATGCCCGGTTATATCGCCGGTGCCTCGCTGGTCTTCGTCAAGGTGTTCGATGATCTGGGCACGCCGCTGCTCCTCAACGTCAACACCATGCTGGCGCCGCAGGCCTATCTCCGCATTTCCTCGGTCGGCATCTCCGATCCGATGGGCTATGTGATCTCCTGCATCCTGATCGTGTTCTCGATCTTCGCCATGTGGGTGTCCTTCCTCGGCATGCGCGGCAAGGATTATTCGACCACGCAGAAGGGCGGTGGAGGCCTGTCCCGCCGAGACCTGACACGGCGCGAAGCGGTGCTTTGCTACATCGTAGTCCTGATGATCCTGGCGCTGGTTCTGGCACCGCATCTGGGCCTTCTGCTTCTTTCCTTCGGCACGGTCTGGTCTTTCGGAGTCCTGCCCGACGGTTTTACGGTGGAACATTACGAGACGGCGCTCACCTCCGCCTGGGGCTTCATCCAGAACACGCTTCTTTATGCCGGGCTCGCCGGGCTGATCGATATCATCATCGGCACGGCCATCGCCTATCTGGTGCTGCGCACCAACATCATCGGGCGCAAATGGCTGGACTATATGGCCGTCTCCGCGCTTGCCGTTCCCGGCGTGGTGCTCGGCATTGGCTATCTGCGCGTCTTCTACGGCGTCGAAATGCCTGTCACCGGACAGCCTCTGGCCACCTGGTGGGGCATCATCGTCATCGCGCTCGCCGTGCGACGTCTGCCCTATGCGCTGCGCTCCTGCACTGCCGCGCTTCAACAGATATCGCCGGCACTGGAGGAAGCTGCTGAAAATCTGGGCGCTTCCAAGCTGCGTACGGTCCGGCGCGTCGTCGTGCCGCTCATGGTGAGCGGTCTGGTGGCCGGTTTCGTGACCAGCTTCGCCACCGCGGCGGTGGAGCTTTCGGCCACGATCATGCTGGTGGCCAGCGAGAAAGACGCGCCGCTTGCCTACGGGCTTTATCTTTTCATGCAGTCGGCGGCAGGCCGCGGTCCCGGTGCTGCGCTTGGCATCATGGCGGTGATTATCGTCGGGCTTGCGACATATCTGTCCCACCGCCTGGTCGAAAACGCACGCCACAATCAGGCGACGACCGCCAATCAGGGGGGAGGACATTGAGATGAACATGCCCGTGAAATCCGTAACCACTCACGAGTCACCGCAAGACGTAAAACCCGGCGCCGTGGAGCCCGTCGAAATTGACATTCGCAATGTGTCCCTCTCTTTCGGCGCGACCGAGGTGCTCAAGGGCATCGATCTGAAGATCGAGCCCGGCGAGTTCTTCGCCTTCCTCGGCCCCTCGGGGTCGGGAAAGTCCACGCTCCTTCGCGCCATTGCCGGCTTCGGCCCCACGCCGAAAGGCCAGATCCTGCTCGGTGGACAGGACGTGGTCGGCATGGCGCCCTGGAAGCGCAATGTGGGCATGGTATTCCAGAGCTATGCGCTGTGGCCGCATATGAGCGTTGCGCGCAATGTTGCATTCGGCCTCGATGAACGCCGTGTGCCGAAGGCTGAGACGGAAAGGCGCGTCAAGGCGGCGCTGGAAATGGTCGGCATGAGCCAATATGCCGAACGCTATCCCTCGCAGCTCTCCGGCGGTCAGCAGCAGCGTGTGGCGCTCGCCCGCACCATCGTGGTGGAGCCGCGCGTGCTGCTGCTCGATGAACCGCTCTCCAATCTGGATGCAAATCTGCGCGTGCAGATGCGGCAGGATCTCCTGAAGCTGCAAAGGCGGCTTGGCATCACCACCATCTTCGTGACCCACGATCAGGAGGAAGCCAACACGATCTGTGATCGCATCGCGGTCATGGCCGACGGCGTGGTTCAGCAGGTCGGGCGGCCGGATGATGTTTATGACACACCGGCGAACGCCTTTGTGGCCAGTTTCCTCGGCACGGCCAACGTTCTGGAAGGCAGCGTCAGGAAAGAGGCTGGCGGCAGTGTTTTCGTCCTGCATTCGGGCATTGCCCTGCCATGCGCGGAAAATGCCAGCCCGGGCGCCGGCAAGCTCGTGCTCAGACCTCAGAGCATTTCGTTCGGCGGAAGCAGCGAAAACGGCCTCAAGGGAACGGTTATGTCGGCCGAATTTCTCGGCGGGATGATCCGCTACGCCATCGACGTTGCTGGCCAGACGCTACTTGTCGACGAGGTTCACACAAGGGGTCATGGACGGCGAAAAGCGGGCGAGCAGGTCAGCCTGAAAGTGCGCCATCAGGAAGGAGTTCTGATCGGTGGCTGACGGCATGCTCGCTGCCGGCCCTGGCCATGCCGATGGCGCATCGGAAGAGCTTTCCGCGACTGGCAGGTACCCGCAAATCCTGCTCATTCGCCACGGAGAAACGCAGTGGAACCGGCACCGCCGGCTTCAAGGGCGCATGGACGCGCCCTTGACGCTTAACGGTACGCGGCAGTGTCTTGCCGTTGCTACGGCTGCTGAGGCACATCTTCGTTCCCTGTCCCCCAATCCACGCTTCTGGGTAAGTCCGCTCGGGCGTGCACGGCAGACGGCCTCTATTCTCGCGGATTGCTGGGGCATCGAATTCGAGCGTTTCGTCGAGGCTCCCGAGATCGCCGAGCGTGCTTATGGAGCGTGGGAGGGAAGCACTCTGAACGAGGTGAAGGCAGAGAAGCCGGGAGAGTTCGATGCATACGCCGCCGATCCATGGGGGTATCGGGTGCATGGCGGCGAGAGCAAGGATGAGCTCTTCGCGCGGATCAAAGCCTGGCTTGATCGCCTCGACCAACGGCAGGCGCATGTCGTCGTGACGCATAGCGGCTGCTTCAGGGCTCTCCGCGCCCTCTATACGGACGCATCGCGGGCAGTGATCGATGCCTATCGCGAACCGCAGACCACGGCATTTCTGCTTCAACCGGCCGGTGAAAAGGAGATCGTTCCGACCGCCGCACTTCTCAGAACATGCGGTGTCGAAGGTGCTGGATACTCCGTGGAGATATAGCGCGGTCCAAAGGCATGCCCCAACAGCGGTTCACTTTATCCCGGTTGATGGCGAGGGTCTGGCTGGCGTCCGTCGGGCGCGTGAGCAGTGTCAGTGCGCTTTGGAGATCACCAGTGCGTCCTTTGGTTCCCAGCCGACTATGACCTCCTGGCCGACCGCGAAACTAGGTGCGTCGCGGTCCTGGTATCGCACCAGTATCCTGGCCCCATCCGTTTCCACGGCATAGGCGGTGGATTCGCCCAGGAAGGTTGCCTCGGCAACCGTGCCGGTCAGGCTATTGGCTTTTGAAGCGCTCTCGGTCGAGATGCGAAGCTTTTCGGGGCGCAGAAGCACATGAACGGGTGTGCCGGCAGGCACTCCCTTTGCGTCGGCATCGAGCCACATGCCCGAACGAAGGCGCACTCTGTTCCCGGCCTCTGCAACCTCGCCATCCAGCAGGTTGGAATCGCCGACGAACTTGGCAACGAAGGATGCGGTCGGGTTGCGGTACAGGGTAACCGGATCGGCGACCTGCACGAACCGTCCCCCGCGCATGACGGCAACGCGGTCGGACATCGCCAGCGCCTCGTCCTGATCGTGGGTAACATAGATCACCGTCACGCCAAGCGTACGCTGAATGCGCTTAATTTCGCTTTTCATGTGGTCGCGCAGATTGCGGTCGAGCGCGCCAAGCGGCTCGTCCATAAGCAGAAGCCGCGGTTCGAAAACGATTGCCCGGGCCAGTGCCACGCGCTGCTGCTGTCCCCCCGAAAGCTCGGATGGGTAGCGGGTTTCGTAGCCGACGAGCTGCACGATCTCCATTGCCCGGCGCACCTTCTCGGCGATCAGCTGCGCAGGCGTGTTGCGCACTTCGAGCGGGAAGCCGACATTCTCCGCGATCGTCATGTGCGGAAACAGTGCGTAGTTCTGAAAGACCATGCCAACGTTTCGCTTGAATGCCGGCACATTGGTCATGGAATCGGCGTCGAAAAGAATTTCGCCGCCTGAGGCCATTTCGAAGCCCGCAATAAGGCGCAGCAGTGTCGATTTTCCGCAGCCGGAAGGACCAAGCAGGGTGAAGAATTCGCCCGCCTTGACGCTCAGATCGATGCCGTCCACCGCACTGACGCTTCCGTAGTTCTTCTTCAGGGATTTCAGGGTCAGAGCGGTAGTCATGTCGTAACTCCATCCAGGCTGGTGTCTTCTTGTGCAGTACCGCTTCGTTTTTCGCGCCTGAGCTTGAGCCAGAACCCAAGCATCAGGACCGCAATGACGCCGGTGATGATCATGCTTGAGGCAGCGCTGATAACCGGGTCGATGGCGATGGTGATATCGGCCCAGAATTGCAGCGGCAGCGTGCGCGGCAGACGGCCCAGCAGGAAAAGCGTGACGATGAGTTCGTCGAACGAAACGAGGAAGGCGAGCAGCGCCGAGGTTGTGATTGCCGGCCACAGGAGTGGCAACGTGATCCGGCGCAACACAGTCCGTCGCTTGGCGCCAAGCGATGCAGCGGCAAGCTCAAGGTTGATGTCGAGGCCCCGCATTGCCGTTGTCAGAACGATAATCGCATAGGGCGCGGCCATCACGGTATGGGCTATCACGATACCGGTAAGGGTGCCCATCAGGCCGAGTGCCAGAAAGTGGCCGTAAAACGCGATGGCGAGAATGATGTGGGGCGTCATCAGCGGCCCGATCATGAAAAAGAACAGTGCCCGCTTGGCGACCAGCTTGTAGCGTACGATGAGCATCGCGCCCGCCACACCGGCGATGATCGACAGAATGCTCGTCGCCACGCCGATCAGGACGCTCATCACTACCGCATTCTGCCACACCGAACTCGTCAGGAATTTCTCGTACCACTGAAGCGAGAATCCGGGCGGCGGGAACACGAGGTAGGAGGACGAGCTGAACGAGACCAGGATCACAATCGGCAGAGGTGCGATGAGAAAGATCATCACCAGCACCAGAAATGTGCGCAAGGTCACGTGGCGCCACCGGGCGAAAGGCCTTACGGCGACCTCGAACAGAAGGCGGGGCCACGGAAGGATGCGCTTGCGCAATGCTGCAAGCGCTGCGCTCGCGCGGCGCCTCAGGCCGCTACCGTTTGCGCCACGGCTTTCCGCATCGTCCAGCTTGACCGCCCAGATCGTCTCGAGCGGCGTGATCAGACCGGCCACAAGCAGAAGGAAAATCGTCACGATCAGCAGCGAGGTTGCGAGAACCGCCCCGAACTGTGGATTGAGCAGAATGCTTGTCTGCGTGACGATAAGCTGGGTGATCATCGTGTCCGAGGGCCCACCCAGAAGTGCGGGGGTGATGTAGAAGCCGATCGACAGAATGAAGACCAATACCGCGGCGGCGATGATGCCGGGCACGCTGAGCGGAAAATAGACCCGCGTAAATGCTTTCACCGGGTCGGCGCCCAGCACGGATGCCGCTTGTGTCAGGCGACGGTCGATCTGCACCATCGTGGCAAACATGGTGAAGACCGCGACCGGCATCAGCACGTTCACCATGCCTGCGTAGACGGCGAAGCTGGTATAGAGAAGGCGAAGCGGCTGATCGACGATGCCGAGCCAGTCGAGCACCGTGTTGATCAGCCCCTGGCGCCCGAAAATGATGATCCAGGCATAGGTGCGGATCAGAATTGCCGTGAACAGCGGGATTGCGAGCATCGTCGCGATGAGCGCGACGGTTCCAGGCTTTGCGCGCGACATGACATATGCGACGGGGTATCCGATCACAACGCTGGAAACCATGGTCCAGAAAGCGATCGCGATCGTCCTCAGGAAGACATCGACATATGGTCCGTTTTCGGCGTCCAGCATGCGCTGAAAACCGGAGAAATCGAAATCCGTTCCGCCGATACTCGTCCACAGCACGTCGAAGAGCGGATAAGCGAAGAAGCCGCCGAACAGGACAACAATGAGCAACCACGGCACCGCGCGTGCCACCCTGCCTGCCAGGTACTCGAACCTGGCGTTCGAAGCCCGGTCGGATTGGCCGTCGCCACCCATATGATTAGCCGTCAGCTCGCTCACCAGCGCTTCTCCACCCGTCTTCCTCCTGCCATTCGCGCGGACCATAGGCACGCGTGATCGAGCGGTGCCAATAACAAAACTGGATCGCGGCAGGGACAAATTCGCGATTAGCCAAAATGCAGAGCCACTTCCACAGTGTGTGAAACGGACAGCGGCCTCCGGAAGGCGGTTGTCAAATGGATGCGAATTGAACGGATGCCGGACCGACAGGCGCGGTGCGGAAATGAAGGACCTGCCAATGATGAGTTTAGCGAAGATAGATCGGCCGCGGCTTGAATTCTGTCATATCCCGACGCCGCTGGAGCCGCTCCCGCGCCTCACCAAACATTTGGGCGGGCCGAATATCTTCGTCAAACGCGACGACTGCACCGGATTGGCCGGTGGCGGCAACAAGTCGCGCAAGCTTGAATACATCTTTGCCGACGTTCTGAAGGCGGAAGCCGATGTGATTGTCACGCAGGGCGACGTGCAGTCCAACCATGTGCGTCAGACATCGGCTGCAGCGGCGAGATTCGGCATCGAATGCCACGGTATTCTCGGGCGGCGCGTCGAGGACACAATGCCGGATTTCCAGTTCGAAAAGGAATCCGGCAACGTCTTCCTCGACAATCTCTTCGGCGCGCATCTGCATTATGTCCCGGGCGACACCGACATGGATCTGGCGCTGCAGGAGCATGCCGAGGCGCTGCGCAGGAAAGGCCGAAAGCCTTACATCATTCCCGGCGGAGGCAATACACCGCTGGGCGCGATGGGGTATGTGCGCTGTGCGCACGAACTGCTGGGTCAGGCCCGCGACATCAATCTGGAAATCGACCACTTAGTGCATACGACCGGCGGTACTACGACGCAGGTGGGCCTGCTTGTCGGTCTTCACAGCCTGCAAAGCTCGGTCAATGTCTACGGCGTGAGTTCGAGCAAGCCGAAGGCCGTGCAGGAAGAAAAAATGAAGGGCCTGTGTGCCGACCTGATGGCATTTGCGGGTATCGACGGGGAAATCCCGCCGGAAACGATTGTGGCCGATAGCGATTTCATCGGTCCTGCCTACGGTGTCCCGGCCAAAGAGACGATCGAGGCAATCGAGCTTGTCGCCCGGCTGGAGGGCATCCTCCTCGACCCCGTCTATACGGGCAAGAGCATGGCCGGCCTCATCGCGCTGATCCGCAGAGGACACTTCAAGGCAGGTGAGAACGTCGTCTACCTGCACACGGGCGGCACACCGGCGCTTTTCGCATACACGCAGAGCTTCGATTTCAATCGCTAACGTCCGCGTTGGCGCACCATGAACCAACCAAGGGAGGTATTTTTGATGACAAGTCGACTGACGTCAGGACCAGCGAGGCGCTATTTGTGTGCCGCAGCTGCGATCGCGATAAGTGCGGGAATGGCTTCCGCTCCGGCACTGGCTGAGGCCCCTTCGCTCAAGGGAGAGGGCGAGATCGTGTTCCCCACGCTTGGAGGAAGCTGGGAAGACGCGCTCAAGAGAGCATTCTTCGAACCCTTCACCGCCGAAACAGGCATCGAAGTCGTGATCGTTCCGGAGGACCATGCGAAGCTGATGGCTTCGACGAAGGCAGGCCAGCCGTATGCCGATCTGACCTCGCTTTCCGGCGGTATGCTTGAGGCGTGGGTGCGCGACGGCATCCTCGGCGAAATCGACTACAAATATTTCGATCCCGAAGTCATCGAGAACATCCCGGAAGTCTGGCGCAGGGACCACGGCGTGGGTCGCGTCGTCTACTCCATGGTCATGGCGTGGAACACGGATGCATACAAAACCGCCCCTGCTAACTGGGCTGAATTCTTCGATCAGTCGAAGTTCTCTGGTCCCCGCGGTTTTGCCGCCTGCGACAAGATCGTCGACGGTGCGGATCTTGAGATCGCGCTCATGGCTGACGGTGTTCCATTCGACGAGATCTACCCGATCGACATGGACCGCGCGTTTGCCAAGCTGGAAAGCCTGAAAAAGGACGTCAGCAAATGGTGGACGTCCGGTAGCCAGCAGGCTCAGGGTCTCGTAGCCGGCGAATTCGATGCGACGACGGCCTACAATGGCCGCATCTACCGCGCCATCAAGGACGGTGCTCCGGTCAATTTCACCTGGAACCAGTCGGTCCAGATGTACGACTACATGGTCGTCATGAAGGACTCACCCAACTACGACAATGTGATGAAGTTCATGGCGTTCTTCTCGCGTCCGGACCGCCAGGCGGAGTACGCGCGCATCCAGACAGGTGGCCCCACCAACGCCAAGACATTCGAATATGTCGATGCCGAGCTGGCCAAGTGGCTGCCGGGCAATCCCGAGCACAAGGACAAGGTTCTGGTTCAGGATTACTCCTGGTGGGCACAGGCGGACGAGCAGGGGCGGACCAACTGGGAACGCGCCGTGGAACGCTGCACCAAGCTGCTCTCCAACTAGCCTCGGCAATTGAAGGCAGGCGGTTGCCCAAGGCCGCCTGCCTCTTTTCCTCTCCCCACGATTTCAAGCAGACAAACGCCGTGAATCTCGTTTCCGAAGCAGCCGCAGCCACCGATAGTGTTCAATGCGTGGTGCGCAAAGGCAGCCTGCAGTTCCCCCATCCGGCATTGTCCGGACACAACTGGCCGGTGCTTGAGGTCATCGCGCCACTGCCAGGGCCACGCGTCTGTGTGATGGCCGGTATGCACGTCAACGAAGTCTGCGGAATCGAGGCCGCCTTCCGCCTCGCCGATGCGCTGCCGGGGCTGCTGACCCATGGCCAAGTTTCGATCGTTCCGTTCGTGAACATGCCGGCACTGAGCGCGCGCACCGAGTACTACTGCCCGGTCGACGGCAAGAACATCAACTGGCAGTTTCCCGGTGACCTGCAAGGCAGCTTCAGCGAGCAACTCGCCGATGCGCTGCTCAACCACTGGGTGGGTGACGCGGATCTTCTGATTGACCTCCATGGCGGCGACCTTCGCGAGGACATCGCGTCATTCGTGATGTTTCAGGAAACGGCGGACGAAGCGCTAAACGCCAGAAACCGCAGTTTGGCGGAGTGTTTCGACGTTGCCTACATGGAACCGCTGCGTCCGAAACTTATGGAGGCGGGCGGCCGCGCCTGCACCGGAAGGGGTCGGCTGGGCAAGCCGGCGGTGATGAGCGAGGCGGGTGCCAATGGTCTCCTCGACGAGGACTGTGTGGCTATTCACTACGACGGCGTACTAAGGATTCTGAATGCGCTGGAAATGACCGGCGCGGCTCCAGCTCCGAAAAAACGGCAGCTGGTCGAAGTGCGCGATCGCGCCGGTGTGGAAGCCCCTGCGAGCGGCTTCCTGAGAACCAGGGTCGAGATTGGCGAGCACGTGGAGAAGGGACAGATCGTGGCCGATATCCGCGACCGCCATGGTTGCGTCGTGCAAATGATCGAGGCGCCGATCTCCGGCATTACGCTGTTCAAGATCAGCCACCCGCTGGTCAATCGCGGAGAGCGGATCATGAGCTTCGTGCACAGTGTAACAGGGGCCTAGCAAGCCCGGCGTCAGCCGGGCTTGATTGTCGCGAGTTCCGCGCAGAACCGCTCTATCTCGTCGTGATCATTGTAGTAATGCACCGAAGCGCGGATTATCGCCTCGAGGCCCCGGCCAACCATATCCAACCGTGTGCTCTTTGTGCGCGAAACCCACGCATTGATGTTCCGGGCGGACATGTGGGCTCGGATGTCGTCTGCCGGCACGCCGTCTAGCGTAAAGGTGACGATGCCGCATTTTCGTGCGCCGATATCGTGAAGGCGAACGCCGGGAATGGCAGCGAGCGCCTGCCGAAAATCGGTCGCAAGCTGCTCCACGCGGGTCGAGATTTCTGACATGCCCAGAGATAAGGCGTAGTCCAACGCCGCGCCGAGGCCTGCTTTTGCGGCAAGGTTGTTTTCAAAAGTCTCGAAGCGCGAAGCACCGCTCAACAGGGCATAGCCGTTGTCCGAGACCCAATGCGCGCCGTGATCGTCCAATATGGCAGGGAGGAACTTTTCGATCGCGGACGGGCGCGCATAGAGAAAGCCGGTTCCGCGCGGTGCCCGGAGCCATTTCCGGCCGGTCGTGGAAAGAAAATCGCACTGAATTTCCTCGACATCGATTTCGAGCTGCCCGACCGACTGGCATGCATCGAGCAGGTAGGGCACCTGCGCCTGTGTTGCTATCTTGCCAATCTCCACTGCCGGATTCACCAGCCCGCCGTTTGTGGGGACATGGGTGACTGCGATGAGTTTGGTGCGCTCATCGACCATCTGCCCGAGTTTTTCCGTATCCAGTTCGCCGGTTTGCGTGTTCGGCACCACATCGATTCCGACCGAATGGGTCTGGGCGATCTGAAGAAAGGCTATGTAGTTGCTCGCATATTCCGCGTTCGCCGTAAGGATGCGGTCTCCTGGCCGCATGGTCTGCGCAATCGCGTAGAATGCGTGTTGCCATGCGCGCGTCGCGTTTTCCACGATGGCGATGTCCTCCGGCGCGCAATTGACCAGTTCGGCGGCGGCGTGTTTCGGCCTGAGGAGCGCGTCCGAGTTCTTGGCCGCAGCTTCGTAGCCGCCGAGCATGATCTCATCGCGCTGATAGGCTTCGACCGCTTCGATCACCGGCCTGGCCATCAGCGCGGCGCCGGCGTTGTTGAAGTGAATGACATTTCTGCAACCGGGCGTTTCTGCACGAATGCTGCGAATTTTCTCACGATCCATTGTGATCGTTTCCTCCGTCCAAAAAGCGGAGTGTTAGCTGTCGCGCGATGGATGCGAAGCCCCGCGTTACTGTCAGTCGAGATAAGAAATCTATATCGCGGTGGCGACCGAGATATCGATCTCACCGATATCGGTGAACATCGGGTTGGCCGCACAACTGCGCGGGATGAGCCGTTCCAGACGACGCGCCACCTCCCGCGTGCTTTTGTCGAGCGGACCTGACGTCGCCCAGCCCAGATAAAGCGTCCGCGACATGCCCATATTCACGAGCCGACACGGTTTGATGAGCTTCGACTGCACCTCGCGGTATATCGCCAGCGGCTCGAGGATGGCGTAACGTCCGCCGCGAATAACCAGATCCTTGATTGCCGGCAGCGAGTCCAGCTCGATCGCGATCGGCAGTGAGATGTCATGTTTCGATGCCGCGGCATCGAGCAGTTTGCGAACCTTGTTCCGGCGTGTGCTTGAAACAAGCGGAAATTTCATCAGTGTTTCGAAATCCGAAATTGTCTCGGGCAGTTTGTCGTCGTTGAAGGCGCCTGCCAGCACCAAGGTTTGTTCGATGAGGGGCTGGACTTCGTAAACCGACGTGGACGCGGACGGATAAAACACTGCGAGATCTACCTCGCCTGACACCAGCCATTCTTCGATATGCGAGGAGAATCCCTCCGCAATGTTGATCGTGACCCCGGGCAATTCTGCGGCCAGCATGTCGACGATCTCCTGGCCAAAGGCGAGACATGCCGAAGGAATCATGCCTACCGATACGTGGCCCTGAACCACATGCTGGGTCTTGAGGACATTGGCTTTCGCCTGCTCAACGCGTGCCAGAATGTCAATTGCGTCGTGGTAGAGGGACTTACCTGCGTCCGTCGGCACAACGCCGCCCGCATGCCTGATAAATAGCTGCACGCCGAGCTCGTCTTCCAAATTTCTTATCTGATAGCTGAGCGCCGGCTGGGCTACGCGCAATTGTAGAGCGGCGCGCCCAAAACTCTGCTGCTTGGTGATTTCAACGAGATAACGAAGCTGCCTGAGTTTCATGATGGTGCTCCACAGGGTGACCATAATCGCACCCGGGCGGATCGTCCATCTTACCTTCCATGCAGGATTGGCTGTCTTCGGAAGGTGGCACCTCTAGGCGGCTTTCGGGCCGATTTCCGTCGAGATTGACCCGAGTCCGTCAATGGCAACCATACAGACATCGCCGATTTCAAGCGGGCCCACACCTTCCGGTGTCCCGGTCATGATCATGTCTCCGGGTTGCAGCGCGATCGATCTGGACAGAATCGAGATGATGTCTGGAACCGGCCAGATCATGTCGGACAGGTCGGCTTTCTGTTTCTGTTTGCCATTGACGGTGAGCTCGATGACACCACGGGAGATATGCCCGACGCGTTCGAATGGGTGCACTGGGCCGATTACGGCCGAATTGTCGAACGCCTTGCCGAAGTCCCAGGGACGGCCCTTCTCGCGCGCGGCGAGCTGAAGGTCGCGACGTGTCAGATCGTTGCCGATCGCATATCCCCAGACATAAGAGAGTGCATCGACGCTAGGGATTTCGCGGCCGCCAAGCCCGATCGCCACCACGAGTTCCGCCTCGTAATGGAGATTCTGTGTTAGCGGCGGGTAGGGGACGCGATGATCGCCCTGCACGACTGCGTCAGCCGGCTTGCTGAAAAAAAACGGTGCCTCTCGTTCCGGGTCCTGGCCCATTTCGCGCGCATGCGCGGCATAGTTCCTTCCGACACAGAAGATGCGCCTTACGGGAAATCTGTCGTTGCTGTCGACCACAGCTATGGTCGGTGTGGCGGGAGCGGCAAATACCAGGTTCATTCCAGTTCCTTTCGTCTGCAAGTCGGCATTCGCTTGTGGTCCTACTTCCGGTTCAGGCAGATTCGGTCGGCCTGGCGCAGTGCAAGCGCTTGAGCGGTTGCGGTCGGATTCATCGTGCTGGAGGTCACAAACACGCTGGCATCAGCGATGAATAGATTCTCCACTTGGTGACAGCGTCCCCATTCGTCAGTCACCGAGGTTTGCGGATCACACCCCATTACCGCAGTTCCCATAACATGAAACCCCGCCTGTTCCTTGAGCGGCGTCCGGAAAGTCGACACGGCACCCACATCGCTAAAGAGTGCCGCGACTCGATCCATCGTCTTGTCCAGGATTGCCCGTGAGTTCTCCGAAACGTCATAGACCATGCGCGGTACTGGCCTGCCGGCAGAATCGGTGATCCGGTCTGACAAGGTGATACGATTGCGTTGCTCTGGCAGATCCTCGGCGCAAATGCTGAAGCCGACTATGTGGTTGGCTGCATTCTCCTGCGTCAGTGAAGCCGAGGCGGCGAGTGTCTCGACTGCCAAGCGCGATGAGGGCTGGGCGGAAAACTGAAGTCGTGAGCCCCTGACATGCTCTCCGGCGCTTTGGCTACTTCTGAACTGAAGCGAAATAATACCGCCGTTCTGCCCAGGTCCCGGACGGGCAAATGGCGCGGCGAACACCGCATCTACCCAGGCGTATGGATGCAGCATCAGCCGGCGGCCAACGAGTCCGGTCCCGTTTGCAAGCCCGTTAGGAAACCTGCCCGAGCTTGAGAGCAGCAGAAGATGCGGGGTGTGCAGGCCGTTTGCAGCCAGAATGTATTTCTGCGCCCTGATGGCGAAGCGGCCGCCGTCGCACTCCGCAACGGCCGCAGTGATGCGACCGTCCTCACCGTGCTCAAGCGCGACGATCCGGGTCCCGGTGAGCAACCTTGCGCCTCTGCTCATCGCTGCGGGCAGGTAGTTTCTGTCGGCACCGGAGGCGCGCCTGGTCGCGCAGCCGATATTGCACGGCCCCTCATGCACGCAGTGTTTTGTCGGCCTGCCAGCGACGATATCGGTTGGCCAGGCATGCCAGTTTTTGGACTTCAGAGCGCCGGCGATCCATGTGGTCGCCTCGCATGTCGATGGATACCGCTGCGCGGATGGCATTCGTGCGGGAATTGTCGGGTCGCCCGCAACATAGGCAACTCCAGTCATCGCTTCATTGAGGCTGTAATACGGCATTAGGTCCGCATAACGAAGCGGCCAGTTCTCGGCGACGCTGTCTGTATCGTGGACCGTGAAATCGTCCGGCCGAAACCTCGGTGCGTGTGCGGCCCAGTACAGCGAGCTGCCGCCGACATTGTTGCCGAACGCGGGCTTAATCGCACTGTCCTCATCGTCGATTGCAATGTCAGCGGGCCCTGACCTGACATTGGGGTTTGTATGCAGTTTGTCGTGCATCAGTTCAGAATAGCGCGGAGAATCCGGCGGCGGGCAATCGGTTGGAAACCATTCGCCCTGCTCGACGCAGGTAACGCCAATGCCGTGTGTTGCGAGACGCCAGGCGGCGGCCGCGCCGACTGGGCCCGCGCCGATGACCAACGCCTCCGTTTCCATCGTCGCCTCCCTCAAATTGGCAATTGCCAAGCCAATATATGTATGATTGTATAACAAGATGAAGTTTAGGCAAGAGATCGAAACGTGACGCAATCCATCACCAATCTGGCTATCATGGGCATGGGTCGCTGGGGCGCGCAGTTGGTGGAAGCCGTTCAGGGCAAGAGCCAAACGGTCCAGTTTACCAACGTTGTGTCACGTAATGCCGAGCGGGTTCGCGCAGATGCCGATCGTCTTTCGCTCAAAGTATCCGCGGATCTGGATGCCGTGCTCTTTGATAGCGAGATAGACGGTGTCGTTCTCGCTACCCCGCATTCCACGCATGAGGAGCAGATCATCGCATGCGCGCGGGCCGGAAAGCCGGTCTTTGTGGAAAAGCCGTTTACCTTGACCAGGGCCTCGGCCGAGCGTGCGCTTGCCGAGGCGTCGCCTGATCTTGTGGTTGCCGTGGGCCACAACCGCCGGTTTCTTCCGTCGGCGGTGGACCTCAAAGGAATGCTCGACGAGGGTCGGCTGGGGCGTATCCTGTACGTCGAGACTAATTTCTCAGGCAATGTCGCTTCCGCGTATGAGGACGATCATTGGCGTGTGCGCGGCGGTGAAAGCCCGGCGGGTGGTTTAGCCGGTGCGGGCATCCATATGATTGACCTCATCATCCACCTCTGTGCGCCGGTCCGGTCCGTCTATGCGGAATCGTGGCGCCAAGCTCTCGACATTCAGATGGACGACACTACCTGGGCCACATTTAAGCTCGAGGACGGAGCGGGCGCGTCCCTTACGACACTGATGGCTACTGCGCCGACGTTTCGCCTGCAGGTTTTCGGCACCAACGGCACCGCTGAGCTCAGGGGCGAGAGCTGTCTTGCGCTGACTGATCAGTCCGGCAAACGTGAGGTACGCGATTACGATCCGGTCGATACCAGGCGCACGCAACTGGAGGCGTTTGGAGCTGCGATCCGGGGTGAGTCTAGCGCTACCATATCCCGTGACGACATACTGAACGGCGTGGCGGCGTTCGAAGCCGTAGGCCTCTCGGTCGAACGTGGCGAGCGGGTCGACATCTGATGAACGCGCCGGCGTTTCCTTATGGGCATTCGCTCAAGCCGATGTTCCACCTTCGCAGCGACATGATCTATCTCAACCACGGCGCCTATGGTGCGACGCTGCGCGATGTTCTGGACTATCAGCGCGGCTGGGTCGAGCGGATGGAAGCTCAGCCAGCACGGTTCTTCATGAAGGACCTGCCCGGTTTGATTCGGCAGGCGGTGGAGGTGTTGGCGCCGGAAGTCGGAGCCGACCCGGTAAAGACTGTCATGGTGGAAAACGCCACCAGCGGCGTCAACGCAATACTGCGCTCATTGAACTTCCAACCGGGCGACCGAATCGTCACAACTGATCACGTCTACAACGCGGTTCGCAACATTCTCCGATATGTGGTGGACCGCGTCGGCGCGGAGTTTGTGGAAGTCCCGGTTGCGATGCCTTTGGCCGATCCGGGTTCGATGGTCGAGCGTATTCTTCGCGAGTGCAATTCGCGCACGAGGCTCGTGGTTGTCGACCACATTGCCTCACCATCGGGTATTGTTTTCCCTGTCGATGAAATAGTTCGTCTGTGCCAATCGAAAGGTATTCAGGTCCTCGTTGATGGCTCCCATGCGCCCGGCATGATCGAGCCCGATATCGGCAGGGTTGGTGCCGACTGGTATGTCGGCAATTGTCATAAGTGGATGGGCGCGCCGAAGGGAGCGGCGTTCATCGCTGTCGGGCCGGCCAACGAGACTGAAATCCACCCTTCGATCATATCCCACGCCTACGGAAAGGGTCTGGTCGATGAATTTGCGAAGATCGGCACGCGTGACGCTTCCGCCTGGCTAAGCGTGCCATTTGCCATAGAGGCTCATGGCCGGTTGGGCGGGCGGGCCATGCGTGCGCGCAACAGGCAATTGGCCATCGCCGGCGGCCGCGCCGTAGCTGGCGAACTGGGAACTGAAATGGGTGCGCCAGAGAGCTGTTTCGGTGCCATGACGACGGTTCGCATTCCGGCAGGGATCAAGGCCGATCACGAAGCTGCGGCAAAGCTGCGCGAAGCACTATGGTCGGACCATCGGATCGACGCGATCGTGGCCCCCATTTCGGGCGCACTTTGGGTGCGTCTGTGTGCCTACGCCTACAATCAGGACTCTGATTTCTCGTCTGTTGCAGGCGCCATTCGTGATGCGGTCAAGACCGCAGGCTGGCGGGAGCGCTCGTAATGGTCGGCTTCCTGCTTAATCGCCTGCTTCAGATTACTATCGTCATGTTCATTGTGATCGCAATCGCGTTTTCGATGTTCACCTATCTCGGTGATCCGCTGGTGGCGATCCTCGGCGCGGATTCGACGCCTGCGCAGCGCGCGGCTTTGCGTGCCGAGTTGGGCCTGGATCGTCCAATAATAGTTCAGTTCGCGTCTTACGTCGGCAACATTCTGAGCGGTGATTTCGGCATAAGCTACCGATTGGGCAGGCCGGTGGGCGCGGTGCTGGCGGAGCGTTTCCCCGCCACTTTCGAATTGGCCGTGTCCGGCATGCTTATTGCCGTCGTGGTCGGCATACCCGCCGGCGTCTACGCGGCGATCTACAAGAACCGCCTGTCGAGCCGCATCATAATGGGTGCGTCGCTGTTTGGCATCTCGCTTCCGTCCTTCTTTATGGGTGTTTTGCTGATCTGGGTATTCAGCGTGAACCTCATGTGGCTGCCGTCTTACGGGCGCGGCACTACGGTCGACATTGCCGGCTGGAAGACCGGATTGCTCACACTGGACGGATTGCGGGCATTGCTTATGCCGGCGCTTACGATCGCCGTCTTTCAGATCGCAATGATCATGCGCCTCGTCAGGGCGGAAATGCTGGAAGTCATGAGGTCGGACTACATCCGCTTCGCGCGCGCGCGGGGCTTGTCGGAGCGATCCGTGAACTTCCGTCACGCGCTGCGCAATACACTCATTCCGGTCGTGACCGTTGTCGGCGTTCAGCTCGGATCTGTCATTGCGTTTGCCGTGATCACCGAAGCCGTCTTTCAGTGGCCTGGGCTCGGCCTTCTGTTCCTGCAATCGGTCGCAGCGGCCGACGTTTCGATGATGGCTGCATATCTTATTGTTATCGCAGCGCTTTTTGTCTTCATAAACCTGATCGTCGACCTTCTGTATTTCGCAATCGATCCGCGCATCAGCATTTCTTCCGGGAAGGGGTGACGACATGTCTGAAGCTGACAACGCCTCTCCGAACCCGAACAAACCGAGCTCTGGTGTGTGGGCGCAACTCCGGGCATCGGTCTACAAAAACGACCTGCTTTACGAGTTTTCCCGAAGCCCGTCGGCAATCGTCGCATCGCTTCTTATGCTGCTGTTCGCGCTTGCTGCTGCTTTTCCCGACGTTGTCGCGCCTTATCCGGTTTTCGACCTCGCGGCGCTACGTCTGGAAGACGCGTTCCTTCCACCGGCTTGGCTGTCGGGCGGTGATCTCCGGTATCCCCTTGGAACGGACGATCAGGGGCGCGACATGATTTCGGCGATCATCTACGGACTCCGTATCTCGCTTTTCGTCGGATTGGGAGGCGTTGCTCTTGCCATTTGCATTGGCGTCAGCGTCGGCCTGATCGCGGGATATGTCGGAGGAATTACCGACTCCATTCTCATGCGGGTCGCGGACATCCAGCTTACCTTCCCGGCAATTTTGATCGCGGTCATGATCGATGGAATTTCGCGTGCTGCCTTTGGTGCCAGCGCGCATGAGGAGATTGCCGCTTTCGTCCTTATCGTCGCAATCGGACTCTCCGGCTGGGTACAGTACGCGCGAGCCGTCCGCGGCGCCACGATGGTCGAGCGCAGGCAGGACTACGTCGCAGCGGCACGGCTCATCGGCGTCCGGACGAGCACTATCCTCTTCAGCCACATCATGCCGAATGTGATGACTTCGGTGCTGGTCATCGGGACGATTCACCTGGCGATCGCTGTCATCCTGGAGGCAACGCTCTCCTTTGTCGGGCTTGGCATCCCCCCGACGGAACCGTCTCTGGGCACGCTCATCCGTATCGGTAACAGCTACCTGCTTTCGGGCGAATGGTGGATCGCGATCATGCCCGGCGCCGCACTGCTGATCCTCGTTCTGTCTATCAATCTGCTCGGTGATTTCCTGCGCGATGCGCTGAATCCGAGGCTGAAATGAAGCTCGGCGACAACTTCGAGCTGAGCAATAGCAAGATGTCGGCCAACGGCACTTTCCGCAACTAGGAGGAATTCAAATGAAACTGAATGCGAAGAACAGCATAACCGCTATGGCTGCAGCGGCCATGATCGCGGGTGCGAGTGTCGCCGCATCTGCCGAGACCCTGCGCATTGCAGCTCAGGCCGATGCCGGCACCATGGATCCACAGGCGCAGAATATCTCGACCACGATATCGGTCGTTTCCATGGTCTATGACGCGCTCATCACGCGCGACCGCGAACTGAAGAAAGTTCCGGCGCTCGCCGAGAGCTGGGAGAATCTGAGCCCTACCGAATGGCGTTTCAAGCTGCGTGAAGGCGTTACCTTCCACAATGGTTCGGCATTTGGCGCGGACGACGTGGCGTTCTCGATTAAACGCTCCCAGCAGCCGACGTCGCAGTTTTCGAACTTCGTGTCTACCATCGAAGACGTACGTGTCGTCGACGACCATACTGTCGAGGTCGTCACCAAAGCACCCGATCCGCTCCTTCTCGACAAGCTCGCCTACATTTTCATCATGGATCGGGACTGGGCCGAAGAGCACAATGTTCAGGAGCCGCAGAACCTGCGTGATGCGCAGGAAACCTATTCGGTTCTGAACGCGAATGGGACAGGCCCGTACAAGCTTCAGAGCCGCGAACCGGATAGCAAGACCGTCTTCATTCGGCACGCCGACTACTGGGGCGAAATGGCCGGAGATATCGACGAGATCGTCTTCACGCCGATCTCCAGCGATCCGACCCGTATCGCGGCACTGGTATCGAACGAAATCGACCTCGTGATCGATGTGCCGAGCCAGGATGTCGGACGGCTCGAGGCGAACCCGGACATCAAAATCGAGAAGACCGACGAGTTCCGCACAATCTTCTTCGGCTTTGATCAAAGCAGTGAGGCTTTGAGACATGGGGACGCCGGCGGCAAGAACCCCTTCAAGGATATCCGTGTACGCCAGGCGATAGATCATGCCATCAATGCCGAGGCTATTGCAAAGACCGTGATGCGCGGTCTGGCGACACCTACCGGTCAGATTCTTGCGCCGGGTAATGCCGGTTACGATGCCGCGCTCGACGTACGTGCGGGGTATGATCCGGAAAATGCTAAGGCACTGCTCGCCGAGGCCGGCTACCCGGATGGCTTCGCAATCCGTCTTGATTGTCCCAACAACCGCTACATCAACGACGAACAAATCTGCAAAGCCGTAACCTCCATGCTTACCCAAATCGGGTTGGACGTGAGCCTCAATCTCATGCCTCGGGCCAAGTATTTCCCGATGCTTTGGGAGCGCGACACGTCGATGTTTCTGATGGGCTTCAACTCCCCATATTTCGACGGGATGTATGCGCTGGAAACGCTGCTTGCGACGCGCAACGACGACAGCGGCCAGGGCATCTACAACTACGCCCTGTACTCCAACAGCCAGCTCGATGAAGCGATCCAAGCAGCTGCGGTGGAGATGGACCCAGAGGCACGCAACCAGCAGATGGCGGCGATGTACAAAATGATCAAGGACGACATGGCCTACGTCCCGGTCCATCACCAGGTCCTGGTCTACGCTATGCAGACCAGCGTGGAAGCGCCCGTGCGGCCGGACAACTGGCTTGAGATCCGCTGGGTCAAGAAAGACTGAGCAAGAAGACTAACTGGGATGCGAGAGGATCTGATGGCAGACAAGCGTTACCGCATTGGCATTGACGTCGGCGGAACTTTTACCGACTTCGTCCTTGCGGACATGGCGGAGCGGGAGCTTTGGTTCCACAAGGAACCAAGCGTGCCGGATGATCCCTCGGCAGCCGTCGATCAGGGCATACGTGCCCTGATCGAAAACCATCGAATATCGGCGCAGTCGGTTGAGCTGGTCGTTCACGGAACGACTATTGGACTGAATGCGATCATTCAGCGGCGCGGCGCCAAGATGGCGTTGATCGTGTCGCGCGGTACCCGCGATGTCCTGGAAATTGCGCGCATGCGGTTGCCAAGCTCCTACGATTTCACGGAGCCACGCGAAACGCCGCTTGTCCCGCGAAATCTCGTCTTCGAGGTTTCGGCTCGTATGGACGCGCGGGGGCGGGTCATCGATGGCGTGGACACGGCCGAGATCAAGGCGCTGGCCGCACAACTTAGATCGGCGGATGTGGAAGCGGTAGCCATCATGTTGCTTAACTCCTACCGAGACCCGTCTCTTGAGATTGAAATAGGGCATGCTCTGCGCAGCGAGCTTGGCGAGCTGCTGATTACGGAGTCGAGCGTTGTCTGGCCGGAAATCAGAGAGTACGAACGGTGCCTGGTTGCCGGGTTGAACTCTTATATCCAGCCCTTGATGACCAGCTATTTCGACCGGCTTGAGAGCCGGGTCAAAGCGGTGGGGCTTGAATGTCCCATTTACATCACAGCCAACAACGGCGGCACGCTCGGCATCGACACGGCGCGTAGCCGGCCAATCGATACCGTTTTGTCGGGCCCGGCATCGGGGGTGGTCGCCTCAACGCGCGTCGGCGCCGCGAGCGACATCAGCCAACTGATCACCTTCGACATGGGCGGCACGAGCGCCGACATCTCGGTTTGCCAGCGGGGCATACCGGAATTTACTTCATCGACATTCGTCGGCGATTTTCCGCTGATGATGCCGGTCGTGAACGTCGCGGCGATCGGCGCCGGCGGCGGCTCGATATTGTGGGTGGACGAGTTGGGTCTTCTCAAGGTCGGCCCCCTTTCGGCGGGTGCCGCTCCGGGACCGATCTGTTACGGCCGCGGCGGCGAAAAGCCGACTGTCACCGATTGCTATGTGACTTTGGGCATCATCGACCCCGACAACTTTTTGAGTGGGCGCATGCAGCTTGACGCCAAAGCCGCTCGAACTGCACTGGATGCGATTGCGGAGCAGTTAGGTATGCAGGGCCCTGACCGCGCGCTTCAGGCGGCGGAGGCCGCAATCAGAGTGGCAACTGCGAAAATGGCGACTGAGATCAACAAGCTTTTGGCGCATGCCGGAGTTGATCCTCGGGACTTCTCGCTAATGGCATATGGAGGGGCCGGTGCCACGCACGCAAACCTCCTCGCCGAGGAGGCGCGCCTGACGTCTGTTCTCGTTCCGACCGCGCCTGGCACTTTCTGCGCACTCGGTGCGGTGCTCGCCGACGTACGCCGGGATTACGTGGCAAATGCGCGATATCTGATCGGCGATGCGGGACAGCGCGCGGAAGCAGACTGGAATAAGCTGACCGCGCAGCTTGCCGAAATGGAGGCCGAGGCGGGGCGCTGGGTTGAGAAAGAAGGTGACCTGATCGGCGCACACGATTTCGCCGTGTCGATCAACCTGCGCTATCCGAGCCAAGCTTACGAGCTGGAAATCTTCATCCCGCCGGAACAGCGGGATCAGCTTTCCGCAGAGCTGGTCAGCAGGCTTTTCCATGAGGAACACCAGAAACTGTACGGCTTTAACGAACCGGACAGCGCCTTGCAGACCTCCACTTTGCGTCTCGGCGTCATCGGACGCGTGGCGCCAGTTACGCTGCCGGACGCCGATAGTGCCAGGCCGTCCTCATCCGATACGCGCACGGTATGGCATGGCGGACGATATCTGGAGGCAGCCGTGTACCGCCGGGAAGAGCTGGGGCAGGGGGCGGCTGTTGCCGGGCCGGCCATCATCGAGCAGCCAGATACCACAATATTCCTGCTGCCAGGCTGGCATGCCGAGGCGGGCAGACAGGGCACTCTCAGGCTCAGGAGAGAGATGCAGGGATGAAACTAGATCCGATTACCGTCGAAATTTTCTTTCACAAATTTACCGCCATCACGGAAGAGATGGCGATCACGCTGCAGCGCTCCGCACGTACCACGTACGTAAAGGAGGCTGGCGACTTCGGTACAGCCCTGGCAACTCCGGAAGGGCGTTTCTTTGCCTACCCGAACTTCCTGGGGGTTTCGGGCTTTCTGGATAGCAATGTGGGGCCGACACTTGAGCGGATTCCCGATCTTGAGCCCGGCGATGTCGTGATTACCAACCATCCGTATGAGAGCGAGGGTCTGGCGACTCATATGCCGGACCTGCATCTCATTCGGCCGATTTTCCACGAAGGCCGCATCGTGGCACATGCGTGGGATTTCATTCACTCAGCCGACATCGGTGGCGGCGTGCCGTCGAGCATATCGCCCAAGTTTACTGACCTTTTTCAAGAGGGGCTGCAGATAGCTCCCATGAAGATCGTCAAAGCCGGTCAGATGAACGAGGATTTTCTCACCTTCTACCGCGCGAACTGCCGTACGCCCGATGTCAATCTTGGAGACATCAAGGCGATGCTCGCAGCGCTTCGCGTTGGCGAGAAGCGCGTCCTGGGTCTAATCGAGCAGCGCGGTGCAGACACGCTGATGCATGCACAGCAGGATCTGGTGGAATATGCTGGCATCAAGGCGCTGAAAGTTCAGCAGACGATACCGGATGGAACCTACGAATTTTGGGACTATCTGGACGACGACTACAATTCGAGAATACCTGTGCGGGTGCGATGCAAAATGGTCGTGTCCGACGGGCACGTTCATCTCGACTTTTCAGGTTCGGATCCCCAGGTCGAGGCCGCCTACAATATTCCGACCGGCGGTAAGCGCCATCCGTGGCTCACGCTGAAGCTGATGCATTTTGTATTCAGCAATGATCGCAGCATTCCGCTGAACCATGGCGTCTTCAACAATGTGACTGTCGAAGCGCCGCTGGGAAGCATCCTGAACCCGGAACCGCCTGCGGCGGTCGGTATCCGAAGCGCGACCGCAATCCGCCTGAACGAAGCACTGGTTGGGGCAATGACAAAGGCGAAACCGAGCCTCATGCCCGCACCCAGCGGCGGCATCATGATCCCCTCCGTGCTGGTGGAGCAGGACGCACGATCCGGCGCACGCAACGTGATGGTGCTCCAGTCGCTGGTCGGCGGCACCGGCGCGCGCTCCGGGTCAGACGGCGTCGACGGACGCGATTCCAGTCTCGCCAACCAGCGCAACACGCCGATCGAAAAAACCGAGGAGGAGGCCGCTGCGACGATTACGAACTATGCACTTCGACGCGATTCCGGTGGCGCTGGCCGCTGGCGCGGCGGCACCGGCGTGGTATTCAGCGTCAAGATTGCCAAGCATGGCAGCGCCGTTCTTGGCCGCGGGATGGAGCGGTTCGTATTCAGACCGTGGGGCGTAGCCGGAGGCAAGCCGGGCGAGCGCGCGAGGGTGGTGGTCAATCTCGGCCTCCCTGGCGAACGCGAACTTGGCAAGCTGGATATTTTTCACCCGCAGCCTGGAGACATCGTCACGATAATGACCCCAGGCGGCGGCGGTTATGGAGACCCGCTTCTGCGCCCTGCCGAAATGGTGCGCGAGGACGTGCTGTTTGGTTATGTGAGTGAGGCTGCCGCGCGGGACGACTATGGCGTGGTCCTTCACAATGGCGAAGTCGACGAGCAGGCGACGAAAGCCCTTCGTGATTCTCGCAGCGCCGCGAAGAGCAACGACGATTTCTACGATTTCGGCCCGGAGCGCGATGCCTGGGAAGCCGTTTTCGACGATGCGGTGATGTGCGAGCTCAACGGCTTGCTCATGCAACTCGGGCTGGCTGTTCGCTCGAAGCGCAGGTCCGACATTTTTCTGAACGTGGTGCCCGGCCTCGCGGGCAAAGATGCCAGCGACCTGGTTTCGCTGATCGGCGACACCCAGTCGGCCCGCGCGAGGCTCAATTCTGAAATTCAACGTCTCCGGAGTGATCTGGAGGATTTTGCCATGGAGACCCATCAATGAGCACACAGCTCAACGAACGCCGTCACGACTTCTACCTGCTGACGCCCGGCCCGCTCACGGTCTCCGATGAGGTAAAGCGGGAAATGTTGCGCGACCGCAGCCCCAATGCGGAGGAGCATACGAAACTGACGGCCGAGGTGCGCAGTTACATGCTCGACATCTGCAACGGCGCTGCAACCCATGAATGCATACTGGTTCAGGGCAGCGCCACCTATGCCATCGAAGCCGGCTACCAGACACTGATCCCCGAAGGGGGCAAGCTGCTCGTCATACAGAACGGTTTCTACGGTCAGCGTCTGCGCGAACTCGCGGAGAGCATCAGGGTACCTCTTGTTGTTTTGGAACTGCCGATGCTCCCGCTTCCCGCGCGCGAGGACATCGAACAGGCGCTCGACGACGACCCCGAGATCACCCATATCATTTGCTGCCACGCGGAGACTGGTACCGGTGTGCTCAACCCCATTGAAATGATCAGCGAGGTGGCGCGCGAGCGGAAGAAGAAGTTCATGGTGGACGCAGTCGCCTCGTTCGGTGGCTTCCCCATCGATGCGGCGGCGCTCGATCTCGAGGCAATTTTCGTTTCGCCGAATAAGTGTCTCGAAAGTGTCCCGGGCGTTGGCATCGTCATTGCGAAAAAGTCGTCCCTGGGTATCGCGAAGGGCAACTCGAAAAGCGCCTGTCTCGACCTTTACGCGCAGTGGAAATTCTTTGAGGAAACCGGATGGTGGAGATGGACACCGCCGACGCATGTCATGGGCGCGCTGGCCAAGGCGTGTGAGCGCCACCGCCGGGAGGGCGGCCAGGCGCCAAGGCTCGAAAGATACAGGAGCAACTGGCGCAGGCTGGTGGACGGACTGCGGCAGCGTGGATTTCGCACTCTCCTGCCCGACGATGTCGCGGCCCCGATCATTGCCACATTCCACGACCCCGAAGACCCGAACTATTCCTTCCAGAAGTTCTATAAGGCGTTGGAGAAGCGCAATATCGTGATCTTCCCCGGCCGACTTACGGCAACAGGTACGTTCCGCATCGGCGTTATGGGCGATCTTGTCGAGGGCGACATGAACTTTGTTCTATCCGCCATTGACGATGCTCTGACTGAGTTAGGTCTTTCGCCGGCTGAAGCTGTCGAGGCGGGCCATCAATGACGCGCCTCCTAATCATCGACCCGCAGTTTGCAGGCGACCCGGATATCGAGCGGGAAGTTACGGGCGCCGGATTTGAATATGACATCATTCGTCCGGAAGAGGGAGCTATCAGCGCCGATGCGCTGAAGGCGGCCGACGCGATAGTCAATTGCCGCAGCCGCCATGCGCTTCCCTCGAAACTCGTGGACGATATGGATCGTGCAAAAATCGTTGTTCAGGCGGGTGTCGGCTTCAATCACATCGATATCGATGCTTGCGCCAAGCGGGGTATCCCGGTTTGCAATACACCGGACTACGGCACAGTCGAGGTCGCCGATCACACTCTGGCGATGGCACTCGACCTGTTGCGCGCTACGACCGCGTACAATAACAGGCTGCTGGTCCGCGACGACGCGTGGAGTACGCTTCAGCTTCCGGTAAGGCCAGTTAGGCGTATCCGCGGGCTCACCTTCGGAATTATCGGGCTGGGCCGGATCGGTCGCGCTGCGGCCTTGCGGGCCCGCGCATTCGAAATGAACGTCGCGTTTTACGACCCTTATGTTGAGGCCGGAACCGAACTTTCGTTCGGTTTTCATCGCTACAAGACGCTCAACGAGCTTCTAGCGACAAGCGACATTGTCAGTCTGCACTGTCCTTTGACCGACGAGACAAGCAACCTTATCGACCGTGCTGCAGTCGAGCGCATGAAGCCCGACGCGATTCTCATCAACACGTCGCGTGGCGGAACCGTAGACTTGGACGCTGTATTTGACGGGCTCAGAAGCGACAGCATTTGCGCTGCCGGTCTCGATGTTCTGTCCACCGAGCCGCTGGATCGTTCACACCCGTTGCTGGAGGCCTGGACCAAGGGCGAAAGCTGGCTGGAGGGGAGGCTGCTCGTTACCCCCCATGCGGCGTTCTACACACCCCAGAGCCTGTGTGACATGCGCCGGTTGTCAACCTTGGCGGTCGTGGAGTATTTGCGCGACGGTTCCTTGCGTAGCTGTATAAATCTGCCACAACTTTACCGACACGGTTTTGAATTTGGTCCCTATGGCGGACAATCCGCTATAAGTGTGAACTGAATCGGATACTGGCGGAAGTACTAGGTCCGGCAACACAGACTAGGTAGTTGCGGCGATATGGCGACTGAAACTGCGGTTGATGATGTGGAGGGTGGCTTCCCGCTTCCGAAGCGGGCACTTTTGCCTGACGCAATCGCAGACGCAATTGCAGAGGCAATCGCTACGCGTCACCTTCGGCCGGGCGAGAGGATTGTTGAAACCGGATTGACCAAGCGCTTTCAGGTAAGCCGGGTGCCTGTGCGTGAAGCGTTGAAGATACTCGCCACTCAAGGAATTTTGGTGGGCGGGGGGCATCGCGGTTACCGGGTTGCCGATTACGGTCAGAACAAGGTCGAGCAGGTATTCGAAATACGCCTCATGCTGGAGTTGGTTCTGTTGCGTGACGCAATTCGCAACTGGCAAAAGGACAGCAAGTCACTTTCCGATCTGCGTGCGGTGATCGACCGTATGCGCCGTGCCGCGGACGTTGACGATTTCGGCGAGATGCTGCGCGCCGATCTGGATTTTCACCTCGCGATCGCAAATGCATCTGGCAACGAAGTCGCAATCTCGATGTGGAAGACCATTGCCCGCCACGTGTTGATCATATTCAATCTGGCGCGATATCGAGACATAAAGCTGTCGACCGTCGTCGACCGCCACATAGCCCTTCTGAAGTTCATCGAGAAACAGGTTCATTCACCTGATTCAGGGGATGAACTGAAAGTGGCGCTGGATAAGCATTTCCTGGCGAGGCGGCGCCAGAGCGAAGAAGTTGCTCGCTCGAGCGGCCTCTCATAATCGTCAGGTCAGTACCTTCCCCGGATTGAAAATTCCCATTGGATCGAGGGCAGCCTTGATCTGCCGCATCAGTTCGAGCGCGGGTGGTTCTTTGTATTTTGCCATCTGCGCCGTTTTCATGCTGCCGATGCCGTGCTCAGCGGAAAAACTCCCGTCCAATGCCACAGCCGCGTCGTACACAAACTCCGAAATCGCGGCTGCGGTATCAGCCCCGATCTGAACGCCTATCTCGCGGGGGATAGCATTGATGTGCAGGTTACCGTCGCCGACATGCCCGAAAATGTTGATCTGACAGTCGGTAAAGCGTGTTTCGAAACTGTTCAGAACTCTGGCGATTAGATCCGGTATCGCGCCGGTAGGAACGGACACATCATGTTTGATGCTCTTGCCCTGCGCACGCTCGGCTTCACTGATATTCTCCCGAATTGCCCACAAGTTCTCGCGTTGCGATTGAGACATCGCCAGGACTATGTCGTCGCATTGCATCCGGCCGGCCATTTCGACCAGCCGCTCGGCCCAGATGTCCTCATCGCCGTCGTCGTAAAGCGCTATCTCGCCCAGCAGATACCACGGATGGGTGGCCTGCAACGGGAGCCTCTCATAGCCGCAATTCCGCGCCAGCAGATTTGCGGACACGTCCGAGAAGAGTTCCCAGGATTCCACGATTTTGCCGAAGCGGCCTTGGATATCTTTGAGGCTAGACAGGGCCGATTGGACTGACTTGATGCCGGCAAGGAAGGTCAGGCGGGAGGACGGCGGATGGTGGAGCTTGATGCAAGCCGCGGTCACGATCCCCAATGTCCCTTCGCCGCCGATGAACAGCTGCTTGAGATCGTAGCCGGTATTGTTCTTGTGTAACTTTTTGAGGTCGGACCAGATTGTCCCGTCCGCAAGGACAGCCTCGATACCAAGCGTCAGGTCCCGCATGTTTCCATAGCGGAGTACGTTTACACCGCCCGCATTTGTGCTGACCGCACCCCCGATTGTGGCCGACCCCTCGGATGCAATGCTGAGCGGCATCATGAGCCCGTTGCCAGCGGCCGCCTCTTGAGCCTCGAAAAGCGAAAGACCGGCTTCGACCGTCATGCAGTTGCTGGTTATGTCGAGTTCCCGGATCGCACGCATCCGTGTGAGGCTCACGACGAGTTGCTGCGCGGAACCGTCCGGCGTTGCTCCGCCGCACATGCCGGTATTGCCGCCCTGCGGTACGATTGTGACAGAGTTTTTGGCGCATAGCCGGACGGTTTCTGCGACCTCTTCCACGCGGGAGGGGCGCACGACGCCGAGTGATCGGCCGTCAAGAACGCCCCTCCAATCCGTGTCGAAGGGAACACGGTCGTCATGGGAGGTTAACAGGTTTGCCTGACCTACTGCTGCTGCCAGATTCTCCAGGAAGTCAGGGCTCATCGGCAAAAAAACCGGTGTTAGATAATGCTTGTTATTTGGCCGCCGTCGACGCGCAGGATCGAGCCTGTGATGAAGGAGGCCTTCTCGCTGGCCAGAAAGGCCGCCGCTGCCGCAAATTCATCAGGCCTGCCATAACGCCCAACCGGAATGCGACCCCGCGAAGCTGACTGGATATCATCTACGGATTTTCCCAGCCGCTGCGCATTGTTGGCATCGAGCTGTTTCAGCCTGTCGGTCGCGATCCGCCCGGGAGCAATTGCGTTCACCGTGATGCCGTGCTTGCCCACTTCGTTCGCCAGCGTCTTGCCCCAGCCGACTAACGCCGGCCTGATCGTGTTGGAGATCGCCAGATTGGGGATCGGCTCGATAACGCCCGACGAAATCACCGAGATGATCCTGCCGAACTTTGCCTCGATCATTTGAGGAAGAACCAGATCTGCCAGCCTGACGAGATTCACGAACATGGAATCGAAAGAGGCGCGCCACAGGTCGGAATCTACACCTTGCGCACTGCCGGGTGGCGGTCCGCCGCCATTAAGTACAAGGATGTCGATTGCACCTATCCGTGCGGTGGCATTCGCATGAAGAGCATCAATCTGGTCCGCACTCGTTGTATCGCAGCTAAAGCCGTGCGCGCTGCCATCTATAGCTGACGCTACCTCAATCGCACTTTCCGATGTGCGCCCCACGATACCGACCGTGGCGCCCTCGGCCGCTAAGGCCGAGGCGATACCATGCCCGAGCCCCTTGGTGGAGCCCAGAACTAGGGCCTTCTTACCGGAGAGGTTCAGTTCCATCTGGGTATTCTCCTCAGTCCTACCGCTCTATCCGGCGGATCATCCATTCAATTTCGGCGACGGTTGCAGCACTCAATGCGGGTCCGGGTTTGCGGAGTCGGTCAGACGCAATAATCCCGCGTTTCTTCAGTACGTACTTTCGTACGGCAAGTCCGAGCGCCGGCTGGGTTTCGTAACGGACAAGCGGAAGATGTCGATCGAAGAGATCGTGTGCTTCTTCGCGCTTGCCGGCGTTCATCAGCTCTACGACCTGCGTCAGCATTTCCGGGTAGGCGTACCCGGTCATGGCGCCATCGGCACCACGTTCCATCTCGAAAGGCAGGAACAAGCCGCCATGGCCGCACAGAATTGAGATCCGGCGCATCCCGCCCGCGGCACGCAGTTTGGAGATCTTCTCTAGACCGGGCCAATCCTCGTGCTTCAGCATCACGCAGGAGGTATGCTGTTCCACGATCTTCTGGATCACGGGAACACTCATGACCACATTGGTGGTGAGGGGAAAGTCCTGCAAAACGAAGGGAACGTCTTCTCCAATCGTTTCCACGACAGTTCCGAAATAGCCGAGGATCTGCTCGTCGGTCTTCAGGCCACCGCCGGGTGCAACCATTACGCCCGCTGCGCCGATATCCATGGCGGTCTGCGTGAGCTGGCGCATATTTGCAAAGCCGGGTGAAGAAACGCCGACGACGACCGGCACCTTGCCGTCGACCGCCTTCATCACGCA
Source organism: Mesorhizobium sp. Z1-4 (assembly GCF_004000235.1). Taxonomy (GTDB): domain Bacteria; phylum Pseudomonadota; class Alphaproteobacteria; order Rhizobiales; family Rhizobiaceae; genus RCIO01. The sequence continues at coordinate 753,456 of NZ_RCIO01000002.1, forward strand.
TTTCGCGAATGCGGCCGATTCTTCGAATGTCAGCTTCGGAGCCTCGCCCATCATTCCCAGGATCGTCAGTCCGGTAGCGCCCGAGCTCAAGAAGGTGTCGATCATCTTCTCCGTCGACGCGAAGTCGAGCTCCCCACTGTCGTCGAATGGGGTGGGCGCGATCGGAAATACACCCTTGGCGTCGACTGTAAGCATGCGTGCGGATCCCTTCCCAAGCAAATTTTCTCTATTCCTATCAGGCGTCATATTGTATTACAAGCTAACAATTCGAAATGTGGGTTCGGATGTGGAGTGACATGAGTCATGACAGGTAAGCTCGAAGGCAAAGTGGCCGTAATTACTGGCGGTGCGTCGGGGATAGGTCTTGCCAGTGCCCGGCTTTTTCTGGAGGAGGGCGCCCGCGTGGCGATCGTCGGCCGCAGCCGCTCAACTCTCGAGGGTGCCGCGGCCGAGTTGAACGCGGGAGACCGGCTTGCATTGCTGGTTGGCGATGTCGGCGATGAAGAGACCGTCGCTGCGCATGCGGTCAAGGTCGAGCGAACCTTTGGTGGGTTTGACGTTCTTCTCGCGTCGGCTGGTTGGTCGACAGGAACCAGTGTCCCCGACACATCGCTCGAACGATGGAACGCCGTTTTGAGCACCAATCTCACCGGATCGTTCCTGTGGGCCCGCGAGTCAGTCATGTCGATGCGCCGTCGAGGCGGCGGCTCGATTATTTTCGTGGGCTCGCAACTCGCTTATTCGGGGGGCAAGGCGAACGCGGCCTATCTGGCCACCAAGGGTGCGCTCGACAGTCTTTGCAGGACAATGGCCGTTGATCACGCGCCGGAGAATATTCGCGTCAACCTTCTGGTGCCGGGTGCTATCGACACGCCGCTGTTGCGTCGGGCGTTCTCGCGTAACCCAGACCCTCTCGCCGCCGAGCAAAAATCAATCGGGCGTCACCCGCTTGGCCGGCTTGGACTGCCGGAAGAGCAGGCGAAGGCCGTGCTTTTTCTGGCGAGTGACGATTCTTCCTTCACCACCGGCTCACGCCTCGTCGCCGACGGCGGCTGGATGGCCGGCTGAGCGTTCCGCCCCGATTTTAGGAGTTATCATGTCTGCCACCGTCCCTCTGGAACCCGCCATCCGTAACATGCTCATGAAGTCCGCGGTTCCAACCGTTGTCTCGACGCTTTGGAAGAACGGCTACAAAAACACCTTCATGTTCCGACCGCGCGCCTTGAATAGCAACTGCAACAAGTTTGTCGGTGCCGCGTTGACAGTGCGGACGATCGCGGCGCGCGAAGATGTTGTGTCGGCGATTGCGGGAGGCTCATCGCCGAATCTTCAGGCTGCTGCCGTCGATCAGCTGAAGGCTGGTGACGTGCTGGTTGTCGCCATGGGTGGCGAAACGCGCACAGCCTTCATGGGGGATATCATGACGACCTATATGAAAGGTGTGGGCGTCTCAGGCGTCGTGTTGGACGGCTCCGTCTCGGATGCGGCTGCGATCGCGCAAATCGAGATGCCCGTATTCTGTACAGGAAATGCCGCCACGCCACTGACGTCGCATCGCATGGTGGTGGACGTGAACGGACCCGTCGAGTGCGATGGAGTTGCCGTATACTGCGGAGACGTCGTTATGGGAGATGCAAACGGGATCGTGGTCATACCGCGTCACATGGCGGCCGAGGTTGCGCGCATTGCAAGCGAGCGTGAAGTTCTCGAGGAATTCGTCATCTCCAAAGTGCGCGACGGTGCACCTCTGTCAGGTACCTATCCGCCGAACGAAAAAACAATGGCGGAGTTCGATAAATGGAGGGCCGGCTAGCCGTGGCTGTTGTGGTGTCGCAAGATCAGGGTCGGCGATGGGCATCGTGCCAGTGCATCGCGATGTCGCTGCGGCGGCATATCCATGCATCGGAGACGTTCGATACATATTCGACGAAGCTTTGAAGTCCTGCTGCTCTGCCTGGGTGACCGATGATGCGCGGGTGCAGGCCGACCGACATCATTGCCGGCCGGCCTTTACCTTCGCGGTACAACAGGTCGAACGTATCTTTCAGCAGTGAATAGAATTGATCTGCCGTAGCCATGCCGCCGCGCATGAAGTTGGCATCATTACAGACCAGCCCGTAGGGAATGATCAGATGGTCGCACTCGCCTATGCGGCGCCAATAAGGCAGATCGTCATTGTATGCGTCGGAGTCGTAGAGGAAGCCGCCGTGCTCCACGATCAAGCTGCGTGTATTGACGCTGGGTCCGTATCGGCAATACCAACCTGCCGGTTTGATGCCGGTCTGTGCTTCAATAGATGCATAGGACTTTGCGATTAGGGAACGCTCCTGAGCCATAGTGAGCCGGCTGTGATATTCCCAGCGCCAGCCATGGGCGCAGATATCGTAGCCCAGTTCGCTGATCGCAGTGCCAACTTCGCGATTCCGCTCAAGAGCGAGCGCGCATGCAAAGATTGTGGCGGGTACTTTGGCGTCTTCGAGAATACGTAGAATACGCCATATGCCTGCGCGGCTCCCGTATTCGAACATCGATTCCGCTGCCAGGTCACGCCCGTCGAACTCCAGTGCTCTGGATTCGGTGAGCCCGCCTTCGGATCGGTCATAGCCGTCTGGGACCGATTGCTCCGATCCTTCCTCGTAATTGACGCAGATGTTGACCGCGATCCGGGCCCCGTTTGGCCAGGGCTCTATCTTCGGCTGACGCCCGTATCCGATGAAATCGCGTTCCAGCGAGGAGAGGTCCGGTTCAGTCATTGTGAAGCTCTATTTCTCTGTCGAGGTTGTGAACGATGTCGTCGCCGCGGCCTGCAACAGATTGCAAGACGACAAAGTTGGTATCGGCACGGAATGAAAGCAGTCCATGATGCCAAACGTTTGCCGCGTAGACGATCGAAGTGGGGCCGGTAACCCGAAATGCGCGAAGCGACGAAGGTACCGGGTCACCTCGCTTGTCGGATAGACAGGCAATGGCCAGAAATTCGCATTCATGCATTGGAAGAAATGCCTGCGGCGTGAAGGGGTGCTTCTCCAAGCTGCTAATAGTAACTGGAAACTGCGCCTGCGGCGGATTGTTGATCCACAGAGCCTTGGTCGATCCGGGCGCATTTCCGAATGCACAGTCCAGGTAGAGACGGTCACGCCCACCGGGGTGTTTCAGCACTTTTCCGAAAGGCTCAAACGCGATCTCGGTTATCGATTCAACTCGTCTGACGTCGTGTCTGGACGGTGATGCCATCCGTTTTTCTCCAAAATCGGGATCGACTTTGTTAGACAATTATACTAACTTTCGACTCTCGCATATATCGAAGATGGATGGTCGCGTGCACAGCGCAGGGCCCTGAAGCGGTGAAAAATGAAGATTCAGCATATGGCTTTTGCGGTCCGCGATGCCGAGCAGGCGCTTGAAAAGTACCGTGCGTTTCTTTCCGCCGGCGATGATGCCGAAATCGTCGACTACGCGAAGTCGAAGACGCGTGTTGCCTTGTTCCGCGTCGGGGGAATCGAATACCAGCTTTGCCAGTCGCTGGAGCCCGGCGGGCGCTTCGATTCGTGGATCGAGAAGCGCGGATCGGAGGGCCTTCATCATATCTGTTATGCTGTGCCCTCAATCGAAAACGCGCTGGATGCCGCCGTAGCCAAGGGTGGTGCGCTCAAGACGTGTGTTGCCTGCGGCGTAGCGGGGAAACACCCTCATCCTGAAGGCTTCGTGGCTTTTCTCGAGGAGGAAGTCGGCGGCTTGGAGGTTGAGTTCATGCAGCTCTACACGGACGCCGAGCTGGTAGAGTATGCCAGCGTGAAGGGTATCTGAAATGACACCTTTGGACGAGTCGGTCCTTTCGGTCCGGAACCTCTCGGTAGAGTTTGAAACGCGGTTCGGTCCGCTGAAGGCGATTGACAATATTTCGTTCGAAATCGGTCGGGGCGAAGTACTGGGTGTCGTCGGCGAGTCAGGTGCAGGCAAGTCGCTGACGGGCTCTGCGATCGCCAACCTGATCGTTTCGCCTGGACGAGTGTCCGGCGGTGAAATTCTGCTCGGTGGAGAGCGGATCGACAATCTGCCCGCCTCGCAGATGCGCCGCGTTCGCGGCAAGCGCATCGGAATGGTGTTTCAGGACCCACTGACAAGTCTCAACCCGCTTTTTCGAGTGGGCGACCAGATCGTCGAGACTATCCTCACGCATCTTGATTGCTCGCCGAGCGCGGCGCGGAAAAGGGCAATTGAATTGCTTGGCGAGGTCGGAATTCCCTCACCTGAGGAACGTATCGACTCCTTTCCGCACGAGTTCTCCGGCGGCATGCGTCAGCGTGTCGTCATCGCGCTGGCGCTCTGCGCCGACCCGGAACTAATCATCGCTGATGAGCCGACAACGGCCTTGGATGTAGTTGTTCAGGCGCAGATTCTCGACCTGTTGCGCGCGCTGTGCGACGAGCGTGGTGTCGCGATCATGCTGGTCACGCACGACATGGGGGTTATCGCGGAAATCGCCGACCGTGTGGCCGTTGTGTATGCCGGGCGCATAGCTGAAATCGGTCGCAGAGACGAACTGATCTCGCAGCCGCTGCATCCGTATGCGCGCGGCTTGATGGGGGCGATCCCAACCGTCACAGGAACCGACCGCGAACTGGTTCAGATACCGGGCTCGATGCCGCGGCTGACGGCAATACCGAAAGGCTGCGCCTTTCACGCACGGTGCGGCCAGAAGTTTGAGCCGTGCGATATACGGCGGCCTGACCTTCTTGATCACGAGGGCCGAAAGGTCGCCTGTCACCTCTACAACAGTGAGAGGCGCGCCGCATGAAGCCACAGACGGACGGATCGGTTTCCATTCGCAAGGTCGGGCGCCAGTTCGACATCTCCGACAGCTGGATCAACCGCAAGATCAGCGGCAAACCGCGCCAGGTTGTCAACGCGTTGACTGACGTGGAATTTGAGATTGAACGTGGTGAAACGTTTGCGCTTGTTGGCGAGTCCGGTTCGGGGAAGTCCACGCTTGCCCGGATAGTCGTCGGCCTGCTGGGTGCTTCTCAGGGTGAGGTCGTGATTGACAGCTCGCTGCGAACGGTACGCGCTGATGGCGGGCAGGGTATTCAGATGGTCTTTCAGGATCCCTATGCGAGCCTCAACCCGCGCTGGCGCGTCGAGCGGATCGTTGCTGAACCGATCCGGACGCTCAATCTCGTTGCGAACAAGACGCAATTGTCGAAGCGCATCGACGAACTTCTGGAACTTGTGGGACTGCACCCCGACGATCGGAAGAAATACCCGCACCAGTTTTCCGGAGGTCAACGCCAGCGCGTGGCAATCGCGCGGGCGCTTGCATCGGAGGCGCATTTCATTGTTTGCGATGAGCCTACCTCAGCGCTCGACGTCTCGGTGCAGGCGCAGATCCTGAATCTGATGCGCAGGCTGCAGGAGCAACTCGGTCTTACCTATCTCTTTATCAGCCATGATCTCGCGGTCGTGCGTTACATGGCTACGCGCGTTGGCGTCCTTTACCTCGGTCGTATTGTCGAAATTGGCGAGGTGGACGAGCTTTTTGCCAACCCACGCCACCCGTACACCAAAATGCTGTTTGAGGCGGTTCCCAAGGTTGATGGAGGCAGGACCGAAAGAACAGGTATCACGGGTGAGATACCAAGTCCCATCAATCCGCCCGCCGGTTGCGCGTTTCATCCCCGCTGCCCGGTTGCCATAGACAGATGCCGGCGAGACGTCCCAAGGCTCATTGACCAGGTCGCGTGCCACGTTGCGAATGCCGGCTGATGATAAATCGGCATTTCATTCACTCTGCGACGAGTTGGTAACACGGCAATGGCTCTGGAATTCGATCTGGTTGTTCGAGGCGGAACGGTTGTTAACGCCGACGGGATTGCCGAAGCTGATATTGGTGTTTCTGACGGGCGGGTTGTCGCTATTGCGCGCAATGTCGGCAAGGGTGCCAGCGAGGTCGAGGCGCGGGGCCGGTTGGTGCTGCCGGGCGGCGTAGACACCCACTGTCACATCGAACAGATTTCGGGCAACGGCCTACTGAACGCCGACACGTTCGAGACCGCGACACGCTCCGCCGCCTTTGGCGGCACGACCACATGCGTTTCGTTCGCTGCTCAGCACAAGGGACAGGAGCTCATTCCAGTCGTTGAAGACTATGAGCGCCGGGCGCAGCGTGGCGCTCTGATCGATTATGCCTTCCACATCATCGTATCGGATCCGGAATGCGGGTCGCTTGAGGAGGATGTCGTCACACTTGCGGAGCGCGGTCACCGCTCCATAAAAATATTTACAACCTACAATATCCGACTTGATGACACGAAAATTCTACAGGTGATGGCTGCGGCCCGAAAAGGCGGCGACTTGATATGCGTGCATGCTGAAAATCACGCCATCATCGCATATGCCACGGAACGCAACCTGGCTGCAGGCAATACTGCCCCGAAGTTCCACGCGACCGCTCATTCTCGCCTCGCAGAGGCTGAGGCGGTTGCGCGTATGATCCGGTTTTCGGAGTTTCTCGATCAGCCGGTCCTGCTGTTCCACATTTCGACACGCGAGGGTGTTGAGTTGGTGCGGCAGGCCCGCCAGAGGGGCAGCCGGGTAAGAGCCGAAACCTGTCCGCACTATCTTCTGATGACCAGTGAGGAACTCGACAGGCCTGGCCTGGAGGGGGCGAAGTTCATGTGCAGTCCGCCGCAGCGGACGCAGGACGACCAGGAGGCGCTTTGGCAGGCACTCGCGCTCGGCGACATCCAACTGGTGACTTCCGATCATGCGCCTTTCCGGTTTGACGGGACCGGTAAACTGGCCAATGGGCCAGACGCTCCTTTCAACCGAATTGCAAACGGAATGCCGGGGCTCGAGGTGCGGATGCCGCTTCTTTTCGACGCGATGGTCTCAAGCGGCCGGTTCGACCTTTGCAAGTTCGTGGAAGTCACGGCCTCCAACCCGGCGCGAATATTCGGTCTGGAGGCGAAGGGGGCGATCCGAATTGGTGCTGACGCAGATTTTGCGATCTGGAACCCTGATCGAAAAGTGACGTTCGGCGCCGACGACCTTCATGATAATGTCGGCTACAATCCTTTTGAAGGTAGAACGGTGACCGGTTGGCCGGAAACGGTGGTCTCCAGAGGCGATGTCGTAGTCGAGAGCGGCGTAATCTCCGATAGCTACGGACGCGGCAGACGTGTTGAATTGAAGCCGGCCATCTGAGCAATGCCGACCTGGACCGCGGCTAGACGTGCAGGCGCGGTATGGGCCGTCCCGGCGACATGGATTGCGCTGCCCTGACAATGGCGTCGGTGTCGATTCCGTGATGCGCGTAAAGGTCGGCGATAGTTCCGGACTGGCCAAAATGCTCCACACCGAGTGAGCGCGTCCGGTGTCCTAGCACTGCACCGAGCCAGCCGAGTGTTGCCGGGTGGGCGTCTGTCACGGTGATCAGAACGCAATGCGATGGCAGGCTGGCAAGCAGCCGCTCGATATGGCTGTTTGCATGTGCAAATCCGCGTTCACGTGCTCTTTGCGCGGCAGTCCAACCGGCATTAAGCCGGTCAGCCGATGTGATTGCCAGCAGGCCCACATCGCGCCGGAATTCACCCATTGTGCCAACCGCTTCGATAGCCTCGGGGGCCACCGCTCCACTATAGGCAACCACGATCTGAGCGTTTGGTCCCGGCCTGCGCATCCAGTAGGCGCCATCGATAATGTGGCGCTCCTGTTCTTCGGAAATCTCGCGGAGTGGTTGTTCAACCGGCCGGGTCGACAATCGCAAGTAAAGCGAGCCCCCGGTTTCGTCTCGTAGCCAGTTGCGCTCATCGGGGTCGCCTTCGCCGTCGCGCTGCATATAGTCGAACCCGAAACGCATGATTGCGGACAGTTCGTCCACGAAAGCCGGTTCAAACGCCGCTAAACCGTCCTGGGCGATACCAATGAGCGGTGTTCCGATGGACTGGTGAGCACCCCCTTCCGGAGCTAGCGCTATGCCGGAAGGAGTTGCCACAAGCATGAAGCGGGCATCTTGGTAGCAAGCGTAATTGAGCTGGTCGGCACCACGGTAGATGAATGGGTCGTAGACCGTGCCGATCGGCAGAAGCCGTTCTCCATTGATGGAGTGGGAAAGACCCAGCGCCGAAAGCATGAGAAACAGGTTCGATTCTGCGATGCCGAGCTCGATATGTTGGCCGCTTGGTGAAAACGACCATTGATAGGTGGAAGGGATCTGCTCTGACTTGAACGTGTCAGCCAGAGTTTCGCGTGCAAACAGTCCGCGCCGGTTTATCCATGGGCCGAGATTGGTCGACACGCTGACGTCGGGGGCGGTTGTCACTATTCGACGAGCGAGGTCGGTGTCGTCGCGTGCAATCTCGTGCAGGATCTGCCCGAAACCCATTTGCGTGGACACAGGTGCGCCCTTCGCAGCAGGCATGGGGAGGCGGCGCGGAACAGCGATTGCGGGGGCGGCAAGCCGGCGCGTGCCGGAGGCGAAGAAAGGTGCGTTCGAAACCGCTCGTTGCAGCTCTTTCGGCGAAATTTCGCAGCCCTCCCAGGGGTCCCACTCCCTGCCTGGTCGCACCTGCATCGCCGTGCGGAATTTCTCCATCTGAGCCGGCGTCATGAGGCCCGCATGGTTGTCTTTGTGTCCTGCAAGCGGCAGGCCATGACCTTTGACCGTGTAACAAATAAACAGCGTTGGCCGGTCGCTCTCTTGCGCCTGTGTGAACGCACCGAGCAACGTCTCGATGTCGTGGCCGCCGAGATTGGTCATGAGCGTAGAAAGCTCGTCGTCCGTGCGCCGCTCTATGAGTTCGGTTACTTCGCCTTGATCGCCGATTTCATCCATCAGGCGTTTGCGCCACGCACTTCCGCCCTGGAAGCTCAGTGCCGAATAGAGCTGGTTCGGGCATTGGTCGATCCAGGCCTTGAGCCTGTCGCCGCCCGGCTCTGCAAACGCAGCTTCCTGAAGGCGTCCGTGCTTGACGATGACCACGTCCCAGCCGAAGTCGGAGAATATTTGCTCGAACTTTTCCCAAAGTCCTTCACGCACGACCGCGTCAAGCGACTGGCGATTGTAATCGACGATCCACCAACAGTTTCGCAACCCCTGCTTCCAGCCCTCGATAAGCGCCTCGTAGATGTTGCCCTCATCCATTTCGGCATCGCCGACGAGCGCAATCATCCGGCCTTTCTCGCGACCTTTCATGAGGCCATGCGCGGTCACATAGTCCTGGACCAGCGATGAAAACAGCGTTTGCGCGACGCCAAGTCCCACCGATCCGGTTGAGAAATCGACGTCGTCGCTGTCTTTGGTGCGCGAGGGATAGCTTTGTGCGCCCTTGTATCCACGAAAGTGCTTCAGATTGTCCGCCGACTGATTTCCCGCGAGATACTGAATTGCGTGAAAGACAGGTGAAGCATGGGGCTTTACGGCAACGCGATCCTCGGGGTGAAGCACACCGAAATAGAGCGCCGACATTATGGCCGCCATTGAAGCCGAGGAGGCCTGGTGCCCTCCCACCTTCACCTCGTCCGCGGCACGTACATGATTGGCATGATGAATCGTCCACATGGCCAGCCATAGAACGCGCCGCTCGAGTTCCCGCAGATGACTTAGGTTGATCTCGTTCATGACTGCCCCGGTTCGGTCCTGGTGCGTGATCCTAGCCGGTCATTTCGGACTGTTCCTTGCAATTACCGCCCACATCGAGTCACTAATTGATCGAAACAGCCAAGATTTGAGGAAATGAGGTGGAAAAACCTAACATTGACGCAATAAACCAGAGAATTCTGCGTGAATTGCAGGCGAATGGCAGGATATCGGTGCAGGATCTGAGCCAGCGCGTCGGCCTCAGTCCGTCACCCTGTGCCCGTCGGATAAACATGCTCGAGCAGGCGGGTGTCATCGCCGGCTATCATGCGATGATCGACGAGGCGAGCGCCGGGTTCCCGTTCGCTGTCTTCGTTTCTGTGAAGCTTGATCGCCAGGTGGATGACACGATCAGGGAGTTCGAGGCGGCCATTCGCACCTATCCGGAAGTCGTCGACTGCTGGCTCATGACCGGCAATCGGGACTATCTGCTACGCTTGGCTGTCCGGGACACCGCCGATTACGAGAGCTTTCTGACGGGCAAGTTGACCAGAATTCCAGCGGTTGCGTCTATAGAAAGCTCAATTCCTCTACGCCGAGTCAAATCCGGAATATCGCGATCAAGGTAGCGCGGCGCTAACAGGAAAGATGTGGAACTAGGCGCTTTGGGCTTGTGTGGCAGGCCACTAAAGGCGCCCCGGTACGGGAACGGTGCCACATGCGGCCGGCGATCAAGGAATTGTCGAGCTCAACTCAACCGCATCGCACTGAGAGAATGGTGCCGCGGTGGTGTGAGCATCAGGTCAAAGCCGCAGGGATTGTCGGTAGAGTTTCCTCAGTTGGAAATTTATCAACAAAATCAATGAGATTGCCGCTTATGACCCCATCGCTCTGGTTGGGGGCATGATGGTAGCGGAGGAGGGATTTGAACCCCCGACACAAGGATTATGATTCCTCTGCTCTAACCAACTGAGCTACTCCGCCCCAGGCGGGCGTGCCGACCTTGAAGTCGCGCGGATATAAGGTTGCGGCGGTCTGGCTGTCAAGCATTGCAGTCGCCGTGAATTCGGGCGTTTTCACGCAGCGATTCACCCATTATCAAAGTGTGGGGTTGAGCGGCCACGGGCCCGGGTCTATTGAGGCGCGGCGCATTTAAGGCAAAGAGAAGTATGGCACCGCGCATAGCAGTCCTCGGTTGCGGGTATTGGGGAAGCAATCACGTCCGGACATTGAAGGCGCTTGGCGCACTTCACGCCGTCTCCGACGTGAACGCCGCTCGCGCGGAAGGTTTCGCGATCGAGCATGATTGTCTGGCCGTTGAGCCTGACGATCTGTTTGCGCGCGACGACATCGATGCCATCGTGATGGCTTTGCCGCCACAACATCATGCGGACTTGGCGATCAAGGCCGTTGAAGCCGGAAAGGACGTGCTGGTCGAAAAGCCGATAGCGTTGTCGGTCGCCGATGCCGAACGCGCCGTTGAAGCCGCCCGCGAGCACCAGCGCATCTTCATGGTCGGTCATGTGTTGCGTTTCCACCCTGCGTTCGAACAGCTCAAACAACTGGTCGGCTCAGGCGAGCTGGGCGACGTCAAATATATTCACTCGCACCGGCTGGGGCTCGGAAAGTTCCACACCGAGAACGACGCGCTGTGGGATCTTGCGCCGCACGATCTTTCCATGATCCTGGCGATTACGGGGGCAGCGCCGGAAGAGGTGCGCGGCGAGGGGGCCGCGCTTCTCGATCATCTTTCGGACTTCGCGCATCTGCATATGCGATTTCCGGGCGGCATTCGCGGGCACCTCTTCACGTCGCGCCTGAACCCTTATCGCGAGCGCAGGCTGACCGTAGTCGGCACGCGGGCGATGGCGGTGTTCGATGATGTCGAACCCTGGAGCCGCAAGCTCGCGGTTTACCGCCATGCGGTCTGGCAGGATTCTGGGCAGTGGGCCTTTACCACCAACGAACCGACCTATGTGCCGGTGGCGGAGGGTATGCCTCTGACGCGCGAGCTGCAGCACTTTCTTCATTGCATCGAAACGCGCGAAGCGCCGCGCACGGATGGCGAGGAAGCGATAGGGGTGCTGAAGATATTGACCGCTGGCACGGTCACGCACGACTGAGAATTCGGGTGAGGCCGTCTAGCCGGCACTCACACGCTGTTCGCCGGCCAGCTTCTTCAGCATTGCCTCGGCGTCAGCATGGCGCTCCGAGCGCTCGATGAAGCCACCGCCGAAGACGCGGGCATTGTCGCCGTCGCCATCGTAGAGAACGCATGCCTGACCGGGCGCGACGCCTGCCTCGCCCTCGGCAAGCTCGACAATGAACGAGCCGTTTTCCGCAATCAGCCGGGCGGGCTTGGGCGGGCGGGTCGAACGCACTTTTGCATAGAGCTCGATGCCGGCTTCGGGAAGCGCGGCGGCTTCGCCGTCGCCCAGCCAGTTGAAATCGCGCAAGGCAATGCGGTGCGTGTTGAGCGCTTCGCGCGGGCCGACGATCACACGTGCCGCATCGGGATCGAGGTGAACCACATAAAGCGGTTCACCCGAGGAGACGCCGATGCCGCGGCGCTGCCCGACCGTGAAGCGCAGAATACCTTCGTGGCGGCCGAGCACGCGGCCGTCGATATGAACTATATCGCCAGCCACTGCGGCGTCCGGCTTCAGCTTGGCGATGATGTCGGAATATTTGCCCTGAGGAACGAAGCAGATGTCCTGGCTGTCGGGCTTGGCGGCTATTGCCAGCCCCATGCGCTCGGCTGCCTCGCGCACTTGCGGTTTCGACATTCCGCCAAGCGGAAAGCGCAGGAAATCGAGCTGCTCCTGCGTGGTCGCGAACAGGAAGTAGCTCTGGTCGCGGTCGGAATCGACCGGGCGGTAGAGTGCGCGGTGGTTTCCGTTCAGCCTGCTGCGCACATAATGGCCGGTAGCAAGAGCGTCGGCGCCGAGGTCGCGCGCAGTCTGAAGCAGGTCGGCGAACTTCACGGTCTGGTTGCAGGCGACGCAGGGGATCGGCGTCTCGCCCGCGACATAACTCTCGGCAAAGGGATTGATCACCGCCTCGCGGAAGCGCTGCTCGTAGTTCAGCACGTAATGCGGAATGCCCAGCGTTTCGGCCACACGGCGTGCGTCATCGATGTCCTGGCCCGCGCAGCATGAGCCGGCGCGGTGAACAGCGGCGCCATGGTCGTAAAGCTGCAGCGTTACGCCGACGACTTCATAACCTTCCGCGGCCAGCAGTCCGGCAACAACGGAGGAATCCACGCCGCCCGACATCGCAACCACGATGCGGGTGTCGGCCGGCTTGCCGGGCAGGTCGAGGCTGTTGAGGCGATCGTTCATTTCCGTGGCCGTTTCGAGCGGCGTCTGGCCCGTGCCGCCGGGCTCAATTGCGATGTTATGTCAGCCGGGTCCATTTCGCACGGATCGGGGCCCAATGCCAACGGCCTCGATATAGGACAGCAGAGTCCATTTCGCCACAGTCATGGGCTTCCGGGCCGAATCCATAAAATGTGAACGTGGCCGCTAACCTTTCGTTCACCGAGGTTAGCCGTCGATTACCGTTCGTTTAGGCAAATCTTAAAGCTGTCTGCGTAGTGTTGCTCAGGTTAGGTCTGTGGGTTTGTAGAGAGTACGATGACCGATCTGGTTAGACCGCGTGTCAAATATGTTATCGGGCCGGATGGCAGCCCGCTGACAATAGCCGACTTGCCGCCGCAGAATACACGGCGCTGGGTGATCCGGCGCAAAGCGGAAGTTGTGGCGGCCGTGCGCGGCGGTTTGCTGAGCCTCGACGAGGCCTGCACCCGCTATCGGCTGACGGTCGAGGAATTCCTGTCCTGGCAGGCCTCGATCGACGATCACGGCCTTGCGGGCCTTCGCACCACACGCATCCAGCAGTACCGGCATTAGCGCTCAGGGCGCTCTAGCGCCCGGGCTTGGCCTGCGCCAGCAAAGACGCAATCGCCGTCATCACCACAGAGCCTGCAAAGAACCACAGGCCGGGCAAGGTCAGCGCGGTTGCTAGGCCGCTCGACTTGGCGGCGAAGATCACCAGCGCAACCAGCAGCACATCGAGCATCGACCATTTGGAGAGCGTGCCGATCATCGCCCGCAATCGCGCGGCTTTGCCGGCTGGTGCGCTGATCAGATACTGGATCGATACCAGTTTGATTGCGGGCAGGCCGATGGAAAAAACCGCTATGGCAAGCGCCAGGAGCCAGTCGCCCGTGTCCCACAGGCCGGCGATGATGTGCAGAAGCGATGGCTTTTCGGAGAAAAACACCAGCCGCTTCACTTCAAGAAGCGGCAACGTTATGCCGAGGGCGAAGCAAAATACGGCGGCAGTTATCAGGATGGCGGCAATCAGGCGCATGCGCCCGCTATAGCGGCCCCGATGGCCGGCGCAAAGCCGGGGAATTGACCGGCGGGGCGTATCAGCCGTGCATGACCTGGCGGGGTTCTTCGCTTGTTTCGCGACCGCGGCCATCGCGCGATTCGAGCATTTCCGCCTTCGCGAGCTCCTGTTCGGCTTCATCGAGCGCGAGCTGCGCGGCCTCTTTCTGCTGTGCCAGGTCGACCTGCGAGTTGCGGAGGTTGTCGCGCCTTTGCCTGGCAGCCTTGGCGAAGGTCGGATAGGCAAAGTGGCTCACGTCGGTGATGCCAGCCTTCTTTTCGTCGGCGGCGATCTGGGCGTCCAGTTCCATTGCCATGCGGTCGAATTCGGCGATCATCAGATCCAGCTGCGCCAACTGGCGGCGCTTTTCGCTCACCTGGAACTGCTTGAGCCGTACGAGATTATGGCGCGACTTCATGACTCAATACTCCCTGCACGCGGCAAACCGCGACCAAGCGGTCGGAACACCCTTCAAAAACGGCTCGCATGCAAAACAGCGCATCGAACCCCTCCGCCCGCTTCCCGGCCCGCGATATGGAAAGAAAATCCTAATCTTTCGCGGTGCCGGTAACCATTCGTTTACGGGCATCGTTAATCATAGGTGCGAGGGCTTAAGGCGGGGTAAAGATCGGTACCGGTCGGCGGATTTCCCCAGACGTTGAGTCCGATGAGTCACTTACGAGCCGACTCTGAAGTGCTGCGTTAAGCTTTGTTCTGTGCGATTCATCATTAGATTCAAGGGAATGTACCCGAGAGCTGATCAGGTCTGATATTGCTTCTGTTGGCAGAATCAGATTTTGTTAACCATTAGCTGGCAGCCTCCGATGCAGGCAATCGCTGCCCCGGTCATCACTGTGACTACCGGTCCGGCGGCAGAGAAGGGGAATAAGATGCGCGTTCTGCTCATTGAAGACGACAGTGCCACGGCACAGAGCATCGAGCTGATGCTCAAATCGGAGAGCTTCAACGTTTATGTCACCGACCTCGGCGAGGAAGGTGTCGATCTCGGCAAGCTCTATGACTACGATATTATTCTCCTGGACCTGAACCTCCCCGACATGTCGGGTTACGAGGTGCTTCGCACACTCAGATTGTCCAAGGTCAAGACGCCGATCCTGATCCTCTCCGGCATGGCTGGTATCGAGGACAAGGTACGCGGCCTCGGCTTCGGTGCCGACGACTATATGACCAAGCCGTTCCACAAGGACGAGTTGGTTGCCCGCATTCATGCAATCGTGCGCCGCTCCAAGGGGCATGCGCAGTCGGTCATCACCACCGGCGATCTCATCGTCAATCTGGATGCCAAGACGGTCGAAGTCGGCGGGCAGCGCGTGCACCTGACCGGCAAGGAATATCAGATGCTGGAGCTGCTCTCGCTGCGCAAGGGCACCACGCTGACGAAGGAGATGTTCCTGAACCATCTGTATGGCGGCATGGATGAGCCGGAACTGAAGATCATCGACGTTTTCATCTGCAAGCTGCGCAAGAAACTCGACGCAGCGTCCGGCGGCCAGAACTACATCGAAACCGTCTGGGGACGCGGCTACGTGCTGCGCGAGCCCGAAGAGGTGCGCGAGAGCGCCTGACCTCAAGAGATCCAACGAATTCAAGCTGGCGCGCGGTCCTCACGGGTCGCGCGTTTTGCATTGAGCCGACTGTTCTGATCAGAAATTCCGGAGAGGCTGCCGGTGCTCAGCTCGCTTCGGCCGCTTCCAGCAGATCCATCGAGCGGAAGCGGTCAATCAGCAGCTGGCGGTTGAACGGCTTGAGAATGTAGCCCTTTGCGCCCGCACGTTTGGCGCGCATGATCGTGCCGATGTCGAACTGGGTCAGGCACACAACGATCTGCGGCTTTGCTTTCGCCTCGATCGCCAGCGCTTGGCGAATGAAATCGACCGTGTCCATATCCGGCAACGACGCGTCGAGCACTATCACGTCCGGCATGTCGGCTTCGCACATATAGATTGCTTCAGTCGCGGACGAGGCCTCGCTTACCAGAAGCTGCGGGCTCGACAGTATGCGTTTCGCCACTTTGCGAATAACGCTTGAATCGTCCACGATCATGCACCGTTTCATGATCCGGCCACCTTGTCGGTTAGTCCTCGCGCCCAATGGCGCGCGGCAAGATTAGCGTCAACCTGTAAACAATCATGTAATGCGTTGCCTGCAAAGTCTCCAAAGGCTGACTTCAACTTAACCTTGCATCTGGAAGTAAAGAGCAGTGCGATCAGCTGGCAGTCAGCCTGATTTCATCTGCTCCAGCGTGAATTCCTACGGTCATTCCGGCTTCCTGGGCCAGAAGCAGTGTATAATAGGGCTGAACCGCATGTGCGTCGATCGGCTCTTCGGGCTTTGCGCCTGAATGCAGTTCGAGAAACTTGGGCGGAACGCGCACCATGGGACCGCCGGCAACGAGCGTGAACTTCGGCGCGGTTTCGAGATCCTCGAGCTGAACGGTGATTTTGCCGCCGCGCGGGATCGCGCCATTTGCGATCAGCAGCAGGTTGAGCAGCAACTTGACCTTGTTTTTTGGCAGCAGCGCTCGTGCGCCAATCCACTCCAGCTCCGGCTTTTCGTTGCGAATGTAGGCCGTAGCGACGTTTTGCGCGTCGCCCGTATCGATCTGCATGCCCGCCGAGCCGGCAGCGCCAAAGGCAAGGCGTGCATATTGCAGGCGCGCCGAGGCGTTCACCGCACTGGCGCGGATGAGTTGCATGGCGTCTTCGTCGGCGCCGCCTTCGTCGAGAAGCTCAAGGCCGTTGTTGATCGCACCGACCGGAGAAATGATGTCATGGCATACACGGCTACAAAGCAGCGCCGCCAGTTCCGACGCTGACAGTGAAAATTTGTCGTCCATACCAGATAGGCCCCCGTTCATCTGCATCATGTTGCGCCCCGGTCCGCTCCGAATCGCACGCGGTATCATAGCGCGATATGCGGTCCAGTGTCGGCTTGAACAAAAGCCTATCTGCAACGCGTTGCAACTGCGCGATCGCGCAATAGGGCTGCCGAAGCGCAATTGCCGGAACTTCATCGCGGATTAATGGTTGAAAAAGGATTGAGACCTAAGATCGCATTCGATTCATCCGCACTTCGGACCGGCCGTGATTTGGCCTTCTGCATCCGATAGCGGCTGTTACCGCAATAACGGAGAATGGAAAGATGCTATCCGGTTTCCCCGCCTCTATCCGCACCCGTATCGTCGCGGCGGTACTCGTTTTCCTGACGGCCATGGCCGCCGGCATGGTTTCGGCACGCGCCAACGCGCAGGACTCGTACTCCATGCAGGAGGTTGTCGATGCCGGCCACCGGTTCTTCGGGTCAACGTCCGGCGGGCTCGCGGCGGTTGTCGAAAAGGCGTTCTCGTCGTTCGGCCTGCCAAATGGTTATGTGCTGGGACAGGAGGGCTCCGGCGCGCTTGTCGGCGGGCTCACCTATGGCGAGGGCCAGCTTTACACGAAGAATGCCGGTGATCACGTGGTGTTCTGGCAGGGTCCCTCGCTTGGCTGGGACTTCGGCGGCGAAGGCTCGCGCACGATGATGCTGGTCTACAATCTGAATTCCGTGCCCGCCATCTACCAGCGTTTTCTCGGCGTTGCCGGTTCCGCCTATGCGGTGGCCGGGCTGGGCTTCAATGTCCTCAAGCGCGGCGACGTCCTGCTGGTTCCGATCCGTACCGGCGTCGGCGCACGGCTTGGCGTCAATGTGGGCTACCTGAAGCTGACGCAGTTCCCGACCTGGAACCCATTCTAGATCAGGCTCGCGGCGCCTGCCGCCGCGACACAGACACCGAAGGCGCCTGCCGCAACCCGGCGGGCGCCTTTGTTTTGTCACAGACAGGTGCAGCGATGGGTTTAACCCTAAAGAACAGTAAAGCCGAGAGGCACTGGATTCAGTGAGGCACACCGTGGCACAGTCGACCGATATGTGGCGGTCATGGGGCTTTCGTCCGTGATACAGAGTATCTTGTTCTTTTCCTTGGGTTTCCTGTGCGCGGGGTTTCTTGCGCTTATGGTCGCGCCGGCCATATGGCGGCGCGCCGTTGTATTGACCCGGCGGCGCATCGAAGCCTCCGTCCCGCTTTCCCTTAACGAAATCCAGGCCGACAAGGACCGTATGCGGGCCGAGTTTGCCATGTCGACGCGCCGGCTCGAAATGAGCGTCAAATCGTTCAAGGAGAAGGCCGCCGCCCAGATCATCGAGATCAACAAGAACCGCGATGAGCTGCACCGGCTTGCCGAGGAGCGGACCGAAAAGAACGAGGCCCTTACCTCGCTGGAGGCCAATGCCGGCGAACTCCGCAACGAGTTGCGCCGTCGCGAGGAACAGCTGCAGCAGCTTTCGAACAAGCTGCTCGACGCGGAAGCCAAACTCGAGGAGCGGGCGCTCGAGCTCGACAAGATGGGCCGCATGTACGACGAGGCGACCTTTGCCTCATCGAGCCGCCAGATCGAGCTTGTGGCGCGCGAAACCGAGGTTGAAAAGCTGTCTACCGATGTTTCGGGCTTGCGGGACCAGCGTAAGGAAGCCGATCGCAAAGTGCGCGAGATGGCTGCCGAAACAAAAGCGGCGCAGGACGCCCTCAAGCTGGAAAAACGGCGAGCAGCCGACCTTGAAAGCAGGCTCGAACGTACGATTTCGACGCTGTCCGACCGGGAGGAAAAGCTCGACCGCCGCGAGAAGGAACTCGGGCGGCTTCGCGAGGAAATCAAAACCAACTCCGGATCCGAGAGCGACCTGAGCGCGGAGGTCAGCAAGGTTCAGGAGGAGAAAGTGAAGCTCGAAGGCGAAGTGGCGGAGCTGACCTTGCAGATGTCCAAGCTTCTCGAAGGCGCCAAGGGCGCAGATATCGAGAAGGCGATGGAGAAGCTGAATGCCGACCGCGACCGCATCGAGGGCCGGCTCAAGACCCTGGTCGAGGAAAACAAGAAGCTGCGCAAGCAGGTTGAGGCGTTCGAACGCGACAAGTCGGACGACTGGGATGAAGAGCGGCGCGAGAATGCGCTTCTGCGTGAGCAGATCAACGATCTGGCCGCTGAAGTCGTTAATCTGACCCTGGCACTGGATGGCCCCGATTCGCCCATCCGCAAGGCACTGGACGAAACGCCGTCCATCAATGGCGCGCCCAAGGCGGCCGACACGATCGTCAATCTGGCCGACCGCGTGCGCGCCTTGCAGAAGGCAGCCGCCGCGCAGCGCTGAGCGGGCCTAAAAGGCCGACAGCCTGTGCAGGGCAATCGCCGATGACGCGGCGACGTTGAGGCTGTCGAACTCCGATGAAATCGCGATCCTGACGCCCTCCATGCGGGCCATGAGCTCGGCCGGCAGGCCTTCGCCCTCGGTGCCGAAAAAGAGCGCGGTGCGGCCTGCAGGCGAAATCTCCGCGATGTCCAGCGCGCCGGCAGGGGTGAGTGCGAGTTGTCGAAAGCCCGCCATGTCCAGCGTTTCCTGGAGCGCGCGCCAGTCGGGCGCAATTGTGAACGGTACCTTCAGCACGCCCCCGACGGAAACGCGGATAGCCTTGCGGTAGAGCGGGTCGCAGCATGTCGCGTCAAGCAAGACCGCGTGAGCGCCGAAGGCCGCCGCGTTGCGGAAGATGCCGCCCACATTGTCGTGGTTGGAAATACCGACAAGCACCACCACGAGTGCGTTTTCGGGCAGATCTGCCACCAGTTCGGAGACTGTCGGCGGGGTACGCCTGCGAGCCAATGCCAGTACGCCGCGGTGCATGTGGAAACCGGCAATCGCGTCCATCACCGATGACGGGGCGACATAGACCGGGAGGTCCGCCGGTGCGCCCGCCAGAATCTCGCCAATGCCGTCCAGCCGGTTTTCCAACGCCAGAACCGACACCGGCTCGAACCTGCCGCTTTCGAACAGTACCCGCAGGACGACCTTGCCTTCGGCGATGAAGAGACCGTCTTGGCGTGCCAGGTCGCGGTCGCGAATGTTGCGGTAGCCCGCTATTCGCGGGTCGTCGGCGCTGCCGATTTGGGCGATCGATACCATGAGGTCACGGCTACCTGTCTGAGCCGAGCGTGGCCCGGCCCTCGGCGGTCATGCGCGCAAGAGTGGAACGCAGATCATCGGCGCCGGTCAAAGGTTCCGGAAAGAGGATGCGCAAGCTGGTGTCGTTGCCGATCAGATCGATGCCTTCGACGTCGATGCCGCTCAGCCGCCAATCGCCGCCGCCGGCTTTGCCAAAAGCACGGGCGAGGATATTCACTGCATCCGCGTGGTCGGCGTTCATGTGCTCGATTGCGGATTGTTCGATCGCATCCAGTCCTTCATCGACACCGACGAGCAATTCGCCGGCATCCAGCATGTAAGCCTTGCCGAAACCTCCATTCAGGCTGGCGTTCAGCGGCTCCACAAGGAAATAGCCGAAGTCGGCAAAACCCGCATAGAGCCTGGCTTTCGGGTGACGGTTTAGAAAACGCCGCTCGATACGGGCGTGGCGGCTGTCGTCCGGGCCAATCCGGCGTGCGCTGCAGGAGAGCGAGATGCGCGGATGGGCAAGGGGGTCGCCCTTGCCGGGTTCGCCGAGCAACAGCGAGCAGCGCGGGTCAGCCGCCAGCCCCGCCGTGTGTGCCGACAGAGAGGACACCAGGATGATTGACGTGCCGTCGAAATCGGTCGCGACCGCGACGCGGCTCGCAACCGGTGCTCCGCTTTCCGGGTCGAGCACCGCAATCGCGCCGAAGCGCGCCGTTCGCAACAGGCTGCGGGCGAGGGCGATCGCCTCGGCGTCGGTCGGACGCAGTACGTCCTTCTTGTCCTTGTTCACGCGGAATTCCGATAGCTGCTTCGCGGCGCCGACTATTCTTCGATGATGCCCTGGCTGACAAGGCCGCCGATTTCGCTTTCGTCGAACCCGAAGCCGGCCAGCGCCTCGGCGGCGCTCGTTTGCCTCGGACCCTCGACCGCCGAATGCGTGCGTCCGAAACGGGGTGCCGGACGTGGGCGAAGCATGTCGGCGCCCTTGTCCGTGTGTGTCTCGCGGGCGCGGTTGTGCGGGTGCGCAGCCGCTTCCGAGAAGGTCAGCACCGGAGCAACACACGCGTCCGTCTGTTCGAAAAGCTGCGCCCAATGGTCACGTGGACGGGTCGCGAAGCGCGCCGCGATTTCCGCGCGCATATCGTCCCAGAGCGATTGGTCATATTGTGCTTTTGCAAGCTGCGCGGGGAGCCGCAGGAGCCCGGCAAATTCGGCGAAGAACTGGGGCTCGAGACAGGCAACGGCGACATAACCGCCATCCGCGGTCTCATAGGTATCGTAGAATGGCGCTCCGGAATCGAGCAGGTTCGATCCGCGGGTTTCGTTCCAGAACCCGGTGGCAAGAAAGCTGAAGAACGGGGCGGCCAGCATCGACGCGCCATCGACCATCGCTGCGTCAACCACCTGGCCCTTGCCGCTGCGGCTGCGTTCCAGAAGGGCGGCAAGCACTCCCGCGACAAGGAACATCGTGCCGCCGCCGAAATCGGCGACCAGATTGAGCGGCGGTGTCGGTTTGCCGTCCTTCTGGCCGATGGCATGCAGCACGCCGGTAAGCGCCAGATAGGTGAGATCGTGTCCGGCGCGGTCTGCCAGCGGACCGTCCTGGCCGAAACCGGTCATGCGGCCGTAGACCAGCGCCGGGTTGCGCAAAAGTGCAACGTCAGGCCCCAGTCCCAGCCGCTCCATCACGCCCGGCCGGAAGCCTTCGACAAGAGCGTCGGCCTTTTCGATCATGCGCAGCACAAGCTCGACCGCACGCGGGTCCTTCAGATCGAGCCTGAGGACTGCGCGGCCGTGACGGTCGAGGTCGAACTTCCCGGGTATCGTCAGGAAGGCGCGGGCCGAGGAAAGCCGCTCGATGCGGACAACCTCGGCACCCATCTCGGCGAGCATCAGTCCGGCAAGGGGCACCGGCCCGAGCCCGGCCATTTCAAGAATGCGAAACCCGGCAAGCGGGCCGCTTTTCGCTCCTGCCGCCACCCTTTTGGCCGCTTTTAGCGCGGTGCCATGCGGATGGCGCCGTCCAGCCTGATTGTCTCGCCGTTGAGCATCTGGTTTTCGACAATGTGGCAAGCCAGGGCGCCGTATTCGGCGGGCTCGCCGAGGCGTGGCGGGAAGGGCACCTGCTGACCGAGGGAATCCTGCGCGTCCTGCGGCAGGCCGGCCAGCATCGGGGTGCGGAAAATGCCCGGCGCAATGGTGCAGACGCGAATGCCGGCGCGGGCTAGGTCACGTGCCACGGGCAGCGTCATGCCGACCACGCCGCCCTTGGAGGACGAATATGCCGCCTGGCCGATCTGGCCGTCATAAGCCGCCACGGATGCGGTGTTGACGATCACGCCGCGTTCGCCGCCATCAAGGGGCTCCTGCGTTTCGGCCCGAACGGCAAACAGGCGGATCATATTGAATGTGCCGATCAGATTGACCTCGATGACCTTGCGGTAGAGGTCGAGAGGATGGGCTCCTTCCTTGCCGGTTGTTTTCATGGCGATGCCAATGCCGGCGCAATTGACCAGGATGCGCGGAGCGCCAAGCCTGGCAGCCACCTCTTCGAAAGCCGCTTCGCCGGCCTCGGCGTTCGAAACGTCGCACTTGATGGCGATGCCGCCGATGTCTGCCGCTACCGCTTCCGCGTTCTTTATGCCGACATCGAGCAGGGCGACTTGCGCACCTTTGGCCGCGAGCGCCCGCGCCGTCGCTTCGCCAAGCCCCGAACCGCCGCCGGTGACCACTGCAACCTGACCGGATGGATTCATCCACTCCTCCTGAATGTTATGAAGTAAAACAAATTTCGCACATCGTACCGGCAGCCCGGTGCACGGCGCAAGCCGCGTGGCGCGCCGGGATCGAGAATTCGCACAGCCGGGATGGGGCGGAAGGTTAGGCGCTGGCCTGCCGCTTCTCGCCGGAACTGATCCATTCGATAAGCTTGGATGCCAGCCTGTCTGGCGAAACGGGCTTGGTCAGGTAATCGTCCATGCCTGCTTCGATGCAACGCTCCCGGTCGCCCTTCAACGCGTGCGCGGTGATGCCGATGATCGGCGTACGCGACAGGCCCTGTTCGGCTTCCGTGGCGCGGATGGCCTGTGTTGCCTCCAGGCCGTTCATACCGGGCATGGAAACATCCATGAGGACAAGGCGCGGGCGACGGCGTTTCCAGGTTTCTACGGCGCGGTTGCCGTCATCCACGATACGGAACTGATAGTCGAGCGGGCGCAGGATCTGGTCGAAAACAAGCTGATTTACCTCATTGTCCTCGGCAACCAGAATATCCAGCGAGTTGGAGTCTGACGCAGCCGTAACGGTAGCGGCCGGCATTGCTTCCGATGCCACGGGCCTGACCTGCGGTGCGGCTTCAGCGGCTTTGCCGGCGGCCGGTTCGATCTCGGGTGCGCTGCCATGTCCGGACCGGGCCGCAGACAAACGGTCCTTGATCGCGGCATGCAGAGCGGACGAACGCGCGGGCTTGGTCAGGATTGCCGATGCGCCGGCGGCCTTCAGCTCACGAAAAGCGAGACCGTGGTCGACCGAGGTCAACAGGATGACGGGAAGATCGCGGGTCGCGGTGCGGCCGCGCAATGCGGTCAGCACCTCGGCTCCGTTCATGTCCGGCATCTGATAATCCAGGACCATCAGGTCCACGCCTGCGCCCATCTCGGCGGCATGATCGAGGAAGTCGAGGGCAAGCCTGCCTCTCTCGACGGCGCAACAGTCGTAGCCCCAGTTGCGCAGCGTTTCCATGAAGATCTCGCAGTTGATAGGGCTGTCGTCGACGATGAGGATACGTGCTCCGGTATGGTCGCTCTCGGCCGCCGGCACATCCTGCTGCGCTTCGTGTTCCATGAGAGGTACCTCGAACCAGAAGGTGGACCCGACACCGACTTCGCTGGCGGCGCCGAATTTTCCGTCCATGAGGGTGACGAGCCGTGAAGCGATCGCGAGCCCCAGGCCGGTTCCCTCGTGGCGTCGGGTCGACGACGAGTCGACCTGGCTGAACTTGTCAAAGACACCGCTGAGTTTGTCTTCCGGGATGCCGATGCCGGTGTCGGTGACGGCAAAACGGATGCCGGATGGCGATTGTGACAACTCGATCAGTACATGACCTTGCTCGGTGAACTTGACCGCGTTGCCGACGAGATTGGTGAGGATCTGGCGCAGCCTGCCGACATCGCCCATCACCCAATGGGGCAATTCTGGGTCGACGCGGACAATAAGCTCCAGGTCCTTTTCCGATGCGCGTGAAGAAACTAGCGTCGCAACGTCTTCGACGGCTTCGCGCAGATCGAAGGGGGCAGGATCGAACTCGATGTGGCCCGCGTCGATCTTGGAGAAGTCCAGGATATCGTTGATGATGGTCAGCAACGCCGCGCCGGACTTGACGATGACATCGGTGAAGGTGCGCTGGCGCTGGTCGAGGTCGGTTTGGGCCAGCAGCTCAGCCATCCCCATGACGCCGTTCATGGGCGTTCTGATTTCATGGCTCATATTGGCCAGGAACTCCGATTTGGCCTTTTCGGACGATTTGGCGTCATCGAGGGCAGCCCGCAGCTTGTCGAGCGCTTTGCCGACCGAGCGTTCCATGGGGATGAAAAAGACAAAGAGTATCAAGGCGGCAAAGAGCAGGAAGAACGCGCCGGCTGCGTTGATCGCTATCTTGGTCCGGTCTGCGAGAACGCTGTTCAGGTCGCGTAGAATGTCTGCTTGCTGCCTGAGCGACAGCTTGACGGCGAGGCTGATATAGCCTTCCAGATACTTGCCCGCCGCGACTGGATTTATGGCCGCGTCAAGTGCCGCCTCGTCGACCTGTTTTCGCCAGTGATCGATGAGTTCGGGCGGCGTCATGCGGCCATAGGGCGTAAAGATGAGCAGCTGCGCTTTCAATCCGTCCTCGGCCCGCAGCCATACGCGGGCCATCCTGGTGTGGAGGTCGCTCAGCCGCTCCGACTGAACTTTGAGCGCCCTTGTCGCGGTTTCCGAAACACGCCTGTCGAAATCCGCGAGCTGGATGGAGCTCTGCGTGAGGTAGTCGCTGAGATCGTCCGCTTCGGCGATCAGCACTGCCATGGATGTGGCGTTGGAAAAGTATGAGTTGCCCTTGTGTCCGCCGGTCACGGCGACGCCGCAGACAGCGACAAAGGTCAACGTGACAAAAACGTTGCGCGTGCGGAGCCCGCCAACCGCATTCGCAATGGTCTCAGCGGTGTCGGTATCGTCCGGCGCAGCGGTCTGGGCCTTCTTGCGCTTCATGAATCCCAGAAAAGCGCGCAACGCACCGGAAGCATCCCGCTCGTCTTTACGTTCCTGTCCGCGCCGTATGCTGCGGAAAAATCGTGCCATAAGACGGCCCCCGGCCAATCGAGGCGTCAATATCGCGGTACAGGGTGAACTTTGAGTAAAAGTTGTACTTCAATTGGCCGGCAAAGTCGCAAATACGCGAAAGTCGGGATTTCTTGTGCCGGTCGACGCAAAAATGCCTAGATGAATGCGTCATCGGCAATATTAATAACTGCCGGGGGAGGCCGGCGGACAGATTATCTGCGCAGGATTGCCTTGAGAATGTCTCGTATTCCGATGGCGCCGATGAAACGGGACTGTTCATCGAACAGAGCAACGGGAGCCGTGTGGGACTGATGCATCGCCTGCATCACGAGGCGCAGCGGCGTGCCGGGCTTGGCCCAGTACACCGGTTGGACATCCGGTCGAATTTCTTCCAGCGGATCGCAGGAAGTCCACATTGCCGGTTTACCGTTGTGTTCGGCGGCGATGACCAACCCATTTCCATCAAGCTGGAAGCGAGTCGTTTGCCGGCGGTCAAGCCAGAGCCAGTTGTCGCCGGCGACTTCAAGGTCGCGCTTGTCGCGCATTACGTTCCAGGCGGTCAGCACCGACATGGGATTTACGTTGGAGATGAAGTCCCGCACGTAGTCGTTTGCCGGCGAAAGAACGATTTCCTCAGGGGTCCCCGTCTGTACGATCCGCCCGCCCTCCATGATCGTGATGCGGTTTCCGATCTTGAGTGCTTCTTCGAGGTCGTGGCTGACGAAGAGGATCGTCTTGTGCAGCTTTTCCTGAAGGTCGAGCAGCTCGTCCTGGAGTTTGGTGCGGATCAGCGGATCGAGCGCTGAAAAGGGCTCGTCCATCAAGAGGATCGGCGCTTCGGTCACAAAGGCACGTGCAAGTCCGACGCGCTGCTGCATGCCGCCCGAAAGCTCATGCGCGTATTTTGAAGCCCACTCGGACAGACCCACCAGTTCGAGCTGACGCGCCACGCGCTCCTTGCGTTCATTTGCGGCCACACCCGACAGTTCGAGGCCGAAGCCGACATTTTCCTCCACGGTGCGCCACGGCAGGAGGGCAAACTGCTGAAACACCATGGCGACGCATTCGCGCCTGATCTTGCGCAGATCGGCAGGACCGCAGCTCACGACATCGGCCGACCAGTCGCCGTCGTGGACCTCTACTTTGCCGCGGGTCACCTTGTTGAGGCCGTTTACGGCACGAAGCAGCGTTGACTTGCCGGAGCCCGACAGCCCCATCAGGACGGAAATCTCGCCCTGTTCGACGGTCAGGCTGCAGCCTGCACAGCCCAGCACCGCGCCGGTCTTTTCCAAAATCTCGGCGCGGCTCGAGCCGGCTTCGAGCATGGGCAGTGCTTCAGCCTGGTGTCTTTCGGCGCCGAACAGAATGTCGACATCGCGGAACTCGACGGCTCTGGTCATGGCGCTGTCCCCACACGAACGCGCGACATGCGGTCAAGCGAAATGGCGAGGATCACGATCGCGAGGCCCGCCTCGATGCCAAGCGGAATGCCGCGCGGACCGGAATTCAGGGCGCGCACGACTTCAGTGCCGAGGCCGCCTGCGCCAATCAGCCCGGCAATCACGACCATGGAAAGCGACAACATGATACATTGGGTCAGGCCGGCCATGATCGTCGGAAGCGCAGCCGGCAGTTCGACCTTCCAGAGCAGCTGCCGTTTGGTTGCACCAAACGATTCACCTGCTTCCAGCAGCGGCTTGGGTACGGCGGTGATGCCCAGGTATGTCAGCCGGATGGGTGCAGGCGACGCGAAAATGACGGTAACGATCAGCCCTGGCGCTACGCCCAGACCGAACAGGATCAGAACCGGTATCAGGTAAACGAAGGTCGGCAGGGTCTGCATCAGGTCGAGCAGCGGGTTGAGCCAGTTCCAGACCGTTTTCTTGTGAGCCGCCCAGATGCCGATAGGCACGCCGATCGCCATCGAGGCCGATGCCGCGGCGACAACGAGGACCAGCGTGTCGACCGTCTGTTCCCAGAGGTCCTGATTGATGATGAAAAGAAACCCGAGCACCATCGCGGCCGATAGTTTCCAGGATCTTTGGAGCCAATATGCAAGTGCCGCAAGAACGAGCACGACAACAACTGGCGGGGCCATCAGGATCAGTTCGGCCATTCCATCGAGCAGAGATGTAAGGCCGTTCGAGATGGAGCGAAAGAACCAGGCGAAATTGGTCGTGAGGAAATCAAAGAAATCCTTGCCCCAGCGACCGATGGGTATCTTCCAGCCGGCGACCCACTCCGAAATCGGATCCATGTTTCCCCCTAAATCGCTGGAGGCGGCCGGCATCCCCTCCGGCCGCCCCGCGCGGTTGGCACCTACATGCCGAGTTTGGCTTTCACCGCAGCAGCAGCGTCGCCGCCATCGAAGGTTGTGACGCCTTCAAGCCACGGGCCGGCGGCGTCCGGGTTTGCCTTCAGCCATGCGGTCGCTGCGTCGTTCGGCTCAGCGCCGTCGTTCAGGATCGCGCCCATGATCTCATTCTCCATCTTCAGAGAAAAGACCATGTTTGTGAACAGCTTGCCAAGGTTCGGGCACTCGGCAGCGTAGCCGGCACGCACATTGGTGTGCACGGTCGCACCGCCATAGTTGGGCCCGAAAATATCATCGCCGCCTTCCAGGTACGCCATTTCGACATTGGCGTTCATCGGGTGCGGTTCCCAGCCAAGGAATACGACATCCTCCTTCGAACCGGCCGCACGGCTGACCTGTGAAAGCATGCCGGCCTCGGAGCTTTCGACGAGCTCGAAATCCTTGAGCCCGAAAGTGTCGGCCTCGATCATGTCGAGGATCAGCCGGTTGCCGTCATTGCCGGGTTCGATGCCGTAGATCTTGCCGTCCAGCTTGTCGGCGAACGAGGCGATGTCCTGAAAGCTCTTCAGGCCCGCATCATAAGTGTATTTGGGCACCGCCAGTGTGTATTTCGCGCCTTCCAGATTGGTCACCAGCGTCTCCACCGAGCCGTCCTCGCGGTATGGCGCGATGTCGGCTTCCATCGTGGGCATCCAGTTGCCGAGGAAAACGTCGATGTCGTTGTTCTTGAGCGATGCGTAGGTGACCGGGACGGAAAGAACCTGGACCTCCGGTTCGTAGCCCAGCGCTTCGAGCACGACCGATGCTGTGGCGGTGGTTGCGGTAATGTCTGTCCAGCCCACATCTGAGAAGCGCACCGTCTTGCAGGATTCGGGATCGGCCGCAAACGCCGATCCGGCCGACAGCGCGGTCGCCAGTCCCAGTGCAAGAGTAAAGGATTTAAAACGCGTCATCTGAGTTCTCCCGTTATTTCTTGGTCATTATCCGTGGCCGGCCCTAAGGCGTGCAGCCGGGGCATTTCTTGGTTTGGAACCAAACACCATTTTCCAATGGTTTCAAGGTGCTCGCCTGTGTTCGGTGCGGCGCGCAGTGGTTCGTAAGCGACCCCGGTGTGTCGTTTTCCGTGGAGTATCGGGACTTGCGACTCCCGTCGGCAACCGGGTTGCGATTAATAGGCTGATGGCCAAGCTCTACTTCCACTACTCGACCATGAACGCCGGCAAGTCGACTGCGCTGCTGCAGGCCTCGTACAATTATCGCGAGCGCGGCATGACCACGATGCTGTTCATTGCGGCGCTCGACGACAGGGCAGGTCGCGGGCGCATCGGTTCCAGAATTGGGCTCAGTGCCGAGGCCAATATGTTCGGCCCCGACGATGATCTCTATACGCAGGTTGCCGAGCGGCACGAGGTTTCGCCCGTGCACTGCGTTTTTGTCGATGAGGCGCAGTTTCTCACCGACGAGCAGGTCTGGCAGCTCGCGCGCCTTGCCGACCGGGCCGGCGTGCCGGTGATGTGTTATGGCCTGCGCGTCGATTTCCAGGGGCAGCTGTTTCCGGGTTCCCAGGCGCTGTTGGCGCTTGCCGACGATCTGAGGGAAATCCGCACCATCTGCCGCTGCGGTCGCAAGGCGACCATGGTCGTTCGGCTCGGTGCCGACGGCAAGGTGCTGCATCAGGGTGCACAGGTGGAGATCGGTGGCGAAGACAAATATGTCTCCCTTTGCCGCCGTCACTGGGAAGAGGAAATGGGCCGCTGGCCTGCCGAAGACATGATCGGCTATTCGCGGAACTGATCATGCCGCTTCAGGGCCGCTGCAACCGGGCATCTGTCGCGCACCCAGTCTTTCAATCGTATTGGTGGCCACATATATTGCCTTCGAAACCAGTTCGGGGTGCGAGGTAGGAACGTCCATGGCCACATTGCAGAATTTCGATTCGGAGATCGCCAAAACCAAGCAAGTGGTCGAGGAGATGCGCTCCAAGATCGAACAGTCGGGCGTGGTGCTCGACCAGATCGCCAAAGCCGACACCACGATAGGCGCAGCCGACTTCGACATCGAAAACGCCCGCATCGATGACGTTCTGAAGCAGCAGAAGGTGATGGAAGGCAATATTGCCGATCTCATCATCGGGCTCGAAGACGCCACCAACGTATTCGGCGCCGAGTTCGAGAGCATGAAGAGCTACACTGGCTGGGAAAACTTCATCGGCATCTTCTCCGCCCAGCGCAAGCAGCGCATGCGCACCGAGCGCGTGCGCAACATGTCGCTTGCCGGCAATCTGCAGGAGCTCCTGGCGAAGTCCGACACTATCGTGGGTATCCTCAAAGATCAGAAGAACATCCTCGACCAGCGCTACAAGACCTCCGAAACGAGCCTTGCCCAGGTGATTGACCGCCGCAAGCAGGCAATGGCCAATCTGGAGGCGACACAGAAACGGATCGAGGAACTCAATCCGATGCTGCTCGATCTCGAAAACAAGATCGCGGCTTCGACCAGCCAGAAAGAGCGTACCGAACTCGAGGGTGAACGCTCCAAGCTGGCAACGGAATATAACGAGCAGCAGGCGAAAGAGCAGGAGCTGTTGGCCGAGAGCCAGACCCTGGAACGCTACACGTCCATGTTCCAGACTTTCGTGGACTCGCTCAACAACCAGATCGCTGCGCAGAACACGCTGATCAACAAGCTGACCATCGACACCGAACAGCGCATCGTTCTCTACAAGGCGCTGGAAGACAGCTTGAAGACCGCCGCCCAGCAGGATGTGGCGCACAAGATCAACACGCTTGGCAGTCAGGTCGACACAACCGCGGAGCAGACCATGGCGGGCATCGGTGCGGCCGCGCAGAAGCACATCGGCGATCTTCTGGAAATGCACGAAAAGAACATGGTTGCCACGGCCGACATCCAGCGCCGCAAGAAGCTTGCCGACGATGCCTTCGCGCGCCGCTTCGAAGAGGTCATGCGTAAGCACAACGCAGCCGATTATGTGAGGCCCTAGCCGGCTGCCGGAGACCGCGACATGAATGCCGCGAGCGACGCAGCGCGACGCTATTTCGATGCGATCTCGGCCGCGATTTCGGGGCTGGACATTTTTCTGCGTGACGACAGCTCGCCGCTTTACCGGCACGAGACGGTCGCCACCATCGTGACTGAATATCTGGAACGGCTCGAGCGCTCGTTCTCCTGTTGGGAAAACCGGCTCGCTTTCGCTGATGCTTTCCGCATTTCACGAGCTGAAAGCGGATATCCCGTGTTCCAGAATGTCCTGGAACTCGAGAACGACCGCAAGACAGCGGAGGGGCGGCTCTCGGCGATACCGCAGCCCGACCAGATCCGCGCTGAGATGGCCGATTTCATTCTCCGCCACAAGGCGTTTCCTCAGGCGCTGCAACGCTCGATGGCGGAGCGTCTCTATCTGGAAAATGTGCGCAACGGGCAGGTCTTTTCGCCCTTTATTCTGCCGCGCACGGTCAAGGTGTCGGTCAATCCGGCAACCAAACGCCCCTATTATCTTGTCCATTGGGCCACGTTCGATGGAGCCGCCAATCTGCCGCTGATCTATATGGCGACGGTGGAGGATTCCTCTGCCGGGCTCGTCCGGTCGCTGGTCACGAAAGACGGCAAGCTCAACGAAGACGTCGAGGTGCCGCTGCCGGTCGAAGGGCTGCTAAATCCGGAGCTCGCGCATCGCTTCGACGACTTCGCCGAAAAGAACTCGGCCTATTCGCTGTCGCCTGCAACGATCGCCGGCAATCTAGACAAGGATTTCGACGATCTGCACCCGAAGCAGCTTCGGCGTGTCGTGCTCGGGCCGTTTTATTCGGCCGGTATCACCGAGCACAATTCGACCGTGACCGACATCCTCGCCAAGGTGCGGCGCAAGGAAAACGCCTGGCTGCTCACATGGACGGTGCAGGAGGTTTTTTCGAAGAGCGAGAAGCCGGCGCGCAAGGGACTTTGGTCGAGCCAGCCGGCGCGCGAGGAATTCTACATCAACACCGACGATCTCGACGCCGCGCGCCAGGGCGTCAGCTCATATGAGAAACATGCGCTCATTCCGCACGAGGCCTACCAGCTTCTCTATGCGGCGCATGAGGCGCGCAAGATTTTCGACGGGTATCAGGTCCACGTCGTTTCGAACGGCAAGGTGATCAGCGATGTGTAACGCGGAAGCGAGGGCTGCATGAACGGATTGGACGCTGGGCTGACCGCGATCGGCGAGGAAGACGTCGAGAAGCATCTGCCGACTGCGCAGAGCATGGTGACACGCGTCATTGTCATGGAGGATGGCACCGGCCGCTCCCAGACCGCACTTGCCGGCACCGGGCGCCGCTTCGTCTCGCCGGTTTCTTCCGGCTCGGTGCGGCGCACCCGAGAGGTAGAGCTGACAAAGACGATCCAGGCCGTAAAGCCGGGCGACCAGCTTATGTCCATCGGCCAGCATACCGTGCTTTACCGCGCCCGTCGCGGCATTCAGGTGGCGCTTGCCGTCGGCGATAATTTCGCCAAGGCGACGGATCTCGAGAGCCTGCAGGCGAAGAACACGCGTGCACCGCTCGAAGGCGAGGAAGCCTCGATCTACAAGAAGCTGCTGGCGGCTTCCGCCTATGTCGCGGCGTTCTCCTTCGCATCTTATCTGCTGCAGCTGGTCGAGAGCGACGGCGAGGCGCCCAACGATGTTGCGGAGCCCGATTTCGTTTTCGACACGCAGCAGGATGCGTTGAAGGCGATGGTCGCGGGGCTCGACGCCGCAGTTTCTGGGTCGAAGGACGAGCAGGATCTTGCCGCGCGCACCCGCGCCTTCGCGACCGAGGCTATCGAGGGGCTTCTCCAGCGGCGCGGGCGGTTCGACGGCATGGGTGCGTTCGATAGCGCTCATATGCGCTTAGAGGCCGACGACTTCACGATTGACGGCTTCGATGTCGCGCCCGGCCGTAAGGTCAAACCGCTGATGATGGATTTTAAGAAACCAGAGCAGGTAGTCGGCAACCACATCGCCAAATACCAGTCGATCAAGTTGGCCAAGATGCTCATGGCCTATGATTTCGACCGGCAGATGAACCCGTTTGTCGAGCTTGGCGGCTTTCTTTTCACCTTCATCGGCGACGGTGCGCCCGGCACGGGCAAGACAACGCTGATCCAGATGATCGCCGGCATTGTGCAGGGCTACTGCCAGGTCGCCGGTTATGCGTTCCATTACGAAAATTTCGGCGTCGACCAGATTTCGTCCTACCAGGGCAAATCGGGCCAGAGCTGCCGCCAGTTCATCGACAACGTGCTGTCACCCAAGGCAATCGGTTTCGGAACCATCGACGACATCGACCAGGTCGCCGCTAAACGTTCGGACGATCGCGCTTCCGCCGGCCAGCACGAGATCACCGGTGTGCTGATGTCGGCTTTCTCCGGCGCGATGACGGTTGTGCGCGGCAACTGCTCCTTTGGCATGTTTTCCAACTACCCGGAAAACGTCGACGATGCGCTCAGGCAGCGGGCAGGGGCACGCTGGCTGGTCGACGGTCCGCAGACGCGCGACGACTATATCGACATCTTCGCGCTGCTTGCCGGCAAGAACCACAAGATCCCGCTCGGCAAACACGAGCTTTATGCAGCGCAGGAAATCCAGCGCGCGGTCGACACCGCCTATGAGCAGCATTCCAAGCCTCAGGAAGCCGGGCTTGATCGCATTTACGAGCGCTTCTTGAAGGACAATGGTGCGCCCAAGACGCTGGCCGATATCGGCACCTATCTGCACATGATCAAGGAAGTGGAGCCGCGCTTCACCGGCCGCGCGATCAAGAACGTCACCGACGCGATCAAGATGCGGGCGATGGACATCGAGCTGCCCGACGAGTGGTTCGAAACACCGGAAGCCTTCATGCACAAATCCTATGACGACAAGAAGGCCATGATCGAAGAGCTGCGCGGCCCGTTCGACATGGAAATGGTCATGCAGGAGGTGAACCGCTATGCGGATTCGGAGTTCCGCTATTCCGATCGCGCCGACGACGCGGCAGTGGAGCGCATTATCCGCGACCAGCGGGTGCGCGAGCGCGCCATCCGCGAAATCGAGGACATGAAGTCGAAGGGGCATTGGGGCGGGTAGAGATGGAGCTCCTGCGCGTGGCCCGGCAATTTATCCAATGTGTTGAAGGAAGAACATCCAAACGCTATATCTAGCTAAGCTAGCTTAGGAGATTGTGATGGGTCAGCATGTGTTCGGGACATTCGAGGCGAAGAACAAGCTCAGCCACTTGCTCGACCTTGTCGAACAAGGGGAAGAGGTTGTCGTCACCCGCAACGGTAAGCCCGTGGCGAGGCTCGTCGCGCCGGGGCCTGCGGAAGAAGAAAGGCGGCGCAGGGCCGTGGAAGCGGTTGAGGGGATCCGGGAAATGCGAAAACAGGTCAAACCAGACCCGGACGGCCTGACTATCCGCGACTATATCGAAATGGGCCGCCGCTTTTGAGCACGGTGATTGATTGTTCGGTTGCCATCAATTGGGTGATGCCGGACGAACGCAACGAAGGTGTGGATCGGCTGCTCGATCGCGTGATCGAGCGAGGCGGGGCGGTTCCGTCACTGTTCAGGGTCGAAGTAGGCAATGCACTTCTTACCGGCTTGCTCAGAAAGCGTATCACGCCCGACTTCCTGGGGCGGGCTGTCGGACGCCTCGGTGAGTTACCTTTGCATGCCGATGTGAGGGGAGCGGACTTTGTCTGGACAACATGCGTTGATCTTGCAACGACATACGACCTCACGCTCTATGATGCCGTCTATCTGGAGTTGGCCTTACGCCTTCGGCTTCCGCTTGCAACTCTGGACAAGAAGCTGGCGGGCGCTGCAGAAAATGCCGGCGTAGCTCTCGACTGGACAGAACTTTGAGGCCGTGAGCTAGATGAACCTCCTGCGCGACAATGAACTGATCTACGGGCGGCTCTTGCCAATCAGCGAGCCGCATCTGATCGAGCGTTACAACAAGGCGCTCAAGGCGTTCGGGTTGCGGCCGACCGCGCTCGACGGGTTCGAGATTGATCGCACCGGTTTCTCACCGCAGATCGCGGCCGAGCTGGACGACCCGCACTATCTCGATCCCAACGAGGTCAATCGCCGCTTCATCATCCTCACGCCGCAGCAGATCGATCTTCCGGTCGTGCACACTGCCTTCTCCAACACCTCGCAGCTCGTCTACGAGTTCATGTCTCGCAATGCGCGAGCCATCG
This sequence comes from Mesorhizobium sp. Z1-4, assembly GCF_004000235.1. GTDB lineage: Bacteria > Pseudomonadota > Alphaproteobacteria > Rhizobiales > Rhizobiaceae > RCIO01. The sequence goes on from NZ_RCIO01000002.1 coordinate 788,279, forward strand.
ATGCGCTGACGATCAAGGACGTCATCTATGGCGAGATCGAAGACTCGGTCTCCAAGGTCGAAGATATCGAGGATCTGCTGTCCATCAACCAGGTCGAGTTCCGCGTGCTGTCGGCCGATGACGTTGTGGGCAAGGCGTCCGAGCTCGGAACGCTGGTCGACCGGCTGAAGATGGAGCCCGAGGCCTGGCGCGACGACAAGATGCTGGAGCGCATGGTCGACCTTGCAAAGGTCACCGGCGACATCCGCGAAAACACGCTGGTGCCGGACCAGGTGGTGTTTCGCCACAACGCTTACTGGACCAGCCATTTCGGCGGGCTTTATGTTTTCATCGATCCGGATGTGACGACCGTCATTTGCGACCCGACGGCACCCGGTTTCCGCCGTTCGCGACCCTGGCAGGTGAGCTATCTGTCGCTGCGCGACCCGGCCCGTGTTTTCCATTTTCTCGCCTCGACCGGCCGGCTCGATCTGCCGCGCGCGTCATGGATGGAAAAGGCGGATTATCTGGAACACCGCGCCGGGCTGGTCGTGCGCGAGCTGGTTCACCGGAAAGAACCCAAACAGGACATCGGCGGGCTCGATCGCGTGTGGCTGCAAAGCTGGATCCATGCCAATGCAGACATGATCAACGGCGACGGCCGCTTTCCGTTTCTCAACGCGGCGAAGCGCGAACTCGCCCAACTCGGCCATTTGCGGGTAGATGAAATCCGGCCTGAGTTCCGCTTTCTGGTCGTACGCGCCAAGCCCGATCACCCCGACGCCTGGCTGACCAACCGGCTGATCTCGGATTTCGTGCCGAGCGATTTTCTGTCGCGTTACGTCTTCAACAAGCAGGGCTTTTATGCCGATTACGGCCAATTCGATGCCGTTTGGCGGCGTTATGTTGTCGATACGCTCAAAAGCACATATCTCAGTGACAAAGATGGGTTCCGGGCACGTCTCTACGGGCTTGAGGACTGAACAGGGACCGGCCGGACATGCTTGATCCAATCGTGAATTTCTTCACCCGTATCTTTCATGCGCTGGGGCGCGGCATCGGCTTGCTGGTGGCCTGGATCATGTGGCCGTTCCTCGCCGCTGGACGCTGGTATGCGCGGCGCGGCTGGCTGATCAAGGGGCCGATCGGCATTTTCCTGCTCGTGCTTGCCGGGCTCTACGTCTATTTCGTCTGGAACTCGCAGAGTTGGACGGGTTTCGATGTCAAATACGCGACGGCGTATGAATTCAATCAGCGCAACAACTCGGCCGGCGCCGAGGTGGCTGATGCCGCCGGCACCTGCAGCCGTTCGGCGATCGCGGACGTAACGGCCGACCTGATCGACCTCAATGTGAACCAGAACGCGTGGATTTCTTCCATGCTGCTCTACAAGCTCGGCCTTTTCGGCGTCGACTGGGATCACACGCCTTTTCTCGACAACAAGGCGTCGTTCCAGCGCGGCATCAACCAGGCGGTAAGGCGCACGACAGTCGAGCTTGTCGATACGCTCGGACGCGTTCGCGGTACGTCGCAGGTGGACCAGAACCTGCAGGATGCACGCGGCAATATGCAGTTCGACGAGGAGACCTGGTATTTCGGCCTGAACCCGTTCGGCCCGAAAACCCCGACACCGTCCTTCTATCGCTCGGCTATTCGCGACCTCGCCAATTTCAACGGCAAGCTTGGAAGCTGCGATGCCACCTTCGACGGGCGTGCCGACAATCTGCTCACCTTTATCGACCGCATCGCCAACGATATCGGCTCGACCTCCGACATTCTTCGCGAGCGGTCGGAAAACTACAATCGCGGCTGGTTCGATACCCGCGCCGACGACCGGTTCTGGTTCAGCTTCGGACAGCTCTACGGCTATTACGGGATCATGAGGGCGGCACGCGCCGATTTCCATGACATCGTGCAATCGCGCGGCCTTGCACCACTGTGGGACCGGCTGGACGATCAGTTCGAAGCCGCACTGCAGCTGCAGCCGCTGATCATTTCCAATGGCCGCGAGGCCGGCTGGATCATGCCGACGCACCTGGCGACGATGGGCTTCTACGTGCTCAGGGTGCGCACCAACCTGACCGAGATCAGGGACGTCCTGGACAGATAGCGAACTGCGATTGGCCCTCTACTGTCGAGAGGGCAGCGGATACGCCTGTGCGCCCGGCCTGTCGCATTCCGTGCATTTAACGGCAGTTTCTGAATGGCGGGCGGCGCGACTTGGATTTAGTCCGATTGTCGTCCGCCGTTGTTGAGAACGGCCGGACGCGATTGCACGTCAGGCAAACCACGACACATCAAGGGGAGGCAGTCGAATGGCCGAGGTAAAGTCCGATATCGAAATCGCTCGGGCGGCGAAGAAAAAGCCGATCATGGAGATCGGCGCCAAACTCGGCATTCCGTCAGAACATCTCCTGCCGTTCGGGCATGACAAGGCAAAACTGTCATCCGAGTTCATCGCTTCCAAGCGCGGCGAGAAAGACGGCAAGCTGATCCTGGTGACGGCGATCAACCCGACGCCGGCCGGCGAAGGCAAGACAACCACAACCGTGGGTCTTGGCGACGGTCTCAACCGGATCGGCAAGAATGCGGCGATCTGTATTCGCGAGGCCTCGCTGGGGCCGAATTTCGGCATGAAGGGCGGTGCCGCAGGCGGAGGCTATGCGCAGATCGTGCCGATGGAGGACATGAACCTCCACTTCACGGGCGATTTCCACGCCATCACGACCGCGCACAATCTCCTGTCGGCGATGATCGACAACCACATCTATTGGGGCAACGAGCTCGGCATCGATATTCGCCGCGTTACCTGGCGGCGGGTGATGGACATGAACGACCGTGCCTTACGCCAGATCAACGTTTCGCTCGGCGGTGTGGCGAACGGTTTCCCCCGCGAGACCGGCTTCGACATCACCGTTGCTTCCGAGGTGATGGCGATCCTGTGCCTGGCGACCGATCTCGCCGATCTCGAAAAGCGCCTTGGCGACATCATCGTTGCCTACCGCCGCGACAAGACCGCGGTCTATGCGCGTGACATCAAGGCCGACCGCGCGATGGCGGTGCTGCTGAAAGACGCGATGTCGCCCAATCTGGTGCAGACGCTGGAGAACAACCCTGCCTTCGTGCATGGCGGTCCGTTCGCCAACATCGCGCATGGCTGCAATTCCGTTGTGGCGACGCAGACGGCGCTGAAGCTCGCCGACTACGTGGTCACCGAAGCCGGTTTCGGCGCCGATCTCGGGGCGGAGAAGTTCTTCGATATCAAGTGCCGCAAGGCCGGGCTCAAGCCGTCGGCGGTCGTCATCGTCGCTACCGTGCGCGCGCTGAAAATGAACGGTGGGGTCAAGAAGGAAGACCTGGGCAAGGAAGACGCGAAGGCCGTCACCAAGGGCTGCGCAAACCTTGGTCGTCACATCGAAAATGTGAAGCAGTTCGGCGTGCCGGCCGTCGTCGCGATCAATCATTTTGTTGCCGACACGGACGCCGAGATCGACGCGGTGAAAAAATACGTCGCAGCACAGGGGGCCGAAGCAATTCTGTGCCGGCACTGGGCAAAGGGCTCGGAAGGCACCGTCGATCTCGCGCACAAGGTCGTCGAGCTGGCAGATAGCGGCATGGCGCAGTTTTCGCCGCTCTATCCGGATGACATGCCGCTCTTTGAAAAGATCAACACCATCGTGAAACGCATCTATCGCGGATCGGAAGCGATTGCCGACAAAAGCGTGCGCGCCCAGCTTCAGCAATGGGAAGAGGCCGGCTACGGCAATCTGCCGGTCTGCATGGCAAAGACCCAATATTCCTTCTCGACCGACCCCAACCTTCGCGGTGCGCCGGTCGATCATGTTGTGCCGGTGCGCGAAGTACGCCTGTCGGCGGGAGCGGGTTTCGTCGTCGCCATCTGCGGTGAGATCATGACCATGCCCGGCCTGCCGCGCACGCCCGCCTCGGAGAAGATTTTCCTTAACGATGACGGCCTGATCGAAGGACTGTTTTAGCACCGCGCCCGATAGACGGACGAACGTGCCCGCCATGCTCGGCTGCTAACCGGTTGCACTCAATTCAGCCAGCGGTCATACGAACGGGATGGACACTTTCGGGCGACCGACAATCGCGAAGTGGGGCTGGCTGCTCTGGCGCCTGACACGTCGGCTGTGGTTGCGCGCCACGCTGATATCGCTGCTGGCGGTTGCCGCCGCGCTGATCTCGATCGTGATCACGCCTTATCTTCCCAGTGGTCTTTCGGCGAAGATCGGCGCGGATGCGGTCGACAACATCCTCAACATCATCGCGACGAGCATGCTGGCGGTCACAACCTTTTCGCTGTCCACCATGGTCGCGTCCTATTCGGCGGCTTCCACGAGCGTCACGCCGCGTGCCACCAAACTTCTGATCGAGGACCGCACAACGCTCAACGTTCTCGCGACATTCGTGGGTTCGTTCCTGTTCTCTGTCGTCGGCATCGTCACGCTTTCCATGAATGCCTATGGCGAGCAGGGGCGGGTCATCCTGTTTGCCGTGACAATTCTGGTCATCCTTCTCATCGTGGTCACATTGCTGCGGTGGATCGACTATCTGATCCGCCTCGGCCGGGTTGGTGAAACCACGGAGGAGGTTGAGAAGGCCGTTACGCATGCAATGAGAGCCCGTGCCGACATGCCGAATCTGGGCGGCGTGCGCTGGGACGGCAGCAAGCCGCTGCCCGACAATGCACGACCTGTATTCGCGGCGAGGATCGGCTATGTGCAGCATGTCGACATCGGTGCGATCTCGTCGAGGGCAGGGGAGTTCGGTGCGCGCGTCTATCTCGGCGCACTGCCCGGCACCTTCGCCGACCTCAACCGCCCGATTGCCTGGGTAACGGGCGCGAAGGGCGATTTCGACCCGGCACACATTGCCAGTGCTTTCACCATCGCCAATGACCGCTCCTTCGACCAGGATCCGCGTTTCGGCCTGTGTGTGCTGGCCGAAATCGCCTCGCGCGCCCTGTCGCCCGGCATCAACGACCCGGGAACCGCAATCGACGTCATCGGCCGTGCGGTAAGGGTTCTCTCCATTTGGGCCAACGCGGACCGTGGCGAAGGTACGGGACCGCGGTTCGGAAATGTCTACGTTCCGCCGATCCGTATCGAGGAACTGTTTGAGGACATGCTGGTACCGATTGCGCGCGACGGAGCACATCTGGCCGAGGTGCAGATACGGCTGCAGAAAGCCTATGGCGCGCTCGCATGCAATGGCGACAGCCGCTTCCAGTCGGCCGCGCTGAAATACTCCAGGATATCGCTGCAAAGAGCCGAAGCGGCTCTGACCTCTGAGTTTGACCTGAAGCGGGTCCGCGCCGCAGCCGCGCAGGTGAAGGCGCGTGCGAAAAATGGCCGAGCCGCACGCAAATGAACATTGATGCCTCCACGACGCGGCGCAGGGCCGCGGTCCCCGTTGCGCTTCTCACCTGCATCGCCGCGGCGGCTTTTGTATTCCTGCGCATCGCAAATGCGGTTCGAAGCGAAGAGATCGTCGTTCTCGACCGGGCAATCCTGCTGTGGTTCCGTAACCCCCAAAACCCTGCCGATCCCCTCGGTCCGCCGTGGTTTGAGGAAACGGTTGCAGAAATCACCGCGCTTGGCGGCTATCCCGTGCTCACCGTGCTGATCGCCTCGGTGGCAGGCTATCTGCTTTTGTCGCGGAAGTTCGGCCCGGCTGCCTATCTGCTTGGGTCCATCGGTGCCGGTACCGTACTCAGCCAGTTGCTCAAGCTCGTCTACGCGAGGCCACGGCCGGACCTGGTGAACCACCTTGTGGATACGTTCACGGCGAGCTTCCCGAGCGGCCACGCGACGATGGCGACCGTCGTTTACCTGACGCTTGCGGCGCTCATCGTTCTCTTCGTCGGCAAGCCACTTATTCGTATCTATGTGATCACGGCCGCGATTTTACTGGCGCTCGCGGTGGGCACGAGCCGCATTTATCTCGGTGTCCACTGGCCGAGCGACGTTCTTGCCGGCTGGGCTCTCGGTACTGCATGGGCGGCCATTTCCTGGCTGGTTTTCGACTGGCTTCACGCGCGCCGCTGGGGTGAACCCGAATAGGCGCATCATGAGTTGCGCGGCAGAGCTTTCGCCGCTATTGATTTCGCCATGAACGCGATTTCGACCAACAACAACTGGTGGTGGGGCTGCTCCTAGCGGCTGACGAAACGCGTGTTCTGAAGACATGTTGGCCGCAACGGGATAACCGGGCGGCCATTTTTTATGTCCCGCCCCAGGCGAAGGACGGAGACTGAAAAATGGTGATCGAAACGCTCGAAGACGGCGCGGAACGCTTCGTGACAAAGGGCGGTGTCACGATCACGCGGCGGCGTCACGAGACGCCTTATGAGGGCGCAATAGACAAATATGTCGATGCGCTGGATTCGCGGCGTGGCTGTGTGTTTTCTTCCAACTACGAGTATCCGGGGCGTTATACGCGCTGGGATACCGCGATCGTGGATCCGCCGCTCGGCATTACGGCACGAGGACGCGCTGTGCGCATCGAAGCGCTGAATGCGCGCGGCGCGGTACTTGTCCCGCTTATTGCCGACGCCTTGACCGGCAAGGACGACCTGTCGGTTGACGAGGTAACTGAGCACAGCGTCAGATTGCATGTTGCCGAGCCGAAACGCATTGTCGCCGAAGAGGAACGCTCGCGCGCGCCGACGGTGTTTTCCGTGCTGCGTGTGCTTGTCGATCTGTTCCGCTGCGATCAAGACGACAATCTCGGTTTCTACGGCGCTTTCGGCTACGATCTGGCGCTGCAGTTCGACCCGATCGAACAGAAGCTCGAGCGCGGCGAAAGCCAGCGCGACCTCGTACTCTACCTGCCCGACGAAATTCTGGTCGTCGATCACCACGCCGCCAGGGCATGGCACGACCGGTATGACTTCTCCGGCGCCGGCTATTCGACCGAGGGGCTTGAGCGTGGTGGTGATGAAGTACCGTTCGCGCCGGCGGCGGCCATTCCGCCACGCGGCGACCACGAGCCCGGCGAATATGCACGACTGGTCGAGAAGGCAAAAGAAAGCTTCCGGCGCGGCGACCTTTTCGAAGTCGTGCCCGGACAGCTGTTTTACGAACGATGCGAATCCAAACCGTCGCAAATCTCGCGCCGTCTGAAGGCGATAAACCCGTCGCCCTATTCCTTCTTCATCAATCTGGGCGAGCGCGAATATCTGATCGGCGCGTCGCCCGAGATGTTCGTGCGGGTGTCTGGCCGGCGCGTCGAGACCTGTCCGATTTCGGGCACCATCCGCCGCGGCGACGACGCCATTTCCGACAGCGAGCAGATCCTGAAGCTGCTCAATTCGAAGAAGGACGAGTCGGAACTCACCATGTGCTCCGACGTCGACCGCAACGACAAAAGCCGTGTCTGCGAGCCAGGCTCGGTGCGCGTGATCGGTCGGCGTCAGATCGAGATGTATTCGCGTCTCATTCACACCGTCGATCATATCGAGGGCAGACTGCGCGAAGGCATGGACGCGTTCGATGCCTTTCTCAGCCACGCCTGGGCCGTGACGGTAACCGGCGCGCCCAAACTTTGGGCGATGCGCTTCATCGAAAACAACGAGAAGAGCGCACGCGGATGGTATGGCGGCGCGGTCGGAATGGTGCATTTCAACGGCAATCTGAATACCGGGCTGACACTGCGAACGATCCGCATCAAGGACGGACTGGCGGAGGTGCGGGCCGGAGCGACGCTGCTCAACGATTCCAACCCGGAAGAAGAAGAGGCGGAGACCGAGCTCAAGGCTTCCGCGATGCTTTCAGCGATCCGCGATGCCACTGGAGGAAATGCGCCCAGTGCCGAACGAAGCGCGGCCCGTGTCGGCGACGGGCTTTCGATCCTGCTTGTCGATCACGAGGACAGCTTCGTCCACACGCTGGCGAACTACTTCCGTCAGACCGGGGCGCAGGTGTCCACCGTTCGCTCGCCGGTATCGGACGCCGTGTTCGACCGGATCGATCCCGATCTCGTCGTGCTTTCACCTGGGCCAGGGTCGCCGAAGGATTTCGATTGCAAAGCCACGATTGAAAGGTCGCGGGCACGAAATCTGCCGATATTCGGCGTGTGCCTTGGTTTGCAGGCGCTGGCAGAAGCCTTTGGCGGCGAGTTGCGACAGCTCCGCGAGCCGATGCATGGCAAACCCTCGCGCATCAGGATCAACGAGCCGGGCATCGTGTTCTCGGGGCTGCCGAGCGAAGTGACGGTCGGGCGCTACCACTCGATTTTCGCCGATCCCGTCAAGCTGCCGCCGGAGTTTACGATCACCGCTGAAACCGAGGACGGAGTGGTGATGGCAATCGAACATAGCAGTGCTCCGATTGCCGCAGTGCAGTTTCACCCCGAATCCATTATGTCGCTCGGACAGAATGCCGGCATGCGCATGATCGAGAACGTGGTTGCGCACCTGCCCCGCAAGGCTGGGGCGAAGGCTGCCTGACTGGAGACAAGCTGATGTCGAAGAGGCGCGTCCGGGCGCTTGCGAGCTGGTCGATCGTGATCGCCTTCGCGGTCATGGCGCTGAAGTTCGTCGCATGGCGGATGACCGGCTCGGTCGCGCTGTTGTCGGACGCGCTGGAATCGATCGTCAATGTGATTGCCGCCGTCGCCGCGCTCTGGGCGATCAGGCTTTCGCACAAGCCGGCGGACCAGACGCACCAGCACGGTCATCACAAAGCCGAATACTTCTCGGCCGTGCTGGAAGGTGTCCTGATTGTCATTGCCGCATTGCTGATCGTCTTCGAGGTCTGGCGCGCCTGGCAGACGCCGGTCGTACTCGATGCTCCGTGGACGGGGCTTGCGGTCAACGGCGTGGCTACGGTGGTGAATACGGCCTGGGCAACCGTGCTTTTGCGGGCCGCGCGCGCCCACAAATCGCCGGCGCTCGATGCCGACAGCCGTCATCTGTTTTCGGATGTGGCGACCTCCGTCGGTGTGATCGTTGGACTGATCTGTGCCGTGCTGACCGGCTGGTTCTGGCTCGACTCGGTGTTGGCACTCATCGTGGCGCTCAATATTTTATGGCAGGGCTGGAAGGTCATCTCGACGTCGGTCGACGGGCTCATGGATCGCGCCGTCGGACTTGAGGATCATATCCGTATCCGCGATATTATCTCCGCCGTCTCAAAAGGCGCCATCGAAGTACATGATCTCAAGACGCGGATCGCCGGTCGCGCGACCTTCATCGAATTTCACCTTGTCGTCGACGCGGACATGACGGTGAGGGACAGCCATGTGATCTGCGACCGTATCGAGGAGGCCCTGCAAGCCGAAATACCGTCGGTGCGCGTTCTCATTCATGTCGAACCGGAACATGAGGCGAAACTGCCCGCCGGCTCCAGTGCGGTGCCGTTCGCGTGACGGGCATGGCCGGCATTGCCAAACTGCCGCGCGCAATTCAGTGGGCAGCGCTCGCCGTTCTCTCGGGCGGCGTGGCTCTTGCGCTGGAAGCGGCGCAGTTCCCTGCCGCATTCCTCGTCGGGCCAATGTTGTGCGCTATCCTGTTCGGGGTCAGCGGCGCGACGATCCGCATGCCGCATGGCTTTTTCGTCGTCGCGCAGGCGGTTGTGGCGTGTCTTATCGCTTCGTCGCTTTCGCCGGAGTTTCTGCCGGCATTTCTCGCCAACTGGCCGCTTCTGGTCGGCAGCGTGGTGATCACTCTGGCGGCAAGCAGCCTGCTCGGCTGGCTGATCAGCTTCTGGAAAATTCTTCCCGGAACCACCGCCGTCTGGGGTTCGGCGCCCGGCGCGGCATCGGCCATGGTGCTCATGGCAGGTGCCTTCGGTGCCGACCAGCGGCTTGTCGCCTTCATGCAGTATTACCGGGTCGTGCTCGTAACCGCCGCGGCTGCGATCATTGCGCGGTTATGGGTCGGCGATGCCGGGGATATTCAGACGGTGTGGTTTCCGCCGATCGAAGCCGTGCCCTTCGCGGCGACTGTCTTCGTCGTGATCGCAGGGCCTTTTGTCGGCAAGCTGCTGCGGTTTGCCTCGCCGCAATTCATCGGAACGCTTCTGGTTGCCTTCGCGCTTCATATCGGCGCGGGGGTCGATTTCCAGCTTCCCGAGTGGCTGCTTGCAGCGAGCTACGGCGCGGTCGGGCTGACCATCGGTCTGCGTTTCAACCGCGAAACCATTTCGCAGATCCGCCGCTCCCTGCGGCAGGTGACTGCCTCGATACTGGCTCTGATCGCGATTTGCGGGCTTGTCGCGTTTCTGCTGGCACAGTTCGCCGGGGTCGATCCGCTGACGGCTTATCTCGCCACAAGCCCGGGCGGCATGGATTCGGTCGCCATCATTGCCGCGGCCGCCGATGGCGTCGACCTTTCCTTCGTCATGGCGTTGCAGATGCTGCGCTTTCTGATCGTGCTTCTGATGGGCCCAAGCCTCGCGCGGCTGGTCGCGAAAAGCGTTCGCGAGTAGCGGCTTTTTTGCATGGCAGCCATGCGGCTTGTGGCTCGCGCGCCACACTGCCCGGCGTGCCTTCTTTTGGACGCCTTTGGCACAGACCTCCGCCATCTTTCACGGGCAACTCGGCCTTCACAGGCCGCGCGTCGGCGGCCGCAAAGAAGCATGGTTTCGTCTGTTATGTCCTTATCCCGCCGCCAGTTCCTGCGTCATTCACTCACCATCGCCTTGGCTCCGGCAGTTACCGGCTGCGTTACCGCGCGCCAGCCGCTCAAGCCAGCCGGCCCGGATCCGTATTACGTCGCCATGTACGGCCCCAAACCGGATGAGCGCTTTCCCCTGCCGGCCACCGACATCAGCAAGGTTGAAACGCAGTATCTGCGCCAGCAAGTTGCCTATCATGGCCCCGAAGCCCCCGGAACGATCGTGATCGATACGCCGAACTGTTTCCTCTATCTTGTGCAGGAAAACCGCAAGGCGATGCGCTACGGCATCGGCGTGGGCAAGGCAGGTCTGGAGTTCGAGGGCAGGGCCACGGTTGCGCGCAAGGCTCAGTGGCCGCGCTGGACGCCAACCCAGTCAATGATCAAACGGGAACCGGCGCGCTATGGCCCGCTTGCCGGAGGCATGGAGCCGGGGCTGACCAACCCGCTCGGTCCGCGTGCGCTCTACCTGTTCCAGGGCGGGGTGGACACGCTCTACCGCATTCATGGAACGACGGAGGCCTGGTCGATCGGCAAGGCGATATCGTCGGGCTGCATCCGATTGTTCAATCAGGACATTCTGGATCTCTACAGCCGCGTTCCCGTGGGCGCCGTCGTCGTGGTGCTGAGCCATGAGACGCCGCAGGACGCTCCAGTGCCGATGGCAGCCGTGCCTGGCCAAACCGCCAACGCCTGATCCGCCGCGGGGGCGCTTTGACACCTGCCAAGGCGTCCGCACTTGCCTCGGCGCAGCCTTCGCGCTATCACGCCGCTCATGTCGATGCGCAGCACATATCTGGTTACTCGCAAGCACGCTTTCGCGGGCGAGACCATGCGCGCGCTCTTTTCGACGCTCCGTCTACTCGGCCTTAGCGGCGATCGCCGGGCTCGCTGAAGAGGAGCGCCCGGCGGTCGAATGGGCCGCCGCGGCCTGATGCTCCTTATCAATCAGATCAGCAATTCATACCGTGTCGCCGAGCATCTTCAGCCGGGACACAGCCGGAGCCATAAAGATGAATAAACGCGAAGAAACGCCATCTTCCGCCCGACCCATGGCAGGAATGCCCGGGGCAGCCCGCAAATACGAACACTATCAGCAAGTCACGCTCAGCGACCGCACCTGGCCCTCGAAGCAGATCGAAACCGCGCCGGTCTGGTGTTCCGTCGATCTGCGTGACGGCAATCAGGCGCTGATCGACCCCATGGGGCATGAACGCAAGGCGCGCATGTTCGCGCTGCTGCTCGATATGGGCTTCAAGGAAATCGAGATCGGGTTTCCCTCCGCCTCGCAAACCGATTTCGACTTCGCCCGCTGGGCCATCAACGAAGCCGGTGTGCCGAAGGACGTGTCGCTGCAGGTGCTGGTGCAGTGCCGTCCAGAACTCATCAAGCGCACCTTCGAAGCACTGGAAGGCGCGCATCAGCCGATCGTCCACTTCTACAACTCGACCAGCGAACTGCAGCGCCGGGTCGTGTTCGAAAAGGATGTCGCCGGCATCAAGCAGATCGCGACCGACGCGGCCAAGATGATCACCGACATGGCTGCGGCTGCTGGCGGCGGCTACCGGTTCCAGTATTCGCCCGAGAGCTTCACCGGCACGGAGCTCGATGTCGCGCTCGATATCTGCAATGCCGTCATCGAGGTTGTTCAGCCGACGCCCGACGACAAGCTGATCATCAATCTGCCGTCCACGGTCGAGATGTCGACCCCCAATATCTATGCCGACCGCATCGAGTGGATGTGCCGCAATATCGACCGGCGCGACAGCGTCATCGTATCGCTTCACCCGCATAATGACCGCGGCACGGGCATCGCGGCGACGGAGCTCGGCCTGATGGCGGGTGCCGACCGCGTGGAAGGAACGCTCTTCGGCAATGGCGAGCGCACCGGCAATGTCGACATCGTCACGCTGGCGCTCAACATGTACACGCAAGGGGTCGATCCCGAACTCGACTGCTCGGACATTACGCGCATCAAGGATGTGTATGAATATTCCAACCAGCTGCGGATTCCCGAGCGCCATCCCTATGTCGGCGAGCTCGTCTATACGGCGTTCTCCGGGTCGCACCAGGATGCCATCAACAAGGGGATGAAGGCTTTCAGGAAGGCCAACAAACCGCTCTGGGAGGTGCCCTATCTGCCCATCGACCCGCAGGATGTCGGGCGCAGCTATGAGGCGATCATCCGGATCAATTCGCAGTCGGGCAAAGGCGGCATCGCATATGTGCTGCAGGCCGACTACGGCCTCAACCTGCCGCGCAGCCTGCAGGTCGAATTCAGCCAGTCGATCCAGGCGATCACCGACGGCGAGGGGCGCGAACTGCCCTCGAAACGCATCTATGAGGAGTTTCTCGAGGCTTATGTCGACCAGCCTTCGGCGCGGCTCAAATTCGTCGATCACCAGACCTTCCCGGATACCACGGTCAAAGGCCGCCGGGCGGTGGAGGCGCAAATTGTCGACAATGGCAAGGAAATCACCATTTCGGGCGTCGGTACCGGCCCTATCGACGGTTTTGTCGATGCGCTTTCCAAACATATCGGTGTCGATCTTTCGGTGATCGACTATTCCGAACACTCCATGCAGCGCGGCTCCAATGCGGCAGCTGTGTGCTACATGGAAATGGAACATCCGGGCGGGAAACTTTTCGGTGTCGGTATCAGCACCAACATCGTGGCGGCATCGCTCGAAGCCGTGGTTTCTGCCGCGAACCGGATTTTGATGCTTGCCGAATGAGCGGCCGGGGCCGGTGCCAGCCGCGCCGGCCCCTCCACTATTCTTGACCGTGGCGGAGGTGCAGTAGCGATGAGGTTGTTTGCGCTTGAAGTCGGCAGCTCCGGTCCGCCCGTCGTTCTGCTGCATGGGTTCGGCGGCAGCCACGCGACGTGGGATGCGGTCATCCCGCTGCTTTCAAAGCACTGCCGCATCCTCGCCTACGACCTGCCCGGCCACCGCAACTCGCATCCCTGGCCCGAAACCGGCAAACCGAAAGTCGCGGTCGACGCGGTGCTGGCCGATCTGACGCGCCGGGGCATCGAGCAATTTCATGTTGCCGGTCACTCCATGGGCGGGGCCGTTGCTGTGCTTATGGCGCTGGAAGCACCGCAACGCATTGCGTCCTTGTCTCTCTTCGCGCCTGGCGGGTTCGGTCCGCAGATCAATGCCAGGCTGCTCGGCCGCTCCGCCGCAGCTGTTTCGCCGGGTGATTTGCGGGCAACGCTTGAGGCCATGACCGGCTGGGATACGCAGGTGGACGACGATGCGGTGGCGGACCTTGCGGCCTGGCGTTCAGCCGACGGTCAGGCAGATGCGCTGGTCGCGCTCTCACGGTCGATCACGCGTGACGGGCGGCAGGGAGCCATTCCGCGCGAACGCATGGCCGGGCTCAGAATGCCGGTCGCGGTCGGCTGGGGTACCATCGACAATGTCCTTCCCGTTGCCCAAACCGCCGCACTGCCGCCGCAATTTGCGCTGCACCTGCTTGAAGGCGTGGGCCATATGCTGCCACAGGAAGTGCCTGATTTCGTTTCGGAATTGATCGCAAGAAACGCGCGCTGAGCGCGCCCGGGCCAGCCCGTAAACCTTGTTGACGCGCTGCACACACAGGTCCGCTTCGATGTGCTAAGATTCTGTTTACCTTAGTAAACGGTTTCGAAAGCAGAGCCATGAGTGACAACACCGAAAAGGCGATAGAACAGGACAATGTGCGGCGGTTGTCGGCGGCGATTCTGGAGGCCAAGTCTGCACGTGCCGATCGTGACGATGTCGTTCATGAAATCCGCGATCTGCAGCGTGCCCGTCTGGACGTACTGAAACAGGAACTTCAGGACGTTATCGAAGATGTGCCGGCGGATGACGAGACCTTCGACTTTGCGATTTCCTCAGGTGTGCAGCCGCGGTTCTGGATCGACGCCGTCGCTTATGTCGCTATTGCCCGTGATCGCCGCACCTATCGCTTTCTGCGCGACACGCGCGCCGGTCGTGTCGTCCTCGCGGAAGCCGAAGACGCCGCTCCCGTCGCGGATGCCGTCACCCGATATGTGGCTGAACGGATCGTGGAACGTAAACGGCAGCTTGAGGAACCGGAGGAGCGCACTGCCGCGCGTCCTTCACCGTTGGCTTCCGGACAAGCGGATGCCGCCGCGAGCGATGAAGCGGCGAAGCGGAGCAGGGCTGGCGAGGCCCTGTCCGGTCTGGCGCTGATCATCATTGGCGTGCTGATCGGCGGTGCAACAACCCTGGCGCTGCTGCGTGACCGGGTTCCGGAAATCACGTCTGTGCTGGGCCTCAACTGAGGCCTGCACGGGCCGTCAGGGCAACTGGTTGAACATTGAGTTCGGCATCAGAAGCGCGATCTGCGGAAACGCGACGAGCAGCAGAATTGCCACGATCATTGCTGCCCAGAACGGCATGACTCCGGCGAAGACGGTTTCCAGCTTCACGTCGCGTGCGATTGTCGAGACGACGAAGCAATTGACGCCGACCGGGGGACTGATCAACCCCATCTCCAGCACGATCACCATGACAACGCCGAACCAGATCGGATCGAAACCCAGCCCGAGGATTAGCGGGTAGACGATCGGCAAGGTGATGACCATCAGCGACAGCCCTTCGATCACCATGCCCAGCAGCGCGTAGACGGCGATGATGAGCAGCAGCATCGTATAGGGGCCGAGAGGCGAAGCCGCGAAAAGCTCTGCGACGACCGCGGGGAGGCCGGTCAGCGCGATAAACGGCGAAAAGACGTTGGCGCCGATCAGGATCAGGAAACACATGCCGGTGGTGCGCAGCGTGTCGGCCATAACGTCGGTCATGGCCGAAATGCTGAACATGCCGCGCACGACAAGCATCACGAAGGCAAACGCGGCGCCTACGCCGGCGGCTTCGACCGGCGTGAAGATGCCGCCGTAGATGCCGCCGATGGTCAGCAGCACGATGGCCGTGATGCCGAATGCTCTCCGTGTCGCACGCAAGCGCTCGCGCCAGTCGGAAGGCGTTCCGGCCGGGCCTTCTTCCGGCCGCAGGCGCACGATGATGGCGATGGCAATGAGGAACAGCGCCGTCAGCAGCAGCCCGGGAAGAATGCCGGCCATGAAGAGGCGCCCGATCGACTGCTCCGTCAACGTTGCGTAGAGCACAAAGCCGGTCGAGGGCGGAATGAGGATGCCGAGCGTGCCGCCGGCGGCAATCGTGCCTGTTGCGAGTTTGCCGCCATAACCGAACCTGCGCATGTTGGGGTAGGCAACGCGGCCCATTGTTACCGCGGATGCGATCGACGAGCCGGACAGTGCGGCAAACCCCGCGCAACCCAGGACGGTGGCTCCGGCCAGCCCGCCGCGCAGGTGGCCAATCCAGCGATATGCGACTTCGTAGAGATCCCTGCTCAGGCCCGAGCGCGAAGCGAGGTTACCCATCAGGATAAAAAGCGGCAGAACCGAAAGTTCGTAATGGGCCGCCGTCGCAAATGCCTGCCCGGAAAGCGTGTATGCCGCAGATGTCCAACCTGCGAGCGCAATGGTTCCGACCAGACCGGATGCAAGCAGGGCGAGGCCGACCGGCACCCCGGCGGCCATGAGGCCGAACAGGCCAGCGAAGCCAAGCAGGCCGATCGTCACGGAACTCATTGAGCAAGTCTCCAGCCTGCAAACTTCAGCGCAAACAGCAGGGCGCTGAGCGCGAATGACACGGCGAGGCACCAGTAGAAGGGCCCGAACGGTATCTGAAGAAGCATCGTTGTTTCACCGAAAAGTGCCGCCTGGCTCGCATTGATGGCGCAGCGCCAGGACAGGACGGCCAGGACAGTTGCGCACAAGAGATCCGACATTTTGGTAATGACCACGCGGGGACCTGCCGGCAGCCGCTCCAAGATCATCTCGATCGCGATGGCGCGCCCTGCGTGAATGCAAAGCGGGATGGATGCGGCGACAACCAGGACCAGCAGTACCTGAACCATGTCGTTGCCGCCCAGGATCGGCCGGTTGGCGAAAGAGCGCAGCAAGGCGTCTGCAACGGTGAGCAAAGCCAGGGCGCCAAGTGCGATGCCGCCCAGGAACTGCAGAGCCGAAACCAGCCATTTTTCGGCGGGCATCAGCGGGGACGAGCCCCCGGGAACCTCCGGGAGCTCATCGTGTTCATTGCGGTTCATCGACCGGCTCAGTTCGCGGTACGGAACCCGTCGACAAAGGCGGGGCCGTCAAAACCGCTGTTGTTGCCCTCGGAGGTCAGAAACTCCGAAACCGGCCCCTGCATGGCGTTAATGAAAGCAGCGCGCTCCGTATCGCCCAACTCGATCAGCTCGATATTGGCGGCGGCGAGCATCTCCATGCCCTTGTTGCCCGCACCCTTGAACGCGGCAGCAGCCTCCATCGACAGCTCTTTGCCGGTCTCGGCCGCGAGTATGCCGCGCTGTTCTTCACTCAGGCCGTCCCATGCGCCCTTGTTCATGATCAGCGTGAACGTGGACAGTGCGCCGGGAATGTCGGTTGTGACGTATTTGGTGATTTCATGCAGCTTGTACGAGCCGACCGCCGACGCGTCGATCAGAACGGCATCGACGATGCCGGTGCTGAGGGCGTTGTAGGTTTCGGTCGCCGGCAGTGAAACCGGAATGGCGCCCCAGGCCTCGACGATGGAGGCGGAAACCGGGTCCGGAATGCGAACTTTCAGGCCACTCATGTCGGAAAGCGAACGAACCGCGCGCTCGCGCGTGAAAAGAATCGAGGGGTTGTTGGTCCAGTATGCGAGCAGCTTAACTTCGGAGAAATCTTCGTTCAGCGCATCCATCTTGTCCCAGATCGTGGCCGTCGCCTGTTCCGGCGAGGTGAACAGACCCGGCACGTGCAACAGAACCGAGCGCTTGAACTGAGCCGGCGTGTACTGCGGAAGGTTGAACGCGATATCCGCGATGCCGGTCACGGCACGGCGGTACTGCTGATTGGGACCCGCGCCCAGTTCTCCGCCCGGGTAGATCTTGATCGTCAGTTCGCCATTGGAGGCGGCGGCCACGCGCTCGGCGAGCGGGGTCATGACATGGCGATCCATCGGATGCTGCGGCGACATGAAGTGTGCGAGTTTGAGTTCGGAAGCGTGCGTCGGCGCGGCGCACACCAATATCGCGACGGCTGCTGCCGCCAGAATCTTGTTAAGCATTGGTATCCTCCCAAGGTCGAGGGGATTCGCAGGGCGATGACTGCCTGAATTTAGTTACCCTCGGTAATCAGATGATTGACAATGTTAATTAGTTCGTCAAGTTTAATTTCGAAGGGCAGTGGACATGCGAGAATATGAACTCCACCGGAGATTGGGTTACAGGGTGTCGCGTTTGTCGCGCATCATGCAGACACGGCTTGAGCGCGGCATTGCGCCATTCGGCCTCACCCGTCTGATGTGGTGCGTGCTCACCGGGGTTGGCGACGAGGGTATCACAAATCCCTCCGAGCTCGCCGACTATATCGGCATCACCCGCCCGGCGACGTCGCGTCTGCTCAAGGACATGGCGGCAAAAGGGCTGGTCTGCCGCAATGGCGGCAGCGGCGACGGGCGCACGATCGCGCTTTCGCTGAGCGATTCCGGACAGGACGTTCTCACGCGGGCGCGTGTCGCAGTCGACGAGATGCACCGTCATTTCATGACCAAGCTAAGCCCGGAGATGACGGCTCAGTTCATGCATGCACTCGATGCATTGAGCGCCGACGAACATGAACGCCTTACCAAGCTGTGACCTGAATCATGAATCG
This sequence comes from Mesorhizobium sp. Z1-4, assembly GCF_004000235.1. Classification (GTDB taxonomy): domain Bacteria; phylum Pseudomonadota; class Alphaproteobacteria; order Rhizobiales; family Rhizobiaceae; genus RCIO01. Next base: position 806,632 of record NZ_RCIO01000002.1, read on the forward strand.
AGATCGCTGACATGCGCTTCTTCTCCTACAAGAACCGGCCGGTCCATCTGGGGCCGTTTCCTCTGGAAAGGCTCGCGCGCAGCGACCGGGCCGTCGACCTGAAGCAGCTTCCGGAAGCCGAGGCGCTGTCATTCGATCATCCGGACCCGCGTTCCATGTCGCATGCGATGGGCCGCTTCATGGGCATGTTCGATACCGTGCGCGACGGGGCAATAGTTCATGGCGAAGCGGAAGTACCGGCCGATCCAGGCGAGCGCGCCCGACACATGAAGGCAGCCGGCTACTATTTCGATGCCGCCATGGTGGGCGTGGCTCAACTGGAAGACGATCATTTTCTGACCGCGCCATACCGGAACCCGATGATCGACCAGCTCAAGCAGGAGCTGGAAGCGGGCGGACCGAAGTCGTTTGCGGCTGGTATCGACGCGATCTATGCCGATATTCTGGAGTCCGCGCGTGCCAAACTGGAGCCGGTCAGGCACCATACGCATGCGGTCGTCTTCCTTGTCGAACATACACGCGAACCGCGAAAAGATGAGCCCGGGACCGAGTGGTTTCGCGGTATCCAGCCGCAGCGCGCGGCGCTTTTGAGCGCCAACTGCGCGGTCGTTCTGGCCAATTATCTGCGCATGCTTGGCTTCGAGGCGCGCGCCCACACCGCAACCACGTCGGAAATCGACCTGCGCCGGCTTGCGGTTTCGGCAGGGCTTGCCGGCGTCAACGGCAGTGCAGAAATCGAAAACGCCTTTGTCGGCCGGCGTTTCGGCCTCGCTGCCATAACCACGACGATGGCCATGGAACCCGATGCGCCGCTCGCGGCAGAGGGCGGGCGCAACGGGCTGCGTTCGCACGGTCCTTCGTGGTGGGTCGGCAAAGGTACGGCGCGCAAGCAGTCAACGGCCGAGCCTTTTCACGACCGCGAATTCCGCATGGGGCCTTACCCTTTCGAGACGATCCGGCGGCGCGACGAGCCGACGACTTTCATCGACGAGGAGCGTGTGCCGCGCTTCCCGAAGCGGGCGGACTTTTTTGCCCGGGCGCTGTTCGGCGATATGGGCAAGTCGGTCCAGGAAGCGGCCAAGGGCGGCATGTATGTGATGAAGAGCCCTATCGGCGCCTGCGCCAGGCGTGCGCTGGGGGCGTTGCTGCTGCTTCAGTTCGGTGATGCCCGTGGGCCGGTTGCGCCCGAGACGCATGATCCCAAACGCAATGCCGAAAACCTCAAGGCTTCAGCCTATTTTCTGTCCAGCGATGCGGTGGGCCTGTCACGCGTGCCGGAGTGGGCGTATTACTCGCACGACGCCGGTGGCAATCCGATTACGCCATATCACGACAACGGCATTTCGATCCTGATCGACCAGGGTCACGAGACCATGGAAGGCGCCAGCGGCGACGACTGGATTTCGGTCGCACAGTCGATGCGCGCCTATCTGCGCTTTTCGCTGCTCGGAGGCGTTGTGGCCGAGCAGGTTCGGCGGCTGGGTTATTCGGCGCGTGTGCACTCGGTCATCGATGGCGACGTGCTGCAGCCGCCGCTTCTGCTCCTGTCGGGCCTGGGCGAGGTCAGCAGGATCGGCGAGGTTATCCTCAACCCCTATCTTGGGCCGCGCCTGAAATCGGGCGTTGTCACCACCTCGATGCCGATGGACCATGACCGGCCGATCGATTTCGGGCTGCAGACCTTCTGCAACAACTGCAACAAATGCGCCCGCGAATGCCCGTCCGGTGCCATCACCGCCGGTCCCAAGCTGATGTATAACGGCTATGAGATCTGGAAATCGGATGCGGAGAAGTGTGCCCGCTACCGGCTCACGAATTCGGCTGGCGGCATGTGCGGGCGGTGCATGAAGACCTGCCCGTGGAACCTCGAGGGGCTGTTTTCCGACGCCGCATTCAGGCGCATGGCCATCAGCTTTCCCAAGAGCGCGCGCATCCTTGCCGAGCTGGACGACCGTCTCGGCCATGGCTCGATCAATCCGGTCAAGAAATGGTGGTGGGACATCGAATTGTCGCAGACCGAAGGGCGCTATCTGAAGGCGGGGGCCGTGAACGAACGCGGGCTCAATGTCGATATCGATCTGCGCTACGAGGACCAGACGCTTGCCGTCTACCCGGCCGACGTCATGCCGCGGCCTTACCCGGTTGTTCAGCCGCTCGACCGCGAAGAAGGCATCAAACGTTATCGTTCGATGCTGACGCCGGATGAGTATCGCGAAAGGCTCGATCGCGGCGAAACGTCGGATCTCGTGCCTGCCCGCGCGCCCGAGGGCGATGAGAGGCCGCCGGTGTTTCCGGTTGTCATCAGCAAACGCGAAGACCTGTCGCCGGATGTCGTGCGGTTCGAGCTTTCGGCTGTAAACGGCCAGCCGTTGCCGCGCTTCGATGCCGGCGCACACGTCGATGTGGTGATTGCGCCCGAATATCAGCGGCAATATTCCCTTGCCGGCGACCCGGCTGACAACGGGCGTTACGTGCTCGGTATCCAGCGGGAGTCAAAGGGGCGCGGCGGCTCGCTGCTGATGCATCGGGTCTTCCGTGAAGGCCGCCGGATTTTCATCTCCGATCCGCGCAACCACTTTCCGCTCGATGAAAGCGCTGAATTCTCGGTGCTCATGGCCGGCGGCATCGGCGTGACGCCGCTGATCACCATGGCACACCGCCTGCATGCGCTGGGCCGCCCGTTCACCTTCCACTACAGCGCGGCAACACGCGAAGGGTGCGGTTTTGCGGGCGAAGTGGAGGCCGCGCCCTGGGCCGACAAGGTCACCTGTCACTTCTCGCGCGAGAGCGGCCGGGCAGACCTCGCCAGGACCATTCCGGCGTTCCGTCCAGGCATGAAACTCTACACATGCGGCAGCGACCGCTACATGGACGCGGTCTTCGAGGCGGCGCGCAACAATGGCTGGCCGGAAGAAGCGCTCAGCCGCGAGTATTTCACCGTTCCCGAGCCGCCCGACTACGTCAACACGCCTTTCCTGATCGAACTGACGAAGACGGGCCGTACCATCGAGGTGTCGGCCGAAAAGTCGGCGACCGATGTGCTTGCCGAGAACGGGATACCGATATCGACCAAATGTTCGGACGGGATTTGCGGCGTATGCGCCTGCAACTACTCCGGCGGCGAGGTCGAGCATCGCGACTATGTTCTTTCGGCAAAGGAACGCCAGAGCCGGATCGTGCTGTGCTGCTCAAGGGCCTTAGAGGAAGGCGGAACGATCAAAGTCGATCTGTGACCGGCGAGGGTTTACCTCAAGTCCTCGCTGGCAATCGTGACCGGATCGATCGCCTCGCCCTTCAGACCACGCCGTTGAAGGGTGAGCCGCCAGGCGCCCGGTTTCCCGTCGATGTCGAACAGATTGTACTGTGCAGCCGGTTTCGAACTACCGGGGCCCTGACCGGCGGCCGCCACACCGACGACCGGAACACGCCCGTCTTTGCCCGCGATCCAGTGAGTTGTGGCAAGATGGGTGTGTCCGTGTATGACCAGTTCCGCCCCGGCCTTGCGCAGCACCTTCTGAAACCGCCGAATGCCGTAGAGCCGTTTGTGCGTTGCCGTGGCGCCCCGCACGGGCGGGTGGTGGATCATGATGACGCGAAAGAGGTTCTCCGCGCCGGCTTTTTCGAGCAGTTCCGCAAGGCCCCTGGCCTGCTCGGACGAAAATGAGCCGCTCGCCATAAACGGCGCAGTCGCCACAGCGGATGAAACGCCGATAACCGCAAGCGGGCCGCGCCTTTGCAGGTAGGGAAAGCCGTGCCGGGTGGTGATTGCCGGCGCCATGTCGGCACGCATCCATTTGTCCCAGGTGCGGCAGGCGCGTTCGAGCGCGCCCGGCACATAGGCGTCGTGGTTGCCCGGAACGACTGAAACACCATGCGACGGGCCGAGCGATTCGAGCCACAGCTGTGCCATTTCGAGTTCCGCGTCCAGGGCGAGATTGACCAGATCGCCGGTTATCGCGACGTGGTCGGGTTCGAAGGAAGCCATGTCGGACAGCAGCCGCTCGGTCACACCCTCATGCAGGTTGCGGCGGCGGTTGCGCTGCCAGTTGATGTATCCCGTGATCCGCTTTGATGCGAGCTGGCGATAGGTTACACCGGGCAGGGGTCCAAGATGGATATCGGAGAGATGGGCAAGCCGGAACATTGGTCCTTTCTAGTGGCAGGACGGGCAAACACAATCCATTCAGAAGGGATCGGGTTCACCCGCAATGGCTGAGCAGGACTTGCCGCGAAAGGCGCCGGCGATCTGGTCCGGGTTCCGCAGAAGGCTTTTTCATCTTCTGTTTCTCATCCGCCGCCCGATGACGTTCGGTGTGCGCGGGCTGGTGCTCAACCGCGAGACAAACAGCGTCTTCCTCGTAAAGCACACCTATGTGCCCGGGTTCCAACTGCCTGGCGGCGGCGTCGAAACCGGCGAGACAGCGCTTGAGGCCCTGGAGCGCGAATTGCGCGAGGAAGGCAACATTCGCCTCATTGCACGGCCCGAACTGAAGTCGGTTCATTTCAACCGCCACGCCAGCAAACGTGACCACGTTCTGCTCTATCTCATCACGGGCTTCTCGCTGGAGGGCGCCAAGCGCGCCGACCGGGAAATTGCCGAGGCGGGGTTCTTTCCAATCTCCGATCTGCCGGCGGACACCACCCTCGGCACGCGGCGGCGCATCGCAGAAATTCTGGATGGCGAGGATGCATCTCCCTACTGGTAATGGTTTGATAACGGCGATTTGAGTGAATTGCCTCGGGACTGTCGCAATTGCGAACCTAGATACGGTTTCGGGAGATTACACCTTGGAACAAATCGTTATTGATCTCAGTCACACGCAGCGACGGCCCATCGTCCTCTGGACGCCGTGGGGTCCGGTGCCGGTTGAGAAGAAATCAACCAGAACCGAGCGCACAGCGTTTCGGCGTCCAAGTTATACCTCAAAACTCCCTAGCAACATGAATAATTCGAGTTACCTCCCAAGGAATACAATATAGTTGATATACGAATTTTTCGGACGAGTTTCGTTCGTTATTCTACCCGTCGAGCCCTCGGTTGCGCTGATGCTAAACCCGTATTCTCCTTCTTTGTAGCCATGAGGGTGGCCTACAGCTGGTTGGTGACCGGCTGATTTTACACTTGCTAGTGCGTGTTGATGCTCCTGATAAGCATCTTCTTGCACCGAACCAACCTCTGTACCCTTCGCGCCTCCGTTGGTTCCATACCTGCCGTCCGAGTCAGGGTCGCGCCCAGCCGAGTTGCTGCCAGTTGGGTTATCAACACCACGCAAGAATCTACCTCGGTAATCAGGGACATTGAACGTGTTGGTTTGATCGCCAACGCCGTAGATTGTCCCGATTACCTCAAATCCCGGTAATTCTCTTGAAACCTCGCTACCGTCGCAAAGATACCAGCCGTGTTTTTTCAGTTCCGATGTATCTTCGCTTCTAATGCGCCCTGCATAGGGAAGTACCAGACCATAGGGGAATCGGACTTCGGATGCCATTCTGGTAGCAGTCATTCGGTGCCTCCTTAAATAACAACTTAAAATACTATAACTAAATTTGAGTCAGTAAGAAAATAGCATGATGGCAAGTGACGGTTTCAAGTCTATTTTCTTTTGCAAATACAAATGGTTGGTATTTATGAGAAAAATGCGGATCGAGCTGGAAACTTGAGTGCGTCCAGGTTCTGGAATGGGGTTCTGGTACCTGCACAACACGGGCGCAATGCAGAACTCAGGGCGTTATGTAGTCAACTTCTGAGGCAGAATTTTCCCAGCGCCTGAGGTCAATCGGTGAGCTTGCGGGTAGGAACTCAGGCCGCTGCATTCAGGCGCGCTCTGTCGTGGGGTGCGTTGAAATCAAGCTCCGGCCCGAGAGGAACGATGCGCGTCGGGTTCACGCTCTCGTGGCTCGCGTAATAGTGGTGTTTGATGTGATGCATGTTCACCGTCTCGGCAATTCCCGGCATCTGGTAGAGTTCACGCAGGTAGTTTGAAAGGTTCGGGTAGTCGCCGATCCGCTGCCGGTTGCATTTGAAGTGCGAATAGTAGACCGCGTCGAAGCGGATGAGCGTGGTAAACAGCCGCCAGTCGGCCTCGGTGAGCGTGTCTGCGACCAGGTAGCGGCCCGCCGCAAGCCTGCCCTCGACGACATCGAGTGCTTTGAAGAGTTCGCCATAGGCCTCTTCATAGGCTTCCTGCGTCGTTGCGAAGCCTGTGCGGTAAACGCCATTGTTGATTGCGCCGTAGACGAGGTCGTTAACCGCGTCGATGTCTGACCGAAGCGGCTCGGGGTAGAAATCGATCGACCCGTCGCCCCACTCGTCGAAAGCGCTGTTGAGCATCCGGATAATCTCGGACGATTCGTTGGAAACGATCGTTTCCTCATTGCGGTCCCAGAGCACCGGCACCGTCACACGCCCGGAATAGGCGGGGTCCGCCCGGGTGTAGATCTGGTGCAGAAATTCGCTGCCGTAGAGAGGATCGCCCGTGGCGCCGTCGCCAGCCTCGAATGTCCATCCGTCATCGCCCATGAAATGGTGAACCGCCGATACAGAGATGACGTCTTCAAGCTTCTTCAGCTTGCGCAATATCAACGTGCGGTGGGCCCATGGGCAGGCATGGGAGACGTAGAGATGGTAACGGCCCGGTTCGGCTTTGAAGCCGCGTTCGCGCCCTTGGGCCGGCTTTCCGTCTGCTGTAACCCAGTCGCGCCACTGCGATTGCGAGCGAACAAAGCGTCCGCCGCTTTTCTTGGTGTTGATCCAGCCCTTCTGCCAGACGCCGTCTACGAGCATACCCATCGTGCCATCCTTTCGCTGGTCCGGATGTAGGCGAGCGGGACAATCGGCGAAAGGCGTCGCAGGTAAACTGACCGTCAACAGCTATGTGCGTTCATCATGCCCAAAACATCCGATTGTGCGGCGGCATAAACGGTGTTAGTCACGCTGCGCTCGGTTTCCGGGGGACAGTATGGGCATCGCGAAGAGCTTCCTGCGACGACGAATGGGTGACCGCGCCTGAGGGCGCGAACGACAACGCGCGCCTTGCGCAAACCCTATTCGCGAACGGAAGCACTGCGATGAGCATCACGGAAATCGTGTATCTGCCGGAAGACCCGGCGCATGATCCCGCAATCGAAGAAATCAACGCCGAAGCGTTTGGACCGGGCCGCTATACGCGGGCGGCCTATCGCATCCGCGAGGGCGGGCCGCACGATATGGAGCTATCCTTCGTAGCTGCAACTTCGGCCGGCGAAGTCGTGGGGTCGGTGCGAATGACGCATGTTTCGGCGGGCGCCGGCAGCGCTCTGCTGCTCGGTCCGCTTGCGGTGCGCCCGGCACACAAGAATGTCGGTATCGGGCGCAAACTCGTGAAGCTCGCGATTGAAGCCGCCAAAGCGGCGGGCCAAAGCGCCGTACTCCTGGTCGGGGATGCGCCTTATTACGGCCAGCTCGGTTTTGCCAGACTGGCGAACGGACAGATCATCATGCCCGGGCCGGTCGACCCCAACCGAATGCTTGGCCTCGAGATTGCCGACGGGGCGCTGGGCCAGCTCAAAGGCCCGCTGATCCACCGCAATCTTGCGGGCCGCGCGCAAGCCTAGGCCTTCCTTTGCCGCAAATTCTCAGCGGGCGTCCTCGAGCACGAGGTCGGCGCCTTTCGCGCCGATCGCCATCGCCGTCGCATTGGTATTGGCGCTTATGATTTCGGGAAAGACCGACGCGTCGATCACCCGCAGCCCGTCGACACCGTGCACCCGAAGCCGGGGATCGACAACTGACAGCGCTGCGTCCGGCCCCATGCGGCAGGTAGACACTGGATGGTAGACGGTACCCGACCGACGTCGGAAATCGTCCACCAGTTCACCGTCGGAAGCACAGATGCTGCCCGGCAGGACCTCTTCGACGGTCAGATCGGCAAGCGCCGGCTGGGACGCAATGCGGCGCAGGAACTTCACCGCAGCCAGCATTTCGTCGACGTCATGTGCGGTGGAGAAGGCATTCGCGGTTATGCGCGGCGGCGCGCTTGGCTCGCGCGAACGGATATGTATCGAACCCCGGCTGGTCGGCCGGCAGTTCGACAGGCCGATCGAATAGCCCGGCCAGGGGTCCGGCGTCAGGATGGGGCGCTCGCCGGGCTTCGGGATGACGGTCGAGAATGCCTGGAAATAGAGCTGCATGTTGGGGCGCGGCTGATCCGGTCCGGTGCGGAAGAACCCGCCACCCTGATTGATGCCCATCGACAGCGGACCGCTGCCCATCAGCAGATAGCGGCTGCCGGCAGCGAGCTTGCCCCACCATGGCCGCAGTATCTGGTTCAGCGTCGGTATCCGCGCCTTCCAGGTGTAGTTGATGCCGAGATGGTCTGCGAGATTGCTGCCGACATGCCGGTTTGCATGAAGCGTTTCGATGCCGAGAGGACCCAGAATTGCGGGGTCGCCGATGCCTGACAGTTCGAGCAGTTGCGGTGAATTCACGGAGCCCCCGCACAGAATGACCTCACGCCGGACCCGGGCCGAGAGGCGCCTGTTTCCAACGCCGTATTCCACCCCGGTTGCGCGTTTGCCATCGAAGGTGACCCTGGCCGCCAGCGCGTTGGTCACCAGCTTGAGGTTCGACCGCCTCAGCGCAGGCCGCAGGAATGCGCGCGCCGACGACATTCGCCGGCCGCCCTTGGTGTTGATCTGGTAGATGCCTGCACTTTCGCTGTCGCCGCTGCTCAGATTGCCGCAATCGGGCAGCCCTGCCTGCTGCGCAGCCTGCAGGTAGCTGCGCACCAGGGGATGCACGAAGGGCGTGATATCGCTGACGTGAACCGGGCCGCCTTTGCCCCGCATTTCGTCGCCTGCCTGATCGTGCTCGATTGCCCTGAACACCGGCAGCAGATCGTCGAAACCCCACCCGACATTGCCGGCGGCGCGCCAGCCGTCATAGTCGGCCCGCTGGCCTCTGATCCAGACCATGGCGTTGATGGAGCTCGAACCGCCGAGCAGCTTGCCGCGCGGCCACCAGTCGGCATTGCCGGCAAGACCGGGGTCGGGTTCGGCCTGATATTTCCAGTTGATGCGTGCGTCGAAAAAGGTCTTGCCGTAGCCGAGCGGCATCTGGACAAAGAAGCGGCGGTCGGTGCCGCCGGCTTCAAGCAAAAGCACCGAGTATTGTCCGCTTGCCGTCAGCCTGTTGGCGACGACGCAACCCGCGGAGCCCGCTCCGACTATTATGTAATCGAACTCCTGCATTCAGGCCGGCATGCTCCTCCCAGACCGGACGAGACTAGCGCCGCGCAGGTGGCGGCGTCACCGGGTCTTTGCGTCACCGCCTGTGAATATTTCGACCGTTTTGGCACCACCGCGCGCACCTGGCAGGCAAATCCGCTAAGAACGGTGGGAACGCCCGCCCGCCCAGGGCTTTTACGGAGACGACGACATGGTTGCGGATGCCGCTACGCCGGTTGGAGACCTGACACTGCGCACGCTTGCCATGCCGGCCGACGCGAATGCGGCTGGAGATATTTTCGGCGGCTGGGTGATGGCACAGATGGATCTGGCCTGCGGCATCCGTGCGGCCGAGCGCGCCAAAGGGCGCGTGGTCACCGCCGCCGTGAAGGAGATGTCATTCGCCAAACCAATGAAGGTCGGCGATACGCTTGGTGTCTACATCAGTATCACCCGCATCGGCCGCACCTCGATGACATTGCAGGTAGAGGCTTGGGCGCAGCGTTATCTGTCCGAGGTCATGGAACGTGTCACGCATGCCGACATAATCATGGTCGCGCTCGATGATGACGGGAAACCGAAAGAGATCCCGCCGGAATAGGCCGGAGGCACCTGGTATCCGGTCCGACGTTGACTCACTGTCAACCGATCGCCCGGTTGCCATGCCGCAGCGTAGTTTCCATCTGGCGAGCTTGTTCCGCAACGCAGCCAACAAGGAAACACACGATGTCCAAACCCAAGATAGCCATAGTCGTCGGGTCAACCCGACCCGGCCGTTTCGCCGACCATCCCGCGCAGTGGATATTCGATCGCGCCAGGGCAAAGGCCGATTTCGACGTCGAGCTTGTCGATCTGCGCGATTTCGCGCTGCCGCTCTTTGACGAGAGCACGTCGCCTGCCTACGCGCCGGTCGAAAGCGAGGCCGCGAAGGCCTGGCAAGACAAGGTCGCGGAGTTCGACGGCTTCATCTTCACGGCAGCGGAATATAATCGCGGCCCGACCGCTGTACTCAAGAACGCGCTCGACTATGCCTATGCGCAGTGGAACGGGAAAACGGCGGCGTTTGTCGGTTACGGCGGCGTCGGCGGCGCGCGTGCGATCGAGCAGCTGCGTCTCAACGCCATCGAATTGCAGATGGCGCCCATCCGCAACGGCGTGCACATCATGTTCCCGGTCTACATGGACGTCGTCAAGAACGGCAAGAAGCTCGCCGATTTCGACTATCTCAACGAGAGTGCCGATGCGCTGCTCGACCAGCTCGGCTGGTGGACATCGGCACTGAAGTCTGCGCGGGCGGCCGACGCCGCAACGGCAAAAGCAGCCTGAAGCCCGGCCGCGAAGGCCCGCCGGTCAGGCGGGCTGTTCGCGGTGGGTTGCCGGCAGCCGCGAAGCGATGAGCTTGTCGATGCGGCGCCCGTCCATGTCCACCACTTCGAAACGCCAGCCATGCGCGTCGACCGTTTCGCCGCTTGCCGGCAGATGGTGGAGAAACGACAGCAGAAACCCGGCCACCGTGTCGTAGTCCCGGCGTACCGGCAAGACGAAACCGAGCGTTTCAGCCATCTCGTCGGCCTGCATGTATCCCGCGATCAGCCAGGAGCCATCGGCGCGCTGAACCGCGGGCGGGCCCTCGGCGTCGAGATCGGCCTTGAATACTCCGGCAATCGTCTCAAGCACATCTGCCGGCGTCACCAGTCCTTCGAATGCCCCATATTCGTCGTGCACGAGCGCCATCGTGACGTCGGCCTCGCGCAGCGTCGCAAGAACATCCAGAGCGTCGGCATTGTCGTGGACGATGGGTGCGGTGTGCAGGTATTGCCTTGGGTCGAATGGTTTGCGCGACAAAAGCGCGGCGAGAAGTTCGCGTGTGTGAACGACGCCGACCACGTTATCGATGGTGCCGTTTGCCGCGGGCAGGCGCGAGTGCCTGGTCTCCATCAGTTGCCGCCTGAGTGTTTTGCGATCCGCGTCCAGGTTGAGCCATGCCACTTCGCTGCGCGGGGTCATGAGCGCGCGCACGGCGCGGTCGCCGAGCCGCATTACGCCGGCGATCATGCGGCGCTCGTCCGTCTCGATCGTGCCCTGCGTTTCGGCTTCCGCAATCAGGCTGCTGATTTCCTCGTCGGTGACGCGGCTGTCTTCCCGCCCGGACTGTCCGATAAGCAGCAATACGATGCGCCCCGAGAAATCGAGCAGCCACACCAGCGGTGCCGCGAGCTTGGCCAGCAGCGTCATCAAAGGGGCGACCATCATCGCAATCCGCTCGGGATTGCGCAGCGCGATCTGCTTCGGCACCAGCTCGCCGACCACCAGCGAGAAATAGGTGATGATTGCCACTACCCCGCCCACACCGAGTGTGTTGGCCATTCCCGGTGTCAGCCCGGCTTCCTCAAGAACGGCGGCCAGGCGAAGGCCGAGCGTGGAGCCTGAGAAGGCGCCGGAAAGGACACCCACGAGCGTGATGCCGATCTGGACTGTCGAGAGAAACCGGCCGGGATCGGCGGCCAGCGCGAGCGCGCGCGCAGCCCCGCGGCGGCCCTCCTTCTTTCGCGCCGCCAGCCGTGACGGCCGCGAGGAAACGACCGCGAGTTCTGACATGGCGAGGAGGCCGTTCAGGAGAATCAGGCCGGCAACGATGGCAATCTGTACCGCAAGCATATGCGGTGCTTAGCATCCCGGTTCGCGCAATGCGACGGTCTTGTGGGCCGGTGCGCTACTTGCAGGCTACGTAGCCGTTGCGGCGTTCCTTGATGTCGAAATGGAAGTGGTCGGCGTGGTCGGCATTGTAGCCGGGCCCAAGCACGGTGTTGAAATACTCGCAGCCGCCGGCCCTGACTGCCTTGAGCAGGCTTTTTTCGCGGAACTTGAAGAAGCCCGGCTTGCGCACGTCGATATCCCGGCCGTTTTTCAGCTCGATCTTCATCACGTCGAGCGCATTGCCCTTGGAGTGCTCGGAGGGCGTGCTGGTGCCGGCGATTTTGCGGCAGGAGTAACTTGAGCCCTGGTGGATCGCGCCGATGCCGGTCAGGTAGCGGGTCCGCGCCGTTGGGGCGAGTTCATGTTTGGTCCATTTCGCGAAAGCCAGCGCCATGTCGCAGGACAGCGTTGCCGCCGGCTGCATGGCAATCCCGCCGGACAGCGCAAACACTTTGACCGGATAGTCGACGCGGCAGGCACCGCCATCGTCGATGGGCGCCAGGTCCTGGTATTTTACGCCGATGCGCCGGAGTTCCTGGCGGCATGCAACCTCTTCGGATGGCATGACGCCCGGCTCGCGAGGCTGGGTCCAGCGCGGGAAACCCGCCATCATGGGATTGGAAGGAACCAGCCGCTGCAGGCCACGCGCCGGGGCGGCGGAGACGGACGATGTCTCTCTGATGTCGACTTGCGGGGTCAGTGTCATCACACCGCTAGGAGAACATGACGTGGCTATGGCCGCTGCTGCGGCCAGCGCGGCAAAGGTTGCCGCCATTCCAAGGCGGGATTTTTTGTGCGCGCGGCCGTGCCTCGCCGCGAACCAGGGGGTACGCATGTACCTGTCCCCTCTCGTTCTCGCAAAGAGCGGCTAAAATTAAAGGCGAATTGTAAAGGAAGTCTCAGCGGCCGCGTTTACCATGCGGGCGGCTTACCGGCAGTAAGTCGAACCGCTGCGCCGCTCGGCCAGGTCGAGGTGAAAGTGGGTTGCGTGATCGGGATCGGTACCCGGTCCAAGGACGGTCTTGAACGGACCGCATGCGGCGTTTCTGACTGCGCGCTGGAACAGCCGCTCCGCTTCATCCGCTGCCTCGTGCTTCCGTACCTCCACGATGTGCCCGTCGCTCAAAACGAAAGCAGATATGTCGAGCGCATTTCCCCTGGCGTGCTCGGATAGTTTTTCACCGCTCGCGCGCAGGCGGCAGACATAGGCCGAGGCATGCCGCACCTGCTCTATTTTTTCACCGAAGTTGCGACTGGCCGCCGGCTGCGCCGCGTCGGCGACAAGTCGAGCCGCGGCCTCAGCCGTAGCGCAGTTCATCACGCCTGCGGGCTGAAGACCGACATCGTCTCCCAGCGACGTGACCTTGACTGGGTAAGGGATGCCGCACGCACCTTCGCCATCGATTTCCGGCATCGCCTCGAAGCTGACGCCGAGGGCGATCAGACGTGCGCGGCAGGCATGCTCGCTGCCCGGCAGACCGCCGGTCATCGGCTCTGTTTCGAAAACGGTCTGCGATGGCCGTGGCGAGGGCACGGCGGAAACCGCCGCGAGACGCTCGCCGGTCTGGGGCCTGGCGCCCGGCGCGCGCATTTGCTCGGGCAAATTCACGGTCGTTCCCCATGCGCTGCCCGAAATTCCCGCGCCCATTGCCGCGCTCAACGCTGCCGCAACCGCCAATGCCGCTGTTGGTTTGGTGAATTTCATTCTCACCGGTGTGCACATTGACCGTGACATGGCCATGTCCGCCACCGTCACAAAGGATGACAGCGCGTAACGGGACTCTTCCGTAACGGCATTTTGATTTTTCACGCTGCCGGGAAACGTTAGGGTTCGTCAGGGCTGAGGTGGCTATTGAAGGAGCATGCGAATGCGAACTCCCATTATGGCAGGAGCTGCGGCGCTGCTGATTGCTGTTGGCGGCGGCTCGGCATTTGCCGCCGGAGACGGCGGTGGCACCAACGCCTCCGCTGAATGCAAAGGCGGCAAGGTCTACAGCGAGCAGATGAAAAAGTGCGTCGATCCTGAGGAAAGCAGGCTCGACGAAGACACTCTTTACGAGGCTGGACGTGCGTTTGCGCAGGCTGGCCGTTATGGCGAGGCTATTACGGTACTGAGCACGATTGCAGCGAATGGCGATCCCCGCGTCCTCAATTACCTCGGCTATTCGCATCGCAAGCAGGGCCGCATTGCCGTCGGGCTCGGCTATTATGAGGAAGCGCTGAGGCTCGATCCCGACTTCACGCTGGCGCGTGAATATATGGGTGAGGCGTATCTGCAGCTTGGCGACGTCGCATCGGCGCGCGCCCAGTTGCGGGAAATCGCCGATCGCTGCGGCACGGGCTGCGCGGAATATCTGGAGCTCGAACGCCAGATCGACGATCACCTGAAACAAATCTAAGAGGCAAAACGCCTCCAGTCAGGGGAAGGCGGGCCACGGCCCGCCTCTTTTTTTCAGTCGCCTCGGCTGATCCGTATCACGGCGCCGTCGCTTTCGTCAGTGACCAGCCAAACCGCGCCGTCGGGCGCGACCTTCACATCGCGAATGCGGCCGAAGCGGCCTTCGAACAGCCGCTCTTCGCCAACGATATTGCCGTCTGCATCCCTGTCCAGCCGGGCCACCAGTTCGGCGCGCAGGGCGCCGATCAGAAAATCGCCTCTCCATTCGGGGAACATTGCGCCGTCATAAACGGCCATGCCCGAAGGGGCGATTGAAGGGTCCCAGTAGAATATCGGCTGCTCATAGCCGTCGGCTTCGGTGCCGACGCCGATCTTGAAACCCGTATAGTGGCGCCCATAGCTGATGACCGGCCAGCCGTAATTGAGGCCCGCCTGCGGGCGGTTGACCTCGTCGCCGCCGCGCGCGCCATGCTCGACCGTCCAGAGCGCTTCAGTCACCGGGTCCCATACGGCACCTTGCGGGTTGCGGTGCCCTTTCGACCACAGCTCGGGCATTACGCCGGCGTCGCCTGCCCAGGGATTGCCGTCCGGTACCGAGCCGTCCGGCGCAATGCGCAGCACTGCGCCTGCATGGTCGGAAAAGTCCTGTGCCCGTTCGCGGTCGCCGCGGTCGCCGATCGTGAAGAACAGCGTGCCGTCCGGGGCGACAACGATGCGCGACCCGAAATGCTGGCCTGCCCCGGTTTTCTTGTCCATCGAGAAGATCGTGCGCACATTCTGAAGCGCAGGTGTTTCACCGCGCACAAGCGTGGCACGGGCGATTGCCGTACCGGCGCCGCCCGAACCCGGTTCGGCATAAGACAGGTAGATTGTGCCGGAAGAGGCAAAATCATTCGCCAGCGCGATGTCGAGCAGGCCGCCCTGGCCGCTGTCCACGACCCGCGGCACGCCCGTCAGCGGCTCCGAGAGAGCACCGTTCTCTAGAATGCGAAGCCGCCCCGGCCTTTCCGTGACCAGAGCTGCGCCATCGGGAAGAAACTCCAGCGACCACGGATTTTCGAGGCCGGTGATAATTGTCTCCGCCACGGCAGGCAGCGCGCCCGCCTGAATGGCCTGGCTCTGGGCAATTGCGAGCCCGGTGGAAGTGAGCAGCCCTGCGGCTGCCATGGCAATGAAACGGATTCTATTCATCGGCAGAAAGTAGGCGAGCATTGTTCGAGGACAAGGGCGATCGCGCTGTCGGTGCATATTTGCGGAACGGATGAGCTTGCTGAGTGCGGCTGCGTTCACGCGTTTTGGGCCAGATGCGCTGTTCCAATCTGCCATTTGATCACTTTTGGGATGAAAATCGCACTGGAATCGCTATATTAGCCGGTGACTGATGGAGCGTGTCCGCAGCCCAGCGTTGCGGGCCGTTTTCTTTTTGCCGTGCTGCCGGACAGGCAATGCGCGGCTTGAACTGAGGTGTATGAATATGAACAAGGTTCCGATGACCGCTTCCGGCTTCAGCTCGCTCCAGGAGGAGTTGCGCTGGCGTCAGCAGGAGGAGCGTCCGCGGATCATCGAAGCGATTTCGGAAGCGCGCGCCCATGGCGACCTTTCGGAAAATGCCGAATATCACGCTGCCAAAGAGGCGCAGAGCCTCAATGAGGGGCGCATTGTCGAGCTTGAGGACCTGACCACCCGGGCCGAGGTCATCGACGTGGCCAAACTCTCCGGCGACAAGATCAAGTTCGGCGCCACGGTCGTGCTGGTCGACGAGGATACCGAAGAAGAAAAGACCTACCAGATCGTCGGCGACCAGGAAGCTGACGTGAAATCAGGCCGTATCTCGATTTCCTCGCCGATCGCGCGGGCCCTGATCGGCAAGGGCGTGGGCGATGCAATCGAGGTCAACGCGCCAGGCGGCGCGCGCGGTTACGAGGTGCTGCGCGTAGACTTCGTGTAGCGCGCCGGCGCTATGGCGCGCTGATGGCGACCAGCCCTTCGTCCTTAACTTGGCGGATGGTCAGCGCCGTGCGCACGGTGTCGACATTCGGCGCCGAGGTCAGATCTTCGATCACGAAGGTCTGGAAGGCCGTCAGGTTGTCCGCCACGCAGTGAAGCAGGAAGTCGGAATCGCCCGACACCATCCAGGCGCGCCGCACGATCGGCCAATGGCGCGTGCGCTCGGCGAATGCCTTGAGTTCGGCATCGGCCTGGTGGTGGAGGCCGATCTGGCAAAAGGCGACCACGTCTTTGCCGAGCGCCGGCGTGTTGAGTATCGCGCGATAGCTGCGGATCATGCCGTTGTCTTCCAGCCGCTTGACCCGGCGCAGGCAAGGCGGCGCCGAAATTCCGACGCGCCGCGAGAGCTCGACATTGGTCATTCGGCCATCGTCCTGCAGTTCACGCAGAATCTTCCAGTCGATGGCATCAAGATCGGCTTTCACGGGCGGCTTCCTCGACGCGAATCCATCAGTGGCAGGGAAACTATTCCATCCGCTGGTATTGGCAAAGCACTGCGACAATGGGCAGCCTGTGAGAAATGCCATGCTGGACTTGCTTTGGCTGCGGTCCGACACTTAGATCATATATGCGCCGTGCATGCGCTTCGCTTCCGCAGTGCCGGACGTGTTCGCCAGCGCAGAACCCTTGAAAGGAATTGACATGTCGAGCCGTCACGCGCCCGTTCTGATCATTGGCTCCGGGCCCGCCGGATACACGGCGGCGATTTATGCCGCACGCGCGCTGCTGAAGCCGCTTCTCGTCGCCGGCCTGGAGCAGGGCGGCCAGCTCACCATCACCACCGATGTGGAGAACTACCCGGGTTTTGCCGATCCCGTTCAGGGCCCCTGGCTGATGGAACAGATGCTGAAGCAGGCCGAAAATGTCGGCGCCGAGATCGCCAATGACGTCATCGTCGAGGTCGATCTTTCGGTGCGGCCGTTTCGTGCGCGCGGCGATTCGGGCACCGAATACACAGGCGACGCACTGATCATCGCAACCGGCGCGAAGGCGAAGTGGCTCGGCCTGCCGTCGGAGCAGAAATTCATGGGCTTCGGCGTCTCCGCCTGTGCCACATGCGACGGCTTCTTCTACCGCGACAAGGACGTCGTTGTGGTCGGCGGCGGCAATACCGCGGTCGAGGAAGCGCTCTACCTCTCCAATCTTGCCAGCCATGTGACGCTGGTCCACCGGCGCGACGAGTTGCGCGCGGAGCGCATTCTTCAAGAACGCCTTTTCGCCAAGAAAAACGTCACCGTTGTCTGGGACAGCGTCGTTGACGAGATTAAGGGCGAAGCCGGCAAGCCGCCGCTGCCTGCGTCGGTCAATGGTGTCGTGCTGAAGAACGTGAAAACAGGTACGACGACGGAGATGCCGGTACATGGCGTCTTCGTGGCGATCGGCCACGCGCCCGCGGTCGAACTTTTCAAAGACAAGCTGAAGCACAAGCCGAACGGTTATCTCTGGACCGATCCCGGTTCGACGCGGACGGATGTGCCAGGCGTGTTTGCAGCCGGCGACGTGACCGACGATATCTTTCGCCAGGCAGTCACCGCGGCCGGTCTTGGCTGCATGGCGGCGCTGGAGGCGGAGCGTTACCTCGCCGAGCAGGGAGCGCACAGGGAAGCCGCCGAATAGGCACAGGCTACGAATACGGGGGCAAAGACGATGGCGGTTGACTGGGACAAGCTGCGGGTTTTCCACGCGGCGGCCGAGGCCGGCTCGTTTACCCATGCGGCCGAGACCCTTCACTTGTCGCAATCGGCAATTTCGCGCCAGGTAAGCGCGCTTGAGCAGGAAGTGGGCGTACCGCTGTTCCACCGCCATGCGCGCGGCCTGGTGCTGACCGAGCAGGGCGACCTGCTTTACCGCACTGCGCATGAAGTGCTGATGAAGCTCGAAAACGTCACGCTGCGGCTGACGGAAACAAAGGACCTGCCGTCCGGCGTGCTCAGGGTCAGCACAACGGTCGGCCTCGGTTCCGGCTGGCTAACCGAACGGATTCCGGAGTTTCTCGATCTGTATCCGGAGATCGACCTGCATCTCATTCTTGCAAACGAGGAACTCGACCTGACCATGCGTCAGGCCGATTGCGCCATCCGCCTGCGCCAGCCGCAGCAGCCGGATCTGATCCAGCGCCGGCTTTTCACGGTGCACTTCCACCTCTACGCCTCGCCCGCTTATGTGAACAAGCATGGCAAGCCGAATTCGATCCAGGAACTCGACCGGCACCGCATTGTCACCTTCGGCGAACAGGTGCCGCAGCATCTATCGGATATGAACTGGCTGGAAACGGCTGGCAGGACCGATGGCGCCAAGCGGGCGTCTTCCCTGCAGATCAACAATATACTGTCGATAAAGCTCGCGGTGCAGCGGGGTGCGGGCATTGCGATGCTGCCCGACTATATGGTCGACAAGAACTCCGGCCTCGTGCAGCTGCTGCCCGAAACCGAGGTGCCTTCGTTCGATACCTACTTCTGTTATCCCGACGCTATGAAGGGGCAGGCGCGGCTCCACGTGTTTCGCGATTTCCTGATTTCAAAGGCCAGAAGCTGGTCATTTTAGGCGCACATCAGCCTGCTTGCTGATTTCCCACTGCATTTCGGCAGTGCAATTATCGCAAAAAAATCGTGCAAGTGACTGATTTTCAACCGTGAATGATACCCATGCAATTCTGCATGGGTGCATTGCAAAATGGGATGCTTGTTATTTAGGCTGCAAATGCACATATCTCAATCACTCGCGAATGCATTCCTCCTCCCATTGGCATTCGTTGAGTGTTCCCCTCTGGAGGTTTTGCCTAACGGCACTCCAACGACTCGCCGGATCATTTGATCCGGCGCTTTTTTTTGTAGCAACGAAAATCGGACAGAGCGTCGACCGGCGGGTCAGGCTGCCTTGCCCTGTGCGTCGAGCACCATGTCGGCCGCGCGCCCGGTCAGCTCGGCCATGTGATCGAATGTCGCCTTGTAAGAGGCAACGCCGGCCGTTGCGGACCGTAGCTCGATGATAAGGTTGCTCGTTTCGGCCTGCGGCATCAGCGCTTCCACAACGTCCCATCCGTCCCATCCCTCGCGGGCGTCGAAGCCCAGAATCTGGCCGCGGTGCTGCGGTACAAGTGCAGTCACCCGGGCGGTGGCGTCCGATGTCGTAAAGATCTCCAGCTTGTAGATGGGTTCGAGCAGTACCGGCGAGCAGGCGGCCATACCTTCGCGCATCGCCAGCTTGGCCGCCTGCTGGAAGGCCATGTCGGAAGAATCGACCGAGTGGTACGAGCCGTCCGACAGATTGACGGCGATGTCCACCACCGGAAAGCCGAGCGGCCCGGTCTTCAGGTAATCCCGAATGCCGGTCTCGACCGAGGGGATGTACTGCTTGGGGACCACGCCGCCGGTGATCGTGTCGGTGAACTCGAAGCCCGAGCCGCGCGGCAGCGGCTTGATGTCGATCACCACGTCGCCGAATTGGCCGTGGCCGCCGGACTGCTTCTTGTGCCGACCGCGTTGCGTCGTGCCCTTGCGGATCGTTTCGCGGTAGGGGATCGACGGTGGGTAGGACTGCACCGGTATCTGGTATTTGCCCTCCAGTTTCTCGACCGCGACCCGCAGATGCATTTCGCCGTGGCCGGAGAGGATCGTTTCCCCGCTTTCCTGATTGTGTTCCACGGACAGCGACGGGTCTTCTTCATTGAGCTTGTGCAGAGCTGCAGAAAGTTTGACTTCGTCCTTGCGTTCGCGCGGACGCAGCGCGATGGCGAACACAGGCGCGGGCGCCGCGATGTCCACGAAACCCGATTGCGCGTTCTTGTCGGCGAAAAGCGTTTCGCCCGTCGCCGCATCGTCGAGCTTTCCCAGCGCGACCGTATCGCCTTCGGCGGCGGAAGACTGCTTGTTCTGATCCTTGCCGAGCATGCGGTAAATTCCGGAAACCTTGACCGTCTGGCCTGACGATGTCGTGAGCTCGGAGCCATCCGCAATGGTGCCGGAAAGAATGCGCGCGATCGAGAGCTTGCCGCCGTGAGGTGTGTGGAAGGATTTTACGATCTGCGCCGCAGGTCTGCTGCCCTCGGCGCCGAGCCTTTCGCGGGTTGCCGCAACGTCGGGCGCGTCGTGGCGCAGCGCCTTGAGAAGACGCAGCACGCCATTGCCCTTTTCGGCAGAGCCGATGAGCACCGGCACAACCGCGCCTTCGCGCAAATCGGCAGCCAGATCGTCGAACACGGCATCGCGCGGCGGCTCGATATCCTCAAGCAGCTGTTCCATCAGCTCGTCGTCGTGGTCGGCGAGCTTTTCGAGCATCGAGAAACGGGCTTCGATCTCGCGCGCCTTGTCGTCGTCGGGGATCGGCTGGATTTCGCTCTCGGCATGCTCGCGGTAGATGTAAGCGCGCTCCAGCGCCAGATCGATCGAGCCAACGATAATGCCGTCCTTGCGCAGTGCGATCTGGCGCAGAAGCAGCGGTTTGGCGCTGGCGGGCTGAAGCAGTTTCAGCGTATCGCGAATGCTTGCCTCGCTCCTGTCGATCTTGTTGAGAAAAAGCATGCAGGGAACGCCCAGCGCGTCGAGCTGGCGCAGAACGAGCTGAAGTGCCGGCACCTTCTTTTCGTCCGCTTCGGCCACCACCACTGCCACGTCGGCCGCCGCGAGAACCGGTTCTGCCTCGAAGGCGAACTCGACGGATCCCGGGCAATCGATGAAGGTCATCGTCTCGCCCATGAATTCGGTCGTTGCGACGGTCGCTTCCACACTCATCGCGTGGCTGCGGGCCTCCGCTGAGGCATCACCCACGGTCTGGCCGGATGTGACAGCGTTTTGTTTGGGGATCGCGCCGGTGCGCGCAACAACTGCTTCGAGAAGTGTGGTCTTGCCGCTTGCGAAGGGACCGACAATGGCTATGCACTTCGGTCCCGTGCGTCTTTCTCCTGCGCGTTTTCCCATGACTGGCCTCTCCCTCATGCGTTTCGCGATGAGCGGCGGCCGGCCTGCGGCCGTCGCATGGCCGCGACGGCTCTTGAGGCCGCTCGTAGGCCATGAGCGGCATCGTCACACGGGTTTTGGATTTCGGCAAGAGCCGGCAGGCGCCGACGGGGCGCCGCCTGCCGTCAGTTCAGCTCAGCGAGGCGGTAAAGCGCTGGATGCGCATGCAGGCTTCCTCCAGCAGTTCCTCCGACGTCGCGTAGGAAATACGGAAGTTGGGACCGAGGCCGAACGCGCTGCCATGTACGACGGCCACCCCTTCGGCTTCGAGAAGCTCGGTGACGAAATCCTCGTCCGATGCGATCACCTTGCCCGCAGCCGTCTTCTTGCCGATCAGCCCTTCGCAGGACGGGTAGACGTAGAACGCGCCCTCGGGCGTCGGGCAGTTGATGCCGCTTGCCTGGTTGAGCATCGACACAACCAGGTCTCGCCGGCCCTGGAAAATCGTCTTGTTCTTCTCGATAAAGTCCTGCGGTCCGTTCAGCGCCTCTACCGACGCCCATTGGGCTATCGAGCAGGCGCCCGAAGTCTGCTGGCCCTGGATCATGTCCATCGCCTTGATCAGCTCCAGCGGACCCGCTGCGTAACCGATACGCCAGCCGGTCATCGCATAGGCTTTCGACACGCCGTTCATGGTCAGCGTGCGTTCGTATAGCGCGGGCTCGACCTCCGCCAGCGTATGGAACTTGAAGTCGCCATAGGTGAGGTGCTCGTACATGTCGTCGGTGAGCGTCCACACCTGCGGGTGCTTGAGCAGCACATCCGCGAGCGCGCGCAGCTCCTGCTTGGTGTAGGCAGCGCCGGAAGGGTTGGAGGGCGAGTTCATCACCAGCCATTTGGTCTTCGGCGTGATCGCCTTTTCCAAGGCATCCGGGGTCAGCTTGAAGCCGTTGCCGATCGAGGTTGCGGCGAACACCGGGGTGCCGCCGCAGATGTTCACCATCTCCGGGTAGCTCACCCAGTAGGGGCTCGGGATCACGACCTCGTCGCCGGGGTTGAGCGTCGCCATGAAGGCGTTGAACAGGATCTGTTTGCCGCCCGTCGCGACGATCGTCTGCGCCGGCTTGTAGTCGAGATTGTTCTCGCGTTTGAATTTGGCGGCGATCGCCTCGCGCAGAGGCATGATGCCGGAGACGGGCGTGTATTTCGTTTCGCCTCGGCGGATGGCGTCGATGGCGGCATTCTTGACGTTGTCGGGCGTGTCGAAATCAGGCTCGCCGGCGCCGAGGCCGATGACGTCGCGGCCCTGAGCTTTCAGTTCGCGGGCTTTCTGAGACACGGCGATGGTCGCGGAGGGCTTAACGCGTGACAGGGCGTCGGCAAGAAATGCCATCTTTGGAAATCTCCATTGGAATTGCGGCCGGGAAGCGGTCGGGGGTCTCATAGTCCCACCCCGGTTCAACCGCAAGTAAAAGCGCCAGAACGCATGGGTTTTGGAGCCATCCGTTAACGGCGGGTCAATCGTTTGCGCCCAAGATCGGGGACCCGGAAGTGGAGATGCGAACGTGCCCCGCAGCGTAGGCCTTGCGCATATCATGCGGCAGAACGACGGCACGTCAGTCGGCGTGTGGGGGGTCTTTACGCTCAAATCGGCATTTCAGCCGATTTTCGCCTTCAAAGGCGGCAAGCTGGAGATTGCCGCCTTCGAGGGCCTGCTCCGGCCTTTTCGCGAAGACGAGCCGATGTCGCCGGGCAAGTTCTTCAACACGGTTCCCGCTCAGGACCGGCTGCATGTCGAGACGTTGTCCCGAACACTGCATCTGCTGAATGGCGGCGCCTTTCTCGACAAGCGCGCACGGCTGTTCGTGAATTTTGACCCTTCGGTCTATGTCGATCGGCAACTCGCCGCGAACGCGCTGCGCGACATGCGGCTCGTGCTGCATGAGGCAGAGATCGAGCCGGAGCGTATCGTGTGCGAGATCACCGAGCAGAAGACTTCGTCGGATGCCGGCCTGCATATGTTTGTGCAGGCGTTGCGCGACCACGGCTTTGCGATAGCGGTGGATGACTATGGCGCCGAGGAATCCGGCATCAAGCGCATCGACGAACTGCGGCCCGAGGTGGTGAAATTCGATGCCCATTTCATCACCCACCTGATGCAGTCGGGTCCGGGCTTTGCGCTGCTTCAGGCGATGGTGAAAGAGTTCGAGGGGCGCGGTATCACCACGCTTTTCGAGGGCATCGAGGAGACCTGGCAGCTCGACCTTGCAGAAAAGTGCGGTGCGTCGATGGTGCAGGGTTTCGTGCTGGCGCGGCCCGAGGTCGTGCCCACCAGTTTTGCAACCTTCTCCGGAAAGCCGCGTCCGCGTGCCGAGCGCCAGGAAAATGCCGGAGTAGCAGCCACCGAAGGCAGGGAGGCGCCCGAGCCCGCAGCCGAGGTCGTCCCGCCACGCAGGGTTGCACCCAAACGCGCCTTCGGTCAGCGCCTCAACCGTTCGCTCTGAACCGATGGCAACAGAACGGATATCGTCCCTCATCGAAGTCGATGCGCTGGGTGTCTACACGGCGCGGCTCGGGACGCTGTCGGTCAAAGCCTATTTCAGGCCGGTATTTCAGGTCGATGGCGCCGAGTTGCGCATGGCGGCGCTTATGGGCGAGGCTCGTGTTCAGCTCGGCCGGGGTTGCAGCAACGCCGCGGCCTTTCATGACGATGTGCGCGAAATCGGCAAGGCGGCGGGGATAGGGCGGGCGCTTGTGGCGCTCAATCGGGGCAATACGGGCGTCGGCGGCCTGGCCCTGATTGTACCGGCGGGCAGTCAGGACGAGATCGAGGACGGCCTTCTGGCTCACGCACTTCGCGCCAGGGACGAGTTGGCGTTGTTCAACGAATTCGAACCTGCCAGACCGATTTGCGAACTGCCGTCGCCAGAGATCGCCGATCTTGCGGATATCGGCCGTTATGCCGCCGCATGCCGGCGTCTTGGCGCCGGCGTTTCGCTTGGCCGGTTCAACGGTTCTCCGGCGGCGATTGAAGCCGTGCGTGCAGTGTGTCCGGAAATCGTCTCACTGGATATGAGCTGGTTCAACAGGGTCACTGCTTCCGGGCAGGCCAGCAAGCTCCTCAAGCCCCTGTTTCGCAGCTTGCGTGCCGCCGGCGCGCGTGTCCATGCGGGCGGGCTCACCAGCAGCGCTCAGGTTGCGGCTGCCTGCGATGCCGGTGCGGACCTCTATTGCGGCCGGGTGCTGGCGACCTCATTGCCAGCGGGTGCGTTCCTGAAGCCGTCATCGGTGCCGTTGTCGGCGCATACCGGCGGCCGGCATAACGTGGTGCAGCTCTTCGCGTAAGGGCAAGGCGCTGCCGGCGCGTGACACTTCCACGACGATTCCAGGCCCAATCCGTGGACCGTTACAAATCTGAAATCTGACGGTCATTGCGGCGTTACATGGCGGTGTTCAAAGGCGTCACCTTCAACCAGGTGACACCAAGGAGCGTCCCATGAAACTGCGTCTTCTTCTTGCGGCGACTACCGCCGCGTTCGTTGGCTATTCGGCCAGCGCATCCGCTGAAACCAAAATCCAGTGGTGGCATGCAATGGGCGGCCAGCTCGGCGAAACCGTCAATCAGATCGCCGCTGACTTCAATGCATCGCAGAACGAAGTCGAGATCACACCGGTTTACAAGGGAACCTATGAGGAGACCCTGACTGCCGGTATCGCCGCGTTCCGCGCAGGCGGCCAGCCGAACATCCTGCAGGTCTTCGATGCCGGCGCCGCAACGGTGATCGGCGCCAAAGGCGCGGTGCTTCCGGTTCAGGACCTCCTCGAAGGCGCCGGTGCAGACTTCAACATCGAAGACTACATTTCGGGCGTCCGCTATTTCTATGCCGACAGCGCCGGCAAGATGATCGGCATGCCGTTCAATTCGTCCGCGCCGATCATGTATTACAATACCGAGGCGCTGGAAAAGGCCGGTGTCGAAGCACCGACGACCTGGGAAGAGTTCGAGGCGATTGCGCCGAAGCTCAAGGAAGCCGGTTACATCGCGCTGGTTCAGTCGCATCTGCCGTGGGAGTTCACCGAGAACTTCCTGTCGCGCAACAATCTCCAGTTCGCGACCAACAACAACGGTTATGACGGTGCGGTCGACACCAAGCTGCTCGTGAATGCCGAGCCGCTGAAGATGATGTTCACCAAGCTCTCCGACTGGAAGAAGGAAGGCTTCTTCGAGTGGTACGGCACCGGCTGGGGCGACAACCAGACCCCGTTCGAGCAAGGCAAGGTTGCGTTGTGGGTCGGTTCGTCCGGTTCCTTCGGCGGTTTGCAGAAATCGGCCACGATGCCGTTCGGTGCGGTGCCGCTGCCGTGCTGGGCATCGATCGTGGGCGAGGGCGGTTGCTACCAGTCCTTCATCGGCGGTGCGGCGCTGTTCGCGATGTCGGGCAAGTCGGACGAAGAAAACGCGGCGACGGCGAAATTCTTCGAATACATGACCTCTCCGGAAGTGCAGCTGATGTGGCACAAGGAGACCGGTTATGTGCCGATCACCAACGCCGCCTATGAGGCGGCCAAGTCGGAGGGCTATTACGACGAGACCCCGCAGGCCGAGGTCGGCATCGAGCAGCTCAACATGAAGGCCGGCGAGTGGACCCGCGGCTACCGCATGGGCTTCTACGTCCAGATCCGTGACATCATGAACCGCGAATACGGCAAGCTCTTCACCGGCGAAACCACCGTCGATGCGGCGTTCGAGGCGATCGAGAGCGAAGGCAACCAGCTTCTCGAGCGTTTCGCCAAGACCGGTTCCTGATCGCTACCGAAACCGAAACGGCGCGCGTCCCGTCCGGGGCGCGAGCCCCTTTTTCCGGCGGGGAAACTTCGATGAACAAGGTCAGGTTCGGACACTCGGTCATCCCGTATCTGTTTCTGCTGCCGCAGATCCTGATTGTCGCGGTGTTCTTCTATCTGCCGGCGGGCGAGGCCGTCCGTTCGTCCTTTTATCTGGAGGACCCGTTCGGCTTCGGGTCGACCTTTGTCGGGCTCGACAACTACCGCGATGTGCTGAGCAATGCCGAATACCGGCGTGTTGCGATATTCACGGTCTGGTTCACGGTGCTTGTCGCGTTCTTCGCACTGGCGATCGCGCTGGTGCTGGCCGTGAAAGCCGATGCGGTATTGCGCGGCGCAAAGAGCTACCGCACGCTTCTGATGTGGGTTTATGCGATCGCGCCACCGGTCGCCGGGCTGCTCGGCATCATGCTGTTCGACCAGCATGTCGGACCGATCGTGAAAATGGCTTCGTGGTTCGGCTGGAACCTGCGGGTCGGGGTCAACTACCACGACACCGCGTTTGCGATGATCGTCACAGCGGTCTGGCTGCAGATCGCCGTCAATTTCATCTTCTTCCTTTCGGGGCTGCAGTCGATCCCGCGCTCGGTGCGCGAAGCAGCCCGGATCGACTGCCGGTCCGGCTTCCGCCGGTTCTGGACGGTCACCTTCCCGCTGCTCACGCCAACGGCGTTCTTCCTGGTCGTGATCAACATCACATATGCGCTGTTCGACACGTTCGGCCTCATCGACCTGATGACCAAGAACGAGCCCGGCAACAACCCGGTGACGCTTGTCTACAAGGTCTTCCTCGACGGGTTCCGCGGCAACGATCTGGGCGGCTCATCGGCGCAATCCGTCATCCTGATGGCCGTCGTTTTTGTGCTCACCATCGTTCAGTTCCGCTTCATCGAACGGCGGGTTCATTATTCATGAGGACGCTCGCATGACGGACACTGCCACAACGTTGCACACTGGCGCGCCCGACACCCCTGCGACCGGAATCCGGTGGGGTTTGCTGTTCGATCACGCCATCCTGATTGCCGGATCGCTGTTCATGCTTTTGCCGGTCTATCTGGCCTTCATGACCTCAACGCATGAGGCCGTGACGATCCACATCGGCGGCGTGCAGTTTCTGCCCGGCGACCGGCTGGCCGAAAATTATGCGACGGTTCTGTTCGACGGCATCGGGTTCGCGGGCGCGGTCAACGGAACGACGATGATGGTGAACTCCATGATCCTGGGGTTCGGCTTTGCCATCGGCAAGATCGTCGTTGCCATGATGGCGGCCTATGCCATCGTCTATTTCCGGTTTCCGCTTGCCGAGTTGGCATTCTGGGCGATCTTCTTCACGCTGCTGCTGCCGCTTGAGGTGCGCATTCTGCCATCCTACGAAATCGTTCAGAAGATGGGGCTGATCAACACCTACACCGGCCTGATCGTTCCCCTTATCGCCTCGGCAACCGCGACGTTTTTCTTCCGTCAGTTCTTCAAATCGGTTCCCGACGAGCTGATAGAGGCGGCGCGCATCGACGGCGCGGGTCCACTCAAGTTCTTCCGGGACATACTTGTTCCGCTCAGCCGTACGATGATCGCGGCGATCTTCATCATCATGTTCGTCTACGGCTGGAACCAGTATCTGTGGCCGACGCTGATCACCACGAACGAGGACTATTTCACGCTCGTTCGGGGCATCAAGCAGATCATCCAGGTGTGGGTCGGCGCGCAGATCCCCGAATACAGCCAGGCCATGGCGCTGGCGGTGCTGGCAATGCTGCCGCCCGTCGTCGTGGTGGTGGTGTTCCAGAGCTGGTTCATCAAAGGCCTTACCGAGAGCGACAAATAGGAAAACACCATGGCTCAGGTTCATATCGAGCGGGTTTCGAAAATCTATTCGGGCACGCAGCGCGCCGTAAACGACATATCGATCGACATTCCGGACGGAGAGTTCGTTGTTCTGGTCGGGCCGTCAGGCTGCGGAAAATCGACATTGCTCAGAATGGTTGCGGGCCTGGAGAGCATCACCGAAGGCAAGGTCTCGATCGGGGATAGGGTGGTGAATGGCGTTGATCCGGCCGAGCGCGACATTGCAATGGTGTTCCAGAACTATGCGCTCTACCCGCATATGAAGGTCTACGACAACATGGCCTATGGCCTGCGCAATCGCGGCATGCCGAAAGCCGAGATCGACCGACGCGTGCGCGAAGCCGCGAAGACGCTCGAGCTGGAACATCTTCTGGAGCGGCGCCCGCGTGAGCTGTCCGGCGGGCAGCGGCAGCGCGTCGCGATGGGCCGCGCCATCGTGCGCAGTCCGAAGGTGTTTCTGTTCGACGAGCCGCTCTCCAATCTCGACGCCAAACTGCGCGGCCAGATGCGCGTGGAGATCAGAAATCTCCAGAAGCGCTTCGGCGTTACCAGCATCTACGTCACTCACGATCAGGTGGAAGCGATGACGCTGGCCGACACGCTGGTGGTGATGAACAACGGTGTGGCCGAACAGATCGGTTCGCCGCTCGACGTCTACGAGCGCCCGGCGAGTGCCTTTGTCGCCGGCTTCATTGGCGCCCCTGCCATGAATCTGATCGAGGCGGTGGTGGAGGGCGATGGCCGGGCTCTTGCGGTCGGGGCCAGCCGGCTTGCACCGTTCAGCCATTCTCCTGCGCTGGAACCCGGTCGGCCCGTGACGCTGGGCATTCGGCCTGAGCATCTGAGGCGCGCGCATGCGAACGAAAAGGCAGATATGGACCTTGTCGTATCGGCGGCCGAGATACTCGGCGCCGACACGCTCGCTCACGGCAGGATTGCGCCGGGTGGAACCGGCGCCGCGCCGCTCATCGTACGTCTGCCGGGCAATGTGCGGCTTGAGACCGGGGCGCGCCTGCCGCTGGTGCTCGAGCCCGGCGCAGCCCACCTGTTCGACGGGGAGACGGGCCGCAGGATCGATTTGGCCGAAGCTGCCGTGGCGCCGCAGCAGGCCGCCATGGCCCGGGCCTAGGCACGCATCACAAAAAGAGGCCCGGCTGGGCCGGGCCTTGAGTTGCGGGAGAAAACCCGTTGGGAGGCACAGTCAGGGCGCTCAGGCCACCTGCCGAAGATCCTGACCGGTGTATTCCGGAAAGGCGGTTGGAGTGGCGGCGCGATAGAGAATATCGTTCAGGAGATCGAGGTCGACGTAGTAGTAGCGGGCGAGCTGCACGGGGATGTCGTCGAGGCCGTAGCCGTGCGACAGCATGTAGTCTGCAACGGCGGCAAGCTGCTCCGGCTCAATCAATCTGCGCTTGGCGTTGTCTTGCGGTATCTGATGCACGCCGGCCCCCTGTTGGCGTCTGATCGAACGCAACACCCGGCGCACAAGCGCGCCAATACTCCGCGACTTTTTTGGAAATACTGCCCGGCTACAGCGGACTACGCCCCCGAATCACCTGACTATGAGTATGCCTTCGCTCGAATCTTGGCGCAAGAGTCGGCTTTGCTTGCGCAAGGTCGGCGCAAGTTTCGCGGTAAGTGTCTATTTCAGAATGCGAAAACGGCTTGATCAGGGTTGGCGGCGGGCGGCGCGGCGCGCTCATGTGCCAGCAGGCGCTTTTTCGTTTCGGTGCCGCGCTCGGCCGAAAATCCACCCAGTTTGCCGCCTGCTGCCACGATACGGTGACATGGCACGATAAGCGGAATCGGGTTGCGCCCGAGCGCCGTGCCCGTTTCGCGTGCGTGATTTGGGAAGCCGGCACGCGCTGCGAGTTCGCCATAGGTAACGACTTCGCCATGGCCGAGTTTACGCGCGGCCGCATAGACCGCGCGCCGGAACGGATCGACGCCATCAAGATCAAGCGGCACGGCGTCGAAGCCGCTTTCGTCGCCTTCGGCATATGCGCGCACTGCCGCAACGACCGCTCGAACCGGGGCTGGAAGGTCGGGTTCTGAGACAAGCCCGGCGTCACCGGTGTCCCCGCGATTGGCGAACAGCTGCTCGGCTGCCTGCCGGGTCGGTTCGGGCAAGATGCAGCGGCAGATGCCGCGCGCACTCCAGGCAATGGAGAAGAATCCCAGTGCGGTTTCGAAGATGAACGCACCAGGCGCCAGTTTGGAAGGGAAGGCGGTTTCAGTCATCTGTCACACCCGTTCCGCTGCAGAATAGCATGGACAACTAGCCGAACAAAGCACGAACCGATCACTCCTGCCACCCGATTCCCGCATGTGTTGTACTTAGCGTCTGCAACACCCGTTGAAGGTGGACATATGCGCGTCGCAACGAAACAATGCTCCGCAACAACGGAGGTATTCATGCGTCTGAAGATAATCGCCGCAATCTTGCTTGCGGCTTCCACTATTAGTGCTCCGGCACAGAACTGCGAGGATCCGCAGACGCAACTCGAGATGAACCATTGTGCGGGCCTTGCCTACGAGGCCGCCGATGCGCAACTCAACGAAATCTATGGCGAGGTACGGTCGCGGCTCGATCCCGACGGCACGGAGCAACTCGTAGCAACGCAGCGCGCATGGATCGCTTATCGCGACGCCGAATGCACCTTCCGGTCGCGCGGCGTCGAGGGCGGGACAATCTATGCTACAATCCATGCCGGCTGCCTTGCCGATCTAACCGAACAGCGCACCGCCGATTTCGAAACGATGCTGGCCTGTCCCGAGGGCGATCTGAGCTGTCCGTTCTGACCGCGCAATGCCGGCGGTTACCAGGCGTTGGCGGCCTCGGCTCTTGCGAAACGGCGATAGGCTGCAGGAGCCTTTGACTGGTGTTTGCTGAAGGCCCGGCTGAATGCCGCTTCGGAGCCGTAGCCGACCTGCTCGGCAATTTCTATGATCGGCTCGTTCGATCCTGCCAGCAGCTGACGTGCGACTTCCATGCGCCAATGGGTCAGATAGCCGATTGGCGTCATGCCCATGCATTCGGCAAAGCGCATCGCAAATGCCGTGCGAGACATGCCGGCCGTGCGCGCCAGCCGCTCGATCGTCCATGTGTCGCCGGGCCTTTCGTGAATCGCCGCAAGCGCACGGGCGATGTGCGCGTCGGCGAAACCGGCAAGCACCGGTCTGTCTGAACCGGCGATGTCGAGATAGGTGCGAAGTGCCTGGGCGAAGATGATTTCCGACAGTTTGAGGGCAATCAGGTCGCTGCCCATTCTCTGACGCCCGGCTTCGGCCCCGATCACTTTGAGTGTCTGTTCCATCCAGGCGCCCGCGGCCTCGCTGTAATCGGCGATATGGATGTGGTCGGGCAACGCATCGATGAGCAGTGAACGCGCATCCGGGTCGAATGCGAAATGCCCGCAGACCAGCTGTGTGGCGTGGTCGGTGCCGGTCGGGCCGTAAACAAGCGCCCCTTTGCCGTCGAACCCGGACTCTTCGATGACACTTTCCAGTTGGACCGCGAGGTTTTCCGTCTTTGGGTCGCAATACATCGTGTGGGCCGCGCCGCGCATGATGATGAGCAGATCGCCCTGTT
Source organism: Mesorhizobium sp. Z1-4 (assembly GCF_004000235.1). Taxonomy (GTDB): domain Bacteria; phylum Pseudomonadota; class Alphaproteobacteria; order Rhizobiales; family Rhizobiaceae; genus RCIO01. The sequence continues at coordinate 838,115 of NZ_RCIO01000002.1, forward strand.
CCAGCAGAACGGGTGCCTCCCGAGGACTGATGCGGACCAGGCAGCGGCCTTTGTGCACGTAGTGGAAGCGCGCAACATTTTCATAGGCCGGCACGCGGATGCTCCAGGGCGATGTAAACGCGGTGCGAAAATAAAGCGTCCCCGCCAGTCGCATGTGGGAGAGAATGTCACTCAGCAGATCCATGACGGGAATAATGCCATTGCGATCATCTATCGTCCATAGATGGAAACTGTTCCGAACGATTGATCAATTTTTTGGAACTTTGAGCCATTCATGAAACCAGCTTGTTCCGTTTTGGTTGAGCGCGAGGGCTGCCACGGCTCTCGGCGAACCTAAAAGGAACCAATCCATGAAGATAATTTCATCCCTCCTGGCAGCCGGCGTTGCTGCATCCCTCGCTGCTGCCCCGGCTTCGGCACAGGATGCGGCTGCCCTCAATGACCTCGAAATCGCGCATGTCGCTTATGTCGCGGACAATATCGACATTCGTTATGCGCATCTGGCGCTGGCGATTTCGACCAACCCTGCGATCCATGAGTTCGCCAGAACGATGATCCGCGACCATACGGCGGTGAACGAGCAGGCGCTTGCACTTCTCGACAAGCTGGGTGCGCAGGCACAGGACAATTTCCTCAGCCAGACACTGCTCGAAAACGCCGACAAGCTGGTCGACGAGATGGCTGGTCTGCGCGGCGCGGAGTTCGACAAGCGATATGCCGAAAACGAACTTGCCTATCACATGGCGGTCAACGATCTCGTCGAGAACACCTTCATACCCAACATCGACAATGGCGAGGTGAAGGCTTTGTTCGAGGCCGGTCTTGAAATCTTCAAGGCGCATCAGGGCCATGCCGAAATGATGGTCGGGCAGGTTTCGCAGTGAGCCGGCGGAACAGGCGTTCCGTGCTCGCGGGCGGTGTGGCGGCTTTTGCCGCCGCGCTGTCCGGGCGCGCGGCCTTCAGCCATAACGGCATCGACCACAGCAAGGAGGGTGCCGCGCATCACACGGTGACGATCGAGCGTTTCAAGTTCGTGCCGGCGGCGATCGAAGCAAAGCCGGGCGACACCGTGACCTGGACGAACGCCGATATCGCACCGCATACGGCCACTGCCGCCGACGCCAGCTGGGACACGGGTACGATCAGAAAGGGCGAGGCGAAGTCCATCACCGTTTCGGCCGGCATGGCGCCCGACTATTTCTGCCGCTTTCATCCCGCAATGAAGGGGACGATCGGCGTTCACGCGTGAAGGGTAGCGCCGTGCGATCTTTTTCACCATGCGACTGCGCGTTCCCGGCGGTTCGATTACCGACTGTTAATTCCTGCCCGGCTACCTCGAAGCATGGCCAAGAAATCGAAAAAAGCAGATGCCGGGACCGCTCCCCGGGGGCGGTCCAGGCTTTTCATTGCGGCGGCGATAGCGCTGCCGCTCATTGTCGGTGCGGGCGGTTATGCCGTGTGGGCGCTGTATTTCGCTGCTCCGGGAAATGCCGAAGCCGCGGCCGTGCACGACGCGACCGACGAGACGAAAGTTGCCGCCGTTCCGCGCGAGATCATGGCGGAATCGTCCTTCACCCATTCCCACGCGCTTTCCGTGCTGGTGCGCGAAAAGTGCGGGTCTTCGCAGGCGCCGGCGCTGCGCGAGGCGAGCAATGCCGAAGCCGCCGGGGACGGGCTTCTGGCGCAGCTCTCGTGGGAGGCCGCGGCGCGCCGCACCCAGCTGCTGAAGACAAAATCCTGCGGCTACCTGCTGACCGAAATCGCCGATGCCGATGCCCGGGCGGCGCGGATGCTCGCCGCCAACAAAAGCGGGCAGGCGTCCAAGCACTGAGCGCGCCTGCCGGCCAATTGCCGGCGCAAGGGGCCGGTCTTTGCCGCCGAATGGACAAAGCGCCCGCCCGGGGAGACAATGGTGCCCGGATTTGAGCGGGGGCAACCATGCCGAAATGGGCCAAGATCGCACTGGGCGTCGCAGGCGGCCTGGCGGTGTTCGTTGCGATTGTGATCGCGATCGTGTTCTACGCAACGTCGGGTGTGATCGAGGCGATCGACCGGCACCTGGCGCTGCTGAAGGCGGGCGATGTGCCCACAGCCTACGAAGAAACGTCGGAGGCCTTTCGAAGTGCGACGACCCTGGAGGGGTTCGTTGCCTTCATCGATGCGCATCCGATCCTGAAGGAGATCGAGGACCATTCCTTCTCCAGCCGCGAGATCAAAAACGGTGTCGGCCATGTGTCGGGCAAGCTGACGACTGGAAGCGGCGGCGTGCAGCCGGTGGAATACCGGCTGGTGAAGGAAAACGACGTGTGGAAGATCATCTCGATCGATCTCGGCGGATGATTTTCTCGCTCACGCCGAGTCCCCCCGGAACATGTCCGGGGTCAGCGGCTTCGCGGGGGCGGGCCATAAGGCCCGACGCCCACTTGGGCTTGCGGACCTTGTCCGATATCCGCCTGGTCTCGGAGGCTGAGCCATGGTTCTGATCGCACGCATTCTGCTCTTCATCCTGATCGTCGCGATTGCCGCGGTTGTGGGCGCCTTCGCCGCTTTCTTCGGGCTCTACTTCATCGGCAAGCTGATGGGCGCCAGCGACTTCGAGGGCGCGCTGGCGATGGGAGCGGCGGGTTTCATGCCCGCCGGCGCGGTTGTTGGGGCGATCGCGGGTGCAATCTTCGCCTGGCGGCTCAGCCGCAGGCTGGAGCCGCGTGCTGCGATGGGTGCCGGCTATGGGCTCGCCGGGCTGATCGCCCTTGTCGCCGCAAGCTGGTTCGGCCTCGACTATTACCAAAAGGGCGGGCCCTACTCGGTGGAGGAAGAGCCGCTGGTTCTGATCGAATGGCGGCTGCCCGAGCAGGTGGCGGGCTCCGATGTCGTGCTCTACCGGCACACGATGCGCTCCACCTTCATGGACTGGACGCTCGACACGGGGTGGGACGATCCGCCAGCGCGCGAGGAGGAAGGGCGCACCGTGCTGCGATTTCGCGGTTATCTCCGCTGGCGGCGGGAAGGGCGTATCTTCCAGTTGTGGAAGTTCCCTGAGCACAACGACCGTATCACTGTGGAGCTGAAGCTTGGTGCGGACCCCGAAGCTCAGGCCGATTACGGCCCCTGGCGCGAGGCGGGCGAGGGTCATGCTTTCCGGACGCGGGTGGTGCGGTAGAGGTTTTTTGCGATTGATTTCGCTCACGGGCTATTCCGCCGCGTTGCGGCGGGCCCTTCGCGGGGGCCTCGCATAAGCTCGGACGCGCGCTTGCGCTTGCGGCCTTCGGCCGAAGGGCAAACCTCTTGTGACGGTCTGCAGCGCTTCTCGTGCTTGTGCCGGGCCGCTCCTTTCGTTAATAGGGCGGCGGGTGGGGAGTTTCCGGTTTCGGTCGTTTGCTGATGTCCCCATCGTTCAAATCCCTTCCGCAGATATCGTTCGCGCTGGCGCTCTCGCTTGGCGCGCTGTCGCTTGCCGGCTGCACTTCGTCCGGCGGGGTAGCGCAGCAGCTGCAAGCCGCAGCGCAGGAGGAAGCCGCACTTCCCGATGAGGTGAACGCGGTGCCCGGCGCGCGGGGCGAGGGTTTCGCGCTTGCCTCCTATGCCGGCCCGACGCCAACTTCGGCCAATACGGTGTTCGCGCCGGAGGGGCGCTACGGGCCCGACCGGGTTGCCGCGCGCAGCCCCGAACTCGACCTTCTGATCGCGCGATATGCGGAGCATTACGACGTGCCGGAACGGCTGGTGCGGCGCGTGGTGAAACGCGAAAGCACGTTCGATCCCGCCGCGCGCAACGGGCCCTATTGGGGGCTGATGCAGATCCTGCCGCAGACCGCCCGCACCATGGGGCACCGGGGTTCGGCGGAAGAGCTGCTCGACGCCGAAACCAACCTCAAATATGCGGTGCGCTATCTGCGCGGCGCCTATCTGACGGCCGGCGGCGACGAGGACCAGGCGGTGCGGCTCTACGCGCGCGGCTATTATTACGACGCCAAGGCGGCCGGGCTGCTCGACGAAACGGGCCTCGGCCGCGACCGCCGGCGGATGAACTAGGAAAGTTTCTTCGCGGGTTGTTTTCGCTCGGGTTTGTTTTCGTTCACGGGCAATTCCGCCGCTGACGCGGCGGGCCCTCAGCGTGGGCGCCGGACGACCGGCGGCGCGCAGTCGCGCGCTCGGACCACGTCCGTTTGTTTTTGCTGACGCCGAATTCGCTCTGATCACCGGCTCCGCGGGCGCGCCCGAAAAGTCGGGCGCAGTCGCCGCCTCGGCCTGCGGCCGTTTTGGCGCAATTGCTGAGAAGTGGCGAATGTCGCGACCATTCTGGCATCGATCCTCGGGTCAAGCCCGAGGATGACGAGGTGGATATGTGCTCCGCCAGTCTCCAATGTCATGCCGGTATCGCCGTGTAATGGAATGCTCTGCGGCTGACGGTTTGCGTCAGGCCTCCCTCCCGGTCGTCATCCCGGACTTGATCCGTGATCCATGCCTGAGCGGCCGTGAACTGCACAAAGATCACGGAATGGGTCCCGGACAGGCTTCGCCTTCCGGGATGACGCGCGTGGTTTTGGTGTTCGCAACCGGGCCCGGCTGCTCACCCATCACGACGTATCGAGCGCGTCCAACGCCAGGGCCTGGCACTCGTTCAATATGTCGTCGACCATGTGGTTGGGGCGTTTCCTCTTGCCCGGCGGGTGGCCGATGCGCAGCGGCGAGACGCGGCGGATACCAGAACCACCCCCAGCCTCTCCCCGCAAGGGGGAGGGGAAATCCGCCCCTCTAGCCCTCCAGCGAGCAAGGCGGCGTGCCTCGCGCGGCAGGTTGGCGAGTGCGCGGCGCGACGAAAGCAGGCGGCGGCAGAGGCCCGTCACATCGACCGGGTCGTCGGGGGAAAAGACGGGCTTTTCGGGAATTGGCGCCGGCTCGGTGACGCCCACCACGCAGATGCGCGGCATGAATTTCGAAGCGTGCCTCGGCGGTTCGAAACGGAACCGCTTCAGCGGGTCGAGCAGCGGGAAGGCCGGGATGCGAAGGCTTTGCCCCCACTCCGCCTCGCTTTCGCTCGGCACCTCTCGTTGCGGGGAAGAGGAAGGGGGCCAGGTCCTGCCGGCCGGACGCGGCACGACATCCTGCGCGGCAATCACGACGAGACGCCGGATGGCGGCTTCGGCGGCGCGCAGGATGCGCAGCGCATAGGTGTGCAGGTGGCGCGGGAGGAAGTGGCGGCAATCGGCAGTCGGCAATAGGCAATCGAAAACACCATTGTCGCCAGCCTGTGCTGAGCCCGACTGCCGACTGCCGACTGCCTATTGCCGACTGCCGGTCTTCAAGCCCGGCAAGCGCGAACAGCGCCGCGAGGATGCGCTGCAATGCCTCGCGGTTGCGTCTGATTGCCAGCGTCCAGTCCATTTCCACCTCGCGTTGACCTGCGGGGATTGTCGGAGCGGTTTGGCGAGCGGGGATAGAAAAGTGGGTGGTGAGTGGGCAATGGTGAGCGGGGGCACGGGGTTAGCGGGGGTGAAAATTTCTCCAGTGCCGAATCTGTCCACGCGGCGTCAGCGAGTGGTAGGAGCCACCACCACCGCCGTCGTCCCGGACGAGCCGCGCAGCGGCGATGATCCGGGATCCATTCCGGAACGGTTGTAATCTCGGCAGGAGTCACGGAATGGATCCCGGACAGCCTCGTTTCACTCGGCTTCCGGGATGACGCGCCGAGGTGGCGAAGCTCGTTACTGGCCCGGCTCTGAGGCTCGGACCCAGAGGCATGGATTCCCGACACACTCCGCTCGTTCCTCGCTCATGCGGTCGGGAATGACGGCGAGGTTATATTCACGCTTGCTAAAAAGACTTGTCCCCCCCAGTGCCAAGAAGCAAGAATTTAGAGCGGAAAATTCAACTGGCTTCTGGCGAAATGCAATCCGAGGAGCCAACCGATCTAATTGGTACGGCTTATCCACATCGGTATAGCTAAATGAAATTAGGCTTGGTCTCACGAACATTGCTATGACCGAAATCGATTTTGGGTACTACCCGTCGCCGCTCGCGATTTCTGTTGGCAACATCGAAATTCGGACGCTTCCTAACTTGGAAGCAACGGTAGCGCTCGTGAATGCCGAAGGTGTGGTGGGTAAGTGGATCTACGCTCCACCGCAGGAAGTTCGTCATTTCGGCGCTACTCGCGAAATCCGCACTATGCCATACCCGTCGCGCGTTTTTGGTTTGCCGAAGACCCATGTCCTTAGGCACTTTGCTGCCGAAAGCACTGACCACATTACCTTTCTCTTATGGGCAGAGTCCTTTTTTGAAGGAATTAGGCTCACAGCAACGGAGGCCGGATTTATCGATGCTACGCCTCTCGTTCCAGGTACATTGGTGGATTTCGGCATGTCTGGCCCGAACAAGCGAAAGGCGCTGGCGCTCGCTGATGCGTTCTGGATTGCCAATCGTTGCAAGCCAATGCGGGCAAAACGTTTCGCTGCCGCCGTACATTCGCTCTTCCTCAGCCAGAATCCGCTTCTTCTTCAGTTTGAAAAGTTTATTTTTCTCTACACCGCGCTTGATGCCTGTTTTGCCCTTGCGTCATCCATAAATCCTCGTCCCAAACACCTATCGCATGCTGAGCGCGTAGCTTGGATGTGTGACCTGTTCAGTATGGAAACGCCCGTGTGGGCAATCAAGAACGGCGGCCAGGCGGAGATTGCGATACTACGTAACAATGCGCTTCATGAGGCACTTTTCATGGGCGAACCGCTGGGCTTTGCGCTTCATGGAGTGGGTACTGGGAGTAACCTGACCCTCGAAATGCATGCGCTTATCTGCCGCCTGCTGGTTGCGTTACTGGGCGCACCTTCAAGCGGATATGTCCGCGCTGCCATCAATACGCGGCAGCGTCACCTTTTAACCCTCTAGAGCCGGGGTATAGCGGGACCTTCACGTGGCCTTCTGACAACCTGCAGAGGACGCAATTAGAGTGATCCGTCAGTCGCCTTCGGCTATTCAGGCCGCGTGGGCCATGTCCTTCGCGGGTGTCACCGCCGCCACGACCGCATCTTCGGACCACGAGCGGAAGTCGGGGTCACGGCGCAGTGCGTCGAGCGTGCGTGGCTCGGGTTTTTCGCCCTGCCAGTCTTCGAAAGCGAAGCCGAGGGCAATTCCTGCTTCGCGCAACGCTTCGTCCAGCGTGTCCGCAATGGTGGTCACACCCGGAACGTCGGGGAAGGAAATGCCGTAGCCGCTGTCGGGCTCTTTGTGGATGAGCGCGATGTAGTGGGTCATCGTCAGTCCTTCGGCCAGCCGGCCTGCGCGTAGATGGAACGCACGGTGCCGGCGGGAATGTCCTTGCGCGGATGTGTAACAATCACCACACGGCCATCCGCATGACGGTATTTATGGTGCGAACCGCGTGTCGAGACAAGGAGGAAGCCGTCGCGCGTCAGCCGGCGGATGATGTCGCGACTGTCCTTGAGCACGCATTCCCCCTCTCTTGCGAATTCCAGGGACTTGGCAGAGCCAAGCCCAGGAATTCGCTTTCTCTCCCGCAAGGGGAGAGATAGGCGCCGGCGCACGGCCTCTGCCACCCCCACCCCGCGCCTGTGGGCTCTGCCCCTCACTGCCCTGCCGGGCATCTCTCCCCGTGAACGGGGAGAGAAAGGCAGCTTCGATCAAAAATACCCCTGCAACGGCCTGACCTCCAGGCTCCCCGCCCGTAGCGCCGCGATAGCTTCCGCGACGGCGGCGGCGCCGGCCATCGTGGTGTAATACGGCACCTTTTGCATCAGCGTGGCGCGGCGGAGCGATTTGGAGTCCGACACCGCCTTCTGGCCGTCGGTCGTGTTGAAGACAAGCTGCACCTGGCGGTTGCGGATGGCGTCTTCGATATGCGGGCGGCCTTCCAGCACCTTGTTGATCTTTTCCGCCTCGACGCCGTTTTCGCGCAGGAAGCGCGCGGTGCCAGAGGTGGCGAGCACGCGGAACCCTTCGGCGGCGAGCTTCTTGACCGACGGCAGCACGCGCGCCTTGTCTTCCTCGCGCACCGAGACGAAGAGCGTTCCTGAGCGCGGCAGGTCGACGCCGGCGCCCAGCTGCGACTTGGCGAAGGCCAGCGCATAGTCGGTGTCGAGCCCCATGACCTCGCCGGTCGATTTCATTTCCGGGCCGAGCAGCGTGTCGACGCCCAGGAAACGGGCGAAGGGGAAGACGGCCTCCTTGACGGCGATGTGGCCGAGCGGACCCGAGGCCGGGCGGCCGCCATAAGCCTGGAACGCGGCCTCCAGCGTTTCGCCCGACATGACACGGGCGGCAATCTTGGCGATCGGGCGGCCGATGGTCTTGGCCACAAACGGCACGGTGCGCGAGGCGCGCGGGTTGACCTCCAGCACGTAAATCTCGCCGTCCTTGATGGCGTACTGCACGTTCATCAACCCGCCGACATGCAGCGCGCGGGCGAGGCTCGCGGTCTGGCGCTCAAGCTCGGCGACGAGCTCGGCATCGAGCGAGTGCACCGGCAGCGAGCAGGCGCTGTCGCCCGAATGAATGCCGGCCTCCTCGATATGCTCCATGATGCCGGCGACATAAGTGGCCGAGCCATCGGAGAGGCAGTCGACATCGACCTCGATCGCGTCGGTGAGATAGGTATCGAACAGAAGCGGGTTCTTCGACAGCAACGTGTTGATCTGGCCGGTCTTGTCGGCCGGGTATTTCTGCTTGATGTCTTCCGGCACCAGGCCCGGCACCGTGTCGAGCAGATAGGTCTGCAGCATCGCCTCGTCGTGGATGATCTGCATGGCGCGGCCGCCAAGCACATAGGACGGGCGCACGACCAGCGGGAAGCCGAGCTCGCCGGCAACGACGCGCGCCTGCTCGACCGAATAGGCGATGCCGTTTTTCGGCTGGGTGAGGTCGAGTTTGATCAGGAGCTTCTGGAAGCGGTCGCGGTCTTCGGCGAGGTCGATCATGTCGGGCGCGGTGCCGAGGATCGGGATTCCGGCCTTTTCGAGCGCGTCGGCGAGCTTGAGCGGGGTCTGGCCGCCGAACTGGACGATGACGCCGACGAGGGTGCCGGCTGCCTGTTCGGCGCGCATGATCTCCAGCACGTCCTCATCGGTCAGCGGCTCGAAATAAAGCCGGTCGGAGGTGTCGTAGTCGGTCGAGACGGTCTCGGGGTTGCAGTTGACCATGATCGATTCATAACCGGCGTCGGCCAGCGCGAAGGCGGCATGGCAGCAGCAATAATCGAACTCGATGCCCTGGCCGATGCGGTTGGGCCCGCCGCCGAGGATGACGACCTTCTTCTTGGCCGACACCTGCGCCTCGTCGGCGAGCTTGCCGGCGAAGGGGGTCTCGTAGGTCGAATACATATAGGCGGTGGGCGAGGCGAACTCGGCCGCGCAGGTGTCGATGCGTTTATAAACAGGATGAACGCCGAGCTTTTGCCGTAGCTTTTGAATCGCCTGGGCGTCGGTCTTCGTCAATGACGCGAGGCGGGCATCGGAGAAACCGTTCGCCTTGAGCATGCGCAGATTGTCGGCGTCGGCCGGCAGGCCGTGTTCGCGCACGCGCGCCTCAAGCGCCAGGATGGCGGCAATCTGGTCAAGGAACCAGCGGTCGATGCGGCACATGGCGTGCACGTCTTCGACGCTAGTGCCGAGGCGCATGGCTTCGGCGACCATTCTGAGCCGGTCGGGGGTGGGGCGGCCGAGCGCGGCTCGGATGGCGTTGCGGTTTTCGGATTCGTCGCCGCCGGCGACGTAACCGGGGATCTCGATCTCGTCGAGGCCGGTGAGGCCGGTTTCCAGGCCGCGCAAGGCTTTCTGCAGGCTTTCCGCGAAGGTGCGACCGATCGCCATGACCTCGCCGACGGATTTCATCGCCGTGGTGAGCACCGGGTCGGCGCCGGGGAATTTCTCGAAGGCGAAGCGCGGGATCTTGGTGACCACGTAGTCGATCGACGGTTCGAAGGAAGCGGGCGTGGCGCCGCCGGTGATGTCGTTCTCGAGCTCATCCAGCGTGTAGCCGACGGCAAGGCGCGCGGCGACCTTGGCGATCGGGAAGCCGGTCGCCTTGGAGGCAAGGGCGGAGGAGCGCGACACGCGCGGGTTCATCTCGATGACGACGAGGCGGCCGTTCTCGGGATTGACCGCGAACTGGACGTTGGAGCCGCCGGTCTCGACGCCGATCTCGCGCAGCACCGCAATCGAGGCGTTGCGCATGATCTGGTATTCCTTGTCGGTCAGCGTGAGCGCCGGCGCGACGGTGATGCTGTCGCCCGTGTGCACGCCCATCGGATCGACGTTTTCGATGGAGCAGATGATGATGCAGTTGTCCGCGTGATCGCGGACGACCTCCATCTCATACTCCTTCCAGCCGAGCACCGATTCCTCGATCAGCACCTCGGTGGTGGGGGAGGCATCGAGCCCGCGCTCCACGATCTCGAAGAATTCGGAGCGGTTGTAGGCGATGCCGCCGCCGGTGCCGCCGAGCGTGAATGAGGGGCGGATGATCGCCGGCAGGCCGACATGGTCGATGGCGGTGGCGGCGATCGCCATCGCGTGCGCCATGTAGCGCTGCTTGCGGTCGGTCTCGCCGAGGTTCCACTGGTTTTCGAGTTCGTCGAGCGCGGCGTCGAGTTCGTCACCGGCGAGGCCGTTGCGCAGCTCGGCGCGGGCGGCCTCGTGGCTCTTGCGGTCGGCATTCTTGATGTCGGAGGCGTTGGCCAGCATGGAGCGCGGCGTTTCCAGCCCGATCTTGGCCATCGCCTCGCGGAACAGCGCGCGGTCCTCGGCCTTGTCGATCGCCTCGGCATTGGCGCCGATCATCTCGACATTGTAACGCTCCAGCACGCCCATGCGGCGCAGCGACAGCGCGGTGTTGAGCGCGGTCTGGCCGCCCATCGTCGGCAGCAGCGCGTCGGGCCGCTCCTTGGCGATGATCTTGGCGACGACTTCGGGGGTGATCGGTTCGATATAGGTCGCGTCGGCCAGCTCCGGGTCGGTCATGATGGTGGCCGGGTTGGAGTTGACCAGGATGACGCGGTAGCCCTCCGCCTTGAGTGCCTTGCAAGCCTGGGTGCCCGAATAGTCGAACTCGCAGGCCTGGCCGATGACGATGGGGCCGGCGCCGATGATCAGGATCGACTTGATATCAGTGCGTTTTGGCATATTCGGGTTCCGGCTCGGGCGCGCGCTTTCCGCCCGGTTTTCCGAGGCGGAATGCATGAAGTGAATGTTCAGGCTAGGCGCGCTCTATAGGGTATGGCGCGCGGGTAGGGAACCCCTGCCGACAGCGTTTACTCAAGTGCTTCGAGTGCCGCTTCGACGCGCGTCAGATTGTCGGCGCTTTCGCGGGCTGTCTCTGTTTTGCCGGAAGCCCTGAGCCCGGCCTCGGCCCATTCGCATAGCCCCCTGGCTTCGACCAGGGCGGCGCGGTCCTTCCTGTGCCGTCCGAGATTCAACAGGGCACGGCAAAGGCTGTCGGCGGTACTGTGCTGCGATGCGGACCCCAGTTCGCGCTGGACGGCGAGCGCTTCGCGCAGAATCGGCACCGACCGGGAAAACAGGTCTTCATCGTCCGCCAGTTCGCCAAGCAGCACGAGATCGTATCCGATCAGATTCTGAAGAATGGCCCATCTGTCGGGAAACCGGTCGCGCGTCAGCACGGTCTGCGCGGCACGGGCCGCCTGAATGGCGTCTTCAAGGTTGGAGCTGCGCTGTTGCTCGAAAGCGCTGTCTTTGGCTGCAATAGACAGGAGAAATGCGAGCTTGTACTGGCTGATCGTGCGGTCGAACGCTCCATCCGGCAGCACCGCGACAGCCTCGCGATATGCAACGATCGCATCCCGGGTATGCCGTTGCCCGGCATTCATCTGCGCCAGTTCGTGGAGCGCGTCGCCGATTTTCATTTGGACCTTGGCCCAGGAAAGCGGATCGCTGCTTCGGGTCCATATCTGAAGGGAGGCGCGGTAGGCCGCCATCGCCTGCTGGACCAGCTTGTTATCCTGCTTCCGGTTGCCAAGTTCGACCAGTACTTCCGCCAGAAAGTAGTCCGACCGAGCGCGGCCCGGTGATCCAGGTCTCCACATAGAACGCGCTTTTGTTAACGCGGTTACGGCAGCCTCCAGCCGGTCAGTGCGATCTTCTATCAGGCCCAGCTGGTGCAAAGTGACGCCCATCGTGTGGAGTGTGGTCCGATGCGAGGGGGAGCTTTCGTGCGGCGTGTTTTGTATTGCGTCCTCGAGCAACGCCACAGCGCGCTTGAGCCTGACCGGATCCCGATTGCGCTTGCCGACTTCATAGAGTGCGCTCGCCAGGTTGGTTTTCAGCGCGACAAGCGAGTAGGGCACCCACTCTTCCGAGGCCTCGGCCATTGAGGCCGAATAAAGCCGGATCGCCTCCTCGTAACTCGCAACATCGTTATCGAGTTCCGCGAGCTTCGCGACGGATGAGGCGAGCTTCGACGTTTCAACTGCCCAATCGACTGGAAATTTGTCCCGGGTAACGACTTCCAGGACCGATTTGAATCGCTCGATGGACTCCTTCAGTTTTGTCTTGTCCCGGGTGCTGCTTCCCAGCATTCTGAGCGCCGTCCCGCGCTCGCTCTGTATCTTCACCCAAGATAGCGGCGTCTGCTCCCTGCTGTACCGAAGGGCCGCCTGGTCGAGCAATCCTATTGCCTCCTCCAGACCGGAAGCGCCGCCGCCGAGTTCGGCAAGTGTGATAAGGGCCGAGGCCAGGCCGGAGTGAGACCTGGCCAGCATCAAAGGCATATCGTCAGCCGGAATTTCTTCCAGCGTCATACGATGGATGGAAATCGCCCTCTCAAGGTGCGTGGGTTCGTTCAACCGTTTGCCGAGATCGCGATAGACGGATGCCAGACTGCTCTGTGTCATGATCCAATCATGGGGGTAGCGATCGCGGGTCCTCACCTCCAGCGCCTGACGATAGATTTCTGCGGTTTCGAGCAGCGTGCCTACGTCTGCTTGCAAGTTCCCCAATCGGTGCATCGCCGCACCGAGATTGTGCAGTGTGAGTGCCCAGTCGTAGGGTGAATTTTCCCGCGTTCGAACCTGCAGCGCCGACTTGTAGGCAGTGATGGCAGCGTCGAGATTGTCCCTGCTGAGGTCGCGCGCGCTCAACGTCATGAGCGTGCTGCCCACATTGTTTTGCGCGATCGCCCAGTCGTCAGGGTGCCGATCTCTCGTGTGCACACCGAGCGCCGCGCGGTAGGCATCCAAGGCCTGACGCAACCTGACATTATCGGTTTCGCGAGTTCCCTGTATCAGCAGTGCGTTGCCCAGCTCGTTTTGTGTAAGCGCCCAGCGCTCCCGGCTTTCCGTTGCATCGGCATGCCGGAGCGCCTGCCGGCCGGCGGCAATCGCTTTTTCCAGCGCGCCATTGTCACTGTTGAATTCGCCAGCCTGACGCAGGCTGCCGGCCTGCGCGGTTTTGTAGAGCCACGCCAGCTCAACGTCCCAACGCTCAATCTCGGCATAGGCCTTTTCATAATACTCGGCGGCTTTCAGATGATCGAAGGCCAGCGTCGCCACCTCGCCGCTCTTGGCATATTCGGCGGCGAATTCGGTACGGCGGGCGCGGATCAGATCTTCTTCGCTGTCGATGAACACCGACAGCTGTTCGATGCGTTTGTCGACCTCTCCGCGCAGCTGCCGTGCAGTCGCGAGCGCACCTTCAGCGACCGCCCGATCGGAAAGAGCGGACAGGCGCGCAAGGTCGGGGTCGGGGTTTTCGATGACGCGCCGCTTTTCGAGGAACTTCTTCAATTCCTCTGTCTGCTCGCGAAGCAGTTGTTCAAGTTCGGCCGGATCGTCCGGCGCATCGCGTCCGAGAGCGCGCAACATACCGAATATGGCATCCATCGGCACGCCGCCATTGGAGGCAATGCGCTCGACCTGCTTGCGGTTGAATTCCGGCAACGCCGCAATCGAGAGCAGCAGCTGTCGGCGCTCGGTGAGGATGTCGCCCTCGGCGCCCTCAACCGGCTTCGGCGCCTCACCGAAATAGAGCAGGCGGCGCAGGCTTTCATTGACCCAGGGACGCTGGCGTCCGCCGGTCTTGAGATAGACCTCTTCGGCCACCATGCGCATCACCGTGCCGAATTCCTCGCCTGCCATCGCCGAGATGTGGCGGGTGAGGGCGGCGGCATAGGGGCTGTTTTCCCCGGAAGCGCCATCAAGCGCGACCTGACCCGGTGCGGCGGCAAAGCCGATGACGATGCCGAGATTGTCGGAGGGCGTGGTGTCTGCCTTTGCGAGCGCAGACGCACCGCGCGTGTCGGCGACAGCGAGGCCGCCGGTGGAGACGGGCAGCGCGTCGGCGTTGGCAGCAACCTTCAGTGTCGCGCCTTCGGGGAAGGGGTTGTCGCGGCAGGCATCGAGCAGAACGATGGTGACGGCAACGGTCTGACGCAGCCGGCGAATGACATCAGAGACCGGGACGAGCTTCGTTGCTGCCTCATCGAGCGCAGAGATGTCGGTATCGACCGGCACCAGCCAGTTCTCGCCACCGGCCTCGATGCCGTGACCGGCGTAATAGAGCACGGCGACATCGGCGTCTTCGGCATCCTCGACGAAACGTTCGAGGTCACGCGCGAGGTCGTCAGCATCGCGGTCGGTGCGGCGGACGGAATCGAAGCCGAGATCGGAGAGCAGCTCCTCGATCGCGTCGGCATCGTCCGGCGGGTTCGCCAGCAGTGCCAGATGTTCGTAGTCGCCATTGCCGATGACCAGCGCCACACCGCGCAGAGTTTCCTGCGCGGATGCCGGCCGTAGCAGGCACATGCATATGGCAAAAAGCGCTAACGCAAGAAATCGTGCCGGCAAAAATCTCTTTGCCGCAGCTAGCCCCTTCACCAAGCCTTCGCCCGGCATTGTGCCTCCTGACTTTCCCATTCGCCCAACGCCAAACTAGAAGAACAATGGGACCGTGTCATGGCATCGACTGCCCCGCCGCGGGCCCCGGTTCGACTGATGCCGGCCCAGATGCTAGGGCCAATGGGCACGATGGGCGCTTACAACGGGTGCTGCGTGAGCGATGCCGAACAAGGCCAGAGGAGGCGCCAGCAGATGATCACAGTCCATTACCTCAACGATAGCCGGGCGCACCGCATCGTATGGCTTCTGGAAGAGCTCGGCGTCGATTACGACATCAAGCAATATACCCGCCGGGCCGACATGCGGGCGCCGGCAGATCTGAAGGCCATTCACCCGCTCGGCAAATCGCCGGTGATCGAAGATGACGGCATAGTCGTTGCCGAGACCGGCGCCATTGTCGAATATCTGATCGGCAAATACGGCAAGGGCCGCAACCTCGTGCCAAAGGGTGAGGAAGAGAAGCGCCGCTACTCCTACTGGCTGCATTACGCGGAAGGGTCTGCGATGCCGCTGCTGCTGCTCAGGCTGATTTTCGGCCAGCTGCCGGTGCGTTCGCCGTTTATCATCAGGCCTTTTGCCAAGGCGATTTCATCGGCTGTCACGGCGCGGCTCATTGCGCCGCAAATCGATAATCATCTGGGCTTCTGGGAGCGTGAGCTGGCGCGCGACGGCTTCTTCGCGGGGCCGGACTTCAGCGCGGCGGATATCATGATGAGCTTTCCGGTCGAGACCGGAATGGGCCGGGTCGACTATCACGGCAAACGCGAGGCGATCGACGCCTGGCTCGCCGCCATCCGCGCGCGCCCTGCCTATCAGAAGGCGCTTGAGCGGGGTGGTGCCTACCGCTTCGCTGCCTGACCCCGCCGGCCGCTACTCGGCGGCTATGCGCACATCTTCCGACTGCCAGCGCCTCGCCAGCTCGTTCAGGCCGCGCAGCGTGACAGCCAGCTCGGTTCCGCGATCCGTGAGGCTGTAGGTGACCTGCGGCGGGCTTGTCGGTTCGACATGACGATGAACCAGCCCGAACGCTTCCAGGTGGCGCAGCCGCGCCGTCAGCATGCGCGTGGAGACGCCGCTGACCTGTCGCTTCAAGGCCCCGAAACGCATCTCATTATGCTCATGGAGCACCCACACGATGTAGGTTGTCCATGGCCCGGAAAGCAGATCGGTGATGGAATCCATCGGACAGGCATTGGGCGGGCAAGGCAGCTTCATGGCGCAACCTCCTCGGATTGCTGCATCAAGTGGTTACTAAATAATACCTACTTTACTTAAGTGCCTATGACAACTAGCTCTTCTCCCGGAGATTGCGTTGGGCGCACGGCGAGAATTCGCGGTCGCGTGCAAGTGTCTTCGAACGCAATGGGCATAACGCCAGATCAATTGCCGGGCCGGCGCCAACAACGCCGCGTTACCCGCATGGAGAAGTTCATGAAGAAGATCGCCATCGTCTACCATAGCGGCTACGGACACACGAAGGTGCAGGCCGAGGCCGTGCATCGGGGCGCGGCAAGCGTTGCCGGTGTCGCAGCGTTGCTTGTGCCGGTCGATGCTTACGAAGAGAACTGGGACGAGCTCGACGCGGCTGATGCCATCATCTTCGGTTCGCCAACCTATATGGCCGGCGCCTCGGCGCAGTTTAAAGCCTTTCTCGACGCGACTTCCTCGCGCTGGGCGGAGCAGCGGTGGAAGGACAAGCTTGCCGCGGGTTTCACAAATTCGGCAGGACATAATGGCGACAAGCTCAATACGCTGCAGCAGTTCAGCCTGTTTGCCATGCAGCACAGCATGGTGTGGATCGGGCTCGGACTTCTGCCCGGAAATCACACCAGCGAAGGGTCGCCGGAAGATCTGAACCGCCTGGCCGGGTTTCTTGGCGCGATGGCGCAGTCGAATGCGGATCTGGCGGCCGATGTCGTTCCGGCAGGTTCCGATCTGCGAACGGCGGAGTATCTTGGCCAGCGCGTGGCGCTTGCCGCGCTGCGCTGGCGGCAGAGCGAGACAGCCTCGGAAGCAGCGGCGTAACCAACAGAAAAGGACGACAGGTGATGCCGAAATCCGATTTCGCAGAGGTGACCGCCGTCATCGCCAACTATTTCGACGGGCTCTACAACAGCGACGCGGCGCTGCTTGGCGAGGTGTTCCATCCGAAAGCAACCTATGCCTGCGCGACCGAAGGCAAGCTGACCTACATGACGATGGAGGACTATCTGCCGATGGTCGCCAAGCGGCGGTCGCCGGCGAGCAAGGGCGAAACGCGGACGGATGCGATCGAAGCGATCGAATTCGCCGGGCCGGTGACGGCGTTCGTGCGGGCGCGGTGTTCGATCGCGCCGAGGGATTTCACCGACTTCCTGACGCTGATCCAGATCGATGGCCGCTGGCAGATCATCGCCAAGGTCTTTCACTTCGAGACAGCCGACGAGCGCGGCTAGAACGCCGGCAGATAAGGACAAGGCGACATGCCATATGTGAATATCAAGATCACCCGCGAGGGTGCGACGGCTGAGCAGAAGGCCGAACTCATCAAGGGCGCAACGGACCTTCTGGTCGATGTGCTCGGCAAAAACCCCAAGACCACGGTCGTTGTCATCGACGAGGTGGAAATGGAACATTGGGGTATTGGCGGGCTGCCGGTCGAGGCCTACCGCAAGCAGGCTGCCGGGGGTTAGGCGACGGACAGAAGGCAGCGAGTAAAAGCGCCATGGCGATACGGACAAAACTCAACGACCTGCTCGGGATCGAGCACCCGGTGCTTTTGGCGCCGATGGCCGGCGTCAGCGGCGGCGCGCTTGCCGCTGCCGTCACGCAGGCTGGAGGGCTTGGCCAGATCGGCGGCGGCTATGGCGATGCCGACTGGCTGGGCCGCGAATTCGCCGCCGCCGGAAATGCGCGGCTTGGGGTCGGGTTCATCACCTGGAAGCTGGCGCAGCAGCCGCATCTGCTCGACATGGTGCTGGAGCGGCAGCCGGTCGCGGTATTTCTGTCGTTCGGTGACGCCGGGTCGTTTGCCGAGACAATCCGGCGGTCAGGCTCGAAACTGATCATGCAGGTGCAAACGCTGGAGCAAGCGCGCGCGGCGATCGATGCAGGCGCAGACGCCATCGTTGCGCAGGGCACCGAAGCCGGCGGCCATGGCGGCAGCCGCGCGACGCTGCCGCTGGTGCCGGCTGTCGTCGACATCGCAGGCGAGCTGCCGGTGATTGCCGCAGGCGGCATTGCCGACGGGCGCGGGATGGCCGCCGCGCTGATGCTCGGTGCGGCGGGTGTGTTATGCGGCACGGCGTTTTTTGCCAGCGACGAAGCTCTTTCGCCGGAAGGCGCGAAGGCCGTTGCGACCGCCGCTTCGGGCGATCACACCTTGCGCAGCTCGGTGTGCGACGTCGCGCGCGGCCTCGACTGGCCCGGCGCGTGGAACCTCAGAACCCTGCGCAACCATTTCTCCGACCGCTGGGCCGGCGAAGTCGAAAGCCTCAAGGCCGACGCAGCCGCGCAACGCGACATCTATGCATCGGCAGCAGCGAAAGGCGACTTCGACACCGCCGCCGTAATTGTCGGCGAGGGGGTGGACCTTGTCACGCGGCGCGAGCCCGCGGCCGCCATCCTGACGCGTATGGTGACCGAGGCCGAGGCGCTGCTGAAAGCCGCGCCGGGTTACGTCGCGGCTCCAGCATAGAAGCCGGCCCTGCCATCGCACTTCGGGACGACCGCACCACAGCCCGTTTTGCCTTATGAGAGGTTCTTGCGTCGTTCTATTTCATCGTCGGTCGGGGTTTCGAAGGCGAAAGAGCCAATCGCGATTTCGCCAACGCGGTCGTAGTGGGCGATGAAGACGCCGCTGGGCGAAACCTTGGATGACTTCAGCTTCAGGGTTGCGGGCGCTGCGGCTGGATCGAAGACCCGCTTGCCCTTGCCCAGGATGAGAGGGAACACAAACAGGCGCAGCTCGTCGACGAGATCGTTCTCGAACAGGATCTTCAGCAGTTCGCTGGAGCCCTGGGTCAGTAGGTTCGGGCCGCTACCCTGTTTGATCTCGCGCAGGCGCGCAACCACATCGCCACCCAACGCCTGGCTGTTCTGCCAGCCGAGAGATTCCGGCCGGTGGGTCGCAACATATTTGGTTGCACGGTTGAAGGAATTGGCCACCTCTGCCGACGAGGCGTCGAAATCGGCTGCCGTTTTATCCAGCTGCACATGCGGCCAGTGTGCCGCGAAAATGTCGTAGGTGCGGCGACCAAGCAGGAGATCGAATGGCTCGGCAAAAACACGATCCAAGGCGGCGCCAAGTTCGTCGTCGAAGAACGCGGGCAGCCAACCGCCGTACCGGAAGCCGTTGCTGGGGTCTTCCTCCGGCCCGCCCGGTGCCTGCATGACGCCATCGAGGCTGGTGAATGCCTTGGCAATGATTTTGCGCATCTGTTCGTTCCCTTCGATAGTGACACATTCCAACCCAGGACGTACGAAGCCTGCCGGTTCCGACAATGGACCGGCTTCCCAAAAAACGGAACGGGATCAACGATGACGCAAATCACCAGCGGCGGCTGCCTGTGCGGCGCCGTGACATTCGAGGTCGACGGCGAATTCGATGCATTTTTTCTTTGCCACTGCTCGCGGTGCCGCAAGGATACCGGCTCGGCGCATGCCGCCAACCTCTTCTCCGGTTCGGCAACGATCGCCTGGCTGTCCGGCGAGGCGTTCGTCAAAGGGTACCGGCTGCCGGGTACGCGCCATGAACGGAGCTTCTGTTCGCAATGCGGCTCGGCGCTTCCGCTATCGGGCGAGGGCATGCTTGTGGTGCCGGCGGGCAGTCTGGACAGCCCCGTGAGCCTGAGGCCGACGGCCCATATCAGCTGCGCCGACCGTGCCGGCTGGGACCGCGACCTGCATGAATTGCCGGAGATAGCGGGACTGCCCGGCTAGCCTGCGGCGGCGCTAGTCGAGTTCGGCCAGCACCTTGCGGCCGCGGGCGATGTTGGCCTCGGTGATCTGGGCCACGTCTGCAAGGCCATGCTGTTCGATCGCGGTCATCGCGCGGGCGCAGGCATCGAGACCTTCGCCGACGCGAGCACGGCTCGCCTCGGCGCGGCCGAGCTCTATCAGCGCCTCGCACAGGGTATCTTCCGAATAACCGAGTTCGGCCGAACCAGCATCGCGCTGGATGGCGGTTGCGTCGCGCAGAAGGCCGACGGCACGTGCATAGGGCTCCGGTCCGGACGCGGTTTCCTTGCCGGCGACGACCAGCGCATAGGCCAGCGAATTGGCGCGGCGCGCCCAGTCGAGCGGTGCGCCGGCGCGCAGATCGCCGCCGAGCGAGGCGTCGTAAGCTGCGATCGCTGCATCGAAATCGGCCGGAGTGCCGGTTTCGCGCGCCAGCGCCAGAAGACTGTCGGCAAGTCCCGCCCGGCGCTCGGCAGCGAGCGCGGCATTGTCGTCGCGTTCGGCGTATTCGATTGCCGCCCGATATTCGCGCACGGCATCGCGCGGGCTGGCGGCGCTTCCGGCTGCGGGCGACTGGTAGAGGATGGCGCGGTTGGCGTGTGCGTAACCCACGGTCTCGTGCATGGCCGGTTCGGCTTTGCCGGCGCCGATTGCGGCTTCATACGCATCGAGAGCCTTGCGCCATGCGGCGGCATCGCCCGTACGGTAGGCGATTTCATGCCAGGCACGGCCGCGTTCGAACTCGGCCTCGGTACGGTCGGTGACCTGTCCGGCGGCTTCAAACGCAGCCGCGGCATCGCGATAGGCGCCGGCTGCCTGTTCGAAATCGGCGCTTTCGCCGGTGTGCAGTCCGATAGCGAACAGCATGTGTCCGCTGTTGCGGCGCGCATAGACCCAGTCGGCCTCGGCGTCGGTCCAGATGGCGAGCGCTGCGTGGTAGTCTTCGAGCGCGGCCCGGTAGTCGTCGAGCAGATCTGTGCGGTTGGCGCGTTCGTGCAACGCCTGGCCACGCGAGAAAGCCGTGCGCGCAATCTCGGCCGGCTCGCTTGCCTCGCTCCAGAACCGAAGCGCGCTGCCGTGGGCGGCGGCGGCTTCGCGGAACGCCTCGGCATCGTCTTCGATGCGACCGAGCTCGAACAGCGCGTAACCCATGTTGCGCTGCGCGATCGCCTGGCTGCGGGGCACGTCGGCCCAGATGCCGACCGCCTTGCGATAGGCAGCGACGGCTTCGCGGTGATGGTCCGCGTCGTCGGAAGCCAGCGCCAGCGCATAGTGGGCGCGCCCGGTGTTGTTGAATATCTCGGCGAGATCGGCGCCGGCAGCACCGGGATCGACGACGGCGGAGGCCTCGCGCAGCACCTCGAGCGCGCGTTCCACGACGCCGGTGTCGGTGTTGCCGTCGAGCACGGCATTGCTCAGCTTGAGCACCGCGTCGGCGAAGGGCACCGGGTAGGCTTTGGAATCGTAGAGCTCGACCGCTTTTTCATAGGCTTCGATGGCCTGCGTGGAGGCGCCTTCGATGCCCTCGGACGCCAGGTCGAAGTGAATGTTGCCGATATTCATCTGCGTGCTCGCCGCGTCGCGCAGATTGCCTGTCGCCTTGCGAGCCTTGAGCGCCAGATCGTAGGCCGTGAGCGCATCGTCGCGCAGGGCGGGTTCTTTGCGAAGACGCGCCAGGCCGCGCAGGGCAACGCCAAGATTGTGCTTGGCCATCGACCAGTCTTCGATCTGCTGCTTGGGCGCGGACGGATCGAGTGCCTTTTCCACTTCCTTGAGGGCGGCCTGAACCGCATCGGACCCGCGTGCCGACGAACGCGCGGCCTCATCGAGGCCGACGATCGCCTCGTCCAGCGTGCCGCCGGGGTCGAAGAAGGCGAGGGCACGGTTGAGTGCGTCAATGGCGAATTCATAATCGGCTGCGTCATCGCTGTCCTGCGCCGCCGTGAGTGCGGTCACCGCGAGATCGTTCCAGATGGCACCTTTTTCGCGCCCACTGTCGTCGCCGGCATTGTCGAGCGCCTGCTGCAGGAAATCGCGCCCCTGGCGCAGAGCCTCGGGATCGTTGGTCAGGCGGGCCCGCGATAAAAGCATCTGGCCGAGCTGCTTGGCGAAACGGGCCGAGCGAGTCGGCGTCCAGCTGACGGTCGGGGTTTCGAGCTCGCGGCGGGCGACTTCCTCGCCCTCGGCAAGGGCAGCCAGGTCGCCGCGTTCCAGTGCCGCATTCTTGTAGGCCTCGAACTGGTAGCGGCGGTAGTCGAAAGCGCGGTCGATATCCCATTCGGCGATGATGTCGAAGGCCTCGCCATAATCGCGGGCGGCGGCCAGGTAGTCGAACAGGAGCAGCTTGGTTTCGGCGCTGCGGGCGTACACTTCCCCATCCTCGATGATGCGCTGGCGCAGCGCCGCGACCTGTTCCTGACGGGTTTCGCGAAGCGAGGCGACACGCGCCTTGGCCTGCTCGCGCAGCTCGTTGGCGGCATTGAGCGCGCCCTCGAGCTCGGCCTGATCGGCCAGTTCGGTGAGGCGCTGGATTTCCGGGTCGGGATTGAGCAGCGCTGCGCGGGCGTTGCGGTTTTCCGCGAAACGGTCGATCTCGGCCTTGAGCCGCGCCTCGACGGTTGCGGGATCGTCATTCGGATCGATGCCGGCCGCACGCATCATGGCGAAGACGACGCTCATCGGCACATTGCCGGAGCGGGACAGGCCCTCGGCGCTTTCGCGCTGCGGGGTGGGCAGTGCCGCAATCGAGAGCAGCAGCTGGCGGCGCTCGGTGAGGATGTCGCCCTCGGCGCCCTCGACCGGCTGCGGCGCCTCGCCGAAATAAAGCAGCCGGCGCAGGCTTTCATTGACCCATGGCCGCTGCGCTCCAGCGGTCTTGAGGTAGACCTCTTCGGCGACCATGCGCATGACCGTGCCGAACTCCTCGCCGGCCATCGCCGAGATGTGGCGGGTCAGGGCGGCGGCATAGGGGCTGTTTTCGCCAGCGCTGCCATCGAGCGCGACCTGGCCAGGGGCGGCGGCGAAGCCGATGACAATGCCGAGATTGTCGGAGGGGGTGGCGTCTGCCTTTGCGAGCGCAGACGCACCGCGCGTGTCGGCGACAGCGAGGCCGCCGGTGGAGACGGGCAGCGGGTCGGCGTTGGCAGCAACCTTCAGCGTTGCGCCGTCGGGGAAGGGGTTGTCGCGGCAGGCATCGAGCAGGACGATGGTGACAGCAACGGTCTCGCGCAAACGGCGCATAACGTCTGATACGGGAACGAGCTTCGTTGCAGCAGAATCGAGCGCGGAGATATCGGCATCGACCGGCACCAGCCAGTTCTCGCCACCGGCCTCGATGCCATGGCCGGCATAATAGAGCACGGCAACATCGGCCTCTTCGGCATCCTCGACGAAACGTTCCAGGTCACGCGTGAGGTCATCCGCATCGCGGTCGGTGCGGCGGACGGAATCGAAACCGAGGTCGGAGAGCAGCTCCTCGATGGCGTCGGCATCGTCCGGCGGATTGGTCAGCGGCGCAAGATGTTCGTAATCGCCATTGCCGATGACCAGCGCCACGCCGCGCAGCGCCTCCTGCGCGGGTGCAGGCATGGCCGCCGCGCACAGAAACACGGCGATTAACGAAAGAAGCCAGGTGCGGCGCAGCGCCGCCAACGCGGAGGAGAACGTGCTTTCAGTCATGCCCTATTGCCCAGAGCCTGACTTATAGTTTCCCGCCAATGTGGCGGCAATGAGTGACGGCCCGCAGACCGCCACTCACCGCCGGTTGCGCCGGGTTACTGCGCCAGAAGAGGTAGTGCGTCGGTCTGCTGTTCGGCGCCGATCGCCGTATAACCGCCGTCGACCGCAATGTCGGTGCCGGTGATGAAGGACGCTTCGGCCGAGCACAGGAACATCACGGTGTTCGCCACCTCGTCGGGTCCGCCGGTGCGTTTGAGCAGATGGAAGGGGGCAGCCACGCTGTCGGCCTTGGCGCGTTTGTCGCCGGTGATGTCGCGGATGATGTTGGACCAGGTCCAGCCCGGCGAGACGGAATTGACCCGGATGTTCTGCGGCGCGAGGAAAGCGGCCTGCGTTTTGGTGACGTTGAGGATGGCGGCCTTGGAGGCCGAATAGACCATGCGGCCGGGCTGCGCGATCTTGGCGGAAATGCTGCCGTAGTTGACGATGGCGCCGCCGCCGCGTGCCGCGATCTCCTCGCTTGCCTTCTGGGTGAAGATGGCGCCGCCGACAAGGTTGATGTTGAGCGCCGAAAGCCAGTTCTCGCGGCTGGTTGCAAGCCCCTCGTCGAGATAGGTGGAAGCGATATTGACGAGGAAATCGATGCCGCCGAATGTGGATTTGCACTCCGCGATGCAGGCATCGATATCCTTGTCGCTTGTGATGTCGGTCTTGCAGAACCGGACCTTGGCGCCCAGCTCGTCTGCAAGCGCCTTGCCGTCGGCCTCGGCGATGTCGGCCATGACGACCGAGACGCCGTTGCGGTTGAATGCGCGCACCACTTCCTGCCCGATCAGTGTCGAGGCGCCGGTGACGATCGCTACTTTTCCTTCAAGTCCTCTCACGGTTTCCTCCCGTTATCGAAATTCCATTGATTGCCTTCATGTCACTGCACCGCCGCAGCCGCGGCAAGCGCCTGGGCCGGTGCGATCGTCTTGAAGGCCGATTCCATGTAAAGCAGCGGTTCGCCGCCGCTGTTGTTCTTGATGCCGACGATATCGGCCACGATGATGGCGTGGCTGCCGACATCGATTGCCACGTTGAGCGTGCAGTCGAATGCCGTGAGTGCGTCGTCGAGAATGGGCGCGCCGGTGGTCAGGGTCCGCCAGCGGCCCTCGCTGAAACGGTCGACATCGCCGATATCCTTCATGCCGGCAAAGCGCATCGCCAGCGACTGATGCGCAGCGGACAATATGTTGATGCCGAGCCTGCGGCTTTTCGAGATCATCTCATAAGTGATGCCGTTGCGGTTGATGCAGGCGATCACGCGCGGCGGATCGGCGGACAACGAGCAGACGGCCGTGGCCGTCAGGCCGCGCCGCTCCGCGCCCTCGCCGGTGGTCACAATCGTGACCGCGCCGGCAAGGTAACGCATCGCCTGCTTGAAATCGCTCGACGCCACGGGCGTCATGACAGGCTGCGCGGCGAGGGTCACGGTGTCATCCTTGCCAGTGGATGGCTTGAGCGCGGCATGCCCAATACCTGCCTGATCTGGCCTTTGCCGATCTTGAGTTTGTTAGCGATGTCGACACGGCCGGCTCTGCCGCCGGAGACTTCGTTCATGAATTTCAGCGACGCCTGCGGCTCCAGCATCTGACGGGTGAAGCTGTTTGGGTTGTCGAAATTGTTGACGAAGGCGTTTGCGACTTTCTGGTGTACGGAGGCGTTGTCCGGCCTGCCGTCGCTGCCATATTGAGCGATCAGAATGCGCTGTGCGGCGGGCGTGATCTCCTCCAGAAGGAGGTTGTTGAAGTCGTTGGTGGCCTTGCCGATCTCATCGTAATAGGCGTCGAAGGTCGCCTGCATCCACTCGGCATCGAACGTGCCCGACTTGTTGGCCTCCGCGGATTTCAGCAGCATCCTGATCTGGCGGTAACAGTTGTTTGCGCCCTGGCCGCCGATCGGGTCGAGTGCGTTTGCCATGTCGCCCAACGCCATCACATTGCGGCCGGAGGGCAAGGTGCCGACAGGATGTTTGACGCACGGCGTGAAGGCACCTTTCAGCCAACCCTTCGGATCTGCCAGTTCGGCGTTTCTGATCCAGGCGTAGTCCCAGGGAATATACTGTTTGAACAGCTCCTTGACCCGGACGAGAAGCTCTTCGCCGGTTTTGCAATCGTCGAATTTGTCGAACACACCGCCGGGCCGGGCCTCGAAGATCGCGTTCCAGCACTGGAACCCGTCCTTGTGCCAGTAGGGGATGGAAAACTGCTCGCCGGCCGTGGCGAAGAAGTTGAACTTGATGCCGTACTGGAACGGGATGCCGTCACGGGTGCGGTCAAGTTCGAGATTCTTCATGACAAACATGGCCAGCTTGCGCTGCGGCTTGTCGTAGACGGTGCGGGCCTTGTCGACCTCGAAAATGCTGCCGATGTCGCTTTTGCCTGCGGCGACCAGGGTGAGGTCGGCCGCCGCTGCGATTTCCTCCAGCCGGGCCAAGTCGACATTTTCGACGATCACCTTGCCACCGCGTTCCTGGAAATCATGCGTCCAGCGATAGGACTGGATACGCACGTCGATGGCCAGCGCCATGCGGTCGAGGCGGCCCATGAGATCGATGAGCTGGCGGCCCATCTTGGGGCAGAAGGTGAGGTGAATGCCGTTGATCGGGGTGGAGTTTTCCCAATGGTTGACGCCGAGCTCTCGCTCCAGATCAAGCGAACTGGCGAAGCGGCAGGCGGTGCCGGTGGGCGGCACTTTGGTAAGCCAGTCCTCCGCGCTGAGCGCAGAATGGATGGTCACGTCATGTCCCTGCTTCAAGAGACCCAGGCCGGCAAGCAGGCCGCTCATGCCGGAACCGATAATTGCTATCTTGCTCATCTCTCAACCCCTCCCAAGGCGAGTAGGACCAGCCTGTCTGAACGAAGGCGCGCGGCCGGCCAGATGATGCAAGACTTTGCCTGTTTTGGCGCTCCCGCAATCCGGATATTGCGGGATTGTCCGGATCGTGCGACAAGTTTAAGCTTGAAGTAAATCGAGATGGAGGGCCGATGCACGTAACGTCATCGCATCTTTCTGATTTTACTGAAGCGGTGGGCAGCCACTTCCGTCCGCACGAAGTGAGCGGACCGGACCGGATTGCCGGAAACCTGGAAGCGCGGCATTTCGGCCGTGTGGGGCTTACCTATCTCAGCTACGGGTCCGAGGTGGAAATCCGGACAGACCCCCTGGACGGGTTCTCACTGTTGCAAATCCCGATCAAAGGCGTGTCGAGCGAACCGGACGGTGACGGGCGAGACCGGTTCAGCCTGCAAAAGGGGCAGGTGCTGGGGCTGGCACGCGGTATCGACTTCGCCATT
Source organism: Mesorhizobium sp. Z1-4 (assembly GCF_004000235.1). Taxonomy (GTDB): domain Bacteria; phylum Pseudomonadota; class Alphaproteobacteria; order Rhizobiales; family Rhizobiaceae; genus RCIO01. The sequence continues at coordinate 864,929 of NZ_RCIO01000002.1, forward strand.
CACCGCAACTGCACTTTGCTGATCACCCGGTTCGAGAACGCCGACATCGCGGAGACGCTGGCGGACCTTTCGGGCCAGGGCGATGCGGCCCGTACAATGAAAACGATGAAGAGCTGCGACCTCGCCTCACCGGCCGGCCGGGCGCTGCTCAGCCAGCTACGGTGGCTCAATTTCGAGCTTGCCGAAGGCGGCTCGCGGCTGGCGCTCATGGAAGCGCATTGCTCGAAGGGGCTGCTGGTGAGTTTTCTGATGGCAACCGTGCCTGGCCTTTCCAGAAGCTCCACGCCGCTGCCCACCTTTGCGGCCGTGCGGCGGGTCGAGGCCTATGTGGACGAGCACCTTGGGGAGGCAATCACCATTGCCGACATGGCGCGGGTCGCGGGGGTGCCGGTGCGCACGCTGTTCGAGCTGTTCAAGCGCTACAAGGAAGAAACGCCGGCAGAGATGTTGCGGCGCAAACGGCTGGAAGCCGTGCGGCAGCTCCTCGTTCAGTCAAGCCCCTACGATACCACTGTAACCGAGGCCGCGATGGCCTGCGGCTTCGCGCATCTGGGCAGGTTCGCGCAATATTACGGCGCCGAATATGGCGAAAAACCCTCCGACACGCTGATGCGGCGCAGGCACCATTCCTGACATCAAGACATCGATTCGGTGCATGATCTGACGTCTCCTGCGGGCACTTTGCCGGCAGCCAGAAAAACGATCATAAAGAAATACAATAAAGCCAGCGTTTTTAGGTTATACTTGTTCTCTTTCGGTTAAAGCTTAGCCGGTGCGTGGGAGGGCATGGCGATGGTTGATGTTCGCAGTCTAGCCGAAGTCGAACTCAGGGCGCGCGAGCGGCTGCGCCGCAACAAAAGCCAGATCGAATATTCGCTGGAGCAGATCGCCGACGGCAATCCGCTGGCAGCGGAAACGCAACCTTTCCGGCGTCTGGAGCGCATCCAGACAAAAGCCGGCGTGACGCGCGACGAAGCCGAAATGATGTCGGTTGCGATCGAAGCGACGGCGCGGCAGCCGCGGGCGCGGGGAGCGAAACGCGCCAAGGCGGGCGGGCCGGAGGTCATACGCGGGGCGACGCTGGACTTTGTCGGCGTGGCGTTTCTGGAGATCGGGCGGCGCGCTGCGGACGCTGTCGGGCGCATTGCGTTTCTGAACGATGCACCGCAAGGCACCGGGTTTCTCGTCGGGCCGCGGCTCCTGCTCACCAACCACCATGTCATTGAGACCGCCGCTGCCGCGCGGCGCATGCAGGTGCAGTTCGACTATGAATACGGCGTCGACAGGTTTGCGCTGGCTCCGTCGAACTTCTTTCTCGACCCGGGCTACTGCTTCGTTACCGACGGTATCGACGGCCTGGATTTCACGCTTATCGGCATCGGCGCGCAGCGGTCCGGCACGCGGCAGCTTGCCGAATTCGGTTATCTGCCGCTTTCGGATGCCGGCGACAAACACATGCTTGGCGAGACTGCCAATGTGATCCAGCATCCGGACGGGCGGTACAAGGAGCTGGTGCTGCGGGAAAACCATCTGGTTGCGCGCGACGAGACGGCACAGGTGCTGCACTATGTTGCCGATACCGAGCAGGGTTCATCGGGATCGCCGGTCTTCAACAATGAATGGGAGCCGATTGCGCTGCATCACTGGGGCACCGCCTGGCGCGAGGTGATGGGCACAGACGGCCGTCCCCTGTCGCGCGAGGTCAATGAAGGCATCCGCATCAGCGCCATTGTCACCCATCTGCAGAAGCTGCTGACGACGGGTGGGATCGAGAAGCCGGCCGTGGTGCGCGCGGCGCTGGAGATGTGGGAGCGGGCGCGGGATGGCGGGCGGTCCATGCGCACGCCCATCGGCGCGGGCTCCGATGTCTCGGGCGAAGAAAGCAGAAACGGGCCTGCCGGATCGCTGCAGTCGCGGGTCGGCGATGACGGATCGGTGACGTGGACCTTTCCGATCGAAATCACCGTGCGGGCACCGCTGGCGGCGGCCACGCCCGACACCGCTGCCGAAATGCCGGCCGAGCCGGAGGCTGAGGCGCCGGCGGAGAGCCCCGGCGGGGCCGAACGGCGCACCTGGCGCACCGAGGAATTCGACGACCGCGGCGGCTACGAGCCGGGTTTCATTCCCGGTTTCATCGTGCCGCTGCCGACCGTTGCCAAATCGCCTTACCGGATCGCCGAAAACCAGCTTGCCGGACCGGGCGACGACAAACACGAGCTGCCCTATCATCATTTCTCGATCGTGATGAATGCCGACCGGCGGCTGGCGTTTTTCACCGCCGTCAATATCGACGGCAAACGCATCAAGGCGGTGAAACGCGGTACCAAGACCGTGACCAGCGACCCCAGCCTGTCGCAGCTCGGCGTGGAACGCATCGCGGCCGAGGGCGCGGAGGCGAGCGACGATTTCCGTCCCGACCGGCGCGTGCTCGAATCCGAGCGAATGGACCGGCCCTTCTACGAGAAGCAGGTGGTGCCTGGGTTCCCCGACCCCTCGGCGCGCGACCGTATTGCGCGCATGTTCCAGAAGGGCCACATCGTGCTGCGCGGCGACCCCGCCTGGGGCAGCGACGAGGAGGCGCTTGCCGCCGAGCGCGACACGTTCTTCTACACCAACGCCGCGCCGCAGGTCGGCTTCTTCAATCAGGGCAGCGACCTGGACCGGCCTGGTTCCAAGGGAAAGCTGCGCTGGCGGGCGGTGGAAACCTATGTGCTGCGCAACGCGGTGACGATGAAAAGCCGGATCTCGGTGTTTGCCGGGCCTATATTCGCCAAGGACGACCCCGAATACAGGTTCGGCGCGCAAGTGCCGATGCGGTTCTGGAAGATCGCGGTGTGGAACGACGGCGGAACGCTTCGGTCGATCGCGCTGATCGCCGACCAGCGGCCGGTACTGAAGGTCATGCCGGAGCGGATCGCGGACGGGGCCGAGGCGTTCGGCGACGATGAGGAACTGGCGCGCGTCTCCGAGTTTCTGGCGACCGTGGCGGAGGTGGAGAAGGCGACGGGGCTCGACTTCGGAGATATCGTGCGCGACGGCGATATCCGGGCAGGGGCGGAAAGCGCCGCCGCGGTGACGCTCAAAGCCACCGACCTCAAACGGCGGGCGCGAAAGCCGGCGAAAAAGAGCACGGCGGCAAGTCGCAGGAAGCCGGCAAGGCGCAAAAGCTAGCTGCCGTTGCATTGCGGTGCGATGCGGCTGGGCGCCACGGTATCGCGCCACTGGCCAGCCTGTTAGCCTGGCGGCGTAACCGGCATGTTCCGGTGCGCCGCGGCGCGCCTGTGCCGGCGCGGAGGAGCATGATGGGAAAGCGCAGCGCCGAGGTCGATGCCTGGATGGCCGCGTATGACAACCCGCAGAAGCCGGTCGTGGAGGCCGTGCGGCGCGTGATGCTCGATGCGGACACGCGTCTCGGCGAGACCATCAAGTGGCAAGCGCCGACCTTTGTCTACAAGGGCAATCTGGCGTCGTTTTTTCCGAAGGCCAAGAAACACGCAACGCTGATGTTTCACACCGGCGCGTCTCTCGCGGCAGCGGGCGATTTTCCTTCGCTCGAAGGCGAAGGGGCGACGTCACGCGCGATGAAGTTCGCGGATGTCGACGATGTCGATGCCAAGGCAGGCGAACTTCGGGCGATCGTCAAAGCCTGGTGCGATGCAAGAGACGGCTGAGCGCGCGCCCAGGGTGGACGATGGCGACGACCGTGCCGCACGCCGACTTGCGCGGCTTGATCTTGCCGCATATCCGGTCTTGATTGACAGAGCGGCGATCGGCGCCGCGGCGGAAGCAGGAAAATCATATGCGTTGGCGCGGACGGCGGGAAAGCAGCAATATCGAAGACCGGAGAGGCCAGTCGTCAGGGCTTCCCGGCGGTTTCGGGCGCGGCGGCACGCGGATGCGGCTTCCGACCGGGCGCGGCGGCGGCGGTATCAGTTTCACCGGGCTGATCATCATCGTCGTCGTCTTTTTCGGCCTGCGCGCAATCGGCATCGACCCGCTGGCCATGCTGGGTGGCGGGCAGGGCGGTGGCGGCCAGTTCGCGCAGGAGGAAGGCACGCAGGCCTCCGACGACATGCGCAAATTCGTGGCTGTGGTTCTGGGCGAAACCGAAAATGTCTGGAACGGGGTCTTCAGGGCAGAGGGCGCGACCTATCGCGAGCCGACGCTGACGCTGTTTTCGGGGCAGGTGCGTTCCGCCTGCGGCTTCGCCTCTTCGGCCTCGGGGCCATTCTATTGTCCGGGCGACAGCAAGATCTATCTCGATACGACCTTTTTCGACCAGCTGGCGCGCCAGTTCGGCGCCGCGGGCGATTTCGCGCAGGCTTATGTGATTGCGCATGAGGTCGGCCACCATGTGCAGAACCTGATCGGCGTTTTGCCGCGGTTCAACGAGATGCGCCAGCGCATGAGCCAGGCCGAGGCCAATGCGATGTCGATGCGGGTCGAGCTCCAGGCCGACTGCTTTGCCGGTGTGTGGGCGCATTTCACGGATCGCGAGGGGCTGCTTGAGGCCGGCGACATCGAGGAAGCGCTGAATGCCGCCAGGCAGATCGGCGACGACACGCTGCAGCGGCGCACGCAAGGCTATGTCGTGCCGGAGAGCTTCAACCACGGCACCTCGGAGCAGCGCCAGACCTGGTTCGCGAACGGGTTCAGGGGCGGCAAACTCTCCGATTGCGACACGTTCAACAACCCGATCTGAGCCATGTGCCGCGGCCGGCAAGCGCGCCTTTCCAAGGTAAACCGCTCCTAAACAGTCACTCACGGTTTCATGCAATCCGTTTAGACGGGTATTAACAGGCGCCGGGTTATGGTGGTTTCCGAAAGGCTGGGGAACGACCATGCAAAAACGATCGAAGCGCTTTCTCGACAGCACGAGCGGAAACTTTGCGATTGGCGCAAGCGTGCTTGCGGTGCCGCTTATCTTTGCCGCCGGGCTGATGGTGGACATGACGACGGTCAGCCACTCGCAGAACGAATTGCAGCAGGCGATGGACGCGGCGGTGCTTGCCGTGGCGCGCGAAGGCGAGAACCTCTCCGACAAGCAGGCGAACGATATCGCCCGTACCTATATTCAGGAAAACTACAATCTCGTCTTCGGCAATCTGAAGGTCATCAGGGAAGGGACCAAGGTGACCGTCGATGCAACAGCGGAGACACCGACCGCGTTCGGCGGGTTGCTCGGCTACAGCAACTGGACGGTCGAGGCACGGTCCGCCGCCGATGTCGCCTTTGCAAGCTACGAGGTCGCGCTGGTGCTCGACACGACCGGCTCCATGGCCGGCGGCAAGCTGACGGCGATGAAAGACGCCGTCGACGGCATGATCCAATCGATGACTGCCCAAATCCAGAACAAGGAACGGCTGAAGTTTTCGCTGGTGCCGTTCGCGACCTTCGTCAATGTCGGGCCGGAGCATGGGCCCAAATTCGACAAGAGTGGCAAGCAGATCGCCGGTACCGGTGCGCCGTGGCTCGACCTGAATGGTGAAAGCCCGCTGCCGCAGACGGAGCTGTCGCCTGGCGCGAGCCGCTTCCAGCTATACGAAAACATGGGCAAGAGCTGGCCGGGGTGTGTGGAGACGCGCTATCGCGGGTCGAAGGACTACGATGTCAGCGATATGGCTGCCGACCCGTCCAAGCCGGAGACGCTTTTTGTTCCGGCTTTCAGTATCGATGAACCGGACGAAGGCTACGCAAACAGCTACATCACCGCAAAAGTAGACCCCCTGGACATGTCCGTCGCGGCCAAGAAAGAGAAGTGGAGCAAGTATGGCGTCAAGACCAATGACAAAGGCGAACCGCTGCTTGGTGGGTTGCTCGACGGCATAACCGGGCTGGTCGGTCTCGGCGGTTCCGATCCGAAACTGAAAAAGGTGAAAATCGACGACGGGCCGTCGATCTATGCCGGAATGAACAAGGGGCCGGACTTTTTCTGCGACACGCAGCCGATCACCGCGCTGTCCAACAACTATCCGGATCTGCGTAGCAAGGTGAAGGCGCTCGAGGCCAAGGGCAACACCAATATCATGGAGGGTGTCGCCTGGGGAACCAGGGTGCTTTCGCCTGGCGAGCCCTTCGGCCAGGCGCAACCGAAATCCAAGTCAGGCATCGAAAAGATCATGGTGGTGCTGACCGACGGCTCGAATACGCTTGGCGTCAATTCAAGAGATCTCGGCTCAGAGTATTCCAGTGTCGGCTACCTCGTCGATGGCAGGCTCGGCACACTGACGCCGAGCGGAGCTGCCACCAATACGGCCATGAACGAGCGCACGCTCGCGGCCTGCGATTACGCCAAAAAAGAGGGCATCGAAATCTACACGATCCGGCTTGAAGAGCCGGACGTGAAAACCGGGACCATGCTGCAGCAATGCGCCACCTCGCCGGCCCACTTCTTCGACGCGCCGTCGCGTGCGCAGCTCGACGAGGTCTTCGAGGAAATCAGGGAACGCGTCGTGAGGCTGCGTCTGGCGTCCTGACGGACACGGATATGACTTGCGGATAGGGCGGCCCAGTGCCGCCCTTTCCATTTTGCAAGCGGGTTGGCCGCCTATTCACCCCAGCCGGCGATAACCGCGTCAGCCTCGAACTCGACCAGCCATTCCGGGTTCACGAAACGATTGATGGCCATGATCGTATCGACGGGCCGCACATCGCGGAAATATTCCTTGCGGACGTCAATCGCGGCTTTCCAGTTGTCGATGTCGGTCAGAATGACTCGCGTACGGACGACGTCATGCAGGCCCGAGCCTGCGCGCTCGAGCGCATCCTTGATGATCTCGATGCACTGCCGCGTCTGGGCGGCGACATCGCCAACGCCGACGGTCTTGCCGTCGGCACCCACCGGAGCCGTACCGCCTATCGAAATGAACGGGCCGACACGCACAGCGCGCGAGAAGCCCACAACGGCCTCCATCGGGTTGCCGTTGGAAATCAGTTCCCTGTCGTATTTCATGCCTCGATCCTCCACACCTGCCGCAGCAGAATGCGTGGACGGAGGGCTGGCTGGCAATCGCGCTTGGGCGCTAGCGCTCGGCCAGCGCCGGCTCGCCCTGGCGCTCGCGGATCAGGTTGGCGAAGCGCCGGAACAGGTAATGCGAATCCTGCGGGCCGGGGGAGGCTTCCGGGTGGTGCTGTACCGAAAAGACCGGCTTGCCGGTGACGCGCAGACCACAATTCGAACCGTCGAACAGGGACACATGCGTGGCTTCCACGCCTTCGGGCAGGGTATCCTTGTCGACCGCGAAGCCGTGGTTCATCGACACGATTTCCACCTTGCCGGTGGTGAAGTCCTTCACCGGGTGATTGGCGCCGTGATGGCCCTGATGCATCTTCACCGTGGAAGCGCCGAGCGCCAGGGCGAGCATCTGGTGGCCAAGGCAGATGCCGAACACCGGAATGCCGGTCGCGATGAGGTCCTTGATCACCGGTACTGCATATTCGCCGGTGGCGGCGGGATCGCCGGGGCCGTTCGACAGGAAAATACCGTCGGGCTGCAATGCCAGGATATCGGCGGCCGGGGTTTTGGCCGGCACGACGGTGACCCTGGCGCCGAGATTGGACAAGAGGCGCAGGATGTTGCGCTTCACGCCATAATCGATGGCGACCACATGGAAGGAAGCCGCGTCCTGCCTGCCGTAGCCGGCTTCAAGCGTCCATGGCTTTTCTTCCCATTGCGACGACTGGCCGGAGGTGACCTCCCTGGCGAGGTCGAGGCCGACGAGGCCCGACCACGCGGCCGCCTTGCGCTTCAGGTCCTCGACGTCGAACGAACCGTCGGGTGCATGGGCGATGACGGCGTTGGGCATGCCCTTTTCGCGGATGAGCGCGGTGAGCGCCCGCGTGTCGATGCCGGATAGCGCGACAATGCCGCGGCGCTTGAGCCAGGCATCGAGATGGCCGGCGGAACGGAAGTTCGACGGGCCGCTGACATCGGCCTTGAAAATCGCACCCACCGCTCCGGCGCGCGCGGCCGGGTTCAAATCCTCGATATCATCGTCATTGGCGCCGACATTGCCGATATGCGGGAAAGTGAAGGTGACAATCTGGCCGGCATAGGAGGGGTCGGTGAGGATTTCCTGGTAGCCGGTGAGCGCGGTGTTGAAGCAGACTTCGCCAATCGCCTCGCCCTCTGCGCCGAGGCCGCGGCCCTCGATCACCGTGCCGTCGGCCAATACCAGAAGCGCGGTCGCGCGGGTGGCTCCCCAGGGTGCGGTGTGGTCGGTCATGGCGTTTCTCCGGTGGTCCGGGCGAGGGGCTTGAAAACGGTTCGTCTTTGGCCATATAGGCGTCGACACACGTGCGCTCGCCATTCGGTCGATCGTTTGCGCCTGCGGTGTAAAGGCTTTCAAAGGCGCGGACAATAGGTAACCGAAACGGGCCGGTCAATGTGGACAAATGCGTTCGCGCGATTTTACGAAGATATTCAAAATCAATAGCTTAGCGGCAAGGAAACGATTTGCGCCCAAGACCGGCGGGCGCTATCCTGCGCGCGAGGCAGGGAGTATTCGGCCATGCGCGATGACATCGCGAAGGCATTGAAAGACGCCATCAAGCAGCAAGACAAGCACCGCGTTTCGACATTGCGCCTGATTCAGACCGCGATTCAGGACCGCGATATCGCCAACCGCGGAGCGGGCAAGGACCCGATCAGCGAAACGGAGATCGCGGCGGTGCTGCTGACGATGGTCAAGCAGCGCAAGGAATCGGCGCGCCTCTATGAAGAAGGCGGCCGGCTTGAGCTTGCCCAGCAGGAGCTGGACGAGATCGACATCATTCGCGGCTTCCTGCCCAAGCAGCTTTCCGATGCCGACATGCAGCGGTTGTGCGCCCAGGTGGTGCACGAGATCGGCGGTGGCGGACTGCGCGACATGGGCCGCTGCATGAACGAGCTGAAGGCCAAATATCCGGGCCAGATGGATTTCGGCAAGGCGAGCGGGATCGTCAAAGACCTGCTGCGCTAGGCAGCTGCCTTCCCCGGCTTGGCACGGGGAAACTTTCCACAACCGAATAAGCGGAGCCGGCATTTGCCGGCTCCGCCTGTTGTGCGAGCCGAATCTATTCGAGCGGCTTCCCGCTAGCCGGCACGTCGCTCGTCTGCGTGACGTCGATACCGGCCTCGATATCGGAATAGGCAGGAGCCGCTTCCAGCGCCTCACGCGTCACGTTGAGCACGATGCGGTCGGGAAGATTGTCTTCGCCGACGACCGGTTCATCGTCGACCGGCGGCCGGGCATAAGCGGCGCTGTCCGAACCGCCCATGGTTCCGGTCGTGCCGGTGCCGTCGGGCTCTTCGGCAGGCATCCTGGCGGCTGCCTCCGACTGCGCCTCGAGCTCGCGCCGCTTTTCCTCCTTCGTCTTCAGACCCTCGGTCTTGCCGGGGCCGAATTCGAGCGCGCTCATCGCCACGGCGACGTCCTTCTCGCCGATGCCGAGAAAACCGCCGACACCGACGAGAACGGCAATCACTTCGCCGCGCCCGTTGACGAGCACATCCGAGATATCACCGATATTGTCGCCCTTGGCGTCCACGACCGCCTTGCCTTCAAGGTCGGTGGCACGCCATGCGCCGCTTTGCGGAACAGTCACGAACGGCCCTGAAACCTCATTCCCGCCGGCAAGGGCGGTCTGCGTGCCGCTCTCTTCCATGGTTTCCGCGGGTTTCGTCGCGGCCTGTTCGGTGTCGTCGGCAGGCATGGTTTCTTCCATCGCCTGTTCACCGGCGGTGCCGGCATCCGGCTTGACGAGCAGTTCTTCCGCCTGGACCTCGGGGTCCTGCGCGGGCTGTTCCTGGGCAATCGCGGCGAACGGAATCGATACCGCCGCGAGCAAAGCCAAATAGGTGTTTCTGTTCATTGGATCTCTCCTTTGACGCTTCAACACCCCCCTTTGATCTGGGAATTGCGTTCCCAGGCTGCGAATTGCGCGGCTGGCTGCCGACATCGCTTCCGCCGTCACCACCTGACATCGAACTGGGATTGCTCCGCGGGTGGCACATATGCCCGGCATCGGCTTATCGTCGCCAAGCCAAACCCCGCATTCGCAAGCGGCATTAGGCGGCGACCAATGAGGCGTATTCAAGACGTCTGTTGGGCGATCCCGCGGCAATCAGCCGGCAGGTACCGCAGCCGGCGGCCGGGCACCGCTGCGGCGCTCCCATTGATACGAGCCGGCTGCGACAACGACAGCGATGATCATGGCGAAGATGCCAAGCACCGGCAGGCTGCGATAGCCGAAGCCGGCGGTGAGCAGCAGCGAGCCGATGGTCGCCGCGAGTGCTATGCCGAAGTTGAAGCCCGACGGAATGAGCGATGAGGCAAGGTTTGGCGCATCCGCGGTCCAGCCGAGGATGCGGGTCTGGACCGGCGTGCCGATGGCGAAATTCACTGCGCCCCAGAGGGTCAGTATGGCGATCATCGCGACGGGGTAGGGTGCGGCGGCATACATGGCAGCCATGACGGCGGCCTGCAGCGCCAGAAGCCCGATCATCGACGGCATCAGCTTCCAGCCCGCGAGGCGACCGCCGGCAAAAACACCGGCAGTGGCGCCGACGCCGTTCAGAAGCAATACCCAGGGGATCAATTCCGGGTCGAGGCCGGTGATCTCGCGCAGGAAAGGCACGATGTAGGTGTAGGGAACGAACTGAGCGATCATCAGCATCAGCATGACGATGAGCGAGGTCCAGACCTGCTGGCGGCCGAGAACGCGGATTTCGCGCGCGAGGCCTGCGGGAGGCGCGGACGCGGCCGGCGTGCGCGGCAAAAGCGCCAGCATGGCCAGCGTGGCGAGGAGGCCGAGGCCGAACATTGCCCAGAAGGTGGCGCGCCAGCCGAACGCGTTGCCGATGGCGGTGCCTGCCGGCACGCCCAAGATGCCGGAGACGGTGAGGCCGGCGAGCACAACCGCGACCGCCATGCCACGCCTTTCCTCGCTGACGAGCCCGACGGCAACGACCATCGCCGCACCGAAATAGACGCCATGCGCGACTGCCACCGCGACGCGGAGAAAAAGCATCTCGGCGAAACCGGGTGCCAGCGCGCAAGCGACCTGCCCGGCGGTGAAAATGACCGCGAGCCAGATCAGCAGCGTGCGGCGCGGTACGCGTCCTGTCACGATGGTGAGCAGCGGACCGCCGATCGCGATGCCGAGCGCATAACCGGTGACGAGGTAACCTGCGGCCGGAATGGAGACGTCCAGCCCTTCGGCTACGTTCGGCAACACGCCTGCAATGACGAACTCGGTCGTGCCGAAGGCGAAGGCAGCGATGAAAAGGGCGATCAGGGGCAGCGGCATTGTCGGCTCGAACTGTGCGGAAGTCCGGCGTGAAAGCACGACGGCAGCGGCGCGGCAATCGAGAAATTGTGTGCCAGGGTGCAGATTATCTGAAGTGCGGCGGGCTTCGCAGTCAGGCGGCCTATTCGGCCGGATCTTTCAGCTTGCGGATTTCCTGCATGTAGCTGCGCAGCACCGCATTGATGCGAGTCTGGTAGCCCTTGCCCTCGGCTTTGAAGAAATCGAGCACGTCGCTGTCGAGCCGGATCGAAACGGCCCTTTTCTCGACCGGATAAACGACGGTCGCCTTCGACCAGTCGATATCCATGAAATCGGCCCAGTCGGGATCGTCGCGCATCTGCGCCTCGATCTCCTCGTCGGTCATGGCATCGACGCGGGCCCAATTTGTCTTGGTTTCACCCCGCTCGGCCATGCGACGGATTTCATCCGCCGAATATCTGACGATATTTTTCTCGCTCATAGCGTCTCGCCGGCCTCATCGTAATAATACGGCACCGATCGTCTCGCATCGTGTAGACAACGGCTACCAAGCGTTCGTTTGTTCGGCAAACCGCGACGGCGCGGTTTTCATCGTCCCTAACAGACGGCCAAGAGATGTGCGGCTCGAGAAGTGCTCTCGCACCGTCAGCCAAGTCCATTTCCCGGACGTCGAGGGTCAACTTCCGCTTCGCTTCATCCCACTCGAATTCAGTCTCTAGATGTAGTTGTGAAATTTCCATCGGTCAGTTCCCGAGAAGCTTTTCCTAGTTGGCTTACTCCGGGAACGCCACGGAACTCACAGAGATTGTATATACGTTTGTATCTTCTTTCGGTCAAGCTGTGAACATCGGGCACTAATGCTCGTCACCGTCGCGCTTTGGCCATCGCGTGGTTATATGAGAGCCTCCAGCGAGGCCTCGATGCGGTTTTCAGACACTTTTCTCGACGAGATACGCGCCCGGCTGCCGATTTCGGCCGTCGTGGGCACGCGCGTGACGTGGGACAAGAAAAAAACCAACGCCTCGCGCGGCGACTACTGGGCCTGCTGCCCGTTCCATGGCGAGAAGACGCCGTCCTTCCATGCGGACGACCGGCGCGGGCGCTATCACTGTTTCGGCTGCGGGGTCTCGGGCGACCATTTCCGCTTCTTGACCGAACTCGACGGCATGAGCTTTCCCGAGGCGGTGGAGCGCGTAGCCGATCAGGCGGGCGTGCCGATGCCGGCGCGCGATCCGCAGGCGGAACGCCGCGAGAAGGAAAAAGCCTCGCTCACCGAGGTGATGGAACTGGCAACCGGGTTTTTTCAGGAGACGCTTCAGGCGGCTGACGGGGCGAAGGCCCGCGCCTATCTGCGCGACCGCGGCATCACTTCGGTGACGCAGCAAACCTTCCGGCTGGGCTACGCACCCGACAGCCGCAATGCGCTCAAGGAGTTTCTCGCCTCGAAAGGCATCGAAAAGGCGCAGATGGAGGCCTGCGGGCTGACTGTGTTCGAGAACGTGCCGGTCTCTTATGACCGGTTCCGCGACCGCATCATGTTTCCGATCGAGGATTCGCGCGGGCGGGTGATCGCATTCGGGGGGCGGGCAATGTCGGCCGACATTCCGGCCAAATACATGAACTCGCCGGAGACCGAGCTCTTCCACAAGGGCAACGTGCTCTACAATTTCGCCCGCGCCCGCAAGACGCTCGGCCGCGATGAAACGGTGATCGTCGCCGAAGGTTACATGGACGTGATCGGGCTGGCGCAGGCCGGATTCGAGCACGGTGTTGCGCCGCTGGGTACCGCGCTGACGGAAAACCAGCTCGAACTGCTTTGGCGCATGACCAAGGAGCCGCTTTTGTGCTTCGACGGCGATCAGGCCGGGCTGCGTGCCGCGTTCCGCGCCGCCGAGCTGGCGCTGCCGATGATCGCGCCGGGGCGTACGCTGCGTTTCGTCATCATGCCCGAAGGCAAGGACCCGGACGATCTGGTGCGCGAAAGCGGACCGGAAGCATTTCAGGCGCTGATCAACGAAGCACGGTCGCTGGCCGACATGCTGTGGCTGCGTGAAACCTCGGGCGGTGTGTTCGATACGCCGGAGCGGCGCGCCGACCTTGAAAAGCGGCTGCGACTTTTGACGGCCACCATTCGCGACGAGAGCGTGCGCTACCACTACAGCCAGGATATGCGGGAACGCGCACAGGCGTTTTTCGGTGCCAGGCGCGAACCGGCCAACCAGCGCGGCGACAAGCGCGCGTTCGGCCAGGGAGGGCGCGGACAGGCCTCCGGCCGGATGCCGGTGTCTGACAGGCTTGCACATTCGGCGCTTGTGCGCAGCGCCGGCCCGGTCATGCCGCTGCGCGAAGCGACGATCGTGGTGGCGCTCGCCAACCACGCCGCGCTGCTCGACGCCTATTTCGATCAGGCCGCGTCGATGGATCTGGAGCACCCCGAACTCAGGCAATTGCTGGCGGCGCTGCTGGATATCGTTGCGACCGGCGAGCCGCACGGGCCTGATGAGGTCGCGGCCCGATTCGAGGCGCGGGGGCTGGCCGAAACCTGGTCGCGAGCGGTGCTGCTCGTCAAAGGCGCGCATCAATGGCCGGCACTGGCCGACGCCACGCTGGACGACGCGCGCGAGGCATTCGTGCAGGCGCTGCACTTGCAGCGCAGCTCAGGCTTTCTAAATAAGGAGCTGAAAGCGGCCGAACTGGCGCTTGCAACCGATCCGACGGAAGAGAATTATCGGCGCCTGGTTGAGATACAGGCCCATATCCGGGATGCACAATCCACCGAAGCGCTGATCGAAGGCTTCGGAGTGACATCAGGGCGCGTTGCTCGCGGATAGGCTGTTTCGACCCGGAATCGGCTTTTTGCCGGCTGTGATTCGCTTTTTTAATGCGAATCGTGCCACTGGCGCTTGACCTTGCACGAGAATGACGGAATCACACGATCCGAAATCCGCAGATGCGACCAATATGCGACGGTTCTATGGACCAGCGCCGGCATCGACCTATGTGGCAGGGTTAATCGACACTTAACGGGGTTGGGGTACTGCGCTCATTAAAATGAAGGCGACAGCGGCAACCCGATTCGGACCGCACAATCCGGCAGCTTGAGGCTGCCGCCTGGAGACGGAACAAAGCATGGCGACCAAGACGAAAGAAAAGGAAGAGGTCGAAACCGAACGCGAAGGCCAGACCGACGGCCCGCTGCTCGACCTTTCCGACGACGCGGTCAAGAAAATGATCAAGGTCGCCAAGAAGCGCGGCTACGTTACGATGGACGAGCTCAACGCCGTCCTGCCTTCCGAGGAAGTCACCTCCGAACAGATCGAAGACACGATGTCGATGCTCTCAGACATGGGCATCAACGTGGTCGAGGATGACGAGGCGGGCGAAGAGTCCGACAACAAGGACAACGATTCCGACGACGACGCCAACGAGGTTGCGGCACAGACCGGAACCGCCGTCGCGACGACGACCAAAAAAGAACCGACCGACCGGACCGACGACCCGGTGCGCATGTATCTTCGCGAGATGGGCTCGGTCGAGCTTCTGTCGCGCGAGGGCGAGATTGCGATCGCCAAGCGCATCGAGGCCGGCCGCGAGACGATGATTGCGGGCCTGTGCGAAAGCCCGCTGACCTTCCAGGCCATCATCATCTGGCGCGACGAACTCAACGAAGCGAAGATTCTGCTGCGCGAGATCATCGATCTCGAGGCGACCTATGCCGGCCCCGAGGCCAAGCAGGCACCGGTGGTGGAGCGGGTCGAGCCGGAAGACAAGCCCAAGGAAGAGCAGAAGGGGCGGCGCTCGCGCGACGATGACGACATCACCAATGTCGGCGGCGAGAGCAACACCGAAGACGACGACGAGGACGATGAGGACGAGGCCAACCTGTCGCTTGCGGCAATGGAGGCCGAACTTCGCCCGCAGGTGATGGAGACGCTCGATACCATCGCGTCGACCTACAAGAAGCTCAGAAAATTGCAGGACCAGCAGGTGGAAGCCCGCCTGTCGGCCTCCGGCGCGCTGTCGACCAGCCAGGAGCGCTCCTACAAGAAACTCAAGGAAGAGCTGATCACGGCGGTGAAATCGCTGTCGCTCAACAATGCGCGCATCGAGGCGCTGGTGGAGCAGCTCTACGACATCAACAAGCGGCTGGTTCAGAACGAAGGCAAGCTTCTGCGCCTCGCCGAAAGCTATGGCGTGAAGCGCGAGAGCTTCCTGGAGCATTATCAGGGATCGGAGCTCGATCCCAACTGGACGAAGTCGATCTCCAATCTTGCCGCGAAGGGCTGGAAGGAGTTCACGAAGTCCGAGAAGGACAACATCAAGACGCTGCGCGCCGAAATCCAGAACCTGGCGCAGGAAACCGGCATTTCGATCGGCGAGTTCCGTCGCATCGTGAACCAGGTCCAGAAGGGCGAGCGCGAAGCCGCAATCGCCAAGAAGGAGATGGTGGAAGCCAATCTGCGGCTGGTGATTTCCATCGCCAAAAAATACACCAACCGCGGCCTGCAGTTCCTGGATCTCATTCAGGAAGGCAATATCGGCCTGATGAAAGCGGTCGACAAATTCGAATACCGCCGCGGCTACAAATTCTCCACCTACGCGACCTGGTGGATCAGGCAGGCGATCACCCGTTCGATCGCCGATCAGGCGCGAACCATTCGCATTCCGGTGCACATGATCGAGACGATCAACAAGATCGTCCGTACCTCGCGCCAGATGCTGCACGAGATCGGCCGCGAGCCGACGCCGGAGGAACTGGCGGAAAAGCTCGCCATGCCGCTCGAAAAGGTGCGCAAGGTGCTGAAGATCGCCAAGGAGCCGATCAGCCTCGAAACGCCGGTCGGCGACGAGGAAGATTCGCATCTGGGCGATTTCATCGAGGACAAATCGGCCGTGTTGCCGATCGATGCCGCGATCCAGGCCAATCTGCGCGAGACGACGACGCGCGTGCTCGCCTCGCTGACGCCGCGCGAAGAGCGCGTTCTCAGAATGCGCTTCGGCATCGGCATGAACACCGACCACACGCTGGAGGAAGTCGGCCAGCAGTTCTCGGTGACGCGCGAGCGTATCCGCCAGATCGAGGCCAAGGCGCTGAGGAAGCTGAAGCACCCGAGCCGCTCTAGGAAGCTCAGGAGCTTCCTCGACAGCTAGACTTGCAGACCAGTGTCGACGTTGCAAAAGCCGGGTGTTTTGCCCGGCTTTTCTTTTGGCTGAAGGTGACAATCGCCGCGACGAGGGTTGCATTCGGCGAAGCGGGACGCTGCTCCACCCAGCCGCGATAGGCCATGTCAGGAGTGACCGCGCCATGCGTTGATCGCGGTCCCGGCAGATGCGTATCCTTGGCTGTCTTATAGGCGGTTCAGGAGAGCGATGCCGGATGGAGAAAGTCGATTTCAAAAGGACGCTGAAGCATTTCTATCTACCGACGGCGAAGGATTTTTCGCAGGTCGAGGTGCCGGCAATGCAGTTCGTCATGGTCGACGGGGCGGGTGACCCGAACACCTCGCCGGTCTACAGGGCAGCGCTGGAATGGCTCTACCCCGTAAGCTACGGGCTCAAATTTGCCTCCAAGCTGACGCTCAAGCGCGATTATGCGGTGCCCCCGCTCGAAGGTTTGTGGTGGGCGGAGGACATGGGTACATTCCTGACGCGCGAGAAGGACAAGTGGTCTTGGACAATGATGATCATGGCGCCGGACTGGATCGACCGGGCGATGTTCGATGCGGCGGTGGCAAAGGCGGCCGGCAAGCTCGGCGCCGAGCCGCCGGCAAGTTTGCGCCTCGAGGCGTTCGACGAGGGCCTTTCGGTGCAGATCATGCATGTCGGGCCATACGACGCGGAGGGGCCGACAATCGCGCGGCTGCACGGCGAATACCTGCCGGCGAACGGGCTGACCGAAAACGGCCATCACCACGAAATCTACATCGGCGATCCGCGGCGCACCGCACCCGAGAAACTGAAGACGGTGCTCCGGCAGCCGGTCAGGCGCGCCTAGAGGCCGGCAATAGCCGGCATCGGCGGTGGACTAGACCGTGGCCGGCGGCGCGTTGCCCGAGACTATGCGACGGCACGCATGGCGTTCTGCCGCGGCAGCCTGGCGTCGACATATGGATTGCCCGAGCGGCTCGTTTCGAGGCTGGTCTCGACACGGTAGGTCTCGCCGATCGCGGGCAAAGCGAGCACTTCGCGCGTCGGCCCCTCAGCAACCACCCTACCATCGCGCAGCAGCACCAGCCGGTTGCAGAATTTCGCTGCCAGGTTGAGATCGTGCAGGGCGGCGATGACGACCATGCCGCCGTCGCGCGCCGCGTCGTGGATGCGCGTCAGAATGGAGAGCTGATGGTGGAGGTCAAGCGCACTGGTCGGCTCGTCGAGCAGCATCAGGTTGGGCGCGCGCACGAGGCTCTGCGCCACCGCGACCATCTGGGCCTGGCCGCCGGACAGGGCGCCGATGGGGCGGTCGGCAAGATTTGCGAGGGCGAGTTTGTGGAGCGCGCCACTGACGCGTTCGACCTGTTCGGCGCCGACGCGCCAGCCTCCCTTTTGCTTAAGGGCCAAAAGGACACTTTCGAACACGGTGAGCGCTGCGTTGCAGCCATAGGCCTGGGGCATGTAGACGACCTGCCGTGCGCGTTCGGCACGCGGAAGAGCATCGAGCGATTTTCCGTTCAGTTCCATGGTGCCGGCACGCGGCCGGATCAACCCGGCCAGAGCCTTGAAGAGCGTCGATTTTCCAGCCGCGTTGGGGCCGATGAGGCCGATGAAGGAACCCGGTTCGAGCACTCGGGTGGAAACGTCGTGCAGCACCTGCCGGCTGCCGTATGACACATTCAGCCTGTCGATGATGAGGGTCATCCGAGTTTCTCCTTGCGGGTGGACAGGATCAGAGACACGAAGACGGGAACGCCGATCAGCGCCGTCACGATGCCGATGGGGTAAAGCACGCCGGGCGTGACGCTCTTGGAGACGATCGAGGCGACTGACAGAACGAGCGCGCCGACAATGGCGGAGAGTGGCAGAAAGAAACGCTGGTCCTCGCCCACCAGCATGCGGGCGATATGCGGGCCGACAAGGCCGACAAAACCGACCGTTCCGACAAAGGACACGGCTGTCGCCGCCAGAAGCGAAATGCAGACCAGCAGTTCCAGACGCAGCCGTCCGACATCGACACCCATGGAGCGTGCGGTTTCCTCGCCCATGCGCAAGGCGGTTAGCTGCCATCCGCGCATCATGCAGAAAGGAAGGATGAGGAAGAGGAGGACGCCCCCGAGCTGTATCTTTTCCCAGCTGGCGCGCGAAAGCGAACCCATCATCCAGAAAACGATACGCGACAGCTCATCCTCCGAGGCCGCGTACTGCATCATCGCCAGCAGCGCGTTGAAGGTGAAAAAAATGGCAATACCGAAAAGCACCATCGTGTCGGCTCCGGCGCCGCGAAGCCGGCTGGCAAACAGCAACAGCGCGCAGGTGGCGAGCGCAAACACGAAAGCATTTATGGTGACGATCAGCGGCCCGACATTGGGTATGAGGCTCATTCCCGTGACGATGGCCAGCGCCGCGCCGAAGCTGGCGGCAGAGGATACACCGAGCGTGAAAGGCTCCGCGAGCGGGTTGTTGAGGATGGTCTGCATTTCAGCGCCGGCAGCACCGAGCATTGCGCCGACAAGAACCGCCGTCACGGCGATCGGCAGGCGGTAGTCCCAGACAACAACCTCCAGCTTTACCCCATGGGAACGCGGGTCGAGCAGCGTGTCGAAGACGGTCCTTAAGTTGAAATTGCCGGGACCGTTGGTGATGTCGATCATGAAGGATGTGAGCAGGAGTGCCGAAAGGAGGCCGATCAGGGCCAGCCGGCGGCCGATACGGCTGCGATAACCCGCGGCCGGGTCCAGCTCGTCCGGAGCGGGCCGTGAACCTGCGTTTGCGGTCATGGTGGATATCCAGCGGACAGTGTTTGCGTTTCCGGATCACCGGTCCGGTTTGCAAACCGGACCGGCACGCGGTCTGCGACTATTGGAGGGTGGCCCAGAAGCGGCCGCTATAGTCGATGGGCAGGAAACGGTCGTGCAGGAGCCTGAAGTTCGCTTCCGGGTCGATATCGGCGAACAGCTCGGGATGGAACCACTTGGCGAAGGCCTGCATGGCAACGAAGTGATAGGGGCTGTTGTAGAACTGGTGGTAGACGGAGTGGAACCGCTTGTTCCTCACGGCAGACAGTTCCGGCCAGCCGTTGCGGTCTGCGAGCGCAGCCAGCCGCTTCTGGATGTCGGCGTCGTCGGCTTCGTAACCAAACAGGACCGCCTGGGTTGCGGGCCGTGCCTCGGCCCAGTTGGCGCCAGTTCCGATGATGACGTCCGGGTCGTCGGCGAAGATCGCCTCCGGGTTCACGGCGCCGCCGTATCCCGGGAACTTCCGCGTTCCCCAGTTGATGCCGCCCGCGAGATCGACCAGCCGGCCGAGATTGGCGCCGCCGAAGGTGCGGCAGCATGCTCCTGGATCGTACCCGGCAGCGGTTTCGATAAAGACCAGAGGCTTGTCTTCGTCCGCCACGCCCGCCAGGCGCCCGGTGATCACGCTCATCTGCTGCGTGTAGAAATCGATGAACTCCGCCGCTTCGTCGCGGCGGTCCAGAACCTTGCCGAGCAGCATGAGGCTTGGAATGGCGTTTTCGGTAGGGTTTTGACGAAAGTCGATGAATACCGCGGGGATGCCGGCTTTCTCGAGCTTTTCGAGAATACCGCTCTCCTGGGCCTTGAGCAGGTCGCCGAGGTTCATCACGATCAGCTCGGTATCGAGCGCGATCAGCTTTTCGAGGCTGTACTCGGCATCGTAGGGGTTGCCGAGGCTGGCAATGTCGCGCGCCGCCGGGAAAAGCGCCTCATATTTGCGCCAGGCATCGGGATCGTAGTTGATCAAATCGTCTTTCCAGCCGACGACACGCTGGAACGGATTATCGCGGTCAAGCGGGGCAATCGAATAAAGCATCCGGCCTTCGCCCAGAACGATGCGGGAGGGGTCGGATTCGAGCTCGACGGTTCGGCCGGCGATGTCCGTTACGGTAATCTTATCGGCATTGGCCGGGGAGGAAGACAGTGCCAAAGCCAGCATGGTGGTGGAAAGCGCAGCGCATGCGCCGCGCAGGAATTCTGCGGGTCTCATTACTTCTCCTGACGCAGGTTCAAGGTCTCGGGGGAAAGCGCTGGCGGCTGCTGGCAGCGGCAAAAGATATTATATGACTAAGTTAGTCAAGTTTTATTCGAGAGGCGGGCATTCGTTCGCGCGCGCACGCATTCCGGCGTTTGGAGAACGCCGAAAAACGGGGCGTGTCTGGAAGCGGATTGACTGCCTGGCGCTTAAGCCGCGGCCTCGGCCGCGCATTTGCTGCACAGCGGTGTCTGCGGCAGAAGGTCGAGGCGCTCCTCCTCGATCGGCTGGCCGCATTTCACGCAGGTGCCGTAAGTGCCGGCCTTGATGCGGTCGAGCGCGGCGCGGATCGCCTTGTATTCGGCCAGGCCGCTGGCGCCGAGACTTTCCAGAACCTCATCGTCCTCTTGCTCAATCGCGTTTTCCTCCCAATCGGGATTGGGGGCGTCGTCGAGCAGGTCCTCGATGTTCCTGAGCCGCTCGTCGAGTTCGGAAAGGCGGGTCAGAAGCTGCTTCTTGCGGGCCTTGAGGTCTGTCATGTCAAATTCCCTGTTGCTCTCTCAAGCACTAGCGCAGCATCGTCTGCTTCAAATTGATGCCGGTCAATGCGCGACCCGGTTGTGCGTTCTTTCCAGCGAGGCATCAAAGGGTCAGCGGTGCGGCGACAGACCGGCGACAACGGCATCCAGAACCTGCATCTGATCCTCAACCGGCGCACCCTCGGCGATCGCCAGCGTAGCACGGTCGTACATCGCGCCCAGCAGCCCGGTGAGCGCGTCGAGCGGTAGCGGCGCAATGGCGCCGGCCCGAATAGCGGCGGCCAGCCCCTCGCGCAAAGTGCGGTTGCCGTGGCGTCCGTCTATCTCGTCCATCACGGTTCGTCCGAGTACGGCCGGGCCGTCCAGAAGCAGCAGGCGCGTCCGGCCCGGTTCACGCATGGCTTCGACATAAGCGCGGCCGCCCGCGCTCAGGGCGGATGCCAGATCGGCGGCTTTGGACGGTGCCGCCCGTTCGATCCCGGCAGCGACGACCTCCGCCTCCTGCTCGACCACGGCCCGGAACAACGCCTCCTTGTCGGCAAAATGGTGATAGAGCGCGCCGCGCGTGACGCCCGCTGCGCCGACAATCTCCGGCGTGCCGGTGGCGGCGTATCCCTTGTCGACAAACAATGCGCGTGCAGCGGCAATGAGTGCAGCGCGTGTGGCGTCCGTACGGTCGCGGTTCGAACGTCTCGCAGAATCCTGTTGCATACATACAGCCTGTATGTTATTTCAACCTACATACAGCCTGTATGTAACCGAGAACGGAGCCAAGCGCAATGAAATCGACCAACTACTATCCCGTGCTGTTGACCGGCGACGTGGCCGCAACCGCGGCCTTCTACATCGAGCATTTCCAGTTTCAGGCGATGTTCGACAGCGACTGGTACGTGCATCTGCAGTCAACCGAGAACCAGAGGGTCAATCTCGCCATCCTGCAGGGCGATCACGATACGATCCCCCAGGAAGGCCGGGGCCGGACGTCCGGACTGATCATCAATTTCGAAGTCGAGGACGTCGATAGCGTGCATGACCGGTTGGCGGCAGCGGGGCTGCCGATCCTGCTTTCTCTGCGCGACGAGGCCTTCGGCCAGCGCCATTTCATTACCCGCGACCCCAACGGCGTTTTAATCGACATCATCAAGCCGATCCCGCCGAGCGAAGAGTTTCTCGCGCAGTATGCGCCGGATGCGGTGCCCGCCGACTAGGCAGGAGCGCGAGGTCGGGCGGACGAGTTTCGCCCGGCCTTACTCCTTCAGGAACCTGAAATGTCTGATCGCCGCGCCGCCGCGCGTGCCTGGAAAGTCGTTTGCGGAGGGCAGTTCCTGCATGGCGGCAACCACATTGGCGATCGATACGACGCCGTGCAGTCCCTGGGGATCGAGCACTCCGACGATCCGCAGATACATGAGCCCGAGATTCGGGTCCTTGTAGCGGCCAATGACTTCCACGCCTTCCAGGTCACCGACCTTGGTCTTGCGCACAATGTCGCGCACACTTTCGGTATAGGACGCAGTGGCGCGGCCGAAAACGTCGTTCGCCAAAAGACCGGCGAGCGCGTTGAGCCTTTCCTCAGCGCTACCCCGGGCGATCGTCATGCGAACGAACTGGATATTCTCTATCAGTTTGCGGTCTTCGGTGGCGAAACTCAGCTTGAGGAACGGCCCGTCCGGACCCTCGGGCACATAGTCGACAAGCTCAAGCACATCGTCGGCCAAAGGCACCAATATCGAGAATGGCGCCGGCACATCGACACCGTGCGTGGCAGCGAAGTCGGCATCGACCTTGAGCGTGGTACCGACGACCAGCCCTTCCACCGACAGGAGGTTGAATTTAACCGAACCTTCGGCGGTGACCTGCTGGGCGGCGGCCGGCGCGCAAAGCCCGGTTGCGAAAACGAGCGCTGCGAGCGCATGCCTGAACCTACGATCCATTGTTGAGCCCTGCTGACAATGTTCGTGGCTACAGGATGCACCGCAATTGCGCGGATGCCAAGCGCGAGGCCCTTGCGCGCGCCGGCGCTGCTTCTATCGTGAGGCATGGCACAGACGCGGCTGACGATAGAGACGAGCGGCCAGGGGCTCTATGAGTTCACCGGCAGGGCGGCGGATTTCGTGCGCGGTGCCAAGCAGAACGAAGGTCTGCTGACCCTGTTCGTGCGCCACACTTCCTGCTCGCTGGTCATCCAGGAAAATGCCGATCCTGACGTGCGGCGCGACCTGGATGTCTTTTTCCGCAGGCTGGTGCCGCCGTCGGACGACCCGTCCATGTCATGGGTGGTCCACACGCAGGAAGGGCCGGACGACATGCCGGCTCACATCAAGGCGGCGCTCAGCGCGGTGTCGCTGTCGATCCCGGTGAATGACGGCAGGCTGATGCTGGGCACATGGCAAGGCATTTATCTGTTCGAGCACCGGGACCGGCCGCACCGGCGCGAGGTGGTGCTGCATTTGGGGTCATAATGCGGCGGTGCTGTAGCGGTGAAATATGAGAGCGCACGAAAAAACCAGCATATTGAACGTGTTGACAGAGATTTCGCGGGGTTTGAAAATCGCCGCATTCACGCCCACACTCATATGCGCCGCAATCTCCGGTGCCGGAAGGTGAGCGATGGATTGGGCGACGGCGGCGGGCGCTGCCGTTCCGGTTTGGGCAACGAGGCTTTGGGTGGGCTTTCGATGACAGGATATATGATGCGCGGGCTGGCCTGCGCGGCGGCGTTGTTTGCCGGGCTGGCCGGTAGCGCGCAAGCGCAGGAGACGGTCGACCTCTTCACCGAGGAACCGTCGGAAACAGCGCGCGGGCGCGGGCTGTTCGATCCCGTTCCCGGCATCAGCAGCGACATCATGGGGGACGTCTCCTACTTCTCACTGTCTCCCGATGCCGGACGCAACATGCGCGACGGCAGCCGTGGCGGACGCCGGCTGAGGATTGCGTTGCCCGAAGGCGACACCGCCACATGCAGCTTCCCGCCCGAGCCCGACGCAGTCGGTGACGACCAGCCCAAGCTGCTCTCGGGTACCGTGGCGGGCGCCCAGGACGCAGGCCGCTGCGACCTTGTTCTGCAAGGCAACGGTGTGGTGGGCGATCTCGACACGCCATCCGGACGATACCGCATCATACCGGTGGGCGATGGCGATCACGCCGTCGTACGCATCAGGACCGAAGGCTTCGAGGAAGAAGGCGAGCCGCGGCGGGTGCCCGACGCGGCACGCGACGAGAGCCAGCGCGATGCCCGATTTCTAGGCCAGATGTGCGACCGGCGGGTGAACGCATCGCTGCCGCCGCGGACATTCGGGCCGCTGCGGGTGATGATACTCTATACGCCGGCTGCAAAGGCGCATTCGGCCAATATCGATGCCGACATACGGCTGATGATGGCAGGCCTGCGCCGGGCCTATTCGGCGAAATCCACCGGCGGCAATTTTTCGGTTCTCGTGGAACTGGCACATGCGCAGATGGTGGACTACCACGAGGGCGACGATATGGGCGTCGATCTCGACCGGCTCAGCGATCCCAACGATTCCGTCTTCGGTTTCGTGCAGAGGCTGAGACAGACCTACCGGGCCGACTTCGTGCATCTGCTGACCCGTGCCAAACAAGGCGACGGGTGCGGGCTTGGCTGGCTGAACGCCGATGCGCAGCCCCGGCGCGCCGGCTGGGCATTGTCGGTGAGCGATGTCGAATGCGCAGTGAACAATTACAGCTTCATCCACGAACTCGGCCATAATCTTGGTATGGAGCATGACCGTCATGTGGTGTCGGACGCCAGCCCGGACGGCACGAATTACGGATATGTGATGGTCGATCGCGGCCTGCGCTCGGTGATGGCCTACAACAATGCCTGCTCCAAGCAGGACACCTATTGCCGGCGGCTGCCGGTGTTTTCGTCGCCGCATCTGCATGTGGACGGCATGCCGTTCGGACGCAGCTCCAGGGAGCAGCAGGGCGCATACAATATCGAGACCCTATGCCGCGCGGCGCCAATTGTAGCGGGCTACCGGAACAATTCGCCGTTCGCCTCCTACGAAGGTCACGACGTCATCGGCAGAGAAATCGCCCGCTACCAGAATATGGGGCTGCTGGGCTGTTCGGAAGCCTGTGCCGGCAATCCCGATTGTGCGGCATTCACCTTCGACAAGTGGAACGCCTGGTGTTTTTTGAAAGGCAGCGTGGACGAGCTCAGGATCGAACCCAAGGCGATATCCGGCGTGGGCGCTTACTGGAGCGAACCGACACGCTCCTCAGCCCCTGTCGAGATCGTGCGCTACCGCGGAAAAGCCTTCCCTGGACGGGGCTACGACACCCACCGTGCGACCAGCATGGAACAGTGCGAGCAGATATGCCAGGGCGACGGCCACTGCATGGGCTTTACGTTCCATAAGGCAGACAACCGATGCGAAGCATATGCGAGCCTCGGCACCTATACGGGCCGCAACGGCGCGGACAGCGGCGTCAAGGTTCAGCGCGCGCTGGCCGGCGATCAGTAGGTCTGATTGGAGCGGGAGGCGCGGGCCGCCATGCCCTTTGAATATATCAGCGTCGAAGACGCCATCGCGCGCGATGGCCTGCGCATGGTCGTCGTGGGCGACATTCCGAGCCCTTGGGGCGAAGCCGCCAAGGGAATATTGCATGTCAAAGGCATCGAATGGTCGGCCGTCCGGCTGGTGTATGACAGCGATGAGCTGAAGCGCTGGGCAGGACAACGCAGCGGCCCCGTTGCGGTCTACAATGGCGAACCGCCGCGCAGCGGCTGGTCGGAAATACTGACGCTGGCTGAGCGGCTGGCACCGCAGCCGGCGCTGGTGCCGGACGATGCCGAGCAGCGCATCGCCGTTTTCGGTATAGCGCAGGAGCTCTGCGGAGAGGGCGGCCTTGGCTGGTCGCGGCGGCTCGACCTGATCGATGCGCGGTTTGCGGGCCGCGGTGGTTTCGCGGAGCCGGTGGCGAAATATCTTGCCAGAAAATACGGCTACCGTCCCGGCGTCGGCGACGATGCAAGGCGCAGGGTACGCAGCGGACTGGCCATGCTGGTCGCCCGGCTCAGGGCGCAGCGGGCGGCGGGCAGCGGCTACATTGTGGGCGACGGTCTCACTGCTGCGGACATCTATTGCGCCACCTTCGCCGGCATGTTCCAGCCGCTGGCGGAAAATGTCTGCGCGATGGAAAAGCACATGCGGGCCGCGTTCGCCACACTCGACGACGAGACTAAAGCAGTGCTCGACCCGGTTCTGTTCGAGCATCGCGACATGATGTATGAGCGGCATCTCGAGCTGCCAATGTCACTATGATCGTCGGCAGCTGCCGCCGGAGGGGGAGGAACCACTGTGGCACTGGTGCTGATGGCTGGCGCGCTCGTGTGGGCGCTTTCCGAAGTTCTTGAACTGCTACAGGGCGGTTTTACACCGCTGAACAGCGGCGTTTCGGCTGTTGCCTTTGTGCTGATCGGCATCGGCGTGTGGGCGTTGTGGCGCGAGCGCGCGCAAAACCGGCTCGGGCAGGCCGGGATCGCGATGCTTTCGATCGGAATGGTACTCTTCGCGCTTGTTGCCGTGCAGGTCATGAGTTCGGGCATTACAAGCGATGCCGAAATTGCCGATACTCCGATCTTTCTGCTGTCCGGCGGACTGGTCAGCATCGGGGCACTGCTGCTCGGCTGGTGGCTGGTCGCGGCATCGCCGTTTCCGAAATGGATTGGGGCCATTCTGGTGGCGGCGACGCTTTTCACGCTGGCAGTGGCGTTCGTGCCGGCAATCGTGGCGCTGCAGCCGGTTTCCAACCTGGTGCTGGCGGCTGTGCTTGGTCGGCTCGGCTGGCAGCTGCGGAGCAGCTAGGCGCCGATGTGCGCCAGCAGGTCCTCGCCGGTCCATCTTCGTTTCGTTCCACCCTCCGCCTCGCGGACCAGATCCACGATTGCCGCGTTAACCGGCGCGGAGCGTCCGATACTTTCGGCCAGGCGCACGACCTCGCCGTTGAGGAAGTCGATCTCGGTCGGGCGTCCGGCTGCAAAATCGTCGGCCATGGACGAACGCGCGTTGGCGTCGATCTTCTGCAGTCTCAGGCCGATCGTGTTGAAGACGAAATCGGGGGCGGAGACGAAGGCCGGGATGAACCCTGGCGACATCGGTCCGACCCTGGCGGGCGCGATGCCGGCAGCGGCGAGCACTGCAAGCGCTTCGCGCATCGACGCAGCAAGGACACGGCGGTAAGGCCGCTCCGAGAGTTCCGCCAGCAGCGTCTTGCCCGACAGAGCATTGATGGCGTTGTTAAGGTTGAGCAGCAGCTTGCCCCAGGCGAGCGCGAGCGGTTCGTCGGTGAGAGCAAGCTCGCCGGGTGTGGCGCGCAGCGTCCGCGCCAATTCCTCAGTTATCGTGTGGCGTTCGGCTGCGAGCAGGCCAGACGTGCCTTTGTGCAGGCGCCCGTCACCCAGCCATGCGACGTTGAAACCGACCATGCCGCGCAGCACCGTGCGGCCGGGCAGGGCCTCGCGCAGAATATCGACATTGCTGATGCCGTTTTGCAGGCTGAGCACGGGCGTGCCCGCCGTCGCGTGCGCAGCAATCTGGTTCGCAGCCTCGGCTGTCGCCGTGCTTTTGACGGTAACGACCACCAGCCCGGCTTCAGCCATTGCCGAAGGCCCGGTTTCGAAAGGGACGCCGCGCAGCGCGATATCGAGGCCGTCATGGCCGGTGAGGCGCAAGCCGTTGTCGCGGATGGCGTCGCGGACAGCCGGGCGACCGATCAAGGTGACGTCGAGACCGGCATTGCGCCACAGCCCGCCGACGAAACAGCCGACCGAGCCGGCACCGAATATGGTTATGTGTGGCGCCACTGTTTGCCTCCTGCAGGGACACAACTCTATATAGGTTGAACCCGGCACGGTAGCGTACCGGCGAGCGGAGGATAGTGATGTCGTTTTTCAAGAAGCTCTTTGGCGGCGGCGGGGATGAGCCTGTCGACGGCGGAGAGCCTGTCGAGCACAAAGGCTACCTGGTGCGTGCGACGCCCTATGCCGAAGGCGGGCAGTATCAGGTCTGTGGCGTCGTTACCAAGGACGTCGACGGCGAGACGAAAGAACACCGTTTCGTGCGCGCGGACAAAACGACCTCGCTTGACGACGCGATCGGGATCACGCTGCGCAAGGGCAAGCAGATCATCGACGAACAGGGCGATGCGATGTTTCGCCAGTAGGCGGCGCGTCGGGCCTGTCTCACCGCCTATTGTGGGCCAGTTGATGGATTTGCCGCCGCAAATACCTACATGTTGCAGAATTGGCTGCGGGCCAGGCACAAGAAACAAGGGGAGCCGCTATGCTGCTGGACGATCTTGACCGGACATTCGACGTTGAATCCGCGGTCGAAACCGACGACGTGCCGGGCTTTCGGCTCGAACGCCGGGAAGCGCAGCGCCGCGCGCCGCTAAAGGCGACCGAAGCCGAAAAGCACGACGATTTGAGCGCGCTGCCGGCCGATGCGCCGGCGGAACTGGTGGCGGCTGCGGCGAAACTGGCGGCCGCCGGCTACCGCATCAGCCGCGACGGCGATGTGGGCCTGCTTGAGGACAACGCAGACGGTTCGGCGGACACGGCAGAGGATGCGGGAGAGATTCCGGTGCTTTCGCCGCGTGAACTCGAGGTGCTTGCGCTGCTCGCCGAAGGCGCGCCCAACAAGGTGATTGCGCGCCGGCTCAACATCTCGGTGCACACTGCGAAATTCCACGTCGCCTCGATCATCGCCAAGCTGGGCGCCGTGAACCGCACCGACGCAACCGCGATCGCCATGCGGCAGGGGCTGGTGCAGGTTTAGGGCATTAACGGTCCTGCATCGCAAGGCGTACGCCAAGCGCGCAGTAGATGCCGCCCACGACCTTGCCCTGCCAGCGCAGGACAGTCGGATTGCGGCGCAGGAAGTTACCGAGGCCACCGGCGCCGAGCGCAAACACCACGGTACTCATTAGTCCCAACAGGACGAAGATTACGCCCAGCGTAACGAGTTGGACTGCAACTGGGCCTGCCTGCGGGTTCACGAATTGCGGCAGGAAGGCCAGGAAGAACAACGCGGTCTTCGGATTGAGGACTTCTGCCAGAATGGCCTGACGGAATGCGCGGCGTGGCGAAACGGGCAGTATTCCCGAACTCATGTCCGTTGGTGCCTTGGCCAGGAATGCCTTGATGCCGAGATAGACCAGGTAAGCCGCACCTAGATATTTGATGATGCTGAACAGCACCGCCGAAGCCGCGATGATGGCCGATATGCCGACGATTGCGAGGAACGTGTGGATGATGTCGCCAGCGGCAATACCGAGGCCCGTCGCGAGCCCGGCGCGGGCGCCAGAACTGGTTGCTCGCGCAATGGTAAGCAGCGTTGCCGGTCCTGGAATGAACACGAAACCGGTGACAATTACGATATATGCAATGAGGGTGGTCAGGTCGATCACAGGCAATCTCCTCGTCCGTTGCCGCCGACCAAATCACCGGCGGCCGGCAATTTCAATATGGACGCTTGCCTTGACGAGAGCGCCGCGCGACGATTGCGCGACGCAACCGAGGAGGCCGCACCATGTCACTTAAAGGCAAGACCGTTTTCATCTCCGGCGGGTCGCGCGGGATAGGCCTCGCGATCGCTCTGAGGGCGGCGCGCGACGGCGCCAATGTGACGATCGCGGCGAAGACCGCCGACCCACATCCGAAGCTGCCTGGCACGATCTACACTGCGGCCAAGGAGATCGTGGAAGCTGGCGGCAAGGCGCTGCCTGTGATCTGCGACATACGCGACGAGATGCAAGTGGCGGAGGCGGTGGAGAAAACCGTCGCCGAGTTTGGCGGCATCGATGTGTGCGTGAACAACGCCAGCGCGATCCAGCTTACCGGCACGCTGGCGACCGACATAAAGCGCTACGATCTGATGCACCAGATCAACACGCGCGGCACGTTTCTCGTGTCGAAAATGTGTATTCCGCATCTGAAGTTAGCCAAAAACCCTCACATTTTGAATCTGGCGCCGCCGCTCGACATGGAAGCCAAATGGTTCAAGAACCACGTCGCCTACACGATGGCGAAATTCGGCATGTCGATGTGTACGCTGGGCATGAGCGCGGAGTTCGCGAAGGATGGCATCGCAGTCAATTCGCTGTGGCCGCTGACAGCGATCGACACCGCCGCGGTGCGCAACCTTCTGGGCGGGGCAACCGTCGCTGCGATGAGCCGCACGTCGGACATCATGGCTGACGCATTCCACGAGATCGTCATCAAACCGTCGCGCGAAACGACCGGCAATTTCTTCATCGACGAGCTGGTGCTGCGCGATGCGGGCGTGACCGATTTTGCGAAATACGCGCCCGGCGCGACGGGTCCGCTGGCAGCCGATTTTTTTGTGCCGGACGAGGTGTTCGCCAAGAGCGACACCAAGGTCGGCGGCATGGTGAGTTAGGGGCCGGCGAGCTACCTGAACATCAGATCCCGGACCAGGTCCGGTACCAGCTGGATCACCCGCAGCGCGGATTTGAGCTCGGCCTGCTCATCCGATGTAAGCGCTGCGACCTCGACCTTGTTCGACACCGGGATGCCGGCCAGGAGATCACGGCTTTGCTGCGCCAGCATAAATCTGATCACCTTGCCATGAGCCGTTGCGATGCGGGCGAAATCGGCATCGCCGCCGATTTCGAGAGCGCGCAGGCCGGCCAGGCGTTCACGCGTCGAGCGCGCCTGCACGTCATGGCGGATTGCCAGAGCGCGGGCGAAAGCGACGACGGGAAAGAGGCCGTGCATCTTGAGATCGATGCGTCCGTGCTCCGTACGGAAGCCGCCGAGCATGGTGAAGGCATTGGGAGGGCGGGCGGCCAGCTCGCCCAGCGCCTTGGCGAACGGAACCTGGCCGCTTGCTGCCGCGAACGCCGCCGACAGAAGGTCGCTTGCGAGCGCGTAGTCGCCGTGAACCGGGTAGAGGTCGAAGAAGATATCGACGTTGAGCAGGTCTTCGGGCCGCGACCGGCGCACCCAGTCGGCGGCACGCGCTTTCCAGGTGGCGAGCGAACCGCGCCATTGCGGGTTCTTCGCCATCACCCCGCCTTTGCACAGCGGAATGCCGGCTTCGTGGAGGATCGGCGCCATATGCTCGCCGAGCGCAGCGAACCAGCGGTCGTTTTCGCCGCCGGGTTCGCCCTCGGCAAAAACGATCGCGTTGTCCTGATCGGCGGCGAGCAGGCTTTCGCCGCGGCCGCCCGAACCCAGAACGATGACCGTATAGGGGCAGGGCGGGGCGCCCAGACCCTCCGCCGCCATGGCGCTTTCGGCCAATATGGCCGCGCGGCGGGTGACGGCGCGCAGCTCTTCGCTGACGATTTCGGCAATCGTGGCTGCCTCGATACCCTCGACAAGAAGCGAGGTGGCGACACCGGGCAGCTGCGACCATGCCGCGGCGAGGTCCGATGCCGTGGCGGCGTCCTCGATGCGGTCATTGAGATTGATCGCGGCACTCGCCCGCAGCTTCAGCAGATCGCGCGCCGAGATCACGCCGACAAGGTCGTTGTCGTCGCTGCGTACCGCAAGGTGGCGGATCTTGCGCCGCGCCATGCGGCCGATGGCGCGGTAGGCAAAAGCCTGCTCCCGGATGGAGACAAGCGGACGCGTGGCGATTTCGCCTGAATTGACCTTCAGCGCATTAGCCCCGTTCGAGGCGAGATGGCGCATCAGATCGCGCTCGGTGAGAATGCCGTACTCGCCGACCTTGCCGCCCGCCCGGCCGCTGTCGGACACGAAAACCGAGCTGATCTTGCGGTCGAGCATCAGCACCATGGCGTCGCGCGCGCTTGTCTCTGTGCCGACGCACACAGGTGGGGCGCTCATCAGGTCCTGCAGCCGGTGCTTGTAGGCGTAGGGGTCGACGGCGACGAAGGAGCGGAACATTTCGGGCCGCGAGACCGGCTCCGTCCAACCGGCGCGGACGTGGGTTTCGAGCTGTTCGGTGAGCTGCAGGCAGGCACGCTCCGCCTCGGCAAGCGTGCGGATGCCGCGTTCGGCCAGTTTCGGCACCATGGCAATGAAGATGTCTGCCGCGGCGCGTGCGTCACCCAGCGCCTGGTGGCGCGCATGCATTTCCACGCCAAGCCAGCTTGCCAGCGCCTCCAGCGAATAGTCGGGCAGGTTGGGGTTTGCGGTTGCCGCCAGAAGGCGCACGCACAGCGACCGGGGTTTGGCCCAGGCTATGCCGCTGCGCTCGGCTTCATTCGCAAGAACCGCAAGATCGAAGCCGACGGAGTATCCGATAAGAATGCGGCCCTGAATATGTGTTTCCGCCTCGCGCCAGGCCTCGACGAAGTTCGGCGCCTGGCGCACCATGGCGTTGGTGATGCGGTGGATCGCGGTTGAGCGGGCGGGAATGGCGATGCGCGGGTCCACCAGCCGCTCCCACACCGTTTCGGGCGCCAGCCGGCCATTTTCGATGGCCACGAGACCGATCTGAACGACGCGGTCGTTGCGCGCGTCGAGCCCGGTCGTTTCGGTGTCGATGGCAACCGCGTCGAGCGCGGCAAGCGGCGTGGCTCCGGTGACGATCATGCGCGGCCCTCCCAACCGAAGGCACCACATTATCCGACTGAAGCACTTGATCCAGATCAGATGCGAAAAAGCCCGGCCGCTGGAGGACGGCCGGGCCTTGATGCCGATCCCCATGATTGGGGATGGGGCAGGGAACGCCTTATCTCACTCCTGAATTGTGGCAATTCAAGAGCGTGTGCCGGGTCAGCGGCTGGCGACCGGCGCCACAAGCGGCGTGATGCGCCGCACCGCTACGCGGCGGTTGGTCCGGTTCGGCTCCTCGGTGTTCACCTTGAGATAGGCTTCGCCATAACCCTGTGTGACCAGGTTTTCCGGCGGGATATCGAACACGTCGGTCAATGCCCGGGCAACCGTTTCGGCACGCCTGTCGGACAGGGACAGATTAGCCGCGTCTGTGCCGACCGCGTCGGTGTGGCCCTCGATGAGGAACACTTCGGCAGGGTTCTCGTCGAGGAGCCGTGCCATGGCGTCGGCCAGATAGTTGAGTTTCGACACTTCACCTTCGCCGATCGCGGCGGAGCCGAAATCGAAGGTGACGTTGTCGAGGTCAATCCGGCGCACGCTGTCGCGAACGCGGGCGGAATAACGCACCTCGTCAAGCGAATAGAGACGGCGCACCCGTTCCACCGGGGGCTTGTCGAGGAACTCGTAATAGCGGTCGGCATCGTCGACGCGGCGGGCATCGAGAATGTAATCCCGCACCGGTATGCGCAGGCGCAGCGGCGGCAGATCGCTGCCCGGATCGCGCCAGCGGCCTCGGCGGCCGTCATCGTCGCGGTCGCGATCGCCGGCGTAGACGAGAATATACTCGCGGCCGTCCGGCGTGATGCGCGAACGCTGGATAATGTCACCGTAGCGGTCGCGGATGGTTACGATCTGCGTGCCGTTGGGCCGGATGATCGTCTCGCGGGTGCGGCCGCGCCGCAGCTCCTCGTAATAGACCTCGTCGGCATCGCGACGCAGGCGGCCGCGGTCATCGGAACCGACAACCTGACGGCCGGCAAGCGACATGATCACGCGTCCGGCGATCTCGCCGATGATCTCGGCATCGCTGCGCTTTTCCACGCGAGCCTGCGCCTGGCTTTCCTCGACGCGCGTGCCTTCAGCGGCGGTCGCCGACTGAAGCTGCGACGCCTGGGGTACGGCCTCGGCTTGTGCCGCTTCGTCGGATTCGGGCGGTGGTGCCTGCTCCTCCTCGACGGCTACGGCGGCATTTGCCTCGCCGCCTGCTTCGCCGGAGAGCTCGGCTTCCTTCTGGCTGTCGAGAACCGGAGCGGCGTTTTCTTCGTCGGTCACGGCCGATTCCCCGGTCTCTTCCTCAGCAGCCGGCTCGGCCTTCTCTTCAGGCGCCGCTTCTTCCGCTGCAGGCGCAGCTTCGGCTTCGGCGGGCTGTTCGGCCGTCGGCTCCTCGGCAGGTGCTGCTTCCTCCACGGGAGCCGCTTCCTCGGCGACTGCGGGCTCTTCAGCGGCCGGCTCGGTGGCCTCGGGCGCTGCTTCTTCCGCAGGTGCGGCTTCTTCCATTACGGGTTCTTCGGCGGGAGCCGCTTCCTCTACCGGAGCAGCCTCTTCGGCCGCAGGCGCTTCCTCTGAAGGAGCCTCCTCAGCCGGGGCAGCTTCTTCCGCGGGAGCTGCCTCTTCGGCGGCCGGGGCCTCTTCGCTCGTTGCGTTTTCCATCGCCTCGATCTGATCTTCGATCAGTCGGCGTTCCTCGTCCGTGAGTTCTTCTTCCTCGAGGCGCTTGCGCAACTCTTCAATCGAGGCCTGTGCGAGGACGAGCGGCGGTGTGCCGGTCTGCGATTGAGGAATGGCGGGAATGCCGGAATTCATGGGCGCTGCGGACAGCTGTGCGGAATAAAGGGGCGCGGTCATCAGCAGTGCGAGTGCCGTGCCAGCGGAAATAGTTCGATTTCGTGTCTTTATCATTTCGTTCTCCTTCGCAGCCGGCGTGACTACGCCAGCTTTTCGAGCCGCCCCTCGGCCCACATCCCGCTTTTGACCTATCCGCACAGTTTGACGGTTTGGCGGCGGAAATCTGCGTATTGCTTGACGAACGCAGTTGAAAAGCCCAGTTGTCGCCACATGTCGGACCCGTTCTGGAAGACCAAGAAACTGGCTGAAATGTCGGCGCTGGAGTGGGAATCGCTCTGCGACGGCTGCGGCAAATGCTGTCTGGCAAAACTTGAAGACGAAGATACCGGCGAAATCCATTTCACCAGCGTCGGGTGCCGCCTGTTCGACGCCGATCTGTGCCGCTGCACCGACTATGAAAACCGCGCCGCCCGTGTGCCGGACTGCGTTAAGCTGACGCCGGAGAACGTGACCACCATTCCCTGGCTGCCGTCGAGCTGTGCTTACCGCATTGTTGCGGAGGGGCGGGATCTGGCGTGGTGGCACCCGCTGGTTTCGGGCAGCGCCGACAGCGTGCACCAAGCCGGCATTTCCATGCGCGGGCGCGTGACCGCGCGCGAGGATGAACTGCCGGATACGGATGACTATCTCGACCACATGCTGGCGGCGGAGCCGTGAGCGGACGGCACACCAACAGCGGCAGGAGTTGCGCAGCATGAACAGAACGGAAGCCGAAGCACTGATCGGGCGTTACCTCGACGCATTCAACAAAGGCGATGTCGACGGCATGCTGGCGTGCCTGCACGAGGACATCGTGCACGACATCAACCAGGGCGGGCGCGAGATCGGCCGCGACAGATTCCGCTGGTTCATGGCGACGATGAACCGTCATTATCGCGAAGCGCTGTCGGATATCGTGGTGATGGTGGATGAAAACGGCCGGCGCGCGGCTGCGGAATTCACCGTGCGCGGCACCTATCTGGAGACCGCCGAAGGGCTGCCCCCGGCGGGCGGACAGAGCTACAGCCTGCCGGCCGGCATCTTCTTCGAGATCGACGACGGGCTGATCTCGCGTGTCACCACCTACTACAATCTCTCCGACTGGATCGCCCAGGTCGAAAAGGGCTGACGGTGACGATCCGGGTCGCTCCGCTGCCGAGCGCACGGTTCTCCGGCGTCTTCGATGATCTCGCGCGGCTGCGGATCACGGTATTTCGTGAATATCCCTATCTCTACGACGGCGACATCGATTACGAGCGCGGTTATCTCGACCGTTTCCTCGCTTCATCCGGCGCGGTTGTGATCGGCGCATTCGCGGGCACGCGGCTGGTCGGTGCGGCAACCGCGTCGCCGCTCGCAGATCATCATGAAGAGTTTGCCGCGCCGCTGGTGGCGCGCGGCATGCCTCTGGATCGGATGTTCTATTTTGGCGAATCGGTGCTCGAAGCCGCGTATCGCGGGCAAGGTGCCGGCGTGCGGTTCTTCGAGGAGCGCGAGAAGGCGGCTCGGGATGCCGGTTTTGCCGAAACGGTGTTCTCGGCAGTGATGCGGCCTGCAAGCCACCCCGCGCGCCCCGACAGCTACCGGCCGCTGGACAGGTTCTGGCAAAACCGGGGCTACCGGCGCCTGGCGGGCGTGACGACGACGTTTTCCTGGAAGGATATCGGCGAAGCGGGCGAGACGGCAAAGCCTATGGAGTACTGGCACAAAACGCTGATGTGAGGCATCGGGCGGCGTGCCCTTTGGCAGTCCGGTCAACATGAATGGCAGATGAACGGGAGGTTCCGCCCCGGTTCAGAGGCGGCGGTGCATTGTCCGCTCCATCTGCCCGGGCAGCGAGCCCGCGCCAACCCAGCCAAGGAGCCAATCATGTTCAAGAAAATCAGGACCGCCGCCCTTTCCGCAGTGATCGGCCTCGGCGCCCTTGCCGCCGCTCCGGCCACCGCGCAGGCCGACAGCTTCTATTTCGGTATTACGCCTAACGGCCCGAGCTTCGGGTTTCACAGCGATTCCAGCCGCCGTCACTGGGGCGGTCAGCGCCGCTACCACCGGGCGACGTGCAGCCCCCAGCGCGCGCTGAACAAGGCTGACCGCATGGGTATCCACCGCGCCCGCGTGCGCAGCGAAAACCGCCGCGTGATCAGTGTGGCCGGCCGCAAGCACCGCCAGCGTGTGGTGGTGACTTTCGCCAAGGCGCCGAACTGCCCGGTGGTTCGCTGGCACTAAGCGCACTCATCTCCCCAGATACGGAAAGGCCGGCAAATTTGCCGGCCTTTCTTTTTCTGCGTCTGCGCGGCGGCTACTGCTCAAGCAGGAAGGTCATGGTGACGCTGACGCTGTAGGCGTTTTCGCCGGCTTCGACCGGGACCGCCTCAGCCGCTTCCATGCGCATGGCGCGTGCCCCGAAAGGGACCGGCATCGGGTGATTTGACTGTTCGGTGATTTCGAAGACGCCGCCGAGCTGCACATTGGCCACGTCGGCCAATGTGCGGGCCTTGCGTGTGGCGTCCTCCACCGCGTCGCGGCGCGCCTGATCGATAACGGCTTCGGGGTCGGCGTTGGTGAAACTGATCGAACCGCCCTGGTTGACGCCGAGCGTTACGGAACTGTCGATCACGGTGCCGACCTTGGCAAGATCGCGCACCCGCACGGTCAATGCATTTGACACCTGATAGGCCGCGAGCTTGGACGTCTGATTTCCGTCGCCGTCGCGCTGGTAGTCCCAGCGCGGCTGAATCGAAAGACCGGACGTCTGAAGATCGCGGTCGGCAATGCCGGCTTCTTTCAGCGATGCGATGACTGCGCGCATCGCCTCGTTGTTGGCATCAAGCGCCTCGCGCGCGGTTGCGGCCTCGCGCATGACCGAAAGGCTGACGATCGCCATGTCGGGCCTGACCGCCGCCTCGCCCGCGCCGGTGACGACAATGCGCGGCGGCTGCGGCGCCTGCTGCGCCATGGCCGGCAACGGTACGAGCAGTGCCGCGACAAGGGCGGTGGTGGTCAAGAAGTGCTTCATGGTGATCTCCTGATTGCGCATTCACCCCGTCTCGCGGTGCATGGCGGGTATGCATTCCCAGCCGCGTAGACATGGATTGTGGGCGCAGTGGGGCATGGCTTGTGCGGCGCGGCAAAAATCACTATCGATGCGCGTCGTGGGGCCTGTAGCTCAATGGTTAGAGCCAGCGGCTCATAACCGCTTGGTTGCAGGTTCGAGTCCTGCCGGGCCCACCATTTTTTCGCTCACGCCGGACCCGCTGCGCTCGCCGGCTCCGCGGGGGCGGGCGAAAGCCCGGGCCGCAGTCGCGGCCTTGTTCCGGCTCGAGGATGCTCCTCTCACCTGCACCATTTTTTCGCTCACGCCGAACCCGCTGCGCTCGCCGGCTCCGCGGGGGCGGGCGAAAGCCCGGGCCGCAGTCGCGGCCTTGTTCCGGCTCGAGGATACTCCTCTCACCTCCGCCAACTTTTCGCTCACGCCGAACTCGCCGTGATCGCTGGCTCCGCGGGGGCGGGCGCAAGCCCGGGCCGCAGTCGCGGCCTTGTTCCGGTTCGAGGATACTCCTCTCACCTCTACCAAACCCGGTTTTGCCAGCGAAATCGCCCGGTCCGCGGCGAGCGCCGGCAGGCACCCTTTGTTATTGCGCGGCAAGATGTCGGCAAAGCAGCTTGTCGTCTGACCTTTCCCCAGCGGCAGTTTTGTTATACCGCGCGGCAATAAAACCACGGCGACTGCCTGCAGGCAGGAAAAAACTCGCTCCGATGGCGAATTGTTGTGAAAACACAGCCTCAAACGAACAAAAATTGCATTTGTTGCGCTCGGACGGTCATGGGTGTTCCCCCGTTCGGGGAAGCTTGTTTATATGGCCGCCGCACGAGCCGGGAGTGAGAACGGCTCTGACTACAGGGAGATTTTCCATGCGAAACAAATACACGTTTGCGGCAACTCTGTTGGCCGCGACGATGCTCAGTGGTGCCGCGAGCGCAAAGACGCTCGTTTACTGCTCGGAAGGCAGCCCGGAGGGTTTTGACCCCGGTCTTTATACCGCCGGCACCACCTTCGATGCGTCGCCGCGCACCATCTACAACCGCCTGGTCGAGTTCAAGAAGGGCACGACCGAGATCGAGCCTGCGCTGGCCGAAAGCTGGGACGTCTCCGACGACGGCCTCGAATATACTTTCCACCTGCGTCCCGACGTCGCTTTCCAGACGACGGACTTCTTCACGCCCACCCGTACCCTGAACGCCGACGATGTCGTCTTTTCGTTCGAGCGCCAGCTCAAGGAAGACAATCCGTGGCACAACTATGTTGCGGGCGGCGCCTGGGAGTATTTCAACGGCATGGGCTTTCCGGACCTGATCTCGTCGATCGAAAAGGTCGACGACATGACGGTCAAGATCACGCTCAAGCAGCAGGAAGCTCCGTTCCTGGCCAATCTCGGCATGGACTTCGCTTCGATCGTGTCCAAGGAGTACTCAGACAAGCTCGAAGCCGACGGCCAGATGCAGCTGATGAACCAGCAGCCGCTGGGCACCGGTCCTTTCGAGTTCGTTGCCTACCAGACGGATGCCGTGATCCGCTATCGCGCGCATGACGAATACTGGAAAGGCCGCGAAAAGATCGACGACCTGGTCTTTGCCATCACCACCGATGCTGCGGTGCGCGCACAGAAGCTCGCTGCTGGCGAATGCCACATCATGCCTTATCCGAATGCCGCCGACGTGGCAGGCATGAAGGAAAACCCGGACCTCAAGGTGATGGAGCAGGAAGGCCTGAACATCGCCTACCTCGCTTTCAACACGCAGATGGCTCCCTTCGACAACGCCCAGGTGCGCAAGGCGCTGAGCAAGGCGATCAACAAGGAAGCGATCATCGATTCGGTGTTCCAGGGGCAGGCCAAGCCGGCCAAGAACCCGATCCCGCCGACGATGTGGAGCTACAACGACGCGGTCGAGGACGATTCCTACGATCCGGAAGCCGCCAAGAAGATGCTCGAGGAAGCCGGCGCTTCCGGCCTTTCGATGAAGGTCTGGGCGATGCCGGTGGCGCGTCCCTACATGCTCAATGCGCGCCGCGCGGCCGAGCTTATCCAGTCTGATTTCGCGGCTGTCGGCGTCAATGTCGAGATCGTTACCTACGAATGGGCCGAATATCTGAGCCGTTCGAAGGACGTCGACCGCGACGGTGCGGTGCTGCTTGGCTGGACCGGCGACAACGGCGATCCGGACAACTTCCTCCACACTCTGCTCGGCTGCGATGCGGTCGGCGGCAACAACCGCGCGCAGTGGTGCAACGAGGAGTTCGACGCTCTCGTCAACAAGGCCAAGCGCACATCCGACCGCGACGAACGCACCAAGCTCTATGAAGAGGCGCAGGTGGTGTTCAAGCGCGAGGCGCCGTGGGTCACGCTCGACCATTCGCTGGTCGTGATGCCGATGCGCAAGGAAGTCGAGGGTTACGTTATGGACCCGCTCGGCATTCACAGCTTCTCCGGCGTCGATATCGCCGAGTAGCCGCTTGACCTGACAACAATATCTGGAGGCGCGCCGGGCAACCGGCGCGTCTCGTTTGCATTATCCGGCGATACGGGTTTGTGTGGACGGGACGCAACGCCGTGCAAAAGGCGATCGTGAGATCGAGCCGCCTCTTGTGCAGCGCCTGCAAATACCGGAGATCGAACCGAGATGCTTCGATTTGTCCTTGGACGGCTGGCCGTCCTGATACCGACCTTCATCGGTGTGTCCATCATCGCCTTCGCGTTCATTCGCGTGCTGCCAGGCGACCCTGTGATGCTGATGTCCGGCGAGCGTGTGATGGCGCCCGAACGGTACGAGAAGATCAGCCACGAGCTCGGCTATGACCGGCCGCTGCCGGTGCAGTATTTCGATTATCTGACAGATGTGCTGAGCGGCGATTTCGGCAGTTCGATCGTCACCAAACGGCCGGTTCTGGACGACTTCCTGACGCTGTTTCCGGCGACGCTGGAGCTCTCGCTTTGCGCCATCCTGCTGGCCGTCTTCATCGGCGTGCCGGCGGGCGTGTTTGCCGCCATCAAACGCGGCTCGTTCTTCGACCAGGCGATCATGAGCACGGCACTGGTCGGCTATTCCATGCCGATCTTCTGGTGGGGCCTGCTTCTGATCATCCTGGTTTCCGGAACGCTCGGGTGGACGCCCGTGTCCGGCCGCATCTCGCTGCTCTATTATTTTCCGTCTGTGACCGGGTTCATGCTCATCGACTCGCTGCTTTCCGGCCAGGCCGGTGCCTTCAAGTCGGCCGTATCGCATCTCATTTTGCCGACCATCGTGCTTGGTACGATCCCGCTGGCGGTGATTGCCCGCCAAACGCGCTCTGCAATGCTGGAGGTGCTTGGCGAGGATTACGTGCGCACGGCCCGCGCCAAGGGGCTGCCGCCGTTCCGCGTGGTGGGCATCCATGCGCTCAGGAACGCGCTGATACCGGTGGTCACCACGATCGGCCTGCAGGTCGGCGTGCTCCTGGCCGGTGCCATCCTGACCGAGACGATCTTTTCCTGGCCGGGCATCGGCAAATGGATGGTCGATTCCGTGTTCAAGCGCGACTATCCGGTCATCCAGAGCGGGCTGCTCATCATCGCCGGCATCATCATGCTGGTGAACCTCCTCGTCGATCTGCTCTATGGGCTGATCAATCCGCGAATCCGGCATTGAGGGGGC
This sequence comes from Mesorhizobium sp. Z1-4, assembly GCF_004000235.1. Classification (GTDB taxonomy): domain Bacteria; phylum Pseudomonadota; class Alphaproteobacteria; order Rhizobiales; family Rhizobiaceae; genus RCIO01. Next base: position 905,972 of record NZ_RCIO01000002.1, read on the forward strand.
TGACATGACAGACGCTTCCGCCACCCAGGCCAAAATGCAGGACCCTTCGCGCAGCGCGCGGCTTGCCGAGTTCTGGTACTATTTCTCCGAGAACCGGGGCGCGGTGATCGGCCTGGTTTTTTTCATCCTGCTGGTCATTCTGGCCCTCGCCGCGCCGCTGATCGCACCGCACGCGGCCAATGCGCAATATCGCGACGCGATCCTGGTGCCGCCTTATTGGCAGGAGGGCGGACGCGCCGCCTATCTGCTCGGCACCGACGCGGTTGGGCGCGACATGCTTTCGCGGCTGCTGTTTGGCGCGCGCTATTCGCTGTTCATCGGCGTCGTCGTGACGCTGCTGGCGCTGACCAGCGGTATCCTGATCGGCACCGTCGCCGGCTATTTCCGCGGTTGGGCCGATACGGCGATCACCCGGGTGATGGACATCATCCTGGCGTTCCCGTCGCTGCTTCTGGCACTGGTGCTTGTTGCGGTGCTCGGACCCGGCCTGACCAATGCGATGATCGCGATCGCGCTGGTGCAGCAGCCGCATTATGTGCGGCTTACGCGCGCTGCCGTGATGGCGGAAAAGAACCGCGACTATGTGACTGCCGCCCGCGTGGCAGGTGCAGGCAATCTGCGTCTGATGTTCAGGACCATCCTGCCCAATTGCACGGCGCCGCTGATCGTGCAGGCCGCACTGTCGTTCTCGACCGCAATCCTGGACGCCGCGGCACTCGGCTTCCTCGGCATGGGCGCACAGCCGCCGACGCCCGAATGGGGCACCATGCTGGCCGAAGCGCGCGAGTTCATTCTGCGCGCCTGGTGGGTGGTGACGTTCCCGGGCCTTGCCATCCTGATCACCGTTCTCGCCATCAACCTGATGGGCGACGGTTTGCGCGACGCGCTCGATCCCAAGCTGAAGAGGTCGTGACCATGGCGCTGCTTGAAATCAAGAACCTGACCGTCACCTTCGACACCGCTGCCGGACCGCTGCGTGCAGTCGACGGCATCTCGCTGTCGGTCGACGCAGGAGAGGTGCTGGCGATCGTCGGCGAATCCGGCTCCGGCAAGTCCGTTTCGATGCTGGCTGTGATGGGGCTGTTGCCGTGGACGGCGACCGTGAAAGCGGACCGCATGGCGTTCGAGGGCCGCGACATCCTCAATCTCTCGCCGGCGGAAAGGCGGCGCATCGTGGGCAAGGATATCGCGATGATTTTCCAGGAGCCGATCGCCAGCCTGAACCCGTGTTTCACCGTCGGCTTCCAGATCGAGGAAGCGCTGAAGCAGCATATGGGGCTGGATCGCAAGGCGCGGCGCAAAAGGGCCATCGAGCTCTTTGCAGCTGTCGGCATTCCCGACCCGGAAGACCGGCTCGGCCACTACCCGCATCAGATGTCGGGCGGCCAGTGCCAGCGCGTGATGATCGCCATCGCGATTGCCTGCAATCCGAAGCTGCTGATCGCCGACGAGCCGACCACCGCGCTCGACGTGACGATCCAGAAGCAGATACTCGACCTTTTGATGCAGCTGCAGGCCGAGCAGGGCATGGGCATGATCATGATCACCCACAATATGGGTGTGGTGGCGGAAACGGCCGACCGCGTGATCGTGCAGTACAAGGGCCGCAAGATGGAGGAGGCCGGCGTGCTGTCGCTGTTCGAGACGCCTGAGCATCCCTACACGCGCGCGCTGCTTTCGGCGTTGCCGGAAAACGCCACCGGCGACAGGCTGCCGACCGTGTCGGATTTCGCCTTCGAGGATGCGCCCTACAAAGGAGACCGGGCATGAGCGAGACCGTTCTCGAAACCAGGGGCATCGTGCGCGACTACCACATCAGTGGCGGGCTTTTCGGCCAGGGCCGCACCATTCACGCCGTGAAGGATGTCAGCCTGAAGGTGGAAAAGGGCAAGACGCTGGCGATTGTCGGCGAGTCCGGCTGCGGGAAATCCACGCTGGCGCGCATCATCACGATGATCGACGCGCCGACTGCCGGCGAGCTCTTCATCGACGGCGAGAAGGTGGACATCACCGCCAGCCGGCTTTCCGCGGAGATGCGCCGCAAGGTGCAGATCGTGTTCCAGAACCCCTACGGTTCGCTCAATCCGCGCCAGAAGATCGGCGATGTGCTGATGGACCCGCTGGTCATCAACTCGGATGTGCCGGCGGCCGAGCGGCGCGACCGCGCGATGTCGATGCTGACCAAGGTCGGCCTGCAGCCGGAGCACTTCAACCGCTACCCGCACATGTTTTCCGGCGGCCAGCGCCAGCGCATCGCGATTGCCCGCGCGCTGATGCTCAACCCGCGCCTGCTGGTGCTCGACGAGCCGGTTTCGGCGCTCGATCTTTCCGTGCAGGCGCAGGTGCTGAACCTCCTGGCCGATTTGCAGGACGAGTTCGGTCTCACCTATGTATTCATCAGCCATGATTTGTCGGTTGTGCGTTACATCGCCGACGACGTGATGGTTATGTATTTCGGCGAGGCGGTGGAATACGGCACGCGCGACGCGGTGTTTTCCGACCCTCAGCACGAATACACACGCACGCTGTTTGCCGCGACGCCGCGCGCCGATGTGGAGAGTATCAGGAAGCGGCTGGAGCGCAGGGCGGCCTAACCCGGTACGGTCCTGGCGGGGCCGCCCGGCATCCGAAATCCATGCGGAACAGCGGCGACGGCGCGAATCTCACTTTCGCTGGCGCTTTCCAGATATCCGCCGAGCGCGGGCGCAGCCATGTTGCGCCTTCAGGGAGGGTTGAGCGATGCCGCTTCAAATGAACCGCGAGGTTTTCATCACCTGCGCTGTCACCGGTTCCGGCGGCACGCAGGACCGCAGCCAGCATGTGCCGCGTTCGCCGAAACAGATTGCCGACAGCGCGATCGCGGCGGCGAAGGCGGGTGCGGCGATCGTGCATTGCCATGTGCGTGACCCCGAGAGCGGCGCCCCATCGCGGCGACTCGACCTCTATCGCGAGCTGACCGAGCGGGTGCGCGAGGCGGACGTCGACGTGGTGCTGAACCTCACCGCCGGCATGGGCGGCGACATCGTTTTCAGCGGTGTCGACGCGCCGCTGCCGCCGGCAGCCGGCACGGACATGATCGGCGCAAGCGAGCGCGTGGCGCATGTCGCTCAGTGCCTGCCCGAGATCTGCACGCTCGACTGCGGCACCATGAACTTCGCCGAAGCCGACTATGTGATGACCAATACGCCGGGCATGCTGCGCGCCATGGGCGCGATGATGACCGAGCTCGGCGTGAAGCCGGAGATCGAGGCGTTCGACACCGGGCATCTGTGGTTTGCCAAGGAGCTGGTGAAGGAAGGTGTGCTTGAAGGCCCTGCGCTGGTGCAGCTTTGCATGGGCGTGCCCTGGGGCGCGCCGGACGACCTCAACACCTTCATGGCGATGGTCAACAACGTGCCGGACGATTGGACGTTTTCGGCCTTTTCGCTTGGCCGCAACCAGATGGCATTTGCCGCGGCTGCGGTGCTCGCGGGCGGCAATGTGCGGGTCGGTCTCGAAGACAATCTCTGGCTCGACAAGGGTGTGCTTGCCGAGAACTGGCAGCTCGTGGAGCGAGCGCATTCGATCATCGAGAATTTGGGGGCGCGGGTGATTGGCCCGGCGGAAGTTCGCGAAAAGCTCGGCCTGACGAAGAGGGCGCCGAAATGAGCAAGAAAGCGGCCATTGTCGGCGGCGGTGTGATCGGCGGCGGCTGGGCCGCGCGGTTCTTGCTCAATGGCTGGGATGTCGCCTTATTCGACCCAGACCCCGAAGCCGAACGCAAGATCGACGAAGTGCTGTCAAATGCGCGGCGCAGCCTGCCGGCACTTTACGATCAGGCGATGCCCGACGAGGGACGGCTCACCTTTCGCGGCTCACTTGCCGAAGCGGTTGCCGGCGTTTCCTGGGTTCAGGAGAGCGTGCCCGAGCGGCTCGACCTGAAACACAAGGTGTTTGCGCAGATCGAGAAGTCGGCACCGGCCGATGCGGTTCTCGGCTCGTCCACCTCGGGCTTCAAGCCATCCGAGCTGAATGCCCAGGGCGGACGCGCGATCGTCGCTCACCCGTTCAATCCGGTCTATCTGCTGCCGCTGGTCGAACTCGTCGGCGACGCCGCCGAAACCGGCCGTGCTGCCGACATTCTGCGCGGGATCGGCATGTTCCCGCTCACCGTGCGCAAGGAAATCGACGCGCATATCGCCGACCGGCTGCTCGAAGCCGTGTGGCGCGAGAGCCTGTGGCTGGTGAAGGACGGTGTCGCGACGACGGAGGAGATCGACGAGGCGATCCGTATGGGCTTTGGTTTGAGATGGGCCCAGATGGGCCTGTTCGAAACCTACCGCATCGCCGGTGGCGAAGCCGGCATGCGGCATTTCATGGCGCAGTTCGGCCCCGCACTTGCCTGGCCGTGGACCAAGCTGATGGACGTGCCGGAATTCACCGACGAGCTGGTCGATCTGATCTCCGATCAGTCCGATGCGCAATCGGGCCATATGTCGATCCGGGCGCTGGAACGGCTGCGCGACGACAATCTGGTCGGCATCATGCGGGTCTTGAAGGCGAGCGGCAGCGGGGCAGGCGGCGTGATCAACAAGCATGAGGCGGCGCTGAGGCCCGAGAAGCTCAGGTGACAGCCCACCTCACCTTGAAGCCTGGATCGAAGACGGTGACGGGTCCGTCTTGGGTGTCGATCCTTGCGGGGAAGGCGACGGGGTCGGGTTGTCTGGTGAGCGTGATGCGGGTGTCGTTGGGCGCAAGGCGGTAGAAGGCCGGGCCGTTGAGAGAGGCGAAAGCCTCGAGGCGATCGAGAGCGCCTTCCTCCTCGAACACATGGGCGAGCAGCGGCATGGTG
>NZ_RCIO01000020.1 GCF_004000235.1 Mesorhizobium sp. Z1-4
ACAAGGTCGCACCCGAAGAGAAGCCGGGCGAGCAGCCGGCAACGCAGGTGCCAGAGATGCAGGACGCCGCCAAGGGGCTGGGGCCGGTGGCAATCGTGATGGGCATCCGCGACAAGATTTCCGAGTTGGCCTACTCGCTGCTCGGTGTCGAGGCAGAGACCGCGCAGGCGATCGCCAATGTCCTCCTGGCGGGATCGGCCGTTATCGGCGTCGGTCTCGCCGCTTACGGCCTGTGGGGCTGGTGGAAGAGCAGAAAGACGCAGGAGGCACCGGCATGATCGGACGGCTGATCTCCAACCCTTATGTCATCGGCGGGATCGTTCTGGCGCTGCTGGTTGGGCTCGCATGGTCGCACAGCAAAGCCTACCGAGCCGGCCGGGCTGTTGAGCAGGCGGCAATCCTGGAGCGCATCAACGAGGAGAACGACAATGCGGGCAACAACGCTGAAGACTGGCGTGCTGTGTATCGCCGCTGCGCTGATGCTGGCGGGCTGTACGACTTCGAAACCAACACCTGTGACGACTGACGGCCTTCGCAAGGTCGTCGGCACGTCCCTGATCGGAACGAAGGGCGCCACACCGCAAGATCAGCGCAACATCGACGAGACGGCCGCCGGCCTTTGCGGCGGCGGCGTGTGGACGCGCTCTGAATGTGCCCGCCACGGCAAGGAAAGCCGCCAGTGATTCCGAAGCACTGGTACGTCATCGCGGCGTTGCTGCTGATTGGCGTCATCGCCATCACGATCTGATCACAGCGAGGAAAAGACAGGTGTCCAGATTGAAATTCGATACGACCATCAATGCCGGCCATATTCTGATCGTCGCTGGAATGGCGATTTCGGTGTTCCTCGCCTATTCGGACCTGTTGCGGTCGATCGACCGGCACGAGATCCGTATTGGCACGATCGAACGGCAGACGGACAGCAATGCCGATATCCAGCGGCAAATCCTCCAGACACTCACGACCATCCGTGAGGACATAGCGACACTAAAGGCGCAGACACGACGCGACAGCAATACCGATCCGTTCTCGCGCTAAATCGGCCCCTCCCGTTCCCTCCTTCATTTGGCCCGGCGGCTTCGGCTGCCGGGCCTTTTTCCTTGTCTACGCTTCGCCTTTTGTCGGTGTGAAGCGGGAGAGGGCAGGGTTCGTCAATTCGCCGTCGATCAGGCCGAGCCCAGCCAAATGGGTTTCGATGATTTCGGCGGCGAGTGATGCAGCGTTAGTATCTCGAGCAATGGCATATCCTCTGACGGCGGATGCCAGTTCCGGGCTCACGCGGATTGTCATGGTCTCAGTCGGTTTTGGTGAAGCCGCCTTGTGCTCGGCTAGCACCCACGCTCTGCGCTTTGCGATGTAGTTCTTGGTCGGATTGGCCGCGCGCAGTTCATTGAAGGCGACCCGTGCGACGATCTCGTTTCGCGCCCATGCCTGGGTCATGATGATGTTGCCTTTGTCGTCGGTCTCGTAAACGCAGGCGCCGTCGGCGAACATGTCTATGCGCTCTTCCATGAGCTTGTCTCCCGGTTCGGTTGTCAGGTTCGCCGCCGAGAGGACCGTATTCCTATGGTCGCAAGCGCGTCAAGCAGGGCGTTTCAGGTGGGGTTTCGGGTGGGAACCGGCTCCATGAGCGCCGGAAACTGGTCGGAGTGGCAGGATTCGAACCTGCGA
>NZ_RCIO01000021.1 GCF_004000235.1 Mesorhizobium sp. Z1-4
GCATCGTCGTAGCCGTAGAGCGCGTCCATCAACTCTTGTTTCGAGCGGGTGGCCCCTTCGTGGCGCGCCAAATGCGTGAGAAGCCGACCCTCAGTTATCGTCGCGTGCGTCGAGACCTCCGGGCCTGCGATCAGACCGCTGTCGGGGAGGAACCTGCATCCCGCAAAGCGCAGCTGCAGATGATCTACATAGCCCACCCGCTCAGCGATCACCTTCAGTCGCGCCGCGAGTTCGGCCGGGTCGATATCTGACGCCTGGGCGTCATCGCAGCCGGCGGATAATGCATCGCCCCGCGCTTGCGCGCGCAGGTGCGGTGCTGTGTCGAGGTAGTGGATCAGCGCGATCAGGCGGTTGAAGACATTGCCTTCGCGCAGGCGCCGGATCGTCTCGGCTGCTGACGTTCCACCCATCGACCAAAGGATGCCGATAGCCTCGTTGTCGCGGTAGAGCTGCGAACTGAAATCAGCCAGGTCAGGAGATGCGTGCAGTTGCATCCCGGCCATCTGTGCCGCCATCAGGTATCGGCGCTCAAACGACTGGTAGGGCGTGAACACGATCGCGCGGACGGTCATTGAAAACCTCCCGCGACGAACACGAGCAGGAAGGAGACACATACAATGGCGACACCTGTTGCGACGGCGCCGATGCGTGAATGAGTTGGCGTGCGATGACGCATCAAGCGGCCCTCCCGTGGTTCGCTCGAAGGTCCATGAACGCCCGCTGATGGCGCTGGGGGATCGTGTTTGCCCGCTGCCATGAGACCGCGATACCGATGGCTTCGGCTGCGTCGTGTGCTGCCTTTTTGGTGTCAGGCAGTGGAATGCGCTGACGGCGCGCCATTGCCACCGCGCTCGCTTTCCAATTCTCCGGCGGCTTGTAGCCCGGACCGAAATACGCGCTTCGCCATGTACGATCGGCGATCATCGCGTACGGAATACCGAGCCCGTTCAGGACGCCGATCGCCGCGCCCGCCAGACCGGCAAGCTTGATCGTCGTCTTTGCGTTGATCATTCGCTTGTCGCCGGGCTTGGCTGCGCCGCCGCCATAGTCGACAACGACACCCAGCGGCCGCTCGATCACTGCGAAGTCCGGCCGGGTTTCCGTCAGTAGGGCCCGGAGTGCACCGTCAAAGTCGTCGACCGCATCCCAGACAGTATCGCCTTCCGATTCCACTGCCAGGCAGCGCCAGAGCGAAGGCGATGTCGAAGGGTTGACCCAC
>NZ_RCIO01000022.1 GCF_004000235.1 Mesorhizobium sp. Z1-4
ATGGCCAAGGGTAAATTCGAGCGTAATAAGCCGCATGTGAACATTGGCACGATTGGTCACGTTGACCACGGCAAGACGTCGTTGACGGCAGCGATCACGAAGTATTTCGGCGATTTCCGCGCCTATGACCAGATTGACGCGGCGCCTGAAGAGAAGGCCCGCGGCATCACGATCTCGACGGCTCACGTCGAGTACGAGACGGATGCGCGCCACTATGCGCATGTCGACTGCCCCGGCCACGCCGACTATGTGAAGAACATGATCACGGGTGCTGCGCAGATGGACGGCGCGATCCTGGTCGTTTCGGCTGCCGACGGCCCGATGCCGCAGACGCGCGAGCACATCCTGCTTGCCCGTCAGGTCGGCGTTCCGGCGATCGTTGTGTTCCTGAACAAGGTCGACCAGGTTGACGATGCGGAACTGCTTGAGCTGGTCGAGCTCGAGGTTCGCGAGCTTCTGTCGACCTACGAGTTCCCCGGCGACGACATTCCGATCGTTGCGGGTTCGGCGCTTGCTGCGCTTGAGGATTCGAACAAGGAGATCGGCGAGGACGCGGTCCGCAAGCTGATGGCCGAGGTCGATGCCTACATTCCGACGCCCGAGCGTCCGATCGACCAGCCGTTCCTGATGCCGATCGAGGACGTGTTCTCGATCTCCGGCCGCGGCACGGTTGTGACGGGTCGCGTTGAGCGCGGCATCGTGAAGGTCGGCGAGGAAGTCGAGATCGTCGGTATCAAGCCGACCTCGAAGACGACGGTGACCGGTGTGGAGATGTTCCGCAAGCTGCTCGATCAGGGCCAGGCGGGCGACAATATCGGCGCGCTGCTTCGCGGTGTGGACCGTGAGGGCGTCGAGCGCGGCCAGGTGCTGTGCAAGCCGGGTTCGGTGATGCCGCACACGAAGTTCAAGGCGGAGGCCTACATCCTGACGAAGGAAGAGGGTGGCCGTCATACGCCGTTCTTCACCAACTACCGTCCGCAGTTCTACTTCCGCACGACGGATGTGACGGGTGTTGTGTCGCTGCCGGCCGGTACCGAGATGGTGATGCCCGGCGACAACGTCACGGTCGACGTCGAGCTGATCGTGCCGATCGCGATGGAAGAGAAGCTGCGCTTCGCAATCCGCGAAGGTGGCCGCACCGTCGGTGCAGGCATCGTCGCAAGCATCACGGA
>NZ_RCIO01000023.1 GCF_004000235.1 Mesorhizobium sp. Z1-4
AAGAAGAGCAGCTTGCCGGAGGCAACGAGGACACGACGCCGGGCTTGTTCACCGGCGACCTCGACTATGACTTCGGCCCCTTCGGCAGCGATTACACGCTGACGACGCAGCAGGTGTCGGCGTCGCTGAACATCTTATGGGGCGGCGACGACTCCAACACCGACGTCAATGGCGGTTTCGACGGCACCCAGGCGCCGGGCGACCGCTCGGTGGTGTTCGACGCCGGAACGGTCGCGGCGCTCGAGGCCCAGACTCTGTCATCCAACGGGACAGAACTGGCCTACGAGATCACCGGCAACGGCACGGTGCTGACGGCGACTGCAGGTGTTGGCGGCGCTGTCGTGTTCACGGTGACGCTGTCGGACGAAGATGCCGGCAGCTATGATTTCGTTCTGTCGCAAACGCTGGATCACCCGGCTGGCAGCGGCGAGAACGAGATCGCGTTCGAGTTCGATTTCGTGGCGCGCGACGGCGACGGCGACATAACAACCGGCGGCTTCGAGGTCCGTGTTCTGGACGACGTGCCGGTACAGGGTTCGGCTGCCGACAGTTCGGTCGACGAGGACAACCTGCTGACCGGCAATGTCGACAGCGGTTATCCCGGCGACATCATCGGTTCGGCGGCGACCTCCGGTGGCACCCTCGGTATTGCTTGGGGCACGGACGATAATCTGCGTGACGAGGACGCGGCCGACACTTTTGGCCGCTCGGTGGCCTTCGTGCGCAATGGCGGCTCCTCGGGTTCGGCAAACCCGATTGGGGCGGGCGCGGCGGCGGCGACGCAACTCGGCCTTTCCGGCTCACTCAGTTCCGATGGTACCGCGCTGGCCTATCAGATCGTCGAGACGATCGGTGCCAACGGCAACTGGAACGGCGGCTACCAGCTGATCGCCTACAAGAGCGGCGGCGACTTCAACAACGCCGACCACCAAGTCTTCAAGCTGACCCTCGACCCGACCTCGGCTGACGGCTCCTACACGTTCGAACTGATCGGCAATCTCGATCACCCGACTGCGAACACCGAAGACAATATCGACCTCAACTTCGCCTTCCGCGCCATCGACGCCGACGGCGACATCGGGTCGCGCGAAAGCTTCCGCGTCCGCGTCGACGACGACGCGCCGGTGATCGGCGGAGCCTCGGCCAATGGAGTTGT
>NZ_RCIO01000024.1 GCF_004000235.1 Mesorhizobium sp. Z1-4
CTTGAGTTTCATTTTCTGACCTCCAGTCAAAAAACGAAAGACGCGGGAAGCCCGGAACGGATTCAACGTCAGATTGAGCGGCTATGTCGCGGAAGAGCCCAATGAAATCGGCCATACAGCATGGGCTGAATTCGTTCGTCGCGCCATTTCCGACGCGAACGCATTTCGGGGGCGCACCTGACCGGCCGGGGCACGAGCGAGCCGGATGCTCTTCACGGCGATGGGAGCAGGAGCGGAGGGCGGGACTGAACCGCGACCGCGGCAAATGCTTCGCCGGCACGTCGCCGTACGCCTGGCTGAATTTCATTAAGTATAGAGATGGCGGAGAGTTCAGGACGAAATTCGAACTCGGAGCCTGGCGGGCGACCGCCCGCTGGCCGGTCAGGCCGCCCCCGCGGAGCCGTTGAGCGAAGCGAAACTGCCGTGAGCGAAATAGTGGCGGAGAGGATGGGATTCGAACCCACGAGACCCTTTTGAGGTCTACTCCCTTAGCAGGGGAGCGCCTTCGACCACTCGGCCACCTCTCCGGTGCGTCGCTGGATAAAGAAAAGCCCCGCGACAATCAACAAGTTCCGCGCCCGGTTCCCCATGCGTCTGATAATAGGCCGGCATATTCCATGCCGAGCGTCCCTATGCCGGCCTTACGGCGCTGTTTACGTTGGGGAAATAACCGGACTGCCTGCCCGGAGGCCGGGTTCGAATCGCCGGAACCGGGCTCCGTCGTGGCAAAATCGCCGTTTTCACCTGTGCCGGGACGACGCCGGAACCGTTTTGGTGAATGAAACGTCAACGCGAGGGTGCAAATCGTGACTTTTGTGCAACAACCGCATTCCATCGCGTGCCGGGAAGGCACATGCGGGGTTCTTCCTTGTTGCGCAGGCAACCCTCATCGGTAATGTCATGCTCGAAGAAGGGGCGCGCTAGCGTGTCTTTTTCATCAATTGGGGATGGGGCAGGGAACGCTGTCCTTCGGCTTAAGGACCCAGACCCATATTTAAACCTTTGACTGGAGGTCAGAAAATGAAACTCAAG
>NZ_RCIO01000025.1 GCF_004000235.1 Mesorhizobium sp. Z1-4
CCATAACCGTCACCGGTGCAAACGATGCTCCCGTCATTACGGGGGGTGCGACGGGCGCCACGGTGTTCGAGGCCGGCGATCTGGACCAGGTGACCGGTGCCGACGAGGCCGCGAACTTCCGCTTTGAACCGCACCAGGACCATGACGCCCTGATCGGCGGCCTGTTCGCGCCGGGTATGGACATGGACGCCATCCTCGACACTGTGCAGACGGCGCTTGGGCCGGATGCCGACCGGGCCGACGCGATTGCGCAGGTCTGGGACTTCATCGACGACAATTACAGCTACTACAACAATCTCATCAATGAAGCTTCCGCGCGGTTGGGCGTGGAATACGTTCTCTACCTGCAGGCAGGCGGGCGTCCGCTCACCGATGTGGTCGCCAAGTTCACACCTGACGGCGGCGATGCTGGCAGCGATCCTGACCGGCTGCAGAGCCTGCACGACAATCTGCTTGGCAATCTCCACGGGCCCTCGCTGATCGACAAACTGCTTGACGCGGGCGGCGGCGGCTCCAACCCCGCGCCATCGCAGGCGGCCTATGACGCGATCCTGCAGCTGCTTGCCGTCAATGGGCTGTCGGACATCCTGAACCGGCCGATCTACAGCGGCAATGAAACCGCCACCAACGATGCTCTGGCATGGGACCAGGCGGCGGGCCTGCTGCCTTTGGCCTCGGGGCAGCTTACGGCAAGCGATGTGGATGCGGGCGAGACGGCGCTGCTTCAATGGCAGGGCGATGCGCCTGGCACCTATGGTACTTTTGCCATCAATCCGGCGACAGGTGAGTGGACCTACACTCTGGACAACAGCCTGCCGGCCACGCAGGCGCTGACGGAAGGTCAGACGGAAACCGAGACGTTCACCGTTACCGTCGCCGACCCGAACGGCGCCATCGACACAATCGACGTCACCATCACCGTTACCGGTGCAAACGATGC
>NZ_RCIO01000026.1 GCF_004000235.1 Mesorhizobium sp. Z1-4
AGCCTCAGTCAGCTTCATGTCTCTTCCTCGGTGAGAGAGCGGCGCATCTCAGCACCCCCGAACATTGATTGCGGCGACCTTCGGCCCGCGTATCCAAAGCGACCAGCTTTCCTTGCCGTTCCGAAGCCCGCCAATCCGATGTTCGTAATGCGGCGGCACGATGCCAATTCTGCCAGGCCACCACGTGCGCCAGCGGCCATCGCCGAGTTCTTCGACATAGCCGCCGCGCAGGACGATTCGAATTGCCCATGCGGGGTGCGTGTGAAAGCACCCAGGATCATCGGCGCGTACAAACTTGTGCAGTTGGACCACGCAGCCAAAGGGTTTCCAGAGATTCTTGATCCAAAGTGCGGGGCGACCATCAAACGAGCCTCGCCATTCATCGAACCGCATGCCGCCAGCGCTCATTTCTCTGCTCCTAGTGCTCGGATGGCGGCGGCGATCCTGCGTCTCGTGCCGATATGATGCAGAACGCCTCTCGGCACTAAATCGTCCGCAATCTTCGCGCACCGCTCGATTGTTTCTCGATCCAGTTGGCCGGGAGGGATGAGCCGGTAGCCGACAGGAACTTCAACCAGTGTTGCTTGATCTTCTCCTGTTGCGTCACGATAGATGCGTTGACACTCTTGCCTCAGACGTTCCCACAGCCGGGGAGGAAGTCTTTCGAGACCTGGTTGTCTGTACGAATGAAACCAGCAATTAATCCACGCATCTTCCACAGACGCGGTAACCCAGTTTTTCTCCCGCGCGCTCATGACGGCTGACCTTC
>NZ_RCIO01000027.1 GCF_004000235.1 Mesorhizobium sp. Z1-4
CGTCGATCCAGCGCTCCTGACGCGGCCGTACTTCTCCGGCAACGAAGGAGCAGACCAGACGGCTGTCCGCGCCTGGGATGCCGCCAACGGCTACGTGCCGATGGCTACGGGCCAGCTGACGGCAAGCGACGTCGATGCGGGCGAGACCGCGCAGCTGGAATGGTCGGGCGATGCACCCGGTACCTATGGCAGCTTCGCCATCGATGTGAACACCGGCGAGTGGACCTACAAGCTTGACAACAGCCTGCCGGCCACGCAGGCGCTGAAGGCCGGCCAGACCGAGACGGAAGTCTTCACCGTCACCGTCACCGACCCCAACGGCGCAACCGACACGATCGACGTCACCATAACCGTCACCGGTGCAAACGATGCTCC
>NZ_RCIO01000028.1 GCF_004000235.1 Mesorhizobium sp. Z1-4
CGGGCTTCCGAGTCATGGAGGGTTCGGCTAATGCCGACACGCTCTGGTTCTGTAATTCTGACCAGGGCGGCACGATAGGCGTTACGGCCGTCCTCATTGAGGAGTTTGAAGGCGGAGGCGGCGCATCGAGTGCGGCCACCATAGCAGCGCTTGAGGCGATGACCGCCGAATCCGGCCTGGTTGTTTATCTGGCGCAGACAGGCCGCGCTGGCTGGTTTGTATTCGATGCCTCCGATCTTTC
>NZ_RCIO01000029.1 GCF_004000235.1 Mesorhizobium sp. Z1-4
CGGGCTTCCGAGTCATGGAGGGTTCGGCTAACGCCGACACGCTCTGGTTCTGTAATTCGGACCCGGGCGGCACGATAGGCGTTACGACCGTCCTCATTGAGGAGTTTGAAGGCGGTGGCGGCGCCTCGAGTGCGGCCACCATCGCAGCGCTTGAGGCGATGACCGCCGAATCCGGCCTGGTTGTTTATCTGGCGCAGACGGGCCGCGCTGGCTGGTTCGTGTTCGATGCCTCCGATCTTT
>NZ_RCIO01000003.1 GCF_004000235.1 Mesorhizobium sp. Z1-4
GCATGCCGATCGCGGCCATCTTCTCAAGGACGGGCATGGCCTTTTCGATATCGCGCACGCCCGACTGCGAGTTGGTGGTAGCACCTGCCGGGTAGAGCTTCACCGCTGTCACGACCCCATCCGCAAAACCTGCAGCGACATCGGCCGGGTCGGTCTGCTCGGTCAGATAGAGCGTCATCAGCGGCGTGAAGTCATGACCTTTGGGCAGGGCGGCAACAATCCGCTCGCGATAGGCCACCGCGTCCTTCACCGTCACCACCGGCGGCACCAGATTGGGCATGATGATGGCGCGGGCAAACCCGGACGAGCTGTACGGCAGCACCGCTTCCAGCATCGACCCATCCCGCAAATGCAAATGCCAGTCGTCAGGCNTTTTTCAGGCCGTAAGCAAGGTGCGGGTGAGGGGATGGGCAGGCTCGGCAAGCCCATCGATGACATTGAAATGGTGGCGATCCGGCTCCTCATAGATTGCGGTCGCGGCACCCAGGCCGGTCCAGACATTGGCGAGCAGCGCGTTCTGGCGCAGGAACTCCGCCCGTTCGCCTGCGCCGACCCAGCAAGTGAGGCGCGCGCCGGGGGCAGGGGCAAGCAGCACGGGGCTTTCGGACGCGGCCTCGGCATCGTCCAGCCGCAGCGTTTCGTTCAGCCCTGTATTGAGCAGCGGCCGCAAATCATGAACGCCCGAGATCGAGACGGTGTGGGCAATACGCGCCTGCACAGGGGCGGGCAGCGGCGATGTGGCGGAGATCATACGGGTGACAAGGTGGCCGCCGGCGGAGTGACCCGTCAGCCGGATCGGCCCCCCGACCATGCCGGCTGCCGTCTCCACTGCCTTGCCGATCTCGTTTGTGATGTCCGAGACACGCACCTGCGGCGTCAGTGTGTAAGTCGGCATCGCGACGGCCCAGCCGGTTTCGACCGAGCCGCGCGCAAGGTGGGACCAGAAGCTTTCATCGAAGCGCATCCAGTAGCCGCCATGCACGAAGACGACGAGGCCTTCCGGTTCGCCCACTGGCATGAACAGATCGAAGCGGTTGCGCTCCCCATCGCCATAGACGAGACCCAGCCTGGCGCGGCTTTTCGATTCCAGCTCGGAACGGTAAGCTTGGGCGGCGGGCGCCCAGATATCGGGGTAGCCTTCGCCGCCGGGTATGTTCGGCATATTGGCGTAAGCTGCATCCCAGTCGGTCACTGAATGGAGGATCATCTGCGGGCCCCGATCTTTCGTATGCGTGCGATTGCATAGCGCCCGCCAAGGCGCAGGCCAAGGCGTCCGGGGCGGTTCAACGTCATTTTGGGCACGCAGGAAATTATCGCTTTAAGCATAAAATATCTGGATATTTTTGCGGAACTGTGGAAGCTACGCAACGAGCCCGCAATAATCTACAAACAATGGGCGCACGCATCGCGTTCGCGAAGATGCGTATCGAGTGGCAAATGGGAGCAGCAACAAATGAAGAAGATTCTGGCAGCAACAGTGCTCGGACTTTCGCTAGGCCTTTCGGCCCAGGCGTTCGCCGAACCGGTCAAGGTCGGCATGATCACGACGCTTTCGGGCGGCGGCGCCGGACTTGGCATCGACGTGCGCGACGGTTTCATGCTGGCTGTGAAGAACGCGGGCGCCAGCGACCTGGAGGTCGTGATCGAGGATGATGCGCAGAAGCCTGAAATCGCGGTTCAGCTCGCCGACAAGATGATCCAGAGCGACAAGGTCGACATTCTGACCGGCATCATCTGGTCGAACCTCGCCATGGCCGTGGTTCCGAGCGTGACGGCGCAGGGCAAATTCTACCTGTCGCCCAATGCCGGCCCGTCGCCGCTGGCCGGTGCGCAGTGCCATGAAAACTATTTCAACGTCGCCTGGCAGAACGACAATCTGCATGAGGCGATGGGCGCATATGCGAATGATGCCGGCTACAAGAAGACCTTCATCATGGCGCCGAATTACCCGGCGGGCACGGACGCTCTCGCCGGCTTCAAGCGGTTCTTCACGGGCGAACTGGCGGGTGAAGTATACACCCAGCTCGGCCAGACCGACTACGCAGCCGAAATCGCGCAGATCCGCGCTTCGGGTGCCGACTCCATGTTCTTCTTCCTGCCCGGCGGCATGGGCATCGCCTTCATGAAGCAATATGCGCAGTCGGATGTCGGCATCCCGGCCATGGGACCGGCCTTCTCGTTCAGCCAGGACATTCTCGGCGCCGTCGGCGAAGCGGCACTTGGCGTGAAGAACTCCTCGCAGTGGAACAAGGACATCGACAACGAAGCCAACAAGAAGTTCGTCGAGACGTTCCAGGCCGAATATGGCCGTCTGCCTTCGCTTTATGCGAGCCAGGGCTACGACACGGCCAACCTGATCATCTCCGCCATGGGCAAGGCCTCGGTGAGCGATGCCGACGCCTTCCGCGCAGCTCTCAAGGCTGCCGAGTTCGCGTCCGTTCGCGGCGACTTCAAGTTTGGCAACAACAACCACCCGATCCAGGACATTTATGTCCGCGAGGTGGTGAAGGAAGGCGACGTGATCACCAACAAGATCGTCGCCACCGCCTTCGAGGACCATCAGGACGCCTACGCTGCCCAGTGCGGCATGTAAGCCGGCTGGCGCTACCTGAAACCGATCTGCGGGCGCGCAAGCAGCGTCCGCAGATGTCCTCCGAACCAATCGCCAGGACCGGCTGCGTGCCGGTCGTGACCGGAGCGCGGGCGAATGTCGCCGCTCCGAATGCGATCATCCAGAAAGCGGGCGAGGCGTGACGCTGGCACTTTTCCTGGAGCAATTGCTGAACGGCCTGCAATTCGGCGTCATGCTGTTTCTCATGGCGGCGGGGCTGACGCTGATTTTCGGCGTGATGGGGCTGATCAATCTGGCGCACGGGTCGCTCTACATGGTCGGCGCGTTTGCCTGTGCGGTCGTCGCGGCCTGGACCGGTTCGTTCTGGCTCGGCCTTGTTGCCAGCATGGCAGCCGCGGCAGCTGCGGGGGCGATCATCGAACTTGCCGTTATCCGCCGGCTTTATGCGCGTGATCACCTCGATCAGGTGCTGGCGACGTTCGCGCTGATACTTATCATGTCTGAAGGTACACGCTGGCTGTTCGGCTCGGTGCCGCTTTATCTCGACATTCCGCCGCTGCTGCAGGGCACCGTGCCGCTGCCCGGCGGTTCGCGTTACCAGCTTTACCGGCTGGCGATCATCGGCGTCGGCGTAGCAGTTGCGGTGGGGCTTTACCTGCTGATCTCGAAGACGAGGCTCGGCATGCGCATCCGGGCCGGCGAAAACGACCGCGAGATGATCGCGGCACTCGGCGTCGATGTCGCGACGCTCTACACGCTGGTCTTCGCGCTCGGGGCAGCACTTGCCGGGCTCGCCGGAGCGATGGTCGGTGCAATCCAGTCGGTGCAGGTCGGCATGGGCGAGCCGGTGCTGATCCTCGCCTTCGTGGTCATCGTGATCGGCGGTATCGGCTCGATCCGCGGCGCTCTGATCGGCGCGGTGTTGGTCGGGGTTACCGATACGATGGGGCGCTTTCTGCTGCCGCAGATGCTGACGCTGTTTCTGCCGCCCTCGCAGGCAGCACTTATCGGCGGCGCGGTTGCCTCGATGCTGATCTACCTTCTGATGGCGGTGGTGCTGGCGGTGCGGCCACGCGGCCTTTTCCCGGCGCAGGCGTGACGATGATGACCCGCGAAACGGCCTTCAACATCGTAATTGCGCTGCTTTTGCTCGCCGCGCCCATTGCCGCGAACTATGCCGGCGAGACCTTCTATGTGACGCTGGCGACGCGCATCGCGATCCTCTCGCTCGCTGCTGTCGGGCTCAACATCGCGCTCGGGCTTGGCGGCCTCGTCTCGTTCGGCCATGCAGCCTTTTTCGGCGTTGGCGGCTATGCGGCGGGCATATTGGCCAGCCACGCATTTGCCGGCACGCCGCTGATCTTCGGCCTGCCCGGAACACAGCAGATGCCGGTCATCTGGATCGTCGCGGTTCTGTTCGGCGGCTTCGCGGCGTTTCTGATCGGGCTGATCACGCTGCGCACGGCGGGTGTCTATTTCATCATGATCACGCTGGCCTTCGCCCAGATGATTTTCTACTTCGCCATCTCGTGGCCGGCCTATGGCGGCGAAGACGGACTGCCGATCTACGTGCGCAACCAGTTTCCGGGCCTCAATACACTCAATCCGCTGTCCTACTTCCTTTTGTGTTATGCGCTTCTGGGACTGGCGCTGCTGCTGTTCAGGCTGCTCGCGGACTCGCGCTTCGGTGCAGCGTTGCAGGCGACGCGGCAGAACGATGTGCGTGTCGCCTCGGTGGGCATTCCACCCTACCGGGTCCGGCTGATCGCATTCACCATTTCAGGCATGTTCACCGCGCTCGCAGGGGCGCTGTTTGCCGACCTCAACCGGTTTGTCAGCCCGTCGATGCTGTCCTGGCAGATGTCGGGCGAGCTGATCGTGCTGATCATTCTGGGCGGTGTCGGGCGGCTGTTTGGGCCGGTGGTGGGGGCAGCACTCTACGTGCTTCTGGAGTTTTGGCTGGGCGGCATCACCGAGCGCTGGCAGTTCTTCCTGGGGCTGATCCTGCTCGGAGTGGTGCTGTTTGCGCGCGGCGGCGTGATCGGGCTTGTGGCGGGGAGGGCGCGGCATGGCTGAGGCGATCCTTGCCATCGACGAGCTGGTGAAGAATTTCGGCGCGCTGCGGGCGACCGACCATGTCACCCTCGACCTCAAGCCTGGCGAGATCCATGCTCTGATCGGGCCGAACGGCGCCGGCAAGACGACCCTGATCAGCCAGATCGCCGGTACGATCAGGCCCGACAGGGGGCGTATCAGCTTCGACGGCCGCGACGTCGGCGCGCTTAGCGTGGCACAGCGGGCGCGGCTCGGGCTCGGGCGAACGTTTCAGGTTTCGTCGCTGGCGCTCGAATTCTCCGCGCTCAGAAACGTCATGCTCGCGGTGCAGGCAGTTTCCGGGTCGAGCTTTCGCTTCTTCCGGCCTGTGATGCGCGACCGCTCGCTGATCGAGCCGGCGATGGCGGCGCTTGAACGCGCGGGGCTTGCCGAGCGCGCCAACGTGACAGTGGCCGAGCTGTCGCATGGCGAAAGACGGCAAGTGGAAATCGCCATTGCGCTGGCAATGAAATCCAAGGCGTTTCTGCTGGATGAGCCGATGGCCGGCATGGGGCCTGAAGGATCCAGCCGCCTGACCGGGTTTCTCGACGGGCTGCGCGAGGAAGCGCCGATCCTGCTTGTCGAGCACGACATGAACGCCGTCTTCGCATTGGCCGACCGTATTTCGGTGCTGGTCTACGGCCGGGTGATCGCCACCGGCACGGTGGACGAAATCCGCTCCGATCCGGAAGTGCGCAGGGCCTATCTGGGAGACGAGGCGTGACGCTGCTCAAACTCGAAAGGATCGAGGCCGGCTATGGCCAGAGCCAGGCGCTGTTCGGCGTCGACCTCGAAGTCGCCGAGGGCGAGGTTGTGGCGCTGATGGGCCGCAACGGCATGGGTAAGACCACCACGATACGCGCCATCTGCAACCTGACGCCGCCGTTTGGCGGGAAAGTGCATTTCGCGGGTAGAGCGCTAAAGGGTATGGCGCCGCACCGTGTGGCGAAGCTCGGCATAGGTCTTGTGCCGGAAGGGCGCCGCTGCTTTGCGGCGCTCACGGTGGAGGAAAACCTCGTTGCCACCGCCCGCCCGGGCAAATGGGATTTCAGAACCGTCACGCAGCTCTTCCCGCGGCTTGCGGAGCGCCGCAGCCAGATGGCGAACACGCTGTCGGGCGGCGAGCAGCAGATGCTGGCGGTCGGGCGGGCGCTGATGACCAACCCGAAGCTGCTGATCCTCGATGAGGCGACCGAGGGTCTGGCGCCGGTGATCCGCAACGACATCTGGGCGTCGATCCGCAAGCTGAAAGCGGAGGGCGAAGCGATCCTGATCGTCGACAAGACGCTGCCGGAACTGCTGCCGGTTGCCGACCGCTGCACGGTGCTGGAAAACGGGCTGACGGTGTGGGCCGGAAAGCCCGGCGACCTGACCGGCGAACTGCAGGACCGCTATCTCGGCGTCTGACGCACTGGCCTAACCGGCCTTCGGTGCGACCACCTCGCCGTCTTCCTTGGTGAAAGAGCCGATATCCGCATCGGGCAGTATGTCGAGAACTGCTTCGGACGGCCGGCAGAGCTTGGCGCCGAGCGGCGATACCACTACGGGCCGGTTCATCAGGATCGGATGTTCGACCATGAAGTCGATCAGCTCGTCGTCGCTCCATTTGGGATCATCGAGGCCGAGTTCGTCATAGGGCGTACCCTTGCGGCGCAGCAGATCGCGCGGCGCGATACCCATCGCCGCGATCAGCTCGACCAGCTTTTCGCGTGACGGCGGGGTCTTCAGATATTCGATGATCTCGGGTTCTTCGCCAGACTGGCGGATCATCGCCAGCGTGTTGCGCGACGTGCCGCATTTCGGATTGTGGTAGATCGTGACGGTCATTCGGCTGCCTCCGCCTGCGGTTTGGCATAGAGCCCGCCAAACATCCAGCCGGCAAGCAGGGCGGCGAGCACAGCGCCGGCAAGTTCGGCGACGATGAAGCCCGGCACATCGACCGGGCGGATACCGGAAAAGGTGTCGGTGAAGGCGCGCGCGATGGCCACCGCGGGATTGGCGAAGGAGGTGGAGGCGGTGAACCAGTACGCCGCGGTGATGTACAAACCGACCAGCCAGGGTACCGAGTCGGCCCGGAAGCGAATGCCGGCGAAGATCGTGAAGACGAGGCCGAAGGCGGCGACGATTTCGGCAAACCACTGGGCCGTGCCGGTGCGCGCCGTCATGGAGGCCTGCAGCAGCGGCAGCTCGAACATGGCGTGCGCGACGATTGCGCCGAGAATTCCGCCCGCGACCTGCGCAACGACATAGGCGAGGGCGGCAACCGGCTCGATCTCCCGGCGCATCAGGAATGCCGCCGTAACCGCCGGGTTGAAATGCGCGCCCGACACCGGCCCCAGAATGGTGATCAGCACGACCAGGATCGCGCCGGTGGGGATGGTGTTGCCAAGCAATGCAAGGGCGACATCGTCGGTGAGCCTGTCGGCCATGATGCCGGAGCCGACGACGGTGCAGACGAGCAGCAGCGTGCCCAGCGCCTCGGCAGCGAGGCGGCGCGAAATGTCGAATTGCATGTCAGCCGGCCTCTTGGCGTTCGCTGCCGATTTCGTCGAGCCGCTTTTGCAGCGCCAGCCGGTCGAGCGAAGCGAGCGGCAGCGAGGTGAAGATCGAAATGCGGTTGTTGAGCATGCGGTAGGCATCGGAAAAGGCAAAGCGCTTTTCGGCTTCGCTGCCTTCCGCCGCCGCGGGATCAGGCACGCCCCAATGCGCGGTCAGCGGCTGGCCGGGCCATACCGGGCAGGCCTCCTGAGCGGCGTTGTCGCAAACGGTGAAAACGAAATCCAGCTCGGGCGCGCCGGGTTCGGCGAATTCCAGCCAATCCTTGGAGCGCGCGAAGGCGATGTCGTGGTTGAGGCTTTTCAGCAGATCCAGCGTGTAGGGGTGCACCTCGCCCTTGGGCTGGGAACCCGCCGAATAACCCTTGAAACGGCTCATGCCGACGCGGTTGATGATCGCTTCGGCGATGATGGAGCGGGCCGAATTTCCGGTGCACAGGAAAAGCACGTTATAGGTCTGATCGCTCATGGCATGTCTCCTCCGTGAGACCTAGCAGTCGCAGGCAATCGCATTGATGACAGGCCGGCACAGCTCCGGCCGGCCGTTGCAGCAGTCTTCCATCAGGTAGGCGAGCAGATCGCGGAAGCCGGTCATGTCGGCGACGTAGCGGATGGTACGCCCGTCGCGCTTGGCGCGGATCAGCCCAGCGTGGTCAAGCACTTTGAGGTGCGCTGAGGTGGTGTTCTGCACCGTGCCCAGCTGACGGGCGATTTCGCCAGCCGGCAGGCCTTCGGCGCCACTGCGAACAAGAAGACGGAACACGTCGAGCCGGGTTTTCTGGCCGAGAGCGGCAAGCGCGGCGAGGGATGAACTCTTATCCATATATCCAAGTTTCTCGATATTTTGAGAAACGGATAATCCCGCGCGTGGGCGGGGTCAAGCCTCGATCAGTAGCTCGACCCGTGTTTTCAGGCCGCGTCAGCCGGCTCTTGAAAGTTCGAGATCGCTTCGCGTCCGACCGGAGTGAGGGCATAGAGCCCCCGGTCGACACGTTCGAACCAGCCATAGAAATTGTGCCGCAGGATGTTTTGTGCGCGGGCTGAAAGCGGTTTCAGATCGCGCGGGCGCAGCGGGCCGTCGAGCATGGCGTTGGCACATGCAATGGCTTCCTGCCGGTATGCCGTCATGATCGGCTGTCGTGTCGAACCGCCGCGCGCGGTGTCGCCCCGGCGGCGGGTGTATTCCTGAAAAAGCTGGGAGCGCTTTTTTCGGTTGTTGCGCGGGAAGGGCGAGACGGGGCTTACGATGACGCTGACTTCGCCGCTGTCGGCAACGCCCAGCATGCCGAAGCCCAGACGCCGGCACAGCGCACGGAAGCGGGTGTCGCTTTCGCGACCCTTGCGGCCGGCGGAAAGCTTGGCGGCGAGCCAGACCTCGTCGCAGGCGGCGGCGCGCTCCACACCCTGCAGCACCAGTTCGAGATTAAAGCGTAGCTTGAGCTCGCAGATGACCAGGATCGGCGGATCGTCGCCATTGACGGCGACGATGTCGCAACCGCCGATTTCGCCCTTCGCGGCGAAGCCCAGGCCTTCAAGGAAAGCCTTGACCGGCTCGTAGAGTGAGGTTTCCCGCAATGCGCCGCCCGGTTCGAATCGCAATCGGGGGAGATGATAACCGCTCGGACCTGCGACAGGAATCCGGGCGGACCGATCAACCGCCTTCGAGCAGAAGCCGCGCATTGAGGGTCGGGTTGCCGCAAGCATGCAGCGGGAAGCGCGAGCCGAGCCCTTCCTGTGTCACCAGCGTATGAATCTCCACATCCAGCCGCTTGTTGCGGATGGCCTTCAGCGGAACCCTGAAGTCAAGGTTGATGAGCGCATTCTTGCGGCAGTTTTCGCAGGTTTGCGGCTGTGTCGACTGAAAGAAGGTGCGATGCGCGACCTTCTTGCCGTCGGCCTTGAGTTCGGCGCGAAAGCTGCCGGGTATCTTTGTGCGGTCGATGCCTTTGAGGCGAATGGAGGTCAGTGACTCATCGTGTATGGCCATGACTTTGCCAGCAGCGAGGCTGCCAACGGACCTGTTCTGCATGGCCACGAGGCTCTCCGCCCCGGCTTTCTGCAGTTCATAGCCCACGCCCAGCGCGATGGAATCGATAGTCTGGCCAGACGTCAGTGCAAAGGGGCGCAGGTCGTCGAAGGGCGGTTCCAGAAACACGGTGCTGCCCTGGATCGTGCTGCGGAACGTCCAGTAAGTCGTGGCCTGCAAGCGTTTCTGCCATTCCCACCAAAGCCGGTCCCAATTCGAATGGAAGAACCAGAAGATCGGGTCGAAAGCGGCCGCATCCGGTGTCGAAAGCGTTTCGCCGATGGCGCCGTGGCCGTGGTCATGGGCGGCCTCAATTCCGTCGCTCGTGTAGGAAATGAAGTCGCCCCAGGTGGTCTGGACCATGGCGTTGGCGATCTTGTCCGCGATGTCCTCGTCGGCGACGTTCTTGACGATGCGGCTCTTGGTGAAACGGCTGGTCTGGTAGCCGGCGGGGTATGCAGGGTGAATGTCTTGCGGCAGCTTGTAGCCCGAGAAGGGCGCCTTGAAGAGAAAATCGGCTGGCGGTTTCGTGATGTCCCAGTACGGCAGTGTTACGTTTTCACACCCCTCGACCGAGCGCAGCGCATCCTCGAACCTGAGCAGGTATGCACGGTGCCAGGGATTGTATTTGTCGACATGGTGCTGACAGAAGGTGGGCGCCGGATACCAGTGCAGGCCGGCAAGCGCGAAATAGCTGTCGCTGTCGCCGGGTGCGCGCGCCATGATGCCGCTGAACGCCTTCGACAGGTCGGCAATCTCCTGTTCGGATAGGCTGTCGACATCCTTGCGGATACGCGGCGCCTTGTCGACTTTAAGCGGAGCGGGCTTGGCGGTGCCGAACGGATATCCTTGCGCTATCCAGTTCTTGTAAGTGTCCGACCGCTGCTGGCTCCATTTGCGCGCCGGGTCTTTCGGCATGTTTGCATTGGGGGGAAGCGTCTGGAAATAGACATTCGGTCCCTGATCGAAGAGACCTTTATATGTCGAAAGATCGATGTTTTTTGCCCACATGTGGGCGTGGTCGATTTCTTCAAAGAAATGCCGAATGTGCTCGATGTAGGTGGGGTTCTTTATCTCCTTGTCTGCCATACTCCGCCTCCCGTCAGAAATTAAACTGAAGGCATAATATAGTTAAACGCTGTGAATGTTGAGTCTTGGCAGTGGCGCGAAGATGATCAATAGATGCAAGTATTCGAACATCTATTATTTCCAAGAAATTCAGCTCTTGTCGGATACGCCGGCATGGTCGAACGTCGCCATGCCGTCGAAACAGGCGAGCGCGCCGCGGACGATGGAGACCGAAAGGGCGGCGCCCGAGCCTTCGCCAAGCCGCATGCCGAGGTCGAGCAACGGCTTCAGCCCGAGATGTTCAAGCAAGGCGCGGTGCGCGGCTTCGGCCGAGACGTGACCAGCCTCCATGTGGCCGGTGGCGCGCGGATTGAGCTTGACCAGCGGCGCGACCGCCGCCGTCGCAACGAAACCGTCGACGATGAGCGGCTTGCAGCGGTGGCGTGCGCCGAGTGCGGCGCCCATCATGGCCGCGGTTTCACGCCCGCCGAGGCGCATCGCCACCTGCAGGGGATCGCCGAGATGGTTGCGGTGGAGCTCGAGCGCCTCGCCGACGACCTCCGCCTTACGCTTCAGGCCGGCATCGTCGACGCCGGTGCCGCGCCCGACCCATGTCGAAGGATCGCCGCCGAAAAGACCGGCCGACAGCGCCGCCGCGGCGGTGGTGTTAGCGATGCCCATCTCGCCGATGCAGACGATGTCGGCATGATCCTTCACCGCGTCATAGCCGGTTGCGACCGCGGCCAGGAATTCAGCCTCCGTCATTGCGGGCCCCTGGGTGAAGTCGGCTGTCGGGTGCTCGATATCGAGCGGCACGACGCAGAGTTCGGCGTCGACTGCTTTCGCGAGCTGGTTGATGGCGGCGCCGCCGGCGGCGAAATTCGCCACCATCTGCGCGGTGACTTCGGCCGGGAAGGCGGAGACGCCGCGGGCGGCCACGCCGTGCGAGCCGGCGAAGACGAGTATTTCGACATGATCGAGCCGCGGGCGCGGCAGGTGCTGCCAGCAGGCGAGCCACGCAACGAGATCTTCCAGCCGGCCGAGGCTGCCTGGCGGCTTGGTGAGCGTGCCCTGCCGCTCGCGCGTTGCCTGGGCGGCGGTTTCGTCACCTTCGGGAAGGTTAAGGCAGGCCTCGCGCAGGGCTTCGAGACTGGCAAATTCGGTCATCAGATGTCCTTCCACCTTCCGGTCTAATGAAAAGCCGCGGCGACGGCCAAAAGCACGAGGATTTCGCCGCCCTGTTCCAGCGCGCCGCAGATGTCGCCGGTGTGGCCGCCGAGCTGGCGCTGTGCGAGTGCCTTGAGGAATACGAACCAGGCGGCGAGCAAGGTCGCGGCGACGAGCGTCGTCATGGGGCCGAGCAGCAGGAGAAGAGCCGCCGCTCCAATGGCGAGCGCGATTGCGGCGGTGCGTTCGCCGATGGCGCCGACATTGGCCGAAAGGCCGTCATCGCGGGCGGGGGGCAGGGAACCCAGAAAGTGCGGGATCATTGCGCGGCCGGCCATATGCGCGGCGATGAGTGCAGCAATAGCGGGAACAGGCGCTAGTGCGGCGAGGGCAGCAACGCGCAACAGGATCGAGAAGACGAGGGCTGCCACGCCATAGGTGCCGATGCGGCTGTCGCGCATGATTTCAAGCTTGCGCTCGCGGGTCGCGCCGCCACCGAGACCGTCTGCCGTGTCTGCCAGACCATCCTCATGCAGCGCACCGGTGACCAGCATCGTGGCGGCGACGGCCAGCAACGCGCAGACGAGCGGCGGCAGGCCCGCCCATGCGGCGACGAGAAGCGCGGAGCCGCCGATAACGCCGACCGCGGCACCGGCCAGCGGAGCCGCCCATTGCGCGCGGGCGAAATCTTCCGAAGGGGTTCCGAGAACCGCGACCGGCAGGCGGGTGTAGAAGCCGACGCAGGCTGCGAAATCGGACAACGGGCCGCTCATCGGGCTGTCTCGTCGCGGGCGATGGCATGGAAGAAGCTGCCGCTGACATGGCCGCGCCTGCCGCCGGAGGGCCCGATTTCGCGGCCCTGACCGTCGGCGATCGATGCCAGTGGCTCATCGTTGCCGGCCTGGGTGACGCGCGCATAGTGGAACTCGTGGCCGCGCACGACCTCGCCCTTACCGCCAAGCACGCAATCATGCGCGAGCGTCGCGCGGCGGTAGCCGAGGTTCATCTTGCGCTTTGCAAATGAGGTGGAATGGCCGAGCAGGCCGAGCATTTCGTGCGTAACGCCGTCCGCATCTTCCAGCGCCTTGCCGAGAACCATGTAGCCGCCACACTCGCCATGGACCGGGCGCGTGCGGGCGAAGTCGGCGATGCCGGTCTTGAAGCGCGCAGCAGATGCAATTTTTCCGGCGTGAAGCTCGGGATAGCCGCCCGGCAGCCAGCAGACGTCGCAATCCTGCGCCGGTGCTTCGTCGGCAAGCGGCGAGAACGGGACGAGCTCCGCGCCCGCCGCGCGCCAATGTGCGGCGACATGCGGGTAGACAAAAGTGAAGGCGGCGTCGCGTGCAATAGCGATGCGCTGGCCGGGAGGAGAAAGGGCGGCTCCATCGCTGCCGGACGGGATTGCTACCGGGGCGGCGATCTCGAGCACGGCGTCTAGGTCGATCGCATTTTCAATCGCGTCGGCGAGGCGATCGATGTGATCCGAGATGCCGGCATGCTCTTCGGCCTGGACGAGACCGAGATGGCGCTCCGGCAGTTGCATTGCCTCGTCACGCGGCACCGCGCCGACGACACGAATGCCGCGCTTCTCGATTGCCTCGCCCGCGAGGCGCACATGCCGCTCGCTGCCGACGCGGTTGAGCACGACGCCGGCGATCCGGACGCGCGGGTCGAAGCCGGCAAATCCCGATGCGACGACGGCGGCGGTCTGCGACTGGCCGGAAACATCGAGAACCAGAAGCACCGGAATGCCGAAATCGCGGGCGAGATCGGCGGCAGCGCCCGAGCGGCCGCTGTCGGAAGGAATGCCGTCGAACAGGCCCATCGCGCTTTCGATGATTAGGACATCGGCGCTGTGTGCCGCCTCCGCCGCAAGGCTGCGCAGAAGCTCGGGGTGCATGGCCCAGCTGTCGAGGTTGAGGCCGGGTGTGCCGGTGGCGGCAGCGTGGAAGCCGGGATCGATATAGTCCGGACCGGACTTCGCGCCGCGCAGCGTCAGCCCCCGACGAGCCAGCGCGCGGAGCAGCCCGATTGTGATCGTCGTCTTGCCGGAGCCGGAACGCGGCGCGCCGATGATCAGTCCGCGTGCGGTCATGCCGTCGGCTCGGTCGGCAGTGCGAGAAGCATGTCGCGCATGGAAACGATGTCGCCAATGACGATGATCGCCGGTGCTTCGAGCCCGGCTTCGGTCGCATCGGCATGGATGGTGGACAGGGTGCCGGTGACGATGCGTTTTGCTGCCGTGGTGGCGGAGGCAATCACGGCTGCCGGTGTGTCGGGCCCGAGCCCGGCGCCCAGAAGCGCTTTGACGATGATCGGCAGGTTTTTCAGGCCCATATAAACGACGATCGGCTGGCCGGTACGGGCGAGCGCCCCCCAGTCGAGATCGTCCGGCGTGCCGGCAGCGTGGCCGGTGGCCAGCGTGAACGCCTTGTTGATGCCGCGCATGGTGGCCGGAATGCCGCTCTCGGCCAGACCAGCCAGCGCGGAGGTGACACCCGGAAGGATGCGGTAGGGAATGCCGGCCTTGACCAGCGCAAGTGCTTCCTCGCCGCCTCGGCCGAAGATGAACGGGTCGCCGCCCTTGAGCCGCAGCACGCGGCGGCCATCGCGCGCATAGGCGATGAGGCGGGCGGTGATGTCGTCCTGGGTGGCGGAAGGTTTGCCGCCGCGCTTTCCTGCAAAGACCAGTTCCGCGCCTTCGGCAAGGTCGAGAATGCTCTTGTCGACGAGCGCGTCGTAAACCACCACATCGGCCTGGGCGAGCGCGGAGAGCACGTCGAGCGTAAGCATGCCGGGGTCGCCGGGACCGGCGCCGGCCAGCCAGACATGACCGGGCTCCAGCTTGGCCCGCGCGTCAAGAAGTGCGGCTATGCGTTGTGATCCGGTCATGGGCGCATCTCCAGCTCGTGACGGGCGGCGCGGCGGCCACTATAGATCGCGTGATGGATGACGAAGCTCGAAACCTGCGCCGCGGCTGGACCACCGGCGCCTGCGCTGCGGCAGCGGCGAAAGCAGCCTGCGCGGCGCTCGGCGGCGGCGCGTTTCCCGATCCCGTTGAAATCACGCTGCCCGGCCTCCAGCGACCGGGCTTTGCGCTGGCGAAAACCGAGCGAGGCGAGGGTTTTGCGCGCGTGGGCATCGTGAAGGACGCCGGCGACGACCCCGACGTCACACATGGCGCGCTGATCATTGCCACGGTGCGGCGCGGGGCTGCGGGCACCGGCATCACCTATCGCGCGGGCGAGGGGGTGGGCACCGTCACGCGGCCCGGCCTGCCGATCCCGGTCGGCGAGGCGGCCATAAACCCCGTGCCGCGCATCATGATCGCGAAGGCGATCGCGGAGATCGCCGGGGAGGGCGCAGACTTCGAAGTCGAGATATCGGTACCGGGCGGGGCGGAAATCGCGACGAAGACGCTCAACCCGCGCCTCGGCATTTTGGGCGGCATTTCGATACTCGGCACCACGGGCATCGTGATCCCGTTTTCCTGCTCGTCCTGGATCCATTCCATCCATCGCGGCATCGATGTGGCGCGGGCGATGGGGCTCGACCATGTCGCGGGGTCGACCGGCTCGGCTTCCGAGAACGCGGTGCAAAAGCATCACGGGCTGCACGAGGTGGCGCTGATCGACATGGGCGATTTCGCCGGCGGCATGCTGAAATATCTGCGCGCGCACCCGGTGCCCAAAGTGACCATCGCGGGCGGTGTCGCCAAGATGACGAAGCTCGCGCAGGGCATGCTCGACCTGCATTCCAAGCGCGGCCAGGCCGATCTCGACGCGCTGGCCGAGGTGGCGCTGAAAGCCGGCGGCGGCGAAGCGCTGGCGGCGAAGGTTCGCGCCGCCAACACGGTTGCCGAGGCGTTCGACCACGCAGCCGAGGTTGGCGTGGCTCTGGGCGACGCGGTTGCGCAAGGTGCGTGGGAGACTGCGGCCGAGGCGCTGGCGCCTGCCGACACCGAGCTCGAAATCCTGATCTTCGACCGCGAGGGAAACCGGCACGGCGAAGCGCCGTTCAAACCCGTTCATGAGGCCTCCCGGCCGCGAAACCGGCGCTGATAGGCGGGGTCGTAGAGCGAGCTTTCGCGGAAATCGGCGGCGCCGAGCGTGCGTCCCACAAAGATGATTGCCGTGCGCTCGATGGGATCCGCCGCTATCTTGTCCGCGATATCGGCGAGCGTGCCTTTGACAACCTGCTGCTGCGGCCAGCTGGCATGCGCAACGATGGCGACGGGGCAATCGGCACCATAATGGGGGGTCAGTTCGGCCACCACCTGATCAAGCGCGTGGATTGCCAGATGGATCGCCAGCGTGGCGCCCGTGGCGCCGAAGGCAGCGAGGCTTTCGCCGTCCGGCATTTTCGAGGCGCGGCCTGAAACCCGAGTGAGCACGAGGCTCTGGCCGATCTCAGGAATTGTCAGTTCGCGACCGAGCGCCGCGGCAGCGGCGGCGAATGACGGCACACCCGGCGTAAGCGTATAGGGGATGGCGCGGCGCTGCAGACGGCGTATCTGCTCCGCCACCGCGCTCCATACCGAAAGATCGCCAGAATGGAGGCGCGCGACATCGTAGCCGGCGCGGTGGGCAGCGACATATTCGGCCTCGATCTCGTCCAGCGACATCGGTGCGGTGTCGACCAGACGCGCATCTGCCGGGCAATAATCGAGCAGCTCTTTCGGCACGATGGAGCCGGCATATAGGCACACCGGCGAGCGCGCGAGGATATCGCGCCCGCGCACGGTGATGAGGTCGGCAGCACCCGGGCCGGCGCCGATGAA
Source organism: Mesorhizobium sp. Z1-4 (assembly GCF_004000235.1). GTDB lineage: Bacteria > Pseudomonadota > Alphaproteobacteria > Rhizobiales > Rhizobiaceae > RCIO01. The sequence continues at coordinate 16,263 of NZ_RCIO01000003.1, forward strand.
ATGCACCGTCATGACGCGCCTCCCGTTCGGGCGAGCGCGCAGGTGACCGGGCCGAGCGCGACGCGCGGCCCGAGCAAGGAGCCGCCTGGGCCGACGGCGGCCAGCGCGGCAGCTTCGGAGAGGCTGGCAAGGCCGGTTGCAGCGATGCTGGCGTCGGAGCGTGTGGCGGTGTCGCAATCGGCCACGCGCAACAGCTCGTCACTCAGGCCCTGACAGGCGATGCCAAGCCGGGTTGCGGCTTCCGCGATACCCGACTCGGCGGATTTCGCACTGTTCGACGCGAGCGCCGATATCGCGGCGCGGGGCAGATCTTGCGTCGCCAAGGCGGCGTCGAGCACGGCCAGCACCTCGTCGGCCGTGACATTCTTGCGGGCTCCGATGCCGGCGACGATCATGGCTTGCTCCATGACCATTGCGTGACCGGCATCGCCGGGCGCCAGCCCGTGAGCGAGCCGACCGGAGAGGCATGCGCCACCGCCAGCCGCAGAAGGTCGCCGCCGTGATCCTGATGCGTGGCGAGGAGCAGCGCCTCGGTTTCCAGAGTGACGGCGTTGACGACCAGTCGGCCACCCGGCTTGAGGCGGGCGAGGGCGGTGTCGAGTACGGCTGCGTCGCAACCGCCGCCAATGAAGATCGCATCGGGTTCGGGCAGGGCGGCGAGCGCCGCCGGGGCTTCGCCGGCGACGATTTCGAGGCCGGGAACGCCGAGCGCTTCGGCATTGCGGCCAACGCGGGCGGCGCGTTCGGCGTCTCGCTCCACGGCGATGGCGCGCAGCGAAGGATCGCGTAGCATCCATTCGATCGAGATGGAGCCCGAGCCGGCGCCTATGTCCCACAGAAGCTCGCCGTGACTGGGTGCGAGGGCCGAGATCGTGGCCGCACGTACGGTGCGTTTGGTGATCTGGCCGTCATGCTCGAACCAGTCGTCCGGCAGGCCGGGAGCCAGCGGCATGGCGCGGGCGTCCGGAGTGGCGTCGACTTCGATGGCGATGAGATTGAGCGGGTCGATTTCGCGCGGCTGGAAAGCGGCCGCGGTGGTTTCGGCGATACGCTCACGCGCTCCGCCAAGCGCTTCGAGCACGGTGAAGCGAGAGGGGCCGAAGCCGAGCCGGGTGATCATTTGCGCAATCGCCGTCGGACCGTCGGCGTCGGAGGTCAGCACCAGCAGCTTGCGGCCGGGCTGCAGGTGGGGGCGGAGCAGGGCGAGCGGGCGGCCATGCAGCGACACGCAAGTCGCGGCTTGCTGCGCCCATCCAAGCCGCGCCGCAGCGAGGCTGAAAGCGGACGGAGCCGGCACGATCCACATTTCGGCGGCGGGCACATGTCGTGCCAGCGTGGCACCGACGCCGTAGAACATCGGGTCGCCCGAGGCGAGCACGCAGACGGAACCGCCGCGTAGCGCCATCACTGCCGCCACCGCCTGATCGAAGGGGCTTGGCCAGGCGCGCGCTTCACCGGCGATCAGGGAGGCCGCGAGCTCAAGGTGACGCTTGCCGCCGAAGACGGTCTGCGCGCCGGCGATCATGTTACGCGCGTTCTCGCCGAGGCCCGCGACGCCATCCTCGCCGATGCCGACGATGGACAGCCATGGCGTTGCTGGTGCAGTTACGGGCATGGGATCAGCGGACATGATGAAGCACCATATCCTGATACTGGGCGGCACCAGCGAGGCGCGCGCTCTTGCCGGCCGGCTCGGCTCGCATGAGGACTATGCGGTCACCCTGTCGCTGGCCGGACGCACCGCAAACCCTGTCGCCCAGCCGGTTCCCGTGCGGGTTGGCGGCTTCGGGGGCGCGGAAGGTCTCGCGCGATATCTCAAGGCGGAAGGGATATCGCTGCTCATCGATGCAACTCATCCCTTCGCCGCGCAGATTTCGCACAATGCGGCGCAGGCCGCAAAGCAGGCTGGCGTGCCGCTGATCGCGCTGCGCCGTCCGGCCTGGCAGCAAGCCGCCGGCGACCGCTGGACGCTTGTCGGAAGCGTCGCTGGGGCGGTGGATGTGCTGGGTGAGAAGCCGCGCCGCGTGATGGTTGCGCTTGGCCGGCAGGAGCTCGCGCCTTTCGAGGCCGCGCCGCAGCACAGCTACCTCATACGCTCCGTCGATCCAGTCGAGCCGCCGCTCGGCGTGCCGGACGCGCAATACATTCTGGCGCGTGGGCCGTTCGAAGAAGCCGACGAGAAGTGGTTGCTTGAGGCTAACCGTATTGACGTGATCGTTTCCAAGAATTCCGGCGGTGCCGCAGCTTATGGCAAGATCGCGGCGGCGCGTGCGTTGGGGCTCGAGGTCGTAATGATCGCACGACCGGCGCTGCCCGATGTGCCCTCGGGGGGATCGGTCGATGAGACGGTTATGCAGGTCGATCATCTGCTCGCCCCTTTAGCGAAGCGCGGCGTGTAGACCAGCGGTGGCAATCCCGGTCGGGCGATGCTGCGCGTCTCGGGCGAGCCGACGATGATGCAAGTCGCCATGTCGGCTTTTGCGGGGTCGGCGGCAGCGAGGTCGGTGATCTCGATGCGCTCGTCGGGGCGTCCCGCTGCGCGGCCGAACACCACGACCGTATCTCCCGGAAGCACGGCGCGCAGGCAATCGAACGCCTTGCCGAGTTGCCACGGTCGGGCCCGGCTGATCGGGTTATAGAACGCCATCACGAAACCGGCCTCGGCAGCGGCGGCAAGCCGCTTTTCGATCAGCTCCCACGGTTTCAGATTGTCCGACAGCGAAATCACGCAGAAATCATGGCCGAGCGGCGCACCGATGCGGGCGGCGACAGCCAGCATCGCGGTGATGCCGGGCAGCACGGAGATTTCGACCTGCCGCCACGCGTCCGGCCCGTTCTCTACCGCCTCGCAGATCGCGGCGGCCATTGCGAACACACCGGGGTCGCCGCCCGATACAACGCAGACATTGCCGCCCTGGCATGCGCGGTTGAGCGCGGCGGTCGAGCGGTCCAGTTCCTCCCGGTTGTCGGAGGCGTGGCGCGTCTGGTCCGGCCGCAGCGACAGCCGGTCGAGATAGGGCGCGTAACCGTAGAAGTCGCTGGCGCCGGCGATGGCGCGAGCGACCTCCGGCGTCGTCTGGTCCGGATTGCCGGGACCGAGGCCTACCACTGTAAGCCGGCCGCTCATACCCACCCGCTCCAGCCCGGAACCAGCACAATCGAGAAATAGGGCGCCGGGGCATCGTCGCGGCCGGCCAGCGGCGTGGCGAAGCCGTTGGCCATCGTGCCGCGCTCGACATAGACGGCGCGGTCGAGCTTGCCGGCGGCCGAAAGAGCGGCGCGGATCTTGGGCAGATTGCGCCCGACTTTCATGATCACCGCGGCATCGGCCTCGGTCAGCCGGCGCGTGAGCTCCGCTTCATCCAGCGTGCCTGGCAGGACGCACAGAATATCGTCGCCCTGCGTGATCGGCGTGCCGGCCAGCGACCAGCAGCCCGACATGGCAGTGACGCCTGGAATCACCTCGGTGTCGAAGCGGTGTGCGAGCCGCACATGAAGGTGCATGTAGGAGCCGTAGAAAAGCGGGTCGCCTTCCGACAGCACCGCGACGGAGCGGCCGGCTTCGAGATGCGCTGCGACTTCCTGCGCCGAGCGGTCGAAGAAGCCAGTGATCGCGCAGCGATAGTCTTCATGCGTGCGTTCGACCTCGGTGGTGACGGGGTAGAGCAGCGGGAGCTCGATTGTGTCCGGCCGAATGTGGGCGTCGACAATGCGGCGCGCATTGCTGGCGTTGCCCTTCTTGGCAAAGTGCGCAACGACATCGGCCTCAGCCAGAACACGTGCGGCTTTCAGCGTCAGCAATTCGGGATCGCCGGGACCGGTGCCGACACCGAACAAGCGGGCTCTTGCGTTGCTGCTCACAGGCCGGGCCTCGCCAGCGCGTTGATTGCTGCGGCCGTCATGGCCGAACCGCCCAGCCGGCCGCGCACAATCGCCCAGGGGACGCCGTAAGTACTTGCCTCGAGCGCATCTTTCGATTCCGCTGCGCCGACGAAGCCGACCGGCATGCCTATGATCGCTGCGGGACGCGGTGCGCCCTCATCCAGCATTTCGAGCAGGTGAAAGAGCGCGGTCGGCGCGTTGCCGATGGCGACAAGCGCTCCTTCCAGGCGGTCGCCCCACAAATGCATGGCGGCGGCGGAGCGCGTGTTGCCGATCTTCTTCGCGATCTCCGGGGTGTGCGGGTCGCGCAAAGTGCAGACCACGTCATTGTCGGCCGGCAGCCGGGCGCGGGTTACACCGCGCGCCACCATTTCGGCGTCGCAAAGGATCGGCGCGCCGGCGGCGAGTGCGGCCCGCGCGGCATCCACGAAACCGGGAGCGAAGGCGAAATGCGATGCGGCCTCGACCTGTCCGCAGGCATGGATCATGCGGATCGCGACATCGGCTTCACCCGGCGTGAAGCGGGCGAGATCGGCCTCTTCGCGGATGATGGCAAAGGAGCGCTCATAGATGGCGTCGCCGGCGCGGATATAGTCATAGGTAGTCAATTCAGTCTCCGGCCGATGCCTGTTCGAATGTTCGCGCGGTTTTCGCCGGTGCTTTGCCCTGACGACGCGCCGCCATGAGGCCTGCCAGGCGACGCGCGATGTCGCCTTTGCCGAAGTGTTCGCCCGTCTGGCGCGCAGTGCCGCCTTCCACCAGCTCGACGCCGTTCTCCGTGCCGACGAGCGTGAAGGCCGCCCTGGCCGGGTGGGCGCAGCCCTTGGCGCATCCTGAAATGTGCAGGCTGGCTAAATCGGCGGGTAGGGCAGTGGCGACTTCGCGTGCGATTTCGCGGGCAGGGATGAAGCCCGACGCGCAGCCCTGCGTGCCCGGACAAGCGAAGATGCGGGCGCGCGGGTCATCGGCCGAGGTAATCAGGCCGGCTTGATCCGCAAGGTCGCGAAGGCGCAGCGCGACTGCCTCGGATTCGCAAAGCAGGACCGCCGCGCGGCCCGGCGCGAAACGCAGCTCAGCGATTTCTCCGGCGCGGTCGAGGAAGGCGTTCAGCTCACCGGCTTCGATGCTGCCAAAGGGCAGGGCAACCCGGATGGCGAAGCGGCCGTCGGTGAGAGAGTGGGGCGTTGCCCCCTCACCCGCTCGCGTCCTCTCCCCCAGGGGAGATGGGACCAGGCCGAGATACCGGCTCTCCTCTTCTCCCCCACGGGGAGAAGGTGGCTGCAAAGCAGCCGGATGAGGGGGTGATGAAGCAAAGTGCTCGGAAAGTATGGCGGCTATGTTCTCCGGTGCCAGATCCCGGGCACGGATATGGGCACCCTGTGTCGCGATGGCCTCCAGAATTGCCATCGCTGCATCTGCCGCCACTTCTTCGTCAACGACCGCAAGCGGTCGTGCGGTTTGACGGTCGCCGCCGATCGAAACCAGCCAGTCGGTTGCCGCCACGGCGTTTAGCCTGATGTCGGCAGCGATATCGGCAAGCGTGATGGCGCCGTCGCCATCGACAACCACTGAGACCTTGGGCGCCAGGCGCTGCTTCAGATCGGAAGAGTCGATTGCCTGGCGGATCGCGACGGCGAGCGGTGCGGCGTTTGCTGTCTCGGACGGGTCGAGGCCGGCGAGCGGATTGGTCTCGACCGGCACGCCGTCGCGCAGGCCCAATTCCATCGCCGCGATATCCTTGGCGAGTGCTGCGGCGCTCGTCTCGGTCAGGCCGCGTATCTGGAAGTTGCCGCGCGCAGTGATCTCCACAAGACCGTTGCCGTGCCGGCGTGCGGCGTCGCACAGCGCGCGCACGCTGTCCGCCGAAAGAGCTTCGCCGGCGGCGGCGAGCCGCACCAGCAGTCCGTCGCCGGTCTGCATGGGGGCCGAAAGGGCGGGGCAGGCGCCACGGCGGAACATCACGCGGCCTCCCTGGCGCGGGCTTCCGCGATGAGTTCGGCAAGGCCATCGTCAATCGAGTTGCGGCGCGGGTGCCAAAGGCCCCGGCGCCGCGCTGCGGCGAAACGCTCGGCGATGGCGCGGGCAGCGGCCGGGTTTTCGCGCAGCAGGAAATCGCGCACGCGCTCGTCGCCCAGATAGGCGTCGTGGACGGCTTCCAGCAGCGTTTCGGGAATGGCCAGCGTGGTCTCGGCGAAGGCGACCAGCCGGTCGACGGTCTCCGCGAATTCGGCGGCGCCGCGCGGGCCGTGGCGCAACTGGCCCTCGATGAAGCGCGGGCTGACGGCGCGGCCGCGCACAACACGGGCAACCGCTTCGGCCACTGTGCGGGCGCGGGGACGCGCCGGGTCGGTGGTGTCGAGCGTGATCAGATCGGCGGAGCGGCCAAGCGCTGCGATAGCTGCGGCGAAGCCGCCGACATGCGCGGCATCGGCGGAGCCGTCGAGGATGTCGCGGCCCGGATCGTCGCCGGTGTGAACGAGGAGCTGTGCTTCGGCCACGCGGCGCGAAAACGCCTGGGGTGCTTCCGCACCATCGCCCTCGGCGCCGCCATAGGCGTGGCTCGTGGCGTCAAGGTAGGCCTGGCCGATCTCGGCGCGCTCCTGCCAGTCGCCTGTAGCGAGCAGGTCTTCCACGCCAGCGCCATAGGTGCCGGGCGAACCGCCGAAAATGCGAGGCGGGACTGCGCCGGTCTGGCGTGCTTCAGCGGCAAGCGGGTTTTCCGCGCCATCCTCGTCACGCGCGGCGACTGCGCGGGCGGCAGCGTCGAGCAGCGCGATCTGGGCCGGGAACATGTCGCGGAAGAGGCCGGAGATCTTCCATGTGACATCGACGCGCGGACGGCCAAGTTGCGCCAGTGGCTGGACCTCGACGCCGGTTACGCGGCCGGTAGCAGCATCCCAGACGGGCTTCACGCCCATCAGGTTGAGCCCCTGCGCGATTTCCTCGCCGCCGGTGCGCAGGCTGGCCGAACCCCAAAGGTCCATCACCAGTGAGCGCGGCCAGTCGCCATGGTCCTGTAGAAAACGGCGCACGACCTCGTCGGCGGCCAGACGCCCGAGCTCGTAGGCTGTCGGCGTCGGCATTGTGCGCGGGTCGGCGGTGAAGAGGTTGCGGCCGGTGGGCAGCACGTCGGTGCGGCCGCGCGCCGGGGCGCCTGCCGGGCCCGGGCGTATGTGGCGGCCGTCGAGCGCGGCGATCAGCGCCTCACGCTCGCGCGCGGCGGACTGAAGCCGCAGCGGGTCGGTTTCGCCGGGCGCGGCGCGGCCATAGACATGTTGGCCGTCCTTCAGCGCGAAATCCTTGATGTCGCAAAGCCAGGCATCGATCTTCTGCAGTGCTTCATCGGCGTCGAGATCGTCGGCGATGCCTGCTTCGCGGGCGAGGCCCGTTTCGCGCGCGGTGTCGGCGATCAGTTTCGCCAGCCGGTCGCGGCGGCGGCGGTCCAGCCCGTCCGCCTGAGCGTATTCGTCTACCAGATGTTCGAGCTTGCGTTCGGCCTCGCCCAGCTCCGCGCCGACCAGCGGCGGCGGCAGATGGCCGAGAGTGACGGCGGCGATGCGGCGCTTGGCGTGGGCGGCCTCCCCAGGGTTCGAAACGATGAAGGGATAGACGACCGGAAGGCCGCCGGTGACGATCTCGGGGAAGCAATCGGAGGACAGCGCGACGGCTTTTCCCGGCAGCCATTCAAGCGTGCCGTGCGCGCCGACATGGACGATCGCATGGCAGCCGCGATCGGCCTGCAGCCAATGGCCGAATGCCAGCAGCTCATGGCGCGGCGGCAGCTCGGGATCATGATAGTCGGCGCGCCGGTCGGCGGAGCGGCCGCGGTCCGGGGCCAGAGCCACAGTGACATTGCCGAACTGCTCAAAGCGAAAGGCCAAATCGTTTGCCGGCTCCGGGTTGCCCCATGCACTGATGACCTTTTCGCGAGTCTTTTCGGGCAGTTGGCTGAACCAGTTGCGATAGTCCTCGAATCCTGAGCCGGCTGAAGGTTCACGCAGTGATTCAAGTAGTTCACGCGATGATTCAGGTATGCCGCCGACCGAATAGCCCGCGGCCTGCAAGTCGCGGAGCATGGCGAGCACGCTCTCGGGCACGTCCAGGCCGACCGCATAACCCGTGCGGCCGGTAGCGTTCGGGTAGTCGGGAATGAGGATGGCGAGACGGCGTTCGCCTCGCGGCGTTTGCGTCAATCGGATCATCGCCGAGAGGCGATCGGCGAGGCTTTCGACACGGTCGGGCTCGGGCCGGTTTTCCTGACCGCGGAAGCCCAGTTCCTCGTCGAGCGGGCGCTCCGATTTGAAGGCGATGGCACCACCCAGAATGCGGCCGTCGAGCTCCGGCAGGACGACATGCATGGCCAGATCGGCCGGGGCTAGCCCACGCTGATTTTCCGCCCAGGCCTCCCTGCGCGTGGTGGCGACGATCGCCTGGAAGACGGGGACGCCGGCCCGGTCGAACAGCGTCTCAGAGCCGGGCTCGGCACCGCTGGCAAAGGCCGTTGTGGCGACGATGGCGGCGGGAGCGAGCGTCGCGATCGCGTCTTCCACGAAGGCGAGCGAGGTTCGATCCTTGAGGCTGGCGACGAAGATCGGCACCGGCTCCATGCCGCGTTTTTCAAGTGCGGCGAACAGCGCGTCGATGGGCGCGGCGTCGGCGGCGAGCAGCATGGAGCGATAGAAGAGGATGGGGATGATTGCTTTCCCTTCTCCCCGTTCGCGGGGAGAAGGTGGCCCGAAGGGTCGGATGAGGGGCGGTGCTACTCTCGAAAGTCGATCCTGCCCCTCATCCCCATGCCGGGACCTTCTCCCCGTGAACGGGGAGAAGAACGCCTTCAATTCCACCACACCTTTGCCGGGCAGATAGTATCCGGCTTTGGGAACCGGTTTTGCCTCGGGCGCATCCGCGGCGCCGCCAGCCAGTACAAACAGCCGCGCGGCGAGGCCAGCCATGTTGTCGGGGCCACCTTCGCGGAAGAATGCAAGCAGCCGGTCGAGCTCATCCTTCGCGACGGTGGAAGCCGCGTCGAGGCGCGCATCTTCCTCGCAGCATTCGCCCGGCAGAAGTGCCAAAGCAATGCCCTTTTCGCGGGCGACTGCCGCGAGCCGGTCGCAGCCGTAGCGCCACCAGTCATATCCACCGAGAATGCGGACCAGCACGACCTTTGCGTTGCTAGCCACACTGTCGATCCAAAGATCGACCGACATCGGGTGACGCAGGTCGCGCAGCGCCGCGAGGCGCAGCGACGGCAAACTGGTATCGGCACGCCAGGCGGCGGCAATTCCGGCCAGATCGCTATCGGAAAAGGAAAGCGCCACGACATCCGCCGGCTTCTGAGCCAGGTCGATAGGCTCGGCGAGATCGTCGAGCGTTGCGGATGATGTGGCGAGGAGGTGCATTGCCGCCCGTCAGCCAGCCAGAGCGGCAGCGATGGCGTCTTGCCGCAGGCCCTTTTCGCCGATGACGACGAGACGGCCGACGCGGGCTTCCGCGGGACCCCAGGCGCGGTCGAAATAGTGGTTCACGCGGGCGCCAACGGCCTGAACGAGAAGCCGCATCGGCTTGCCGTCGACCGGCACGAAACCTTTGACGCGCAACACGTTTTCTGTCTCCGCGATCGTCGCGACGCGCGCCGCGATCTCGGCCGGGTCGCTGATCGGGGCGATCTCGACGACGAAGGTGTCGAAATCGTCATGGTCGTGATCTTCGAGCCCGTCATGATGGGGCTTGCGGGCGTCGATCTGGTCTTCAACTGCCATGCCCAGACCGAGCAGGATTGCCGGATCGACTTGCCCTTCCTTCGCTGCGACCACCTTGACGGCGCGGGGCAGATGAGACGCAACGGTTTTTTCGGCGCGCTCGCGGCCAGCCAGGTCGATCAGGTCGGACTTCGACATGATAACGAGGTCGGCGCAGGCGATCTGGTCCTCGAATACTTCTTCGATCGGATCGTCATGGTCGAGCTGCTCATCGGCCTCGCGCTGGGCGGCAAGCGCGTCCATGTCGGAAGCGACCATGCCGTCGGCAAGGGCCGCGCCATCGACCACGGCAACGACACCATCGACGGTGACGCGGCTTTTCACCGTCGGCCACTGGAAGGCCTGCACGAGCGGCTTGGGGAGAGCCAGGCCGGAAGTCTCGATCAGGATATGATCGACCTTGGGCTCGCGGGCGAGAATCTGGTCGATCGCCGGCACGAAATCGTCGGCCACGGTGCAGCAGATGCAGCCATTGGCGAGTTCGACGATGTTTTCTTCCGGGCAATCCTCGATGCCGCAGCCTTTGAGAATTTCGCCGTCGATGCCGACATCGCCGAATTCGTTGACGACGACCGCAATGCGCTTGCCATTGGCATTCTGCAGCAGGTGGCGGATGAGGGTGGTCTTGCCGGCACCGAGAAAGCCGGTGACGACGGTGCAGGGCACGCGGTTTAGCGAAGCGGTCATTGATTGTTGTCCAGGTGAAGGGTTGTGGGGATGCGGGCGATCAGCCCGCGCTTGAGCGATTCGGGCCGGGCGCGAAACGGCATGAAACCGTCTTCGGATGCGGCGAGAAGTTCGGCCCCGGCGACGAGGTCATCGCCGCTGTCTTCGTTCAGCCAGCCGAACATGTAACTCCATGAGCCGCCGCTCAGGATTGCCGCGCTCAGGCCGCGCTTGCAGTTGCCCAGGCAACCGAAGCTGGTGACGCATACATCTTTGCCCCGCGCGGCGCGACGTGTGTCCTCGGCGAGACGCGAACCGGGACGCGGGAGATCGTCCGGCCCGTCGGGGCCACGGCAGGAATGGCAGACAACGATGGTGGTTTTTGCAGGCGCAGCGCCGCTTACGGACGAAGAAGCCAGGCTGGGCGCGCCGTCTTGGGGGATTTCACTCGTCATTTCGTCTCCATGCCCGGGTCACCCGCCGGGCGGTTGGAATTCATCGTTCGACGGCAGGTCTCCTGGCTCGCGGGTCACCGCCGGTTGCCGCCTTCCCGGGTTATCCCAGTGGCACTCGGCGTCCGGCTCATCGCTCACAGTTGCGGGGACAGCCGCGGAATTGCACGTCAGATGCGCACCGCGTTCCCTCTTAGCCGCGTTCCCGAAAGAAAGCGGACCGTCGCCCGCTATCTATTCGCCGTCGCGGGATAGAGTCAACGCGTCGCATTTTGGGTTTTCGGGCAAAAAGAAATCCGGTAAGTGTGGTTGCATCGTTGGTGCCCGTCAGGGGCCGAGAGGGAATACGGTTAGGGCGAGCGCCCGATGCCGTGGCTGCCCCCGCAACTGTGTGCGGCGAGCCGGTTCCTATAACCACTGGGGTGACCCGGGAAGGTGGAACAGGCGCCCAAGCCGCGAGCCAGGAGACCTGCCGGCGATGATTGAAACACCGGCGCCCTCGGGTGGAGGGCAGGAGGGAAGAATATGAACGGTTCGATCCGCACTTTCGGCACAGACGTTTCGGCGCAGTCGCGGCTTATGCAGCTCGCACTCGCCGGCCTGCTCGGCCTATTCGTGATCGGTTTTGTCGGTTTCAGCCATGTCGAGGCGGCGCACAATGCCGGCCACGACTACCGGCATTCCATGGCTTTTCCCTGCCACTAGGGAGTTGCTGACATGACATTGTTTCGCAACGTCGTCTTCGTGGCGGCGCTGGCCGGGCTTGTGGCCGGCCTCTTCATGGCTGCCATGCAGGCATATGCCACCGTGCCGCTGATCATTCAGGCCGAGAGCTTCGAAGGCGCGGGCGACGGCCACCACCATCACGGCGAGGAAGCGGCAGAGGGCCATTCGCATGGAGAGGAAGCCGCCGAGGGCGAAGAAGGCTGGGCGCCGGCTGACGGGTTCGAGCGCTTCTTCTATACGTCGATGGCCAATATCGTGACCGCAATCGGCTTCGGCCTCGTGCTGGTGGTGGTGTCGGAATTCGCGGGCGGTATCGCCGGCTGGCGCCAGGGACTGTTCTGGGGACTTGCCGGCTTCGCCGTGTTCACGCTGGCGCCCGGGCTCGGCCTGCCGCCGGAACTGCCGGCGATGCCTGCCGCCGACCTCGGCGCCCGGCAGACCTGGTGGCTTGCGACCGTCGCGGCTACGGGTGTCGGTCTGGCGCTCATCGTCTTTCGCCGCACACCGGCGCTTGCCGCCCTCGGCCTCGTGCTGATCGCGGCGCCGCATATCGTCGGCGCGCCGCAACCGGCAAGCTTCGAAACGCCGGTGCCGGCTGCTCTGCACCATGACTTCGTTGTTGCGGTGACGGTGACCAACCTGTTGTTCTGGGCCGTGCTCGGCACAGTGGCGGGGGCGCTTCGCGCACGCTTCGCTGACGAGGCGGACGCCGCGCAGAAGAGCTTTGCCTGACAAGGGTTCCCTGACGCTCGTTCTGGGTGGCGCACGCTCGGGCAAGAGCACCTACGCCGAGAGCCTGATTTCGGCAAAGCCATCGCCGTGGCGGTACATCGCCACGGCGCAGGCCTTCGACAATGAAATGGAAGAACGCATCGCAACGCACCGGTCGCGGCGCGACGAGCGTTGGCAAACGGTCGATGCGCCGCACGACCTTGCGCAGGCATTGGCCGCGTGCCCGGAAGGGCAGCCGGTGCTTGTCGACTGCCTGACGCTGTGGCTGAGCAACAGGATGCTGGCCGATGCGGATATCGCGGCCGAAACCGAGGCGCTCGCGGACACGGTTTCGCGGCCTACCGGACACTGGGTCCTCGTTTCGAACGAGGTCGGGTCCGGCATCGTACCCGAAAACGCGCTGGCGCGCCGCTTTCGCGACGAGGCAGGGCGGCTCAACCAGAAGATTGCAGCCCTTGCCGATGAGGTTGTGCTCGTCGTGGCGGGCCTGCCCGTAAAGGTGAAATGAAATGAGCGAAACCGAAGCCGACCGCCACAAGGCGAAGATGGCCAAACGCAAGGCCGTGCAGGATGCCGAAGTGGCATCGAAAACGATCGAAAAGGGGCTGCTCGTCGTCAACACCGGCCCCGGAAAGGGCAAGACGACGGCGGCTTTCGGGCTGGCGCTGCGCATGCTCGGCCATGGCAAGCGTGTCGGTGTCGTGCAGTTCATCAAGGGTGGCTGGCACACGGGCGAGAAGGATGCCTTCGCGGCATTCGGCGACAAGATCGTATGGCACACGATGGGGGAAGGCTTCACCTGGGAAACGCAGGACCGGGAGCGCGATGTCGCCGCGGCTGGGCGCGCCTGGGAGAAGGCGAAGGAGCTTATGGCCGACCCGAGTATCAGCCTCGTCGTGCTTGATGAGCTGAACATCGCGCTGCGCTACGAATATCTCGATCTGGACAAGGTGGTGGCGGCTCTGCAAGCGCGGCGGCCGGACCTGCATGTCGTGGTGACTGGGCGCAACGCCAAGCCGGCGCTTATCGAGGCCGCCGATCTGGTGACCGAGATGGGGCAGACCAAGCACCACTTCGCCGCCGGCGTGAAGGCGCAGCAGGGCATAGAGTTCTGAGGTGTCCGCGCGGGCGCTGATGTTTCAGGGCACGGGGTCCGACGTCGGCAAATCGCTGATCGTCGCCGGGCTGGCGCGGGCGCTGGTTGCGCGTGGGCACACGGTGCGGCCCTTCAAACCGCAGAACATGTCGAACAATGCTGCTGTGACCGCCGATGGCGGCGAGATTGGGCGGGCGCAAGCGCTGCAGGCGCGCGCCGCGCGGGTGGATCCGTCGGTTCATATGAACCCGGTGCTGCTGAAACCGCAGAGCGAAACGGGCGCGCAGGTGGTGGTGCAGGGCCGCATGGAGGGCAATGCGCGCGCCGCGGACTACCAGAAGATGAAACCCGGCCTGATGCCGCGCGTGCTTGAAAGCTTCGGCCGCATGAAGGGCGAAGCCGATTTCGTGCTGGTGGAAGGTGCGGGCAGCGCGGCGGAGGTCAATCTTCGCAAGGGCGACATCGCCAATATGGGCTTTGCGCGCGCAGCTGACGTGCCCGTCATCCTGATCGGAGATATCGACCGGGGCGGGGTGATCGCCAGCCTCGTCGGGACGAAAGCCGTGGTGGACCCCGAAGATGCCGCGCTGATCGCCGGCTTCATCGTCAACCGGTTTCGCGGCGATCCCGCGCTTTTTGCAGATGGCATGAAGCACGTGGCGGAGCTGACGGGCTGGGTGCCGATCGGGCTCGTGCCGCATCTGCCGGACGCCGCACGGCTGCCTGCCGAGGATGCGCTGGCGCTGAATGCCGCGCGGGAACGCAAGGCGGGGGCGCGAATAAGGATCGCCGTGCCGGTGCTGCCGCATATTGCAAATTTCGACGATCTCGACCCGCTGGAGGCGGAGCCCGAGGTGGAGCTGGTTCGCGTGAAGCCGGGTACTGCGTTGCCGGGCGATGCGGACCTCATCCTGCTTCCGGGCTCAAAAGCCACAATTGCCGACCTGTCGGCGCTACGGGCCGCCGGGTTCGACATCGACATTGCCGCGCATGTGCGGCGCGGCGGACGTGTGCTCGGACTTTGCGGCGGCTACCAGATGCTCGGCCGAACCATCAGCGACCCTGACGGGATCGAAGGTCCGCCGGCCGAGGTTGAAGGGCTCGGGCTGCTCGACATCGAAACGCGGCTCACCGGCGACAAGAAGCTTGTCGCCGTGCAGGGCCAGACTTCAGACGGGGTCGGCTTCTCCGGTTACGAAATGCACATTGGCGAGACGAGCGGGCCGGACACCGCGCGGGCGTTCGCTACCATCGACGGCCAGCCCGAAGGCGCGATTTCGGCTGACGGGCTGGTGGCCGGCACCTATACGCACGGGCTTTTCGCCGATGACAGCCAGCGCGCGGCCTGGATTACCCGGCTCGGCGGTGCGGTGTCGGGATTGAACTATGAGGCAGGCGTTGAAACAGCGCTAGATGCGCTGGCCGCCCATCTGGAGGCGCATCTCGACATCGATGCGTTGATCAGAATTGCCAGGTGAGCAGCGCCAGCGCGCCGAAGAGCGCGATCAGCAAAAGGTCCGCCGTGCGGTAGAGCTGCAGCGCGCGGCCGATGTCGGAGGCGTCCGGGTCGAGCCTGCCGCCAACGCCCATAACCGCGTCGTCAACGATCTTGCCGCCATAGGCACGTGGCCCCGCCAGCGCCAGACCGAGCGCGCCGGCGACAGCCGCCTCCGGCCAGCCCGCATTGGGCGAACGGTGGAGGTGCGCATCCCGGAGCACCGCGCGCCAGGCGGCTCTGGCGCTCGTTCCCCTGTTGAGCGCGGCGGCGGCTACGATCAGCAGTGCGGTGAGGCGCGAGGCAGGCAGGTTGATCAGATCGTCGAAGCGGGCGGCGGCATAGCCGAATTCGCGGTGACGGTCGGTCCTGTGGCCGATCATGCTGTCGGCCGTGTTGACGGCCTTGTAGGCCGCGCCGCCCGGCAGGCCGAGGAGCCCGAGCCAGAAGGCCGGCGCGACCACGCCGTCAGAGAAGTTTTCGGCGAGGCTTTCGATTGCGGCGCGGGCAACGCCTGCTTCGTCGAGTGCGGCCGGGTCGCGACCGACAATGCGGGCAACGGCATCGCGGCCGGCTTCCAGGCCGTTTTCGTCGAGCGCTACCGCGACCGCCATGACGTGATCTTCAAGGCTCTTTTGCGCGAGCAGCGAAGAGGCGAAGAACGCGGTTACGACGAGTGCGAGAAGCGTGGGCCCCACGAGCCACATCAGCATCGCGGCCGCGAATGCCGGCACAAGGCAGATGACAACCAGCGCCACAAAGCCGAGCAGGCGGCGGCGCGCCGGCGAATAGCTATCGCGGTTGAAGTTGCGATCGAGCAGGGATATCAGCGCGCCAATCCAGATCACCGGATGACCTATCAGGCGGACCAGCCGGTCCGGGTAGCCGAGCGCGCGCTCGATGATCAGCGCCAGGAAGGCAAGCGGGAAAGCCATCATGCCGTCCGTTGAAAGGGAAATCGCGGAAGCAGCGGTACATGGCGGCAATATCGCTGCCGCACGCAAACGCTTTCCCGATGCTCCCGAACCATGGATCGACCTTTCGACAGGGATCAGCCCGTTTCCCTATCCGCATTCGCCGATTGCCGCCACCGCCTTCGAGCGGCTGCCGGAGCCGGAGGACGAGGCCACGCTGCGGCTGGCGGCGGCCCGCGCCTATGGCGCTGGCTCGGCCGACAACCTCGTTGCGGCGCCCGGAACGCAGATCCTGCTGCCGCATCTGTTTCGGTTGCGGCCGCCGGGCAAGGCAGCGGTGCTCGGGCTAACCTATGCCGAGCACGCCCGCTGCGCGGCGATGTGCGGCCATGAATGCGTGGAAGTCGACGACTCGGCGGCGCTGGCCGCCGCCGACATCGCCGTAGTTGTGAACCCCAACAATCCCGACGGGCGCGTTCTTGGGCGTGCGGAACTTCTCGCGATTGCCGGCGAGCTGAAGGCGCGGGGAGGGCTTTTGATCGTCGACGAGGCGTTCATGGAGGTTGGACCCGAGGCAACGAGCCTCGGCTGCACCGTCGATGAATTACCGGTTGTCGTGCTCCGGTCGTTCGGCAAGTTCCACGGGCTGGCGGGCGTGCGGCTTGGTTTCGCCATCGCCGGCGTGCAAGCGGCAGGAAAGCTGCGGCGGGAGCTCGGGCCGTGGGCGGTTTCGGGACCGGCTATTGCGGTTGGCATGCAGGCGCTTACGGACGATGACTGGCGAAACGCGCAGCGCGTGCGGCTTGCCGAAGACATGGTGCGGCTGCGCGAGATGCTTTGCGGGACCGGTGCTCAGCTCGTCGGCGGCACCAGCCTGTTTCAGCTCATCTCGCATCCGCAGGCACCCGTGCTGTTCGAAACACTGGGAAGGCACGGCATTCTGGTGCGGCCATTTGACCGGGATCAACAATTGTTGCGTTTCGGTCTGCCAGATAACGAGGTTAGCTGGTCTCGCCTCGAAGAGGCGTTGTCGGTGTTTCGCGGCTCCCCGGAAAGGTAACGCCATGCTCTATGTCTGTTCGCTGCCGCGCATGCCGTCTGTGGTCAGCAATGTACGGGCGCAGCGCCTCATATCGCTGCTGAGCGCAGGCACGCCGGTCGAGCGTCCCGAGGCCATTCACGAAGACAATCATCTGCTGCTTTCCATGCACGACATCGTGCAGGTGGAGCCGGACATGGTGCCGCCCGGCCAGAAGCATGTCGAAGAGCTGCTTCTGTTTGCCATGGGATGGGACCGCATCAAGCCTATGGTGGTTCATTGTTTTGCTGGCGTCAGCCGCTCGACCGCGGCGGCTTACATCATCGGTTGCCAGCTAGCGCCGCACCGTGACGAGGCCGAGCTTGCCCAAGAGCTGCGGCTTGCGTCGCCGTCCGCGACGCCAAATGCGCGCCTGGTCGCCATCGCCGACAAGCTGCTTGGCCGCGATGGCCGGATGGTGAATGCCATTGCGGCCATCGGGCGCGGGGCAGACGCGTTCGAGGGCGAGCCTTTCGAATTCCGGTTCGATTGACACAAGCCTGTGCCGGCGCAATTACATTGCCGGGCGCACGGGCGATGTTGCCCGCGGGCGGTCTAACTGGCGGCGGACATGACAGAATTCGTTACCGGAAGCGCATTTGCGCAAATAGCTGCGCTGCTGGCCATCGCCTCGGTCATTGGCCTTGTTGGCGTGCTGCTGCGCCAGCCGCTGATCGTGAGCTTCATTGTGGTCGGGCTGGTCGCCGGGCCCTCGGTGCTCGACCTCGTGCATGCCGAACATGAAATCGAGCTGCTGTCGGAGCTCGGCATCGCGGTTCTGCTCTTTCTGGTCGGGCTCAAGCTCGATGTCGGCCTGATCAGGTCGCTGGGCACCGTTTCGCTGATTTCCGGCGCGGTGCAAGTGACGGCGACGACCGCAATCGGCTATCTGATTGCACTGGCGGCGGGTCTGGGCAGCCTCGAAAGCCTTTATGTCGGCATCGGGCTGGCGTTTTCGAGCACCATCATCGTGGTCAAGATGCTGTCCGACAAGCGCGAGATCGATGCGCTGCACGGGCAGTTGGCGCTCGGCTTCCTAATCGTGCAGGACCTCGTGGTCGTACTGGCGATGATCACGCTGTCGGCGCTCGGCGTGGGTACCGGCGACGAAGGCAGTGCCGGCGATGCCGTGTGGGTGCTGCTTGCCGGTTTTGCTCTGCTGGCGTTTGTTATTGTCTTTGTGCGCTTCATTGCCGAGCCGCTAACCGACTACATGGCGCGAGTACCGGAGCTGCTGATCTGCTTTGCGATCGCGCTTGCTGCAATTTTCGCCGCGGTTTCGGACATTGCCGGCCTTGGCAAGGAGATCGGCGGTCTGATGGCGGGTGTGGCACTCGCCTCGACACGCTACCGAGAGGCCATTGGCTCAAGGCTTGCGCCACTGCGCGATTTCCTGCTGCTGTTTTTCTTCGTTTCGCTTGGCGCGGAGATCGATCTTCGCGGGCTGGGGGCAAGTCTTGTCCCGGCGCTGGTGCTGTCGTTGTTCGTGTTGATCGGCAAACCGCTAATCGTCATGTCGGTGGCGCGTTTCATGAATTTCCGCAAGCGCACGGGCTTTCAGGCCGGCGTTGCGCTGGCGCAGATCAGCGAGTTTTCGCTGATCCTGGCGGGGCTGGGGCTGTCGCTCGGTCACCTCTCCAAGGACACACTCGGGCTGATCACGCTTGTCGGGCTGATCACTATCGCGGTGTCCAGCTACATGATCTCGTTCTGCAGCTCGCTGTACAAATGGCTCGAACCCTTGCTTGGCGTTTTCGAGCGCGCCAACCCGAGCAGGGAGATCGCGGCGGAAGGCAAAAAAGCCGGTGAGGCGCATGAGATCGTTCTGCTGGGTCTTGGACGATACGGAACGGCGATCGGGCTCCGATTGAAACAGCGGGGGCTGAAGGTGCTTGGCGTCGATTTCAACCCCGCCGCTGTGCGCCGCGGCCGTTCGCACGGCCTGGATGTCGAGTATGGCGACGCAAGCGACCCGGAATTCGTACGCCACCTTCCGCTCGACGGCGCGAAATGGGTTGTTTCGACCGTACCGGTGCACGAATCCGGTGTCGTGCATGGCGATACGCGAGTGGCGATCGTGCAGGCGCTGAAGGATGCCGGATTTTCGGGGCGCATCGCGATTTCCTCGCACCGCGATGCCGAGGTGGCCGACTTGCTTGCGGCGGGGGCGGATCTGGTGCTTGAGCCGTTCCAGGATGCCGCCGACCAGGCGGCGGATCTTTTGACAGGACATGCCGAGCAGACGCGGTTCGACATCGAGCCGGTCGCCGGCGAAATTCAGGACGGCTAGCCGGGCGCCGGCCGAGAGGAGACAAGGCATGGGCAACGCGGCAAAACTGCGTGGCGTTATCGCTGCGATCGCGACGCCGCTCGATGATAGCGGTAAGCCCGACGCGGCCCGGTTTCTCACGCTTGCACGTCACCTGCTCGACAATGGCTGCGACGGGCTCAACGTGCTTGGCACTACGGGCGAGGCGACCTCGTTTACGGTCGACGAACGGCTTTCCCTGATGCGGGCCGTCGCTGGCTCGGACCTCGATCTGAGCCGCATGATGGTCGGCACGGGCGCATCGGCAACCGGGGATGCAGTGGCGCTGACGGCAGCGGCGGCCGGGCTTGGCTTCGCCGGCGCTCTCGTTCTGCCGCCTTTCTACTATAAGGGCGTACCGGACGCAGGCATCGTCGACTATTTCCGTGCAATCGCGGCGGCAAGCGGAAGCCTGCCGCTTTACCTCTACAATTTTCCCGCCCTGAGTGGAGTGACCTATACGCCTGAGCTTGTGCGCGCGCTGATGGAGGCACTGCCGGGCCGGATTGCCGGACTGAAGGATTCTTCCGGCGATCTTGCCTATGCGCGCGAAATCGCGGCGATCGGCGACGAGCTCGCGGTCTTCCCTTCCAACGAGGCGGTGCTGATCGAAGCGCGGCAAGGTGCCTTTGCCGGCTGCATCTCCGCGACCGCCAATCTCAACGCCGGGTTTTGTGCTCGTGCCTTCCACGAAGGCGACGAGACGGCGCTGGCGAAAGCGGTGCGCATTCGCGCGCTGTTCGACGGCAAGGCGCTCGTCCCCGGGGTCAAGGCAGCGCTTTCCGCGCTTCACCATGATACCAGCCTGAGCCGGGTAAAACCGCCGCTTGTAGCGGCAACAGAGGCCGAAAAAGCCGCCTATGCGCGCGGAATCGCGGCCGAAGGCGAACCGAATTGAACGTTTCGGTCCTTGCTCTTGCCCGCCCGGAAGTGGCAAACAACGCGACCTGACCCATATTTTTCGGCATATTTGCCGATCGGGCGCCACTGCGCCCCAACATTTTTGTACAGGATCACGAGAGATGCCCGCTTATCGCTCACGCACCACCACTCACGGCCGCAACATGGCCGGCGCCCGCGGCCTTTGGCGCGCCACCGGCATGAAGGACAGCGATTTCGGCAAGCCGATCATTGCCGTGGTCAACTCCTTCACCCAGTTCGTGCCCGGCCATGTGCACCTGAAAGACCTCGGCCAGCTTGTGGCGCGCGAGATTGAAAACGCCGGCGGTGTGGCGAAGGAATTCAACACGATTGCGGTGGATGACGGCATCGCGATGGGCCATGACGGCATGCTCTATTCGCTGCCTTCGCGCGAACTGATCGCCGACGCGGTCGAATACATGGTCAATGCCCACTGCGCCGATGCCATGGTCTGCATCTCGAATTGCGACAAGATCACACCCGGCATGCTGATGGCCGCAATGCGGCTGAACATTCCCGCGGTTTTCGTATCCGGCGGGCCGATGGAGGCTGGCAAGGTGGTCTGGGACGGCGAGGAGCGCGCCCTGGACCTCGTGGATGCCATGGTTGCGGCCGCGGATGACAGCGTCAGCGACAAACAGGTCGCCGTCATCGAACGTTCGGCATGCCCGACCTGCGGATCGTGCTCGGGCATGTTTACCGCCAATTCCATGAACTGCCTGACCGAGGCGCTGGGACTTTCGCTGCCGGGCAACGGCTCGACGCTCGCAACGCATGCCGACCGCAGGCGCCTGTTCGTCGAGGCGGGTCATCTGGTCGTCGATCTGTGCCAGCGTTATTACGAGCAGGAGGACGAAAGCGTGCTGCCGCGCAATGTGGCGAGCAAGGCGGCGTTTGAAAACGCAATGTCGCTCGACATCGCGATGGGCGGCTCGACCAACACCGTGCTGCACATCCTGGCCGCCGCCAAGGAAGGCGAGATCGATTTCGACCAGGACGATATCGATGTTCTGTCGCGCCGGGTGCCGGTGCTGTGTAAGGTGGCGCCCGCAAAGTCGGACGTGCATATGGAAGACGTGCACCGCGCCGGCGGCATCATGGCGATCCTCGGCCAGCTCGACGAAGCCGGGCTTATCAGGCGCGATGCACCGACCGTGCACTCTGCAACACTGGGCGACGCGATCGATCGCTGGGATATCTCCCGATCGAACCAGGAAAGCGTACGCAACTTCTTCATGGCCGCGCCCGGCGGCGTACCGACGCAAGTCGCCTTCAGCCAGGACAAGCGCTGGAGTGAACTCGATCTCGACCGCGAAAAGGGTGTCATCCGCAGCGCCGAGCATCCATTCTCAAAGGATGGCGGGCTCGCGGTGCTGAAGGGCAATATCGCCGCAGACGGCTGCGTGGTGAAAACCGCAGGCGTGGACGATTCGATCCTCAAATTCTCCGGCAAGGCCAAGGTCTATGAAAGCCAGGATGCCGCCGTGAAGGCCATTTTGAGCAACGAAGTCGTGGCCGGCGATGTGGTGGTTATCCGCTATGAGGGCCCGAAAGGCGGGCCAGGCATGCAGGAGATGCTCTACCCGACCAGCTACCTGAAATCGAAAGGGCTGGGCAAAGCCTGTGCGCTGATCACCGACGGCCGTTTCTCCGGTGCGACGTCCGGCCTCTCGGTCGGCCATGTTTCGCCCGAAGCCGCCAGCGGCGGCGCGATCGGCCTGGTGCGGGACGGCGATGTGATCGAGTTCGACATCCCCAACCGCACGGTCAACCTTGCTGTGTCGGACGACGAGCTCGCCAGCCGCCGCGCCGAGCAGGACAAGAAGGGCTGGAAGCCTGAAGCACCGCGCAAGCGCAACGTGACCACGGCGCTCAAGGCCTACGCCGCGTTTGCGACCAGCGCTGCGAAAGGCGCGGTGCGCGATCTCGGCGATCTGGGCTGAGTTGTTTTTTCTCTCCCCGTTACGGGGAGGGAACCACCGTCACCGGCCCCTGATGCGCGGATCGAGCGCGTCGCGCAGGCCGTCGCCGACATAGTTCACCGACAACACCGTCAGCGAAATCGCCAGGCCCGGCCACAAAACGCGCTCGGGATATTGCTGCAGGTAATCGACCGCGTCGAACAGCAGCCGGCCCCAGGTCGGGAAGTCAGGCGGGAAGCCGAGGCCGAGGAACGACAGCGCGGATTCGGTGATGATCGCGTTGGCGATGCCAAGCGTTGCCGACACCATGATCGGCGACAGCACGTTGGGCAGAATGTGGCGGAAGATGATGCGGCGCGGCGGCGTGCCGATCGAGCGGCCGGCAAGCACGAACTCGCGCTCTTTCAGCGCCAGCACGTCGCCGCGCACGATGCGCGCGGTCTGCATCCATGAGGTGACGCCGATCGCCACCACGATCAGGATGAAGATGCCTGTCTCCGGTCCGAAGCGGGAAGACAGCGCTTCGCGGAAAAGCATCACCATGACCAGCAGCAGCGGCAGAAGCGGCAGGGCCAGGAAGAGGTCGGTCACGCGCATAAGCGCACCGTCTAGGCGGCGGAAGAAGCCTGCCAGAACACCGATTGCCGTACCCAGCACCAGCGACAGCAGCATCGCCGTGATGCCGACGGCCACCGAGACCTTGCCGCCCGCCATCATGCGGGCAAGCATGTCGCGGCCGAGCTGGTCAGTACCCAGCGGGTGGGCAAAACTCGGACCCTGGTTGCGGGCCCGAATATCGATGAACTGCGCGTCATAGGGCCAGATCAGCGGCCCGATCACCACCGCCAGCACGATGAACATGAAGATGCCGGCGCCGACCAGCGCGCCGCGGTGGGTCTTGAACTGATCCCACACGTCGCGCCATTGCGAGCGAACCGGACGCGGCATGGCCGAAGGGGAGGCGGGCGGGCCCGCGGTCACATCAGTCATAACGAATCCTCGGATCGAGTATGCCGTAGAGGACGTCGGCGATGAGGTTGAAGGCCACGATCAGCACCGCGAAGATGAAGGTCAGCGTCTGCACCATCGGAATATCGTAGGCATAGATGGCGGTGATCAGCAGCTGTCCGATGCCGTTCACCTTGAATATCTGCTCGGTGATGATCGCCCCGCCGAAAATCCCGGGTACGCCGAGCGCGATGACCGTGATGACCGGTATCAGCGAATTGCGCAGCACGTGTGTGAGCAGGACGACCCTTTCGGTCATGCCCTTGCCGCGCGCGGTGCGCACATAGTCCTGATTGAGATTGTCGAGCATGGACGCGCGCATGAAGCGCGATATCTGCGCCGTCGTCTGCAGCGCCAGCACCATGACGGGCATGATCATCTGCCGGAGCTGGAACATGAAGCTGTCCCAGTCGGTTACCCGGTGTGTGGTGTCGTAGATCGAGGGGAACCAGCCGAGCTGGACGGAGAATATGACGATGACCAGCACGCCGGTGAAGAAGGGCGGTACGGAATAGCCGACCATGGTGACGAAGGTGCCGGTCTGGTCGAACCATGAATATTGCCGATAGGCAGAGATGATGCCGATCGGAATGGCGATCAGGATGCCGACAACATAGGACATACCGACAACCCACAGCGTTTGCGGCAGGCGCTGCACGATGATGTCGAAAACCGGCGAGCGCGTTTGCCAGGAGATCACGCGCTGGCTGTCGCCGGCGATATCCCAGCCTGTCGCATCCGAGAAGATGTGCAGCGGTTCGTTGATCAGGAACTGCTTCAGCCAGAGCAGGTAGCGGACGTGCATGGGTTCGCCCAAACCCAGCGCCAGCCGAATTTTCTCCCTGACCTCCGGCGGTACCGTGAGCGGCATCTGTGCCGTCGGGTCGCCGGGCGCCAGGTCGAGAAGCAAAAAGATCGCAAGGCTGATGAACAGCAGTGTCGGCACCGCGATCAGGAGCCTGCGGATAATATAATTCAGCAAGGTGTGGTCGCCTTGTCTTGCCGGAAACAACACGCCCCGGCGGTTGCCGGGGCGTGTTGCCGATCAAGTTTTACTTGACGCGGTGCCAGTCAGCCACGTTCCAGAGCTCGCTGTCCCAGGTGTTGAGGACAACACCGCCCAGCGAGTTGGAGTGAGCCGAGACACGACCACGGTCGACCAGCGGCACGACGACGTAGCTGTCTTTGGTCAGCATCTCGTTGAGCTTGCGGCCGATCTCGCCGCGCTTCTCGAGTTCGGCGGTCTTGCCGAGCTCGGCCACGAGCGCATCATATTCCGCGTCGCAGTAGCGGTTGATGTTTTCACCCTGCCACTGGGTCTCCGGACGCGGCGCCTTTTCGCAGGTGTGCTGCGCCAGATAGGCTTCCGGATCGGTGCCGTCGAAGTTGTTGGCGTACATTTCAACGTCCGCGTAGAACTTCTGGAAGGTGTCCGGAGAACCCGGGTCGCCACCGAAATAGACCGAAGCGTCGATGTTCTTCAGTTCGGTTTCGACACCGATATCCGCCCACCACTGCTTGATCAGCGCCTGGAAGTCCTGACGCACGGCGTTGGTGGAGGTCTGGTAGGTGAGCGACAGCTTCATGCCGTCCTTGTCGCGGACGCCATCGCCATTGGAGTCGGTCCAGCCGGCTTCCTCAAGCAACGCCTTGGCGCCTTCGATGTCCTGCGTCATGCAGTCGGTGTTGTCGGAAGCGTAGAGTTCCGGAGCAGGCACCAGGTTACAGGTCGGACGGCCAGCCTGGCCGTAACCGATCTCAACGAGCAGATCGCGGTCGATCGCCATGGAAAGTGCCTTGCGCACTTTCATGTCCGAAAG
This sequence comes from Mesorhizobium sp. Z1-4, assembly GCF_004000235.1. Lineage (GTDB taxonomy): Bacteria > Pseudomonadota > Alphaproteobacteria > Rhizobiales > Rhizobiaceae > RCIO01. The sequence goes on from NZ_RCIO01000003.1 coordinate 41,042, forward strand.
GATCGGGTGCGGATGCTTGGCGGTTGCACGCTCGCCTTCTGGAAGGTCGGGCGAGGGGTTGGTCATGTTCATTTCGATGCGCTCGACGAGCGAACCGAAGGCGGCAATCGGCTTGCCTTTGCCGGCGGCTGCCATGTTGGCGAGCACATCGGGAGCAAGCTGCAGGTTCCAGGCGTAGTCGAACTCGCCGGTTTCGAGCACTGCGCGGCCGGCAGCCGCTGCATCGCCGCCGCCCTTGAAGGTCAGCGTGGCGAATGCCGGCTTGTCGGGATCGCGATAGTTCGTATTGGCTTCCATCGTGATCACGTCGTTGGGACGGAACTCGACGACCTTGAACGGCCCGGTGCCGATCGGGTTGAAGTTGGCTTCCGTGCACTCAGGTGCCTTGGCGCCCAAGCAGTCCTGGAACTGCGCCTTCTGGATGATCGGCGACTGACCGCCCATGAATGCCTGATAGGGGTAGGGCTTCGGCTCGCCGAAGGTGACCTTGATCGTCAGGTCGTCCAGGGCCTCGACATTGGTCACGCCTTCGAACTTGGCAGCCTGTGCGCAGCCGCCTTCGGGATGCATGCAGTATTCGGCAGTGAAGACGACGTCGGCCGAGGTGAGCGGCGTGCCGTCCGACCAGACGAGGCCTTCCTTGAGCTTCCAGGTGATGGTGGTCAGGTCATCGGAAACACCGCCATTGGCGACGGTCGGAATTTCGGCGGCCAGATAAGGCACAAGGTTGCCATCCTGGTCGAAGCGGCCAAGCGGCTCGATAACGAGCGATGCGGACTCAATGTCCTTGGTGCCGCTCGACAGATACGGATTGAGGATCGACGGCGCCTGCCAGTAGATGATCTTGACTTCGCCGTCGGAGCCTCGCTCCGCATACGCTGCGCTCGTTACGGCGGCTGCCGCCACCGTACCGATCAACAGTGATTTGAAGGTTTTCATTTCATACTCCCATTTATTGTTACCCGTAGGGGAATACAGTCCGCTGCATTTCGGTGCATTGTGTCTTCCGTTCGCTGCGGCCTGCTGTCATTTCCGCACAAGTCTTTGTCGTTGGCAATCACTCCCGGTTTTTCTCTTGGCGTTATTCGGCAACATGACACGCGACCTTGCGGCCGCCATCGAGCTCGCGCCACTCCGGTTCGACAGTTCGGCACTTGTCGATAACGTCCGGGCAGCGCGTGCAGAATCTGCACCCCTTGGGCGGATTGACGGCGTTGGGTATTTCGCCGGTCAGAAGTATGCGCCTGCGAGTCGCCTCGACCTTGGGATCGGGCACCGGCACGGCGGATAACAGCGCTTTGGTGTAGGGATGCTTGGGTTTGTTGAAGAGCTGGTCGACGGTCCCGAGCTCCACCATCTTGCCGAGGTACATCACCGCCACGCGGTCGGCGATATGGCGGACCATCGACAGGTCGTGGCTGATGAAGAGGTAGGTGAGACCGAGTTTCTTCTGCAGGTCTTCCAGCAGATTCACCACCTGCGCCTGGATCGACACGTCGAGCGCGGCAATTGGCTCGTCGCAGACGATGAAGCTCGGATCCAGCGCAAGGGCCCGCGCAATGCCGATGCGCTGGCGCTGGCCGCCCGAGAATTCGTGCGGGTAGCGGTTGATGTAATCGGGGTTGAGACCGACCGCGTCCAGCAGCTCGCGCACGCGGTCGCGGCGCGCCTTGCCTTTCAATACGCCGTGTTCGATCAGCGGCTCGGCGATGATCGCTCCAACCGTCAGTCGCGGATTGAGCGACGCCTGAGGATCCTGGAAAATCATCTGCATGCTGGGGCGGACGGCGCGCAACTCGCCGGCATCCAGCTTGGCGATGTCTCTATCGTCGAAAAGAATTCGGCCGGCGGTGAGTTCGTAAAGGCGAAGCAAGGCCCGGCCCGTCGTGGACTTGCCGCAGCCGCTTTCGCCGACAAGGCCAAGCGTTTCACCGCGGCGGATGTCGAAGGTCAGGCCGTCGACTGCCTTTACCGCGCCGACCTGGCGGCGAAGCAGGCCTCTGAAGACCGGGAAATGGACCGTCAGGTCTTCGATGTCGACAAGCTTTTCCGGCTTGAGCGAACCTTTCCCGAGTGAGGGGTCGGCGTTCATTCCGCTGCCTCCGCCGTTGCCGATTCCAGCCAGCACGCGACATCATGCACGCCGCCGACGCGGACGAGCGGCGGGTTCGCGGCCGTGCATTTGTCGAATTTGTGCCGGCAGCGCGGCGCGAAGGGGCAGGAGGTCGGGTGCGCCATCAACAGCGGCGGCTGGCCGCTGATGGAGCGAAGCCGTTCGTCGGCCTGGTGGCGGCCGGGCAGCGATTCCAGCAGCGCTTCCGTGTAGGGGTGGCGTGGCCGGTCGAACAGTTCCGCGATCGGCGCCTGTTCGACGATCTGGCCGCCATACATGACCATGATGCGGTCGGCGATTCCGGCGGCGACGCCGAGATCATGCGTGACCCATATAATGGCCATGCCGAGCTTCTGGCGCAGTTCGCGCACGAGCTCGAGTATCTGCGCCTGGACCGTCACGTCGAGCGCGGTCGTCGGTTCGTCGGCAATCAGAACCTTGGGATCGCAGGCCAGCGCCATCGCGATCATGACGCGCTGGCGCATGCCGCCCGAAAACTGGTGCGGGTAGTCGTCCAGCCGGTCGCTGGCGGAGGGAATGCCAACGAGTTCAAGCAACTCGGCCGCGCGTTTGCGGGCCTGCGCCTTCGACAGGCCCATATGTTTGCGCAGCGGCTCCATGATCTGAAATCCGACCGTGAAGACCGGGTTCAGAGACGTCATCGGATCCTGGAAGATGAAGCCGATACGCGCGCCGCGGACATCGCGGATTTCGTTCGGCGAGAGCCGGACGAGGTCGCGGTCCTGGAACATGGCCGTTCCTGCAGTCACTTCCGCCGGCGGCATGGGAAGGAGCTGCAGCAGCGACATCATCGTGACGCTTTTGCCCGAGCCGCTTTCGCCGACAACGGCCAGCAGCTCGCCTTCCTCGACATGGAAGCTAACGCCGTTTACCGCGTGGACCGCACCATCTTGCGTGTGAAAGATGGTCTTCAGGTCACGCACTTCGAGTACCTGACTTATGGGCCTACCCCATTGACTGTTCCGGTGTTGGCCACCGGGTATTATTCCCCGCCGCCCGTTTTTTGTGGATCGGTCACGGCGCGCGCATCTGATCATCAGCCAGACCAGAATTCAAGCAGCTTATGTGCGCTTCAACATCACGCTGCGGAAATGCACGATTTCTTCGAGCAATGCACGCAACGAGGAAGTTCATGCACGTTTTGTGCATGAACTGCCGTAATCGCTCACTCGATGAACACATTGACAGTGGCCGCCCTGCCTACCGCGTCGATGACCGTGAGGGTCGATGCGCCGGCGCCGTCGGGATGCCAGCTTGCGGTTCGCCGGCGCACTGTGTCCTTCAGCGGCCGTCCGTTTGCCAGCCAGCGGAAAGGGGCACGGCCCCCCTGCAGTTTGAGAATGAGCGGGGCGGCCCCCTGGGCCGCGAGTTCGACCCTTGCGCCGTCAGGCGGGAAGACGATGCGCGGCGAGGCCTCCACAATTCCGGGCGTGACGGCGTCGTCGTCGATTGCGCGAAAGCGGCGGAGCGTGACGGGCAGGTCGCCGCGCGGCAGACGCACCGCGCCCGGCGGCGGCGACGCGTGTTCGGCAAATGCCACCCCGGAGCGCGAAAAAGCGTTGAAAAGAACGGGTGCCGCGGTTTCGAAACCGGAAATTCCGGGCACCGGACCGCCGTCGGGCCGGCCAATCCAGACACCCAGCACATGGCGGCCATCGAAGCCGATCGACCAGGCATCTCGATAGCCGTAGCTGGTGCCGGTCTTGTAGGCGATGCCGATCTCCGGCGCGCCGCGCGGCGGCACAACGCCCGAGAGGATGTCCGCGACCTGCCAGTTGGCCGCGGGGTCGAGCAGGCGCACCGGCTGCGGCTGGGCGGGCTTGATATGAAGCGGTGTCGCGAAACCGGAATTGGGCAGCGCGGTGTAGAGCTGCACGAGGTCGCGCAAGGTGACGCCGACGCCGCCCAGCCCCATCGCCAGACCGGGTTTTTCGCCACGCGGCAATTCAGGTGTGACGCCCGCGTCGCGGAAGCGGCCGGCAAGCCGCGTCGGCCCGAGCGCGTCAAGCAGCCGGATCGCCGGCACATTCAGCGAGAGTTGCAGCGCATCGCGTACGCTGACGTCGCCCATATAGGCCATATCGAAATTGCGTGGGCGATAGCCGGCGAAATCGGCCGGGCGGTCTTCGATCAAGGTCTGCTGTGCGACCAACCCTTCCTCGAAGGCGAGACCGTAGATGAATGGCTTCAGCGTCGAGCCGGGCGACCTTACGGCGCGGGTCAGGTCCACCCAGCCATTGCGGCCGGCGTCGAAATAGTCGGCAGCGCCGACTTCTGCGATGATCGCGCCGGTGCGGGCATCGGCCATCACCATGGCAACGGAGACCTTGTCTCCGATACGGGTGGCGGCTTCGGCTGCAACCGCTTCCAGCCGCCGCTGGACCTTGCCGTCGACCGTGAGCTCAATGCGCTGTGCGGCGGGGTCGGCCAGACGGGCGGCGTCGGCCGCGTGTGCGGCGAGGGCAGGGAGTTCGTAGCGTCCGGTTGGCACGATGTTCGCGGCAGCCGCACGCGCTGCCTCCGCGCTGTCCATCAGGCCTGCATTGGACATGCGGGCAAGCACGCGATCACGGGCCAGTTGTGCGTTTTCAGGATGCCGGTCGGGCCGGCGCGCCTCGGGCGACTGAGGCAAGGCAACCAGCAGTGCCGCCTCGCCGACGGTCAGTCTGCGGGGTTCCTTGCCGAACCAGGCGAGCGAAGCTGCGCGCAAGCCTTCGATGTTGCCGCCATAGGGCGCCAGCGTGAGATAACGGCGCAGGATTTCGTCCTTCGACAGCCGCTGCTCGATCTGCCAGGCGCGGAACATCTGACGCAGCTTCGCGGGGACGGAGCGGCGCTCGCGCGGCTCGACCAGCCGGGCAAGCTGCATGCTGATTGTCGAACCGCCCGACACGATGCGGCCATTGGTGGCCAACTGGCCTACTGCACGCGCCATGGCGAAGACATCGATACCCCGATGATCGCGAAAGCGCTTGTCCTCATAAGCGATCAGCATGTCGAGGAAGTGCGGGTCGATATCGCGCAGTTCGACCGCCATTCGCCAGCGGCCATCGGGGGCCGCATAGGCGCGTAGCAGTTCCCCATTGCGGCCCACGACTTCCGCCGAGATTGGCGGTTCGTCGAGCGGTGGCGGGAAGGCGCGGTCGGCCTGGACGAGCGCGACCAGCGCCAGCATCGCCAGTGCAGCCGCCGCCGCGCCCGCCGAAGCGGCGCGCGGCAGCACTTTGCCGGGCGAAAGCCGGCGCATCAGGGCGCGACGACTTCCATGAAGCCGTCGGCGGTGCGGGCCCGGAACTGCGGACGATACATGTCCTCAACATTCGCCGCCGGGTGCGCATAGACGCCGGGTGTGACCGCCCGCACGACATAGGCCATGACGATCTCACGGTCGCTGTTGCCCGAGCGATCGAACGCCGCGACGAAACGGTCATCGCGGAATTCGGCATGCGCGTAGTCGGTGTTCGGCAGCCAGTCGAAGTTCTTCAGTTCGGCGCTGCTGACCAGGCTCGGATTGTCGATCTCGAAGCCGCCGGGAAGCAGGTCCGTCACCAGAACGCGCGAACCCCAGTCGTTCTTCTCTGTCACCTTGAGGACGACGACCAGGCGTTCATTCTGCGCCACCGAGCTGACATTCGCTGGCGAGCCGTCGAGATGATAGTAGTTGCGCTCGATGGCGAAGCCTTCGCCGCCAGCGGGCAGCGGCTCAGCCGGAGCGGCGACCGTGGTCACCACCGCATCGACCGGAGCCGAGCCGCGGTTGATTATGGTGACCGGATTGCCGGGCAGGTCGAGGCCATCGAGCTCGGCCGCGTAGCCGCCCATGTGAGCGGAGCCGTTGACCTCGAGCTGAAGCGCTTCGCTGCCTTCCACCAATGCGCGGGCGGCGAGCAGCATCCAGGCCTGTTCCTGCGTCGACATATAGCGGTCGACGCGGCTCGCCTCGGCCGCAAAGGAGATCATCTCCGGCACCATGCCCGGTACTGGCCGCGTTTCGGCTGCCAGTGCGAGAATGGCGGCACCGTCGCGAAGAGCCGAGCCGTAGTCCGAGCGATAGATGTTCCGCCGTCCGCTGCGGGCCAGCTCCAGGGATGAACGGAAGGCGCGCTCTGCACGCAGCGTGTCGCCATAGAGCGCGAGGCTCGCTGCGATCTGCGCACGGGCCATCGGCGTATCGAACTCGTCGAGCCGCGTGTCGGCGTAGTAGCGCAAGTCGCCGGCTGATGCCCGGCGGTTGCGCGCCAGCACGTAGAGCGCATAGCCGATTTCGGCACCGCGCTCTTCGATGTCGAGATCATACGAGATCGAGTTCTGCAGATTGTCGAGCGCAAGCCGCATGCCTTCTTCGGGCACCTGATAGTCGAGCTCGCGGGCGCGGGTCAGGAACTCGGTGACATAGGAATCGAGCCACAGATCGCCGTAGCCCGGTGCCCAGAGACCGAAGCTGCCGGACGATGACTGGTAGGAGAGAACACGCAGGATCGCGTCCTGCACGCGCTTTCCGACCTCAGGATCGGGGTCCAGGCCCGATTGTGCCGCAAGCTCTGCAACATAAAGCAGCGGCAGTGCGCGGCTCGTCGTCTGCTCGGCGCAGCCATAGGGGTAGCGGTCGAGGCTGACGAGCAGCGACGGTATGTCGAATGCCGCGACTGGCGAGACGCCGATCGAGACCGACGCGCCGTCGAGCAGGCTGTCGCCCAGAAGCTCCTCGTCGACCCGGATCGAGCCGCCGTTCGCCGCCAGCGACACGATGCGCCGTGTCGTGACGGGGAGGGCGGAGGGCCGCACGGGGATCGACAGCGCGTGTTCGACCGCCGTGCCGTCGGCATGCGCGAGCCGCACCGTTATTGCCGAGCGGCCAGTCATTTCGGCGGTGAGGGGCACGGTGACGGATTTGCGTTCGCCGGAAGCGAAGGTGACTGCGTCCGCAAACGTCGCAGTGACCCGGCCGTCGGTAAGCACCTCAAGGCTGTATTCGCCTGCCGGACCATCGGTATTGGCGATGTCGAGGCGCAGCGTCGCGGTGTCGCCGGGCGCCATGAAACGCGGCAGGCCGGCGGTGACTACGACCGGCTCGCGCACGATGACGTCGGTTTCGGCATTGCCGACCGCGTTTTTCGACCAGGCGACGGCCATCAGGCGCACCGTGCCGTTGAACTGCGGAATGTCGAAAGTGACGAGTGCGCGGCCGTCGCCGTCGAGTTCGACGGGGCCGGAGAAGAAGGCGACAAGCTCTTCGGTCGGCGGGCTGCCCTCGGTTGCCATGCCGCCGCCGTCGCCGCCGGTGCGCAGGCGTCCGGTGACGCCGAGCGAACCGTCGATCAGCCGGCCGTAGAGGTCACGCAGCTCCAGACCGAGCCGGCGCTGGCCGTAATACCAGCCGCTCGCATCCGGAGCTTCGTAGCTGGTGAGATTGAGAATGCCGACATCGACGGCGGCGAGCGCGACATAGGCGGTTTCGCCAGCCGCACCCGGCACGGAGATGGGCACCGTAAGCGGGCCGCGCGGCTTGGACTGTGCCGGGGCTTCCAGCGCGACATCGAGCTTGCGCTGACCCGGATCGACCGAGAGCCATTTCAGGCCGATGGCGCGGGCCGGCATGCGGGTTTCTTCCGCGTCGCCCGGACGGAACAGGGTGGCGGTGACATAGGCACCCGCGCCCCAGTTTTCGCTGACCGGAATGTCGATCGCTGCACCGCCCTCGGGCACGCTTGCGGTGAAGGTTTCCAGCAGGCGGTCCGCGCCGACCGTGACCAGAACCTCGCCGGCGAAGCGCGGCGAGATCTGCAGCCGCGCGGTTTCGCCCGGTGCGTATTGTTCCTTGTCGAGCGCGATTTCGAGGCCGTCCGGCGTTTCGGTCGAGCTTGCGGCGACATACCAGCCGGCGTCGAACTCGACGGAGGTCTGCGGGCCTGCCGGGTCTGGCGTCTCCACGGTCAGGCGGTAGCGGCCCCACTGAACCGCCGACTGAATTCGGCCTTCCGCGTCGGCGGCGACATCAAGCCGGCCATCGGCGACCTTGGTTTCGTAGGTGATCGGCTCGTAATACCAGCTCGAGCCGTTGCGATACCACTGGTAGGAGCGCTCGAGCTTTTCGAGCGTCCAGATCAGGCCATCCATCTCCGCGCGCTCGCCGCCGGCGGAGGCGCCGATGACACGGAAGGACGCGACCGCGCCCTCGGGCACGGAGCCGCCGGTGAATTCCGGCCGCACACCGATCAGGTCAGTCTCGGAGGCAACGCCGATTACCAGCGAGCGCTCGACGGCGCGGCCGGCGCCTTCGCGCATGCGGACCACGACATTGGCGTCGATGCGCTGCGTGGTGGAGGGGATCGCATTGACGAAAACCTCGAAGCTCGCCTTGCCGTTCTCGTCGGTGACCGGAAGGTCCGACAAGGGAGTAATGTTGGCGTATTCATTGGTCTTTTCGTCGGCCAAGCCGAACTGATAGCCGGGGAAGGCGTCCCATTCGCGGGTCGTCGTCAGCGCGACTTCGCCTTCCATCGAAAGGCCCGAAGCCGGCGCACCATAAAGGAAGCGCCCGTCGACCTCGACCAAAGCAGGTTCGCCGACCGTTATCTCGCTGTCGGGCGAGGTAAGGTCGAACTCGATGCGGTCGGGCACGAAATCCTCGACCAGGAAGCGGCCGCTCGCGACCGAGGCTTTGTCGGGATCGGCATGGATACGGTAGTTCCAGGTGCCGCGCATGGCGTTTGCCTGGAGGTCGAGTTCCACCGCGTAGCCGCCCATCGCTGCGCCATCGTCGACGATGCGGCGATCCTCGACGCCATCGGGGCGGGTGAAGATGAAGGTGAGCGGCAGGTTTTCGACCGCCACCGCCGCGTCATCCCTTGCGAGTGCTGCGGTATGCACAGTCTCGCCGGCACGGTAGATGCCGCGCTCGGTCCAAGCGAACACATCGAGTGCGCCGGGCGCGGCACGGCCGGTGACGCCACGGTCCGACAGATCGAAGCCGGCGCGGGTCATGTCGAGGAAGACGAAATCGCCGCCGCTGTTCTTCGCCAGCAGCGCTGCCGGGGCGAGGCTGCCGGTGCCGCGCGTCAGGCCGGGCGTGAATTTCGCCTGGCCGGCGGCGTCGGTGGTGGCGGTGCCCAGCACCTCATTGTTGCGCGCGAGCAGCGTGAGTTCTGCACCCTCAAGCGGCATGGCGTTTGCCAGTGAGCGGGCAAATACCGTCAGTCCGTCCGCGCCGGTGAAGGTGGTGAGGCCGATGTCGGACACCACGAACCACTGCGTGGCCTTGGCGTTCCAATAGTCTTGCTGTTCGCCCTTGGGTGCTGCCGAAAGTACATAAACCCCGGGCTCGCGCTCGGGCAGCGCCTCATCGACCGGGAAGCTGGTGGTGACTTCGGAGTTCAACTCGGAGCGAATGTCGATTTCGCCCTGCCATACGGGCTGGCCGAGCTCGTCGCCGATTTCGGAAAGGCCGTAACCGTCAAGCTGGCTCAAAAAGCGGAAGCCCGACAGAAGCTGCGTCAGAGCGCGGTCGCCGACACGGTAGAGCTTCAGATCCGCCGTTTCGGTGTTGACGCTGATCAGCGGGATGCCGCGCCGCGCGGTGGAGGGCAGCACAAAGTTCTCGCCGGTGAAGCGCAGCGAGGGCGAACGGTCGCGTACATAGATATTGAGCGTGACCGGGCTCGCAATCACCTCGCCGATGGCCGAAGGCAGGCCGGAACGAACGACGATGTCGTAATATTCGCCGTGGTCGAGACCTTCCACGCAGAGTTGGCGCTCGCCTGCGTCGACTGCTTTTGGAGCGCGTCCGTCAACAGTGACGAAAGATGCGTAGTCGGTGCCGGCTTTCACCAGAGCTTCTGAAAACTGCAGGCAGATGCGCGGCGAAACGGTGTCGGAATTCACTGTGTGATCGACGACGCGGAAGCCTTTGCGGGCGCGCAGATCCTCCATCTCCGCGCGCACTGCGGCGCTGTTCACCAGCTCAAGGCTGGCATTGTAGGCCGAGATTGCCGGGCGATAGAGGTCGCGATTATCGAGCGCACGCGCCATGGCGGCCAGCGCCTCGGCGCGTTCATTTGTGCCGCGCGTGAGCCGGTATGCGTTCAGAGCCGCCGAGGTGGCGGCGCGCGCAAAGGCGCCTTTCTCGAAACTGTTTTCAGTTGTTACGGCGAGCAGCGCGGCCGTGAGCTGCGACCAGACGGGGCGGATATCCGCGTCGATGCGCAGCGCCTCGCGGAAGGCCTGTACGGCCTCGCGCGCATTGCCCGCGTTGAGCGCATCTTCACCGATGGTGGTGAGAACGCCGATGCCCATGCCGGGATCGGGGCGCGGTTCGGCGGCGATGTCGGAGCGGTAGCGGATCGCCTCGTCGCCGACATTCGGCGGCAGGAAGGCGAGCGCCGGCGGTGCGCCGATGTCGGGCTCGCCCGTGGCTGCAACGGCCCGCCCGGCCACCGCACCGGGGAAAGGATTGACGAAGGCATAGTCGGATTTGAGGAAGCACCAGCTGGCGCTGGTATTGTATGTGAATGCGCGGCACTGCCCGTCGCCCAGGCAAGCCGCCGAACACTGTTCGAGCGAGACGTCCTTCTCGGTTCTGAGGTCGAACCCGAAATAGTCACCGTCCTGGGTCAGCTCGATGCGCCGCTCCTGCGCCATCGCAGATGAAGCTGAAACAAAGACTGCCAGAATCAGGAAAGAAAAAAACCGAACTGCGCGCATGGCCTGCCGCTCCTCCAACACTATCCGCGTCCCTTCGGATATCCCGTTCATGTGGCGCCTGTGATACGGCTGTTGTCAACGGCGGCGGCTGCCGCCATCTGCAATGCGCGGTTCACGTTTGCCCCGCCCCGATGCCGTGTTATTGCAGGTCCGGGACTACCGATGCCGTGCATTTCATACTCGGTTGCATCCGGTAACGGAATGTGAGCGTGGGAATGTGGCCGCATTAGGTGCAATTGAGTTCAGTCTGCATTCAGGAATTGTGGTTACCTTAGAGTAATGCGACCGGAAGAAATGCCAGTTACGGGCACTGTCAGGCCGGGCGCGCGTTTCGCGCGCCTGATGGCTGCGCTCGTTCTTGCGGCATCCTTTGCCGGCGCCGCTACGGCTCCGGCTGACGCCTTCGAACTGTTCGGATTGCGGCTGTTCGGCAAGAAGGACGAAACGAAGACGGAGATCGTCGACCCCGTCTTCTATTCGGCCACTTTCGATGCCGGGGTATCGAACGAAGAGCTTTCGGACAGCCTGAGAGACGCATCGCTGCTGGTCGGCGACGAGGGCAAGGCGGTTTCGGGTTCGCTGGGGCTGATTTCCAAGGCACGCAACGACCGCGAGCGGCTGGTAGCGGCACTCTACGAAAAGGCGCGCTATGACGGCGTTGTGACGATCCGTATCGCAGGCAGATCGCTTGACGACATCGCGCCGGACGCCCAGTTCAACACGAGCGGACCGGTGCCGGTTTCGATCAGCGTTGATCCCGGCAACAAGTTCGTGCTCGGGGATATCAGCCTGACAGGCGACGCTGCCAGCCTTGCGCCGGCGCGATTCGGGCTGATGCCGGGCGGCGACGCCGGCTCGACCGCCATTCTCAGGGCCGAGCGCGACATGGTGCGCGCCCTGAAGCAGGAAGGCAGGCCGCTGGCGCGCGTCGTTTCGCGCGAAGTGGTGGCTGACAGCGCCACGAAAGAGCTCGATATCAGCTTCGGCATCGAGGCCGGGCCGATCGCGCCATATGGCAGGACAAATGTCGAGGGCGCGGAGCAGGTCGACCGCGAATTCATTGCCTATATGACTGGGCTCGAACCGGGCGAGACCTATTCGCCCGAAGAGCGCGACCGGGCACGCGAGCGGCTGCAGAACCTCGACGTTTTCAGCAGCGTTTCGGTGGCAGAAGCCGATGCGCTCGACCCTGACGGCTCGATCCCCATGAATGTCGTCGTTTCGGAGCGCAAGCACCGTTATTTCGGCGTTGGCGCCACAATATCGAGCACCGACGGCGCCGGTATCGAAGGCTATTGGGGGCACCGCAACCTGTTCGGCAGGGCGGAGAAGCTGCGCATCGAGGGCTCCATCAGCCGTATCGGCAGCGCGCCGAGCCTTGGCATGCTCAACTACAACGCCGCCATTCTATTCGAGAAGCCGGGCGTGATGGGGCCGGCTTCGAAGTTCATTTCGAGCGTCAGGGCATCGTTCGAGCATCCCAACGCCTATAACAGCTTCACCGTCGATGCGCGGGCCGGCATCCGCCGCGATCTGACACCGAAACAGACGGTTTCGGCTGAGGTGCGTGTGGCCTGGTCGAGCGTCACGGACAGTTTCAGCCCCGTCGTGCCCCGCAGCCATCTTCTGGTCAGTATTCCGCTGGAATATGTTTATGACGGTCGCGACAACCGACTCGATCCGAAGCGGGGCCAGCGTTTCCTGGTCTATGCGGAGCCGACGCGCGATTTGTTTTCGGGCGCCAATTTCCTGAAGGTACGGGGCGAAGCCTCGATCTACAGGTCGCTCGACAGCGATGGACGCATTGTCTTTGCGGCGCGCGCCGCTGCGGGATCGATCGTGGGTGCGCCGCTGGCAGCAATACCCGCCGACAGGCGGTTCTATTCGGGCGGCGGCGGTTCGGTGCGGGGATATGCCTTTCAGGGCGTGGGCCCGCGCGACGCGACCGGGAAACCGACCGGCGGACGGTCATTCGCGGAGGCATCGCTCGAAATGCGCATCAAGGTCAGTGAAAAGGTCGGACTGGTTCCCTTCATCGATGCCGGCACGGTGTCGGCTGCGACGGTGCCCAACCTTTCAACGCTGCAGTTCGGCGCGGGCCTCGGCCTACGTTACCTGACGCCGTTCGGCCCGCTCAGGGTCGATGCGGCAGTCCCGCTGAACCGGCGTCCCGGCGATCCGAGTTTTGGCGTCTATGCGGGTATCGGGCAGGCATTCTGACCGCCGCCATGCGATTCTTAAAAAAAGCACTTCGCACCGTTTTCTATCTGCTGCTGCTTGCCCTCGTGCTGGCGGGCGGTGCGCTTGTTTACTTCACACAGACCGAGGGCGGGCGTGCGAGCCTTGCCGGCATCGCGTCGGGACTGGCGTCAGGCACGGGGCGCGAGGTTCGCATTTCCGGCCTGAACGGCATTCTGGGCGGTCATCTGACCGCGAGCGAGATTGTCGTCGCGGACGAGGCAGGCACCTGGCTTGCGGTCAACAACGCAGCCATCGAGTGGTCACCGCATGCCCTGCTCGGTTTCTCATTCGACGCCGACAGGATTTCAGCAGAGCGCATCGAGGTTCCACGCCGGCCAGTGCCTGTCGAGACCGAGGAGGGCGGGGGTTTCAATCTGCCCGTCACGATCGATGTAAAAGCGATCGAACTTCCGGATATCAGAATTGGAGCCAGCGTTGCCGGGAGTGCGGCGCAGCTTGCGGCGACCGGCTCGGTCAAGGTGGACAACGCGCCGCTCAATGCTTCCGCCGAACTTTCGCTGAAGCGCACTGACGGTCCCGAAGGATCGCTGCATGCCGAAGTGGCCTTCGTGCCGGACGAAAACCGGCTCGACCTGGAGATCAAGAGCAGCGAGCCCGAAGGCGGTGTGCTCGCCACGCTGCTGCGGCTGCCTGGAACACCGCCGGTGGGCATCGAGGTCAGCGGCAGCGGCCCGTTGTCGGACTGGCAGGCGCGAGGCATGTTTCTGGTCAGTGGCGCACCGGCGGCGGAGGTGAAGCTGAGACATCAGCTCACCGACCAGGGCAGCCGGATCACGACCAACGGCAACGGCGCATTCGCGCCTTTCCTGCCCGACGGGCTGGCGCCCATTGCACAAGGCTCAACCAGCTTCGTGTTCAACGGGCTGGTGCGCCCATGGGATGCATTCACCGTCGAAGAGCTGACGCTGCGCAGCGAAACGATCGCCGTGGATGCGCGCGGCAGCCTCGACCCTGAAGGCGTGTCGGATTTCCAGTTCACCGCAAGCGCGACCGGCGATGCCGTGCCGCTGGCATTCGGCGCGGGCGAGGCGCAGACACAACTCGCATTCCAGGCGATGGCTGGCCGTGCCTTCGGCCCCGGCGATGCGCTGGGCTTCAACATCGCAGGCAATCTCAGCCGGTTTGCCGCGAGCGGTATCGCGGCGGAAGACATCGCGATCGAGGCCAGTTCGGACAGTTTCGACCTCAAGACACTGTCAGGCCCGGTTGCGCTCAATGCGCAATCGGCAGCGGTTGGCAGCACCATCCCCACCGTAGCCAATCTGCTGGCCGGCGCTGTTTCGCTTACGGCGGACGGTGTCATCTCCGATGGGTCGGAGGCCGCATTCGAGCGGCTTTCGGCGCGCAGCGGCACGCTGCAGGCCGAAGCCAGCGGCCGCTACGGCGTTGCCGATAACAGCTTCGCGCTGAAGCTTTCGGGCAGCGTGCTTGCGGCGGTCCTGCCTTCGCCGGCGGGGCGTTTTCTCGACAAGATGGTCACCGTGACCGGTACCGTCGAGCGCGATGCCGAAGGGCGGATATCGCTCGCCGACAGCGAAGTCAGGTCCGGCGCGCTCGCAGTCGCCGGATCGGCGGCGATCGATGGCGAAACGGTTGCTGCTGAGCTCGAGGGCACCTTTGCCGATCTTTCGAAACTCGCGGAAGCAGCCGCGGGCGAAGCGCGGTTTTCGCTTGCTGCCAGCGGCGAACTCGGCAAACCCGAAATCACAGCCAATGTCGCCAGCGACCGCATGACGGTGGCCGGCAGGGAATTGACCGGTCTTTCGCTCGATGCTGCCGCGATCGCCGATCCCGATGCCCCGAGCGGCGACATCACGCTTGCAGGGCGGATCGGCGACGACCGGCTCGACGGCAAGGCTACGCTTTCGACCAGCGGCGGGCGCAGCGAGATCGGCGACCTGCGGCTCGACCTCGGCGACAACAAGCTTTTCGGAACGCTGACACTGGACAGCGCCTTCGTGCCGGAAGGTTCGATCCAGTTCGATTTTCCCGATATCGGCCCGCTGGCCGCACTGGCGCTTGTCGACGTGACCGGCGAGGCCGCCGGCGCGATCCGCTTTTCGCGTGACGGCGATGCGCCCCGGGTGATGATCGAAGGCAACCTGCCGCGCCTGGTGATGGATGCGATCAGTGCCGACGGCGTGTTCGTGTCGGCATCTGCCGACAACTATCTGGAGGCGCCGGTGCTGTCGGGCCGGCTTACGGCGACCGGATTGAGCACCGACAGCGCGGATATTCGCGATGCGCAGCTGTCACTGGTGAGCCGAGGTATCTGGACCGAATTCGAGGGCAGCGCCACGGCAAACGGCACCCCGGCGTCGACGTCCGGGCGGGTTAAGTTCGAAGACGGAACGGTGACAGCGGAGATCGCGGACGCCGATGCCCAGTATCGCGGCATGCGAACCGCGCTCGAGGCGCCAACCGTCATTGTCGTGCGTGACGGGACGGCGTTCTTCGACGGGCTGGTGGTATCGGCTGCCGGCGGCACGGCGACGATTTCCGGCAGCGCCGGCGACGCGCTCGATGTGCGCGCCAGCATAGCCGGCTTGCCAGCGAGCGCGGCCAACGGTTTCGCGCCGTCGCTGGGCGCCGGCGGCACGATTTCGGGAACGGTGCGTATCGGCGGCACGCCGGCCGACCCGCAAGTCGCCTATGATCTTGTCTGGTCCGATGGACGCACGGCGCAGACGCTTGCCGCTGGCCTCGGGGCGATGAAGATCACCTCCAAGGGGACCTATACGAACGACCTCCTGAGCTTCGATGCCGATGTCGGCGAAGGCTCGGGCCTGACGATGAATGGCGGCGGCGCTGTCGATGTCGTTGCACGCTCGCTGGACGCTGCCTTTGCCGGCCGGGTTCCTTTCGCGATGCTGGCGAGCCGGCTGGCGGCGCAGGGCATTTCGCTCAACGGCGGCGCTGATGTGAACCTCAAGGTCGGCGGCGGCTTCGGCGCGCCGCAGGTCAACGGCACGGTTCGTTCGTCGGGTGCCCGGCTGGTGCACGCCGCGACCGGACTCGCCGTCGAAGATCTGGCGGCAACGATCGATGTCGGCGACGGGCGCGCAACGATCCGGGCGCTTGACGGCAGGCTTTCGACGGGCGGCTCGATCGTGGGCAGCGGTTACGTCGGCATCGATCCGGCGCAGGGCTTCCCGGCCGACCTCAACCTCAAGGTCGACAATGGGCGATATACGGACGGACGCGTGGTGACGGCCAATTTCGACGGCGCAATGGCGCTTCAGGGCTCGCTCACCGGCAACCCGCTGCTGAGCGGCGAGATCAATCTCGGCCGTTCGGTGATCACCATTCCCGAGAGCCTGCCGACCAGCCTGTCGCAGCTCGACGTGCAACACCGCAACGCTTCAACTGCTGTGGAGCAGCAGCAGGCTGCACTCAACCCTTCGACCGGCGAGGGCGGCAGCGGCGCGGTGTCGCTCGACCTTACGATCCGGGCAGCGCAATCCGTGATCGTTCAGGGCAGGGGGCTCGATGCGGTGCTCACCGGCAGCGTTCGTGTCACCGGTCCGTCCAACGCGGTGCGCGCGGTGGGGCAGTTCGAGTTGCAGCGCGGGCGGCTGGAAATTCTGGGACGCAGGCTCGACTTCACAAGCGGATTGCTGACCTTCTCGGGTTCACTAGTGCCGTACCTCGACTTCGTCGCCTCCACGGTGGCCGAGGACGCGACGGTTACCGTGCGGGTCACCGGCTCCGCCAACAATCCGTCTTTCAGTTTCGAATCGTCGCCCAGCCTGCCCGAGGACGAAATTCTGGCCCGGCTGCTGTTCGGCAAAGCGATGTCGAACCTTTCCGCTGTACAGGTGGCGCAGCTTGCCTCCGCCGCCGCCCAGCTCGCCGGCATCGGCGGGTCGACAACGCTGCTGCAGCGGTTGCGCGAGCGGGTCGGCGTTGACGATATCGACGTCAGGACGGACGAAGAAACCGGTGACACGTCTGTCTCGGTCGGCAAATATCTCAACGACCGAACCTACCTTTCTATCGAAAAGGGTTCGCAGCCGGGGTCGGGCAAGGCGGTCATCGATCTCAATATCGGCGGCATCAAACTGCGCGGCGAAGCAAGCGACAGCGGCGAGACCGGCGGCGGCATTTTCTACGAGCGCGAATATTGATGCCGCCGAAAATCCCCGGCAGGGGTTGAAACGCCATCACGATTACGCGATTACGGCACCTGGCCATGGCCGACTCGCGCCAGCCCGACGGTGGCTACCGACGGGCAAAGTTTCCCCCGCGTCACTCCTGTGACACATGCGGGACCGATTAGGCGTTTCGATTTGAACGTTTGCGACAATCTTGTCGCATTTGCGGCATCCGAACGCAGGCCAAAAATGCAGCTTTCTCAGGCTGACATTCGTCCTGATGGCTTTTGACATCAGGCAGCAGATGGGGAATGCTGACCACAAAACATTAATCCAACCGGGAGAGCATTATGAGATTTTTCAGAAGCAACGGCGACCGCGTGCCGTCCCACGTCGAAGACATGGCGACGGAAGTGCGTGAAGGCCGTATGGACCGGCGCGAATTTCTAGCGCTGGCCAGTACCTTCGGTGCAAGCACCGCACTCGCATACTCGATGATCGGCCTTGCAGCGCCGACGAAAGCGATGGCCCAGGAGCCCAAGAAGGGCGGTGTGCTGAAAGTCGCGATGTGGATCAAGGATCCGAAAGACCCGCGCACGGCCGACTGGTCGGAGATCGCCAATGCCCAGCGCCAGACGCTGGAGCCGCTGGTGAAGTACACGCACGATTACACCATCGAACCTTACCTGCTTGAGAGCTGGGAAGTGAACGACGATGCGACCGAATACGTGCTGCACATCCGTCCGGGCGTGACCTGGAACAATGGCGACACCTTCAATGCCGATGACGTGATTTTCAACTTCACGCGCTGGGCCGACCGCAACGCCGAAGGCAACTCCATGCCCGGCCGCCTCGGTTCGCTGGCCGACGCCGACACCAAGACGCTGCGTGAAGGCGCAGTCGAAAAGATCGACGACATGACCGTCAAGCTGCATCTGACGGCACCGGACATCGCGCTGATCCCGAACCTCACCGACTACCCGGCGCTCATCGTGCACCGCAGCTTCGATGAGACGGGCGCCAACTTCGTCGCGAACCCGATCGGCACCGGGCCTTTCGAGCTGGTGTCTTACGATGTCGGTCAGAGCGTTGTTTACAAGCGCCGCGAGAACGGCAGCTGGTGGGGCGGCGAAGCCCTGCTCGACGGTGTCGAATTCATCGATTACGGCACCGACCCGTCTGCCATGGTGAGTGCATTCGAATCCGGCGAGGTTCATGCCAACCACGAGACGTCGGCCGACTTCGTCGACATTCTCGAGGGTGTCGGCATGGAAACGTCGGAAGCCGTTACCGCGGCGACCATCGTGGCACGCACCAACGTCAACAATGCGCCCTATGACAACCAGAAGGTTCGCAAGGCGCTGCAGATGGCGGTCGACAACGCCCAGGTTCTGGGTCTCGGCTACGGCAATGCGGGCGACCCCGCGGAAAACCACCACGTTGCGCCGATCCATCCGGAATATGTGAAGCTTCCGGCGCAGGCACGCGACGTGGCGGGCGCCAAGGCGATGATGGAAGAGGCCGGCCAGATGGACTATGAGCACGAGCTCATTACCGTCGACGAGGACTGGCACAAGAACACCGGCGACGCCATCGCCGCGCAGATCCGCGAGGCCGGTATCAAGGTCAAGCGGACGGTTCTTCCGGGGTCAACCTTCTGGAACGACTGGACGAAATATCCCTATTCCATGACCAACTGGAACATGCGGCCGCTCGGCGTGCAGGTTCTGTCGCTGGCCTATCGCAGCGGCGAGGCATGGAATGAGGCCGGTTATTCCAACGCCGAACTCGACGGCTGGATCAACGAGGCGCTGACCATCGCCGATGCCGACAAGCGCAAGGCGGTCATGGAAAAGATCGAGATGCACCTGCAGGATTCAGGCATCATCATCCAGCCCTACTGGCGCAAACTCTACAACCACCATGCGCCCGAAGTGATGAACTTCGAGATGCATCCGACCTTCGAGCATGATTTCGGCAAGGTCTGGATCAACGCGTAAATCGACCAGAGGCGGGGGCGTTTTCGCCCCCGCTTCAATTCAGAGAGCGCCTGATGGCGTGCCGTTCAGAGGGAAACTGAGGCCGGACAAACCGGCCCGACGAAGCTGACAGCAAGAGTGCGACGCGCAACCGCGCTTCTTGCGGCATTTCAGGACTGTCGAACACCGTCTGTGCGTACGGACATTGCGTGCTCTCCCCAACCTGAGCGGCAGGGGACTGTACATGATCGCTTTCATCGGACGGCGGCTCGGCACCATGGCTCTGACCATGCTTTGCCTGACGCTGGTCGTCTTCTTCATGGTCAATCTGGAGCCCAACCTGCGCAAGCTCGCGATTAGCCAGCTGGACATGCGCTCGTCGGACGAACACATCGAAAGCTGGCTGGTCAAGAACGGCTACCGCGACAATTTCTTTGTCCGCTACGGGCGCTGGCTCGGCGTGGTCCAGAAGCAGCCCTATGTCGACCCCGACACCGGCGCGGTCACACCGCGCTTCGGTTATTGCGACGAACCCGCGGAGCCTCACTACGGCGGCATTCTGCAAGGCAATTTCGGCTGCTCGACGAAATTCAAGACCACCGTTGCCGCCAAGCTGTTTCCCGCGCTCGGCGCCACTGGCATCCTGATGTTCTGGGTGATGGTGGTCATGGTTCCGGTGGCGCTGCTCATCGGCGTACTTGCGGGCATGCGCGAGGGGACCCGAACGGACCGAAGTCTGTCGGTCGCCTCAATCGCAACGACCGCAACACCGGAATATGTTTCAGGCGTCATCTTCACGGTCATATTCGCGTCCTGGCTGGGCTGGCTGAACGGGTCGGCCGCCAGCGCCACTCGGGTGGGCATCACCTTCTCCAACTTCACGCTGCCGGTCATGACCATGGCGATCTACGGCATCGGTTACATCGCGCGTATGACCCGCGCCTCCATGGTCGAGGTCATGACGCAGCAATACATACGCACAGCGCGCCTGAAGGGCCTGGCGTTCAACGCGGTGGTGATCAAGCACGCGCTCAGAAACGCGCTCATCGCGCCGTTTACAGTCATCATGCTGCAGTTCCCGTGGCTGCTGACAGGCGTCGTCATCGTTGAGGTGATGTTCCGCTATCAGGGCTTCGGCTACACGCTCGTCGAGGCGGCGGGCAACAACGACATCGACCTGCTGCTCGGGTGCTCGCTCGTATCCGTGTTCGTCGTGCTGTTCACGCAGCTCATTTCGGATGTGGGATACGCCTATCTCAATCCGCGCATTCGCGTTAGCTAGGGGGCGGCAAGCATGGAACTCGAATATCTCGGCGTCTTCCAGATTCTGCTCGGCGTCCTGTGGCGGTTCTGGCCGGTCTGGGTGGCGCTGGCGATCGTGCTGGTGCTCAGCTACGCATTCAAGCCGCGGCTCGGCCTCTACGGCCAGCTCTTCGATACCGGGGTCGGCGTCGCTGGCGTCGTTATCTGCCTGTTCTGGGCCTTCACGGCGATTTTCGCCGACATCGTGTCGCCCTTCGATCCGCTGACGCAGGTCTTCGTTATGAAGGATGCGCTGCCCGGCGCCATCGAGCCCGAAACCGGGCAGGCGTTCCTGTTCGGCGGTGACCGGCTGGCACGCGACGTTTTCAGCCGAATGGTGTTCGGCAGCCAGATCGTGCTCGTGATCGCGCCGGCGGCGACGCTGTTCGCGCTGATGGTGGGCACCACGCTCGGCCTTCCCGCCGGCTATTACGGCGGGCGGGTAGATTCCGTCCTGTCCTTCCTCGCCAATCTGGTGCTGGCATTCCCGGTTATCCTGCTGTTCTACCTGCTGGTGACCCCGGGCATCATGGACACGCCGATCCCCTACGCGATGGCCGGCGTGTTCTTCCTGTTTCCGATCATCTTCTTCTGCGCGTTGTTTTACACGCGCTTCCGCAGCCGGCCGCGGCTGCTCGCCGTCCAGGTCGTACTGACGGTGCTGATCGGCGGCTGGATATATGCCGGCCTCGTGTTCGACGCCGACCCGCTGGGCATCATTTCGATCCGGCCCAACGAGCTGAACATCTTCGTGGCCGTTGTGTTCGCGTCGAGCCCGGGTGTGTTCCGTATCGTGCGCGGGCTGGTGATGGACATCAAGACACGCGACTATGTTGCGGCGGCGCAGACGCGCGGCGAATCCCCCTGGTACATCATGTTGTGGGAGGTGTTGCCCAACGCGCGCGGGCCGCTGATCGTCGATGTCTGCCTGCGCATCGGCTACACGACGATCCTGCTGGGTACGCTAGGCTATTTCGGTCTCGGGCTGGCGCCTGAAAGTCCGGACTGGGGCACGGCAATCAAGGAATCGAGCAGGCTGCTGCGCGCTTATGTGCACCCGGCGCTGCCGCCCGTCGTCGCTCTGATGTCATTCGTGCTCGGTCTCAACCTTCTGGCCGATGCCCTGCGCGAACAATCCCTCAAGGACTGAGTGCATTCTGATGAACGAAGCCGTCAAAGCCACGAACATCGCCAAAAAGACCGACCCGATCATAGAGATCGAAAACCTCTCGATCTCGTTTTTCACCCGCAAGGGCGAAATTCCGGCGGTGATGGATTTCTCCTGTACCGTCATGCCCGGCGAGGCGATGGGGATCGTCGGCGAATCGGGATGCGGCAAGTCGACCGTGTCGCTCGGAATCATGCGCGACCTTTCCAATGTCGGCAAGATTGTCGGCGGGCGCATCAAGTTCCAGGGCCGGGACATGGCCGACATGTCGGAAGAGGAACTGCGCGCCATCCGCGGCAACAAGATCGCGATGATCTACCAGGAGCCTATGGCAAGCCTGAACCCGGCGATGAAAGTCGGCCAGCAGCTGATGGAAGTGCCGATCATTCACGACAAGGTGTCGAAGGAAGAGGCCTGGAACCGGGCGCTGGAGATGGTGAAAGCTGTGCGGCTGCCGGATCCGGAGCGCATGCTGCGTTCGTTTCCGCACCAGCTTTCGGGCGGCCAGCAACAGCGTATCGTGATCGCGATGGCGCTCTTGTCGAACCCGGCTCTGCTTCTGCTCGACGAACCGACAACGGCGCTCGACGTCACGGTCGAGGCGGGCATCGTGGAGCTGATCAAAGGGCTCGGCAAGGAATTCGGCACGTCGATGATCTTCGTGTCGCACAATCTCGGGCTGATCCTCGAAACCTGCGACCGGATCACGGTCATGTATTCGGGCGAGGCGGTGGAAACCGGACGCATCGAAGACGTGTTCGACCGCATGCGCCATCCCTATACGCAGGGCCTGTTCCGTTCCATCCCGCTGCCCGGCGCCGACAAGAACTCAAGGCCGCTTATCTCGATACCCGGCCAGCTGCCGCTGCCGCACGAGCGGCCGAGAGGCTGCAATTTCGGCCCGCGCTGCCAGCACTTCAAAGCCGGGGTCTGCGATGCCGCGGAAATCCCGATGGTGGAGGTCAGCGGCCACGACAATCATTTCAGCCGCTGCGTGCGGTTCAACGAGATCGACTGGGCGGAGCTGCCTGCGGGCGCCAAGGAAGAAAGCAAGCCGGTGAAGCCCGGCGCGCCTGTGCTGAAGATCGACAATCTGAAGAAATATTACCATGTGTCATCGGGCGGCGTTTTCGGAGGCGGCGAGGGCCGCACGGTGAAGGCGAACGAGTCCATTTCGTTCGAAGCGCGCGAGTCCGAAACCGTGGCGATTGTCGGTGAATCCGGTTGCGGCAAATCCACATTGGCCAAGGTGCTGCTGGGCCTCGAAACCGCCACGTCCGGCTCTGTGACGCTGGGCAACGAGGAGATCGAAGACCGGCCGGTGGAGGACCGGGACGCGGGCACCGTCGGTGCCATCCAGATGGTGTTCCAGAACCCCTTCGACACGCTCAACCCGAGCCATTCGGTCGGTGGGCAGATCATCCGGTCACTGGAGAAGTTCAAGGTCGGCGCGACGCAGGCCGACCGCGAAAAGCGGATGCTGGAGCTGCTCGATCTGGTGAAGCTGCCCCGCGCATTTGCCACGCGCATGCCGCGCCAGCTTTCGGGCGGCCAGAAGCAGCGCATCGGCGTGGCACGCGCTTTTGCCGGAAACGCAAAAGTGGTGGTGGCCGACGAGCCTGTTTCGGCGCTGGACGTGTCCGTCCAGGCAGCGGTGACCGAGCTCCTGATGGACATTCAGCGGACCAACAAGACGACGATGCTGTTTATCAGCCACGACCTGTCTGTGGTGCGTTATCTCGCCGACCGCGTTGTGGTGATGTATCTCGGCTATATCGTCGAACAAGGCTCGACGGACCAGATTTTCTCGCCGCCCTACCATCCCTACACGGAGGCGCTGCTGTCGGCGATCCCGATCGCGGATACCAGCGTCGAGAAAAAGCACATCGTTCTGGAGGGCGATATTCCCTCGGCGATGAACCCGCCCACGGGCTGCCCGTTCCAGACGCGCTGCCGCTGGAAAGACAAGGTGCCGGGCAACAAATGCGAAACGGAAGTTCCGCCGCACAAGGACCTCGGCAACGGCCATTGGAGCATGTGCTGGCTGGATGACAAGTCGCTGGCTTCGATGGAGCCGGTGATCAGTTTCAAGGACAACAAAGCGTCACCGGCCAAGGCACGCGGTACGAAACGCAAGCCGGCAACGGCAGCCCGCAAGGCGGCTTCGTCGCGCTCCGCAAGCGCGTCGGCGAAGCGTGGAACGTCTTCACCCAAAAAGACAATGGCGGAGGCGGGCAGCGGCCGCTCGGCCGCGAGCACGCGGGTCAAGCCTGCCGCTGCACGCACCGCGAAAGCGCCTGCGAAAGCCGCCGATGCGGGCCGTCCTGCCGCGATCAAGAAGCCGGCGAAACCGGACGACCTGAAAATGATCTCGGGCGTCGGGCCGAAGATCGAGGGCATTCTGAACGGGCTCGGCATCTACACCTATGCGCAGGTCGCCGGCTGGAAGAAGGCCGAACGCGAATGGGTGGACGGCAAGCTCAAATTCCACGGGCGTATCGAGCGCGAGGACTGGGTGAAGCAGGCAAAGGCGCTGGCGAAGACGTCACGATAGCGCCCCGCTAGCGGCCGTTCAGTGACAGCTTGACCGGATCCAGATCAATGCGGGCCATGCCGCCATACGGATTGGCATGGATGGCCAGTATCCAGAGACTGACCGTGGCCGCCACGATGTAGATCACCAGGGCGCTGCGCCCAGCGGCCGGGCGGTCGGCGTGCACAGATGCAATGGCTACCGTCGACAAAACGGTCAGAAACAGCAGCAGATACCATTTGTACTCGCTCACGGAGCTTTCCGCGTTCGCCAGACGGAGATTGCGGGCGTCCTGCAGTTCATCGAAGTCACGTGCGAAACTCTCGACCAGGGATGGCGGCGTATCCTGACGGGCAAGGGATATGATGGCCAGCCGGATATCCTGGATCGCATTGTCGACCGCGCCGGAAGGCTCCTGGCTGGAATTTCCCCATTCCTGTGCGAGCACCTCGTCCCGGTAGCGTGCCAGACCAGAAAGAACTGCGGGAACGTCGAGCGCGTCGGGGGCAGCCATGCCAGCAAGGCGCGTGAGCGCCGAGTGCTCGGCGCTGGCATAGTTTTGCGCGTCGGCCCGGACGGACCAGATGTCTGCCGCAGCAAAGCCGAGCGAAAGAGCCCAGGCAGAAGTGACCGCCGTGAAAAACGGCGCAACCGGAACGGAAGCGGGTGTCGCGGCTGCCCTGCGCTCGAACATGCCGAGTACAAGACTTGCCAGCCCATAGGTGATCGCACCGAACAAGACAAAACAGGCGAACATGGCAGGGCCGGGAAGAAAGAAAATGGCGGTCAACGGGGTTCCTCGAAGTGGTTTCGTGCTCGTGCCGGCCATTTCTCCACGCGAGTATTAGGGATTTCGTTAAGTTCGCCGTCTATTCGCTTGTTTAACTTCCAGCAGTCGCGGCGGGGGCCACAGGATGGGAACAAGAAGCGGATTTGCAGCGGCGCTGACGGTGCTCGCGTCCGCGTTATTGTCGGCCTGCGCCAACGGCGACCGAGGACCCATAAACAGCTTCGTTGCGGAAGTGGGACCGGCCTCTCCGGAATACATTCCCGATTCCGGCGATGACGGTTCCGTCGTCGTGGGTCTTTCCTTCTCGGGCGGAGGCGCGCGCGCTGCGGCTTTTGCCTATGGCGTTCTGCGCGAACTGGACAGCTATGTCATCGACCTCGATCCCTATGAGCGGACGCTGGTCGATGATGTGCGTATGGTTTCGGGCACTTCGGGCGGCGCGATCGCTGCCGCCTATTTCGGCTATCGCGGCAAGGGCGGATACCACGATTTCAGGCAGCGTTTCCTGGGTGCGAACGCCGAAGCGAGCATGCGTACGGCCGTCGTTCCGTCCAACGTCGTGCGGATTCTGCGCGGCGGGGTAAACGATCGCGGCAAGTTCGCGCGCTGGCTGGACGAGAACCTGTTCGACCAAAGCACATTCCAGAGCCTCAAGCGCGCCGACGCGCCGGTTGTCTGGCTTACGGCCTCGGATATCTATCACGGCACGCCGTTCCTGTTCACTTACGACACTTTCGCGGCGCTGTGCAGCGATCTGGACAAGGTCAAGCTGGCCGACGCCGTCGCCGCGTCCGCCGCATTCCCGCTGGTGTTCACGCCGATCGTCGTTTCGGCGGAAGCGCCGGAGTGCGGCTATCAGCGGCCGGCCTGGCTGGACCGGGCGCTGGAGGACCCAGATGCGTCATTGCGGCTGAAGGCCTATGCACGGTCGCTCGTTGCCTACCGCGACAGATCGGAATTCAAAAGGCTGCGTCTGCTCGATGGCGGTTTGACCGACAATAACGGGCTGGCGGGTTTTTCGATGGAACGCGCGGCGGCGAAAACGCGCCACGGACCGCTGTCGCCGGAGGAAGCCGTGCGGATGCGGCGGCTCGTTTACATCGTTGCCGATGCCGGGCGCGAAGCGGCACCGGCTTGGGGTGCATCCAGTGCCGACCTCAGGATCAGGGAGTTGCTTCCGGCGCTGAGCCACACCGCAATCACGTCGTCGATGAGAGACGGCTACGACGCCCTGAAACTGGCGATCAAAGAGTGGAAGAACGAGCTCGTTGCCTACCGGTGCGGGCTCAGCCGCGCGCAGGTGCGGCGCATCAGGGGATCGGCGGCCGGCTGGGACTGCCGCGACATCGACGTCACAGTGGAGCATCTCTCGTTCCGCGATGCCGACCCGCGCAGCCATGCCGCGCTGAACGATGTGCCGACGCGGCTTGCCCTGAACGAAAAGCAGGTGGAACTGGTGATTGAAGCAGGCCGCCAGGCGGTGCGCTCGAAGCCGTCAATCCAGGCGGCAGTCGCCGAAACCAGGCGTCAGGCCGGGCTGCCAGTTGCGATGGGCCGCTAAAAACGTCGCCCTTCGCCCCGACGTTGGTGGCATTGAAAGCCGAGGAAGCACACAGGTTGCGATCGCGCATGCGATGCAAGCCCGGGGCGACGGCGACAAAAGCATTGGCGAAGTAGAAACTGTCTCTATACTGACGTCCATTCGATACCGGGTGGATTCAGTGCGAAGTTTCAATTCTCTTGTTCTCGTGATTGCGGTTGTTACACTTTCCTCCTGCGTCACCGGACCTCCGGTGCAGGAGCTCGCGTTCATCTATACGGATGACGAGTTCGGCCGTTACGCGATCGATGGCGATGCCACCGTAACCGGGCAGGCATTCCTGAGGCAGCGTGGCGGAGGCGTTGTGGTTTGCGCCGGCGCGCCGGTGGTGCTGTTTCCGAAGACGCCGACATTCGACCGGGCGGTCGAGACGGCGCGCGAGGGCAAACAGCCGATGCCCATGGCTGGTGCCGACGAACGGTTCAAGAAAGTGGCGCGGATTGCAACTTGCGACGCGCAGGGCAATTTCACCTTCGAGCGTATTCCACGTGCCAGATGGTACGTCTTTTCTCGGGTCAACTGGGAAGTTGCCGACAGGGCGCAGGGCGGCGAACTCATTGGCGAGGTCGACACGTCACAGGGCGGTGAACACCGGATTTTGCTGACCGACGCCAACCGCGTTCACTGAGGCGGATTCAGGCTGTCGGCGTTTCGTTTTTCGTGCGTTCGCACTGATGGCCGCCCGGTGTTGCACATTCGGGGCCGGTGCATTCCTGTGCCTCCAGCCGGCCAGAAAACGGGACAGCGGCAAGGACAGCGGTGACGAACAGCATGGCTAGGGCATAACGCATGAAGGCCTCCGGGTTGGAACTGCGGCAGTGTAGGCGCTTGCGCCCGGGCTGGAAGCGCTTCCGGTTCTTATCACGCCGATGTGATTGTGGTGCTGCTACAGGAATGTCGAAAAATGTCTGTCGCTGCCGCGGTATGGGGCGTTCGAAGCCATGCCGCCAGCCGCAACGTTCAATGATCGAATCAATGCTCGCAGATTGAACCTCTCAGCGCTTCGACAACCCAAAATTTGACCGATTGATAAAAAATGAAAGCGTGCTAGCTTTTCCCGAAACAACAACAGTCGGGGAACGCATATGACGACTGGCCAGTTCAAAGATGGCATTGCTGCGGGCAGGCTGGAGCCTGCGCGATACGCGGACAACTTTTCCGATCTTCACCCGCCGCTCGACGGCCATGAGGCACTGGTCGAGGCCGACCGCTGCTATTTCTGCTACGACGCGCCCTGCATGCAGGCCTGTCCAACATCGATAGACATTCCGATGTTCATTCGCGAGATAGCGACGGGCAATCCCATCGGCTCCGCAAAGACGATCTTCGATCAGAATATTCTCGGCGGCATGTGCGCACGTGTCTGCCCCACCGAGACATTGTGCGAAGAGGTCTGCGTGCGCGAGACCGCCGAAGGCAAGCCGGTGCAGATCGGCCGGCTGCAGCGCTACGCCACCGACGAGGCGATGCGGCAGGGCAAGCAGTTCTACAAGCGCGCGGCGTCCACCGGCCGGAAGATCGCCGTCGTCGGGGCAGGGCCCGCGGGCCTTGCCTGCGCGCACAGGCTTGCCGTCAACGGGCACGATGTCGTCGTCCTGGAAGCGAAACCCAAGGCCGGCGGGCTCAACGAATACGGTATCGCCGCCTACAAGACTGTCGACGGTTTTGCGCAGGCCGAGGTCGACTATGTAACTGCCATAGGCGGCATCGAAATCCGCTACGGCCAGGCACTGGGGCGCGACTTCAGCGTCGCATCTCTGGCTGGTGAATATGACGCCGTGTTCCTCGGCATGGGGCTTGCGGGCGTCAACGCGTTGCGGGCGGACGGCGAAGATGCCGATGGCGTGGAGAATGCGGTGGCATTCATCGCTGCCCTTCGACAAGCTCAGGATTTGGGCAGCGTGCCCGTGGGCCGCCGTGTGGTCGTTATCGGCGGCGGCATGACTGCAATCGACGCCGCCATCCAGTCCAAGCTGCTCGGTGCCGAAGACGTCACGATCTGCTACCGGCGCGGCAAAGACCGCATGAACGCTTCCGGATATGAGCAGGACCTGGCTGCCGCGAACGGCGTGACGATCCGCCATTGGCTGCAGCCCAAGAAGGTGATCGCAGACAAGGGCAAGGTCACCGGCATCGAGCTTGAATATACAGCTGAGACCGGCGGCAAGCTTTCGGGTACAGGCGAGACGCTGACGCTTTCAGCCGACCAGGTGTTTATGGCGATCGGCCAGACACTCGATGCCGGTTCGCTGAACGGCGGCGGCAATGCCGCTCCCGAACTGGAGGGCGGACGCATCAAGGTCGATGGCGAAGGCCGCACCTCGCTGGCGAAGGTCTGGGCAGGCGGCGATTGCATCGCTGGAGGCGAAGACCTGACCGTGTCGGCCGTCGCGCACGGACGCGACGCAGCCGAATCCATCCACCGGTCTCTAACCTCGAACGGGAGGGCATGAGCATGGCAGACATCAGAAGCAATTTCGTCGGAATCAAATCGCCAAACCCGTTCTGGCTGGCTTCGGCGCCGCCGACCGACAAGGCATACAACGTCATTCGCGCCTTCCAGGCCGGCTGGGGCGGTGTGGTGTGGAAGACGCTCGGCGAGGAGGGCCCGCCGGTCGTCAATGTCAACGGTCCGCGCTACGGCGCGATCTACGGCGCAGACCGCCGGCTGCTCGGGCTGAACAATATCGAGTTGATCACCGACCGCGAGTTGCAGACCAATCTGCGCGAAATCAAGCAGGTCAAGAAGGACTGGCCGGACCGCGCGATCGTAGTTTCGCTGATGGTGCCGTGCGAGGAGGAGAGCTGGAAGGCGATTCTCCCGGTGGTGGAAGAGACCGGGGCGGACGGCATCGAGCTCAATTTTGGCTGCCCGCACGGCATGAGCGAGCGCGGCATGGGATCGGCGGTCGGCCAGGTGCCCGAATATGTCGAGATGGTCGTGCGCTGGTGCAAGGCCAATACGCGCATGCCGGTCATCACCAAGCTGACGCCGAACATCACCGATATCCGCAAGCCGGCCCGCGCCGCGCATGCCGGCGGCACCGATGCGGTTTCGCTGATCAATACGATCAACTCCATCACTTCGGTCGATCTCGACAATTTTGCGCCGCAGCCCACCATCGACGGCAAGGGCACGCATGGCGGTTATTGCGGGCCGGCGGTGAAACCGATCGCCATGTCCATGGTGTCGGAGATCGCGCGCGATGCGGAAACGCAGGGGCTGCCGATCTCGGGCATCGGCGGCATCACCACCTGGCGCGACGCGGCCGAGTTCATGGCGCTCGGGGCCGGCAATGTGCAGGTCTGCACCGCTGTCATGACCTATGGCTTCAAGATCGTGCAGGAGATGATCTCGGGCCTCTCGAACTGGATGGACGAGAAAGGCCACAAGAACCTCGACCACATCGTCGGGCGCGCCGTGCCCAACGTGACCGACTGGCAGTTTCTCAACCTCAATTACATTACCAAGGCGCGCATCGATCAGGACCTCTGCATCAAATGCGGCCGCTGCTACATCGCCTGCGAGGATACCTCGCATCAGGCGATCGCCAACACCATAGACGGCCAGCGCGGCTTCGAGGTGATCGATGCCGAATGTGTGGCGTGCAATCTGTGCGTGGACGTGTGTCCGGTGGAGGGCTGCATCACCATGGAAGAGCTGCAGCCGGGTGCGGTCGACGAGCGTACCGGCAAGGTGGTCGAAGCGGATTACGCAAACTGGACGACACATCCGAACAATCCGATGGCTAAAGTCGCTGCGGAGTAATGCTGGGGAGGCAGAATTGAAGAGAACGACTTTTGCGGCCGCCGGGCTGCTTTCGGCAGTCGCGTTTGGCGCTCAGGCGGCGGAAACGACAGTCAACATCGCAACCGACAAGGGAACGGTCGTCGGCGTCCTGGAAACGCCCGACGGCGTGAGCGGGGCACCTGTGGTGCTGTTGCTGCACGGCTTCACCGGGACGCGTGACGAACTGCCGGTCGCGGGCACGGAGGAAGGGGTGTTTTCGCGCAGTGCCCGTCTTCTGGCGGAGGCGGGCTATGCCAGCCTGCGCATCGATTTCCGCGGCTCGGGAGAGAGCGAAGGCAAGTGGGAAGACACCACCTTCAGCGGTCAGATCGCAGATGCAGTTGCAACGATCGACTGGCTGAAGGTGCACGCCGATGTCGACGGCTCGAAGCTGGCCATCATCGGATGGTCGCAGGGCGGACTTGTCGGCGCACATGCCGCTGCCGCGCGGGAGGATGACGTCGACGCTCTGGTCTTGTGGGCGCCGGCGGTGTTTCCGCTGCATAATTTCGAGCCGATGGTCGGCGCCGAAACACTCGCAAAGGCGCTGAAGGCGCAGGCCGATACGCCCTTCACCTTCACGTTGCCCTGGGGTGCGGAAACGACACTCAATGCGGGCTTCTTCCACGAACTCGCGACCACAAGCACGGTGGGCGCTGTGTCAGACTATGACGGTCCGCTCAAGGTGATTGTGGGTACGCGCGACGATGTGGTCTGGCCGCAGCCCGCGCTGGGCGAAGTTCTGATGACCTATCATGACGGCGAGGAATCCCTGGCAGTTATCGATTCCGACCATGTCTGGAATGCATTCGTCGGCCCCCAGACGATCGACGAAGAGATGGTTCCCATGTCGGTGGAATGGATTGCCGGGCATCTCGATTAGCCGGCGGCGCAAGTCGCTGCCGTATGGTTCCTCCCTGACCGGGCGGGTTCGCATCGTTGGTTCAGTCTGCGGACCCGCCCGTGTCTGACACGCTCACAAGAGACCTACATGCGGTCGGCAGCGAAAAGCTGCTGGCGCATCTGGCCATGCTGCTGTTTGCGGCGCTGGTTTCGGGCTCCTATTCGCTGGGCGCGATTGCGGCGCCTCACCTCGGGCCCTCGGCGATCAATGCTGTTCGGTTCGCCGTCGCCGTCGCGCTGATGGCGGCGGCGGGCATGCTGCTGCTGCGCGGCGGGCTCCGCGTGGCGGGCAGTCCCTGGCGCTTTGCATTGCTCGGCGCACTGATGGCTGTGTTTTTCGTCACCATGTTCGTCGCCTTGCGGCTGACGACGCCGGTTTCGACGGGCGCAGTGTTCACGCTCATGCCCGTTCTGGCAGCTGTCTTCGGTTACCTGTTTCTCGGGCAGGTGCCGCGCGCGCTGGTGGTGGTGTCGCTGGTCATCGCGGGCTGCGGTGCGGTGTGGGTGATCTTCGGCGGAGATCTGGATGCGCTGCTCGGGTTCCGGATCGGGCAGGGCGAGCTGATTTTTATCGCCGGGGTTGCCTGCCACGCGGCCTATGCGCCGCTGGTGAAGAAGTTCAACCGCGGCGACCCCGTGCTGGCCTTCACCTTCTGGACGCTTGTGGCAACCGGGCTGTGGATTGCGCTTTGGGGTGCGGGCGAGATTGCCGCCACCGACTGGGTTTCGCTGCCGGCGGTGGTCTGGGTCGTGATCGCCTATCTTTCCATATTCACTACCGCTGGCACGTTTTTCCTGCTGCAGTTCGCGGCTCTGCGCATTCCCGCCGCCAAGGTGCTGGCCTACAACTACCTCACGCCGTCATTCGTCATTCTCTTCGAGGGGCTGCTGGGCCATGGCTGGGCGCCGCTCAGCATCGCCGCTGGCGCTGCCCTGACGGTATTGGGTCTCATCGTTCTCGCACTGGCGCCGGACGGCTAACCGCTCTCCGAGCCGGGTCGCTGGATCAACCGGCCGTCGGCATTGTCTCTATCGTGGATAATTATTATCGATGATAGAGACACTTAGACTGGGAACTCGACGATGAAACTGAACGAAGGCGTTGAAGCTGCAATTCACTGCGCGGCAGCTCTTGCGGGTGCAGATGGAGACGCAACGCTGCCGGCCAGCGCGCTGGCAACGCAGTTCGGCCTCTCGCCGAGCTATCTTCTCAAGCACCTGCAGGCGCTGTCGGCTGCCGGCATTCTGGAATCCGTACCCGGCCCGGCGGGCGGCTACCGGCTCGCCCGGCCCGCAGACCGGATTACGCTGTTCGACATTGTTGTTGCCGTCGAAGGCCCGCAGCCGGGCTTTCGCTGCATGGAGATACGCCGCCGCGGGCCCGCGCCGCTTCCAGCGTCCGCATACCCGAAACCCTGCGGCATCAACGCGGCGATGCTGCGCGCGGAAGCTGCGTACCGGGCAGCGCTCCGCCGCGAAAAGCTTAGCGACATCGTCGATGAGTTCGTGGTCGGCGCGGATCCGCGGGTGGTCGAACGGGCCTGCGCCTTTGCGGCCCGCAACCAGCGTCCCCAGAAACCCTCCAACAATCAGCGAGGAAAGGAGCGGAGATGACACCGCGATTGAACTTTTACGAAAAGGCGCCCGACCTGATGAAACGGGTAATGGCGCTCAACACCGCCGTCAACGAATGCGGTCTGGAACCGAGCCTGCTGCACCTGATCAAGCTACGTGCGTCGCAGATCAATGGGTGTTCCTACTGCGTCGACATGCACAGCAACGAGGCGCGCGAGGACGGAGAGAGTGAACAGCGGCTTTATCTCGTTGCCGCCTGGAAGGAATCGCCGCTCTTTTCCGAACGCGAACGTGCCGCCCTTGCCTGGGTCGAGGCAGTGACACTGATCGCCGGCGAAGGCGTGAGTGACGGGCTGTACAAGGCCGCGCTGGCGCATTTCTCCGAGGAGGAACTTTCGAAACTCACCGTCGCGGTCGGCATGATCAATATCTGGAACAGGCTTTGCGTGTCGTTTCATGCCATTCACCCGGTCAGGCAGGCATAGGCCGCACCATGGGCGGTCCGTGCGGGCCCAGCCGACCTTAGGTTCGCTGCCCGGTCAGGGCCGCAATCCCTCGAGGAACAGCTGCTCAAGAAACCGCGCAGCGTCGTCAAAGCGGCCATCGCCGCCGCGGTCCGGGCCCAGCACCGCGCGCACCTGCACATCGAAATCGGCGTAGTGCTGGGTTGTTGCCCAGATCGCGAAAATCAGGTGCCTGGGGTCGGTCTGGGCAATCTTGCCGTCGCGCATCCAGCCCTTGATGATGTGCGCCTTTTCATCGACCAGCGATTTCAGCTGGTCCTCGAGCAGCGGCATGATGCGCGGCGCGCCCTGAAGAATTTCGTTGGCAAAGAGGCGGCTTTCACGCGGGTAGTCGCGTGCCATCTCCAGCTTGCGGCGGATATAGGCCCTCAACTCCGTCATCGGGTCGCCGATATCGTCGATCTCGTGCAGCGGCGCCAGCCAGGTCTCCAGCAGGCGCTCGATGAGCGTGGTGTGAATGTCTTCCTTGGATTTGAAATAATAGAGCAGATTGGGCTTCGACATGCCCGCCGCATCTGCGATCTGGTCGATTGTCGAGCCGCGGAACCCGTTGGTGGAGAATACATCGAGCGCGGCGTCCAGTATCAACTCGCGCTTCTGAACCTGGATGCGGGTGGTGCGGGGTTTGGCTGCTGCGTCCATAGCCGGCCTAGATGATGACCACCACGTTCGCACCACGCTGGACCAAACTCTTGGACCAGAGGTTCCGAACATGTGGAGCGCTCTTCACGCGTTGCAAATCCCCTACTATTCGCTTGACCGCCATAGTGGCGATGCTAACGTTTGTCCAATCGGTCAAAAATTGCGTATCACAGATATGCGCCGAAAACCAAGCGTTGGCCGCAATAATGCAGGGGTTTGAAGAAAGGCTTGGTCATGTCAAACAGGCTCAAGGTAGCGCCTAACGATCTCAATGCATTCTGGATGCCGTTCACGGCAAACAGGCAGTTCAAGCAGACGCCGCGCATGCTCGTCGGCGCCAAGGACATGCACTATACCACCAGCGACGGGCGCCAGGTGCTCGACGGCACGGCGGGACTGTGGTGCGTGAATGCCGGCCACTGCCGGCCGAAGATCACTCAGGCGATCCAGGAGCAGGCGGGTGAGCTCGACTACGCCCCGGCGTTCCAGATGGGCCACCCAATCGCATTCGAGTTCGCCAACCGGCTTGTCGAGATCGCGCCGGAGGGCATGGACCATGTCTTCTTCACCAATTCGGGCTCTGAGTCCGTCGATACCGCGCTCAAGATGGCACTTGCCTATCACCGCGCCCGCGGCGAGGGCTCGCGCACACGGTTGATCGGCCGCGAACGCGGCTATCACGGCGTCAATTTCGGTGGCATCTCGGTGGGCGGCATCGTCGCCAACCGCAAGATGTTCGGTAACATGCTGACCGGCGTCGACCATCTGTCGCATACGCATCTGCCGGCGAAGAATGCATTTACGCGCGGCGTGCCCGAGCATGGCGCTGATCTGGCGGACGAACTGGAGCGTATCGTCACGTTGCACGACGCCTCGACGATTGCGGCGGTGATTGTGGAACCTGTCGCCGGATCGACCGGCGTGCTCATTCCGCCGAAGGGCTATCTGCAGCGGCTGCGCAATATCTGCGACAAGCATGGCATTTTGCTGATTTTCGACGAGGTCATCACCGGCTTCGGCCGTCTGGGAACTCCGTTCGCTGCCGACTATTTCGGCGTCATTCCCGACATCATGACCACTGCCAAGGGCGTGACCAACGGTGTAATCCCTATGGGTGCGGTGTTCGTGAAGTCGGAAATCCACGACGCGTTCATGAACGGCCCCGAGCACATGATCGAGTTCTTCCACGGCTACACCTATTCGGGCAATCCGATTGCGTGTGCCGCCGGTCTCGGCACGCTTGAGACCTACAAGGAAGAGGGCCTGCTCACGCGCGGCGCAGAGCTCGCTCCCGTGTGGGAAGACGCGCTTCACTCGCTCAGGGGGGAGCCGCATGTGATCGACGTGCGCAATATCGGCCTGGTGGGCGCGGTGGAACTGGAGCCGATCGCCGGGCAGCCGACGAAGCGCGCTTTCTCGGCCTTCCTCAAAGCATATGAGCGCGGAGCGCTCATCCGCACGACCGGCGACATCATTGCCATGTCGCCGCCGCTGATCATCTCGAAGGAGCAGATCGCGGAGTTGATCGACCACGTGCGCGAAGTGTTGAGATCAATCGACTAGGAGAACTGATGGCAGCCCCCGGCGAGAACCTTCGTATAAATGCAGACCGTCTCTGGGACACACTCATGGAGATGGCCAAGATCGGACCGGGGATTGCCGGCGGCAACAACCGCCAGACCCTGACCGACGAAGACGGTGAGGGCCGGGCGCTCTTCAAAAAATGGTGCGAGGACGCGGGGCTCGAAATGGGCCTCGACGAGATGGGCACCATGTTTGCGCGCCGGGAGGGCACAGATCCCGACGCGCTTCCCGTCTATGTCGGGTCGCATCTCGATACGCAGCCGACCGGCGGCAAATATGACGGCGTTCTCGGTGTGCTCGGCGGCCTGGAAATCATCCGCACGCTCAACGATCTCGGCATCAAGACCAAGCACCCCATCGTCGTCACCAACTGGACCAACGAAGAGGGCACGCGCTTTGCACCGGCCATGCTTGCTTCGGGCGTGTTTGCCGGCAAACACACGCTTGACTGGGCCTATGACCGCGAGGATGCCAAGGGCAAGAAGTTCGGCGACGAGCTGAAGCGCATAGGCTGGCTGGGAGATGAAAAGGTCGGCGCACGCAAGATGCACGCTTTCTTCGAGCTGCACATCGAGCAGGGACCGATCCTCGAAGCCGAGGGCATCGATATCGGCGTCGTGACGCACGGCCAGGGGCTGCGCTGGATCGAATGCACGGTGACCGGCAAGGAAAGTCACACCGGTTCGACGCCGATGCACATGCGCAGGAATGCCGGGCGCGGGCTGGCGCAGATCACCGAACTTGTGCACGAGATCGCGATGAAACATCAGCCCAACGCGGTGGGCGCGATCGGGCATGTCGATGTCTACCCCAACTCGCGCAACATCATCCCGGGCAAGGTGGTCTTCACCATCGATTTCCGCTCGCATCTGATCTATGTGCTTAATGCGATGCTGGATGAATTCAACGAGAAGGCGCCGAAGCTGTGCGAAGCGATCGGCGTCCAGTTCGAAAGCAAGATCGTCGGTCAGTTCGACCCACCGGCCTTCGACGAGAATTGCGTGAAGGCGGTGCGGGATGCGGCGGAGCGGCTCGGCTACTCACATCGCGACATCGTGTCGGGCGCGGGGCACGACGCCTGCTGGATCAACGACGTTGCGCCGACCGCGATGGTGATGTGCCCCTGTGTCGACGGGCTGTCGCACAACGAAGCGGAAGAGATTTCCAAGGAGTGGGCGAGCGCCGGCGCAGACGTTTTGATGCATGCGGTGATCGAGACCGCGGAGATCGTGGAGTGATGCTCCTCAAGGTCTACCTGCCCCTTGCAGTTCTGGCGCTCGCGGGTCTGATGTTCGCGCTTGAACTCAAACTCGTTCTGGCGCCTCTCACGATGCTGGTCGTATCGCCGTACTGGCTGGCCATGGCATTCGGGGTGTTCCTGACCGTCAAATACAATTTCATCATCGGGGCAGTGGCAGCTGGTGCAATCACCCTGGCGCTTGTTTTTGCAATCGATCCGCGCGGCATGAATTTCGAAACGGTCGCAACGGCATTGTTCGCGCCTTTTGTGCCGCTGGCGATTGTTCAGCTTGTCGCGGCGCCATTCCGATTGGGGGTCGCAAGCGGGCAATAATTTCGATCCGCTGGAACAGCGTTCTACGTCGGGTCGAGCAACTAAAGCAGTGGGAGTTCCGGAATGTCCAAAGTCATCAAGAACGGCACTATCGTCACCGCCGACCGCACATGGAAGGCGGATGTGCTGATCAAGCACGGCAAGATCGTGGGGATCGGCCCGGACCTGCACGCCGACCATGAGATCGATGCGACCGGCTGCTACGTGATGCCGGGCGGCATCGACCCGCATACCCATCTCGAAATGCCGTTCATGGGTACCTATTCCTCGGACGATTTCGAGAGCGGCACGCGCGCCGCCCTTTCCGGCGGTACGACCACGGTGATCGATTTCTGCCTGGGCGATCCCGGCGGATCGCTGCTCGATGCGATCAAGCGCTGGGACAACAAGTCGACCCGTGCCTGCTGCGACTATTCCTTCCACATGGCGATCACCTGGTGGGGCGAACAGGTATTCAACGAGATGCCCGAAGTCATCGAACGGGGCATCACCTCCTTCAAGCACTTCATGGCCTACAAGGGCGCGCTGATGGTGAATGACGACGAGATGTATTCGTCGTTCCAGCGCTGCGCCGAACTCGGTGGTTTGCCGATGGTTCACGCCGAAAACGGCGATGTGGTCGCGCAGATGCAGGCGAAGCTTCTTGCCGAAGGCAATGACGGGCCCGAAGCGCATGCCTTCTCCCGCCCGCCGGAAGTCGAAGGCGAGGCCACCAACCGTGCGATCATGATCGCCGACATGGCGGGCGTGCCGCTCTATGTCGTGCACACCTCCTGCGAGCAGAGCCACGAGGCGATCCGCCGGGCGCGGCAGAAGGGCATGCGCGTTTATGGCGAGCCGCTGGTGCAGCACCTGGTGCTGGACGAGAGCGAATACTCCAATCCCGACTGGGACCATGCCGCGCGGCGCGTGATGAGCCCGCCGTTCCGCAACAAGCAGCATCAGGATTCGCTGTGGGCCGGGCTTGCCGCCGGTTCGCTGCAGGTGGTGGCAACCGACCATTGCGCCTTCACCACGGAACAGAAGCGCTACGGCGTCGGCGACTTCACCAAGATCCCGAATGGCACCGGCGGCCTCGAAGACCGTATGCCGGTGCTGTGGACCTATGGTGTGGGCACCGGGCGGCTGACGATGAACGAGTTCGTCGCCGTCACGTCCACCAATACAGCCAAGATCTTCGGCCTTTATCCGAGGAAAGGTGCGATCGTGGAAGGCGCGGACGCCGATATCGTGGTCTGGGATCCGGAAAAGAAGAAGACCATTTCGGCCAAGAACCAGCAGTCGGCGATCGACTACAACGTCTTCGAAGGCATCGAGGTCAAAGGCCTGCCGAAATATGTTCTGACGCGCGGCGAGATCGCAGTCGACAATTTCGAAGTCAAGGCGCAGCCCGGCCATGGCGAGTTCGTTCCGCGCGAAGCGAGCGGGCCCGTCAGCAAGGCATTGTCGCAGTGGAAGGAAGTCGTCGCACCGCGCAAGGTGGAACGTACCGGAATTCCGGCGTCGGGGGTGTAATTGACCCAAACGCAAATCGCCATATCGGCAGCGATACTGCTCAATGACCGCGACGAGATGCTTCTCGTGAGAAAGCGCGGCACCCGGGCATTCATGCAGCCTGGCGGTAAGATCGATGCGGGTGAAACGCCATCGGAAGCACTGACGCGGGAACTGCAGGAAGAAATTGCGCTTCACGCCGAGGCGGACAGTATGAAGTTCCTCGGAATCTATTCCGAGGTTGCGGCAAACGAACCCGACGCAAATGTGGTTGCGCATACGTTTGCCATGCGCGTCGCCGGACCGGTGACGCCGGCAGCCGAGATCGAGGATGCGCGTTGGGTAGAGGTGGGCATCGAGACCGGGCTTGAGCTCGCGCCGCTTACGAAGAACCGGATGTTTCCGCTGGCGCGAAAGTTCTTGGATGAAAGCGGCGCAGTTGCGGGTGCCGGCGGATAGAAACGGATAGGGCAAGGGGACATATGAACGCGCCAGCCAGCACCGTCATGCCAGCGAGCAAGGAAACGCCGACCGTCGTGGAGGCTGCAGACCTTTCGCTGACGTTCCAGACCAATGACGGGCCGGTGCACGCGCTTTCCGATGTTGGCCTGACGATCGGCAAGGGCGAGTTTGTCTCTTTCATCGGCCCGTCCGGCTGCGGCAAGACGACCTTTTTGCGCGTCATAGCCGACCTCGAACAGCCGACCGCCGGCCGTATCTCCGTCAACGGGATGACTCCGTCGCAGGCGCGGGAAAACCGTGCCTATGGCTATGTTTTCCAGGCAGCCGCCCTTTATCCGTGGCGTACCATCGAGCGCAACGTTGCGCTGCCGCTCGAGATCATGGGTCTGTCGAAAACCGAGCAGCGTTCGCGTGTGGCAGCCACGCTGGAGCTGGTGAACCTGACCGGCTTCGAAAAGAAGTTTCCCTGGCAGCTTTCGGGCGGCATGCAGCAGCGCGCATCAATTGCGCGCGCGCTTGCATTCGATGCCGACCTGCTCCTGATGGACGAACCTTTCGGCGCGCTCGACGAGATCGTGCGCGATCATCTTAACGAGCAGCTTCTTGAGCTTTGGGCGCGCACCCAAAAGACGATCTGCTTCGTTACCCATTCCATTCCCGAGGCGGTTTATCTGTCGACAAAGATCGTTGTCATGAGCCCGCGGCCGGGGCGCGTGACGGACGTGATCGAATCGACTTTGCCGGCGGAGCGGCCGCTGGACATCCGCGAGACGCCGGAATTCCTCACCATTGCGGCGCGCGTGCGCGATGGTCTGAGGGCAGGGCACAGCTATGACGATTGAGTGCGCTCAGGGGAGGCTGCCCGCAATCCGCCCTGCGACGGCGGCCGATCTGCCGGCATGCGCGGTGATCATCAACGATTACATCGACCAGACCGAGTGGCTGTCGCGCACCAAATCGCGCGACGAGCTTGCCGGCTTCTTTACGCCCGAGCTTTTGCAGAAGCGCACCGTGCTCGTTGCCGATGTGGGCGGCGAAATTGCAGCTTATGTCTCCGTTGCGGACGGCTTTCTGTATGCGATCTACATCGCACCCGGCTATCGCCGGAGCGGGCTGGGCAAAATGCTGCTGGATGAGCTGAAGCTGCAATATCCGGCGCAGCTCGAACTTACCGTCTTCGAGCTCAACGTGGCTGCCAGGCGGTTCTACGAACGCGAGGGTTTTCACGAGGTGCCCGAACGGCGCGACGACGACACCGAGGAGGGCGTGCCGACCCTTCTCATGCGCTGGCGGAGCGCGGCATGAGCAGGTACCTCCCGGTTCTCACCATCCTCGCTGGCATCGTGGTGGTCTGGTATCTCGGCGCCTATTTCATGAACGCGCCGTTTCAGCGCAACCTGAATGAGCGCACCGGCACGGAAACCACATTTACCGAGTTTGTCGGACAGACCATGTCGCAGCCGAAGCCGACACTGCCGGCGCCGCACCAGGTGGCGGTGAACTTCTTTGAAAACACGTTCCTGCGCAAAGTGACCAGCGGGCGCAGCCTCGTCTACCACTCCTGGGTGACGCTTTCGTCGACGTTGCTGGGCTTTCTGTTCGGCACCGTGCTGGGCATTCTGATCGCTGTCGGCATCGTACACGTGCTGGCGCTCGACCGCAGCCTGATGCCGTGGATCATTGCCTCGCAGACCATCCCCATTCTGGCGCTGGCGCCGATGATCGTGGTGGTGTTGGCGGCGGTCGGGCTGACAGGGCTGATCCCCAAGGCCTTGATATCGACCTATCTGTCATTTTTCCCGGTGGCCGTTGGCATGGTGAAGGGCCTGCGGTCGCCCGAAACCGCCTATCTCGATCTGATGCACACCTACAATGCCAGTCGCGCAAACGTGTTCTGGAAGCTCCGGTTGCCGGCA
Source organism: Mesorhizobium sp. Z1-4 (assembly GCF_004000235.1). Classification (GTDB taxonomy): domain Bacteria; phylum Pseudomonadota; class Alphaproteobacteria; order Rhizobiales; family Rhizobiaceae; genus RCIO01. The sequence goes on from NZ_RCIO01000003.1 coordinate 82,067, forward strand.
TCGGTGCCGTTTCTGTTCGCTTCGATGAAGGTGGCCGTCGCGGCGAGCCTTGTCGGAGCGATTGTGGGCGAGTTGCCGACCGGCGCCGTGGCGGGTATCGGCGCCAAGCTTCTCGGCGGCGCCTATTACAGCCAGACGATCGACATTTTTGCAGCGCTGGTCGCGGGTTCGGTGGTCGCGGTTCTGCTCGTGACCACGGTCGGCGCCGTCGGGCGGATGACGGAGCGCGCCATGGGGGTGAGGCCGGCATGACGCGTTTGCGCCCCTCCTGGCAGGTTATGCTCGCGTCGCTTGCTGCGCTGGCGGCGCTGATCGCGCTGCCCGCGGCCGGCGGCACGGCGTCGATGGCCGGCAGCGGCTTCGCCTTGTCGGCCGTCATTTTGCTGCTTGCCGGTGCGCTTGTGGCCAGCCTGCGGCCGGGGCCGCTTGTTTCTGCGATCGCGCTGTTCGTCGCCGCCCACGGAACCGCGTGGATGCTGATCAACGGCATAGCGGGCGGCGAAGGTACGGCCGGAACGGCATACTTCCTCCTGCTGATCGCGGCCTGGCTGCTCGCCTGGCAACTCGTGACCGTGCTTTCGGCGATGCGTCCGGCCGGAAAGCTGCCGGACTACGCCATCAGGCTCATTGTGCCGGCGCTGTTCGGAATATGGATTCTGATCATGTGGGAGGCCATCGTGCGCGGCGCCGGCGTGCCGTTCGTGCTGCTGCCGCCGCCGAGCGCTATCGGCGCGCGGCTGGCCAATTCGATCCCGATCCTTGCCGCCGACGTCAATCAGACCATCTTCAAGGCCGTGCTGTCAGGCTATATCATGGGCTGCGGTGCGGGCTTTGTTGTTGCGGTGCTGGCCGACCGTTTCCTGTTTCTGCGGCGCGGGCTGCTGCCCATCGGCAATATGGTTTCGGCGCTGCCCATCATCGGCATCGCGCCGATCATGGTCATGTGGTTCGGGTTCGACTGGCAGTCGAAGGCTGCGGTCGTCGTTGTGATGACGTTCTTCCCGATGCTGGTGAACACTGTCGCGGGACTCGCCGCTTCCGGCAGCATGGAACGCGACCTGATGCGCACCTATGCCTCCAGCTACTGGCAGACACTGTTGAAGCTCCGGCTGCCGGCGGCGGCGCCATTCATCTTCAATGCACTCAAGATCAACTCCACGCTGGCGCTGATTGGCGCTATCGTTGCGGAATTCTTCGGCACACCGGTGGTGGGTATGGGGTTCCGCATCTCGACCGAAGTCGGACGCATGAATGTCGACATGGTTTGGGCGGAAATCGCGGTCGCCGCACTCGCCGGTTCCGTCTTCTATGGCGTGATTGCTCTCGCAGAAAGAGCGGTCACGTTCTGGCACCCGTCTATCCGTGGTGGATAGGCCAACTTCAGAGGGTAAGTATGATGAAAAAACTTATGATTTCAGCTTTGGCAGGTGCATTCTCACTGGCCGCAGCGCAGGCGCTTGCCGCCGATGAGGTGACGCTGCAGCTTAAATGGGTCGCGCAGGCTCAGTTTGCCGGCTATTTCGTCGCCAAGGACAAGGGCTTCTATACCGAGGAAGACCTTGATGTGACGATCAATCCGGGCGGTCCGGATATCGCGCCGGAGCAGGTGATCGCCGGCGGCGGCGCCGACGTGATCGTGACCTGGATGGCGGGTGCGCTTTCCGCGCGCGACAAGGGCGTGCCGCTGGTCAATATCGCGCAGCCCTACAAGAACGCCGGCATGCAGCTTGTGTGCCCGAAAGACGGACCGGTCCAGACCGTCGAGGACTTCCCGGGACACACGCTCGGTGTCTGGTTCTTCGGTAACGAGTACCCGTTCTATGCCTGGATGAACAAGCTCGGCTATTCGACCGAGGGCGGCGACAATGGCGTGACCGTGCTGAAGCAGAGCTTCGACGTGCAACCGCTGATCCAGAAGCAGGCGGATTGCATCTCGGTCATGACCTACAATGAGTACTGGCAGCTCATCGATGCCGGCTACCAGGCCGACGACCTGATCGTTTTCAACTATTCGGCGCTGGACGTCGACCTGCTTGAAGACGGTCTCTATGCGATGGAAGGTGACCTTGCCGACCCCGCATTCAAGGACAAGATGGTGCGTTTCGTGCGCGCTTCCATGAAGGGCTGGGAGTATGCAATCGCCAATCCCGAGGAAGCTGCCTCGATCGTCATGGACAATGGCGGCCAGGATGAAAACCACCAGGTCCGCATGATGGGCGAGGTGGCCAAGCTGATCGGCGAGCCGGACGCGAAGCTGCCGGTCGACGCCTATGAGCGCACCGCCGATGCCGTGCTCAAGCAGGGCATCATCGAGAAAGAGCCGTCAGGCGCCTGGACGTCGGACATCACAGACGCGATGTAAAATTCCGGAATGCCGGAAGCTGAAAGGGGCGGGCAACCGCCCCTTTCTTTATTGGAGAGCCATGCGCCGGTGCTCGGCAGCACGGAATGCGCCGGGCGTCGTGCCTACCGCACGGCGGAAGAAGCGGTTGAAATAGGCCGGGTCGGCAAAACCCAGGGCATATGCGATCTTGTTGACCGGGGTCGGCGAAAAGACGAGATCGCGCTGCGCCGCCTCCACGAGGCGCTGCGTCAGCAGTCCCTGCACCGAAAGTCCGGTTTCAGCGCGCGCTACGCGGTTGAGATGGGTGGGGGTGATGCCCAGCCGCTCGGCGTAAAAGGTTACCGGCCGGTGCTGGCGGTAATGCGCGCCGACGAGGGCCATCAGGTCGTCGATGCGCTGCGCGCGTGCGCCGCTTGCCTGCGAATTCTGCGGATTGCTCGCGATAGCCGCGCGCGCGAGGCTGACGATCGCCTGCGTCATCAGTGCTTCCAGCATGGCCAGCCGCCCGGCGGCGGGCGCGGCGAGCTCCGCCTCCAGTGCTTTCAATGCCCGAATTGCCGCCGCACCTGCCGGCGATACGAGCGGCACAGCGCGCATATGCGAAACGAATTCCGCCACGCGCCGGTCTCCCGCCGCGACGGCCTTCAGCTTGTCCGCCAGGGCGGTAATCACCACTCCGTCAACGTCGCGGGCGAAGCTGAAGCCATGCACCGCGTCGGGTGGGATCAGCAGCGCGCACGGCGCTTCGATGCGCCCGATCCTGTCGTTGCCGCCAACTTCGCCGCTGCCCGCCGTGAGCAGGAAAAGCTGGAACAGCGTGTCGTGCCGGTGCAGCGTGATCTCGTAATTGTGCAGCGAAGTGCGTTCGGGGATCGTCTCGCAATGCAGCCAGAAATCCCCGGTTTCTCCACGTTCCTCGCGGTATAGACGATAGTTCGGAACCCGATTGCGATGTTTGTCCATGTTCCATTAGTGCAATCGAATGACGGAATTGTCCATTGCCGCGCGCGGGTGATCGCCGCAAGCTGGTAATTCCCGGGTCGCAGAGGAGGGCGGTTTGCGGACGCAAGTCGCGATTATTGGTTCCGGTCCGTCGGGGCTGCTTCTGGGGCAGCTTTTGACAGACGCCGGCATCGACAATGTCATTCTGGAGCGCGTCTCGAAAGATTACGTGCTTGGCCGGGTGCGGGCCGGCGTGCTCGAGGAGGGCATGGTCGCCATGCTGGACGAGGCAGGTGCGGGCGAGCGCATGCACGCCGAAGGCTTGCCGCATGACGGGTTCGATGTCGCGTTCGATGGCGCCCATCACCGCATCGACCTGCATGGCCTGACCGGCGGCAAGCGCGTCATGGTCTATGGGCAGACAGAGGTGACCCGCGATCTGATGGACAGGCGCGAGGCGACCGGCGGCACTTCCATCTACGAAGCCGCGAATGTGAGCCCGCAGGGCTTCGATGGCGACGCGCCCTTTGTAACGTTCGAGCACGGCGGCAAGGAACAGCGGCTCGACTGCGATTTCATCGCCGGCTGCGACGGTTTTCACGGCATCTCGCGCAAATCAGTGCCTGCCGACGCGATCACCAATTACGAGCGTGTCTATCCGTTCGGCTGGATGGGCATCCTGGCCGAGGTCGAGCCGGTCAGCCATGAGCTGATCTACGCCAACCACCCGCGCGGTTTCGCGCTGTGCTCGATGCGGTCGATGACGCGCAGCCGCTATTACGTGCAGTGCTCGCTGGACGACAGGGTGGAAAACTGGAGCGACGAGCGTTTCTGGGACGAGATACGCCGGCGATTGCCCGCCGATGTTGCGGAGCGCATGAAGACCACTCCATCATTCGAAAAATCCATCGCGCCGCTGCGCTCCTTCGTGGCTGAGCCCATGCGTTTCGGGCGGCTGTTTCTGGTAGGCGATGCGGCGCACATCGTGCCGCCAACCGGGGCGAAGGGGCTCAACCTCGCCGCCAGCGACGTACGGTACCTCTTCGATGGGCTGCGCGAGCATTACGCCGAGAAATCCGATGCGGGCATCGATGCCTATTCGGCAAAGGCTTTGTCGCGCATTTGGAAAGCCGAGCGTTTTTCCTGGTGGATGACCACCACGCTGCACCGCTTTGACGAGCAGGGTGCGTTCGGCCAACGCATTCAGGAAGCCGAGCTCGACTACCTCATCAGCTCGCGCGCGGCCCGGACCGCGCTGGCCGAAAATTATGTCGGGTTGCCTTATTAGGCCGCCGCGTCAGGAGAAGCGAATGAGCAAGGAACGAAACGAACGCTACCGGCAGGGCATGCAGACACGCCGCGAGGTGCTGGGCGCTGCCTATGTCGACGGCAAGGAAGCAACCAAGACACCGCTCGACGAGCCATTTCAGGAACTCATCACCGAAGCCGCATGGGGGCACGTGTGGTCGCGCGGCACAATCAGCAAGCGCGAGCGCTCGATGATCACGCTGGCGCTGCTCGCCGGGCTCGGCAACTTCGAGGAGCTTGCGCTGCACACGCGCGCCACCGTGAACACCGGAGCCAGCCGCGACGACATCATGGAAGCGATGCTGCATGTGGCGATCTATGCCGGCGTGCCGCGCGCCAACCATGCCATGAAGGTCGTCAATCAGGTGTTCGAAGAACTCGATGGGGGCAGCGTATGAGCGTATTATCGAACAGCAAACCCGAAACGGGATCGTTCTTCCAGCGCGACCTGGGCTGGCACCCGCCAGCATTCGCGCCGCAATACAAGACCTCGGTGCTGCGCGCGCCGCAAAAAGCGCTGATTTCGCTCGACAACACGCTATCCGAAATCACCGGCCCGGTTTTCGGCCATAACATTCTGGGCGAGTTCGACAATGACCTGATCCACAACTTTGCCAAACCTGGCGAAAGCGCGATCGGACCGCGCATCATCGTTTACGGCCGCGTGCTCGACGAACGCGGCAAGGGTGTCGCCGGCGCGCTGCTTGAATTCTGGCAGGCCAATGCTGGCGGCCGCTACCGGCACAGGAAGGAAGGTTACATCGCGCCGCTCGACCCCAATTTCGGCGGCTGCGGCCGTACGATCACCGATGAGGAGGGCAATTACAGCTTCAGGACGATTCTGCCCGGGCCTTATCCCTGGCCGAACCGGGTGAACGATTGGCGGCCTTCGCATATCCATTTTTCGATATTCGGCCACGGCTTTGCGCAGCGGCTGATCACGCAAATGTATTTCGAGGGTGATCCGCTGATCTGGAAATGCCCGATCGTGGATACGATCCCCGGACGCGAGGCAATCGAGGGACTGGTCGCGGCGCTCGACATGGAAGCGACGCTGCCGATGGACGCGCGGGCCTACAAGTTCGACATCGTGCTGCGGGGACGGCGCTCCACCATGTTCGAAAACCGTCTGGAGGGAAGCTGAGATGGCGCAGCCGCTGGGCAGGTTGAAGGAATCGGCATCGCAGACCGCCGGGCCTTATGTGCATATCGGGCTGACGCCCAATTTCGCCGAGATAGAGGGCGTATACGAGGCCGACCTCGGCATATCGATGGTCAACGACAAGACCAGGGGCGAACGCATCACCGTCACCGGACAGATATTCGATGGCTCCGGCACAGCACTGAAAGACGCGATGGTGGAAATCTGGCAGGCGGATGCCGAGGGGCTCTACAACAGCCCGGCTGAAATGCGCGGCTCGGCCGATCCGAACTTCACCGGCTGGGGGCGCAGCCCGACCAATATGCAGGACGGCGAATTCCGCTTCGAGACGATCAAACCCGGGCGCGTTCCGTTTCGCGACGGGCGGCTGATGGCTCCGCACATCACCTTCTGGATCGTAGCGCGGGGCATCAATCTAGGGCTATCCACGCGCATGTATTTCGCCGATGAAGAAGCGGCGAATGCCGAGGACCCGGTGTTGGCTCGGATCGAACATCGCGTGAGGGTGCCCACTTTGCTGGCGCCGCGCGACGGAAACGGCTACCGTTTCGACATTCACCTGCAAGGTGACAAAGAAACTGTGTTTTTCGACATCTGAGCCGCGGCACATTGACGGTTTCGAGCTTCGACCACCCATTTCTGGCCGGTTTCCTGGGCGACGCGGAAACCGCGGAACTGTTTTCGGCGAAAGCCGATCTCGACGCCATGCTGGCATTCGAGGCCGCACTTGCGAGCGCGCAAGCGGCGGCAGGCGTCATTCCGGCAGATGCGGCGGCTGCGATCGAAAAAGCCGTAGCCGGGTTTCGGGCAGACACCTCGGCGCTGCGCGAGGCTACCGCCCGCGATGGTGTGGTCGTGCCGGAGCTGGTGCGGCAGCTGCGCGCGGCGGCGGGCGAACACGGCAAGCACGTTCATTTCGGCGCAACCAGCCAGGATGTCATCGACACCAGCCTCGCACTGCGCCTGAACAAGGCATTCGCCCTGTTTGCCGAGAGACTGGGAACGATCGATGCGGCACTTGCCGGTCTCGATAAACGCTTCGGGCAACTGGAGGTTATGGCGCATACCCGCATGCAGGCCGCAATTGCGGTGCCGGCATCGCGCAAGATCGCCAGCTGGCGCGAGCCTTTGGCGCGATGCGGTGAGCGCCTGCCGGATATTCGCCGCGACGTTGCGATCCTCCATTTCGGCGGCGCTGCCGGTACGTTGGACCGGCTTGGAGACAAGGCGGACGCGGTTTCTCAGGCACTTGCCACAAAGCTGGGGCTTGGCGCCCCAAAGCGTCCAAGGCACAGCGAGAGGGACGGGATCGCTGCGTATGCGTCCTGGCTGTCACTCGTCACAGGCTCGCTTGGCAAGACGGGGCAGGACATCGCGCTCATGGCGCAAAACGAAGTCGGCGAAATCCGGCTTGCCAGCGGTGGCGGGTCGTCCGCTATGCCGCACAAGGTCAATCCGGTGGGAGCCGAGGCGCTTGTTGCACTGGCCCGCTTCAATGCGACGCTTGTCGCCGGCATGCATCAGGCTCTGGTGCATGAAAACGAGCGTTCGGGCGCTGCCTGGACACTCGAATGGCTCATCCTGCCGCAGATGACCGTTGCGGCAGGCGCGGGACTTCGCATCGCCGCCGGACTGTTGGCGGCGATCTCGTTTTCCGGCAGCAGCGGCTGACCGTCAAAGCATCGAAGTCATAACCGGCAGAACCTCGGTAGAGCCGCGGTAGATCATGTCGATCGCCACGTAGAATATGATGGCAAGGCCGATATAGGCGATCCAGCGATGGCGCTCGAGCAGCCGCGCGATCCAGGCTGCCGCCAACCCCATCAGCGCAATCGACAAGACAAGCCCGATGACCAGGACGGTGGGATGGTCCCTGGCGGCACCGGCGACGGCGAGCACGTTGTCCAGCGACATGGAAACGTCGGCGATGACGATCTGGATGGCCGCCTGACGGAAGGTCTTCTGGGGCGCTCCAGCGGCAATGGTGCCGTCGGCATTGAGGTCGGCATTGGCCAGTGCCTCCTGTGCGGCATGGACCTCGGCATGGCTGGTGCGCAGTTCGCGCCACATCTTCCAGCACACCCAAAGCAGCAGCAGCCCGCCGACGAGCACAAGCCCGATGATCTGGAGCAGGTGCACCGTTACCGACGCAAAACCGATACGCAGTACGGTAGCGGCTATGATGCCGACGAGAATGGCCTTGCTGCGCTGCTGCGGCGGCAGGCCGGCAGCCGCAAGCCCGATGACAACCGCGTTGTCGCCGGCAAGCACCAGGTCGATGGCGATAACCTGCAGGAGCGCGATGAAGCCCTCATGGGTGAAAAGGTCCATGCGTCAGCCTTTCGCCGGCAGGCGCAGGCACTGCTGCGCGGTGAAACGGAACAACTGCGCAAAGGGCGCATCGCCGTCCGCACGGGCGGCAGCGCCATGGATGGAAGGAGGTGTCGACAAGATGATGCTTCAGGTCGCGCCGCGTAAGCGCGTTGTCGATCAAGCCGACATCACAGGCGACGCCTCGCCTGCCAGAGGGGCCCGGCCCGGGTGACAGGGCCTATACATGCCGCGCGAATTACGGCGTTTCAAGGCACCAGCGGAGAAATATCGGCGGTCAGCGACCCTCCCTGATCTGCGTCATGGTGCGCACCGGGGTAATGGCTTCCGGCGACAGCCTTATCTCGATGATTGCCGCTTTGCCGCTGGCGCGCGCGCGCTCATATGCCGGCATGAATTCGGCCGTGGCTTCGACGGTTTCTCCATGGCCGCCATAGGCCCTGGCCAGGGCGGCGAAATCCGGGTTGTTGAGGTCGGTGCCGGATACGCGCCCGGGATAGTCGCGCTCCTGATGCATGCGGATGGTGCCGTAGATGCCGTTGTTGATGACAAGAACGACCAGCGGAACATCATACTGAATCGCGGTCGCGAACTCCTGTCCGTGCATCATGAAGTCGCCGTCGCCGGCAAAGACCAGCACGTCGCGCTCGGGAAACTGCATCTTGGCGGCAACGCCGGCCGGCGGGCCGTAGCCCATCGATCCCGATGTCGGCGCGGCCTGGGTGGCAAATCCCCTGAAGCGGTGGAAGCGATGAACCCAGGTGGCGAAATTGCCGGCGCCGTTGCAGATGATGGTGTCGGGCGCCAACGTGGATTCCAGCCACTCCATGATGGGGCCCATATGGACGTCGTCGGGCCCGGTCTGCGGCGGCGTCGACCATTTCAGGTAGGAGGCGTGCAGCTTTTCGGTGCGGGACGCCCAGCGGGGCGACGCCGGTGCAGGAAGTGCGGCAAAAGCTTCGACAAAGGCAGCGGGGGAAGCATTAATGGCGAGCTCGGGTCTGTAGACGCGGCCGAGCTCTTCCGGGTCTGGATAGACATGCACGAGCTTCTGGTCGGGATAGGGCGACTTGAGCAGGGAATAGTCCGATGACGGGATCTCGCCGAACCTGGCGCCGATCATCAGCACCACGTCCGCTTCCTTGATGGCTGCCGCCAGCTCCGGATTGGGACCGATGCCGATGTCCCCGGCATAACTCGAATGCAGATGATCGCACAGCGACTGGCGACGGAATGTGCAGCCAGCTGGCAGGTTCCAGGCTTGAAGCGCGTCCGCCAGACCGGCAACGGCCTTGTCGGTCCAGCGCGATCCGCCGAGGATGACAAAGGGGCGTTCGGCACTGGAAAGCAGTTTGCCAAGCTGCTCCATCGCGGCAGGGCCCGGGAAAGTCTCGACCGGGGTGTAAGGCAGTGCCGCCGGGGCATCGACCTCGTCCCTGAGCATATCCTCCGGCAGCGACACGACCACCGGACCCGGCCGTCCGGAAGTGGCGACCGCGAAGGCGCGGGTGACGATCTCGGGGATGCGGCTTGCGTCGTCGATCTCGACCGCCCATTTCGCGATCGGCCCGAAAAAGGCGCGGAAATCTACTTCCTGGAAGGCTTCGCGGTCGCGCGCGTGGCGTGCGACCTGGCCGATGAAAAGGATCATCGGGGTGGAATCCTGCATCGCGATGTGGACGCCGGCCGAGGCGTTGGTGGCGCCGGGACCGCGGGTCACAAAACAGATGCCGGGCTTTCCCGTCAGTCTGCCGGCGCAATCCGCCATCATAGCCGCCCCGCCTTCCTGGCGGCACACGACGGTCTGGATCGGCGAATCGTGAAGCGCATCCAGAACGTCCAGATAGCTTTCACCCGGGACGCAGAAAATGCGGTTGATGCCGTTTGCTTCCAATGCTTCGACTATGAGCTTGCCGCCGGACTTCATTTCTTCTTCTTCTCCAATTCGGCAAATATCTCCTGCGTATGTTCGCCCAGCCGAGGGCTGGGGCGTTCATAGTTCAAAGGTGTGCCATGCATGACCATCGGTGCGCGCACCGAGGGCAGTTTGTTGCCGTGCCCGTCATCCAGGTCCATGAGCATGCCGCGGGCAACGACCTGGGGATCGGCAAACATCTGCGCAATGTTGTTAATTGGGCTTGCCGGTACCGACGCGGCATCGAGTTTCGGCAGCAAATCGTCGCGGTTCCAGGTGGCGAGCGCTTCGACGATCTTCTCGCGCAGGGCCACCCGGTGCGTGACACGGGCAGGATTTGTGGCAAACTCTTCCTGTCCGGCCATTTGGTCCAGCCCGACGACCTTGCAGAAGCGCTGAAACTGGCCGTCATTGCCGACCGCCAGAATGATGTGGCCGTCTTTCACCGGCACCACCTCATAGGGGGCGATGTTCATGTGGGCGTTGCCCATATGCCCCGGCGGATTCCCCGATATCAGGTAGTTGAGGTTCTGGTTGCCGAGCACCGACACCTGCGAATCGAGCAGGGCCATGTCGATAAACTGGCCTTCGCCGGTCGCTTCCGCATGGCGCAGCGCAGCCTGGATCGCGATGACAGCGTAGAGACCGGTAAAGATATCCGAGACGGCCACGCCGACCTTCTGAGGTTCACGGCCAGGCTCGCCGGTGATCGACATCAGTCCGCCGATGCCCTGGATAATGAAGTCGTATCCCGCACGCGGCGCATATGGGCCCGAATGCCCGAAACCGGTGATCGAACAATAGACCAGGCGCGGGTTGAGCGGTTTCAGGCTCTCATAGTCGAGCCCGTATTTCTTCAGCCCGCCGAATTTGAAGTTCTCGATCAGCACGTCAGCCGAGGCGACAAGCTGCTTCAGCTTTTCGGTGCCTTCGGGTGTCGAAAAATCGATGGCGACGGAGCGCTTGCCACGATTGGCCGAATGGTAATAGGCGGCCGAAAGGTCTTCGCCGTCCTTGCCCTTCACAAAGGGTGGGCCCCATTTGCGCGTGTCGTCGCCGCCGTCGGGGTTTTCGACCTTGATAACGTCGGCGCCGAGATCGGCGAGCAGCTGGCCGGCCCAGGGGCCGGCGAGGATGCGGGCGAGTTCGACGACGCGGATTCCGTGAAGGGGAGGTTTTGACATAATGCAGTCAGTTGGTTGCGGTATGGGCGGGCCATAGCATGCCGGCGGGTGCATGCACTGGGCCAATTGTGCCTATCCGATAATTTTTTCGACCCAGGAAGCGAAATCTTGCATCACGGCGTCTCGGTTAATGTCGTTCAGGCATTCGTGGCAGGTTTCGGGATAAACCCTTGATACCAGATTCGAAAAGCCCTTTGCGCGAAGACGTTTTTCAAACCGGGTGACCAGCTTGCCGCCTTCCGTGGACGGATCGTGTGCTCCGCCGACCAGATAGAAAGGCTTGTCTTGCGGCAGCCCGTTGAAATGGGTGTCGTCGTTGACATAGGCGATAAAGCCGAAAAGGTCGGTCCACATCGCGACCGAGGCGTCCCAGCCGCACAGCGGGTCGGAGACATATTTGTCGACCTCATCCGCGTCGCGCGAAAGCCAGTCGAATTCGGTGCGCCGGTTTCTGATTTGTTTTGCCCATGCCCGGAAGGTGAGCCGCGGGATGATGCGTGAGGCGGCATCGGAGCCAAGGCGAAACCGTTCCCAGGCAAGCACTGCCTTTGCGCCGGCAACCGCGAGGCCTGGGGTGAACTGCGCATTGAAGAGGGCTGCAGCGGCGGCACGCCCCGGATTGCGCAGCGTGTGGTTCATCGCGATCAGCCCGCCCATGGAATGGCCGAAGGTGACGACCGGCAGGCCGGGATGGCGTTCGGCGATGAGGGCATGAACGGCTTCCACGTCCGCGATCACCTTGTCGCCGGAAGGGTGCGGCCCGAACATGCGCGGCGGTGCATTGGGCGCGGTCGTACCGCCATGGCCGCGATGATCGTGCGCGTAGGTTGCTAAGCCGCGCGCCGCCAGAAAGTCGGCGAAGCGCGCGTAACGTGCGGCGTGTTCGGCCAGACCGTGGTTGATCTGCACCACGCCACGCGCCGCACCATCCGCTTCGCGCGTATAGAGATTTAGCTGCGCGCCGGTCGGGGAGAGCAGCGATTGCTGCGAAGTAAACGGCATCTGGTCCTTCCCGCCGCGGATCAGCCGCCTGTCAGTTGTAAACGCAAGGCTGCGCTGTAGCGCGGCAACGCCAGGCGTTGATGCCGAGCATGGTCGTGTATTTCGAGCAGGCGAAGCTTCTGTTGCTCGCATTTGTCCAGTTGGCGTAGCGGGTGCCGTAAATGCTAGCGACCCTGGTCGACCAGACCGTGGCAGCAGCGACTTCGGCCGTGACGCGGGTAGGGTGGCCTTTTACACGCGGGGCGGTGACGGAGGCTTTGCAGCTTTTTGCAGCCTCTGCTGCACCGGCAAATCCGAACGTGCCCAAAGCGAGGGCTGCTGCAAGGAAAATGTGGCGTATGTTCATGGTTGTCTCCCGGTGTCAGCTGTTCGGCGGTTGCGCCGACGCTAACACCATGCGCTGTTGCAATCCATGACCAAGATGCTGCGGAACCGCAGCGTGACGGCGGTCGCGGCCGATGCTAGCCTTTCGACATGGCGGAGGGTGCTCGATATCACCTCGGGCCGGGGCTTGGGGCTGTGCTGCTTGCGCTCCTGCTTGCAGGATGCGCGACACAGAAGATCTATTTCGTCGAGGATGACGCGCCTGCCTATGCAAGGGATGGACGCACCGGACCGCTGCTTGCGCTGACGCAGGCCTTCGGCGGTGCGTTGTCGCCAGTGGTGCGCAACCTTGCTGCGCCGCATGGCGAACTGATCTATCGTGAGGGTCTGACCGAATTCGTCAAATCCGAACTCAAGCCGCTCGACATTGTGCTGGTGCGCTCGCGCCCGGCGCTGACGCGGGCTCTCATCACCAGCCATTTCACGCACGCGATAGTGTGGCTGGGAACGGAAGATGAGATGCGGCATGCGGGCGCACTGTCGCTGCCGCAGGTGCGGCCTTTCACGAAAGAACTCGCGGCCGGGCGGCCGGTTCTGGAATCGGCCGGCGATGCGGTGCGGCTTTCGCCGTTTTCGGAACTCATCGATGTCGACGAAATCGTGATCCTGCGCCTGCGCAACCGGGGCGCTCAATGGCAAAGGGCAAAATATGCGGCGCTGTTCGAATATCTGGGAACGCCGTTCGACTATAATTTCGACGTGCGCGACGGCGCGCGACTGACCTGTGCCGAACTCATCGCGATTGTGTTTCCCGAGCTTGGCATTCCGGTGCGCTTTGCGCGCGGGCGCTATGCGATCATTCCCGACGACATTGCGCGCATTGCAGTGGACGGTTCGCCGCATATCTCGGTGCGCCGCTACATTCGACCCGACACCCCGCAAAGCTACGCGGTCGGTGTCAGCAGTGATGTGAGGGCCATATTGACCGCGCCGCAGCCGTCGGGGTGAATACGCGACGAGCCAGCGGAGGCACGCCATGGCATTTTCGTTTCCAGCCGAGACGGCAGCTTTTCTGACCGACATTGCCAAAAACAACGAACGCGACTGGTTCGAGGCCAATCGCGACCGCTACGAAGCGGGTTATGTGGAAGCGGGCAGGGCGTTTGTCGACGAGATGGGGCCGCGCCTGCGGGCGATCTCGCCGGGCGTTCGAGCCGAACCGAAGATCAATGGCTCGATCTCGCGCATCAATCGCGACACGCGCTTTTCCAAGGACAAGACGCCCTACAAGGACCATCTCGACCTCTGGTTCTGGCATGGCGACAAGCGTGGGTGGGATCAGCCAGGATTCTACCTGCGGGTGACGGCGGCGACGCTTTTCCTCGGCTCGGGCATGCATGTGCTGAACAAGGAGCTGATCGCGAAATACCGCGATGCCGTCGTGAATGAGCGTTCAGGCAAGGCGCTCGAAGCGGCCGTAGCCAGGGTGGAGAAGGCCAGGCCCTATAATATCGGCGGCGCCAGCCGCAAGACGGTGCCGCGTGGCTACGACGCGGCCCACGACCGCGCCGGCTATCTGCTTCACGAAGGACTCTACGCCGGGCTGGAGCTGCCGTTTTCAGCCGCAACCAAGCGCGACTTTGCCGATGTGGCAGAGGGTCACTTCAAGGCGACGTGGCCGATCGGCAAATGGCTGCTGGACGAAGTGGTGGGCAGGTAGCGTTCGTTACGGCCGTCATCCTCGGGCCTGTCCCGAGGATCTGCTGAGGTGAAACCGGCAAGCCGCCAGCGATTTTGGAGCTGAAAGCCGAGCAGACCCTTGGGACAGGCCCAAGGGTGACGCGTTCCGCGCTGCAATTCAGCGCATTGCTCCGGCGCCTTACATCGCCTACATACGCCGCGACCGAATTCCCATTCATTGCTCGACGAGGATCGCGCGCGCCATGGCACGCCAGTTCATCTATCACATGTCCGGACTTTCCAAGGCCTATGGCCAGAAGAAGGTGCTGGAGAATATCCACCTTTCCTTCTACCCCGACGCCAAGATCGGCATTCTGGGGCCTAACGGCGCCGGCAAGTCGACAGTGCTCAGGATCATGGCCGGTCTCGACAAGGAGTTCACCGGCGAGGCCTGGCTCGCGGAGGGCGCAACCTGCGGATATCTGCCGCAGGAGCCGGAGCTCGATGCGTCCAAGGACGTGATGGGCAATGTGATGGAAGGCGTCGCGGCCAAGAAGGCGATCCTCGACCGCTACAACGAGTTGATGATGGACTACAGCGACGAGACGGCCGACGAGGCCTCCAAGCTGCAGGACCAGATCGACGCGCAGAACCTTTGGGACCTCGACAGCCAGGTCGAGATGGCCATGGAAGCGCTGCGCTGCCCGCCGGGCGATGCCGACGTATCCAAGCTTTCGGGCGGCGAAAAGCGCCGCGTTGCGTTGTGCAAGCTGCTTTTGTCACAGCCCGACCTGCTGCTGCTCGACGAGCCGACCAACCATCTCGACGCCGAGACAACGGCGTGGCTGGAAAAGCACCTGCGCGAATATCCGGGCTCCGTGCTGATCATCACCCACGACCGGTACTTCCTCGACAATGTCACCGGCTGGATCCTCGAGCTCGATCGCGGCCGCGGCATTCCATACGAAGGCAACTACTCTGCCTATCTGGAGCAGAAGTCCAAGCGCATGGCGCAGGAGGAGCGCGAAGAGGGCGCCCGCCAGAAGGCGCTGTCGCGCGAACGTGAGTGGATCGCGGCGAGCCCCAAGGCGCGTCAGGCAAAATCGAAGGCGCGTATCCGGGCCTATGACGAGCTGGTCAAAGCGGCTGCCGACCGGCGGCCCGGCGACGCCCAGATCATCGTTCCGGTCGGCGAGCGCCTCGGCAACCAGGTGATCGAGATCGACGGCCTGACCAAGGCCTATGGCGACAAGGTGCTGATCGACGACCTGACCTTCAAGCTGCCGCCCGGCGGCATTGTCGGTGTGATCGGGCCGAACGGCGCCGGCAAGACGACGCTGTTCCGCATGCTGACCGGCAAGGAAGCGCCGGACGCCGGCGAAATCGTCATCGGCGACACCGTGCATCTCGGTTATGTCGACCAGAGCCGCGATCATCTCGACGGGTCGAAGACCGTGTGGGAGGAAATCTCGGGCGGCAACGACATCATCAAGCTCGGCAAGCACGAGGTGAACAGCCGCGCTTATTGTTCGTCCTTCAACTTCAAGGGCGGCGACCAGCAGCAGAAGGTGGGCAATCTTTCGGGCGGCCAGCGCAACCGCGTGCATCTGGCCAAGATGCTGAAGGAGGGCGGCAACGTCATCCTGCTCGACGAGCCGACCAACGACCTCGACACCGAGACGCTGGCGGCACTTGAGGACGCGCTGGAGAATTTCGCCGGCTGCGCCGTCATCATCAGCCACGACCGCATGTTTCTCGATCGTCTGGCCACTCACATCCTCGCATTCGAGGGCGACAGCCATGTCGAGTGGTTCGAAGGCAATTTCGAGGATTACGAGGCCGACAAGGTACGCCGGCTGGGACCCGACGCGGTCAACCCGAAGCGCGTGACGTATAAGCGGCTGACAAGGTAGGTTAGCGAAGGGCCCAGTAACCTGAGCCCTTTCCCTTAGGGGCGTGGAATAGATCGCGTCCGCCTAGGAAGGCGTCCGAATCTGAGGAGTGGTTTTCGACTTCTCGTCGAACGATCGCTTCAAAGGAGGGCGGTATCCGGTAGCCGCTCTCTTTGCGTACGATCCTGACTGATTCATAGATGGCGTTATAGGAGCCTTTCCCGCCTATACGTCGAAACCCGTCGACAACGTCATCGATCCATTTTCGTCGAGTTCTTGGAGTTTGCTGCCCCTGGCGGTTGCGGCCGCTGTCAGCAAGCAGCAGTCTTCTTAGGATCTCATCCTCAGTCTGCTCTCCGGCACGGTGATTGCGCCAAATTGCTGCGAACACCTCTATGCTGATTGGAATCTGCTTTTGTTGGCTCACCTCTCGCCTCCCGCGATCTGAACGGACCCGATCTTTTCAGATCTTTTTTGAACAATCAATGAATGATTTAACTTAGGCATTGCGGGACTCCTACGAGCCTCGCCCCCGGTAACGCTTTGCATACGGCCGTATGAAAGAATTGCCTGGAATTTCACGGGCGTTTCGCACTAGGTTGTTAACAGCCGAGTGGGACGTGTAGCTCCGTGCGCCGCGATGCGAATGCGGAGAAGGGCAGCAACAGGCGATGAATATGTTGAGGCGGGTTGACGACACGGTGCTGGCAGGCGGCGCCGGGCACGGGGAACACAGGCTTCTGCAGCGCGCCTGCATTTCAGGCATCGGCGTCGAAGTGCCGGAGCATGTCATCACCAATGACGAGCTCGTGGCGAGCTTCAATGCCTGGGTCGCCAAGGAGAATGTGAAGCGCGAGGCCGATGGCCTGGAGCCGCTGCCGGGTTCCAGCGCCGAATTCATCGAATATGCATCAGGCGTGAAAACCCGCCACGTGCTGGTGCCGGACGGCATTCTCGATCCCGACCGTATGACGCCGCGCATTGCCGAGCGGCCCGACGACCAGATCTCGATCATGGCGGAGTTCGGCGTCGCAGCCGCCAGGAAGGCGCTGAAACACGCCGGTGTCGAGGCGTCCGAAGTCGACATGGTGATCTGCTCGGCATCGCATCAGCAGCGGCCTTATCCGGCAATTGCCATCGAAATCCAGAAAGAGCTCGGCACGTCGGGTTCGGCCTTCGACATGAGCCTGGGCTGCTCGTCGGCCGCGGCCGGCCTGCACATGGCGTTCAATCTGGTGCGCACGGGCGCGCAGAAGCGTGTGCTGGTGGTGACGCCGGAGATCATCACCGGGCATCTCAATTTCCGCGACCGGCAGACGCATTTCATCTTCGGCGACGCCTCATCGGCGCTGCTCGTCGAGGCGCTGGAGGGCGAGGAAGAGCGGGCAGGGCGGTTCGAGATTGTCGACACGCGCACCTGGACACAGTTCTCCAACAATATCCGCACCAATTTCGGCTTCCTGAACCGCGCCGCACAGGAGGATACCTCGTCGGTGCCGATGGCCGGCAACATGATCAAGCAGGTCGGCAACCGGGTCTTCAAGGAAGTGACGGTGGCGGGCCACAAGTTCATCGTCGATTTTCTCGACGAACACGGTCACAAGCCGCAGGACATCCGCCGCTTCTGGCTGCACCAGGCCAATGCGCGCATGAATGCAATGATCCTCAAACTCTCTTTCGGCCACGAGGTCGGCCAGGACAGGGCGCCGACGGTGCTGGAGGAACTCGGCAATACGGCGGCCGCCGGTGCTATCGTTGCGATGGAGCGCACACATGCCGATATGAAGCCCGGCGAGCACGGGCTTTTGTGCGCGTTCGGCGCCGGCTATTCGATCGGCGGTGCGCTGCTGCGCATGATGTGAGCCATCAGCCGGCGCGCCGCTACGCATCAATCATATTCGCTGGACCTGACGCCTCTGCGTGGCATCTTGCACGCCGTCAAAGGAGGAAGTTCGATGCTCGATACATTCGCGCGCCGGGACGATGGTCCCGATATCGTTCCGGCCAAGAAGCTGTTGGGTGAGGTCGCGGGTGTCTACGACGCGCCCTTCGGCCATTTCCAGAGCCGCGAGGTCGATGAGCTCACGCTTACCTTCGAAGGCGTGGAGGGCGACTTTCATGCCGGCACCACGCGGCGCTCGGGCGGTCGCGAGCCCTGGTACCCGCGCGGGACGGAAATACGCAACGAACGGCAGATTTCGATCGTCGCGCCCGACGAACTGGCTCAGATCGCGCGGGGTATGGAAATCCGTGAAGTGCGGCCGGAATGGGTCGGCGCCAATCTCCTGATCTCAGGCGTGCCGCAGCTTTCCATGCTGCCGGCCGGCACGCTGCTGTTCTTTTCAGGCGGCGTGACGATCAAGGTCGACGCGCAGAATGGCCCGTGCCGTGTCGCCGGACGCGCGGTAGCTGAAAACGCACATATGCGCGACCATGAGGCGGGCTCGCTGCTTTTCCCAAAGGCTGCAA
The DNA here is from genome assembly GCF_004000235.1 of Mesorhizobium sp. Z1-4. GTDB lineage: Bacteria > Pseudomonadota > Alphaproteobacteria > Rhizobiales > Rhizobiaceae > RCIO01. The sequence continues at coordinate 100,620 of NZ_RCIO01000003.1, forward strand.
AAAGGCTGCGCGGGCTGGTCGGCTGGGTGGAAAAGCCCGGCACGGTCAAGCGCGGGGAGAAGGTCTCGGTGCGGATACCGGAGCAGTGGATCTACAGTTAGGGGAGTAGGGGAATAGGGGAATAGGGCAGTAAGTCAGTAAGGCATTGAGTTGGCTGAAGGTTGCGATGTTCAACATTCATCAAATACCGCCCTACTGCCTTAGTCTTCATCTTCCTCCACCAACCGTGTCGCCCTCCAAGCCGTCAGGACCTGGTTGATCTCGTCGATTACGAAGTGTCGCGCGGCATCGCGGTCGTAACCCTCGTCGAGCAGTTGGTCGTATTGCGTGTGAACATGGCGCACATGCGCCACCGTTGCGATCCACACAGCGATCGACGGCGGCAGTTCGCGCATCTTGCGTGCAAGTGCCGCCTCACGGATCGCTTCGATGTCGGCATAAGGCGCGATTGGCAGGAGTGCGGTCAGCGCCTTCGCAATTGCGCGCTGCCGGCCGGTGCGTGCGGTCATGATTTCGCGGCATCCGGAAAAGCGTCGATCGAGGCGAAATAGGGCTTCACATCGATGATCGGCGTGCCGTCGAGAAGGTCGATTGCGTCGATCTCGAGAATGCCGGTCTCGATATCCAGCGAGACGAGCTTTGCGACATGCATGCCGATCGGGTTGGGCCGCACCGGAGAGCGCAGCGAAAAGGTGCCGCGCGGCGTATCCGCATGGCGCGGGTTCTGCAGGATCAGGTCACGGCGCGAGCGGTCGAACCAGCTCAGAAGCACGACGTGGGTGTAGCGCTCCAGACCCGAGAGCCCTCGCCGGTAGGGCGCATCGATGGTGAGGCTGGCAGTTTTGCCCGTCTCGCGCGCGTCGGCCATGTTCTTCGGGCACTCGTCCCGGCTTTTCCATGGCGATGAAACACGCCCGATGAAGACAATATGGCCGTCGCCCTGCAGCTCGGCAGGGTCAAAATCAAGGGCTGTCTCGCCTTCGCGCCGTTGGCTCATTGCGCTATTCCCCGTCGCATTCCGGACAGGTCTTGCCGCTCGCTTGAAAATGATATAAAGATATCTTTATATCTGATGGGAGAAGCCATGCTTAGCCGGACCTCCGTCGCGCTCGATGCGATGGTTGATACCTTGAAGGCGGCAGCCGAATCCAGCCGCCTGCGCATCCTGACGCTTCTGTCGCGCGGCGACCTCACGGTTTCCGACGTGACGGAGGTGCTCAACCAGTCGCAGCCGCGCGTTTCGCGCCATCTCAAGCTGCTGCTCGATGCGCAGCTGATAGACCGGTACCAGGAAGGCTCCTGGGCTTATTTCCGGCTGTCGGACAGCGAGGCAGCGCGCGAGTTCATCGGCGGTGTGGTTGCGCGGATCGACCTCGCCGATCCCGTGGTAAGCCGCGACCTTGAGCGTCTTTCGGCGGTCAAGAAGCGGCGGGAAAAGCGCGCGTCGGAATATTTCAGTGCCAATGCGGCAAGCTGGGACCGTATCCGTTCGCTGCACGTGCCCGACCAGGCCGTCGAGACGGCGATGCTGAAACTGGTCGGCGAAGCGCCTTTCCAGTCGATGGTCGATCTCGGCACGGGCACCGGCCGGCTTCTGGAACTGTTTGCGCCGCTCTACCGGCGCGGTATGGGCATCGACCTGTCGCGCGAGATGCTGTCGGTCGCACGCGCCAATCTCGACAGTGCCGGCATCACCAACGCGCAGGTGCGGCAGGGCGACCTCTACGCACCGCCGGTGGAGCGCGATTCCGCCGATCTGGTGACCATGCATCAGGTGCTGCATTATCTGGACGATCCCGCGCTTGCGGTGGCCGAGGCTGCAAGATTGCTGAGGCCCGCCGGACGGCTGCTGATCGTCGATTTCGCTCCGCACGGGCTCGAATTTCTGCGCGACGAACATGCGCATGTGAAGCTTGGCTTTTCCGACCGCCAGATCGAGGAATGGCTTTCCGAGGCCGGCCTGGAGCTTCTCGAAAAGCGCGATTTCGACCGCCGCGCCGCCGCAGCCCCCGGGCTCACGGTAAAACTCTGGTTCGCGCGCGACCGCAGGCTGCTGATCGCCGACACCGACACACCCCAATCACCGCCTACGGAGACGGCCTGACATGTCCCAGTTTCGATTTTCCCGCCGCCCCGATCTTGGCGACGGGGTGCGTGTGTCATTCGAGTTCTTTCCGCCGAAGAGCGAGGCAATGGAAACGCGCCTTTGGGAGACGGTAAAGCGGCTTGAGCCGCTGGCGCCGCATTTCGTTTCGGTAACCTATGGCGCCGGCGGCTCGACGCGGGAACGCACGGCCCGCACGGTCAACCGCATTCTTACGCAAAGCCGCCTCGTGCCCGCAGCGCACATGACCTGCGTCGACGCAAGCCGGGGCCAGGTGGACGAGGTGATCGCCGAGTTTGTCGCGATGGGCATTCGCAACTTCGTCGCGCTGCGCGGCGATCCGGCGGAGGGGGTGGGCGCGCGCTATCGCCCGCATCCCGACGGCTATTCCAACGGCGCCGAGCTGGTTGGCGCGATTCGCAAGCAGGGCGATTTCGACGTCTCGGTCGCCGCTTACCCGGAAAAGCACCCGCAAAGCCCCGATTTCGCGACCGACTTCGACATGCTGAAGCGCAAGGTCGACAATGGCGCGACGCGCGCGATCACCCAGTTCTTCTTCGATAACGATCTTTACGAGCGCTATGTCGAGCGTGCGCGCCGCGCCGGCATCTACATCCCGATCGTGCCGGGTATCCAGCCGGTGCACAATTTCAAACAGGTGGCCAGTTTCGCCACGCGTTGCGGCGCGCATGTGCCGGCATGGCTGGCGGAGCGGTTCGACGGGCTTCAGGACGACCCGCAGACGCATGCTCTGGTCGCGGCTGCGGTTGCGTCCGAGCAGGTGCTGGACCTGATCGAGCGCGGCGTTTCAGACTTTCACTTCTATACGATGAACCGTGCCGATCTGGCCTTCGCCATCTGCCATATGATCGGGATCAGGCCGCAGCCGGCCAATGGCGGGTCGGACGCCGCGGCCGCCTGAATGAGAAAGGCCGGCTTCAAGCCGGCCTTTCCTGATTTCAGTCCCTGATTGGTGGGCCTCAGGGAAGCAGCCCCACGACGGCTGCGCCTATGAAAGCGAATACGGCACAGAACACCAGTGCGTTGATAGGTCTGGAAAGTCCCATGTCATAGCCTCCTCTATCGACTATGCGTGCGAGTCTAAGTCAGAAGCGGCGGCAAACAAGCGGATATTATGCTGCAATGCAGCGCGGCCAGGGAAATTCCGTCTAAGACTTTCGTCTAGGCGCGCCAATTCATTGTGAAATTCCCGGATTGGCAGCTGTTGACAATTTTCTTTAGTCCGAGCTCCGAAAAAACGGTTCCCCAACGTCAGCCTGCCTGCGGTTTCGCATTTCGGCGGCTGGTGAAGAGACGGCCGTCCACAACGACGAGTCCGAAGCCGATCAGCGCCATGCCGGCAATTTCGAACAGCTCCAGCCGTTCGCCCAGAAAGGCGGTGCCGAGCAGGATCGCGCTTACCGGGACAATCAGCGTAACCAGCGATGCATTGGTGGCGCCGGCCGACGAAAGTATTGAAAAATATAGGATATATGCGAATGCCGTGGCGAGAAGCGCGAGGCCGGCGACCGACCACCATGCGCCCGCCGAGACACCGATGAAGCCAGATACGCCGTCCAGCGCCAGCACGACGGGTATCATGATAATGGTCGAGGCGGTGAGCTGGCCGGTGGCCAGAAGTTCGGGCGCTACGCCTTTGAACCGGCGCGCGAATATGAACGCAAATCCGTAAGACAGTGCGGTGCCGACGAGCGCCAGCTTGGCCCATACGGGGCCGCCAAGCCCGGCGACGATGCCCGGACCGACCATCACCGCAGTACCGGTGATGCCGAGCACGACGCCGATCACCTTGAGGCGCGTGAGCTTCTCGTCTGCCAGGAAGGCATTGGCGAGAAGCATGGTCCAGAACGGTGTGGTGGCATTGAGAACCGAAGCCAGTCCGGCGCCGATCGCCGTCTGACCGGCAAACATCAGCGAAAACGGAATCACGTTGTTGAGCATTGCCATTCCGACGAAGCTCAGCGCCAGCGGCAATGCGGCGCGGAAGGACGGCCCGCGCAGCGCCAGGTAGAGATGAAGGGCTGCAGCCGCGAGCGAGACACGCAACAGAACCAGCGTCAGCGGCGGGATTTCCTGAACCGCGATGCGGGCGAAAAAGAACGAGCCGCCCCAGATGGCCCCGAGCAGCAGGATCAGGAACCAGTCGCGGGCGGAAATGGACGGTTGAGGTGTCACGTTGATAGCCAGTGGTCGATACGGGAAGAGGGATCGTAGCGCGTGCCTTTGCCCGTACCACCCGAAAACGGAACAGGGCCAGCCAGCGGTGCATGGCTGGCAGAGGCGTCTTTTTCGCAGCGCGGGCTGCTGATAGGCTCGACGCACCATCAGAGGATTCCCGTGCAGACGTTCAAAAACGCCCGCGAGACCGCCCTGGCTCTCAGGCCCGACGACCCGGTCTACTGTTTTCGCCCGCAGGTGCTGAAGGCCGATGCCAGGCGCTTCATGGAGCTGTTTCCCGGCAAGACCGCCTATGCGGTGAAGACCAATGGCGAGGAACTGGTGCTGAAGACGCTTGCGGAAGCCGGGGTCGATACGTTCGATGTGGCCTCGCCGGCAGAGTTCGCCGCCGTGCGCTCGGTCGCGCCCACGGCGGAGATGCTCTACATGCACCCGGTGAAGGCACAGTCCGACATAAGGCTGGCGCTGGAGCATTACGGCATCCGTGTCATCGCAATCGACCATGAAGACGAAGTCACCAAGCTGACGCGGGTCGTGCGGGCGCTCGACATCGATCCGGGCTCGATGACGGTGTTCGTGCGCATACAAACCAAGGGCAGTGCCGCATACGAGTTGTCAAAGAAGTTCGGCGCCGGGCCGGCCGCCGCGGTGGAGCTCATCGACCGGCTGGCGCGCACCGGATACAAGGTCGGCATCTGCTTCCATGTCGGCAGCCAGATCAACGACCCGGAAACTTACGAGCGGGCGCTGGCCTCGGCCGACTGGGTGCGCAACCGCTGCAATGCGCCGATTGCCGGGCTCGATGTCGGTGGCGGTTTCCCGGCCGAATACGGCCATGACCCGAACCGCAAGGCGCCGGACCTGCCTTCGCAGGACGAACTGATGGCGCGGCTGAGAGCCGACATTACCGAATGGGGTTTCGACGAGGTACCGCTGGTGGCTGAGCCGGGGCGGGTGATTGTGGCGCGGGCCTTCTCGCTCATTGTGCGCGTGCTTTTGCGCAAGGGCAGGCGGCTCTACATCAATGACGGTATCTGGGCCTCGCTGTCGGACAGCTGGACCGGCAAGATCACCTTGCCGGCGCGTTTCATCCCCGACCCCGCGATCCGCTCGCGCAACGGCAAGGCGGAAAACATCGTGCCGTTCAAGGTGTGCGGGGCGACCTGCGACAGCGTCGATATTCTGTCGCGGCCGTTCTGGCTGCCTGAAACGATCGACACCGGCGACTGGATCGAGATCGGCCATATCGGCGCGTATTCACTGTCACTCAGGACGCGCTTCAACGGGTTTTATCCCGACACTTTCGTGGAAGTGACGACTTCCTTCGAGGAGGGCGACGCACCGCAGGGCTTCGCCAGCCTGGAAACGATGGCGGATTAGCGCGTGTTGTCATTCATTTCAGGCCGGTCCTAATCTCAACGCAGCTGCCGGAGGTTCGAACGATGAAGGTCAAGCGGATCGTTACCAATCTGGCGGCTGACAAAGTGGAAGCCGCCCGCGCATTCTACGAAGACGTACTCGGGCTTGATGTCCTCATGGACATGGGCTGGATCGTCACCTTCGGCGCCGAAGAGCGCATGAAGGTTCAGATCAGCGTCATGAGCGAAGGCGGGTCCGGCACGCCGGTGCCGGACATGTCAATCGAGGTCGACGATGTCGAAGAGGCCCTGCGGCGCTGCAGGTCAGCCGGATTTGCAGTCGAGTACGGCCCTGCCGACGAACCATGGGGCGTGCGCCGCTTCTACGTACGCGACCCGTTTGGCCGGCTGGTGAACATAGTGATGCATCGTTAAGTTATTATGATGACTAGTTTCTGACTGATCTTCAAAGCTGGATGTTTTGGGAGATTCTTAAATTCAAGATTGCTTCTTGCGGTAATTGGGGATTGCATTTTCTGCATGTCTCGACCAACTTGCATATATTAGCTTCATCTGTTGGGAGGAAACTATGCCGAGTAGCCTCGAAACCGCTAAATCGCTTTCAAGCAAGCTGCAGAATTTCTATTCAGACCTCAACCAGGCAGAGCAGAAAGCGCTTTCAGATTTGCTGGAATCTGTTGCAGCGCAGACAGACATTCAAGCAATCGCTTCGGGGCCGGAGGCGGCAGGGCCTTCCAAGTCCGATCTTGCGGAGCTCGACATCTTGCTCGCGGAGGCCAAAAACGAGGTCGGCGGCGAAATTGTGATCGGTCCAACGATCACACTTACCACCACGATCACGATAACCGCGAGCCATCCCATCATCACCTGCAAGTAGTAGAACGGTAGTTGGCTGCTGAATCGTCGGCGGGCGCCTTTCGGCTTAACAGTCGACGGGCCCGCTCGATCGTCGGCACGTTCTGTCCTGCTTCGCGAGTGACCGGCGTTCGGCCTCACCTGCAAAGCGGCCGCAACCGGATGTTCGTGTGCGAGACCGCAGACGGACGGAGCTATCTCGTCAAGCAATCGAACGGCAAGTCGAATGGGGGCGAAGCCTTCGCATATGAAGCAATCGCTGGAATGCCAGGGCTGATTGAGGGTGTCCGCTCGATTGCGGCCCATGACGTCTCGGTTATTCCGTTCCTGCCCGACGCTGCAACGCTGAGGGATACGGTGTTGAACGGGCTGCAGGATTTCTTCGCACCGATCCACAGCATGGCGGCTTCGCTCGCCGTGCTCGATGTGCGGCGGGATCTCGTGGACCGAGTGCCGAAACGCGCGGTTCCGTTTTGTTTTCCGGAACCTGATTGTTCCCAGGTTCTGGATTGCAATGCACCCCTTGAGGAGCTTTTCAGAACGATCCAGGAAGGCGGCATCGTCTCGCAAGAGGCGGTTGACCTCGTCGATGATTTGCCGCTTGCGCCGACCCACGGCGATATCAAGCTCGACAACGTTCTGCTTCGGGGCGGCGACGTCTTCCTCATCGACTGGGAACTCTTTTCCAGCGGGCCGGCGGGATGGAGCATCGCCAGCTGCGTCGGGATGGTGTTTTTTGCCGCGACGATCGCCTCGAAAGAGGAAACGCCCTCGTTCTCCCAGATGTTCGCGGCGGCACAGCAACTCTTTCACGAATATGCCAAACTGCTGGATCGACACGGACTTCCAGCGCCAAGTACACACTCGTTCGCGACGATGGTCCAGCTTTACATGCTCGAACAGGTTGCCTCCGGGCTGATGTTCAAGCGGCAGCTCGACCCGCTGGACCGGGCCGTGATCGAAGTCGTGAAGCATATCGGGCAGAGCAAGTTGCACATGGGTTAGTCGATGGGCGGTATGCCGGATCACTCACTGGAGCAGCTGCAGGATGCAATCATGCAGGCGAGCTCTTCGGCGCTTCGCTCCAGCTTCAAATCAGAAAGCGAGATGCTTCGGCATGTCTATTTTTCCGTCTACTCGGCGCGCCGCAATCTGAGGAACATCCCCGTCTCGTTCCTCGACGGCGATTTCGTGAACTGGGTGGCGAGCGGGGTATCGGTCTATCGTGCGACATCGCTCAAATCCGCTGCCTGTGTGGCCGGCGGCAATTTCGCAGGCGGGCAAAGGAGTTTCACCTGCCGAAGCCGGGCGAATGAAACATGCGGACCCGACAATGCGCAGACGTTGGCGTTTTCGCTCACGCAATCGCCCGGTTTCATGTCCGCAGCCAAAGGCGGGCTTGCCAGCGTGCCAGTTGCGGAACGGGTCAAGGTCTATTTCGCGATTTCGCCATCGGCGGCCCCGACTGTGCTGACCGGTCTGGTGGATGTCATCGACAGCATCGCGGAGGACTACGCAGTCAAGGTTCTGGCCCATCCGCGCATGTATTTTCGATCGGATGCCGCAGTTTTGTATGCGCGGCTTTCGGAGCTCGATGAGATCATTGACGCGTTGTCGGACGACTTTCTCGCCAAGCTGCGGCTACGCGAGGTCGAACCACTGGCGTCGAAGCGTATCCGACCCGGAATTGCGTGGGCACAGGACCACCTCGACCCCGAGTCCGGCCGTGAAATGAGCTTTGGGCAATGGGTAAGCGGGGTGGTTGCCGCGAGTTCCGGCGAAGACGCGGATAACTCGAATGCAACGGCGCTAGAAGACATGATCCTGTCCGCCGGACGGGATCCTTTGCACCCGTACCGGCTTTTACAGGCATGTGGCTGAGCCTGCCGGCTTCAGCTCAGGTTCGGCTCCAAAGCTTCGAAAACAGGGCATGCGTCGGCCAGCCGTCCGCTGGCAGCGGGCCACGGCTCTACAAACGAAGCCGGCCTCTTTGCCGCGCATCGGCGCGCCATAGTTTCCGTCGTGCGTCGGCCGTTTCCAGATGCAGGTACTTGCCGCCTGAAAATTTGGGCCAGTCGAGCGCAAGCCCGGAACTGACCAAAATTGCCGACAGGTCGCGACCGTCCGGCAAGTAGCATTCGGCGACGACACGATCATAAGACAAGTCCGGCCGAACGTGTGCCGTAATAATCTGGCCTCTGCAAAGCTGGACCAGCGCCCACTTCGACTTCTTGCCCCAAGGGTGCTCGAGTTCCGGAGCGTCGATCCCGGCAAGTCGAATCCGAATTTTGTCGATTATGATTGTGTCGCCGTCAATGACCCAACAGCGCCCGCGAATGATCGTTTCAGGTCTAGCGGGCTGGACCTCTCGACTTACGACTACCAGTGACTTGCGGCGTTCTCGCCGCAAGCCTCCAAACAATAGCCGAACAATTATCCGAAACAAATTGTCGCAATCTCCGCTAGATCAATTTTATCATAGCGTCGGATCGCTGTAAGCGTAGAAAGAATTCGCGTAAAAGCGGATTCGGTTATTACTTTCTAAAGCTTCGAAAGCAGAGCAGGCGTCGGCCAGCCGTCGGCGGGGAAACCGAGGCGCAGCTGCTCGTCGCGCACGGCGGCGCGGGTCTTTTCGCCCAGAATGCCGTCCGCGCCGCCGACATCGTAGCCACGGGCTTCAAGCGTCGATTGCAGCCGCTTCATCGACGCGGTGTCGAGGCCGCGTTCGGGATTGCGCGGGTCGAATTTCGGTGCGCCGGTGAAACGGGTCGCAAGGTTGGCAGCCGTCAGCGTGTAGATGAAGGACTGGTTCCACTCGAGATAGAGGTTGTAGTTCGGGTAGACCAGAAATGCGGGGCCCTTGTGGCCCATCGGCAGCGCCAGCCCGGCCTCAAGATTGGTGTTGGTGAGCGGGCTGCCGTCGCGTCTGGTCACGCCCCAGGCGGCCCATTGCGAGACCGGCAGGCGGGTGACAATGCCCGTCTGTTCCCATGGCAGAGAGGCGGGCACGCGCACCTCCTCCATCCACGGAACACCCGGAAGCCAGCCGCGCGATTTGATCTTGCTGGCGGTGGTCAGAATGACATCCGGCACCGAGTTCTTCATGTCGACCCTGCCGTCGCCGTCGCCGTCCACTCCCTTGGTCAGAATGTCGGAGGGCAGCATCTGGGTCTGGCCGATCTCGCCGGCCCAGGCGCCGGTGACGTTGGCGGGGTAGGCACCGGAATCGATCAGCTTGAGCAGCGGCAAGATCTGCGGCCGGAAGATTTCGGGGCGGCGGCAATCATGCGCCAGGGTAACGATGGCGTTCAGCGTGTTGAAGTCGCCCTGGACGGCGCCGAAATCGGTTTCGAGCGCCCAGAAGGCGGTGATGACGGCGGCCGGCACGCCGTAATCGGCCTCCGCCCTGGCGAATACGGAGGCGTATTTCCTGATATTCGCGGCACCGTTCTTCAGCCGGTAGGAACTGATCATGCGGCCCGCAAATTCGGTGAAGGTCTGGTTGAAGACACCCTGCGCACGGTCACGCGACAGCACCTTCTGGTCGATGCGCGCGCCGCCGAGCGCAGTCATGCCGCGCTGGCCAATTCCCGCCTGCTGGGCTTCCTGCGTGACCTGATTTTTCCAGGCGCCGAAATCGCCACCGCATTGCTGAGCGAAGGCCGGGGCCGAGAGGCCTAGCGTGGCGGAAAGAACCAGGGCGGGAATTTTCATGTTCAACCTCTCGGGTGCGGGTACCAATTCAAATCAACGCTGACCCTAGCATGACCATGTGATGGGTCCAGTCGCGGTCAGCGGGTGTTGTTGCGCAACCATTCGCGCCATTCGCCGGCGGAGCCGTGGAAGACATTGATGTCGACGTCGCCTTCCACACCGGGCAGCACGCCTGTGCCGGTATATTGCCAGAACAGGAAGGAGCGGCCGCCGTAACGCTCGATCGGGTGGGCGGCGACCGAGCGCAGCCACCACGGGTACCCGTGGAAGCTCGCCAGCCCGTTGTCCTCGTAGAAATCGATCGAGGTGTAGATGATCGGCTTCTTGCCGTAGTGACGCTCGACGATGTTGAGGAAGGTGCGCATCTCGGCCCGCACCGTGGCGGGCGGCGGTCGCAGCCTGCAGGTCGGCGAGGCCGGGTTCCATTCCATGTCGAGCACCGGCGGCAGCGCAGCTGCCTCGCGCGGCACGTTGCGGATGAACCAGGCGGCCTGTTCCTGCGCCGTGCGGCAGAAATAATAGAAATGATAGGCGCCGCGCGGGATGCCCGCCGCCTTTGCTCCACGCCAGTTTTGCGCAAAACGCTCGTCAACGAGATCGCCGCCTTCGGTGGCCTTGATGAAGGCGAAGGAAATGCCGTTGCGGCGCAGGGCGCGCCAGTCGACCTCGTTCTGGTATTTGGCGACGTCGGTGCCGTGTATGGCATAAGTCCAGGGCGTGCGGCCGGCCCATTCATGCGGGTCGTTGTCGGCATAACGCGGGCCGCCGACCGGCGCCGAGGTGCGGCCGGATGCCTGAGGCGCGAGATCGGAAATGTCGTAACCGGACGAGGTGCAGGCGGCGGCGATTGCCGCAACGATTGCGGTAGCGGCAATTCTGCCTCTCCACATATGCACCTCCGCCCATTGGCCGCCGAATCGGCTAGCGGCCACAGTGGTCCGAAATAGGGCGGGTTGGCGAGGAAGTCACGAGCGGCGGCTTTGGATGCCCGAATGCGATTGCTTTTTGGCTTTCGCCGCCCAATGGTATCCGACGCATTGCGGGGCATGATTCCGGCCAGCGCAGGGAGAATGACATGGGCATCGCCGCCAAGATCCTGAAATGGATGATTATCCTGGTTGTTGCCGCTGTTGTCGGCGTCGCTGCATGGATGTTCATCGCGCCGCCGGCGCTGATCCTTGTGGGCACGGGCTATGCGTCGAAGATCGTCTGCTCCAACGTTTTCGTTGCGGGCCGCGACGCCGACGATGTGCTGGTGAATGACGTGCAGGCGCCGGGACATCCGGTCCTGCGGCTGATCGATATCGACGTGGATCGCGAGGCGGAAACGGTCTCGGCGGCTTTGTTCGGGATTTTCGGCTCCGCGACCTCGGTGCATCGCGCGGGGCTTGGCTGCGCTGCCGCGCCCGATGGCGACATTGCCGCCGCGAAAGCCGCTTCGCTTGAAATCGACCGGCCCGCGCCGCTCGCTGCGCTTTGGCCGCTCGGCAATCGTGTCGAGCCGTCGCAGAACCCGGCGGTCGACGCCATTCTGGACGATCCGCAGATGACCGGCCCCGGCATGCGCGCGGTGGTGGTGGTGCACAATGGGCGTATTGTCGGCGAACGTTATGGCGAGGGGGTCACCGCCGAAACCCCGCTGGTCGGCTGGTCGATGACCAAGACCGTGAATGCCGCGATCGTCGGCACGGTGATCAATGCAGGCGATCTCGATCTGGCCGAGCGTAGCCTGCTCGAAATCTGGAGCAGCGACGACAGGGACGAGATCGCGCTTGCCGATCTCATGGCGATGTCGAGCGGACTCGAATTCAACGAGGATTATGGCGACGTCGCCGACGTAACACGCATGCTCTATCTCGAGCCGGACATGGCGGCTTTCGCGTCCGACAAGCCGATGGTGGCGGCGGTGGGCGAGCATTTCAACTATTCGAGCGGCACAGCCGTGATGCTTTCGCGCATCTGGCAAAACACGTTCGAGGACCCGCAGGCCGCACTTCGCTGGCCGCACGAGGCGCTGTTCGGGCGGCTCGGCATGACAAGTGCCGTACTGGAGACGGATGCGCGCGGCACCTATGTCGGATCGTCCTATCTATATGCCAACGCACATGACTGGGCGCGTTTCGGCCAGTTCCTTCTGCAGAACGGCGTGTGGAACGGCCAACTGGTATTGCCGCCCGGCTTTGTGGAATGGATGCATGAAGAGGCGCCGGCATCCGAGGGCGGTTACGGGCGCGGGCAGGTGTGGTTGCATGGGCCGCGCGGGACAACGCCGGAGGATCAGCATTCCGATACCGGGTTCACGCTGCCGGACGACGCCTACTGGATGCTCGGCCATGACGGACAGACCACGACGATTATCCCGTCCAGGGGGCTGGTGGTCGTGCGCCTGGGGCTGACACCGGCCAATCGCGGCTACAAACCGCAGGCCATGGTGCAGGCGCTGGTGGAGGCGCTCGACTAGGGTGTGTGCGCCGCGCGCGTGAGCACGGCATACCAGGTATAGCCACGATAGAGCGGCCTACAGTGCGCCCGTCCGGCGATGCGGACGGCTTCGTCGTTCATGGTGCTGAAAAGTTCCGCGCGTGGCTCGACATGGAACTTTGCCAGCCAGCTTTGCAGCACTGCGCGGAACCAGCCGGGCAGGCGCTCCTGCTGGCCGAAATCGACGACATGCAGCGATCCGCCTTCGGCAATACAATCTGCCGCGCGGGCCAGCGCGAGCCGCCAATCCGGGATCATGGAAAGCGCATAGGAGATGTAGACGCGGTCGAATTTTTCGACGCCGAACAGCGCGTGGGCGTCGAACGCGGTTGCATCGGCCGCGGCCAGCTTGACCGGCGAAGAAGGCCCATGGCGCTCCAGAGATGCACGCGCGGTGGCTAGCATTTCCTCGGAAATATCAAGGCCGTAATAGCGACCGTTGGGAAACTGATTCATCGCCCTGAGCATATTGCGCCCGGTGCCGCAGCCGATTTCCAGTACGCTGCCACCGGCCGGAACATCGAGCTCCGCAATCAGCCGGTCGCGGCCAAGCAGGTAATATTTGCGCGTCAAATCGTAGATGTGACGCTGATTGCGGTAGACGCCGTCCATCAGCGCGGCGTGACCGGATGGTGCGTCTGTCAGGCTCATGCGTCGCGCAGCACGTAGAGGTGGAAGCCGCCATAGATCGCCGAGCGGTCGCTGGCGGTGTGGAGGGCGGACTCGTCCGCCTCGTAGCGCCATTTGTCGAGGATCGTCGCTGGCACGCGGCCGGGCAGCAGAGACGGCTCGTCGGCGGTGCGGAAGATGACGCGCGCGCCGGGCGCTGCGGTGCGGGTGATCTCGCGCCAAAGCTCCTCCAACTGCCGGTCGGTCATCCAGTCCTGGGCGTCGAGCAGTACAAAACGGTCGACGGTGCCTGCCTGGCGGACACGCAGCAGTTCGGCAAAGTTGGCATGGTGGATTTTGACACGGCTCACCCCGGCGCGGATCGTTTCGAAGTTCCGCGGTTCCAAATAGGCCGGGCGGTCGCCTTCGCCGGGTCTGGCGTAGCGGCGCGCGAAGGCCTGCCAGGCGAAATAGTTTTTGCGCAGCGGGAAATCGCAGGCGAGTTTTTCCAGACGGCGCGAGATCACCTCGGCCATCGAATGGCCTTCGGTGCCGATCAGCGCATCATATTGCTGCGGCGGGATGCCCAGCCCGTAGAGCGAGGCGCGGCGACTGGTTGCCCAGCGGATGAAGGGGCGCTGAAAAAGCGGGCGCAGCCGGTCTTCGAAGAAGTGGCGCTGGTCGCGCAGGGTCTTGGCTTCCATGATCTCGGCCGGGTTGACGCCATGCAGGCGGGCGATCCAGTGGCCACTGCGGATGCAGGCGCCGAGCAAGCCGGTCTGGTAGAAATTGCCTTTGAACGCCGAAACGCGTCTACGACCGGTCCAGCGGCGGCTTTCCCAATAAGATCGCGTTGCGACATCGAGATGCGGCGCCACGTGGCGATCATAAAGCCGTGCCGAACGGCGGTCGCCGGCGCCGCCGAACAGCGCCTCGAATTCGTCGAAGCCCGGCATGTGCTGAAGCGCCGCCAGCTTGAGCCTGTTGAGGGCGATATGATGCGGGTTGAGGTCGACGGCATCGATCTTCGCCGGCGAGCGGGTGAGATAGGCGAGGATGTTGCAGCCGCCGGATGCGATGGTGACCACGCGGTGGCTGGCATCAAGCCGCATCGCTGCCATGTCGACATCGGGGTCTTCCCAGATCTGCGGATAAACGAGGCCGGAGAAAAGGAAAGCGAACAGCCGCTCCGAGAAACCCGATTTGGACAGTGCGTTGTGCTGGTAAAGCGCTTCGCCCAGGCGCCTGTTTTTGCGCAGGCCGATATCAACGGAAAGGTCGGTCATGATTCGCTGCCCTCTCAACGAAGTTGAATGCAGCTAGCGCCGGGGCATGACATGCGGGTGACAGCGGGGTGACCGGATGTGACGCGTGGCAGAGGGTGCGCCGTCGGCCGTCAGCAGAAAAAGATCAGCCGCACCGCTTGACCATAACATTACTGCTATATAATAAGTTTGTTATAGAAAGGATTCGTTATGAAGAATCTCAACGCTGCGTTTTCCGCTCTGGCCGACCCGACAAGGCGCGCGATCCTTGCCCGGCTGGCGCTTGGCGAGGCGACGGTGATGGAGCTGGCGGATCCTTTCGAGATGAGCCAGCCGGCAGTTTCCAGGCATCTGAAGGTGCTGGAGGGGGCAGGGCTGATTATCCGCCGGGCGGAAGGCACAAAAAGGCCATGCCGCCTGGCACCGGACGCGATTGCTGAAATCGACCAGTGGCTGAGCTGGCTGAGGGAGGCGATGTCACGCAACTTCGACCGGCTCGACAATGTGCTGGCCGAACTCGAGAACCCCAAGGGAGAAAAGAATGTCGAATAAGCTTACACTCAGGACCGAAGGCGATACGCATGTCATCGTAAAGCGGCGCTTTGCCGCCGCGCCTGAAAGTGTGTTCCGGGCACATACCGAACCGCGGCTCATCCAGAAATGGATGCTCGGGCCGGATGGCTGGCAGATGCCGGTATGCGTCTGCGAACCGAAGCCAGGCGGGCGCATTCGTTACGAGTGGTCGGACGGCAAGGGCAATGGTTTCCACCTCACCGGTGAATTCGTGGAGGTTGAGCAGAGCAGCCGCATCGTACATGTCGAGCGCATGCACTTGCCCGACCCGACCCCCGACAATCATATCGAGACGCGTTTTGAGGCGGATGGCACCGGCACGCTGATGACGATGCGGATGACATTGCCGGACGCTGCCACCCGCGAAGCAATGCTCGCAACGGGTATGGATCAGGGTATGGAAAACAGCTACGCGCGTATGGAAGAACTGATGGCCAAGGGCGAGCTTGCGGCCTGATCCGAGCGCGCATCCACCGATCGAACTGCTTCTGATCGCGTGATGCGGAAAATCCGTCCGGCATGTCGGATACCGGCCGGGCGAGCCGTCCTCGAACAAAGCTTGCCCGCCGTCCCAACATCTGGAGGTTTCCCATGTCCCGACATGACTTCGATCCCACCACCATTACGCCCGACGGCCGCCCGCCGGCCAAGGCGAGGCTCTTCGATGGAACGCAGCCAGGTCCGTATCGCGGTTCTGTGAATGGCGAGGCAATAGGTGCGAACGTGACCATCCTCACCTATGGCAATGACGAGGTCGGCGTGGGGCCGCCGCTGCATGTGCACCCATATGACGAAGTGTTCGTCGTTCAGGAGGGACGGGCGCGGTTCTTCGTCGGTGATGAAGTCATCGACGCCGAGGCCGGCGAGACGGTGCTCGGCCCGGCCGGCCTGCCGCACCGGTTCGAGAACCTCGGCCCGGGCCGGTTGCAGACAGTCGACATCCACATGTCGCCGAAGTGGATTCAGACGAACCTGGAGTAAGGGCCGCTGCGAACTAGGCTCGGCCGAACCCGCCCGGGGTCGGCGTGGTCAGGATGACGGCTTCGCCGGCCTCCAACACTGTCTGGTCGCAGGCCTTCAGCGTTTCCACCGCACCGTCATTACGGCGCACTTGGGTGGTGCCGACCTTGCCATCGCCGCCGCCTGCAACACCACGTGGCGGTGCCGCCCGGTGCGACGACAGGATGGCGCAATCCATTTTTTCAAGGAAGCGCAGCGTGCGGCGCGTGCCGTTGCCGCCATTCCACTTGCCCCTGCCGCCGGTTTCCTCGCGGATGTGGAAATCTTCCAGCAGGACCGGGAAGCGCAGCTCGAGGATCTCCGGATCGGTCAGCCGCGAATTGGTCATGTGGACGTGAACGCCCGACGTCCCGTCAAAACCGCGGCCGTCATTCATGCGGCCGGCCGGCGAGCCCGAGCAGATCGTCTCGTAATACTGATATTCGTCATTGCCGAACGTCAGATTGTTCATCGTACCCTGCGAATTGGCGAGCGCGCCCATCGCGCCAAACAGTGCGTTGGTGACGTGCTGCGAGGTCTCGACATTGCCGGCCACGACGGCGGCCGGGTAGGCGGGGCGCAGCATGCAGCCTTCGGGGATGATGATGTTTATCGGCCGCAGGCAGCCTGCATTCATCGGGATCGAGCCCTCGACCATGACGCGGAAAGCATAAAGCACTGCTGCGCGGGCCACCGGCTCCGGCGCGTTGAAGTTGTTTTTCATCACCGGCGACGTGCCGGTGAAATCCACTGCAGCTTCGCGCTTTTCGCGATCTACGGTGATCTTGACGCGGATCACCTGGCCGGTGTCTGTCGGGTATTCGTACTGGGCGCTGTCCGGCAGGCGCTCCAGTACGCGTCGCACGCTTTCAGCGGCGTTGTCCTGGACGTGGCCCATATAGGCCTCGACCACGTCGAGCCCGAACTGGGCGACCATCTTCCTCAGTTCCGCGACGCCTTTTTCATTGGCCGCGATCTGCGCCTTGAGGTCGGCGATATTCTGATCGGGGTTGCGGGCCGGGTAGGGGTGGTCTGTCAGCAGGTCGCGCAGCGCGTCTTCGCGGAATTTGCCCTTTTCGACGATCAGGAAATTGTCGAACAGCACGCCTTCCTCGTCCACAGTGGTGGCAAGCGGGGTCATGGAGCCGGGCGCCGTTCCGCCAACGTCGGCATGGTGGCCGCGCGAGGCCGACCAGAAAAGGATCGTCTTTTCGTCGTCCGAGAACACCGGCGTAACGACGGTGATGTCCGGCAGATGCGTGCCGCCATTGTAGGGCGCATTCAGCGCGAAGACGTCGCCAGGATGGATGTTGCCCTCGTTGAGACGGATGATCGTTTCGACCGAGCGGTCCATGGAGCCCAGATGCACCGGCATGTGCGGCGCGTTGGCAACCAGCGCGCCATCGCGGTCGAATACCGCACAGGAGAAATCCAGCCGCTCCTTGATGTTCACCGAATAGGCGGTGTTCTGCAGCGTCACGCCCATCTGCTCGGCGATCGACATGAAGAGATTGTTGAAGACCTCGAGCATCACGGGGTCGGCCTCGGTGCCGAGCGCGGCCTGCCGTGCCTTGCGCTCGACGCGACGCAGAAGCACGTGGTTCTTCACCGTGATCTCGGCCTGCCAGCCGGGTTCGACCACGATGGTCTGATGCTGTTCGATAATCAAAGCGGGGCCGGACATGCGTTCGCCGGGCGCGATGCCTTCGCGGCGGTAGACAGCGGCGTCATGCCATTCGCCCTCGGCAAAGAAGCGTCGGGTTTCGCCGGCCGCGGCCGAGCCTTCCGCAAGTTCGTTGTCGGGTTCGTCGCGGCCGCGGCTGCGGGCGTCGCTGCCTTCGACAGCGACGGCCTCCACGATCATTTCCTTATTGTCGTAGATGAAGCCGAACTGCGCCTTGTGCGCCGCCTCGAAGGCCCTACGCGCATCGGCCAGCGAGCCGGAGCTGAAATCGACGGGCAGGCTGGTATCTGTACCGCCATAACGAATATGCAGCATCGGCCGCCATGCGATATCGGCCTGCGCGACACCCTGGGCGCCGAGCTCTTCCGCGATCTCCTTCGACAGCGTCTCGCCGACCTTTTCGATCGCCGGCAGCGTGTTTTCCGCCAGCGGCTCCATCAGCCCCTGCTGCCGCGAGGCGAAGACGGTCGACAGGCCGATGCCGTAAGCGGACAGCAGCCCCGAGAATGGGTGAATGAGCACGGATTCCATGCCGAGCGCATCGGCGACCAGACAGGCGTGTTGGCCGCCCGCGCCGCCAAAGCAATTGAGCAAGTAGCCCGTCACGTCATGGCCGCGCTGGACCGAAATCTTCTTGATGGCGTTCGCCATGTTTTCAACGGCGATGGTGACGAAGCCTTCCGCTACTTGCTCGGCACTGCGCTCGCCGCCGGTACGCGCGGCAAGTTCGGCGAAGCGCGCGCGCACCACGTCGGCATCGATGCGCTCATTCTGGCCGGGGCCGAAGATTGCCGGAAAGAAGTCGGGCTGCAGCTTGCCGAGCATGACATTGGCGTCGGTGACGGCAAGCGGCCCGCCGCGCCGGTAGCACGCAGGGCCGGGGTTGGCGCCCGCGGAATCAGGGCCGACCTGGAAACGGCCGTCCTCGAAATGCAGGATCGAGCCGCCGCCCGCCGCGACGGTGTGAATGCGCATCATGGGTGCGCGGATGCGCACGCCGGCGACCTCCGTGTCGAAGGCGCGCTCATAGTCGCCGTCATAATGCGTGACGTCGGTAGAGGTGCCGCCCATGTCGAAGCCGATCACCTGTTCGAAGCCGGCAATGCGCGCCGTCTCGGCCATGCCGACCACGCCGCCCGCAGGGCCGGACAATATGGCATCCTTGCCCTGGAACAGATCGGCGGCGGTGAGGCCGCCAGACGACATCATGAACATGAGGCGGGGGTTGTCGGAAGAGCTGATCTCCCCCTCAAGGGGGGAGATCGGGGCTGCGCCTAGCTCCGATGCCACGCGCGCAACATAACGCGCCAGGATCGGCGACAGATAAGCGTCGACCACGGTGGTGTCGCCGCGCCCGACAAGCTTCACCAGCGGCGAGGTTTTGTGGCTGACGGAGATCTGGCCGAAGCCGGCATCCCGGCATGCCTTTTCAGCAGCAAGCTCATGCGCCGGGTGGCTCCAGGCATGCATGAAAACGATGGCGACGGCGTCGATGCCATCCTCGCGGGCAGCTTGCAGATGACTTGCGAGCGAGGCCGGATCGAGCTCGGTTTCGACAGTGCCGTCAGCGCGCGCGCGCTCCTCGACCTCGACGACGCGCTCATAGAGCTGTTCAGGAAGTATGATTTCCTTGGCGAAAATGTCGGGCCGCGCCTGATAGGCGATCTTCAGCGCATCGCGAAAACCCTTTGTGATGAGCAGCAGAACGCGGTCGCCCTTGCGCTCCAGAAGCGCGTTGGTGGCGACGGTGGTGCCCATCTTCACCTCGCCGACCAGACCGGCGGGAATGGGATCGCCGGCAGCGATGCCCAGATGGTCGCGAATGCCCTGAATGGCGGCGTCGGGATAGGCTTCCGGGTTTTCCGAAAGCAGCTTGCGGGCGTGCAGGGCGCCCTGTGGGTCGCGGCCGATCACGTCGGTGAATGTGCCGCCCCGGTCGATCCAGAAATCCCAGTTGCCAGACATTGCGGTCCTCCCAGATGTCGGAAATCTTATTGACGATTTATCGATAAAATGTCAACGTTAACGAATTCCGGAACGCCAACAGGCGCTTCGGCCTGGGCAGGAGACCCATCCAAACAGGATGAAATGGGAGTGAGATGACATGAAATACGGAGCATTTCTGAAATCCAGCGTCATTGCCGCCGGCGTCACGTTCGCAGGCGCCGCGTTCGCGCAGACCAGCTGGGATTTGCCGACGCCGTATCCCGACGGCAATTTCCACACCCGCAACATTGCGCAGTTTGCCGAAGAGGTCGGCGAGAAGTCCGGCGGCAGCCTGACGATCACGGTTCACTCCGGCCAGTCGCTGATCAAGCACCCCGAAATCAAGAACTCGGTTCGCGACGGCATCGTGCCGGCTGGCGAACTTCTGGTGTCGCGGCTTGAAAACGAAAGCGCGATCTTCGGGGTCGATTCCGTGCCGTTCCTCGCGTCCAGCTACGAGGGCTCCAAGAAGCTCTACGACGCGCAGCGACCTCACCTCGAAAAGCTGCTTGCCGAGCAGGGGCTGCAGCTTCTGTTCTCGGTGCCGTGGCCGCCGCAGGGCATCTACGCCAAGAAGGAAGTGAACTCTCTGTCCGATCTCGCCGGTCTGAAGTTCCGTGCCTACAATCTCGGCACCGAGCGTGTGGCCGAGCTTGCCGGCATGGTGCCGACGCAGATCGAGGCATCCGACATTCCGACCGCGTTTGCGACCGGCCGTGTCGACGCCATGATCACCTCGCCGTCGACCGGCGCCGACTCCAAGGCCTGGGATTTCCTCAGCCATTATCACGACACGCAGGCATGGCTGCCGCGCAACATGGTGATCGTGAACAAGGCTGCTTTCGACGGCCTGTCTGCTGAAGAGCAGGCGGCGATCACCGAAGCGGCTGCTGCTGCCGAAACGCGCGGCTGGGAAATGTCGCAGGAAGAAACCGCCGCAAAAACCAAGGTGCTGGTCGATAACGGCATCACGGTCGTCATGCCTTCCGACACGCTCAAGGCCGAGTTTGCCGAAATCGGCAAGACGATGACCGAAGAGTGGAAGGCAAAGGCGGGCGCCGAGGGCGAGGAGTTGCTGAAAGCCTACCAGTCGAACTGACGTCTCCTTGAACGGGCGGGGCAGTGGATGCCCCGCCCGCACTTCTGAGGGGAGGGCAGCATGAGACGTTTTCTCGACAGGCTTTACGATCTTTCCGGTTATGCGGCGGCCTGCGCGCTGCTTGCGATATTCGGTCTGGTGGCGATCCAGGTTCTGGCCCGCCTTCTCGACGGCGGGCTGCGCATACTGGGATTTGAATCGGTCGGTTTCGCGGTTCCGTCGATTGCCGAAATCTGCGGTTTTCTGCTGGCAGCCGCCAGCTTTCTGGCGCTCGCCAAGACGCTGACCTCGTTCGCGCATATCCGGGTCGGCATGCTGGTCGACCGGTTTGCGCCAACGCCGCGGCGGTGGACCGAAACTCTGGCAGGCGCGGCTGCGAGCATCATCGGCATCTACGCCACGGTCGCGCTGGCGCGGCTGACGCTGAAAAGTTTCACCTTCAACGATGTGTCCTACGGCGTCGTGCCAGTGCCGCTGGCGCTGCCGCAAGGCGTGATGACGCTGGGACTTGCCATCCTCACGATTGCGCTGATCGACATTACGATCCGCGTCGCGCGCGGCGAGATCGTGCTGCGCAGCGGGCCGGAGCAATAGGCGATGGGCGTTTTCGAACTCTCCGCACTGCTTGTCGCCGTCATGCTCGGCGCGCTGGCGCTCGGCCTTTGGGTCGCTTTCTCGCTGTCGCTTGTGGCGCTTGTGGCGCTGGCATCCAAGCCGGCCATACCCGCGGCGCAGGTGCTTGCGACATCGTTCTGGAGCGCGTCGACCTCATGGGATCTGACGGCGCTGCCGATGTTCATCTGGATGGGCGAAATCCTGTTCCGGTCGCGCCTGTCGGAGGACATGTTCGCCGGCATTTCGCCGTTCGTTCGGCGGCTGCCCGGCCGGCTGACGCATGTGAACGTACTTGGCTGTGCGGTGTTCGCGGCGGTTTCGGGTTCGTCCGCTGCGACGACGGCGACCATCGGCAAGATATCGCTGCCGGAACTTCAGAAGCGCGGCTACGACGACCGCCTTGCCATCGGCAGCCTGGCCGGGTCGGGCACGCTCGGGCTCCTGATACCGCCGTCGATCATCCTGATCGTTTATGGAGCGGCGGTGGAGGAATCGATTGCGCGGCTTTTCGTGGCCGGCGTCGTGCCGGGCATCGTTCTGGCCGTGCTTTTCATGGGCTATGTCGTCGTCTGGTCACTGCTCAACCCGAAGAAAATGCCGCCCGCGGAGCAACGCCTGCCCTGGCGCGAGAAATTCAAGGCCGTACGCAGCCTGCTGCCGGTGTTCCTGCTGATCGCCGGCGTTATCGGTGCGATTTATGGGGGGCTGGCTTCGCCCACTGAAGCGGCGGTCGTCGGCGTCGCGCTCAGCCTGATGATGGCGCGGCTGCAAGGCGCGCTCGACCGGCGTCTCTTCAGGGAAGGGCTGATGGCGGCGACGATCACATCATGCATGATCGCCTTCATTCTTGCAGGTGCGGCCGTGCTTACCACCGCAATGGGCTTCACCGGCCTGCCGCGACAGCTGGCCAGCTGGATCGGCGAACTCGGCCTCTCGCCGATGATGCTGCTGGCGGCTCTCACACTGCTTTTCATCGGGCTCGGCTGTTTTCTCGACGGTATTTCGATGGTGGTTCTGACGACCGCCGTGATCATGCCGCTGGTTGCGGCGGCCGGCTTCGATCTCGTCTGGTTCGGCATCTATCTCGTCATCGTCGTCGAGATGGCGCAGATCACGCCGCCGGTCGGTTTCAACCTGTTCGTCATTCAGGGGCTGACGGGGCGCAACCTCTTCGATATCGCACGCGCAACGACGCCGTTTTTCCTGCTGATGGTGGTGATGGTGGCGCTGCTGGCGGCGTTTCCGGACATCGCATTGTGGCTGCCCCGCACGATGTTCAGCGGCTTCTAAAATCTGACGGAGACAGGGCGCATGGACGGAAAGAAACAGTTCGGGCCGATCGTGTCGTCCGCGCATCTGGCCGACAGCGCACTACCGGCGTTGTCGGAGCTGGAGTTCGGGCTGATCCTGTCCGGGCACGCGTTCGAGCGCTGGATGGTTCACTGCATGACCGCGGCGGGCGAACCGGGCCTGACGGCAATCGACGTGCTGGTGTTGCACTCGGCCAACCATCGCGGCCGACCGAAGCGCATCTCCGATCTGTGCATCGTGCTCGGCATCGAGGACACGCATGTGGTGATCTACGCGATCAAGAAGCTGGAGAAACGGGGACTGTTGAAAGGCACCCGCTCGGGCAAGGAAAAGCTGATTGGCACAACGGAAAAGGGCGTCGAGACCTGTATGCGCTACCGCGAGATCCGCGAAGAACTGCTGGTGGAATCGGTGCGCGGGCTCGGCCTCGACCCCAAGGTGACCTCCACGGTCGCGGCGATGCTGCGCGCATTGTCGGGGCACTACGATCAGGCAGCGCGAGCCGCCGCCTCGCTCTGACGGAGTTGTGACGATGCGCCTTCTTCAGCTTGCCGCCAGGCATGGCAAGGCGCTGCTAGTCCTGGGTCTTGCGGCCGGAATTGCGCTTCCCGCGCTTGCCGATGCACTGAAACCCCATATCGGCGCGATGGTCGGGGTGCTGTTGTTTCTGGCCGCACTTCGGGTCGGGCCGCGCCAGGCTGCCGGCTCGATCCGCGATCTCGGCCGATCGGTCATGCTGGCATTCGTTTTTCAGCTGGCGATGCCGGTGGCCGCGATCCTGGTTTTTCTAGCAACCGGCTTTACCGGCCCGGTCGCGCTGGGGCTGATCCTGATGCTTGCGGCCGCACCCGTATCGGGCAGTCCCAATCTGACGATCATGACCGGCAACGAGCCCTCGGCGGCGCTGCGGCAGCTGGTGATCGGCACGGCAATGCTGCCGCTCACCGTCATTCCGGTTTTCTGGCTCTGGCCCGGCCTTGGGGGGGCGAAGGAGGTGCTGGGGGCCGCGGCGATCCTGCTGGCGCTGATCGCGGTCGCCGCCTGTGCCGGGTTCGGCCTGCGCGCGACCGTAATGCGTCATCCCCCGGTTCCGACATTGCAGGCTATCGACGGGCTGTCGGCAATCGTCATGGGCGTGGTCGTCGTCGGGCTGATGTCGGCAGTCGGCCCGGCACTCACCGGCGAACCGCTGAGGCTTGTTGCGATGCTGGCGGCGGTAATGGCCGCCAATCTCGGCCTGCAGATCGTGGCCGCGCTCGTTTGCCGGCGCGCGCGCTGGACCGCCGACGCGGCGGCACTAGGTATCGTGGCTGGAAACCGCAATATCGCGCTGTTTCTGACAGTTCTGCCGCAACAGGTCATCGACCCCGTGCTGCTGTTCGTCGGCTGCTATCAGATCCCGATGTACCTGACGCCGGCGCTGCTCGGTTGGTTCTACAAGCGCAAAACCGTCTGAGCGGACACGATCTCCAATCTGCCCCTCGCGTGGCAACGCCAATGTCCCTATTTTGGATCGCATGAGCATCTGGACGAATCTCGGCGCATTCGCATCGCGCATCCAAGTTCCTTCGCTTTCGGCGATCGTGGAGGCGCTGCGCAGCGCTTTCGTGGCCGATCCCGAGCTGAGGCGGCAAGTCGCCTTTTCGGTGGCCATGATCGCGCTTTCGGCCAAGATGGCCAAAGCCGACGGCGTGGTGACGGCCTCCGAGGTCGGCGCCTTTCGCGAAATATTCCACGTGCCGGAGGAAGAGGAGCGCAATGTTTCGCGGCTCTACAATCTGGCGCAGCAGGACGTCGCAGGCTTCGAAGCCTATGCCGGCCAGATGGCGCGTCTGTGCGGCTCGGGCTCGCCCAACTGCCTGATGCTGGAAGATATTCTCGACGGACTTTTCCATATCGCCAAATCGGACGGGGTGATCCACGAGCGCGAGCTCGGATATCTGCACAGGGTCGCTGAAATATTCGAACTCGACGAAGCGCATTTCGAGCGGATCGTGGCGCGCCATGCCGCAAGCGGGGAAGGCGACCCGTTTCTGGTGCTGGGCATTTCGCACGACGCGAGCCGCGCGGAGGTGACAAGCCGCTACCGGAAACTCGTCGCAGAGAACCACCCGGACAGGCTGATCGGGCGCGGCCTGCCAGCCGAGTTCATCGGCATCGCGAATGAGCGCATGGCGGCGATCAACGTGGCCTATGCGGCCATCGAAGCGGGTTGGAAGTTCGCGTGAAAGCGTTCGGGCCTGACTTTGCGGGCGCCAAGGTCTGCGCCTCGCCAAACTTCGGCAGCCGGCGTGAGAATGCGCGGGCCGATACGATTATCCTTCATTACACCGGCATGGCGAGCGGAGCGGCGGCGCAAGCCTGGCTGTGCAATGCCGAGAGCCAGGTGTCGTCGCACTATCTCGTGCACGAGGACGGGCGGGTGGTGCAGATGGTGCGCGAGGCCGACCGCGCGTGGCATGCGGGGAAGAGTTTCTGGGCCGGTGTGACCGACATCAATTCATGCTCGGTGGGCATCGAGATCGTGAACCGCGGGCACGATCTCGGCTATGACGATTTTGCGGATTTGCAGGTCGAAGCCGTCATTTCGCTCTGCCGCGACATCGTGACTCGTCACAATATTTCGCCGCAGCGCGTGCTCGCTCACTCCGACGTGGCGCCCGGGCGCAAGATCGACCCCGGCGAAAAGTTCCCCTGGGGAAGGCTGGCGGACGCCGGAGTCGGCCACTGGGTGCGGGCTGAGCCGGCGGGCGATGATCTCGGGCTTTGCGAAGGCGCTTCAGGCGAAGAGGTCAAGTCTTTGCAATCGCTGCTTTTTCGCTATGGCTACGGCGTCGACACCGACGGAACTTTCGGCGAAAGGACGCGGATCGTGGTCGAGGCGTTCCAGCGCCATTTCCGCCCCGAACGCGTCGATGGCGTGGCGGATCGCTCGACGATCGACACGCTCTCGCGACTTCTGGCGGCGCTGACTGACGTTGCGTAACAAACCGGCGCCGGGCGGCCGGCGGTAACATTCGGTCATCTTTTTTGAACGGGCCCGCCCTTTTTGACGCCCGATTTGGGCGACAAGCGGCGCGCACCCGTATGCGGGCGTGATCGAAACCGGCCGCCCGTACAGTGCAATCGCGCCTCCCCTCCCAGAGGCCACGAACTCAAGAAAAGACCTACATGAATCGACTGACTTTTGCAGCGGCAGCGCTTGCCGCCGCAGCGGTGAGCTTTGGCGCAAACGCGTCCGAGCAGAAACCGCAGGCCGACACCAAGTGCTATCTGCTCGGCTGCTACGATAAGGAAGGCAAACGCGTGGATGCTGCCGCGCCCGCTGCCGTGAAGACGGCCATGGCCGGCAACAGGACGGCCGCGAAGCCTGCCGCGACGAATACGGCCACCAGCCGCTATTCCTCGATCATCGTCAAGCATGCGACCGCCAATGGCGTGCCCGTCAATCTCGCGCATGCGGTTATCCGCATCGAGAGCAATTTCCGTGCAAATGCGCGCGGCCGTGCAGGCGAGGTGGGGCTGATGCAGATCAAGCCGGCGACAGCCCGCGCCATGGGCTACAGCGGTTCGGTCAAGGGGCTCTACAATCCCGAAACCAACATCAAATACGGCATGAAATATCTCGGGCAGGCGCGCAAGCTGGGCGATGGCTCGGTGTGCGGCACTATCCTGAAATACAATGCCGGCCATGGCGCCAAGCGCATGAACCGCATTTCGGCGGCCTATTGCAGCAAGGTGAAGAAGCATCTCGGCATAAGCTGAGGCATGGAATATCCAGTTCGCATCGCCGGCGTGTGTTGGACCGCCGGCGATGCGGCAGTCCAATGTGTTACATTTTGAAACAATTTTTGATCAAATTTGCTCTTTTTACGCCTGATTTGGCTGTTTAGTGCGCCGCGTCTCCCAAGACTTGAGTTTGCTCGTCACTGAGTAAAAACCGGCCGCCACGGCGCGCTTCCAAACAGCGACCCGTGCCACAAACACGATTTGAACGATTATGACGCTGAATTATTATCGCGCCGCGATCTTTGTCGCGGCTGTCATGCTTGCCATTTCCGCGCTCAGCCAGATGGGCCAGCAGGCGGTGCTCAGCGCCGAAGCTGCGACAGCCGACATTGCAATCGAATGCCGCCTGCTGGGCTGCTTCGACGGCAACGGCAACCGCATCGACACGATCACCACCGGCTCGGTCGATACAAAGGCACGCGACGAGATTGCGGAAGACAATCTCAAACGCAGCGCCAAGGCGGTTAATCTCGGCGAGATCATCGCTCGGCATGCGCGGGCGAACGGCGTGCCGCTGGAGCTGGCGCATGCGGTGGTGTGGGCCGAAAGCAGCTACCGCACCAATGTGCGGGGTGCCGCCGGCGAGGTGGGGCTGATGCAGATCATGCCGGCGACGGCGGAGCTGATGGGCTATCGCGGCTCGATCAAGAAACTCTTCCATCCCGAGACGAACATCAGATACGGGATGAAATATCTGGGCGGCGCGCGCAAGCGCAGCGACGGCACGATCTGCGGTACGATCCTGAAATACAATGCCGGCCATGGCGCCAAGCGCATGAACCCGATTTCGGCTGCCTACTGCGAGAAGGTCGAGAAGCGGCTCGGTGCAAGCTGAGCGGATCGGCACGGCTACCCCATTGCGCTGGCGCGCATAAATCTCTTTATACGGTCTGCCAGTCGGCCGGGCGGCCGCTCCGCTTCCGCAAGGATGCGGGGAGGAAAGTCCGGGCTCCACGGAAGAACGGTGCCGGATAATTTCCGGCGAGGGCAACCTCAGGGAAAGTGCCACAGAAAGGAAACCGCCCCGCCTGCAAATCGGCCACAGTTCGGCCACGGGCCGATTTGCCGGCGGGGTAAGGGTGAAAGGGTGGGGTAAGAGCCCACCGCGCGGTCGGCAACGGACGCGGCACGGCAAACCCCACCGGGAGCAAGACCAAATAGGGATGGCGCGAAGGGCAACCTTCAGGCGTTTCCGGCCGAGCCATCCGGGTTGGTTGCTTGAGGCGGATGGCAACATCCGTCCCAGAGGAATGGCCGCCACGTTCCGCGCCGCAAGGCACGGGGCCATACAGAACCCGGCTTACAGGCCGGCTGGCACTTTTCACCGGCTAGAGCGTGTCCAGCGTATCTTCGATCGCTGCCCACAAAGGCCCGGGCGGCTCGCAGCCGACCGACAGCCGCACGAAACCCGGTGCAACATCATCGCCCCAGCGGGAACGGCGTTCGGCGGAGCTGTGCAGGCCGCCGAACGAGGTTGCCGGCAGCAACAGGCTGCAGCGTTCGATGAACGCCTCGGCGGCATCGGCGTCCTTCAAGGTCAGTCCGATCAGAAATCCGAAACGGTCCATCTGCGCGCGCGCCAGATTGTGAGAGGGGTCGTCGGCGAGGCCGGGGTAACGCAGTGCGGATACCGCCTTGTGGTTGCGCAAACGCGGCGCCAGCATCTCGGCATTGTCGCACATGCGGGCGAACCGCACCTCCAGTGTCTCCAGTCCGCGATGAACCTGCCAGGCCTCGAAAGGGCCGGGGATGGAGCCGGAGAGTTTGCGCCATTCCCTCAGAGCGGCGAGGTATGCGTCGTCGCGTGTGGTGACATGGCCGAACAGCGCGTCGGAATGGCCGTTCGCGGCTTTCGTATCGGCCGAAACGACAATGTCGGCGCCGAGATCGAGCGGGCGCTGGCCGAAGGGTGTCATGGTCGTGTTGTCGGCAACCACGATCGCGCCGGCCGCTTTCGCTACCCGGCTCACTGCTTGGAGGTCGCAAATATCGAGGCCCGGATTAGACGGTGTTTCGGCAAAGACGATCCGGTAGCCGTCGAAGCCGCCATCGAGGAAGGATGCCGTGGGCCGCAGATCGAATTGCAGGCCGAGCCTGGTCAGGAAACGGTCAGCCAGGACACGCGGTGTGTAATAGCCGTCCGAAGGCAGGAGAATGCGGTCTCCGCTCTGTGCGAACGCAAGCAGCGATGCCGCGATTGCAGCCATGCCGGACGGGAACGCGACGCAGGCGGCATCTTCCAGCAGGCCAAGCAGTTCTTCCGTCGCTTCCCAGGTCGCATTGTCGAAGCGGCCATATTGCTTGTGACCCGCCGGGTCGCCGGCGAGGTGGTAGACCGAGGTCATTTCGAGCGGCAGCGACACAGGCTCGCCCTTGGCAAGCCGCGCCTGTCTGGCATGCAGCAGGCGTGCGGCGCGGTCCATCATGTCGTCCGGCATTCCGGTCTCCGGGTGGCTGAAAATCCAGGCTGAAGAGTTAGCCAGTGGTGCGTGCCGCAACAAGGGCCATTTGCTGGGCCAACCTGCGGGAGGGATGGCGTTCCTAACGGTTTGTTAGGGTTAACAAGACATAAAGGGCGGTGAACTTCCATCCGCCCGGCCAGGGCCACTTCGTGGGGCTGTGTCCCGTTGACGCCCATATCAGCCCATGATATCCCTCAGAACCAGTCAGAGCGACGATCCGAAATCCGGTGGATACAGGTTCCATCCGGCCGCGAAAGCCGCGGCCGGCGCCGACGGATTTCGACCGGTCCGGAGCCGGATCGGTTGATTGGACGCGCAGGCACGAGCGAGGCAATGACGAGGGGAACGGCGGATCACCGTGTCGAATTCAGCCATGGGCCGGTTTCTATCGAGCGCGACCAACAGGATCGACGCGAAGGGTCGCGTTTCGGTCCCGGCCGCTTTTCGCTCAATCATCCAGGCGCGCGGCTACGGCGAGCTCTATCTGCTTCGGTCGCTGGACACGCCATCGATGGATGTCGGCGGGCCGGACCTTCTGGATGCCTTCGAGAGGCGCATCGCGGAGGAAGATCCGTTCCTGCAGACGGCGGACGACATGTCCTTTCTCTACTATGGCGACGGGGCGTTCCTGAAACTCGACCAGGACGGCCGTATCACCCTGACGGATTTCATCCGCGAGCATACCGGCATTTCGGGCGAGGTCGCGTTTGTGGGGCGCGGCCACTACTTCCAGATATGGGAGCCGAAACAGCTTGCGGATTACGCGGCGCAGGCACGCGAGCGGCTGCGGCAACTCAAACGCAGGCAATCGGGCAGCATACAGGCAGGGGACACGGAATGATGGCGGGCCCCGGCGCGGATATCCACGCCGGTGGCGGACCGGCCCGCCACATTCCGGTTCTCCTGGATGAGGTGGTCGCGGCTCTTGCGCCTGGCGAAGGGCAGACCCTGGTTGACGGCACGTTCGGTGCGGGCGGCTACACGCGTGCGCTGCTGGCTGCCGGCGCGCAGGTGGTCGCCATCGACCGGGACCCCAATGCCATCGCGGGCGGGGCCGAACTGGTGG
This sequence comes from Mesorhizobium sp. Z1-4, assembly GCF_004000235.1. Lineage (GTDB taxonomy): Bacteria > Pseudomonadota > Alphaproteobacteria > Rhizobiales > Rhizobiaceae > RCIO01. Next base: position 130,810 of record NZ_RCIO01000003.1, read on the forward strand.
AAGCGTCCGGCGGGCGGCTGAAACTCATTCACGGCGCCTTTGCCGATCTCGACACGCTTGCCGGAAACGATCTCGACGGCGTGGTTCTGGATATCGGCGTATCGTCCATGCAGATCGACGAGGCGGAGCGCGGCTTTTCCTTCCGCGCCGACGGGCCGCTCGACATGCGCATGAGCGGGCGCGGGCTGAGCGCGGCGGATGTGGTGAACACATTCAAGGCCGGCGACATCGCGCGCATTCTGGGCATCTACGGCGAGGAGCGGCAGGCAGGCCGGATCGCCCGCATGATCGAGCGCAAGCGCGAGGAGCGGCCGTTCACGCGGACCGAACAGCTCGCGCATGCGATCGAGGCGGTGCTCGGCCGCAACCCGAAAGAAAAGATTGACCCAGCGACACGGACATTCCAGGCGCTGCGTATCTACGTGAACGACGAACTCGGACAGCTGGTGCTGGGGCTCCAGGCAGCCGAACGCGCGCTCAAGCCCGGCGGGCGGCTGGCGGTGGTGACGTTCCATTCGCTCGAGGACAGGATAGTGAAACGGTTCTTCGCCGCGCGGTCCGGCAAGGCATCCGGCTCGCGCCATCAACCCGCCGTCACGGCGGAGGCGGCGCGGTTCGAAGCGATTTCGAAGGCAGTCGAGGCTTCGGCGGAAGAAATCGCCCGCAATCCCCGCTCGCGTTCGGCCAAGCTGCGCTGGGCGGTACGCACCGACGCATCTGCGGCGGCGAACCGCGAGGAACTGGAAGCGGTGCGCATTGCCGGCCTGCCGGTCGCCAGTGAGGCGGAGGGCGCCTGATCCATGTTCAGAACCACAGACGTCATACTGATCGGGGTCATGGTCGCTGCGGCTGCCGTGACCTTCAAGATCAAATACGACGCAGAACTGAAGTATGAGGAAGTTCGCAGGCTGGAAGCCGAAATCCGCACCGAGCGCGACACGATCGACGTATTGGAGGCGGATCTCAGCGTACTGACGCAGCCGGCCCGGCTGCAGACGCTCGTTGACGCCTATGCGGAAGAATTGCAGCTGCAAAGCGTGGAACCCGACCAGATCGGCTCGCTCGACCGCCTTCCCGAAACGCTGCGCCAGATCGGCGAGATCGTTTCGGCGCGCGCCCTCGAGGAGGCGATTACCGACGACGTTCAAACCGGCGCGGTGTCGCAGTGATTACCGAACATCTCAGGCGGCTTGCAGGGCGCGCCCAATCAAAAGCCTCCGATGGGGGGATCGTTCTCGACGGCGCGCGCACCGGAAACGGGCGGGCGCGAAACCGCCTGATCATGACGATCGCGGTGTTTCTGGCGCTCTACGGCGCGATCGCCGGACGTCTCGTCTATCTCGGCTTTCAGGAACCGGCTGACGGCAGCGGCCCGGCGCCGCACAACACAGCGTCGCGGCCCGACATCATCGACCGCAATGGCGAACTGCTGGCGACCGACATCAAGACATTCTCGCTGTTCGCCGAACCCCGGCGCATCGTGGATGCGGACGAGGCCATCGAGAAGCTGCTCACGGTACTGCCTGACATCCAATATGAGCAGGTTTATCACCGGCTGCGCACCGATGCCGGCTTCGTGTGGCTGCGGCGGCATCTTTCGCCGCGCCAGCAGGCGGAAATCATGGCGCTGGGCATTCCCGGCATCGGGTTCCGGGCGGAAAACCGGCGCTTTTATCCCGGAGGCCCGACAGCTTCGCACATCATGGGGCTGGTCGATATCGACAACAAGGGCATCGCCGGGATCGAGAAGTTCATCGACTCGCTCGGCCTTGCGGACCTGCGCGAAATCGGGCTGGCGGAGCGCGAGACGCTCAAGCCGTTCCAGCTGTCGATCGACATCCGCGTGCAGCATATCCTGCATGACGAGCTGAAGCGTGCGATGGAGCGGTACCAGACGGTCGCCGCCGGCGGTGTGGTGCTCGATGCACGCACCGGCGAGGTGGTCGCGATGGCATCGCTGCCGGATTACGACCCGAACAACCCGGTCGATGCACACAAGAAGGACCGCCTCAACCGCATGTCGGGCGGCGTGTTCGAGATGGGGTCGACCTTCAAGGGGTTCACCACCGCGATGGCGCTGGATTCCGGTGCGGTCGGGCTGAACGACAGTTTCGACGCGCGGCAGCCGCTCAGGGTGGGCAAGTTCACGATCAAGGATTTCCACGGCAAGGGCCGGGTACTGAGCGTGCCGGAGATCTTCATCTACTCGTCCAATATCGGTACCGCACGCATGGCCGAGCAGATACCGATCGAACAGCATCAGGCCTTCTTCAGGCGCATCGGCCTGCTTGACCGCATGACCACCGAACTGCCCGAGGTCGCAACGCCGACCGGGCCGGCCGAATGGAAACGCATCAACCGCATCACCATCTCCTTCGGCCACGGTGTGGCGACGACACCGCTGCAGACGGCCGTTGCGGCCTCGGCGCTGGTCAATGGAGGCATGTTGATCGAACCGACATTCCTGCCGCGTTCCGCCTCGCAGGCGGCGGGACAGGCGAAACAGGTTCTCAGCGACAAAACCAGCGCGGCCATGCGCTATCTTTTCCGGCTGAATGTGGAAAAGGGTTCGGGCCGGCGCGCTGAAGTGCCTGGCTATTTCGTCGGCGGCAAAACGGGCACGGCGGAAAAGGTTGTGAACGGACGCTACTCGACCGACAAGCGCTTCAATGCGTTTCTTTCGGCTTTCCCGGTAGACGACCCGAAATATGTCGTCCTGGTCATTCTCGATGAACCGAAACCGGAGCAGCCGGGAATGAGCGCGACTTCGGGCCTCAACACGGCGCCCGTAGTATCCAATGTTGTGCGACGTTCCGCACCGCTTCTTGGCGTGATGCCGGAATTTGGCCATGAAAGTACAGCCCTGCTTATATCCACTCAGTGAATCCTCCACCGCGAGGGGGCAGCGGACGGTGCTGACATCATGAATCTCAGTGATTTTTCAGATATTTTGCCAATCGGAGAGGGCTCCGCCGTTGCCGATACGGCAATCACCGGTATCGCTTCCGATTCGCGGCAGGTGACGCCGGGTAACCTTTTCGCCGCCCTTTCGGGTACCAAAACCGACGGTGCGGCCTTTGCCGCCGACGCGGTGGAAAAGGGTGCCGCGGCAATCATCGCGGCGCCCGGCGCAATTGCAGACGGCGGCGTACCGGTCATCGAAGTCGACGACCCGCGCCGCGCCCTGGCGCTCGCCGCCGCACGGTTCTTCGGCGCACAGCCTGAAACGATCGCTGCCGTCACCGGTACCGCAGGCAAGACCTCGGTCGCGTCTTTCCTCCGCCAGATATGGAAGCACGGCGGCAAACAGGCCGCCAGCATCGGTACGGTCGGGGTGATTGCACCGGACCGGACGGAGTACGGTTCGCTGACGACACCCGATCCGGTCGTGCTGCACCGGCTCCTGAAGGAACTGGCCGACAGCGGCGTCACTCACGCAGCAATGGAAGCCTCCAGCCACGGGCTGGACCAGCGGCGGCTGGACGGGGTGAAGCTCTCGGCTGGCGGGTTCACCAATCTCGGCCGCGACCATCTCGACTATCACCCCACAGTCGAGGACTATCACCGCGCCAAGATGCGGCTGTTCGATACGCTTCTGCCGAAATCGGCGCCGGCGGTGATTTTCTCCGACGATGCATGGTCAGGGGCTACCGAGAGGGCAGCGCAGCAGGCCGGACGCGTCGTGCTGACCGTCGGACGCAAGGGCGGGCTCCTGACGCTGAAGCGGCTTGAGCACGAGCGTGCACGGCAGCGTGCGGAGATCGAGGCCGACGGGCATATATATGAGATCAACCTGCCGCTGGCGGGTGAGTTCCAGATGGCGAACGCGTTGGTGGCGGCCGGCATGGCGGTTGCGACGGGTATGCCGATCGAAACGTCGCTCGAAGCCCTTGAGCATCTCAAGGGCGCGTCGGGACGGCTTGAACTCGTCGGCGCGAAAACCAACGGTGCGCCGGTCTATGTCGATTACGCGCACAAACCCGAGGCGCTGGAAAACGTGCTTGCGGCCGTACGGCCCTTCACGACCGGGCGCGTGATCGTCGTGTTCGGCTGCGGGGGCGACCGGGATGCGGGCAAACGTCCGATCATGGGCGAAATCGCCGCTCGGCTGGCCGACGTCGTGATCGTGACCGACGACAATCCGCGCAGCGAGGAGCCGGCCACGATTCGTGCGGCGATCATGGCTGCGGCGCCCGGCGCACGCGAGATTGGTGACCGCAGGCAGGCGATCGGCGATGCGGTGACGATGCTGCAGTCGGGCGATACGCTCATAATTGCCGGGAAGGGACATGAGGAAGGCCAGATTATCGGCGACAAGACGCTGCATTTTTCCGACCACGAGGAAGCCCGCAACGCGCTGAAGAGTGTCGCGGCGTGAGTGCATTGTGGACAGTCGAGGCGCTTCTGGCCGCCACGCGCGGCCGTCCGCTGGGCACGCTGCCTGAAGAGATATCGGGCATCTCTATCGACAGCCGTTCGCTGAATCCTGGCGATGCCTTTTTTGCCATCAAGGGCGACCGCGTGGACGGGCACGACTTCGCGTCGGCCGCCATGGCGGCGGGTGCTGGCCTACTTGTTGTCGCGGAAGAAAAGCTGCCCGCGCTCGGGCGGCTCGCAATGCCGATGATCGTGGTGTCGGACGTGCTTGCCGCGCTCGCCGCGGTCGGAGCGGCGGCACGGGCGCGCAGCACGGCAAAAGTGATCGCGGTCACAGGCTCGGCGGGCAAGACGACAACCAAGGAAGCGCTGCGGGCGGCGCTGTCGCCGTCGGGCAAGGTCCATGCGTCGGACCGTTCCTACAACAACCACTGGGGCGTGCCCCTGTCGCTTGCAAGGCTGCCGGCGGATGCGGACTACGCGATCTTCGAGATCGGCATGAACCATGCCGGCGAGATACGGTCGCTGGTCAAGATGGTTCGCCCGCACATTGCGATGGTGACGCTGATCGCGGCCGCGCATCTCGGCCATTTCAAGAACCTCAACGAGATCGCCGACGCCAAGGCCGAGATATTCGAGGGGATCGAAAAGGGCGGTCATGCGCTGATCAACCGCGACGACGAACGCTGGAAGCTGCTGGAAAAGAAAGCCGGCCAGGCCGGTGTGGAGCATATTCACGGATTCGGCGAACATGCACGTGCCGAATACAAGATCGTCGGGTTCAAGCCGACCGAAACCGGGTCGGAATTCACCGCCCGCATGGGCGGCCGCGATTTGGCGGTCACGGTCGGCGCGCCGGGCCGCCATATGGCGCAGAACGCGATCTCGGTTCTGGGTGCCGCGCAACTGGCCGGCGCTGACGTCGACAAGGCGGTTGCGGCGCTTGCCGGGCTAAGGGCAGAAGCGGGGCGCGGGCGCATCCAGCGGCTCAAACATCCGCGCGGCAAGTTCACGCTCGTCGACGAAAGCTACAACGCCAATCCGGCTTCCATGGGCGCTGCCATAACATTGCTGGCGCAGATGCCGGTGGGCACCAACGGCCGCCGCATCGCGGTTCTGGGCGATATGCTTGAACTCGGCGACCATTCGCAGAAGCTGCATGCGGGGCTCGCTGAGCCGCTGCAGGAAGCCGGCATCGACCGGGTCTTTCTCGGCGGGGCGGAAATGGCCACCCTTCGCGACAAGCTCCGCGAAACGATGAAGGTGGACTATCAGCCCACTGTCGACGCGCTGCTGCCGCAGGTTGTTTCGGCGGCGCGGCCGGGGGACGTCTTGATGATCAAATCCTCGAACGGTATTGGCTTCGCCCGCATCGTTAAGGCCTTGGTTGAAAAATTTCCGCCGGCGGGTGAGGGACGCGCCGCAGCGGCCGGAGAGCGGGGAGACCGGTAACATGCTCATCGCCTTAGTTGAATTCGCCGACCAGGTGTCGGTGTTCAACGTGTTTCGCTACATCACGTTCCGCACGGGCGGCGCGCTGATAACCTCGGCGATCATCGTTTTCCTGTTCGGGCCGCGTATCATCGCCGCCCTGCGGATCAGGCAGGGCAAAGGCCAGCCGATCCGGGCCGACGGGCCGCAGACGCATTTCAAGAAGGCGGGTACGCCGACGATGGGCGGGCTGATGATCCTGTGCGGCATCATCGGATCGGCGCTGCTGTGGTGCAATCTGACCAGCGTCTATGTCTGGACGGTGCTTCTGGTCACCGTCAGCTTCGGCATCATCGGCTTCTATGACGATTATCTGAAGGTGACCAAACAGACGCATCTCGGCGTTTCGGGCAAGTTCCGGCTCGGCGCGGAGTTCCTGATCGCCGGCATCGCCGCCTGGGTGATCATGCGGGCGGGCACGCCCGAGTTTTCCTCATCTCTGACCTTCCCGTTCTTCAAGGACTGGATTGTCAATCTCGGCTGGTTCTTCATCCCGGTCGGCGCATTCGTCATCGTCGGCGCGGGCAACGCCGTGAACCTGACCGACGGTCTCGACGGGCTGGCGATCGTGCCCATCATGGTGGCGGCAGCCGCCTTCGGCACCATCGCATATCTTTCGGGCAATGCCGTTTTTGCCGATTATCTGCAGATCCATTTCGTGCCAGGCACGGGCGAACTTGCGGTCATTCTGGGCGCGGTGATCGGGGCGGGCCTCGGCTTCCTGTGGTTCAACGCGCCGCCGGCGGCAATCTTCATGGGCGATACCGGCTCGCTGGCACTGGGCGGGCTGACCGGAACGGTGGCGGTTGCCACCAAACACGAGATCGTTCTTGCCATCATCGGCGGCCTGTTCGTGATGGAAGCGCTCTCGGTCATCATCCAGGTGTTCTTTTTCAAGCTCACCGGCCGCCGCGTTTTCCTGATGGCGCCGATCCATCACCATTTCGAGCGGCTCGGCTGGACCGAGAGCCAGATCGTGATCCGCTTCTGGATCATCGCGGTCGTGCTGGCGCTGGTCGGCCTCTCAACCCTGAAGCTGAGGTAGGGCGCATTTGATCCCGGCGCGCAGCTTCGCTGGCAGGAAGGTTGCCCTTTTCGGGCTCGGCGGTTCGGGTCTGGCTACGGCGCGTGCGCTCGTTGCCGGCGGCGCCTCCGTGCTTGCCTGGGACGACAACCCCGAAAGTGTCGCGAAGGCGCAAGCCGACGGCATCGCGACCTGCGACCTGCGTGCTGCCTCATGGACGGAGTTTGCGGCGCTGGTGCTTGCACCGGGCGTACCTCTGACCCATCCGAAGCCGCACTGGACCGTTGAGCTGGCACATGCGGCCGGCGTGGAAATCATCGGCGACATCGAGCTGTTCGCACGCGAGCGGCGCGCAATGGCGCCCGAAGCGCCGTTGATCGCTATAACCGGCACAAACGGCAAATCGACGACGACGGCGCTTGTCTCCCACATCATCTCCGCGAGCGGGCGGGACTGCCAGATGGGCGGCAATATCGGCCGCGCGGTGATGACGCTCGAACCGCCGCTGGCCGAGCGTTTTTATGTGGTCGAATGCTCTTCCTACCAGATCGACCTGGCACCGTCGCTGGACGCAAGCGTTGGCCTGCTGCTCAATCTGTCGCCCGACCATCTCGACCGACACGGCAGTATGGACCACTACGCCGATGTTAAGGCGCAGTTGGTCGACAAAGCCGGAACCGCGGTGATCGGCGTGGACGACAAATATTCGGCAGCGATAGCCGACCGCCTGTCGCAAGCAGGAAGGACGGTCGTCCGGATTTCCAAACACATGCCGCTCGAGGAAGGGTTGTTCGCGGAAGGCAGCGAAGTTTATCGCGCAACGGATGGCCGGCGTGAACACATAGCCTCGCTGGCGGGCATCGCCACGCTGCGCGGCGAGCACAATGCGCAGAATGCGCTCGGCGCGGTTGCGGCCTGTCTCGCCGTCGGACTGGAACCGGAGGAAATCCGGGCCGGGCTCGCCAGCTTCCCGGGGCTTGCGCATCGCATGGAGCCTGTTGCGCGGCGGGGCAAGGTGCTTTTCGTCAACGATTCCAAGGCGACCAATTCCGACGCCGCAGCGCCCGCGCTGTCGAGCTTCGAACGCGTCTACTGGATAGCCGGTGGACTGCCCAAGGAAGGCGGCATCGAGGCCCTGCGGCCTTTGTTCGGCAGGATTGCGCGGGCCTATCTGATCGGCGAGGCCGCGCCGGCCTTTGCCGCCACGCTGGGCGATGCCGTCGAATTCGAGATTTCCGGAACGTTAAATGCTGCGGTACATCATGCAGCAGCTGATTCGTCACATGACGAAAGCGCCGAAAGCGTTGTTCTGCTTTCGCCGGCCTGTGCGAGTTTCGACCAGTTCAGGAATTTTGAAGTGCGCGGCGATGCCTTCCGCACCGCCGTGCTGGCGCTGCAAGGCGTTGAACCGATCGGAGGGAGTGCCTGATGGTAAGCCGTGTGGACCGCGGACCGGTTGCGAACTGGTGGTGGACAGTCGACCGCTGGCTGCTGGCGGCGTTCGTGGCGCTGATGGTGCTGGGCATTGTCCTGTCGTTTTCCGCCAGCCCGCCCGTGGCCGAGCGGCTGGGGCTCGACCCCTATCATTTCGTCTCGAAGCAGCTCTTCTTCATGCTGCCGGCACTGGCGGTGATGATCGGTGTGTCATTCCTCAACAAACGCAACATCAGGCGGCTTGCGCTGCTGATGCTTGTCGGCTCGCTGGTGCTGATGCTGGCCGCGCTCTATCTCGGCATAGAGGTCAAGGGCTCGCGGCGCTGGATCTACATTGCCGGCGTGTCGGTGCAGCCGTCGGAATATCTCAAACCGGCCTTTGTCATCATCTGTGCGTGGCTGTTCGCCGAAAACGGCAAACATCCCGAAGTGCCCGGCAATCTGTTTGCGATGATCCTGCTCGGTCTGGTGTTGGCGCTGCTCGTGTCGCAGCCGGACCTGGGACAGTCACTGCTGGTTCTGGCCACCTGGGGCGTCATGTTCTTCATGGCCGGTCTTTCATGGATATGGATCGTTCTCCTGGGCGCGGTGGCCATGGGCGGGCTGGTTCTGGCCTATGGAGCGTTTCCGCATGTGGCCGAGCGCATCGACCGGTTCGTTACCGGCGAGGGCGACACATTTCAGGTCGATGTCGGGCGTGAGGCGATGATGCGCGGCGGCTGGTTCGGTCAGGGGCCGGGCGAGGGTTCGGTCAAACGCATCCTGCCGGACAGCCACACCGATTTCATCTTCGCGGTGGCTGCTGAAGAATTCGGCCTGCTGCTTTGTATTGCGATAGCCGCGCTGTTCGCGTTCGTGGTCATTCGCGGCCTCGTCATTGCCGCGCGGGAGGCGGACGATTTTCCGCGCTACGCCATCGCCGGACTTGTGACCGTGTTCGGTTTTCAGTCGATCATCAATATGGGCGTCAATGTGCAGCTGCTGCCGGCAAAAGGCATGACACTGCCCTTCATTTCGTCGGGCGGCTCGTCGCTTCTGGCCATGGCGATTTCGACCGGCATGGTGCTGGCGCTGACCCGCAGGCATCCAGAAAAGCGCATGCAGCACAGCGTGACACGCAGTTGGCAAAGCGCGGCCGTGTCGCATTAGATGGACAAAGGAACGATCTTCCTGGCTGCCGGCGGCACCGGCGGTCATCTGTTTCCAGCCGAAGCGCTGGCGCATGAGCTGCAGCGGCGCGGCTGGCGCGTCGATCTGGTCACAGACCACCGCGCCGAACGTTATGCTGGGACGTTTCCGGCCACCGAAACCCACATCGTGTCGTCGGCAACGATCGGGGCGCGAAACCCCGTCGCTCTGATGCGCGCCGGCTGGGCGATCTGGAGGGGCGTGCGCCAGGCATCCAAGCTGATCGAGACGGCGAGACCAAAGGCGATGGTCGGCTTCGGCGGCTACCCGACATTGCCGCCGGTCTATGCAGCAACACGGCGCGGCGTACCGACAATGCTTCACGAGCAGAACGCCGTCATGGGTCGCGCCAACCGTGCGCTCGCGGCCCGTGTGACGGCCATAGCCGGCGGTTTCCTGAAGGCCGAGGGCGCTCACGCCTCCAAGATCGTGGAGACCGGAAATCCGGTGCGGCCGGCAGTGATGGCGGCGCGCGAGGTGCCGTTCAAGGCGCCTGCAAAAGGAAAGCCCTTCAATCTGCTCGTGTTCGGAGGCAGCCAGGGCGCACAGTTCTTTTCGCAGGCGCTTCCCGAGGCGCTTGAACTGCTGCCGGAAAGCCAGCGCAAGCGGCTTCGTGTCACCCAGCAGGCGCGGCCGGAAGACGAGGCGGCGGCACGAAGTGCCTACGCCAAGCTCGGCCTGGCTGCCGAAGTCGCCCCATTCTTCACCGACATGGCCGAACGTATGGCGGCAGCGCATCTGGTTATTTCCCGGTCCGGCGCCTCCACCGTTTCCGAGGTTGCCGTGATCGGGCGCCCCGCGATCCTGGTGCCATACCCCTACGCGCTCGACCACGATCAGGCGGCAAACGCGGCGGCACTCGCGGCATCCGGCGGCGCCGAACTGCATGCTCAGGACACACTTGAGCCGCAGCGGCTCGCCGATCTTGTCGGCACCGCGATGAACGATCCGAAAGAGCTCGACCGGCGCGCCATGGCAGCGCGCAACGCCGGAAAGCCGCAAGCCACGCGGTTGCTCGCCGATATGGTAGAAGCTATTGCGGACGGCAAGTCAGTGGCGGCGTTGAAGAAGGAACATCCGGAATGAAAATGCCTGAGACCATCGGCGTCGTGCATTTTGTCGGCATCGGCGGCATCGGCATGAGCGGCATCGCTGAGGTGCTGCACAATCTGGGTTACACAGTGCAGGGCTCCGACCAGTCGGAGAATGCGAATGTGCAGCGCCTGCGCGACAAGGGCATTACCTGCCATGTCGGCCACAAGGCGGAAAATCTCGGCGGTGCCGAGGTGTTGGTGGTTTCCACTGCGATCCGCAAGGACAATCCCGAGCTCGTCGCGGCGCGCGAGCGCCTTTTGCCGGTTGTTCGGCGCGCCGAGATGCTGGCCGAGCTTATGCGTTTCGGGCAGGCGGTCGCCATCGGCGGAACGCATGGCAAGACCACGACGACCTCGATGGTGGGCACACTTCTCGAAGCCGGCGGGCTCGACCCGACCGTCATCAATGGCGGCATCATCAACGCCTATGGCACCAATGCGCGCATGGGCGAGGGCGACTGGATGGTGGTCGAGGCGGACGAGAGCGACGGCACCTTCCTGAAGCTGCCGGCCGAAATAGCCGTCGTCACCAATATCGATCCCGAACATCTCGACCACTACGGGACGTTCGAGGAAGTGCGCCGCGCTTTCGCGCAATTCGTCGAGAACGTGCCATTCTACGGTTTTGGCGTGATGTGCATCGATCACCCCGAGGTGCAGGCGCTGGTCTCGCGCATCGAGGACCGGCGTGTCGTCACTTACGGCGAAAACCCGCAGGCCGACGTGCGTTACTCCAATATCAGCATGGCCGATGGCGCATCGCAGTTCGACGTCACGATCCGCGACCGCAAGACGGGTGAGACGTCGACCATGCAAAATCTCAAACTGCCAATGCCTGGACGGCACAACATCGCCAACGCCACGGCGGCAGTTGCGGTTGCACATGAGCTCGGCATTTCCGAGGACAAGATCGCCCAGGGGCTTTCCGGCTTCGGCGGCGTCAAGCGGCGCTTCACGCTGACCGGCGAGTGGAACGGCGTTAAGATATTCGACGATTACGGCCACCATCCGGTGGAGATCAAGGCCGTGCTGAGGGCAGCGCGCGAATCCTGCTCGGGCCGGGTCATCGCGATTGCGCAACCGCACCGCTTCACGCGCCTGCGCGACCTGTTCGACGATTTTTCCTCCTGCTTCAACGATGCAGACACGATCATGGTGGCGCCGGTCTACACGGCTGGCGAAAACCCGATCGAAGGTGTTACATCGGAGGCGCTGGTGACACGCATCCGCACCGGCGGCCATCGCGATGCCCGCCATATCGAAGGGCCGGAGGCAGTGGCGCCGTTTGTGCGCGCCAATGCCAAGCCGGGCGATTTCGTGATCTATCTGGGCGCGGGCAACATCACCCAATGGGCCAATGCACTGCCCGGCGAACTCGCGGCATCCGAGCAAGCTGCATGACCGACGGCAAAGCGCTTCTTGAACGGCTGGCCGGGCCGCTCGCGGCGATCCGCGGGCGGATGACGCCCGATGCCGGCATGGACAAGATAACCTGGTTTCGCGCCGGCGGTCCGGCAGAGGTGTTGTTTCAGCCGGCCGATGCAGACGACCTCGCGGACTTCCTGAAAGCCGTTCCAGCGGGCGTGCCGGTGATGGCAGTCGGTATCGGCTCCAACCTTCTGGTGCGCGACGGCGGCATTCCGGGGTTCGTCGTGCGGCTTTCGGCCAAAGGTTTCGGCGAAGTCGAGCAGGTTTCCGATACGCGCCTCAAGGCGGGGGCTGCGGTGCCCGACAAGCGCCTCGCGGCGGCTGCGCTGGAAGCAGGGGTCGGCGGGCTGCACTTCTATCACGGCATTCCCGGAGCGATCGGCGGCGCGATCCGCATGAATGCCGGCGCGAACGGCGTGGAAACGAGGGACCATATCGTCGAAGTTCACGCCATCGACCGCAAGGGCGAGCGGCATGTGCTTTCACGCGACGAGATGGGTTATGCCTACCGCCATTCCTCGGCGCCGAAGGAGCTGATCTTCACGGCCGCCGTCTACGAGGGCGCCAAGGCCGATCAGGCGGACATCAAGGCGGCGATGGACGCGGTTCAGAACCACCGTGAAACCGTGCAGCCGATCCGCGAGAAAACCGGCGGCTCGACTTTCAAGAACCCGCCGGATGGCTCGGCCTGGAAGCTGATCGACGCTGCCGGCTGCCGCGGGCTCCACATCGGCGGGGCGCAGGTTTCGCCGATGCACTGCAACTTCCTCATCAACACCGGCGCGGCGACCGGCTACGACCTGGAATATCTCGGCGAGACGGTGCGCGCGCGTGTTCTTGAGCATTCCGGCACCAAGCTGGAGTGGGAAATCAAGCGCGTCGGCAATTTCCGACCGGGGCACGAGATCGACGAGTTTCAAGGGCTGCTGCTTTAGCTCGACGCTCGTGCCCGGCCATCGAAATCCAAGCTTTGCGCAACAAGCACTTGCCACAGAATCAACTCTCTGATTCTTTGGGTCAGCGGCGTTTCCTGATTTGAGTCGGTTTTTGAGCGCGTAACGCGTCAACCTTCGGGCACAGGCGTGACTCGGAGGGGACTCGGAATCCGATTCAGTGACGCCCATGGTGCGACCGAGCAGAGGGGTAGACCGGGGCATGACGATCAAGCACGTGGCGATGCTTTACGGCGGGTTTTCTTCCGAACGCCCGGTCAGCCTGTCTTCGGGCAACGCCTGTGCCGATGCCCTGGAGGCCGAAGGCTACCGGGTCACCCGCGTGGATGTCGGCCGCGACGTCGCCGAGGTGCTGAAGCGGCTCAACCCCGATGTCGCATTCAACGCGCTGCATGGGCCGTTCGGCGAAGACGGTACCATACAGGGCATTCTGGAATATCTGCAGATCCCATATACGCATTCGGGCGTGCTTGCCTCGGCGCTTGCCATGGACAAGGAGCGCGCCAAGGTCATCGCAGCCGCCGCCGGCATTCCCGTTGCCTCCGCGCTCGTCATGAACCGCCACGACATCGGGTCCGAGCATCCGATGGAGCCGCCCTATGTGGTGAAGCCTGTGCGCGAGGGCTCGAGTTTCGGTGTCGTGATCGTCGATGCGAAGCAGCCCCATCCGCCGCAGATGATCGGCTCGGCGGAGTGGCGCTACGGCGACATCGTCATGGTTGAGAGGTTCATACCGGGGCGCGAGCTGACCTGTGCGGTGATGGCCGGTGAATCGCTTGGCGTGACCGAAATCGTGCCGGTTGGACACAGCTTCTACGATTACGATGCAAAGTACGTTGAAGGGGGCTCAAAACACGAATGCCCGGCAAAACTTTCACCGAATATTTACCAAAAAATAGAGACACTGTCGGTCAAGGCTCATGACGTAATCGGCTGCCGCGGGATTTCCCGGTCTGACTTCCGTTTTGACGAGACCGCCTCCGCGGGGGGCGAGCTCGTCTGGCTGGAAGTCAACACCCAGCCGGGCATGACGCCGACATCGCTCGTACCCGAGCTTGCGCTTCATTCGGGGCGTTCCTTCGGTGAGCTGTTGCGCTGGATGGTGGAGGACGCCTCGTGTTCGCGTTGAAGGCAGTGCCGGTTGTAGGGAGTCGCAATGGCGGCGGCACCGGCGCGCTGCGTACCGGTGTTGTTTTTCCGCGCTATCTGCGGCGTCCTGCGCGTGCACTGGCGCGGCTGACGGCTGGTGACTACGAGCCGCCGCGGTTCGCCGGCGCCGCGCTTCTTGCAGGATTTTTCGCCGCCACAGCGCTGTACGGAATGGCGCTCGGCGGGCACACCTCGACGGTGCTTTCCACGGTTACCGCGCGCACGGGTTTCGCGCTGTCCGACATTCGCGTTTCGGGCAATCACGAAACGTCGGAAATCGACGTGCTGGGCCAGCTCGATCTTTCCGGCTTCACGTCGCTGATGGGCCTCGACGTGGACAAGGTGCGCGGCGACATCGAAATGCTGCCATGGATCGAAAGCGCGCGGGTGCGCAAGGTCTACCCCTCGGCGCTCGACATCAACATTACCGAACGCGAGCCTTTTGCAGTCTGGCAGCATGGCGAGGCGCTTTCGGTGGTGCAGGCCGACGGGCGCGTGATTGCGCCTTTCCGCAACCGCCGCAATGCAAGCCTGCCGCTGGTCATCGGCTCAGGCGCGCCTGAGCGGGCGGCCGAGTTTGTCGGCACGGTTGCGAAGTTCCCGACGCTGTCGGCGCGGGTGAGCGCCTATATTCTGGTCGCCAAACGCAGATGGGATATCAGGCTGGACAATGGCGTGACGGTGAAGCTGCCAGAGCGCGGCACCGAGCAGGCGCTGGCCGAAATCGCCGCACTCGACCGCGAGCTGGCGTTTCTGTCGCGCGGCATGACCGCCGTCGACATGCGGCTGGCCGATCGCATTGTCGTCAAGCTACGCGACGACGAAGCCTCAGTGCTGCGCGCCTCCACCCGCGAACGGCTTGGCATGCCCAAGAACCCGGGGCGGCGTACATGAGCTGGCTCGGCGGACGTAAGGAAACAACAGGGCGCCGGTCGGGCATCGTCACCGCGCTGGATATCGGATCGAGCAAGATCTGCTGCGTGATCGCGCGGCTGCAGCCATGCCAGGACAGCCGGCTTCTGCCGGGGCGGACGCACCAGATACAGGTCATCGGCATCGGTCACCAGAAATCGCGTGGCGTGAAATCGGGGGTGATTGTCGATCTCGATCTCGCCGAGCACGCCGTGCGGCTTGCGGTGGATGCCGCTGAACGCATGGCCGGGCTGACGGTGGAATCGCTGCTGGTCAGCGTCACGGCCGGACGCATGCGCTCCGAGCCGATGTCCGCCACGATCAGGCTGCGCGGCCAGGAAGCCGACAAGTCCGATATCGCCCAGGTGCTTGCCGCTGGCTCACGCCAGGCGCTTCAGGCCGAGCGGCAGGTGCTGCATTCGCTGCCGGTCGGCTTCTCGCTCGACGGTGAACGCGGCATACGCGATCCGCGCGGCATGATCGGCGAGACGCTCGGTGTCGACATGCATGTTCTGACCGCCGATGCGGCTCCGATCCGCAATCTCGAACTGTGTGTGAACAGGGCGCATCTGTCGGTCGAGCACATGGTTGCAACGCCTTATGCGAGCGGGCTTGCGGCACTGGTAGAGGACGAAGCCGACATGGGCGCGGCCTGCATCGACCTTGGAGGCGGCTCGACCTCGATCTCGATCTTCTCCGGCGGCAAGTTCATGCACGCCGGATCGCTGCCGATCGGCGGCAACCATGTGACCGGCGATCTGGCGCGCGGACTTTCGACCCGCACCGAATATGCCGAGCGGCTCAAGGTCATGCACGGTTCGGCGCTGCCGGAGGGCGGTGACGAGCGCGACATGATCACCATTCAGCCGCTTGCCGGCGACGAAATGGACCAGCAGATGCAGATACCGCGCGCGGCCATGAACCGGATCATCCGGGCGCGGGTCGAGGAAACATTCGAACTGGTGCGCGACCGCATCAACCAGTCCGGGCTGGCCGGCACGATCGGCAAGCGCGTGGTGCTGACGGGTGGCGCAAGCCAGCTTGCGGGATTGCCGGAGACGGCGCGGCGGGTTCTTGGGCGCAATGTGCGCATTGGCCGTCCGCTTGGCGTATCGGGGCTGCCAGAGGCAGCCAAGGGACCGGCATTCGCGTCGGTCGTGGGTTTGATGATCTACCCGCAGGCAGCGGGATTCGAGGGCGCGCGGCGCGGCCGTTTTGCGCCGACACAGGCAACCGGAACCGGGGGACGGTTCCAGCGCATGGGCCAATGGCTCAGAGACAGTTTCTAGTTTTAACGGGTTTCCCGAACCAGCAAGCCGCTGCGGCGTTGCGGCACGAAAGGCGGAAAGGACGAGGACATGACTATCAATCTGCAGAAGCCGGACATTACCGAGCTGAAGCCGCGCATCACCGTCTTTGGCGTTGGCGGCGGCGGCGGCAACGCGGTCAACAACATGATTTCGGCGGGCCTCAAGGGCGTTGATTTCGTGGTCGCAAACACCGACGCGCAGGCGTTGACCATGTCGAAGGCGGACCGGCTGATCCAGCTCGGCGCGCATGTGACGGAAGGCCTTGGTGCCGGGTCGCAGCCCGAAGTCGGGCGCGCAGCCGCCGAGGAGTGCATCGACGAGATCGTCGATCATCTGTCGGCGACGCATATGTGCTTTGTCACCGCAGGCATGGGTGGCGGCACCGGCACTGGCGCTGCCCCTGTTGTTGCCCGCGCAGCGCGCGAAAAAGGCATTCTCACGGTCGGTGTTGTCACCAAACCGTTCCACTTCGAAGGCCAGCGGCGCATGTCGACCGCGGATCAGGGCATCGAAGACCTGCAGAAATGCGTCGATACGCTGATCGTCATTCCGAACCAGAACCTGTTCCGGATCGCCAATGACAAGACCACCTTCGCCGACGCTTTCGCGATGGCCGACCAGGTGCTCTATTCGGGCGTTGCCTGCATCACCGACCTGATGGTCAAGGAAGGCCTGATCAACCTCGACTTCGCCGACGTTCGTTCGGTGATGCGCGAGATGGGCAAGGCCATGATGGGAACCGGCGAATCCTCCGGCGAAGGCCGCGCAATGGCCGCTGCCGAGGCAGCCATCGCCAATCCGCTGCTCGACGAAACCTCGATGAAGGGCGCCAGGGGCCTGCTGATCTCGATTACCGGCGGCCGCGACATGACGCTCTTTGAGGTCGACGAGGCGGCAACCCGCATCCGCGAGGAAGTCGATCAGGATGCCAACATCATCCTGGGTGCCACTTTCGACGAGGAACTCGAAGGCATCATCCGCGTTTCGGTGGTTGCGACAGGCATCGACAAGGCTGCCGGCGAGGTCGGTGCTCCGGCCACGATCCACCGTCCGTCGCCGAAGCCCGCCCAGCCCATCAAGCAGGAAGTGCGGCCGGCTCCCGCGCCGCAGCTGCAGCCGGCGAAACCGGCGCAGCCTGCCGAGGCAACTGTCGTGCAGCAGACTGCCGGCGAACAATCGGCCGATCCCGTTGCAGAGGCGATTCGCGCAGCGGAAAGCCCGGTCGAGGCCAAGGCAAAAGACGCCGATGCAGCGTTCAAACCGGCCTCCAAGCTGTTCCAGGCACCTCCCGCAGCGATACAGCCGGCAGCTCCCGTCCAGCCGCAGCAGCATCTCCAGGAAGCGCCTCGCATGCCGCGCGTCGAGGATTTCCCGGCAGTGGTGCGGGCCGAGATCGAGGCTTCGGACCACGATGCGGACCATGATGCACGGGGCCCGGTCGGCCTGCTGAAGCGCCTTGCGACCGGCCTTTCGCGCCGCGATGACGAGCCGCGCCTGACGCCGGCGCAGCCGCGCGAACCGCGCCTGCGCCAGCCGGTGCAGGACACGCGCCGCCAGCATGGGCACGACCCGGACCTCTATGCTCCGCGCCGCGGCCAGCTTGACGATCAGGGCCGGGCAGTCGCGCAGACGCGGGTAGCCCAGGATGACGACCAGCTCGAAATCCCCGCCTTTTTGCGGCGCCAGGCGAATTAACCGGTTTCCAACATTTGAGTACCAAAACGGGCGCGAAAGCGCCCGTTTTGCCGTTCGTGCGGGAAGTCGGCTTACAAAATCGCGGCAATAGTAACATTGGGTAAGAATCCGTGATTTGGTTCGCTGTTTGCTCCCAATTATCTTTGCGGCGACAAATTGCGAAGCATCGAGGGGTTGGGCTTCGCGCTCTACGGCCTGAGCTGTGGTGTACAAGGCGGCAGTCGTAATCGGGACGGGCCTATGGGGAATGAATTGTTTGATTGTCAAACGACACTGAAGTCGTCGATTTCGGTTTCCGGCGTCGGTGTCCATAACGGAAAGCCTGTTTCCGTTCAGTTCAGCCCGGCCGACCCGGATACGGGCATTGTTTTCCACGGCCCCTCCGACGGCGCCGACGACCCCGAGATCCGTGCCAGCGCAGGTGCCATCTCCGGTACCGACCTCTGCACATTGCTGGGCGACCCGCGCGGATTTCATGTCGGCACGGTCGAGCATCTGATGGCAGCGCTTTTTGCGCTCGGCATCGACAATGTACATGTCGAGATCGACGGTACCGAGATGCCGATTCTCGACGGCAGCGCGGCCATGTTTGTCGACGCGTTCGACCAGGCAGGCATCGAGACGCAAGCGGTACGCCGGCGCTACATTCGCGTCCGCAAACCCGTGCGGATAGAAAACGGCGCATCCTGGGCGGAGTTTCGCCCCTATGACGGTACGCGGTTCGAGATCGAGATCGATTTCGAAAGCCCGGCGATCGGACGCCAGTCTTTCAAAAGCGACATCGATGCGAAGGTTTTCCGCCGCGACATCAGCCGCGCGCGCACCTTCGGTTTCCTGAAAGACGTCGAGCGTTTGTGGGCGGCAGGCTATGCGCTCGGATCGTCGCTCGAAAACTCGGTGGTGATCGGCGAAGACCACAAGGTCATCAATGTCGAGGGGCTGCTCTACGAAGACGAGTTCGTGCGCCACAAGACGCTGGATGCCATGGGCGACCTGGCGCTGGCCGGCGCCCGGTTCATCGGCATGTTCCGGTCCTATCGCGGCGGGCATAAGCTCAATGCCGCCGCACTGAAGCAGCTGCTCTCCGATTCGAGCGCGTTCGAGATCGTGGAAACGGTGAGCCGAGAGCGCGGCCGTTCCGCCGAGATGGTGCAGGTCAGCACGCCGGTCTACGCACCCTGGGCAATCTGAACCGCGCCGGTTTCACCATAACGACAGAATGAACTTGCGCGGTGAAACAGCCGTGCCACAAAAATGCGCCATTGAGAGACCATGCGTTGCTCAGGATGGGGCTTTTGTGGTTTATGACGCTTTTCCTCGCGCGGAATTTGCGGGGTTCGACGCCACCGGAGGGCGCTTTTGACGATGCCAAGCTTGAAACAGGCGAATAGCGCGACCTGGCGGGTGAGGTTCGGCGCGTTGCTGGTGGTGATTGCGCCCCTCGGCCTTGCCGCCTGTGGCGAAAAGGATATCGATCTCTCGACCTATGTCGAAAACGTCGATCCGGCGGACGTGCTTTATAATCAGGCGCTTGCCAATCTGAATGAAGGCAAGGTCTCCGAGGCTTCGAAGAAGTTCGCCGCCGTCGACCGCCAGCATCCCTATTCGGAATATGCCCGCAAATCGATGGTAATGGCGACATTCACCAACTATCGCCAGGGCGAATACGCCGAAGCCATCAACAGCGGCCGGCGCTACGTCCAGCTCTACCCGTCGACACCGGACGCTGCCTACGCGCAGTATCTCGTCGGGCTCAGCTATTTCCGCCAGATTCGCGACGTGACGCAGGATCAGACGGAATCGCAAAAGACGATCGAGGCAATGCAGGAGCTCGTCGAGCGCTGGCCCGAATCGGAATATATCGAGGATGCGCAGACGAAGATTCGTTTCGCGCGCGACCAGCTGGCCGGCAAGGAAATGCAGGTCGGCCGTTATTATCTCGAACGGCGTGAATACATCTCCTCCATCAAGCGCTTCCGCATCGTGGTCGAAAACTATGCGAATACGCGTCATGTGGAGGAAGCGCTGGCGCGGCTTGTCGAAGCATATTATGCGATGGGCCTAGCGTCGGAAGCGCAGACCGCCGCCGCGGTTCTGGGACACAACTACCCGGAAAGCGACTGGTACAAGGATTCCTACACGCTGTTGCAGTCGGGCGGGCTTGAACCACGGGAAAACAGCGGTTCGTGGTTGTCGCGCCTGAACGTCTTCGGCAGCAGCACCTAGGCGACACACGGCACTCATGCTGGCGCATCTGTCGATCCGCGACATCGTCCTGATCGAAAGATTGGATATCGATTTCGATTCGGGCCTTTCAGTGCTGACCGGCGAAACCGGCGCCGGCAAGTCGATACTGCTCGATGCTCTCTCCCTGGCGCTGGGTGCGCGCGGCGATACCGCACTTGTGCGCAACGGCGCGACACAAGGCCAGGTAACCGCTGTATTCGACGTTCCGGCAAACCACCCAGTGCGTGTGCTGCTGCGTGACAATGCCATCGATGACGAAGGCGATGTGATCCTGCGCCGGGTTCAGAGCGTGGACGGCAGAACCCGCGTTTTCATCAACGATCAGGCATCCAGCGTCGGCCTGATGCGGGAGACGGGCCGGGCGCTCGTCGAGATCCACGGACAGCACGACGAACGGGCGCTGGTCGATACAGCAATGCACCGCGATCTGCTCGACGCGTTTGGCGGGCACCTTGGCGAGGTGGCGCATGTCGCGGAGCTGTGGCGCGCATTGCGGGAAGCGGAGCGTACGCTTGCGCGGCATCGCGCGATGGTGGACGCCGCGGGGCGCGAGGCCGACTTTTTGCGCGCCTCGGTGGCCGAACTCGTCGAAGCCGACCCGCAGCCGGGCGAAGAAACGGAACTGGCGGACAGGCGCGCCGACATGATGCGGGCCGAGAAGTCGGCCTCCGATATCGCCGAGGCGCAGGAAACGCTGTCAGGTTCCGGGTCGCCATTGCCGGTTCTTTCGGGCCTGCTGCGCCGGCTGCAGCGAAAGGCCGCCGACGCGCCCGCGTTGCTCGACCCGATCGTGAAGGCGCTGGACGAGGCATTGATCGCGCTCGACGGCGCACAGGCCGCCGCGGACGAGGCCATGCGCGCGGCGGAGTTCGACCCCGGCGCGCTGGAACGCGCCGAGGAGCGGCTTTTTGCGCTGCGTGCGCTGGCCCGCAAGCACAACGTTCAGGTCGATGACCTGGCGGCATTGCGCGATGAGATGGCAGCCAAGCTGGCGGACCTCGATGCCGGCGAGGGCCGGCTTGCGGAACTGGAAAAGAACGCCCGTGAAGCCGTCGGACGCTATGACGATGCGGCGGCAAGGTTATCGGAACTGCGCCGCGCCACCGGCGGCAATCTGGTCAAGGCGGTCGCTGCCGAACTGCCGGCTCTGAAGCTTGAACGGGCGGAGTTCATCGTCGAGATGACGAGCGAAGCGGACGACCGTTCCGAAACCGGCATCGATTCGATAGAATTCTGGGTGCGCACCAACCCCGGAACGCGGGCAGGGCCGATGATGAAGGTGGCTTCGGGCGGCGAACTTTCGCGCTTCCTTCTGGCGCTCAAGGTGGCGCTTGCCGACCGCGGCTCGGCGCCGACGCTTGTCTTCGACGAAATCGACACGGGCGTTGGCGGCGCCGTTGCCGACGCGATCGGACAGCGGCTGGCGCGGCTTTCCGACAAGATACAGGTGCTCACCGTCACGCATGCGCCACAGGTGGCAGCGCGGGCGCGCTCGCATTTCCTGATTTCAAAAAGCGGGGGCGAAGACCGCGTGGCGACGGGCGTTCACGCAATCGACGAGGCGGGCAGGCAGGAAGAGCTGGCGCGCATGCTTGCCGGCGCGACGATCACCGAAGAAGCGCGAGCTGCCGCAGGCCGGCTGCTGAAGGAAAACACCTCCGTCGCGAGCTGACAGCAGAGTGATCCAATAATGCGGCTTGCCTATCCAAATCCGGGCCCCGCCGGGCTAAGGTCTTGGCAAGTGCACCTTGCGGATTCTCTACATGACTGCCCCTGAAATCGATGTCGAAAAACTGAGTGCCGAACAGGCCGCGACGGAACTCGAGCGGCTGGCCGCCGAGATTGCCGAGCATGACCGGCGCTACCATAGCGACGATGCTCCGACGGTTACCGACGCCGAATACGATGCGCTGCGGCGGCGCAACCTCGCGATCGAGCAGGCGTTTCCGGCCCTGGTGCGCGCGGATTCGCCATCAAGGCGGGTCGGAGGGGCTGTATCGGAGAAATTCGAGAAGGTGCGGCACGCGGTGCCCATGCTTTCGCTCGACAATGCGTTTTCCGACGACGACGTTCGCGACTTCGCCGAACGCGTGCGGCGCTACCTCCGGCTTCCCGCCGACGCGGTGTTGCCTATCACCGCCGAACCCAAGATCGACGGTCTGTCGCTCTCGCTGCGTTATGAAGGCGGGCGGCTCGCAGTTGCCGCCACGCGGGGCGACGGGCAGGTTGGCGAAAACGTCACGGCCAATGCGCGGACCATTACCGATATACCCGAGATACTGTCCGGCAATCCGCCGGCGGTGCTCGAGGTGCGTGGCGAGGTCTATCTAAGCCACGCGGATTTTCTCGAGCTCAACCGCAAGCAGGAGGCCGAGGGCAAACCGCTTTACGTCAATCCGCGCAATACGGCTGCGGGTTCATTGCGGCAGCTCGACCCGTCGATCACGGCATCGCGGCCGCTCAAGTTTTTCGCCTATGCGTGGGGCGAGGTGAGCACCATGCCCGCCGACACCCAGATGGGCATGGTCGCGGCACTGGCGGATTATGGATTTCGCGTCAACGACCTGATGAAGCGCTTCGACGATGTCGACGAGCTGCTTGAGCATTACGGTAAGATCGAGGTGGAGCGGGGCACGCTGCCCTACGACATCGACGGTGTTGTCTACAAGGTGGACGACATTGCTTTGCAGGAGCGGCTGGGCTTCGTTTCGCGTTCTCCGCGCTGGGCGATCGCGCACAAGTTTCCGGCCGAGAAGGCCGCGACTGTGCTCAATGGAATCGACATCCAGGTGGGGCGCACGGGCGCGCTGACGCCGGTCGCGCGGCTGGAGCCGGTGACGGTGGGCGGCGTGGTGGTCACCAACGCCACGCTGCACAATGCCGAGGAGATCGGGCGGCTCGGCATCAAGATCGGCGACACGGTGATCGTCCAGCGCGCCGGCGATGTCATCCCGCAGATACTGGGATTCGTTGAGGAAAAGCGCCCTGCGGATGCCCGTAACTTTACCTTTCCCGAGGTCTGTCCGTGCCATCTGAAAACCCCTGTCGCGCGCGACACGACGGCGGGCGGCGTTGAGGGCGTGGTGCGGCGCTGTAGCGGCGAGTTTGCCTGCCCCTATCAGCGTATCGAACATCTGCGCCATTTCGTTTCGCGCCGCGCCTTCGACATCGAGGGGCTCGGCGAGAAGCAGATTGAGTTCTTTTTCAACGATGAGGATTTGCCGGTCAAAAGCCCTGCCGACATCTTCACGTTGGCCGAACGCGATGCCGCCAGTCTGAAAAAGCTCAAGGACAAGGAAGGCTGGGGCTCGCTGTCGGCGTCCAATCTCTTCGCGGCAATCGAGACCCGGCGGACGATCGAGCTGGACCGCATGATCTACGGCCTGGGAATACGTCATGTCGGCGAGACGACCGCGCGCACGCTGGCGCGGGCCTATGGCAGCTGGCAGGCGGTGCACGATGCCGCACTTGCCGTGGCGCGCGGCGACACACAAGCGCGCGAAGACATGGATGCGCTCGACGACATCGGCGATGCGGTAATTGACGCGGTCGCCCGCTATTTTGGCGAGGATCACAACCGCGACCTGGTCGAGAAGCTGGCCGCGCAGGTCAATGTGGTCGATGCGGAGATGCCACAATCGGATTCTCCGGTTGCCGGCAAGACGGTTGTCTTCACCGGCGGGCTGGAGCGCATGTCACGCGATGAAGCGAAAGCGATGGCTGAACGGTTCGGGGTAAAGGTGTCCGGTTCGGTGTCCAGCAAGACAGATCTGGTTGTCGCCGGTCCGGGTGCGGGCTCCAAGCTCAAGAAAGCCGCAGAGCTCGGGATCGAGGTCATCGACGAGAACGGGTGGTTCGAATTGATCGGTGCCGGCTAACATCGCAGGGCCGCATCAATCAAACCAATCGATGCCTCAACGGAATTCGTATGACATGGCAGCCATGCTGCCCTATTGAATCGACCATGTCGGAAAAAATTGACTTCAACGATACAGGTGCAGAATTCCGGCGCGGCATGCGCCGGTCTATCCCGGTTGTGATAGCGGCGGCGCCCTTCGGGCTGCTTTACGGAACGCTGGCGGTGGGCAACGGGCTCACTGTTGGCGAAACGGTGCTGATGAGCGCCACCATCTATGCCGGCGCAAGCCAGATGGTCGGCATCGAGCTGTTCGGCCAGAATATCGCGCCGTGGATGCTGGTGATGTCGATCTTTGCGGTCAATTTCCGCCATGTGCTCTATTCGGCGGTTTCGGGCCGGGCGACCCGCCACTGGTCGAGGTTGAAACGCTATCTTGCCTTCTTCTTTCTTGTAGACCCCCAGTTTGCCGAGGCCGAGCGCCGCGTTGCCGAAGGCCGGCCGGTCACCCTGGCCTGGTATATGGGGCTTGCCCTGCCGATCTACCTGTTCTGGGTCGCCGAAGCTTTGGTTGGCGCGCTTTTCGGCCAGCTGATACCGAACCCCGAGGCACTCGGTTTCGACTTCCTCCTGCCGATCTATTTTCTGGGGCTGGTGATGGAGTTTCGCGACAGGCCGCTGTGGCTGCCCGTTGTCGCCGTGAGCGCGACCGTGTCGATCGCAGCCTATTACACGGTCGGTTCGCCCTGGCATGTCTCCATCGGCGCGGTTGCCGGCATCGCGCTCGCGGCGTTCTGGCCCTCGCAGGGTGCTGCGCGGGAGCTCGAGGAGCGGCAGGCATGAGCACGACCGTCTGGATTATCCTGGCTGGCGCCCTGGTCACCTATCTGACGCGTATCGGCGGCGACCTAGTGCTGTCGCGGTTCGAGCGGATACATCCGCGTGTCGAGGCTGCGCTCAACGCTGTTCCGGCGGCTGTTCTGACCACGCTTGTGGCGCCGGTGGCAACGACCGGCGGTGTCGCCGAGGCGGCGTCTCTTGTGGTTGCAGGCGTTATGTATCTGCGCGGCGGCGGCCTGATGACGGGCTTTGTTGCCGGCGCCGTTGTGCTCGTCGCGCTGCGAAACCTCGTGGGCTAGAGTATCAGCGCGCAAGCTCTGCGGTTGCATTCTCGAGCCAGCGGAGCGTCTGGCCATCAACCATCGGACCGATCTCGGCCAGCACACGGCTGTGATAAGCGTCCAGCCAGTCGCACTCTTCCTCCGACAGCACACTCGTGTCGATCAGCCTCCGGTCGAATGGCGCGAGGGTCAGGGTCTCGAAGCCGTGCATCGGCGTTTCGCCACCGGCAATTTCCTGCGCGGGCGTGACCACGATCAGGTTTTCAAGTCGGATCCCATAGGCGCCCTCCTTGTAGAAACCCGGTTCGTTGGAGAGGATCATGCCCGGCAGCAGCTTCTCGGTTCCGGTCTTGGCGATGCGCTGCGGGCCTTCGTGAACCGACAGAAACGAACCGACGCCGTGGCCTGTGCCATGGGCATAGTCGAGGCCGGCCTTCCACAATGCCGCGCGGGCAATGGCATCAATGTCCGCGCCGCGCGTGCCAGCCGGGTATCGCAGCAGCGAGAGCCCGATCAGTCCCTTAAGGACAAGGGTATAATGCCGGCGCATCTCGGCAGAGGGCGCGCCGATTGCCACCGTGCGCGTGATGTCGGTGGTGCCGTCCTGAAACTGGCCGCCGGAATCGACCAGATAAAGCTCGCCGGTGCCGAGCGTCCGGTTCGTCCGGCGTGTCACCCGGTAGTGGATGACGGCGCCATTCGGCCCGGCGCCTGAAATGGTGTCGAACGAAATGTCGCGCAGCGGCATCTGCGTTTCATCGCCGAGCCTTCGCCGCGCCGCCTCAAGCTGCGTGGCAGCGCCGATCTCGTCGACGGTTCCGGCCTGTTGGGCATCCAGCCAGCACAGAAACCTTGCCACCGCGGCGCCATCGCGGCGATGGGCGGCGCGCGCACCGTCCAGCTCGGCGCTGTTCTTGGTGGCGCGGGGCAGGCGTGCGGGATCCGGCATCGGAACCACGCGGCCACCCGCCTGTTCCACCACGATGCGCAGCTTCTCCGCCGCAAGTGCGGGGTCGAGTGCGACCATGGTCCCGGAAGCCGAGAGCCTGCGGAGGTCGTCCTCCAATGCGTTCGGCGGGCGCAGGTCAGCCAGCGGCTCAAGATGCGCGCGGCTTTCGCCGTCGAACTTGCGCGCGTCGGCATAGACGGAGGCCCGGCCGTTTGTGTCCAGGATCGCAAAACCGAGAGGAACGGGCGTGTGGGCAATATCGGAGCCGCGAATGTTGAACGCCCAGGCAAGCGAAGCCGGGTCGGTCAACACCACATATCGTGCGCCGGCATCGGACACTGCTGCGTTGATGCGGGCAAGCTTGGCGGCCGCCTCTTCTCCGCTGAAAGCGAGCGGATGCACGGTTACGGCACCGAGCGGCGGCTGCGGCTGGTCTTCCCAGATCAAATCGACCGGATTCGCATCGAGGACGGCAAGGGATCCGCCTTTGCCTTCGAGTGCCTGGCGCAGCGCCCTGGTCTCGGAGATCGTGTGCAGCCAGGGGTCGATCCCGATCTTCCACCCTTTCGCGGTATTTTCGGCCAGCCATTTCGACGGCGGTGCGGCCACCAAATCCTCGACAGTGAACGTTGCAGGGTCGCTCTGCTGTCTTGCCTGCAGGGTGTAGCGCCCGTCGACGAACAGATGCGCCGAGCTACGAAGTATGAGCGCGGCGCCGGCCGAACCGGTAAAGCCGGTCATCCACTGCAGGCGTTCCGACCGCGGCGCGACGTATTCGCCCTGATGTTCGTCGGCGCGCGGTATCAGAAACCCATCGAGGTCCAGCTCCGCGAGCTTTTCGCGCAGCAGCGTCACGCGTGCTGGCCCCTGGGCCGGGTTGGCGACCGAATCAAATTCCTGAAACATGGGAGAGCGACATTCAACGTTTGAGATAGCGTGGACGGTACCGGCTGAGCAGGGCCGGTGCAATCGGGCAGCGGCTGGTCTGGTCAATGACGCACTGCAATATCGAATGGGTGCCATGCGTTATTGGGAGTGGTTCAGCCTGCCGGCAGTGCCTATCTTGCGCGCAGTGGAGGATTATTCTTCTTCAGGAGAACTGCCATGGCCAGCAAGGGAAATCCCGGATTTTTCCGCAGTGCGTTCAACGCGATGATTGCCGCGCAGGAGCGTCAGGCACAGCGTTATGTCAACAGCACGCTCATGCTGCTCGACGATGAAACTCTGCGTGCCAACGGCATCTCGCGCGACCAGGTTGCCGCCCGCGGCAGATTTACCAGCATTATCTGATCACTCCAGTCAGATCGGATTGACGGGGCGGCTTCGGCCGCCTCTTCTTCTTGTGCCAGGCGGGCCAAACTACGATTTCCGGCGCGCGTCAGCGCCTGAACTGTATCGTCACCCACCCTTCGCGCCAGATAGTGGCTACATGGGCGAAACGCTGCCCTGCATAGGCGGCTAAGACGGCCCGGCGCTGTTCGGCAAGAATGCCGGAAAGTACCAGAGATCCGCCAGGAGCAACGGCACGCGCAATGGCCGGTGCAAGGCCAATCAGCGGCCGGGCAAGAATGTTGGCGACCACCAGATCGAATGGCGCAGAATTGCGGATCACGGCGGAGCTCATTCCCGGCGCGGTGACCGTGCGCACAAGGGCGGCAACGCCGTTCAGCCGCGCATTGGCCGCCGCAACACGCGTTGCAACCGGATCGATGTCCGTGGCCAGTACAGGCTTTCGCAGAAGCTTGGCGGTGCCGATGGCCAGAACACCGCTGCCGGTACCCAGATCGAGAATGTGCCGTGGACACCGCTGCCGCGCGAGACGCGCGATCATCTCAAGGCAGCCTGCGGTGGTGCCGTGGTGGCCGGTTCCGAACGCGAGCCCGGCCTCGATCTCGATCGGGATCAGGCCGGGCCTGCGTTTGACGCGATCATGTGCGCCATGAACAAGAAAGGGACCGGCGGCGACCGGTTTCAACCCGGCCAGCGTGTGCGCGACCCAGTCGATTTCCGGCAGAACTTCGGAGCCGACCTGAAGCGCCTGCCCAAGGTCCCGGAGTATGTCTCGAAAGCGCCGCTCTATGCTCGTGTCGTCCGCCGGCGCATAGAGCGATATTTCGTGGATGGCCTTCGCCTCGTCCACCTCGAAAATCGACAGGGGCAAACCATCATCCTCGAACGCGGCGTCGAGGCGGGTGTATAGCGCCTCTGCCTCATTCCGCGGTCCCGATGCGAAATAGCGAACCTGGCGATGCGCGCCAGCGCCATCGGTGCTCACGATTTGGCCGCCAGACGCTTCAGTTTGGCGACAGCGTTTTCCGGGTTTTCGCCATAGGCGATCGTGCCCGCGAAGTCGCCGGAACTGTCTAGCAGCAGAACCGACGCTGTGTGGTCCATCGTGTAGCCGCCGCCCTCCAGCTCCACCTTCTTGAAGTAGATGCCAAACGACTTGGCCATCGCGAACACCTTCTCCGGCTCGCCGGTGATGCCGACAATGCGGTCCGAGACGTTGGAAACGTAGTCGCCGAGGATTTCGGGGGTGTCGCGTTCGGGATCCACGGAGACGAAGTAGGCATCGATATCCGCACCCTCGTCGCCAAGCTGCTTCAGCCAGCCATCGAGCTCGAACAGCGTTGTCGGACAAACCTCCGGACAGTGCGTGAAGCCGAAGAACAGTGCCGTCGGCTGGCCGCGAAACGCAGCCTGGGTGATTTCTTCGCCGCTATGATCGACGAGCGTAAAGGGTTCACCGAACGGGCCGCCGGCATATACACGCTGATACCACTGAAAAGTCATCAGCCCGACAGCGGCGGCCATGATCACCAGAATGCCGACCAGTATGAAACGCATCATTTGTGTTGGGTCCGGAAAAGAATCTGAAAGCAGTCAGAAACACCAGGCAAGCCCGGCTTGCGCATATGTCATGAAGATCGCCGCGCCTTTTTCCATCCAGGCAGAGAACGCAACGCCTGTCGCCGCCGCGAGCACGAGCGCGGACAGGGCAATGATTGCCGCCGGCTGGAGGGATCGGCCTGTCGGTGTCTTCATGATGTCTATATAGCGCCGCCGGCTTTCGCCAGAAAGGTGTCCAGGTGACGCGGCCTTGCCGAGCTGCGTTGCCATCCTTCCTCCCGCTGATCTATAGCCGTTGCAGCGGGGTCTCATAACGGGGAGTGGCGCAGTGGCGAACAAGGTTGCCGGATATTCGAAACTCCAGATCGCATTGCACTGGATCGTGGTTCTGCTGATCGTATTTCAGTTCCTTGCGCATGAGGGCATGGAGCGGAGCGTCGATGCCTTCGAGCGCGGGCAGTCTCCAGAGTCCGCGGCGCTCTATGGGGCCTATCTCCATGTCGCTGCCGGTTTGCTGGTTCTGGCCTGCGCGCTGGTGCGGCTCTGGCTGAGGTTCACACGCGGCGTTCCCGCGCTGCCGGAGGCGGAAGGGCCGCTGCTCAAACTTGCCGCCCACGCGACACATTTCCTGATCTATGCCCTGATCATTCTGATCCCGCTTTCGGGGGCGGCCGCGTGGCAGTTCGGCATCGCGGCGGCGGGCGAGGTGCATGAAACGCTCTTCAACGTTCTCATGTTGCTTGTCGCGATCCACATCGCGGGTGCGCTGTTCCAGCATTTCGTGCTGAAGAGCGACGTCGTCCGGCGCATGGTACGGCCCGAACGAGCGGGGTGAGCCATGGCCGCGGAGTGCCGACGGTGACGGAGGATCTGCGGTTCACCGACCCGCAGCCGCGCATTCATTCGACGGCGCAGCTCAAATCATGCCGGCTCGGACGTCATGTTGCGGTTGGCGAGCGTGTGGTGTTGCGCGAGGTCGACGTTGGCGACTATTCCTATTTCGAACGTCATGCGGAGGCCATCTACGCGACAATCGGCAAGTTCTGCTCCATAGCGGCCAATACCCGCATCAACGCGCTGGAACACCCGATCGAGCGGGTCACGCAACACAAGATCAGCTACCGGCCGAACGAGTATTTTCGCTATCTCGGTGTCGACAGCGAATTTCTGGAGCGGCGGCGCGGCAAGCACGTCACCATCGGACATGATGTATGGATCGGCCATGGCGCGGTGATCCTGCCCGGTGTCACGGTTGGCAATGGTGCCGTGGTCGGGGCGAATGCTGTCGTCAGCGCCGATGTTCCCGCCTATCGGATCGTTGCCGGCGCGCCGGCCCGCAGCCTGAAGCCGCGCTTTCCGTCGGAGATAGCAGCCCGGATCGAAGCGCTTGCCTGGTGGGATTGGCCGCGGGAACGCCTACACGAGGCAATTCCCGACATGCAGACGCTTTCCATTGAGGCGTTTCTCGACCGCTGGGAGGGCTGATACGACAATCCCCGTGAGGATTGATGCCGATCAATCCTGTCTGACGCGGCTGCGCTACCTTGATGGCGAAAGGAGACGTGTCATGAACGGTCTCATTCCAATCGGGATTTTCTTCGCCGGATTTTTCGGCGGTCTCGGCGTGTTCTTCGCTGGGATCGGCGTTCTGTGGTGGATTTCGCTGCAGGACCGCGAAATGAAACGGAAAGCCAACTCCTAGTCGGCGCGGGTTAGTAGCGGGAGGGCTGCATTTACCCCTTCCGGGTTAGCTGGGGGCGCGCCGGAAGGGGTGTTTGCAGTGCGGAGCCGGAGTGAGGTTGTCGCCTGCTCCGGCTTCGATAATGGATGGCAGGTGCGAACAAATACTAGCGTAGGGATTCACGCATAAGTTGCATTTCGACGTAGTTGCAGCATCAAGGTGTGCGCGGCTGCGTGAAATAGCCGACTGTGGTCAGCACTGCCGCAATCAGCCACAGGATCGGCCCCAGCAGATCGCTGCTGTACCCGGGCAAAAGAATGAAAATCACGAAGCCAATGTCGGTAACCGACACGGTGATGATGTTCAGCCAGTAGCCGAGGGTGCTGTTGCGCCAGTTGAAGGCTGCGCCGACAACTATCGAAAAGAGCGCGATGTAGCCAAGATTCCAGGCATTCTGATAGAGCTTTCCCTGCGCCATGCCGGTTCCCTCGCCGGCGGCGAGTTCGAAGCCAAGCCACGCTGCGTAAATATGGAGCAAGCCCCAGAGAACGTAGAAAACCGCTCCGGCGCGGTAGCTGTATTTGCCCATGTTCGCCTCTCGATACACTGTCGGTTGAAGTGTGTGAAAGGTCAATCGGTTCGCCCGATGAACCGGGGAAGGACCGGCGCGCGACTGGCGCAGCGCCGGCTTCGGTTGCTTCGTCAGGCTACGGTCCGGTAGCGCAGAAGGGCGATGCCGTCATTGAGCCGGACATTCTCGATCTGCTCCAGGCGGGTCTGCACGCCGTCCGGAAACAGGCGTATGCCTTTGCCAAGGATGGTCGGGTAGACCATCAGCGACAATTCGTCGATCAGGCCGGCGGCCAGCAGCGTATGGCAGACCGAGGCGCTGCCGAAGATCAGAATGTTGCCGTCGACCGACGCTTTGACCTTGCGGACCGAAGCCGGCAGGTCTTTGCCAAGCAGGGTGGTGTTGTTCCATTCCGGCGCCGAAATCGTGCTGGAGGCGAGAAATTTCGGCAGTGCGTTCATGCGCTCCGCATAAGGCGTGTCGACCAGCGGCCAGACGGCGGCGAAACCGTCATAGGTGCGGCGGCCGAAGATCATGGCGCCGGCGTCGAGAAGTTCGTCTTCCTTGAACTTGTCGCCTTCCGGTCCGCGCGAAAAAGGTCCCGTCCAGTCGCCGAGGCCGGTGTTTTCCATTCCGACCGGATCCTCGATCACGCCATCGAGGGACATGTACTGCGTTGCTATGATTTTTCCCGACATCTGAGTTCTCCTTCTGTTGAATGTCTGCCGGGACATTATTGTTTCATTTCGAATGTCATAGCTTCTTTCATGGCAAGTTATAATTGCATAAGCTGAAACAATGGATCGGTTGGGCGAACTCGAAAATCTGGTTGCTGTGGTCAATGCGGGGAGCCTGCGGCAGGCCGCTGCCCGGCTGCGCAAATCGCCGGCATCTGTGACGCGTGCGCTTGCCGATCTCGAGGCACGGCTGGGCGTGACGCTGGTCGACCGGACGACGCGGCGCATCGCGCCAACCGAGGCCGGCCTGCAACTGGCGGAAGAGGCCAGCGACATTCTGGAGCGCTACCGTCTTTTGTCGCGCGATGCGGATGCGCGTACCGTGCGCGGCCTTGTGCGGGTGACGGCGCCGCCGGTGTTCGGCCGGCTGCATATAGCGCCCGCGATCCGCACCTTCCTCGAGAAATGGCCCGAGGTTTCGGCGGAAATCCTGCTCAACGACCGGTATCTGGATTTCATCGAACACCAGCTCGACGTGGCGGTGCGTATCGGATCTCTGCCGGATTCGGGCCTGCGAGCACGGCGTGCGGGAACCGTGCAATGGCTGACCGTCGCCAGCCCCGACTATCTGGTGCGCCAGGGCGAACCACGCCACCCTGCTGAGCTCTCCAGCCTGCCGACCATTGTAGAATCCTGGGCGAGCGGCCCGCCGAACTGGCGGTTTCCGATCGAGGGCAGGGAGCAGCCTGTGCGGCTCGAACCGCGGCTTATCGCCAACGATATCGATATTCAGCTCGACGCAGCGCGTGCCGGGCGCGGAATTGCACGGGTGCTATCCTATCAGGCGGCAGCGGATCTGGCGGCTGGCACGCTGGTGCGCGTGCTTGAGCGCTACGAACCGCAGGGCATCCCGGTCCATGTCGTGATGGCCGGCGGGCGGCATGTGCAGGGCAAGACGCGCGCACTCGCCGACCACCTCTACAATGTGCTGCGCGAGCGTTTGGCTGGGTGAACCCGGAGCTTTGAAGCCGGGCTTCTCTCACACCCCCTTCACAAACCCGTCCAGCACCTTTTTCTGGCCGGCCTTGTCGAAGTCTATGGTGAGCTTGTTGCCGTCGATGGCAGCGATGTTGCCATTACCGAATTTCTGGTGGAACACTCGGTCGCCGACAGTGAAGGCCGACGGCGTGTCGGAGACGGATTTCGCGACCAGCTCGCCTTCGATGGTGCGGCTTTTCACCGAGCCGCGCCCGGCGCCATAGCCTGAATCCACCTCACCATAGCCTATGCGCTCCACCGCGTGGCCGGAGCGCGAGCCCCAGTTGCGGTCCGTCGCTTCGGTACGGTTTTGCTGCGCGCGCTGCCAACCCGGCGTGGCGTAAGTGTTGGAGAAGGTTGACGGCTGCTCGTCGAAGCGCGATGCGCCATACGGGTTGCGGCGGCCGAAGCTGCCGCCTCCCTGCGAGGCGTAGCCGCCATAGGAGGCGCTTTCGTCTGCCACCTCGACATGCTTTTCCGGCAGCTCGTCCATGAAACGGGAAGGGATGGTCGACTGCCAAAGGCCGTGAATGCGGCGGTTTGAGGCGAACCAGATGTGCAGATTGCGCTTGGCGCGGGTGAGCCCGACATAGGCGAGGCGACGTTCCTCCTCGAGGCCAGAGCGGCCGCCTTCGTCCAGCGCGCGCTGATGCGGGAACAGCCCTTCCTCCCAGCCGGGCAGGAAAACGGTGCCAAACTCCAGCCCCTTGGCGGAATGCAGCGTCATGATGGAGATGGCGTCCATCTCCTCGTTCTGCTCCGCGTCCATGACCAGCGCGACATGCTCCAGGAAGCCGCGCAGCGACTCATACTCCTCCATTGAGCGGATGAGCTCCTTGAGGTTGTCGAGCCGGCCGGGCGCTTCCGGACTGCGGTCGTTCTTCCACATGTCGGTGTAGCCGCTCTCTTCGAGAATGATCTCTGCGAGCTCAGTGTGCGGTGTGGTGTCAAGCAGGCCCTGCCAGCGGGCGAAATTTGCTGCAACTTCGCGTAGCGCAGCGCGGGGCTTCGGTTTGAGTTCGTCGCTTTCGGCGAGACGCGCGGCGGCCTCCAGCATCGGCACGCCCAGGGCGCGCGAGGCATCATGCACCTGGCGGATGGTCGCTTCGCCTAGTCCGCGCTTCGGCGTGTTCACGATACGCTCGAAGGCAAGGTCGTCGGCGCCCTGCGCGACCACGCGGAAATAGGCCATCGCATCGCGAATCTCCATGCGCTCGTAGAAGCGCGGGCCACCGATGACGCGGTAGTTCAGCCCAAGGGTGACAAAGCGGTCTTCGAATTCGCGCATCTGGAAGGACGCGCGCACGAGGATGGCCATGTCGTTGAGGTTTTCGCCGCGGCGCTGCGCAGCCTCGATCTCCTCGCCGACCGCGCGGGCTTCCTCTTCGGAATCCCACGAGGCATGCACCTTGACCAGCGCGTCGTCGGGGTCGGCAGCGTCGGTGAACAGCGTCTTGCCGAGCCGGCCTTCATTGTGAGCGATGAGGTGCGAAGCCGCACCGAGAATATGTGCCGTGGAGCGGTAGTTGCGTTCCAGCCTGATGACGGTGGCGCCCGGAAAGTCCTTTTCGAAGCGCAGGATGTTGTCCACCTCGGCACCGCGCCAGCCATAGATCGACTGGTCGTCATCGCCGACGCAGCAAATATTTATTTGCTGCTTTTTGTTTTCGCTCACGCTGTCGCCGCTTCGCGGCTCGCTCCGCGAGGGCGCGCCATCGGGCGCGACGGCCGCTTGGCCTTGCGGACCTGCGGTCCGAAGTGCGCTCCCCGTTGAGCTTGGCCGCTGAGCGATCAGCCGCAGCCACAGATACTGGGCGGTGTTGGTGTCCTGATACTCGTCGACGAGGATGTATTTGAACCGGCGATGGTAGTCGGCGAGCACGTCATGGTGTTCGCGAAAGATGCGGATCGGATGCAGCAGAAGGTCGCCGAAATCGACCGCGTTCAGTGTCGCCAGCCGGTCCTGATAGGCCTGGTAGAGCTCGCGGCCCCGGCCGTTCATGGACGCGCGGGCGTCGCCTTCGGGAATATCCTTCGGCCCGTAGCCGCGGTTCTTCCAGCCATCGACGATTTGCGCGAACTGGCGCGCCGGCCAGCGCTTGTCGTCCAGTCCCTCGGCCTGGATGATCTGCTTCATCAGGCGGATCTGGTCGTCGGTGTCGAGGATGGTGAAGCCGGATTTGAGGCCGGCAAGCTCGGCATGGCGGCGCAATATCTTGACGCCGATCGAGTGGAAGGTGCCGAGCCAGGGCATGCCTTCGACCTGCTCGCCGACGAGAACGCCGATGCGCGCCTTCATCTCGCGCGCGGCCTTGTTGGTAAAGGTGACGGCGAGGATCTGCGAGGGCCATGCACGGCCGGTCGCCAGAATGTGTGCGATGCGGGTGGTGAGTACGCGGGTCTTGCCGGTGCCCGCGCCTGCCAGCACCAGAACCGGGCCCTCGGTCGTCTCCACCGCCTGCCGCTGCTCGGGGTTCAGCCCTTCGAGATAGGACGGTGTGGCGGGCCTTTGTCTTGCGGCCATCGCGCGCGCGGCAATGCCGCCGCCGGGCGCGGGCGCTGAGCCTTCCCGGTCCAGGGGGAAAGGCGACTGATCGTAATCGCTGGACATTGCCCTGAATGTAGCGATTCGGCTCCGAAAAACCAGCAGCGGGGCCGGCAAGATGTCAGGAGTGCGCAGGAATAACGTCCGGCTTCTTGAATATAGTTTGATAGCAAACTATATGGTATGACATCAAACTATATGGAGTCTGAACGATGACCAACAGACGGAAATTCCTGGCGCTTGTCGGCGGCGGAGCTGTGCTGGCAGCCGGCGGCGCCGGTTCATGGGCAATGACGCGCG
Organism: Mesorhizobium sp. Z1-4; assembly: GCF_004000235.1. GTDB lineage: Bacteria > Pseudomonadota > Alphaproteobacteria > Rhizobiales > Rhizobiaceae > RCIO01. Next base: position 166,700 of record NZ_RCIO01000003.1, read on the forward strand.
ACCCGGCGCAGGCGCGATTGCCCTGGGAGCAGGCGGGTGAGACGGAAGACGATCCGCGTCGCAAGGCGCTTTCCTACGCTATTCTGGCGCCCAACCCGCACAACCGGCAGCCCTGGCTCGCGGATCTTTCGGTGCCGGACGAGATCACGCTTTATTGCCAGCAGGATAGGCGCCTGCCGCACACCGACCCTTATGACCGGCAGATCACGGTGGGGCTCGGCTGCTTTCTCGAACTGTTCTCGCAGGCCGCTGCGCAGGATGGCTGGCGCGCGGACATCGAATTTTTCCCCGAAGGCGAACCGCAGCCCCGGCTCGACGGACGGCCGGTCGCCCGCGTTCGGTTTGCCGCACAAAGCAATGCGCAGCCTGATCCGCTTTTCGGTCATGTTCTTCAGCGCCGCTCAAACAAGGAGGCGTTTGACAGCTCCCGTGCCGTCGACACCGGCTTGCTCGGCGAAATCGCAAGCGCTGCGCGAACCAGCCGTATCGCATTCACGAACGAACGAGCGGAAGTTGAGGCTCTCCGGGCGAAAGCCTGGGCGGCGATGGACGTCGAGCTCCGCACCTATCGCACCGCCAAGGAGAGCGTCGATCTGCTGCGGATCGGCAAGGCAGAAATCGAGGCCAATCCCGACGGTATCGATCTGGCCGGCCCGCTGATGGAGGCATTGTCGGTCACAGGTCTGCTTGACCGAGAAGCGATGCTTGACGTGAATTCAACCGTGTTCCGGCAGCAGGCGGAGGCGCTGAAACCGTCCTTCGACACTGCGATGGCGTTCATGTGGCTGGCGACGCCCGGCAACAGCCGCGCGGATCAGATCCGCGCGGGCCGCGACTATGTTCGGCTCAATCTCGCGGCAACCGGGCTCGGCGTCGACATGCATCCGATGAGCCAGGCGCTGCAGGAATATCCCGAAATGCAGCCGCATTTCGATGGCATGCGCGCAGCAACGGGGATGGCGCCCGGCGAGACGCTGCAAATGTTCGTCCGGCTCGGCTATGGTCCGAGACTCGCGGCCAGTCCGCGGTGGCCGTACGAGACCAGGATCAGGACCGCATGAGCGAAGACAATGGCAGGCAGGGCGAGCTGATGTTCGGTTTCTTCAACGAAATCGGCATCATCGCCCAGCTTTCCGGCAACGCCTTCGAAAAGGTGATGACCGGCGGCATGACACTGTCGCAGTTTTCGGTACTGAACCATCTGGCGCGGCTCGGCGGCGACCGCACGCCGCTTCAGATCGCGCGCGCCATGCAGGTGACCAAGGGCACAATGACCAATACGCTCGGCCATCTCGAGCGCGCAGGGCATATTTTCGTGCGTCCCGACGAGCGGGACGGTCGCTCGAAACGCGTGGACATCACGCCGTTAGGTCTCGCAGCCCGCAATACGGCTATTGCCGCGCTGATGCCGGAGCTCGGCTGGCTGGCCGAGCGGATTTCGCTTGAGGATATGGCGGCGGCGATGCCGCTTCTGGAGCAGGTGCGCAAGATCCTCGACGAGCGGCGGAACTGACACCGGCCTTCAGTGTTCGCCGGCGCACTGATCGTGATCGGCAAGCGCACTCAGCACATGGCATTCGCCAATCGTATCTCCATGACAGGCCGAGATACGGGCGAGTTCTTTTTCCAGCTTGCGAAGTCGCGCGATGCGCTCTCTCACGTTTTTCAGATGCGATTTGGCGATACGGTCGGCATCCGCGCACGGACGCTCGGGATGCGCGCCGAGTTCGATCAATTCGCGGATGGCTTCAATGCCCAGGCCAAGATCGCGGGCGTGGCGAATAAAGGCGAGGCGTTCGAGATCGGCACCGCCATAACGGCGCTGATTGCCCTCCGTGCGACCGGGCTCATCGATCAGGCCGGCCAGCTCATACCAGCGGATGGTGGGAACCTTGACCCCGGTGCGGCGCGAAAGCTGGCCTATCGTGAGCATCACGAAAAAACCTCTTGAACCTCTAGTCGCTAGAGGAATTAGAGTGCCCGCAGTTTGAATTCAAGAGGCAGAGCAATGAGCGCATCCTGCGGACATGACCACCATTTCGACGGCGTGTCGGACGACTACAAGCGGCGGCTGTGGGCGGTGATCGCCATCAACGCGGCGATGTTCGGCGTCGAGATGACGGCGGGCCAGCTATCCGGCTCGCAGGCGCTGAAGGCCGACGCGCTGGACTTCTTTGCCGATGCTGCAACCTATTTCATTTCGCTGATGGTGATCGGCCAGGCTGTGCGGGTGCGCACCACCGCTGCCTTCGCCAAAGGGCTCAGCCTGTTCGGCATGGGGCTGTGGGTAGCGGGCAGCACGCTGTACCAGGTGCTGGTGCTCGGCGTGCCCGAACATCAGGTGATGGGCGTGGTCGGCTTCCTGGCATTGATTGCCAACGTCGCCAGCGTGCTCATCCTGGTGCGCTACAAGGACGGCGACGCCAATGTGCGCTCGGTCTGGCTGTGTTCGCGCAACGACGCCATCGGCAATGTGGCGGTGATGATCGCGGCCGCCGGCGTGTGGTTCACCGCGACTGCCTGGCCGGATCTGATCGTGGCCGGCGTGATGTCGGGTCTGTTCCTTTCATCCTCCGTGCAGATATTGCGGCAGTCCATGCGCGAATGGCGGCAAGGCGGTGAAGCGCATGATCACGGGCATCAGCACGGGTGAGGCGATCACGCCGCTTTGACTGGACCGACCGACGCGGCTCGCTGACAAATTGCCGACAGGGCAGGGCTGCCGCTCGGAGGAAATCGCATGCAGGGCATAAAGCAACCGTCGATCACGCAGGCGATGGTCGATGCCTATGACGAATACACGCATCTGACGCTCGACCGCAGGGGCTTCATGGAGAAGCTGACGAAACTTGCCGGCTCGGGCGCTGCCGCCGCTGCCATCATGCCGTTACTTGCGGCCAATCAGGCACAGGCGGCAATGGTGGAGCCGGGCGATGCGCGGCTTCAAACCGGCGAAGCCAGCTGGTCAGGCGCTGGTGGCGAAATGCGCGGCTATCTGGCAATGCCGGCCGAGCGCACTGGTCCGTTGCCGGCGGTGATTGTGATCCACGAGAATCGCGGCCTCAATCCGCATATCCGGGATGTCGCGCGCCGCATGGCGCTGGAAGGGTTCGTGGCGCTGGCGCCTGATTTTCTGTCACCGCTCGGCGGAACGCCTGACGATGAAAACAAGACGCGAGAGATGATCGGCCAGCTCGACGGCGCGCAGCGCATCGCCAATTTGGTGGCAACGGTTGCGTTTTTGAGCGGGCACGAGGCCGCCAACGGCAATGTCGGCGCGGTCGGTTTCTGCTGGGGTGGCGGGGCGGTGAACGATCTCGCCGTCAACGCGCCCGATCTTGATGCCGGCGTTGCCTATTACGGACGCCAGGCGCCGGCCAACGCAGTAAGCAGTATCGAGGCCCCTTTGATGCTTCATTATGCGGGGCTCGACGAGCGCATCAATGCCGGCATCGACGCATATCGCGAGGCACTTGCCGCGGCGGGCAAGGAATTCACCATCCATGTCTATGAAGGCGTCAATCACGCCTTCAACAATGACACCTCGGAAGCGCGCTACAACAAAGAGGCAGCCGACCTGGCCTGGGGCCGGACGGTCGCCTTCTTCAAGGAGAAGCTTGCCTAGGCGCTTCGGCGTTTGATGCCGATAGAGTGGCCGGCGCGTTCGGGCCGCGGCAGCGATTTATGCGTCCCGTACATCGTTTCCACCCGCTCGAGGATGTCGGGCGGGAAGGGGGCGGCCTTCGGACCCGACATGTCGATATGCAGCGTGAGGGTTTCGGCCGTTGCCGCCAGCCACCCGTCAATGTGATACAGCTCCTGGAAGATGTGCAGCCGCTTGGCGTCGTAATCGAGCAGATGAAACCTGCCGCAAACACGATGCTCCAGATGCAGTTCACGCAAATAGCAGATGTGGAACTCGGCAGTGTAAGTGGTGTGTCGCCTCTTCTTCGCGTAATTCGGTCCCATGCCCAGCAATTCGAATGCGTCGTCAACGGACCGATCGAAGAGCACGCTGTAGTAAGCCATGTTGAGATGGCCGTTATAGTCGATCCAGTCGGGCTGGATGCCCATTTCGGAGGTGATAAGGGGGGCGTCAGTCAGATTCATCGCGCAACGGTTCCTTTGTCCTCGCGCCAAAGATCGCGTTTTGACGGTTGCAAAACAAGCGGCTACGAAATTCCGTACCAGAGATATTGACGCGGCAGGTTCTGGGCCGCGAGGGAGACGCGCCATGGCGCTTGATGGCATCGAGAAAATGAAACGTAACGAGACCGGTATCGAAGCGGTGCTCGGCATATTACGCCAGCGCTACGGCGAGCGCTTCCAGACCGGGCAGGCGATCCGCGAGCAGCACGGCCACACGACGACCTATATACCGGGTCAGGCGCCGGACGGCGTTTTGTTCGCCGAAGCAGCCGAGGACGTGCAGGAGGCCGTTCGCATCTGCTCCGACCACAATGTGCCAGTGATCCCTTTTGGTACCGGCAGTTCGCTGGAGGGTCATGTGAATGCGCCCGGCGGCGGCGTATCGGTCGACCTGTCGCGGATGAACAGGATACTTGCCGTGCACGCCGAAGACCTCGACTGCACCGTCGAGGCCGGCGTCACTCGGACCCAGCTCAACGACTATCTGCGCGACACCGGGCTGTTTTTCCCGATCGACCCGGGCGCGGATGCCAGCCTCGGCGGCATGGCCTCGACCCGTGCATCGGGCACGAATGCGGTACGCTACGGCACAATGCGCGACAATGTGATGTCGGTGAGCGCTGTGATGCCCGACGGGCGGCTGATCACGACCGCAAAACGGGCGCGCAAATCGTCTGCCGGTTACGATCTCACACGGCTTCTCGTCGGGTCGGAAGGCACACTCGGCATCATAACGTCGCTGACGCTCAAGCTGCATGGCATTCCGCAGGCGGTCTCCGGCGGCGTGTGCCCGTTCCCGACGGTAGAGGCAGCCTGCAATGCGGTCATCATGACGATCCAGATGGGCATACCGGTGGCGCGGATCGAGCTCATTAACGGGCTCGGCATGAAAGGGATCAACGCCTATTCCAAGCTGGACTATCCGGAAGGGCCGTGCCTGTTTCTGGAATTCCACGGCTCGGATGCGGGCGTCGCGGAGCAGGCGCAGATGTTCGCGGAGATAGCAGACGAATTCGGCGGTGGACCGTTCAACTGGACCAGCGTGGCCGAAGAACGCACAAAGCTCTGGAAGGCAAGGCACGACGCATACTGGTCGGGACTGGCCATGCGGCCGGGCGCAAAAGCGCTGTCGACGGATGTCTGCGTGCCGATTTCGCGTCTCGCCGACTGCATTGTGGAAACCGAGGCCGATATCGACGAGATGAAACTCATCGCGCCGATTGTCGGCCATGCCGGCGACGGCAATTTCCACGTCATGGTGCTGGTGGATATCGACGATGCCGACGAGGTGACACGTACGGAGGAATTTGTGGCGCGGCTCAACATGCGCGCCATAGCCATGGACGGCACTTGCACCGGCGAACACGGCATCGGGCAGGGCAAGATGCAGTTTCTGACCCATGAGCTTGGGCCAGCTGTCGACTACATGCGCGCCGTGAAACAGGCGCTCGACCCCAAGGGCATCATGAACCCCGGCAAGATTTTTTCGATGAAGGGGTGATGCCCGCGCATATGCGCTTCGCCCGGCCGGCACGAGGTGCGGGGAGGGAGGAAGGCGCTTTGAAACCCCGTTGCGCCGCCGGACGCCCCACCACTGGGGCGCTACATTGCGCACTTGCACACGCGCGATCCATTCAAGCGGGGCCTGCCGCGGCCGATTGCCACTTTATCGACAGAGTGATGCGGGTAAAGTGAGCCGGTCTACAGGCAATCCCGGCTGAAAGCGGAGAATTCACCTGGCCCGGCTTTTCGTCATCATCGGCGGCCTGATCGTCCTGGCGCTGACCGCAGTGCTGGTCGTGCCCTATTTTGTCGACTGGACGAGCTACAAAGCCGAATTCGAGCGCGAGGCGAGCCGCATTCTCGGCCGCGAGGTCGTCGTGCGCGGCGATGCGCGGGCGCGGCTTCTGCCGCTGCCCTCCGTCAGTTTCACCGACGTCGAAGTTGCCGGCCGGGAACCCGGCCAACCGGCGATTACCGTTGAAACCTTTTCCATGGACGCCGAGCTGGCGCCGTTCCTGCGCGGCGAGCTGCTGATTTTCGACATGCGCATCGAGCGGCCGAAAGCGCGGATCGCGATCGACGAGAACGGTACGGTAGACTGGGCGCTGCGGCCCTCGACACCATTCGACGCCAGGCAAGTGACGCTTGAAAAGGTCACGATCATCGAAGGCCGCATCGACGTCGACCATTCGGCCAGCGGACGCACGCATGAGCTGACCGAGGTCAATGCCGACATTTCGGCGCGCACGCTCGCCGGGCCCTGGCGCATGACGGGTTCCATGCGTGTTGACGGGTCGCTGACGGCGCTCTCGGTCTCGACCGGTGCACTAGAACAGGAAAGCGGCACGATGCGGCTGCGCGTGCGGGCCGAACCCGAGCGATACGGTTTCGGGCTGGAAACGGACGGCCATGCCGGGTTGCGCGAAGGCGTGTTCGGTTATGACGGCACTTTCAAACTTGAGGCGCGTAAGGCGGAGCGGTTGCGCGGCGCCGATGGTGCGACGTTTGAGCTCAGCGACGGCGGTGATCAAGGGAGCGTGCCGCCTGCCTATCGCGTGTCGGGCAGCTTCGGCCTCAACCACGAGAAGATCGAGGTCGGTGCGTTCAGGTTCGAGACCGGGCCGCTCGCCGATCCCTACGTCGCCAACGGCAGCGCGGCGATTACGCTCGGGACCGAGCCGCGCTTCGATATCTCGGCCGATGGGGCGCAGCTGCGTTTCGAGGATGTGAAAGATGCCGCCGAAGGCTCGCTCGCGCTGTCGACCAGGCTTGCGGCTTTCAAGGAGGTGATGTTCGATCTGCCGAAGCCCGAAATTCCCGGCAAGATCGAAGTGAAATTGCCGGCCATCGTTGCCGGCGACACGACCGTGCGCAATGTTTCGCTGTCGGCGGAACCGGTGGAGAAGGGCTGGGCGATCGCATCGGCTTCCGCAACGCTGCCGGGCCGGGCGACACTGGAAGGCAGCGGCTTCCTCAACGCAACGTTCGGCGAGTTCGGATTTTCAGGCCAGCTGCTGCTGGCGGTCGGGCAGCCTTCAGGATTTGCGGCCTGGCTCTCGAAGGACGTGGATGAGGCGATCCGCAGGCTGCCGGCAGCCGGGTTCGAGGCGAATGTCGAACTGACAGAGGAGCGGCAGGTTTTTCAGGATCTGGAACTGCGGCTGGGCGATGCCGGGTTCAGCGGCCGGGTCGTCAACGAGCAGCCGGCCGACAGGCGACCGTCGATGCTCGTGGAGCTGAGTGGCGGCAGGCTAGATGTCGAAGGTCTGGCAGCGTTTGCGTCGCTGTTCGTGAACGATAGCGGTGCGGCGCGGCTTGCCGACCATGACCTCGATTTCAAGATCAAGGCAGGACCGGTCACGGTGGCCGGAATCACTGCAGAAGGTGCGGACACGGCGTTGCGGCTGCGTGACGGGCGGCTGGAGATCGACCGACTGGCACTTGCCGGCGTTGAAGGCGTTTCGATCAGTGCGACCGGCTCGGTCGACGATGTTGGCGGGTCTCCGACCGGTAAACTGGGCGCTTCGGTTATCGCCGGCGATCTGGCACCGCTGATCCTGGCCGCCTCGGAGCGGTTTCCTGAAAACACGCTGCTGGCGGCACTCAGCGACCGCGCGGCAGCGTTCCCGGGCATATACAGCGATGCCAATCTCGACCTGGACGTGCAGCTCGCGAAAGCCGGCGACCGCCAGCGGCTTGCCTTCAATATCAGGAACGGCGCACTTGGCGGCAGCACTATCGATCTCGGGCTGACGGCGACCGGGTCGATTGCCGACCCGTATTCCGCCTCGGCCGATCTGTTCCTGACCGCAAGCAACGAGGAGCCCGGCGCAATTTATGCGCTTTACGGCATTCCGGCGCTGCCCTTCGGGTTTGCGGGAGCACTTGGAACCGAACTCGAAGTCGCCGGCGTTCTCGATGAGGGCGCTGCGGCAAGGTTCCGGGCGGCAGGAGAAGGGATTACCGCCACATTCGAGGGTACGGTGCGTGCGGACGCGGCCGGGTTCGAGCTGAGCGGCGACGGCAAGCTCGATGCCGAAGACCTGGAACCCTACCTGATGACCGCGGGCGTTACGCTGCCCGGCATGGGGCTTGGCGTGCCGGCCGCGCTATCGGCCAATCTCGACCTCGCCGACGGCGTTCTGATCGCCTCCGGCCTGGCCGGTTCGATTGGCGGCAACGAACTTGCGGGCGATATCAACGCCACTGTGCGCGACGGCCTGCCACATCTTACGGGCGCGCTGAGACTTCAGGCATTCGATGCCGGGCTGGCAATCGCTTCAGTGCTCGGGGAGGCGTCGATGGACATGGAGGCCGGCGGCGTGTGGCCACGTATTCCGTTCGAGCCCGCGGCCCGCCCGCCGTTCACGGCCGAGCTGGAACTCGATGCCGCGACGCTGCTTCTGAACGGGGTGGAGACGGCGCGGGACGCCAAAATGTCGGCCAGGATCAACCGGGAAGGCGCAAGACTATCCAACGCAACCGCCGCGTATCACGGCGGCACAATCGGCGGCTTGTTCGAACTGAGCAACAACAACGGTTCGGGACTGTTTTCCGGCCAGCTCAAGATCGCCAACGCGCCGGCGTCCGAACTGCTGCCGGGCACCGGTATCGATGGCAAAGCCGACCTCTCCGCAAGCCTCACCGCCAACGGCAAATCGGTCGAAGGCATGATGGCATCGCTTTCGGGCTCCGGCACGGCAATCGTGCGCGACATCGTCATTCCCGGGCTTTCGCCCGATGCGCTGCAGCCGATCCTGGCGGCGGCGGATGCTGCCGGCACCGATATCGACAATGAACGCACGGCGGCATTTGCGCCGGAGTTCATTCGCAGCGGCTCGTTTGCGGCTGGCGAAACGGAGTTCGCCATTACGATTGCGGGAGGCGTTCTGCGTGCACCGCCGGTGATGCTTGAACGGGCGGAAGCGGCGCTCAGCGTCGAGGCGCGGGCCGATCTGGGCTCGGGCACAGTGGGCGCGTCCGGCGAGCTGATCTACGATGCCGGCGCGGAGGCGGTGGTGGGCGCGGAACCCGGCGTGCGCTTCGAGGCGCAGGGCCAGCCCGGTGCGATAGAGGTCAGGCTCGACACCGGGCCATTGGCACAGTTTCTCACCCAGCGCGCCCTTGAGCGCGAGCAGGCCCGCGTTGAAGCCATGCAGGCACTGCTTCTTGAACGCCAGCGGCTGCGGCGCGAGGTGCGTTATTACGCCTCGCTACAACTTGAGCGCGACCGCCTGGCCGAGGAACAACGCCGTGCTGACGAACAGGCGCGCGCCGCCGATAAAGCGCGCAAGGCCGCCGAAGAAGCCGAGGCACGCCGCCAGGCGGAGGAGGCCGCGCGGCTGAAAGCGGAAGAGGAGGCGCGTCGCGAAGCCGAACTGGAAACACGGCTGCGTGCAAACGAAGCCGTGGACGAAGGGTCGGACGTTCAGCGCCAGCCGTTGCCGCCGCCCAGCCGCAGCAACCTCACTCTCGATGGCCTTTTGCGGGCGATCGAGGAGTGATCGCGCATCGGGGCTACCTCATGCGTTGAATCAAGTCGCTGTCAGTTTGATTCCCGTGCGTTGCCCAAGCTGCTGAAATCAGACGAACTTTGCCCGGCACCGGTAACGATGTCAGCTGACGCGCCGGCCTTCAATTCTGCGAGCACGAACAGCCGAAGTGCAGAAGAAAGGTTGGTTTCGGACGAACGACCGGCATCCACCTGGGCAATGAGCGCTGCAAGCGAGAGACCGCGGGCTGCCGCGAGTGCGCTGAGTTCGACCTGAAACTCATCTTCGACCGAGTAGCTCGTGCGGTGGCCGCCAATCGAAACCGACCGTTTGCGGACCACGGTCAATCCGTGCCGTCCTGTTCGTCGAGGCGATGCGCCTCATGCAGCCTTGCCTGACGCTCCTCATCTGCTTTCCGCAATTTGCGTACCGAAGCCGCCTGCCCAAAGAGGGCGCGGTTTTCATCGGACCGCATAGCCCGGTCCTCACGTTTGCGCTGCTTGCGGAACTGACGGAGATTGACGACCTCTGCCATGCGCGGGGCCTATTTCTTGCGGAACGAATCCAGCGAGACAACTTCGGCTCCCTTGCCGGCGGGCTCCGGGTCGGGTTCGGCGTCCTTCTTGCTTTTCGTTTTTTTCGCCGCCGGTGCCTTCTCGTCCTCGGTCTCAGTCTCCTGTGCCTTGTCCTTCGCGGGCTTTGCGGCCGGCAGGCTCTGCACGGATTCGTTTGCGGCGTCGGCTTCCGGTTTCACGTCGAATTCCAGCTCGAAGCTGACCGACGGATCGTAGAAGCCGCGCACGGCGGAGAAGGGGATTTCGAGCTTCTCTGACACATCCGAGAAGGAAAGACCGATCTCGAAGCCGGTGTCGGAGACTTTCAGGTCCCAGTACTGGTACTGGATCACGATCGTCATCTGGTCGGGGTACCGCTCGCGCAGGCGCGAAGAGATGCGTACGCCCGGGGCGTCGGTGACGAAGGTGATGAAGAAATGATGGTTGCCGGGCAGCCCGGTCCGGGCCACTTCCGCAAGCACTTTGCGCATGACGCCGCGCAGCGCTTCCTGCGCCAGAATGTCGTATCTAATATGATCGTCTGCCATTTGTGCCAGCGGTTCCTCGACTCGCGACATCAGGTTTAGACCAAGTTCCGCCCGCAGTGAAACAGTTCTGTGCCCGAATGTGGCGGGTGTGGCCCGAAACAGGCAGCGCGGAGCAGTGGCGCGTTGCACCGGGATCTTTCGCGAAGCCTGAATATGGAAGTGGAGGCTTCTGTTGCCAGGTGCCTCCGGACCCCGCCTGCAGGGGCTAACCCACAGGACTTAATTCGAGACTATCGCGCCGCATTAAGCAGCGAGACGTGCCTCAGCATAGTTGTCGTTTGCAACTACAAGATAGCCCGATAACGGTGGTACAATGCCGGGCAAAAGTCCGATCTTTACACCCTCGTCGATCCTATTTCGCCCCCATCAACAGCCGCCGTGGCCGGCGGTTCTTGGTGGAGGCGCCGGGTACCGCCCCCGGGTCCGAATGGTTTATTACATCGGCAGTTTATCGCCATAGTCGGCCGAAACCGACAGGCCGAATATAGTGCCTGAATGGCCGTATTGAAAGGGCTTCGTCGTCAACGATTGACCTTACAATCCCTGTGGGCGACCATTTCGCATTGCTGCGGAAATGGGGGGCGTCCATGACCGACTATCTGGCAGACGTGCGCAAATACGACGCGCTTGCGGATCCCGAAACTGTAGGCCGGATCGTGAAATATCTCGGCGTCGCGCTGCACAACCGCGATTCCTCGCTCGTCGCTTGCTCCGATGTTTCGGAGCGCGAGCGCGTGCGCGAGAAATGGTGCGAAAAGAAACTCGGCTATATGGACGCGGACCGTGCCGACAGCGCAATCGACCTGGTGTGCCAGACAATGGCGCGCGACAACTCGAAGAGCCGGGTGACGTTTTATTACCTGGTTGCCAAGCATCTGGGCAAACTCGGCGATATCTGATCCGGTCATACGGGCCGCACCTGGCGCAAAGCGCCATTATCCACGGTTGGCGGCACGCGCATTGATGCGCGATGGGGCCAGCGGCGTTATGCTTGGCGCCGAGACGAATCGGCAGACCCATGCGACATCCCGAACAGCAATATCTCGACCTAATGCAGGACCTGCTGGAAAATGGCGACCGGCGGGTCGACCGTACCGGCGTCGGAACGCTGTCGCTGCTCGGTGCTATGGCGCGTTTCGACATCAGCACCGGCCAGGTGCCGATCCTGACCACCAAACGCGTCTACTGGAAGACCGCGGTGAAGGAGATGCTCTGGTTTCTGACCGGCGGCACCAACATCCGGCCGCTGCTTGAAAACAATGTGCGCATCTGGAGCGACTGGCCGCTCGCCAAATACCGCCGCGAGACCGGAGAGGCGATCGGCCAGGCCGATTTCGAACAGCGTGTCATCGATGATGCCGAATTCGCCGCGCGCTGGGGTGAGCTCGGCCCCGTTTACGGCAAGCAGTGGCGGCGCTGGATCGGCGCTGACGGCCGCGAATACGACCAGATCGCCGAAGTCATCGAACTGCTGAGAACCAACCCGACCAGCCGGCGCATTCTGTTCCACGGCTGGAACGTCGCCGAGCTTGGCCAGATGGCGCTGCCGCCCTGCCACATGGTGTATCAGTTCCATGTCGCCGACGGGCGGCTGTCCTGCCTGATGTTTCAGCGGTCGGCCGACATTCTGCTCGGCGTGCCGTTCAATTTCGCCGGCGCGGTGGCGCTGCAGATGATGATTGCGCAGCAGGCCGGGCTGCAACCGGGCTCGTTTGTGTGGATGGGTGGCGATGTTCATCTCTACCTGAACCATCAGGACCAGGCGCGCGAGCAGCTTTCGCGGCAGCCGAGGCCGCTGCCGACCATGCGGCTGACGCGCAAGGCCGCCAGCATCGACGACTACCGGATCGAGGATTTCGAGGTCGCCGGTTACGAACCGCATGCGGCCATCCAGGCCGACGTTGCCGTGTGAACCCGCTCGCGAAGACTGGGCATTGGATTACGGGAGGGTCGAATTGACCGGAACGCTGATTGTGGCTGCCGCAATTGCCGCCAGCGAGGCGAGTGGAGGAGCGATGGCGCGGCGGCTGGTCCATTCCGTTCCCTTGCCGGAAAAGGATACCGACATCCTCCCGCTCGGCCGGTCTGAGCCGTGACGGTCCGTATCATCGTCGCGATTGCCGAGAATGGGGTGATCGGCGTCAATAACGACATGCCGTGGCGGCTTTCGACCGATCTCAAGCGCTTCAAGGCGCTGACCACGGGGAAACCCGTGGTGATGGGGCGCAAGACATGGGAGAGCTTTCCGAAGCGGCCGCTGCCGAACCGGCGCAACCTGGTGGTTACGCGCAATCCGGCCTATGCAGCGCCGGGCGCGGAGCTGTTTGCCTCGCTCGACGACGCGTTGGACGCAGCTGCGGGTGACGATATCTGGGTCCTCGGCGGTGGTGAGATTTATGCTCAGGCGCTGCCGAAGACCGACGAACTGCATGTGACACATGTTCGCGCCGAGCTGTCCGGCGATACCGTGTTCCCCAAGATCGATCCCGCAATCTGGACCAAGGTGAGCGAAGAGGCCGTTCCAGCCGGCGAGCGGGATGACTACGCGACGTGCTATACGGTTTACGAACGCAGGCCGTCCGTGCCATGACGGCGCCGGAATTCGTCCGACACGCGCCGAAAAACGATGCCTGCCGATATGGCGGCGCGTTGAAAGCGCGATGACCGGTACCTATAACGAACAAAATCGATGAGTTCCGGCCGCAGGGCTGGACAAAGCGAAGAGGACATTCATGCCCTGGAGCAATCAGACCGGCGGCGGCCCCTGGGGCGGCGGAGGCGGAAACAACGGCAGCGGCGGTGGCGGCGGTGGCGGACCCTGGGGCCCGGGCTCCGGCGGACGCGGCCCGCAAGGCAATCCGCCAGATCTTGAGGACATCATCCGGCGCGGCCAGGACCGGCTTCGGCAGGCGCTGCCGGGCGGCGGACGGGCGAGCCCCGCGCTATTCGGCATCATTGCCGTCATCCTGATCGCGGTATGGGCTTTCCAGGCCGTCTACACGGTGCAGCCCGACGAACTGGCGGTTGAACTGCGGTTCGGCAAACCGAAAGACCAGATTTCCGAACCAGGCCTGCATTTCCACTGGTGGCCGGTCGAAACCGTCGAAAAGGCGAGTGTCGCCGAGAAGCTGATCGACATAGGCGAGGTCCGCGGTAACACATCGTCCGGGCTGATGCTGTCGGGCGACCAGAACATCGTCGACGTGAAGTTCTCTGTCGCTTACCAGGTGGCTGACCCGAACGCCTACCTTTTCATCGTCGCCAGTCCTGACGAAATGGTTCGACAGGTGGCTGAAAGCGCCGTGCGCGAAGTGGTTGGCCGCCGTCCTGCGCAGGACATCTTCCGCGACGACCGTCAGGGCATTGCCGAAGAGGTGCGTGATATCGTTCAGGGCACGCTCGACGAATACGGCACCGGGCTCGCGGTCAACGCCATCTCGATCGAGGATGCCGCACCGCCGCGCGAAGTGGCCGACGCGTTCGACGAGGTGCAGCGCGCGGAGCAGGACGAAGACCGTTTCGTGGAAGAATCCAACCAGTATTCGAACCAGCAGCTCGGTCAGGCACGCGGTGAAGCCGCGCAGATCCGCGAAGAAGCGGCAGCCTACAAGAACCGGGTCGTTCTGGAGGCTCAGGGTGAGGCGCAACGCTTTATCTCGGTCTATGACGAATACGCCAAGGCTCCCGACGTCACCCGCCGCCGCCTGTTTCTTGAAACGATGGAAAACGTTCTGAAAGGCTCCAACAAGGTGATTGTTGACGAAAACGGCGGATCGGGCGTGATCCCGTATCTGCCGCTGCCTGAACTCAACCAGCGGCAGGGCAGCACCAACCGCACCCTGGGAGGCAACTGATGAGCAACCGGCTTCCAATTATCGCGGTAATTGCCGCCATCCTTCTCTTCATCGGCTATTCGTCGATCTTCGTGGTCAACGAACGCGAGCAGGCGATCGTTCTGCGCTTCGGCGAGATCGTCGATGTGAAAGAAGAACCCGGCCTCTACTTCAAGCTGCCATTCGGCTTCCTTGAGGCCGACAATGTGCAGATTCTCGAAGACCGGGTGCTGCGTTTCGACCTCGACGACATCCGCGTGCAGGTCTCGGGCGGCAAGTTCTATGAGGTTGACGCCTTTGTCGCCTATCGTATCTCCGACCCGCGCCGTTTCCGGCAGACGGTTTCAGGCAGCGTGCCGCTCGCAGAGCAGCGCCTGCGCACCCGTCTCGATGCGGCCCTGCGCCGCGTCTACGGTCTGCGCGGCTTCGAGGCAGCGTTGTCGGAAGAGCGCTCTTCGATGATGCGGGAAGTGCGGGACCAGCTGCGCCCCGACGCCAACTCTCTTGGCCTGGATATCGCCGATGTGCGTATCCGGCGCACCGACCTGACGCAGGAGGTCTCGCAGCAGACCTATGACCGCATGAAGGCGGAGCGCCTTGCCGAAGCCGAAAGGCTGAGGGCGCGCGGCCGGGAAGCCGCACAGCGCATCCGTGCGCGGGCCGACCGCGAAGTGGTCGAGATCATCGCCGACGCGCAGCGCGAATCGGAGATCCTGCGCGGTGAGGGCGAAGGTGAGCGCAATGCCATCTTTGCCGATGCCTTCTCGCGCGACCCGGAGTTCTTCGACTTCTACCGGTCGATGGCGGCCTACACACAGGCGCTCGATCCGGAAGGAACGACCATGCTTCTGTCGCCGACTTCCGACTTCTTCCGCTTCTTCGGTTCGCAGTCGGGCGTACCCGCGCCGGCGGCCGGCGCAGGTATCGCCACCGGCGCCACTGAATAGCGCGACCGGCGCCGCGTGACGGATTTTCTCGCAGCGCTAGGCCTCGTGCTGGTTCTGGAAGGAATCATCTATGGCGGCATGCCGTCGCTGGCCAAACGGCTGGCGGCGGATGTGCTCAGGGTACCCGAAAGTACGCTGCGCGCAGGCGGGCTGATCGCGATCGCAGCCGGCGTCGGCATCGTGTGGCTGGTGCGCGGATAACGGATGATTTATCGGTGCCGGCTGTGCAAGGCCGCAAACCGGCCCTATTCGTTGCGAATATGGCAAGCGGCCGATCGGGACCACGGGAGCGCATCCAATGCTGTCCAGCCTTCTCAAGGGACATTTGAACAGGCTAATCGTACCGGCGGCAGCTGCCGCGTTTCTGGCGGTAGCGCCTGTTGCGCATGCGCAGGAGGCGGTGCGGCCCTACGGTCCAGCATCCGTCGCCGACCTTGCCGAGGGGCTGCTTTCCGCCGTCGTCAACATCTCGACCTCGCAGAACGTGGACGGCGGGCGGCCGAACGTGCCGCCGCCGCAGGTTCCCGAAGGCTCGCCGTTCCAGGATTTCTTCGACGATTTCTTCAATGACCGCGGCGGCCCGGCGCCCGGTCCGCGGCGGGTTAATTCGCTCGGCTCCGGATTTGTGGTTGACGCCGATGAAGGCATCATCATCACCAACAATCACGTGATTGCGGACGCGGATGAAATCGAGGTGAATTTCTCCGATGGCGCGACGCTGAAAGCCGAACTCATCGGCCGCGATGCCGAAATCGACCTTGCGGTTCTGAAGGTGGACCCGGCGGCTCACAAGCTGACGGCGGTCCCGTTCGGCGATTCCGACGCGATCCGAATCGGCGATTGGGTAATGGCAATCGGCAATCCGTTCGGCCTTGGCGGTTCGGTGACGGTCGGTATCGTGTCGGCCCGCGACCGCAACATCAATTCCGGCCGCTACGATGATTTCATTCAAACCGATGCCGCGATCAACCGCGGCAATTCCGGCGGGCCGCTGTTCAACATGAATGGCGAGGTGATCGGCATCAACACCGCCATCATATCGCCGTCGGGAGGCTCGATCGGCATCGGTTTTGCCATTCCCTCCGAACTGGCCGTGGGTGTCATCGATCAGCTGCGGCAGTTCGGCGAGACGCGGCGCGGATGGCTCGGCGTGCGCATTCAGCCGGTCTCGGCGGATGTGGCGGAAAGCCTGGGGCTGGACCGCGCGCGGGGCGTCCTGATTGCAGGCGTCGTCAAGGGGGGGCCGGTCGATGACGGGTCCATTCAGCCCGGTGACGTGATCCTGAAATTCAATGGCAGAAATGTCGACGAGGTTCGCGATCTGCGGCGTGTTGTTGCCGACACTGCGGTCGGTTCCGAGGCCGAACTGGTTATCCTGCGCAAAGGCGAGGAGATAACCGTCACGGTAAAACTGGGGCGGCTGGAAGAAAGCGTCGATGTCGCTTCGTCGGAGCATGAAGGCGAGGGCGAGGCCGGCGAACTTGCGACGGCATCGGTTCTCGGCATGACGATCGCGGAGCTCAATGACGACACGCGGGCCCAGTTCGAAATATCAGACGGCGTCAACGGCGTGGTCATCGTCGAAGTGGCCCCCAATTCGGCGGCTGGCGACAAGGGAATCGTGGCCGGCGACGTCATCACCGAGATCGCGCAGGAATCGGTATCGACGCCTCAGGAGGTTCTCGACAGAATCGGTGCTCTCAAGGGGCAGGGGCGCAGAAACGCCCTGCTGATGCTCTCCTCGCGCAACGGCGATCTGCGCTTTGAAACTGTACGCATGAACTGAGTCCGGTTTTCCGGACAACCTTATGAATTTCAACGCATTTCGCTTCGATGAAACGCCGTGTGTCAGGCGGCGAACTGGTCGCGCCGGTAGCCCTGCAGGTAAAGCAGCGCGGTGAGGTCGCCGTGATCGATGCGGATGCGCGCAGCGGCCGCCACCGCGGGTTTGGCGTGGAGCGCGACGCCAGTGCCGGCGATGTTGATCATGTCGAGATCGTTTGCTCCGTCGCCGACAGCGAGGGCGTCGGCCGGTGTGATGCCGCGCGCGGCCGATATGTCGCGCAATGCTGAGGCCTTGGCCTCGCGGCCCATGATCGGGTCGGCGACCTTGCCGGTCAGCTTGCCGTTTTCGACGATCAGCCGGTTGGCGCGGTTTTCCTGAAAGCCGAGGAGGGCCGCGATGCGGCTTGTGAACGCGTCGAAGCCACCCGAAACAAGTGCCGTCCACGCGCCGTCGCGGTTCATGGTCGCGACCAGTTCGCGCCCGCCGCTTGCCAACGTGATACGGGATTTAACCACCTGACCGATAACGGCTTCGTCGAGCCCGGCAAGCAGTGCGACGCGCTCGCGCAGCGCCGGCTCGAAGGCGATGTCGCCGTTCATCGCGCGGGCGGTGATCGCAGCGATATGCGATTTGAGACCGACAGCGTCGCCGAGTTCGTCGATGCACTCCTGGTCGATCATGGTGGAATCCATGTCGGCGATAAGCAGCTTCTTGCGGCGCCCGGTGCTGTCCTGAATGGCCGCGTCGACCGGCTTGTTCGCCAGAAGCGGTGCAAGCCTGGCCTGCGCATCGGCCGCCGTGGCGCCGTCCGGCAGTGCCAGGTCACAGGCGACATCGGCTGCGAGCCATTCTATATGCTTCGCTTCGAGCAGGCGGGCGGCTTCCTCTGCGAGCGAGAGCGAAACCGAGGCGGCTGCGGGATTGGAGATAAGCGTGGCGACAAGGGGCATCGGCCGGCCGGAAATCTGGGGATCGGAAGTATGCTGAAGAACGCGATCCTGATAGCGGGCCCGACCGCGAGCGGCAAGTCGGCGCTGGCCCTGCGGATCGCACGCGAAACCGGCGGGACGATCGTGAACGCCGATTCCATGCAGGTCTACTCGGTTCTTGACCGGCTGACGGCTAGACCTCTGGCTGCAGATATCGAAGCCCTACCGCACCGGCTTTACGGCCATGTCCACCCGGCGGAGGACTATTCGACGGGCCATTGGCTGCGCGATGTCGGCGGACTGATCGAGCGCGGTGAATTCTCCGGACGCAAGGCGGTTTTTTGCGGCGGCACGGGGCTTTATTTCAAGGCGCTGCTCGAAGGGCTTTCGCGCATGCCAGATGTGCCTGCCGCGATTCGCGAGGGCTGGCGGCAAAGGCTTGCGGGGGCAGGCCCGGAGAAACTCCACGAAGTTCTGGCGCGCGATGACCCTGGCGCGGCTGCGAAGCTGGCACCTGGCGACGGGCAGAGGATCGTGCGGGCACTCGAAGTCTTCGAAGCGTCGGGGCGTTCGATACTGGATTGGCAGCGCGACCGGGGTTCGCCGCTGGTCGATCCCTCGAGCGCAACGATGATCCTGATCGAACCGGACCGGGCCGAACTCGACCGCCGGATCGTGAAGCGCTTCACGGCTATGCTGGACGAAGGCGCGGCTGACGAAGTCCGCGCGCTCCTCGCACTCGGGCTCGATGCCGCGAAGCCGGCAATGAAGGCGATCGGCGTGCGCGAAATAGAGGCATTGCTGCGCGGCGAAGCGACGCCGGCCCAGGCAATCGAAAATGCGCGCATTGCCACGCGCCAGTATGCCAAGCGGCAAATGACATGGTTTCGCAATCAGACCGGTCCGGCCTGGCAGAAAATCAGCGATACCGGGCAGTGGTGAGGACGTCTGGACCCGGCAGACCTCACGTTGCGTGAATTTTGAAATTTCGCGCTGGAATTAACCTCACGTAAGGCGGGTCTGTGAGATAGGTAGCGCCGGGAATATTCTCGTGGGGATTCATGCGGTTTCACAAGTCGGAATCGGCATTCTTCGTCTTTATGGCCCTCATCCTCGGTGCGGGCCTTCTGACTGTTTATGCATACGGGATCATTCTCGACCCGAATGGCTATTTTGCCGTACCGCGCGGGTTTGAAGCGGCCTCCTTCATCGGACAGCTGATGTTCGCCTCCGGCGTATTGCTGGCGACGGCTTTGTTTTTCGGCATGTTCCTGATCTACCCGCTGATCCGAACCCAGGCCCGAGAAGGTTATGCGTTGCGCGAGATGACGGAATCGCTAAGCGCCCGCTCGGAAACACTGGAGCACGCAGCGCTCACCGATTCGCTGACGGGAATGCAGAACCGCCGCTACTTCGACGATGCGCTGCGCGAATATCTCGACGAGTTTCGCCGGGTGGACAAGCCGGTGGGCCTGATGATCCTCGACCTGGATCATTTCAAGCAGGTAAACGACACGCACGGGCACGATGTCGGCGACCGGGTGCTGAAGGAAGTTGCCAATTGCCTGCGCGACCTGACCCGGTTTCATGACGTTGTTGCGCGGCTGGGCGGCGAGGAGTTCGCGGTGGTTGCGCCGAACATGGCAGACGATGCCCTGATCAAGCTCGCAGAGCGCATCCGCAAGGCGGTAGCCGCGCTGACGCTGACGACATCCGGCAATGTCAGGCTCAAGGTCACGACCTCGATCGGCCTGGCTGTGTGGGACCGGAAGGAAACCGCGGACGACTTCTTCCGGCGGGCCGACAAGCAGCTCTACCAGGCGAAGCGGCAAGGCCGTAACCGGGTCTGCGCATAGCGAATTGAAATGCATCGCCGGGCTGCCGCCCTTTGCCTGATTCTTGTGAAATACGTACGGGATAGAGTTCGCGGCGCGTGCGAGCGTGCCGCCCAATCGTGTTTCAAATAGAAGCCAGTGCTGGCTTAGCGCAGCCTGTCGCGGGGCGGACCGTCATAGGCCCGGCGGCCATAGACGCTGTCGCGGCTGTACTCGGCTTCTTCGTCGTCGCGGCGGAAGCCTTCGTTCATGCGCCTGCGCAGCGAGGTGCCGGCACCGAAGGCATCGTCTTCCTCGGTCTGTTTCGGCAGATTGCGCATGCGGTCGACCAGCTCGCGCAGGTCTATTCTGCATTCCACCGGCTCGCCCAGCGTACCGGACTTCGCCGCCGATCCCGGGATCAGCGAGGCCGACAGCTTTTCGAACTTCAGGCGCATGGTTGTGGCGACGCCTTCGCCAAAAGCGATTGCCTCGCGCTGACCCATCGAAGACAGGAACGAAAGCGTTGAGGCGGAGGAATCCGCGATCGCCGAACGGATGATGTCCTGGTCGCGCTCGTTGGCAAGCCGCATGGCAAATACCGTGGAGCACTGGGACAGGATGGTCGAATCCAGCTCGCCCGGCCGCTGTGTCACCACGCCGAGATAGCAGCCATATTTGCGGCCTTCCTTGGCGATGCGAGACAATGCGTAGCGTGTAGGCGCGAAGCCCAGCCGGGTATCGGCCGGCATGTAGCGGTGCGCTTCCTCGCACAGAACCAGAAGCTTCAACCTGCCGTCGCTCCACAGAGCGACATCGAAGGCGAGGCGCGCGACCACGGAACAGACCGAATTCACCACTTCGGCAGGCATGCCCGCCATTTCCAGGCAGGTGATCGGCCGGCCGTTGTGCGGAATGCGGAAGATGTTGCCGATTGTTTCGTCGAATGTGTCTTCGTAGAGCCGCGAATTGAACATGAACTTGTAGCGCGGGTCGTTCATGGCCGATTCCAGCCGGTTGCGCAGCGCGCGATAGGCGGGGCGGTCGGTCTTGCTGTCGAGCAGGCCCATGCGATCCGAAATCAGGTGGATCAGATCCGTCATGCGATAAGGAACGGGGGTGTCGGCGGTGATGACGCCGGTTTCGGTGCTCCGTTTCAGCTGTACCTGCTGGCCGCCGCCGCGGAAAAGCTGTTTTGCCTGCGGAATAAGGGCGCGAAGCAGGTCGACTTCCTGCGGATCCGGTTCACGGCCGCGATAAAGGACCTCGATGAGCTCCTCCAGCCGGAAAAGCCAGAAAGGAAGGTCGAGCGTGCCGGAATCGATGCGGATCGACTGATCCGGAAACGTGGCGGCGAATTCGTTGTGCGGATCGAGAATGAGAACATGCAGGTCGGGGCGCGCGGCGATTGCCTTGCGCAGCAGCAGCGACACCGCGGTGGATTTGCCGACACCTGTCGTTCCGACAACGGCAAAGTGGCGGCTCAGCGTGTCGTCGATGGACACA
The DNA here is from genome assembly GCF_004000235.1 of Mesorhizobium sp. Z1-4. Lineage (GTDB taxonomy): Bacteria > Pseudomonadota > Alphaproteobacteria > Rhizobiales > Rhizobiaceae > RCIO01. Next base: position 188,261 of record NZ_RCIO01000003.1, read on the forward strand.
CAGGCGGAGATCGCGTCGTCCTGCGACAGCGTTCCGATCTGGATGCTGCGCTTGCTACCCAGATCGAAAATCGCCCGCAGATCGGCGGCGCGGATGCGATGAGCAGGTGCACCGATCTGCGGATAAACGGTGATGCCGCGATCAAAGACGGGGCGGCGGTCGATATCGCGGATTTCGCCGATCAGTTCGACATTGACCTGAACAGTGTTTTCGGACGCCTCGCTCCAGCCGTGTCCCGGGCGGTCGATCGAATAAACCAGACCGACGGTCCGTGTTTCGCCCAGATTTACCGAAATCATCTTGCCGACAGCCCACTGGCCGGTGGCTTCACCCTGCGTATCGGTGGCGAATGCGGTGATGGTGGCGCGCGCGCCGTCGCAATAGACGACGCGGCCCAGCAGCCGGTCTATCTGCCGCGCCGCCGTGCGCCGTTCCTGGCTCGTTGCCTCGGGGTCTACGGAACCCCCTTCAACATACATACCAACTGCCCCCTTTTCCGCCTGGCGAGTGATCGCACAAGAGAGTTAATTGTCGGTGTCGGAGGGTGGTTTAGGGGCTGTTAATCACCTCAGTTCGGCTTGCGAGCGCCGTTTTCGCCGACGCAACAACCGCGTTGACTTGCGTTGCGGTTCGAATCTATTGTCCGCGCAATGATGACGAAGACCATTCTCGTAGTAGGAAGGCGCATGGGCAAGGCGGTGTAACCGCCGGGCGAAAGCACCATGCGCAACGAACAGGCTCCCTCGGGGGCCTTTTTTATTGACCGCGCGCGGACTAAAGGACAGCTGCGCAAGACGACAGACGGGACAAGACGATGAGCAACGGCAAGGCAGACGGCGACGACAACCAGATGACTGGAGCGGAAATCGTCGTGCGCGCACTGCGCGACAACGGCGTGAAGCATATCTTCGGTTATCCGGGCGGCGCGGTTCTGCCGATCTATGACGAGCTCTTCCAGCAGGAAGAGGTTGAGCACATTCTGGTACGCCACGAGCAGGGGGCAGGGCACGCGGCCGAAGGTTATGCGCGCTCCACCGGCAAGACAGGCGTGATGCTGGTGACCTCGGGACCTGGCGCAACCAACGCGGTGACGCCGCTTCAGGATGCACTGATGGATTCGATTCCGCTTGTCTGCATCACCGGCCAGGTGCCGACCACGCTGATCGGCTCGGACGCGTTTCAGGAATGCGACACGGTCGGCATCACGCGGCCGTGCACCAAACACAACTGGCTGGTGAAGGACGTCAACGAGCTCGCGGCGACGATTCACGAGGCCTTTCACGTTGCTTCGACCGGGCGTCCCGGTCCTGTGGTCGTGGACATTCCAAAGGACATTCAGTTCGCGACCGGCACCTATGTTTCGCCGCAGACGGCGCCACGCACCAGCTATCAGCCGAAGATGCAGGGCGACCTGGAGCGCATCAAGGAGGCGGTGAAGCTGATGGCGGGCGCCAAGCGCCCGGTGCTGTACACCGGCGGCGGCGTCATCAATTCCGGCCCGGAAGCGTGCCACCTGTTGCGTGAACTCGTCGAGCTGACGGGCTTTCCGATCACCTCGACCCTGATGGGGCTCGGCGCCTATCCGGCCTCCGGCGACAACTGGCTCGGCATGCTGGGCATGCATGGCAGCTACGAAGCCAACCTCGCCATGCATGGCTGCGACGTGATGGTGTGCCTTGGTGCGCGGTTTGACGACCGGATCACCGGCCGGCTCGACGCGTTTTCGCCGAACTCGCGCAAGATCCATGTCGATATCGACCCGTCGTCGATCAACAAGAACGTGCGCGTCGACATTCCGATCATGGGCGATGTCGGCCATGTGCTGGAAGATATGGTGCGGTTGTGGCGCGCGACCGTGAAGGCCGACAAGAAGGCGATCGCGCCTTGGTGGAAAGAGATCGAGGGCTGGCGCGCCCGCGATTCCTTCGCTTACCGGCCTTCCGACGACGTGATCATGCCGCAATATGCGATCGAGCGGCTCTACGAACTGACCAAAGACCGCGATGTCTACATCACCACCGAGGTGGGGCAGCACCAGATGTGGGCGGCGCAGCATTTCGGCTTCGATGCGCCCAACCGCTGGATGACGTCCGGCGGCCTTGGCACGATGGGTTACGGTTTGCCGGCAGCACTCGGCGTGCAAATCGCGCATCCCGGTGCGCTGGTGGTCGACATAGCGGGTGACGCCTCCGTGCTGATGACGATCCAGGAGATGTCGGCGGCGGTGCAGCACAACGCGCCGATCAAGATTTTCATCCTGAACAACCAGTACATGGGCATGGTGCGGCAGTGGCAGCAGCTGCTTCACGGCAACCGGCTTTCGCATTCCTACACCGAGGCGCTGCCGGATTTCGTGAAGCTTGCAGAGGCTTATGGCGGCCACGGCATTCGCTGTGAAAAGCCGGGCGATCTGGACGACGCGATCAAGGAGATGATCGAGGTGAACAAGCCGGTGATCTTCGATTGCCGGGTGGCCAATCTCGCCAACTGCTTCCCGATGATCCCGTCCGGCAAGGCGCATAACGAGATGCTGCTGCCCGACGAGGCGACAGACGAAGCGGTTGCAACCGCTATCGACGCCAAGGGACGCGAGCTGGTCTAGTGAACGGACGGGATTTCAGCAGCTTGTCCGTGTTTTTCCAGAAAGTGATTCAACGATGAACGCCCAGCACCTTCAACCGACCGGCTCCGCCTATTTCATCGCCAAGGAGACCGAGTACCCGGAAAACCACACGCTATCGATCCTGGTCGACAACGAGCCCGGCGTGCTTGCGCGCGTGATCGGCCTGTTTTCCGGCCGCGGCTATAACATCGACAGCCTCACGGTTTCCGAAACCGAACACGAGAAGCATCTGTCGCGCATCACGATTGCGACGCGCGGCACGCCGCATGTGCTCGAGCAGATACGCCACCAACTCGAGCGCATCGTGCCGGTGCACCGGGTGATCGACCTGACGGTCGTTGCCAGGGAGCGGGGACAGGACAGGCCGCTTGAGCGCGAGCTGGCGCTGGTGAAGGTGCAGGGCAAGGGCGAAGACCGGGTGGAGGCGTTGCGGCTGGCCGACGCGTTTCGCGCCAGCGTGATCGACGCCAACACGGAGCACTTCATCTTCGAAATCACCGGCCGCGTCTCAAAAATCGAGCAGTTTATCTCGATCATGAAGCCGCTCGGGCTTGTCGAGGTGTGCCGCACAGGCGTTGCCGCCATGAACCGCGGCGCGGAAGGAATGTAGTACGGTCCCCGAGGCGACAGCGAAAGCCGGAGAGGGGCTTTGAACGAACGGCTGGCAGCCGAGCAGCTGCCTGCCGCCGCCGGACCGGTGCCCGACGAGCCGCGGCGGGACAAACCACCGCTCAGGCTGATGATCGTCACCGAAGACGAACCGTTCCACCTGGCGGAGACCTTTGAAAAACTTTTCGCAGTGTCTCCGCGCTGGCTCGACGTCGTCGGCGTGGCGGTGCTCGCGTTCGCTCCGGTGGGGATACGCGGCTCGCGGCTGACGCTGCTGCGGGCGCTGGGCACCAGGTACGGGATGAGCAATCTCCTACGGGCGGCTGCAGTCGTTGTCGGCAACCGGCTCCGGCCACGACGCAGGCTCGGAACCGTCTTGCGGCAGCGGGGCGTTGCAGCAAATGGTTTCCACCATCTCGACAGTGAGGCGTTTGCCGCGGAAATGACGCGACTTGATCCGGATGTGGTGGTCACGATCGCATTCAACCGCATCGTGCCGCCGGTTCTGCTCGAAAAAAGCCGCGCAGTCTGGATGAATGTGCATCTGGGGCTTTTGCCGCACAATCGCGGCCCGGCCCCGGTGTTCTGGGCACTGCATGACGGCGAGCGTGAAAGCGGCGTAACTGTTCACCTGATGACCGATGAGGTGGATGGTGGCGCGATCCTCGCGCAGCGCAAGCGGGCGATTGGCGAAAGGCGGCTCGCCGCCGAGCACCGGGCGCTGCGCCTTCTCTCCGTGGATGTGCTGGTTGACGCCCTGACAAGGCTGCGCAAGGGCGCAGCTCCATCGCACAATCCCGACCTGGCGGCGCGCTGGCGCGGAGTACCTGAAACCAGCCATATCGCCGCCTTTCTGGCGCGCGGTAACCGGTTCTTCTAGTTGGTCCAGCGACGGCCAGTAACCTGACCAGCCGCGTTGAGGCCTTGCCGGGCCCTCCTATTATGTCAATATTGCTGACCTAATAGGAGGCGCACATGTCCGCCGACATATTTCTAGCGCTTTTCACCTTTGCTTTCGTTTCATCGGTCACGCCGGGGCCGAACAACTTCATGCTGCTGGCGTCGGGCGTGAATTTCGGCTTTCGCCGAACGATCCCGCATATGCTGGGCATTGGCGCGGGTTTCGTTGCGCTTCTGTTTGCCGTCGGCCTCGGGCTGGGTGCATTGCTGACGGCCTATCCGGAGCTGAACCTCGCGCTCAAGATCGCGGGTGGCGGGTATCTTCTTTATCTTGCCTGGAGGATCGCCATGTCGCGCTCGATGGGTGCGGATAAAGACGCAAAGGCGCGGCCGATGACCTTTCTGGAAGCGACCGCGTTTCAATGGGTCAACCCGAAGGCCTGGGTGATGGCCGTGACGGCGATGGCGCTCTATTCGAGTGCGGACCGGCCTTTCGGCTCCGTTGTGCTCGTCGCGCTGGTATTCGGTATCGTCAATCTGCCCTGCGTTTCGAGCTGGACGGCCTTCGGCACCGCACTGCGCGGCTTCCTCTCAGATCCCGTGCGGCTGAAATGGTTCAATATCGCAATGGGGCTGCTGCTGGCGGCCTCGATCTGGCCGATGTTGCGGTGAGAACAGCCCGGTTTCTGGACCATGCGTCTCCATCTTGCCTGGCGGCCATGCCGGTCCTAGGGTCCGCGAATGGGCCATGATCACGAGCATGACAATCATCTCGACCCGATGGCAGCTCGCGTAAAAGCGCTCGAGACCATTCTTGTCGAAAAAGGGCTGGTCGAAGCGGCCGCGATAGACGCGATCATCGAGACCTATGAAAACAAGGTCGGGCCGCGAAACGGGGCCCGCGTTGTGGCCAAGGCCTGGTCGGATCCGGATTTCGCAGCGTGGCTGGCAAATGATGCCACTGCGGCAATTGCCTCGCTCGGTTTCACCGGCAGGCAGGGCGAGCATATGCGCGCCGTGTTCAACACGCCTGAGCAGCATCATCTTGTCGTATGCACTCTGTGCTCCTGCTATCCGTGGTCGGTGCTGGGCCTGCCGCCTGTATGGTACAAATCACCGCCCTATCGCAGCCGCGCGGTCATCGATCCGCGCGGCGTGCTCGCCGAGTTCGGGCTGGAACTTCCGGCCGACACCCAGATCCGGGTGTGGGATTCCACCGCCGAGCTCCGATATCTCGTCGTGCCGATGCGGCCGGCCGGAACCGGCCATTTGGAAGAGGAGGCGCTGGCGGACCTTGTGACGCGCGATTCCATGATCGGCACCGGGTTAGCCATAGCTGCTGGAGAGGCGGCATGAACGGCCCGCAGGATCTTGGTGGCCAGATGGGGTTCGGCCCGATTGCCCCGGAAGCGAACGAGCCTCTGTTCCATGCCGAATGGGAAAAGCGGGCCATGGGCATGACCGTCGCTGCCGGCACGATGGGACACTGGACGATCGATGAAAGCCGGTTCCAGCGCGAGAGCCTGGCGCCGGTCGACTATTACGCGTCGAGCTACTACGAGATCTGGATCAAGGCGCTGGAAGGGCTGCTTGCGCGGCATGGTTTTGTGGACGCCGAAGAGCTTATCGAAGGCAGGGCGGCCAATGCAGGCACCAAGCCGAAGCGGGTGTTGAAAGCAGGCGAAGTGGCCGGCGTGCTCGCGAAGGGGTTTGCCTGCGACCGGCCGGTTGAGGCGCAGCCGCGCTTTGCCGTGGGTGACAAGGTGCGGACCAGCAACCGGCACCCCGATACGCATACGCGCCTGCCGCGCTATGCGCGCGACAAGCCTGGTACGGTCGAAGCGGTTCATGGCGGTTATGTGTTTCCCGACGTCAACGCACATGGCGGAGGCGAGGCGCCGCAACATCTTTACACGGTGGTGTTCGACGGACGCACGCTGTGGGGCGAAGACTGCGAGGAGGGGCTCAGCGTTTCCGTCGATGCGTGGGAAAGCTATCTGGAGCCCGCGGCGTGATGAAGGACGAGAGCGTTTTCGAAGAACCCTGGCAGGCTCAGGCGTTCGCGCTCGCTCTGGCGCTACAGGACGCCGGCATCATTTCGCCGAAGGAATGGTCGGAAGCGCTGGGCGCGCGCCGGGATGCGGCGAATGCAGCGCCCGATGGCAGCGATTACTACGACAGTGTCGTCGCCACGCTTGAGGCATTGCTTGCTGTCCGCGGCATTGCAAGCAAAGCAGTGCTTGAAGAGCTGTCCCTTGCGTGGATACGCGCCGCGCACGCAACGCCGCATGGCAGCGCCATCGAACTCCGCAATGACCCGGCCTGGCCGGGCCGGAAATAGGCGGCCGAGGTGTTTTCCGTCGTCACGCCGCTGCGCGCGATGATAGCCGCGGCTGCCCTTGTGGCGCTGCTGTTCGTTGCCGGCTGGCTTACGCGGCAAGACCCCGACGAGCGGCCTTACCTGGACATTCTGGGCGGCGGGTTCGTTTTCAACTACCGGGTGGCCGACAATTTCTACGGCTTCACCGCGATTGTCCGGCGGCCGCTGGAATCCGGCTCAATCATAGAGGCGGAATTCGAAGACCCTGCCGGCGGCGACCCGATCATGGTGCGCGAACGCGTGAGCCCGATGACGGATCGCTACGCAATGCGCACGCCGGCACTGCACGGGATCGAGGCCAACAAGCCGTACAGAGTGACGATCCGCGTGCTCGACCGGCTGGAAACAAAGGAAATCTGGTCGGCGACACGAAGCTATTCGAGCCAGATCGGGCAGGAACGGACGCCGGAGAAGGCGTTGACGGTCGGGCCAGGCTACCATCTCAATCCTGAAAATCCGGACGGCAAATAGGCCGCCATCACACTTGCGGGTGGTGGCCGAATCCTGTCTCACAGGCTGATGGAAGTTTCACCTCAGCAGGATGCGGCGCTCAAGGCGGTTTCGCGGTGGCTCAAGGACGGCCAGCCGCAGATTTTCCGCCTGTTCGGTTATGCCGGAACGGGCAAGACGACGCTGGCGCGTTATTTCGCCGAACATGTCGATGGCAGCGTGCAGTTCGCCGCCTTCACCGGCAAGGCGGCGCAGGTGCTGCGCGCCAAAGGCGCGGTGAACGCGCGCACGATCCACTCGCTGATCTACCGACCGCGCGGCGAAGAACAGGTGGAAGACGAAACCACCGGCAAAAAGACCATGTCGCCGACCTTTTCGCTCAACCGGCAAAGTCCGATCGCGAAGGCAGCACTTGTGATCGTGGACGAGTGCTCGATGGTGGACGAGGCTCTGGGCCGCGATCTGCTCAGCTTCGGCACTCCGATACTGGTGCTTGGCGACCCGGCGCAGCTGCCGCCGATTTCGGGCGGCGGGTTCTTCACCGAGCACGAACCAGACCATCTTCTGACGGAAATTCACCGTCAGGCACGCGATAACCCGATCATCCGGCTCGCCATGGACGTGCGCGAAGGCCGTGAATTTATGCACGGCGACTATGGCACTGCGCAGGTGATCGGCCGCGACGCGGTGAACCAGGAACTGGTGCTGGAGGCCGATCAGGTGCTTGTCGGCACCAACAGGACCAGGCGCCGCTACAACCAGCGGCTGCGCACGCTGAAAGGCTTCGAGGCGATGTATCCGCAGGCCGGCGACAAGCTTGTCTGTCTGAGGAACGATCCCAACAAGGGGCTGCTCAACGGCTCGTTGTGGAAGGTGATGACATCGTCGAAAGAGACGGTGAAACCCGGCATCAATCTGCTGGTGTCGCCTGAAGAAGACGACCCCGACCGCGGCGTGGCGAAGATCAAGCTACTCAAGGCCGCTTTCGAAGACCCTGAGGCCGACATTCCCTGGCAGCTGAAAAAGCGCTTCGACGACTTCGACTATGGGTATGCACTGACCGTGCACAAGGCGCAGGGTTCGCAGTGGAACAATGTGGTGCTGTTCGACGAAAGCTACGCCTTTCGCGACACGCGCCAGCGCTGGCTTTACACGGCGATCACGCGCGCGGCGGAGCGACTGACGATCGTCCGCTAGAGTTGTTCGATCGCAATCAGCAGCGCAGTAGCATCGTCGCTGATCTTCATGCGCGGAAAAACCCGGCCTTCAGGATCTTCGTCAAGCTCGATGCTCCGCAGCTCCCTGCCGAGTTCTTCCACTCCGCGCTCGCGCGCAGCTGTAACGAGCCCGGCGGCGTCGTAGCGGCGGTAGGTGTCGACCAGTGCCGCAAATCCGTCGCTTGCAAGCAGCGCCGTAGCCGGCAGGGCAGGGGCGAGTGCCGCGCTCACAACATGATCCGCGGCGTCGGGTGCCGTGCCAAGCGTCCACAGAGGCCCGCCCTGTGTGTTGAAAATCGACCGGGCGGCGCGCAAAGTCTCTACGGTTTTGGCATCACGGTCAGCCACTGCCAGTCTGCTCAGGCCGCCGGCGCGCTCGATCATCGCCGCGGCGATTGCGTTTTCGGCACCGCGTGACGGCTGAGGGCTCACGGCCGTGGCATTGCCGGCAGCGTCAAGCACGAACAGCGTGCAGTCGCCTAGGCCGGACGTGACGAGGCGGCTATCTTCCACGCGCAGCATCTGAAAACCGGCCACGGGCAACTGCCAGCCCTTGGGCGGCTCGCTTGACATGCAATCCACGAAACGGCCGACGAGCGTATTGATGGCGCGCACGATTTCTGCGGTCGCGTGTCCGCGCTCCAGCATGCCGGTCATGTTGAGGGCCGCGAAAGCAGCGAGCCAGGCGGCGTCCGAGTTGTCGTCGCCGACCAGAATCCCCGGGCCAAGCCCAGTTGCGCCGTCGATGACAAAAGCCGCGCTGTCGGTCCAGCCGCTAGCGTCTTCGTTGGGACGCTGCGTGCTGCCGGGCAATGAGAGAGAATCGATGACGGTGATCTTCATGGCGGATGGGGGACCATGCAGCCATGTCGTAACTGTGACAATGCCTGAAACAGAACTAAGCGAGCCACTCCCAGGCTTCGTCTTCCGCGTCTAAGGCAAAGTGGCGCAGTTCGGCACCGAAGGGGCAGAATATCTCGGCGATGTGGCGCGTGGCGTCGTTCTCGCCGATCGCGGCGCAGCGGCCGATGTGTTCGCGCGCATGTTCCTGCGCCTGCCTGACCGTGTCGGGCGAGACCTCTCCCCAGTCCACGCCCTCATTGCCGACAACGCGGATCAGTAGATCGACGCGCTGCTGCGTGACATAGACCCCTTCGAGCAGGCCGTAGAGGTTTTCGATGTCGGCAGCGCTGACGTGACCCGCGACTTCCACCGCGAACAGGTCCGACCGTGCCGAATCGATCCTGCGTATGCTGGGCGGGTTGTTCATTGCGGTCACGGTTCGACTCCGTCGTCTCCTGGCCTTCAACACTGTGCGCCGATGGCACTTTGCATGCGCGGTGCAGCAACTATACAGGAGCTCAGACTTTTTTGGTTCGGAAACCGCCCATGCCTGCCTCGCTCTCCGTCAACCTGAACGCCGTCGCACTGCTGCGCAACCGGCGCGACTTGCCCTGGCCGAGCGTGACGGGCCTCGGCCGCATTGCACTCGCGGCCGGAGCATCGGGGCTAACGGTTCATCCGCGGCCCGACCAGCGGCATGTGCGTTTTACCGATTTGCCGGAATTGCGAGCGCTGATCGACGACGAATTTCCGCAGGCCGAGTTCAACATCGAAGGTTATCCGACCGGCGATTTCCTGGCCCTGGTGGAAGAAACCGAACCGGAGCAAGTCACGCTGGTTCCGGACGATCCAGAGCAGCCGACCTCGGATCATGGCTGGGATTTCGTTGCCAACCACGAGATGCTTGTCGCGATCGTGAAGCGGCTGAAGAAGGGCGGTTCGCGCGTGTCGCTGTTCTGCGACCCGGATGCCTCGGCGGCGCAGATCGCAGCCGCGGTTGCCACTGGTGCCGACCGGGTGGAGCTCTATACCGGCCCATATGGCGGTTGCCACGATGATTCCGCCAAAGCGGCTAGAGAACTGGAAAAGCTCGGCAAAACCGCCGATGCGGCGATCGCCGCCGGGCTTGGCGTGAATGCCGGTCACGATCTTACCGTCGCGAACCTGCCGGCGCTCTGCCGGCGTATCCCGCAGCTTTCGGAAGTCTCCATCGGCCACGGGCTGACGGCGGACGCGCTGGAGTACGGGATGGCCGGAACGGTCGGCCGGTTTTTGAAGGCGCTGGCCGGTTAGGGACCTTGGCGCGTCATCCTCGGGCTTGTCCCGAGGGTCTCATCTGGCGGCCGGTTGTTCGACGGCTTTGTGATTTCGACGCTGGTAGATCCTCGCCACAAGGGCGAGGATGACGGCCAGAAGTTAGGCCTTCTCTTCCCAGATTTTCACCAGCTCGATGACTGTCGCCACCGCCTTTTCCATGTCCTGGCGGCTCACCCATTCGAGCGGCGAGTGGAAGGCATGGCCGCCGGCGAAGATGTTGGGGCAGGGCAGCCCCATATGCGAAAGGCGCGAGCCATCCGTGCCGCCGCGAATACTGCTCATCACCGGCTCCATGCCCGCACGGCGCACCGCCTCCACCGCGTAATCAACGGTTTCGGGGTGGCGGTCGAGCACCACCTTCATGTTGCGGTACTGTTCGGTGACCTTGAAGCTGTAGGACGAGCCCGGAAAGTCCTTCATGACATCGCGGGCGATGCCTTCCAGCATCTCTTCTTTCTCGGTCAGGCCGGCATCGACGAAGTCGCGAATGATGAAGCTGAGCTCTGATTTTTCCAGTACGCCGGAGAGGTCGGTCGGGTGGATGAAGCCCTCTTTGCCCGAGGTCGCTTCCGGGCCGCCGTCTTTCGGCAGGCGGGCGACGATGGCGGCGGCGATCTTGATCGCGTTTTCCATCTTGCCGGTGGCGTAGCCGGGGTGGATGGCGACGCCGGTGATTGCGATGTCGACGCGGTCGGCCGAGAAGGTCTCGGCCTCGATTTCACCCGCCGTGCTGCCATCCAGCGTGTAGGCGAAATCAGCGCCGAGCTTCTTCAGGTCGACCTTGTCGACGCCGCGTCCGATCTCTTCGTCGGTGGTGAACAGCAGCTTCACCGTGCCATGCCTGATGTCCGGGTTCTCCATCAGCAATTGAGCAGCGGCGATGATCTCGGCGATGCCTGCCTTGTCGTCCGCCCCGAGCAGCGTCGTGCCGTCGGAGGTGATGATGTCGTTGCCGATCTGGTTGTTGAGTTCCGGGTTTTCGGCAACGCGGATGACCTGCTTCGGATTGCCCTTCAGCTGGATGTCGCCGCCGGCATAGTTCTCAACCACCTGCGGTTTGACGCCTTTGCCCGAGAAATCCGGTGCGGTGTCCATGTGCGAACAGAAACAGATGACCGGAACGGCCTTGTCGGTGTTGGAAGGCACCGTGGCGTAGACATTGCCGTGTTCGTCCAGATGCGCGTCGGCGAGGCCGATCGCGAGAAGGTCCTGCACCAGAAGGCGGCCGAGGTCCTTCTGCTTCTCGGTCGATGGCTGGCTGGGAGACTTCGGATCCGACTGTGTGTCGATTGTGACGTAACGCAGAAAGCGCTCGGCGGCTGTGCTGTTCATCAGGGGCTGTCCGTTGAAGGGCGGGAAGCACTTCTTATCGCCATCATGTGCCTTGCGGCAAATTGGATTACTCGCGGATGCCGGGATTGTGCATCGTTGCCGCGGATGGCACTCAGAAACGATGGACAAGCAGCGGGACATCGCGATCATCGGCGCCGGGCCGGCGGGGCTGGCTGCCGCTCTTTTTCTCGCACGCGCCGGCTTCAGCCCGACGATCTATGAGCGTTTCGATGAACCGAAGCCTGTCGGGTCGGGGCTGATCCTGCAGCCGACAGGTTTGGCCGCGCTCGATGCGCTGGGTCTTTTGCCGGCGATCCTTGAGCGCGGAAACCGCATCGAGCGGCTTTACGGTACCGACGCCGGAAGCAAGCGTGTGGTGCTCGATGTCGGGTATGACGGCTACGGAAACGGCCGCTTCGGCCTTGGCGTTCACCGCGCAGCCCTTTTCGGTGTGCTGCATGAGGCGGTGAAGGCGGCTGGCATTCCAGTTGTCACCAGTGCGGAAATCACCGCGCTGCGGTACATCGACGACAGGGTCGAGCTCCTGGCTTCCGACGGGCAGCCATTGGCCGCCGCTGGGCTCGCCGTTGACGCCAGCGGCGCGCGCTCGGTTCTCAAACCCCAGGCTTCGCGCGGAAACGAAGTGAAACCGCTCGCCTATGGTGCGCTCTGGGCTTCGCTCGAGTGGCGGGGCGACGGGTTTTTCACCAACGCGCTGCAACAGCGATACGAACGCGCAAGCGTAATGATCGGCGTGCTGCCGATCGGCAGCATAACGCCCGGCGCGGAGCGACTTGCTGCATTCTTCTGGAGTGTGCGGCTGGCCGATGCCGAGCAGCTCTACGCCGACGGGCTCGAAGCCTGGAAGGCGCGGGTGGCCGGCTATTGGCCTGAATGCCAGCCCTATCTCGACCAGATTTCCGATTTCGACCAGCTGGCCCTGGCGCGATACGGCCACCATACGCTGCGCCCGCCGGTGGCGGAGCGGCTGGCGGTGATCGGCGACGCCGCGCATTCCACCAGCCCGCAGCTCGGACAAGGTGCGAACATGGCGCTGCTCGACGCCGCCGCGCTTGCCGCAGCATTGACTGCGCATGATGATGTCGGCGCCGCGCTCGCGGCATACTCGCGGGCGCGGCGCGGGCATGTAGCGTTGTTCCAGCTGCTCTCATACGCGCTGACGCCTTTCTACCAGTCGGATTCCCGGCTGATCCCCTATCTGCGCGACACGCTGGTGGCGACAGTGGCGAAAGTGCCGCCAATGCCGGCGCTGCTTGCCGCGATGGTGTCGGGCACGCTGTTCGACCCCTTTCGCGGCGCGGGGCTCACAGAGCCGGACTGGCGGTCGCTGGCTCCCGCATCAGCGACGTAATGTGCGAGCGGCGGCGAAGAAGGAAGTCGCGCAACAGGTCCGGGTAGTCGGCAACAACTGCATCGCGAACCGAAGGGCGTGCGGCGAGTGCGGAGCGCCAGGCGTTGACGAGTGGCTTGCCGCGCAGAATGCCGAAATCGCCGATCGGGTCGAAGACGTCGAAATATCGGAAGATCGGCCCGAACACGGTGTCGACCAGTGAGAAGTCTTCGCCCGCGAACCATGGCCCGCTCTGGTGAGCGGCCAGTTCGCTTTCGATGCGGTCGAACATGTCCGCAAGCTTGTTTGCCGCTGCGGTGAAGGCTTCGGCGTCAGGCGCGTTGTAGAGCCGGGCGATGCCGTTCAGGGTTTCGGAGCCGAACTCGATCCATGCGCGATGCCGCGCGCGGCTGACGGCGTCGGCCAGGTGCAGCGGGTGGGGACGCGTGTCTTCCAGATATTCCAGGATTGCGGCGGATTCGAATATCGGCGTGCGCTCGCCGTCCGCTTCGACGACCAGCACCGGCACTTTGCCGAGCGGTGAAATATCGGCGAACCAATCAGGTTTGTCCGACAAATCGATCCAGCGGCGTTCGAACGGCACGGATTTTTCGGTGAGTGAGATCGCGGCGCGCTGCACATAGGGGCAGAGCTTGTGGCTGACGAGGGTGAGTTCGCTCATGCTTGTTCTCCGTTAGATGCGATTGCATCGATATAGATGCACCTGCATGGAGATGCAAGATTGATGCAACTGCATTGAAATGCTATGCCAGCGGAATGAAGGACGATTCCGGCGCGGGAGGGATGCCCGCCAACCAGACCATACGCGCCTGGGTGCAGTTGCAGCGCGTTTCACGGCAGATGCTGGAGCGTGTCGAAGGTGCGCTCAAGGATGCTGGCTTGCCGCCGCTCGTCTGGTACGACGTTCTGCATGAACTCGTTGGCGCCGGGGAGGCCGGCTTGCGGCCCGGGCAGCTCATGGAGTCGATGCTTCTGGCGCAATACAATCTTTCGCGGCTGCTCGACCGCATGGAAAAGGACGGGCTGATCGCGCGCAGCGCAGTCGAAGGTGACGGGCGCGCGCAGATGATCACCGCGACTGCCGAGGGACGGCTCATCAGACGCGCGATGTGGGCGGTCTATGGCCGGCAGATCAGCGAACTCGTCGGCAGCCGGCTCAACGAACGCGAGACGAAGACCCTTTCCGGGTTGCTGCTCAAGCTTAGGCCGTCCGACGGCTGAACCTCGGGCACGGCGCGCCAGGAGTTCGGGCTCCGGCACAGCCTATGTTCCATAGCCTCGCGGCCCGCTTTTGAGCCGTGCCCCTTGAAAGGCATCGCGTCTCATGCGAATGGAGTACCGAACGGTACGGTACGCATAGAGAGCAAGCCGGTGGATCAGGCAGTTATCGCGGACGAGGAATTCACGCCCCGCCAGCAGGCGGTGCTGGACTGCGCGCTGCAGCTGCTCGTCGGCGGCGGCGAGAAGGGGCTGACAACGGCCGGGCTCGCACGGGCGGCAAACTGCTCCAAGGAAAGCATCTACAAATGGTTCGGCGACCGTGACGGGCTGCTCGCGGCGATGATCGCGCATCAGGCAAGCAAGGTGCGCGCCGGTGCCGATAATGCACATGCTATGGATGGCGGCCAGTTCCGCAGCTATCTCATCGATTTCGCGCATGATCTGCTGGACGTTCTGGCGGGCGACGTGTCGCTGGCGCTGAACCGGCTGGCGATCGGGCAGGCGAGCCATTCGGACAGCCGTCTGGGGCGGCTCATGGTGGAACGCGGCCGGCGCCGCATCGAGGCGCGCGCCATGGCACTTCTGGAGGCCGGCAAACGGCGCGGGCACATTCGCTATGAGGATCGTGAAGCGGTCTACCACACTTTCTACGGGCTGATAGTGCGCGATCTGCATGTACGCATGTTGCTCGGCGAGGCCGGTGCACGCCGGCCCGACCAGTTTGCCGCTATGGCCGAGGAGGCCGTCGGCCAGTTTTTCGTACTTTTCGGAACCGAGACGCCGGCGGATTGAAGCCGGCAATCAACAACACAAGGCGCTAGGCAGGAGAAAAACCATGCGTGTCTATTACGATCGCGATGCCGATCTCAATCTGATCAAATCCAAGAAGGTGGCCATTATCGGCTACGGTTCGCAGGGCAGGGCGCATGCGCTCAACCTGAAGGATTCGGGCGTGAAGGACGTGGCGGTCGGTCTGCGCCCCGGCTCTTCCACGGCCAAGAAGGTCGAGGCCGACGGGCTCAAGGTGATGAGCGTTGCCGACGCCGCAAAATGGGCCGACCTGATGATGATGGCAACGCCAGACGAACTGCAGGCCGGCATCTACAAGGACGAGATCGCGCCGAACATCCGCGACGGCGCGGCGATCGCCTTCGCGCACGGCCTCAACGTGCATTTCGGCCTCATCGAAGCCAAGGACACGGTCGATGTTCTGATGATTGCGCCGAAGGGTCCGGGCCACACGGTGCGCGGCGAATACCAGAAGGGCGGAGGCGTGCCGTGCCTGGTCGCGGTGCATCAGGACCCGTCCGGCAACGCGCTCGACCTCGGCCTCTCCTATGCCTGCGGTGTGGGCGGCGGACGCTCCGGCATCATCGAAACCACCTTCCAGGAAGAATGCGAGACCGATCTTTTCGGCGAGCAGGTGGTGCTTTGCGGCGGTCTGGTCGAGCTCATACGGGCAGGTTTCGAGACGCTGGTCGAGGGCGGTTATGCGCCCGAGATGGCCTATTTCGAGTGCCTGCACGAAGTGAAGCTGATCGTCGACCTGATCTATGAGGGCGGCATCGCCAACATGAACTACTCGATCTCAAACACGGCCGAGTGGGGCGAGTATGTCTCCGGGCCGCGCATCATCACCGCCGAGACCAAGGCAGAGATGAAGCGGGTTCTGAAAGACATTCAGTCGGGCCGCTTCACCTCGGAGTGGATGCAGGAGTGGCATTCGGGCGCTGCGCGCTTCAAGGCGACGCGCCGCCTCAACGACCGCCACCAGATCGAGGAAGTGGGCGAGAAGCTGCGCGGCATGATGCCGTGGATCTCGGCCAACAAGCTGGTCGACAAGGCAAAGAACTAGGCGCTCTGGCCGGTTTACCGGATGTCAGGAAAAGTCGGCGCTAGAGCGCCGGCTTTTTCTTTTGAAATCAATGCTTTCGTGCGGTATTGCGGGGCGTGGCGGCTAGCCGCCCACTGCCACATCCAGCGCGATGCGCACCATGTCTTCCAGCGATGACTGGCGCTCATCGGCGTTGAGTTCGTCACCGGTGACCAGGCAGTCGGTCATGGTGCAGATGGCCAAGGCGCGCACGGAGAACCGCGCCGCAAGCGTATAGAGCGCGCTCGCTTCCATCTCGACGGCCAGCACGCCGTGTTCGCGCAGGGTTGCGTATCCGGCGAGGCCTTCGGGCTGGTAAAACACGTCACTTGAGACAATTGCGCCGGCATGCCAGCGCACACCCCCGGTTTCGGCGGCATCCGCCGCGGTGCGCAGAAGCTCGAAATCGGCGCCGGGCGCAAAGTCGAATGCCTTAAAGGTATTGCGGTTCATGGCGCTGTCGGTGCTCGCGGTCTGCGCAAGCACCAGGTCGCGTACCTTTACCCGTTCCGACAGTCCGCCGCATGTGCCGACCCGGATAAAGCTCTTCACGCCGTAAACATTGATCAGTTCATGAACGTATATGGCGAGCGATGGCTGGCCCATGCCCGACGCCTGTACGCTGACCGGCTTGCCGCGGTAGCTGCCGGTAAAACCCAGGCAGTTTCGCACCGTGTTCACCGCACGCACGTCATCGAGGAAGTTTTCGGCGATCCACTTGGCACGCAATGGGTCGCCCGGCAGCAATACCGCTTCGGCGTAATCGTCTTTTTTCGCGTTGTTGTGCGGCGTCATTCGTTTCTCCTCACTGGCGTCTTGTCCCAAAAGACAATGCGCGCGTTGAGAGGTCAATCGCGTACTGCCGCATAGCGGGCACCTGTCTCATTCCGGCACAATGCCGGCTGGCACGGTTCTGGCATCACTGTTCCGTGGAAGCCAAGGAGGCTGATCATGGAAACGATCACCCAGAACTCAATCGGGATCGACGGGAAGGTCTTTGCGGAGCGCCGTGCGCTAACGCGGCGGCGTGTGCTGAAAGGCGCGACGCTCAGATACAACCGCGGCTACGGCGCTCTTGAGTGCATTGTGCGCAACCTGACCGACAATGGCGCGCGCCTCGCATTCGGCGAAACGGCCGCAGTGCCATCCGAGTTCGATTTCTGGATCGCCGGATCCCGCGAACCGAGGCGCGCAGCGGTGCGTTGGCGCGGCGTTGAGGATGTCGGCATCGAATTCTTGAATTGAGGTCCCCGGGCTGCGCGGGGGTGGATAAGGCGCAGTCCGGCACTTCTCCCGGAGAACATGCCGCAACATGTATCCGCGTAGGCGGTTGTGTTCTCCGTTGGGGCCTGCGGTCTGCATTGCAGGCCCCGGGCTGGGGGCGGGCGGCGGGGCGGCGCCGCCCGTTATTTCCGTGAGTTCAGCCCGTTGCCATCAATAATAGGGCGAATAGCACTGCCTGCGCGGGCCATGATATGGCTGGAACGTATTGTCCCAGTGCCGGTAGGACCTGTAGCGGTCGTAACACCATTCGACATGCAGCGATTGCGCATCGCGCCGGTAGTAGCGGCGATGATAGCGCCGCTGCGGCGGCGGCACGTCGATCCATACACTTCCATTGCCGAAATTGAACTGGATGTTGCCGCCGCCGCCGTGGCGACGTTGATGGCGGCGCCAATGGCGGTGATCAACCGGTTCGGCCCGGATGCCGGCTTCCGCGCGTAACGGCTCGGCGTGCGGAAGGGCCAAGGCGCCAGCGGATTGTGCATGCGCCGCGCCCGCCGAAATGCCGGAAAGGCCCGCAGCAAGGAGCGTGGAGCGGAGAAACGTCGAGACTGCAGATTTCATGTCTTCCTCCTGGGGGCTGAGGTGACGAAGAGCAGGAGCATAACCAGCCCAGCACGGTTTGCCAGCATGTGGCGGGCAACATGAACCGGTGATGAATGACATCAATGGCAGAATTGTAGCCTGAACCGGGTTGAGTTCCTGCCGTGCACGGGGCATTTCTCGGCCATGTCTGTCCGTATCGCCACGTTCAATATCGAAAACCTGATGAACAGGTTCGATTTTTCGGGGTTCCGCAACGAACTCTACCAGGATCGCGTTCTCAAACTCTACGATATCAAGGATGAGGCGCAGTACCGGCAGCTCGAGAGAGCGCGGGCGATTGCACATACCGACGATACCCGCCAGTTGACGGCGCTTGCGATTGCGGCTGCGCGCGCCGACATATTCTGTCTGCAGGAGGTCGATAACGAGGATGCCCTGAACGCTTTCGAGTTCGGCTACCTCTACAAGATGATCGGCGCCGGCTACCGCAAGAAATACGTTTCGCAGGGCAATGACAGCCGCGGTATCGACGTAGCCGTGATGATGCGCGAAGAGACCGCGCATGGCGAGCCGATCGAGTTCGTGCGGGCGCAAAGCCATTCACACTTGACCTATGAGGAGCTTGGGCTGCATACGCCGGCGCTCGAAGAGACCGGCAACCGGGCCAATGAACGGATTTTCCGCCGCGACTGTTTCGAAGTCGATCTCAGGATCGGCGGCAGGCCGCTGACGCTCTATGTCGTGCACTTCAAATCGATGGGCAGCCCCCGCAACGGGCTCTCCGGCCGCGAGGCGACCATGCCGATCCGGATGGCGGAAGCGCAGGCCGTCCGCTGGGTGATCGAAGAGCGCTTCGGCGACAAGGCTGCAAACAAGAACTGGCTGATCTGCGGCGACCTCAACGATTACCGCGAACGTGTCGTGATCGAAGGCGACGAGCATAACGGACATCATTTCGAGATCAGGCACGAGACGGAATCGTCGCTCAACGCACTGACGGCCGGCGGTTTTTGCGAGAACATCGTCGAGCGGCTGCCGCATGAGGAGCGGTGGACGCTGTTTCACACGCGCGGGCCCAGCGAACGTCACCTTTGCCAGCTCGACTATCTGCTGCCGTCGCAGCGGCTGGCTGCGCGCAACGCCAATGCGAAGCCCGACATCATTCGCAACGGCCAGCCATGGCGGACGATCTTTCCGCCCGGCCAGGACGTGAACCGCTACCCCCGCACCGGCTGGGACCGCCCCAAGGCTTCGGACCATTGCCCGGTCGCAGTAACGCTGGATCTGGTCTGATGTCCGGCCTGGCGTTCGATCTGCCGCGCGGGCGCATATTCGCCATCGAGGATGTAGACGTTCGGTTGCAGGACGGACCGTCGCCGTTTGAAGCAGCCAACACAGAAGCGATAGAGCGCAACTGGGAGCGCGAAGCGAAAAGCAACCCCGCGCTTTTCAACGGCACGGTGGTGCTGCTTTCTTCGTTGCGGTTCTCACAGGGGCGGCTGGTCGGCACCTGCCACGCGGTAAGTTTTGCTGCGTTCCTCTACTGGCGCGGAAGCCGGGCGCACGTTTCGTCCGAGCACTGCTTCGCGCATGCGATGCTCGTATCGTCGGACAATGCGCTCATAGCCGCGCGCATGGGGCCGCATACGCTGAATGCCGGCAGCGTCTATTTTGCCGCCGGTTCCTTCGAACCAGGAGACTTCAAGCGCGGACGGGTGGACATCCATCACAACATGATGCGCGAGGTGGCCGAGGAAACCGGGCTCGACATCTCGAACGCGCCGCAAGCGGCCGGTTATCTCGGATATTCCTCCGATGCAGGCACTGCGATCTTTCGCCGCTACGATCTGCCGGACACGGCGGAGCGGATTGCGGAGCGCGTGCGCAGATTCGTGGCCGCCGAAGCCGAGCCTGAAATTTCGGAACCTGTTATCATACGCGGCGGCGAAGACCCGCCGGAGGGGATGCTGGCGCATATGCGCGCCATCGTCGACTGGCATTTCGGCATGACCCGGAGCATGCCCGCAGCACCGCGGTGACGCGAACCCGGCAGGGGAGGCCGTGGCCTATCGTGCCGCAGAACAACCGGAGGCTCCAATGGACCGAAGCAAGATCAACATCAACAACCATTCCTCGGCCGGCATGATCTGGTTCATCGGCTGGCTGTTCACCATCGGCTATCTGAAGCTCGGTTTCTGGGCTGGCCTGTGGGGGCTTGTGGTGTGGCCCTATTATCTCGGCGCCCATTTCGCACTTTAGGCGCACCGCGTGGCCAGGTTCGCAGGCCGCCGAAACACACGCCAGGATGAGCCAATGCGCGCGCGCCGCTACGAAATCCTCGACGTTTTCACGACCTCTCCGCTGGCCGGCAATCCGCTGGCGGTTGTGCACGAGAGCGACGGCCTCGACGATGCGGCCATGCAGGGGATAGCGCGTGAGTTCAACTTGTCGGAGACGGTGTTCGTCCTGCCGCCGCGCGATGCCGCGCACACCGCGGCGATACGCATTTTTACGCCGAATTTCGAGATGCCATTCGCCGGCCACCCGACAGTCGGCAGCGCGGTTTCGCTGGCGCTCGACAGGGGCATCGGCGGCAGCGCCATGATCCTCGTTCTGGAAGAAAAGATCGGCGATGTGCGCTGTGTGGTCAACCGGACCGACGCGGGGGTGTTTGCCGAATTCGATCTGCCCCGCCTGTCCGAACCGTATGAGATGAATGCAAGCACGGAAGAGGTGGGCGCAGCGCTCGGGCTGGGGCCGCACGAAATCGGTTTCGAGAACCACAGGATCGCGGCCTTTTCGGCAGGTGTCCCTTATGTGACGGTGCCGGTGCACGGGCTCGAGGCTGCGGCCAGGGTCAAGTTCGACAGTCAGCTCTGGAACCGGATCGCGCCCGACCGCGGCAACGGCGTGCCGGCCTCGGCCTATGTCTACTGCCGCGAAACGGTGAATCACGATTGCGCCTTCCATGCGCGCATGTTCGCAGGCGGGGCAGGGTACGAAGACCCCGCGACCGGTTCTGCTGTCGCCGCCTTTTCCGGTGCGGTGCTCAAATTCGACCAGCCGGCCGGCGATACATGGCAGGGCTGGGTGGAGCAGGGCGTGGAAGCGAATCGGCCTTCGCGGCTGCGGCTTGAACTTGAGCTGGCGAACGGCGCGGTGAGCGCCGCGCGCATCGGCGGCCATGCCGTGCGGGTGGCCGAAGGATCGCTGACCGTCTAGGCGGTTCGAAATCAGCTCAGGGAAGTCTGGACATTGCCGGCGCGGACGGCTATAGGCGCCACCTTGACCGGTTCGAGAGCCGGTTCCCGGCGGGTGATTAGCTCAGTTGGTAGAGCAGCTGACTCTTAATCAGCGGGTCGTAGGTTCGATCCCTACATCACCCACCAACAATTTCAGGCACTTAGCAGCTGGCAGCGAAATCTTAGGCTCGTTATAGTGCAGCGACGATGTTGTCTGTATTGTCGCAGACTCGAACTGCTCGTCAGCTCTAATCGCCAAGCGGCAGCTGTGGATCGCGATGCTCCGAAGCGCTCAGCTGATGCTTGATCCGTCGCATGCCTTCAACCACGCCGGGTCCGAGATTTTCGGCAACGACCATCGACAGCATATCGATGATCGCAAGCATGGCATAGCGGGTCGGCGAGGGGCGGTAGACATTGTCGCCTTCGTCGATATGAAACGGAAAGACGATCTCGGCGGTCCGCGCGAGTTCTGAATCCGGTGCCGTGAAAGCGATGGTCTTGGCGCCATAGTGGCGGCCGATCGCCAGCGCGTCGACCGTGGAGCGCAACTGGCCTGAAATCGAGAAGGTGACGATGGTGGTCTTGGGATTGGCAACCGAGGCAGTCATGCGTTGCATTTCGCCGTCGACACTCGCCGCAACCGGCAGCCCAAGGCGAAACAGACGGTTTTCCAGTTCAACCGCCGCCATGGAAGAAGACCCGCCCGAGCCATATGCGCGGATCAGCTTGGCCGTGACGATTGCTTCTGCTGCGGCGGCCAGCTGTGTCATATCAATGCTGTTGCAGATTACGTTGATCGCGTCATAGGCGGACGCCGCGATCGTGTCGGGGATCCGCCTGTTGGCGGTTTCCCGGTCGGGGTTGGCGACCTGCAGGAACCGCGCTCCCACCGCCAGAGCTTGCGCCAGTTTGACTTTGAATTCGCGCATGCCGTTGAGCCCGAGCGAGCGGCAGAAGCGCGTGACCGTCGGCTCGCTCACCTGTGCCCGTTCGGCAATTTTCGCGATTGATTCGTGAACGAAAAACTCGGGATCGGCCAACACCATCCTGGCCAGGTGACGGTCTAGCTTGCTTCCTTCCTCCGCGAGCTGGTGCAGCTCGGCAACGATGTCCAGCGCGGTGTTCATATGATCTCGGACGCCGCCACCGGATCAGATGCGACGCCCTTTATCCCCCTCGAAAACGTGAATGCTGGCGGGATCAACCTTGAGCCTGATGGTTGAGCCGGGCGCGGCCTGAACACGCTCCCTGAAAACACAATGCACATTCGTGCCTGAAATGGTGCCCACGAGGTGAGTTTCCGCACCTGTCGGTTCTACCACGCCGACCACGAATGGCAATCCGGCAGCGATCGCTCACCAAAGCGTATATCCGCCATCGATCATGAATGTTGAGCCGGTGATGTAGCTTGCAGCGGGGCTGGCCAGAAATACTGCCAGCGGCCCGATTTCTTCCGGATGCCCCGCGCGGCCGATCGGAATTGCCGCGAGCATGGTTTCGATGACCTCGGGGTTCGAATCGCTCCAGCTCTTGTTGGCGTCCGTCATGAACAGCCCCGGGCAAATCGCATTGACGTTGATGCCATGCGGTGCCCAGTCAGCGCCAGCCGTCCGCGTCAATTGCACGACCGCCGCCTTTGCCGCCTCGTAGGAGCGTCCGCCGATGCCGCGATTGGCGATGAAGGCGTTCATGGACGAGATGTTTATTATGCGGCCGCTCCGGCCTTGCTCGATCAGTGCTTTGCCGATGGTGCGCATTCCAAGAAAGGATGTGGTCAGGTTGAGATCGATCGCGGCCTGCCAATCCGAAAGGCTTTGTTCCTGCAAAGGTGTGGCGCACCCGCGGCCGCCGAGATTATTGACCAGAATGTCGATAGGGCCGAACTTGCCAGGGCATTGCTGAAAAGCATTTTCGGCGACGGCTGGAGAAGCGAAGTCGGCTTTGAATGTCAGGACGTCGCTGCCCCGCTTCGCGAAGCAGGCGGCTGCGTCATCAAGCGAAGACTGGCTGCGCCCGCAGATGACAACCTTTGCGCCGGCTTCTGACAGTGCTTTGGCAATCTCCAAACCCAATCCGCGGCTGCCGCCGGTTACGAGTGCGGTCTGTCCATCGAGCTTGAAGCGGTCGAATATCGTCAAAATATCTCTCCTGCCGAAAACGCAAGTTTCGGCCAAATCCCTGTATGCGCTGCGAGGCACCAAGGCCTTGCTGCAATTGGCGTATCTTTGTTTCGATCGTTCATTTCACGGCCCCTGCTGTGAGGCCGCGCAGCATGAATTTCTGCATCCATGCGAAGGCGACTGCGACCGGCAGCGTGGCGCAAAAGGCCGCCGCCATCACCAGGTGCCATTCCACTGCATAGCGGCCCGAAACGATCGACAGAATCTGGATGGGCAGGGTGAAGTCGCCTTCGCGCCGCAACATCGTCAGTGCGATGACGAATTCGTTCCATGAGTTCACGAAGGTGAAGAGCGCCGTCACGGCGATCGCCGGCAGCGCAAGCGGCAGGAACACCTTCACAAGCGTCTTCAGGCGCGACGCGCCCTCCATCCACGCGGCCTCTTCCAGATCGCGCGGAATGGTCGAAAAGTAGCTTTCGAGCATCCAGACCGAAAATGCGATGTTGAAGCCGGCGTAAAGAACCGCGACCACATTGACGTCGTTCAGCACGCCAAAAATGACCAGCAACCGGAAAATGCCGAGTACGAGCACGATAGGCGACAGCATCTGCGTTACGAGCAGGAAGCGCCGTGAGGAACTCCTGCCGATGAAACGGTAGCGGGACAGGGCGTAACCGGCGGGGATCGCAATCAAAATTGCCAGGATCGTCGCCAGCGTGGAAACATAGAGGGAGTTCAGGAGTGCGCGACCGAAGCCCGTCTGCGTCCACATGGCGGTGAAGTTCTCGAACGCGATCCTGCTTGGAACCCAGCTGCGTTCGAAGACCTCTTCCTTCGGTTTGATCGCCGTCAGCAACATCACCAGGAACGGAAACAGGGTGATGGCGAACACCGGCAGCAGCCCGAGCCAGATGAGAAGTGATTTTTTCGCGCGGCTCATTGTCATTGTTCGTCTTTCCGCATGGCCAGCCGGACGTAAAACAGCGTGAAGATCAGAAGCAGCGCGAACATGACCAGTGAAAGGACAGCCGCCTCGCCGACACGCCCGAACCTGAACGCCAGCTTGTAGAGATAGGTTACGAGAATGTCGGTCGAGTTGGCCGGCCCGCCCTGGGTCGTTGCCCATATGATCGGGAATGAATTGAACACGTAGATCGTGTTCAGCACGATTGCTATGTTGATGAATGGCCGCAGGAGCGGCAGGGTCAGCCGCCGGAAGGTGGCGAACCAGCTGGCCCCCTCGATCCTCGCCACCTCGTAGATATCCGTCGGGATGGACGAGAGGCCGCCGATGAGGACCGTGGTGGTGAATGGCAGCGTGGCGATGATGCCGAGGATGATCTGCATTGGAAATGCAGTTCCGGACTGTCCGAGCCAGGCGATATTTTCGTCGATTATTCCGACGTCGCTCAGGATCATGTTGAGCGTTCCGCTCTCACCATTCAGTGCCCAGCGGCCGACGATCGCAAGCATTGCGAGCGATATCGCCCAGGGCAACATGACCAGCAGGCGGGCGAGACCCCGACCGATGAAGTCCTGGCTCAGGGCCATCGCGATAGGCAGGGCAAGCACGAAGGTTCCGCCCACGATCCCCACAGTCCAGACAACCGTGCGCCAGAGCGATTGATAAAGCAGCGGATCGGACAACACGCGCGCATAGTTGTCGATGCCGTCGGGGCCGAGGATTTGGCCGAAGCGATTCACTTCGCTGATGGACAGCACAAAAAGCTGCCCCAGCGGCCACAGGATGACCAGGCCACTGATCAGAAGGCCCGGTAACATCAACAGGTAGGGATTGAACCCGAGCCTCGCGCTCATTTTCCGTCTGCCATGCTTCAAATTACGAATGCCAAGCCTTCTCTATTGATGAAAATTTGTCAACATGAATTTGAAGTAATGAAAATTATTAACACAGATCGGCAGCCGCATGAAGGGCGACCAGGAGCCAGCTACGCAGCTCGGAAATCTGCCCTATTGGCGGGTAAATGCCTTTATGGGCACGCTGAGACTGCCGGCAGCCATCTATGCGAAATTGTGACCGGACTGCCGTTCGAGGCGAAAATAATTTACAAAACTGTTGATTGTTTTCGTGCCGGCTGCTAGGTCAGAGCATCCGCTTGAGGGGCGCGCAGGGGCGCCCAGGGGATCAGAGGAGGACATAATGAAAAGAATATTCAGACATACGAAGATGCTGGCGGCGGGTGCGGCACTGCTTGCCCTGGGCACGGCCAGCGCTTCGTCCGGCGAGATCAGGTTCACCCTCGGCGAATACTCCGCCAACACCAAGAAATCTTTCGACCGCATTGTCGAGGCGTTCGAAGCGCAGAACCCGGATATCGACGTCACCATCGAGGTGATTCCGTGGAGCAACTATCTGCAGGCTTTGACGACCGACATTTCAGGCGGCAACGCGCCGGACATGTCCGTTGTCGCCTCGATCTGGCTTTCGGAGTTCACAAGCCAGGGTCTAGTCGAGCCGATCGAGAATGTCGTTTCGCCCGACCTGGTCGGCAAGTTCATACCGGCGATGCTCACGCCTTCCTATATCGATGGAAAGCTGATGGGCCTGCCGATCGCAGCTTCGGCGCGTGCCATGATGATCAATACCGAGCTCTATGCGAAAGCCGGCGCGACGCCGCCCGAAAACTGGGATCAGCTCGAAGCGGCCTCGGCCAGCATTGCCAAGATGCCGGATGTTTTCGGCTTTGGCCTTCCCGGTAAGGAAGAAGAGGTCGACGTCTATTTCTACTACGCCCTCTGGTCGTTTGGCGGTCAGATCTTCGACGAGGAAGGGCGCAGTGCGATCGCGTCACCCGAAGGTATTGCCGCAGCCAAGCTCTACGCTGACCTGGTTCACAGCGGGAGTACGGAGCCGACACCGACGGCCTACAGCCGCGAGGACGTGTTCAACATGTTCAAGCAGGGAAAAATCGGAACCATCTTCACGTTTCCCATGCTTGTTCCGCAGATCAAGGAGGAAGCGCCTGAACTGAAATACTCGGTCATGCCGTTTCCGGTGAAGGCGGAAAAGAGCACGATGGCAATCACCGATTCCGTCATGGTGTTCGAGACGTCCGACGCGAAGGAGGACGTTCGCAAATTCATGGATTTCATCTTCCAGCATGATTTCCGGCTGGAGTTCAACAAGGCGGACGGGCTGTTGCCGGTCATAAAAAGCGTTGTTGAGGATCCGTATTACCAGGAAAACCAGGACATCAAGGCATTCGCCGACGGCCTGGCCTACGCCAAGTTCCAGCCGAATGTGGAGCGGTGGGATGAGATCATCGAGATCACCCGGAGCGCGTTGCAACACATTTACCTTGGCGATCAGACGCCCGAGCAGGCGCTCTCCGACGCGGCGGCAAAAATCGACAAGCTGCGCGGCTTCTAAGCCAGTCTGCGCGGGGGTTTTTCTCCCATAACGCCCGCGCGCAAACTACCATCCCGGCATCTTGCCGGGATGGTATGCTTCGAAAGAACACTACCTTCAGCTCAATGGATCGTCCGTGGCAGACATAACCCTTAAGGACATCAAGAAGTCCTTCCACGCGTTGACTATCATTCCTTCTTTGGATCTGACGGTCGCCGATGGCGAATTCGTCGTGATCGTGGGGCCTTCCGGATGCGGCAAGTCCACGCTGTTGCGAATGGTTGCCGGCCTTGAGCCGATTACCGGCGGCGACCTCATGATTGGCGGGCTTCGCGCCAACGACCTGCCGCCGCAGAAACGCAACATCTCGATGGTGTTTCAGTCCTACGCGCTGTTTCCGCATCTCACGGTTGAACAGAACATCGCATTCGGCCCCGAGGTGCGGGGCGTGGATCGGGCGGAGACCAAGAAGCGCGTATTGCGCGCCGCCGAGATCCTCAACCTGACGCCCTATCTCGACCGCAAGCCCAGCGAAATCTCGGGCGGGCAGCGCCAGCGCGTGGCCATGGGGCGTGCCATCGTTCGCGATCCGGACGTGTTTCTGTTTGATGAGCCGCTGTCCAATCTCGATGCACATTTGCGCGTCGAGATGAGGACCGAGATCAAGCGGCTGCACAGCGCCGTCAAAGCGACCGTGCTCTACGTGACGCATGATCAGATCGAGGCGATGACGCTTGCCGACCGTATCGTGATCATGAACGAAGGCCGTATAGAGCAGGTCGGTACGCCGCTTGAACTTTATGACGCGCCGGTAAACCGCTTTGTCGCTGGCTTTCTCGGGTCGCCCTCAATGGCATTCATCGAGGGACAATTGCTCGTTGAGGGGAATAATGCGGTCGTGGAGCTTCATGAAGGGAGCAGGATCCCGGTGCGCAAACCTGCGGGCCACAAGTCGAACTGTGCCGTTGAAATCGGCGTTCGTCCCGACAACCTGCTGTTCGAAAAAAGCGGTCCGATCAAACTGTATGTGGAAGTCGTAGAGCCCACCGGCTCTGAGGTGCTGGTATACGGCCAGGTGGCAGGCCGGCCGATACGTTGTGCGTTCAGAGGTCGACCGGAGATTTCGGCAGGCGATATCCTGCATTTGAGTGCTACACCCGATACGATACACATCTTCGACCGCCAAAGCGGATTGCGCATTTGAACCAGCAAGTCGACATCATCACCCTCCTGAAGAGGAAGACGTCGGACGGAACTCCGGCGGAGCAACGGCTCGCGGCGGTCATTCTGGACGACGTGTCCTGGGCGGCGCGCAATTCGATTTCGGATCTCGCCAGGAAAGCCGAGGTCAGCGAACCCACGGTTTCGCGCCTGACTGCAAGTCTCGGATTAAGCGGCACGAAGGAGCTCAAGCTCGAGCTGGCGCAGGCTCTGGTTATCGGAGGCGCTTACCTCGCCGGCAAGGAGTACGCCGAACCAAACGAGGACGGCGACGCCCTACAGTTCATCGCGAACTACGCAGCCAAGGCGATTCACGATTTTCAGTCTCAGGTAGAGCCAGCGCTCGTGGACGAGGTCGCCGGCCATATTGCCAGGGCCAAGCGCATTCAGCTTTTCGGTTCCGGCGGCATCTCCTCAGCCACCGTTCAGGAGATGGAATTCCGGCTGTTCCGGCTCGGCCTAAACGTGGTCACTCAGGTCGAGGGGCGCATGCAGCGCATGACGGCTGCGCTGTCAGATACCGACACCGTTGCGATCGGGTTCTCGCTTTCGGGAGGCGCGACGTCGGTCATCGATGCGCTGTCGATTGCCCGGCAGTACGGCGCACGCACGATCGCGATTGCGCCCAGCGATACGCAACTCGCCCGCATAGCAAACCACGTCATCCCATATCGATACATCGAGGACGGCCATGTCTATAAACCCAATTCATCACGCTTCGCGTTGATGGTTCTGGTCGATTGTCTGGCTTATCGCACAGCACAGATGCTCGGTCCGGAAGTGCTCGAAAACCTGAGACGCATCAAGCAGACGCTGACGATTTCCGACGCATATGACGCGTCGGTGCCGCTCGGCGACTGATCCGAAACACCATTCGAATTCACTGACCTGTCCGCGCTGATTGCGGAGGATGGCCCGTGCCGTGCGCGGGACAGCCGTGGATTCGCGATCATTCATCTCAAATCAGCGGAGCCGCTCACCATGCAAATCCCGGAACAACATCGGCAGCATTTCATCGGGGGTGCCTGGCGCGCGCCGGCATCAGGAACGTATCGTCCCGCCAAGTCTCCCGGAACGGGCGAAACGATTGGCGAGGTCGCGGAAGGCGACCGGCAGGACGCGGTTGCTGCGATCGAAGCCGCAAAAGCGGGGCAGGATGCACTCGCAGCCATGACGCGGTGGCAACGTGCCGACCTTTGCCATCGAGTTGCCGAGCGTATCGAGGCGCAAAAAAACTACCTCGCCTATATTCTTTCGCTCGAACAGGGCAAACCTCTCAAAAGCGAAGCCTACGGAGAGATTGAAGCCGCTGCGACGGGTTTTCGCGAGGCGGCGGAGCTGTTCAAATTCATGAACGGCGATTTCATCGCAGCTGAAACACCCGGCAAGCGGGTCATCAGCTACCGCGTCGCGCGCGGCATTTATGCTGTGGTGACGCCCTGGAACTTTCCGATCAACATCCCGGTCGAATATCTGGCGCCGTGCCTGGCGGCGGGCAACGCAGTGGTGTGGGCGCCGGCTCCAACGACGTCGCTTTGCGCTTCGGCGCTCATGCAATGCATCGCCGAAGCCGGCCTGCCGGACGGGGCGGTCAATCTCGTTCACGGACCCGGTGCCGTGGTCGGCGACGAGTTCGTTTCCAACCCGGGCACTCACGGGGTTGGTTTTACCGGCAGCCCGGCAACGGGAGCGAAGATCGCGCAGCGGGGCGCCGGCAAGCCAATGCTGTTGGAACTGGGCGGTAACGGCCCGGTCATCGTCCTTGACGATGCCGACGTCGAGCGTGCTGCAGGTGCTGCCGCGGACGGTGCATTCTTTAATGCAGGTCAGGTCTGCGCAGCGACCGGACGTATCCTGTGCACGCGAAAGACCTATGAGGAGCTCGCCCACCATCTGACAGTTGCGGCGGGGGAACGCGTTGCGGGCGATCCGCTTTTATCTGAAACCACGATCGGGCCGCTCAACAACCAGGCGGTGCTCACAAAAGTGGAAGCGCATGTTGCCGATGGCCTGGCTCGTGGCGGCAAGCTGCTCGCCGGCGGCCGCAGGCGGCCCGAACTGGGCTCCGACCTGTTCTATGCACCGACGGTTATCGCGGATCTGGGGGAAGATGCCGACCTCAATCGTGCCGAGACATTCGGACCGGTCGCCCCGATCATCGTCTGCAAGGATGAGGACGACCTTATTCGCGTCGCCAATGGCGCCGGACACGGCCTTGCTGCCGGCATCTTCTCCCGTGACCTCGCCAAGGCTTTCCGGTTTGCCGAAACCGTTCAGTCCGGACTCGTCAACATCAATGGACCCAGCCACTATTGGGAGCTTCATATTCCGTTTGGCGGTGCGTCCGGCAAGCAGAGCGGACTTGGCCGGCTGGGCGGACGGCACACTCTGGAGGCGGTTACAGACGTGAAGACGATCAGCTACGACCTTGGATGATCGCCGAACGGGCGATCTTTTCCGGATCGTCAGTTCGCCGGCAGGAAGCCGACAAATGCCGCGATGTACCACCTGTCCGCGAGCTTCCTGCACATATAGGCGGTCTCCCAGTCGAGCTGCTCGACCGCGCCGTCGGCATATCTGACTTCGCCGTCAAAGTGTTTCAGGCACATGGCGAAGTCACCATTGATCTCGATCTTGCGCAGGCTCGACGCTGCGAAATGGGCCTGCCTCAGCGTTGCGCGATCGGCGCGGGCGGCACTTTTTCTGGCGAAACCCAGCCAGTTTTCCCTGTACTGATCCAGCGAGTTGAACGCTGGCGACCATGCCTCGGGTTTGCGCGCTCCGTTGGCATCGATACCGAAAAATGCCGAGGGCAGGATGTCGGCGGCATGACGTTCCCAGTCGCAGTCGATGAAGGCCTCGATGTCGTCATGCACCAGCACCTTCCAAAGCGTGGCATGGTCCTCATTGATGCCGGAGAACGGGTTCGCGTCGACTGGGCTCGGCATCGGCTACATCCTTCGTCCGTCTGCGTCGAATATGTGGACATCCTGCGGGGCAACCGACACTGAAAGTGCGGCGCCCGGTTCGGGTGGATTGGCGTTGGCGGAACGAACGCAAAGTTCCGCTTCACCAGCGTCGCTCGCCAGCGTCAGATATGTATCGGCGCCGGTGAATTCGCTGGAGACAACGCGCCCGGCAATGAGGTTCTCGCCACTGCCTTCAATCCGCAAATCGCTCGGCCGCAATCCGACGGTCAGAGCCTGCCCTTCTGCACCGGTGGGTGAAGTCGCCGTCAGCACGACGGAGCCGATACGTACCTTGTTGCCACCAAGCGAAACGCCCGGCACGAACTTCATCTTCGGATGGCCGATGAATTCCGCGACGAACAGATTTGCGGGGGAGTGGTAGATGTCGCGCGGGCTTCCGATCTGCTGGATGATCCCCTGATTGAGAACGATGATGCGGTCGGCCATCGTCATCGCTTCAAGCTGATCGTGGGTCACGTAGATCGTGGCCTTGCCGATGCGGCGATGCAGCTCGATCAGCTGGTGGCGCATGGCGTCGCGCAGCTGGGCATCGAGATTGGATAGGGGTTCGTCCATCAGGAATACGGCGGGCTCGCGCACCAGCGCACGGGCGAGCGCGACGCGCTGCCGCTGGCCGCCGGAAAGCGCGTCCGGGTGTTTCGGAAGCTGATCCGAGATACGCACCAGCTCGGCCGCTTCCTCGACTTTTGTCCGGCTTTCGCCCGGCGACAATCGCCGGCCGGAAGCTTTGAGGGGGTAGGCGATGTTCTCAGCCACGGTCATATGCGGGTAAAGCGCGTAGTTCTGGAACACCATGGCGACGTTACGGTCGCGTGGCAGCGCGTAGTTGACCAGCTGGCCGTCGACGTAGATTTCGCCCGAGCTGGGTTCTTCGATGCCCGCCAGCATTTTCAGTATCGTGCTTTTGCCGCAGCCGGACGGGCCCAAGAGAACGAGAAACTCACCCGGCGTGACCGACAGGTCGAGCGTGCGTACGACATCATGCGTCCCGTAGGACTTCTTGACGGAACGAAATTCGATGGCGGAACCGGCCATGATCAACCTTTCAGGGCACCAGATAGATTCTGCGCGAGGAAAAACCGCTGCAGGAAGATGAAGAGAAGCGTGATGGGGATTGTGGCGAGCAGCGAGGCTGCCGAGATCAAACCCCAATCGACGACGAAGTTTGCCTTCAGCCCCGATATGCCGACGGTGAGCACCTGGCGGGACTCGGTCTGGATGGCGACGAGCGGCCACAGGAAGCTCGTGTACTGCAGCATGAAGGTGTAGATCGCGTGGACCACCAGTCCGGGCTTGATCAGCGGCAGTATGATCTGGGTGAAGACCCGCCATTCACTGGCGCCGTCAAGCCTCGCCGAGTGGCCGAGATCATCCGGCAGCGAGACTATGAAGCTGCGCAGCATGAAGATGCCGAGCGGGTTGGCGAGCGCCGGCAGAATGAGCGCCCACCAGGTGTTGATAAGCCCCATCGACCGAACGATGAAAAACAGCGGGATGATGAGTGCGGCGACCGGAACCGCCACCGCGAGAAGCAGCGTTCCCGTCATCGCCCGCTTGCCGAAGAAATCCAGCTTCGCGAGCGCGTAGGCGGCCATCGCGTCGAGCACCAGCTTGAGTGCCGTCACCACCACGCCGACAAACAGCGTGTTGAATGTCCACCGCACGAACTCGGTTTCCTGAAGCAGCTTTGCGTAGTTGCCCCAGAACAGCGTGGAGGGGATCCATTCCGGCGGATAGCTGAAGAGCGACCGCGTTTCCTTGAGGGAGGTGGAGAGGATGTAGAAGAATGGGGTGAGCGAGATCAGCACGCCAATGAGAAGGATGCCGTAGGCGATCGTCGTCATCGAACGCGTCGGCTGCAGCGACACCGCGTTGCGCCTTCTGAACAGTCCCTTCGTCATCCTATTTCTCCCGGAACCAGAAGCTCTGAACGATGGTCAGTGCCAATACGACCAGCACCAGGATGAAGGAGAGCGTGGCCCCGTAACCCGGTTCGTTGAAGGAAAAGAGGCTGCGGTAGATGTACCAGGCTGTCGTTGCTGTCGCATTGGCCGGGCCGCCGTCGGTGAGGACGAAGACCGAATCGAACACCTGGAGATTGACGATTGTCGCGAAGACCACCGAGAAGAAGAATGTGGGTTTGAGCAGCGGCAGCGTCAGTTCGAAGAAGCGGCGAAGCGGGCCTGCGCCATCAAGTTCGGCGGCGTGAAACAGATCGCGCGGCAGGCCCTGGATTCCGGCAAGGAACAGCATTGTCCAGAAGCCGGCGCCTTTCCACACCTCGACCATCGCGATCGTCGGCATTGCGAGCGAGGCGTTGCCGAGGAAGTTGACCGGCTCGCCGGTGATCGCGCGCATGAGAATGTTCAGGATGCCGAAGTCCTGATGCAGCACGAATGTGAACATCAGCGCAGCGATCAGGATTGGCTGAAGCGTTGGAAAATAAAGGATCGTCTTGATCGGCGTATGCCCGATGCGGATCGCGTTCAGGCACAGTGCCAGAACCATCGCGATGATGAACACCGCAGGTATCGCCATGGCGGCGTAAAACAGCGTGTTGAAGATGGTCTGGCGTACGAGATCGTCGGAGAAAATCTGCCGCCAGTTGGCGAGCCCGACGAACTTCGCCGGCCCCATGACGCCGCCCGTCTGAAAGCTCTGTATGAACAGCATCACCACCGGCCAGGCCAGAAACAGCACGAACATCGCCAGTGCTGGCGCAAGGAAGGCATATGCAGTCAGATTGCGCCGCAGCGACTGACGTCGCCTCGCTCGGATAAGTTCGCTGGTGCCTGGCATGGCTCCCCCCAAAGAGCATGCGAAGGCGGGATCCCGTAGGACCCCGCCCCGTCGTTACTGCTTCAAAATACCATCGATGATACCGCACATCTCCTCGATGGTCGCGGCGCCCGACAGTTCGCCGCGATATGCGCGCTCGGCAACCGGCCAGATCGACTGCAGCATCTTCAGGATCTGCGGATGCGGCTGAATGCCTTTGACGCGCGGCACGAAGTCCTGCTGGACCTTCTGCATCGCCGGGCTGTTGGCAAACATGTTCGCCACGATGTCGTCGCGCACCACCTGCAGGTTCACCTGCTCGGCGAACCGGCCAACCTGCGGGCCCGATGCCCAGTGCTTGATGAACGCCCAGGCGGCATCCTTGTTGGGGCTTGCCTCTGCGATGGAGAGGATACCGAAATTGCCCATGACCGTCTGGCCCTTTTCGCCGGGCGGGGCATAGGCGACGTCCCACTCGAATGCGGGCGAATTGGCGACAAGTTCGCCGATCTGTGGCGTTTCGCCGTGGCAGATGGCGATGCGGCCGGCCTTGAACAGGTCGAACTGCTCCTGCGTCGACATCGAGCCCACAGGCGGCGTTACACCGGCCTGATGCATGTCGATGAGGAACTGGGTTGCGGCCTCGGCTCCCTGCAGGCCGCAAGCCGTCCAGTCATCATTGAGCAGGTCCGCACCAGCATTATGGACGTATGGTAGCCAGTCCCAGAACGCGAAGTCGCCGGTTCGGGTCCGGGCGGAAAAGCCGTATGTGCCGTTGCCGGTGATCTTCTTGGCAGCTTCCATCATGTCGCCATAGGACTTGTTCCAGCTGTCCAGGACGCCGGCTTTGGCGAGCAAGTCCTTGTTGATGAAGATGTTGTACACCGCGCCCAGAACGGGCACGCCCCAGGTGCCGCCGCCCTGTTTGGCAAGCGCCCATGCGAACTCGGGAATGTGCGCGCGCTCTGCCGCCCAGTCCGGGCTGTCGACCAGCGCCGTCATGTCGTGCAGGGCACCCTGCTTGGCGTAGGCCGGATAGATCAGATCCACGAGATACAGAACGTCCGAGGGATTGCCGGAGGCGAAGCCCGTCGTCAGTTCGGCATTCATGTTTGCCCAGTCATAGGTCGTGAAAGCGACGTCGACCTCGGGCGCTACCGATTTGAAGTCATTGATGATCATCGCCTCGAATTTCGCCTCGTCGGCGGAGTGCGGCCCCTTGATCATCGTGATGCTGCCGGAAAGTGCTTCCGCAGCGAAGAGCGGACGCATTGCCAGTCCCGGCATGGCCGCGAAGGAAGCCGCCATGGCGCCGGTTTGCAGCAGCCGTCGCCTTGAGATGGAAGTTACATTCGGTTTCATTCTCTCTCTCCCATTATTATGCGCAGTTGACGGCCGGCGTGCCGCGCCGGCCGGTTGGGCGTCAGCCCGAACCTGGTTGTGAGACTGGCTTGTAGGCGACCACGTCGATCTCGATCTTGGCGTCGACCATAAGGCTGGCCTGCACTGTGGAACGAGCGGGCGCTCCGTCGGGAAAATAGCCGGCGTAAACTCGGTTGAAGGTCCAGAAGTCGCGTGTGTCGTCGAGCCAGACGGACACTTTGGCGACATCGTCCAGCGTGCAACCCGCCTGGTCGAGCACCTTGACGATGTTGTCCATGGTCCGGCGCGTCTGGGCCTCGATGCCGCCCGGTTCGATTTCGCCGCGGTCGTTCATGGCGACCTGACCGGATACGAATACGAAGTCTCCGGCTCGCACAGCAGGCGAGAAGGGCAATGACTGTCCGCCGGCTCCGGTTCGCTCCAGGCCTATCCGTTCAATCGCCATAACCAGCACCTCGTCTTTGTTTGAGTGTTGAAGAGCCCGCCTCATGCATCGGCTTGCCTCCGGCAGGCTTCGAATAGCCGGCTTGCGGTTTCGGCCGCAGCAGCTGGGGTCGTTCCTGGCCTGTAGAGCGAACTGCCGAGTGCGAGCACGTCGGCGCCGGCATCGAGCCAGGCTTGTGCGGTGTCCGGCGATACGCCACCGGTGACGACGATCGGCACAGCATTGGGAAGGACTGCCCGCCAGGCACGAATGACTGCGGGGCCGCCTGCTTCGGCTGGAAAATACTTCAGCGCCGTCGCGCCGGCCGCGAGTGCCGAGAATGCCTCGGTCGGCGTGAAGACGCCCGGTATCGAGAACATGTCGCGCCTGACCGTTTCGGCGATGACCGAGGGGTCGCAGTTCGGCGAAACAACGAGGCGTCCGCCGGCCTCGTGCACCCGCGCTACTTCGGTGGCCGAAAGAACGGTGCCTGCACCGATCAGGATGTCGTCGCCATAGGCTTTTGCGAGGCGTGCGACGGAAACGAAGGGTTGGGGCGAGTTCAGCGGCACTTCGATGGCGCGAATTCCCGCTTCGACCAGCGCTTCGGCGACCGGAAGAACTTCGGACGGCGTGATGCCGCGCAATATCGCGAGGAACGGGGCGTCGTCGAAATGTGAAGAAACGAAACTCATGCGAACGCACCCGCCTGGTGCTGAAGCGCAAGAGTGAGGCCGGCGCGCGTCGCGTCTTCCGACGAAACGCATGTCACCGGCCGTCTCAGCACGCCGAAAGCAAATTCGTAGGGCTCGCGCAGCTTTCCTTCGGCGAGCAGGACCAACGGCTCAGCCGCACCTTCCAGCTCCCACCGGAGCTCGGCTCCTATGGTGAGGCCTGAAAGGAACCAGTAGGCTTGTTCGGGTCGCATGTTGCCGGTCACGACGCGGCTGCGCGTCTGAAACAACGCACGTGCCAGCGGCACGATTGCCGAGAGCTCGACGCCTTCGCGAAATGCGGATGCATCGAACGGGGCTTCTTGTGTCAACGCGGCAAAGACCGCGCTTTTGCGCGCTGCCGCAAAGAGGTCGCCGGTTGCATAGGTGCGAAACGCGGTGAGACGACCACTTTCAGCCTGCACCCATTTACTGTGAGTGCCCGGGATGCAGAAGGTCGCATCCCGCATTTGCGCGATCATGCTGATGAGCTGCGTTTCTTCTCCCCGCATCACATCCGGAAGCGGCCCCTGCTGTATGATGCCGGGAAGGATTTTCAGGGTGCTGCCTGGCACGGTGCGCGCTGCGCGCACGATCCCAGCCGGTTCCACCGGGCAGGGAAGGTAGGGCGCTTCGTGCCAGCCGTCGCGAGCGCCGACCATGCCGCACGCAATCATCGGCAGATTGTCCGCTGGGGGCAGGGCGGCGAGGAGCTCCTGAAGAACCTGCGCGAAACCGCGGGTGCGGGCTTCGCCAAGGCCGACCGCGAGGCGGCCTTGCGCCGCCGGTGTTCCGTCCTTCCTCAGGAGCCAGGCGCGGATATTGCTGGAACCCCAGTCGATGCCAATTCCGAGCGCGCTCACCATACCTGCCCTCGTGCGGCCACGCGGGCTTCTCCGACATGCCGGTCGCCGCGCAACAGGACCACCGTGTCGAAGAGATTCGACACCACGCAGGCATGATTGGGCACGATCCTCAGCCGGTCTCCGATCTTCAGGTCGAGAGCGCCGTCGCGAGAAACGACGCGACCGTGTTCCTCGCTTAACAGGTCTATGAAGAGGTTGGGGCGGTCCGGCACAAAGCCATGACCCTCGAGGCCGAAAAGGTCCGAGGTGAGCGCTTTCGATCCCGCATCGATGATCGCATGTTTGCCGGAGACAGAGACGACAGTCGACAACACCGTCAGCGCGCAATCCTGCCAGCCGCAGACCTTGCGCTCGACGAGAGAGCGGTCGTTGTAGACATAGGTGCCGACCCGGTACTCCGTTGCGGCCGATTTTTCGTGCGCGTGCCACATGTCCGGTGAGCCGCCAGAGGAGATGACCGGAACCTCCAGCCCCCGGGAAATGATCAAGTCGCGCGCCTGGCTCAGCCAGGCGGTAACGCTGGCGGTCTGGCCGGCCGGCGGATAGGTCATGAGCCCTGCGAATGCGAGGCCAGGCAGCGCGGCGATGTCGAGCGCGAGATCCGCAGCGGCGGCAGGTGTCGGCACACCGCAGCGCTCGGCTCCTGTATTGCACTCCACCAAAACCGGCAGCGGGCGGTCGGCATCGGCAAATCCCTGGCTGAGGCCGTTTGCCACGACAATATTGTCTGCAACGACGGAGATATTGACGCGCTCGGCCAGCCGTCGCAGGCGCGAGACCTTGGCCTCGCCGAGGATGTTGTAGGCGATGAGGACATCCTGCATTCGGCCGGCATTCACCATGGCCTCCGCCTCGCTCACCTTCTGGCAGGTGATGCCGACGGCGCCTTGAGCCAGCTGATATTCGGCAAGGCCGGGCAGCTTGTGTGTCTTAATGTGCGGCCGCAGCTTCAGCCGGTGTTCGTCGCAATAGCGCTGATAGGCGCGGATGTTCGCTTCGGCCGTATCGAGGTCGATCAGCACTGCGGGGGTGTCGATCGCAGCGGCAATCATTCGGCCGCCTCCTCAGCGTGAGGGTTCGCCACGATGGGCCACATTGGCCGCGTCAGCTCGCGATAGCGGGTCTTTTCAGGCTTGCTGGGGTAGGGGCCGTCGACTGCCACATAAAGTATCTCTGCGGCGATGGGCGAAAAGGCACCGTGGAAGTGGTTGGTGGATTTGACGATCAGGATTTTTCTGCTGACAGCCTCGATGCCGAGATTGTCGAATATGTCGGGCGAAAAAGCCTGCGAACGGTTGGTGTTGAGGACGATGTCGACGCCGCCGACCCGAATGGCCGCGCAGTCGCCCAGAGGTACCAGTGACGCGCCAAAACGCTGAACCGTGTCACGGCGAAGCTTTGTCACAGTCACGCGTGCATCGATCGGGTCGCCGGCATGCGCGGAGGTCTTGCCGCCGAAACGCAGTTCGAACTCGGCGCCTTCGCCGGCAGCAAAGCAGAGGCGCACCGCCATCGGATCCCAGATCGTGCCAACGGCGACGCCGGGCATGCCGCGGCGCAGAACCTCGCCGAGCAGGATGGTCGAATCGCCCGCGACGCCGCCGCCGGGATTGTCCCACACATCGGCCATCACGACAGGAGTGGCATCGGCGGCCGATGCGCGGTCAAGCGCCTCTTCTGGCGTCAGAAAATCTGGCTGAGCCAGGCCCCGCATGCTGAAAAGCTCCTGCCCAAGCTTCCTAGCAATAAGGTCGCCTTTGGCCCTGTCACCGTCGGTGACGACCAGGATCTTTGCGCCGAGGTCCGGTGAGTCTCCCGCCATGAAACCGTGGATCACCGAAACCGACAGAACGTCGCCGCGGTCTTCCATTGTCCGGAGCCGGTCGACGAAACCGCGCATGGGTTCCCGACTGGTCAGGAAGATGTCGATCATCCGTGCATCCCAGACCGAGATTTCCGGCCTGATTTCACCTCTGGCGGCTTTCAGGGTGAGATCGACGCAGTCTTCGCCGGCCTTGACGAAATCGGTGTGCGGGAACTCCTTGAACACGA
Source organism: Mesorhizobium sp. Z1-4 (assembly GCF_004000235.1). Taxonomy (GTDB): domain Bacteria; phylum Pseudomonadota; class Alphaproteobacteria; order Rhizobiales; family Rhizobiaceae; genus RCIO01. The sequence goes on from NZ_RCIO01000003.1 coordinate 227,390, forward strand.
CGATGACGTCCGCATTCGCCACCCGCTGCGCGCTCAGATGACTGTGCGGGTCGAAGGTGACGCCGATCTTCGTTTCCGGGCCAACGATCGTGCGCACCGCGGCGATCAACTCGCCCTCGCAGTCTACACAGCCATCGGCGATCATCGCGCCATGAAGGCCGAGGACGGCTACGTCGAGCGGCAGCGCTTCCCTGACCTGCTCCAGAATCTCGTCGCGCAACGTCTCCCAGGTCTGCCGGTTCAGAAGCCCGCCGGGTTCCGCCCAGGTCGCGGTACCCTCAATCAGTTCAATCTCGCCCGTGGCCGCACAAGCGCGCAACGCGGGGAAGACGGCGCTGCATAAAGTCGGCGTTTCAGGGTGCTTGCCCGGAGGGGCGTAGAAACTCTGCGCGAAGTCGGCGAAGTCGGTCCTCAGCGGCGAAAAGGTGTTCGTCTCGGTGGCGATCGAGGCACAAAATGCGCGCATCAGGTGTTCCTGCGATATGAAATTTAATTTCATCTATCGCGGAATTGTCGTGATTGTCAAAGTCCTTTTTGTGATTAAGTTTCATTTCGCGCGCGGCCGTCGCGTTCGCCAGCCTTGAGTTTTCAGTAGCCACGCGCTGCCCACCTTGAGAAGATATGACCCATGCCCAGCAGCGCGCTGGAGCAGAAGGTGGCGGGGAGGGGAGGTCATTCGCTTCGACACCGACATTGTTGTCCGCGAGGTCGACCGTCGAATTGGAGCCGTTTCCCGCCTCGATTAGGCTGCAGCAGCGGCGACTATCGCCTGCCGAACGCTGGCACCCCCGATTTGGCCAGTTCTGGACCTGTCGTATCCAGCGAATCTTGTGCATGGCTTGAAACCGGGCCGCATTGTCCTTCCAGCGCGGTAGATGTCCTGAAACAGTGCGGTCGGTACAGGAATGCGGTGCCCCATGCGGTCAGGTGCATTATGACGAGCGGCGTATATGCCTGTTTATGAACTTGCAGCGCTGGGTGCGGCGACATGCTGGGCGCTGACGGCGCTTTTTTCAGCGACACCGGCCGGCCATCTCGGCGCGATCGCATTCAACCGTGCGCGGCAGGTTTTCGTGACCGGTTTGCTGCTTGTCTATGTCTTACTGACCGGAAGCTGGCGGGAGCTTGGCGGTGAGCATCTCGTGCCACTGCTGGTGTCGGGCCTGATCGGCATATTCATCGGCGACACTCTGCTTTTTGCGACGCTCAACCGGCTTGGCCCGCGCCGTTCGGGTATTCTTTTTGCCTTGAACGCCCCGATGGCAGCGCTGCTCGGCTGGGTTCTGCTCGGCGAGGATTTGTCCGGTTTTGCGGTCATCGGTATTGCACTCACAGTCGCAGGTGTCGTGCTTGCCATCCTATTCGGCAAACGCCGCGCGCAGCTGCACCAGTGGGAGACGATACGCGGGCCGATATGGGCGGGCGTTGCACTTGGCCTGACCGCTGCCGCCGGCCAGGCGGTGGGCTCGATCATTGCGCGGCCGGTCATGGCAGCGGGCGTCGACCCGTTCGCCGCTTCAATGTTGCGGGTCGGCGTCGCGGCGGCCTGTCTGACCGTGCTGATGCAGCTGCCGATGGAAGCGGTGAAGGCCAAGGGGCCGATGACGGCGAAGGTCGCCGCGCAGACCGCCTTTACCGGCTTTCTTGCGCTGGCAATCGGCATGACGCTGCTTCTCTTCGCCCTCTCGGGAGGCAAGGTCGGCATCGTGTCGACACTCTCCGCGACGTCTCCGGTGATCATCCTTCCGTTGCTGTGGGCGCGCACCGGCGAACGGCCGGCCGCCGGCGCCTGGGCAGGGGCCGCGCTGGTTGTCGCAGGCATGGCCTTGATCTTCCTGCGTTGAAGGGCCGGACGTTTTGCGCCTTCGTGGAGCTGACCGTCAGACTGCCAGCGAATGCCGTGCCTGCCCCATGCCGAAATAGGCATCGAAGCGGGCTGCTACGGTGCGCACGAGCTGCCGCCCGTCTTCGGTGACATGGAAGCGGTCGCCCGACATAATGAAATAGGGGCAAGTATCGTCGCCGGCCAGACGGGTGGCATCGGCCAGCACGGTTCCTGCCGCTGGGCCGAAGCGTCCGATCGTCTCCTGAACGCCGAAACCGAAATCGCACATCAGTCTTTCGATGACCCAGCCCCTGACCATGTCGTCGTCGGTGAATGCGATGCCGCGCTCGGTGGCGAGCCGCCCCTCGGCGATACGGCTCTGGTAGACGCCGGTTGCGGCTACGTTTTGCGCATAGCCCTGCCGCAGCCGGCTGATAGATGACGGCCCGAGGCCGATCAGGGTGTGGCACTCGTCATCGGTATAGCCCTGGAAATTGCGGTGCAGCCGGCCGTTGGCCTGCGCCGCGGCCAGCGGATCGCCGGGCAGCGCAAAATGGTCGATCCCGATTGGCAGATAGCCGCGTGCAGCTATCACCTCGGCAGCCATGGCGCTTTGGGCCACTCGTTCTTTCGGTCCGGGCAGAGTGGTTTCGTCGATGAGTTTCTGATGCTTCTTCATCCATGGCACGTGAGCGTAACCGAACAGCGCCATACGGTCGGGCTTAAGGGACAGTGCCAGATCGAGGGTGGTGCGCACGCTTTCATATGTCTGAAGAGGCAGGCCATAAAGGAGGTCGAGATTGATCGCGGCAATGCCCCTGGCGCGCAGCCCTTCGACGACATCGCGCGTACACTCGTAGCTCTGCTCGCGGTTGATCGCGGCTTGCACGCGCGGATCGAAATCCTGGATGCCCAGGCTTGCACGTGTCACGCCGACCTCGGCCATCGCGTCGAGCCTGGCCTCATCCATGTCGCTAGGGTCGATTTCAATGCTGATTTCGGCATCGGGCGCGAAGGTGAGTGTGCGGCGCAGCAGGCGCATAAGCGCGTTCAAATCTTCAGGCTTGAGCAGGGTTGGCGAGCCGCCACCGAAATGCAGAGAGGCAATCTGAGTGCGCGCGCCGATAAAGCCGCCGACGATCCCGATCTCGCGCCGCAGTGCGCTGAGGAAAGGGAGCACCGGATCGTAGCGCTGTGTCTGCTTGGTGTGGCAGGCGCAGAACCAGCACAGCCGGTCGCAGAAGGGGACGTGAATGTAGAGCGACACCCGCTCGCCATCGGGAATGGCCCACAGCCAGTTCGCATATGAGCCGGCATCGACGCCGCCGTGGAAATGAGGGGCCGTTGGATAGCTGGTATATCTCGGGACGTTCCAGCTCGGCGGAAAAAGGGTTTCGTGTCGCATTCAAACTTGTCCGGCGTTGCGCTAGCAATAAAATGAACGCGAATGGCGGGCGGGCTTTGACTTCGATCAACAGGCACTAAACTTTTCAGCCTGGAAAAACTGTGGCGGCAGAGACCGGAATGAACAAATACGGCAACAATAGCGGCAATGCCGCGGAGCGGCTCGACATTCACAATTCGGAGGTTCCGGAAGTGTGTGCGGCGTGTGAAGCACGGCATGGCGGAATTTGTGGCGCGCTCGATCCGCAGCAGCTTCTGGCGCTTTCCAAATCGTCGTCGCGTCATCGCGTATCGAGCGGAGCGGAGCTTGTCGGCGATGCCGAAGCCGTCGATCATTATTCCAATGTGCTTTCAGGTGTCGTGAAGCTCACAAAAACGCTGTCGGACGGGCGCCAGCAGATTGTGGGGCTGCAGTTCGCGCCCGACTTTGTGGGGCGGCCGTTTAAAGACGAAAGCACGCTCAACGCCGAAGCTGCCACCGATGTGTCGGTCTGCTCGTTTCCGAAAGCAGCGCTGGAGCGAATGATCAAGGAGTCTGCGGGGCTGGAGCACAGGCTTCTGCAGCAGACGCTCAAGGAACTCGACGAGGCGCGCGACTGGATGGTTACGCTTGGGCGCAAATCGGCAGCCGAGAAGGTTGCCAGTCTGCTGCTGCTGATTGCGCGCAACATCAATCCGTATGCCGATCCCGAAAGCGAAACGGTGGAGTTCGACCTGCCGCTGACGCGGGCCGATATCGCTGATTATCTCGGATTGACGATCGAGACGGTGAGCCGGCAGATCACGAAGCTGCGTGCGGACGGTGTCATCGACATCCGCAACAACCGCCACATTACGGTGCCGGACATCGCAAGGCTGGAAGTGCGGACCGGAGCCTGAGGCCTAACGGTATGCCGCCCTGATCGCCGGGAGCACATGTTCGCGCTCGAAGGCGACATGGCGACGAACGCTTTCGAAAAAGGCGCGCAACATATAGCCGAAGGCTTCGGCGTTCTTCACCTCGCCGCCGCGCGCCGCGGCCAGAAGGGCTTCGGTCAGCTCGTCGGCGTAACACTCATCCTCGAAATGCTCGGCCCGGAGCCGCGTCAGTACGGACGGCTCCGCACCCTCTGCCAGAACCGATTCGTATGCCGGAAAAATCACCTGCTCCTCATAGAGGTGGGTGCTTCGAACCAGGGGGACAAGCACCGATGCGATCTGGAGGCAGCGCGCTCTATCGATGTTTTCGGGAAGCGAGTCGGCTATTTCCTCGAGGATGTCGCACAGGCGGATCTTCTCCTGCAGCACGCGTTCCATAGTTGCGGTGGAGACGGGGCCGTTTTCGGGCCCGCGCTCTTCACCCTGCGCGGCAAAATGCGTAATCGATGAAATGGAATTCGGCGTCACCGCAATCTCCGACTGGCTGGCCGGCGCAGATTGTGGGAGGACGGCCTGTACGGCTTTGACATAAATCAAGGCAATCCTTGTCCGGACATCGGATTGGGTGCCTGACGATCCGGGTCGGGATGGCCCGATACGCAACATTGCCTTTCGGGGGTCAGATAATGAAATACGGGCCAGAAACGATTGGCGTCAGCCTGGCGGCATTCCTCGCCCTGCTTGGCGCTGCATTTTCGGGCGACGATCTGTTTGCCGCGCATATGTGGGTGGCGTTTTTCACGCTTGCCGCCGGTGCGATTCTGCTGCTTCGCCAGGTCAGTTTCGCGCCTGCCGGGGGAAAGACCGAAGACGAAAACGGCTATATGGACGGGCCCGTACGGTACGGCACAATCGCCACCGTATTCTGGGGCGTGGTCGGATTTCTCGTCGGGATCGTCGTAGCTCTGCAGCTGGCATATCCCGACCTCAATATCGAACCGTGGTTCAATTTCGGCCGTATGCGGCCGCTTCATACCTCGGCCGTGATCTTCGCCTTTGGCGGCAACGCCCTGATCGCCACCTCGTTCTACGTCGTCCAGCGTACATCGCGGGCGCGGCTCTGGGGCGGCAATCTCGCCTGGTTCGTGTTCTGGGGTTACCAGTTCTTCATCATCATGGCGGCGACCGGCTACCTGCTCGGCATCACGGACAGCCGTGAATATGCCGAACCCGAATGGTATGTCGATCTGTTCCTCACCGTCGTGTGGGTGGCATATCTGCTTGTGTTCCTCGGCACGATCCTGATCCGCAAGGAACCTCATATCTACGTCGCCAACTGGTTCTATCTCTCTTTCATCGTGACCATCGCGATGCTGCATGTGGTGAACAATCTGGCGGTACCGGTCGGCTTTCTGGACGCGAAGAGCTACTCGCTGTTCGCCGGGGTGCAGGATGCACTGACGCAATGGTGGTACGGCCATAACGCGGTGGGCTTTTTCCTGACCGCCGGTTTCCTGGGCATGATGTATTATTTCGTGCCCAAGCAGGCGGAACGGCCGGTCTATTCCTACCGGCTGTCGATCGTGCATTTCTGGTCGCTGATCTTCCTCTATATCTGGGCGGGTCCGCACCATCTGCACTACACGGCGCTTCCGGACTGGGCGCAGACGCTGGGCATGGTGTTTTCGATCATGCTGTGGATGCCTTCCTGGGGCGGCATGATCAACGGCCTGATGACGCTGTCGGGCGCCTGGGACAAGCTGCGCACCGATCCGATCATCCGCATGATGGTGATGGCGATCGCTTTCTACGGCATGTCGACCTTCGAAGGTCCGGTCATGTCGATCAAGGCGGTGAACTCGCTCAGCCACTACACCGACTGGACCATCGGCCATGTGCATTCCGGCGCGCTCGGCTGGGTCGGCATGATCTCTTTCGGCGCGATCTACTTCCTGGTGCCGAAGCTGTGGAACCGCGAGCGGCTCTATTCGCTGCGGCTGGTCACCTGGCACTTCTGGCTCGCGACACTCGGTATCGTCGTCTACGCGGCGGTGATGTGGGTGTCGGGAATCCAGCAGGGCCTGATGTGGCGCGAATATGACGATCAGGGTTTCCTTGTCTACTCCTTCGCGGAGTCGGTCGCAGCCATGCATCCCTACTATGTGATGCGGGTCTTGGGCGGCGTGCTTTACCTGATCGGAGCGCTGATCATGGCCTACAACATCACAATGACCATCCTCGGCTACAGCCGCGAGGAACAACCGATCGGCCAAGCGGCGCCCGCCGCGCAGCCCGCCGAATAGGAGCCTGACTCATGGGTATCATGGACAAACATGCGGCTATCGAGCGCAACGCCACGCTGCTCCTGGCGGGCTCACTCGTGGTCGTTTCCATCGGCGGCATCGTTGAGATCGCGCCACTCTTTTATCTGGAAAACACCATAGAGAAGGTGGAGGGGATGCGTCCCTATTCGCCGCTCGAACTGGCCGGCCGCAACATCTACATCCGCGAAGGTTGTTATGTGTGCCACAGCCAGATGATCCGGCCGTTCCGCGACGAGGTGGAGCGTTACGGACACTACAGCCTTGCGGCGGAGTCGATGTACGACCATCCGTTCCAGTGGGGGTCGAAACGGACGGGGCCGGATCTCGCCCGCGTCGGTGACCGTTACTCCAACGACTGGCATGTTCAGCATCTTATCGAGCCGCGCTCGGTGGTGCCGGAATCGATCATGCCCAGCTACGCCTTCCTGGCCAGTTCGCCTCTGGAGACCGACGACATTTCGGCACATCTGGTGGCGAACCAGCGTGTCGGTGTGCCGTACACCGAGGAGATGGTGGAAAACGCGAAGGCCGACCTGCTCGCACAGGCCGACCCGGACGCCGACTGGTCGGGTGTCGAGATGCGTTATCCGAAGGCCAAGTTCGGCGATTTCGACGGCGACCCGAATGCGCTCACCGAGATGGATGCGCTTGTCGCTTATCTGCAGATGCTCGGCACTCTGGTCGATTTCTCGACCTATGACGAAACCGCTGCTCAGCGCTGAGGAGGCGGACATGGACTATCACACCATGCGCGAATTCGCGGACAGCTGGATGCTCCTCGCAATGACCGTGTTTTTCATCGGCGTCGTGATTTTCGCATTCCGCCCGGGCAGCAAAAAGCACGCCGACAACGCGGCGCAGATTCCTCTCAAGGACGACTGACATGAGCGAAAAGCACATTGACGACATCACAGGTGTGGAAACCACCGGTCATGTCTGGGACGGCATTCGCGAACTCAACAACCCACTGCCCCGGTGGTGGTTGTGGACCTTCTACCTCACCGTCATCTGGTCGATCGGCTATACGATCGCCTATCCGGCGTGGCCGCTCATCTCATCTGCCACGACCGGCGTCCTGGGCTATTCAAGCCGCGCCGAACTCAGCAAGGAACTGAGTGCCGTGGAGGCAGGGCGGGCGGATATGGTCGCGGCGGTGGCAGAAATGTCGCCCGCAGAGATACTTGCGGATGAGGAATTGCGCCGCTTCGCCGCGGCGGCGGGCGAAGCAGCCTATAAGGTGAATTGCTCGCAATGCCATGGTTCCGGCGCACAAGGCGCCGCAGGCTACCCCAATCTCAATGACGACGATTGGCTCTGGGGCGGCGATATCGACGCAATCTACCAGACGATTGCGCATGGCGTGCGTTTCGACGGTGACGACGACACCCGGTTTTCGGAGATGCCGGCGTTCGGTGACATTCTGTCGGGCGAGGACGTCAATCGGGTGGCCGCTTATGTCTATTCACTGACCGGCGATCCTTCGGACGCTGCCGAAGCGGAAGCCGGCTCGGCCATCTATGCCGACAATTGCGCGGCCTGCCATGGCGACGGCGGCGAGGGCATGACCGAATTCGGCGCCCCCAATCTCGCCGATGCGATCTGGTTCTACGGTTCCGACGAGAAAGCGATCGCGGCGCAGATCAAAAATCCGGCACACGGCGTGATGCCTGCATGGCAGGGGCGTCTAGGCGATGTCACCGTCAAGCAACTCGCCGTCTACGTCCATTCGCTCGGCGGAGGTGAATAGTCTCGGGGGGGATTATTCGCGATGACACTACGCCGTAGCGCACAGGGCCCGGTGGCGCGCCGGGCCCTGTTCCATTGCAGATTGACATTGATCAATGTCTACCCATGCAGCCGCGCTATTGATATGTGAACGCAGTCCGGCCTCCCGCGGTCTGCTACGCGCCAGGACATATCGATGCTAGACCAGAACGAAGTCGAAAGACTTGAAGCCGAGGCGGTCAATGCCGCCGCGGTGCGGCAGCCGCTCTACGCGCCGCGCAAGAAGATCTTCCCCAAGCGTGCCAGCGGCAACTTCCGCCGCTTCAAGTGGGTCGTGATGGCGATCACGCTCGGCATCTACTACCTCACACCGTGGATACGCTGGGACCGCGGAGAGTTTGCTCCGGATCAGGCGGTTCTGGTCGATCTGGCCAACCGGCGCTTCTACTTCTTCTTCATCGAGATCTGGCCGCAGGAGTTCTTCTATGTCGCCGGTCTTCTGGTGATGGCCGGCCTCGGATTGTTTCTGGTTACCTCGACGGTCGGACGCGCCTGGTGCGGTTACACCTGTCCGCAGACGGTGTGGGTCGATCTTTTCCTCGTCGTCGAGCGCGCCATCGAGGGCGACCGCAATGCGCGGATCAAGCTGGACAATGCATCCTGGAGTGCTGGCAAGCTGGCCAAACGTGTCGTCAAGCACACGACGTGGCTGGCGATCGCCGTCGCGACGGGTGGCGCCTGGATTTTCTATTTCGCAGATGCCCCGACACTGCTTGTGGATTTCGTGACCGGGCACGCGGTGCCGGAGGCCTATATCACCGTCGCCGTTCTCACCGCGACGACATATGTTTTCGGCGGGCTGATGCGCGAGCAGGTGTGCACCTATATGTGCCCATGGCCGCGCATTCAGGCTGCCATGCTCGACGAGAATTCGCTGACAGTCACTTACAATGACTGGCGCGGAGAGCCACGCAGCCGGCACGCCAAAAAGGCGGCGGCCGAAGGCAAGATCATTGGCGATTGCGTGGACTGCAACGCCTGCGTTGCCGTTTGCCCCATGGGCATCGACATTCGCGACGGGCAGCAACTGGAGTGCATTACCTGTGCTTTGTGTATCGATGCGTGCGACAATGTCATGGACAAGATCGGCAAGGAGCGGGGGCTGATCTCCTACGCCACCCTGTCCGACTACAATGCCAACATGGCGATCGCGACGGACGGCGGCGCGGCGGCAATCTCACCCGACCGGGTGCGCAACGATGATGGCTCGCTGGTCGGAACGATCGCGCACTTTCATGTGCGCAAGATCTTCCGGCCGCGCACGTTTGTCTATTTCGGCGCGTGGGCAGCGGTTGGCCTGGTCATGCTTTATGCACTGCTCGTACGCGACCGCATCGACATCAATGTCCTGCATGACCGCAATCCGCAATTCGTTCTTCTGTCCGACGGTTCGATCCGCAACGGTTATACGGTCAAGCTGCTGAATATGGTTCCGCAACAGCGTATATTCACGCTCGAACTCGATGGCCTGCCCGGCGGCTACATGACCATCGCCGAAACGGGCGCGCCGGAATCGCGCGTCGCCACGGTGGGTGTGGAGCCCGACAGGCTGCGGACGCTGAAAGTGTTCGTGAGGCTGCCGGCAGAAGCCGCGGCACAGGGTAACCAGGATTTCAGCTTCGTGGTCAAGGACACCGGCAGCAGCGAGACCGACCGCTACGAAGCGACGTTTGTGACACCGGAGAACTAGACATGGCTTTCCAACGGCAAGGCAAGGGTGAGTTCACCGGCAAACACATGCTGATCATCATGGTGTCGTTTTTCGCCGTGGTGATCACCGCCAATGTCACGATGGCTGTTTTCGCCGGCAAAAGCTGGTCCGGGCTTGTGGTCAAGAACTCCTACGTCGCCAGCCAGCAATTCAACGAAAATGTCGCCGAAGCGGAGGCGCAGGCAGCATTGGGCTGGCAGCCCAGCCTTGCTCTTTCAGGCGGCCAGCTCCGTTACGAGATGACAGACGGCAACGGCAAGCGCATCGCTTTGAACGCCGTGACCGCCAACTTCAAGCGGCCGGTGTCCACATCCGAGGACACCAGCGTCACCTTCGAAAAGGCCGCCGACGGGTCGTTCACAGCGCCATCCGCGCTGAGAGATGGGTTGTGGATCGCGGAAATACACGCCGAGGCCGGGCTTGAGCGCCCCTATCGCGACACCCGGCGCATCGTGATCTCGGGCGGAGCCCTGAAATGAGCTGCTGCGCGCCCGGGGCCGAAGACGGCGCTGGCGCTGCGACAGGCACGGCGCTTTCGGCCGAGGAGATCAGGTTCGCCAGCCGGCCCCTCGGCGACGGTCTGTTACAAACCGACCTCGCGGTGCCGACAGTGCATTGCGGCGCGTGCATCAGCACCGTCGAGAAGGCGCTTGGCCGGCTGGACGGCGTCAAAAGCGCGCGTGTGAACCTTTCAGGCAAACGGGTTGCGATCATCTGGCGCGAGGGCAAGGTGCCGCCTTTCACCACCACGCTGGAGGCGGCGGGTTACCCGTCGCATCTCTACATGCCCGGCGCCGATGAGCGCGATACCGTGCTCGGCGAGCTGATCCGCGCCGTCGCGGTGGCGGGCTTTGCTGCCGGCAACATCATGCTCCTTTCGGTTTCGGTGTGGAGCGGCGCGGATGGCGCAACACGCGATCTGTTCCACTGGATTTCGGCGCTGATCGCCCTGCCTGCGCTCGCCTATGCGGGCCGCATTTTCTACATCTCGGCCTGGCACGCGCTGCGCCATGGCCGCATGAACATGGACGTCCCGATCGCCATCGGGGTATCGCTCGCCTATGGGCTGAGCTTCTACGAAACGCTCAATCACGGCGCGCACGCCTATTTCGATGCGGCGGTGATGCTTTTGTTCTTCCTGCTTATCGGCCGCACGCTTGATCATGTGATGCGCGAACGCGCGCGCTCGGCCGTGGCCGGTCTGGCAAAGCTGACGCCGTCGGGTGCGATGGTGCGCGACGATGACGGGTCGCGCCGATATCTGCCTCTGGCCGAGATCGAGCCCGGAATGTCAGTGCTGGTGGCGGCCGGCGAACGCGTGCCGGTCGACGGCAGAATCGCGGAAGGCGAAACTGAGTTCGATCGTGCGGTAGTGACCGGCGAAAGCGCGCCGCAGCGGGCGGCTGTGGGCGATGAGGTGCAGGCCGGTGTGCTCAATCTCGGACGTCCGGTCACCGTGCGGGCTTCCGCGGCTGCCAAAGATTCTTTCCTCGCCGAGATGGTGCGCATGATGGAAGCCGCCGAAGGCGGGCGCGCGCGCTACCGGCGCATCGCCGACCGTGCATCTTCCATGTATGCGCCGGTGGTGCATCTTGCGGCATTTCTGACCTTTCTGGGCTGGATGGCCGCAACGGGCGACTGGCACCGGGCGATCACCGTCGCGATCGCGGTTCTCATCATCACCTGTCCTTGCGCGCTCGGGCTTGCGGTACCGATCGTGCAGGTGGTTGCGGCGCGGCGCCTGTTCGAGCAGGGCATCATGGTGCGCGACGGGTCCGCGCTGGAACGACTTGCGGCTGCCGACCGTGCGGTCTTCGACAAGACAGGCACACTGACAACCGGAGACCCGGTGCTGAGCAATGCCGAGGACATTGCCGCCGCCGATCTTGGCATCGCTGCCGAACTCGCCTCATACAGCCGGCATCCATATTCGCGCGCCATCGAGGCCGCGGTTCAAGTTCACGGCCATCGGTTCCGTGACGTAGAAGAGGTGCCCGGGTCCGGCATCGAAGGATTTGACGGCGTTTCCAGGTGGCGACTCGGCCGCGCGGCCTGGGCACTCGATGGCGACGGCAGCGGTCAATCGGGCACGGTTCTGGCGCGCGATGGCAAGCTGGTGGCCGCATTCCGGTTTGCCGAACGGCTGCGGCCTGGAGCGGCGGAAGCTGTTGCCTGGCTCGGTCGCCACGGTGTCGATGTCGAGCTCCTGTCCGGAGACAGGGCCGGCGCTGTCGACGCGATTGCCGATCAACTGGCAATTTCAGCGCGCCGGGCGGAAATGCTTCCTGCCGACAAAACCGAACGTCTGGCCGAACTGGCGGGTGAGGGGCACCAAACGCTCATGGTCGGCGACGGGCTGAACGATGCGCCGGCATTGGCGGCCGCGCATGTTTCCATGGCACCGGCAACTGCAGCCGACGTCGGGCGAAGCGCGGCTGATTTCGTGTTTCTGCGCGGCAGCCTCGACGCGGTGCCTGCCGCGGTGAAGACTGCGCGGCGGGCAGGTACCCTCATTCGACAGAATTTCGCGCTGGCCATCGGCTATAATGTGATTGCGGTGCCGGTCGCGATTTTCGGCTATGTGACGCCGCTGATCGCTGCGGTTGCCATGTCGCTGTCCTCGATCATCGTGATTGCCAACGCCATGCGGCTCACGCTCAAACGCGAGGTGCCTCAAACGTCCAATGACCGCATTGAGCGGGTTGGCGCGGGAGTGGCGAAAGCGGCATGACGAACCTTGTCGTTCTGATCCCGATCGCATTGCTGCTCGGCGCGGTAGGGCTGGCAGCGTTTCTCTGGTCGCTTAAGAGCGGCCAGTATGACGATCTCGACGGCGCGGCGGAACGCATCCTGTCGGACGATGACGAGCCCGATCACAAATAGCGGCCAATGCTCTTGACCTTCCAGTGACTGGAAGGACTATCTGCCCTGTCATGCAGAATTTTCGGATATGACGATGGCCCACGAACACACACATGTACACGCGCCGCACGGCGCTCACGCGCAAGGCTCCGACGCGGTTATCCGCGACCCGGTCTGCGGGATGACGGTCGACCCAAATGCAGGCAAGCCCGCAGCCGAGCATGGCGGCCATGTCTATCACTTCTGCTCGGACGGCTGCCGGACGAAGTTTGTCAAAGCGCCGGAAGACTATCTCACCGAGACCGACCCGGTGTGCGGAATGTCGGTGGATCGCGCCACGGCAAAACACCTCGCACGCCACCACGGGCAGGGCTTCTACTTCTGCTCGTCCGGCTGCAGGACGAAGTTCGAGGCCGACCCGGACAAGTATCTCGGCGACAGGCCCGAGCCGGAACCCATGCCGGCCGGTACACAATACACCTGCCCGATGCATCCGGAGATCGTGACCGACCATCCTGATGCCTGCCCGCTGTGCGGCATGGCGCTCGAACCGATGGGCGTGCCGACCGGTGACGAGGGGCCGAATCCGGAGTTGGTCGATTTCACGTTCCGCTTCAAAGTGAGCGCCATACTGGCTCTGCCGCTGTTCGTGATCGCCATGGGCCCCATGGTGGGGCTGCCGATCCGCGACTGGATCGGAGAGAATACGGCCATCTGGCTGGAGCTGCTTCTCGCGACGCCGGTTGTGCTGTGGGCGGCGATACCGTTTTTCCACAGGGGTTGGCAGTCGATCGTCAACCGCAGCCCGAACATGTGGACGCTGATCGCCATTGGTGTGGGCGCCGCCTACGGCTATAGCGTTGTCGCAACCCTGTTCCCGGATGTGTTTCCGCACCAGTTCCGGCACGAGGGGACGGTTCCGGTCTATTTCGAGGCTGCGGCTGTAATCGTGGCGCTGGTATTTCTGGGTCAGGTCCTGGAGCTGCGGGCGCGGGAGCGCACCGGTTCGGCGATCCGGGCGCTACTGGATCTCGCGCCGAAGACGGCGCGGCGCATCGCGGAAGACGGTACGGAGGCGGATGTACCGCTGGATGAGGTGCGGACCGGCGACCGCCTGCGCGTGCGCCCCGGCGACAGCGTGCCGGTCGATGGTGTCGTGGTCGAAGGCCGGTCATCCATCGATGAGAGCATGATTACCGGCGAACCGGTGCCTGTCGAAAAGGTCGAGGGTGACGTTCTCACCGGCGGCACGCTGAACGGCAGGGGTTCGCTGGTCATGGAGGCCGAAAAAGTCGGTTCCGAAACCAAGCTCTCGCAGATTGTCGAAATGGTCGCCAAGGCACAACGCTCGCGCGCACCGATTCAGGGCATGGCCGACCGGGTGTCATTCTATTTCGTGCCGACCGTGGTGCTGGTCGCCATCGTTGCGTTCGGTGTCTGGGCGCTGTTCGGCCCTTCGCCGGCGATGATCTATGCCATCGTTTCCGCGGTTTCAGTGCTGATCATCGCGTGCCCGTGCGCGCTCGGCCTTGCTACGCCCATGTCGATCATGACAGCGACGGGACGCGGCGCTCAGGCCGGCGTTCTCATACGCGATGCCGAGGCACTCGAGCGCTTCGCCGCGGTCGATACACTGATTGTCGACAAGACCGGCACGTTGACCGAAGGCAAACCACGCCTGACGGACATCATCGCCGCAGGCGGTTTCGAGGAGGCGGACGTGCTGTCGCTGGCGGCATCGCTGGAGCGCGGCTCCGAGCATCCGCTCGCCGAGGCGATTGTCGAGGGGGCCGGGGACAAGGGCATCAAGCTGGCGTCCGCATCTGATTTCGAGGCAACGACGGGCAAGGGCGTTTCCGGCGAGGTGTCGGGCAAGCGGGTCGCGCTGGGCAACCGTGCGATGATGGATGATCTCGGTGTCGATGTGGCCGCGCTTGCGGAAAACGCCGACGCGCTGCGCGGCGAAGGCAAGACGGCCATGTTCGTGGCCGTCGCGGGCAGGCTCGCGGGTATCGTTGCCGTGTCCGATCCCATCAAGGAAACGGCGGCTGGCGCGATACGCGCGCTGCATCGCAGCGGACTCAAGATCATCATGGCGACGGGCGACAACGAACGTACCGCCAGGGCCGTTGCCGCCAGGCTCGGCATCGACGAAGTGCGCGCCGACATGCTGCCGCAGGACAAGCAGGCGCTGGTCGACGAGCTTCGGCGCAAGGGGGCCAAGGTCGCCATGGCGGGCGACGGCGTGAACGATGCGCCTGCACTTGCCGCCGCCGACGTCGGCATCGCCATGGGAACTGGCGCCGATGTCGCCATGGAAAGTGCTGGGATCACGCTGGTGAAAGGCGACCTTACCGGTATTGTGAGGGCGCGAAGGCTCGCCCGCACCACGATCCGCAACATCAAGCAGAACCTGTTTTTCGCATTCGTCTACAATGCTGTGGGCGTGCCGGTTGCGGCCGGGATACTCTACCCCGTACTCGGCGTGCTTTTGTCTCCGATGATCGCTGCCGCGGCCATGAGCCTTTCGTCGGTCTCGGTCATTTCAAATGCACTTAGACTGCGAACGGTGAAGCTCTAAGGAGGCAGGCGATGAACATTGGTACAGCCGGCGAGCGGGCGGGATTGCCACCCAAGACCATCCGTTACTACGAGGATATCGGGCTGCTCGTGCCGGAGAGGCAGGAGAACGGGTACCGTGACTATTCCGACGACGATGTGCACCGCCTGCGTTTCCTGCAACGTTCGCGCAGCCTCGGCTTTTCCGTCGACGAATGCAGGCAGCTGTTGTCGCTCTATGGCGACAAAGGCCGCGAAAGCGCGGAAGTGAAAGCGATCGCGGAGACGAAGCTGGCCGAAGTGCAGCGCAAGATCGAGGAACTGCAAAGCCTGCGCGAGGTGCTTTCGCACCTGGTCACGCACTGCCATGGCGATGGGCGGCCCGACTGTCCGATCCTGGACGAGCTGTCGGGCAAGGCCGGCGACTGATCTGTGCTAACGCTCGTCGGAAAGCGAGACGAGGACACCGCCCGATAGCGGCCGGTCCATGGTCGAATAAAAAGTGCCGATGATCGCAAACATGATCAGCGCGATTGTCGCGGCTGTCGAAAATGCGTCCTTCACCATGCTCATAACGCTTCCCCCCGGATAGCAGACAGGCTGGTCAACGCTGGCATGATAAGCAGGCAAAGATTGGGGTCGGGTAACGGGAAAGCTTGCATTTTGAATCAATAATGCCGGCGATGTACCGGAAAAGACTGCGCAAAAGGAGCCAGGCGGCTGTGCCGCAGGGCTACTTCCTGTCCTTGCCGAAAGTGTAGCCGGTCTCGATCGCCCTGTTGCCGAACTTGCCCCGCAGGCTGTCGATCGCGCCTTCTGCAAGAGCCCGCTTGCGAGCGCCAACATCCACAAGGTCCGGAGGATCGGCGCGGTCGATATCCATGAAGTCGCTGACACCGATGCCGATGAGGCGATAGGTCGTGCCGTCGGTTTCGCGGCGCAGCAGTTCCAGCCCGGTTTGGAAAATGCGGTCGGCGAGGCGGGTGGGGTCGGTCAGCTGGCGATTGCGCGTGCGGGTCTTGAAATCGCTCGACTTGAGCTTGAGCGTAACCGTGCGGCCGGCAAGCCCGGCCTTTTTGAGACGTTCCGAAACGCGCTCGGCGAGACGTCGCAGAACCGGCACCAGATCTTCCGCGGCAGCAAGGTCGGTATTGAATGTGGTTTCGGCCGAGACGCTTTTGGTGTCCTGATCCGGGTTCACCTTGCGGTCGTCGATGCCGCGCGAAAGGTGATACAGGCGGTCGCCCATCGACCCGTAGCGCCGCATGAGATCGCCGCGGTCCATCTGCTGCAGCTGGCCGATCTGGCGGACCCCGTCGCGCTCCAGCGTTGCCGCAAAGGACTTGCCGACGCCCCAGATCATCGTCACCGGCTGTTTGGCCAGGAAAGACACAGCCTCCTCCCGGCCAATGACCGAGAAGCCGCGCGGCTTCTCGAAGTCCGAGGCAATCTTTGCCAGGAACTTGCAATAGGACAGTCCGATCGAGGCGGTAATTCCGATCTCGCTTTCGATGCGGGCGGCGAAGCGCCCGAGCGCGATGGCAGGCGGTACGCCATGCAGTCGTTCCGTGCCCGCCAGGTCCATGAACGCTTCGTCGATAGATAGCGGTTCGACCTGCGGTGTCAGTGCGCGCATGAGTTCGCGCACCTCGCGCCCGACGCGGCTGTATTTTTCCATGTCGGGCGGGATGACAACGGCCTCCGGACACGCCTCCAAAGCCGTGAACATCGGCATCGCGGAACGCACGCCACGGATGCGGGCAATATAACAGGCGGTGGATACGACGCCGCGTTTGCCGCCGCCGATAATGACCGGCTTGTCGCGCAATTCGGGGTTGTCGCGCTTTTCGACCGCCGCATAAAACGCGTCGCAGTCGACATGCGCGATGTGCAGGCGATAGAGCTCCGCGTGGCGTACGATGCGCGGGCTTCCGCATGCGGTGCACCTGCGCGCCGATCCCCTCTGAAACGATGAGCAGTCACGGCAGAAACCATGCAAAGGGTCGTTGACAAGCATCGCTGGTTCTGTGAACATAACAAGAACAATTCGGCAGTTTAATGTG
Organism: Mesorhizobium sp. Z1-4; assembly: GCF_004000235.1. Classification (GTDB taxonomy): domain Bacteria; phylum Pseudomonadota; class Alphaproteobacteria; order Rhizobiales; family Rhizobiaceae; genus RCIO01. The sequence continues at coordinate 244,781 of NZ_RCIO01000003.1, forward strand.
TGGCACAGGCAGCGGCAAGCGGCCTTGTGGTGGCGTTTTGCGCGCGGGAGAGGGCATTGTGACGACATTCAAGCCGCTGACGAACGATCTGTGGCCAGCGTTCGAGGAACTGTTTGGCAAGCAGGGCGCCTGCTATGGCTGCTGGTGCACGCATTTCCGTTTGCCGCCGGCAGCGCGGCGCGCCGCCGATCACAAGGGCAACAAGGCGCATATCAGGGCGCGGATCGAAGCCGGGCCACCGCCGGGGCTGCTGGCTTTCGAAGGCGGGCGCGCCACTGGCTGGATGCAGATCGGGCCGCGGGCCGACATACCCGAATGGAACAACAAGGGCCGTGCATCGGCGCCGCTGACCGATGGTATTGCGGACGATCCATCGGTGTGGGCCATCTCGTGCTTTTTCATTCGCTCGGCCGCGCGCGGCAAGGGGCTGTCGCACCTGCTGGTCGAAGCCGGCATCGAGCATGCGCGAGCCAATGGCGCAAAGCTGCTGGAGGCATGTCCGATGACGGAAGCGAAGACATCCCGTTCCATCGGTCTTTTTGTCGGATCCAGGCGGGTGTTCGAGCAGGCCGGTTTTGCGGTCATGGCCGAGCGCAAGCCAGGCCGTCCGCTGATGCGGCTGGAGCTTTGAGGCTCAGATGCCGAGGGCACGCGCAATGCGCGGCGCGGCGTCCGGCCAGTCATCCACTGTGTGAATGCCGTCGTCGAGCGGGGGCATGAGGTTCCGCAATGCGTTGTCGGACATGAGATGGAACAGATGGGCGTCGCCGACATGTTCACGCACCGAAACCAGATTGGGGGGCAGGTCGTCGACAAATGCGACAGGACGTCCGGACGTGCCGCGCAATGCATGGATTGCCGGACCCTTGGGGGCCTCGGTAGTGAGCAAGGGGTATCGAACTCCAAGAGAATCGAGAAGGCGCCGCCGGGTGTCGCGATGCCGGTGTGGCATGGCCGTCAGCAGGACGATCTCGGCGGCCTCGCCAAACGACGCAAGCGCCTCGGCTGCACCCTGCGTCAGCGTCTGCCAGGCCTCCTGGTCGGCGAAAAAGCCGTCGAGCAGGCCGGAAACGGTTTCGCGTTCCGCAGGCTCGCCGGAGGCCGTGTCGTAGACATTGCCATGCAGCCTGAAACTTTCCAGCCGCAGCTCATGGCCTTTTGATTTCAGGTAATCGGGGAAAGGGCGGATGAACTCGACCAGGACGTCATCGACATCGAGAACCAGAAGCGGCCGGTTGTCGCGCGACAGTTCCTCGATCTGGCGTGCCGTTTCGGGGTCGATGCTCATACCGACCGGTCGAAATTGTCGGCGCCGAAAGGAAGCGCGCCGATTGCCTTGGTCACCGCCGCAGGGTTGTGTCCCGAAGCCTCGGCGAATTGCATCAGGGTCGGCTCATGCGCAGCGATGAACTGCAGCACGCCGGCGAGAAAACCAGGTGTGGCGGCGGCGCGCCGGATTTCGGATGCTTCGATGCCGGTGATGGCGAGGAAACGCGGCAGCAGCTTTTCGTCGGACGCAATGAAGGCAAGCGCTTCAACCGCGATCGCCTCGGCCGCGGCGCGCGCCGTTGCGGAATTCTGCCGCTCGTTTCCCAAAGTTCACATTTCTCCCTGTTCGGACCGGCGATAGCGTGGCTGAACCCGTGCTGCAAGGCCTGCGGCTCTCCGGTTTTCCGCCGCAACGGGAAATCGGCCCCCGGGTTTGCCTTTCGTCAATCAATGCGGCGTATAGTTGCGCCTGGATTCGCGTAAATTGTGCGGCGGATCCGGTAAAGCGGGCGGAGCGGCCATGGCCAAGAAAGTGATGATCGTCGAGGACAACGAGCTCAACATGAAGCTCTTCCGCGACCTCATCGAGGCAAGCGGATACGAAACCGTGCGCACGCGTAACGGGCTGGAGGCGCTCGACCTTGCGCGTCTGCATACGCCCGACCTGATTCTGATGGATATCCAGCTTCCCGAGGTGTCCGGCCTCGAAGTCACCAAATGGCTGAAGGAAGACGACGACCTGCACACCATTCCGGTTATCGCGGTGACCGCGTTCGCCATGAAAGGCGACGAAGAGCGGATCAGACAAGGCGGCTGCGAGGCCTATATCTCCAAGCCGATTTCCGTGCCGCGCTTCATCGAGACGATCAAATCCTATCTGGGTGACGCCTGATGACCGCGCGCATTCTGGTCGTCGACGACGTCAAAGCCAATGTAACGCTGCTCGAAACGCGGCTTTTGGCCGAGTATTTCGAAGTGCTGAAAGCCTACAGCGGCGCCGAGGCGCTCGAGACCTGTGAGAACGGCAAGGTCGACGTGGTTTTGCTCGATGTCATGATGCCGGAGATGGACGGTTTCGAGACCTGCCGGCGGCTGAAGAACGATCCCGCGACGGCGCATATTCCCATCGTCATGGTGACGGCGCTCGACCAGATTTCGGACCGGGTCCGGGGGCTCGAGGCCGGGGCCGATGACTTCCTGACCAAACCGGTCAGCGACCTGCAGTTGATCACACGAGTGAAGAGCCTGGTGCGCCTCAAGACGCTGACCGACGAGCTGCGTCTGCGTGCGTCGACCACGCGCAGTATCGGCATCGAGGAGCTTTTGAGCCGCGGATCGACCGCCGGGTCGGGAGTGCCGAAGGTTCTGCTGGTCGAAGAACGCCAGAACCACGCCGACAGGGTGGCGCGTTACCTGCGGGGCAAGGCCGACCTGAAAATTATCGCCGATCCGCAGGTCGGGCTGCTTGAGGCGGCGGAAAACGGTTATGACTGCGTCATCATCTCGACGGCGCTGGAGAATTTCGACCCGTTGCGGCTGTGCTCGCAGCTGCGCTCCATCGACCGCACCCGCTTCGTGCCGATCATGCTGATCGCCAATGAGGAGGAGGAAGAGCTGGTGATGCGCGGGCTTGAGCTCGGCATCAACGACTATCTCATCCGGCCACTGGACGAGCAGGAGCTGACGGCGCGCCTGACCACGCAAGTGAAGCGCAAGCGCTATAACGACCAGCTGCGCGCAAGCGTTGCGCAGACGATCGAGATGGCTGTCACCGACGGCCTGACGGGCCTGCACAACAGGCGGTATCTCGACAGTCATCTGGAGACGCTTTTCGAGCGCGCGGAAGCGCGTCGTCGCCCACTGTCGCTGATGATCACCGATATCGACCGCTTCAAAGCCATCAACGACGTGCATGGCCACGATGGCGGCGACGATGTGCTGCGCGAATTCGCTGCCCGGCTCAGGCAGAATGTACGCGGCATCGACCTTGCCTGCCGTTTCGGCGGGGAGGAATTCATCATCGTCATGCCGGACACAGAATTCGCGATCGCGCAGAAGGTCGCCGAGCGTGTCAGAGCCCATATCGCGGCAACGCCGTTCGTGATCGGCAATAGCGGCAAACAAATCGAAGTTACGGTGAGTGTCGGCGTTTCGTCACTGCAACCGCCGCATGACAATGCGCAGGCATTGCTGAAACGCGCCGACCTGGCTCTTTACGAAGCCAAGAACAGTGGCCGCAACAAGGTTGTTGCAAAGGCTGCCTGAACCGCGCCGCGCGGGCGACTTTGAGTGCCGCAAGGTCTGCCGACCCGGCATATTTACCTTAATCTCAGTGCCCTAGGCCGGTTAGTTAAGAAACTGTTGATTTTCGGACTTGCTTGCGCGACTGTCATTTCGGGACAGGACGGGTGCCGCTGGGGCCAGCAATGGTGCCGTCTGTCAAATACCCCATGATGCTCAGGTCCGCCGCATCTCCTGGGTCCGTGGGGTCGGCCGGTCGGCGCTGGCATATAGTGGCCTCCTCGTACCGCTGTCAGATGCCGGCCGGCCCCCATTCTTCCAGATCGACGACAGGCAGCGCCGCTTGACCGCGGCGCAACAAAAAACGCCGCCCTGAGGCGGCGTCCGAACATGTGCCGACTGAAAAAGCCTACTTGATCTTGGCTTCTTTGAATTCGACGTGCTTCTTCGCGACCGGGTCGTATTTACGCTTGGTCAGCTTGTCCGTCATGGTGCGGGTGTTTTTCTTCGCGGTGTAGAAGTAACCCGTGTCAGCTGTCGAAAGCAGCTTGATCTTGATGGTCGTAGCCTTGGCCATAGTCGTGGTTCCGTAGATGTCTGGTGTGAGTGCCGCGACTTCGGGACAAAACGGCCCGGCTGCGGGAAACTGGCGCGAGACATAATGGCTGTGCGGCGAAAGTCAAGCTTGGCGAGCGCCAGAATGCGGCTGCCGCGTCAAAGCAGCTCGCGCTGAAAGCGGCGATGCCGCATACGGTAGAACGGAATCGCTGCTCCCGGCCGCAGATCGGGGTCGTTCGCCAGCCGTGTTTCAAGGTCCGCAAGCACGGTCTTGGTGATCAGCGGAACCTCAAGCTCCTTGGCTTCGCCGAGGTTGAACCATGCGAGCTCTTCCAGCTCTTCGGTCGGACCGCCGTCCGGCAGTTCCACCGCAATATCGTCCTTCCAGGCTACCAGAAAACGCGTATCGAATCGGCGCACGCGGCCAGGGGGCGTGATGGCGCGCGCGAGGTATCGCAGCCGGTCGAGCGAGGGTACGACATTGTGCTCGGCAAACCCCGCCCAGCCAGGATTGCGGGTCTGGAAACTGCCGGGATTGCCGATCAGCAATCCCGCTTCTTCGTAGGTTTCGCGGATAGCAGACAGCGCAATGGCGCGGGCGCGCGCGTCGCTTGCACGCGAACCTGTGCCGCGCAGTTTCTGCTTTTCGTCGGGATGCAGGTCCGACGCAACCGCTATGCGCGCGTCGGCAGGATCCGTGCGTCCGCCCGGAAAAACAAAACGGCCCGGCATGAAGGCATGATGGCGGCTGCGCCGTCCGAGCAGCACGCGGACGCTGGCGCCTTCGCGGTCGAGCAGGATCAGGGTTGCCGCGTCGCGCGGACGTTTGGGGCCGGTGCCGAGCGCAAAGTCTTTGCTTTCGGCATGATCCAGCGCTTCGCGAGACATGCCTGCCATTGCGTTGCTGCGCCGGTCAGTCGCCATCGTTCAGAGCTTTTCGGGCTGATCCGCAGCGCCGCCGAAACCGTGCATGCGCAGCGCCCATTGCAGGCCAATGACAGCACCCTTGATGGGCTGGATGAGCGCGATGGCGGACAACACCGTGATCGGGATCCAGATCGCCAGATGCTGCCAGGTCGACAGCTCGAACATGGTCTCAAAGCCCATATAGGCGCCGACAACGATGTGCCCGACGATAAAGACAACCAGATAGGCCGGGAAATCGTCGGCGCGCTGGTGATGGAGTTCCTCGTTGCACACCGGGCAGTTTTCCTGCGTCTTCAGGAATGTCCGGAACAACCGGCCTTCTCCGCATTTGGGGCAGCGGCAGCGCGTGCCGTTCCAGACCGCGGGCCAAACGGCGCGCGCCGGGCTCTGACGGTATTGCGTGGTTAGTTCTTCAGCCATCATCTTCTCCTGCCGCGGCCGGTGCTTGCGCGTCCGCTTCGTGCGCCGGTGCGCCGCTTCGATTTGTGAAACGAGCGCGTTCCCTGTGGCATGGGGCCGGGTTCGGTCAGCATCTCGAAAAGCATCGATCCGGCGAGTGGCGTTACTTCCTTCAATCTCACATCGACGCGATCCGCCAGACGGTAGCCCTTTCCCGAGCGTTGGCCGACAAGCGCATGCGCCGCTTCTTCGTAGACATAGTAGTCATCGCCCAAAGTTGACACGGGAATAAAGCCATCTGCGCCAAAATGCGGCAGCTGGACGAAGAGGCCGGATTTGGTGACGCCGGAAATGCGCGCGGCGAAATCGGCACCTATACGGTCTGCGAGATGGCGGGCGACGAGGCGGTCCACCGTTTCGCGCTCGGCCGCCATCGCCCGGCGCTCCGATGTCGAAATGAGGGCTGCAGTTTCCTCAAGCCGGGCTTCTTCGTCTTTTGTCAGGCCCTCGGGGCCGAACCCCAGCGCGCCTATCAGGGCGCGGTGGACCAGAAGGTCGGCATATCGGCGGATGGGTGAGGTGAAGTGCGCGTACCGTCTCAAATTGAGGCCGAAATGGCCAAGATTTTCAGGCGTGTAGACGGCCTGGCTCTGCGAGCGCAGCACCACCTCGTTGACCAGCTCCTCGTGGTCGGTGCCGCGCACCTGGGAAAGGATATTGTTGAACTGCGCCGGCTTCATCTGCGCGCCGCGCGCCAGCGAGATGCCGACCGTGCGCAGGAAGTCGCGCAGCGCCTCCTGTTTGGCCAGCGATGGCGCGTCGTGTACGCGGTAGACCAGCGCCTTGCGCCTGGCCTCCAGGGTCTCCGCCGCCGCGACGTTGGCCTGGATCATGAACTCCTCGATCAGCTTGTGTGCATCGAGGCGTTCGGGAACGATCACCTTGTCGACCGTGCCGTCATCCTTCAGGAGGATCTTGCGTTCGGGCAGGTCGAGTTCGAGCGGCTGGCGCTTGCCGCGGCCCTTCTTCAGAGCTGCATAGGCATCCCAGAGCGGCCTGAGAACCGTTTCCAGAAGCGGGCCGGTCTTGTCGTTCGGCGTGCCGTCGATCGCGGCCTGCGCCTCGGTATAGGCCAGCCGCGCGGCCGAGCGCATCATGATGCGGTGGAAGCTGTGGCGCAGTTTCTTGCCACTGGCGTCGAACACCATGCGGACGGCAAGCGCCGGGCGGTCCTCCTTCTCGCGCAGCGAACACAGATCGTTCGAAATGCGTTCCGGGAGCATCGGCACCACGCGGTCCGGGAAGTAGACCGAATTGCCGCGTTTCAGCGCCTCGCGGTCCATGGCCGAGCCGCCGGTGACGTAAGTGGCAACATCGGCGATGGCGACATCGACGATGAAGCCACCTGGGTTTTTTTCGTCCGCGTCGGGTGTAGCGTATACTGCGTCGTCATGATCCTTGGCATCGGCGGGATCGATGGTGATGAGCGGCACTTTGCGCCAGTCTTCCCGGCCCGACATCTTTGCCGGCTTCGCAGCTTCGGCTTCCTTGATCACCGCGTCGGGAAATACATTCGGGATGCCGTGGGCATGAATGGCGATCATGGAGATCGCCTTCTCGCTCGCCATTGAGCCGATCACCGCGCTGACACGGCCGCGCGGCGGGCCATAACGGCGGCTCGACCTGTCCGGCTCGGCCTCCACGAGGTCGCCTGCCTTGGCGTCGCCGAGCGCGTCGGCCGCGATGTTGAGTTGAGGTTCGCCGCGCGTCACGGGTTCGAGACGGAATTCGTCGCCGGCCTTGCGGATGACACCTAATACGGTGTCGCGCGTGCGGTCGATCTTCTTCAGGACCTGCGCGGTGTAGGCGGGGCCTTTGCCGCCCTTTGCAGGAAAGACGCGGGCCAGCACACGATTGCCTATACCTGGCGAGGGTTTGCCGCGTTTGGTGCGCACCTGCACCAGCGGCGGTGCGCCGCCATCATCGGGCCATTCGGAAGGGCGAGCTAGCAGCAAGCCGTCGCGATCGCGCGAGAAGATGTCGAGTTCAACGACATGCGGCAGGCCACCGGGCTGCACGACGCGTTTGCCGCGTTTTTCGATCTGGCCGCTGTCGGTCATTTCGCCCAGCAAGTCCTTAAGCCAGGCGCGGTCGGCTCCTTTCAGACCGAAAGCGCGGGCAATTTCGCGCTTGCCGGATTGGTCCGGGTTGGCGGCCAGGAAGTCGAGAATGTCCTGCGGCGAGGGACGATGGCTGCCGGAAGCATCCGCGCTGCGCCCGGCCTTGCTCCCTGGGGTGGTGCGCCGGGCCAACGGTCAGTCCTTGCTGCTTTTCGATTTGGCTTTGGGCTTGGCCTTTGCCTTGGTGCGCGCCGGCTTCTTGCCGCCTTTCGCGGCTTTGGCGGCGATCAGCTCCAGAGCCTCCGGCATGGTCACGGAGGCCGGATCCTTGCCCTTTGGCAGGGTCGCGTTGACCTTGCCCCAATTCACATAGGGCCCGTAGCGACCATCGCGCACCGTGATCTTGCCGCCATCGGGATGGTCGCCGAGCTCGGCGAGAGCCGTCGAGGTGCGGCCGCGGCTGCCTTTTGACTGCTTTTCCGCGATCACTGTGACCGCCCGGTTGAGGCCGATCGAAAACACGTCCTCGACAGTTTCCAGATTGGCGTAGGTGCCGTCGTGAAGCACGAAGGGGCCGTAGCGGCCGATACCGGCCGAGATCATCTTGCCTGTTTCGGGATGCTTGCCGACATCGCGCGGCAGCGACAGGAGCGCCAGCGCCTTCTCATGGTCCATCTCGGCCACCGCCCAGCCTTTCGGCAGGCTGGAGCGCTTGGCCTCCTTGCCTTCGCCGCGCTGGACATAGGGGCCGAAACGGCCGCTTTTCAGCACGATTTCCTCGCTGGTGTAGGGATCGGTACCCAGAACCCGGTCACCGCTGTCATCGTCGGCGCCGTTGCCGCCGTTGGCGTCGGCACCGAGCTGGCGGGTATAGCCGCACTCAGGGTAATTTGAGCAGCCGACGAAGGCGCCGAATTTGCCGAGCTTGAGCGACAGATTGCCGGTACCGCAGCGCGGGCAGATGCGCGGATTGGAGCCGTCCTCACGCTGCGGGAAGACGAGTGGTGCCAGCTCTTCATTCAGCGCATCGAGAACCTCGGTGACCCGCAAGTCCTTGATCTCGTCGATATGGCCGGAGAAATCCTTCCAGAAGTCGCGCAGGACGTCCTTCCAGGCCAAACGGCCGTCGGAAATCTCGTCGAGCTGCTGTTCCAGCGAAGCGGTGAAGTCGTACTCGACATACTTCTCGAAGAAGCTTTCAAGGAACGACGTGACGAGCCGGCCCTTGGCCTGCGGAAACAGGCGGCGCTTGTCGATCGTCACGTAGTCGCGGTCTTCAAGCGTCTTGAGCGTCGCTGCATATGTGGAGGGGCGGCCGATGCCGAGCTCTTCCATCTTCTTGATGAGAGAGGCCTCGGTGTAGCGCGGCGGCGGCTCGGTGACGTGCTGGCTGGCTGTGACCTTTTCGCGGTCGAGCGCCTCGCCGTCGCGGATTTCGGGAAGGCGGCGGGCGTCTTCCTCCTCCGCGTCGTCTTCTTTCTGGTCGGTGTAGGCGGCAATGAAACCGTCAAAGCGAATGACGGAACCGACGGCACGCAGCCGTGCTTTGCCACCTGGGCCGGTTGCATCGATCTCGGCGGTTGTGCGCTCGATCTCGGCCGGGTTCATCTGGCTGGCAATGGCGCGCTTCCAGACCATTTCGTAAAGGCGGGCCTGATCGGCATCGAGCATGCCGCGCATCTGGTCGGGCGTGCGCGTGAAATCGGTCGGCCTGATCGCCTCGTGAGCTTCCTGGGCGTTTTTCGCCTTGGTCGAGTAGTGGCGCGGCTTCTCCGGCAGATAGCGATCGCCAAACTCGTTTGCGATTGCCGAGCGTGCGGCCTCGATCGCCTCAGGCGCCATCTGGACACCGTCGGTTCGCATATAGGTGATGAGGCCGGCAGTCTCGCCGCCGATGTCGATGCCTTCGTAAAGCCGCTGTGCGACCTGCATGGTCCGGCTTGCGGCAAAACCCAGCCGCGATGAGGCGGCCTGCTGCAGCGTTGATGTGGTGAATGGCGGAGCGGGGTTGCGCCGCGTCGGCTTGGCCTCGACCGAAAGCACCTTGAAGGCAGCGCCTTCCAGCATTGCCTTGATGCGGTCTGCCTCTTCCTTGCTGCCGATGTCGAGCTTCTGCAGCTTCCTGCCGTCGAACTCGGTGAGGCGCGCCTCGAAGCTATCGCCGCGCGGCGTCAGCAGCGTCGATGAAAGCAGCCAGTATTCCTGCTTCACGAAACGCTCGATCTCGCCTTCGCGGTCGCAGACGAGGCGCAGCGCTACCGACTGTACGCGCCCGGCGGAGCGCGCGCCCGGCAGCTTGCGCCACAGCACCGGCGAGAGCGTGAAGCCGACGAGATAGTCCAGTGCGCGGCGGGCCAGATAGGCGTCGACCAGCGGCACATCGATGTCACGCGGGTTGGCCATGGCGTCGAGCACGGCCGATTTGGTGATGGCATTGAAGACGACACGGCGGACGGGCTTGTCTTTCAGCGCCTTCTTCTGGCGCAGCACTTCAAGCACATGCCAGGAGATCGCTTCGCCTTCGCGATCCGGATCGGTGGCGAGGATCAGGCCGTCGGCTTCCTTCACCGCCTTCGTGATTTCAGACAGCCGTTTCGAGGATGCGCCATCGACCGACCAGGACATCGCGAAGTCCTCGTCCGGTCGCACGGAACCGTCCTTGGGCGGCAGGTCCCGCACATGGCCGAAGGAGGCCAGAACCTTGTAGTCCCGGCCGAGATATTTGTTGATCGTCTTGGCCTTGGCGGGCGATTCGACGACGACGATGTCCATGCGTGGACCGTAACCCTTCACGCTCGGCTGTCGCCTTGGCGTAGCAGTTCAGTTGAAAACAGTGTCGTCACATGGCTGCGGTTTTGCGTTCGGTCAAGGGCGGGCACCAAAATTCCGGCTGCGCGAGAATACAACCAATGGTTTATTTCAGTTGAATTATTGCAATTTCTGATCAATGTCGGTAGGTGTTTGCCCCATTGGGGCATGAAGAATCGTTCTGACCCGCGCGGCGCAGCGAACAATAACAAAAGGCGCCCGTGCGACCGGACCAGGAGCGCTTGCCCGTATGCGCCAGCTCGCTGAAAAAGCAAGGCGGACCGACAATCTGGACTATATCCAGTCCATGCTCGGCCAGTTGCGCCAGATGGCGGAGGTGGAGCGATGCGACATGCTCGCCTACCTTGTCGAGATGGCCTATGTCGAGGCAAGTGACATAATCCGTGGCGCGCGGCCAACGCGCGTGAAACAGGGGTATCCGCTACAGGATAAGTGACACGCCGCCGCCCGGGTGGCGTTCCAGGCGCCCTGCCAGATCAAGCTCGAGCAGAATCATGAAAATCTGCGCCGGGTGAGCGCTCGTGTGGCGGATCAGCTCGTCGATTGTGACGGGCGAGGGGCCGAGGGCCTCGATGACACGGGCGCGATCGTCATCGTCGGGTGGCGGTGCAGCGTCGAAGTCGGGCGGTTCGGAAAAGCTGTCGTCGCGCGGCCCGGGAACGCCCGAAAGCGGTTCCAGCGCATCCAGAACGTCATCCGCTCCCGTCGCGAGGCTGGCGCCGTCCTTGATCAGCCCGTTGGTGCCTGCGGAGCGCGGGTCGAGGGGGGAGCCGGGAACAGCAAAGACCAGCCGACCGAAATCGCCGGCATAGCGGGCACTGATCAGGGAGCCCGAGCGCAGGGCCGCCTCAACAACAACGAGTGCCATGGAGACGCCCGCAATAAGGCGGTTGCGGCGCGGAAAATCGCGGGCCCGCGGTTCCCAGCCGAAGGGCATCTCCGATACGGCCGCGCCGCGCTCGCAGATCATCTCGAACAGTTGCATGTTTTCCGGCGGATAAGGCTGGTCGAGCCCTCCGGCAAGCATGGCGACGGTTCCGGTGTCGAGACTCGCCTCATGGGCGGCGGCATCGATGCCGCGCGCCATGCCGGACGCAACGGCATAACCGCGTTTGCCGAACTCCGACGCCAGCTTGCGCGCCATCTTGATGCCGGAGAGGGACGCGTTGCGTGCTCCCACCATCGAAATCGAGGGCAGTTGCAGAGCGGCGGACTGACCTTTGACGGCGAGCAGAGGCGGCGCACCGCTTATGCGCCGCAGCAATGGCGGGTAGGAGGGTTCGCCCAGCGCAACGAAACGCGCACCGAAGCGTTCAGTGCGCGCCATTTCGTCCTCTGCCGCCTCGGCAGAGAAGGGCCGGATCGGCGTCCCTGCGCGACCGCGGCTGGCAAGTTCGGGTAATGCACTTAGCGCCGCCTCGGCTGAACCGAAGCGATTGATCAGATCGCGGAATGTCTGCGGGCCGACATTTTCTGTCCGGATCAGCCGCAACCAGGCGACCCGCTGGCGGTCGGTCAGATGCTGACCGCTGCCCAGGGGCGTGGTCACCCCTTGGATCCGATCTTCGATTCATTGCCTGAAAGAAGACGGCGAATGTTGGCCTGGTGTTTGACGATGAGGAGCAACGACATGAAGCCCAGACCTACCGCGATGTCGGCCAGACCGACATACCATGTGGCGGCAGGCGTGATGACGGCGGCAAGCAGGGCGGCCAGTGAGGAATATCGAAGGATGATGGCGGTGGCGAGCCAGACGCCTGCGAACACAACGACAGGCACCCACGCCCACAGAAGCGGCAGAAAGGCGATGCCGAGCAGCACACCGATATAGGTGGCGACTCCCTTGCCGCCCCTGAAAAGCAGCCAGACGGGAAAGAGATGGCCCAGAAACGCGCCAAGCCCGGCAATCAGGCCGAGCTCGATGCCGTAGGTGCTGGCGATAACTACGGCGGCCGTACCCTTCAGCGCGTCGAGCAGCAGAGTGGCGGCGGCCAGACCCTTGTTGCCGGTTCTGAGCACATTGGTCGCGCCGATATTGCCCGAGCCGATCTTGCGGACATCGCCCAATCCTGCGGCACGCGTGAGGATCAGCCCGAACGGGATCGAGCCGAGCAAATAGCCGAACAGCAGAGCCGCGAGTAGCGTCAGGGCAAACAAGGTATCCTCCGGTATGCGTGTTGCGCCCGGCGCAACGCGGGCTAGGTCTGGAAGACTGTGCGGCCCGCGACCATTGTTTGCAACACCTTGCCCTGCAATCGCGCGCCCTCATAGCAGGTGTTCTTGGAACGCGAGCGAATGTCGGCTTCGCGAACGATCCAGGGAAAGTCCAGATCGACAACCGCCAGATCGGCGGGCGCGCCAGGCGCCAGTGTGCCGCCAGGCAGGCCGAACAGCCGCGCCGGCGCGGTGGACAGCGCATCTATGAGGCGCAGCAGCGGAACGTCGCCATTGTGGTGCAGGCGAAGCGCCACGGCGAGCAGGGTCTCCAGCCCGATCGCGCCGGTGGCCGCATCGGCGAAAGGCAGGCGTTTGGTGTCGACATCCTGCGGGTCGTGCGATGACGAGATGATATCGACGGCACCGCTGCGCAGTGCCTCGACCATGGCCAGCCGGTCTTCCTCCGTGCGCAGTGGCGGCGAGAGGCGGAAGAAGGTGCGGTATTCGCCGACATCGATCTCGTTGAGCGCGAGATGGTTGATCGAAACACCGGCCGTAACCTGCGCGCCATCCGATTTCGCGCGGGCCACCGCCTCGGCGGAAACAGCCGTCGACAATTTGGCCGCATGATAGGCGCCGCCGGTCAGGCGGGCGAGCCGAAGATCGCGCTCCAGCGGTATGATTTCGGCTTCGGCCGGTATGCCGGGCAGGCCGAGCCAGCTTGCGTAAAGTCCCTCATTCATCACCCCTCCACAGGAGAGGTCGGCATCCTGGGCCTCAAGCGAGAGCACGGCACCAAAGTCGCGCGCATAGGTGAGGGCTCTGCGCACGACAAGCGGATTGGCAATCGTGTTGCGTCCCTCGGTGAAGGCAACTGCGCCCGACTGGCGCAGAAGGCCGAACTCGGTCATTTCCTGACCTTCGAGCCCTTTTGTCACCGCCGCCGCGGGGTGAATGTTGACGACAGCCGTTTCACGCGCAGTGCGCAGCACGAACTCGACCAGCGCCGGGTCGTCGATGACCGGATGGGTGTCGGGCATCATGATGACGGAGGTTACGCCGCCGGCTGCGGCCGCGTGGCTCGCGGAGGCAATCGTCTCGCGATGCTCGGCGCCCGGCTCGCCAATGAAGACGCGGCTGTCGACCAGGCCGGGAATGATGAGATTGCCGGTACAGTCGATGATCTCGGCGCCGTCCGGTGCGCCCTGATTATGGGCTTTTGCGCTGGCTGCCTTGATTTTGCCGCCGGCGACGACAACCGCGCCATATTCGTTGATCCCGCGCGAGGGGTCGACAATGCGCGCGTTGGTGAACACGGTCGCCGTCATTGCGCATCCCCGGCATTCCGGCGCGGATCAAGCAGCGCCTCCATAACCGCCATGCGCACCGCAACGCCCATCTCCACCTGTTCTTCGATGACGCTTTGCGGGCCGTCTGCAATCTCGGAGGCGATCTCGACGCCGCGGTTCATGGGGCCAGGATGCATGACCAGCGCGTCTTCCTTTGCCGCCTTCAGCTTTTCCGCGTCGAGGCCGTAATAACGGAAATACTCCCTTATCGAAGGCACAAACGCGCCAGACATGCGCTCGCGCTGGAGGCGCAGCATCATGACGACGTCGGCGTCTTGCAGGCCATCGGCCATCGATGTGAAGGGCTGAACGCCCATGCGCTCGATGCCGGCAGGCATCAGCGTTGACGGGCCGACGACGCGCACCCGCGCGCCAAGCGCGTTCAACAGCACGATGTTGGAGCGCGCCACGCGGGAATGAAGAACATCGCCGCAGATGGCGACCGTGAGCTTGCCGAGCGCGCCGCGCGCACGGCGGATCGTCAGCGCGTCCAGCAGCGCCTGCGTCGGGTGCTCATGCGCGCCGTCGCCGGCATTGACCACCGAGCAGCCGACCTTCTGCGCCAAAAGGGCCGCCGCACCTGCCGAAGCATGGCGGATAACCAGGATGTCGGGCCGCATGGCGTTCAGCGTCATTGCGGTGTCGATAAGGGTTTCGCCCTTTTTCACCGAAGACGAACCCACCGACATGTTCATCACATCGGCGCCAAGCCGCTTGCCGGCCAGTTCGAACGACGACTGGGTGCGTGTGGAAGCTTCGTAGAACAGATTGATCTGCGTGCGTCCGCGCAGATTGGCGGATTTCTTCTCCGACTGGCGCGAAATAGCCACCGCGGCGTCGGCGCGGTCGAGCAAGAGTTCGATATCGGAAGGAGAAAGGCTCTGGATCCCCAGCAGGTGCCGGTGCGGAAAAAGGGGGAACGTGTCGGCTGGTCTCATCTCAAGCCGGTGCTATAGGGCGCTACCGGCCCAGCCGCAAGGCGATGTGTTGCGCCCGGGAACCTTTCCCCCGAATTCGGTTAAGGCGTCATTTGCTGCGCCGCTATATATTTGATGCCAAATGCGGCACAGTCCGCCCACGGCACCGACCAACGAGGTAATTCCGCTTGACGCACGACGTGTTCAACCAATCCCCGCCGATATCCGGCACGAATGCGCTGCGCAGCGACCCTTTGCTGACGCAGCTGTCGGAGGATTTTGCCGAGCCAATACGTAAGGAGCTGGAGCTCCTGGGCCGATTCGTGCGGTCGGCAGAAGCGCTCGATCTGGCGCGCATTGCAAACGCTCAGACGCCGCAGCTCAAAACACATGACCAGCGCGGCAACCGGCTCGATCAGGTGGAATTCCATCCGGCCTACCACGCGCTGATGCGGCGCTCGGTCTCCCTGGGCCTGCATTCGAGCGTTTGGGAAAACAGCAAGGCCGAGCAGGGCCGGCGGCACCAGATTCGGGCGGTCCGCTACTATCTCATGTCGCAATTGGAGACGGGGCATCTGTGCCCCATCACGATGACGAATGCGTCGTTGGCGGCCTTGATCGGTACGCCGGACCTTTTCCGCAAATGGGCGCCGCTGGCGACATCGCGCAAATACGATCCCTCGCATGCCGCGCCCTTTAAAAAAGCCGGGCTTACGCTCGGCATGGGCATGACCGAAAAGCAGGGCGGGACGGATGTGCGCGCCAATACCAGCACCGCCATGCCTGCCCGGGACGGCAGCTACCGGCTGAGCGGCCACAAATGGTTCATGTCGGCGCCGATGTCTGATGCGTTTCTGATGCTGGCACAACAGGAGGAGGGGCTTTCGTGTTTCCTGGTGCCGCGCATGCGCGATGACGGGACGCCGAACGGCCTCCATTTCCAGCGCCTCAAGGACAAACTCGGCAACCGATCCAACGCTTCGTCCGAGGTCGAGTTCGAGGGAGTCCACGCCGATCTAGTGGGGGAGGCCGGCAAGGGCATTCGCACGATCATGGACATGGTGACGCTGACGCGCCTCGACTGCGCGCTGGGTTCGTCGGCCATCATGCGGGCGGGGCTTGCCGAAGCGGTCCATCATGCAAGGCACCGCCAGGCCTTCGGCACGGCGCTTGTCGACCAGCCGCTGATGCAGCGGGTTTTGGCCGACATGGCGCTCGATGTCGCGGGGGCGACGGCGCTCGCATTCCGGCTGGCGCGGGCGTTCGACGAGGCGGCAAACGACCGCGAGCAGGCGGCATTCGTGCGCGTCATGACACCGGTGGTGAAATACTGGGTGTGCAAGACCGCGCCGGCGCTGATCTACGAGGCGATGGAGTGCCTTGGTGGCAACGGTTATGTCGAGGAAGCGCCGTTGTCGCGCTATTATCGCGAGGTCCCGGTCAACGCCATCTGGGAGGGTTCGGGCAACGTTATGGCGCTCGATGTTCTTCGCGTTCTGGCGCGCGGACCGCAGCTTTTCGAAGAGGTGATGCAAGCCATCGGGCGCGATCTCGGCACGGCCGGACGCGGAGCCATCGAGGTCATCAAGGCCGCAATTGGCGTCGCGGCATCGGACGAGGGTTCGGCGCGTATCCTCACCGAGCAGCTGGCACTTTCGGCAGCAGCGGCTGAATTGAGGCGCATGGGCGCTGGGCGGATCGCAGATGCGTTTGTGGAAACGCGGCTTGCCGGCCAGTGGCGCGGCACCTACGGCATGCTCGACGGCCGCCACGATGCGGGCGCGATTGTCGACACGCTCTATCCGGATGCCAGCTGAGCGGCGAGCGACAGCACGACCGGCATGGTGATGAAGGCAAATGCCGTCTGGAGCGTGGCTTCGGCGGCATAAAATTCGGCGTCGCCGCCGAGCTGGCGGGCCAGAATGTAACCGTTCATGGCCGTCGGTACGGAGCCGCACAGAGCCAGATAGACGATCTGGTCGCCGCGTACGCCGAATGTCCATGCCAGCGTGACTAGCAGCGCCGGAAAAACGAGCAGCTTCAGTACCAGCGGCAGCCACATGATGGCGCGCGGCTTCAAAGCATCCATCGGGCGCAGGCCGGCACCGATCGCAAGCAGGCCCATGCCGATTGCTGCGCTGCCGACCAGGCGCACGGCTTCGCCGACGGGTTCGTACAGGCCGTCGGGCAGGAAGCGCAGGAGAATTGCCAGCAGAACCGAGATTATCAGCGGATTGGTGGCCATCGCCCGCATGGTGCGCCGCCAGTTTGGTTCGCCGGTCCCCAGCCGCACCAGCACGGCGACCGACGACAGGTTGAGCGGTATGATGATTGTCGCCATCGCAAGCGCGACGACCGCGCTGGCCTCGGGCGGATACAGCTTTTGCGCAACGGCGAGGGCGATAAATCCGTTCCAGCGCATGGTGGTCTGGAATATCGACGTGTACTCAGGTCCGTTCGAGATAGCTGCGGCTTTGAAGAGCGGCCACAGGGCGGCTGAAAACGCGCCCATCAGCGCGACTGCGAAAAGCAATGCGCCGAGCATGGCGTCGAGCGCCAGATCGCTCAGGTCGGCGTGCAGAATGGTCGTGAAGAGCAGCGTCGGGTAGAGCACCCAGTAGGAGATTATCTCCATGCTCTCCCACACGGGCCGGTCCAGTTTCGGCACCTTGCTCAGAAGATTGCCGACCACAATGAGAAGGAAGATCGGAAGGATGCTTTCGAAGATGGGGAGCATTGCGTCCGGTGTCCGGATGATGTGTTTCCCGGCTTAGGCTCGCGCATCCGCCGTGTAAAGGCAGTGCGCCTGTGGGTAACGCCGCGGCGGTTAACCTTAACAATTGGTTTCGATTGCAGCTGTCAGCGCATACCGCCAGTTTGCGGGCGAGGAGGCGGCAATTGATG
Source organism: Mesorhizobium sp. Z1-4 (assembly GCF_004000235.1). Classification (GTDB taxonomy): domain Bacteria; phylum Pseudomonadota; class Alphaproteobacteria; order Rhizobiales; family Rhizobiaceae; genus RCIO01. The sequence continues at coordinate 262,451 of NZ_RCIO01000003.1, forward strand.
CACAAAGCAGTCAAGATCGCACTTTCGACGTGCTGGATCGCGGTATTCGGAACCTTGGCAATTATCGCCATGGTGGCCGCGACCGACGGCCTTGACGTGGCGCGGGCCGCCGTACCGTTCGCGGTGCCGCTGCTGGGCATCGAGCCGCTGGCGAGCGAACCGATGATGGGCGGCCTTTCGCTCGGGTCGGCCATCGTGACCTCGCTTTTCCTTTGGATGCTTTTGACCGCGCTCATCGGTGACGACGACTGGTCGCGCGGCATCGACAATCCGAGCGAACTTGCCCATGGCGGGGCTTTCGGCATTGGCGGCGTGATCTTTCTGGCTACCGTGCTCGATGCATCCGTGCCGATCATGATCAGCTGCGGGCTGCTGGTGGCCGCACTCGTCATCTCGCTTTTGCTGTCGCGAATCGGTCCGGAGCCGAAACAGACGCTGGCGCCGCGCGAGGTACGTGACCGGGCCATCGAGGCCGCGCATGTCTATTCCGTCGAGTTCAAACAGCCGAGCGCCGAGATCGTTCATTTTCCGATGCGCGGCGAATTCGCCCGCGGAGGGCAGTGATGCGCTACATTCTGCTTTTCTGGGCGACGCCGCTCGGTCTTTTGTGGGGCTGGTTCTTCCTGTCGTATTACGACTGGAACTTCGGCCTGCTGTTTCTGAGCCGCGAGTTCCACGACTTCGCGTTCCAGATATACGGCAACATGCTCGGTATCGAGCCGACGACCATTCCGATCCTGGTCGCCAAGGCCTGCGTTCTGGACACCGCGATCATACTGGCGATTTTCGCCGTTCGCCGCAGGCGCCAGATCATCGCCTGGATCGCAGACAGGCGGCAGCGTTATTTCGGGCCGTTTGACGAGAGTATTCTCAACCGGTCGAGCGCGCCCTGAAGAATGAAGGCCGCGGCCTCGGCGTCGATGATCGCTGAGCGTCTGGCGCGCGATACATCCAATCCGATCAGCGAACGTTCCGCGGCGACCGTGGAAAGCCGTTCGTCCCACAGGACGATCGGCAGCGGCGTCAGCGGGCCGAGATTGCGGGCGAAGGCCCTGCTTGCCTGTGCGCGGGGCCCCTCCGAACCATCCATATTGACGGGCAGGCCGAGAATGATCGCGGCGACGTTTTCGCGCGCGAAAGTCTCAATCAACTGAGCAGCATCGGCACCGAACTTCTTGCGGCGAATCACCGTGCGGGGATGCGCCAGCGACAGGGCGCCATCCGAGACAGCGACCCCGATGGTCTTGGTGCCCAGATCGAGCCCCGCGAGCCGTTGCCCGGGCTGCACAGATTCGGCGAGCTGTTCGATCGATGTGACTGCCATCGGCCCGCAATAGCTTTTGACATCGCAGCCGGCAATCTATCCTCTGTCGAATGCAATTGCGGAGAATGCCCATGAACATCACCTGGTACGGCCACTCGGCCTTCGGAATCGAGAACGGCGATGCCAAAATCCTGATCGATCCGTTTCTGACCGGAAGTCCCGCATGGGACAAGGGTTGGGAAGATGTGGCGGAAGGCGTGACGCATGTTCTGCTGACCCATGGCCATAACGACCATGTCGGCGATGCGCTCGACATCCTGAAGAAAACCGGCGCGATGCTGGTCGCCAATTTCGAGATATGCATGTGGCTGGTCGGGCAGGGCGTCGATGAAGGCAAGGTCAATCCGGGCAACACGGGCGGCACCGTGGAATGCGGCGGGTTCACTGTCAGCTTTGTGCGGGCCGATCACTCTTCGTCGTTCCAGACGGGAGGCGGCGCGAATATCTATCTCGGCAATCCACTCGGACTGGTGTTGCATTTCCCGGATGGCAAAAGCGTCTACCACATGGGCGACACCGATATCTTTTCCGATATGGGCCTGATCAACGAGCTGCACCAGCCGCAGATCGGCCTTGTGCCCATCGGCGACCGCTTCACCATGGGCGGTGCGGTGGCCGCACTCGCGTGCCGGCGGTTCTTCAAGTTCGAGACGGCCATTCCTTGCCACTACGGATCGTTTCCGATCATCGATCAGAGCGCGGACAATTTCGTCGCAGGCATGGATGGGTCGGGTACAGACGTGCTGACGCTCGAGCCCGGCGGGTCGGCGTCGTTCTGAGCGTCATTTCATATCCGCCGACGCTCTGCGGTTGCGCTCGGCACGGCCGGGTTCTATAGGCGCGGGGAGCTTTTCCTTCATTTTCTGGAGTTCGCCATGTCGGTCGACATTGCCACTGTCAAACATGTCGCGCGCCTTGCCCGGATCGCGGTCGACGATGCCGATGCCGAACGCATGACCGGTGAGCTCAATGCGATCCTCGGTTTCGTCGAGCAGCTGAACGAGGTCGACGTTTCCGGCGTTGAGCCTATGACTTCCGTCATCCCCCTGGAGATGAAGAAGCGGCAGGACGCGGTGACCGACGGCGGAAAAGCTGCCGATATCGTGGCCAACGCGCCGGCGACCGAAGAGAACTTCTTCCTGGTTCCGAAGGTGGTGGAATAGGTCCGATGCCGGTCGCCATCACGGTCGAGACGCCGCTGCAGGATGCCGTGCGCACAATGGTGGCGGCGCTGAACGACTACCTCATGCCGCTGTCACCGCCGGAGTTTCAGTTTCAGCTCACGGCCGAACAAATGGCGGAGCCGACGGTGACCGTGTTCGTTGCCCGGGATGCGGGCGGCAGGGCTGTGGGCATGGCGTCGCTGAAAGACCAAGGCGACGGGCTCGGCGAGGTCAAACGCATGTTCACGCTGCCGGAAGTGCGCGGCCAACGGGTTGGTTCGCTGCTGCTTGAGCGGGTAGAGGAGCTGGCGCGGCAAAAGAATATCAGCCGGTTGGTGCTCGAAACCGGCGAAGCGCCGGGGTTCGAGCCTGCCTGGCGGGTTTATGAGCGCGGCGGGTTCGCCCAATGCGGTGCGGTGCTGGACTATCCCGATTCCGGCTGGTCGCGATTTTACGAAAAGAAGCTTTCCTGATGACCGAGATCACCAAACTGACGATTGCCGAAGCGCGTGCAAAGCTCAAGGAGAAGGAGTTCTCCTCGCTTGAGCTGACCAATGCCTATCTCGACGCGATCGACGCCGCGAACCCGACGCTCAATGCCTATGTTGCGGTAACGCATGACAAGGCGCGCGCCATGGCCGAGGCCGCCGACAAGCGGCTGGCCGCCGGCGAAGGTGGTGCGCTGGAAGGCATTCCGCTCGGCGTGAAGGACCTGTTTGCTACCGAGGGCGTGCATACGCAGGCCGGCAGCCACATTCTGGACGGCTTCGAGCCGCGTTACGAATCCACCGTCACGGCCAATCTGTGGGCCGACGGGGCAGTGATGCTGGGCAAGCTCAACATGGACGAGTTCGCGATGGGCTCATCCAACGAGACGTCATATTACGGGCCGGTCACCAATCCCTGGCGGGCGAAGAACGACAACAAGGCGCTGGTTCCAGGTGGCTCGTCGGGCGGCTCCGCGGCAGCGGTCGCTTCATGGCTATGCGCCGGAGCGACGGCGACCGACACCGGCGGTTCGATCCGCCAGCCTGCGGCGTTCACCGGCACGGTCGGCATCAAGCCGACCTATGGCCGCTGCTCGCGATGGGGCACGGTTGCGTTTGCCTCCTCGCTCGACCAGGCAGGGCCTATTGCGCGCGATGTGCGCGATGCTGCGATTCTGCTCAAATCCATGGCGTCGTCCGATCCGAAAGATACGACCTCCGTTACGCAGGATGTGCCTGACTACGAAGCCGCGCTCGGGCAATCGGTGAAGGGCCTCAAGATCGGTATTCCCAGGGAATACCGCATGGACGGGATGCCCGAGGAAATCGAGAAACTGTGGCAGCAGGGCATCGCGTGGATGGAGGATGCGGGCGCGGAGATTGTCGATATCTCTCTGCCGCACACCAAATACGCGCTGCCGGCCTATTATATTGTGGCGCCGGCTGAGGCTTCGTCCAACCTGGCGCGTTATGACGGGGTGCGCTACGGGCTGCGCGTTCCGGGCAAGGACATTATCGACATGTATGAAAAGACGCGCGCCGCTGGTTTCGGCCGCGAGGTCAAGCGCCGCGTGATGATCGGTACTTATGTGCTGTCAGCCGGCTATTACGATGCCTATTACGTGCAGGCCCAGAAGGTGCGCACGCTGATCAAGAAGGATTTCGAGGACGTTTTTGCCGCCGGCGTGGATGCAATCCTGACGCCGGCGACACCCTCGGCCGCCTTCGGTATTGCCGATGAGGACATGGCGTCCGACCCGGTGAAAATGTATCTGAACGATATTTTCACGGTGACGGTGAACATGGCCGGACTGCCCGGTATCGCGGTGCCCGGCGGGCTGGACGCGAATGGCCTGCCGCTCGGACTGCAGCTGATCGGGCGTCCGTTCGACGAAGAAATGCTGTTCCGTACCGCGCATGTGATCGAGCAGGCGGCGGGCCGTTTCGAACCCGCCAAATGGTGGTGAACGACGGCGCATCAACCGATGCGAGCGAGGCCGACGATGTCGGACGGCTGATTGCCGACATCGAGCGCCTGCGCGGCGGGCTGCGGATTTCCGTGCGGCGTACCGCCGACGGGCTCGGGGTTCACATTCCACCGTCGCGAAAAATCCTTGCTGTGCTCTTCCTTTCGTTCTGGCTGTGCGGATGGGCCGTGGGCGAATATTTCGTACTGCGTGAAATCATACGAAGCGGCTTTTCCGGTCCGAATTTCTTTCTGATTGCCTGGATCGTTCCCTGGACTGTTGGCGGTGTGACCGTCTTGTGGACCATCCTGTGGCAGCTGTTCGGCGTCGAACGCCTGTTCTTCACCGCGAACGCGCTGGTGCGGGAGTGGGGCCTGCTCAGCTTCCGAGGCAAGCGCATAGTGGAAGGTTCGGATATTCGCGAAGTCAGCGTGGTCAAGGGCGCCAGCAACGACCTGGCCGGTATTGGAACCATCAAGGTAACAACGGCCGGGCGGGCCATGCGAATCGGAAGCGGGCTGTCGGACTACGAAGCAGAACTCGTGGCCAAGCTGGTTCGCGATGCGGCGCATCCAGCAACGGCAATCGTCGGCGATGGCGACGCCAACGGCAGGCCTGCCTGACGTCTACGGGCAAGCGCAAGGCCGCTTTGCGCCGGCGCGGAATCGGGTATCCTGCGGCAATGAGCGATCCGACCGCGGCGCGGCGCAACATTGTGAACCTCCTGAAAAAGCGCGCCGACAGCCGCATCACCATCCGCGAAACCGCTGACGGGCTTGGCATCGACAACCCAAGCCACCGGCAGATGCCGGTTATCATGTTTCTGCTCTTGTGGCTGGGCGGCTGGAGCGTTGGCGAATATTTCGCGCTGAATGAGATATTCCGCGGCGGTACACCGCTGGCGGCGGATCTGTTCCTGATCGTCTGGGTGACCTTCTGGACGCTCGGCGGTGCGGCCGCGTGGTATTTCGTTCTGTGGCAGCTGTTCGGCGTCGAGCGGCTGTTCATCACCGGCGGGGCGCTGGTGCGCGAGGCCGGTCTGTGGCGGCTCAGGCGGCGGCAGGTCTTCGATCTCGCACGCGTCAGCGAAGTCGAGCTGTCTGCGGCGCCAGCCGCCGCCAACTCCACCAATCGCGCCATCAGTTTCAAGGTAGACGGCAAGCAGTATGGTTTCGGCATCGCCTTGAGCAAGGAAGAGGCCGAGCAGTCGCTGGCTGCGATCAGGCGGCACCTCGTCAGCGGGAAACCGAAGAATGCGATTGCGGGCGGCGACGACGGCGAAACAGACCCCGGCAAACTCTAACAGGCGTCATGTTTTTCTACTTGTCGAAGATATTCTGGTTCTTCCTGCAGCCGCTCGGACTGGCCACGCTACTGCTGTTTGCCGGCCTTGTTATCCTTGCCGCATCCTGGCGGAAAACCGCGGCGTCGGTATTTTGCGCCAGCTTTCTCGTACTGTTTATTTCCAGCTGGACCACCTTCGGGGCGCTGATGCTGCGCCCGCTCGAAGATCGCTTCCAGCGTCCGGATGTATTGCCGTCCGCAATTGCCGGGATCATCGTGCTGGGCGGCGGTTTCGAAGGCTCGGTCAACGCGGCGCGAGGCGGCTATGAACTCGCCAGTGCCGGAGACCGTTTCGTGGAAGCGGCGGTGCTTGCGCACCGGCTGCCCGGTGTGCCGGTGGTGGTTGCCGGCGGCAGCGGCGCCTTGCTTTTGCATGGCGAGCCGGATGCGGATACCGCTCCGCGGCTCCTGACGGCGCTCGGTGTATCGCCGGAGCGGCTCGTGCTGGAGAACCAGTCGCGGAATACGCAGGAAAATGCGGTGTTTACACGCGATCTTTTGCAACCCGATTCAACGCAGAGCTGGATACTGGTGACGTCGGCATTTCACATGCCGCGCTCCATGTCGCTGTTCCGCCGGGCAGGGTTCAACGTTATCGCCTGGCCGGTCGATTACCGCACTACCGGTGCCGAACGAATTGGCTTAGCTCAAGACAATGCGATCGATTCGCTTCACACCACGACACTCGCGATCCGCGAATGGGTGGGGCTCTTCGCATATCGGCTGACCGGCCGGATTGATTCCGTTTTTCCAGGGCCCTGAAAGGGCACCGGTGCCTGCTATGCACAGGCCGCAATGCAGCCGTGAGTATTAACAATGTCTGAACTCGGGCCTTTACGATAAATTATTGAAATCCATCGAGAATCGCCTGGAGCGTATCGGAATGTGACGGTGGGGAAGCCTCGATTCGGCCTTTTTTGCATTGCGAAAGGCGGGGTGAATAGCTAAGAGCAGCCGACGACGGAGTGGGGCCGTCGAGCGGCGAATGCCGCGACGCACTTTGGGGTTCTTTGATTCACGGAAGTGGTATGGAAGACAGTATCCAGAAGTCCTGCTGGGGCGTAACTGCCAAAGCAGCAATCGGTTTTGCCGGCATTATCCTCCTTGCCTGGCTTGTCGGTGGATCGGAGACGGTAGCGGTTATCGCCGCAAATTGATCCGACCGGCAGATTTGAGTGAAAGGGCGTGGCTTCGGCTGCGCCTTTTTCTTTTGTGCCGCGCTGGCGCAATCGGACAAGCGCTGCGGCGCTACCAGAACGTGGCGGCGGGATGGTATGACGCAGCATTCTGCAATCCAGCCGCCATGAGCCGACTTCTATGTTTCTTTCCGTATTCGACCTTTTCAAGATCGGCATCGGGCCGTCCAGCTCGCATACAATGGGGCCGATGGTGGCGGCTGCCAGATTTCTGGAAGAGATCTCAGGCGGCGACTGGCCGCGGCCGGCCGGCGTTGAGGTGGTCGCGCTCAAGGTCAGCCTGCACGGCTCACTCGCCTTCACCGGGGTGGGACACGCGAGCGATCGCGCAGTCATTCTCGGTCTCGACGGCAAAACGCCTGAAACCGCCGATCCTGATCAGGCGGAAAAGGACCTGACGCGCATCGCGCACGACAAGAAGGTGCTTCCGCCGCAGCATGCGGGTTATCGCTTCGACCCCGAAAACGACCTGGTTCTGGACCGCAAGAACCCGTTGCCCGGCCACGCCAACGGCATGACCTTCATGGCACTGGACGGCGACAACAGGCTGCTTCTCAAACGCGTCTATTATTCGGTCGGCGGTGGCTTTGTCGTTTCGGAGGAGGAGCTTCAGCGGCTCAAGGCTCGTAGCAAGCCGCCGGTGGAGAAGGGCGTGCCTTATCCCTTCGCCAACGCCAAGCAGATGCTTGCGATGGCCGCTGAGAGCGGGCTCTCCATTGCCGAGATGAAGCGCGCGAACGAAGAAACGAACCAGACAAGCGAAGATCTGAATGCCGGCCTCGACGCGATATGGTCGGCCATGCAGGGCTGCATCGAACGGGGGCTGTCGCAGGACGGCGTTATGCCCGGCGGGCTAAAGGTGAAGCGGCGCGCGCGTGCGCTGCATGGCAAGCTCGAAGAGGAGTGGAGCCGCAACCGGCCAAACCCGCTTCTCGCCAATGACTGGCTCTCCGTCTACGCCATGGCGGTCAATGAAGAGAACGCCGCCGGCGGGCGCGTGGTTACCGCGCCGACCAACGGAGCGGCGGGCGTGGTGCCGGCGGTCATTCGCTACTGGCAGCATTTTCACGTCGATGCGACCGAGCGCGATATCCGGGATTTCCTGCTGACGGCTGCCGCCGTCGGCGGCATCATCAAACACAACGCATCCATCTCGGGCGCCGAGGTTGGCTGCCAGGGCGAGGTGGGCTCGGCGTCGGCGATGGCGGCAGCCGGCCTTTGCGCTGTCATGGGCGGCACGCCGGAGCAGGTCGAGAACGCCGCCGAGATCGCTTTGGAGCACCATCTCGGCATGACCTGCGATCCGGTAGGCGGGCTGGTGCAGGTGCCCTGTATCGAGCGCAATGCGCTCGGTGCCGTGAAGGCCGTGACTGCGGCATCGCTGGCGATCAAGGGCGACGGCAAACATTTCGTTCCGCTGGATGCCGCGATCGAGACCATGCGCCAGACCGGTATCGATATGAACGAGCGCTACAAGGAAACCAGCCAGGGCGGATTGGCGGTCAACGTTGTGGAGTGCTGAAGGGGCGGCGTATGGCGCCGGGCCGAAACCCGATTGACCGGCGCCAACTTGTCACAAACTAGACTGTTCAGTACTTACCTGGCGATCGGATCGATACGGCCGGAGCACGATGACGCCGACCAAGAACGGGGCAGGGGCTGAGGGAAGCAAGCGTTCGTTGCGTAAGCGGCAGGCGATCCTCGATGCTGCGACGGAGGTCTTTCTGCGCGACGGCTATCTCGGGACCAGCATGGACGAGATCGCCGCGCTGTCGGAGGTCTCGAAACAGACGGTCTACAAACATTTCACGAGCAAGGAAGCGCTGTTCGTGGAGATCGTGTCGAGCCTGACCGACCGCACCGGCGATGCCGTGCACGACGAGATGCCTCCGCTACAGGAGGCCGGCGACGTGGCCGCCTATCTCGAGGCATATGGCCACAGGCAGTTGTCGATCGTGCTGACGCCGCGCATCATGCAGTTGCGCCGGTTGGTTATCGGCGAGGTAAGCCGCTTTCCGGAGCTGGCGCGCGTGCTTTACGAGCGCGGGCCGCAACGTGCGATGGACGAGCTGGCCGAACTGTTCGGGCAGCTTTCTGCAGACGGGCTTCTGGACGTGAAAGACCCAGCCATGGCTGCGGTGCATTTCAACTGGCTGGTGATGGCGCAGGCGCTGAACCAGGCGATGCTGCTTGGTGACGAAGCGATTCCGAAACCGGCCGAGCAGCGGCGCGCGGTCAAGGAAGGCCTCGGCGTGTTTCTGGCAGCCTATGGCGTGAAGTAGTCCCACGGCGCCCCTGCGGCTGTGGAGTTTCCGGCTTCAGGGCTTTCGCTGAGACGCCTGCCGGCATAAATCTCGTTTATGAGCCTTCATCTCATCAAGCTCTGCGTCGGCGCCGAAAGTGTCGAGGACCTGGACGATTGGATTGCCGGACGCGTGGCCGACAAACCGCGCGCCGGGCCGGGAGTGCCGCGCGAACCATTCCACATCACGCGCATGGTGCCGAAGCGCATCGATGAACTATTGGAAGGCGGCTCGCTTTACTGGGTGATCAAGGGACAGGTGCAATGCCGCCAGCGCATCGTGGAGGTGCGTCCCTTTACCGACGCGGAGGGGATAGGGCGATGCTACCTTGTGCTCGATCCGAAGCTGCAACGGACGCAATGGCAGCCGCGCCGGGCCTTCCAGGGGTGGCGGTATCTCAAGCCGAACGAGGCACCGGCCGATCTTCCCGACGACGCGGATATCGCTGCGATGCCGGTCGCGCTGCGTAGCGAACTTGCTGAACTGGGCCTTCTGTAAGACGCCTGTCAAACGTCTGTCGCACTAACCATCTTGCTTTACCATGCCGCGGACAGCCGAACCGCAGTCCGCGTTTGTTATTGATAACGATGGGGAAACGCGCCATTATTTTGGCGTTGGGAGTACGGGTTCATGTTCTTGTCGGGTGTAAATGGACATGCGGACGAGCCAGCGCCGCGCAGCGCGCATGTGATCGTCTGCGGCAACGAAAAGGGCGGGTCGGGCAAATCGACCACCGCGATGCACATCGCCGTTGCGTTGCTTCGATCAGGATACAGCGTCGCTACAGTCGATCTCGACGGGCGCCAGCTTTCGCTCACGCACTACATCGACAACCGCAAACGCTGGGCCAGGCAGGCCCGCATCGAGCTTCCCGCGCCCAGCCATTTCCACGTGCCGCCGGCAAATCGGGACACGGTTGCCGACATGGAGAGCGAGGAGTTTCGCCAGCTCACCGAGGGGCTGACGGAAATCCAGCACAATCACGATTTTGTCGTCATCGACACACCGGGCTCCGACACGTTCCTGAACCGAATGGCGCACCGCATCGCGGACACGCTGGTGACGCCGATGAACGACAGCTTCGTCGACTTTGACGTGCTGGCGAAAATCGACCCGATCAGCCACGAAATTCTCGACCTGTCGCAATATGCGTCCGCGGTGCGCGATGCACGCCGGCAGCGCCGGCAGACCGACAGCTCGATCCTCGACTGGATCGTGGTGCGCAATCGCATGGCTTCGATCTCGTCGCGCAACGAGCAGAAGATCGATGCTTGCCTGCGCAATCTGTCGATCCAGCTGGGTTTCAGGCTTGCCGACGGCATCTCGGAACGTGTCGTCTTCCGCGAGTTTTTCCCGATCGGGCTGACCGCGCTCGATGATTTCGAAGAACATATTCTGGGCACCAAGCCGACGCTCTCGCATCTGGCCGCACGCCAGGAGATCAGGCAGCTCATCGGCGCACTGCGACTGCCCACCGACGAAGTGGGCCGCAAGCGGGCCGCACTGAGGAAACGTTATGCGGAAGCGATCAGCAGGCCGATTGCACTTCCGGACATCTTCGTGAACTAATCGGGCACCATCGGCCCTTACGCATCGTTGGGCCTTGCCAGCGCCACCCGCGCGGCACATCTTCATGGCATGAATAATCGCAAAATGCCTGTTCGCCCCAACACGGCGGCAGAGCCCGCCGCACAGTCGAGCGGGTCCGAAATCGACGCTTTCATCCGCCAGGCGCGCACGCTTGCCACCGCCGCGACGGGCAAGGGCCGTCTCATCCTTGCGCTCGACGCCACGATGAGCCGGCAGCCGACCTGGGACCTTGCCTGCCGCCTGCAGGCCGAGATGTTCGATGCGGTGGGCAAGGCCGGCACGCTGGCCGTGCAGCTGGTCTATTTTCGCGGCTTCGGCGAATGCCGTGCCTCGCGTTTCGTGACCGACACCAATTCGCTCAAGGACCTGATGGTGCGCATCGACTGCCGTGGTGGGCGCACGCAGATCGGCAAGGTTCTGTCGCATGCGCTGAAGGAAAACCGGCGCGAGAAGGTGAACGCTCTGGTCTATATCGGCGACGCGATGGAGGAGGAGATCGACTTGCTGGCCGACCGGGCGGGCGAGCTTGGCCTTCACGGGGTGCCCGTATTTGCCTTCCAGGAAGGCAATGACGCCGCCGCGCAGGTAGCGTTCAAGGAGATCGCCCGGCTCTCCAAAGGGTCGTGGTTCCGGTTCGACCGCAATTCGGCCTCAACGCTCGCCAGGCTGCTGTCGGCCGTTGCGGTTTATGCGACCGGCGGACTCAAGGCGCTGGAGGCACGGGGCCGCGCCGAGGACAGACAGATGATCGAGCATTTGAAAGGCAGCAGATGAGCTTCATGCTCTACCTATCGGTGGCGGTGCTTTGCGCGTTTTTTCTGGCGCTCGGTTTCGTGCGGGCGAGCCCTGCGCGGGTCGCCGATACGATCCGGCTGGCCGGGCCGGCAATACTGGCGCTGCTCGGCCTGGTGTTGCTTCTGGTGGGGCGTGGCGGTGTGGCCGGAATGCTGCTTACGCTGGCCGCGGCATGGTATCTGCGCGGCAGGGCGGGGCGCCGGGCCCGCCGAAGCCCCGGCGGAAAATCGCATGTTCGCACTGCGGCGCTGGAAATGGAGCTCGACCACGAGACCGGGTCGCTCGAAGGCGTCGTTCTCGCCGGCAGCCTGGAGGGCGCGGAACTGAGAAATCTGTCGCTCGAACAGTTGCTGACATTGCGCGGCGAACTGGCAAGCGATGCGGAGAGCCTACAGCTTCTGGAAACCTATCTTGACGGCAGATTTCCCATCTGGCGCGAAGACGCTCAGGCGCATGGAAGCGAGGGGCATGCCGCCACGCCGGTTTCTGGCACCATGACTGAGGAGGAAGCCTACAAGGTCCTTGGTCTTGAGCCGGGTGCCTCCGCGGCGGAGGTCCGCAAGGCGCACCGCCGCCTGATGCAACGCCTGCACCCCGACGTCGGCGGGTCGCCCTTTCTGGCTGCCCGCATCAATGCCGCCAAAGACGTTCTGCTGTCCAAACACGCTTGATACTCCTTCGACGCGATACTGACCGGAGACCCGAGTGACCGGGTTTTATTGCTGCACTGCGTAGCAGGCGATGTCGCGCGCCTTGAGTGCGTTGCAAGCACCCCTGGCCGCATTCTTGGAACTGAAGCCGGCATAGCGGGCACGCCAGTAGTGTGTGCCCTTGTTGTCGAACTTTTCGGTGAACGGAGTGGCATTGGCGAGAATGCCGCCTGCTTCGCGGCTGGTTCGGTCGAGGAAGGAGCGGGCCTCGGCCTCGCTGAGCAGCGATGCCACCTGTACCACCCAGCCGCTGGGGACGGTCGACGCGGTTTCCACCATGTCGACGTCACCTTCGGCGATCTGCATCTCAACTGCGCGCGCTGCCGGTGTCGGTTGCGGGGCAGGTGCTGCCGCGACGACGATCTTGTCGGTGTAAACGGGATCGATGTCCTCGACGGGGCGGGCATCCGGCGTCGGTGCTCCCTTTGCCGGCAGTTCGATGCGGCCTGTGCTGGCGACGACCGGACGGGTTGGCGAAATGGTGCGCGGTTCGGCAATGAGGTCGCCGCGTCCGCGGCGCGAGGCGCGGGGCATATATTTGGAGATCAGTTCGACCATATGCGCATTTCGGCTGTTGGCGGTGCGACCGCCCATGACCACGGCCACGATCGAGCGGCCGTCGGCCTCGACCGAGGAGACGAGGTTGAAACCCGAAGCGCGCGTGTAGCCGGTCTTGATGCCGTCCATGCCACGCACGCGGCCGAGCAGCCGATTGTGGTTGCCGAGCCGCTTGCCGGCCACGGTGGCCACGCGGGTGGAGAAATAGTCGTAATATTGCGGGAAATGCTCGCGCAGCGCGATGCCGAGGCGGGCCATGTCGCGCGCGGTGGTTTTCTGGTGCTTGTTCGGCAGGCCGTGAGCGTTGCGGAAGGTGGTCGATTTCATGCCCAGCGCGCGCGCCTTGTTCGTCATCATCTGTGCGAATTTCGTTTCCGAACCGCCCAGATATTCGGCAACTGCGGTGGAGATGTCGTTGGCCGACTTGGTGGCCAGAGTCAGGATGGCGTCGCCGACGGTGATGGTGGAGCCGGGTTTCAGGCCAAGCTTGGAGGGTTGTTCGGCTGCTGCATTCTTGGAGATCGGGATCCTGGACGATTTGGAGATGTGCCCGTTCTCCAGCGCCTCGAACACCATATAGAGCGTCATCATCTTGGTGAGCGAGGCGGGGAAGCGATGCGAGTCCGCGTAACGCGCGTAGAGCGTCTTGCCGGTTTTGGCGTCGACCACGATCGCGGCATATTTCGAGTTTGCAGACGCGCCGCCGGTCGCCGAAAGCGCCACAACCGCGGCCATTGCAAACAAAGCCATGATTTTCGAGATGAATTTGGGCCCGACCGCGACCCGTTTGAACGCCTGACGCACTGAAACACCCGTCCGGTTGCGATTTTCAGAGTTGGCAGCGCCTCTGCCATAACTTCCCACAGGGTACGGAACCGGCGTTACCAATCCGTTTATGGTGTTTAATGCGTTTACGGTGCGGTGCCGATTTTACCGGAATGCGCTCTGTGGCGGGATTTTGCGCACCCATTGACTTTTTGTGCAGTGCACACTAATTTATGTGCATCGCACAAAACGACGGTTGGATGCCGCTCGAAAGTGCCCGACCCAAAACGCCCATTCAAAGGAATGCCCCGATGTTTCAGTCTTTCGAAGACACCACCAAATTCTCCAAAGAATTCATGGACACCGGCCTGAAGAGCTTCGCCTCGCTGTCGAAGAACCTGCAGACCATCGCCAGCGAAGCCGGCGAGTATTCCAAGAAGTCGTGGGAAGACGGCTCCTCGACCCTGGAGAAGATGTTCTCCGCCAAGTCGCTCGACAAGGCCGTTGAGATCCAGACCGACTATGCCAAGAAGGCCTATGAGGGCTTTGTTGCCCAGGCCACCAAGATGGGCGACCTCTATGCCGAGATCGCCAAGGATGCCTACAAGCCGTTCGAGAGCGCTGTCGCCAAGGCGAAGTAAGACGGTCACGCATTTCTGATCGGCGGGCCGCAAGGTCCGCGCAAGAGCCCGGTAGCATCATTGCTGCCGGGTTTTTTGCGTTCATCATGATGGCAGGAATCGGTGCGTGAATGAGTGCCGCGGCACTTGCCGCAACTGGCCATGCGGCCATATTGTGCCCTTGAAGAAAGGGCTTAAATTCAGCCATGCGGTGCCTACACGAAGCACCTTTGAAATCAGGTGTAAGGCAAACCAGGGGCGATATGACGATCAACGACGGAGCCGCGAGACGATATGCGGTACGCATGGATGATCGGGACGAAGACGATACCGGGTCGGGAGGGAGCGACCGGGGGACGGCGGTCATCACGCGGACGAAGGCCAAGACCAAGAAGCCAAGCCTTTACCGCGTGCTTTTGCTGAATGACGACTACACGCCCATGGAATTCGTCGTTCACGTTCTGGAGCGCTTTTTCCAGAAAGACCGCGATGCCGCGACACGCATCATGCTCCACGTTCACAATCACGGCGTGGGGGAGTGCGGGGTCTATACATTCGAGGTGGCCGAGACCAAAGTGTCGCAGGTCATGGATTTTGCCCGTCAGCACCAGCATCCGCTGCAGTGCGTGATGGAAAAGAAATGAGGACAGCATAACGATGCCGGCTTTCTCCCAGGGCCTGGAACGTGCGCTTCACCAGGCGCTCACCTATGCCAACGAGCGCCACCACGAATACGCGACGCTCGAACACCTCCTGCTTGCACTTGTCGACGATCAGGACGCGGCCGCGGTCATGCGTGCCTGCAATGTCGATCTCGACGATCTGAAACAGACGCTGATCACCTATGTCGATACCGAGCTCGATAATCTGGTGACCGGTTATGACGAGGATTCCAAACCTACTGCCGGCTTCCAGCGTGTCATCCAGCGGGCGGTCATCCATGTGCAGTCGTCGGGGCGCGAAGAGGTATCCGGCGCAAATGTGCTCGTCGCGATTTTCGCCGAGCGCGAAAGCCATGCGGCCTACTTCCTGCAGGAACAGCAGATGACCCGCTACGACGCGGTCAATTATATCAGTCACGGCATCGCCAAACGTCCCGGCAGCAGCGAGGCGCGCGGCGCGCGCGGCGCGGAAGAAAGCGAGCCCGGAGCGGGCGAGGGTGCGGCCGAAGAGGGCGGCAAGAAAAAGCAGCAGGACGCGCTTTCGGCCTATTGCATCAATCTCAACCAGAAGGCGCGGGCAGGGCGGATCGATCCGCTGATCGGCCGCGGCCCGGAAATCAGCCGTACCATCCAGGTGCTGTGCCGCCGCTCCAAGAACAACCCGCTTTATGTCGGCGATCCCGGCGTCGGCAAGACGGCGATCGCCGAAGGCCTGGCGAAGCGCATCGTGGAAGGCGAGGTGCCCGAGGTACTGCTCGATTCCACCATCTTCGCGCTCGACATGGGCACGCTTCTGGCGGGTACGCGCTATCGCGGCGACTTCGAGGAGCGGCTGAAGCAGGTCGTGAAGGAACTCGAGGAGTTTCCGGGCGCGATCCTTTTCATCGATGAAATCCACACCGTGATCGGCGCAGGCGCCACCTCCGGCGGCGCGATGGATGCTTCCAACCTGCTCAAGCCGGCGCTGTCGTCCGGCACGATCCGCTGCATCGGCTCGACCACCTACAAGGAATTCCGTCAGTTTTTCGAGAAGGATCGGGCGCTGGTGCGCCGCTTCCAGAAGATTGACGTGAACGAACCGACCGTGGACGACGCGATCGAGATCATGAAGGGCCTGAAGCCTTATTTCGAGGACTTCCACAAGGTCAAATACACCAATGAGGCGATCAAGGCCGCGGTGGAGCTTTCCTCGCGCTACATCAATGACCGCAAGCTGCCGGACAAGGCGATCGACGTGATCGACGAAACCGGCGCATCGCAGATGCTGGTGCCGGAGAACAAGCGCCGCAAGACGATCAACGTGAAGGAGATCGAGGCGACGATTGCGACCATGGCGCGTATTCCGCCGAAGTCGGTCTCGGCCGACGACGAAAAGGTGCTGGCAGGTCTCGATGAAGAGCTGAAGCGTGTCGTCTACGGACAGGACACAGCGATTTCGGCGCTTGCCTCGGCGATCAAGCTGGCGCGTGCCGGCTTGCGCGAACCGGAGAAGCCGATCGGTTCCTACCTGTTTTCGGGCCCGACCGGCGTCGGCAAGACCGAGGTCGCGAAACAGCTTGCCGCGTCGCTCGGCGTGGAGCTGCTGCGCTTCGACATGTCGGAATATATGGAGCGCCATACCGTGAGCCGTCTGATCGGCGCGCCTCCCGGTTATGTCGGCTTCGACCAGGGCGGCCTCCTGACCGACGGCGTGGACCAGCATCCGCATTGCGTGCTTCTGCTCGACGAGATCGAGAAGGCGCATCCCGACCTATTCAACATCCTGCTGCAGGTGATGGATCACGGTAAACTGACGGATCACAACGGCAAGCAGATCAGCTTCCGCAACGTGATCCTGATCATGACCACCAATGCGGGTGCGGCCGATCTAGCCAAGGCTGCCATCGGTTTCGGCTCCACTAAGCGCGAAGGCGACGACATGGAGGCGATCAACCGGCTGTTCTCGCCGGAATTCCGCAACCGTCTCGACGCGATCATTCCGTTCGGCTCGCTGCCGGTGCCGGTGATCCACCAGGTGGTACAGAAGTTCGTCATGCAGCTGGAGGCGCAACTCGCCGAGCGACGCGTCACCTTCGAGCTGTCGGACGAGGCCGTCGCCTGGCTGGCCGACAAGGGTTACGATGAGCGCATGGGTGCGCGGCCGCTGTCGCGCGTCATCCAGGAGCACATCAAGAAGCCGCTTGCGGAAGAGGTGTTGTTCGGGCGGCTCAAGAAGGGCGGCACGGTGCGGGTCTCGGTCGAAACCAAGGAAAGCGGCGAAAAGGGGCTCAAGCTCGACCCCATCGCCGATGACCAGCCGGTGAAGCCGATAAAGGAAGAGCCCGACGGGCCCAAGCCGAAGAAAAAGTCGGTACGCAAAAGCACATCGCGCAAGGTAGCGGCCAAATCCGCGCCGAAGACCAGCAAAGGCGATGACGGCAAGCGGACGACCGTTCCGCAGCTTCCGCGCCGGGGCTGATCCGGCGCGGGCATGCCCGAAGAGAGGCGCTCAGGTCTCAGGCAACGCCTCGCCCTCGGCGACCGCAAGGAGGTCGGCGAGGCGGCAGCCATAACGCGCGAAGTGCTGGACGACCCCTCGCTTGTGCGGCCGCTTGTCGATCTGCTGGAAGATGCCGACGAAGCCGTTGTTGCGCATGCAGCACATGTGGTCATGCAGGTGGGGCGGGATGCGCCGGCGTTGTTCCTGCCCTACGCTGACCGGCTGCTTTCGATCCTGCGCGCATGCGGACAGTGGGAAATCGGGGAACAATTGCCGAAGGTTCTCGCCGTCATTGAGCTCGAGGACGATCAGACGCAGCAGCTGGCGGATCTGCTGGCCGCACAAGTCGATGCCAAATCGAATATTGCCGCAGCGTCGGCGCTAACCGGGTTGGCCGAACTCGCCCGGACCGGGCGCATTGGCGAGGACATCGCGCGGGATGCAATCAACGCCGCGCTTGCTTCGCCGCGCAAGGCGCTGGCTGCGCGGGCGCGGCGCATCTTGCAAAAGGCAGGCTGGTCGTGAGCGGCGGGGCTGCTGCCGGGCCGCCTGAGAGTCACTTCGGCTGGTATCTGCGCGGGTTGCGCGAGGTGGTGTCGCTGCCGGCGCTGATCCTGGCAAGCAGCTTTGTCGGTTTCGCGGCACTAGCACAAGGCGCCGGGTTCACCCTCGTGCAGGTGGTCTTCATGACGGCGACCATCTGGGCACTGCCGGGCATGGTGGTTCTCGTGGGCGCCGTGATTGCAGGCAACGGCCTTTTTGTTGTGGCGCTCGCCGTTGCGCTGTCGTCGGCACGGCTGACCCCGATGGTGGTTTCGCTGGTGCCCGAGCTCAAGGCGGAACGAACCCGCCCGTGGGTTCTTTACCTGCTGTCGCACTTCGTCGCCGTTACCTCCTGGGTCGTTGCCATGCACAAGGTCCAGACCGTTCCGCGCGACTTTCGAACCTCCTGGTATGGCGGCGTCGGGTCATCTCTGGTGATGCTCAACATGGCCGTGGTGACGGTGTTTTACCTCACCGCGCGTGACCTGCCGCCGGTGCTCTCCGCCGGGCTTCTTTTGCTGATGCCGATGTACTTTCTGACGTCGCTGTGGACGTCGGCGCGGGAGGCGGCGAGCAAGGTCGCGATGGTGCTTGGGCTGGTATTGGGGCCGGTCTGCGCGGCGCTCGTGCCCGGGTTCAGCCTGCTGATTGCCGGCCTTGCAGGTGGCGCAGCGGCCTATGCCTGGCATCGTTTGCAGGCGCGGCGGGCGCCGACATGACCTTTACCGGCATCGAAGCATGGTGGTGGCCGTTCCTGTTCATCCTCGTCGCGGGATGGCTGGCGACCGACAGCTGGCGTTTCCTCGGCGTGTTCCTGGGCGGCAGGATTTCGGAGGATTCCGAAGTTCTGGTTTTCGTGCGTTGCGTTGCGACGGCGCTTGTCGCCGCTGTCGTGGCGAGCCTGATCCTGACGCCAGGTGGCGCACTTGCCGACACGCCGATCCTCCTGCGCGCCGGAGCTGCAATGGTCGGGTTCGCCGCTTATCTTGCCGCAGGCAAACGCATGATCGTCGGCTTGCTCGTCGCAGAGGCCGTTCTGGTCGGCGGGGTGCTGCTCGGCTGATCAGGCGAGGGCGGCGCGTATCTTCTCGGCATTTGCGGCCAGCACCGCATTGTCTTCCATCGTGCCGGTATGAGGTTTCAAAGCCACGCCATCGAAACGGGGAATGATGTGGACATGCAGGTGGAAGACGATCTGCCCGCCTGCGGGTTCGGAGAACTGCTGGATCGTCACGCCGTCGGCGCCCATTCCCTTTTTCGCAGCGATCGCCAGCTTCTGCACCGTACGCATGACGGCTGCCAGGCTGTCCGGATCGACATCGAGTATGTTTCGCGACGGCTTTTTCGGGATCACCAGGCAGTGACCATCGCCGCGCGGCATGATGTCCATGAAGGCGAAGGTGTCGTCGTCTTCATAGAGCTTGTGGGCGGGCAGTTCACCGCGCAGGATTTTCGCGAAGACGTTGGTTGGGTCATAGGCGGCGGGCATGGGGCCTCCGGCAAGGCAAGCAAGGGAATAGGGGCAGTAAGGCAGTAGGGATAAGCCTGCCGAACGTCAACGTCGCAGGCCAGTTCCCGCGGTTGCTCAACCATACTGCTCTGCTGCCCTATTCCCCCAGTGCCTTATCCGCCTTTCCGGAACGGCCCGCGTTGCGCCAGATATTCGCCGACCGCGGCCACGTCCTGCCGTTCGCGGACGAGGTAATTTTCCACGGCATCGCGAAGGCCGGCATGCACAATGTGATGCGCGGAATGTGTGGTGACCGGCATGTAGCCGCGCGCCAGCTTGTGTTCGCCCTGCGCGCCGGCCTCAACCACCTTCAGGCCGTGTGCGATCGCGAAGTCGATTGCCTGATGGTAGCAGATCTCGAAATGCAGGAAGGGGTGTTCCTCAACACATCCCCAATGGCGGCCATAGAGCGTGTCCGAGCCGATGAAGTTGATCGCGCCGGCGATGTAGCGCCCGTCGCGCTTTGCCATGACCAGCAGAATGTTGTCGGCCATACGCGCGGCTACCAGCGAGTAGAATTCGCGGTTGAGATAAGGCCGGCCCCATTTGCGCGAGCCGGTGTCCATGTAGAAGGCAAAAAAGTCGTCGAGCACCGACTCGGTGATGTCGGCGCCCCTCAGCCACTCGACGGAGATGCCGTTTTCAAGTGCGGCATGACGTTCCTTGCGCAGCGCCTTGCGCTTTCGCGAGGCGAGGGTGGTGAGAAAGTCGTCATAGCTTCCGTATCCCTCATTGAAAAAATGAAACTGCTGATCGGTGCGCCGCAAATAGCCGTGATGCCCGAGCAGTTCAGCTTCGTCCGAGGGCGCGAAGGTGACGTGGACCGACGATGCGCCGATGCGTGCGCACAGCGCCTTCAGGCCCTCGGCAAGTGCGGTGCGGACGGAACCCTGGTCCGCGCCCTCGCTGACCAGCAGCCGGGGACCCTGAGCGGGTGTAAAGGGAATCGAGACCTGCAGCTTCGGATAGTAGCGGCCGCCGGCGCGCTCGAAGGCGTCGGCCCAGCCGTAGTCGAAGACGTACTCGCCCTGGCTGTGGGACTTCAGATAACAAGGTACTGCGCCCAACATGCGGCCGTCCGGCGCATCCAGCCTGAGATGCTGCGGCATCCAGCCGGTCTCTGGTGCAACGCAGCCGCTTTCCTCAAGCGATGAGAGGAAGGCGTGGCTCACAAACGGATTATAGGGAGCGCGGCCGCCGCGGCCCGCGCCCAGCAACTGATCCCACTCGCCGGAGGGAATGGCGGCCAGCGAAGGATTGACGCGGATCGCGAATTCACCGCTTGCGGCTGCGTTGTCGCTCTGCCGGCTCATGCTTTGAGGTTATCCCGGGTTCCACAAGAATGTCCCCAATACCTATTAGCGAAGCGGCGCTTTGCAAGACGTTCTATCGCAGAGCGGCGACGTCTCCAGGGTGGTCGGGGTTGAACCCTTCAAAGGTCATCTGGTCGGCATGGGCTGCGGTCAGGTCATAGGCCCTGCGGTCGCGCACCGTCCAGGTGATCACGGGCCGCGCAAGGTCGTGCCTCATGAATTCGGTGAAGGGATTGGGCAGTTCCATCGCGTAGAAAGAGGCAAAGGCCGGATTGTGGGCCAGCATCGAAAAATGCTGTTCCAGCCGGTCTTGCGTATTGCCCACTGCAGTCAGTCCGCCTGGAACGCCCGGGGCGTCGGCCGCGAAGCGGCGTACGAGCCAGTGGTCGAACGACATTATCGCCGCTTTGCCACGGTAGGCCGAGAGCAGCTTGCCGACCTCGGCGACGAGACCCTCATCCTGCCCGGCGATGCCCTTGAGTTCGATCACGATGGGAACGCGGCCGGCAACGCACTCCAACATCTGCCGAAGCGTCGGAACCCGGTCCTGCGTGCCGCCGACGAAGAGTTCAGCGAGCTGGACGGATGTCAGATCGCAGGTGTTGCCTTCTTCGCCGGTCAGCCGCTTCAGCTGGCCGTCATGAAAAACGACAGGCGCGCCATCGGCCGCGAGATGAACATCGCATTCGATGGCGAAATTCCCGGCCACCGCGGCCTCGAAGGCCGACAGTGTGTTTTCCCAGCGGCTGACATTGAGATCATGCAAGCCGCGATGCGCGATCGGGCGCGCGGTGAGCCAGGAAAGATCGCTCATTTCGTTCAAGCGAGCTCGGCGATGACCTCGACCTCGACAGGAGCATTGAGCGGAAGTACCGCCATGCCTACTGCCGAGCGCGCGTGGCGGCCATTGTCGCCGAATGCAGCGACCAGCATGTCCGACGCGCCATTTGCGACGATGTGGGCTTCGTGGAAGTCGGGCGCCGCCGCAACGAACACCGTAATCTTGACGATGCGGGCGATGCGGTCGAGATCGCCGTCGCATGCGGCCTTCAGAACGCCGAGCACGTTGAGCGCACAGTGGCGCGCAGCGAGCTGCCCGGTCTTGGTGTCGACATCCTTGCCAAGCAGCCCCGTGGCCACAAGCTTGCCGTCCAGGAAGGGCAGCTGGCCCGAGGTCAGGATCAGCTTTCCGGTCTTGTTCCAGGGGATGTAGTTTGCTGCCGGTGCCGCGACGGTGGGAATGGTTTCTCCAAGCTCGGCAACCCGGTTTTCGACCGCTGTCATACTAGATGCTCCTTCAAAAATGTCTGTAGATGTCCATTGGCGGCTTTGATCTCGCCTCGCTTCGGCCACCGATGTGTATATGGTGATACACGCGACGCCAGCGTCGCCCAAGACACCTGAGGAGACATTCACAGATGCGCGCATCCTGCGCCAAGTTTTTTGGCCCGGCCGTACTTGTGCTGGCCATGCCGGCCGCAGCTCAGGCTGCCCAGGCGCTGGCGCCCCATCGTGCCGTATATGACCTCAAGCTCGACCAGGCATCCGACAGGTCGGGGATCAAGGGCGTCGATGGACGGATGGTCTATGAGTTCGATGGTTCCGCCTGCGATGGCTATACCGTCAATTTCCGGTTCGTTACCGAAATCAGCACCGACGAAATGTCGCGCATCAGCGATTTGCAGACCTCGACCTACGAGGACGGGGCGGGCGACCATTTCAGCTTCGTCACCAAATCCTATGTCGACCAGAAACTCGACCGCGAAATCAAGGGCAGCGCGACGCGCGAAGCCGGCGGCGTCTCGGTCGAGCTCGACAAACCCGACAAGCGCTCGCTCGGGCTCGAACGTTCGCAATTTCCGACCGAACATCTTCTGGAGCTGATCGGCCGCGCCGAAAATTCGGAGACATTCTACGAGACGACGATATTTGACGGGTCGGAGGATGCCGACCGGATCATGACCACGACCGTGATCATTGGCCGCAAGGCGCCGATTGCCAGCGGCGACCCGGAGTTCAAGGTTGCGGGCGCCTTGTCCGAAGACCGGTTCTGGCCGGTCGATATCGCCTATTTCGATCTTTCGGGGGAGAACGGCGAGGAAGTGCCCAGCTACCGTATTTCGTTCAAGCTGCATGAAAGCGGCATCACCCGGGATATCGTGATGGACTATGGCGATTTCGCGCTGGCCGGACAGCTGGTTCAACTCGACATGCTGCCGCAGCCCGAATGCAGCCGCTGAGACTGGCGATCGCCGGTCTTGTATTGGCGCTCGCCTCGTTTGCGGGCCTTCTTCAGCCAGTTGCCGCCCGGCCGATCTGCCTCATGGTCGCAGATGCAGCTTCGGGGACGGAACTTGTCAGGGAAGGCGATTGCGAAACGCGTGTAACGCCGGCGTCAACGTTCAAGCTGGCGCTTGCGGTGATGGGTTTCGATAGCGGTTTCCTCGCGAATGCGAACCAACCCGTGTTCGAGTTCCGCAAGGGTTTTCCCGAGTGGGGAGGAGCCGAATGGCGCAAGCCCGCCGACCCGGCACGCTGGATGCGCCATTCGATTGTCTGGTATTCGCGCTTCATAACGCACCAGCTCGGTACAGCCGAGCTCGAGCGCTACAGCCGATCTTTCGGCTACGGCAATGCCGACCTGAGCGGCGATCCAGGCAAGGACAACGGGCTAGACCGCGGGTGGATCAGCTCGTCGCTCAGGATATCGCCTGTCGAACAGGTTCGGTTTTTGCGCCGTTTCGTCAATCGCGATCTGCCGGTTTCGGCGCAAACCTATGCGCGGGTCGAGAGCATCGTTCAAAGACATGCACTGGCAGGCAACTGGATGATCGCCGGCAAGACAGGTTCTGCCTACCCATACAATACCGATGGGTCGTTCGATCGCAGACGCGCCTGGGGCTGGTATGTCGGCTGGGCCAGGAAGGACGATACCAACCTGCTGTTTGCGCGGCTCGATGAAGTGGATTCAACGAAAAACGGTTCGTCGGGGCTTTATGTCCGCAGCCACTTTCTCGAGGGCTGGGCTCAAACAGCGAAGGTTGCAGGGCGCTAGAGGGCGCACGCCGTATGTGCCGCGATGCTGGGCGGACTTGCAAATCTCCGCTGCGCCATCTATATGCGCGCGCATTCCACACACGGACTTTGGTTTTCGGGCGGGAGACATCCCCCGACGACCGCCGGTGGCGCAAGACGCGCCTTTGTCCGTGGAGGCCAACCGGAAAGGACAATGACTATGGCTCTGCCAGACTTCAGCATGCGTCAGCTTTTGGAAGCCGGCGTTCACTTCGGCCACCAGACGCACCGCTGGAACCCGAAAATGTCGCAGTACATTTTCGGCAGCCGCAACAACATCCACATCATCGACCTGTCGCAGTCGGTTCCGCTGCTGCACCAGGCGCTGAAGAAGGTGTCCGACACGGTTTCGACCGGCGGACGCGTCCTGTTCGTGGGCACCAAGCGCCAAGCTTCGGAGATTATCGCCGATTCGGCCAAGCGTTCGGCCCAGTATTACGTCAATGCGCGCTGGCTTGGCGGCATGCTGACCAACTGGAAGACGATTTCGAATTCGATCCAGCGTCTGCGCAAGCTCGAAGAACTGCTCGCCGACGGTGCCCAGGCATCGGCCTTCACCAAGAAGGAGCGTCTGAACCTGGAGCGCGAGCGCGAGAAACTCGACCGTGCGCTGGGCGGCATCAAGGACATGGGCTCGACGCCGGACCTGATGTTCGTGATCGACACCAACAAGGAAGCGATCGCCATTCAGGAGGCCAAGCGTCTCGGCATTCCGGTCGTCGCGATCGTCGATTCCAACTGCGATCCGGACATTGTCGACTTCCCGATCCCGGGCAATGACGACGCCGCGCGGGCCATCTCGCTTTATTGCGACCTGATTTCGAAGGCCGCGATCGACGGTATCGCCCGCCAGCAGGGCTCGGTCGGCATCGATGTCGGTGCCGCGGAAGAAGCGCCGGTCGAAACCGCGGTTGCGGAAGAGCCGGCAGCCGAGGAACCGGCGGCGGAAGCCGCACCGGCCGAGGCGGAAGCCAAGGACGAAGACAAGAAGGACGCCTGACCGGCGGCCGGTCAGCCGGCTGTCATTTTCGGGCGCTATAGCGCACCGCGGCGGGCGCGGTGCGCAATTACGTATTCAGACTGCGATATGAAGAGGCAAAAATGAGCATCTCGGCAGCACAGGTGAAGGAACTGCGCGACATCACCGGCGCGGGCATGATGGATTGTAAGGCGGCTCTGGCCGAAACCAATGGCGACGTGGAAGCGGCGATCGACCTTCTGCGCAAGAAGGGTATTGCCAAGGCCGACAAGAAGGCAGGCCGTACCGCCGCCGAAGGCCTGATCGGCGTCGCCGCCGAAGGCACATCCGCGGTTACGGTGGAAGTGAACTCCGAAACCGATTTTGTGGCCCGCAACGAGTCTTTCCAGGACATCGTGCGCAATGTGGCGAAGGCTGCTCTGGGCACCGATGGCTCCAGTGAAGCCGTCGCCAATGCGCCGTATCCGGGTTCGGACAAGTCGGTCGCGGATACGATCAAGGACGCTGTTGGCACCATCGGCGAAAACATGAGCTTCCGCCGCTCCGCGAAGCTCTCCGTCGGGCAGGGCGCCGTCGCGACCTACGTCCACAATTCGGTGGATGAGAGCCTCGGCAAGATGGGTGTGCTGGTCGGTATCGAAACCGCCGGCAACGCGGATGCCGCGCGTGCATTCGGCCGCCAGGTGGCCATGCACGTTGCCGCAACCAACCCACTCTCGCTCACGCCGGACGAAATCGATGCGGCGGTGGTCGAGCGCGAGAAGGCTATTTTCGCCGACCAGGCGCGGGCTTCGGGCAAGCCGGACAACATCATCGAAAAGATGGTCGAGGGCCGGCTGCGCAAGTTCTACGAAGAGGTTGTGCTGCTCAAGCAGGCCTTTGTCATCAACCCGGACCTGACCGTCGAAAAGGCGCTCCAGGAAGCGGAAAAGGACATTGGCGCGCCAGCCAAGATCACCGGTTTCGTGCGCTTTGCACTCGGCGAGGGCATCGAACGCGAGGAAGCCGATTTTGCCGCCGAAGTGGCGGCAGTTGCCGGCAGCTGACGCCTTTCATTTTCCACATATGACGCCGAAGGGCGCTGCGTGACAACGCGGCGCCCTTCGTGTATCGCGGGGTCGATTTCACCAGAAGGCCGAACACCGCATGCCCGACCAGCCAACCTATCGCCGCGTATTGCTGAAAGCCTCGGGCGAGGCGCTGATGGGAGGGCAGGGTTTCGGCATCGACGTTTCAGTCGTCGACCGGATCGCAGCCGACATCGTCGAGGCGCGCAAACTCGGTGTCGAAGTCGCGGTTGTCATCGGCGGCGGCAATATATTTCGCGGCGTTGCCGTAGCCTCCAAGGGCGGCGACCGGGTGACCGGCGATCACATGGGCATGCTTGCCACAGTGATCAATTCGCTCGCGCTCAGGACATCGCTGGTCAAAATGGGGGTCGATGCGGTCGTTCTTTCGGCGATCGCGATGCCGGAGCTGTGCGAGAGCTTCTCCCAGCGCCAGGCGACTGCCTATATGGACGCGGGCAAGGTCGTGATTTTCGCGGGCGGTACGGGCAACCCGTTCTTCACCACCGATTCGGCGGCGGCATTGCGGGCCGCCGAGATCGGGGCGGACGCGCTTTTCAAGGGCACGCAGGTGGACGGCGTTTATTCGGCGGATCCGAAAAAGGACCCGAATGCCGAACGATACGACAGGCTGGGCCATGCTGAAGTCATACAGCAGGGCCTGACGATCATGGATACTGCGGCAATTGCGCTTGCGCGTGAGAACCACATTCCGATAATCGTGTTCTCGATCCATGAAGAACACGGTTTCAGCGCGATTCTTCGCGGAAACGGTAGATATACGGTGGTCTCGGACGAATAATCTGCGCCAGACGCAGAAAACCGGTCCCCGTCAGCAGGAGGGAAGACAATGGCAGGCGCTGTCGATTTCAAGGATCTTCAGCGGCGGATGGAGGGCGCGGTTTCCGTGTTCAAATCCGATCTCGCTTCACTGAGAACCGGCCGTGCGTCCGGCAATCTTCTCGACCCGATTCAGGTCGACGCCTACGGCTCGCAGATGCCGCTCAATCAGGTCGCCACGATTTCGGTGCCCGAGCCGCGGATGCTCAGCGTTCAGGTGTGGGACAAATCCATGGTTCAGGCCGTGGACCGCGCGATCCGCGAATCCAACCTCGGCTTCAATCCCATCGTCGATGGTACCAACCTGCGCATTCCGTTGCCCGAGCTCAATGAGGAGCGACGCAAGGAGCTGGTGAAGATCGCTCACACCTACGCCGAGAACGCGCGCGTGGCTGCCAGGCATGTTCGCCGCGACGGCATGGATCATCTTAAGAAGTCCGAAAAGGACGGCGAGACGAGCGAAGACGATGCGCGCCGTCTGCACGATCAGGTGCAGAAGCTGACCGATGACACGATTGCAACGATCGACAGCCTGCTGACCGAAAAAGAGGCGGAGATCCTGCACGTATAGGCGCATTGCCAGCGGAGATGCGGACCGGTTCGAGGATGAAACCCGACCACATAGCCATCATCATGGACGGCAACGGGCGCTGGGCCAAAAGCCGCGGGCTGCCGCGCGCCGCGGGTCATCGTGCCGGCGTCGAGGCTTTGCGCGCAACGGTTCGTGCTGCCGGCGAGCTCGGTGTCGGCTGGCTTACGGTCTACGCCTTTTCCTCGGAAAACTGGTCGCGGCCGAAATCGGAAGTCTCCGACCTTATGGGGCTGCTCAAACTGTTCATCCGCCGCGACCTCGCGGAACTGCACAACAGCGGCGTGCGGGTGAGGGTGATCGGGCGGCGTGAGGGGCTGGACCCTGAAATCGAAGGACTGTTGCACGAGGCGGAAGCGCTGACCGCGCTCAACCGCAAAAGCAATCTGGTGATTGCGTTCAATTATGGCGGGCGCGACGAGATCGCGCGCGCCAGCAGACGCATTGCCGAGGATGTGGCGGCCGGCAAGCTCTCCGCCGAAAACATTGGCGAGGAACGCTTCGCCGAATACCTGGACACGGCGGGGATCCCCGATCCCGACCTGGTGATCCGCACCAGCGGCGAGCAGCGCATGTCGAACTTTCTGCCCTGGCAGGCGGCGTATTCGGAGCTGGTATTCGTTCCATGCTTCTGGCCCGATTTCGGCCGCGCAGAGCTCATGAACGCGGTCGAAGTATTTAGTTCGCGCGAGCGCCGCTTCGGCGGGGTCGCGGCGCGCGACGCATCATGACTGGCGGCTCGCCCGACGGCCTAGAGCGCGCGGGCAAAAAGCCGCGCAGCAACCTTCAATTGCGGGTTATCTCGGCGCTTGTGCTCGCGGCCGTGGTGCTGGCGCTCACATGGTGGGGCGGCACGGCATTCCGGCTGTTTGCGGCAGCAATGGGTGCTGCGGTTTTCCACGAATGGTCGACACTGTCGAAAGACCGCTATTCGCCCGCCTACAGAACTGCCGCCTGGGCGCTTGCCGCCGCGGTGCTCGTTACGCTTGCGGCCGGGAGCGATGCTCTGACGCTGTTCGGCGCGGTCGCGATTGCAGCAGCCGGTGCGTGGGTGGCGGCGATCATAATGGGCCAGGGCCCGGGGCTTGCTGCAGGAATTGTCTATGCGACGGCACCTGCCGTCGCGCTGGCGCTTTTGCGCGGCGACGACCTGGCCGGTCTGTGGGCAATGCTGTTCCTGTTCGCCTGCGTGTGGGGGACAGACATCGCCGCCTATTTCGCGGGACGGTATTTCGGCGGCCCGAAACTTGCCCCGGCGATTTCCCCGTCGAAGACCTGGAGCGGCGCCATTGGCGGCGTGGTCGCCGCGGCGATCGGCGGCGGGATTATCGCAGCGGCCGGGCCGTCATCGGCTGCTCTTGTTACCGGTGTGCTTGCAGCCGTCGGGGTCTCGGTCGTTTCGCAGTTCGGCGATCTTTTCGAATCGGCCTACAAGCGACGTCATGGTGCAAAGGACTCCGGCCACACGATACCGGGGCATGGCGGCGTGATGGACCGGGTCGACGGGCTTGTCGCGGCGGCGCTGGCGCTCTACGTGATCTGCGCCAGTCTTGCCGGCATGGATAGCCCCGCTGCCGGGCTCTTCGGCGGATAGGCGGCGGCATGCGGTGGCGCCCGACGCCACCGGACAGTCGATATCGGAGTGACAGTTGTGTGCCGTTACGCAGTTCGGCAGGCATAATGCGGGGTTCAAGTGACCGACTTCCTGACCAGCATATTCAGCACTGACGGCGTTCTCATCGGAACCATCGCGCCGTTTCTGCTGGTTCTCACCATCGTCGTGTTCGTGCACGAAATGGGCCACTATCTTGTCGGCCGGTGGTGCGGCATCGGCGTGAAAGCGTTTTCGATCGGCTTCGGGCCCGAGCTTCTGGGGTTCAACGACCGTCACGGCACGCGCTGGAAGCTCTCTGCGATCCCGCTCGGAGGCTATGTGAAATTCGTCGGCGACATGAACGCCACCAGTACGCCGCCCGACCAGGAGGAATTGGAGACCCTGACGCCGGAAGAGCAGCGTGTCGCCTTCCATACCCAGCCGGTGTGGAAACGGGCGCTTACCGTATTTGCCGGACCGGCGTTCAACTTCCTGCTCACGATTGCCGTTTTCGCTGTGATGTTCGGGACTTACGGGCGCTACGTCACGGAGCCCATGGTGGCCGAGGTGCGGGCCGAAAGCCCGGCCGCGGTCGCGGGCTTCCAGCCCGGCGACCGTTTCGTTTCGGTCGATGGAACGCAGATCGATACGTTCGCCGACGTTCAGCGCATCGTTTCGGGGCGAGCCGGCGACGAGATCACCTTCGTCATGATGCGCGACGGCGAGGAGGTCACGCTCGTGGCCACGCCGGAGCTGATGGAGCAGACTGACGCGCTCGGCAACGTCGTGCGCGTCGGCATCATCGGTGTCGTGAACAATGAGGAGCTCGGGCAGCCCCGGCTGATTGAATATTCGCCCGGTCAGGCGCTTGTGGAAGGTATTTCGGAAACCGGACACATCATCGCCCGCACGGGACAGTTTCTGAAGCGCTTCGTGGCAGGCCGGGAAGACAGGTGCCAGCTTGGCGGGCCTGTGCGTATCGCCGAAATGTCCGGCAAGGCGGCGGCGCTGGGTTTCGAATGGCTTGTACAGTTGGTGGCGCTGCTTTCGGTGGGCATCGGCTTTCTGAACCTGCTGCCCATTCCACCGCTCGATGGCGGACATCTGGTTTTTTACGGTATTGAGGCAGCGATTCGGCGTCCCGTTCCCGAGCGTCTCATGGAAGGCGTCTACAGGGTCGGGCTGCTGCTCGTGCTGGCCTTCATGGTGTTCGTGTTCTGGAACGACATCTTCGGGTGCTGATCGTGCAAACGCTTGGTTTGAGACGGAAAATTGAGATGTCATTTACCATGGACGGCAAAATCCGTGGTGTACGTGCAACGCTTGGCGAAATCGTAAACGCAAATTAACCAGAAACCTTGCGTGTGGGCGAAATCCGGTTATTACGGTGGGAGAGTTCTGCCGAGATCCTGACTTCTCGCTGTGGGGACTACGAGAAAAGAAGGTAAGACAGCCCTATGAAGGCAGCTTCCAGTCTGTTTGGCGCCGCTTCGGCGGTGTTTCTATCATTGTGTGTCGTGTTCTCTGGAAGCGTAGCTGTCCAGCTGGCATCGGTATCGTCGGCTCAGGCTGCGGTTGTGAGCCGCATCGACGTGCGCGGCAACGAGCGTGTCGAGTCCGATACGATCCGCGACTACATCGGCATCCGGCCCGGCGTTTCGTTCAACAGTTCGGCGATCGACGAGGCCGTGAAGCGGCTTTTCTCGACGAATCTGTTCTCCGAGGTGCAGATCAACCAGCGCGGCAGCGTTCTGGTTGTGGTTGTCGCCGAGTACCAGATCGTCAATCAGGTAATTTTCCAGGGCAACCGCAAGATCAAAGACGCTCAGCTCGCCAGTGCGGTGCAGCTGCAGCCGCGCGGTTCGTTCTCCGAAGCGACGATGCAGGCCGATATCGGCGCCGTTGAGGCTGCTTACAGCCGAATCGGGCGCGACGACGCCCGTGTCACCGCTTATACGCAGGATCTCGGCGGTGGCCGGGTGAATGTGATTTTCGAAATCACCGAGGGCGGCCGGACCAAGATCGCTTCGATCAATTTTGTCGGCAACAACGCCTATCGCGACGGTCGGCTTCAGGACATCATCCAGACCAAGAAGTCCAACTTCCTGTCGTTCCTGAGCCGGAAGGACGTTTTTGACGAGGCCCAGCTGCGCGTCGATGAGGAGTTGCTGCGCCGGTTCTACTACAATCGCGGCTATGCCGATTTCCAGATCATCTCGTCGTCGGCCGACCTGGACGAGACGGAAAACAAATACACCATCACTTTCACGGTCGATGAGGGCGAGCGCTATACGTTCGGCAGCATCGAGATCGACAGTACTATTCCGGGGGTCGATGCGCAGAGCCTGGAGCGTCTTGTCGAGACGCGCAGCGGCGACACCTACAGCGCCTCCGATGTCGAAGACACGCTTGTTGCAATCACCGAGCGGCTCGCCGGGCAGGGATATCCCTTCGCTCAGGTCACGCCGCGCGGCGACCGCGACTTCGTCAACCGCACGATTTCGGTTCTCTACACGATCGACCAGGGGCCGCGCGCCTATATCGAGCGCATCGAAATCCGTGGCAACACCAAGACGCGTGACTTCGTCATTCGTCGCGAATTCGATGTCAGCGAAGGCGACGCCTTCAATCAGGTGCTGATCCAGCAGGCCCGCAAGCGTCTTGAAGCCCTTGATTTCTTCGCTTCGGTGGACATTTCGACGGCGCAGGGCTCGGGACCCGATCAGGTCATCCTGATCGTCGATGTCGAGGACAAGTCGACCGGTGAATTCTCCATCGGCGCCGGTTATGCGACCGGCAACACCCCGACGAGTGGTTTCCTGCTCGAGGCGGGTGTCTCCGAGCGCAACTTCCTCGGCCGCGGCCAGGCAATCCGGCTTTCGGTTTCCGGCGGCAGCTCGGCACGCGACTACATGATCTCGTTTACCGAGCCGTATTTCCTCGGACGGCGGGTTTCGGCCGGTTTCGACATCTTCCGGCAGACGCGGTCCTACACGAACTACACCAGCACGG
Source organism: Mesorhizobium sp. Z1-4 (assembly GCF_004000235.1). Classification (GTDB taxonomy): domain Bacteria; phylum Pseudomonadota; class Alphaproteobacteria; order Rhizobiales; family Rhizobiaceae; genus RCIO01. The sequence continues at coordinate 294,436 of NZ_RCIO01000003.1, forward strand.
TGACGGGTGGCACGGTGCGCCTTGGGCTGCCGATTACGGAGCACCTGTCGACGACCTTCGCCTATAATCTGGCAGTGGAAAGTTATGCGTATTCGGCGGCGTGCGACGCGAATGGCGACGGCATAGCAGACGCTGGTTGCGCTATCGCAGCGCCCATCGTTACGGCAGTTACGACGCAGAGCCCCTGGACCAAGTCGTCGATATCGGCCACGCTGACCTACTCCACCATCGACAACATTCAGGATCCGCGCAACGGTCTCCACGCGACCTTCACCACCGAGTTTGCCGGTATCTTTGGCAATGCTCGCTTCATCAAGGTCAGCGGCCGTGCGAACTACTACAAGACGCTCTCCGAAGAGCTTGATCTCGTAGGTGTTCTGGTTGCCGGCGGCGGCCATGTGCAGGCTCTCGGTGTGCCACTGCGCGTGTTCGATTATAACCAGTCGACCACCCGGATCATCCGCGGCTTCGCGCACAACGGCATTGGCCCGTTCGACACGGCAACGGGTGAACATCTGGGCGGCGCGACCTATTTCCACGCTTCCGCGGAGATGCAGTTCCCGCTGCCGCTGCTGCCCAAGAGCTTCGGCCTGCGCGGCGCGGTGTTCGCCGATGCTGCCACGGTCTATGGCAACGCGCTTGCAACGGCTGCCGGAACCACGATGGCATGGCGCGCGTCCGTTGGCGCAAGCGTGATCTGGGCGTCGCCGTTCGGGCCGCTGCGGGTTGACTACGCCATTCCGGTTGCACGGACGGCGACGGATACGGTGCAGAACTTCAACTTCGGTATTTCGACGCGGTTCTAACCGCCGATTGAGGATTTCGGGCCGTTCGGCCCGAAATAGGCGTTGGAACGAGTTCCAATGACAGAACCGGTTTTCTTTGCGCTGGCGCGTACCTATTCGGTCGAGGAGATTGCAGCCTCGACCGGCGCCGCTTTGCGCGATGCTTCGCTCGGGCAGGTCGAAATTAGCGGTGTTGCGACTGCCTCGCAGGGGCGAACGGGCGCGCTGATCTTTATCGAAGACAAGCGCCTGGCCAATGATCTCGAGCGGACCGCCGCTTCGGCCGTTCTATGCCGCGCAGAGCTTGCGGACCGGGTGCCGGCCGGCGTAGCTGCGCTGGTAACGGAGAGGCCGCAGCTTGCCTTTGTCGCTGCGACAAGGCTGCTTTTTCCAAGCTCCATGCGACCCGGTGCGCTGACCGGTGAAACCGGCATATCGGCCTCCGCACATGTCAGCGAAGCCGCCCGGATCGAACCAGGTGCGATCATCGAGGCCAGCGCCGTCGTCGGGCCCGGCGCGGCCATAGGGGCGGGGACGGTTGTTGCCCCGGGCGCGGTGGTCGGGCCTCACTGCCAGATCGGCCGCGATTGCTATATCGGCCCGGGCGCCGCCGTTCAGTGCGCGTTTATCGGCGACCGCGTGATCATTCATGGCGGGGCACGCATCGGGCAGGACGGTTTCGGCTATGTGCCGGGTGCGCGTGGCGCCGAAAAAGTACCGCAGCTGGGGCGCGTGCTGGTTCAGGACGACGTCGAGATCGGCGCGAATTCCACGGTAGACCGGGGCGCGATCGGTGATACCGTGATCGGCCAGGGCAGCAAGATCGACAATCTCGTACAGATTGCCCACAACGTTCTGATTGGCCGCTGCTGCCTCATTGCGGGTCAGTGCGGCATATCCGGCTCCGTAACGCTGGGGGATTTCGTTCAACTGGGCGGCGGCGTCGGGATCAAGGACCACCTGTCAGTGGGTACAGGTGCACAGATCGCGGCCGGTTCCGGCCTCATGTATGATGTGCCCGCAGGGGAAAAATGGGCCGGCCGGCCGGCGAGACCCTATCGCGATCACTTCAGGGAAGTTATGGCGTTGAGATCGATGGGGAGCAAAAAACGCAGAGGCGACGACTAGAATGAGCAGTGACACGAAAGAGCTTTCGACGCTGGACATTCAGAAGCTGCTCAAGCTTCTGCCGCATCGCTACCCGTTTCTTCTGGTCGACCGCATCGTGGAAGTCGATGGCGACGAATCGGCCATCGGCATCAAAAATGTCACGATGAACGAACCGCATTTCACCGGGCACTTTCCGGACATGCCGGTGATGCCGGGCGTGCTGATCATCGAGGCCATGGCACAGACGGCGGGCGCGATCTGCGTGAATGCCATGCAGGACGTCACCCGGCCGCCAGTGGTCTATTTCATGACCATTGACGGTGCCAAATTTCGCAGGCCGGTCGTTCCGGGAGATCAGCTGGAAATCCATGTGCGCAAGCTGAAGCAGCGCGGTTCGGTTTTCCGTTTCGGCTGCGAGGGCAAGGTGGCAGGCACCAAGGTTGCCGAGGCCGAAGTGTCGGCGATGGTGTCGTTTGACGATGGTCGCTAGCGGCAGCGGCAAGTCCGCCACAGGTCCGATTGTTCATGACTTGGCGGTTGTCGAACCGGGCGCGCAGCTGGCTGCCGGTGTCCGCATAGGGCCGTTCTGCCATGTCGGTGCAGACGTGAAGCTTGGCGAAGGCGTCGAGCTTGCCTCGCATGTCTCCATTGCCGGGGCGACGACAATCGGAGCGGGAACGCGAATTTCTCCCCATGCCGTGCTTGGAGGCGCGCCTCAGGATCTGCGGCACAAAGGTGGCCGTACCACGCTGGAGATCGGCCGTAACTGCGTCATTCGCGAATTCGCGACTGCCCATGCGGGGTCCACCAGCGGCCTGGGGGCGACGAAAATCGGCGATGAGTGCTTCCTTATGGCCTATTCGCATGTGGGCCACGACTGTACCGTCGGCGACAAGGTTATTCTGACAAATTGCGCGACGCTCGGCGGCCATTGCGAGGTGGGCGAGGGCGCAATCCTGTCCGGCCACACGGCCGTGCATCAGTTCGTGCGCATCGGCCATCACGCTTTCATTGCGGGCAATACTGCGGTCGGCGGTGACGTGATTCCGTTCGGTTTCGCACTGGGCACGCCAGCGAAACTGGTCGGCCTCAACATCATCGGCCTGCGCCGCGCCGGCGTGGAGCATTCCAGCGTCAGGGAATTGCGGCGCGCCTACAAGGCACTGTTCGACCCTGCACGCCCGTTTGCGGACAATCTGAAAGCAGCCGCGCAGGAATTCGCCGGCAATGAGCGCGTTCTCGACGTGGTCGGATTTCTGAGTGATCGCGGCAAGCGTGACTTCGTGCTGCCGCCGGTCGGCGGGCGAGGCGCGGAAGCGGCGCTGCTGGCGGAAGGCTGACCGCGGACGGCTGAAACGAAAAGGCCGCGCTGTGCGCGGCCTCATTCCTATTCTGATGCCGCGGGCTAGCGGCGCGCGATCGGAACGTAGTCGCGCATCTGTTCGCCGGTGTAGAGCTGGCGCGGCCGGCCGATCTTCTGATGCGGGTCCTCGATCATTTCTTTCCACTGCGCAACCCAGCCGACGGTGCGGGCCACGGCAAACAGCACGGTGAACATGGTGGTGGGGAAACCCAGCGCCTTCAGCGTGATGCCGGAGTAGAAATCGATGTTCGGGTAGAGCTTTTTCTCGATGAAGTACTCGTCGGTGAGCGCGATTTTTTCGAGCTCCATCGCGACGTCCAGAAGCGGATCGTCCTTGATGCCGAGCTCACCCAGAACCTCATGCGTGGTCTTCTGCATGATCTTGGCGCGCGGGTCGTAGTTCTTGTAGACGCGGTGACCAAAGCCCATCAGGCGGAACGGATCGTCGCGATCCTTGGCGCGGTCGATGAATTCAGGAATGCGGTCGACCGAGCCGATTTCGGCGAGCATGTTAAGCGCGGCCTCGTTTGCTCCGCCATGCGCCGGGCCCCACAGGCAAGCGATGCCCGCTGCGATGCACGCGAACGGATTCGCACCCGACGAACCTGCAAGCCGGACAGTTGAGGTCGATGCGTTCTGTTCATGGTCCGCATGCAGGATGAAGATGCGTTCCATGGCACGCGCCAGAACGGGATTGACCGTGTAGTCCTCGCACGGAACCGCGAAGCACATGTGCAGGAAGTTCGCGGCGTAGTTGAGCTCGTTGCGCGGGTAAACGAAGGGCTGGCCGATATGGTATTTGTAGGCCATTGCCGCGATCGTCGGCATCTTCGCGATCATGCGGATAGACGCCACCATGCGCTGGTGCGGGTCCGAAATATCGGTCGAGTCGTGATAGAAGGCGGAGAGGGCGCCAACCACGCCGCACATGACGGCCATCGGATGCGCGTCGCGGCGGAAGCCGGTGAAAAAGCGCGACATCTGCTCGTGCACCATGGTGTGGCGCGTCACGCGGTAGTCGAAATCTTCTTTCTGGGCCTTGGTGGGCAAGTCGCCGTACAGAAGCAGGTAACAGACTTCGAGGAAATCGCCGTGCTCGGCAAGCTGATCGATCGGATAGCCGCGGTGTAAGAGAACACCTTCGTCGCCATCGATATAGGTGATGCCGGATTCGCAGCTCGCGGTCGAGGTGAAGCCGGGATCGTATGTGAACATCCCGGTGTCACGGTAGAGCGCACCGATATCGATGACGTCGGGGCCAACTGTCCCCTCGCGGACCTTAAATTCGGTTTTCTTGTTGTCGAAAACCAGTGATGCGGCCGATCCCGTCATGGTGCTACCTCTCAAATTCTCGTTTTTCCCGGAAAGCGCGGGTACCTCTGACCGAGGTCGCGAGCGCGCTTTAGCTACCGCATTTGGGCGGCACTGCCAAGCACGCCAAACGGCTATGTTGCATTGCAACTTCTGCATTGCAACAAGCGACAGTCTTCAGGCTGCCGCCTGATCGGCTATGCGGGCCAGGCTTTCGTCGCGTCCGAGTACTATAAGCACATCGAACACACCGGGCGACGTGGCCCGCCCGGTAAGTGCCGCGCGCAATGGCTGAGCCACCTTGCCGAGTTTCAAGTCCGCATGTTCGGCATGGGCGCGCACGATCTGCTCCAGCGTCTGCGCATCCCAGGCGGGAGCCTGGTCAAGTTTCGGCAGCAGCTCACTCAGGAGGGTGCGTGCGGCGCTGTCCAGAATGCCTTCGGCTTTTTCGTCCAGAGCAAGGGGCCGCGCGGCGAACAGAAATCCGGTGCTGTCGGCCAACTCCACCAGCGTCTTGGCGCGCTCCTTCAGGCCGGGCATCGCCTGGAGGAGCTGGGCCTTGCGCTGCTCGGTCATGCCGGCGAGCAGCAATTCGCCGCCTTCCAGGAATGGCAGCGTGTCGATGAGGGCGGCAAGCAGCTCCTCATCGTCCATCCCGCGCATATGAATGCCGTTGAGCGCCTCGAGTTTCTTGAAATCGAAGCGCGCCGCGCCCTTGTTGATATCTTCGATCTCGAACCAGCCAATCATGTCGCCGATCGACATCACCTCGTCGTCGCCGTGGCTCCAGCCGAGCCGGGCGAGGTAGTTGCACAGAGCATGCGGCAGGTAGCCCATGGCGCGGTAGGCTTCCACTCCGAGTGCGCCATGGCGTTTCGAGAGCTTTGCTCCGTCCGGTCCATGGATAAGCGGTACATGCGCCATCACGGGGATATCCCAGCCCATGGCGTCGTAGATAATCTGCTGGCGCGCGGCATTAGTGAGGTGGTCGTCACCGCGGATGATGTGCGTGACGCCCATGTCGTGATCGTCGACAACGACCGCATGCATATAGGTCGGGTTACCGTCCGAGCGCAGGATGATGAAATCGTCGAGATCCTTGTTGGGAAAGCAAACATCTCCCTGGACCCGGTCGCGGACGACCGTTTCGCCATCCTGCGGCGCCTTGATGCGCACCACAGGTTTCACACCTGCGGGCGCTTCGGCAGGGTCCCTGTCGCGCCAGCGGCCGTCGTAACGCGGCGGGCGGCCCTCCGCGCGGGCCTTTTCGCGCATTTCGGCAAGCTCGTCCTGGCTTGCATAACAATGATAAGCCTTGCCGCGCGCAACCAGTTCCTGCGCCACTTCGCGATGCCGGTCGGCACGCGCGAATTGCGAGATCGGCTCCTCGTCCGCCTCCAGCCCGAGCCATTTCAGGCCATCGAGGATTGCCGCGGTCGCTGCGTCGGTCGAGCGCTCGCGGTCGGTATCCTCGATGCGCAGGAGCATCTTGCCGCCTGTGTGGCGCGCGTAGAGCCAGTTGAACAGCGCAGTGCGTGCGCCGCCGATGTGAAGGAAGCCCGTTGGCGAGGGGGCAAAGCGAGTGACAACGGGGTTGGGCATGATCAATCCTGGCTGATGCGCAGTGTCCGCGCGAAGTGGCGTTTCGAGCCGGTTCATGTAGCATAGGTCCATTGGGGCGCAAGCTTTGGACGGACGGTCTGCCTGTATGGAAGGCGAACGGACGGCGGGCGCCCATGACGAACGCCTGATATTTAACGCAGCCGACGACCTGTCCGTGGCGCTGCCTGCACCAGCTGGCGCCGGGTCTCGCGCCACGACGCGCATCGGCGCAGGATCGGTTGGTGTGCGGGGTGCGGTCACGGCATTGCGCAGGCCGATTGCCTCGGCGCTGGAAACCGAGCGCGACTTCGGCACCGGTTTTGTCGCCATGCCAGTATTGCTGGCGGCCGGCGCGGTGACCTATTTCTGCCTGCCGAAAGAACCAAACCTGATGCTGATTGTCGCTGCGGCGTTGGTCGTTGGCTGTGCGACGGCCCTGGTTCGAAGGGTCCAGTGGATGCGTGCTGCCGGGCTCGCGGCCCTTTCGGTACTGGCCGGCGTGCTGGCCGGATCGGTCGAGACCCGGCGGCATTCCACACAGATGATGGGCTCGGGCATATCCACGCACGTTACCGGCAGGGTTGCGTCAATCGAGTTGCGCGCGAACGGGCGAACCAGGCTTACAATTGAGGTTGTTGCGACCGAAAGACCGCGGCTGCGCTATGCGCCGGATCGTATCCGGGCGACGGCGGGCGATGTGCCCGGCGGCCTTGTCCCGGGGGACGGTGTGACTGGGGTCGTGCGGCTGCTTTCGCCATCCGGCCCGGCCCGTCCATACGGCTACGATTTCACGTTTGAAAACTATTTCGACGGTATCGGGGCGAACGGCTTCTTCCTCTCCGGCCCGTTCAAGGCGCAGGTGCGGGGGCCCGTTCCCACCGAAATTGCGATCCTGGCATGGGTGGAGCGGCAGCGGCTTAAGCTCTCGGCCCGTATCCGCGATCGCATTTCGGGGCCCGAGGGCGAGGTGGCCTCGGCACTCGTCGCCGGCGTGCGCGGCGGTATTCCAGAACATGTCACGGAAGCGCTACGCAAGACGGGCCTTGCACATATTCTGGCTATTTCGGGTCTGCACATGGCGTTGGTCGCGGGCACGGTGGTTGGGGCGATACGGCTGGCGTTTGCGCTTTTTCCAGCATTTTCATCGCGGCATCCGGTAAAAAAATATGCTGCTGCCGGCGGGCTTCTGGCCCTGACACTTTATCTCGTCATCTCGGGCGCGGCGGTCGCGGCACAGCGAGCCTATGTGATGTTTGCGGTCATGCTGGTCGCGGTGATGTTCGACCGGGCGGCACTCACCATGCGCAATCTGGCGATTGCCGCCGTCATCATCCTAACCGTTGCGCCGCATGAGGTGATGGGGCCGAGCTTCCAGATGTCATTTGCGGCGACCGCGGCGCTGATCGGCGCATATGGCTGGTATTCCGAACGCCGCCGGCGGCGGCCTGGCGGCTGGGCGCGGCTGTCGCCATTCGCCAACGCTCTCAGACTGACCGGATTGTTTTTTGCCGGCCTGGCTGCAACCTCGATCATTGCAGGGCTTGCGACGGGACTGTTCGCGGCATGGCACTTCCAGCGGATCGCGCCGCTCGGGCTGTTCGCGAACCTTGCCGCCATGCCGGTTGTGACAATTGTCGTGATGCCTTGCGCGGTTGCCGGCGTGCTGGCGATGCCGCTTGGCCTTGACGGCCTTTTCTTTACGGGAATGGGCAAGGGGCTGGCATTGGTCATAACCGTTGCCGAATGGCTGGCGGGCCATTCGCCTGTGGATGTGGTCGGTGCCGTGCCGCCGCTTGCGGTTGTTCTACTGGCTATGGCGGTGGTGCTGACCACGTGGTTGAGGGCGATCGCGCTACCCTTCGCTGCCGCCGGCCTGGCTCTCATCCTGATGCGGGATTCGCCCGACATGCTGATTTCGGAAGACGCCAGGCTGGTCGCCATAACGCTTTCCGACGGCGGGCTGGCCGTTAACACCAAGCGCCCTTCAGCCTTCACGCTGGGCATCTGGACGGCGGCTCTGAATGCCGGCACGGCCGTAAAGCCGCAAAGTTCGACTGAGGTTTTGCCTGCCCCGGCAGGCACAGGGTTCAGATGCGCAGGCGATGTGTGTGTTGCAACGCATGAAAGCGGGGCTGTGGTGGCACATGCCAGGTCCGCGTCGGCTGCATCGCCGTTGTGCGCTACCGCAATTCTCATGGTCATCGACGATGCGACTGCGGAAGGTGTGTGCGCGCATACACATACAAAGGTAGTGACCAAACGCGATCTGGCTTTGCGGGGCAGTGCTGAAGTGCGCTTCCGCAATGGCGCCGCAGGCCTCAGCCATGCCATCGGCCCGCAATTGCGCCCATGGCATGCGCACAGGATTTACTCACGCGAGGCGAGGGGGCTGCCGCCTTACAGACGGCAGCAAGACGCAGCCGGTCAGTAGCGGCGGATAAGACCGACGAGGCGCCCTTGCACCTTGACCCTGTCGGGCCCGAAGATGCGCGTTTCGTATGCGGGGTTGGCGGCCTCAAGTGCGATTGAAGCACCCTTGCGGCGGAAGCGCTTCAGCGTCGCTTCTTCATCATCCACCAGCGCCACGACGATCTCGCCGGGATTTGCCGTCTGCGTATTGCGGATGACAACGGTATCGCCGTCGAAGATACCCGCATCGACCATCGAATCGCCTCGGACCTCAAGCGCGTAGTGGTCGCCGCCGGAAATCATGTCGGGCGGCACGGAGATCGAATGCGTCTGGTGCTGGATCGCTTCGATCGGGACGCCGGCGGCGATGCGGCCCATGACAGGCACAGAGATCGCGGCATTCCCATCGTCATCGTTGCTGGCAGCCGGAACGCGCGAGGGCGCCTTGCCAAGGCTGCCTTCGATAACACTAGGCGAAAAACGTCTGGCGGCATTGAGGCCAGGCGCGATGGAGTCGGGCAGCCGCAAAACCTCGAGTGCGCGTGCCCGGTTGGGCAGGCGGCGGATGAACCCGCGTTCCTCGAGCGCCGTAATCAGCCGGTGGATGCCTGATTTGGAGGCCAGATCGAGCGCTTCCTTCATCTCGTCGAAAGAAGGCGGGATACCGGTTTCCTTGAGCCGCTCATGAATGAACAGCAGAAGCTCGTGCTGTTTGCGCGTCAACATTGTCCGTCCCCTGAACCAGTTCAGCCGGGAATCACCGGCAAACAAAACCAGAACAATCACTATATGTTCCAGTCTTGTTCCGCAACCGTTTAATTTTTGGTGAAGGGCATATGGCGGCCGGAATCGGCCGTCGCTGGACTTTGACAGGGGGCAACGGCATGAGGCCGTGTTAGAGCGACGCGGTCGAAAGCAGTTTCAGCCTCGATACGTTCAAAGCTTATTCGGCTGCGTGTGAGCTACCGGGTCGGCAGCCACCGATCCGCTACCCGCAGCGCAACTAACCGTCGTTCTCGGTGTCGATCTCCGCAAACACCGCCTGCGCCGATCGCATTGCGTCAAGCGAGGCCGGAACGCCGCAATAGATCGCGCCCTGAAGGATGATTTCCACTATCTCTTCGCGGGTGATGCCGTTGTTGAGCGCACCGCGCACATGCAGCTTGAATTCGGCCGAGCGGTTCAGGGCCATTATCATACCGAGATTCAGAACACTGCGCATGCGACGCTCAAGGCCGGGGCGGCCCCAGATTTCGCCCCAACACCACTCAGTGATCAGCTTCTGCAGCGGCGCGGAGGTGTCATCTGCACTGGTCAGGGACCGGTCGACATATTTGTCGCCCAGCACTTCACGGCGAATCTGGAGTCCCTTGTCGAACCGCTCCCCCTGAAAATCCGGATGTCTGGTATTCATTGCATCTTCCTTCCTGCTCATTTGGGCCTGCGGATGCGGCCTGATGCCGTTATCCGCCGGCGCCAGTCATCGTGCCGGCGAAGGTCTCGGCGATTGCCAGAACGGCCGCGTGAATCGGTCCCGAGGTCAGGGCCGGCATGACGGAAGCGTCAACAACATAAAGATTGTCGATAGATCGCACCCGCAAATCCGCATCGACGACAGCGCTTTCGTCCTTCCCCATCCGGCAGGTGCCACATGGATGGTGGTGGGTGATCGATGCCTTGGCTATGAACTCATCGACCTCGGCCCGACTGCCAAGTGAACCCGGGTAAAGTTCGCGATCCCGCCATGCGGCGAGTTCGTCCGAGTGCCCGATCTCCCGCGCCGCCTCCAGGGCTTGGCGAAACAACTGCCTGTCCCCATCGGTTTGCAAATAGCCCGGATCGATGATCAGCCGGTCGCCGATCTCCGGCCCGGTGATGCGCACGCTGCCGCGGCTTGTGGGGTGCGTGACCCCGAACAGGAGCGAGTAGGCGGTGCCGGCCTCGGGTGCCTGAAAACACTCCGATACAATCGGGGCCACGCCGCAGCCAACTACGATATCGGGTTGTCCCACCGCGTTGAAATTGCCGGCCTTCATATAGGCCATCGATTCAGAGTGCTGGAGGCGCGAGGGCGGAAGATGCCTGCGTGTTGCGTATAGATTGCCGGCGCCGAGCAAGTGGTCTTGGAGGTTGCGGCCAATCTCCGGCATGTCGATGAGGCAATCGATGCCTGCCGCGGCCAAGACATCGCGCGGCCCGATCCCGGAGCGCATGAGCAATGCCGGGCTTTCCAGCGATCCCGCGCTCAAAACAACCCGGTCGGCGGAAATACGTGCCGGTCCGTCCTTGCCGATGACCTCTACATGCGAAACCAGATTGGTATTGAGGACGATCCGTTTGGCCCGTGCGCCGGTCACAATCGTCAGATTGGCGCGTGCGCGAACCTGCGGCGTGAGCCAGGCATCGGCGGCCGTAACACGCTTTCCCTCTCGGATGTTCATCGCGTTTGGGGTAACGCCGATCATCAAGCCATCATTGTGGCCATCAAGGCGCGGCAGTCCGAGAGCTTCGCCTGCCGCGATGAACGCCCGGGTCAGAGGGCTCACTTCGGCTTCAGTGTTGTGAACGGGCAGGGGGCCGCCGATGCGGCCGGTGAATTCACGGTCTTCATTTGCCTGAAAAGCGGAGAGAAGACCGTTCCAACTCCATCTGGGGTCGCCCGTCGCCTCAGCCCAGGCCGTGAAATCCTGCGGGTGGCCGCGCATGTAACCCATTGCGTGCAGGCAACTCGAACCTCCGACAATACGACCGCGCGCCCAGCGATGTACCCTGCCAGCGGTTCCCGCCTGAGGTTCCGTTCGGTAGTCCCAGTCGTAGCTGCGTCCCTGAAGTGCCGGCCATGCAGACGGAACCCAGATATCGGGGTCGATTGCTTCCTCGCCGGCCTCTATCAGCAGCACGCTTCGGGTCGGGTTCTCGCTGAGTCGGGCGGCCAACAGGACGCCAGCAGATCCTCCGCCGACGATAAGGATGTCTGCATTGATCTTGCTATCCGGTGCATTCCCAGTCATCGGCGGACCTTATCGTGGCCGGTCGGCATCGGCGCCCGTTGCGATCGCTTTGCTGCAATCGGCACGCACAGAGCATGCTTCCTCGGAATCTATGGGTTCCATGGCTGCAGGCTAACCGCCTAGAGCCTGGCTTCCGTGTCCATGGAGTTTTTCGCCGCAGCCATTGCGTTGTGAACGTGATTTCGCGAGGCTTCCCGGGCTGCATTTTCGTCTCTTGCAGCGATGGACTCGCAGATCTCTTTCATCTCAGCCAGGCTGTTTTGTGCCCGGCCTTCCATCGACATCGATCGAGACCTGAATAGGCTGATCCGGGCAACCAGGCCGCGGTGGATTTCCTCAAGGATCGGGTTGCCGCAGTTGGCGAGTATGATGGAGTAGAAATCGGCTGCCGTCGTCACCCGCGCCAGCGCGTCATTGCTGGAAGCTGCGGTTTCGAATGCAGCAAGCGCGTTCTGGAGTGCACGCAGCTGATCGTCCGATATCCGCTGCGAGCAGAGCCCGACGGCTTCCACTTCCAGAAGCTCGCGTACCTCGTAAATGGCAGTCACTTCCTCCCAGGTCAGCGCAGGGATGGAGGGGCCGCGGTTCGGTACGATGTCAATCAGCCTCTCGGCCGCCAGGCTGCGCAACGCCTCCCGCAGGGAGGGACGGCTGATGCCAAGCTGAACGCATAGCTGACTCTCGATCAGCCGACTGCCGGGTTCGAATACGCCGGAGAAGATGGCAAGCCTCAACTTGTCGACCGTCTCCTGCTGAACGGTACGCGGCAGCACTTTCAAATTCAGGTCAGGCGGCATTGATTTGACCTCGTGCATTGATGAGGCGCGGCCGAAAGGAGTGTCGTCAATCCGCTTGCTGAATTGACAGCATTTGGGTCCGTACTGTCAATACGTCAGATTGAAAGAATGTCTGACAATCCTGTTGACGTGTGTCTGTTTTGTGTCATTCTTCTGATCGCAACCACCGATGCAGGATTTGAGACACATGGCGGCAATCGCCTCTCCAGACGACATGATCAGGCGCCGTATCGATACGGGCCGTATCAGCTTGAACGTCCGCGAGATGGGCAGCGGTCCGCTAATGCTGTTCTTCCATGGCATCACTGCAAATTCGGCAACGCTTGCACCGCTGGCCGTTCGCTTCAGCGATCGGTTCACGACGGTCGCAGTCGATCAGCGCGGCCACGGTTTGAGCGACAAACCCGACAGCGGTTATGAAGCGGCCGATTTTGCCGAAGACATTGCATCATTGATCAGGACCCTCGACCGGGGAGCCGCCGTTCTTGTGGGGCATTCCCTCGGGTCGCGGAACTCTGTCACGGCAGCGGCGCTATATCCCGAGCTGGTTCGTTCGGTCGTGGCGATCGATTTCACGCCGTATATCGAGAAAGAGGTTTTCGACGCACTGGAAGCCCGGGTGAACGCGGGAGATCAGCTGTTCGAAAATACGGAATCGGTGTGTGAGTATCTGGCGGCCCGCTATCCGAATATTCCGGCGCCGGCCATCAGGATCAGAGCCGAAAGTGGTTACCACAACGTCGAGGGCGGCCTGCGTCCGCTGGCCTCGCCATCGGCCATGGCTCAGACCGCCGCCGGGCTGCGTGCAGACCTTACCCAGGCCTACCGTGACCTGCGCAGGCCAGCGCTTCTCGTGCGGGGCGGGGAAAGTAAGCTCGTTTCGGCAGATGCGCTGGCGAAAACAAGCCGCTTGCGCCCGGATCTTCCGGTCGTCGTCGTTCCGGGGGCCGACCACTACGTCAATGAAGTCTCTCCGGACATCACTTTCCAGGCAATCACCAACTTCATTGATGCCTGAAGCCGCACCGCGACATTTTTAATACGCAACAGGAATTGGACTATGGCGAACATTAACAAGGCATCTGGAAAAGCTCTTCGGGCGCAGGTCGCCGGTGCGGGCTTTGCAGGCCTGACGGCGGCAATCGCGCTCCGCCAAAACGGTTGGGATGTCACGTTGCACGAGAGGGATTCCGAGCTGCGCGCTTTCGGCGCGGGTATCTATCTATGGCACAATGGCCTGCGGGTGCTTGAGGCGATAGACGCGCTCGACGACGTTCTCCAGGGTTCGCATACGCCTCCCACCTACGAGACCTGGATGCAGAACAAGTCGGTCTCGAAAGAGACCTTCAATGGCTTGCCCTGGCGCATCATGACGCGCAGCCATTTGCACAATGCCTTGGTCAAGAGAGCCCGCGAGGTCGGTGTTGAAGTCCGGGTTAATTCCGAGGCCGTTTCCGCCGATGCGGAGGGCCGGTTAACGCTCCAGACCGGTGAAGTGTTGGAGGCCGACCTGATCGTCGGCGCCGATGGCGTCGGCTCCAAGGTCCGGGATTCTCTCGGGTTCAAGCAAGACCGCTGGGTCTCAACCGACGGGATCATCCGTCTCATCGTGCCGCGCAAGAAGGAAGAGCTCGGCGCGGGCGAATGGGACAACACCATCGACATGTGGAACTTCGAGCCGCGCGTTCAGCGCATTCTCTATTCGCCGTGCAACAAGGATGAGCTCTATCTCGGACTTATGGCGCCGGCGGCGGATCCTCGCGGATCCCGTGTTCCGCTGGATCTCGAGGTCTGGGTTGAAATGTTCCCGTTCCTGGAGCCGTGCCTCGCAGAGGCCGCCAAGTTGCAGTCGGCCCGCTATGACAACTATGCGACCACCAAGCTGGACAGCTGGGTGAAGGGCAAGGTTGCGCTGGTAGGTGATGCGGCTCACGCGATGTGTCCAGCCCTCGCGCAAGGCGCGGGCTGCGCAATGGTCAACGCATTCAGCCTGTCTCAGGACCTTGCGGAGAATTCGTCGGTCGAAGACGCACTGGCCTCCTGGGAGAAACGTATTCGGCCGATCACCGACCGCTGTCAGGCGCTCTCCGGCGAGTACGCTGCCAACCGGTCGCTCTCCAAGGGCAACATGTTCACGCCCGCGGCCCTCGAGGCCGCGCGCTACGACCCCATTCGCCGTGTCTATTCATGGCCGCAGTAGCAGCCGGGAAGCCAGCCACAAAATTAGATTGCGCGCGCCAGGGCTGCGCGTCCCCAAGGAGAGAAAAATGAATCATTCGGCCGAAGTGGAAAAGCACTATGAGGTGCGCGGCTGGTACTCATCTGTTCAGGAAATCCGGCACGACGGCGGCGAACCAGGCGAGACGCTCATCAAGGTCGCCGTAGGCGTCGTCATCCGCAATCCTTTCGTTGGTTCCTACAAAGCGGACCTTTCTGCATTGATCGCCCCGAGTGCGGCGATCGGGCATGCGCTTGGGGAGCGCGCGGTAGCGCTACTCGGTGGGCGTCCTGCCGAAAGTTACGGAAAGGGCGGCATCGTTGGCGTGGCCGGCGAGCAGGAACACGTCATTGCCTGCATAACGACAGAGTTCGGCAATCCACTGCGGGAGCAGGTTGGTGGCGGCAAGGCCTGGATTTCGTCGGCATCGAAAGTGGCGGCAGCCGGCACCTCGATCGACATTCCGCTTGCTCACAAGGACGAGCTCTACATCCGTTCGCACTATGACGCGATTACGTTTGCTGTGCCGGATGGTCCGCGGCCGGACGAGATTCTTGTCTGCGTCGCAGTGGCTAGCGGTCCGCGCGTTCATCAGCGCGTCGGAGGCAAGACTGTCGCGGATCTCGCTGCCGCTCAATAACCCGATTGAGAACGACTAGAGGACATATTCAATCAATGCCCCTGAACATCAAAGACCTCAAAATCACGTCCGCGGATTTCGAACCGCTTGAGATGCTGCGCGACGAACATGCTGGCGACAAGGGCAATGTACTGCCCAGACTGACGGTCAGCGGCGTTCCCGCGGGAACGAAGGAACTGGCCGTGATCTGCCACGACCCGGACGCGCCGTTGCCGCAGGGTTTCACGCACTGGACCGTCTACGCAATCGACCCCTCGGCGACCGATCTTTCGGATGCGCAGGAGAAGTATCGAGTCGGCCCGAACGGGGTTGGCGACATGCAGTATTACGGGCCACAGCCGCCGGCTGGCCACGGCAAGCATCACTACTACTTCTGGGTTTATGCGCTCGACACGGCGGTTGAAGGAACGCCCACGCGTGAAGAGTTCCTCGCCAAATATGCCGGCAACATCATTGAGCAGAACAGAATCGTCGGGCTCTACGAAAACAAGTGAAGTGAAGGGTCTCGGCGCCGCTCAGCACCAGGCGTCGCCGAGACCGCTTCAATGAGGAGACTTCGGAAATGACAACCAACACTCCTGCTCAGCAGACTGTTTTTGAAGAGCTGGTCACGGCCACGAAAATTCTTCTGCACGAGGGAATTCTCGATACGTTCGGCCATATCAGCGCACGCGACCCCGAGGATCCTCAGAGCTTCTTCCTTGCGCAGAAACTCGCCCCCAGCCACATCACCACGAGCGATATGCAGCGCTTCAATATGGATGGCGAGACGGAAGACGACCGGCCGTCATATCTGGAGCGCTACATTCACAGCGAGATCTATAAGGCCCGCCCCGACGTCAACTGCGTACTCCACAGCCACTCTCCGGCGGTATTGCCCTATTGCTTCACCGATCAGCCCCTGCGGCCAGTCACCCATATGGGGGCGTTTCTCGGCGAGACGGTGCCTGTTTACGAGATCCGCGACAAGCAGGGTGACGCGACGGATCTCTTCGGAGGCAGCCCGGCTGTCTGTGCCGATATCGCCGAAAGCCTTGGTGATCAGCCGGTCGTTCTCATGGCCCGTCACGGTGTCGTCAATGTCGGCGGTTCGGTCCGCGAGGTCGTGTTCCGCGCATTTTATACCGAGCAGAACGCTGCAGCGCAGACGGCCGGCCTTCAGGTGGGGAACATCGAGTACCTCTCACCGGGAGAGGTCAAGACCGCCGGAAAGCTGGTTGGCGCTCAGATCGATCGCGGGTGGGATCACTGGACCATGACGCTGCGGCAGGCCGGGTTGCTCAAGTAGCGCGAGGAAAACGAACGTTCCGACCTCGGTCGGGTCTCCAACCTTCTCCATCCGGATGGATCGGGCAGGGGATGTGAAGGCAGGGATGCATGTCGCACGCAGATCAATATGACTATGTCATCGTCGGAGCCGGCTCGGCCGGCTGCGTGCTCGCTGATCGGCTGAGTGCGGACCCGACCTGTTCCGTGCTGCTGCTTGAAGCTGGCGGTTGGGACAGGGATCCGATGATCCATATCCCGCTCGGGTGGGGCAAGATCCTTACCGAGCGTCGCCACGACTGGATGTATTTCTGCGAACCGGAAGCAAATGTCGGCGGCCGCAGCGTCGAATGCGCTCGCGGCAAGGTCATCGGAGGTTCGTCGTCGACCAACGCCATGGCCTATGTGCGCGGCAATCGCGGCGATTACGACCGTTGGGCCGCCAACGGGCTGCCGGGGTGGTCTTATGACGAGGTACTTCCCTATTTCAAAAAGCAGGAAACCTGGGAAGGCGGCGCGGACGATTACAGAGGCGGATTCGGCCCGCTGAACACTCAGCATTGCCGCTACAAGGATCCGCTGATCGATGCCTTTGCCCAGGCCAGCGTGCAGGCAGGCTACCCCCAGACTGGGGACTATAACGGTGCGCAGCAGGAAGGCTTCGGCCGGCTGCAAATGACGATCTCAAAGGGCAGGCGGTCGTCGGCAGCCTCAGCCTATCTGCGTCCCGCGCTGAAGCGAGGCAACCTTACCGTCCTGACGAACGCCCTGGCCACAAAGATTGAGTTTCAGGGCAAGCGTGCAACCGGTGTCACGATCCACCACAACGGTCGCGAAAGGACTTTCAGGGCGAGCCGAGAGGTGCTGCTGTCAGGCGGCGTCATCAATACGCCACAGCTGCTCATGCTTTCCGGTGTGGGTGCTCCTGACGAACTGGCCGCACATGGCATAGAAACGCATGTCAGCCTGCCTTCGGTCGGCAAGAACCTGCAGGATCATGTTTCGGTCATCCTGATGTACAGGCGCCGCGAGCCTGGTCCTTTCCTGAGGAACATGCGGGCCGACCGGATCGGTATTGACTTCCTCAAGACCTATCTGACCGGCAAGGGCTTTTCCGCAGATGTCCCGGGCGGGGTGGTTGCCTTCCTCAAGAGCGGTCCGGATCGGCCGTTGCCGGATGTGCAACTCCTGTTTACAGCAGCACCGCTCGCCGCATGGCCCTACTTCAAGCCTTTCAAGGCACCGTTTCAGGACGGTTTCGCCACCCGCATCGTGGCTACACAGCCGGAAAGCCGCGGATCCGTAAAGCTTGCCTCCGCGGACCCGCTGGCCGCGCCGCTGATCCACCAGAATTTTCTGGCGTCTCCAAAGGACTGGGAGTCGCTTCGCGCTGGTTTTCGGGTGGCGCGGGACCTTGCAGCGCAGCCGGCAATGGAGCGCTTCATCGAGGCCGAGTTCTTTCCCGGTCCCGATTGCCGGACAGACGCCGAGATCGATGAACACATCCGCAAGACCTGCATTACCGTCCACCACCCCGCCGGCACGTGCCGGGCAGGCAGCGACGCCGAATCCGTGGTGGATCCGTATTTGCGCGTTCGTGGTGTCGAAGGACTGCGCGTGGTGGATGCATCTGTCATGCCGGACCTCGTCTGCGGAAACATCAACGCAGCGGTCATCATGATCGCCGAGAAGGCGGCCGATCTCATCAAGGAATCCCAAATTAGCGAGGCAGCGGCATGATCAGGCGCGTAGCGATCATCGGACTTGGAACGATGGGCCCCGGCATGGCTGCCCGACTTGCAAGAGGTGGTATCGAGGTTGCCGCATACGATATTGCCCCGGACGCGATCGAACGCGCTCGCGCAATGCTGGCGGCCGCCGATAGTGTTCTCGACAATCTCGAGATTGCATCGGAACGCACCGGGTCTGTCCGCCTGACCGACAAACTGGAGGATGCGGTCGCCGACGCCGATCTTGTCATCGAGAACGTTCCCGAAAAGGAAGAGATCAAGGCGGACGTTTACCGGAAGATCGAAGGCTTGATCTCGCCGGATACCATTGTGGCATCCGATACTTCGGGCATTCCGATCACCAAACTTCAGGCTCACATATCCAATCCCGCGCGCATGGTTGGCATGCACTGGTCAAACCCGCCGCATATCATACCCATGATCGAGGTCATCAGCGGTGAGCAGACCGCGCCTGAGACGATCGATACCATCCGCGATTTCATTCGCTCGCTTGGGCTTCTGCCCGTGCTCCTGAAGAAGGACGTTCCCGGCTTCGTCGAAAACCGCGTGCTCTATGCGCTGCTGCGCGAGGTTGTCGATCTCGTGGAACGCGGGGTGATTGAACCGGAGGATATCGACACCTGCGTTTCCTGGGGCATCGGCTACAAGCTGGCGGTGGTCGGTCCAATGGCGCTTCTCGATATGGCCGGCATGGACATCTACCACTCGGTATCCTCGTTCCTCAACGCAGACCTTTGCGACCGCAAGGATGTTGCGCCGCTCGTGCGCGATCAGATTGCTGCCGGCAAGCTCGGCATCAAGTCGGGCGGGGGCGTCTATTCCTACTCACCAGAAAGCATCGCCGAGCTTCAGCGCGAACGGGCGCGGAAGCTCGTTGCGATCCGGCGCATTCTCGAGGGGAAAGACTAACGCCATGACCACGGCTCCGAAGGCTGAAAGCAAGCGCATGAGCGGCGGCGGCATTGTCCGCGCCGAAGCGCTTGTCGTTTGGCTGATCGGTGTCCTGCTGGGCCTGTGCCTGATTGCGATGGTTGCGGTCAACGTCGCCAACGCGATCGGGCGCTACAGCGGCTGGTTCTCGCTCGTCGGGGCCGACGAGTTGCTGGTCTACGGAATGATCTGGATTGTAATGCTCGGCGCCATCCTCGTGGCGCGAGATCGCGATCATCTGTCGATCAACATTCTGCCGGTGATGCTGAGCGGGCGCTCGGCGGAAATCTTGAAGATCGCAATCGACCTGGCAACCGTTGCTGTCTCAGCGTTCATCGCATGGCACAGCTTCAGCTTCATCGAACGCATCGCCAGCCTCAACCAGACCAGCATGGGCTTAGGCGTTCCCATGGTCATTCCTCATTCTGCAATTCTGGTCGGCTTTGCCGGGATCGCGGCGGTCACAACCTTTCTGACCATTGTCGACATTATGCGCCTCGCCTTTTCCGGGGGTGGGTCGAGATGACCTGGGTTCTGGGCATCAGCGTCGCGGTCCTCATCGGAATCGGAGCGCCGATCTTCGTCGCGCTGCTCTTTGCAGCATCGCTGGCCCTGCTGTTGTTTCCAGGGCCTCCTCTGATCGCGCTGCAGCAGACGATCTTTGGTGGTTTGGATGCATATGCGCTGCTGTCGGTGCCGTTTTTCATTTTCGCCGGCGAACTGATGGCGATCAGCGGTATTGCAGGTCGGTTGATCAATCTGGTGCGTGCCCTGTTCGGCCGCGTTCCGGGCTCGCTGGGGATGGCGGCACTCGGTGGGTCGACGCTTATCGGCACGATCTGCGGTTCGTCGGCCGCCGCCGTCGCTGCGGTGGGGCGCAATATGTATCCGCAGCTCATCGATGGTGGATATGGACAGCGCCGAGCTGCCGGTATCATCACATCCAGCGGCGCAATCGACATCGTCATCCCGCCGTCAATCGCGATGATCCTCTACGGTGCATCGGCTGAACAGTCGATCGCCAAACTGTTCATTGCAGGCATCATTCCCGGCATCGTTATGGCGCTGCTAATGGCCGGCTACATTTCGATATCGGCCTTTATCGCGCGTATCCCCCGGGAAGCAAATTTCCGCGCCCGGGTCGCCTGGCAGGCGTTCAAACAGGCCTTCTGGGCGTTGACCATGCCGGCGTTCGTTATGGTGGGCATCTATGCGGGGTTCTTCTCGCCCACAGAAGCTGGCGGATTTGCCTGTGCCTATGCGGCGTTTCTGGGTTTGGTTGTCTATAGAACCGTTACCTTCCGTACCTTGCTGGGAGCCGCCGTCAGCTCAGCAATGATGACCGCGCGCATTATGGTCGTTGTCGCTGCCGCAGGCGTTGTCAGTTGGGTTCTCACCGTAGAGGGCGTACCGCAGGCGCTGATTGCGGCAACCGCAGATGCCGGCCTGTCTCCGCTGGGTTTTCTGTTGACGGTGAACCTGCTGCTGCTGGCGATCGGCTGTGTGCTTGATCCGACCTCTGCGATCCTCGTCCTGGCCCCGCTTCTCGTACCCATTGCGATCTCGTTGGGCATCGATCCAATTCATTTCGGTGTGATCATGACCGTCAATCTTGCGATCGGCATGTTCACCCCTCCGTTCGGACTGAACATCTTCGTCGCGCAATCGGTCCTCGGAGTGCCGACATCCGACATCTACCGCGGTGTCCTGCCGTACATGGCGGTTCAGATTATCGCGCTCGCTCTCATCACCCTGATACCCGCGCTCTCGCTATGGCTGATCCACGGCATGTCGTGAGCGCACTCAATTACCTGGAGGAAAACAAATGACATCGATCACACCACGCCTTACCCGCCGCGCATTCGGCGTTGCTCTTGCGTTGATGTTGCCGTTCGCTGGCGCCGCCCAGGCGCAGAGCACGATGAAGCTCGCTTCGGCTACCATCAACGACGTTCAGCATGAGTGGCAGAAGGAGTTCCAGAAAGAGGTTGAGGCCCGCATCGGCGACGCACTGACGGTGGAAATCTATCCCGCCTCGCAGCTCGGTGCGATCCCGCGTATGGCCGAAGGCGTGCTGCTCGGCACGATCGAGGCATTCACCACGCCGACCTCATTTGTCACCAATGTCGACCCGCGCTTTCAGGCCTTCGATGTACCCGGCCTTTTCAGGGATGCGGACGAGGTCCATGCGGTCATTCATGACCAGGAATTCCGCGACTACATGGAGACCCTGTTCCTCGACAAGGGTGTGCGGATCATCGGCGCGATATTCAATTCCCCCACCCAGATACTCACGCGCGAGCAGGTAACCACTCTTGACGGTTTCAACGGTTTGAAGGTGCGCACTTTTGCGTCGCCTTTGCAGATGGAGCCGATGAAGGCGCTCGGCGTAAACCCGACGCCGCTTGCGCTGTCGGAGGTCACCCCACAGCTCCAGGCCGGCGGCATCGACGGAATGCTGGCCGGGATACCGATCCTGACCGCCTTCAAATTTTACGACACCGCAACCCACGTAACGAATATCAACATGAACCAGATCGTCTCCGTGACGCTGGTCAACGAAGCGTGGTTCCAGTCTCAGTCAGATGAGGTCAAGGCCGCCATTATTGCGGCTGGCCGTGCGGCCGAGGAAACCGTGTTTCCCTGGGGTGTGCAGAATGTGGAGCGCGCAGAAAAGGCGTGGCTGGAAAACGGCGGCAAGGTTCATATGCTGCCTGAAGATCAGCAGGCCGAGCTTCAGGAGACCTTCGCCAAAGTCGCGGATGAGGTCATCGCCGGCGAACCGGATGTGGTCGAAGTTCGCGACCGTATCATTTCGAAACTCGAAGCGGTTCGCGCTGAATGACCCTGCTAGCCGCCCGCAGCCTCGCAGCTCAATTCACCGTCACCACCGGCACGGCAATAGAAGCGCAATGTCGCTTCCATTTTGCCGGCGGCGATCGGCAGATCGAGCCGCACGCGGGCGGCATTGGTCGAGCACCACAGGGCTTCCACCGGCATCCGGTCGTTGGTCGTGTTCATCAGGTTGAGAACTCCCGTTTCCGGGTCGTGCCAAAGCGTAAGCGTGAGCTCTTCGCTTGGCGCGATGTGTCCGAGTTCATCGGAGTACCAGTGGGCCAGCGCGGCCTCGCAATCCAGCGAAACACCGGTCCCGTTAACGATGGAAAGTTCAACCGGATCAGCGCCCTCGGTTCCGTGAATGATGCCTGAATAGGGCACGTAAGTTCCGCTTTCGGCCAGTGCCGGAAGCGGGGAAAGCCCAGCAGACAGGGCCGCAACAACAACAAATCGTCTGCCGATCACTTTCATCTTCCATTTGGAAACCGACTCACCTTGTGGGAACAACATTATGAAAAACCTACTTATGACTGCCGCGCTCAGCGTGGTTCTTGCCGCCCCGGCGCAAGCCGCGGAGGTCGATACCATAGCCATCCTCACGCCGGAACAGGGAAGTGATTTCGGCTGGAACCAGCAGGGCGTCGACGCTGCCAAAGCCGCAGCCGCGGCGACCGGCGTTGAAATCATCATTGCCGAAGGCCTCGGCTATGGTGACGTCCGCGCCCCGATGCGCGAATTGGCGGCCGATGGCGCCGACCTCATGATCTCGCATGCCAGCGGCTACAACACTGCAGGCCCGGAAATCGCCAAGGAAACCGGCGTTCCGGTCGCCATTGTCGACAGCCCTGATGCCCTGGAAAAGGGTCTCGTCGCCGACTACACGCTGTCAGGTCACGAGGGCGCATATCTGGCCGGCCGTCTGGCTGCCAAGATGACGACAACCGGTACCGTTGGCATCGTGGTGTCCGGCGAGCCGCCGTCGTGGAATTCGCAGTCGGCCGGTTTTGCCGAGGGCGTGAGAGCCGAGAATTCAGAGGTGAAGATCCTCTACTCAGTGATTGGCCCGGCTGCTTATTCCGATGCGGCAGGCGGCAATCGCGTGACCACCTCGGTCATCGCCGCGGGTGCGGATATCATCTTCGGACAGGGCAATGGATCGAGCTTCGGCATGATCCAGGCGGTCGAGTCCAACAAAGCGACTGACGGATCCGATGTGCTCTTCATCGACGTGATCGGAGACAAGTCTTCGCTGGACAAAGGTCATCTGCTGACCTCCGTCCTGTGGGACATGACCCCTGTCTACACGGCAATGATCGAGGACCTGAAGGCCGACAAGTTCGGAACTCATGGCTACTCGATCAGCCTGGCCGACGACTCCGTGAAGCTGATCAAGACCCCGCAGGTCGACGAAGCAGCCTGGAACGAAGTGATGGCCCTGCGCGAGCAGATCCTCTCCGGCGAAATCAAGGTCGAGCCGAAGTTTGATGCTGCCGAAGTCCGCGCACTGGTCACAGTGGCAGAGTGAGCGCATCCGTGGCGAATGCAACGGATACCCTGGCAAACCTGTCCCCGGAAACGGGGACAGGCGTCATTGGCGTGCACGGTGTGACCAAGCGCTTCCCCGGCGTAATTGCTGTGAACAACGTCTCGCTGAATTTTTACCCGGGCGAGGTTCATGTGTTGCTCGGAGAAAACGGTGCTGGCAAATCGACGCTGGTCGGCATTCTCGCAGGGCTTCAGGAACCGGACGAAGGTCACCTGTCGCTTAACGGACGAGAGGCGCGGCTGGCCAGCCCTTCAGCCAGCCTTGAAGCTGGCATCAGCACGGTTTTTCAGCATTCAATGCTGGTTCCCACATTGACGGTGCTCGAAAATCTCACCCTCGGCGCGCCGTGGTACGAGCGTCCGCCGCGTGCGGAGATCGCCGCCCGCATGGACGAACTTCAGCGTGATTTTGCGCTGTCTCTGCCGCTGGACGCAATTACCGGCGAGTTGTCGCTCGGCCAACAGCAGCAGATCGAGATCGCGCGTGCACTGCTGCGCAACAGCAAGGTGGTGATTCTGGACGAGGCCACCTCCATGCTCACGCCACAAGGTGCGGAAGAGCTGGGCGCGCGAATGCAGAAGCTGGTCAAGAGTGGGCTGGCGGTGATCTTCATCACGCACAAACTTGCCGAAGCCTACCGCTTTGGAAACCGAATTTCTGTCCTCAAGCAGGGGGCGCTGGCGGGCGAGCTGGGGCCCGAAGAATTGAAGGCAATGTCGGAGGAACAGGCGGTGGACCAAATCGTTCGCCTGATGTTCGGACGCGCAGCCGGCGCCACCTCGAGCGCGCATCGCAAAAGCAGTGCAGGCGAACAAACGGTGCTTAAGGTCCAGGCCCTGAGCACACAGGGCGACGCAGACGTCATGGGGCTCGCTGATATTTCGCTGGCTCTGAGGGCAGGCGAAATCCTTGGCGTGGCAGGAATCGACGGCAACGGCCAGAAGCAACTTGCCGAAGCGTTGGCCGGTCAGCGTTCACTCATCGCAGGTCGGGTCGAACTCGATGGAGAAGACATCACCGGTGCGTCGGTGGCCCAGCGTCGCCGCAAGGGGCTACGCTATCTGACGGACGATCGACTGGCCGAGGGCTCGGTTGCCGCGTTCCCCATATCTGAAAATGCCGTACTCAAGGATATCGGCCAGTCGCCGTTCTGGGTGAATGGCATAGAACGCCCGCAGCGGATTGCACAGCATGCACGCGATCTAATCGCCAATTTCTCGGTTCGTACGCCAGGAGAAACGACGCCCATCGGCCGCCTCTCTGGTGGCAATATCCAGAAGCTGCTGCTTGGCCGCGAACTCTTCGGGGAAGCCCGCGTCGTGGTGTTCAACAAGCCGACCTATGGCCTCGATCTCCAGAACATCGAGGCGTCTCGCAAGCGCATCGCCGAGATTGCGGAGCGTGGCCTGGGCGTGCTGCTCATCTCCACCGACCTCGATGAACTGTTGGCCTTGTCGGACCGCATTGCGGTGATGGAGGGAGGGCGCGTCCGCGGGACCGTTGAGAACGACGGCAGCGGCGAAGCCCTGCGCCTGCGCATCGGCCGGATGATGGCCGGCGAGGACGAAAACAAACGGGCTGCGGCATGACCATGGAAACCGATGTGAACTCTAGCTCCGCGGGAACCGACACTGCAGGCGTTGCAGGTCCGGTAAACGAGCGGAGTGCTTTGCAGCGTCTGTTGACCGTCACTGTCGGTCCTATCGTCGCTGCGTTCCTGTTGTCCGCCATCATCCTGGCGATGGTGGGCGTAAACCCGCTAACCTACTACGGCTACATTCTCGAGCGGTCGCTGTTTTCGGGTCTCGGTCTGGAGCAGACCGCGACCCGGATGGCGCCGCTTCTGTTCCTCTGCGCCAGCCTGATCATCGCTTTTCGCGCAGGGATATGGAACCTGGGCACGGACGGTCAGTTTCTGCTTGGCGCCGTTGTTTCTGCTGCAACCGCACCTCTTCTTGTCGGTGTTCTGCCCGGCTGGGCGGTTCTTGCCGTCGGTTTCGCACTTGCCGCATTCGTCGGCGCGGTCTGGTCGATCATTCCCGCGCTGCTGAAGGCCTACCAGGGCGTGAACGAGATCATCACAACATTGATGATGTCCTTCCTGGGAGTGCTCATGGCTTCCACGCTCGTCAAGCTGGTGTTCCGCGATCCCAACACCACGGTGCCGCAGACGCGCACGCTGCCCGTGGAGGATCGTTTGCCGCGGCTATTCGAGACCTCGATTTCGAGTGGGCTGGTTTGGGGACTGGTCGCGGTCCTGCTTGTTCATCTGATGATGACCCGAACTTCCTTCGGTCTTCGGTTGCGCACGGTCGGTGCCAATCCCGCCGCGGCCAGCCATGCCGGTCTTTCGGTGCCGCTCTTGACCTTGGCTACATTTGGTCTTTCGGCCGGTTTTGCCGGGCTTTCGGGGGCATCGGAGATCCTTGGGGTCGCCGGAAATGTACGCGCGAACTGGAACCCAGCATATGGGCTGATGGTAATCCCGCTGGTCTTTCTTGCCCGCTTCCATGGGGTGGGGGCAATCGTGCTCGTGTTCTTCTACTCGGCGCTCCTGATTGGCAGCGAAAGCGCCGCCCGGCGGCTTGGCGTACCGCAGGATTTCACGCTCGTGCTCGTGGCGAGCCTGCTGATCTGCCTCGGTCTCGGAGAATATATCGACCACCACAAGCGGAAGAAGGAGCGCTGAGATGGGCGGACTTCTGACCGAGGCGTTCCTGTCCTCGCTTTTCACCGGCGCAATCGTCGCGGCGGTACCGATGCTTCTGGCCGGGCTTGGCGAACAAATGTCGGAAAAGGCCGGTGTGTTGAACATCGGCATCGAGGGCATGATGTTGATGGGTGCCTATATGGGCTTCCTCATTGCCTTCAAGACCGACTCGCTTTGGCTTGGCTTTGCGGGCGGAATACTGGGCGGGGTTCTTACAGCGATCGTGATGGCGATCCTGTGTGTGCGACTTGGCCTGAACCAGATCGTGATCGGCATCGGCCTGACACTGGGAGCAGAGGGTCTGACCGCCTTGCTCCATCATTTCCAGTTCTCGCGCACCTATCCGCGCCTGCCGGCTCCGGAGCGCTTGAACGTTCCGGGACTGACCGACCTTCCGATCATTGGACCGTCGCTCTTCGGTCGGCACCTCATCGTTTACCTAGCGATCGCGGCCGTCGTCGTTCTGGCTCTGCTTTACCGGCGGACAAATCTCGGCATGACCCTGCGGGCAGCGGGCGAACGTCCGGCAGCGCTGGACGTTGCGGGCGGCAATGTTCTCGGCATTCGTGTCTTTGCGGTGCTGTTCACCGGTGCCATGGCTGGGCTGGGCGGTGCCTATCTGGCCAATATCGGTGCGGGCCTGTTCATTCCGTTCATGACCGGCGGCGCGGGCTTCATCGGTATCGTGCTGGCCATGCTGGCGCGCGGCCGGCCGCTTTGGGTTCTGATCGGATCACTGATTTTCGGTGCGGCACTTTCGCTGACCACCGCGCTGCAGGTCGCCGGATCGAATATTCCCACCGATGTCATCCAGATGCTGCCCTTTGCAGCGGTGATGCTGGTCCTCGTGCTCTTCGGTCGCCGGGCAAAACTGCCTGCGGCTCTGGGCGTTGCCTATGAACGTGGTGCTCGCTAGCGCGCGCCGATACCGCGTCGGGGTGTAGGGCGCGGGACAACAAAGGAGAAGTGACATGGCCGATACAAAAGTCTTCTTGCTCGATGGCGGCTCGCTCGTGCTCGACGGATTCCATATCTGGTGGAACAAGGGGCCGGGCGGTGAGGTCCGCTTTCCGGTCTATTCCGTCCTGGTCGATCATCCTAAGGGAAAATTCCTGATCGATACCGGCTACGACATCGAACATGTGAAGAAGGTGCTGCCTTTCGAGAAGCCGCTGCAGACCGAACAGCAGACGATTCCGGGCGCATTGAAGCTGCTGGGCTTGGAGCCGAAGGACATAGATGTCCTGTTCAACTCCCACTTCCATTTCGATCATGTCGGCGGGAACAAGTTCTTCCCCGATGCCAAGAAGATTTGCCACAAGGATGAGTTGCCACAGGCAGCCAAGTGCCAGCCGTTCGAGGTTCTGGGCTATTCCGATCTGGCATTTTCCACCGAGGTGGCGGAGGCGAGAGGCATGGCTGACCAGCTCAGCGCGGGCCAGACCGCCGACAACACCCAGTTCGAGCTGATCGAGGGGGATGTCGAGCTCGCGCCCGGCGTGACGCTCGTCTACACGCCTGGTCATACGGTCGGGCACTATTCGCTGCTGGTCGAGTTCGAAAACCGCCGGCCGCTGCTGCTTACGCTTGACGCAGCCTATACCCGCAAGAACTACGAAAATGACATCAATGCCGGGTTCCACATCGATCCGGTTGCCGGCGTCAATTCGATGCGCCGTCTCAAGGAAATCGAGAAAGAGAAGAATGCCGAGGTGCTGTTCAGCCACGACCCGGAAAGCTTCAAGAACTACAAAACCGGCGTCAATTTCTACGGCTGATCAGGAGGTAACGATGAAATACCAGGAAACCACGCCGCCGGTCTTTACGCTGACGGCCGGCCCTGTGGATGCCTATCCCGAAGTGCTGCGCGCGCTCGGAACGACGGTACTCTACGACTACGATCCTGCCTTTCAGGCGTTCTACGAGAGCGTGGTGCTCAAGGCGCAGAAAGCAATGGGCACAGACGCGCCGCCGCTGCTTCTTCAGGGCGAACCCGTTCTCGCGCTCGAGGGCGCCGCGGCGTCCCTGATCGCAAAGGAGGACGTGGTGCTGAACCTGGCCTCCGGCGTCTACGGCAAGGGCTTCGGTTACTGGGCTGCACGCTACGCAAAAAAAGTCGAGGAGATCGAGGTGCCCTACAACACCGCGATCGACCCCGAAGACGTTCGCGCTTTCCTGAAGGCGCATCCTGAAGTCAAGGTTGTCAGTGTCTGTCACCACGACACGCCTTCGGGCACGCTCAATGACATCAATGCGATAGGTGCGGTGGTTGCGGAGGCGGGCGCCTTGCTGCTCGTCGATGCCGTATCGTCGTGGGCTGGAATGCCGACGAGCCCCGCGGCCTGTCAGGCAGGTGTCTATGTAACCGGGCCGAACAAATGCCTGGGCTGTCCGCCGTCGCTGTCGCTGGTTGCGGTATCCGATGCAGCCTGGGCGAAAATCGACGCAAATCCAGACGCACCGTTCGCCTCCATGCTCAGCTTTACCGACTGGAGGAACGCGTGGAAGAAGACCGAGCCGTTCCCCTTCACGCCCTCGGTGGCCGAGATAAACGGGTTGAACGCCGCGCTGGACCGGTATCTCGACGAAGGGCCGGAAGCGGTCTGGGAACGTCATGCGCTGACCGCGAAAATTTGCCGCGAAGGCATCAAGGCGATGGGCGCCGAGCTGTGGCCCGTTAGCGAGGATATTGCTTCGCCGACAGCTACTTCCGTGAAGATGCCAGGCGGCATCGATGCCGGTCCTGTGCTCAAAGAGGCGCGGGCGCGCTACGGCGTTTCCTTGTCTGCGGGACGCAACGAGACACTCGGTAAGCTGATCCGTATCGGCCACATGGGACCGACGGCGCAGCCCGGCTACGCGCTGCTCGCGGTCGCCGCAATGGGCGGAGCTCTGAAGGCATCCGGCGCAAAGGTGGATGTGGCGGCGGGGCTCGCCGCCGCTCAGGCCACCTGGGACGCAGCAATCGACAATTAAGCCGGGTACGGCATCTACGAAAGGACAGAGGAATGAGCACGAGTCTTGAAGGCCGCAAGGCGGTCGTAACCGGCGGAGCGCAAGGTATCGGGAAAGCTATCGCCAAGGCGTTGGCCGAGGCAGGTGCAAAGGTGGTGATTTCAGACATCAACGGGGAGGGTGCCAAAGCAGCCGCCGCCGAAATCGGCAGCGGCGCCGAAGGCGTGACGTGCGATGCAACCGATGTCGCACAGGTGGAAAAGATGCTTGAGGATGCAGCCGAGAACGGCGCCATCGACATTCTCGTCAACAATGCATCCATCGTTCCTTTCATAGCTTGGGACGAAGTCGATCTGGCGCACTGGCAGAAGATCATCGATACCAATCTGACGAGTGTCTTCATCGCCAGCCGCAAGGTAACCGACATGATGCGCGCTGCCGACCGCAAGGGCACGGTACTCAACATCGCATCCAACGCATTCTACGCGGGCACACCGAACATGTCGGCCTATGTCGCCGCCAAAGGTGGCGTGATCGGCTTCACCCGTGCGCTGGCGACCGAAGTCGGAAAGTACGGGATACGCGTCAATGCGGTCACACCGGGTTTGACCGAATCGGACGGTGTGAAGGTGAGCCCGCACAATGAAAGCTTCGGTTTCGTCGAGATGCTGCAGGCGATGCCTGGCAAAGGGCAGCCTTCCGATATCGCCAAGGTCGTGGCCTTTCTGGTATCCGACGATGCGGGCTGGATGACGGGCCAGTGTGTCAATGTGGATGCCGGGATGGTTCGCCTCTAGGGTAGCTGGATGGTCGGCTGTCACGGGCGCGCTCCCCGCGTGCGGGCACCTTGGCAGCCACATCCAAACGATAGAGCCGCCTGGTGGCATTCGATGCCTGCGGGAAAGGTAACTGTTGGCTACCGGCGGCGACCAAGTGGTGATTTCGGAGCGGCCACCCGAGCCGGAAGCCTTTGCGACGGCGAATACGCCCGCACAGTTTCTGCTGCGCCCAATGTGAGTTCGTCTTCCTAAGTTCATCCTGGCGCGGCGCGAAATCAAGCAGCTGGTGCTCGTGGCCATCAGGGCCAACCACCAAATGGTGAAGGACCTGCTTCAACGCACGATGCTACAAACGATCTGGTTCGAGCATCAGTGTAACCAGCGGTGACGCAACCCCTTCGCCGCGGGCCTCTAGACAGTTCTTCTACCGAGAGCCGTCTCGATGTTTTGAGCTGAGCGGCGCACCTCTTCTGCCAGGCGTTCGGTCTCTGCACGAGCCCTGGTTTCAGGCAGCACAATCGAGATTGTCGCGACGCAAGCGCCGGTCTCGTCACATATTGGCGACGCGATACAGGCGACGGCGAATTCGGACGCGCTCATCTGCACGGCGAGGCGTTCACGGAACTCCGTGCCCGCCAGTTCCGAAAGTTTGTCGGCGTCCGTCTCAGCCTGGCCGGTTGTGGACGGTCTGGCAATTTCGCGGAAAATGCGCACGCGTTCCTTGTCCTCCAGATGACCAAGCAGCAGCCGGCCGGACGCTGTCCAGTTGAGCGGCACGCGCGTGCCGACGTCCGAGGCGACATTAAAATGATCCTCGCCGCGCGACATCCCTATGACCGTCATCATGTCATCGTCGCGGGTGCATATCTGGATGGTCTCGCCCAGGCGTTCCGCCAGCCGCTCCATCTCGCGTTTTGCTTCGTTGAAGACATCCATGCGCGACCGGTAGGTCAGACCGTAGCGCATGAGGCGGGGGCCAAGCCAAACCGCGCCATCGCCAATGCGTATCAACATCGACCGTTCGACGAGCTCGTCGACGATCTTGTAGACCGTGGACACCGGAGCGCCGATCGACCGCGCCAGATCATAGGTGCTCATCGGCTGCCGCCGGTCGGTAAGCGAATCGAGAATCTGCAGCGTCCGGTCGATGGCTCCGACGCGCCTGCGTGGATCGTCCTTCATGCGTAGTCCCTCCCGGTTGCGACCGCTCCTGCTTTCCGTACCCGCGATTCACCTTGACGGTCGTCTGGGTGCAGTCTACCATTATTATAGCATATATTCCATAGTAATGGAGGAATAAATGGAATTTAGCGCTACAGTCAAGCTTTCGCTACGGAGCATTCTCGTGGCGGGGAGCATATTTGCCTTTCCGGCCCAGGCGGCACTTGCCGCCGGCGGAACCGTGAATGTCGCTATCATCGGAGAGCCGGACACCCTCGATCCGATGGTCTCGACCAAGGATGTCGTATCCATCGTCACCCAGCACATCGTCGAGACGCTATTCACATTCGATGAAAACTGGGCGGTCGCGCCGCTTCTCGCGAAGGACATGCCGGCGATTTCCGATGGCGGCAAAGTCTACGATATCAATCTGCGGGAAGGCGTTACCTTTCAGGACGGGTCGGCGATGGATTCGGCCGATGTGGTTGCTTCCCTCGAGCGCTGGCTGGCTGTGGCGAGCCGCGGCAAGACCGTGGCCGACAAGGTTCAAAGCGTAGAGGCGACGGGCCCGTCGTCGATCCGGATCACCATGTCTCAGCCCTATGCGCCGCTGATGTCGCTGCTTGCCTTTTCCAATTCCGCGGCCGCGATCTACCCGGAAGAAATCGTCAAAGGTGCAGGCGACACGCTATCGAAGGTCGTCGGCACCGGTCCCTATCAGGTGGCCGAACATGTGCCGGACCAGTATCTTCAGCTGGTCCGTTTCGACGGTTTCGCACCTCGCGACGATGCTGCAAGCGGTTGGGCCGGCAAGCGCGGCCAGTCTCCCGACGAAATTAGGTTCGTTCCGGTTCCCGATCCGAACACCCGGGTCGAGGGGCTTCTCTCGGGCCAGTTCGACTTTGCCGACGGACTGCCTGCCGAGAGCTATGACCGTATTGCCGGAAGCGAAGCCGCAGAGCCGCTGCTCCTGGCGCCGTTCGGCTGGCCGGTCTGGGCGATCAATCACAAGGACGGTCTGCTGACCGAACTCAAGATACGGCAGGCGATGCTGGCAGCGTTGCCGTTCGACGACATGCTGTTTGCCGCATTCGGCGACGACAAGTTCTTCAAGGTCGACGGTGCGATGTTCCCCGAGGGCTGGTTCTGGAACACCGACGCCGGCACCGACCTCTACAATGAGAACGATCAGCAGAAAGCAGCGGGTCTGCTTCAGGAGGCCGGCTATGACGGCACTCCGCTGCGCATCCTCACATCCCGCCAGTACGAGTTCCATTTCAAGATGGCCGAGGTGGCAAAGCAGGCGCTCGAAGCCGCGGGCTTCGCCGTGCAGATGGACGTGGTCGACTGGGCAACGCTAGGCCAGCGCCGCAACGATCCCGCACTGTGGGACGTCTACATCACGCACTCGCCTTTCCTTCCGGAGCCGGCATTGACCGATATGTGGTTCCCGACATCGCGGCTCGGCTGGAACACGCCGGAGGCAGTGGCGCTGGCGGACCAGTTTGCGACGGAAACCGATCCCGACGCACGCAAGGAGATTTTCGCCAAGATGCAGGCCATGAACTACCAGGATGTTGGTTTCATCAAGGTGGGCAATTTCAATGCGCTCGAAGCGGCGTCGAAATCGCTGAAGGGCGTTACGCCTTCTCCGTGGCCCTTCTTCTGGAATGCCAGCAAGGAGTAGGATCGGTTCGAAACGAAATGGCGAGGCCCGCAATGACGGGCCTCGCACTCTCAAGGCGGCGGAACGGCGGGAATGACTCTCTACATTGCCAAACGACTGATCGGCATGGTGGTCGTCGTCTTTCTGGTGTTGACCATCGCGTTTGTCATTGTGCGGCTCGCGCCGGGAGACCCGGCCGCTCTAATGCTGGGCCCGGACGCAACGCCTGAAGACGCCGCTGAACTGCGCGCCCGTCTCGGCCTCGACCGGCCGATTGTGACGCAATATCTGACGTTCATTGCAAACGCGGTGCAGGGCGACCTCGGTCAGTCCATCTTCTTCCGCCAGCCGGTAACCCAGGTGCTGGCATCGCGGGCCGAGCCGACGATCTTCCTGTCGTTGTTCTCGCTTGCAATCGCGCTCATCATCGCAACGCCTATCGGGATCTATGCAGCCTATCGCCGCGGGTCGTTTCTCGATCAGGGTGCGATCACGGTTGCGATGCTCGCGGCCTCGATCCCGAGCTTCTGGACGGGGCTGATGTTCCAACGGTATCTCGCCACGGATCTGGGATGGTTTCCGGCATCCGGCTATGGCGGGCCCGACGCCGGTTTTCTGGCCCGGATGGGTTATCTTGTGCTGCCCTCGATCGTACTCGGCATCGTCAACTCGGCTCTGATCCTGCGGTTCACAAGGGCGTCGATGCTCGACATCCTGGACGAGGATTACATTCGCACGGCGCGTTCGAAAGGTATGCGTGAATCCCGGGTGGTGCTTCGACATGCGCTGAAGAACGCTGCGATCCCCATCATCACCGTTGTCGGGCTGACATATGCGCTGCTTGTCTCGGGCGCTGTGGTCACCGAACGGGTCTTCAATATTCCGGGGATGGGCAACCTTGTCGTAAGCGCGGTCTTGCGGCGCGATTACCCGGTCATCCAGGGCACCCTCATTGTTGTTGCGTCGCTCTACGTTCTCATCAACCTCGTGACGGATCTGCTCTATCTGGCCGTCGACAAGCGCGTCAGGTACTAGCCCATGGCTTCCACGACCGCCCTTGCCGAGGAACCGGGGTTCTTCACGCTTCTGTTTTCGCGCCGCGCCGTTCTGGTTGCGTTGTCTGTGTTCATCGTCATCGTGGTGTTGTGCGTGCTGGCGCCGCTGGTTGCGCCGGCGGATCCGGCCAAGATGTCGGTCAGGGCGCGCCTCACGCCGCCGGGGGGCGACTTTCTTCTCGGCGCCGACGCATTCGGGCGGGACGTGTTTGCGCGCCTGCTTCATGCCGGGCGCGTGTCGCTGACGATCGGACTTGGTGTTGCTGCTCTCGCGTCCGCCATCGGGATCACAATCGGCCTGGTCGCCGGCTTCTTCCGACGCCTCGATGCTCCCCTTTCGCGCCTCATCGATGCGATGATGGCCTTTCCGGACATCCTGCTCGCTATCGCGCTTGTTTCCATCCTGGGCGGTTCGATCGTCAATGTCGTCCTTGCGCTTTCGATCGTTTATGCGCCACGCATAGCGCGTATCGTGCGCGCATCGACGCTTGTCATCCGCGAACTGCCTTATGTCGAGGCGGCCGTCGCGCTGGGCTCGTCAACCCTTACGATCATGACCACCCATGTGCTTCGTAATATTGTGTCGCCGATCATCGTGCAGGCGACCTTCATCTTCGCCTACGCCATGCTCGCGGAAGCGGGGCTGTCGTTTCTGGGCGTCGGCATCGATCCCTCAACCCCGAGTTGGGGCATCATGATCAACGAAGGGCGGCAGTATATCGACCAGGCTGCATTCCTGATCTTGTTTCCCGGCATCGCAATCTCGGTATCGGTGCTGGCCCTTCAACTTATCGGCGACGGACTGCGCGACGCGCTCGACCCGCGTCTTGCCAAGGATCTGTAGAACCGCATGGCGCTCAAACTTACCAACTTCCGGCCCGTCGGCTTCGATGCCGCGCCCGACACAATCTGCGTAGGCGATGACGGTCTCGTTACCACCTCGGTACCGGCCGGGGCCGATGTCATAGATTGCAAAGGCGCCTATCTTTCGCCCGGCTGGTGCGACCTGCACGTCCATGTCTGGCACGGCGGCACGGATATTTCAGTGCGTGCTTCGGAAGCCGGACGGGCAACCGGGGTCACGGCGATGGCGGATGCCGGTTCTGCCGGGGAGGCGGCATTTCACGGCTTGCGCGAATATGTCATCGACGCCGAGCAGGAGACCATTCGCGCCTTCCTCAATATCGGGTCCATCGGTCTGGTTGCGTGCAACCGCGTCCCCGAGCTGATCGATATGCGCTCCATCGATGTCGACCGGACACTGGAGGTGGCGGAAGCCAACCGCGACGTGATTTGCGGCATCAAGGTTCGAGCGTCGGGCGTTATCGTCGGTGCGTGGGGCGTGACGCCAGCGAAGATTGCCAAGCGGGTTGCCGAAATTCTCCACCTGCCGCTGATGGTCCATGTCGGCGAGCCGCCACCGCTGATCGACGAAATCTTCGACATACTCAAGCCGGGCGACATCGTAACGCACTGCTTCAACGGCAAAAGAGCCGGCTCGATCGACGATACCGCTGCCCTGTTCCAGCAGGCCAAAAGGCTCGCTGAAGAGGGCGTGCGCATGGATATCGGCCACGGCCAGGCGTCGTTCAGTTTCGACACGGCACGCAATGCGATTGCCAATGGCCTGAGGCCCTGGTCCATCTCGACCGACCTGCATCTGCGCAACATCCATGGGCCGGTCCATGACCTTGCGACCACCATGTCGAAGCTGCTGGCAGTCGGCCTGCCGTTTGACGAAGTCGTCGCATCGGTAACGGACCGTCCGCGTTCAGTCCTCGGCCTGGGTGCGCGCGATGGTGCCTCGCCGGGCCGGAAGGCTGATTTCACGGTATTCGATCTGCAGGATGCCGGTATCGAGGCGGTCGACAGCCTGGGAAGCCGAATGACGCTGAGCCAGCTGTTTGAGCCGCGCATGACGGTAATCGGCGCATCGGCGATGGCCGCTGAACGGAGGAAAGGGTGAGCGAACCCGTTCTCCATGTGAGCGATCTTCGCGTCACGTTTCGAGCCAGAAACCGCGCGGTGACGGCGCTACGTGACGTTGCATTCACGCTCGATGCGGGGCGCACACTCGCGCTGGTGGGTGAAAGCGGCTCGGGCAAGTCGGTTTCATCGTTAGCGATCATGGGGCTTTTGCCGAAAAACGGGTCGGTGAGCGGCGGCTCAATCCGCTATCGCGGCTCGAGCGGGCGGGTGACCGAAATTACCGCCGCATCCGAGGATGAGATGCGCGCGCTGCGCGGTGCCGAGATCGCCATGATCTTTCAGGAACCGATGTCGTCGTTGAACCCGCTTTTCACCGTAGGCGACCAGATCGGCGAGATGCTGCTTCTGCACAGCGATCTCGATGCAGCGTCGAGGCGCAAGCGCGTGCTGGACATGCTGGAGCTTGTCGAGATTCCGGCTGCGGCATCGCGCATCGACAATTACCCCCACGAACTTTCCGGCGGCATGCGTCAGCGCGTGATGATCGCGCTCGCCATGGTTTGCAATCCCAAGCTGCTGATCGCGGACGAGCCGACCACGGCGCTCGACGTTACCATTCAGGCGCAGATACTCGACCTCATGCGCCGCTTGCAGAAAGAGCTGGGAATGTCGATCCTGTTCATCACCCACGACATGGGCGTTGTGGCCGAGATGGCCGACGACGTGGCCGTCATGTATGCGGGCGCGGTTGTCGAGCAGGCCGGGGCGCAGGAACTGTTTCATCGCCCGAGCCATCCCTACACCCGGGGACTGCTGCATTCGATCCCGAGGCCGGGCCGCGCGGAAGGTGTGCGTCTTCAGTCGATCCCCGGTATGGTACCTCCTTTGCACGCCATGCCAACGGGATGCGCTTTCGCGCCACGGTGCGCACGCGCGGACAACATTTGCGCCGGGCCCGTCGCACTCAGGGATTTCGCTGCCAATCATCGCGTAGCCTGTTTCCATGCCGAACATGGGGTGGCCGGTGTCTGAGCCTCTTCTCCAGATACGCGGCCTTTCCAAGCGCTTCGAAACGGCACGCGGGACCGTGCACGCGGTCAATGACGTCAGTTTCGACATCCCGCGCGGTTCGATTACCGGCCTTGTGGGAGAGAGCGGTTCCGGGAAGACGACGCTCGGACGTGCGCTTCTGCGCCTGACCGACCCCAGCGAAGGCCAGACCATCTTCGACGGCCAGGATTTGAACACCCTCAGCGCCGCCGGCCTGCGCAATGCACGCAAGCGCATGCAAATCATCTTCCAGGACCCGGTTTCCTCGCTCAATCCGCGGCTGCGTGTCGGCGACATCATCGCCGAGGGATTGCGCGCCCATCGCATCGGCACGCCGAGGTCGCGACGCGAGACGGTCGTGGCGCTTCTGGAGGAAGTCGGGCTGCAAGCGGATCACAGAAACCGCTTCCCGCACGAATTCTCGGGCGGGCAGCGGCAGCGAATCGGTATTGCCCGCGCGCTGGCGCTGGAGCCGGATTTCATCGTCGCCGATGAAAGTGTCTCGGCGCTGGACGTCTCTATCCAGGCGCAGGTTCTCAATCTGCTCCTGGATTTGCGCGAGCGACGCAATCTGACGATGCTGTTCATCGCGCATGATCTCTCCGTGGTGGAGTATCTGTGCGACCAGATCGTGGTTATGTATCTCGGCCGCGTGGTGGAGAGCGGTCCTTCGCGGCCGCTCTACAGCAACCCCGCGCACCCATACACGCGTGCACTGCTTTCAGCGGTTCCCGTGCCGGACCCGCAGCCGCTGCGGAGCCGAACCATTCTCAAGGGCGATATCCCGAGCCCTTTGGCACCTCCGTCGGGCTGTGTTTTCCGGACACGTTGTCCGCATGCGATCGATATCTGTGCGCAGGAGGCGCCAGAGCCCGTATCCGTGGGCCCAGCCCGTCAATGTTATTGCAAGAGAACAGAAGACCTTTATGTCCCAGCCTGACCTGAAACCCCGCGATACCGTACTTGCCAGACTGGCCCGCCTCGGCATCAAGCTTCCTCCGGCCGCTCCCGAACCGATCGGCGCATTCTGCAACGTCCGCAGGACGGGCCGCCTTGCATTCGTTTCGGGTCAGGGTCCGGTGGAGGCGGACGGCACGCTTTTGTGCGGAAAGGTCGGCCGCGATGTCACCGCCGAAGAAGCGCGCGATCATGCTCGGCTCGTTGCCGTCAATATTCTGGCTACGTTGCGCGACCATCTGGACGGGCTCGACAGCGTGTCCGGCGTGGTCAAACTTCTGGGACTTGTGAATGCGGCGTCCGATTTCGAACGGCACCCATTCGTTATCGACGGCGCATCGACGCTGCTGGCCGATGTTTTCGGGCCGGAGGGGGTCCATGCGCGTTCGGCGTTCGGCGTGGCGTCGCTTCCCAACAATATTACAGTTGAGATCGAGGCCGTCTTCGAACTCCGCGGCTGACTGGAAGGGACCCTCAATGAGACCGAACGACATGTGGGCCTGGCATGATGCCCAGGGGCTGAAGCGGTTGATCAACGTTTCGGGAACGATGACCAGCCTTGGCGGGTCGATCACATCGAAGGCCGTGCAGGAAGCTACAGCGGCTATCATGGGCGAGTTCGTCAACATGCATCAGCTGCAGGCACTTGCCAGCGCAGCGATTGCAGATCTGACGGGGGCGGAGGCGGGCTGCGTGACGGCATCGGCCAGCGCCGGCATGACACTCTCGATCGCCGGCTGCATGACCGGGATCGATCCGGGGCGGGTCGAGGCTTTGCCCCTCGAACCGGGAGACCGCAACGAGGTGGTTGTGCAACTCGGCCACATGTGTGGCTACGGCGCGCCGGTCTCACAGGCCGTGCAGCTTGCGGGTGCCTCAGTCCGTCCGGTCGGCCAGTCGACACATGCGATGGACTACCAGCTGGAGAGCGCGCTGACCGGCAATACCGCAGCGGCGCTATATGTCGTTTCGCATCACGTTGTTCACTACGGGCAGATTCCGTTCCGTCGCTTTGTCGAGATATGCAGGAGCGCGAATGTTCCCGTCATCGTCGATGCGGCTTCGGAATACGACCTGAAGGGCTTCATCGCCGGCGGCGCTGACCTCGCCATCTACTCGGGCCATAAATTTCTCGGCGGGCCGACGGCAGGGATTATCGCCGGCAGGCGGGAACTCGTCCGCGCAGCGTATTTGCAGAACATGGGCATTGGCCGTGGGATGAAGGTCGGCAAGGAGAGCATCGCGGGCGCTATCGCGGCACTGAGGCAATGGCAAAAGCGCGACCACGGCGCAATCCGGGCGCAGGAGCGCGCAGCGCTAGAGCTGTGGGCACGAGCGCTCTCCCCGATCGACGGTATTCAGCCGGTCATTGTGCCGGATCCGACGGGCAATCCGCTCGAGCGGCTGCAGGTGAATGTCGACGAAACCGCGTTCGGCGCGAGTGCGGCTACGCTCGCGCGCGCACTTGGCGAGATGGACCCGGCCATCGTTGTTCGCAATCACGAGGTGGAGCTGGGATATTTTCAGCTCGACCCCTGCAACCTCAAACCCGGCCAGGCAGAAATGGTGGCGGATTCCCTGGCCCGCGCTGTCCTTATTGCCGCCAAACTTGAGCCGCGCGAAGGCGACATGCACACCGCTCGCAATGGCGGGGTCGACAGTTATCTTGCCTGGCTGGCCAACGCCCCCTGAGGAAGGGGCGGGCTACGGACGGGCTCATGCTGCCCGTGCGGCCGAGACCGGCGTGTTCAGCCGAGAGAACGTGTAGAAACTGACCGTGGGGACGTCGTGTTGACATATCGATACGTATCAATTAGCTATTGATACGTATCGATGGAGATTTTGTGCGACAACGGCGCATCACGCAGAAGGAAGTGGCGCTCCACGCCGGGGTCGCTCAGGCGACCGTGTCGCTGGTGCTCAATGGCGGGCGCGACAAGGTGGCGGTCGAGACCGCTGAACGCATCGAAGCGGCCATTTCGGAGCTGGGCTATCAGCCAAACCGCTTTGCGCAGGCGCTGCGTACGCAGCGAACATATGTCATCGCGTGTATCGTCCCCGATCTAGCCAATCCCTTTTACCCATCGCTGGTGGTTGCGGTTCAGAAGGTGGCGCGCGAAGTTGGCTACGAGGTTGTCACGATTGACACCGAGGGCAGCGCAACCAACGAAAAGCAGGTGCTCCTGGCTGCCCAACATGGACGATACGACGGCATCGTCGGCGTTTTCTTCAATCTGACGGCCGAGGACATGGCGCCGCTAGGCAAGGCGGGCGTGCCGGTTGTGCGCATCGAGGTCAGCCGCAAGGCCGGCGGCCCGCTCCCAATAGACGATCTCTATATCGACAATCGCGCCGCTGCGCGGGCGGTCACCCGCTATCTGCTCGATATGGGGCACCGCAGGATTGCCATGATCGCAGCGCCAGGCGGACCGCAGGGTGTGCGCCTGGCCGGCTATCTCGACGCCATGACAGCGGCAGGGGCGGCACCCGATGTTCTCGAGGCAAGGAACTTCACCCTCGAGGCCGGACGCGACGCAACCGACGCGATGCTTGGCGCGCATTCGCGACCCACTGCCATAGTCGCGGCCAATGACCTGGTCGCGATCGGTGTGATCCAGAGCCTGACCGCGCATGGGCTTGGCGTTCCCGACGACGTCTCCGTGGTCGGCTTCGATGACATCATGGCGTCGGCGCTGGTGACGCCGGCGCTCACTACCGTCGCTCAGTTTCAGGACAAACTCGGGGCACGGGCCGCCGAAGTTCTCCTTGACCGCCTTGCCGACAGTTCGACCGGCCCGGGCAGGGCGGAGGAAATGCCATTCGAAATCATCGTGCGCGACTCGGTTGCGGCGCCATCAGCGGCAGCCGAGCGCGCTCCAAACAGGGGAGGATAAAAGATGATCAAGTGGAGACTGCTTGCAAGCACGGCGTTTCTTGCCGCGGTGACGCAAAACGCACTGGCGCAGGAGCGCGTAACCTGGTGGTACGAACAGGCGACGCCTGAACAGCAGGCCTTGATCGACCAGAACATCGTGCAGCCTTTCGAAGCCGGTTCACAATACGATCTGGTGATCGATTTCCGCGGCTCCGAACTCGACAAACAGCTGCGCGTTGCGATGCTGTCAGGCAGCGGGCCGGATATCGTCTATACGCCAGGCCCAAGCTACGTTGCGCCCATGGCGCAGTCGGGCCAGCTGCTGGCGCTGGACAAATATTCCGCTGAGTATGGCTGGGATGACCGCATTTTGCCCGTGTTTCTCGAAATGGGCCGGTATGACGGTAAGCTTTATGCGCTGCCGAAGACATACGAGACGCTCGGCCTTTATTACAACAAGTCGCTTTTCGCTGAACATGGCTGGCGGGAGCCGACCAGTCTCGATGAGCTTGAAGCGCTCGCCGACATGATGATCGAGTCGGGTATCACGCCCTTCGCCGCAGGCAATGCCGACTGGCGTGGCGCAAATGAGTGGTTTGTGTCGCTCGCACTCAATGCCGTGGCTGGCCCGGACAACATGCAGAAGGCTCTTACCGGCGAAATTGCCTGGACATCCGAGCCATTCCGCCTTGCCGTCGACCGGCTGAATTCCTGGTGGCAGAAAGGCTATTTCGGCCGCAACTACTTCTCGGTGCAGTCGGGCGAGCAGGCTTCCGACCTGATGACATCCGGCCAGGCTGGAATGATGCCGAGCGGCACATGGGCCTTCCACAACGTCTCCGTATATTCGAACAAGAACAGCGCCGAAGTCGGTTTCGTCGGGTTTCCGAGCGCGGAGGGCGCTCCGGTGTTTCCGCTGGGAGTGGGCTCAACGTTTTCCATCGCCGCTTCGTCGAAGAACACCGACGGCGCCGCAGCGGTGATCAACTACGTCTTTTCGCCGGCAGTGTACGGATCTCTGAATTCGGCCTGGCAAGGAGAGTGGAACATTCCGCTTCGCGACCTGTCCGAGGTTACGATGGCAGACAATGTGATGCCGCTTTTCACCCAGGCGATGAACCAGCTCGCGACTTCGGTGAATGAGGGGAACTACGGTTATACAACATGGACCTTCCTGCCGCCGGCGACCAACAGCTACCTGATCAACGGCATTGAGGAAGTCTGGCTGAACCGCGTCTCGACCGAGGACTACCTCGCTCAACTCGACCAAACCTTCCAGCAGGAGCTGGAGGAAGGCAAAGTTCCGGCAGTGCCGCAACGCTAGCTTCGCGCATCTGTGGGGCGCACCGCCTGGGGTGCGCCCCGCATTTCTCCCGCTGCCGTCGGAACTCGAGCCGTTCGACGGAGCTTGAAGGTCTTTTCATGCATCGCCTCTACGTTCTGCCAACGCTTCTGATCAATCTCGCGATTATCGCCATTCCCGCTGCGCTGACCGTTTTCCTGGCGTTCTTCAGGTGGGACGGTATCAGTGCGCCGGTGTTCGTCGGCCTCGAGAACTTCAGCAGGCTTTGGGGCGACCGCGTTTTCTGGACGGCTCTGACCAACAACATCATCTGGACGGCGATCTTCCTCACTGTTCCGATGGCGATGGGACTGCTCGCTGCAACCATGATGCTGGTGGCGCGCCGCGGCTCCAAATTTTTTCAGGTCATCTATTTTCTTCCGGTCATCATTGCGACCGCGATCACGGCCAGGGTCTGGCAGATCATGATCTACTCGCCGGTGACGGGTGTCGTGGGTCTGTTGCAGCGCACCGGTCTCGACTTCGGAAATCCGCTCGCCGAGACCTCATCGGCGTTGTACGGCATTGCAGTCGTCGACCTCTGGCATTGGTGGGGCTTCTTATGCGTCATCTTTTATGCCGCGCTCCGGCAGGTGCCGGCAGAGCAGATCGAAGCTGCGCGTGTCGAGGGCGCCACGTTCTTCCAGACCATCCGCTACGTGCTGCTGCCGGGTATTCGCCCCACCATCACGCTGATGATGATCATGACCGTCATCTGGTCGTTTCTGGTGTTCGATTTCGTCTACATACTCACCCAGGGCGGTCCGGCGTTTTCATCGGAGGTGCTTTCGACCTACGCCTACCGGTCGGCTTTCTATGATCTTGCTGTAGGGAAAGCGGCGGCGATTTCGGTCGTCATCAGCCTGT
The DNA here is from genome assembly GCF_004000235.1 of Mesorhizobium sp. Z1-4. Taxonomy (GTDB): domain Bacteria; phylum Pseudomonadota; class Alphaproteobacteria; order Rhizobiales; family Rhizobiaceae; genus RCIO01. Next base: position 337,359 of record NZ_RCIO01000003.1, read on the forward strand.
TCGGCCTGGCGGCCACGATTTTCTACATCCGCATTCAGGCCCGGGAGTTCGAGCAATGAGGATGTCGGAAAGCCGCGCCACGCTTGCGCTCGTCTACATCGCCCTTTCGGTGCTGCTGATCATCACGTTGTTCCCGATCGCACTGCTGATACTCAATTCGTTGAAGCCGTCGACGGAGATCGTGCAGAACCCACTTCTTCTGCCGAGCCAGATACGCTGGGACAATTTCACCCGCGCCTGGGAAGATGCGAATTTCGGCCGGACATTGCTCAATTCAGCCGTTCTGACCGGCCTGACCATAATCCTGGTCTGCTCGACCGGCTCCCTGACCGCCTATGTGCTGGCGCGCCGCAAGATCAAGACGTGGAAGATCATCACGTTCTATCTTCTGGCCACCACAACTGCGCCGATCCAGCTGTTTCTGTTCCCGCTCTATTTCGGCTTCGCCCGGCTGGGTCTGATCAACAATCCGGTTGCAGTGGCTTTCATCTACACCGCCGTCTATTCGCCCTTTGCGATCATGCTGCTGCGAACCTACTTCCTGGCCGTTCCGCGCGAACTGGAAGAAGCGGCGCTGATCGATGGCGCCACCCATTGGCAGGTGTTTCGCCGTGTCTACCTGCCGATCGTGTCGCCCGGCATTCTCACCGTCGCGCTGATCATCGGGCTTTATTCCTGGAACGAGTTTCTGATCGCAACGACATTCCTGCAGGGGCAGGAGCGGCTGACAGCGGTGGTTTCATTCTTCCTGCTGTCGGGACAGTACAGCTCCGACTGGGGGCAGATCATGGCTGCAGCTCTCATCATTATTCTTCCCGTCGTCGTTCTGTTCATTCTGCTGCAACGCCGCTTCATCGAAGGCATGGCGGGCGGCTCGGTGAAGGGCTGAAGGAGCACAAAGTGACAATCCCCCAAGACTATACCAACCGCGTTTATGCCGGCGTCCTCGGCAAGATGATCGGGGTCTATATCGGCCGCCCGTTTGAGAACTGGCGATATCGCGACATTCTCGAAAAGCTGGGGCCGATCACCTACTACGTGCACGAGCAGCTGGGTGACCCGCTTGTCGTTACGGATGATGACCTTGCCGGTACATTCACCTTTCCGAGGGCGCTGGATGACTATTGCTGTTCGCCTGATCTTCCGGCCGAAGATATCGGCCGCTCCTGGCTGAACTACATAATCGAGGAGCGGTCGATACTGTGGTGGGGAGGAGCGGGCAATTCGACCGAACATACGGCATGGCTCAACCTCGCACGCGGGATACCGGCGCCGAAATCGGGTTCGATCGAGGTGAACGGCAGAACGATGGCCGAGCAGATCGGAGCTCAGATATTTATCGACGGCTGGGCCCTGGTCTCTCCAGGCCAGCCAGCTCAGGCGGCCAAACTCGCGCGCGCCTCCGCCTCGGTCAGCCATGATGGCGAGGCGGTCAACGCAGCCGTGCTGTGGGCGGCCATGGAGGCCGAAGCATTCGTCAGCAGCGACGTGAACCACCTCATCGATACCGGACTATCCTTCATTCCCGACGATTGCCTGATCGCCAAGCTGATAACCGACGTCAGGTCATGGGCCGCGACCGACAATGACTGGGAAGCGACGCGCCAGAAGATCGAGGACAATTACGGCTACGACAAATATCCCGGCAATTGCCATGTGGTGCCCAATCATGCGCTGATGATCATGGCGATCCTGCATGCGCCGGACGATTTTCAGCGCGCACAGATGATCGTCAACACTTCCGGCTGGGACACCGACTGCAACGCAGGCAATGTAGGATGCCTGCAGGGTATCATGCTGGGGCTCGAGGGGCTGGAGGCAGGACCTGACTGGCGCGGCCCGGTCGCCGACCGTCTCTACATTTCGACGGCCGACGGGGGCCGTTCGGTTACCGACGCAGTGGAGGTTTCGTTGTGGCTGGCAGGTCTTGGCCGCAGGCTTGCCGGCGAAAAGCCCCAGGCGCCGGCGAAGGCGGGAGCGCGGTTTCACTTTTCGCTACCCGGTTCGGTACAGGGATTCCGTCCGCAAACGGGCCGCGCGGCGGTCGAGGATCTGCGCGTCTCGGGAACGGGCGAGGCTCTGGCTGTCGATTTTGCTGCCCTTGCGTCGGGCCGCGAAGCCGCCGTTACCTCACCGGTTTTCATGCCGCGCGACGTCACCCGCATGCGCACCTACGATCTGATGGCAAGTCCGCGGCTTCATGCGGGACAGAGGCTTTACGCGGTGGTGACCGCGGATGATGCCAACAGCGCAGCGGTGGAGGCGAGGCTGCGCATCCGGCATTACGATGAAAATGACGGGCTGGAAGACGTCGATATGCCGGACGCTATTTATCTTGCGCCCGGAAAATCCGCGAAACTGGAATGGACAGTGCCGGAGACCGGTTATCAGCCGATTGCGGAAACCGGGGTCGTTTTTACCGCCGCGCAGGGACGAAGCGATGGCCGCGTGCTGGTCGAAAAGCTCGGCTGGGACGGTTGTCCGGATGTGACCTTCAAGCGGCCCGGCGGCGCGGGCGACTTTTGGCGGCGGGCCTGGGTCAAAAATGCTCACATATTCTCACGCCACTTTCCGCAGGATTTCAGGATCAGCCAGAACCGGGGCGAGGGCCTGATCATGCAGGGTACGGCCGACTGGAAAGACTATGCCGTCGAGGCCGACCTGATGCTGCATCTCGGCGACCATGGCGGACTGGTCCTGCGCGGCAACGGGCAGCGCCGCTACTATGCCGCACGCCTGACACGGGCGGGTGAGTTGCAGATCGTCAGGCGCAAGGACGAGCAGGAGACCGTTCTGGCTTCCACTGCACTCGACATCGGGTTCGAGACGGCTTTCACCTTGGCCGCAACCGTGACGGGCGACTGCATCGCAGTCGCGGTCGGCGACACGAAACTGGAGGCGCGGGACGATAGCTACAGCGGAGGCGCCGTGGGCCTGATCGTGCACGAGGGGGCACTTTCGGCCACCCGCATTCGCGTCAAGCCGGCTTGAGGGGACAGTCCATGGCAGGCGTTACAATCCGAAAAGTCGCAAAGAACTACGGCAGCGTAGAGGTCATCCATGGCATCGACGCGGATATCGCCGATGGCGAGATGGTTGTGCTTGTGGGGCCGTCGGGCTGCGGCAAGTCCACGCTGCTGCGCATGATAGCAGGGCTTGAAAGTATCAGCGGCGGCACGATCTCGATCGGCGGAAAGATCGTCAACAGTCTGCCGCCGAAAGAGCGCGATGTGTCCATGGTGTTCCAGAACTATGCGCTTTATCCGCATATGACGGTGGAAGAGAACATGGCCTTTTCCCTCACCCTGGCGGGTGCCGGCAAGGAAGAAAAGGCACGCAAGGTTCATGAAGCCGCCGAGATACTCGGCCTGACGGCGCTGCTGAAACGCAAGCCGCGGGCATTGTCGGGCGGGCAGCGCCAGCGGGTTGCCATGGGGCGCTCCATCGTTCGCAATCCGCAAGTATTCCTCTTCGACGAACCGCTGTCGAACCTTGATGCAAAGCTGCGGGTGCAGATGCGCGGCGAAATCAAATCTCTGCATAGGCGCCTCGGGACCACGATGGTCTACGTCACCCATGATCAGGTCGAAGCCATGACGATGGCAGACCGCATCGTTGTCATGAACAATGGCGTGATCGAGCAGATTGGCGCGCCACTTGAAATTTACGACCGGCCGGCGAACGTTTTTGTCGCGCAGTTCATAGGCTCGCCGGCGATGAACCTGTTTCTGGCGCGTGTGCGATCCGGCGCTTTCGTTCTCGAAGACGGCCTTGCGACGGGTATCAGTGCGCCAGCCGGACTGGCCGAAGGGCACAAGGTCACGATCGGCATAAGGCCGGAGGAGATCGGGGTCACGGCCGATGGGCAGCTGGTTGGAACGGTGGAAAATATCGAACCCACCGGGTCCGAGACATTTGTGGAAATACGCTTCGGTGGACAAACGGTTTCGGTTGTACTGCGCGAGCGGCCGGCATTCGGCATCGGGGCGCAACAGGCTCTCGTCCTGGCCAAAGGCGCGGTGCATATATTCGATCGTGAGACCGGCGCCAGGCTGGATTGACGGTAGGGCGCCAATGCGACTGCGGCGTCTATCTGGCTGCCGATCCCCTCGACGAGGCGACAATAAGCCTTGCGCCGGCGGCGGCTATTGCCTGCGCGAGCTGATCATCGGGTGCATTGTCCGTTACGATGACATCGCATCTTTCGAGCGGGGCTATTCGCGACAGCGCCCGCCGGCCGAACTTGCTGGCATCGCATAACACAACGACCTGTCCGGCATTCTCCATGAAGGCCCGTTTGACCTCGGTATCTTCGGGCGAATAGTCGTAGAAACCGTCGGCATCCAGACCGGAGACGCCGACGAAGACGCGATCGAGGAAATGGCTTTTGATTGCCGCAACCGCCTGCGGACCGAATACCGAAAACTCAGGGCTGCGGATTTGCCCGGCGACCGTGTAGACGGTGCCATTGCCTTCCGCCAGCCGCATGGCGACGCGGAGGTTGTTCGTCAGAACCCGTATGTCGCGCCGTGCCGCAAGCACTTCCGCTAACGCGAGGACCGAGGTTCCGACGTCCAGCCCGATCGATTCGCTGGGCCCGACCAATGCGGCAGCTGTCCGCGCGATCCAGTTCTTCTGGTCCTCGTTGTCCCGGCGCCGCAGGTCAAACTCAGGCTCGACGCTATCGGTCACGCCCTGTGCCGTTCCCACCGCGACCGCACCGCCATGGGTGCGCTCCAGAAGCCCCCGCTGGTCCATGACCGTCAGGTCGCGCCGCACCGTCATTGTCGAGACGCCGAACTCCTCGGCAAGCTCGGCTATGGAGGCAAAACCCTTCCTGTCGAATATCGCCAATATTCGGGCCTGGCGCAAAGACGCCGGCAGCTTTTCACGCCCGGCGGCGTGCGGGCGTCGTAGTGTGACGTTGGTCTTTGGCAAGACCTTTTCCTTATTGTTCCCCGAATCCACCATTTATCGCACATGAATGGCGCGCATAGGAAGTTGGCCGTATGCGCGCGTTGGCTTCGCCCGCTGGCGGGTTCCTTTAGCCGTTGTGCTCTTGAAACCAGGGTCGCAGCTGTGTGTAGAGACCCCTGTATTTCAGATAGCCGCTTTCATAGGCAGCATGCGCTGCGGACGATGGCTCGATGCGGTCGCCATGCGGCGACAGGGTTGCCAGACCGCTCCAGTCGTCCACAAGGCGCGTACCGAACGCGGCGACGAATGCAGCTCCGAGAGAAGAGCCATAGTGGTTGTTCAGCAATTGCACAGGCTGGCCCAGAACATCGGCCATGATTTGCATCCATAGCCGGCTTTTGGTGCCTCCGTCAGAGGCGAAGAAACGTGTCGGCGCATAGCCGATTCCGTTCAGCACCTCGATATGATGTTTGAAGCCGTAGGCAACCGCTTCCAGCAATGCGCGCCAGACATGGCCGCGGCCGTGATTGAGCGAGAAGCCGACAAAGCTGCCGCGGGCAAGCGGGTCGTGAATCGGGGTCTTTTCGCCGAGGAAATAGGGCAGGCAGACGAGCCCGTCGGAACCGGCGGGAACGGCCGCGGCAAGTTCATCCATGCTTGCGTGAGGCCTGGAACCGGCCTCGTTGTGCGCAATCAGCGTTGTCATCCAATTAAGTGCAGACCCGGAGGCAACCATGCAGCCATTGGGAGCGTAAAGGCCCGGAACGAGATGGTAATCCAGATACAGCCTGTGGTCGGGCAGGGCGCGGTCCGATGCGACCACGATGTCACCCGCGCCGCCGAATTTGAGCAGAACATCGCCCGGCTTTACGATGCCGGCGCCGAGCGCGGAGACGATGTGGTCGGCGGCCCCTCCCATAACCGGCGTTCCTTCGGCGAGGCCGGTTTGTGCGGCAGCTTCGGCGTTCACATGGCCGATTATTTCATGCGAGACAGACCGCTGCGGCACTGCCTGACGCGGGACGCCGGCGAGCGCAACGAGGTCGTCGGCGATCGCGCCTTCGGCGAGATCAGTGAAACCGGCTTCGAGAGCCCAGTTCTGCTCGGCTGCCCGCACGCCGCAAAGCCGCATATTGATGTAGTCGTAAGAGCCGAAAACAGTTGCTATGCGCGCAAAAATTTCGGGTTCGTGGCGCGCGATCCATCGCAGCTTGGCTGCAACAAGCTGTTGGTTGATGCCGTTTCCGGTTCGCCTCAAAAATGCGTCTTCGTCGAGTTCCCGCCGAAGCTCCTCCACCTCGCGGCCGCAGCGGCCATCGCTTTGCTGAATGGAAGGGCGAAGTACGTTTTTTTCAGCGTCGAGCAGCACAACTGCCGGCAGCATGCCGGTCACGCAGATGCCCGCAATGCGCTGCGCATCGATATTGGATGTCAGTTCCCTGAGTATGGATTTGGCGTTTTCCCACCATTGCAGCGGGTCTTCTTCCGCCCAACCCGCGTGCCGTGACACCAGATCGACCGGCATGCTAGCCACTGCCAGAACTTCGTCGGGCATGCGCGCCGCAAGGCCGATGGTTGAAGTGGTGCCTATGTCGAGGCCAATGACGATGTCACGTGCGGTCAATGCTTCTATCCAAGTGATGCAGGGCGAGGGGCGTTCGGTAGGGCGGCTAGCCCATATAGACGCCGCCAGTCACGTTTATGCCCTGACCGGTCATAAAACGGGCTGCGTCGGAGCAAAGGAAAACAACCACTCCGGCGACGTCTTCGGGTGTTTCGATGCGACCGAGCGGCGTCTGCGAGACATAGTCTTCCAGAACCTGCTCCGGCGTCAGGCCGCGCAGTTGCGATTCCCATTCGACTTCGCGGGACTGCATTCCGGTTTTGACGAACCCGGGGCACACGGCATTGACCCGGATTCCGTCAGGTGCCAACTCACGCGCAAGGGCCTGAGTCCAGCCGAGCACGGCGAATTTCGACGCGGAATAATGAGCAAGAAGCGGGGCGCCGACCTTTGCGGCCAACGAAGCGGTGTTGACGATCACGCCCTTGTTGCGGGTCGCAAGAAAATGACGCGATGCGAGCTGGTTGGTCAGGAACACGCCGCGCGTGTTGACGTTGAAATTGAAATCCCACTCTTCGTCGGTCAGGTCGACCGTCCGGTTCATGGTTGAAACGCCGGCATTGGCGATAAGCAGGTCGTAGCCGCCCCATGCCGCTTCAATCTGCTGGAAACCCGTGGCAACGGAATCGCGGTTCGTAACATCGATTTCGAGCCCGATATGGCCCTCGCCCAGATCGGCTGCCGCGGCGGTGGCGCCTTTGAGGGAGATGTCGGAAAGCGCCACCTGGACCCCATGCAAGGATAGGGATCTGGCGATAGCCAGCCCAATACCGCCGGCGCCGCCTGTCACGATTGCGCGCTTGCCCTCAAGATCGGCCGCGATGCGGTCTCGTCCCGTCATGACTGTCCTTTCGTAATGCGTTGCCGGCACGTTACGCACAGATGGCATTGTTAGGCAATGGTTCTTTATGTTGCTTTGTGTTCGAATCTGTTGAATAACATGTCCTGCCGCCGCCGCTTGGCGAGACGTGCGCATTTCGGGTTTCCAGAGACGGAGTCAATTGAATGGTTTTCGATTTTTTTGAGGGGCGCAAGAAGGTCATCGTTGCGATGATTCATGTGGGTGCTCTGCCGGGGACCCCGCTCTACGATGCCGACGGCGGCATGCAGGCCCTCATTGACGGCGCGCGCTCGGATGCCGAGAAGCTGAAGGCTGCTGGCGTCGACGCGGTCATGTTCGGCAATGAGAACGACCGCCCCTATGTTTTCAAGGCGCCGCCCCAGGGAATCGCAGCCTTCACCACCGTCATCAATGCGGTGACGCGGGATCTCGGCCTGCCATTCGGCGTCAATTATCTTTGGGACCCGGTCGCGAGCACCGCGATCGGTGCCTCGGTTGGCGCGAATTTCGTGCGCGAGATTTTTACCGGCCTGTTTGCATCGGATATGGGCCTCTGGGAGCCGAGCGCTGCCAAGGCGGCGGAGTTGCGGCGCAATCTCGGCCGCCAGGACATGAAGATGCTTTTCAACATCAATGCCGAATTCGCGCATTCGCTTGACCAGCGCCCGATCGCACTGCGCGCCAAGAGCGCGGTCTTCTCATCGCTTGCCGACGCCATTCTCGTGTCCGGCCCGGTGACCGGCCAGCCGGCCGATCATTCCGATCTGAGCAAGGTGAAAGAGGCGCTTCCCGACACTCCGGTGTTCGCCAATACCGGCGTCAATATCGACTCGGTGGGCGACGTTCTCGCTGTCGCCGACGGCGCGATTGTGGGCTCGCATTTCAAATATGACGGCGACACCTGGAAGAGTGTGGATGCCGACCGGGCCCGCCGCTTCATGGACAAGGTCAACGCGCTGCGGTGAGCGGACTTTCTGCATCTCGGCTCGATATGGAGTGAAGAAGAGTCGGATCGTAGTGGACGAGTATGTTCGAATTGCAACATAATCGAACAACCTGCCGCCGGACGGTTTGGTCCGGCGGTCAGTACGGGAGGAACTGACCGAACATGACTGAGCCTTAATGCATATGCGGCCGACCGCTGCGGCATCAAAGACCGATGCCGGGCCGCAGCCGCTTGATCGCCTCGTCCGTGCCGCGGACCGAATAAAACGAACTCATCTGCCGAGGAGCAGCCCATGACTTTCCCCAAATTTTCCGCCGCGTTTGCGGCGCTTGCGCTGACGCTTTCGCCCGCCAGCGCACAGCAGATATCCTGGCTCAGCCAGTCGCAGTCGCTGAGTGCTCAATATCCGATCGAGCTCGCGGCGATCGAAAAGATCAATGCCGACGGCTTCAATGTGCTTCGCAATGAATTTCAGGCGCTTGGCATCAGCATGGCCGATGGTCTGCGTCTCGTGCGTGAAGGCACCTTCAATCTGGCTTCGATCCAGGTCGGTCTTGTTGCCGGCGACGATCCCTTCCTTGAGGGCATCGACCTTATCGGGGTTTCCACCAATATGGATGATCTCGACAGCGCGGTAACCGCGTATCGGGAAGTCTTCGACAGCCGTTTGCAGGAACGTTTCGGCGTCAAGGCGCTGGCTGTCTGGCCGTTCGGCGGGCAAATGTTCTTCTGCAACGAACCGCTCTCGACGCTCGACGATCTCGCGGGCCTGAAAGTGCGTTCGTTCACGGCATCGATGTCATCGCTCATCGAGAGGCTGGGTGCCACGCCGATCACGCTTGCATTTCCGGAAGTGTATCCGGCGCTGCAGCGCGGGGTTGCATCCTGCGGCGTGACATCCGCCACCTCTGCGAACACCGGCAAATGGCCGGAGGTTACAACGCATCTTCTGCCTCTGGCGGTGTCCGGCGCAGTTCAGGCGCATGTCGTCAACCTGGACTGGTGGAACGGCCTTGAGGAGGACCGGCGCGCGCAGCTAGAGGAAGAGTTCAAGGCGATGGAAGCCGCATTGTGGCAGCTTGCACGCGACACGGATGCCCTGGCGATCTCCTGCACGACCGGCGGCGCATGCGACAGCGAGATCTACCAGTCCTATGACCTGAAACTCGTGGATGTAAGCGAAGCGGACCTTGCCAAGCTTCAGGAGATCACCACCGATGTGATCGTTGGCGATTGGGTTTCGCGCTGCGAACGCACATATCCCGAGTGCGGCAAAGTCTGGTACGAGACGATCGGCGCGGCGCGGGGCTTCACCGCACCCTGACGACTTCATCCAGCTCGGACGTTCGCGCGGGCTGCGCGGACGTCTCGCCTGGAGGAGGCGCCGCTGTCATTGATGAATCTTTTTTTCAATCTGCTTCGCAACCTTTCGACTGCGCTGGCCGTGGTCGCCGGTTTCGCGACTTTCATACTCGCGTTTCTCATCGGCATCGATGTGCTGGCGCGGAAGTTTTTCGGCATCTCGCTTCAGGGAACGGACGAGATCGGAGGCTACGTGCTCGCTGCCGTTGCCTCGCTGGGCTTCTCCCATGTTCTGTTCGAGCGGGGCTTCACCCGTATCGACCTGTTCGTGAAGCGGTTCAATGTCCGGCTTCTCAACATCCTGAATGTGACCGCCTATGTATCGCTGGCGGCTGTGGCGGTGTTCTTTGCCCAACGCGGCGTTGCAACATACAGCGATACGCTGCTTTTTAACGCCCACGCCAATACGCCGCTGCAAACCCCGATGTGGATCCCGCAGGGCTTCTGGGTGGCCGGGATGGTGTTCTTCGCCTTTTGCGCGGTTCTCTACGCGGCACGGGCGCTGCTGTTGTTGTTCATCGACCAGAGTGCCCTTGAAGCCGAATACGGCTTTACCGAATTCGACGAAGAAATCGCCGAAATCAGCGAGTTGTCTTCGAGCGCTACCCAACCCACAGACGATGGAAAACGGCAATGACGGTTGGTCTCGATGTGGTTGCCATCGGTTTTGCGGTGATGCTGGGGCTGCTGTCTCTCGGCGTGCATATCGGAACGGCTTTGTTCGCCACCGCCGCGCTGGGCGCCTACTGGTTTTTCGGCTCCACGATGTTCCGACCCTTTGGAACGCTGATGTGGAGCACCCTCAACAACTTTCTGCTCGTTGCAATTCCGCTTTACGTGCTGATGGGTGAAATCCTCGTGCGCGGCGGCGTTACTGCGCGCATGTATACCGCAATCGATGACTGGTTGAGCCGGCTGCCGGGCGGCTTGCTGCACACCAACATCGCGGCGTCGACGGTATTCGCTTCGATCTCGGGATCGTCGGTTGCCACTGCGGCAACGATCGGCACCGTCGCGTTTCCGGCGTTCGAGCACAAGCGATATTCCGAGAAGTGGGTGCTGGGCACAGTCGCGAGTGGCGCAACGCTGGGTATTCTCATTCCGCCCAGCATCAACCTCATTATCTTCGGGGCAATGACGAATACGTCGATCGGCCAGCTTTTCCTGGCCGGCGTCGTCCCCGGCCTTCTGCTCGCCACGCTGTTCATCGGAACAGTCGTGCTGGCGAGTGTTTTCGGTCCCATTGCGGAACGCGCCGACCCGGTACCTTTATCCGTGCGGCTGCGCCGGCTCAAAGACCTGTTGCCACCGCTGGTCATGTTCGCCGGCGTCATGGGCAGCATCTATACCGGCTGGGCAACGCCCACCGAGGCGGCGGGTCTTGGTGTGGTCGCTGCGACGCTGCTGGTGATCTTCTACCGGCAGTTCACGTTTCGGTTGCTGCTGGACAGTGTGCTCGCGACCGTTCGCGTCACAGCGATGACGCTGATCATACTGATCGCCGCCTTCTACCTGAACTTCGTCGTCGGCGTGCTGGGCATACCCGTTCTCATCACCAATGCGATGTCGGAGCTTACGCTCGCCCCCTGGCAGATGGTAGTGATCCTGGTCTGCCTCTACGTCGCACTGGGTTGTTTCATGGACTCCCTGGCGATGATGATCGCCACCACGCCGATCGTGTTCCCGGTCGTAATTGCGCTCGGCTACGATCCGCTCTGGTTCGGCATTTTCATCGTTATCATGTGCGAAATCGCGCTGATCACTCCGCCAGTCGGCATGAACCTGTTTGTCGTTCAGGCGGTTCGAGGGCGAGGATCCGTAACCGACGTCATCAGCGGCGTGATCCCCTTCATCATCTGTTTTCTCATCCTGGTCGCTTTCATGACACTCTTTCCGGACATCGTTACATGGCTTCCCAAGGCACTCTTCTAGACAACCGCCGCTTCTGCATCCGCAACGCCGCATGGATCATCGCCTGGGATGGCGAGCGCCAGGATCATGTCTACCGGCGCAATGGCGACGTTGCATGGCAGGGCGACCGGATCATCCAGGCCGGAGGCCGCTATGGCGGCGAGGCCGATGTAGAGATCGACGGCCGGAGCAGGCTTGTGATGCCCGGTCTGATCGACATTCACTGCCATCCGACCCAGACACCGATCTATAGGGGTTTTGTCGAGGAATACGGAAACCCGCGGCTGTTCTTCAACGGCCGGCAGGATTTTCGGCAGAGCTTCGTTCAGGACGATGCGGCGCTGCGGGCCTCGGCGCGATATGCGCTGGCGGAAATGTCGGCGGCCGGCATCACCACCATCGTGGATCTTTCGCACGCCTATCCTGGATGGCTCGACATTCTGGAGGAAAGCGGGCTGCGGGTATGCGTTGCGCCGATGTACCGGTCGGCCCGCTGGTGGGCATCGACCGGGCAGGAAACGCTCTACGACTGGTCGGACGATTTCGGCGAGGCCGCTTTTGCGGAAGCGCGTGACGTCATGGACGCCGCAGAAGGCCATGCATGCGGCCGGTTCACCGCGATGGTCGCGCCGGCGCAGATCGATACCTGCACGCCGGAATTGCTCAAGCAGAGTATCGCGCTCGCCGAAAAGACCGGACGGCCGCTTTTCACCCACGGGGCCCAGAGCTACCCGGAGTTCAACCAGATTGCCCGGCGCAACAACCAGACGCCGGTGGCGTTCATGGATTCGATCGGGTTTCTCGGCCCGAAGACGGTGATCGGCCATGCGGTGTTCACCGACCAGCACCCATGGGTGTTGTGGCCCACGCGCGAAGACCTTCGTCTGCTTGCCGAGAGCGGCACGACAGTGGCCCATTGCCCGACCGTTTTCGTGCGCGACGGCACGCTTTTGCACCATATCGGCGCTTATATGGATGCCGGCGTCAACGTCGCAATCGGCACGGATACCCATCCGCAGAACATGCTGGAAGAGATCCGCACTGCCGAGTTGCTTGCCCGTGCGGCTTCCGGCGCCAGGCACACAAGCTCTACGGCACGGCTTTTCCGAGCTGCGACGATCGGCGCGGCCAAGCTGCTCGGGCGCGACGACCTTGGACGGCTTGCGGCCGGTGCGAAGGCCGACCTGGTAACCTTCGATCTCGACCACCCGCACATGCACCCCATGCGCGATCCGCTGCGCACGATCGTGCATCAGGCAGCGGAGCGTGCCATCGACCAGGTATATGTCGATGGCCGCCGGGTCGTTGCCGCGGGCCGGCCGGAGACGATCGACTGGGGCAGGGCGGCGGAACATCTGTCACGCGAGCAGGAGCGGATTGCGTCAGGGGCGCAGAACATCGACGAGATCGTACCCTTGTCGCTCGGCATGGCGGACTGAAGCCGTGTCGCGGTCGCTGATCGGCGTGCTGACGCCCTCGTCCAACACGATCCTTGAGCCGGCCACGTCGGCACTCGTTTCGGCGCTGCCCGGCGTATCGGCGCATTTTTCACGGTTCACCGTTACCCGGATCGCGCTGAGCGATGAAGCCAACAGCCAGTTCGAATTCGCGCCAATGCTGGCCGCAGCGCGATTGCTGGCCGATGCGAAGGTTGGCGTCATCGCCTGGAGCGGCACATCGGCTAGCTGGCTTGGAAGCGAATGGGACAAGGCGCTGTGCGAGGCCGTCACGGAAGCCACAGCCATCCCCGCCTGCACGGCTGTCGGAGCGGTCAATGAATTGCTGGCGCTCGGCCAGTGCCGGCGGGTCGCGCTCGTGACACCCTATACCGAGGATGTACAGGCGAAGATTGTCGCCAACTATGCGCAGGCAGGGGGCCGGATTTGCGCAGAAGCCCATGCCGGGCTGTCGGAGAACTTTGCGTTTTCGGAAGTGCCGAGCGATCGCGTCAAGGCGATGTGCCGCAAGGTTGCGGCGGACCGGCCCGACGCCATCGTCATAATGTGCACCAACATGCGGGGCTGGAACTTCATGGCCGAGCTCGAGGCCGAGCTCGGGATTCCGTTGATCGATTCGACGGCCGCGGTTGTCTGGAAGGCCCTGCGCATTCTAGGTGTCGATTCCGCACCGATTTCAGCACGCGGCTGGATGTTTTCGCAGTGACCGGACCGCAACGCTAGCTTCGGCTGCCGTACCCCGAGATCAGGTGCACCGCGCAGCTGCCGAGGCGGTAGGACCATGTGCGCAGGCTGGCGAAGCTCGCATTTTCAACCGGCGTGGCCGGCAGCGCCATTTCGCCGGCGCCGCAGATCAAACCGGCCATCTGTTTTCCGAAAACGGTGCCCGGCGCGATGCCGCGGCCATTGAACCCGCAGACACCGATCGCCTGTTCGCCAAAGACATGGAAGCGGGGCAGGTGGCTTTTGTTCATGCCGATCTGGCCATGCCATCTGGCCTCGAATTCGACCTCGCCGAGGACGGGAAACAGCTGGCGGAGCGAACGGCGCGCAAATGATTTCTGGGCCGCGACAGACCAGCTTTCGAGCGAACCGACGCTGCCGAATATCAGCCTGTTTTCGCGGTCGCGCCTGAACGACGTCATGATCAGGCGCGTATCCCAGCAGCCATGCCGCTCGGGCAGGATTCGGTCCGCAAGCTCGCCGGGCAAAGGCCTGGTTGCAAACTGGAAGAACGGCAGGATGGTCAGCTCCTGTTGCGGAGCGGCCAACAGTCCGGGCTGCGCGGGATCCGTGTAGGCGTTGGTCGCGACCACCAGCCAGGGTGCCCGCGCGGTTCCGCCTGGCGTTTCCACCTGCCAATGGCCGCCTGTTCTGGCGACCTTTGTTGCGGGCGTGTGGGTGAAGATGCGGGTGCCGGCGGCGGCGGCGGCGCGTGCAAGCCCGCGCGCATAGGCCAGCGGCTGGATCGTTCCGGCCCGGGCATCATGGAGTGCACCGCGGAACGCATGGGTGCCGGTCAACCGGGCGGCAGTCCCGGCATCCAGCAGTTTCACCGGCGCCCCCAGTGCCTGCCATTGCGCCTCGCGGTCGCGCAAGTCTGCAAGGCCGCTGTCGCCTACGGCCAGATGAAGGGTTCCATTGCGTTCCGGTTCGCAGGCGATGTCGAAACGCTCGACAAGATCGAAAACAAGCTTCGGGCCGTCGCCCAGCGCGGAGATCAGCCGCTGGCCCCATTCCTGGCCCTGGGTCTGGATCAGATCGTCGGGTTTTACCCACATGCCGGCATTGACGAGCCCGACATTGCGTCCCGATCCGCCGTGTCCGATCGCCTGCGCCTCCAAGACGACCGCTTTCAGGCCGCGCTCGGCCAGATGCAGGGCAGTTGAAAGCCCGGTAAAGCCGGCGCCGATGATTGCGACATCGGCGCTGATATCGGACGCGAGCGGTGAAAAGGGATCGGCTTCGCGTGCCGTGCGCGCCCACAGATTGTCATGACCGCGATCACTCAGCATCGCATGTTTTCCTGGAGTTATGTCTCTCTTGCCGGTTCGAGCCGCATGTCTGCGTCGTCGAACAGCAGCATGCGGGCGGGGTCGATTTCCAGCCGCGCGCGTCCGCCTATCACTGGCGGTTCGTCGCCCCAAAGGCTTGCCACGAGTTGCAGCCCGCCGAGTTCAAGCGTCACCGCGCTCTCCTGACCGCTGTTCTCGCAGAACACAACCTTGCCCTCCAGACCGCTCCCCGCAGTTGCGGGAACCAGTAGCAGATTTTCAGGCCGTATCCCCAGTGTGATTCGAGACCCCGGCGCAAGATCGAATTGCGGCGGCAGTGGAAATGCCAATGCGGGGTCTTCTTCGGGGACCAATACCGCGCTGCCGGATCTCGGCTCGACGGTGCCCGCTATCAGGTTGATCGGCGGCGAGCCTATGAACCCGGCAACGAAGCTGTTTGCGGGCCGCCGGTAGATATCGTCGGGCGTGCCGATCTGCTCGACCCGGCCGGCGCGCAGGACCACAATGCGGTCCGCCAATGTCATGGCTTCAACCTGGTCGTGCGTGACAAAGATCATCGTTGCGCCCAACCGCCGGTGCAGCAGCTTTACCTCCTTGCGCATCTGGACACGCAGCGCGGCATCGAGGTTGGACAAAGGTTCGTCGAACAGAAATGCGCGCGGCTTGCGCACGATAGCGCGGCCAACGGCGACGCGCTGGCGCTGGCCGCCCGAGAGTTCGCGCGGATAACGCTCGAGATAGGTTTCGAGGCCGAGCAGGCCGGCTGCCTCGACGACGCGCTCTCGCCGCTCGGCCGCACTCATGCCCTGCATGCGCAGCGGGAAACCGATGTTCTCGGCGACTGTCATATGCGGGTAAAGCGCGTAGTTCTGGAACACCATGGCGATGTCCCGGTCCTTGGGCGGCAGTCCGCTGACCACATCGTCGCCGATGGCGATCTCGCCGCCGGTGTTTTCCTCCAGCCCTGCCAGCATCCGCAGCAGTGTCGACTTTCCGCAACCGGATGGCCCGACGAAAACCACCAGTTCGCCATCGGCAATGTCGATATCGACCCCATGGATGACGGTGACGTTCCCGAAGGATTTTTCGACGCCCCTGAATGCTACATCTGCCATCTGGTTACCTGCTTGATCGAATTTTACCGGACGCTTCCCGACAGGGCCCCGGAAACGATGCGGCGCTGCATCACCAGGAACACCACCACAACCGGCAGGGCGAAGGTGAGCGCTGCCGCCATCTGCAGTTCGTGCAAGGTGAAATATTCGCCGCGAAACGAGGAAATGCCGGTCGCGGCAGTCCACAGGGACTGCGAATTGATGAGGGTTTTTGCGAACAGGAAATCGTGCCAGCTGGTCACGAAGCCGTAGATGAAGATGGCCGCGAGCCCGGGCATCGCCAACGGCAGGGCAACGTACCAGTAGGCACTCAGCCGTGTGCAGCCGTCGATCCGCGCCGCGCCTTCCAGATCGGCCGGGATGCTGTCGAAGAAACCCTTGGCCATCCAGATTGCCAGCGGCGCAACCAGCGAAATGTGCCCGAGCACCATGCCCTGCATTGTGTCGAGGAGCCCGAAGTCGCGGAACAGAATGTAGAGCGGCACCACGATGCTGGTCGCCGGCATCATCTGTGTGGCGAGCACCAGGATCAGCACGAGGCCGGCGCCGCGGAATTTCAGGCGACTGAGAGCGTAGCCGCAGGAGGTGCCGAAGGCGAGCGACAGGAATGATGACAGCGCGGCCACGACTATGCTGTTCCACAGCCACCGCAGCATCGGGCGCTCGGTAAAAAGGGTGACGAAGTTCTGAAACGTAATATCAGCGGGGAATACGGAGGAGAGGCTGCGGCTGAAGCCGGTAGGCGTCAGCGCAATCACACCCATCCAGTAGATCGGAAACAGCACCGCGCAGCCGAGCACGACGATGCCGCCGGCCTTGAAGATATCGGCTGCGACAGCGCCGCCAAACCTGCGCCGCGCGCTCATACCGCGCCGCCTTTGCCGGTGTCTGCGCGCGCCATAACGCGCAGATATCCCAGCACCATGACGATCGATACCAGCACGGCGAGGATGCCAAGCGTGGCCGAATAGGAGAAGTCGAGAGAGCGAAACGCTGTGTTGTAGGTCAGCACCGTCAGCGTCTCGGTTGCTCCGGCAGGTCCGCCGCCGGTCAGAATGAAGATGATCGGAAAGGCCTTGAAGCCGAGTATCATGAGCAGGATCACGATGACGGCGATGATGTAGCGAAGCTGCGGCAGCGTGATGAAACGGAACTGCGCGAATGCGCCCGCGCGGTCGATCCTGGCGGCTTCGTAGAGTTCGTCCGGAATGGAATGGAGGCCGGCAAGGAAGAAGATGTAGGCGACCGGGAATTCGTTCCACACCTGTGCGACGATCAGAGCAACGAGAGCGGTCTTCCGGTCGATCAGCCAGTCCTGGCCATTCACGAACGGTACGAGGTCCAGCAGCCGGTTGATGACACCGAAATTGCCGTCATACATCACGCCCCAAACGAGGGCGGTCACGACGGCAGGCACGGTCCAGGGCAGCAGGAACGTCAGCCGCGCAAGGGCTCGCAGCCTGATCACACGATGGGTCAAAAGCGCGGCGCCAAGCGCGAGCGAAACCGATCCGGCGACGGTCCCGAGCATGTAAAGTGCGGAGCGCAGGACGGCGCCCCAGGCGTCCGGGTCCGACAGGAGCCGGGCATAATTGTGCAGGCCATATGTACCGGCAGCGGCGGGTCGGCGGAAAGTGATGGTGTCGAAGCTCAGGATTAGGGCTTTGAGCATCGGCAACCCGATGACAAAGCCGAGGACAAGCAGTGCCGGCAGCAGCATCAGCAGGGCAAAACCCGGGCCTTCGGTCATCAAGCGGCGCAAACGCCCCGACCTTAGGTCGGGGCGTTCACCGGGCTGAGCGCGCATATGCGTCGTCATGTCAGGCCCGCCGCAAGCGTCAGTTCGAGCAGCACTCGACCAGCTTGGCCTGTGCCTGTGCCAGCGATTCTTCGGCCGGCACTCCGTCGCGCAGGGTCAGCAGAATCGCGTCGACCACGATTGGCCAGATTTCGTTGAACTGATCGGCATGACCGGGAATGGCCACAGGGTGTGCGCTGCCGCTGCTGGCAATCCAGGGCTCGAGATAGGGCCGCGCGGCCCGCTGCTCGTCCGTCAGAGCGCCGACACCGTAGGGAATGTACGGGCTGTGATCGGAGAATGCGGACTGCATTTCTTCGCTGGCGGCCGTTTCGAGGAATGCCCAGGCGGCTTCAGGTGTGTCGGTTGCAGCGTTGATTGCGAGCGCCATGTTGACCCCGCCCGTACCCGGGCCGTCCCAGGGATGCAGGGCCGACTTGTAGCAGTCGAAATTGTCGGGGTTGTTCTTTTCGATGAAGGGGAACTGCCATTGTCCGTCAATGGTCATTGCGGTTCCGCCGGTCGCGAACAGCGAGCGTTGGTCGGTCTCCGTCATGCCCTTGGGCACCACGCCGGCGTCGTAGAGGGTCTTCATGTAGTTGAGACCGTCGATGACCGGCTGGGAATCCAGGGTGAAGTTTCCGTTTTCATCCGAATAGGAACCGCCATGCGCGAGCGACCACATCAGCAGCATTTCATAGGTCGGGTCTTCGTTGGCGTTGACCATGTTGGCGCCGTAGCGCGTGACCCTGCCGGAATCGTCGGTCACCGTGAGAGCCTTCGCATATTCGAGGAATTGCTGCGGCGTTGACGGAGGCGCGCTGAAACCAGCCTCTTCGAGGTAGCAGCTGTTGTAAATCAGCTCGAGCGTACGCCCGGTGATGGGAAGGGCGTATGTGGTGCCATCAACCGTCAGGCTATCCCAGCCGCCTTCGACGATACGGTCACCGATCCCGGATTTCGCGATCATGTCGCTCAGCGGCATCAGCTGGCCGGCAGCCAGCATTTCGCCGATATTGTTGGGATTGACGATCAGGATGTCGGCACCCGTTCCGCTGGCCGCCTGGATGAGCAGCTGCTCGTAATATTCACTGGCCGGGGTGTTGCGCGGAACGACGGTGTTGCCGGTGTTCTTCTGATAGGTCGAAACCAGCAATTGCCACCAATCGCCCATGCCGGGCGCTTCGTAGTCGATGACGAGAAAACTGATCTCGTCCTGTGCCTGGGCGCCGAGCGGCGCAGCGAGTGCGACAGCTCCTGCGAGCAATGCACTTTTGAGGGTATGTCTCATTTTCTTTCTCCTCCCTTTCGGCAATGAGCATCCGTGTCGGCGCGTGCAGATGCGCGGCCGATCGCCGTGTGAACTTGCTTTGGACGGTTCTCCTCGGCCTTCGGCCGAGATGAGAACCAAAAAAACTATGCCGCTCTGCCGGAACCCCGGCAAATCGCTTTTTGGAATAGCCCGGTGACTATTCTTGCTGCCGCAACCGCGGCTTCCAGGGTCATTGCAGGGACCTCCCGGCATATTCGGCCGCGCACTGGCCAACCCAGTCGGCAAAGGCAACCACATGGGGGTCGCTGCAGGCATGCAGCGGCGTGACGAAATAATATGACCGGTCGCAGACTAGCGGTCGGTCGAACACTATCGACAGGCTGCCCTCGCGCAGCTCGGTTTCGATCATGAAACGCGGAACGATCGCAGCGCCTTGGCCGTGAACGGCCGCGGCGATAATCAACGAAAACTGATCGAAACTTGGCCCGCCCGCCGGCAGACATTCGGAATGGCCGACCATGTCGAACCATTCGCACCACAGACCGGGGCGGCTGCTGAGATGAAGGAGCGTACCTTCGAGGAGGCTGGTCGGCGAATTGGCACGGTCCGTGCGCAGAATTTCCGGACTTGCGACCGGCACGAGGCTCTCACCGAAAAGCTTGGAAACGGTGGCTTCAGGCCAATTCGGCGCGCCGAAATGGAAGGCGCCGTCCATTTGTTCCGCTGCCAGGTCAAAAGGTTTCAGCCGGCTTTCCAGGTTGACCAGAATGTCCGGATGGCGACGCCGGAAGTCACCGAGGCGCGGGATGAGCCAGTGTGTGGCAAAGCCCGGCAACACAGCGACTGTTATGGCGGACTTGCCCTGCGCCCGATTGATCAGGGAGCGTGTTGTTGTCTCAAGCTGGCCCAGCAGCGCCCGGACCTCGGGCAGGTAGGAGCTCCCGATCTCCGTCAGCAGAACCTGATGATTGTTGCGCGCCAAAAGGGAAACGCCGAGCGCCTGCTCGAGTTGGCGCACCCTTTTGCTCACCGCGCCCTGCGACAAGGACAGGTCCTTGGCCGCCTGCGCAAAGCTCAGGTGGCGGGCTGTCGCCTCAAAGGCAATCAGCCCGGGCATGGAGGGCATCAATCTTCTGGGGAGCTCCATCACATCACCTGACCATCCGTTTGATCAACTCGAGCAGCTTGTGGCGAAGGGGCGGCCGTGGTGGCGGTCCATCAGATATTTGGCCACGTAGTAGTCGATATGGCTGCCGCCGCCGTTCTTCATCATTGTGATTTCTTCGGCCGACCGGCGCCCCTCGACCTTGCCCTGGCAAAGCTCGAACAGGTCGCCGCGAACATCGTCCGGTGTGATCACTCCGCGCTCGAAAGGTCCGAGGAACTCGCCCGAGCGAGTTGTCGTCTGGCGATGATCGACGAAAACCGATGCGCGCGTGAGTACATCGTCGTCCGCCTCACGCATCTCCGGCGTGAAGGAACCGACGAGATCGACATGCGCGCCCGGCTTCAGCAGTTTGCCCTTGAGTTGCGGGGTTTGCGCCATGGTCGCGCTTGAGATGATGTCGGCCTGCGAAACCGCCACGTCCAGATCCTCAACGGCCCGGGCCGTGATGCCGAGCCCGGCCAGCTTGTCGGCCAGTGCGGCCGCATTGGCCCCGGTACGGTTCCAGATCATGACGTTCTTGATGCCGGGGCGCGCGGTGAGATGCGCCTGCACGAGGTAGGGCGCGAGGCCGCCGGCTCCGATCATCAGCATGGTTTCGGCGTCGGGACGCGACAGAAGCTTCGAGCCGAGCGCGGAATCGGAGGATGTCTTGCGGAAGATGACCGCCTCGCCGTCGATGACGGCTTCGGTTACGCCGGTGTCGGCGTTGATGAACACATAGACCGAATTCACCGTCGGCAGATTGTGCCGCGCTTTGTTGTTGGGGAATGAGGTTACGAGCTTGGCCAGAATGCCTTCTTGCGGCTGCCAGGCCGGCAGCATGATGAAGATGTCCGGCTGGCCCTGCGGATTGGGCTCCTGGTAGATCAGCCGGTCCGACTGCTTCGGCATGCCGCCCTGATGCGCGGTCTCGAGTGCCTCAATGAGACCCTTGAAATCCAGGAGTTCGTGCACGCGGTTCGCGTCGATCATTTCCATGCTGTTTTTCCTTCTATTCCTTGGCTTTCAGGCCTGTAGGTCCATTGCGTTGCTCTTAAGCAGGGAGCCGTCACGACTGCTCCGCCCGCTCGTCGCGCACGATGATCGCCATATCGCTGGCGGCGCATTCGACCGTCATTTCATCCACGCCTGGCCGCAGCGATTGCGGCCTGGCGTCGATGAGGACAGAGCGGCCGTTGGCGAGGCTCAGGTGCAGGTGCACGCGATCGCCGAAATAGGTCTGCTCCGTCACCTTGCCCGTCATGCGGATCGCCTTGCCGGCTTTGGTGGTGTCGGTTGTCAGCGCCTCCGGGCGGATTACGACAGTTGCCCGGTCGCCCGCCTTGAGGCTGTGACCGGAGGTGACCCTGTTCATGGGTACGATCCACTCGCTGCCTTCGACCTCGAGTTTTGCTTCGTCGCCGTCGACGGCAATGACATGCGCGCGGAAAAGGTTTGCCGCGCCGACAAAATTGGCGACAAACTCCGTCGCCGGATTGGCGTAGACGTTCTGCGGCGCGTCGAGCTGTTCGATGCGTCCCTTGTTCATGACCGCGACGAGGTCCGACATCGACATCGCTTCCTCCTGGTCGTGGGTCACGAACACGAAGGTTTTTTCGGTGCGGCGCTGGATTGACTTAAGCTCGCGCTGCATGTCCTGGCGCAGCTTGAGATCGAGTGCACCCAGCGGCTCGTCGAGCAGGAGGGCGCTCGGGTCCGGGGCCAGAGCGCGGGCGAGGGCGACGCGCTGGCGCTGCCCGCCAGACAACGCATCTGGAAAGCGGCCGCCAAGGTCGGGAAGCCTGATCAGGTCGAGCAGCTCCTGGCATCGCTCCGATATGGCCTGACGGCTCATGCCCTGCATTTCGCAGCCGAAGCCGATGTTCTGTGCCACGGTCATATGCGGAAACAGCGCATAGTCCTGAAACACCATTTTGACCGGCCGGTTATGCGCAACCGCGTTTGTGATGTCGTTGCCGTCAACGAGGATCTGGCCGCTGTCGGGCTGGGCAAGGCCGACGATCGAACGCAGCAAAGTGGATTTGCCGCAACCCGAAGGACCCAGCAGAGTGATGAAGACGCCCTTTTCGACACGCAGCGAAACGTCGTCGATCACGCGCAAGGCGCCGTAAGCTTTCGAGATGTTCCGGAGTTCGATCGCTGGCACGGTTTCAGTCATGGGTATTGCCTGTAGCGGAAAGGGAGGTGTCGCGGCCGAGCCGGCGGGTGCGGATGAAACGCTCGGCATAAAGCCCGAAGCCGGTGGTCGCGATCAGGATGATGGTCGAAATGGCGGCGAGGCCGGGGTCGAAACCGAAGCGGAGCCGCGAGAACAAAAGGACCGGGAAGGTCTGCTCGAACCCGCCGAGAAAGAAGGAGCGTACGAAGTCCTCGAACGAGAGCAGCATGCAGAACATGAATGCGCCCAGCAGCGCCGGCGACAGATAGGGCAGGACGATACGCACCAGCACGATGACTTCGTCGGCTCCGAGGTTGCGTGCTGCGTCGGCCATGTTGTGGCTCATCGAGTTGAGCCGGGTCAGCACCATGACAACCACGAAAGGCATGGACGCAACGGCATGTCCGAAGGCAATCGCGACCATGCCGGTTTCCAGGCCGATCCTGCCAATGAAGATGCGCAAAGCGATGGCGGAGACCACGACCGGCAGAAACGCCGGCAGCACGACCAACGCGACCAGAGCGCCGCGCAAAAGTCCCGACGTGCGGGCGGTGAGAAATGCTACCGGCAGCCCGACCACGATCGAAATCACCGTCGATAACAGCGCGACGCGCGCCGACAGCCACAGGGAGGCGAGAATGTCGCGGTCGAACAGAACCTCTCGATACCACTGCGTGGTCCAGCTGTGGATCGGAAACGCGACGAAGTTCGAGTCTCTGAAGCCCATGGCGGCCATGACGATGAGCGGCAGGAACAGGTAGGCGACAAACAGCCAGAACAGGCCCGGCAATGCCATGCGGCGGAGCTTGTTCATGCGGCACCTCCACGGCGCTTTCGCTGGAAGAGGGCGATAAACAGGCCGACATACGCAAGGGCGGAGCCGGTCAGGATGATGCTGAAGGCGCTGCCCAGCGGCCAGGAGTCGCCGGCCTTGGCGAAGATTTGCCCGATGGTGGACGCAAACAGCGTGTTGTTGGGACCGCCGAGAAGCTGCGGCATGGCGTAGAGCCCGATCACCAGAAGGAAGACCAGCGTACAGCCGGCTACGATTCCTTCGCGCGACAGCGGCAGCACGATGCGCGTGAAACGCTGGCGTGCCGGTGCTCCGAGGTTGGCCGCCGCGGCGAGCAGGTTGTCATCGATCTTTTCCAGCGCGGCGTAGAGTGGCAGCAGCATGTAGAGCGAGGTCAGGTAAACGACGCCGATCGTGAGGGAAATGTTGTTGTAGAGCAGCTCGAAAGGCGTTCCGGGCAGGCCCATCATCGACAGGAACGAATTGACCGCGCCGCGATTCGCCAACATCACGATCCAGGCAAAGCTGCGGATGATTTCGCTGACCCAGAAGGGAGCGATGACCAGAAGGAGCAGACGCGTGCTGGCGGATTTGGGTGCGACCTTGGAGATGTAATAGGCAACGGGAAACACGATCACCAGCGTCACGATGGTGGCGAGGCTCGCGAATACGAAGGAACGCACGAAAGCGGTGATGTAGAGGGAGCGCTCGAAAAACGCCGCGTAGTGACGCAAAGTCCATTCGATAGGCTCGCCCTGCCGGACCGGATACTGCTCATAGAAGCTGATCTCGATCATCTGGAGCAACGGCGTGATGTTCGTTGCCGCGATCCAGACAACCGGGATGAAAGCGACGAGGAGAAGCCTGAGCAGAGGCGAACGGCTATAGAGCTCCAGAAGAGCCCTATAGGGTGGAAATCTGCGTAAACCGACGAGCAGTCGCGTCATTGTGACGGCGTTCTCCAAGGTGGAGGGAGGCGGCTATGCGCCGCCTCTCCAGGTATCAGGCGGCGCGGATTTCTTCGGCCGCCGTGTCGATCAGGTCAAAGATGAAGGCCGCGGTTTCCACATCGACCCAGGACAGCCGCGCCCGCTCTTCCGGTTCCAGCGCCAGAGCTTCCTTCTCCTGGTCGGTCAGAAGTGCCTCGGTGCCTTTGATGGTGGCGCTCAGACCCGTCGACCTGACGATTTCGGCGCCATTCTCCGGGTCGCCGAGCAGGGCGTTGAGGAAGGTATAGGCGTTGGCCATGTTCGGAGCGTTGTTGGTGATGTTGAAACCGTATGCGTAGGCCAGTCCGCCTTCGCGCGGGATCGTATAGCCGGCCGGCAGCCCTTCGAGAATGAGCTGCGAAGAGGGTCCGGAGCCGGCCTGGGCCAGAGTGATGTCTCCGGTCACCATCATCTGCTGGATTTCTGTCGCGGCCTCATAATAGCGGCGCACCATGTGCTTTTGGGCAATGAGGAAGTCGCGCGTGGAATCCACCGCGCGCTGGGCGACATCGACATTGCCTCCATAGCTGGCTGCGGAGCCGTCATAGCCGAGATAGTTCATCACGATCTGGAAGAAGTCCTGGATCTGGTATGCGGTCTTGCCGACATTGGCTTCGTCGAACATAACGTCCCAGCTGGTCGGCTTTTCCATCGCATCGGTGCTGTAGAGAAGACCCGTTGAGACCACCACCAGTGGCACGCCCCAGCGTTCGCCGGCACGCGAAACCCAGGAAGCATCCGCGTATTCTTCTTCGATGAGGTTCCAGTTTTCCAGGCGCGAACGGTCGACCGGTGCGAGGAAGCCGGCGTCGACGAACTGGTAGAACCGGTGGCCGGCGCAGGTGACGATGTCGGCACTGTAATTACCGTTCTCGGCGGCCATCAGATTGAACTGCTCACCCTGGTCGGTGACCAGGCGAATGTTCGTCTTGATGCCCGTTTCGGCTTCGAAGCGGCTGCGAAACTCGTCGGTCACAAACCCGTCGTATGCCCAGATGTTGAGCTCTTTCGACTGTGCGAAGGCGGTGCGCATGATTGCAGGCGTGGCAAGAGCTGCAAGGCCGGCTGCCCCGGCGCCGCGCAGCAATTTTCGGCGTGTTGGTTTGAAAGTCATTGTCATTCCTCCTCGGTCAGACGGCTCGCTCGGCGCCCATGCGATTGCTTCGGCCGGTTGATTTGTCTTGTTGGTCCGGTCGGCCCGTAGCAAGTGCCGTGAGCGCTTCGACTAGCCGGTTGATATCCTCATGCGTGTTGTAGGCATGCACGGATGCACGCACGAGCTGAGTGGTCCCTTGTTCAATCAGCCCGGTTCGCGTGAGTTGCGTTGTTGAAACCGAGGTATTGATGGACCATTCATGGCGAAGCCGGGGGACTATCGTCTCCGCGGCAAGATTCTTGTGAGCAAAGGTGACTATCCCGCTGCGCTGACGGCCGTGATCCTGAACCTTGAAGTCCGGCAGCGCGTCAATTTGCTCTCTCAGAGCACCCGACAGTTCGCGGATGCGGGTCCAGATGTCTTCCACCCCAATGTCCAGAGCGTAACGACATGCAGCCCCCAGGCCGATGTGGCCGGCGACGTTGTTTTCCCAAAGCTCAAAACGGGTCGCGTCTCCGGCAATCCGGTATTTGTCCACCGCCACCCATTCGGCCGAGCGAATGTCGAGCACATGCGGCGAAAGCCTCTCGATCCAGTCGCTTTGAATCCACAGAAAGCCGGTGCCTCTGGGGCCGCGAAGGTATTTGCGCCCCGTAGCGGACAGCATTGTGCAGCCGATCTTTTCGACATCAAGCGGCATCTGACCCGCAGACTGGCAGGCGTCGAGCAAGAACGGGATGCCACGGTCGCGGGCGATGGCCCCGATCTCTTCGACCGGATTGATCAGGCCGTCATTGGTAGGCATGTGTGACACGCAGATAAGACGTGTCCGTTCGTCGATCAGCGCTTCGAGAGCAGCCGGGTCAAGTTCTCCGTCAGGCGTATCACCGGCAAGCACAACCTCGATCCCAAAACGGTCGGCGGCATGCCGAAAGGCGATCATGTTGGAATTGTACTCTGCGTGACCGGTCACCACACGGTCGCCGGCTCGCCAATCCATGGCATAAAAGACCGCCTGCCATGCGCGGGTCGCGTTATCGAGCAGCGCAATTTCGGACGTCTTGCCGCCCACCAGTTCCGCGGCCGCCTGATAGGCAGCGTCGATGAGATGGCTTTGGCGGGCAGCGGCTTCGTAGCCGCCGATGCGCTGCTCAAGCGCGAGATGATCCGTGACCGATTGCGCAACTGGGGCCGCCATCAGGCTGGCGCCGGCATTGTTGAGATGGACCAGACCGTCGAGGCAACCCGGCGTCTCTGCTCTCAATCTCTCGGCGTCAATTACCATGGCTTGGTCTATGATCCCCATCTGGCGCGGCGTAGCTGTCATCCCGTCGCAGTATTCACATGGCACTTCGAATGGCCGGTTTCACTGCATCGGAAAGCTGCATTGCGCATTCCCAGTTCCAATTCTGGCATTGCGGCGGGGCGCCAAACAGATTGAAAAGATTCATCGTTAGTATAATCTGTGCTTATGGTCTTGCGTCGTCATCTCCCATCGCCCAGCACACTTTTCGTTTTCGAGGTTGCGGCCCGCCTGACGAATTTCTCGCGCGCGGCACAGGAGCTCAACATCACGCAGCCGGCGGTCAGCCATGCGGTGGCTGCTTTGGAACAGCATCTCGGGCAACCCTTGTTCACACGGGCTGGGCCGCATCTGGAGCTGACGGAAGTGGGTGAGCGGCTCAGCCGGGTTACGACGCGATCGTTTCACGCCATCGAGGACGTGCTCGAGGAGATCGGGGGACGGGACAGCACGCGTGAGGTCGTGATGCTTTCGATTTCCTCCGGCATGGCAACGCATTGGCTGATGCCGCGCTACAGCAATTTCCGCGAGGCATTTCCGCATACCGACCTGCAGTTCCAGCTCAGCGCCGTCAGCGTCGGCGGTCCGCTCTACAATTGCGATCTCGGCCTGCGCGTGGCCCAGGGCGACGACGCCCGCGAACTCGGGGGCTGGTTCGCGCCAGAACGCGTACTCGCCGTCGGAACGCCGGGCTATCTGCGCGACCACGGAAGTTACGACAAACCGAAAGCCAGTCACACATTGATCAATCTGCCGGAGCACTGGTTCGGCTGGCCGGAGTTTGCACAGAAAGCCAACAGCCGCATCCCCGCAGGCTACGACAAGCTGTCTTTTTCCGACTATTCCGTGGTGCTGCAGGCGGCATTGAGCGGGCAGGGGCTGGCGCTGGCCTGGACCTCCGTCGCCTCGGGGCTGATCATCAACGGCATGCTTGTGCAGGCGTCGGACACGGTGGTGAAGACAGATCGGAGCTATCATCTGGTCTCTTCCAGCCAGCGGGCGACGCGGGCAGTGGTTCGTCAGGTCCGTGACTGGCTGATCGCGGAAATGGAAAAAGACGAGAAGCAGCTTTCGAAGATTCTCGTATGAGGCTTGGGGTAGCACAGGTTATTCCGCCGAGTGGTACGCCCCTCACCACTATTCCCTTTTCCCGGAGCGCCGCTGGAACGATCTTCTCGAACGGATCGAACCAAATGCGGACCGTTCAATGAAAATCATCGCTGCCGATATTTACGTGGTGCCGACCGGCAACCGCCGTGCCGTCCTGCTGAAACTGGAAACCGATTCCGGCGTCAGCGGAATAGGCGAGGCGGGAATTGCCTACGGAATGGGAACAACGGCTGCTGCCGAACTGCTGAAGGCAACGGTGGAGCGTTTCGTTCTCGGCCGCGACCCGTCGCCGGTAGAGCGCATCTGGAGCGACATCTACGATCACAGCTTCTGGACCAAGGGCGGCGGCGCGCTGAGCATCGCGGCGCTCAGCGCGATCGATCATGCACTGTGGGACATCAAGGGTAAGGCTCTCGGCGTACCGGTTCACTCGCTTCTTGGCGGCCCGTTCACCGACAGTCTGGACGTCTATGCGAATGGCTGGTGGCTGGGTTGCGACACGGGCGCGGAATATGCCGATGCCGCGCAGAAGATGGTTGACCGCGGTTACACCGGGTTGAAGCTCTATCCGCTGGGCATGCCGGACCCGGTCACGGTGGTGCGCCACCCGGTTCGCAGGGCTTTGGCCAATAACGAGATCGACCGGGCCGTCGAGCGCATTGAAGTCCTGCGTGAAAGGCTCGGCAAGGATGTGTCGCTGCTGCTGGATTTCGGCGGCGGTCTGGCGCGCGACCAGCTGCGGCAGCTCCTTGCACGCATTGAGCCATTTCATCCGGGTTTCGTGGAAGAACCGGCCGATCCGGCGATTCCGGCGGCGATGGCTGCAGTCCGGCAAATGACATCGATTCCACTGGCTGCCGGCGAACGTGCATATACGCGCTACGGCTTTCAGCGGCTTCTCGATACCAACGCGGTCGACATTATTCAGCCGGACGTCTGCAATACGGGCGGGCTTGCCGAAGCCAAGAAGATCGCGGCTATGGCGGAAGTCCACAATGTACGGGTTGCACCCCATAATTACGGCAGCACGCTCGCGACTGCGGTCTCGGTCCAGCTATGCGCTTCGATCCCCAATTTCATGGTGCTGGAATGTTTTCCGGACCACCATCTCGAACCCGGCTACCTGCCGGTGTTGCGCAATCCGCTGGAGGATACCCTGAAGGAAGGACGCATGCCGGTTCCGGACGCTCCGGGTCTCGGCGTGGAGCTGGCATCGGAGGCAATCGCGCCGCACAGATGGGCCAGGGTCGTGCAGGAGGGCTCAGGCATCGTTTCCGCGGCCGCCCAGTGATGCAATTGGCCTAAAGTTCGGTCCGAACGTGCCAGAGCTCGGGGAATAGCTCCACCTCCAGCATGCGCTTGAGATATGAGATTCCCGCCGTGCCTCCGGTGCCGCGCTTGAAGCCGATAATGCGCTCCACCGTCGTCACGTGGTTGAACCGCCAGCGCCGGAAGTAGTCCTCCAGGTCGACCAGCTTTTCGGCGACCTCATAGAGCTCCCAATAGCGTTCGGGCGCCTGATAGATGCTGCGCCAGGCGGCGATGACGCCTGGGTCCGCGCTGTGCGTCCGGGACACATCACGCTCGAGCACGCTGGCAGGCACCGTAATGCCGTGCCGCGCAAGCAACCGCAGCGCCTCATCGTAAAGGCTCGGCTCGCCGAGTTCGGCCTCCAGCCTTGCGACGATATCGGGCCGATGGCCGTGCGGCCGGAGCATGGCCGGATTGCGGTTGCCGAGCACGAATTCGATCAACCGGTACTGCCATGACTGGAAACCGGACGACTGGCCGAGCTGGTTGCGGAAATGAGTGTATTCCGACGGCGTCATCGTGCGCAGCACATCCCAGGCGGAGTTCAGCTGCTCGAGGATGCGGGAAACGCGAGCGAGCATCTTCATGGCCGGCTG
Source organism: Mesorhizobium sp. Z1-4 (assembly GCF_004000235.1). Classification (GTDB taxonomy): domain Bacteria; phylum Pseudomonadota; class Alphaproteobacteria; order Rhizobiales; family Rhizobiaceae; genus RCIO01. The sequence continues at coordinate 367,142 of NZ_RCIO01000003.1, forward strand.
TATCGAGTCGTTTCTGAGTGCGGCGCGCGCGGCAGTGAGCTCGTGGATGGCAAGGCGCATCCACAACTCCGACGTCTGATGCTGGACGATAAACAGCATCTCGTCATGTGCCGTGCTGAGCGGTTTCTGGCTGTCCAGGATGGCATCAAGCCGCAAATAGTCACCATAAGACATGCGGCCATCGAAATCCATCGATGCGCCTTCAAGTCCGGGATCGTAGTCTTTTGCCATGTGCGATCGCCTCCGCTCCGGTGGTGGCGGCTGCCCCGGTCAGGAACTGCCGATCTCGGCCGTGGCCTCGATCTCGACCAGCGCCTCATCCTCGATAAGGCCGGCGACGACAATGACGGACATTGCCGGATAGTGGGTGCCCATCACCGCGCGATAGGCCTGCCCGACTTCCCGCTGTTTTGCCAGATATTCCCGCTTGTCGGTGATGAACCAGGTGAGGCGGACAATGTCGGTGACCTTGCCGCCGGCAGCGGTCACGATCTCGGAGATGTTGCGCAATGTCTGTTCGAACTGGCCGACAAAATCCTTGTGTTCGAAAACCTGTTCGGCGTTCCAGCCGATCTGGCCGCCGGCATAGAGCCGCTTGCCGTCGACCAGGATTCCATTGGTGTAGCCTTTCGGTTTCATCCAATTGGGCGGGTTGATCAGGTTCATCATCGTCTCGGGATCCTCGTATTTCGGAGTTCAGTCGCGCAGTCTGAAGCGCTGAATCTTGCCGGTCTGGGTTTTTGGCAGCGCATCGGTGAAAACCACTGAGCGGGGATATTTGAAAGGAGCAATGACCGCCTTCACGTGGTCCTGCAGACGTTTGACCGTCAGTTCATCGCGGGCGACATCACCCGCAAGGACCACATGCGCTTCGACAATCTGACCGCGTGCCTCGTCCGGGCGTCCGATGACCGCGCATTCGCTGACATCGGGATGCGCAAGCAGGGCGGCTTCAACCTCGGGGCCGGCAATATTGTAGCCGGACGAGACGATCATGTCGTCGGAGCGCGCAGCGAAATGGAAGTAGCCGTCCTCGTCCTGCACGAAGGTATCGCCGGTAAGGTTCCAGCCGTCGCGCACATATTCCTCCTGACGGGCGTCCGAAAGATATCGGCAACCGGTCGGTCCGCGCACGGCGAGCCGGCCCGGTGTGCCGCGCGGCACTTCATTCATGTCGTCGCCGACAACCTTTGCCTGGTAGCCGCTCACCTCCTTGCCGGTGCAGGCGGGGCGGGAATCGCTGAAGCGGTTGGAAATGAAGATATGCAGCATCTCGGTTGCGCCGATACCGTCGAGCATCGGGCGTCCGGTTTTCTTCAGCCAATCGTCGTAGACGGGACCAGGGAGGGTTTCGCCGGCTGATACGGCCGCGCGCAGCGACGAAAGGTCGGCGCCTTCATCCATCGCGGCCAGCATTGCGCGGTAGGCTGTCGGGGCGGTGAAGCAGATCGTAGCCTTATAGGTCTGGATGATCTCGACCAGGTTCGGCGGCGTTGCCTGTTCGAGCAGGGTGGCGGCCGCACCGAAGCGTAGCGGAAAGACGGCCAGCCCACCGAGACCGAAGGTGAAAGCAAGGGGCGGGGAACCAACGAAAACGTCGTCCGGCGTTACCTTTAGCACTTCCTTCGCATAGCCGTCGGCAATGATCAGAATGTCCCGGTGGAAATGCATTGTTGCCTTGGGCTCGCCGGTCGTACCGGAAGTGAAACCGAGCAGGGCGACATCGTCCCGGCCTGTTTTCACGCTCTTAAAGCGGACCGGCTTGTTCAACGCCAGGCGGTCGAGTTCGGCATCGTGGTTGGCGGTGCCGTCAAAGCCGATGACCTTCTTCAGGTGTTTGCTGTCCTTGGCGCAGGAAACCAGCTCGTCCATCAGGCGGGTGTCGCACAGGGCGAGCGTTATCTCGGCCTTGTCGACGATCTTCTTCAGTTCCGCAGCCCGCAGCATCGGCATGGTGTTGACGACGACGGCACCCGCCTTCGTGGCCGCGAGCCACACCGCAACCATTGCGGGATTGTTTGCCGAGCGGATGAGGATGCGGTTCCCGGGCTTGACGCCGAGCTCTTCGACCAGAGCGTGGGCGATGCGGTTGGTCCAGTCGGCCAGCTCCTTATAGGTGCGCATGCGGCCGTTGCCGATCAGCGCGGTGTGGTCGCCGAAGCCTTTTGCAACCATCGCGTCGGTGAGTTCGTGGCCCGCATTCAGCCATTCGGGGTAGTCGAAGCCGGCGAGCAGGAACTGCGGCCAAAGATCGGACGGCGGAAGATTGTCGCGGGCGAAGGTATCCACATGTCCTGTCGGACCCAGCGTCGTCATTGTGTTACCCCCCGGCCAATGCTGACATGGTCTGGCGCGCGATGATGACCTTTTGCACGTCCGACGCGCCTTCATAGATGCGCAAGGCGCGTATTTCGCGATACAGGCTCTCGACGATGCAGCCCTTGCGCACCCCGTCGCCGCCGTGAAGCTGAACGGCCTTGTCGATCACATCCTGTGCGTGGTCGGTGGCGAACAGCTTTGCCATCGCGGCCTCGCGGCTGACGCGCGGCGCTCCGCTGTCTTTCAGCCATGCCGCCCGGTAGACGAGCAGGGCGGCGGCATCGATGTCGAGCGCCATGTCGGCTATGTGACCCTGCACCATCTGCATGTCGAAAAGCGGGGCGCCGAAAAGCTCACGATTGGCGGCGCGGCCGACACTCTCGTCGAGGGCGCGGCGCGCGAAACCAAGGGCGGCGGCGGCCACGGTCGAGCGGAAAACGTCAAGCACCGACATTGCGATGCGGAAACCTTCGCCCGGTTTTCCGATCATCGCCGATGCCGGTATGCGGCAGCCATCGAACGCCAGACGGGCGAGGGGGTGCGGGGCAACGACGTCGATGCGCTCGGCGACTGTCAGGCCAGGTGTGTCGGCGGGAACGACAAAGGCCGACAAACCCTTGGCGCCCGGTGCCTCGCCGGTACGGGCGAACAGGGTGTAGACGTCAGCAATTCCGCCATTCGAAATCCACGTTTTCTCGCCGTCGAGCACGTAGCTGTCGCCATCGCGCTTCGCGGTTAGAGCGAGGTTGGCGACGTCCGACCCGGACGCCGGCTCCGAAAGCGCGAAGGCCGAAATGGCTTTGCCGGCCCGCGTTCTGGGGAGCCATTCCCGTTTCTGCCGGTCGTTGCCAAACAGCGAGATGGCGCCGGTGCCGAGACCCTGCATCGCGAAAGCGAAATCGGCCAGCCCGTCATGGCGGGCCAATGTCTCGCGCATCAGGCAGAGGCTGCGGACGTCGAGGGATGAGTTCGGGTCGTCCGGGTCGACCGCGGTAAGCTTGAGCCAGCCACCTTCTCCAAGCGCGGCAACGAGATCGCGGCAGGCGGCATCGGTATCCGCATGGTCGATTGCCGCCAGATTCGCGGATGCCCAATCGTCGATCCGGGCGGCCAGGGCGCGGTGACGATCATCGAAAAAAGGCCATTCCAGGAAGCTGCGATCGGCCATCAGTTGCCCTCGAAAACCGGCTTTTGCTTGTTGGCGAATGCCTCATATGCGCGGCGGAAATCCTGCGTCTGCATACAGATCGCCTGCGCCTGTGCCTCGGCTTCGATGGCCTGCTCGATGCCCATGTTCCATTCCTGCGCGAGCATCGTCTTGGTCATCATGTTGCCAAAGGTCGGCCCGTCGGCGATGCGGTTGGCAAGGGCCAGAGCTTCGTCCTCAAGCACGGCAGGGTCGACCAGGCGGCTGAAAAAGCCCCAGCGTTCGCCTTCCTCAGCGCTCATCGAGCGGCCTGTGTAGAGCAGCTCCGCCGCACGGCTCTGGCCGATGATGCGCGGCAGGATCGCGCAGGCACCCATGTCGCAGCCGGCAAGTCCGACGCGGTTGAACAGAAAAGCCGTTTTGGCTGCCGGAGTGGCGATGCGGATATCGGACGCCATCGCGATGATGGCACCGGCGCCGGCCGCCACGCCGTCGACCGCGGCGATGATGGGCTTGCCGCATGCGATCATCGCTTTGACCAGGTCGCCGGTCATGCGCGTGAATTCCATCAGGCCCTTCATGTCCTTGTCGAGCAGCGGCCCGATGATCTCGAACACATCCCCGCCTGAGCAGAAATTGCCGCCGTTCGGTCCGAAGATCACGACCTTGATGTCGTCGCGGTAAACCAGCGCACGGAACCAGTCGCGCAGCTCGGCATAGGATTCGAAGGTCAGCGGGTTCTTGCGCTCAGGGCGGTTGAGCGAAACGCGGGCGATGGCTCCTTCGATCTCCAGCAGAAAATGCCGGGGGGTGTCGCTACTCATCAGTCGCCCTTTCCGTGTTCGCGGATTGCCTGCATATGCGCTGCCGCCTCTGCTGAGATACGGTCGAGCGAGTGGCCGAGTTCGCGGGCTTCCGCCGCGCTGACGCCGCCAAACAGACCGTCGACCCAGCTTTCATGCGCCTCGGCCAATGCATCGAATTCGCGCCTTCCTGCGGCCGTGAGGCCAACAACCATCACGCGGCGGTCGTTTTCCACCGGCGTACGCTCGATCATGCCTTCTGAAACCAGCCTGTCGACGATGCCGGTCACGTTGCCGTTGGATACTTTGAGCTCGGACGAGAGTTCAGTCATCCGCAAACCGTCAGGCGCGCGCCGCAGGGCGGCCATGACGTCGAAGCGCGGCAGCGTGGTTGCATGCTGCGCGCGCATGCGTTCGCGCAGGTCGGCTTCCACCAGCCGCGTGGCCTTCAGCAGTTTCAGCCACAGACGCAGGCGGTCCTTGGACAGGCCTGCGCTTTCCGCGTGGAGATTGGTTCCGGCGGATTCGACCGTAGCGCTCACGTCTCGCCTCCCGTGATAACCAGCCCATGTCCGTTGACCATGGTAGCTTCCGGCGAGGCAAGATAGCGGACCGCGGCCGCCACTTCTTCCGGTTTGACAATGCGGCCCGACGGCTTTTGACCGAAAACACGGGCTTCCGCCTCGTCGCGGCCGATGTCGAAACGCTTCATGACGTTGGCGACCGCGGTCTCGGCCATTGGGGTGTCGACCCAGCCCGGGCACACAGCGTTGCAGGTGATGCCGTGTCTTGCGACTTCCAGCGCAAGCGATTTGACCAGACCCATGACACCGTGTTTGGCAGCGGCGTAGGCTGCCGTGTTCGCCTCGCCATGCAGCCCCGCGATCGAAGAGATGGCAATCAGTCTGCCGCCGCTTTTCATGCCTGCGAGGGCTTCGCGGAATGTCAGGAAGACACCGGTCAGGGTAACGGCGAGCGTGGTGTTCCAGAGATCGAGGCTGGTGTCGGCGACGCGCGCCGCGCGACCCATGCCGGCATTTGCAACAACGATGTCGAAAGGCGTGTCGAACAGTGCCTTCATGGAGGCTTCGTCGGCAACGTCGGCGGTACGGCATTCCATGCCGCGGCCGCCATCGGTTTCCTGCAACGCGTCAAGCCTGCGCCCGGCAATGGTGACATGATCGCCGCCGGCGGCAAAATCGCGTGCCACTGCGCGTCCGATGCCGGAGCCGCCGCCGGTGACGAGGACGCGCCTCATGCCCTGAGCTCCATTTCGGCGGCACGGTCTGCGAGGCGCCACAGCTGATTGCGACCGGGCAGGTAGGGATCGGGCCACTTCTCGCTTCGGTCGCCCAGATCGCTGGCGGCATGCAACGTCCAATAGGGGTTGGTCAGGTGCGGCCGCGCCAGGCAGACAAGGTCGGCACGGCCTGCCATCAGAATCGAATTCACATGGTCCGGCTCGTAGATGTTGCCGACCGCCATCGTCGCCATTTGCGCTTCGTTGCGAATACGGTCGGAGAAGGGCGTCTGGAACATGCGCCCGTAGACAGGCTTTGCAAGCGTCGATGTCTGTCCGGCGGAAACATCGCAGATGTCCACGCCGGCTTCCTTCAAAGCGAGTGCAATGTCGACGGCGTCCTGCGGTGTCACGCCATCGGCGCCGACCCAGTCGTTGGCCGAGATGCGCACCGACACAGGCTTGTGCTTCGGCCACGCCTCGCGCACGGCATGATAAACCTCAAGCGGCCAGCGCATGCGGTTCTCCAGGCTGCCGCCATATTCGTCGTCGCGTCGGTTGGTCAGCGGCGTGATGAAGGACGAGAGCAGATAGCCGTGCGCCATGTGCAGCTCGATCATGTCGAAACCGGCGCGCTCGGCCATCTCGGCCGCCTCGACAAACTGGTCGCGCGCCAGGTCCATGTCGGCGCGGGTCATTGTCTTCGGTGTCGCGTTGTCCTTCGACCAGGCGACACCCGACGGCGAAAGAATGTCCCAATTGCCGCTTTCCAGCGGCGCGTCGGCATCTTCCCAGCCAAGCTGCGTTGAGCCTTTGGCGCCTGCATGGCCGATCTGCATGCAGATTTTCGCATCGGATTCGGCATGGACGAAATCGACGATCCGCTTCCATGCGGCCTCATGCTCCGGCGCGTAGGTGCCGGGGCAACCGGGCGTGATGCGGCCTTCAGGCGATACGCAGGTCATCTCTGTGTAAACGAGGCCGGCGCCGCCCTTGGCTCGCTCGCCGTAGTGGACCAGGTGCCAGTCCGTCGGGCAGCCGGCCACCGCCTTGTACTGCGCCATGGGCGAGACCACGATGCGGTTCTTGAGCTTCATATCCCTGAGGTGGAATGGCGCGAACATGGGATGGCGCACGGGAGCGTTGTCCGGGGCCCCGGCCTGCCGCTGGAACCACAATTCGGCGCTTTCCAGCCATTCGCGGTCGCGCAGGCGCAGGTTCTCGTGGCTTATGCGCTGCGAGCGAGTGAGAAGCGAGTAGTTGAACTGAACCGGGTCGAGGTCGAGATACCGCTCCACCTCCTCGAACCACTCCAGCGAGTTGCGCGCGGCCGATTGCAGCCGCAGAACCTCGAGGCGCCGCTCTTCCTGGTAACGTTCGAACGCCTTTTCGAGCGTGGGTTCGCTGTGCAGATAATCCGCCAGCGCGATCGCGCTGTCGAATGCAAGCCGCGTTCCCGAGCCGATGGAGAAATGCCCCGTCGCGGCGGCGTCGCCCATCAGCACGACGTTGCCGTTGTACCAGCGGTCGCAAATCACGCGCGGAAAGTTCATCCAGACGGCAGAGCCGCGCAGGTGGTTGGCATTCGACATCAGGCTGTGGCCGCCGAGATGATCGGCAAAGACCTTCTCGCACACAGCGATGCCTTCTTCCTTGGACATGTGCTCGAAGCCCCAATTGTCCCAGGTCTGCTGCGTGCATTCCACGATCACCGTGGCGGTGTTTTCGTCGAACTGGTAGGCGTGGATCCACATCCAGCCATGTTCGGTCTCTTCGAAGATGAAGGTGAAGGCATCGTCGAACTTCTGATGCGTGCCAAGCCAGATGAACTTGCACAGCCGCATGTCTATATCGGGCTTGAAGACGCCCTCATATTCCTTGCGTACGAGGGAGTTGATGCCGTCGCAGGCAACCACCAGATCGTAATCCTTGCGGTACTCGTCAGCGGATTTGAATACGGATTCGAACTGCAGGTCGACGCCCAGTTCGCGGGCGCGGGCCTGCAGGATGAGCAGCAGCTTCATGCGGCCGACACCGGCAAAACCGTGACCGCCCGATACGGTGCGCTTGCCGCGATGGATGACCGCGATGTCGTCCCAATAAGCAAAGGCCGATTCGATCTCGGCTGCGCTCTGCGGATCGTTGGTCCGCAGTCTGCTCATCGCGTCATCGGAAAGCACGACGCCCCAGCCGAATGTGTCGTCGGCCCGGTTACGCTCGATGACCGTTACCTCGTGAGAGGGGTCGCGCAGCTTCATTGAAATGGCGAAATACAACCCAGCCGGTCCGCCACCCATGCACAGGATCCGCATCGCGCTCCTCCTTGTTCGATCATCGAAAGGCTAGCAGGGAGCGCAGATATTTCAAGCTTAAAATTTATTGGCCCAAGCGTGATCCGGATCGTTCGATTCGCCATGCCGGCAAAGGAGCTGTCAGCGGAGCATCAATACCTGGCAAGGGTCGCCCTGGTGCGCTTCAGGCGCATGGGCCTCGCGGACGATCAGGCAGTTTGCGTCGGCGAGCGTGCGCAGCATTGAGGAATCCTGCGTTGCGTACGCTTGCGCGACGGGTTGGCCGCTTCCTTCGACAAGTTTCGCACGCACGTAGTCGCGCCGGTGATCATTGGCCTTCATCGCCTGTCCAAGCACCGCTGTCCGAAGAGGAGGCATAAATTCGCGTCCGGCAAGCCTTGCCACAAGCGGCCGCAGAAAGAGGTGGGCGCAGACGAGGCTCGACACCGGGTTGCCCGGGAGGCCAAGGACGTGGGTGTCGTCAAGCCTGCCGACCATCAGCGGTTTGCCCGGACGCATCGCGATCTTCCAGAAGTCGAGCGACATGCCGAGCCCGGTCAATACGCCGTGAACGAGATCGTGGTCGCCGACGGAAGCGCCGCCGAGGGTGACGATGACGTGTGCGCCCGCTGCTTTCGCGCCGGTCACAGCGTTTTCGATTGCCTCGCGACTGTCCGGCACGATACCGAGATCGAGCGGCTCGCCACCGTCGGCGCGGACGAGGGCACCCACGCCAAATCCATTCGACGCGATGATCTGGTCAGGGCCGGTTTCGGCACCGGGCGGCAGCAGCTCGTCGCCAGTCGCAAGGATCGCAACGCGGGGCCGCGCGATGACCGGCAGGTTCGGATGGTTCGCGGCGGCCGCAAGCGACAGCGCCGCGGGGTCGAGCAGGCGGCCGGCCGGCAAAAGCGCATCGCCCTGGCGGAAATCGAGGCCAGCCTTGCGGATGTGTCGGCCGGCGGCAACGCTTTCCAGTGCCTCAACTCCACCGCCGGTCAATACCCGGGCATCTTCCTGCAGGAGGATGGCGTCGGCGCCATTGGGTACCGGCGCGCCGGTGAAGATGCGTACGGCCTGACCGGATTCCAAAGTTCCATGGAACCGGCTGCCCGCCGCCGCCTCACCGATCACGGCAAGCGTTGCCGGCAGCTTTGCGATATCGCTTGCACGCACGGCATAGCCGTCCATGGCCGATGCGTCGAATGGCGGCTGCGTGCGTTTGGCAGAAACGGGTTCGGCCAGCACACGCCCGGAGGCTTCGTGAAGCGGGACGGTTTCGCCAGGCAGCGTCGCCGCGCCCCCGAGCAGGCGTTGCAGCGCTTCATCGACGGGCAGCAGCGCCATGGCCGAACCTAATCAGCCCCGCGTCTGAAATCGCCGGAGCGGCCGCCGCTTTTTTCGACAAGACGGATGTCGCCGATGTTCATGGTCCGGTCGATCGCCTTGGCCATATCATAGATAGTCAGGCATGCGACGCTGACGGCCGTCAGCGCTTCCATCTCGACGCCGGTCTTGCCCGAAACACGCACCTCGGCGGTGACGCGCAGACCGGGCAGGGCGCTGTCGGGTTCGATGTCCAGCGTCACTTTGTCGATCAGGAGCGGGTGGCAGAGCGGGATCAGTTCACTTGTCTTTTTTGCGGCCATTATCCCGGCGATGCGTGCGGTGCCGAGTACGTCACCCTTTTTGGCGTCGCCCGCGAGTATCGTTTCCAGCGACTGTGCCGTCATCGTCACCCTGCCTTCGGCGCGGGCCAGGCGTACCGTCACCTCCTTGCCGCCGACATCGACCATGTGCGCCGAGCCCGAGCTGCCGATATGGGTGAGGGTGGTGCGATCACCCATTTGCCTACTCCGCAGCCGGGTTGTGCGCCGCGCTGCGTTCGCCGGCCAGAAGGGCACGAGTCGCGGTTGTCACATCGTCCTGGCGCATCAGGCTTTCGCCGACGAGGAAGGTCCTAATGCCGCAATTTGCCAGACGCAGGCAGTCGGCATGTGTGAAGATGCCGCTTTCGCCCACCAGAAGCCGGTCGTCAGGCACCAGCGCTGCGAGCCGCTCGGATGTCTCAAGCGTCGTCTCGAAGGTTCGCAGATTGCGGTTGTTGATACCGACCAGACGCGATTTGAGGCGTAAAGCACGCTCGAGTTCCGCCGCGTCATGAACTTCAATGAGCACATCCATGCCGAGCGCGAATGCCTCATCCTCCAGACGGCGGGCGTCATCGTCGGAGAGGCTCGCCATGATCAGAAGGATCGCATCGGCACCCCAAGCGCGGGCCTCATGCACCTGATAGGTTTCAAACATGAAATCCTTGCGCAGCGCGGGCAGGGTGGTCGCGGCTCGCGCAGCGGTCAGAAATTCGGGCGCCCCCTGAAAAGAGGGCTTGTCGGTCAGCACTGAAAGGCAAGTAGCGCCGCCAGTTTCATAGGCACGGGCGAGCGCCGGTGGATCGAAGTCGACGCGAATAAGTCCTTTTGACGGGCTCGCTTTCTTCACCTCCGCAATCAGCCCGAACCCGCCGTCCCTTTGCGCGCGGTCGAGCGCGGCAAGAAATCCGCGCGGCTTTCCGGCATCGGCGGCACGGGCCCTCAACTCCGCGAGCGGCATGACTGATTTGGCCGCGGCGATCTCTTCGCGCTTATAGTCTTCGATGCGCTTCAGGATATCGGGCATCAGCCTGAACCAACTTCGTTGGAGATCGCGACGACCTTTTCGAGCGCAGCAAGGGCAGCGCCGCTGTCGATAGACTGTTCGGCCTGCGCAACACCTGCCTTGAGATCGGGCGCCTTGCCTGCGACCACCAGGGCGCCGGCAGCGTTCAGCACCGCAATGTCGCGATAGGCGTTCTTCTCCCCCTTCAAAACGGCCTTGAGCGCGGCTGCGTTGTGTCTGGCGTCTCCACCTTTGAGCGTGTCGGGCGATGTGCGGGACAAACCGACTTCTTCGGGCGTGATTTCGAAGGTCCGGACTCTACCGTTCGACAATTCGGCGATGTTCGTAACGCCGGTTGTCGTCATTTCGTCGAGGCCGTCTCCATGAACGACCCAGACTGCTTCCGATCCGAGGTCCTTGAGCACATGTGCGAGCGGTTCCACCCATTGCGGCGCGAACACGCCGACAAGCTGACGTTTCACGCCGGCCGGGTTCGACAGAGGGCCAAGAAGATTGAAGATCGTCCGGGTGCCGAGTTCGACACGTGAGGGGCCGACATGGCGCATTGCCGCGTGATGTGCAGGTGCGAACATGAAGCCCAGACCCGCGCCGCGAACGCATTTGCCAATCGCATCGGGGCCGATCTCGATGTTCACGCCGAGCGCAGCAAGAGCGTCTGCCGTGCCGGATTTGGAAGAGAGTGCGCGGTTGCCGTGTTTGGCCACGGTCGCGCCTGCTCCGGCCGCAATGAACGCCGCACAGGTGGACACATTGTAGGAACCCGACGCGTCTCCCCCGGTACCGACAATGTCGATGGCATCGTCCGGTGCGTCCACCGGCAGCATCCTTGCCCGCATCGCGCTGACCGCCCCAGCAATTTCGGGAACAGTTTCGCCGCGTACGCGCAGTGCCATCAGAAAGCCGCCGATCTGGCTGGGTGTGGCTTCGCCCGACATCATGATGTCGAACGCACCGCGAGCCTCGTCCTGCGTCAGCGGCTCACCGCTTGCGGCCTTGGCGATAAAGCTCTTGAGGTCTGCCATTCCGTCGCGCCTAGAAACTCAATGCCTGGTTGATGGCGCCCTGGTTGATCCGCACCTCGTATTTCGACTGCAGTTCGGCAACCAGTAGGTCGAGCAGGTCGTCGGAAAGACCCTGGGTCAGAGATTCGCGCGTCTGTTCGGCAACGGTGTCCGGCCCGGCGCTTGCCGGCTCGAAGACTTCCGTCACCTTGAACAGAATCTGTGAGCCCTCAGTGCCGCCTCTGACCAGCCCGGTCTCGCCGCGCGCGACGCCGAAAACAGCCGCTACGCCGCTGCGGTCGAGGTCGAGGTCTTCGCTGTCGCGCTTGAGGCCGCGCCGGGTCTTGAGTTCGAGCCCGAGTTCTTCCGCGATCTCGGCGAAGGGTCGTCCGTCGGCCAGCTCCTTGCGAAGCGCTTCCGCCTTCTGTGCCAGCCGGGTCGCCGCCTCATCGTCGCGCCAGTCGGCAACGACCTGGTCGCGGACTTCGTCCAGCGTGCGATCGCGCGCCGGGATGATGTCCGTAACCTCGTAGAAGAGGAAGCCGGTCGCGCCGATGTTGATCGTCGGGTTTTCGATGCCTACGTCGCTGTCGAACGCTTCCGCGAGCAGTTCGCGTTGCTGGGGCAGATTGACTTCGCCGCCGTCGGGCGTGCGACCGCGGCTGTCGACCGCCTCCACCGTTTCCACGGTAAGCCGCAACCGGCTGGCAACTTCCTGCATCGTTTCGCCGCCGGCGCGGGCGTCTTCGTAGGAATCGTGCACATCCAGAAGCACATTGGCCGCTTCCTCGAGAGCGATCTCGGTGCGGATTTTTCCGGCGACCTCGGCAAGCGGCTGGACGTTCGCCGGCTTGATTTCGGTGACCCGGACGAGCACGGATCCGAAATTGCCTTTGACAACGTCGCTCACGCCTCCGGACGGCAAACCGAATGCAATTTCGGCGATTGCCGGGTCGGCAACCCTGTTCTTTGCAAAGGTGCCGAGAAGTACATCGGCCATGGTGCGGCCCTGTTCGGCGACGATGTCCTCGAAGCTGGTGCCGGCCCGGATTTTCTCCAGCGCGGCCTTGGCGTCGTCTTCACTGGCGAACACCAGCTGCTCGATGCGGCGCGTTTCAGCCGTTGTGTAGCGGTCGATGTCGTCGTTGTAGCGGGCTTCCACCGCGTCTGGCAGGACGGCGTCCTCGTCGGCAATGTCTTCCGGCTCGAGCTTGATGTAGGCGATGCCCCGATACTCCGGCGCGGCATAACGCTGCTTGTTGTCATCGAAATATGTCGTCACCTGCGCATCGGTCGGGTCTGCAATGGGCTCAACGATGGATCGGGGCATGACCATCAGTTCAACGGTGCGGTCCTCGCCCTGATAAAGCGCAACGGCGCGCAGATATGCGTCCGGCGTTCGCAGGCCTTCGGCTACTGCGTCCACGATCTGCTGGCGGATGGCTACACGCTCGCGATTGCGCAGATAGTCTTCCGGGCGCATGCCGACCTGGCGCAGCACAAATTCGAACTGCTGACGGTCAAATCGACCATCGGGGCCATGGAATGCGGGATCTTCCGCGGTGAGTTGCGCGAGCCTGTCTTCGGACAGGCCAAGGCGCATCTCGGAGGCTTGCTCGTCGAGGAGCGCTCCTGCAACGAGCTGCGAGAGCACCTGCTGGTCGATACCGAGCGCGGCCGCCTGCTCGCGGGTCAAACGCGTGCCGAACTGGCGCGACATGACGTTGAGCTGGCGATCATAGGCCAGACGGTATTCGACAATCGAAACGCTGGTTTCGCCAGCAGTGAGAACACTGTTGCCGGGGCCGCCGAAAATCGAGCCGGAGATTCCCCACACCGCAAAGCTGAGGACGAGGAGGCCGAGGAGCAACTTTGCGACCCAGGTGGTGGCGGCTTGTCGAAGACTGTCGAGCATGAATGGTCCGGTTTTTCCGTCGAAAACGATGCAAATGACGGCAATAGCGTCCTTGCCGGTCAGTGTCGATTGCTTTGTGTCACGTTTTTGGTAGTCAGGCGCGGCGCCTGAGTGCGTTCTCGCCGCTAACATGCATGGAGTTTGTCGATGACGCCCGGAATTCGCCCGCTGGTTGCAGGCAACTGGAAAATGAACGGCCTTTCGGCATCGCTGCCGGAGCTGACGCTGATCGGCAATGGTTTCATGCGGGGTCTGGATACGGAAGCCGACGCGCTGATCTGCGTGCCGGCGACGCTGCTGGCGCGCGCTGCGCAAGTGCTGTCGGCCACACCGGTCGCTGCCGGCGGCGAAGACTGCCACGTCAATGAAAGCGGGGCGCACACGGGCGACGTTTCGGCGGAGATGCTAAAAGATGCCGGTGCAAGCCATGTGATCGTCGGCCACTCCGAGCGCCGCGCCGACCATGGCGAAACCGACGCTGTTGTGGCGCAGAAGGCGGAAGCCGGATGGCGCGCGGGGCTTGTTTCGATCATTTGTGTCGGCGAAACGCGCGAGCAACGCGATGCCGGCCGCACGCTGGAGGTGCTATCGGGCCAGATCGAAGGCTCGGTACCCGCATCGGCGACACCGGATAATACCGTTGTCGCCTATGAACCCGTGTGGGCGATCGGCACCGGGCTTACCCCGACCGTGGACGATGTTGCGGCGGCACATGCGCATATTCGTGCGCAGCTTGCCGGAAAGCTGGGAGCGGGGGCAGACAAGATGCGCCTGCTCTACGGTGGCTCGGTCAAGCCTGGAAACGCACGCGAGCTGCTGGCTGTGGCAAATGTCGACGGGGCCCTGATCGGCGGCGCCAGCCTTAAGGCCGCCGATTTTCTGGCGATTGCCGAGGCTTATCAGCAGATTTGAGCCCCCGGCGGTGCCGGTCATTGCATTGACGGTGCGGACGAACCATATCGACTTGGACCTTCGGGGCTTGGAAAAGCCACGAAATGCGTATATTCCGCCGCGCGAACCATAAGCGGCGTACAATTGGCCGCGAAAGCTTCCGGAACCTCAAATGCAAACCATCGTTATCGTCATCCACCTGCTTGTCGTCGTTGCGCTCGTCGGCGTCGTGCTGCTTCAGCGCTCCGAGGGCGGGGGTCTCGGTATCGGCGGGGGTTCCGGGTTCATGACCGCCCGCGGTGCTGCAAATGCGCTGACGCGCACGACCGCGTTTCTGGCCGTGGCCTTTTTCGCCACCTCGCTGGCGCTGTCGATCATTGCCCGCTATGGCGCACAGCCCGTCGACATTCTCGAGCGTCTGCCCTCGACAGGCGGCACGGAGCAGAGCGGCGGCATTCTGGATCAGCTCGGCGGCAATGAGGCGCCGGCAGAATCTGCCCCTGCCGAAGAACCGGCGATTCCCAACCAGTAAGGGACGCCGGCAGCCGTTGCCAAACGGCAACGGCGCGCGAGATCACGTAAAATTTCTTGCCGAGACCTGAAGCCTGCCTTGAGCACAAGGCAGGTGCGGCGCTATGAATGGCAAAGAAAGTCGGGCCGCTGCGCCCGGGCTGTCAAACAAGCAAGCGAACACCGGTTTTGGGGCGAGGCCATGCTTTTTCGCAATTTGGTATTGATTGGCGCATTTGTGGTGGTTTGTGCCTTGCCGGCCGGCCAGGCAGCCGCGAAGGACGAGGCCTACGAAATTGCCGTCGTCAACAAGGGCGAACTGCGCAGCGAAGTTTATGAGTCCAAAGGGCTGTTCAGCGGCCTGTTCGGTGGCAAGAAGGAGCTGCTGCCGGAGACCAAGGAGCTCGACAAGGCGCTTGATGCAAAAAACAAGAAGCGCCGCTTCAAGGTCAAGGAATCGTTCGAGCCGCAGTCGGTGAACTATCAGAGCAAATACCGCCGCGGCACGATCATCATCGATCCAAAGAACAAATATCTCTACCTGATCGAAGGTTTTAACAGCGCCCGCCGCTACGCTATCGCGGTCGGCCGCGAAGGCCTGGGCTTCTCGGGCACCGCCACCGTTGGCGACAAGCAGGAGTGGCCGCGCTGGACGCCGACCAAGGACATGCAGAAGCGGGAACCCGGCAAATACGGGCGCTACAAGGACGGCATGGACGGCGGCGTGAACAACCCGCTCGGCGCGCGCGCCATCTATCTCTATCAGGGCAAACGCGACACCCATATCCGCATCCACGGCACCAACCAGCCGCAGACGATCGGCACTGCCTCGTCGAATGGCTGCTTCCGCATGATCAACGATCATGTGATCGACCTTTACAAGCGCGTGCGCATGGGCACTCAGGTCGTGGTTCTCTAGACTTCCGGGGCACGGTTCGCCGGGTCTGCCCAACGGTCCGTCGGCTAGGTGACCGCGTCGAGGATCGGAAGTACCGTCTCGACGATTCTGGCTGAAGAACCTTTGGAGCCGAATTGCTGCGGCCCTTTTTCGGCTGCCTTTGCCAGAAATGCGTCATCGCCGATCAATTCGATAAGCCGTCGCGCCGATGCGCCGAGTATCTCGTCATCCGCCGGGCGGTCACCGACCAGCACCGACAGGTCGCCGTGGATGCGGTACTGTGCTTCAGCGAAGCGGTAATTGAACTGTGGCCCTTCGCCGGGAAACATCAAGGACGGTTTGCCAAGCGCAAGCGCCTGATCCGCTGCCTGTCCGGCCATGGCGACAACGAGCGTCGACGCTTCCAGAATGTCGGCGAATGCATTGTCGTAGCAACGGATTTCGGCCGTCACACCCTTGGCGATTTTCTTGCGGAGCACGCCTTTGGCCAGCATCGCCCAGCCTTCAGCTGTGGCGAGATCGACCGCGCGCGACATCAGTGACGGCACAAGCGCGGCGCGAAAGGCAAGCACTTTGCGCCCGGGCATCTCCGCGGCGAGCCGCACTGCCTTCTCGGCAAAACGCAGCTGCAGGCGGAAGTTGCGTTCGGCTTCCGGGATGCGGGAGCCGGGGAGCAGCCCAATGGTGGCGGCTCCCGCAGGCACACGCAGATCGACTCCGCCAGGCAGCAAATAGTCCATGCTTGGCATGCCGCCATAGGCAACGCGTGGAAAACCCTGGCGCTTCAGGTCGATGGCGGTAGCCGAATCTCGGGTGATCACCATCCGGCAGCGGGGCGAGCGAAAATACCATCTGAGCGGCGGGTCGAGATTGAGCTTGCCTTCGTAGAGTGCGGAAAGCGATGCGATAAACGAGATGAAAGGGCGCTTCGACCCGAATGCGAAAGTCTGGCTGAAGGTGTCGCCGGTTGCGAAAACAAGATCTACTATCGGCGCGATGCTGCGCATCGCCCTCCATTGATTGATCGTGTTGCCGATCAGACCGGCCCGGATGTCGCCGATCAGCTTGCTGCGCTGGACATAGGTGAAACCGCCCGAGGGCAGCACGAGCGTAGGCCCCACAATCGGCACGTCGATGCCGCGATAGGCACCACCTTCTCCGACGAGCGGCAGGGCAAGCGGTTCAAGGTCGGGAACGGCTTCGCGCAACGCCCGTATGGCATAGGAGGTGTCGGTGTCCTCGCCATGCCCGTTGGAAATGAACAGGATCTTCTTGGTCACGCTGGAAAGCCGCTCCGCGTAGGCAGGTCAGATATACTGACTGCCCTTCATGCTGGTGTGGCCGTCGCGGCCGATGATGATGTGATCGTGTACGGTGATGCCGAGCGGCTTCGCCGTATCGATGATCGTGCGGGTCATGTCGATGTCTGCCCGCGAGGGCGTCGGGTCGCCCGAAGGATGGTTGTGAACGAGGATGATTGCAGTCGCCGATAGCTCGAGCGCGCGGCGCACGACTTCGCGCGGGTAAACCGGTGTGTGATCGACCGTGCCGGTCTGCTGCACCTCGTCGGCGATCAGCAGGTTCTTCTTGTCGAGAAACAGAATTCGGAACTGCTCGCGTGGCTCGAACGCCATGGCTGCGCGGCAATAGGTAATCACATCGGTCCAGGATGACAGAACCTGACGTGCGGACACCGCGCCACGGGCCATTCGTTCGGCTGCGGCTGCGACAACCTTGATCTCAAGCGCTGCACTTTCGCCGATGCCTTCCACCTCACGAAGCAATTTCAACGGTGCGCCAAGAACTTCCGCGAAGGAGCCGAAACGCGCCAGCAACGTTTTTGCCGCCGCCTTGGTGTCGGCGCGCGGGATCACCCGGAACAGCATCAATTCCAGCAGTTCGTAATCCTGAAGTGTGCCTGTGCCGCTCTGCTGGAACCTGTCGCGCAGCCTTTGCCGGTGGCCATGATAGTGCGGTTTCCGGTCCTCTTTTCCGGGTCTGGCCGGCGGAGGCATTTCGGCGAAAAACCGCTTCTCGTCGTCCGCGTGCGCCATTTCAGCCGATGCCCGAGTTCTGATACTTGGTGCCGGAAAATGACATAATTAAAGGCGGTTGCGTGGCTTTATTCATGTTGGAGGGAGGCCTGGCCGGTCAAGGCCCGCGGGCGAAAGCGTGAAGATTTCGCAGCCATCCTTCGTTACGCCGACGGTGTGTTCGTATTGGGCCGAAAGCGAGCGGTCGCGCGTCACCGCCGTCCAGCCGTCGGACAGCACCTTTACCTGCGGCCGGCCGAGATTGATCATCGGCTCGATGGTAAAGATCATGCCTTCACGCATCTCCACGCCTTCCTGTGGGGAGCCGTAGTGCAGAATGTTCGGTGCGTCATGGAAAAGCGCACCAACGCCATGACCGCAGAAGTCGCGCACAACCGAGCAGCGTTGGGCTTCGGCATAGCTCTGTATGGCCGCGCCGATTGCTCCGGTACGTGCCCCGGGTTTTACGGCATCGATACCGCGCATCAGGCACTCATGCGTCACTTCGAGAAGGCGTTCGGCGGCGCGCTTGATGGTCCCGACCGGATACATGCGGCTTGAATCGCCGTGCCAGCCATCGAGGATGTATGTAACGTCGATGTTGACGATGTCGCCGTCGCGCAACGGCTTCTCATCGGGAATGCCGTGGCAGACAACGTGGTTGATCGAGGTGCAGGAGGATTTTGTGTATCCGCGATAGTTCAGCGTCGCGGGTATCGCTCCGTGATCCATGCCGAATTCGAAGATGAAACGGTCGATATCTGCTGTCGGCATACCGGGCTGCACCATGCCGACCAGTTCATCCAGCGCCCGAGCAGTCAGGTCGCACGCCTTGCGCATACCCGAGAACGCTTCTGCGCCATAGAGCCTTATCTGGCCGGTATTGCGTGAGGGCGCCACGTCGGCTTCGACATAAGTGACCATCTGGAACTCTTCCGGTTGCGCGCCGTTCGCCTGCGGCGCATCCCTGATTTGGCATCAGATGGCTGCCGCTGCAAGTCCCGGGCCTGTAAGGGGCCTTACGTTCGTCTATTCCAGCTCTATCCAGACCGGAGCATGGTCGCTCGCACCCTCCAGCGCACGCACGTCGCGGTCGACGCCGGCATCGGTGAGGCGGTCGCGCAGATTGGGGCTCAAAAGCAGGTGATCGAGCCGCAGGCCTGCGTCGCGCTGCCAGCGGCTTCGCCGATAGCGCCAGAATGTATAGACGCGTTCGTCGGGATGCCGATGGCGCAGCGCATCGGTCCAGCTTCTGCCAACCAGCTTGCGGAACGCGGCTCGGCTCTGCGGCTGGATGAGCGCATCATCGTCCCAGGATCTGGTGTCGTAGATATCGAGTTCGGTCGGTGCGACATTGTAGTCGCCGGCAAGCACCACCGGCGCTCCTGTCTTGCGCAGCGCGGTTGCATGGCGGGAGAGCCGCTCCAGCCAGGCAAGCTTGTAGTCGAATTTGGGGCCGGGCTGCGGGTTGCCGTTGGGCGCGTAGATCGAGGCGATAAGAACGCCGCGTACCGCCGCTTCGATGTAGCGGGCCTGCCGGTCATCATCGTCGCCGGGCAGAGCGGTTCGTGTCAGAACGGGCGCGCCGACACGCGACAGGATGGCAACGCCGTTCCAGCTTCGCTGACCCTGCCAGACGGCCGAATAGCCAGTGCTCTCGATAGCATCCAGCGGAAACGCGTCCTGTTCGACCTTCAGTTCCTGCAGGCAGACGACATCGGGCTCTGCAAGCTCAAGCCAGTGCAATAGATTGGCCAGCCGCTTGTTGACGTTGTTGATATTGAAGGTGGCGATCTTCATGGCGAGGTGAGGCGGCCAATCCAGTCAGTCACGGTCTGCGCCATGGTTTTCAGATGGTCGTCGGCGGAAAAGCCGGAGATTTTCTTGCGCGGTTTCAGGTCGTGGTCGCCATCTTCCAGCCAGAGAAGCTCGATGCCGGGTGCAAGATCGTAGCCGCTGACTTCCTCGCGGGTGCCGAACTCGTCACGCGTGCCCTGGCAGATCAGGGCAGGTGTCCGCAGGTCAGCCAGATGAGCGGTGCGCAGCTGGGTCGGCTTGGCAGGTGGGTGGAAGGGGTAGCCCAGGCAGAGCAGGCCGGCGATCCGGCCCTCGGAGAAAAGCTCGTCGGCAACCATGGAGGCGACGCGGCCTCCCATCGATTTGCCGCCGATGATCAGCGGGCCGTTGGCACCGAGGTTTTCGACCGCTTGCAGATATTCTGGATTGAGCTTGTCGGCTCGCGGCGGCGGTTTGCGCGTGCCCGAGCGTCGAGCGGCCATATAGCCGAATTCAAAGCGGGCGACGCGCAGGCCGCAAGCAGCCAGTGCCTTGGCCGCTGCGTCCATCGATTTGGAATCCATCGGCGCGCCCGCGCCATGGGCGAGGAGCACTGTCACTGGTGCCGCGTCAGGTCCATCGAAAAGGAAGTCGGTCATGCGGTCGATTTCTGGCTCATGTGCAGATCGACGAACTGGATACCCCGCTGGGCGGTACGCGCCCACTCCGAGGCGTCGTCGAGTTCGAGGTAGCGGCTCCACAGGCGCCTTGCCTCGTCCAACTCGTCGGCTTCGAACTCCAGCCGGGCCAGATTGAAGATCGCGTCCGCGTAGCCCGGCTCGATCGTTAGTGCGCGGCGCAGATGGCTGCGCGCGGTTTCCGCGCTGCCGGTTTCGACCGTGAGATCGGCGAGGTTGAACCAGGCTTCGACAAAGCCCGGATCGTGTTTCAACGCACGTACATAGTCGTTCGCGGCTTCCTGCTCTCTGCCCATCGCGCGCAGGCAATTGGCGCGGTTGAAGGCTGCTACTGCGTCGGTGGGGTCGATCGCCAGGCAGCGGGCATAAAGCGTGATTGCGAGGTCGAATTCGCCGTCTGCCTCAGCTTCTTCGGCGTCAGCAAATACATCGTCCAGACCGGAATCGTCTCCGCCCAGATCGAAAAGCATCTGGCCGCTGAGTTCGGCCATGCCTTCGTCGTGGCGCGCATAGATGGCGCCTTGGCCGCCCGGATGCAGCGACTTTGCCGTCAGCGAAGACACCGGACCGGAGCGGTGGATCGAGCGGGCAATATCGTGCCAGTCCGCGCCGCCCGCGATCAGCCCGGCGAATTTTCGGGCCAGAATTGCGTCGCGAAAGGTAAAGGGGTCGGCATCGCTTTCGAAGGCGTCGAAGAGCCTGAGGAATTCGAAATCATGCTCGGAAAGACCGGATTGCTGCAGCAGCGCGCTTATTTCGAGCGTTGCGCCGTCAGGTATTGCCTTGAGGCCGAGTACGCGCAGGAAGCCGTTTTCGCTCAGGACTTCGAGACCGGGCCGGCGGGCCGCTTCGAGCCTGGCGGCAATGCGCACGCGGTTTTCCTTGTCCAGAAGCTTGCGCCCGACAACGGCGTGCGTGGTCTGCCGGCGCACGCCGCGGCCGGCTTTGGAGCCGACCCGGTTCGCGTGGCGCACCGCCAGGCGCAGCGGAAAGGCGGCAAGCGGGCCGATAATGCCGAAGCTTTGGCCCGCGCCGGTCGTCACGCCTTCTTCCTGGTCGCTTTCTTCGGCTTGGCGGCTGCCGCGGCCGGCTTGCTCTTGCTTTTTGCCGGCGGCTTGCTGTCGGAAAGGCTCGCCTTCAGCGCATCCATCAGGTTGATGACATTGCCGCCACGCTCGGGTGCGGCCGCGATGACCGGCTTATGACCCTTGAGCTTCTCCTTGATCATCGCCATCAGGGCGGCCTCGTAGCGATCCTCGTAGTCTTTCGGATCGAATTCGGTGGTTTTCTGCTCGATGAGCTTTTCGGCGAGGTCGAGCATTTCCTTGTCGGGTTCGCCGACGGGAATGTTGTCGAAATATTCGGCGGTGCCGCGCACTTCGTTCGGATTGCGCAGCGTGCAGACGAACATGCCGGTTTCGCGCGGCGCGATCGTAATGACTCGTTCGCGGCTCGACAGCACCAGACGGGCGATAGCCACCTTGCCGGCCTTCTTGAGCGCCTCGCGCAGAACGACGAAGGTCTCTTCCGCCATCGCGCCGTCGGGCGCCAGATAATAGGGCGCGTCGAGATAGAGCGGGTCGATCTCACCCTCGTCGACGAAGGCCTCGATGCCGATCGTGTGATTGGATTCGATCTTCACGTTGTCGAGGTCATCACTGTCGATGATGATGTACTTCTTGTCTTCGTATTCGTAGCCCTTCACGAGGTCGGACCGCTCGACAAGGCCGAGCTCGGGATCAACCGGCTTCATGTTGATCCGGTTGTGTGTGTCCTTGTGCAACTGATTGAAGGTAATCCGGTCCTTCGAGCTGGTGGCGTTGTAGAGCCGCACGGGGCAGCTCACCAGACTCAATCGCAAATGACCTTTCCAGGTGGCGCGTGGTGCCATCACCGTCTCCTACGCAAATACTCAAGGCTATGCGCCCGGCAGAGCGCGGGCATTGTCGCCGATCTGAGCCCAAGGATCGCCTGAAGAAGTTAACAGCCCAGGCAACGTAGAATAATTCAAATCCTCCGGCGCGTCGATTGACTCCAGATCGGCCCAGGAAAGGGGGGTGGAGGCGGGCAGGTTGGGCCGTGCGCGAAGCGAGTAGGGCGCCACCGCGGTGGCGCCGCGCGCGTTGCGGTGGAAGTCGATGAAAATGCGGCCTTTGCGGTTCGCCTTGCCCATTGTGGTGGTGAAAAGCTCTGGCGCTGACGCGGCCAGCTTTTCGGCGATCTTGCCGGTGGCGGCGTGAACGCGCTTCCAGTTCGGCCCGGGCTTGATCGGAACCACGATATGGACGCCGCGCCCGCCCGATGTCTTCACGAACGGGACCAGTCCCATGTCTTCGAGCGGCTGTCGCAGATGCAGCGCCGCTTCCACGATCTCGCGCCAGCCGATGCCTTCGCCCGGATCGAGGTCGAACACCGCGCGGTCGGCCTTTTCCGGCTGCTTGCGCATCGATCCCCATGCGTGAAGCTCGACCACACCGAATTGCGCCAGCGCCAGATAGGCCTTGGCGTCTTCGATGGCGATGTAGCGCTTTGTTTCACCGTCGGAAGATTTCATGTCGAAGGTAGCCAGCGATGGCGGCATGCCGGAAAAAGCATGGCGCTGGTAGAAACAGTCCTGCGGGCGACCGGTCGGGCAGCGCATCAGCGAGACGGGGCGGCCAAGAATGTGTGGCAGCATGTAGTCGCCCACCGCCGCGTAGTAGATTGCGATGTCGAGCTTGGTGGCGCCGGTCTTGCCGAACACACGCCGCTGCGGGTTTGTGACCCAAATCCCTGCGAGGTCGGCATCCGAGATGAGGCGCTTGCGGGGGCGGGCGGGCTCTGCGGAAAGCTCGACTTCGCGCAGCCCCTTGTAGACAGCGTGGCGCAGCATGCCGCTTGTTGTGCGATTGGAAAAATGGACATGGGCGGAAAGCACCGGTTTGACGGGCAGCACGTCCTTCGGCGTGCCTTCGAACGCAGGCGCCCCGGCGCGCAGCGGCTCGAGCCGCTCGACCAACATCTTGAGTGTTGCATTGTCGAAGCCGGAGCCTACCCCGCCTACAAAAACCAGCTCGCCATCCTGCCATTCGCCCAGCGCAAGCGAGCCGAGGCCGCTATTCGTTTCGGAAGGCGTGTAGCCGCCAATGACGAAATCGCCAGTCTTCTGCGCCTTCACCTTGAGCCAGGTCTTTGAGCGGCCTTGCTCGTATTTGGCGTCGGCGCGTTTGGAGACGATGCCTTCAAGCCCCATCTCCGACGCGCGCTCGTAGAAGGCTTTGCCGTCACCTTCAATGTGATCGCTGTAGAGGATTGCAGCGGGTTTGGGGGTAGCGGCATCGAGCAGTTGTTTCAGCAGTTCCTTGCGCTTTTCCAGCGGCAGCTGACGCAGGTCGTAGCCGTCGAGATAAAGCAGATCGAAGGCGTAGAAGACGAGTTGCTCGGAGGCTTTTGCCGACAGCGCATCCTGCAAGGCGGCAAAGCGAGTAATGCCGTCATCGTCGGGCACCACGACCTCGCCATCCAGGACCGCCCGCTTGCAGGGCAGTGCGGAGAACGCGCGGGCAAGTGCGGAGTAACGCTTCGTCCAGTCGAGGCCGCTCCGCGTGATCATGCGTGTGGCTTCCCTGTCGATCTCGACCAGCGTGCGGTAGCCGTCGAACTTGATCTCGTGCAGCCACTTGCCCTGCACGGGCGGAGCATCGGCGGCGGTCGCCAGTTGCGGCTTGAGGCCAGCCGGGAAAGGGGCTTTCACGGCGCCGCGCAGGCGCGCGACCTTGGGTGGCTTGGCTCGGGAGGCGGCTTTCTTGTCTGGTGCCGCGACGAGTTCTTCGATGCGGCGTCCGGTTTTCACGCTTTCCGGGCGCTCCATCAGGATATCGACATCGGGTGCCGCCGCCTGGTCGCGCTCCTTGAAAAGCAGCCAGTTGCGTTTGGTTTCGCCCTGCTTGGATTTCAGCCGGGCGAGCATCCAGCCGCCATTGAGTTTCTCGCCCGCCAGCCGGAACTTGAACGCACCGCTGGCGAGTGACTTTTCCGGGTCCTCCATCGGTGCCCAGACGCCGGTATCCCATACGATCATTGGCCCGCCGCCATACTCGCCTTCCGGGATGACGCCCTCGAAATCGATATATTCGAGCGGGTGATCCTCGGTTTCGACCGCAAGGCGCTTCTGCTCCGGGTCGAGCGACGGCCCCTTCGGCACCGCCCAGCTCTTCAGCACACCATCGAGCTCAAGCCGCAGATCGTAGTGATCGGCTGTGGCGGAATGTTTGTGGATGACGAAGCGGTTTCCAGCACCCGCGGCCGCCGAACCTGTCGGCTCCGGCGTGCGGGCGAAATCGCGCTTCGATTTATAGTCTTTCAGAGACGCCATCTGGCGAAAAGACTACACGTGCGCCGGCCAAAAACCAGATGGACGGCAGCGCCCGATCATTCGATCTCGGTTGCGAGCGACAGGCTCACCTTGTCCTGCGCGGCAACCTCTCGCTTCAGCCACCATTTGTGCTGGGGCGAATACCAGAGCGTGAACTCGTCCTGCCGCTGGATCGGCCGGCCGAACATATTGATCGTGGTCTGCTCGGAATGGCGGATGCGGTAGGCCCCGAAGGTTCCCGCCGGCACCACGACATCCTCCCAGCCTTCGACCGTCGTTTTCCAGTCGACATTGCCCATGGGCACCTGCTCGTCCGGTGCGCATTGCAGCATCATCACCATGGGCCCTGATTCCGGGCACACGACGAAGATGTCGCCCGAGCCCTGTGCAGACGCTCCCGCCTTGAGGGGCCAGAGACCTGCGAGGGCCTCAAGCTGGCGTGCGATGTGAAGGTCGGGGCCCTGGCCTCCCGGAATGACGGTCGGGAACATCGTCCGGAAATAGTCGACCGCCTGGGCCTCGGCGTTGGTCGCATGGGTCTGAACCGTGCTGACAGTGGTCACATCCGCGTCCGTTGCGCCGGCGGTTCGGGAAACAAAGCTGCGCCGTTCGGGCAGTGGTTTCACGACGGGGCGAAAGAAGTTGATCAGATCCTCGATCGCTTCTTCCATGGGCGACAGCTTGGCTTGCGGGCTGATGACCAGCTCCAGGTAAACCATCGTTCGCCCTTCATCCGGCGCATCGAAATCGGCAGAGCCTGGATCGGCCATGCCACTTGGCGCGGAGAGCCGCTCGATGATCCTGTCCGGCAGGCCCAGGTTCGGGTTGAGCCAGCGCGCGACTTCGGCGTCATGCAGCGCTTTCTGCCGGTGGCCGAGCTCCTCATGCGCCGCGGCCCGCGCGGAATAGAGCGCGGCGTTGTAGGGCTCCAGTGCCAGCACCTGATCGAAGTCGGGCAGCGCAGCTTCGTGTTCGCCGAGCTTGACGTAGAGATAACCTCTCGCCCGCAGAGCGGAGGGGCGCAGCGGGTCGAGCTCAAGCGAACGATTGTAGTCGGCGAGCGCCGTGTCGTATTTTTTGAGGCGCGCCCAGGCAATGCCGCGATGCTGGAACGACCAGGCGCTGCGTGGGTCGAACTCGATCGCCTTGTCGAGCACGGTCACAACGGCCTGATAGTCTTTCATCTGCAGGCGGACCCAGCCGAGATCGCGGTACAGACCGGGATTTTGCGGATCTATCCCAAGCGCTGTCTGGTAGTCGGCGACCGCGCCGTCCCAATCTTCGAGCTGCTCTTTCGCGTCGGCCCGATTGCGCAGCACCCGGACCTGTACCGCATCGCTGACAGAGGGAGCGGCAAGCAGCCGGTCGCAGGCTTCGATGCGCTGTTCGGCATCCAGCTTTCGGTTGGCGCAATCCCGCTCGTCCGATTCAGTGTCGGCAAAAGCCGAAACCGCAAACATCGACAACGCCAATGTTAGCAACAGTCGCATCGTGCCACCTCCCAGCCAGTGGCCGAAACGCCCGAGAACAACGATGAGACCTGTATGCGTCTGATCGCATGCTCGTACGCTTCAGACCCTCGGGATGAGCTTAACAACAGTGACCGCCGAAAGCGAACGGCGGCGCGCGATTTGTTTAAGCTGTTGTCATTGCAGAAAGGCAGGAGAGATGTTCTGGCACGCCCAACGGGACTCGAACCCGTGTTTCCGCCGTGAAAGGGCGGCGTCCTAGACCGCTAGACGATGGGCGCGCGGAACGGAGCGCTTATAACAGCTTCGCTTTGCCCGGCAACCCGGAAAGCCCGCTTGATGCGAAGATTTTTCTACTTTCTTTTGCGCCGGCGGCAGCGCCAGTTCCAATCGCGCTCCGGACCCACGTCAATATGCACGGATTTGGTGTGGCAATAAGTGCCAACGCCGCCGCGACCCGGCATCGTCCTCAAGAACTGCGCCAGTTCCCATTTGCCTATGCCGGGAACCTGGATGTCGGCTGCAGCGCAATACATATGCAGCGAATTGCTGGAGCCGCGCGCCCGGCGATTATGCTGCGGACTGCGATAGCCGGACGTAACGACGACCTTTTCGCCGTAATGCCCTTCGACCGCCTTGAGCACCCGCACCAGCGATGGTTTCAGGCACGCGACGTCGACCCTGTCGGTCTGGATCGTCAGACCGTTCGGCGCCAGCCGCGCAAAACCAGGCGCCAAGGCAAGCTCGACATCGTTGTTCTCGTTGATGTCGATGTCGCTGTGGTCGTTCGTGCCCGATTTGCGTTTGATTTCGTAAAGGTTGTCGGTGTCCCTTACCCCGGGCAGGGCCTTCTCGCTGTAAAACCCTGCAGCGGAAGACTGGCTAGGCTGGGCCGCGGCAAGCATCACCGGCTCAGGTTTCTGCGCCGCCCGCGGCGTAGTAGCCTCGGAATTTGAGAAAAACGCGGAGAGGAAGCTGCGGCGCTTTGCAGGCGCCTGCGGCACGGCTTCCGGAGGGCGGTTCTCCACATATGCCGTCGGTTGCGCAACATCGACCGGATCGGCAGCCTCTGCGGTGGCTATTTGAGTGGGTTCCTCAGCCTGCGGCAGGCCGGAAACCGGAGAAATGTCTGCTTCAGCAATCTGAGGGGGTGCCGGAGCTGTCGGCTGCTGAACATTCGTCGGCGGTGCCCTGCGGTGGTCGGTCTTGGCGAACAGGGCGGAGAAAAAACCGCGCCGGCGCGGTTCCGGCTCGACCGCGGCCCGCGGGGCGGCTACCGCGGGAACACTTTCAAGATAGGCGCCGCCGGTACCCATGCGGGCAGCGAGCGTTGCATCATCCGCTGTCGGCAGCACAGCTGCGAGCTGTGTTTCGCCGCCGGAGACCACAGCCGGCTCGCTGCCATCGGCGGGTGAGGGGTTCGACGCGACCTGTTCGGGTAAAGCCGGATCGTCGCCCGAGACAGCGAATTGCCGTTCGTCGGTAGCGGCCTGTGCGTCTGCGATCTGGGGTGCCTGCTGCTGATAGCCCGGCTGAGCGACGAGACCAAGCTGCGTGAAGGGGTCTGACGAGGTGCTGCATGAGGCGAGCATCAACCCTGCCAGCCCGGCAACGCCGCCACGACATGCGACCTTAAACCCACGAGTGGCCGGCGTTGTCACTCCGTCAGCCTGCAAGTTTTCTTCCTTTTGCGTTTGTCATCGCCGCATCGCGGCTGCAGACACTCTCAACCGGTTTTTCGGTAAGGCCGACGCGAACGAATCCGCCGGATTGTCCCACCAAAAGTGTTCTTGCCCCTAGCAGCGACATCCGCTGGCCAACAAGCACTGTTGTGCGTTTGAACCTGTGGCGGAAATCACAGGCTGCAAACTAACGAATTGCAGCCGGGACCGCAAATTCAAACGCGCACCTTCACATATGAGCCCGGCGCTCTGTCCAGAAGCTCGGTTTTGTCGCCCGGTGTCCGTGCGTCGACGCGCTTCTTATCCTGCGATTCGATCCACTTTTGCCAATGAGGCCACCACGATCCCGGCGTCTCCTCCGCATTGGCGAGCCAATGGTCGAACTCACCTTCCGGTTTGCCGCCGGTCCAGAACTGATACTTGCCGGCTTTCGGCGGATTGACCACGCCTGCGATGTGACCGGAGCCGGCCAGCACGAACTCGACGTCACCGCCTAAAAAGGTGCTCCCCATAAAGGCCGATTTCGCCGGGGCTATGTGATCCTCGCGTGTCGCCAGATTGTAGACCGGTATTTTGACATCGGAGAGCGAGACCGGTTTGCCGCCGAGCCGCATCTTGCCCTTGCTCAGATTGTTGTCGAGGTAGCAGTTGCGCAGGTAGAAGGAGTGGTTGGCCGCCGCCATGCGCGTCGAATCCGAGTTCCAGTAGAGCAGGTCAAACGGCATCGGCGCCTTGCCGCGCATGTAGTTGTTGACCACGTAAGGCCAGATCAGCTCGCTGGAGCGCAGCATGTTGAAGGCTGTCGCCATGCGCGTGCCGTCGAGATAGCCTTTTTCGTTCATGGCCTTTTCGAGAGCGGCGATCTGCTCTTCGTCGACGAACACCTTCAGGTCGCCTGCATAGGTGAAATCGACCTGCGTAGTCAGGAAAGTCGCGGAACGGATCCGATCGTCGCCATCGCGTGCCATCTTGGCGAGGGACGCCGCAAGCAAAGTGCCGCCGACGCAGTAGCCGATCGCATTGACCTTCTTCTCGCCAGTCGCTTTTTCAATCGTGTCGAGTGCAAAGCCGAGGCCGAGTTCGAAATAATCGTCCCAGTCCATGCGGCCGTGACGTTCGTCGGGATTTGCCCAGGAAATGACGAATACTGTGTGGCCCTGCTCCACCGCCCAGCGGATGAAGGATTTGTCCGGGTTGAGATCGAGAATGTAGAACTTGTTGATCCAGGGCGGGCAGATCAGCAGAGGGCGCCGCAGTACTTTCTTGGTCGTCGGCTCGTACTGGATGATCTCCACGAGGTCGTTGCGGGCCACGACCATGCCGGGGGTCGTCGCGATATTCTCGCCGACGGCGAAACGGGACGCATCCGACTGACGCAGCTTGAGTTCGCCATGGCCAGCCTTGATGTCTTCGGCGAGCATATGCATGCCGCGCGCCAGGTTCTCGCCATTGCTGGCCACGGTTTCGCGGAACAGCTCCGGATTGGTGAGTACGAAATTCGACGGCGAGAGCGCGTTGGTGATCTGCTTGATGTAGAAGCGGGCCTTGTGGCGGGTGTGCTCGTCGAGCCCTCCTGTTTCCTCCGCCAGATCAGAGGCCCAGCGCGAGGTCACGAGATACGTCTTCTTGAGGAAGTCGAAGAAGGCATTCCTTGCCCATTCGGGATCCTGGAAACGTTTGTCGCCCCGTTCGGGCTCGACCAGGTCATCGCGCGTGTTGCCGCTCAGTTTCTGCACCGAGTTCGACCAGATGGTCATATAACTGGACAAGAGGCGGGTCTGCGCCTCCAGTGCCCGCGAAGGATCGGACAGCCAATATTCGGTGAGTTTGGAGAAGGTGCGGACCATGTCGGTCACAGGGTCGGAAACCGTGTCGCGGATTTCACCCTTTTCGCGCGGCTCGGCCCAGGCAGCGGCCGCCTTGCCGGCTTCCTCGATCATGCGCGCGAAATTCAGCGCAAAACGCTCCGGATCCTTGACGATGTATTGCTCGACGCCGCTGTCTTCAGCCTTGCCGTCTTCGACTTTTTCGCGCGGATCGCTCATGCCGGCGCCGAGCCTCCCACTCGTGCTTTTTGTTGACATATTACAATGACAAGTCCCTACACGTCCAACTGCGTCAGCAATTTGACGCGGCTCAAGGGAACAGCGAAAGGGAACGCCTCGCGGTGACGTTGGCTGTTGTGAAATTTCTGCGCGCATGGCTGCTTCTGGCGGTGCTCGCAATCGCGGGTGGATGCGTGTCTGCCTCGCTCGAGGATGCGGTGCCCGGCGCGCGCAATACCGGGAGCTACCCCAACCTCAATATACCGCCGCGGGCCGAGACAGAACAACTCACCGACGAAGAAGCCGCTGACCGGCTCGCGGCGCTGAAAACCCAGCGTGCCGCACAGAAGTCGCTTCCAACCACCGCAAACAACGATGTCGACCGGCTCAAGAAGCTGAAAAAGTCGCATGCCCAGGACACGCTTGAGGAAATCGAGAATTAGCGGCGGAACCGGCGGCTTCTATCGACCCGTCGGGTGATTGGGTGTATAGCCGCCGCGTTCACGCCTCCGACGGAAAACGCCATGGAAGAGTTTCACAAGGTTCGCCGGCTACCGCCTTATGTGTTCGAGCAGGTCAACAGGCTCAAGGCGAGCGCTCGCGCCAGCGGCGCCGATATCATCGATCTCGGCATGGGCAATCCCGATCTGCCGACGCCGCAGAGCATCGTGGACAAATTGTGCGATGTCGTGCGCGACCCGCGCACCCACCGCTATTCCTCGTCGCGCGGCATTCCCGGCCTGCGGCGCGCGCAGGCGAACTATTATGCCCGCCGGTTCGGTGTAAAGCTCGACCCCGAACGGCAGATCGTCGCCACGCTGGGCTCCAAGGAAGGCTTTGCCAATATGGCCCAGGCGATCACAGCGCCGGGCGATGTGGTGCTGTGCCCGAACCCGACCTATCCGATCCACGCATTCGGCTTCATTATGTCGGGCGGCGTGATCCGTTCCATGCAGGTTGAACCGGACGAGGGTTTCATTCCGGCGCTGGAACGCGCCATCCGCCATTCCATCCCCAAGCCTCTCGCGCTGATCCTCAATTATCCGTCGAACCCGACGGCGCATGTCGCAACACTGGATTTCTTCAAGGACGTCGTCGCTTTCGCCCGCAAACACGAGCTGATTCTGCTGTCGGACCTGGCCTATGCGGAGATATATTTCGATGACAATCCGCCCCCGTCGGTGCTGCAGGTGCCGGGCGCGATGGATGTCACGGTCGAGTTCACCTCGATGTCGAAGACCTTTTCGATGCCGGGTTGGCGTATGGGTTTTGCCGTCGGCAACGAGCGGCTGATCGCGGCGCTGACGCGTGTCAAATCCTATCTCGACTATGGCGCTTTCACGCCGATTCAGGTTGCGGCAACAGCAGCCCTGAATTCGGATGGCGCAGAGGTCGAGGAGGTGCGCTCGATCTATCACCGCCGCCGCGACGTGCTGGTGGACGCATTTGCCCGCGCGGGCTGGCAGGTGCCGGCTCCCGCCGCCACCATGTTCGCCTGGGCGCCGATCCCGGAGCCGTTCCGTGAGCTCGGGTCGCTCGAATTCTCCAAGCTTCTGGTCGAGAAGGCGGATGTCGCTGTTTCACCGGGCATAGGGTTTGGCGAACATGGCGACGATTTCGTGCGCATTGCGTTGGTGGAAAACGAACACCGCATTCGCCAGGCGGCACGAAACATCAAGCGGTTTCTGGCTTCCGCCGACGCCAAACCGGACAACGTGGTGGCGCTGAACGCCCGCCGCTGAGACATATTACTGACAGACAGGAAGAGGGGACGCCGGGATTATGGCCGACGCGTTGCGGATCGGAATTGCGGGTTTGGGCACGGTTGGTGCTTCGACCGTTCGAGTGCTTGCCGAGAAGGCAGCCGAGATGACGCGGCAATGCGGGCGGAACCTGACGGTGACGGCAGTGTCGGCCCGCGACCGGAAACGCGACCGCGGCATCGACCTTTCCGGCGTGACATGGTTCGACGATCCGGTCGACCTTGCGCGTTCCGCCGATATCGACGTTTTTGTCGAATTGATCGGTGGCGAGGAAGGTGCTGCTCTGGCAAGCGTCAAGGCGGCACTGGAAGCAGGCCGGCACGTGGTAACCGCCAATAAGGCTCTTCTCGCAAAACATGGAATCGCTCTCGCCGAGCGGGCTGAAAAAAGCGGTGTCGTTCTCAATTACGAGGCTGCAGTCGCTGGCGGTATCCCGGTCATCAAGACAATGCGCGAATCGATGGCCGGCAACACGATCAGCCGCGTTTTCGGCATCCTCAACGGAACCAGCAATTACATCCTCACCCGCATGGAGGCTGAGGGTATATCGTTTGCCGACTGCCTCGCCGATGCACAGCGACTGGGATATGCCGAAGCCGATCCGACCTTCGATATCGAGGGGCAGGACACCGCTCACAAACTCGCCATTCTTTCGAGCCTGGCCTTCGGCCACAAGATCGCCGCGGAGGATATCTATCTCGAAGGCATCTCCAATATCACCCAGGCTGACATTCGGGCCGCCGCGGAGCTCGGTTATCGCATCAAGCTTCTGGGTGTCGCCCAGCGTACCGACACAGGTGTGGAGCAGCGCGTGCACCCGACCATGGTGCCGACTGCCTCTGTGATTGCGCAGGTGCATGGCGTCACCAACGCCGTGGCCATCGAAACCGACATTCTGGGTGAACTTCTGTTGTCGGGGCCGGGGGCCGGCGGCAGCGCCACGGCTTCCGCCGTTGTGGGCGACATTGCCGATATCGCCAAGAGCCGCCCGGGTTTCCAGCACGCCCCTGTTTTCGGGCGCCCTGCCAAACAGCTCGCGCCATACAAGCGGGCGCAGATGCGCGCTCACGCCGGCGGCTACTTTATCCGTTTCACCGTGCACGACCGCGCCGGCGTATTCGCGGCTCTTGCCAAGCGGATGGCGGACAACAAGATTTCCCTCGAATCGATTGTCCAACACGCAAGTGTTGGCCAGCCCGATACGCACAAGACGGTCATCCTGGTGACACACGAAACAACCGAGGCTGCGGTTCGCAAAGCGGTGGACGGTGTAACGCGGGACGGCCACCTTGTGGATAAGGCCCAGGTGATCCGTATCGAACGCGCTACCTGAAGCGCGTTTCGGCGGTTTTGCAAAAGTTCAATCGATTCAGTTTGTTGGGTCGCGATGCTGTCACTTGATGGCGGCAATGTCCTTTGACAGAAGGATTGCCGACATATCCAACGCATGCTTTTCCGGAGACACTACATGGCCAAGCCCGTCCAATCCGGCCTCGACCGCATCCTGACGCTCGAACTGGTGCGTGTGACCGAACGCGCAGCGGTGGCGGCGGCGCGGCTGCGCGGGCGCGGCGACGAGAAGGCGGCCGATCAGGTCGCCGTGGACGCGATGCGGGCGGAGCTCAACCGGCTGCCGATCAGGGGCACGGTTGTCATCGGCGAGGGCGAACGCGACGAAGCGCCGATGCTCTATATCGGCGAGGAGGTCGGTGCCGGTGACGGGCCAGAGGTCGACATTGCGCTCGACCCCCTGGAAGGCACCACGATCTGCGCCAAGAACTTGCCAAACTCGCTGGCCGTGATTGCAATCGCGGAGCGCGGCAGCCTGCTTTATGCCCCGGATGTCTATATGGACAAGATCGCAGTCGGACCCGGCTATCCTGCAGGAGTTGTCGATCTCGATGCGTCGCCGGCTGAAAACATTGCCAATATAGCCAAGGCCAAAGGCGTGGCGGTGAACGATATCACCGCCTGCATTCTCGATCGGCCGCGGCATGCCCGGCTGATCGAAGCCGTGCGCGACACGGGCGCGGCAATCCGGCTTATCGGAGACGGCGACGTTGCCGGTGTGATCCACACCACGGATCCCGATGAAACCGGCATCGACATCTATATGGGCTCGGGCGGTGCGCCGGAGGGTGTGCTTGCGGCAGCTGCGCTGCGCTGCATCGGCGGCCAGATGCAGGGAAGGCTGCAGCTCAACACGGACGACAAGATTGCGCGTGCCGCCAAGATGGGTATTTCCGATCCGTTGAAGATCTACACGATGGAGGAAATGGCGCGCGGCGACGTGCTGTTCGCCGCGACGGGTGTAACCGACGGCAACCTGCTTTCGGGCGTGAAATTCGGCCGCGATTCGATTGAAACGGAAACAATCGTGATGCGCTCCTCGTCGCAAACCGTGCGCAGCATCAAGGCGCGGCACCAGGACATGGACAAGTTCTGACTTCGCGCTGGATTTCGGCAGCCGCGGCCTTCCGCCGGGCAGCGCCAACGCGCATGATGCAACGATGAGCGGCGAGAAACGACTATTCCTCGATGTCGGGAGTTCGGCCACCGGCCGCGCGTGGCGGCACCGGCTGGATGTGCGTCAGGAACAGCTGGCGACCGCGATCGCACAGCAACACGGTTTGCCCGATATTGTGTCGCGCGTTCTGGCGGGCCGCGGCATTCTGGCCGACGAAGCTGAACGTTTTCTCGATCCGACTATCCGCGATTTGTTGCCCGACCCGTCGACACTGACGGACATGAGGGCTGCGGCGGATCGGCTGGCGAAGGCGATCTGCAGCCGTGAGCGGGTGGCGATATTCGGCGACTACGATGTAGATGGCGCGGTTTCGTCGGCGATGCTGGCGCGGTTTCTGCGCCATTACGGCATCGCAGCGCGCATCTACATTCCAGACCGCATATTCGAGGGGTACGGCCCGAATCCCGATGCTATGCGGGAACTCGCTGGCGCGGCGAGCCTGATCGTCACGGTAGATTGCGGTACCAACAGCGCTGAGGCAATTGCGGCCGGGCGGAACGCCGGGGCCGATGTGCTGGTGCTCGACCATCATCAGGTCGGTGGGGCTTTGCCGGCCGATACGATCGTCGTCAATCCGAACCGGGAGGATGACCTTTCGGGGCAGGGGCATCTCTGCGCGGCTGGTGTGGTGTTCCTGGCGCTGGTCGAGACGGTGCGCCGGCTGCGCGGAGCGAGCGACCTGCCGGCACCGCCCGACCTCCTGAAATATCTTGACCTTCTGGCGCTTGCCACCGTCGCCGACGTCGTGCCTCTGACCGGCGTAAACCGTGCCTTTGTGGTCAAGGGGCTGATTGCAATGCGGTCGATGGCCAATGCCGGGATCGCAGCGCTGGTGCACGCGGCGCGCATTGGCGAACCCGTGGCAACGTTTCATCTCGGTTTTGTACTCGGACCGCGCATCAATGCGGGTGGGCGGATAGGCGACGCAGCGCTGGGCGCCCGGCTTCTGGCCACGGACGATGCTGGCGAGGCGCAGGAAATTGCGGAGACGCTGGAGCGGCTCAACGCTGAGCGGCAGGCGCTGGAACAACAGATGGTCGATCAGGCCAAGGCCGAAGCCGATGCCGAAATGGCGGCCGGGGGCGGTCCCGAAATCCTCGTATCCGGTTCGCCGGACTGGCACCCGGGCATTGTCGGTCTCATCGCGTCGAGGTTGAAGGACCACGCACGTCGGCCCGCATTTGCGATCGCGTTCAATGCAAATGGCATCGGCACCGGGTCAGGGCGATCCATCGCAGGGTTCGATCTGGGGCGCTTGGTCAACGCGGCAGTTGAAAAGGGCCTGCTGATCAAGGGTGGGGGTCACGCGATGGCGGCGGGAATCACCGTCGAAAAGAGCAAGCTCGCTGCGCTGCGCGGCTTCTTCGATGAAATGGCGGCAGGCCGGGTCTTCGCTCTGCGCGATCAGGAGAGCGTCCTTGTCGATGCCGCGCTTTCGGCCGGCGGTGCAACCATCGACCTTGTCGAGACGCTGGAGCGTGCGGGGCCTTTCGGCGCGGGGCATGCACCGCCGATGCTGGTGTTGCCGCGGCATATTCTGACGGACGCCCGCCAGGTTGGAACCAACCACGTCCGTGCCGAGTTTCGATCCGAAACGGGGCAGAGAATTTCCGCAATCGCATTTCGCGCGGCAGATGCCGATCTCGGCCGGTTCTTGCTTGGCAGGCGCGGGCAAACCGTCCATGTGGCCGGTACGCTCGGCATCAATCACTGGAACGGAAACCGTACGGTGCAGCTGCGGATCGTGGACGCTGCAGCGGCCTGACTGGCCTCAGACCATCACTTTCTGCATGCGCTCGATATCACCAAGCTGAGCGCGGGTTGCTTCGTAACCAATGCCGATTGCCTCGTCTGCGCGATGGAATTCGCTTAGTCCGATATGGCCGAGCTTGGGCAGGATCGACATGTCGGGCGGGTCGCCCGCAAGACGCGCCCGCGAGATGCGGTCCTGGATGATGTTGAAGGCCTCAACCATTACGCCCATGATGCCAAGCCGTGCCTCGCGCTCCGATGTTCCGCGATCGACAACGAGCGTGTTGGAGGCCCGGTTGTCGTTTTCATTCGGCATAGGCGCGTCGGCGGTGTGTTTGATGACCGCGGCACGGCCGAAAAGGTCATAGTGCAGGTTCACGGCGACAACGAGCTGTTGTTCGTGCGCTCGGCACACCGATACCGGCACCGGATTGACCAGGGCTCCATCTACCAGCACCCGCCCGTTACAGGCGATCGGTTCGAATACGCCGGGCAGGGCGTAAGAGGCGCGCATCGCCGTAATCAGCGAGCCGCTGGAGAGCCATATCTCATGGCCGGTCCGGATTTCCGATGCCACGCACACAAACGCCTTGGGCAGGTCGTCGAAGGTGACACCCGACAAATGCTGCTGCATGCGCGCGTTGAGCTTCATGCCGCCAAACAGGCCGCCGCCGCCCAGATTGAGGTCGAGAAGCCCGAATATGCGCCGCTTTGTGAGAGAGCGCGCAAATTCCTCGAGTTCGTCCAATTTGCCCGCAAGATAACAGCCGCCGACCAGAGCACCGATCGAAGTGCCGGCTATCATGCTGATCTCAACGCCAGCTTCTTCGAGTGCCCGCAGAACGCCTATGTGAGCCCAGCCTCTCGCTGCACCACCGCCCAACGCCAGCGCTACGCCCTGGCGGCGCTGCGGCATTTCGGTCAGATCCGACCCTGCGGCCGGCGGAATATCGTCGGTTATCCGCATGTCATGCCTGCCGTACAATGACGACCACTCCAACATCTGCGTACCCTCATCCCCGGCACACCATATGACAGCTCTCGTATCAAAATCATGAATCCCGATACGAGGCGGCTGCTGAATGGTGCCTGAATGAGACTAAGTGTCTGAAGTGGCTTCAAGTTCCACATTGCCCCCAGTGTGGCGGACAATGCGGTAAAAACATGTGCGGCGCCCGGTGTGGCAAGCAGCGCGGTCGCCCTGGGGGCGCACCTTGATCCACACGGCGTCCTGGTCGCAATCGACGCGCAACTCGGCAATCTCCTGGAAGTTGCCGGAGGTTTCGCCTTTTTTCCAGAGCTCCTTCCTGGAGCGTGACCAGTAGTGGGCTATGCCGGTTTCGATGCTCAGCGCCAGAGCTTCGGCATTCATATGGGCGACCATCAGAACGTCGCCGGTGTCGGCATCCGTTGCTACCGCCGTCACCAGGCCGTTCGCGTCGAAGCGCGGCGTGAGAGCGGAACCTGCTTCCAGCGATTGTTTGTCGGCTGGAGCAGGTGCGAATTCGATATCAGGCATGCCCGGCCTTCGGTGTTGGCGGCCGGCGGCGCCTCATTCGGCGGAGCCGGCCCTGATCATGGAAATGAAGCGAACCTGTTCTTCGGGATGGTCACGAAATGCGCCGGTGAAGGTGGAGGTCAGCGTGGTGGAGCCCTGCTTGCGGATGCCGCGCATGGCCATGCACATGTGCTCCGCCTCGATCATCACGGCGACGCCGCGCGGGTTGAGCACGTCCTGAATCACGCCGGCAATCTGCGCTGTCAGCGCTTCCTGCGTCTGAAGGCGCTGGGCAAAAATATCGACGACGCGGGCAATTTTCGACAGGCCGACAACCTTGCCGTCCGGCAGGTAGGCAACATGCGCCTTGCCGATGATGGGCACCATGTGGTGTTCGCAATGCGAGTGGAAGGCGATGTCCTTCACCAGCACCATGTCGTCGTAACCGGCAACCTCCTCGAAGGTGCGGCCAAGCTCTTCCGCAGGATCCTTGGCATAACCTGCGAACATCTCCCGATAGGCTTTCGCAACGCGCGCCGGCGTATCCTTCAGCCCCTCGCGCTCTTCGTCTTCGCCGATCCAGCGCAGCAGGGTGCGCACGGCGTTCTCTACCTGAGACTG
Source organism: Mesorhizobium sp. Z1-4 (assembly GCF_004000235.1). Taxonomy (GTDB): domain Bacteria; phylum Pseudomonadota; class Alphaproteobacteria; order Rhizobiales; family Rhizobiaceae; genus RCIO01. The sequence continues at coordinate 405,051 of NZ_RCIO01000003.1, forward strand.
CGACGGCCGGTCGAGGTCGGTCTTGGCGGTGGTGAATGTGGAATCGGCGGGTTTTTTCGCGTAGGCGTCCATGAAAGGCGTCTCCCGTAGTTCCTTTCGAAGAAGGAACGAGTTGAACGGACCACAGCCTTTCTCGGGGCAATGTCCCCGGGCGGCGTGAATTCCTGCTTGCATGCAGCGTGCGGCCTGATGTGACCTTGCCCGCTTTGTGCACACGTCACTATATAGGATGAGGCGGTCTGATTGAAAGATGCAGTCGGCGGAAGCAGTCCGTTACGCGACATTCACGAGCGTGCACATGATAGATGACGTCTACAACGCGAAGATCATAGAGTACGCCGGAAATATCGGCCGGATCGGACGGCTGGAAAAGCCGCAAGCCAGCGCGACTGCGCATTCCAAGCTCTGTGGTTCGACCGTTACGATCGACCTCGTCATGGACGGTTCCACCGTCACCGACTTCGCGCATGAGGTGAAAGCCTGCGCGTTGGGCCAGGCGTCATCTTCTATCATGGCACGCAACGTCGTGGGTTCGAGCGCGGACGAACTGCGTGAAGTGCGCGAGACGATGCGTAAAATGCTGAAGGAAAACGGCCCGCCGCCCGAAGGCCGGTTCGGAGACCTGAAATACCTTGAGCCGGTGCGCGACTACAAGGCCCGGCATGCATCGACCATGCTCACCTTCGACGCCGTGGTGGACGCGATCGACCAGATAGAAAAGCAGCGAGACGGCGAGGCCGCCTGAGGCAAATGGCCGAGCACAACCATCCCTTACGTGTGATACGCAGCCGCAACTGGTCAGGGCCATGGCCGAAAACGCCGGGGCGGCTTCTCGGCACCGTGCTGGTGCGCTTCTACCAGCTCACCCTGTCCAGCTTCGTCGGCAACTCATGCCGGCATTTCCCAACCTGTTCCGAATACGCCCATGAGGCGATCGCACGGCATGGCCTGTGGACGGGCAGCTGGATGGGATTGTCTCGCTTGATGCGTTGCGGGCCGGGAGGCACGCACGGCATCGACCCCGTGCCGGAAACGCTCGATCCCGATCTGCGGTGGTACACGCCTTGGCGCTTCTGGCGGATCGGGAAGAAGCCGGATGCCGACCGATGACCGTGCCGATGAGTATCGTCATGGCCTCGAAGGAGTTCGACCGGTTTCTCCTGGACGTTCGGGACACGGCGATGCTGCAGACGCATCCTCAGGCATACCATACGCTGCGTGCGGTGCTGCACGTATTCCGCGGCCATCTCTCGGTAGCCGACGCCCTGCGATTTGCGGACATTCTTCCTCCGGTAGCAAGAGCGATATTTGTCGAATCATGGAATCCCGAACAAACGAACGGGCCGTTCCCTGACCGCAAGGCGTTGCAATTTGAGGTCACGCAAGTCCGGCGAGATCACAATGTCGCGCCCGACAGCGCAATACGGGACGTTGCCCGCGCACTGCGCCGCCATGTGGACGAACGCGATCTCGACCGGGTGTTGGCTGGAATGCCCGAGGGCGCCGGCGAATTCTGGGCGAGTGACGACTGAAATACCCTGATCTGTGATCTGACAAAGCGTCAGGATAAGTTGTGCTTGTTCAAGCGCGCGGGTGCTGGCAGGTTAGGAATCGCGCACACCCAGAAGGAGAGGGAGGCCGGCATGGCTCACAAATTCGAAATCTACAAAGACAAGAAGGGCGAGTTCCGCGTCCGCTTCAAATACAATTCCGAGATCATGTTCTCGACCGAGGGTTACACCACGAAGTCGAGTGCGGAGAACGCCATCGCTTCGATCAAGAAGAACGGTCCGGGCGCTCCGATCGAAGACAACAGCTAGACAACCGTGCCGGCGCAAAGGCCGGCAGATCGGCAGTTTTACGTCGCGCCGGCACTGCACGCTCTTTACGTGCGCCGGCGCGATGCATATGTAGCGCCTGCCGGAGCGTCCAAGCTCCGCGAATACAACAACCACCCGCGTTCGTAGGCGGGACTGGATAGAAAGGATGCGACCATGGCGTCAGCCATTTCACTTGCTTTTCCCGACGGTTCCAAACGCGAGTACGATGCCGCGATCAGCGGCGCCGAGCTTGCCGAATCGATTTCCAAGTCACTCGCTAAAAAGGCCGTTGCCTATGCCCTCGATGGCGAAGTGCGCGACCTCGCCGACCCGATAGGCCGTAACGGCACGGTCGAGATACTGACGCGCGACGACCCTCGCGCTCTGGAACTCATCCGGCACGACGCCGCGCATGTGCTTGCAGAGGCGGTGCAGGAACTTTGGCCCGGCACCCAGGTGACCATCGGCCCGGTGATCGAAAACGGCTTTTATTACGATTTCGCGCGTAACGAGCCCTTCACGCCCGACGATTTCCCGGCGATCGAAAAGAAGATGCGCGAGATCATTCAGCGCAACCGGCCCTTTACCAAGGAGGTCTGGGACCGTGACCGTGCGCGCAAGGTCTTCAGCGACAAGGGCGAGAGCTACAAGGTCGAGCTGATCGACGCCATTCCCGAAGATCAGGACCTGAAAATCTATGCACAGGGCGACTGGTTCGATCTTTGCCGCGGGCCGCATATGGCCTCGACCGGGCAGATCGGCAACGCGTTCAAGCTGATGAAGGTGGCCGGCGCCTATTGGCGCGGCGATGCCAACAATCCGATGCTGACGCGCATCTACGGCACCGCTTGGCGCGACCAAAGCGAGCTCGACAATTATCTGCACATGCTTGCGGAGGCCGAAAAGCGCGACCACCGACGCCTCGGGCGGGAAATGGATCTGTTCCATTTCCAGGAGGAAGGGCCGGGCGTCGTGTTCTGGCACGCCAAGGGCTGGAAGATGTTCCAGAACCTGCTGGCCTATATGCGGCGCCGCCTCGAAGGCACCTACGACGAGGTGAACGCGCCGCAGGTGCTCGACCACTCATTGTGGGAGACATCCGGCCACTGGGGCTGGTACCGCGAGAACATGTTCGCCGTTCAGTGCGCCGATGATGAAGCCGAAGACAAACGTGTCTTCGCGCTGAAGCCGATGAACTGCCCCGGCCATGTGCAGATATTCAAACACGGGCTGAAGTCCTACCGCGATCTGCCGGTGCGGCTGGCCGAATTCGGCGCGGTTCACCGCTACGAACCGTCCGGTGCGTTGCACGGGCTGATGCGCGTACGCGGCTTCACGCAGGACGATGCGCACATTTTCTGCACGGAGCAGCAGCTCGAGGCGGAAATTCTGAAGATCAACGACCTTATGATGTCGGTCTATGAGGATTTCGGCTTCACCGAGGTTGTGGTCAAGCTCGCGACCCGCCCGGAGAAGCGCGTCGGCACTGACGCGGCGTGGGATCATGCCGAGGACATTCTGCGCCGTGCCCTGACAAAAATGGAAGCCGAATCCAACGGCCGCATCAAGGCCGGCATCAACGAAGGCGAGGGCACATTCTACGGTCCGAAGTTCGAGTACACGCTGCGCGACGCGATCGGGCGCGAATGGCAGTGCGGCACCACGCAGGTGGACTTCAACCTGCCGGAGCGGTTCGGCGCTTTCTATATCGACAAGGATTCGGAGAAGAAGCAGCCGGTGATGGTGCACCGTGCCATCGTCGGGTCGCTGGAACGCTTCCTCGGCATTCTGATCGAGAGCCATGCCGGCCATATGCCGCTCTGGTTCGCGCCGCTGCAGGTGGTGGTCGCGACGATCACGTCCGACGCGGATGACTATGCCGTGCAGGTGGTGGAGAAGCTGCGGGCGGCGGGACTGACCGTCGAGGCCGATCTTCGCAATGAGAAGATCAACTACAAGGTCCGCGAGCACTCGCTAACCAAGGTTCCGGTCATCCTTGTATGCGGCAAACGCGAGGCCGAAGAAGGCAGCGTCAACATCCGGCGGCTGGGTTCGCGCGATCAGCAGTCGATGACAGTCGACGAAGCACTGGCGGCCCTTCTTGAAGAAGCGCTGCCGCCTGACGTGGTCCGTAAGCACGCCGGCACCAAATGACATGCGCCCGGGCGCCACGCGCGCCCGGATGCTTTCCGACAATTTCACTGAAAATCCTGCGTGAATTCAGTCGTGCGATTCGACGAGCGAGGCCTCGTTGGCAAGCACTTCAACGTCCTGGTTGCGGCCGGGCACGATGGTGAAGTCTTTCTGGTAGATGCGGTCGCGGTTCTTCGCGATCGCCGTATAGCTGCCCTCGGCGAGCACCATCGGAGCGAACGCACCAACGACTTCGCGCACAGCATCGCCGGTGTCGGTGAGCACCGCCCATGACGTGTCGGCGATCGCTTCTCCGCCTTCGTCGCGCACCAGTTTGAGCGTAATCTGCGCTGCGCGGTGTTCAACGGTCGCTTCGGTCAGCTTTCCGGCCTCGACACGAATGTCGGCGCGAATGACCGCATTCACGGCCCCGTAGGTCGAAACGACGTGGTAGGTGCCAGCGTTGAGCCTGACCACCGTATTGGGTGCGACGTTTGGAATGATCAGCGCGCGGTCGCCATGCGTGTTTGTCTCGGTCTCATAAATCGAGAAGCGAAGCTTGGAAGGCGGGATACGCACACCGCCCGACAGAATGGCGTCCAGTTTCACGCCCCCTGCGTCGAGTACCAGGCTTTCAGCCTGCGGCTCGCGCCCGACGCTGATGCGTTTTGTGGCACCGGCGCGCCCGAACGCCGCGTGGACGAAATAACTGCCGGGGGCGAGTTCGAACAGGCTGGTGCCGCCCTGCGCGGAGGCAATGAGCGGCAGTTTTCCGTTTTCGTCTGCCTGTGGGCCGAAGATGCGCCACGTCACGCCACGGGTGATTTCGGGACCGTCCGCGAATAGCTGGGCGGAAAGCCTGATTTCACCCGGCTGGATTGCCAGGGGCTCCTGCGTGGTCGCGGGTGCGTAACCCGAGATGGCGGGCAAGTTGAGATCGGCCGGCTTCCCGAATGTGTCGGCGCTCGCCCCGGATGAGGCCTGCTGCGCACCGGCCGAGCCAATGGCGGCGACGGCTGCAAGTGCGGCGCCAAAAAGAAGAGACCGGAGTGGGGGAACGATCCACGCAAACATGACTTGCCTTGAAGCCCAGGGCGATGGCAATTTCAAGGCTGAAACGGCGCGCGGTTTACAACCTCGCCAGCAGCTCCCGCCAGCCGCGCCTCCTTCACCACGACAATTCCCCTTCCTTGGAGCATATTTTGAACGCGAACGTTCTTGATTTCCTGCTTTCGCGCAAGTCCGCGCCTATTGCCGAGCTGCGCGCGCCTGCACCTAGCGACGATGAAATCGCGACCATTGTCCGGGCGGCGAGCCGCGTGCCCGACCATGGCCGCCTGACGCCGTGGCGCTTCATCGTTTACCGGGGGGATGGGCGCTTTGAGATCGGCGAGTTGCTGGCCAAACGTGCGGCCGAACGCGAAGGCCCGCTGGCTGAAGCGCGCATCGAGCAGGAAAAAGCGCGTTTTGCGCGGGCGCCGCTGGTCATCGGCGTGATCCATTGTCCGCGCGACAATCCGAAGATACCGCAATGGGAGATGCTGCTCTCAGGCGGTGCCGCTGCCATGAACCTGGTGCATGCCGCCAACGCTCTCGGGTACGGTACCAACTGGATAACCAACTGGTATTCCGACGACGATGAAGGCCGCCGCATACTCGGCCTCGCGCCGGACGAGCGGGTTGTCGGTTTCGTTCATATCGGTACGTTCAGCGGCGACATCGCAGAGCGGCCGCGGCCGGAGCCGGCTGCACTGATCAGCGAATACACCGGACCCTGGCAGGGCTGACATGTTCTACGAACCGAAAAACGGCCATGGGCTTCCGCACGATCCCACCAAGGCGATTATCGCGCCGCGGCCGATCGGCTGGATATCCACGATCGACGAGCACGGGACGCCGAATATCGGGCCTTACTCGTTTTTCAACATGTTGTCGTCGCGCCCGCCTCTCGTGTGGTTCTCATCCGAAGGCCCGAAAGACAGCGCCACGCATGCCGAGGCGACTGGCGAGTTCGTCGTCAATCTGGTCGGTCGGGAACTGGCGGAAAAAATGAACAAAAGCGCTGTGGATGCTCCGCGCGGCGTGAGTGAGTTCGGTTACGCCGGTCTGGCAGCCGCGCCGTCCGTGATCGTGAAACCGCCGCGTATCGCCGATGCGCCGGCGGCGCTGGAATGCAAGGTCACCGAGATCATGAGCCCGCGCGGGCTGGACGGCAGGCCAAGCGACTCCATCGTCGTAACAGGGGAAATCGTCGGCGTTTATATCAACGACGCTATGCTCAAGGATGGCATGTTCGACATCACCGCGGCCGGCAATGTCGGCCGACTGGTTACATGGACTATGCTTCGGTAGACAGCGTTTTCGTCATGCGCCGACCGCGCTGGGGCGAGGATTAGCCGGCTTTCGCGCTAGCGGCCCGCGCCAGAACCCGTTCGGCCAGTCGCAGGTGAGGTCGGTCGTACATCTTGCCGCCGATGGCCAGAACGCCTGGATCGCCCGCTTCCCGGAACGCGGCGACGACCTTTTGCGCCTCGGCGACCGCCTCGGCAGACGGGGTGAATACCTCGTTGATCACAGGCACCTGTGCGGGGTGAATTGCCATCTTGGCGGTGAAGCCATCGCGTTCGGCTTCCACGCAGTCGGCGCGGAATCCGGCTTCATTACGGAAGTCAGGGTAGACCGTGTCCACCGCCGGTACGCCGGCTGACGATGCCGCGAGCAGAGTTACTGTGCGGGCATACCGAAAGAGCTCCGTGTAGCGGCCGTTCTCGCCCCGCGTTGCACGCGCGCCAACGGCGGCTGAAAGGTCCTCCGCCCCCCAGGTCAGGCCGGCGAGGCGCGGTGTCGTGTTCCTGTAGGTGGCGCCCGCAAGGACGCCGGCCGCGGTTTCGGTAATGATCGGCAGTATGCGGGTTGATCCGTCCTCGATGCCGTTTTGCGCCTCGTGGACCCTGAGCTTGGTGGAGAGCAGCATCACATCGTCGCCGCCCGAGCATTTGGGCAGCATGACGCCGGCAGGCTTTGAGGGCATCACAGCCGCAAGATCCTCGTCGGTCAGGCCGGTCGAGAAGTCGTTCACACGCACAAAGAGCATCGCGGCGGCCTTGGCCGCGTCCGAGCGAAGGAAAGCCGCGGCGACATCCCTTGCGGCCTGTTTTGCGGCGGCTGCGACGGAATCCTCCAGGTCGATGATCAGTACATCGGCGCCGGAACCCAGGCCCTTTTCGAGCTTGCGTTCGGAATCGCCCGGGACAAAAAGCAGCGAGCGCATCGCTTACGCCGGCTTTTTCAGGATCATTGCACTGCGCCTGCAGCGGGCAACCAGTACGTCGTTCTGATTAAAGGCGCGGTGCTCGAACTCGACGATGCCGCGGTCAGGCTTTGATTTGGAGTCGCGCACGGCGATCACCTCGGTTTCCACGTGCAACGTGTCACCGTGAAAGACAGGGTGTGGGAACACGGTTTCCGTCATGCCGAGATTGCCGACGGTTGTCCCGTGCGTGGTGTCGTTGACCGAGATGCCGATCATAAGCCCAAGCGTGAATATCGAATTCACGAGTGGCTTGCCCCATTCGGTCTTCGACGCATAGTCGAAGTCGATATGGAGCTGCTGAGTGTTCATGGTCATGACGGAAAACAGCACGTTGTCGGATTCGGTCACTGTGCGGGTTATCGGGTGGCTGATCACCTGACCGACCTCAAATCCCTCCAGAAATAGCCCTGGCATCACGCTCCTCCTGTTGCCGCTCGAGCCTGATAGACGCGGCCTTGCCGGCGGGCAAGGCGTTAAAAAATATGGTGAACCCTTCGTAAACCATTCGTGCCTAACGTGCCTGCTAACAGTCCGCTGGGCACGGTTTCTTGTAAATGATAGTCGCACAATTCCTGAACTGGATAGACACGGCACGGGTTTCGGACCGTGCGGATGCAGCGCATGCGCTTGCCCAGGCTTACTTGCGGGACGATGTTTCCTTCGAGGACCGGTGTGCGGCCGAAGCCGCGCTGACGATGCTTCTCGACGATCCGTCGCCGAAAGTTCGTTTGGCGATGGCCGAGGTTCTGGCGCTGAGCTATCGCGCGCCGCAGCAAATCATCAATGCGCTGGCGCATGACCAGCCGGAGATCGCGGCAACCGTGCTGGCGCTGTCGCCGGTGCTGACCGACGCAGACCTCATCGACCATGTTGCAGCGGGCGGGGCCAACGAGCAGCGCCACATTGCATCGCGTCCGGTTATCTCGATGCAGGTAGCGGCCGCAATCGCCGAAGTTGGCACGGCTGAGGCGGCGATCGAACTGGTTCGGAACGCCGGCGCGACGATCGCCGCATTGTCGTTCCGCCGTCTCGCCGAGCGCTTTGGCGACCGCGCCGAGGTTCGCGAGGTTCTGCTTGCCGACCGCAGGCTGCCGCCGGAGAGCCGCCACCACCTGTTGGTCAAGGTGGGCGAGGTTCTGAAAGATTCCCCGTTTGTAATTGCACTGATAGGTGCTGACCGGGCTGCCAAGTTGACCCGCGACGCCTGCGTGAAAGCGTCGGTTACACTTATCGACGGCACGGACACAGGTGAATATGGCGCGTTGGTCGAACATCTGCGAATTCGCGGCGAGCTTACGACCAGCTTCGTGCTGCGCACGGTGGCGGTTGGCAAGATCGACTTCTTCGGCGCTGCGCTGGTTGCGATTTCCGGCCAGACGACGCAGCGCGTGCGTGCGCTGCTCTCCGGGGGCAGGGGCGCTGCCCTTTCCGCTCTGTTCCGGGCCGCAGGTCTGCCGGCTTATGCCGACAAGGCGATCCTGACTGCGTTGACGGTGTGGCGGGACGTTGCCAACGGCAAACGCGTCGCAGGCGCCCAGGAGGTTTCGTGGCTGATGCTGAAGGCGATCAACGCCGCGCCCGGCCAGTCCGGTCCGGCGCGCGAATGCCGCGAACTGGCTTCATTGCTGAGGTCGATCCATCTCGACGAACTGCGTGCCAACGCACGCGGCCACGCGCTGGCCATCGCGGCTGCCTAGCGTTCAGCCGGCATTTGCCGCCGCCGCTTCGATAAAATCTGCAACGGTTTCGAGCGTTTTCAGGTTCCACAGATCGTTGTGCCCCGTACCGGGCAGCACTTTGATTTGCTTCGGTTCCGGTGCCAGCTCGTACAAAGCCCTGCCATGGCGAAGCGGTACGACGGTGTCTCTGTCGCCGTGCAGAAAGAGCTTGGGCTCGTCCACATCGACTATCCGTCTGTCTGAGCGAAACGGGTCGCGGATCAGCGGGCTGATGGGCAGATAGGGGTAGTGGGTCTGCGCCAGGGCGAGAACGGAATCCGGCGCGGAAATAAGAACGACGCCAGCTGACTCCCGATCAGCTGCCACCGCGACCGCGACCGCCGACCCAAGCGACTGGCCTATGAGAATAACCGGGCCATTGTGACCTTGAGCGAGCCAATCCCATGCGGCCAGACCATCGGCGACCAGACCTGGCTCGCTGGGCGAGCCGCTGGAGCCGCCATAACCGCGATAGGAAATGGCGAGCAAGCCTATGTCACGCTGAGCGAAGGCGTTCGCCAGAAAACCGAGGTTCAGAATAGAGTCGGCATTGCCGTGAAAGTAGATTGCTGTAGGGCGGCCCTTGTCGGCAGCGGCGTATAGCGCGTCGAGCGTTTCGCCGTCGCCGGTCGCGAGGCTGACATGCGCTCCCCATGGAGGCCGTTCCGGCACCGGGCCCGCATCCATCGTGGCCCCCGGAAACAGCATCGAGCGCTGAGCAAAAAACATGAAGGCGACAAAGAACGCGTAGGCAAATGCGGCGGACAGAACGAGTGTCAGCAATTTCCTGATTGGTTCCGCCTTCTAGATATCCAGTTGGTCGGCGAACTCCGCATTTTCCTGGATAAAGCGGAAGCGCAGCTCGGGTTTGGTGCCCATCAGAGCGTCGATTGTCGACTTCGTCGCTTCCGCCTCTTCCACAACCTTTACCTTCAGCAGCGTGCGCTTCGAGGGGTCCATTGTGGTTTCCTTGAGCTGCGCCGACATCATTTCGCCCAAGCCCTTGAAGCGGCCGATCTCGACCTTGCCGCGACCGGTGAATTCGTCCCGCAGCAGCTGGTCCTTATGGGCGTCGTCGCGGGCGTACATCACCTTGCCACCCTGGCTGATGCGGTAAAGCGGCGGGACTGCCAGATAGAGGTGGTCGTTGGTGATGAGCTCCGGCATCTCCTGGTAGAAGAAGGTGATCAGCAGCGAGGCGATGTGGGCGCCGTCCACATCGGCGTCGGTCATGATGATCACGCGGTCATAGCGCAGGTCGTCTTCGCGGTATCTTGAACGCGTGCCGCAGCCGAGCGCCTGGATGATGTCTGCAATCTGCTGATTGGCGGCGAGCTTGTCGGAGCCGGCGCTGGCGACATTCAGGATCTTGCCGCGCAGCGGCAGCACCGCCTGGCTGGCACGGTTGCGCGCCTGCTTGGCCGAGCCGCCGGCGGAGTCGCCCTCAACGATGAATATTTCGGCACCCGCCGCTGCGTTCTGGCTGCAGTCGGCCAGCTTGCCGGGCAGGCGCAGCTTGCGCACCGCGCTCTTGCGGCTGACTTCCTTTTCCTGCCGGCGCTTCAGGCGCTCCTCGGCACGCGCGATCACCCAGTCGAGAAGCTTGGTCGCTTCCTGCGGATTGTCGGCAAGCCAGTGGTCGAAGGGATCGCGGACCGTGTTTTCCACGATGCGCTGGGCTTCCGTGGTTGCCAGCCTGTCTTTCGTCTGGCCAACGAATTCGGGTTCGCGAATGAAAACCGAAAGCATGCCGGCAGCCGAAATCATCACATCTTCGGTTGTAACGATGGATGCCCGTTTGTTGCCGACAAGATCGGCGTGGGCGCGCAATCCGCGGGCCAGCGCGTTGCGGAAACCCGCCTCGTGCGTGCCGCCTTCGGGCGTCGGGATGGTGTTGCAGTAGGAGTTGATGAAACCGTCGCCGCCGAACCATGTCACCGCCCATTCGAGCGAGCCATGGCCGCCTTGCTTCTCGCTCTTGCCGGCAAAGGCTTCGCGGGTGACCTGGAAGTCGCCGTTGAGCTGCTCGGCAAGATAGTCCTTCAAGCCGCCTGGAAAATGGAAAACGGCCTTTTCCGGGGTGTCGTCCTTTTCCCCGATCAGCTCAGGTGCGCAATTCCAGCGGATTTCAACGCCGCCGAACAGGTACGCCTTGGAACGCGCCATTCGGAGCAGGCGCGCCGGCTCGAACCGTGCACCTTTGCCAAAAATCTGTTCGTCGGGCAGGAAGCGGGTCCTTGTGCCGCGGCGGTTGTGAACCTCTCCGAGGTCCTGGATCGGGCCGTCCGCCACACCGCGCGCAAAACTTTGCCGCCAAAGGCGCCGCCCGCGCGCCACTTCCACTTCGAGATGCACCGACAGCGCATTAACCACCGATACACCGACGCCATGCAATCCGCCCGAGGTCTCATAGACCTTGGAATCGAACTTTCCGCCTGCGTGCAGCGTAGTCATGATGACTTCGAGCGCGGATTTGTCCTTGAACTTCGGATGCGGGTCGACAGGAATGCCGCGGCCGTTGTCGGTGACGGTCAGATAGCCTTCGGCGTCGAGTTCTACGTCGATGAATGTCGCATGCCCGGCGACGGCTTCGTCCATGGAGTTGTCGATGACTTCCGCAAATAAATGGTGCAACGCCTTGGCATCGGTGCCGCCGATATACATGCCCGGCCGCCGGCGCACCGGCTCCAGCCCCTCAAGCACTTCGATGTCGGCGGCGCTGTAGTTTTCGCTGCCGTCCTTCTTTGGCAGCGGCTTTGCGGCGCGCGCGGCACTTACAATCGGGTCGTCAGCGCGGCCTGCGGGCGTGGCCGGCTTTTCGATCGATGCGAAGAGGTCGTTGCTGTCGTCCATAAGGTCCTAGTTATGTGCGCCTCGAATCAGCGCCGATAGTGCCATGCGCCGGGCTGCAACGCGAGTGATCGCGGGGTGCCGGTTGCCGTCAATTCGGTCAAGTTTTCAGCAAATGCAAGATCATGCGTAGCGGGCTGGATAACTACGCCTGAAGATCAAACCTCGAGACCGGGCCCGGATTTCGGATTTCGTTAGGAATCGGCGCCAAGGTTACCCCGACGCGAGCCGGCATTTTTGTTGTCGGCGTTGGGCGCGGGAGGCTGGGGGCAGCTTTTGAAGCGAAAACTTGTAACCATGGTCGGCATTGCCGGCGTGTTTGGCGCGCTGTCAATCTTCGCTGCGGATATGTGGCTGCGAAGTGCGGCAGAAACACGGGTGGAGACCGTCAAGGTATCCTCCATTGTGCCGCTGCCCGAGCCGGCGGTCGAGTTCAACACGATCGTTGTGGCCAAAGAGCGGCTGCGCTTTGGCGAGCCGATCTCAGCTGACCGGCTTGAGGAAATCCCCTGGCCGCAGGACCAACTTCCCGAGGGCGCGTTCGCCAAGATCAGTGCGGCGACAGCCGTTCCCGGCCGATTGGTGCTCTCACCGATCGAAGCCAAGGAACCCTTGCTGCTCGCCAAGCTGTCCGGCCCTAACGGCCGCGCAACGCTCTCCAACCTGCTTTCGCCAGGTATGCGCGCGGTTACCATCCGCATAGACGAGATTGCAGGTGTCGGTGGCTTTGTGGCACCGGGCGACCGTGTCGACGTCGTGCTGACGCGAGACGCCGGGGCGATCCAGGAAGTGCAGGGCGCGGCACAGGGTGCAAGCGGCTCGACCATCGCCGCCGAGATCGTGGTTCAGAACGCCAAGGTTTTGACCGTCGGGCAGGGCATGGACGAACGCCAGACCGCTCCGCAAGTCGCAAATTCCGTGACACTTGAGGTGACGCCGGCCGACGCCAACCGCATCGCTCTTGCCCGCAATATCGGTGCGCTCTCGCTCTCGCTGCGCTCGGCGGGCGAGGGTGGTCCGGGCGCTAACGGCGTGACAACGCTCTCCTCCTTCGGCGGCACAGCCGCGGGCGAAGGAGAGCCGCAGTCGCTTTTCCAGATCGAGCCGGAACGCCGCTACACCACCGTGATCGTAACCCGCGGCCTTGAGCCGGAAAGTTATCAGGTTGTGTCTCCCAAGGGTGACGAATGATGCGAACCCCAGCAAAAACCGAAACCGCCGACACGCTCGGCTTCCATGTCATGCTGACCTTCGCGCGCTTGATTGTCTTCACACTGGTCATGGCCGGGCTGGCTGCAACGGTGCCGCCGCAGGCACATGCGCAGGTGATCGACGTCTCCAGCGGGCGGAATGTCACGGTGAAGGTTGCAAAGGGCAAACCGCGCACCGTGCGCACCAGCGTGCCGTTCTATGAAATCGTCATAGGCGACCCCGAAGTCGCCAACGTTAATCCGCTCACCGACCGTTCGTTTTATGTGCTTGGTAACGAGCTCGGTACCACTGGCATCGCTCTGTTCGACGAGAACAAGCAACTCGTCGGAACACTCGACATCGAGGTCACGCTCGACACCGACCGCCTGGCCAACACGATCAAGGAAGCGGTGCCGGGCAATAACATCAAGGTCGGCTCTGCGAATGGGCGGCTTGTGCTGTCAGGCGAAGCCAACGATTCCCAGGCAGCCGAAAAGGCCAAGGACATCGCCAAGCGGTTTTCCGGCGAGGAAGAGATCATCAATTCGGTGAACATCACTTCCTCGCAGCAGGTGCAGCTCAATGTGCGCTTCGTCGAGATCAATCGCCAGGTCGGTCAGGAGCTCGGAACGCAAATCAGCGCGCAGTACTCGTTCGGCGGGTCGAGCGTCGGGTTCAACACAAACCCGCAATCGTCTTCGAACGCACCGGCCGGCGCGATTATTTCGCGACTTACAACAGGCGGGTTGACGGTCGACATGGCACTCAGGGCGCTGGAGGACCGTGGCGTGGCGCGGCGGCTGGCCGAACCGAATCTGATCGCACGCTCGGGCGAGACGGCGAGCTTTCTGGCCGGCGGCGAGTTTCCCATTCCGGTTGCCAGCAAGGAAAACACGATCACGGTCGAGTACAAGCAATATGGTGTCAGCCTCGAGTTCACGCCAACCGTGCTGGCCGACGGGCTGATCAGTCTCGACATCGCGCCCGAAGTCTCGTCGGTCGACACCTCGGCATCCTATCAGGTCGGTAACCTGGCCATTCCTGGTTTCGTGGTGCGGCGAGCGCGCACGATGGTCGACCTGAAGAGCGGCCAGAGCTTCATGATTGCCGGTCTGCTGCAGAGCCAGAACGACACCGGCACACAAAGGCTGCCGGGTCTCGGCAAGCTGCCTGTGCTCGGCAATCTGTTCTCGTCCAAGGCCTATCAGCGCCGCGAAACCGATCTAGTGATCATAATCACGCCCTATCTGGTGCAGCCCATCGACCCGTCGAAAAAGGTGCGCACGCCGATGGACGACACCAAGGCGCCGAAGCCGCTCGATTACTTTCTGGGTGAGCGCGACGAACTGCGCGTCTCGCAACTGAACGGCAGCAGCGCTCCGGCCAAGCCGGCACGCGGCTACGGCCACTATCTCGAACTCAACTAGGGGGGGTGCCATGCGTTTCTTGGCAGCAGGTCTCTTCGCATGCGCGCTCGCACCGGCACTTGCAGGCTGCTCGACGAGTGAAACCATGCACCACGAGGGTGTCACCAGCTATGCAGGCGACGCGATGAGGGCCAACACCGTCCTGCAGATGGTCGACCCCTGGCAATACGGCGTTCAGGACACAGACCTCGAAACGCCGGCCGAGCGGCCGTGGCGCAAAGCCGCAAGCGCCGATACGGGTGGCGGCGACACCTCCGGCGATACCAAACCCTGAGATTTTCTGATGAACGACGAAAAGAAGCCCAGCCGCATCGTGCTCGTATCGCCCGATACGGCATTTGCCCGCGAGACCCAGACCGCGTTTGCGGTTTCGGACCGGATCAGCCTTGAGGTGATCGCTTCACCGGTAACCGAGCTGCGCGGCGAACTGCAAGGCACCGACAGCGCAGCCGTTATCATCGACATGGATGCGGCCAAGCTCGACGAGATCGAGGCGCTGCAGCGGGTGATGCGCCGCATGGAAGGGCGTGCCCCGGTCATCGTCGTGACACGCGAATTCGACGCCGCGGCAGTGCGCATCCTCGTCCAGCTTCAAGTTGCGGACTTTCTGGTGAAGCCGATTGGCACCGCCGATCTGGTGCGCTCATGCATCCGGGTGTTGCAGGGACCGGGGCGCGAGACCGGCCAGGAAGCGCAGATCTATACGTTCATGCCGGCTGCAGGCGGGGTGGGCAACACCACGCTCGCGGTGGAGACCGCGTTTCAGTTGCACCGCTCGATCACGCGCGGCGCCTCCACCTGCGTGGTCGATCTCAATCTCCAGCAGGGCGCCTGCGCGGAATATCTCGATCTTGAACCGCGGTTCGATATCAACGAAATCGAAAACCGGCCGGAGCGGCTGGACCGGCAATTGCTGGATGTGATGTTGTCCAAGCATGAAAGCGGGCTGTGCGTTTTGGCTGCACCCGTGAAGCCCACCGAGATGCGGACCTTCGACACCGATCTGGTGATCCGCATGCTCGACCTGGTGTCGGCCTATTTCGACAACGTCGTTATCGACATGCCGCGCACCTGGTTTCCGTGGACGGAAACGCTGCTTCTGGGCAGCAACAAGCTTTACATCGTTTCGGAAATGACCGTGCCTTGCCTGCGGCAGACGCAACGTCTGGTGAACGCCATCGCGGATATGACGCAGAAGCAGGTGAAACCGGCCGTCATCGTCAACCGCTTCGAGCAGCGGCGCTTCGACAGCGGTATCAAGCAGGCCGATGTCGAGGACATTCTCGGCGAGCATTTCGCCGGCGGCATCGCCAACAACTACAAGCTGGTGCGCGAGGCAGTGGATCGCGGCGTGCCGCTGCACGAGGTCGATTCCGACGCGAATGTGATCCGCGACCTGAAGCGCATCATCCTGCCGGACGAAGAGACGGCGCAGACCGGCAAGCGCTCCCTGTTCGGTCTCGTTCCGCTGAGGAAATCGGCATGAGCAACCGGTTCTCGACACTGCGCGAACGTCCTACGCCGCCGCCCTCAGCCGTTGCGATGGCGGAGCGGCCGTCCAACGATGCGGGCGCCGTGACCATCCCGTTGACGCGTCACACGCAAGCGCAGGCGCCGGTCCAGAAGGACAAAGCCAACGATCGTGTCGTCGATGCCCGCGTGCGGCTTCACCGCATGCTGATCGAAGAGATCAACCTGATCGCACTTGAAAAGCTGCCGCGGGACGAGATGCGACGTCAGGTCCATGAGTTCGTGTCTGAAAAGACCCGGGCAGAGCGCCTTGCGATCAACGTTGCCGAGCTCGACGCGCTGGTGGACGACATCGTGGACGAGATGGTCGGCCTTGGCCCGCTCGAACCGCTGCTCAAGGATCCCTCCATCAACGACATCCTGATCAACGGCCACGAAAACTGTTTCGTGGAACGCAAGGGCAAGCTGCAGCAGGTGCATGTGCCGTTCAAGGACGAGGCACATCTGCTGCGGATCATCGCAAAGATCGTCGCGGCGGTCGGGCGGCGCGTGGACGAGTCCCAGCCGATGGTCGATGCGCGCATGCTGGATGGCTCGCGCTTCAACGCCGCCATCCGCCCGGTGGGTGTGGACGGCCCGCTGGTTTCAATCCGCAAATTCTCCACCAACAAGCTTGCATTGCACAAGCTGGTCGAATTCGGTGCCTTGACCAAGGAGATGGCGGAGGTGCTGGCTGCGGCCGTGCATGCCCGCAAGACGACGATCATTTCGGGCGGCACGGGCACCGGCAAGACGACCATGCTCAACGCGCTCTCGGCCTTCATCCCCAAAGACGAGCGGCTGATCACCATCGAGGACGCGGCAGAACTGCAACTTCAGCAACCGCATGTGGCGCGCATGGAAACCAGGCCCGCCAACATTGAAGGCCATGGCGAGATACGCCAGCGCGACCTCGTCAAGAATGCGCTGCGCATGCGTCCCGACCGCGTGATCCTGGGTGAGTGCCGCGGCGAAGAAGCGTTCGACATGCTGCAGGCGATGAACACCGGCCATGAGGGCTCGATGGCGACGATCCATGCCAACACGCCGCGCGATGCCATCGGCCGTCTGGAGCAGATGCTCGGCATGACCGGAATGCCGATGACCGTGGCCTCGATCCGCAGTCAGATTTCAAGCGCGCTGGACCTCATCGTGCAGCTGACACGCCTTTCCGATGGCCGCCGCAAGGTGACCAGCGTTGCGGAAGTGACTGGCATGGAAGGCGATGTGATCCAGATGCAGGAGATATTCCGCTTCGCACGCACCGGGACGGACTCCGACGGCACGGTGCTCGGCCATTTCGAGGCGACCGGCATGCGCCCGCGCTTCCTGGACGACATGAAGGCGATGGGAATCGAGTTTCCAGGCCGCTATTTCGAACCCGACCGGCCGCTGGAATAGACCGAATGTTTGACGCCTTCGGCATGATCTGGATTGTCTATGGCGCAGCCGCGCTGACGGGCATCATGATCGCTGAAGCGATCTATCTGCTCTATTCGGGGACGCGCGAAAAGCGGCAGGCGATCAACCGCCGCATGAAGCTCAAGGAAAAGAAGCTTTCGCAGGAGCAGGTGCTTATCCAGCTTCGCAAAGAGCGCGGCGTGGAAAAAGGCCATAGCGCTTTCTCGGTGCAGGGACTGCGTGCTCTGCGTACTCAGTCCGGCCTGACGATGCCGCTGCCTCGCTTTTTGATGATCACCACTGGATTGGCGTTTGCCGGCGGTTTTGCGGGCATTCTGATTGGCCTTTCGCCGCTCATCGCGGCGGGGCTGGTGGTCGCGCTTTGCCCGTTGCTGCCAGTGATGGCGATGCGGTCAATGCGCAAGCGGCGACACAAGAAGTTCGGCATCCAGTTGCCGGAAGCGCTGGAACTCATTACCCGCAGCCTGAAGGCGGGTCACCCGGTTCCGGTTGCCATTTCGATGGTGGCGCGCGAGATGCCGGACCCGATCGGCACCGAGTTCGGCCTCGTCGCCGACGAAGTGACTTACGGCTCCGACCTCGTTTCGGCGCTTGGAACGATGTTCGAGCGCGTCGGGCACGAAGACCTGCCGCTTTTCGTTACCGCCGTCTCCATCCAGAGCACGACTGGCGGCAATCTGCGCGAAATTCTCGATGGTCTTTCGCGCGTCATCCGCGAGCGCGGCAAGCTGCGGCGCAAGGTGCGCGCGATTTCAACCGAAGGCCGCATCTCGGCCTATATTCTGAGCGCCGTGCCGGTGCTTCTGATGGTCGGACTGATGGTGCTGATGCCGCAGTTCTATGGCGGCGTTTGGGACAAATCGATGACCTGGTACATGCTCGGCGGGTCAGTCGGCTGGCTGCTTCTGGGCAACGCGATGATGTTCAAGATGGCGAATTTCAGGTTCTGACATGGCCGATTTCGTCACCCTTTTCGCCTCAGGCGGCACGTCATATCTGATGCCGGCGGCTCTGCTTTTGCTCGTGCTGGGCGGAGCGGCACTCGCCTGGCCGGCGCTGACTGGCGGCGAGGCGCGCGCCGACATGAAGCGGCGTCTCAAGGTGGAAAGCGGGCCGGCCAACACGCCGGCGGCCGCAGCGCGCCGCAACCCGGATGCAGTGCGGGCTCGCGCTGCGCGCACGGCGCAGGATTTCTATGCCAAGTCCGATCCCGAGAATGTCGCACGGCTCAGAATGAAGCTGATCCGTGCCGGCTATCTCGATCCCGGCGCTGTCGGCATGTTCTTTCTCATCCGCTTCGTTTCGCTTGGCGCCTGCGCGGCTGCGGCTTTCATCGTAGTCATCATATTCGGTGGCGATTCATCTGCCATGAGCCGCTGGATGTTTGTCGGATTGCTCGGTTCGGCCGGATATTTTCTGCCCGGCCTTGCGTTGTCGCGGCTGGTTTCGGGGCGCATGCGGGAATACCGCAACGGTTTTCCCGACTTCATGGACCTGATGATCGTGTGCTCCGATGCGGGCATGAGCATGGAAGCGTCGATCGAACGCGTGTCACGCGAACTTCAGCTCACTTACCCTGCGCTGGCGCAGAACCTGCAGCTCGTGTCTATCGAGCTCAGGGCAGGGCGCAGCCTCGACGATTCACTCAAGTCGCTCGCCGACCGGCTGAGCCTGGAAGAAGTGCGCTCTTTCGCGACGCTGCTGCAGCAGTCGCGCGAACTCGGCACCAGTCTCTCAGGTGCGCTGCGGGTGTTCTCCGACGAGATGCGTCACAAACGCATGTCGATGGCGGAAGAAAAGGCTCACGCGCTGCCGGCGAAAATGTCGGTGCCGGTGACGGTGTGCATCCTGCCGGTCGTGATGATGGTCGCCATCATCCCGGTTATCGTGAAGATGACCGGCGCCGAATGAGCCTGTTCGTCCAATTTATTGATATTGAACGATAAAACTTCCTGAAACTCGATCAAATTTGAGCGAAGTCGCCCACCTGTCCTTAAATCGGGTCTGCTAGACAGGTTGGGTAGCCGCCACAGATGCGGCTTGGGCGAGAGGGGATCATCATGAAGCGCATATTGGCGCTCGCCACCATTGCCGTGTCGCTGGCACTCGCAGGCTGTCAGTCGTCGTCGATAGACACCATGCAGACGACCGCGCTCGGGCAGTCGCGCGACCCTGCCGCTGCCGACCTTGCGACGGGCAAGAAGCAGTTCGAGGACGGCAATTTCGGCCTCGCCGAACAGCATTTCCGCAAGGCGGTGGAGCTGCGCGCAACGAGCGCGGAGGCCTGGATGGGACTTGCCGCTGCCTACGATCAGCTTGGTCGGTTCGATTTTGCCGACAGGGCCTACGAGCAGGTTCTGAGCCTGGTTGGCCGCCGGCCACAAGTCGTCAACAATATGGGCTATTCGCACTATCTGCGTGGCGACCGCAAAAAGGCGAAAAAGCTGCTTCTCGAAGCGCGCGACGGGCTGGAAGACAAATCCATCGTCGATGCCAATCTGGCACTGCTGAAGAAGGCCTGACGACAGCAGCGCGGCCGCCAGACCAATTCAGCTAGCTCGCCAACGCTTCGATAGGCGGGCAGGTGCACACGAGGTTTCTGTCACCCGCAACATTGTCGATCCGCGAAACGGGCGGCCAGTATTTGGCTGCCTCAACCGGATCGGCATTCGGATAGGCCGCGACCTGCCGCGAATAGGGATGGCTCCATTCATCGGCTAGTGCGTCGGCTGCCGTATGCGGTGCGTTGCGCAGCGGATTGTCGTCTGCCGGCCACTCGCCGGAAGCAACCTTGGCCGCCTCGTCGGCAATCGCGATCATCGCCTCGCAGAAGCGGTCGAGCTCCTCCTTGGGCTCCGACTCCGTCGGTTCCACCATCAGCGTTCCCGCGACCGGCCATGACATGGTCGGCGCGTGGAAGCCGTAGTCGATCAGCCGCTTGGCGATGTCCTCGACAGTGACGCCTGCGCTGTCCTTCAGCACGCGGGTATCGAGAATGCACTCATGTGCGACACGGTTGTTGCGGCCCTGATAAAGCACCGGATAGTGGGATTTCAGCTGTTCGGCCACGTAGTTGGCCGACAGGATCGCCATCTCCGTTGCGTGTTTCAGACCGTCGGCACCCATCATGCGGATATACATCCAGGTGATAGGCAGGATCGACGCGCTACCGAAGGGAGCTGCCGCGACCGCGCCGTCCGAACCGAGGCCGACATGGCCGGGGAGAAAGGGCGCCAGATGCGCCTTCACGCCGATCGGGCCGATGCCCGGACCGCCGCCGCCATGCGGGATACAGAAGGTCTTGTGCAGGTTCATGTGGCAGACATCGGCGCCCAGATCGCCAGGGCGCGCGAGGCCAACCAATGCGTTGAGATTGGCGCCGTCCAGATAAACCTGGCCGCCATGTTCGTGAATAACGGCGCACATGTCGCGCACGCCTTCCTCGAATACGCCATGGGTGGACGGGTAAGTGATCATCAGCGCCGCCAGCCTTTCGGCATGCTCAGCGGCCTTCGCCTTCAGGTCCTCGACATCGATGTCGCCGCTCTCGGTGCACTTCACCACGACCACATCGAGCCCAGCCATCGAAGCGCTGGCCGGATTGGTGCCATGCGCGGAGGAGGGGATAAGGCAGACGGTGCGGTTTTCGCCTCCGTTCGCGCGATGCCAGGCGCGGATGGCGAGCAGGCCGGCATATTCGCCCTGGCTGCCTGCGTTGGGCTGCAGAGACACCGCATCAAAACCCGTAATCTCGCCCAGCCAGTTTTCCAGTTGATCGGTCATCTTGCGGTAGCCGGCGGCATGTTCGGCCGGCGCGAAGGGATGCAGGTTGGCAACTGTCGGCCAGCTCACCGGCTGCATCTCTGCCGCGGCGTTGAGCTTCATCGTGCAGGAGCCGAGCGGGATCATGGCACGGTCGAGCGCCAGATCCTTGTCAGCCAGCCGCCGCAGGAAGCGCATCATGCCGGTTTCCGACCGGTTCTGGTGGAACACCGGCTGGGTCATGAAATGCTCGGCATCGCGCGGTTTGCCGGGCAGGGCGGTTGCCTCTGCAGCCTGCGCCCTCGCGCCGAACAGCTCACAAAGCGCTGCAAGGTCGTCTTCGGTCGAGGTTTCGTCGAAGGTGATGCTGAGCCGGTCGTCGCCCAGCACGCGCAACAGGCGGCCGGATTTCTCCGCGGCTGCGGCAATCGCTTTCGCCTTGCCGGGAACCGTTGCCGTCACGGTGTCGAAGTGCCGGCCGCCCGCAACTTCGACACCCGCTTTGGCGAGTGCCGACGCGAAGCGCGTGGCAAGGGCGTGGATATCGCCCGCAATACGCTGCAGTCCCTCGGGCCCGTGCCAGATCGCGTAGGCCGCTGCCATGTTAGCGAGCAGCGCCTGCGCGGTGCAGATGTTGGATGTCGCCTTGTCGCGGCGGATGTGCTGCTCGCGCGTTTGCAGCGCGAGCCTGTATCCCGGGCGGCCATGCGCGTCGACGGACTGTCCGACGAGACGGCCGGGCATCAGACGGGTCAGGCGGTCGGAAACCGCGCAGTAAGCGGCGTGCGGGCCGCCATAGCCCATAGGCACGCCGAAGCGCTGCATGGAGCCGACAGCAATCTCCGCACCATGGTCTGCGGGCGGTTCCATTAGCGTCAGTGCAAGCGGGTCGGCGACGAAAACAACGACGACATCGGCTGCCTTAGCCTGGCCGATCAGGTCTGCATGATCGGAATAGACGCCATTGGTGTCCGGCCATGGAACGAAGAGAGCGGCGGCGGTGTCGTCGACGCCGTCTGTGTCGATGGCGATCTCCAGCGGCTCAGCGCGCGTTTTCAACACATCGACAGTCTGCGGATGCAATTCGCCGGCGAGCACTATGCGGTTGCGTTTGCCGCGGTGGTGGCGCCACGCAATACCCATCGCCTCGGCGGCGGCGGTCGCCTCATCGAGCAGCGATGCGGAAGCGACAGGCAGGCCCGTCAGCTCCGCAACCAGCGTCTGAAAATGGAACAGCATCTCCAGCCGGCCCTGGCTGATCTCGGACTGGTAGGGCGTATAGGCCGTGTACCAGGCCGGGTTCTCGAACATGTTGCGCAGCATGACCGGCGGCACATGCACACCGTGATAGCCGGCACCGATGAAACTCTTCGACAGTCTGTTGTCCGCCATGATTGCCGAAAGCTCGGCAAGTGCCTCGGCCTCGGATGCCGCCGCCGGCAGATCGAGCGGACGGTCGAGCCGGATCGATTTCGGCACGGTCTGGCCGATCAGGGCATCGAGCGAGGTCATGCCGAGCGCGTTGAGCATTGCGCGCGTGTCCTGCGGGCCGGGTCCGATATGACGGCCGGCGAAGGGAAGTGACGGTGCGGTCATAGGAGGTGCCTCAGCCAATCATTGCCTGGTAGCCGGCCTCGTCCATGAGGCCTTCAAGCTGCGTTTCGTCGGCGAGCTTCATCTTCCAGAGCCAGCCATCGCCGGCCGCCGCGGAGTTCACGAGCGCCGGGTCGTCATTCAGCTTTTCGTTGACGGCGGTCACGTCGCCATCGACCGGGGCATAAACGTCGGAAGCGGCTTTCACCGATTCCACCACCACCGCGGCGTCGCCCTTCGAGAGCGATTTGCCTACTTCCGGCAGCTCTACGAAAACCAGATCGCCGAGCTGTTCCTGCGCGTAGTCGGTAATGCCGACCGTGGCGACGCCGTTGTCGACGCTGATCCATTCGTGATCGTCGGTGTAATAGACAGTGGCCATCAGGCTTATCCTTTGCGGTAGTGATGAGGAGTGAAGGGAAGGGGGTGGATGCGGACCGGGATGCGGTTGCCGCGGACCTCGGCGAAAAGCTCCGCCTCGGCCTTGATGAGATCGGTCTGGACATAGCCCATCGCCACCGGTGCGCCGGCCGAGGGGCCGAAGCCGCCGGAGGTGATCTGCCCGGCCGGTCCGCCGCTGCTGTCGACGAGCGGCGTTCCTGCGCGAACCGGCTGCCGGCCTTCCGGCATCAGGCCGACGCGCTTTCGCGAAGCACCTGTGGCGCGCGCGGCAACCAGCGCCTGCGATCCTACATAGGTGCCGCCGTCGCGCAGCTCCTTGGGAATTGTCCAGAGAAGCGCGGCTTCGACCGGCGTGATATCGGCCGTAATATCCTGGCCATGGAGGCACAGCCCGGCCTCCAGCCGAAGACTGTCTCGGGCGGCGAGGCCGATCCACATGACGCGTTCATCGGCAAGCAGCTTTTCAGCCATTTCGGTTGCATCGGCGACTGGCATGGCAAGCTCGAAGCCGTCTTCGCCGGTATAGCCCGAGCGGCTGGCGAACCAGCCCTCGCGTGGCTCGAAGCCCTGCATGAAATAAAGGTGCGAGAGATCGAGGCCGCAGTCCTTCAGAACCGCTTCGGCGGCCGGCCCCTGAAGAGCGAGGAAGACGCGGTCGAGCGGCTCGATGGCGCAATCATGGCCCTTCGCCAGCTCTCGCAAATGCGCTTCGTCGCTCTCCGCGTTGCCCGCATTGGCAACGACCTTGAAGCGGGCGGGGCCGAGGCGGGTGACGATGAGATCGTCCAGAATGCCGGCGGTATCGTTGAGCAGAAGCGTCAGCTTCGACTGTCCCGTGCCAAGCTGCGCTGGATCCAGTGGGCATGCGCGCGCCAAGAGCTTCTCGGCGTCAGGCCCTTCGAGATCGAACAGCCGCATATGCGAAATGTCGAAGAGACCGGCATGCTCGCGCGTATGAAGGTGTTCCTTCATCACGCCGGCCGGGTAAGTGATAGGCATTGACCAGCCGACAAAGCCGCCAAAGCGCGCGCCGGCACTCTCATGCAGATGTTTGAGAGGTAGTTCTTTCAGTTCGCCCGCGTCTCCCATAGGCCCTCCAGACAAGCGCACGCAATTCTGCTTTCGCAGCGTTTCGTGCCCCTCTGTCGGAAGCCTGAGAGACTCGCGCAGCCGGAACTCTGTCGACCACGCTTACACCTTCGGCGCGGGGCATATGCCCCGACTTTCCAGAGTGTCGTTACCGATCCGCGGTACGTTTGCCTGAGAGATTTCGGGCGATTTCCCCTTCGGCGGCAGCCTGAGCTGCTCTCTCCCGCGGGCCGGCAGGATCTTTTGGATCCTCGACGCCGGCGACGCTAGCCTAACGCGCCGCCTTTGTCACCTGTCACGTCACTTCATGCCAAGGCCGTGCAAATGCACGGGTTTTCAGGCGCCTGAGGTGAGGCGCTGCATGTCGCGCTCGATCTTGGCAGCGACTTTCGCCGATTCGCTCTGCAGCCGGCGCAAGCGCTCCAGCTGCAGCGATACGGACTTATAGAGCTCGGCGCGGCTTTCGTCGTTCGGGCCAGCGCCGACGCCGTGCAGGAGCCATGACAGGCTCACATCGAGAACGCCTGCGAGCATCGAAAGACGGTTGGCGCGCGGCTGCGAGCGGTCGTTTTCCCATGCTTGAACGGTGTTGGACTGAACGCCGAGACGGCGCGCCAGCTCAGCAAGCGAGAGACCTGCGGCATCGCGGGCGCGCAGCATACGGCCGCCCATCGTGTCGTTGTCGGGGACGTCGGAATAGATCGTGGCGGTGTCGGACACCGTTAAACGCTCCTTGTTGGGGTGATTTTTGTTGCGCGCATGGCGCTGTGGGCTGGAACATAGCCATCGAGCCGCCAGACGCAAGGTCACGGCCCGGAATTGCGCGATTTGACGCGCTTTTGCGTTATTTTTCGCAAGGAAAGGAGAGAATCGGCCGTCTGGTTGCGGCCGATCTCCAGGGTGTCGGCGTGTCAGATGCCGGCGTACCACTCGTAGCCGCGGTCTTCCCAATAGCCGCCCTTGCCGAAACCGAATGCAGCCAGATCGGAAACGACCTCGATGGCGCGGATATACTTGGCCATCTTGTAGCCGAGCTGGCGTTCGACGCGCAGGCGCAGCGGCGCGCCATTTGAGACCGGAAGCCGTTCGTCGTTCATCCCGTAAGCGAGGATCGTCTGCGGGTGGCGCGCATCCACGAGGTCGATGGATTCGTAGTATTTCACCTCGCCGGAGAGGCCGCGTTCGATCGTATCAAGGCAGTGGAAGACGATGTAACGCGCTTCCGATTTCACCACTGCGAGATCGAGAACCTGCGACAGCGGCACGCCGGTCCACTTGGCGATGCAGCTCCATCCTTCGACGCAGTCGTGTCGCGTGATCTGGGTGCGCGCCGGCATGGTCATCAGTTCGACCAATGACAGCGAGAGCGGCTTTTGCACCATGCCGCCGACCTCCAGCCGGTAGTCGGCGAAAGCGTTTGCGGAAAGCGCCTTATAGGTGTCGTCGGCCGGCGCCGTGATGCCGTTTGGCCGCATGGGCTGGCGGATATCGGCTTCGGCGAACTCCTGGGCCAGCGAGTGGCCGCCGATCAGAAAACGCTGCACCCGGTAGGAGAGCCCGTTGGCCGTGCTCTCCATGAAGTTGCGGACCGGGCTTCTGCCCGCCAGCACGCCATCGAAGGCGTCACAGCCCGAAACGAGCGCGGAGGTGCCGGCGACCGAGCCAATCGTCAGCAGTTTGCGGCGGTTCATCATGATCCTGCTCATCTCAGCGCTCCTCATTTTCGGTTGCGTCGGCCCTGTACCAGCCGGTGATTATCGAGCGCAGCTCGTTGATTGGACCGGCCGCCAGCACCATCACGATGTGGATGACGAAGAAGCCGACCAGCAGAAGCATCGTGACGAAGTGGATCGTGCGCGCCGTCTGCCGGCCACCCAGAATATCCGCCAGCCACGGGGCGGCGGCGTTGAAGCCAGGCGACATTGCCAGCCCCGTCGCGATCATCAGCGGCATGAGAACCAGTAGCACGCCCGCATAGCTCAGCTTCTGCAGCACGTTGTATTCGCGGCGATGGTGGAAGCGCAGCCGCAGATGGTCGGCGAGATCGCGTGGCAATGCGCGGATGTCGCGCCATCGCGGCAGGATATCGCGGCGGAAGTGGCCGCTCACCAGCGCGGCAACGAGCCATGTGATCAGGGTGATCGCGAATATCCAGGCGAAGAAGAAATGCACCACGCGGCCGGTCGCGAGGTCGTAATAGGAGGGGATCGTCATCCAGCCGGGAAAAGCTCGATTCTGGATTATGCCGTTGTCATCTCGATAGAGGCCGAGCCAGCCCGACGTGTCGAACTTGGTGCCCAGCAGTTCGACAAATCCCCTGCGGCCGGCATCCGGTGTGCGCTCGCCACCGATGCGCAGGACAGCGTTGTCGAATGCGAAGCCAGACTGATCGCCGATGTAAAGCGCGGGATGTGCGTTGAATATCTGCAGCCCGCTCAGAAGAAGGAAGAACAGGCTGAGAGCCCAGACCCAGTGCGTGAGGCGCGTTGCCAGCGTCTGTTTGTAGATCAGCTTGCCGGCCTTTGGCCTGGCCTCTTGTGTTTCGCTCGGCTCCGACATCTCTGCTCCTCCCGCTCCAACCGTTATTTCGTGTCGTCGGGTTCAGGAACGGCATTATCTACCGTCGAGTTTCGGGATGGCGATCACCTTAACTTCAAATCGAGCGTGATCGCCTAGTCCCCGGCAGCGCGGACGGCGCGCCGCACAAGCTGATCCAGCGCGGAGAGAAATGCCGACCGGTCGCGCGCCGAGAAGCCCGGATTGTAGCCCTTGATCTCGCCCGTCTCGCGCAGGTGCTGTTTGAGATCGCGCATCGCGACAGCCATGCCGATGCTCTCTTCCGTGAAAAGACGGCCTGTCGGTGCGATCGCGGTCGCTTCAGCTTCCACAGTGCGTGCGGCGAGCGGCACATCGGAGGTCACGACAATGTCGCCCGGCTGGAGTTGCTCCACGATCCAGTCGTCGGCAGCGTCGGCGCTCTTGGCCACCACGACATGCCGTACCATGGGGTCGCGGGACGGGCGCAAGCCGCCGTTCGAAACGAACGTCACCACGATGCCGTGACGCGCGGCGACACGCGTTGCCTCGTCCTTTACCGGGCAGGCGTCGGCGTCGACGTAAAGAACGGGAGCATCAGAGGGCAATGGCGACCTCGTCCTCCAGAAAAGCCAGACGCTCGGCCACCGGCGCTAGCGGCAGTTCGATCAGATCGTAGCCGAGCTCGCTGTAGGCGTTGGCGATGCATTCGAACGTGTGCACGGCCTCGCTCCAGTCCTGCTGCCGCTGATTGTCCTGGACATAGATGTCGCGCCAGGGCGGTGCCAGAAATACCTTGCGATTGTAGCAGAAAAGTTCGGCGGCACGGTAGAAATGCTCTGCATCCTCGATGCCGACAAGCCGGCAATATCCGACCAGGTCCGGCACGCCGCGGTCGAACAGAAAGGCCCCGTCTGACGCCGCAAATAGCTGGTGATTCTGCATGTCGCGGTCGAGCATCAGCTCCGCATATGCGGCGCTATCGGCGTAGTGGAGGGCGCGGCCTCCTATTGCTTCCTGCAGCCTGATGATGGCTCGCCCGGATTCCGGCACGGTGCGATATCCCGCCGTCGCAGCTGCCTCCAGCAGGGTGGTTTTGCCCGCGCCTGGGCCGCCCGTGACGACAAACAGGTTATTGCCAGCAGGAATCATGCTGTGGCCTCTTCAGTCATTGTCGGGAACGTGCGCCGGCGAGTGCCTGCACCTCAATTTAGTTCCGCTGCGCGATGCGGTAAAGCGCCTTTGCCGACGATCAGCCGAAACGCTTGCGCGCCAGCTCGGCGCCTGCGCCAAGCGCCCGCAGTTTGCCTTCCGCCACCTCGCGTGACAGCGGCGCCAGCCCGCAATTGGTGCAGGGCTGAATTCGTTCCGCATCGGCGTGGCCGAGTGCGGTTTCAATGACGGAGGCAACTTCTTCAGGTGTTTCTATCTTGTTGCTGGCAACGTCGATCGAGCCGACGAGCAGCTCCTTGTCGGGCAACAGCTCGATCAGCGAAATCGGCACGTGCGAGTTGGCGCATTCGAGCGACACCTGATCGATCTTCGAGGCGTTGATGGCCGGGAATATCTGCTCATATTGCCGCCACTCGTCGCCCAGCGTTTTCTTCCACTCGATGTTGGCCTCGATGCCGTAGCCATAACAAATGTGCACCGCTGTCCGGCATTTGAGGCCACGCGCTGCGCGCTCAAGCGTCGCGATGCCCCATTCGCAGGCGTCGTCCATGAACGCATTGAAGGCCGGTTCGTCGAACTGGATGACGTCGCAGCCGGCTGCTTCGAGCTCGAGCGCTTCCTCATTGAGTATTTCGGCAAAGGCCATCGCCATGTCGGCACGGCGGCCATAATGGCCGTCGGCCAGCGTGTCGCAGATCGTCATCGGGCCGGGCAGAGTGAATTTCAGGTGGCCGGTCGCATGTTCGCGGCAGAAAGCCGCCTCGTCGCGGTGCACCGGGCGGCTGCGCTTCGGCGGCGCGGTAACCGTCGGCACATCCACGACATAACGATTGTTTCGGATGCCCATTTTGGTCTTGAGGTCCCAGTCGATGCCCTCGATCGTTTCCAGGAAGCCGTGCACGAAATGGGTGCGGAACTGCTCGCCGTCCGACACGGTGGCGATGCCGGCCTCTTCCTGCAGCTTGATCCAGATGAGCGCGGCGTCGCGCTTGGCCTGTTCGAGCGCGCCGCCTTCAAGCTTCCATTTCGGCCAGAGCTTTTCTGTTTCCGCCAGCCATCCCGGCTTGGGCAGGCTGCCGGCGATGGTGGGCGGAAAAAGCATGGAGTGGACCCTCAGTAGACCACGACGCTGCGGATACTCTCACCCGCATGCATGAGGTCGAAACCCTTGTTGATCTCGTCAAGCGAAAGCGTGTGCGTGATCATCGGATCGATGTCGATCTTGCCTTCCATGTACCAGTCGACGATTTTCGGCACGTCGGTGCGTCCGCGCGCGCCGCCGAAGGCTGTGCCTTTCCAGACGCGACCGGTGACGAGCTGGAAAGGACGGGTGGAAATCTCCTGACCAGCACCGGCAACGCCGATGATAATCGATTCACCCCAACCCCGATGCGCGCTTTCCAGCGCGTCCCGCATCACCTTCACGTTGCCCGTGCAGTCGAATGTGTAGTCGGCACCGCCGATCTGGTCGGCGCCGCGCTTGGTCATGTTGACGAGGTGAGGTACGAGATCTCCGCCGACCTCCTTCGGATTGACAAAGTGAGTCATTCCAAAGCGTTCGCCCCATTCCTTCTTCGAGTTGTTGAGATCGACGCCGATGATCATGTCGGCGCCGGCCAGCCGGAGGCCCTGAATGACGTTGAGGCCGATGCCGCCGAGGCCGAAAACGATTGCCGTAGCGCCTGGCGTCACCTTGGCGGTGTTGAGCACCGCGCCGACGCCGGTCGTTACACCGCAGCCGATATAGCAAATCTTGTCGAAGGGGGCGTCGGGATTGACCTTGGCAACCGCGATTTCCGGCAGAACCGTGTGATTGGCAAAGGTCGAGCAGCCCATGTAATGGAACAGCTTGTCCTTGCCGATCGAGAAGCGGCTGGTGCCGTCGGGCATCAGGCCCTGGCCCTGCGTGGCGCGGATCGCGGTGCAGAGATTCGTCTTGCGCGACAGGCAGGACGGGCAAGAGCGGCATTCGGGCGTATATAGCGGAATAACGTGATCGCCCTTCTTCACGCTGGTTACGCCGGGGCCGACATCGACCACCACGCCCGCGCCTTCATGACCGAGGATAGCGGGAAAGATGCCCTCGGGATCTGCGCCCGACAGCGTAAACTCATCCGTATGACAAATGCCCGTCGCCTTGATCTCGACCAGAACCTCGCCTTCGCGCGGGCCTTCGAGATCAACTTCCATGATTTCCAGTGGCTTGCCTGCTGCAACGGCGACGGCGGCACGTGTTTTCATTATCCAGATTTCCTTCGCAAATGATATTTGCGCACGGTTTCAGCTTTCGCCGGTGCGATCAAGGCCCTCAGCTGCGCTGACCGGTGCTGGCGAGCGTGCCATGCGCAGCCGCTCTGCAAAGATGCGCCTTGACGCCTCAAACCCGGTCCATAAAACGGATAGGCGTCAGGAGGCCGGTGGCTGCATGTTCAAGAAGATACTTATTGCCAATCGCGGTGAAATCGCCTGCAGGGTCATCAAGACCGCGAAGCGCATGGGGATCGCCACCGTTGCCGTCTATTCCGACGCGGATGCCAACGCCCTGCATGTCGAGATGGCCGACGAGGCTGTGCATATCGGACCGCCGCCCGCGAGCGAGAGCTACCTCTTAAGCGAGCGCATCGTAGCAGCCTGTAAGGAAACCGGCGCCGAGGCCGTTCATCCCGGATACGGCTTCCTGTCGGAACGCGCCTCCTTCTGCACCGCTCTCGAAAAGGAAGGCATCGTCTTCATCGGGCCCAAGCCCAGGGCGATCGAGGCCATGGGCGACAAGATCGAGTCGAAGAAATTCGCCAACGAGGCCAAGGTGAACACGGTGCCGGGCCATATCGGCGTCATTGCGGATGCCGACGAGGCACGCAAGATAGCCGGCGAGATCGGCTACCCGGTTATGATCAAAGCCTCAGCAGGCGGCGGCGGCAAAGGCATGCGTATTGCCTGGGATGAGAAGGAAGTGCGCGACGGCTTCGATCGCGCGCGCTCGGAGGCCAAAAGCTCGTTCGGCGACGACCGTGTCTTCATAGAGAAGTTTGTGGTTGAGCCGCGGCATATCGAAATTCAGGTGCTGGCCGACGCGCATGGCAACGCCATTTATCTCGGCGAGCGCGAATGTTCGATCCAGCGACGCAACCAGAAGGTGGTTGAAGAGGCGCCTTCGCCTTTCCTTGATGAAAAAACCCGTAAGGCCATGGGTGAGCAATCCGTGGCACTTGCCAAAGCGGTGGATTACCAGAGCGCCGGAACGGTCGAGTTCATCGTCGACAAGGACCGCAATTTCTATTTCCTTGAAATGAATACGCGACTGCAGGTCGAGCATCCGGTGACGGAGCTGATCACCGGCGTCGATCTGGTCGAACAGATGATCCGTGTCGCTGCGGGCGAAAAGCTCAAGATCAAGCAAGGCGATGTGAAGCTGAGCGGCTGGGCGGTCGAGAGCCGGCTTTACGCCGAAGATCCGTACCGCAACTTCCTGCCGTCGATCGGCAGGTTGACGCATTACCGGCCGCCGCAAGAGGGCGTCAGCGACGGAGTGACCGTGCGCAACGACACCGGTGTCTTCGAAGGGTCGGAGATATCCATGTTCTACGACCCGATGATCGCCAAGCTGTGCACTCATGCGCCGACGCGAATGGAAGCGATCGACGCCATGGCGGAGGCACTGGATGGCTTCGTCGTCGAAGGAATCGGCCATAACCTGCCGTTCCTATCGGCCCTGATGCAGCATCCGCGCTGGCGCAAGGGCGATTTGTCGACAGGATTTATCGCAGAGGAATATCCGGACGGGTTTCACCCCGCCTTGCCGGACAACAAGGAGAAGGCCGTTCTGGCCGCGGTGGCGGCTACGGCGGAGCTTCTGCGCCGCGACCGGCTTGACCGGCTTGGCGGACGGCTTGCCCCGCATAGCGGCCGGCTAAAGAAGGACTGGGTGGCGCGGATCGGAGGCGACTACCTGGCGGTTTCGGTCGCCGACGGGATGACGAACGGGTCCATCGATTGCATCATCTCCGTCGATGGCGGGCAGACACAGCAGGTATGCTCCGACTGGCGTCCGGGTGAGCTCATCTGGCGGGGCAGCGTTGGCAATACGGATGTCACCGCACAGATGCGGCCGATCCTCAACGGCATGCGGATTTCCTGGCGCGGCCTTTCCGTCGATACGCGGGTGATGCTGCCCAACATGGCCGAGCTCGAAAAGCTGATGCCGGTGAAGCTGCCGCCGGATACGTCAAAAATGTTGCTTTGCCCGATGCCCGGTCTTGTCGTTTCGATCGCGGTATCGGAGGGTCAGGAGGTCAAGACAGGCGAAACGCTGGCCGTTGTCGAGGCCATGAAGATGGAAAACGTGCTGCGAGCCGAGCGCGATCTCGTCGTTTCCAAGATCAACGCCGAACCGGGCGACAGCCTGGCGGTGGACGCAGTAATCATGGAATTTGCCTAGCATGAATGACGCCGCCGCCCGCACGCTGCTGTTCGACCTTGATGGCACGCTGACGGATCCGTTCGAGGGCATCACCAGGTCGATCCAGTATGCGATCGAGAAGTTGGGGCGGATTGCACCGGCGGCCGAGGCGCTGGGCTGGTGCATCGGTCCGCCGCTGCAGGTCGCGTTTCGCGAGTTGCTTGCCACGGAGGATGAAAAGCGTGTTGCGGAGGCGGTCTCGTTCTATCGCGAACGCTATTCCGATGTCGGCAAATTCGAGAACGTTCTGATCAAGGGCATTCCCGAGGCGTTGGCGTTGCTCGCGGCGCAAGGTTACCGCATGGCGGTCGCGACTTCCAAGCTGCAGTCCTATGCCGAGGAGATCGTCGTTCATTTCGGTCTCTCGGACTATTTCGACACCGTCTATGGGTCGGAAGCCGACGGGCGGCTTTCAGACAAGTCCGACCTGATCGGGTTCATTCTCAAGATCAGGCATATCGAAGCAGGCCGCACCTGCATGATCGGTGACAGAAAACACGACATAATCGGCGCCCGGAACAACGGTGTCGGTGCTATCGGCGTGTTGTGGGGCTATGGCGACGAGGCCGAATTGAGCGAGGCCGGTGCCGATCAGCTGGTGCCGGAGCCTGGCGCTCTGGCAGCCGCGGTTGCTAAAACCTGTCCATGACCGAACTATCGGGTTTACCCGGAGCGCGGGGTGCCGAAGAATAACTCCGATTCCGGCCCTGCGGTGGGCCGAGGGCAGAGTGTTTTGGCAAACAAACCAGATCCGATCAGGGAAGCGGCAAAGGCTGCCTCAAATAGCGGAAAACCGGCAAGCGCACCGCACCGCGCGTTTGTGCATTTGCGGGTGCATTCGGCCTATTCGCTCCTGGAAGGCGCGCTGCCAATTGCCAAGATCGTCAAACATGCGGCCGAAACGCAGTCGCCGGCGATTGCCGTCACCGACACAAACAACCTCTTCGGCGCGCTGGAATTCGCGCAGAAGGCCGCGGGGTCCGGTGTGCAGCCTATCGTCGGTTGCCAGCTTGATGTGCGGTTTGGAGAGCCAGCGGACAATGAGCCGGGCGGCCGGCGTAAAGCAGACCGCAACTCCGCACCGCTTGTCCTCTTGGCAGCGACCGAGGCGGGCTACGCGAACCTCGTCCGTCTGGTCAGCCGGGCCTATCTCGACAATCCACCGGACGCGGGCGTGTTTGTGCGTGTCGACTGGCTCGGCGACCATGCGGACGGACTGATCTGTCTGACCGGCGGTCCACGCGGACCGATCGGTTCGGCGATCGCTTCGGGCCATCAGGAGCAGGCGGAAGAGCGGCTGCTTGGCCTCAGGCAGTTGTTCGGCAGCCGGCTCTACGTCGAACTGGAGCGCGTGCAGGGCTTTGACCGGCGTGTGGAGGCGGCGACGATCGAACTCGCCTACCGGCACGAATTGCCGCTGGTCGCGACAAACGAATCCTTCTTCCCCGCCGCCGATGACTACGAAGCGCATGATGCGTTGATGGCGATCGCGCATGGCTCCGTCATAGCGGAGGACAACCGCCGGCGGGTGACGCCCGACAATCACCTGAAGACGCAGCGCGAGATGGCGGTGCTGTTCGCCGATCTGCCGGAGGCAATCGACAACACGATCGAGATTGCGAAACGCTGTTCCTATTATCCACAGAACCGCGATCCCATTCTGCCGCGCTTCACGGCAGATGAGGGCGGCGATGCGGAGACGGCATTGCTGGCCGAATCCAACGAATTGAAGCGGCAGGCGCGCGAGGGCCTTCAGCGGCGTTTTGCTGCGCAGGGCATGGCTGCCGGCTTCAGCGAGAGCGACTATACGGAGCGCTTGGAATTCGAGCTCGGTGTCATCGAGCGGATGAAATATCCGGGCTACTTCCTGATCGTCGCGGACTTCATCAAATGGGCCAAGTCGCGCGAGATTCCAGTCGGGCCGGGGCGCGGCTCGGGTGCGGGTTCGCTGGTCGCCTATGCGCTGACGATTACCGACGTCGACCCGCTGCGCTTCTCATTGCTGTTCGAGCGCTTCCTCAACCCCGACCGTGTATCGATGCCCGACTTCGACATCGACTTCTGCCAGGAGCGGCGCGAAGAAGTCATCCGCTATGTGCAGGAAAAATACGGGCGCGATCAGGTGGCGCAGATCATCACCTTCGGAACCCTGCAGGCGCGCGCCGTGCTGCGCGATGTCGGCCGCGTGCTCCAGATGCCCTACAGCCAGGTCGACCGGCTGACCAAGATGGTGCCGGCCAACCCGGCGAACCCGGTCAAGCTGAAAGACGCTATCGCCAACGAACCGCGCTTCGCGGAGGAAGTAGAGCGCGAGCCTGCCGTGCAGTCGCTGCTTGATATCGCGCAGAAACTGGAAGGGCTTTACCGCCACGCATCAACGCATGCCGCGGGCATTGTTATCGGCGACCGGCCGCTATCGGAACTCGTGCCGATGTATCGCGATCCGCGATCCGACATGCCGGTGACGCAGTTCAACATGAAGAAGGTCGAGGATGCAGGCCTCGTCAAATTCGACTTTCTCGGCCTGAAGACGCTGACCGTACTGGAGCGGGCGGTAAAGCTGGTTGCGCAGCGCGGCATCGAGATCGACCTGACGCAGATTCCCTATGACGATCCGCAGACCTACGAAATGCTGTCTCGCGGCGAAGTGGTCGGCGTGTTCCAGGTTGAAAGTGCGGGTATGCGCAAAGCGCTGATCGGCATGAAACCCGACCGCATCGAGGACATCATCGCACTGGTGGCGCTCTATCGGCCGGGCCCGATGGAGAACATCCCGACCTACAATGCGCGCAAGAACGGCGAGGAAGAAACCGCTTCGATCCACCCCAAGATCGATCATCTTGTAGCGGAGACGCAGGGCGTCATCGTTTACCAGGAACAGGTCATGCAGATCGCGCAGGAGCTGTCGGGCTACTCGCTCGGCGAAGCTGACCTGCTTCGGCGCGCCATGGGCAAGAAAATCCGCGCCGAGATGGACAAACAGCGCACGCGCTTTGTCGATGGTGCGGTAGAGCGCGGGCTGGCCAAGCAGCAGGCGGATTTCATCTTCGATCTTCTGGCGAAATTCGCCGATTACGGCTTCAACAAATCGCACGCAGCCGCATACGCAATCGTCTCCTATCAGACTGCCTATCTGAAGGCGCACTACCCGGTGGAGTTCCTGGCCGCGTCGATGAATTACGACATGGCCAACACCGACAAGCTGTCGGAGTTCCGGCAGGATGCACGGCGCCTGGGCATCGAGGTGGTGGCACCGTCGGTGGAAACCAGTTTTCGCGATTTTGAGGTCGGCGAAAA
This sequence comes from Mesorhizobium sp. Z1-4, assembly GCF_004000235.1. GTDB lineage: Bacteria > Pseudomonadota > Alphaproteobacteria > Rhizobiales > Rhizobiaceae > RCIO01. The sequence goes on from NZ_RCIO01000003.1 coordinate 440,744, forward strand.
CCGCATCTTCTACTCGCTGGCGGCTATCAAGGGCGTAGGTGACGCCGCGGTCGACCACATTGTGGCCGTGCGGAAGGAAAAGGCGTTCGAAAACCTGGAGGATTTCTGCGGCCGGGTCGACCCGCGCATCGTCGGCAAACGTGTGCTGGAGAGCCTGATAGCGGCCGGAGCGCTCGATTGTTTCGGCCATGACCGGGCTGCTATGTGGGCCGGCATCGAGCGCATGATGGGGCTTGCAAGCCGGGCGCGCGACGACGCCGAGATGGGGCAGGGCGACATTTTCGGCCAGGCCGGCGGCGGTATGAAGGATGCGCTGCGGCTGCCGGTGGCTGAGCCGTGGCTGCCGGCGGAGCGTTTGCACAAGGAATTCCAGACCGTCGGTTTCTACCTCTCCGCGCACCCGCTGGACGAGTATCGGCAATTGCTGGAAAAAATGCGGGTACAGAACTGGGGCGAGTTCCAGCTTGCGGTGAAGAAAGGCGCCGCCGCAGGGCGCCTGGCAGGAACCATCTCGTCCAAACAGGAGCGGCGTACACGCACCGGCAACAAGATGTGCGTGATGCAGCTTTCCGATGCCAGCGGCCAGTACGAGGCGGTGCTGTTTTCCGAAACGCTGGCGCAGCACCGCGACCTGATCGAAGCGGGCAAATCCGTGGTGATTACGGTCGCAGCGGAGGACCGGCCGGAGGGCGTGAATCTGCGCGTGCAGACCATGCATTCGCTGGAAGACGAAGCAAGCCAGATGCAGCGCGCCATGCGCATCTACCTGCGCGATCCCGGCCCTGTTGAAGCATTGACCCGTCAGCTCGGCCAGAAAGGCGACGGGCAGGTCAGCCTGGTCGTCATTCGGCCTGAAAATGGCGGCGAAGTCGAAGTGGCTCTGCCTGACCGCTACAAGATCGACAACAGGATTGCCTCAGCGTTCAAGGCGATAAAAGGCGTGGTTGACGTCGAGTTGGTCGACGCCTAGGCGTTCGCGCCCGCGTAGGCCTCGCGCATTTCGCCGATCGCGGCCAGTTTTGTCTCGAACGCATTCCAGTCATCCTTGTCCGCAATCGGTTTCCAGATCGATTCCACCTCGTCGATCAACATCGTGCAGGGTTCGGTGTGCTGGAAGTAGGGATGGTTGGCGATGTCGGCTGCCCGCGGCTCGTATTTGGCCAACAGCTTTCCAACCGGGCCGAAGGCAGTGCTTTCATAGACAACGGCTTCCGGACTTTCGGCTGCACGCTTTGCTTCAGCCCCGCGCCAGTCGAAGAAAAAGCGCTCGAATGGCATCCGGCTTTCGGCCAGGAACTGCCAGATCGCGCCTGCGAGCCGCTGATCGGTTTCGGCTCCTCCCGATCTGAGGCCGAGCCGGTCGAGAATCGCGACGTTGAACGCGTCGCGGAATGCCGGGCCGAAGCCTTGCAGAACGTTTTCGAGCTTGTCCTTGGGCGCGAAAGGCAGCAGGCATTCCGCCAAGCGTGTCATGTTCCACAAAAGCACGTCCGGTTGTCTGCCGAATGCATAAAGCCGCGTCTGGTCAAAATAGGCAGCGGTGAAGGATGGATCGAGCGTTGGCGCGAAACGCCAGGGGCCGTAGTCGAAGCTTTCGCCCGTGATGTTGATGTTGTCCGTATTCAGCACGCCATGGACGAAGCCGGCCAGCATCCAGCGTGCTCCCGTCGCGGCGACGCGCTTGCCGACCGCCTCCAGAAACGCAACGGCACGCTCTTCAACGGGTTCGCGCTGGGCCTCCGGCAGATAATTTGCGATCGCGTAGTCCATGAGCTTCAGGATGTTCTCGTGCTCGTCGAGATAGAGCAGGCGCTGGAAGCTGCCGATACGTATGTGCGAGTGGCTTAGGCGCACGAGCACCGATGAGCGCGTGGGCGAGGGCTCGTCGCCGCGCCACAGCTCTTCGCCGGTTTCGATGAGGCTGAACGATTTTGACGTGTTAACGCCGAGTGCCTCCAGCATCTCGGTAGCGAGTATCTCGCGTACACCGCCCTTCAGCGTCAGCCGGCCATCGCCGTCGCGGGAGTAGGGCGTCTGGCCGCTGCCCTTGGTACCGAAATCGAGCAACCTTCCGTCTTTGAGGTCGTAGCACTGGGCGAACAGGAAGCCGCGTCCGTCGCCGAGCTGCGGGTTGTAAACCTGGAACTGGTGGCCATGATATCTGAGCGCCAGCGGCTCGGCGAAACTGCCTTTGAACGGTGTGAAGCGGCCGAAATGATCGTTCCAGTCGCTATCCGACAGCTTGCCGAGCCCGATTCGTTCGGCCCAGCGCTGGTTGCGGTAACGTAGACGCAGGCTCGGAAAATCAGCCGGCGCGACCGCGTCGTAATACGCTGAGCCCAGCTGTTCATGCTGTTTCGAGGGTTTGAATCCGGGCGTTTCCGAAAATGGCACGGTGCTAATTCCTTTGCCTTTGCAATGGCTTGGCGCTCCAGCAAATCGAGCCGCCCAAGTCATGTTCCGTGATCGCGCAATTATCTCACACTTGGAATCGGGCGAAACTTGCCAAGTGGAAGAAGTTCCCGACCGCGGTTAGGCGAGTCGCATCCCCAGCGCGGCTCGCAACTTCCACCCCTGCCCGGTGTACGAGGCGCCGGGCAGGGCCCTTAACGCTGCTTGCACACCATTGCTGGCGCTGTCGCATTTTGCCGATTGACCTTGATGCAGGCCTTTCTATCTTCGAACCGAAGGGGCGCGACAGGAAGGCTATGCCATGAAATCCCTTTTGCGAAACATATCTGTTGCCGGCATTTGCACGTTGACGGTGCTGTCCGCGGCAACTGCTTCGGCAGCGCGCCCGGATGCGCGCAAGATGACCTGCAACCAGACGCAAGCGCTGATCAACGCACAGGGAGCCGCCGTTATCACCACCGGCGCACACACCTACACACGATTTGTTTCGAGCAACCGGTATTGTTTTCATCCGGAGGTGCGGACACCGACATATGTCAGCACCAAGGACACGAACCAGTGCCCGGTTTTCCATTGCGAGCGGCCGATCAAGCTGTTCGACGATTGAGTGCGGTCCGCCCGGCGAAGGCTAATAGACCGGCGGAGAAAGCACCCAGATGACGACGGCCTCCGCGTCGCCGTCATTGCGCCAGCGTATCGACTTTCCCTTGAAGCGGAAGCTGTCGCCCGCATGAAGCATATGCCAGGTGCCATCGACCTCAATGTCGATGGTGCCTGAAAGCACATAACCTGCTTCCTCGGCGTCGCGCACCGATTTCTGCGATGATGAAGCGCCCGGTGCAAATGTGCGGTGCCGCATCTCGAAGCTGCCACCCAGTGCGGGAGAGAGAAGCTTCTCTTCAAGACCGGCCTCGGTCGGTCCCAGCGTACGCCGCGCTCCGGCACGCACCACAACTTCCATTTCCGGTTCGGATTGCGCTTCGCGACTGACAAACAGGCTCATCGGGACGCCGAATGTGTCTGCCAGGCGGCTGAGATCGGCGAATGTCGGCATGGAAATACCGCGCTCCACCTGGCTCAACCAGCCTACGGAACGGCCGATGCTCTCCGATATCTGGGTAAGCGTCAGGCTTCGTGCCTGCCGCAGCGCCCGCAAGTCGCGCGCTATGCGCGCATCGATGCGCTCAAGCGCCAGCGTGAGCTTGCTTTCCTTGACCTGGCTCGCCGAGTTGGCCATGAAAATAGTCCCGTGGTTTTCATTTGACGATGATCTGGTGAAAAATTAGACATCATTTTCAATGTACTGTCGAGCGGCAGGCAAGCTGGCGGCAAGAATCGACATCCGCCGCGCAACCAGTGACCGTTACGGTTGGAAGGACAGTTCATGCTCGCGCGTGACGACAAGAATGAGATCGCCGATAGCGCGGATGCCGTAGATGAGGCGATCAGCACGCGCCGCTCGGTGCGTGCGTTCCTGCCCGATCCCGTTGACAACGAGACAATGAAGGACCTCCTGCGGCTTGCCGCGCGTGCACCATCAGGCACGAACATGCAGCCGTGGAAGGCTTATGTGACGCGTGGTGCCGTGAAGGACCGGATATCCGACGCGATCCTGAATTCAGGCGTGCGGGCCGAGAAAATCGAGTGGGACGAGTACAAATACTATCCCGACAAGTTCTTCGAACCTTATCTTGGGCGCCGGCGGACAGTCGGTTTCGCGCTTTACGACGCGCTCGGCATCCAGCGCCGAGAAGTCGAGCGCATGCGCTCACAGCACGACCGCAATTTTGTTTTCTTCGATGCGCCGGTCGGTGTCATCTTCACTATCGACAGGCGGCTCAACAAGGGATCGTGGATCGACCACGGCATGTTTCTGCAAACGTTGATGATCGCGGCTCGGGGACGCGGCCTGCACACCTGTCCTCAGGCTGCTTTTGCGCCATATCACAAGCAAATACGGCCAATACTTAATATATCGGATGAGGAAATAGTCACCTGCGGCATGGCGATTGGCTACGAGGATACCTCGAAGCCTGAAAACGGTTTCCGTACCGAACGCGCGCCGCTTGAAGACTGGGTGACATTCCTCGGCGACTAGGGTTGCGCGGGACGGCCACCGAACCACTGCCTTCAGCTGACTTCGTAACCCACTTCTTCCGCAGAATGGCAAAGCGTTGTCCAGAACGCACGTGCAAAGGAGCGGAATACGACCACGTCGAACTGGTTTTTCCCGGTGCGCTGGATCTGCGCGAAAATCTCGTGGTGGCTGGTCGAACAGCCGTTTGAGACAGGAAATGCCCCGGTGGAGAAATCGACCGCAAACAGCTTCGAGAGCACCCACTCCGCACGCGGACCGGCAATGCGGATCACGGCGCGGCCATGCGAGAGGTCGTTGATCACGCCGGTCGTTTCGGCGACTGCCTTATGCAGTTCCCGGGCAGCACCTTCCCGATCGTCGATGACCAGCCAGCGCCGCGGCGCAAAGCCATATCCGGCCCTGCCTTCCCTGGAAACGCCCGCGCCGGGTCTATCTGGCAATGCCAGTCCGGTTGCCGATTTGATTGCCGCCAGAGCCGTCTTCTCGTTGCCCGGCCAGGCAATCACCTCGACAATCGAGCCGGGCCGCGTTTCCGACAATGTTACACCCGCGGCCTCCGCCACATTGCCGTGGCGACCGGGCTTGTAGGCCTGACCCAGTGGGGATTCGCGCTCAACCATGTATGCGGCTCCCTTCCGGGTCGAAGAAATGATGGCTGACGATTTCAACCGGCCCGTAGCGCTTGCGCAGCGGGTCAGCAATGAAAGCGCGCTGGCCATGGCGAGCCTTGCCGCCTTTCACCAGCGCCAGGCCGATATATTTCGCCAGCACCGGCGAATAGCAGAATGCGGTCATATGGCCGATGCTTTCGTTGGGCTCGGCTCGGCTGTCACCTTCGACAATATGCGCCCCGCCGCCGAGCGGCAGCCCATCCAGCGAGATAACGCCGACCAGGCGGATGCGGTCTTCGTCGACGAGCCCCTCGCGATCCATCATCGCGGAACCGACAAAGGGTTTTTTCTTCGACAGCATCCAGTCGAGATAAAGATCACGCGCGGTGACCCGGCCGTCGATTTCAGCGCCTGTTACATGGCCCTTTTCAATGCGCAGCGTGCCCAGCGCTTCCATGCCGTAGGACAGGATGCCGAATGGCTCGCCCGCTGCCAGAAGGGCTTCCCAGACATGTGTGCCGTGGCCGGCGCCACAATAGACCTCGTAGGCCAGTTCGCCTGAGAAAGAGAGGCGGCAGATCATCACCTGCGCGCCGTCGACTTCGCCGTAAACGATGCCCATGAAGGGCAGTGTCTCGTTGTCGACGGCGGTGCCTTTCACTGCGCGCTCCAGCACCTTGCGTGCATCCGGGCCTGAAACCGCCGCACCTGCCCATTGATCGCTGACCGAGGTAAGCGCGACCTTGAGGTCCGGCCAATGGACATCGAGCAGGCACTCAAGATGCTGCATCACCTTGCCCGCGGCGGCGGTTGTTGTCGTCATCAGAAAGTCGTTTTCGCCGAGCCGCCAGGTGGTGCCGTCGTCGAGAACGAGCCCGTCCTCTCGCAGCATCAAGCCATAACGCGCCTTGCCGACCGCCAGGGTGGAGAATTTGTTGGTGTAGACGCGATCGAGAAACTCCGCCGCGTCTGGCCCTTTTACGGCGATCTTGCCGAGTGTGGAGACATCGACCATGCCGACGCCTTCGCGCACCGTCTTTGCCTCGCGCACATAGGCCTGTTCCAGCGTCTCGCCGGGCAGACTGTAAATGCGGGGCCGGTGCCAAAGCCCGGCCGGCATCATTTCGGCGCCGCGCTCGACGTGCCAGTCATGCATCGGGGTCAAGCGGTCAGGACTGACATCGCCGAAACGCTCGGCCGCAAGCGAACCAAGCGAGACCGGCGCGAAGGGTGGGCGGAAGCGGGTGGTTCCGGCTTCAGGGATCGAGATGCCGCGCGCATTCGCCATGATTGCGAGGCCGGGCACGTTCGATGTCTTGCCCTGGTCGGTCGCCATGCCAAGCGTGGTGTAGCGCTTCAGGTGCTCGACCGAGAGGAAGCCCTCGCGATGGGCTAGACGCACATCCTCCGCCGTTACGTCGAGCTGGTGATCGACGAGCGCCTTGCCGCTCTTGCCTTCTGCCGAGCGGATTTCGAACACCGGTGCGGGGAAGGGGTCGAGCTGTGGAGCGTCCAGCTTCGCTGCCTGAGCACGCGAGGCGCGTCCACCGGCTGCCTTCATGCCGGCATTGCGGCCGCTGCGCAATGTGTCGGCTGTGGTTGTGTCGCCCGCAAACGCGCCCGCGCCAAGCCAGGGCTGTGCCGGTTCCGGCGGCAGGAAGGCCTGCAGGTCCTCGTTCCATTTCGGCGCTGCGCCCGCCTGGCTTGCCAGATGGATTGCCGGTGACCAGCCGCCCGACATGGCGAGGCAGTCGACAGGAATTGTCTGCTTGGCGCCAGACGCCGTTCCCGTCACCGGGTCGAGCCGCTGGACCGTAATGCCGGCGAGTGCCTTGCCGCCGTTTGTGGCACTGATCGCCTGGCCGAGCAGCAGCTCGCCGCCGGCCTTTGCCGCAAGGTCTCGCGCGCCAGCTGAAATCACCTGCCGGGTGTCGACGATTGCGGCGATCTCCGCTCCAGCGGCCGAAAGCTCGGCGGCTGCCACATAAGCGCTGTCGTTGTTGGTGAACAGGGCGATGCGCTTGCCGGGCAGAACTCCGAATTCGGCCGCATAGCGCTGTGCCGCGCTTGCCAGCATCACGCCCGGCCGGTCATTGCCGGGAAAGACAATCGGCCGCTCGAAGGCGCCGGTTGCCAGCACCACCGTGCCGGCCCGTATCACCCAGTGGCGGTGACGCGGCGCACCGGCTGCTGCGCTGGCGACGTGATCGCCGACGCGCTCAAGAGCAGCCAGCGTGTTGCCGTCATAGTAGCCCCAGACATGGGTGCGAGTGAGAAGCCGGACATTGTCATGGTCGGACAGAGCCTCTGCCTCGCCCGAGGCCCATTCCGCCGCCGGTTTGCCGTCGATCGTTTCGCCCGACCATTTGGCTGAACCGCCGGGAACGGGATCGAGTTCTGCCAGTATCACGTTTTTGCCGGCATCAGCCGCAGCGCGTGCCGCGGCAAGGCCAGCCGGACCCGATCCGACGACGAGCACATCGCAATAGGCATTCATGCGCTGATAGCGCGACGTGTCGGCCGCATGGTCGGCGCGTCCAAGACCCGCTGCACGGCGAATGAACCATTCGCAGAACATCCAGAAGCGGGTGCCACGCAAAGGCCCCACCACCGGTCCCATGAAGGTCTTGTAGTAGAAGCCGGCGGAGAAGATCGATCCGGCCAGCTGATTGACGGCACCCACGTCGAATGCGAGCGAAGGAAACCGGTTCTGGCTCTCGGTGACGAGCCCGTCATGGATCTCAAGCTGCGTCGCCGGGACGTTGGCCTCGCGCTTGCCGTTGCGGATGACGGTGACCAGCGCGTTCGGCTCATCGATGCCGGCGGTCAGCACGCCGCGCGGGCGGTGATATTTGAACGACCGGCCAAATAGCGCGACTCCGTTGGCAAGCAGTGCCGACGCAAGAGTGTCGCCTACGTAACCCGAGTACGATTTGCCGTCGAATCGGAATGAAATGCTGCGGCTTCTGTCGATGCGGCCGCGGTCGGAAATTCTGCGCCCGCTCATGACGCTGCCTTTCCGCGTGTCGCGGCCTTGCGCGCCGGTGACTTGCGTTTTGGCGTAGTTGTGCGGGCCGGGTTCGGCTTTATGCCGGCAAATGCAACCGAGGTGATGACGTGGCTCACAGTGTCGCGCTCGACGACAAGATGCGCGCGGCAGCCGCCGGAATGCTGCCACAGCTCGCTGTGCTTTCCGGCCGGGTTGGCGCGGTCATAGACATAAGCGTTCCATGCGGCCTGATCGGTTGATGCAGGGTCCGGGCGCGTGACGGTCGCATCGCCCTGGTATGTGAATTCGACAACGTCGCGAGTGCCGCAATAGGGACAGGTAATGCGCATCGTTTGCCCCTAATGCAGCCGGGGCGTGGCGCCCTGGCCCTTTTCGTCGATGATCGCGCCGCGGTGGAAACGGTCGAGCGTGTAAGGCGCGTTGATCTGGTGCGGTTCGTCGCGCGCAATGGTCCATGCGAACGAGAAGCCGGAGGCCGGCGTCGCCTTGAAGCCGCCGTAACACCAGCCGCAATTCAGATACATGCCGGGGAGGGGCCCTGTTGTGATAATGGGCGAGCCATCCATCGACATGTCCATAACGCCGCCCCAGGAACGCAGCAGGCGAACGCGGGCCACGGACGGGAACATCGCCACCATCTCGCTCATCACTTCTTCGACGATCGGAAGATTGCCGCGCTGTGCGTAGGAGTTGTAGCCGTCGATATTGCCGCCGAAGACAAGCCCGCCCTTGTCGGACTGGGACATGTAAAGATGGCCGGCACCCCAGGTGACGACCATATCGACAAACGGCTTCAGCGATTCCGAAACGAATGCCTGCAGCACATGGCTTTCGATCGGCAGCTTGTCGATCCCGGCGAGCTTCATCACGCGACCGGTGCTTCCGGCCACAGCGACGGCGGTTTTGGCGGCGCGGATTTCGCCGCGTGTCGTCGTTACGCCGGTGATGCTGTCGCCCTCGCGCAGGAACCCGGTCACTTCGCAATTTTCGATGATGTCGACGCCGCGCCGGTCCGCACCGCGCGCATAACCCCAGGCCACTGCATCATGGCGCGCCGTGCCGGCACGCGGCTGAAGAAGACCGCCGACAACGGGAAACCGTGCCGAGCCGGATACGTCGACACCTGGAACCTTACGGCCGATCTCATCCGCGCTCAGCCATTCGGCATCGCCGCCGGAAAGGCGCATTGCGTTGCCTCTGCGGATATAGTCGTCCGCCTGCGCCGGCGAATGAGCCAGGTTGAGAATGCCGCGCTGCGAGAACATCACATTGTAGTTCAGCTCGTGCGACAGGTTCTCCCACAGCTTCATGGAAAACTCGTAGAAGCGGGTCGAGGCCGGCAGCAGATAGTTGGAGCGGACAATGGTGGTGTTGCGGCCGATATTGCCGGAGCCCAACCAGCCGCGCTCCAGCACCGCGACATTCGAAATGCCGTGCTCGGCGGCAAGGTAATAGGCAGTTGCAAGGCCATGCCCGCCACCGCCGATGACGATCACATCGTAGGATGGCTTGGGCTCCGGCTTGCGCCAGGCCTGTTTCCAATCCCGATTTGAGTTGAATGCATTCCTCAGAAGCGAGAATGCCGAATATTCCGCCATGTTCCCATCCGTCCGGCACACGGCCGATGCGCCGACCCTAACGCTTTGCATTCCGATGTACACAACATATGCGCCGTCGGCTTTAACATTGCCGACCACCGAGGGACGTTATCCATAGGCCGCGCCGCGCCTTGCTCCTAGTGGCGGCTCACCCTATCAATGGCGGCCAAATGTCAGCTTTATCAGCGAGAACCATGCCGGCCGCCGCGTTTCTTCGACTTTTCACCATCATCGCGGCGCTGCTCATAGTCGTTGCCGTACCGGTTTCCACATCTGCACAGCAGGCTGACGCGCCTACGGCGGAAAGCAGCGATACCTCGGCCGCCGCAAATGCTGCGGCAACGGCCGAACTTGCCAAGAAACAAATGGCAATCGTGCGCGGCCTGGCCGCGGAAGTCGACGCGCTTGAAGCCAAAATGCGCAACGACGGCAGCGGCGACACAGAGCTGGTCGATGTTCGGAACGAGCTGGAAGCCCTCGGCATAAGGCTGGACGCGAGCCGAGCCGCCTTCGCGCCCCGTCTCCAGGAAATCAACAACCGGCTGGACCAGATCGGCCCCCCCGGCGATGAAGGAACTGAGCCGGAGGCGTTGAAGGAAGAACGGTCGCTGTTGGCGCTGGAAAAAGCGGATATCAACGCCGTACTCGGCGAGATTGAGAACCTGGCGCTGCGGATCGACAGGCTGATCAACGAAATTCAGCAGATACGCCGCGAGCTCTTCGCGACCCAGCTTACAAAACACTACAATGTCAGCGATGCGCTGAGTTCGGACATGGTCGGCGATTTCTTCGCCGAGCTGGAACACCTGCAACAGACGGTTTCGTCCTGGCTGCAGTTCATTCTCCGGTTCAAGCTCAACGCAACTCTTCTGGCGGGGTTCATCTCGTTTGCGGCCGCGACGGTGCTTTTCTACGGCGGACGCAGGCTGTTCGGGTCGCTGATCTTTGCCGACCCGCATATCGAAAACCCGTCATATTTCAGCCGGCTCTCCGTCGCCTTCTGGTCGACCCTGCTGCCTTCGCTGGCCTTGGCCGTCTTCCTCGGCACCAGCTACGCCATGATGGCCTATTTCGACATTCTGTGGCCCGATATCGCGCGGCTCCTGAGCACGACTTTCAATGTGATTGCGACCGTGTTCCTGGTCAACCGGCTCGCACACGCCCTGTTTTCGCCATCGCTCCCCAACTGGAGCCTTATTCCAGTGGCGCCCGAAGCGGCCGGCAAGCTCTATTGGCTGGTCTGGATCACCTCGATTGCGACGGGTTTCGATTTCATCTTCTCACGCGTCAACGACGTTCTGGGTTCGCCGCTGTCGCTCACCGTCGCCAAGAGCCTGCTCGCCACTTTCGTGGTCGGCGTTCTGGTCATCCTGATAGCCTTCGTGAAGCCGTTTAAAAACGAGGATGGCTCGCCGCGGCCATGGCCGCGCTGGCTGCTCTATCCGCTTCTGGCACTGGGGCTGAGCACCATTACCGCCGGTATTCTCGGTTATATCGGGCTGGCGCGCTTCATCTCGCAGCAGATCGTCGTCACCGGCGCGATCCTCGCCACCATGTATATCGGGCACCTTACCGCAAGGGCGCTTTCCGACCTGGGCGCCATTCGCAACACTTTGTTCGGGCGTTGGCTCGACCGGAATTTCGAAAGCAACCAGACGCTGGAGGATCAGCTCGGTCTGCTGTTTTCCGTGTCGATCAACGTGCTGGTCGTGGCAATCGGCATTCCGCTGATCCTGCTGCAATGGGGTTTCCAGTGGGGCGACATCACCACCTGGGTGCTGCGTTCGCTGCGGCAGATACAGGTGGGGTCGGTCTCGTTTTCGATCCTCGATGTGCTGACCGGCATACTTGTCTTCATCATCGGTTTCTTCGTCACCCGTTGGTTTCAGCGCTGGCTGGACGGCTCCGTTATGACGCGCGGGCGGGTCGATGCCGGTGTCCGCAATTCGATCAAGACTGTGGTGGGCTACACAGGCATAGCGATCGCCATACTGATCGGCGTGTCTGCGGCCGGCATCAACCTCTCAAGCCTGGCGCTCGTTGCCGGCGGCCTGTCGCTGGGCGTCGGCTTCGGTCTGCAGAATATCGTCTCGAACTTCGTCTCGGGGCTGATCCTCCTGGTCGAGCGCCCATTCAAGAGCGGCGACTGGATCGTAGCCGGCAGTGTCAGCGGCACGGTGAAGAAGATCAGCGTGCGTGCGACCGAAATCGAGACGTTCCAGCGCCAGTCGGTCATTTTGCCGAACTCGGAGCTGATCAATTCGGCAGTCGGGAACTGGACCCACAAGAACAGGCTGGGCCGCGTCGATATCCCGGTCGGTGTCAGCTACAGCGCCAATCCGCGCCGCGTGTACGAAATCCTGATGGAGATCGCGAAAGCGCACCCCACGATCCTCAAGAATCCGGAACCGATGGTTTATTTCGCCGGCTTCGGCGATTCCTCGCTTGATTTCGAGGTGCGTTTTTTCCTCGCCGACGTGATGTCGCAACTGGCGATCCAGAACGACATTCGGTTTGCGATCTACGACCGGCTCAAGGAAGAGGGGATCGAAATCCCGTTTCCGCAGCGCGATCTGCATATCCGCACCAGTGGCGATCTCGGCGAGCCGAAGCCGCAGAAGAAGGCGAGACCGAGGGCGCAGAAGAAAGCCGACATCGACCCGCAGGAACTGTTTCCAGATGCGGAGGCGCAAAAGCCGCGGCGCCGGCGCAAACCGAGAGGCCATCTCGGCGACGAATAGCGCGTGCACGCAGCTTGCACGAAGCGCGGCGTCGCCCGGCCTCCTGCCGATGTCGCAATCAGGCTTCAACGGGGTGGAGCGCGGGTTCTATAGTCGCGCCGCAGTGAATAAAGCGGAGCCGCGGCATGGCCAAATTTCCTGAATCGGCGAAGGTCGTCATCATCGGTGTCGGTGGGATTGTCGGCGCTTCTGTTGCGCATCATCTGATCGAGCGCGGCTGGGATGACATCGTGGGGATCGACAAGTCGGGTATCCCGACCGACATCGGTTCCACGGCGCATGCCTCCGATTTCTGCTACGCGACCAGCCACGATTTTCTGTCGTGCTGGACGACGCTCTATTCGATCGATTTCTACGAAAAGCGCGGCCATTATGCGCGCGTCGGCGGGCTCGAAGTGGCGCGTGCCGGCGATGATGCGCGGATGGACGAGATCAGGCGCAAGGTTACGTCCGGCAAAGCGTTCGGTACGCGCGCGCATCTGGTTTCAGCGGCCGAGATCAAGGGAAAATTCCCGCTGATCGAAGAAGAGGTGGTGCAGGGCGGCTTATGGGATCCCGATGCCGGCCTTGTCATTCCGCGCTCGCAGACTGTGGCCGGCGAATTGATCGACGAAGGCACGGCATCCGGCAAGCTGCGCACGTTCGCGAACACGTCCGCGACGTCGCTGGTTATCGAGGATGGCCGCATCGCCGGCGTGGTCACGGAGCGCGGGGCGATCCGCGCCGAGCATGTGATCGTCTGCGCAGGGCTTTGGGGCAGGCTGATCGCGGAAATGGCGGGCGAGGATCTGCCGGTCATGCCAGTCGACCACCCGCTCACTTTCTTCGGGCCCTTTGCGGAGTTTGCCGGGACTGGCAAGGAAATCGGCTACCCGCTGCTGCGCGACCAGGGCAATTCGGCCTATATGCGCGACACGGGCGACCCCACGACGTCGGAAGGCGGCATGATCGAGTGGGGCTATTACGAGGAGAAGGAGCCGCGGCTCGTTCATCCCCGCGATCTGCTTGAAAAGGAGCAGGCGCGGCTTTCGCCCTCGCAGCGCGACCTCGACCTTGAACAGATCATGGAACCGCTGGAGCGCGCCATCGAACTCACGCCGATCCTGGCCGAGCTCGGCTATGACGAGCGGCGCTCCTTCAACGGGCTTCTGCAAGTTACCGCCGATGGTGGGCCGTCCATTGGCGAAAGCCAGAAGGTGCGGGGGCTCTGGTATGCGGTCGCCATTTGGGTGAAAGACGCGCCCGGCATGGCGAAACTGGTCGCCGACTGGATGACCGACGGCCGCACGGAGATCGACCATCACGCGATCGACTATGCGCGCTTTTACCCGCACCAGACAGATGACGCCTTCGTCACCGGCCGCTGCGGCGAGGCGGCGCAGAAAATCTACAATCCCGCCGTTCACCCACGCGAACCTTATGCGACGGGGCGCAATGTTCGCCGCTCGCCGTTCTTTGAGCGCGAAAAGGAGCTCGGCGGCCATTTCATGGAGCTTGGCGGCTGGGAGCGCGCTCACGGCTACGCCGCCAACGACCACCTGCTCGAGAAATACGGCAACCGTGTCCCGGTGCGCGAAAACGAGTGGGACAACCGCCATTTCTGGCGCGTTTCCAATGCCGAGCATCTGGCGATGAGCGAGGATTGCGGCATCGTCAACCTGTCGCATTTCGCGATCTACGACGTCGAAGGTCCGGATCATGTTGCGCTGATGGAATGGCTGTGTGCGGCCAAGATCGGTGGCGACAATATGGTCGGCAAAGGCATCTACACGCACTTCCTCGACGAAGAAGGTATGGTGCGCGCGGACCTGACGGTCATCCGCATGGCGGACCGCTGCCGAGTGATCGACGGCGCCGATGCCGGCCCGCGCGACTTCAACTACATGAAGCGCGTCGCCGCGGACAAAGGCTTCGCTGTCACGGTGACGGACGTGACTGAAAAGTACGTCACGATCGGCATATGGGGGCCGAATGCACGCACGACCCTGCAGAAGGTCGTGTCGGACCCGGATGCGCTGTCGCCGGAGGCGTTTCCGTTTGCAGCGATCAAGCCGCTGACCATAGCCGGGAAACCGGTCACCGCTTTCCGCATCTCCTATGTCGGGGAACAGGGCTGGGAGCTGCACATGGCCTATGAGGACGGGCTCGCTGTGTGGGATGCGCTGCGCGAGACCGGCGTGATGCCGTTCGGTGTCGAGACCTATGCCAATTCGCGCCGCATGGAGAAAAGCCTGCGGCTGCAGAACGCCGATCTTCTGACCGAATACAACCTCTACGAAGCCGATCTGGCGCGGCCCAAGGTCAAGGAAGCAGATTTCCGCGGCAAGGCCAAACATCTGGAATACCGGGCGCGGGAGCATCAGCCGGCGATGCTGTGCACATTGGTGATGACCGACAATACCGACTCCAAGGGTGTCGCCCGCTATCCCGTGGGCATCATGCCGGTGATGGATCCCGACACCGGCGAAACGCTGGTCGATGAGCTTGGCCGCCGCTCGTTCACCACATCGGTCGCTTACGGTCCGACCATCGGCAAGAATATCGCGCTTGCCTATCTGCCCCGGGACTACTGCCAGGAAGGCCGGAAGCTGACGGTCGAGTATTTCGGCGAGACCTACCCGGTGGAGGTCACCGCGATCGGCTACAAGCCGCTCTACGACCCGGAAAACCTCAAGCCAAGGACCTGAGTCCAGCCCGGGCGCTCGCGCAATTGTGTATGGAGCACGGACCGTACTACGCAATTTCTGCTGCGCGCGGGCACGCTTTGCGCATATCCTTTTCGCATGGTTGCGCTGAACGGGTTGCTCAGATCCTTTGGCACCGGTGCCGTAATTGCCCTGACGGGCGTTCTGGCTGCGCCTGCGTCCGCCCAGGAGGTGGTGGATGTGGAGCTCGTTCTCGCGGTCGATATCTCGCTTTCAATGTCCCAGAAAGAGCTGGAAATACAGCGCGATGGCTACATTGCGGCTATAACCAGCGCGCCGGTCATCGACGCAATCCGCGATGGCATTCATGGCAAGATTGCGCTGTCCTACATGGAGTGGGCCGGCGACCAGTCGCAATATGTCATCGTTCCCTGGACCGTTATTGCCAGCCATGAGGATGCCGAGAGGGTTGCGGAGATGATTCGCACCGGCGAGCACAACAGGGCGCGCCGCACCTCAATTTCCGGGGGATTGCGCTTTGCCTCGGACCTTTTCGCGGAAAGCTCCTTCCGCAGCCTGAAGCGTGTGGTCGACGTGTCCGGCGACGGGCCGAACAATCAGGGCGAATGGGTCAATGTCGTGCGCGACGAACTGGTGTCGCGCGGCATCGTCATCAACGGGCTGCCGATCATGGCCGATTTCGAGTACATGGCCGCATTCAATATCCCCGATCTCGATGTCTATTACGAAAAATGCGTCACCGGGGGTCCGGGTTCGTTCGTCATTCCGGTACATGACTGGACATTCTTCCCCGAAGCGGTGCGCCGCAAGCTCGTGCTTGAAATTGCGTCCAACGGCTATGTGCCGCAGCAGTCCGGCGGTTTGCCGGTTGTGCTGGTAGCCGAACAAGCGGCATACGATTGTCAGGTCGGGGAGAAACGATGGCGCGGGCGCACCCAGTTCTGGGACGAAACCAGGTAGCGGCCCTCAAGCGGCGTTGAGCTGCTTTCGCTCCGCGCGTTCCTGCTGCGGCGACCGGGCATAGAGCTCCCGGTAGCATTTGGAGAAGTGCGAAGCCGACACGAAGCCGCAGGCAACCGCCACTTCCACCACCGGCAGCGAGGATTGCAGAAGCAGGTGGCGTGCGCGGTCCAGCCGGATTTCGAGGTAATAGCGGGCAGGCGAGCGCCCCATTTCCTGGCGGAACAGCCGTTCGATCTGGCGCCGCGACAGGCCGACATGATCGGCAATCTCGACCAGCGACAGCGGTTCGGTGAGGTTTGCCTCCATCAGCTCGATGATGGTCAGCACCTTCGAATTCTGAACACCCAGCCGCGCGCGCAGCGGTAGGCGCTGGCGGTCGGTCGGGTTGCGCACCCTGTCGGTGAGAAACTGCTCGCAGATACGGTTGACGAGGGAATCGTCGAAATCGTCGCCGATCAGCTTCAACATCATGTCGAGCGACGCGGTGCCGCCGGCGCAGGTGTAGATGTTGGAATCGACCTCGAACAGGTCGGCGAAAACATTCACCTTCGGAAAAGCTTCCTGGAAGCCAGGCAGATTTTCCCAGTGAATTGCGCAGCGGCGGTTGGCCAGCAATCCTGCCCGGGCCAGAACGTGAGCGGCGGTACACAAGCCGCCGATAGCGACACCGCGATTAAACTCCTCGCGCAGCCAGGCCAGGACGGTACGGTTGTCGAAACTCTCGATTCCGACACCGCTGCATACGACGACCATGGTCGGGCGATCGGGGCCCGTCATCATACGCCGTTCCTGATCCAGCGATGTGTTGACGGCGCATTCCACACCGTTCGATGCGTGCACGGGCTTGCCCTGCGCGCTTGAGAGCCGCCATCTGTAGGCCTCGTAACCGAGCATGCGGTTGGCCGCACGAAGCGGCTCGAGCGCGGTGGCGAATGCCATCATCGTGAAGTCTTCGATGAGGAAAAACACAATCGACCGCTTGGGCGGCGGCATCATGGACGGTTCCCTCCCGCTGGATCGCAAATCAGCGGCGTGATGTCGCTGAAAGCAAAGCGTCAACAGAAAAAAGGTTTGGAGTCAATGGGTTGTCGCTTCGCAATCGCGCATCTCATACATAATGAAACCGCCGCATCGGAAGCCCCGGTGCGGCGGTATCAGGGGAGGTCGCGCGTATTGGGAGTCAGCTGATCACGTAGCCGAAACGCGCGGCTGCCAGGGCTGCCGTCTGGCCGGGCATCGTGCGCAGCAGGCGGTCGCGTTCGTGGACGGTGGTCGGGTTGATCTTGCGGCTGCCACCGATGATGCGTGCAAATAGCTTCATTTCAATTCTCCATGCAGTTGCTGGGTCTGTCACCCGGAGCGCCTTCGCATGATGGAGTGGGGCGGCTCGTCTGTTGCCCATATAGGTTTGCTGGAAGCCGCCTGACGAAACAAAAACGAAGCGCTGTATTTAAAAAACGACATCGCCGCCACGGATATGCAACACGCCGAAAATTCCCTTAAGTTTCAGCTAATTGCGGGGGCTGGCTGTGCGGCGATGCCTGGTATGCAAAATCCGCATACCGATTTCACCTGTGCCAGCTGCCGTTTGCGCGGAGGCGATCGTCGGCCCGTGCAAGACCGTCGGCAATGTCGGGCCAGCCGATGTCCTTTTGCACATCGGACGGAAGTCCGCGGATGATGCGTTCCGTGTTGTGCCGGCGCCGGTGAGCGCCGTAGCGGGTCACGATGCTGCGGATCGGCGAAAAGATGCTCATTGTCTCGTCTCCTGTCGTATCGGCCGGTCGGTTTTCGTCGTTGCCGGGCGTTTCGGCCCTGAAGTTCCCAACCGGGGCTGATTTGATGGCTTGACTATCGGCGACGGCTGTCATTCAATCAAACGAAATAGAATGACTGATCTATTCAGATAATTTGATCCATGAGGACGCCGAATGACCGCACCGCTCAATCACCCGCTGCCGCTTCTGGAGCTCGATGTGCTGCGTACTTTTGTGGCCATCGCCGAAACAGGGAGCTTTACGGCCGCCGCGTCGGCGGTGTTTCGAACTCCATCGGCCGTCTCCATGCAGATCAAGAAGCTTGAGGACACTCTTCGCTGCACTGTGTTTACCCGCGATGCGCGTTCGGTCACGCTGACGACGGACGGCGAGATGCTACTCGGCTACGCGCGGCGTCTGCTGGCGATCAACCGCGATGCGGTGTCGAAGTTCGTGGTGCCGGATGTCTCCGGTGTCGTTCGACTTGGTTCGCCGGACGATTTCGGCGAGCGCATACTGCCGAAGGTCCTGAAGCGGTTTGCGAAATCGCACCCGTCAGTCGCTGTCGATGTCGTCATCGATCAGAGTTCCAATCTGCGAGAGCGGATGCGGCGGGGCGAGCTCGACATCGCGTTGTACACGGCCTGCAGAAACGTGCCGCAGGACGCTGATGTGATCCTCAACGAACCCATCGTGTGGGCAGGCGCAAAGGGCGGCAACGCCTTCATGCGCAAGCCGTTGCCGATTTCGGTGTGGGAGGAGGGCTGTGCCTGGAGGGCCGACGCACTCGAGGCGCTCGGCGAATCCGGGCTTGAATACCGCATCGCCTATATGAGCGCGCACACGGCCGGGCAGCGCGCTGCGATATTGGCCGATCTGGCTGTTGCTCCCTTGCCGCGGTCATTCGTTGGCGACGACATCGTTGCGCTTGGACCCGAACATGGGTTGCCGCAGCTTTCCTGCTACAATCTCTGCATGCAGCTTGTGTCCGAGGCCTCGGCACCTGCCCGGGCGGCAGCCGAGCATCTCCGCGCGACAATGGAGACGCTACACGAAGCAGCGGCCTGAGGTTCAGGTCCGGTTGCGGCGCGCCGCACGTTCTTCGCGCGAGCGGCGGCGCGGCGGGCCACCCGTTTCTGCGCCTGCGGATGCCTGCCGTTCCGGTAGCGCGACCTGTTTTTGCAGATTGGGGAACGCATCCACCTTGTTGGGCAACGCCATTGCGTTGACGAAATGCTCCTGGAAGCGGGGTTCGATAGCCGTTTCGATTTTTTCGATGCGGCGCACGGTGTCTTCGATCTCACGGCGGTAGGAGCGGTTGAGAAGCGCCATGCGTGCGCCCGTGCCCGCCGCATTGCCGACGGCGCTGACGGCGTCGAGATCGCAGTCCGGTATTAGGCCCAAAACCATTGCGTATTTGGGGTCGATGAACGAACCGAACGCGCCGGCGAAGCGGATGGCGTCGACATGGTCGGTGCCCATCTTTTCCATCAAAAGCCGTGTGCCGGCATAAAGCGCCGACTTGGCAAGCTGGATGGCGCGGACGTCGTTCTGCGTGATGGTGATACGCGGTTCGCCGTCGCTGAGCACATAGCCGAAGGTGCGGCCCGTCTGGACGATGCGCGTGCTCTTGGCAGCCAGCGCTCCATCCACGACGCCATCTTCGGAAATGATGCCGGCAAGGAACATTTCGGCGATTACTTCGATAATGCCGGAGCCGCAAATGCCGGAGACGCCTGTGCCGCTGACCGCCTCGGCGAAACCCGGTTCGTCCGACCACAGTTCGGAACCGATTACACGAAAGCGGGGCTCGAGTGTCTGCGGGTCGATACGCACGCGCTCGATCGCACCGGGTGCCGCGCGCTGGCCGCCGGAAATCTCGGCGCCTTCGAAGGCCGGGCCGGTGGGCGAGGAGGCGGCAACGACGCGTTTGCTGCTGCCAAACACGATTTCGGCATTGGTGCCCACATCGACGATCAGCATCATGCGGTCCTGCCGGTGCGGACCCTCGGCCAGCGTCACGGCCGCTGCGTCTGCGCCGACATGACCGGCAATGCAGGGCAACAGGTAGGTGCGGGCGCCGCGATTGAGCTCAATGCCGATGTCGCTTGCACAGCACGAAACGGCATCGGAGACCGCAAGCGCAAAGGGCGCGCCGCCGAGCTCCGTCGGGTCGATGCCGAGAAACAGATGGTGCATGATCGGATTGCCGACAAACACCGAATCCAGAATGTCTTCGCGCTGCGCATTTCCCTGGGCGCATACCTTATCGACGAGTTCCGAAACCGCCTGACGAACGGCCTTGGTCATCGCCTCGCGGCCGTCCGGATTCATCATCACATAGGACACCCGGCTCATCAGGTCTTCGCCAAAGCGGATCTGCGGGTTGGATATACCGGCGGATGCCGCGACGCGGCCCGAAAGCAGCGACACCATATGCATGGCGATGGTCGTCGAGCCGATATCGCAGGCAAGCCCGTAGGCTTCGTTTTTCAGGCCGGGCCATACTGCGATGATACGCGCACGTTCCGTGTCGCGGTCGCGGTGGATTGCAGCCGTTACCGCCCAATTGCCTTCACGCAGGATGCGCTGAATGTCGGCATGGAGGTGGAAATCGGCGTCGAGAGCGCCAAAACCCCATTCGCGAACGAGCGCGGCTTTCAGCCTGTCGAGATCGCCGAGCGGCTTGTGCATGTCAGGCTCTTCGACGTCGACGTAACACAGCTGAATAGCCGGCATGCGTTCGATATGGCGTGTGTCGGCATCCTTGCGCACCACCTGGGCATTGATCACCGTGTCCTGCGGCACATCAACCACCAGGTCGCCCTCGATGGTTGCCGAGCATGACAGGCGCCGGCCCTCCGGCAGTCCGCGCACGCGGTCGTAGCGCTCCTCCTTCGGGCCAATGGGGGAAATGTGATCAAGCGAGGAAGTGATCTTGTGCTTTGCGAACTGGCCTTCCTGCACCTCGATCTGGCAACGGCCGCAGGTGGCGCGTCCGCCGCACACGCTCTCTACATAGACACCGAGCTGACGCGCGGCGTCGAGCACGGGCGTCCCTTTCGGAAAGCGCCCGCGCTTGCCCGAGGGCATGAAGAGCACGAGTGGGTCGGTGATGATTGGCGGCGGGTTCAATTCAGTGCCTCGAAGGATGCACCAACAGCTTATGCCCTTGCCCTGCGTGCCTCGCGGCCACCGCGACGGCGGCCGCCATCAGATGCTGGCGCAGCGACAGGTGCCGCAGCCGGAGCGCCCGGCGCATGCGGCTGGTAGTCCTTGTAGGTGCGGATCCAGGTCATGCAGTCCGGGTCGGTTCCGTTCAGCACGTTTGCGGCGCGCACGGCTTCCATTTCCTGCGGGCGGCAGGGGTTCATGATTGCCGAGGTCATGCCGGCGCCGATCACCATCGGGATGAAGCCGGCATTGATGCCGTGACGGTGTGGCAGGCCGAAGGAGATGTTGGAGAGGCCGCACGTGGTGTTGACCTTGAGCTCTTCGCGCAGGCGGCGCAGCAGCGCAAAAACCTGCTTGCCGGCGGTGCCCATGGCGCCGATCGGCATGACCAGCGGGTCCACCACGATGTCATGCGCGGGGATGCCAAAATCGGCGGCGCGCTCGACAATCTTCCTGGCGACCTCGAAGCGCACATCCGGGTCTTCGGAGATTCCGGTTTCGTCATTCGAAATGGCAACAACCGGCACGTCGTATTTCTTCACCAGCGGCAGGATCGCCTCAAGTTTTTCCTCCTCGCCGGTGACGGAGTTGATCAGCGGGCGGCCCTTGGCGACCTTGAGCGCGGCTTCGATTGCGGCGGAGACAGACGAGTCGATCGACAGCGGCACGTTGACGAGGTCTTGTACGATCTCAAGCGTCTTGACCAGCAGCGCAGGTTCGGTGGCGTTCGGGTCGACAGCCGTCACGCCCGCGTTCACGTCGAGCATCGTTGCGCCTGCGGCAACCTGCTCGAGCGCGTCCTTCTTCACCGTATCGAAATTTCCCTCGACCATCTCCGCCGCGAGTTTCTTGCGCCCAGTCGGATTGATGCGCTCGCCGATGACGCAGAAAGGCTGGTCAAAGCCGATGACGATCTCGCGGGTTGCCGAGGCAACGATGGTACGGGTCATGTCTGGTCTCCAAGGGATATAAAGATTTCTTTATATCGTTATCTGTTGTGTGGCAACCGAGCGGGTCAGTTCGCCGCGTCTTTCGCCATTTCCTGCTGGCGTTCGGTGGTCTCTTCGCCAAGGATCTGTTCGAGCCGCTCCGCGACCTGCATATCGTCGGCGCGCGGCTCCTTGCGCCACGGCCTGCGGCCCTTGAGCACGCCGGCGTCATGAACGATCTCGGCAACCAGCTCCTCCTGGCGGTAAGCCATCATGTGAACGCCGGAGACGCCTTCGATTTCCTTGACCTCATTGATGATGTCGATGCAAAGGCGTTTGCCTTCCAGTTTCTGATTTTCGGCGCCCTCCAGCCGCTCGATGACGGCGTCGGGGATGTGCACGCCCGGCACGTTGGACCGCATCCAGCGGGCAGTGCGGGCCGAGGCGAGGGGACCGACACCGCACATGACGAAACATTGCTCGGTGAGCCCCATGTCGCGCACGCGCTTCATGTATTCGCGGAACATCGGAACGTCGTAGCAATACTGGCTCTGTACGAACTGCGCGCCGGCGGCGATCTTTTTCGCCAGCCTGTACGGACGAAAGTCAACCGGCGGCGCAAACGGATTGATCGCCGCGCCAATGAAAACTGCAGGCGGTGTGGTCAGCTTGCGGCCAGACAGGAATTTGCTCTCGTCACGCATGGTGCGGATGGTTTCCAGCAGCGACATGCAGTCGAGGTCGAAAACCGGCTTCGCACCCGGCTGGTCGCCAGCCTGCACGCCGTCGCCGGTAAGGCAAAGAATATTCGCCACGCCCATTGCCGACGCGCCCAGCACGTCGCCCTGAATCGCAATACGGTTCCGGTCGCGGCAGGCGATCTGCATAATCGGGGCATATCCCATGCGCGTGAGCAGGGCGCAGATACCGACCGAGGACATGTGGCAGTTGGCGCCCGACGCATCGACTGCATTTATGCCGTCGACCCAGCCGTCGAAGATCGCGGCGCGTTCGTAGACATCGGCCGGGTTGGCGCTGTCGGGCGGATTGAGCTCCGCGGTGACCGCAAATTCGCCGCGCCGCAGAACGCGCTCCAGCCGCCCGAGCGAGGAATGGCCGGGCAGAGGCTCCAGCGGCAGGTCGATGCCGGCGGGGTTTTCGTCGGCCTGCGGCGGGCGCTTGGTCATGGCTGCGCAACCTTCGCATGATCGCGCTCGGCCGCCGCCTGCGCGGTGACACGCAGCCAGGAAGAGGTTTCGCGCAGCGACTGATCGACCGGTTTCTGAACACTCAGGATCGCGTCGCCTTCTCGCATGGTTCGCGATCCCTCCCACGCCTTCACCCACACGCACGGCATGTCCGGCTCGACTTCGCAATTGCCGTTGGCCCGCACGCCGCCGCAGGGACCATTGCGGAGCTGCTTGGGGCAGTTCATGGGACACGACATTCCCGTTGAGGACAGCACGCACTGGCCGCACATGCGGCAGTCGAAGAGCAGGCCCTTCACGTTGCGCTCGACGAATTTGACCGGTCTTTCGACGCGGCCGTAGCCAAGCGTTTTCCAGACAGGGTGAAGGGTCAAAAAAACACTTGCGAAGTGCTTGTACAACCACTCAAGGCCGCGCGAATGGCGCACGGACCAGAGGCGCATGGTGTAGCGGCCCTGTACGCGCCTTTGCGGCGACACATCGGCCGGCTTGTAGTCGCTTTTTGCCTGCGCCTGGCGAACAAGCGCGGCCTGGGTTGGGTGCGGCCGCTCAGCCATCGTCCCTCCCACCTGCTTTCACCAGGGCGACAAGCCTGTCTTTGTCGTACTCACTGTCGATTGCGGCAAGCGCCTTGTCGGCCTCGGCCTCCAGCTCGTCGCTCACCGGTACGGGATCGGCCTTGCGCCATTCCGCCAGATAGGCGTCTGTGTCGCCGGCGCCGGTCCGCATGGCGCACATGTCGATCGCCTCGGTGAAGCGCAAAGGCAGTTCGCGCTTGGCGTTCTGCCTTCCTTTGCGCACGATCACCTGCGCGGGTATGTCTCTCCAGTAGACGACGATCAGATCGGCCATTCAGCCTGTCTCCTTGATGTTTGCGAGAATTGACGCAAGCGCTTCGGTCCCGCTTGTTGTGAGGCGACGCGCGAGCTTTCAAAAACGACGCGCAAGTGCCTCGTCAGATATGCATCTCGCGCGATTACAATCCGCTGAAAAACAGCGCTGCCATGGCGCCCGCAGCGCCTATGACGGTGGCAATGATCAGCAGCGAAACAATGCCGACCGCTGTTCCTAAAGCCAGAAACACGCCGTCCCGCTCCGACAGGGAAAGGCCGATGATTGCGACTGCAAATGCAGGCAGCCAGTTGCCGAGCGGTATCGGCAATGTGACGGCGATCGAAAGGACCAAACCGAGGGCCCCGATCACGCGATCGGATGTCTTGGCGGACACGAATGGCCAGCGCCGCGGTTTGACGAGCCGTTCGAGGCGCTCGAGCTTTGGCAATAGCCGGTCGATCATGCCGCGAAACCGCTCATGGCCCACCGAGCGGTTCAGCCACGAGCGAGGCAGCCATACCGTTTCGTAGCCGGCCACCATCTGAACCGTGAGCAGTATCAGAGGGGGGCCGAAGAGCAGGGTCGAGCCGGGCGGAAGAGGCAGAAGGTTGAGCGAGGCGCAGAACACAAGAAGCGCTGCATAGCTACGGTCGCCGAGCGCATCGCGGATCATCGCCACCGTTACCGGGCCGTCTGACGAATCAGCCAGTTGGCGCAGCACCTGCGACAATCGCCGGGGCGGCTTGCGGTAAACGAGATTTGTGCCGGTCATGCTCGGTCCGATCCGGCAGTGTCAGCAATTGCCAACGGTTTCACACATGCGGAATCGCACTCCAGCTTACGCTGGTGTTAGTGCCGCATCTATAGCGGCGCAAGTCGGCTCGCAGCCGCGTCGGCGCTCAGGCACGGCTCGCGCGGGCAGCACCCGCAAGCGCCTGATCGAGGTCGCCATATCCGGTGCGCCTCTTCTCATAGGCCAAGCCAAGCATGCGCGCGGCACCTTCGGCCACCTTGTCCAGCTCGGGATCGTCGGTCTGGGCCAGATAAACGACCTTTTCGTAATGTCCGAAATAATCCTTTGCGAGCTCGGGATGACGGTCGAGCCCGAGCGGACGCATGAAGAAGGCGTCGAACTGGCGGCACAGGAAGTCGGTCACATAAAACGAGGTGAAATCGTCGTCGGCGATTTTCTCGAATGCGTCGATGCCCTGGTAGAATGCGAAGCAGTGCGGGCCGGCGATGCGCTCGACACCGTGCTTTTCGCAGACCTTGTCCAGCATTCCACCGGTGCCGCAATCGCCGTATCCGACATAGATGTGGCTGTAGCCCTCCGCGCGCGCCTCTGCGATGGCGGCATCCATGGCCGGCGGGATCCTGTCTGGGTAATAATGATATTCGGCCGGCAGGCAACGCAGTTCCAGATGCTCGAAGCCGTGTCGGTCACGCACCGCAAGTACTTCGCGCGCGATCATGCCGCAGGCGATGACCAGAAGCTTTTCCGGTTCGATCTGCTGCGGTGGGGCGAATTCGTTCATGACTCCATCTTAGCCGCGATGACACTGCAACCGAAGAAATTCCATCTCAGCGGCCTGTGACCGGGAGAACGATTATCGTGAATGCCGGCGCGTCGGCGCGCGATTGAACCACGAACCAGGGATCGCCTATTTCATCGTATTTTCCGGCTGCCACTTGCCTCATCCAGTTGAGTTCGGCGTCCGTCGAATTCAGATGCGCCGCCGAAATGACATAACCATGTTTGCGGGCCGGAAGCCTGTCGTCGGGAATGTAGGCGAGATGCAGCGGGCGCGCGAGCGCCGGCGCCACGGGCATTTCGGGGCCGAGCGCGTAGCCTGCCATCCCGCCGATGACCCAGCTTGCCGGTATGATGAACGCGTCCGGGTCGTCGTAGATGTCGCGCTGCTCGAAATCCTGGCGCAGCGCATCCCATGACAGCGAGGTCCAGCTGAAGTCGGAATCGGAGGGCAGGCCAAGCCAGCGCGTTACCGCGGCAGTATTTGCCTGCAGCGTGGCTAGCGGAGCCAGGATCAGCAGGATTGCGGCCGGAATGACGGCAAGACGCGGCAGCAGGCGCGGCCATGTCGCGCGTTTGGTCGCAAACCAGGCGCCGACCAGCGGAAATGCGAACACGAAACCCGGCATCGACCAGTGCGGCAGCATCTCGCTGGCGACCAGCGCCACGACATCAAAAAGAACGATCGGCAGCGCTGCCATCAGCCCGAGCATGCGCTCGACCGGGAAACGCGGCCAGACCACCGCACGAAATGTCGTCAACAGCGCGAATGCCCAGATCCAAGGCCACAGGAAACCAATCTGGCCGGCTTGCAGAACAAGGAACCGGGTGATGCTGAACCCGCCGCCGTGTGTACGGCTCGACTGAAAGTGCAGCGTGACCCAGTCGTTCTGGATGTTCCAGATGAAAATCGGCGCGGTGCATGCAAGCGCGATGAGCGCGGCAATCCAGGGTGCCGGCGTTGCCAGGATGCGCCGCCCGCGCGGCTCCCAGACCATCCACGCAAACACCGAAACCGCAAACAGCGCCGCGGTGTATTTCGACAGCATGGCAGCGCCCAGCGTCAGCCCGGCGAGTGCCCAGCGGCCGGTATTCGGCTTTTCGTCGCCGAGGAATTCGGGGAGCACGATCCACAGGGTGAGAAGCAGGAAAAAATAGAGCGGGCCTTCCGGCAACGCGAAATGCGATGCGGCGAAGAGAAAGAACGGAGCCGTCGAATAGAGTACAGCCGCCCAGAAACCTGCCTCTGCACCGAAGATCCGCCGGGTGATGAGGAAGATCAACCAGGCCGAAGCCGCACCCAACAGCACATGCGGCAGGCGCACGAAAAACGAAGCCTCACTGCCCGCCATCCATGCCGCGAGCCGCGGCAGCCCGAAGGCGATGGTCGGGTGATCGTAATAGGAGAGGCTCGGGAAGCGGGTCACGACGAGCGTGTAGGCCTCGTCGGCGAATATCGGGAAACTGGCCGACAGCACCAGCCGCACCACCAGCAGTGAAAGAATGACCGCAATTGCGAGGCGCTGGTAACGGTCGTCGCCGGTGCCGGATTGTGCGGGGGGCATTGTCATCAAGGCGGGTCTTCCAATGAGCGACCGGAGCCGCCGGAACGGCCCGCCTTACAGCAACAGTAGGCGCTAAGCCACCTGGTTGTGCTTGCGTTTCATGAAATCCTTGGCGGTTTCGACCGCTACGGCAGCATCGCGGCAGTAGGCGTCGGCCCCGACGGCCTTGCCGAACTCCTCGTTCAGCGGCGCGCCGCCGACGAGAACGACCAGGTCCTCGCGAATACCCTTTTCCTTGAGCGTGTCGATAACGACCTTCATGTAGGGCATGGTGGTGGTGAGCAGCGCCGACATGCCGACAATGTCGGGATTATGCTTCTCTATCGCTTCCAGATAGTTCTCGACCGGGTTGTTGATGCCCAGATCGATGACTTCGAAGCCGGCGCCTTCCATCATCATGCCGACGAGGTTTTTGCCGATATCGTGGATATCGCCTTTTACGGTGCCGATGACCATCGTGCCCTGCTTCGGAGCGCCGGTTTCGGCGAGCAGCGGGCGCAGGATCGCCATTCCGGCCTTCATCGCGTTGGCGGAGAGCAGCACCTCCGGCACGAAGAGGATGCCGTCGCGGAAATCCTCGCCGACGATGCGCATGCCCTCGACGAGCGCTTTGGTCAGCACGTCATAGGGTACCCAGCCGCGGCCAAGCAGGATATTGGTCCCTTCTTCGATCTCTTCCTTGAGACCGTCATAGAGATCGTCGTGCATTTGCAGAACGAGATCTTCGTCGTTCAGTTCGGACAGGATGATCTCGTCGTCGGACATATCAACTCCCCGGAGGTTCTGACTTCAGGTCACCGCAACATAAAGCACAACAGCTTCATAGTCTTCGCCGCTGGCCCTGCCATAGCCGATTTGCGACTTGACGCAAAAGGAAAGCGACTGATCCAGTGTGATAATTCGTTGCCGGGCGGGCTTGGCTGGTTTGCGACACCTTCTGGCGCTTGCGGGCCGTTTCGGCCATCTTTGTCGGTTACAAGATCGCCGAAATGCCGCCAGGCGGCGGTTGCGGCACCGGGATACGGCCATGGAAGACGAACTCGTGCAGATGCAGGAAGCGGGCTCAGCCGCCGGGCGGCGCGGCCGCGGCGAACGTGGCGGTGCTTCGGCCCGCAGGGCGGCACGCACCAGCGGCCAGCGTGTGCAACTGTCCTATATCCGGCGCGCCCGCCCGCCCTATGAAGTGCTGGACGAGGAAGGCCTCGCACTTATCGAGAAGAACGCCGACACGGTGCTGGAGGAGATCGGCATCGAGTTTCGCGATGACGCCGAGGCGCTGGCGCTGTGGAAGGAAGCAGGCGCGGACGTGCAGGGCGAGCGCGTGCATTTCCCGAAAGGGCTTTGCCGCGAACTGCTGAAGACTGCGCCGTCTACCTTTACCCAGCATGCACGCAATCCCGAGCGTTCCGTCGAGATTGGCGGTAATGCAACCGTATTCGCGCCGGTTTACGGTCCGCCCTTCGTGCGCGACCTCGACCATCAGCGGCGCTACGCCACCATCGAGGATTTCCGCAATTTCGTGAAGCTCGCCTACATGGCGCCGTCGATCCACCATTCGGGCGGCACTGTGTGCGAACCGGTCGATATACCGGTCAACAAACGCCATCTCGACATGGTGTTTTCGCATATGCGCTATTCCGACAAGCCGTTCATGGGCTCGGTGACCGCGCCCGAGCGTGCTGAAGACACTGTCGCGATGTGCCGCATATTGTTTGGTGATCAGTTCGTTGACGAAAACACGGTCGTCATCAACCTGATCAACGCCAACTCGCCGATGGTGTTCGACGAGACGATGCTGGGTGCCGCCAAGGTATATGCGCGCGCCAATCAGGCAACCATCATCACGCCGTTCATTCTGGCTGGCGCCATGAGCCCGGTTACAGTTGCCGGCACGCTGACGCAGGTGCTCGCCGAGGTGCTTGCGGGTGCCGCCTTCACGCAGCTCGTGCGGCCCGGAGCGCCGGTTGTGTTCGGCACTTTCGCTTCCTCGATCTCGATGCAGTCGGGTGCGCCGACCTTCGGCACGCCGGAACCTTCGCTGGTGTCTTACGGGGCAGGGCAGCTGGCGCGGCGCCTCGGGCTGCCGTTCCGTACCGGCGGTTCGCTGACGGCCTCAAAGGTTGCCGACGCGCAGGCAGCATATGAGAGCGCCAACACGCTGAACTCGACGCTGCTTGCAGGCACGAACTTTGTGCTGCACTCGGCCGGTTGGCTGGAGGGCGGGCTCGTCTCATGCTTCGAGAAATTCATGATGGATATCGACCAACTCGGCATGCAGCAGCGGATTTCCGAGCCGCTTGATCTGTCGGAGAACGGACAAGCGCTGGATGCCATTCGCGAAGTCGGGCCCGGCAGCCATTATCTCGGCTGCGCCCACACGCAGGCCAACTTCCAGACAGCATTCTACCGCTCCAACATTGCCGACAACAATTCGTTCGAGCAGTGGCAGGCCGAAGGTGGCAAGACGGCGCGCCAGCGCGCCAACGAGATCGCGCGACAGTGGCTCGCGAGCTACGAGGCGCCAGGGCTCGACCGCGGCATCGAAGAAGGCTTGCAGGACTTCATCGCGAAGAAGAAGGAATCGATGCCCGACGCCTTCACATGAAGGGAGCCCGTTACAGGCCGGGCTAAAGTGGCCGATATCATTCACAAGGAAGTCTGGCGCTCGGCGATCCGGAAGCCGGAAGGGTAGGCGCAATGCCTGCTATCCCCGCGAACGAGCTTTCGGCGGCGCTTGCGCCACACGGGCTCATGATGCGGGGAAGCTTCGAACTCGGCTCAGAGGATGCGCTATCGGGAACCATCGTTCTGGTCGGTTCTGCCGGTGACGGCTGGTGGCAACCTTTCCAGGACTGGATTTTGGAGCAGGGCGGGTCGATCGAGAACCCGCTCGACAGCTGGACGCGCGAGATTGTCGGCGCGCTCTCCGATGCTTACGGCGCGAGGCTTGTCATGCCCAACGACCGGCCATATGCGCCGTTCCAGCAATGGGCGATGCGGGCGGAAGGTTTGAGGGCTTCGCCGATCGGTGTCCTGATCCACCTCGAATATGGCCTATGGCACAGCTATCGCGCAGCGCTTCTGTTCGACGCGCCGCTGCCTGAGAAGGTGAATCAACAGGTTGAGAAACCGATTCACCCCTGTGATGCATGTATCGGAAAACCTTGCCTGAATGCCTGTCCGGTGGACGCTCATTCGTTGAGCGGCTTCGACCACGCTGCGTGCCTTGGGCATGTTCGCGGCGGGCAGGGAGGCGACTGCCGCACACAAGGCTGCTTCAGCCGCAATGCCTGTCCGGTCGGTACCAACTGGCGTTTCCGGCCCGAAACTCAGGCCTTTCTGCAACGCGCTTTCGCGGGGCCGTTCTAGGCGCTTGCAAGCGTTTCGCCAGCATGGTTCCTTCAATCTATGGAACCGATCGTCGTGCTCGTTGGCATCTTCGCCGTATTCATTCCCGCATTGATCCTGCCGGGTCCGGATTTTGTTGCCGTGGTACGCTCGTCGATGACGCGGGGCACGGCGGCCGGCCTGTTCACCACGCTCGGCGTATCGGCAGGGCTCGGTATGTACGCCACGCTCTCGATGCTTGGCCTGTCGGCGATCCTCTCGGAGTTTCAATGGCTTGCCTGGGCAGTCCGCGTACTGGGCGGCGCCTATCTGATCTATCTCGGGGTGCGCCTGGTGCTGTCCAAACCGGAAGCGATCGAGATCGGCGAGGATGAACGGCGGCGCGGTCCGCATCCGCTGGTGTTCGGATTTCTCGTCACGCTGACCAATCCGAAGGCAATCGTGCTTTTCGCCAGCGTGTTCGCCACGTCAGTGAATGCGGCAACGCCCGGCTGGCTGATGGCGCTGATGGTCGGCATCGTGATTGTGAGCTCGCTCGTTTGGTACTCCTTCGTCAGCCTTTGCATGTCGTCCGCGCCGGTGGTCCGCTCTTTCGGGCGCGTACGGCATTGGATCGAGCGCACCGCTGGCGTGTGCTTCGTTGCGATCGGCGGCAAGATCATTGCCGACAGCCGCAGCCCGATCAGCGCCTGATACTCAGTCCTCGACGTCGATATCGTAGCGCGACAGCACGTCCGGGTGGATGAGGTTTGCGTGGACGGCAAGCAGCACAAGCTGCGCGTCTGGTCCATCGCCCTCCGCCAATGCGGTTTCCATGCGCTCTTCGATAAGCTTGCGGGCCTCAGGGCCGTTCGCGCGTTCGAACGCTTCGGGACCTGACAGGCAGTAGGCGAAGAAGGCCGCCACCAGGCCGTAGGCTTCCACTGGCGGTTCCGTTTCGCCGAAATGATCTTTCATCAAATTGACGATGGTGAGTTTTGCCGGCTCAGGCACCGTGGCCGGGTGCAGGTCGGCGGCGCGAAGTGCAGCATCGAGTTGCCGAAGGTCGGAAGAGCGCCCGAAAACGCCGAGAAAGCCTAAGGAGGAGCGCCGTCTTGCCATCACCCGTATGTCGGCGCTTTCGTGCGTTCCTGCAAGTGCGGCGCGGTGGGCTCCGTTCAGTCACCTGGAAAAAATCTTCACACGACCCCAAGGATTGCCCACAAGGCACCGTCTAAGGGACAAATGACGGCGATGATGCTGCAAGCGAAAGAGCCCGCCGACGGCGAACTGGCGGCGCGGGCAAGCGAAGGCGACAGGGGCGCGTTCAGCGAACTTGTCGGACGGCACTACGATTTTGTCTATCGCGTCGCTTTCCGTTTCACAGGCCGCCGCGAGGACGCCGAAGATCTGGCACAGGAGGTCTGTGCGCGTCTCGGCAGGGCGATCCGCGGCTATCAGGGCGGCTCGGCCTTCA
Source organism: Mesorhizobium sp. Z1-4 (assembly GCF_004000235.1). Taxonomy (GTDB): domain Bacteria; phylum Pseudomonadota; class Alphaproteobacteria; order Rhizobiales; family Rhizobiaceae; genus RCIO01. Next base: position 472,645 of record NZ_RCIO01000003.1, read on the forward strand.
CCACCTGGCTTTATGCCATCGTGGCGAATGCGGCGCGCGATTTTCTGCGCGGCCGCTCGCGCGAGGCAGACAAGGCGAAGGCCTATCGCAGCTTCGCGCTGCTTGAAAACGAGGCTGGCGCTGCCGATGAAGACCCGGCTGAAGCGCTGTGGGCGGCGGTGCGGCAGCTGCCCGACAAACAATGCGAGGCGGTGACGCTTGTTTACGGCGAAGGGCTCAGCCACGCCGAGGCGGCGGAACTGATGGCGGTCGCCGAACCGACCGTCTCCTGGCACATCCATGAAGCAAAGAAACGGCTGAAGGCGCATCTCGCAGCGGCCGGGGATGAATGACCATGTCTGAGAAAGACGAATTCGACATCCTGAGAAACGCAGGCGTTCCCGCGCCCCGCACGGAGGCCCGGGAAGCAGCGCTGCGCAGCGCGCTTGGCGCGTTCGACCAAAATTTTTCCACCGCACCCCAAGGATCGGCCGACGCGCATCGTCAAAGCGGTCGAATGAACAAGCTTTGGAGCGCGATGATGCAAATGAAACTGAGTGCGACGCCGGCGGTTGCCGGGCTGCTGGTGCTTCCGATTGCCGGTTATGCGACCTGGCAGCTCATGTCCGATGGAACATTCGGCATCGATCGCGACGTGGCAGCGGAAAAGCCGATTGTGGAAACCACGGCGCCTGCTTCCGGCAAGAGCGAGCAACCGCAGGAGCTTGCAGCAACTCAGACCGAAGAGCGCGAGCGCTCGTTCTACGACACGCTCACACAGGCGGAAGAAGCCGTCCAGGATTTGAGCGGGCAAGTCGCGTCCTCCCCGCGACCGGCGCAGCCGTCACGGCTGCTGCGCTCGCCCGCCGGTGGCGAATCCAAGATGATGGTTCTTCCGCCTGCACCCGAGCCCGCGCCGGAACTCGAAGAGAACCGCGACAGGTTCCAGAGTTTCGAGACCAACCCGGTGCGCTCCGCACTCGAAAGCCCGGTCTCGACCTTCTCCATCGATGTCGACACCGCGTCCTACGCATTCGTGCGGCGTTCGCTGAAGGAAGGTTTTCTGCCCCAGCCCGACAATGTGCGGGTGGAGGAGATGATCAATTATTTCCCCTATGACTGGGCCGGGCCGGAAGACGCTTCGACGCCGTTCAACACCACGGTCACGGTTATGCCGTCGCCCTGGAACGAACACACCAAGCTCATGCATGTCGCCATCAAGGGCTATGACGTGCAGCCGGCCGAGAAGCCGCAATCGAACCTGGTGTTCCTCATCGACACGTCGGGCTCCATGAATGCGCCGGACAAGCTGCCGCTGCTCAAATCGGCCTTCCGGCTGCTCGTCAACCAACTGGGCGCCGATGACACGGTTTCGATCGTCACCTATGCGGGAAGCGCCGGCACCGTGCTCGAACCCACCAGCGGAAGCGAACGCAGTAAGATACTGGCCGCTCTCGACAATCTCGACGCTGGCGGGCGCACCGCGGGCGAAGAGGGCATTCGCGAGGCTTACCGGCTTGCCGAGCAGTCCTTCGTGGAAGGCGGCGTCAACCGCGTGATGCTGGCGACGGACGGTGATTTCAATGTCGGCCAGACCAGCGACGAGGATCTGAAGGCGCTGATCGAAGACAAGCGCGAGAGCGGCGTGTTTCTGTCAGTGTTCGGTTTCGGCCGCGGCAACCTCAACGATCAGATGATGCAGACGATCGCCCAAAACGGCAACGGCACTGCGGCCTATATCGATACGCTGGCGGAAGCCGAAAAGACGCTGGTGGAGGAGGCGGGTTCGACCCTCTTCCCGATCGCCAAGGACGTGAAGATACAGGTCGAGTTCAACCCGCAGATGGTCTCCGAATACAGGCTGATCGGCTACGAGACGCGGGCGCTCAATCGCGAGGACTTCAACAATGACCGCGTGGATGCCGGCGAGATCGGTTCCGGCCATTCGGTGACTGCGATTTACGAGATCACGCCGAAAGGCAGCCCGGCCGAAATGATCGATGATCTGCGCTATGGCGAGGAACGTCCCGCCGCGCCGGCAGGCACCGCCCAGGATGGCGAATATGCGTTCCTGAAGCTGCGCTACAAGGCGCCGGACGGCGACACCTCGAAGCTGATCACCACGCCGGTGACGGCGGAAAACGAGATCGCCTCGTTCGACAGCGCCAGCACAGACCAGCGTTTTTCGGTCGCTGTCGCTGCCTTCGGCCAGAAGCTGCGCAAGGCGGATGCCACTGCCGGCCTCAGCTATGACGAGATCATGCGAATTGCCACTGCCGCCCGCGGGACCGACCCGTTTGGCTATCGGGCGGAGTTCCTTTCGATGGTGCGCCTTGCCTCGGCGCTCGGCGAAAGGCGGTAGTGGCAACGATGCGGGCGCGCGGGCTCCTCTGGCTCTGACACCGCGCTCCCGCTTACTGGGCGGGTGAGGCAGGCCGGCGGGTTCGTCCCGCCGGCCTTTTTACGTGCAATATTCAGTGTCTATTTTCTCCCGGCCACATTTTATTTTCGCGGGAAGATTGATTGAGGTCAAATATTTGAAATGATAAATCTCTTCTTGAGTGATTCGGTTGGCGAGGGGATATGCCGGACAATCTCGATGAGAGGTTTGGGCCGGTTCTTTCGCCAAAGGCCACATCCTATCGACCGAATGGCTGGGACGATTGGGAAACTGAATCGCCGGATACGCTTGTCCGTCTGCAGGATGGGCAGAATGAAGATCTTCGTTGTTTGACAGAGTTGAGCCTGCGTCCGGGAGCCGCACTGTACGCTACCATGCGACAGGTGGCTTTGCTTTGGGTCGTGGCGCAAAATGGCGATCTATTCTATGCGCTCGAAGAATCAGCCTGGCCACCAAGTTCACCGGACAACAGGCCGGTAGTCCCGTTGTTGCGAAATCCAATTGGCGTAAAGTCCCGTTTGAAGCTGGGTCACCCGTCGCTGGTCGCCTGTCGACCAGCGCGAATTGGCGGAGAGATCATCTATGAACCAAGCTCGAAGAATCCCGCTGGATGGGAAATCAACAACAACTCCGGCAGATACGGACGAGATTGCGGACGGTCGCCACAACACCTGGAGAACGCATCCGCGGAATTCGGGAAGTATGGGATTCTTAACCTCTTTCCAGAATTCTATGGCGACTAGTTTGATGCCGCCAGCGCTTCAACCCGTTCAGCTTGTACCTAGAGCGACAAGCACTAGTTGTGGGTATGGAGAGGGCGAGTCGGAGCCCGATGACATGAACCTTGCTCGTCAGCGTGAAGCGATTGCGGAGTGGAAGGAGCGCTTTAAGTCGTTCCGGTCGGGGTCGTTTGCCGATGCAGAAAGGCTGGCGCGCTCGGAGGCCGGGCGCATGACGCTTGAATCGGCTCTCAACGCGTTGATTTCCGAAATCCGTGAAGAAGATTACCCGGACTACGAGATGTTCGATCATCTCGGACGCGATTTGGCCAAATGCTGGCCGAAGGAAACCGCGCCGCATCTGGTGACGCCTATGAATGTCGGCCAAACTCGTGTGGTTCAGATGATCGATGCTGCATTCGCGACTCACGGTCATTCAAGCCGACGTGACAGCCCGCGCGCGGCGGGTGGCTGAGCAGCGACGATCGAGACAAACGCTCGCTATAAGTGAGGCAGCGGTATTCTGCCTGACGGGTCCCGCTAGCCGCGCGCGCGGCGGCGCTCGCGACGCGGCGCGCCGGCGCTGTCTGCTCCGCTTTCGTCGGCCAGCTTGTTGCGCATCGGTCCGATGCGGCTGGTGATGTCGGCCACGGACGGTCGTGTGGCGCGGCTATGTTCGTCGAGGGCGACGCGCATCGCCTTCAGGTGCTCGAAGGACGTACCGCAGCAGCCGCCGATGATCTTGGCGCCGGAATCGATAGCGAGCCGCACATAATCGGCCATAAGTTCGGGGGTGCCGGAATAGTGGATTTCGGTGCCGCGGAACTCCGGGATACCGCAATTGCCTTTCACGATGATCGTTGCGTCCGCATTGGCGGCGCTCATGTCGATCAACGAGGCCAGTATATCGGATGCACCGACGCCGCAGTTCGCTCCGACCGCAACCGGTGCGTCGTCGAAGCCGGCTGTGACCCCATGGATGTCTTTCGGGTGCAGCCCCATCATGGTGCGCCCGGCAGTGTCGAAGGACGCTGTGAACGTGTATGGCATACCGACCTGTATGGCGGCCTGTGCGGCGGCCTTGATCTCGTCGGGCGACGACATGGTCTCGATCCAGGCAACTTCCGCGCCACCGGCCTTCAAGCCTTCGATCTGCTCGGCGAATGCCTCGACGGCTTCCTCGAAGGTGAGGGCGCCGAGCGGCACCAGAAGTTCACCCGTCGGGCCCACCGAACCCGCGACGATCACCTCGCGGTCGGTGGCGGCGACAACCGCGCAGGCGATTTCGGCCGCCTTTTTGTTGAGCTCGAAGACGCGGTCTTGCGCATGATGCAGCTTTAGCCGGTGGCGGGTGCCACCGAATGAGTTGGTAAGGATGATATCCGATCCCGCGTCGACAAAACCCTGATGCAGCGAGGTTACCTTTTCCGGTGCGCTCTCGTTCCACAATTCGGGCGCTTCGCCGGATTCCAGCCCCATGGCGAATAGATTGGTGCCGGTGGCGCCATCAGCGAGGAGAACACCCTTCTTCTCCAGAAGCGCGTCGATCGGATTGTGCATCATGCGAACTCTCAAGCTTGGATCGGATAACGATATAAAGAAGTCTTTATATCTGTCAATGCGCTTGAGGCTGGGAATTGTCGGCGTGAGAAGCCCTAAACCGACCGCGCCAATGCGCGGGCATGATCCGCTGCCTCATGGGCGTTCACCACCGCGCCGCGTATCAGATTGTCGAAATGACGGGTCAGCGTGCGCACGGGTTCTGTCGCGTTGAGCACGAGGTAGATGTCGCCGACATAGATCGCTGCGCGCTGCAGTCCGAAGATCGTGTAGGGGATCGAATAGCGTTGCCGGCCGTCATAGAGGTAGAGCCGGAAAGTAGGGTAGAGGTCGTCGAGCAGATGCGCCATATGCACAAGCTGGCGCTGGCGCGCAGCCGCCGGCAGGCCTGACCAGATACCGTTTCCCTGTGCGAAAATCTCCATCATGTGGACCGGCATACAGACCTCCATGTCGGTCTCGGGCATGCGGTTATATTCCAGCCGGTATTTGGCTTCTTTGGTCTGTGCCTCGGGGCTGCGGTTGGTGATGCCTGCCTCGTAGTCGATCAGCTCGGGCGTGCGCAGCAGATCCGGAAAGCCCGCCGGAACGTAACGGATCTTCGTGCCGACAGCTTCCGCGTGCCAGCGGGCCAGGAGTGTACGCTCGATGTCGCCGGAGCCTTCCTCGATCTCCAGGCTGGCGCGGATTTCGCCCGTGACACCCTCGTCCTGGCTGAGCCCCAGAAGCCAGTCGAGTGAGACCTTGTATTCGCTGGCGATATTCAGAAGCGTCTCGGCGCGGGGCAGCCGCGTCGAGGTGCCCGACAGAAGCTGGGAAAGCGCCGAGCGGTCGATGCCGACCGCCGACGCGAAGGCAGATTGATTGTCGCCAGAGCGCGCAAGCAGGGCGCGGAGCCGCTCGCGAAACAGGGTCGAGAGGTCGCGTTTGTCCATTTTGGCGTTTCCGGCTGCCTCGAATGTTTACATTGTAAAACAACTGCCGCACTTGCGTCGCAAAATCAACAGATTCTGTGCATTGTCGCGTTGTCGGGCCGGGCTGCTGCTGACATCTCAGTGTCAGGGGATGTCAGTACAGGGCGCGCGAGTCGCGCGCCACACCTCTGAAAAGGAGTCGTATGAGCGCGCAAGCAAAGGGGCGTGCGGACCGGGTTGTCCGCATCGAATGGCCGACGCTGGCCCTGATTGCCGGCTGCTACCTGACCTGGTTCGGGGCCGGGTTCGTACTGTGGCATTCGCTGCCGATCACCACCCTTGCGATCCTCACGCTGATTGTCGGCCTGCAATCGTCGCTGATGCACGAAGCCTCGCACGGCCATCCCACCCGCAATGCGCTAATCAACGAATTTCTTGTCGGCTTGCCGATCGGGCTGGTCTGGCCCTATCGCCGCTTCAAGTCGATCCACCTGCGCCACCACGCGGATGAACGGCTGACCGACCCGTTCGACGACCCGGAGAGCTACTACAAGGCGCTTTGGCAATATCAGGCAATGCCGGGCTGGCTGCAGCGGCTGCTCGTTGTCAACAACACGATGGTGGGGCGCTTCTTCCTCGGGCCGCTTTTGTCGAATGCCGGGTTCGTAGCCGCCGATTTCAAGCTGCTGGCCGCGGGCGACCGTGCAGTCTGGCGTGCATGGCTGCACCATGCCGCAGGGTTGGCCATCGTCATCCCGATCGTGCTCTTCGCGTTCGACATGCCGCTCTGGGCTTACCTGATTCCGGTTTATCTCGGGCAGTCCCTGATCTCGATCCGCACTTATGCCGAGCATCGCTGGTCGGAACGGCCGGACGGGCGCACGCTGATCGTGGAGCACACGCCGCTGGCGCTGCTCTTCCTGAACAACAATCTGCACTATGTGCATCACAAGCTGCCCACGGCCCCCTGGTACACGCTGCCGAAGCTCTTCCGCGAACGGCGTGAGGAGTGGCTGAAGGCCAATGACGGTTATTATTACGCGAACTATCTTTCATTGGTGCGCGACTTCGCCTTCCGGCCGAAGCAAACAGTCGCGCACCCGGTGCTGCGGCGCGAGGCTGAGCCCGGCCGGGCGTTTCGTCCGCGCGTGCGCTCACAGAACATTCACGGCCTTGGCACCGCACCAGCGCCGGCGAAACCGTCCGACGATTGACGGCCGGCACTGGCGCGCCACGCCAACCGGCGCTAACCAGATTTCATGAACGAATTCGCTGCTCTCACCATGTATGACTGGCCCGAGGTTCGGGCCGACACCGACGCGCAATGGGCGGCAATTCGCGATGCTCTCAATGCCGCGGGTGTGGACGCGCCGGACAGGCTTACGCGGCACAATGCAGAGTTGCCGGCAGTGCCCGGTGGAATCAGGGACGCCAGCGGCGCCGTTGTTTCGCCTGATCCGGCCTCACTGCCGCCGGACGACCTCGACGCTCACGCAATGTGGCGGCATCCGGCACTGCTATTTGCCCAGACCTGTTGGGGGCCGATGGAGCATGGACTTCGCGACGACGTACAGCTCATCGGCCAGCCGGACTATTCCGACTGCGAGGGCGGCAAAGGCGCATTCTATTCAAGCGCCATTCTGGCGCGCCGCGGCAGTGTCGACGTCGCAGCCCCGGCAGACGGCGCGGCATCGCTGCCGCTCGAAGCAATGCGCGGTGCACGCTTTGCCTTCAACGGACCGGATTCCATGTCGGGCATCATCGCGCTTACCCGCGATTTGGAAACTGCCGGTGAAAACCTCAGCGTCTTTTCCGAGCGGCTCCAGACCGGCGCGCATCGCGCGTCGATCGCCGCGGTGGCGAGCGGCGAGGCCGATATCTGCACCATCGACTGCCGGTCGTGGCAGCTTGCGCGACGCTTCGACGACAATGCGTCGAAGGTGTCCGTGATTGGCTGGACGGCACGCCGCCGGGGGCTGCCCTACATCTGCGCGCGGACGGTTCCGCAAGCCACCGTGGCGGCCATGCGCAGCGCTTTGCGCAGCGCCGGCATCATCGTCGATGGTTAGGGCCTAACCGCCGAGGCGCGCGTCGAGCGGATAGTTCGACATTTTCTCATATCCGGTTTCGGTGATGAGAACCTGCTCTTCGAGCTTCACGCCCTCATGACCGCCAAGACGGCCGATATAGCTCTCCACGCAGATCACCATGCCGGGTTCGAGCACCGCATCGAAGGTTTCGGGTGTGAGTTCCTGCGGGTGGAAGACGGAGGGGTATTCATCGCACAGGCCGACGCCATGCATCAGCACGCCGTAGCGGTTGGGCAGACAGTCGGGCGGCGCAAGCAGGCACGAATGCGAGAGCTCGTGCAGTGTCACGCCCGGCTTCAGCAGCGTCATGTTGTGGGCCACCTGTTCGGCAGCGAGCTGATAAAGGTCGCGCTGTTCGTTGGTCGGCTGGCCGTCGCCCGCGAGCCAGGTACGCGAGATATCGCAGCAATAGCCATAAGGCCCGATGAGGTCGGTATCGAAGGAGACGATATCGCCATCCTCGATCACGCGCGCCGAGCACTCTTGGAACCAGGGGTTGGTGCGCGGGCCCGACGCCAGAAGACGCGTCTCGATCCACTCGCCGCCGCGGATGATGTTACCTTTGTGGAGCAGCGCCCAGAGGTCGTTTTCGCTCATGCCCGGCCGCATGGCGCTTTCCATCTCGTGCATCGCCTGTTCGCAGGCATGGATGGCGCGGCGCATGCATTTCAGCTCGTCGGGGCCTTTGATGACGCGGGCGAGCTCCATGACGGATTCGCCATTGTGAATCTGGAGACCGGCGGCGGTGAGGCCGGCAACACCCTCGGCGTCGAGATGATCGACCGCGATGCGCCGGTTGCCGCCGCCATGTGTCTGCACCAGATCGGCGATCTCGGCCGCCCATGGGCCTATCGCGTCATCGATGCGTTCGGCAGCGAACATGTAGATCCAGCTGCGGGCAGGGCGCACCTCGTCCACGATGCCGGTGTGGTCGGACAGGTGAAAGCAATTCTGGAACTCGAACAGCACGACCGGGCCGTTCGTTGCGACAAACAGATAGCGGCTCGCGTCGTGCGCGGTCCAAAGCTGCATGTTGGTGTGGTCCGCCGCGTAACGGATGTTGAGGGGGTCGTAGAGAAGAATGCCGGCCAGGTCGCGTCGCGCCAGTTCGGATCGGATGCGGGCAAGCCTGCGCTGGCGCATCGCCGGCAGATCGGGAGCAGGCAGGCCAGCCGCCGCCCATTCGCTTTCCGCGAGCGCACCATAGCCCAGAAGGTGCTGGTTGAGCGACGCGGCCTTCGATCTTGAAAACCGTGTCAGCTCGATCTCGTCGGGCCCTGCGGTGCCGGGAAGAAACGGCATGATTTTGCGGTGTTTTCCGAACCTCGCAGCCGGCTCAGTGGTCGTCATGCATTCCTCCCGTATTTTACGTTGGCTATCCAATGCAGGGAACGCGCAAGGCGCATTGGTTTCGTGCGTGCGATGCCGAGGTCAATGCGACCGAACGTTTTTGCGTCACTTGCCGACTGAGAGTAGAATTGCGGCGCGGCCACGGTGAGACCAAACCGGAGGTAAGATGCAGCGCGCGATTTCGCTTATGTGCTTCGCCATAATGGCGATTGTCGCCGGCGGTACGGCGCGTGCCGCCGACACCGACCGGATCGCCTGGGTCGTCGGCAACGCGACTTATCAGCAATTGCCGAGCGTGGCGCATGCGGTCAATGATGCGCGAACTGTTGCTGAGGCGCTGCGGCTTGCCGGTTATGAGGTTCGTGACGCTTACGAGCTGGACGAGAGCGAGCTCTCGGTCGTGTGGCTCGACGTCAAGCGCACCATGGCGCAGCAGGCTTGCAGCGACTGCGTGTTCTATTTTTCCGGCCATGCCAAGGCGGATGGGGCTGAGCAGCGCTTTCTGCCGGTCGATTACGACGAAGACTATCCGCCTTTCATCTACCCAAGCTTTCGCGAGCTGTTCGAGGCGCTCAATGCGCATCAGACCGACAGGGGCGCGAGTGTGCTTCTTCTGGATGTCGGCCAGGCGCCTTCCAGAAGCCGCAGCGCGTCCTTCCTCGAATTCGATTTGAGCGCCAAGACGGTCAGTCGCACGGCGCTTATTTTCTCGTTTCGTCCCGATGTAACTGACGCTGGGGACGACGAGCACAACAGCCCGTTTGCACGTGCGATCGTCAAAGAGCTGCGCAAGCCGGGTCTCGAGCTCAGCGACTTCTATCGCGGCATCGCCGCCGACGTTCGCAACGAAACCGAGGGACGCACCTGGCCGCGCCTGATGGGTTTTCTGCCGCGTCCGTTCTATTTCTTCCCGGAGGAGGATCGCGGCACCATCTCCGCCGAGACTGCCGACCTGCGCGCTGCGCATGTGATCGTGCCGCAAGCCGACGGCAGCCTCGTTCCGACCTACACAACGAGCCATGCGCTTCTGATCGGCGCCAGCCACTATCAGGCCAATGCGACCTGGTTTGACCTGCCGGGGGTCGAGAAGGACGTCGCGGCGGTCGGCAAGGTGCTCGCCGAAAGGCATGGTTTCGAAGTCACCACAGTGATGGACCCGACCAAGGAGGACCTTGAGACAGCATTGGCCGAGTTCGCGGCGAAAAACGGCTCGGACGAAAACGCGCGGCTCGTCGTCTATTATGCCGGGCATGGCTACACGCTTGGCGTTCCGCCGCTCAGAACCGGCTGGGTGGTGCCGGTCGATGCGCCGGACCCCAACAAGGATCCGAGCGGCTTTTTCCGTACCGCGCTGTCGATGGACCAGATCAGCAAATACTCGCTGCTGATCAACGCCAAGCATGTGCTCTGGGTCTTCGACAGCTGCTTTTCGGGTCAGCTCATCGAGACGCTGAGGGGCGGGGAGGCGCCGGACAAGTGGGAAACCTTCCTTCAAACCGGCAAGGTGCGCCGTGTCATCACTTCTGGTTCGGCGGACCAGCTGGTGCCCGATCGCAGCGTCTTTGCTAGCTATTTCGTCGCTGCCCTCGATGGCAGCCTGCAGGCAGGCGGCGACAACGGGTTGCTCACTGGCAATCAGCTCTCGCACTTCCTGAAAGGCAAGGTCATCCAGGACCGGGGCGACAGCCAGACGCCGCAGTTCGGCACGATCAAGCTGTTCGGCGCTCAGGAAGGTGACATCATCTTCCGCATCGAGCCGCCTGGCTGAAACCCTGCCGCCTTGGCTGATCACGCCCGCATCTTCTCGCCTTTGGGATCGAAGGGCGGCTCGACGTTGATACGCGCCGCACAACGGTGGCCCAGGATTTCGATCTCGAACAGGCCTTCGCTTTCGTCCTCGGCAAGCTCCGCCGGCACGTAACACTGGGCCATCGATTTCTCGACAAAGTGGGCGTAGCCGCCGGATGTCACCCAGCCGACGACGCTCCACTCGCCATCGTGGATGCCGCGCACCGAGGCAGCGCCGAAGTCGGCCGCCGAGCCTTCCGCCACATTGCCGTCGGCATCGTACCTGCTTGGCCCGTGGCCGTGCGGGTCTTCCACGGTACCGAAATCCTTGCCGTTCACCTTGGCCCAGATCGGCTCGTCGCCCATCACATCGGCGTCGATCGCGTCGATGATCATCGAAACGCGGCGCAGCTTCGGGCCGTCAGCAAGTTCCTTCGCGGCAGCCTCACGGCCGATGAAGTCGTTCTTCTCCATCTTGATGAAGCGGTCCATCGAACCTTCGAAAGGCCCGTAGATCGGCCGCAGCTCGCGGAACCAGGTGGGGAAGTTCTTTTCAAGCCGCATCGACAGCAGCGCGCGCATGCCGAAATCGGCGATGCCGAATTCCTCGCCAGCTTCCTTGATCGCGGCGTAAACCTTGCGCTCGTAAGCAGGCGGCATCCAGATTTCGTAGCCAAGGTCGCCGGTATAGGTTAGGCGGTTGACCATGCAGGGTGCGCCGCCAACGGCCATCTCGCGGAAATCCATAAAGCGGAAGGCAGCGGAGGACACATCCTCGTCGACCAGCTTTTGCAGCACGTCACGGCTTTTCGGGCCGGCGATGGAGAGACCGACCAGCGTCTGGTCGAAACGGTGGATCGAAACGGAGCCGTCCGCCGGCCTGTGCTGTTCGAACCAGCGCATGTGATATCGCTGGGCAGCCGACGAACCGAACACCATGAAGCGCTCGTCACCCGCCTTGGCGATGGTGAAATCGCCGATCAGCTTGCCGGTTTCGTTGAGCATCGGGGTCAGCACGATGCGCCCGGTCTTCGGCATGCGGTTGGTCATCAGCCGGTTGAGGAAATCTTCCGCACCAGGGCCTGTGACCTCGTATTTGGCGAAGTTGGCGATCTCGGTGACGCCGACGCGCTCGCGCACCGCCCGCACTTCGTTGCCGACATGCTCGAAATCGTTCGAGCGGTGGAAGGAGACGATGTCCTTGGCTTCCGTTCCCTTCGGCGCGAACCAGAGCGGCGTTTCAAGGCCCCATGAGTCACCCATCACGGCGTTTTGCGCGACCATCGTGTCGTAGAGCGGTGTGGTCTGTGCCGGCCTTGCGGCGGGCAATTCCTCGTTCGGGAAGCGGATCGAGAAGCGGCGCGAGTAGTTTTCGCGCACCTTGGCGTTGGTGTAGCGCAAGCTTGCCCACTCGCCGAAGCGGCTCACATCCATGCCCCAGACATCGAAGCCCGGATCGCCGTTGACCATCCAGTTCGACAGGGCAAGGCCGACACCGCCACCCTGGCTGAAGCCGGCCATGACGGCGCACGCAGACCAGAAGTTGGTCAGACCTTGCACCGGGCCGACGAGCGGGTTGCCGTCGGGTGCGAAGGTGAAGGGGCCGTTGATGATCTGCTTGATGCCGGCGCGCTCGATCGGCGGGAAGTGGCGGAAGCCGACTTCAAGCGACGGTGCGATGCGGTCGATATCGGGCTGCAGCAATTCGTGGCCGAAGTCCCACGGCGTGTTTACCGGCGACCATGGCACGCAGGCCTTTTCGTAGGTGCCGAGCAGCATGCCCTGGCGTTCCTGCCGGGTGTAGATCTCGCCTTTGAAGTCGATGACATGGCAGAGTTCGCGTCCGGACGACTGGTTGTACTCGATCACCTCCGGCATATCTTCCGTCAGAAGATACATGTGCTCCATTGCAAGCACCGGCAGTTCGAGGCCGACCATGCGGCCGATCTCGCGGGCCCACAGGCCGCCGCAGTTGACGACATGCTCGGCGCGCACCGTTCCCTGTTCGGTAACCACGTTCCAGGTGCCGTCCGGGTCCTGCGTGAGTTCCTTGACCGGGTTGCGCAACACGATCTCGGCGCCAAGCTTCCGTGCGGCCTTCGCGTAGGCATGCGTGGTGCCGGAAGGGTCGAGATGGCCCTCGATCGGGTCCCACAGGGCACCGACGAATTTGGTTTCGTCCATGATCGGAAACATCGCCTTGGCCTCCGACGGCGTGACGAGTTCGGTTTCCATGCCAAGATAGCGGCACTTGGCGTGGACGAGGCGCAGGAAGTCCATGCGCTCGGGCGTGTCGGCCATCTGGAAGCCGCCAACCAGATGCAGCGAGCAGGACTGGCCTGTGAGCTCTTCTAGCTCGTCATAAAGCCCGATCGTGTAGGCCTGCAGCTTGGCGACGTTCGGATCGCCGTTCAACGTGTGGAAGCCACCCGCGGCGTGCCATGTCGAGCCGGAGGTGAGCTCGGATCGCTCGATCAGCATCACGTCCGTCCAGCCGGCCTTCGCCAGATGGTAGAGCACCGAACAACCGACGACACCGCCGCCGATGACAACCGCTTTTGTGTGGGATTTCATGGCAATGCTTCCGAAGCTTCGTAATTTGATTCAGACTGAACGGTCAGGCCGTCAGCGGTTCAGAAATCCGTGGGAGCGCCGCCTTCGGCGATGCGCCTTGCCACGAACTCGTTGAGTTCCTCTTCGATCGCCGGGTCGATCGGCGGCTTTTCGTAGGCTGCCAGCCGCTCCTTCCAGATGCGGTTGGCGTTTTCCATCACCGTGGGGGCGCCTGCGTTCATCCAGGATTCGAAATTTCGCCAGTCCGACAGGATGGGCGCATAAAAGGCCGTCTTGTAGCGCTGCTGCGTATGCTCCGTGCCGAAGAAATGTCCGCCGGGGCCGACGTCGCGGATGGCATCGACCGCCAGCGCATCCTCGGACATTTCGAGCGGGGCGAGGAACTCGGCAACCATCTGCAGGAGGTCGAAGTCGAGGATCATCTTCTCGTAGGAGCAGCGCAGTCCGCCTTCCAGCCAGCCGGCACCGTGCATGAGGAAATTGCCGCCGCCCTGTATCGCGCCCCACAGCGAGAAGACGCTTTCATAGGCGGCCTGGGCGTCGACCGTGTTGGCGGCGCAAGTGTTGGAGGTGCGGTAGGGCACACCATAGCGCCGCGCGAGCTGGCCGCCGACCATCTGCGCCTTCATGTATTCGGGGGTGCCGAAGGCAGGCGCGCCGGACTTCATGTCGACATTGGAGGTGAAGCCGCCATAGACGACGGGTGCGCCCTTTTTCACCATTTGCGCAAAGGCGAGGCCGACCAGCGCTTCCGCATTCTGTTCGACGAGAGCGCCTGCCATGGTGACAGGTGCCATCGCGCCTGCGAGCGTGAACGGCGTCACGATCACGATCTGCCCTGCTGACGCCATCTGGATGATGCCTTCCATCATCGGGATGTCGAGCTTCAGCGGCGAATTGGTGTTGATGATCGTGTAGAGCGACGGCTCGCGCTCCAGCTGCTCGCGCGAGATGCCGCGCGCGATGCGCGCCATCTCGATGCCGTCCGTGTTGCGCTCTTTGCCCAGCGAATAGGCGTGGAACGGCTTGTCGGTCAGCGTGACCAGATCGCGAATGCATTCGAGGTGGCGGACCGAAGGGTGGATGTCGGTCGGCTCGACGGGATACCCCCCCGTGACATTGATGATGTTGTGGGTCTGCGCGAGCCTGATGAAATTGCGATAGTCCTCCTGGTTGCCGGGCCGCCGGCCGCGGTCGAGGTCGGAGGAGTTGGGCGCGGAACCCATCTGCGAGATGATGAGGTTGTTGCCGCCGAAACGAACGTCGTGGGCGGGGTTACGGGCGTGCAGTGTGAATTCCGCCGGGCACTGCGCCACAAGATCAAGGATCATCTCCGGATCGAAGCGGACTTTTTCAGATCCCTCGGTTACGTCGGCGCCATGCTCTTTCATCAGCCTGCGTGCTTCGTCATGAAGCACGTCCATGCCGATTTCCTTAAGCACACGCAGCGAGGCGAGGTGAATCGATTCCAGTTCGTCGTCCGACACCAGGTTCGTCGGCTGAAACGGTATTTTGAGCCGGCGGAAGGGCGGTTGAACGAAGCTCGCCGTATCCGCGGCGCGTTTCCCGGCCCTGCCGCCGCGGCGGCCGCGTTCGGGTGCTGCTTCTTGCGGAAGGCTCGCTTCGGTCATTCGGTCCCCCAATACAGACGCCGTTCCGTACATATTGGACCCGGCAAGATGAGGCGGTTAGGTGAGCGGCGACCAAAAGGGCGAGAGAATCGACATGCCGATGTCGCTCGCAGGCGATCAAAGCGGATGTAAGCGGGGTGCCCGGAGGCGGTGGGTTGCGCTTGTCGTTTCGGAATTTCATCCGCTACATTGGCACTATGTCACGCAGCGCTTTCATATTGCGGATTGCATCAACGCCGTCGCGGCGCACGCGCCATACCGAGCTGCTGCGGCTTTGCGCGCGCATCGGCTATTCGCCGCCGGCAGCCGACTGAATTGCGCTCCGGCGCTTGCCGGATTGATTCAATCGGAGGTGACAAGCCTATGACTTATCAGAATTTTTCCCTGGAGCGGTTGCAGGAGATGGACGCCGCTCATCATCTGCACCCTTTTACCGACCACAAGGACCTGCGTGCCGCCGGCACCCGCATCATCACGCGCGCCGACGGGCCGTTTGTCTATGACGCGGAAGGCAGGGAAATCCTCGACGGCATGGCCGGCCTGTGGTGCGTGAATGTCGGTTATGGCCGCAACGAGCTGGCCGAGGCCGCCTATGCCCAGATGAAGGAACTGCCTTACTACAACTCGTTCTTCCGATGTACGACACCAACGCCGGCGCTTCTGGCCGAAAAGCTGGCGCAGATCGCGCCGGACGGTGTGAGCCAGGTATTCTACGGATCCTCCGGTTCGGAGGCGAACGACACGGCCTTGCGGCTCGTGCGACACTACTGGGCGCTTGAGGGCAAACCGCACAAGCGCAAGGTGATCTCCCGCAACTGGGCCTATCATGGTTCCACGATTGCCGGCGCCTCGCTGGGCGGCATGGCGGCGATGCACGGCCAGCTCAACGGCGCTGTGCCGGACATCGTACATGTGATGCCGCCATACGCATTCGAACTGAGGCACGATGGCGAGAGCGACGAGGCTTTCGGCCTGCGCGCCGCAAAGGCGGTCGAAGACGCCATATTGGATGCCGGCGCTGAAAACGTTGCCGCCTTCATAGGCGAGCCGGTGATGGGGGCGGGCGGTGTGAAGATCGCGCCGGACAGCTACTGGCCCGAGATCCAGCGCATCTGCCGCAAGTATGACGTGCTCTTGATGCTCGACGAGGTTATCACCGGTTATGGCCGCACCGGCCAGTGGTTTGCCGCGCAGACCTTCGGGCTTGAGCCTGACACCATCACCACGGCCAAGGCGCTCACGTCGGGATATCAGCCGCTTTCGGCGCTGCTCGTAGGCGATCGCATTTCGTCCACGCTGGTGGAAAAAGGCGGCGAGTTCTTCCACGGCTACACCTATTCCGGCCACCCGGTGGCGTGTGCGGTCGCACTCGCCAATCTCGACATTATCGAGCGGGAAGGGCTGATCGAGCGGGTCAGGGACGAGACCGGACCATATCTGGCAAAGGCTCTCAAGGAAGCGATTGGCGATCACGACATTGTCGGTGAAGTGCGTTCGATCGGCCTCATGGCGGCAATCGAGATCGTCAAAGACAACTCGACCCGCGAGCGCTATCCGAATGTTGGCGTCGCCGGTGCCACGGTGCGCGATCACGCGATAGCCAACGGCATGATGCTGCGCGCCGTTGGCGACACGATGATCCTGTCACCGCCGCTGATCTGGACGA
The DNA here is from genome assembly GCF_004000235.1 of Mesorhizobium sp. Z1-4. Classification (GTDB taxonomy): domain Bacteria; phylum Pseudomonadota; class Alphaproteobacteria; order Rhizobiales; family Rhizobiaceae; genus RCIO01. Next base: position 489,317 of record NZ_RCIO01000003.1, read on the forward strand.
AGGAGACGATCGACATGGCCTGCGAGCGCATTCGTTATGCACTCGATCGGTCGGCCATTGATCTCTAGCACGAAGCCGAAAAGCAAAAACCGCGCTCTCCGGGCGGGGAGGACGCGGTCTTGCCAACATACGCCTGGCTCTTCGCAAGGAAATACGCGGCGAAGATTACAGCTCCGGTACGCGTGACCTGATCCGGAGCGGTGTGGTGGGTTTGTCGCCCGCCACATCCGCAGTTTTAGCCGCACATCGTTACCGCGCGGTTATCGAGCGCTTAAGCAATGGTGAATCTGGCGAAAAAACGCGCCTTGCCAGATTACTCTAGGTAAGTTTCTCGCCGCGCAGGAATTTGACGATGGCGGAGAAGTCCTTGCCGCCATGGCCGGCATTGTCGAAGAGGCCATAAAGCTGCGCCGCCTCGGCGCCGAGCGGGGTTGCCGCGCCCGCGGACTGCGCGGCCGACTGCGCAAGCTTGAGGTCCTTCAGCATGAGGGCAGCGGCGAAGCCCGGCGCGTAATCCTTGTTGGCCGGCGAGGTGGGCACGGGGCCAGGCACCGGGCAATAGGTCGTCAGCGACCAGCACTGGCCGGATGAGGTGGATGCGACGTCGAACAGCGCCTGGTGCGAAAGTCCAAGCTTTTCGGCGAGCACAAATGCCTCGCCGACGCCGATCATCGAGATCCCGAGGATCATGTTGTTGCAGATCTTCGCGGCTTGGCCGTTGCCGGCGTCGCCGCAATGCACGACCTTGCCGGCCATAGGTTCCAGGACCGGGGCGGCAGCTGCAAACGCATCCTTCGATCCGCCCGCCATGAAGGTGAGGGTGCCTGCGGCCGCGCCGCCGACGCCGCCGGACACCGGTGCGTCGACAGAAAGCAGGCCATGCTTTTCGGCAATTGCGTGTGCGGCGCGGGCGGAATCGACGTCGATGGTCGAACAGTCGATCAGCAGCGCGCCCTTCTTCATTGCCGGTGCGATGTCGCCATGAACGGCCAGCACATGCTTGCCGGCGGGCAGCATGGTGATGACCACATCTGCGCCGTCGATTGCGGCCGCTGCGTCATCCGCGACCGTCACGCCGTTGGCCTTGGCGGTTTCCAGATTGGCGGCCACGAGATCGAAACCCTTTACGGTGTGGCCCGCCTTCACGAGGTTTGCGGCCATGGGGTTGCCCATGTTGCCGAGGCCGATGAAGCCGATAATGCTCATGCCGCTATATTCCTCCGTTTTGTCGCTTCTCAACGCCCGATCAGATGACGGGCGATGATGACGCGCATGATCTCGTTGGTGCCTTCCAGGATCTGATGAACACGCAGATCGCGCACCAGCTTTTCCATTCCGTAGTCGTGCAGGTATCCGTAGCCGCCATGAACCTGCAGTGCTTCGTTGGCGATGTCGAAGCAGGTGTCGGTAACAAAGCGCTTGGCCATCGCCGACCATTTGGACGCGTCGGGGGCCTTGCGATCAAGGCGCGAGGCTGCTGCGTAGAGGAACATGCGTGAGGCCTGCAGCTCGGTTTCCATGTCGGCCAGCTTGAACTGCAGCGCCTGAAACTGGTTGATCGCCTTGCCGAACGCCTTGCGGTCGCCGGAATAGGCCAGCGCCTTGTCGAGCGCCGACTGCGCTCCGCCCAGCGAGCAGGCGGCAATGTTCAGCCGGCCGCCGTCGAGGCCGGCCATCGCGATGCGGAAGCCCATGCCTTCGCCCGACAGGAGGTTTTCGGCGGGTACTTTACAGTCCTCGAATATCACCTGCCGCGTGGGCTGCATGTGCCAGCCCATCTTGTTTTCGAGCGGCCCGAAAGAAAGGCCTGGCGCGTCCTTGGGAACGACCAGCGTCGAAATGCCGTTGGGGCCATCCTCGCCGGTGCGCGCCATCACGACATAAACGTCAGAGGTGCCGGCACCCGAGATAAACTGCTTGGCGCCGTTCAGCGTGTAGTCCGCACCATTGCCGGTGCCACGGACAGCCTTTGTTTTCAGTGCGGCGGCATCGGAACCTGCGCCCGGTTCGGTGAGGCAGTAGCTTGCAAGCTGCTCCATCGAGGTGACCGGTGGCAAAAGCCGCTGGCGCTGCGCATCGTCGCCGAACTTGTCGATCATCCACGCTGCCATGTTGTGGATGGATATGAATGATGAGAATGCGGGGCAGGCGGCCGCCAGCGCCTCGAATATCAGCACAGCGTCCATGCGCCCGAGACCGGAGCCGCCGACATCGTCATTGACGTAGATGCCGCCAAATCCGAGCTGCCCGGTCTCGCGGATCACCTCTTCGGGGAAGTGCTTCTCGCGATCCCATTCGAGCGCATATGGGGCGACCTTCTCGGCGGCGAAGGCATCGCTCATCTCCTTGATGGCGCGCTGGTCGGCGTTCAGGTCGAACTGGGTGTCCGTATCGGCGATGGCATCCATGCAAACCTCCCGGCGGTCGTCCCGATGGCCGGGCCGCGACGCCTTTCAGTTTAGATCATCGCCAATGCCACGCAAACGTGTTGGCTGGTTACCCAGGTGCCGTTGGGCGCACAACGGTTGTGCGCCGTTGAATGTTTGCCGGGTCAGCCATTCGCCTTCGGCCAATAGGTGCCGAAACACCATAGATTGCCTTCGGCATCGCGGCAGATGAATTCGCGGCTGCCATAGTCGCGCTCCGTAATGCCCTGTTCGATGGTTGTTCCGGCGCCGCTGACACGGGCAAAAAGCTCGTCGACATCATCCACGGCGATATAGATCGACTTGCCGCCGGTTTCGCCACTGGTTCCAACCATGGCACCGTAATCGTCGTCATTGGTGTGGCCGATCATGATCATCGACGACCCATAAGCGAGCTCGGCGTGGGCGACCGAGCCATCGCTGGCGCGATAGCAGGCGATTTCGCGGAAGCCGGCGATTTCTGTCAGCCAGGTCAGCATCGCATCGGAATTGCGATAGCGGAAGGTGGGGTAGATGCGAGGTGCTTCGATGCGATGGTCTTCGGACATGGCGTGATCTCCGTAACAAGCAACGAACCGATCCTGCCTGATCGCCGGGTGGCTGGCTTGAATGAATGTTACCTGTGGTGCGGCTCGGACAAACGCCCAGGAGTGCTGCCTGAAAATTCCACGAACTCTCGCGTCAAATGGGCCTGGTCGGCATAACCCGCGGCATAAGCGACATCGGCCCAGCTATGCCTCGTGCCTGACCTCGCAATCCCGACCGCGTTGTTGAAGCGTATCATGCGCGATACGGTCTTCGGGCCAACGCCCACCAATTCGCGGAAACGCTCGTTGAGATGTTTACGGCTCCAATCCAGCGAAGCCGCGATTTCCGCGACGCGGATGTTGCCGCCGCGCCGGACGATTGTTTCGTAGGCACTGAGAATGGGCGAGGTAACGGCGTCGGAACTGCGTATGCGCTGGCGCACGAACTCCTCGACAATGTCGAGGCGGGCGCTCCAGTTGTTGAGCGCCGCAATGCGATCTCGAAGTTCGAGGATGCCGCGGTCATTCAGGTCTTCGAGCGTGACCATCGAGCCGGCGATCTCCGACATCGGCATGCCGAAGAACCTGTAGGCGCCGAGCGGGGTGAAATCGATTTGCACGCATTGCGAGGCGCCGGTCGAGTTGATCAGCACGAAACCGGGATAGAGGCCTGAGGTGAAGCTGGCATAACGATCGTCGGCAGTCGGATCGCGACCGAGCGCGATTTCGAACGGGTCGGAGAAGCTGATGACAAGCGGCACCACCATCGCCGCTATCTCCGCTGCGAGGTGCAGCGCCTGGCCGTTTTCCTGGTAGCCGGTGATGCGTTCCACCGAGCCGGCAAGATCGTGCGGGAATGCGCGCTGAACAAAGCGAGGCCCTTCAGCGAGGCCGTCCGCGCTAATGTCAGACATTGAAGCGTCCGCGCTCATCCCTGCACAATAGCCGCAGGTCGCTCCCGCGGCTATTGGCTCAAATCATCCGCAAAGCGGCTTGTCAGGCACCCTTGAACAAGCAGCCAGCCGCAAGGATCACGAATGCAATCGTCATCACCCAGAATGCCGCGATCGGAATAAAGCCAATTACATTGAAGACCATCAGCAATGCGATAATCGCGATGACAACGGCAATAATGAACACGATCTGCGTCGGTGCACTGAGATTCATGTTGGCCTCCTTGGCTACAGGTGCGATTCAACACCTGGCCGCATTGTATTACAGGCCGATGAATTCGCGGAGCGAATTTAATTCTCCGAACAACAAGCGCACCGCCAGTATCAGCGATACCGATATCAGAAGCGGTTTTATGACCCTGGCGCCGACCCGCATGGCGAGATAGGCACCCAGCCGCGCCCCGAAGAACTGAGCGAGGCCCATCAGCAAGCCGATCTTCCAGACAACAACCCCCGCAATCGCGAAGGCGATGAAGCCGCCGCAGTTCGATGCGAAATTGAGGAGTTTCGTGTGGGCTGTCGCTTTCAGCACGCCGTAACCGGCGAGCGCGACGAAGGCGAGCATGAAGAAGGATCCGGCGCCTGGCCCGAATACGCCATCGTAAAAGCCGATCAACGGCGGCACAGTCAGGCCGAACATAAACGGCGTGATCCGGCTTGCCCGATCGACATCGTCCAGGTTCGGCTTCATCAGAAAATAGACCGCGATGGCGACCAGCAGGAATGGCATCACCGCGGCCAGCCAGTCACCCGGCAGAACGGTTGCCAGCGCTGCGCCGAGCACAGCGCCGACAAATGCCAGTAGCGCCCATGGCAACTGGCGCTTCAGATCGACATGCCCCTTGGCCGCGAAGGCGATGGTTGCGGAGCCTGAGCCGAACAGCCCTTGCAACTTGTTTGTGCCCAGTGCCTCGACGGGTGAGAAGCCAGCGATCAGCAAAACGGGAATCACTATGAGGCCGCCGCCGCCGGCAATTGAGTCCATGAAGCCTGCAAGGAAGGCCACAAGAACCAGTATCAAAATGAGATCGAAGCCGAATTCCTGCATGAGAATTAATGGGTTAGGGTGAACAGCCGCCACATCATCCATATGGCCGACTTTTGCACAAGCGGCATTTGGGGGTAAAATGTTTGGTCATAGGGGCGAGGGTATGAGAATGCCGCAAAATCTGCTGGCACAGATTCGGCAGCTGCTGCAAGGGAACCCCTCCGTGAGAAAGGTCGCCGACGATCCGGCGCTGACCGCCGAACTGCTATTGCTGGTGCGTATGGTGCTTGCAGACGGCGAGGCGCATGGGCGCGAGCTCGAGGCGCTGCGGCGAATTGCGACCAACAGCCTGGGCATCGATGGCGGTGACCTCGACCTAGTTCTCGATCACCTGAGTGCGTTTGGATACGAAATCACGCCGGTGCAGGCGATATCCGTATTTCGCGAGCTGGAAATGGACCGCCGCGAAACACTCGCACGGAATATGGCGGCCCTGGCAAAAGCCGATGGTGAGCTCAGTCGCCACGAGGTGCGTCTTCTGGCCCGGGTTGTGGAGATATTGGAGATCGATCCGCAGCGCATCGTGACGGCGCAGCCGACCGACAGGCCACAATAGGTCAGGCGCTATTGCGCGGCAGCAAGCTTTCGTGAAATCGCGCGTTCCAGATCGGGCGCAGCGTCCACCAGCGCACGGGCGGCATCCGACCGCGGGTGGTCGAAAACCCGATCGGTCTCGCCCTCTTCGACGATCCGCCCCTCGTGCATGACCAGCACCTGGTCGGTGATCGCGCGGGCGACCGTCAGGTCATGCGTAATGAACAGATAGGCCACGCCAAGTCGCTGGTTGAGGTCTGCAAACAGGTCGAGAATTTGAGCGCGGATCGAAACGTCGAGCGCCGACACCGGCTCGTCGGCCACGATAAGCCGGGGGCGGGTGATGACGGAGCGCGCAATGGACAGTCTCTGGCGCTGCCCGCCGGAAAATTCGTGCGGATATTTGTCCATGTCCGACGGGCTCATGCCTACATCGACTAGCGCCTGTGCCACGCGTTCGCGCCGCTCCGCTGGCGGGGGCTGCGGTTCGACGAGGTGCAGCGGTTCGGCGACAAGCCGCTCGACCTTATGCCGCGGATTGAAGGAGCCGTAGGGGTCCTGAAACACAACCTGCATGTTACGGCGGGAAGCCTTCAGCTCAGCCTCCGTCTTGCCGGTCAGCTCCGTGCCGTCGAACAGGATCGAGCCTTCTGTCGGACGATCGAGCGCCAGTATCATGCGGGCGAGTGTTGACTTGCCGCATCCCGAACGGCCCACCAGAGCCTTGGACTGGCCTTTCGCGAGCGAAAAGCTGACGCCATCGACTGCCCTGAAGTGCCGGGGCGGACCGAAAAGCGAAGCCCTCCGGATCGGGTAGTCTTTCACCACGCCTTCGACCTTAAGGAGGGCGTCGTCGTCGGCTCCTGCTTTCGTCCGACGCTCCGGTATGTGCACGGATGCTTCAGCTAACTGGCGGGTGTAGGGGTGCTTCTGTTGCGAGAGGGTGCGCGCCGTCTCGCCTGTTTCCATGACCTCGCCATGGCGCATGATCGTCACGCGGTCGGCCATGTCGGTAACCACCGCCAGATCGTGCGAGATCAGCAGCAGGCCCATGCGGTCTTCCTGCACGAGATCGCGCAGGAGTTCGAGGATCTGAGCCTGCAGCACAACGTCCAGGGCCGTGGTCGGCTCGTCGGCGATCAACAGTTTGGGTTTGAGCGCACAGGCGATGGCGATCACTACGCGCTGGCGCTGGCCGCCCGAGAGTTCGTGCGGGTAGCGGGTGAGGGGAAACTGCTTTTCCGGCAGGCCAACGCGGTCGAGGATGGCGCGGGCGCGTGCCTCCGCGTCCGCCCGGTTTGCGCCCGTGTGCCAGCGAATGCCCTCGGCGACCTGTTCGCCGATCGTCTTGACCGGGTTCAGCGCGGTCATAGGTTCCTGAAAGACCATGCCGATATCGTCGCCGCGCAAGCTGTTCATGGCATCTTCCGGCGCGGCCAGAATATCGATGCCGTCGAAGGTGACGCGTCCCGACGCTTTTGCGGCATGCGGCAGGAGCTGCATCACGGTCAGAGCCGTCATCGACTTGCCGGAGCCCGACTCGCCGACAAGTCCCATCACCTCGCCGGTTTCCAGCGTCAGGTCGATATCCTTCAGGATCGGCGTGCCGCCGATCGACAGTTGCAGGTTTTCTATCTCAAGCAGGCTCATCGTTCGCGCCTGAGCCGCGGGTCGAGCACGTCGCGCAGCCCGTCGCCAAGAAGGTTGAGCCCAAGCACCGTAATGACGATGGCCAGACCGGGGAAAATTGCCAGGTGCGGCGCGACCATCATGCGGGTCTGCGCGTCGAACAGCATGCGTCCCCAGCTCGGCATGGGCGGTTGCGCGCCAAGGCCGAGATAGGAGAGGCCGGCCTCCGCCAGAATGCCAAGCGCGAACTGGATCGTGCCCTGAACGAGAAGCATTGAAGCGATGTTCGGCAAAATGTGTTGCAGCGTGATCAGCGCCTTGCCTTTGCCCGCCGCGCGTGCGGCAAGCACATATTCGCGCGGCCACAATGCCAGCGCGCCGGCGCGCGCCACGCGGGCGAAAACCGGTACGTTGAAAATGCCAATGGCGATGATGGCGTTGATGGCGCCCGGGCCGAAGATGGCGGTGATCATCACCGCCGAGAGCAGGGCGGGGAAGGCGAAAATGAGATCGTTGAAGCGCATCAGCGCCTCGTCGACAAAGCCGCCGCGCGCGGCCGCCCAGCAGCCGAGCGGCACGCCGATACCCATGCCGACGCCGACGGCGACGATGGCGACGGCAATCGAATTGCGGGCGCCGACCATGATCATCGAAAATATGTCGCGGCCGAAATGGTCGGTGCCGAACAGGTGTTCCGACGACATTGTCTTCATGCGGTCGGCGACGATCAGATCGGTTACGTCGTAGGGTGTCCAGACGTAGGAAATCAGCGCCATCGCCGCGATGAGGGCCGTGATGAGAAGGCCGGTGAGAAATGAGCGGTTCTTGAGCGCCAGCCGCAGCCAGTGCTCCGGTGCATTTTCGGGCAGCGGGGCCTCGATGCTCATGCCCGCGCCCTCAGCCTGGGGTCGACAAGCGCATAAGTCAGGTCGACCGCGAGATTGACTATGACGACGCTCGCAACGAGCAGCATTACCACGCCCTCGACCACGATCAGGTCGCGCTGGGTGATCGCCTGAAAAACGAGCCGCCCGAGCCCGGGCAGGTAAAACACGTTCTCGATGATGATTGTGCCCGCAAGCAGGAAGGCGAATTGCAGGCCCATGATGGTCAGAACGGGAATGAGCGCATTGCGCAGCGCGTGCCGCCAAAGCACGACCCTGCGTGGCATGCCCTTGGCGCGCGCCGTGCGAATGTAGTCCTCGCCCAGAACCTCCAGCATGGCCGACCGGGTAACACGCGCCAGGATCGCCGCCTGCGGCAGGGCCAGAGCAACTGCAGGCAAGAGCAGTGAGCGTACTCCCGGCCAGATGCCGCCGCTCCAGCCCGGAAAGCCGCCCGCAGGCACAAGCCGCAGCCAGACCGCAAAAACGTAGATGAGCAGCAGCGCAAACCAGAAATTCGGGATCGCGACGCCGAGCTGTGTGACGCCCATGACCGACGTATCGGCCATGCGTCCGCGACGCGCAGCAGCGAACATGCCGACGGGAATTGCGATCAGCGTCGACAAAAGCAGCGAGATGACCGCGAGTGGGAGCGAGACAATCGCGCGCTCGCCGATCAGTTCGATGACCGGCGAGGAGTAGGTGTAGGAATTGCCGAAATCGCCGACCAACATGCCGCCGGCCCAGCTGAAATAGCGCCACAATACGGGATCGTTCAGGCCCATCTGGTTGCGCAGAGCCTGTAGCGCATCGTCGGTGGCATTCAGGCCGAGCATCAGCTGGGCGGGATCGCCGGGCAGGATTTCCATCACCGCGAATACGACGATCGACGCCAGCACCAGTGTGGCCAGTCCAATGCCGAGACGCTTGAGGATGAAGGCGGTCATGAATTCCGTGTTGCTGCAGCCGGCACGTCTTCAGCGCCCCTGGAAGAGGGGCGGCACTTTTGCGCCGCCCCCGTTAGCTCCGTCTGGAGCTGTAGATCAGGTCAGTCTTCCCAGTGCACGCCGGTCAGATCTGTCGCCTGTACAGGCGAATTGGCCCACATGCCTTCCAGTTTCGCGTCCCACACGCCGACTTTCGGCAGCTGGAACATGAAGCCGTTGACTGCATCTTCCGCGAGAATGCGCTGCGCCTTCTGGTAGAGTTCGGTGCGCTTGGCTTCGTCAGACGAGACATCGAGTTCCGCAATTACCGCGTCGAAGTCGGGATTGTCGTACTGGAAATAATAATCCTTGCGGGCATAGATGCCGATGTCGTTTGGCTCGGTATGCGAGACGATCGTCAGGTCGTAGTCCTTGTTCTTGAACACCTGATCCAGCCAATCGGCCCATTCCACCGGAACGATCTCCAGATTGATGCCGACATTGCGCAGCTGCGAGGCCACTACCTGGCCGCCGTCGCGGGCGTAAGGTGGCGGGGGCAGTTTGATCGTTGCGTTGAAGCCATCCGGGAAGCCGGCTTCGGCGAGAAGTGCCTTCGCCTTGTCAGGATCGAAGGGATAGGTGCCCGTGAGATCGACATAGGCAGCATTGCCCGGCGAGAAATGCGAGCCGATCGGCGTGCCGAGGCCCGAACCGTTGCCGGCGATGATTTCTTCGCGGTTCAGCGCGTGCGCAATTGCCTGGCGCACCTTCAGATTGTCGAATGGCGCTTTCTTGTTGTTGGTCGACAGGATCGTCTCGCCCTCGGTCGAGCCGATCACCACCTCAAAGCGCGAATCCGCCTGGATCTGTGCCAGTGCGTCGCCAGCCGGCATGTTTGCAAAGGCCTGGACGTCGCCTGACAGCAGCGCCGGAATCGCGGCTGCGGCATCAGGGATGATGCGGAACTCCGCCTTGTCGAGCGCTACCGCTTCACCCCAGTAATCCGGGTTCTTCTCGATTGTGATCGAAGACCCCTTGGCCCAGTTGGCGAATTTGAACGGGCCGGTGCCGACCGGGTTTTCCTTGTTGCCGTCGGCGGTCTCCGGCGCAACGATAACCGCGTCGCCCCAACCCATATTGTAGAGGAAAGATCCCTGCGGGCTATTCAACGTCACCTTCACGGTGGTGGCGTCCACGGCTTCAACGCTGCTGATTGCCGCGAAAAGCGCCTTCTGGGCGTTTGTGGAATCGTCGGCGCGCGCGCGGTCGAGCGAGAAGACGACATCCTCAGACGTAAGGTCGCTGCCGTCATGGAATTTCACGCCGTCCTGGAGATGGAAGGTGTAGGTCTTGCCGTCGTCGGATATCTCCCAGCTCTTGGCGAGCGCGGGCAGCACCTCGCCGCCGGAACCAATGCGGGTCAGGCCCTCGAACACATTTGCATAAACAACCTCGTCGATGGCCGCTGCTGCGCCCGCCGTCGGATCGAGATGCGGCGGCTCCAGAACGACACCCAGCACCAGATCGGTACGGGCTGCATGTGCAGCGCTTGCCGACAGCGCAATGACCGTGGCGGCCAATACGGATTTCCACATTTTCATGCTCACTCTCCCAGCGGTTGAGGTTTTTTGCGATCAAAGCGCGAAATGCCGCGCGAGTAAATTGTGTTTATGTTCCGGTACCGCCGCGCAGCAGCACGTCGAGACCGGTTGCCATCACTTTGGCAGACTCCACCATGTCGTCGATGCCGACCCATTCGTCCGGCTGATGGGCAAGATCGAGAATGCCCGGCCCATAGGCAACGCAATCATGCAAGTGGCCAAGGCGGGCAATGTGCTTCTGGTCGTATGTGCCGGGTGAAATGACGTATTCGGGCTCCCTTCCGAACACATTGCGAATGCCTTCCGCGACGGCCTTCGGGACCGGCGCATCCTCCTGCGTCATCAGCGGCAACACTTCCATCAGGTCGCGCATCGCGTAGTCGAAGCGCGGGCGTTCGCGTTTCAGCCGCTCCAATATCGAGCGCACCTCGCCTTTGACTTCCGAAATGTCCTCTTCGATGAGGAAGCGCCGGTCGATCACCATTCGGCAGGCGTCTGCCACATTGGGCGAGGGGAGACCGGGAAAGAAGTCCTCGGTCTGTCCGCCATGGACTGAATTGATGTTCATGGTTGAACGCCGCGCGCCTTCCGGTACCACAGGCATCGCGGTCTGTTTGCGGTCGAGGGCGGGAAACAGCTCCTCCTCGAAGGCGTGCAGCACCGCGCCCATGTGGCGGATCGCGGAATCGCCGAGAAACGGCATAGAGCCGTGAGCGATGCGGCCCTTGGTTTCGATTTCCGCCCACCATACGCCGCGATGGCCGAGGCAGATACGGTCCTTGTTCAGCGGTTCGGGTATAATCACGTGATCGACGCGGGGCTTCGAAAAGAGGCCCATCTTGGCGAGATGCGCAACGCCACCGAAGCCGCCGGATTCCTCGTCAACCGTGCCGGAAATCTCGATTGCGCCCGGAAAATCGGGATAGACGGCCATGAAAGCGTCGGCGGCTACGATTGACGCAGCCATACCGCCTTTCATGTCGCAGGCGCCGCGACCATAGACCCGACCGTCGCGCACGACGCCGGCAAACGGGTCGAGCGTCCAGCCTTCGCCCGCCTCTACAACGTCGATGTGCGAATTGAAATGTACCGTGGGGCCCGGTCCGCGGCCTTCGCGCCGCGCCACGACGTTGGTTCGCGGATATGTATCGCTGTCGCCCGGGGCGCCTTCGCCGCGAATGAGCCTGGTTTCGAATCCGCGCTTGGCAAGCAGGCCGGCGATGAACTCGGCGCAGGGCGTATAGGCATCGCCAGGCGGGTTTACGGTGGGGAAGCGGATCAGGTCGACCGTAAGCGCAACGAGCTCCTCGGTTCGGCCTTCCACGTTTTTATAGAGCGCATCGTTCATTGCGGTATTGAGCAGAGCAGCCGACCTGTTGGCAAGCGGCCAGATGGGCGCAGCGACGTTTGCCCGGCGGCCCGCGTTCATTGCGCGTTCACGAAATGCGTTTTACCCTGTCCGCGAAGGGCTATCTCGGGGTTTGGGCGTATGAGACGAGTTGTTACAGCTGTTCTGGGTTCGATATTCGCAAGCTGCATGGCAGCTGCCGCTCACGCGGCCGTTCTGGTCGCGGAAGTCGATCTGCCGACACAGACCATGCAGGTCATCCATTATGGCAAGGTGATCCATACGTGGCGTGTTTCCACGGCCCGCTCCGGCTACATAACACCCACAGGCACCTGGCGGCCCAAGCGAATGCACAAGATGTGGTACTCGCGCAAATACGACATGTCGCCGATGCCGTATTCGATCTTCTACGATGGCGGCTATGCAATTCACGGCACCAACGCCGTCAGCCGACTTGGCCGGCCAGCCTCACATGGCTGCATCCGGCTCGATACGCCCAACGCAGCGACACTCTTTTCGCTCGCGCGTGAGGTCGGGCCGGGCAATATGAAGGTGGTCGTCAGAAACTGACGCCGCTCACTTGTTGGCATCGAATTGCCGGCAATAGATGCGGCATAGAACATCATACCCCTGAATAGCGGTTCAGGGGTATTTTCATTTCCGGACCCGGCTCCTATGAAGTGAGCCGGAGGTTTCAATGTCCCGCCTTTCAGCCGAAGCGTTGAGCCAGCCTGTCGGTGACACGGTTCGCAAGACGACATGCTACATGTGCGCCTGCCGTTGCGGGATCAACGTCCATATCAGAGACGGCAAGGTTCGCTACATCGAGGGCAACCGCGACCACCCGGTGAACCGGGGCGTGCTGTGCGCCAAGGGTTCCGCCGGAATCATGCAGCATTACGCGCCGGCCCGGCTTAGTGCACCGCTGCTGCGTACCGGACCGCGCGGCTCCGGCGAGTTCAAGACAATCAGTTGGGACGAGGCACTGGCGCTGGCCACCGAATGGTTGAGCGAGGTGCGGCGCGACGACCCCAAGAAGCTTGCCTTCTTTACGGGCCGCGACCAGTCGCAGTCGCTGACCAGTTTCTGGTCGCAGCAGTTCGGTACGCCGAACTATGCCGCGCATGGCGGCTTTTGTTCGGTGAACATGGCGGCAGCCGGGATCATGACGATCGGCGGCGCGTTCTGGGAGTTCGGCGCGCCGGACTGGGACCGTACCAAGCTTTTCGTCCTGTTCGGGGTGGCGGAAGATCACGATTCCAACCCGATCAAGATGGGCATATCGAAGCTCAAGAAGCGCGGTGCGCGTTTCGTCTCGGTCAATCCCGTTCGAACCGGCTATTCGGCAATCGCCGACAACTGGATCGGTATCCGGCCGGGTACGGACGGGCTGCTGATCCTCGCGGTCATTCACGAGCTTCTGAAGGCGCGGCGCATCGATATCGACTATCTCGTCCGCTACACCAACGCGGCCTGGCTCGTGATCGATGCCCCCGGAACCTCGGATCACGGGCTTTTTGCGCGTGACGAGAGCGGCAAGGCGCAGATCTTCGAGAGTGTTACCGAGCGCGTCGTGCCGGAAGGTACGAAGGGCGCGCGACCGGCGCTGTCGGGCCGGGCCGAGCTTGCCGACGGCCGCAGTGCGGTGCCAGTGTTCCAGTTGCTCGCGGATAAGTATCTCGATGCACAGTATTCGCCCGACGCCGTGTCGGCGGAGACAGGCGTGGATGCCGCAACGATCAAAGGCCTCGCCGCCGAGATCGGCCGGGTCGCGTTCGATGAGACGATCGAGATTTTCGAACGCTGGACCGATATGCACGGCGAAGAGCATTCATCTTTCGTCGGCAGGCCGGTTTCGTTTCATGCCATGCGCGGCATCTCGGCTCACTCCAACGGTTTTCAGACCGCGAGGGCATTGCATCTTCTGCAGGTGCTGATCGGCGCTATTGACTGCCCCGGCGGTTTCCGCTTCGAGCCGCCTTACCCGAAACCGCTTGCAGCGCACCCGCGTCCGCATGGCAAGGCGGAGCATTTCGGCTCCAATCAGCCGCTCGCCGGTCCGCATCTCGGCTTTCCGCTCGGGCCGGAGGATCTGCTTGTCGACGATGAAGGCAATCCAGCGCGGCTCGACAAGGCGTTTTCCTGGGATGCGCCCATCGCCGCGCATGGGCTGATGCACATGGTGATCGCCAACGCACACGCCGGCGATCCTTACCCGATCGATGTGCTCTTCATGTACATGGCCAATATGGCCTGGAACTCGGCCATGAACAGCGCCGGCACGATCCGCATGCTGGAGGACAAGGATCCCGAAACCGGCGAATACCGTGTCCCGAAAATCATCTATTCGGATGCGTATGCCTCGGAGATGGTCGCCTATGCCGATCTGGTGCTGCCTGACACCACCTATCTCGAACGGCATGATTGCATCTCGCTGCTCGACCGGCCGATTTCGGAGCCTGACAGTGTCAATGACGCGATCCGGTGGCCGGTGGTGGAACCGGACCGCGATGTGCGCGGTTTCCAGTCGGTGCTGCTCGATCTCGGCGCAAGGCTGAGATTGCCGGGTTTCGCCGACAGCCGCGGCCAGCCGCTCTACCGCGATTATGCCGACTACATCGTCAACCACGAAAGGCGGCCGGGGATCGGCCCGCTGGCAGGGTTTCGCGGCACGGATGGAAAGCGCACTGGTCGCGGTGCGGCAAATGCCGACCAGCTTGAGCGGTATATCGAAAACGGCTCATTCTTCAGCGTGCACATTCCGCCTCAGGCGCAGTTTTTCAAACACGCCAACCGCGCCTATCAGGATTTCGCGGTTTCGATGGGCTTTTTCGATACGCCGCAGCCAGTGACCTTCCAGCTCTATTCGGAGCCGCTGCAGAAGTTCCGGCTGTCGGCCGAGGGACTGCGCGAGCCGGTTGCGCCGGAACAACATCGCGAGCGCATCCGCTCCGCTTTCACGCCGCTGCCCGAATGGTACCGTCCGTTGGAAGAGGCGGCCGTGGACAGGGATGAATTCCCCTACCACGCGATCACCCAGCGCCCGATGGCGATGTATCATTCGTGGGGGTCGATGAATGCCTGGCTGCGCCAGATCCACACCCGCAACCGGCTGCAGGTGCCGGGCGCGATCTGCGATGCGCACGGCCTTGAAACCGGCGACTGGGCATGGGTGATTTCGCATCATGGCCGCATCAAGGTAGAGGTTGAGCGTACCGAAGCCGTGAACCCGCTTACAATGTGGACATGGAACGCGATCGGCAAACGCAAGGGGAGCTGGGGGCTCGACAAGGATGCTCCGGAAGCCGAACGCGGCTTTCTGCTCAACCATCTGATTCATGAATTGCTGCCGCCGAAAGGCGATGGCCGCCGCTGGTCGAACTCCGACCCGGTGACGGGGCAGGCGGCCTGGTACGATCTGCGCGTGCGTATCGAAAAAGCGGAGCCTGGCGCTCACAGCGAGCCGCAATTCGGTCCAGTCGGCGGCCAAAATCAAGCCGCCCCCGCGGAGTTGCGCTATGGACAGGAGTGGTCGCGTTGACGAGCCTGCCATCCGAACCTACCGGGAAAAAGCTGGGTCTCGTCATCGATCTCGATGTCTGTGTCGGCTGTCACGCCTGCGTTGTCGCCTGCAAGGAATGGAATACCGGCGGCTACGGCGCTGCACTGTCCGACCAGCAGCCATATGGCGCCGAGGTTTCGGGTGCGTGGCTCAACAGGGTGCACAGCTACGAAGTTACGCCGGATCGTCGTGACGGCGTTGTAATCGGCGAGGCCGGTGATGCGCGTGTCGTCCATTTCCCGAAATCCTGTCTGCATTGCGACGATGCGCCTTGCGTGACCGTTTGCCCGACGGGTGCGTCCTACAAGCGCGAGGAAGACGGCATCGTCCTTGTCGATGAGGACAAGTGCATCGGCTGCGGCCTGTGTGCCTGGTCGTGCCCATACGGCGCACGCGAGATGGACCTCGCCGCCGGCGTGATGAAGAAATGCACGCTCTGCGTCGACCGCATCTACAACGAGACGCTGGAGGAAGTGGACCGGGTTCCCTCCTGCGTACGCACATGTCCGACCAATGCGCGGCATTTCGGCGATCTTGCAGATCCAGCGTCGGAGGTTTCGCGCATGGTCGCGGAACGCGGTGGGTTCGACCTGATGCCGGAGCAGGGCACCCGCCCGGTCAACAAATATCTGCCGCCGCGCCCTCGCACGCCGCTGGCCGCAAGCATGGCGCCAGCTGCGGACGACACGACCGATGCCACCGGCTTCTTCGGCTGGGTCGACCGTATGCTGGACCGTATCTGATCCCATGCATCCGGCGTTCTCGATTATCATCTTCACAACGCTTTCCGGCCTCGGATACGGGCTTGCGGCTTGGTTGGGACTTGGGCTTCTCGACCCGGCTCAACCGGCGACAAAGGTGGCGCATGTCGCGGCGCTGGCCCTGATCGCCGGCGGGCTCGTTTCATCGACGCTTCATCTCGGCAATCCGCAGCGCGCCTGGCGTGCGTTCTCGCAGTGGCGCTCCAGCTGGCTCTCGCGGGAAGGGGTTCTGGCGATAGTCACGTTCATGCCGCTGACCTGGTCGGCCTATCTGGCTGTTTTCGAAAGCCGGTGGGATCCGGTTATCGGCATTATCGGGACGGCGCTTTGTGCGGTCACCGTCTTTTCCACCTCGATGATCTATGCCTCGCTTAAGTCGGTGGACAGCTGGCACACGCCCTGGACGCCCGCATCATATCTGGGATTTGCCGCTGCCTCCGGCCTGGCTGCGTTGGCCGCTTTTGGCGCGGCGGGGGGAGCTTCGCCGCTGTGGCCGCTTGCGGGTGGCGCGGCTGTGCTCGTTCTTATTGCCTGGGCGATCAAGCATGGATGGCGGAAGCAGGCCGTGCGTCCGCCGCTGTCGACGCCTGAGAGCGCGACGGGCCTCGGGCATATCGGCAAGGTCAGGCAGCTCGAGCCGCCGCATATGACCGACAATTATCTGATCCGCGAGATGGGATTTCGTGTCGCCCGCAAACATGCTCGCAAGCTGTGGCTGATCGCGCTGGTCATGGGGTGCGGCGTGCCAGCTGCTCTGCTTGCCGGACTGGCAGTGTTTCCTGAGCCCGCGGGCGTTGCTTCGGTCCTGGTCGCGCTTATGGCGGTGCTGTCGCTGATGGTGGGCATGCTGGTCGAGCGCTGGCTGTTTTTTGCCGAAGCGCGGCATGCGGTGATGAACTACTACCGCTAGATACCGTTCAATTGAAGCGGATACGGCCCGCAACGCCGAGTGTGTCGCCGCCTCGCGACACGATGACGGCTTCACCCTCGCGGGCTTTCGCTCCCAACAGTTCCATGATGATTTCTTCATGGGTGACGAGGATCAGATTGCGAGATCCGCTATAGGCCGCGATTTGCTCGCGAAGTACTGTAAGGAGGCTTTCGTGGTTCTCCTCATCGGGCAGCCAGTCGAGCGCTTCGTTATCGCGTAACTCTTCGTCGCGAAAGGCTATGTTGGCCGTGTCGCGGCAACGGCAGAAGCGGCTTGTCTCTACATGATCGATCGGGGCGGCTCGGGCGCCAAACAGAGCGCCGATTTCGCGCGCCTGCTGTTGGCCGCGGCTGGAGAGATTTCGCTGCGTGGCACAATTTTCGATGTCGAAACTGGCCGGGTCGCCAACACCCGGCGCATATGCGTGGCGCAGCAGCACAACCTGACCGCCGGTTCTGAGCAGCGCCCAGCCGGCTTCCGTCGCCGCCGCGGGCGCAGCAAAGAGAAGGGCGAGCAGGAATGCAAAAATACGAAACATCAAACACCTCGGACTGATGGCAATATAGGTCCAGCAGCGCCTGAAAAAAGCAACCGCATCACGATGAAGTTTGCCGAGGCCGCAAATTAGGTCTGGCCAGCGGCGCGCGTCCACCTGCGCCATTGCGGCGCGGGATTGCAGGTTATAGACAGGCGCCAACCGGCCCCGGCCAATGTCGCGGTCCGAAATTTCAGAACCATGTCTTCTCGACGTGCGCAAAGTGGAGGTGTCCGAAATGCTCAAGCAATCCAACCCGTTCATGAAACAGGCAAACCTGATTGGCGGCGAGTGGGTTGCGGCTGACTCCGGCGAGACCATCGATGTTGTCAATCCGGCCAATGGTCAGGTGCTGGGCACTGTGCCGAAAAGCGGACAGGCCGAGACAGCGCGCGCGATCGATGCTGCGCAGAAGGCGTTTGAGAGCTTCCGCAAGACGACCGCACTGGAACGGTCCAACATGCTGCGCAGGTTGCATGCCGCGCTTATGGACAACCAGGACGCGCTGGCCGAACTTCTGACGCTTGAGCAGGGCAAGTCGCTGGCGGAGGCCAAGGGCGAGATCGGTGCCTCCGCTGCCAATGTCTTGTGGTTCGCGGAGGAAGCCCGACGCACCTATGGTGATGTCATTCCTTCGCCGTGGGCAGACCGGCGCGTGATGGTAAACAAGGAGCCGGTTGGTGTCGTCGCGGCAATCACGCCGTGGAATTTTCCGTCTTCGATGCTTGCCCGCAAGATAGCACCGGCAATCGCTGCCGGCTGTACCAGCGTCGCAAAACCCGCAGAACTGACGCCATATTCCGGCCTTGCCTGGGGTCTGCTCGCGGAAGAGGCCGGCATTCCGCCCGGTGTCATCAATATCGTAACAGGAACGGCAAGCGAGATCGGCGATGAGCTTTGCGCCAACCCCTTGGTGCGCAAGATCACGTTTACGGGGTCGACGCGCGTCGGCAAGCTGCTTCTCAGCAAAGCCGCGGCGACCGTCAAGAAGGTCTCGATGGAGCTTGGCGGCAACGCGCCATTCCTGGTGTTCGACGATGCCGATCTCGACCGAGCCGTCGAAGGCGCGATGGTCGCGAAATACCGCAATTCCGGGCAAACCTGCGTATGCACCAACCGCTTCTTTGTTCAGGCCGGCGTATATGATGCGTTTGTCGAGAAACTGGCCAAGGCATCGAGTGCGCTCAAAGTCGGCCCCGGCGTAGAGGATGGCGTTCAGCAGGGTCCGCTGATCGACGAAACCGCGCTCGCCAAGGTGGAAGAGTTCGTAACCGACGCGACCGCGAAGGGCGGCAAGGTCGTGGTCGGCGGCAAACGTCACGCGCTCGGCGGTTCGTTCTTCGAACCGACCGTGATCGCGGAAGCGACGCCGAAGATGAAATTCATGAAGGAAGAGATTTTCGGCCCGGTGGCGCCTGTCTTCCGCTTCGAGACCGAGGAGGAAGCGATCGCGCTCGCGAACGACACCGACTACGGGCTGGCCTGTTATTTCTACACCAACGATCTTCGTCGTGCGTTCCGGGTGATGGGCGAGCTCAAATACGGCATGGTCGGCGTCAATGAAGGTCTCATCACCACGCCGGAGGCGCCGTTCGGCGGTGTGAAGGAATCGGGCCTTGGCCGCGAAGGCGGACATCAGGGTATCGAGGACTACCTCGACACCAAATATGTCTGCATCGGCGGCCTAGGCGACTGAGGTCGCTGCCCCGCCGCCAAAGGCGGTGCGGAGCAGGTCGAAGGGCGCAAGTGCACCGCGCACGCATACAACAGCAGCTGCGGTGTTGTGCGCGTGCCGCGCCGCGGCAGGCGCTTCGGTGCCCTTCATGCGCGCAGCAAGATATCCGCCATTGAAGGCATCGCCGGCACCAGTGGTGTCGACGGCGCCTTCGGCGCGCGACGCCGGTGAGGTTCCGACCTTTCCGTCGAACAGGATGAGTGCGTCCTCGGTGCCGTTCTTCACAACGATTTCGGCAACGCCGGCACCGGCGATGCGCTGCATGGTCGCTTCCGGCGTTGTGTCGCCAAATAGCTCCTGCTCGTCCGGGAAGGTCGGAAGAACGATGTCAGACACCGCGAGCGCGGCGCTGATTTCCTGCTGCGCATAGTCGCGCGAGGTCCAAAGCCGGGCCCGGTAGTTCGGGTCGAAGGCGATCACCGTGCCGCCGTCACGGGCCTTGCCCAGCGCGTCGATCAAAGTCCGCCGTGCGGGCTCATCCAGAATTGCCAAAGTGATTCCGGAAACGTAGGCAAGCCGCAGACCCGAAAGGCTTTTTTCGAGTGCGGCAGGGCTCGATGCGAGTTGCCTGGCGGCAGAATCGGAACGCCAGTAGGTGAAGGAGCGCTCCACCCCGTCGAGCGTGATTGCGTAGAGGCCGGGCCTGGCTCCGGGAATCACGGGGCTGGATGCCGTGCCGATGCCGTTCTCGTCGAGAAACGCCTTCTGCCGCTGCGAGAAATGGTCGTCCCCGAAAGCGGTAACGTAATCGCATCGCGCGTCCGGCAGGAGCGCGCGCAGGGCCCACAGAGTGTTAAGCGTATCGCCCGCAATTCCCATACGCCACGCGTCGTTTTGTGATGCCGACAATTCCAGCATGCACTCACCGATTGCGGCCAGCCCGATCTGTTTGATCAATGCGCTCTCCTTTTCTGCGGAGGGCCGCATAGCACAGACGGGCGCGCGCGCCCATCGGCACGGATGAGCGAATTGTAACTTGCGGCTCCGACGCGGCCTGCGCGATGCTGCGGCCAATTCGATTCCGGAGAAGCAGCTTGAAACATTCGCTTGGGCGCTATGCGGTACTTGCCGCAATCGTGGTTGTCGTCGTCGCCGGCTGGCTGGTTATGGCCGGCCGTCATACGCCGCCCGACGGCGCCGATCTTATGCGCAGCAAATCAAGTGCGGGCGGTGCGTATGTGGTGAGCGTCGAGCCTGAGGCCGAGCCGGTGGAACAGGGTCCGCTTCACACCTGGCTGGCCAGCGTGAAGCTGCCCGATGGTACGCCGGTCGTGAATGCTCGGATCGGTGTCGACGGCGGCATGCCGGCGCACGGACATGGGCTGCCGACCGCGCCGAAAGCCTCGCATGCGGGCGATGGCGTCTACCGGATCGAGGGCGTGCGCTTCAACATGGGCGGATTGTGGGAACTGCGTCTTTCAATCGACGGGCCCGCCGGCGAGGATGAGGTTGTCTTCAATATCGAACTCTAGCCACTTCCGCGGCCGGATTGCAAAAGCCGCTATCTCTTCGGTGGCGGCCCTGGTGCTTGGCGCCTGCGATCCTTCCGAACTCGGCCCCGATGAGACAACCAAAGCCGTATCGCTGACGCTCGCGTCATTGCCGCCACTGCCATCCGATCCGACGAACCGTGTTGCAGGCGAGCCGCGTGCCGCTGCATTCGGCGCATCACTGTTTTTCGATCCGGCCTTGAGTATCAATGGCGAGGTCTCGTGCGGCACCTGCCACAAGATCGACCGCCAGTTTCAGGACGACCTGCCGCGTGGCCACGCGATCGGCATTACAGACCGGCGCACCATGCCGCTGGCCGGCATCGCATACAATTCCTGGCAATTCTGGGACGGCCGGCGTGACAGCCTGTGGGCGCAGGCGATCACGCCACTTGAGGATATTCGCGAACATGGCGGCAATCGGCTCTTCTATGTGCGCCTGATCGCCGAGCGGTACCGGGAGCGTTATGAGGGCATATTCGGGCCACTACCGGATTTGACCGGCCTGCCAGAGCATGCCGGGCCGCTGGGCACACTGGCGGAAAAAGCAGCCTGGCGCGCGATTCCGGCCGGGCAGCAGGAGGCGATCAACACCGCCTTCGCCAATATCGGAAAAGCGATTGCTGCCTTCGAGCGCACGCTGCTGCCGTCCGAAACGCGGTTCGACCGCCATGTGTCCGCACTTGCGGCAGGAGAAGATCCAGCCGGCGATGCCGTATTTTCCGCGCTGGAAAGCGAGGGGCTGAAGCTTTTCATCGGCAGCGCAGGCTGCATCGACTGCCACAACGGACCGCTTTTAACAGACGGTCAGTTTCACAACACCGGTGTGCCGGCCGATCTTGCGAATCCCGGCGACCGGGGGCGCGCCGGTGCGGTCAGGCAGGTGATTTCGGATCCGTTCAACTGTCTCGGGCCTTACAGCGACGGGTCTCAAGCCGATTGTGAGGAGCTTGAGTTTATGGTGCCAGCGGGGGAGGCGCTGGAGCGGGCCTTCAAGACGCCTTCGCTGCGTGGTGTGGCCGATCGCGCGCCGTTCATGCATGCCGGGCAGATTCTGACGCTCGAAGATGCGGTCGACCATTACCGCAACGCGCCGGACGCGCCGTCCGGCCAAAGCGAGCTGCGGCCGCTCGACCTCACCGACCGGGGTCGCGCCGCGCTGATCGCTTTTCTGAAAACGCTCGGACCCTAGCCGTCCTTTACCGTCTCCATCGCCACGAAAGTCGATGTGTGCTCGACATGCGGCAGCGACGAAATGCGCTCGCCCAGCACGCGCCGGTAAGCGGCAATGTCGCTGGTGCGTACCTTGAGCAGATAATCGAAACTCGCCGCGATCATGTGGCATTGCTCGACCTCGGGAATTGCCGCAGCTGCATCGTTGAAGGCGGAAAGGGCGGCTGAGCGTGTGTCGGACAGCGTGACCTGCACGAACGCGACGTGGCCTTCACCCATGCGTTCATGGTCGATCAGGGCGGTGTAGCCGCGGATGATGCCGTCGCGCTCCAGCCGCCGCACGCGCGCCTGCACTGGCGTTTTGGTCAAGCCGACCCGGTTGGCCAGTTCGGCCATGGAGAGGCGGCCGTCGGCAGACAGAGCGGCAAGGATATTCCGGTCGATGCGATCCAGATGGACTGCCTCAGACAGCTTCATAGTTCATTTGCTCCGGATGGGCGGGAATATTTAGCGCGAAACGCGCCATGGTACCAGAGCTTCGGTTCATATGGCTTGCCTGCTTCGTGGTAGATTACGTCAGTCCCAAATCCGGAGCCTTCGCACCATGACTGCCGCCCTGAACGAGCTGCGCAAGACAATCCGCGCTAACACGCTGCCCGACGAGACGGAGGCCGTGGCACGGCTCGCCGCAATGGCCGCGCTCTCAGCCGAGGACAGAGCAGCGATTTCGGCCGATGCCGCAGGCCTTGTGCGCGCGGTGCGCGGTTCGACCAACCCGCAGCTCATGGAGGCGTTCCTTGCCGAATATGGCCTTTCCACCCGTGAGGGCGTGGCGCTGATGTGCCTGGCCGAAGCGCTGCTGCGCGTGCCTGATGCGGAGACGGTGGACGAGCTCATCCGGGACAAGATCGCGCCACACGACTGGTCGGAGCATATTGGCGATTCCGGGTCGATTTTCGTCAACGCATCGACCTGGGCGCTGATGCTGACCGGCCGCGTGCTGGAAGAGGGTGAAGCCGGCATCGAAGGCACGCTGCGCTCGCTTGTGCGGCGTCTCGGCGAACCGGTCATCCGCCGCGCGGTCGCGACCGCGATGCGCGAATTGGGCGAGCAGTTCGTGCTTGGCCGCAACATCAAGGAGGCGCGCAAGAACGGTGCGTCGGCGCGCGCCAAGGGCTATCTCTATTCATACGACATGCTGGGTGAGGCGGCGCGCACCGAGGCTGATGCCAAGCGCTACTGGAAGGCCTATGCCGACGCCATTGCCGAACTCGACAGCGGCTCAGAAGGCAACGACATCCGCAAAAATCCGGGCATTTCGGTCAAGCTCTCGGCGCTGCATCCGCGCTATGAGCTGGCGCAGAAGGAGACCATGCTGCCGGTCATGGTCAAACGGCTGAGGTCGCTTTGCCATGCCGCCCACAATGCGCGCATGGGACTCAATATCGACGCCGAAGAAGCCGACCGGCTTGACCTTTCGCTGGACGTGATCGAGCAGGTTCTGTCCGACGAGGAGTTTGCGGACTGGGCGGGTTTCGGCGTTGTCGTGCAGGCCTACGGTCCGCGCGCGGCGTTCGTCATCGACTGGCTGCATGCGCTTGCCGAAAAGCTAGACCGCCGCATCATGGTGCGTCTGGTGAAGGGCGCCTACTGGGACACCGAGATCAAGCGTGCGCAGGTTCTGGGCCTGCCGGGCTATCCGGTCTTTACGCGCAAGGCCAACACCGACGCTTCCTACATTGCCTGTGCACGCAAGCTGCTCGGCATGACGGACCGCATCTATCCGCAATTCGCTACGCATAATGCGCACACCGTTGCCGCCATCCTCAACATGGCAGGCAAGGATCGCGATGTATTTGAGTTTCAGCGCCTGCACGGCATGGGTGAGGCGCTGCACGAGACCGTGCGCAAGCGCGAAGGAACGCGCTGCCGCATCTATGCGCCGGTTGGCGCGCATGAAGACCTTCTTGCCTATCTGGTGAGGCGGCTGCTCGAAAACGGCGCCAATTCCTCCTTCGTGCACCAGATCGTCGATGAACATGTTCAGCCGGAGCAGATTGCCGCCGACCCGTTGGAGCAGGTGCTTGGCAACGCCTCGGCGCACAACACAGCGATCCCGATGCCCGCGGACATTTTCCACCCGCAGCGGCCCAACTCTGCCGGTTTCGACATCGCCTATACCGAAACGCTGAGCGCGCTCGGGGCGCAGATGGCGCCGTTTGCCGCGCCGTATCGCTGGCAGGGGGCGCCGCTCACGGCGCGCAAGGGCAAGGCCGGCGAAGGGCGCGAGGTGCTGAACCCGGCCAATGTCAGCGATGTGGTCGGCACAATAGCCGAAGCGAGCGCCGCCGATGTTACGGCAGCCGTCGATGCAGCGCTAAAAGCCCAAACGTCGTGGGCGCAACGACCTGTCGCAGACCGCGCGGCGCTGTTGTCGAATATCGCCAAGCTTTACGAAGAGCACACCGGCGAATTCCTGGCGCTTGCCACGCGCGAAGCGGGCAAAACGCTCGCTGATGCAGTGGCGGAACTGCGCGAGGCGGTGGACTTTTTGCACTATTACGCAGCCGGTGCGGCAGGTGCGGAAAAGGACAGTGCGGCGCGCGGTGTGATTGCCTGTATCTCGCCGTGGAATTTCCCGCTGGCAATTTTCGCCGGCCAGATAGCAGCGGCACTGGTGACCGGCAACGCC
This sequence comes from Mesorhizobium sp. Z1-4, assembly GCF_004000235.1. GTDB lineage: Bacteria > Pseudomonadota > Alphaproteobacteria > Rhizobiales > Rhizobiaceae > RCIO01. The sequence goes on from NZ_RCIO01000003.1 coordinate 514,072, forward strand.
GTCATCGCCAAGCCTGCCGAGCAGACGCCGCTGATCGCGCATCGCGCGGTGGAGTTGATGCGCGAGGCCGGTGTTCCCGCCGACATTATCCAGCTTCTGCCGGGCGACGGGCCTGCGGTCGGGCAGCCGCTGACGGCTGATCCGCGCATTGCCGGCGTGTGCTTCACGGGCTCGGTCGAGGTCGCGCGCGCGATCGAGCGGCAGCTTGCCAAAACCGCTGTGCCCGATGCCATGCTGATTGCCGAGACCGGTGGCCTCAACGCGATGATCGTCGATTCCACCGCGCTGCCCGAACAGGCGGTGCGCGATGTCATTGCCTCGGCTTTCCAGAGTGCCGGCCAGCGCTGTTCGGCGCTGCGCATGCTCTACGTCCAGCGTGACGTGGCCGACAAGGTGATCGGCATGCTGCGCGGCGCCATGCAGGTGCTTTCGGTTGGCGACCCCTGGCGGATTTCGACCGATGTCGGACCGCTGATCGACGACGAAGCCAATGCTGCTATTGCAGCCTATTGCGAAGAGCTTACCAAAGCCGGCAAGCTGGTCGAGAAGCTGGAAGCGCCTCAGGGCGGCCATTTCCTCGCGCCGCATCTTTTCCGCGTTTCGGGCATCGAGGAGCTGGAGCGCGAAATCTTCGGCCCTGTACTTCACGTCGCGACGTTTGAGGCGGATGAGATCGACAAGGTGATCGCGGCGGTGAACGCACGCGGTTACGGGCTCACCTTCGGGCTGCACACCCGCATCGACGCGCGCGTGCAGCACGTGATCGACCGGGTGTGCGCCGGCAATCTCTATGTGAACCGCAATCAGATCGGTGCGGTCGTCGGGGCGCAGCCATTCGGCGGCGAGGGGCTCTCGGGTACCGGCCCCAAGGCCGGCGGGCCGCATTATCTGAAACGCTTCCGCAAGCAGGCAGGGGGCGGAACCGTCGATGCTTCAGCGGCTGCCGACGGCGGCGCTGCGGCCATTTCCGCCGGCAAATTGCCGAACGCCGAAGACGATGGCTGGGCGATGCGCGGCGATCGCATCGTTACGTTGCGAAAGCTGCTACGCGGCAAGGCAGCCGAAGCAATCGCGGCAGCCGCAGCGGTCGATTTCGGCCCCATCGATCTGCCCGGACCGACCGGCGAAGCGAATACGCTGGCGTTGCATCCGCGCGGACGTGTTCTTTGCCTCGGTCCGGACGGTGGAGCGTTGATGGCGCAGGCCGTACAGGCGCTGGCCGCCGGCAACGCGGTCGTTGCGGTCGCACCCGGTGCTTCGTCGGCGCTTTCCCTGCTCATGGGTAAAGATCTGCCTGTCGCTGCATTCGACGGTACACTCGAGCACAGCCAGCTAGCGGGGCTCGATATCGATGTCGTGGCCTATGCCGCCACAGGCGAGGCGCTGCGCGCGGTGCGGCAGGCCCTGGCAGAGCGCGAAGGGCCGATTGTACGCCTTGTGTCGGAGCCGATCGAAGCGGAAGCCTATGCGCTGGAGCGCGCGACCTGCGTAGACACCACCGCGGCCGGCGGTAATGCCAGCCTTCTGGCCGCTGCGGAGTAGTGGTGCATAAAGTTGACTGAAACTATCAGCTATTGTAGCGATAAGATGACTGTGAATGTCACCTTATCGCAGTCGGCATGCCAACCGAAAACGGGGAAGTCATATGTCCGGCCCAGTGCACATCGTTCACCCATCCCAGCCGCTGAAGAACTTTTCGGCTCTCAAGCCGCAGCCTGTGCGTACACTTTCGAGCAGCAATCTGTTCGAAGGGCGGCGCGAGATTGCGATCGAACACGGCGAATTCGTCTACCGGCTCAAAATCACCCGGCAGGGCAAACTCATCCTGAACAAATAGCCTGGAATTCCCGCAGGCGTTGCGGCGTCGCTTCAGGCTGACGCCGCGACTTCCATCGCTTCGATACCGAGCAGGTTGCGGATCGAAGGCCGCGCGGCAACGAGATCGGCGATGGTGTATCCTTCCAGTACCTCGAAGAACGCGCCAAGTGCCTTGCGCAACGCCTCATTGAGCGCGCAGGAATCGACAAGCGGGCACTCGGTCGCGCCGTCCTCGAAACATTCCGCCATGGCGAAGTTGTCTTCGGTTACGCGCACTGTGTCGAAAAGCGTGATCTCGGACGCCGGCTTGCCCAACCTGATGCCGCCTTTGCGGCCACGCACCGTTTCGATCAGTCCGTTTTCCACCAGCGGCTGAAGAATCTTGAACAGAAACAGTTCTGAAAGCGAGTAAGCGGCCGCGATCTCCGGCACCCTGCTGAGCCGCCCTTCATTGGCAGCGCAATACATCAGGATCCGGATCGCGTAGTTGGTTTGGCGGGTCAGCCGCATAGGTTCCTCACTTTGATGTCGACCATCGGACCATAAATTAGAACAGTTCCAGAATAAATCTAGTCTCTATCTGTCAACTTTGACAGCGGCAGCACATGGGTGACCGGGCTTGCATGTTCGCAGGCGAAAGCGCAAGACGCGCCGGCAAACAGGAGATTGACCGTGCTGGACAAAGCGCAAGAGCATGACGGAATTACGCTTGCCGGGATGTCCGGCCGGATCGGGCAGGAACTTGGCGTTTCCAGCTGGATAACGGTCGACCAGCCGATGATCGATCAGTTCGCGGCATGCACCGGCGACAATCAGTGGATTCATGTCGATGCGGATCGTGCAGCGCGCGAAATGCCGACGGGCACTACTATCGCCCACGGATTTCTGACACTGTCGCTGCTGTCGGCACTATCCTACGAACTCGGCGGGATACCGGCCGACGTGCATTCTTCGATCAATTACGGCATCGAAAGGCTGCGGTTTCTCGCGCCGGTGCGGCCCGGCGCCAGGCTGCGGCTGCGCACCACGCTCACAGGCTTCGAGGAGCGAGGGGCAGGGCAGTATCTCATGCGGCGCGCCAACACCATCGAGATCGAAGGTGAAGACAAGCCTGCCCTTGTGGTCGACACGCTGACCTTGCTGGTTGCCGCTTGACGTCTAGCTGGCGTCCGGCTGCCTGGCCGGTGCGCTGTCGACGAAGGCGGGCATGTCCATGCACGCGGCGTTGATGGCCGAGATGGTCGGGTAGGGTGCCATGTCGACCTCGAAGCGGGCGTTGTTGGTCACCTGCGCGACAAGGCATAGATCGGCGATCGTCACATCGTCGCCGTGGCAGAAACGACCGGTCGCGCTTTCGGTTGCAAGCATGTGTTCCAGCGGCTCGAATGTGGCGTTCACCCAATGGCGGAACCATGAGGCGATCCCGGCGTCGTCGGCGCCATAGCGTTTGCGCAGCTCGTTGAGCACGCGCAGATTGTTCACCGGGTGGATATCGCAGCCGATCATCTGCGAAATCATGCGAACGCGGGCGCGGCCATGCGGATCGGACGGCAGGAGCGCCGGCTCGGGATGCACCTCGTCCAGAAATTCCAGAATGGCGAGCGACTGCGCGATCATCGTGCCGTCGCTCCACACGAGTGCTGGCATCAGGCCCTGCGGATTGACGTTGAGATAAGTTTCTTCGCGGTGCTCGCCGGTGCGCAGATTGTGCGCCACATATCGGTAGTCGATGCCCTTCAGGGCCAGCGCGATGCGGACGCGATATGAGGTCGATGAGCGAAAATAGTTGTGCAGGACAATTTCGCCCACCGGCAGTCTCCCTCTTGTCCCGAAACCGGATCAGTCGCCGTAAGGCACCCAGACGTTTTTCACTTCGACCGAGCGCCGCAGCATGGGGTCGAGTGCGCCATCGCCGGCGTCCCAGTCGGGCAGGCGTCCGCCGGTGGTCCAAACCCGCTTGAGGTTCCCTGCCGATTCCAGCTCGACCGCCTTGCAGGTTTCCTGGTCGGCGATCACCCACAGACCGTCCAAATCGTCATGCTTGGCGAGTACGCGGGCGAGTTCGCCGCTTTTGCCCGTTACGATGTTGATCGCACCGGCAGGCACGTCCGAAGTTTCGATGATCTGGTAGAGATCGGTGGCAATTAGCGGCCAGCGTTCCGACGGCACTGCTACCACTGTGTTGCCCATGGCCAGCGCCGGCGCGACCGTGCCGACGAAACCGAGTAGCGGGTTCTGGTCCGGCAGCACGATGCCGAGCGTGCCGAGGGGTTCGTGAAGTGCCAACGTGACGGTGCGCGACGGCGGCTGGTGAACGGCGCCTTCGAATTTGTCGGCCATACCGGCGGCGGCAAAGAGCCGCTCGACCGCGGCATCCACCTCCGCGCGTGCCGCCTTGGCCGAAGCGCCAGTGAGGGATATCAGCCGGGCAGTGAATTCGTCTGCGCGCACCGACAGGTTTTCGCCGAGGAAATAGAGCACCTGCGCCCGGTTGAACGCAGTTGCGGAGGGCCACGTGGTGCATTTGCGCGCAGCGGCCACGGCCTCGCGGATATCCTTGCGGTTGCCGAGACCCGCTTCGCCGGCAAGCCGTCCTTTCGCGTCATAAACGCGGTAGGCGTAGTTGCCGTCGGGCCGCACCTGCTTGCCGCCGATGAAGAGCTTGGGCGTACGGTCGATGAAGTCGGCCGAGACCGGTTCCTCAGCCTTGCCTTCCGCCTTCTCCTTGAGCGGTGTGGAAGGTTTCGACTTCAAAGCGAGGTATTCGAACATGCCCTCGCGGCCGCCCTCGCGCCCGAAGCCGCTCTCGCGGTAGCCGCCGAAGCCGCAGGCGGCGTCGAACATGTTGGTGCCGTTGATCCAGATCACGCCGGCCTTCAGCTGCGGCGCGGCATGAAGCGCGAGATTGATGTTCTCGCTCCACACGGAGGCAGCAAGGCCGTAGCGCGTATTGTTGGCGAGTTCGATCGCCTCGGCCGTATTGCGGAAGGTCATGGCCGCCAGAACCGGGCCGAACACTTCTTCCTGCGCCAGAATGTTGGCGGGCGCGACATTCATCGCCAGCGTTGGGCGGAAATACCAGCCGCTGCCCGGCAGTTCATTGTCCGGCTGCCAGCAGGTGGCGCCTTGTTTCGCACCTTGCGCCACCAGTCCCGAGACGCGCTCCAACTGGGTCGTGTCGACCAGCGGGCCGATATCGGTGTTCTTGTCGAGCGGGTCGCCGAGCCGCAGGCGGCTCATGCGGGTTTTCACCTTGGCGAGGAACGCCTCGGCAATACCCTCCTGCACGAGAAGCCGCGAACCGGCGCAGCAGACCTGGCCCTGATTGAACCAGATGCCGTCGACCAGACCTTCGACAGCCGAATCGAGATCTGCATCCTCGAACACGATGAAAGCCGATTTGCCGCCAAGCTCGAGCGACAGCTTCTTGCCGGTGCCGGCGGTCGCGCGGCGGATGATCTTGCCCACTTCGGAGGAGCCGGTGAAGGCGATCTTGTCGACGTCCGGGTGGTTGACGATCGCTTCGCCGGCCTCGGGTCCGCCGTGAACGATGTTGACCACGCCCTTGGGTACGCCGGCATGTTCGCAGATTTCGGAAAACAGGATTGCGGTGAGCGGCGTGAACTCGGCCGGCTTCAGCACCGCCGTGCAACCGGCGGCGAGCGCGGGCGCGATTTTCCATGCAAGCATCAGCAGCGGGAAGTTCCAGGGGATGATCTGGCCAGCGACGCCCGCCGCCGTATGGTCGGGAAACTCCTTGTCGAGCCGCTGCGCCCAGCCGGCATGATGGATGAAGTGGCGGATGGCGAGCGGCACGTCGATGTCGCGGCTTTCGCGGATCGGCTTGCCGTTGTCGATCGATTCCAGCACCGCGAACAGCCGGGCGTTGCGCTGCATGGCGCGGCCAATGGCGTAGAGAACGCGGGCGCGGGCATAGCCGCCGGCCTTCTGCCATTTGGGCAGTGCCTTGCGTGCGGCGGCGACCGCGACTTCCACATCCGCGCTGCCGGCCTCCGAAATTTCGGCAAGTGCCGTGCCCCTGGAAGGCTCAAGCACGGTAAATGTCCTGCCGCTCTTGGCGGCATTCCATTCACCGCCGATGAAAAGCGATTTCGTCAGGTCGCGTCCTGCCAGCCAGGCGTCGGCTTCGGCGCGCGATTCCGGTGCGGCCGCATAGTCCATAGCGTCGTAGCGCTCGATAATATTCACGCTTATGCTCCCAGCGTCACGCCATTGCGTGGCGGTAATTGGCCGAATAGCGGCCGGTCAGGTGATGTTCGAGCTGGCGCTCGATGTCGGTCAAAAGGCTGGATGCGCCGAAGCGGAACAGGTCGGGCTCGAGCCAGCGGCGGCCGAGCTCCTCCTTCATCAATACCAGCCAGTCGAGCGATGCTTTCGCGGTGGAGATGCCGCCGGCCGGCTTGAACCCGATCTTATAGCCGGTCAGGTCCAGATAGGTGCGTATGGCGCGCACCATGGTGAGGCCGACGGGCAAGGTGGCATTGACCGATTCCTTGCCGGTCGAGGTCTTGATGAAGTCCGCGCCCGCCATCATCGAGACCATCGACGCCAGCATGACGTTGCGCAGTGTGGAGAGGTCGCCGGTACCGAGGATGACCTTCAGATGCGCTTCGCCGCAGGCTTCGCGGAAGGCTGCGACCTCGTCATAAAGTTCCTGCCAGCGGGCTTCGTACACAAGTCCGCGCGGTATCACGACATCGATCTCGTCGGCGCCATCGGCGACCGAAGCGCGGATTTCTGCAATGCGTGTCGCAAGCGGCGACAGACCGTGCGGGAAGGCCGTGGAGACGGCAGCAACGTGAATGCCGGTTCCTTTGACCGCTTCGACTGCGGTCGCGACAAACGGGTGGTAGACGCAAACAGCCGCAGGGCGGATCGGGTGGTTCCGCAGGCCCAATGCGTCGACCAGATCGGGACGCAGCGGGTTGCGCGCCTTGGCGCACAGACGGCGGACGCGCTCGGGCGTGTCGTCGCTGTTCAGTGTCGTCAGATCCATGAGAGATATCGAACGCAGCAACCACGCGGCCTGATTGTCGCCTTTGATGGAGCGGCGTTTGGCAAGCGTTGCAACGCGCCGCTCGAGCGCGCTGCGGTTGACGGCGCGCATCGCTTCCAGAACACCATGATCGAGTGGCATTCCCGGATTTCGGACCAACTCCGCCGCTTCGGCTTCCCGAGGGGCAGGCGGCACTGCGCCCGGCAAAGGGTGAACGCTTGCGCCGGTTGTGGCGTGCTGGGTGCTGCTGACCATATTAATACCCGAAATACAACTAAACAGGCCCGTCCGGTGCGATACCGGATAGTGCCTCCTCCTGCCGGTGTTATCTCACGCCTTGGTGGGGCGAAACAAGGCGCAATGGCTGGCCCAGTGCCAAGATGCGCCTTGACACAGTGGAGTGCGTGACCGACCTAGCGCCATGCGCAGACCGGCGCCATCGACGGAGCAAATACGCATGACGCAGTCCTCGTTCGACGTGGTGATCATCGGTGCGGGGCATGGCGGAGTGGAATTGGCTGCCGCGCTTCGGCAGCACCAGTATTCAGGTTCCATCGCGTTGATTTCCGATCAGCCGGACCTGCCGTATCAGCGGCCGCCGCTCTCCAAGGACTATATCAAGCGTGCCGCCAATACTCCGGCGCTGGTTCTGAAGCCCGAGAATTTCTATGCCGACAATGCAATCGACCTGCGCCTTGGCGTGAAAGCCGAGGCGGTCGACCGGGAAAGCTGCTCAGTCGCGCTCTCGGATGGCACCAGCATCACTTATGGCCATCTTGTATTTGCCACCGGCGCGCGCAACCGCAAGCCGCCGGTGCCCGGGCTCGTTCACCCGAACGTGCTGGAACTGCGCACGTTGGCGGATGCCAACCGCATCGTGCAGGCGCTTCCGAACACCACGCATATCGCGGTTGTCGGCGGGGGGTTCATCGGGCTCGAAGCCGCCAGCCTGTTGCGCGGCATGGGCATTGGAGTCGATGTGATCGAAATGGCGCCGCGGCTGATGCAGCGTGCGGTTTCGGAGCCCATGTCGGAGTGGTTTCTCGCGCATCATCGGGGCGAGGGGAGCACAGTACACCTTTCAACGTCGGTTGCTGCCGTGGATCAGGGCAACGGCGGCGCAGATGTGCAGCTTTCCAGCGGGGGCACGGTGAAAGCCGATGCCGTTCTGCTCGCGGCAGGCGTGCAGCCCAACACGGATATTGCAGAGGCCTGCGGACTGGAGGTGGCGAACGGCATATTGGTCGACGAGCATCTTGTGACCAGCGACCCGGCCATATCCGCAATCGGCGATTGCGCAGCCTATCCCTCCGTCCATCTCGGCGGCATGGCGCGGCTCGAAGCGGTGCAGAACGCAGTCGATCATGCGCGCTGCGTGGCCGGGCGGCTCACCGGGCAAACGAAACCATATGCCGCGCTGCCATGGTTCTGGTCGATCCAGGGCGCCGCGCGGCTGCAGATTGCCGGGCTGTCGCGTCCCGGGTTAAACGGGATCATACGCAGGGGGGCAGACGAAAGCCGGTTTTCGGTGTTTCTGTATGATGGCGAGGAACTGGTGGCAGTGGAGTCGGTCAACAGCCCGGCCGACCACATGGCGGCGCGCAAGCTGATCGGCAGCGGCATCGAACTGACGCCACAGCAGGCCGGCGATCCCGCTTTCGACCTGAAGGCGCTGATTTCGGCGCGCGGATAGGGCTCAGACACTCTGGGGAGGAACGACTTGAAACCGTTCACATTCAACACCTCGCCGAGCATCCGCTTAGGTGCCGGCCTGATCGACACGCTGGGTTCGATCGCGCGGGAGCGCATGAGCGGCAACGTGCTCCTGGTCACGGATCCCGGCATGGTCGCAACCGGCATTGTCGGGCGCGCGGTCACTGCGATGGAAGCAGCCGGCATCGAGGTCACGCAATTTACCAAGGTCGAGGCCGACCCGCCTGAGGCGGTCGTGCTGGAAGCCGCGCAGGCTGCCCGCGACTGCAAGGCGAGCGGCGTCGTGTCGGTTGGCGGCGGTTCTTCGCTCGACGTCGCGAAGCTTACGGCACTTCTTGCCGGAGGCAGTGAAAGCCTCGAGGACGTCTACGGCGTCGGCAATGCGAAAGGGCCGCGGCTGCCGCTGATCCTTGTGCCGACGACCGCGGGCACGGGCTCCGAAGTCACGCCGATATCGATCGTCACCACCGGCACCAACGAGAAGATGGGCGTGGTTTCGCCGGTGATCCTGCCCGACATCGCTTTGCTTGACCCCGAACTTACGCTCGGTCTGCCGCCGCATGTGACTGCCGCGACCGGCATCGACGCTATGGTGCATGCAATCGAGGCCTATGCGTCGGCCAGCCCCAACAACAATCCGATTTCGCGCAAGCTCGCCACCGAGGCGCTGTCGCTGATGGGGCGGTCCATCGAAATCGCGGTGCTCGAGGGCAGCAATATCGAAGCGCGCTCGGACATGTTGCTCGGCTCCATGATGGCCGGCCAGGCGTTCGCCAACTCGCCGGTCGCGGCGGTGCATGCGCTGGCTTACCCAATTGGCGGGCATTTTCACGTGCCGCACGGGCTTTCCAATGCGCTGGTACTGCCGCATGTACTGCGCTTCAACACCAAGGTCGCGCACCAGCCTTATGCCGAACTCGCTCCTCATGCGTTTCCGGAACTTGCGAAATTCGAGGGGCAGGAGCGGGCGGAGGCGTTCTGCCAGGCGCTGGCGGATCTTTCCGAACGTTGCGGCCTGCCGCAGAAACTGCGCGATGTCGGCATCGGCGAAGACGTGCTGCCGACACTTGCACGCGACGTGATGAACCAGACGCGGCTGCTGGTGAACAATCCGCGCGAAGTGACCGAAAAGGATGCACTCGCGATCTACCGCGCTGCTTGGTAATAACAGCCGCCGGTCCGTGTCTTACCGGCCTCGTCGATTGCGACGGCACTGGCGGAATGCAAGCGGCGGCTAGGCGCTCATGTCCAGCTTGTCGTAGATCCGTTCCACATATGCGCCGAACTTGGGCGACGTTTTCACGCTGAGGGGACGGGGATAGTCGATATCGATGGCGAAATAGTCAGCCATGCGCGCCGGGCCTGCGCTCAACACCGCACAATGGGAGCCCAGAAATACGGCTTCCTGGATCCCGTGTGTCACGACGATAAACGTCTTGTTGCTTTGCTCGCGGATGCGCAGCAGTTCCAGGTTCATCTTCTCGCGCGTTATCGCGTCGAGTGCACCGAACGGCTCGTCCATCAGGACAAGCTTCGGGTCGTGAATAAGCGCGCGCGCAATCGCTGCCCGCTGCTGCATCCCGCCCGACAACTGATACGGATACTTGTCGGCCGCGTCCTTCAGTCCGACCATTGCAAGGAGATCGTGCGCCCGTTCGCGCACTTCCTTGCGGGGCAGGCCGAGAATATCGGCCGGCAACAATACGTTGTCGATAATGGAGCGCCATTTCAGCAGCAGCGGCTGCTGGAACACCATGCCAACATCGTGGCCTGCAACCGACCCGGCACCTTCCGGACCGATCTGCACCGAACCGCCGGATGCGTCATAAAGGCCAGCCAGAATTTTCAGGACGGTCGTCTTCCCGCAACCCGACGGTCCGACGATCGATAAGAGATCGCCTGCTTCGATCGTTAGGGTTACATCCTTGACCGCCACAAAGTCTTTGCCGCCGCTCTGGAATACCTTTTGGACGTTCTTGAGCGTCACCAGCGGTGGCTGGGCGTGTACGTTTTGCTGAAGTTCTTCAATCATTGGGAAAGCCACTTTTCCAGATTGCTTGAGACGAATGCGTCGTCCGAAATGTCTGCATGCGAGGTGCAGACGCGGTCGATTTCTTCTGCCTGTCCCGGCGAGAGACCCTCTTCGGGGTCTAGGCACACGACATTTTCGAGCAGGCCCTGGCGACGGAGCACTTCATGACAGCCTGCTATGCAGCCGTGGAAATTGTTCGCCACATCGAAAAACGCGGCGTTGCAATCGGTTACACGTGCATCGCGTCCAAGGAGTTCCGGATCGATGGGGTGATGGGCGTCCGCGCCGTGAATGCTGTCCAGCAGGTCGACGGCCGACTTCGTCCATACCGACCAGTGGCCAAGCAGGCCGCCTCGAAACCGAAGTGTGACAATCCCGTCATCGCGTGGGACCTGAAACGGAGTCATCAGGTCGGCGACAATGTGGTCGTCGTTGCCCGTGTAGAGTGTGATCCTATCTTCGGCATGTGCATCGGCAACGGCTCTCAGAACCTCAAGGGTCTGATAGCGGTTGAACGGAGCGACCTTGATGGCGACAACATTTTCGATGTCGCAAAATGCACGCCAGAAGTCATAGTCGAGCCGCAGGCCTCCGACGGCCGACTGCATGTAGAACCCGATGATCGGCATGACGGCGGCAACGGCGCGGCAGTGGTCGATCAGTTCGGAATGAGTTTTGCCCTTCAGCTTCGACATGCTGACGAGCACGGCATGATATCCGAGCTCGGATGCAGTGCGCGCTTCATTGACGGCCTGCTCGGTTTCGCCGGCAACGCCCGCGATAAGAACAAGGGGGCGGTCCGTCCAGGTCTGTGCTTCATCGGCGGCTAGGCGCAGAACCGGCTCGTACAAACCCGTCTCGCGGATTGCGAATTGTGTGGTGTGCACGCCAACCGCCATCCCGCCGCTGCCGGCGTCGATATAATAGCGAGACAGAGCCCGTTGGCGCCGCTCATCCAATTGGCGCCTGGAGTCCAGTGCCAATGGATGCGCAGGTATGACCGCACCTTTCTGCAGGATATTCCTCTGTGCGTCGGGTAGTTGCGCAAATGGCATCTTCAAGTCCTCGATCATCATCCGAATTCCGGTCCTGCAAGCGCATAGTGCCGCCAGGGCGCCACGGCTTCGGGCACTTCGCCAAGCGCCATGCGCAGCAGCGGGCGCTGGCGCTCAAATCCAAAATCCGTCAGCACGTCGGCAAGGCCTGCATTGTCAGGGACGTCCACGAGAATGTCGCCGCCAGTGAAGCTGATGGCGCTCTCAAACGACTTGAGCGCGCCTGCCTCTGTCAGCGCGCCAAGTGGGCCGAGCTGATGTGCGAAATCTCCGTCGCGCATGAAGCAAAAGGCGTCGTCTGTGCTGACACAAAAACCGGTGCGGTCGACAAATCGCGAAATCAGCCCGGACCGATCAGCGCCGAAACACTGGGCGTCGCGAGTGAGCGCGCCGGCGGTGTCAGGTGAACCTTTGCGCCCGGATAGGCCTCTTCCCTTGCCCCGCCAGCGAGTCCAGGCGGTAACTGGACGAAATCCGAGTTTGCGGTAGATCGGCTCGCCTAGGGGCGTCGCGTCCAGCAGCGCCGACCAGCCGGCCGTTCTGGTACGTTCCACACAATGGTGCATGAGGGCAGTGCCATATCCCTGTCCGCGTGCTTCCGTTCTGGTAAGCACCATGCTGATCCAGGCATATTTTCCGCCATAAGGCATGATCGCGGCGGTGGCGGCGATGCAGCCGTTACGCTCTATGTGGTACACCTCGCCCAGATCGAGAAACGCCTGCCAGTCGTCAGCGGTTTGATTCCATCCCGCTTCGCGGCTCAGCTCCATCGCCGCATCCCGTTGCGTCGCCCTCAGCGGCGCGATCTGGAACTTAGAATGCGCCATCGCGATTTTCGAATCCGGTCGGTTTGTTGTGGGACGTGCCGCCGCGGGCAACCCAATCGGCGGTCCAGTCGATCATCTTCTCAAGATCGACGGTCGGCGCTCCGAATATGGAAATGGCCTTTCGCGCGTCGGAAAGCCAGCAGGTCTCGGCTTCCGTCCCAACGATGATCGGGTCGCGCCCGAATATCGCGCCGAACCGCTCGGCCAGCCAGCGCACGCGAACGACGTCGCCGCCGGTAATATTGAGTGGCATCGATGGCACTTCGGCGCGGGTCAGGCATCTGAGTGCAAGTGCGTTCGCATCACCCTGCCAGATCACGTTCACATGCCCCATGGATACATCGACCGGCAGGCCGTCTTTTACGCGTACCGCTATGTCGTGCAAAACCCCGTAGCGCAGATCGATTGCATAATTGAGCCGGAAGAGAACGCCGGGCGTTCCGTGCTTGGCCGAGAAGTATTCGAATATGCGCTCCCGTGCGATGCAGGAATTGGCGTATTCTCCCGGAGGGGCCAGGGGGTCGCCCTCACGCGAGCCAGTGCCGTCGACATTGGTGAATGCGTATACGCAGCCGGTAGAAAACGCGACGATACGGGACCCTTTGAAGGCTTCCGCAACCATCGCCGGCATTACTGCGTTGGAAGCCCAGGTTTGCGGCTGATCACCATCAGATCCGAATTTGCGGCCCGCCATGAAGATAATGTTCTTCACCTTGGGCAGAGCGTTCACGGCTTCGGCGTCCAGCAGATCGCAGGGGATCGTCTCAACGCCATGGGCTTCGAGCCCGGCACGTGCTGCCGTACTGGAAAAGCGGGAGACGGCGATGACCTTCTTGGACGGCGCGGCGTTTTTCGCAAGTCGCGCGAGAGTCGGGCCCATCTTGCCGCCTACGCCGAGAACCATGATGTCGCCATCGATTGACTGCAGGTCGGTACGGAGCGCCTCTGTCGGACGCGTCAGAAAGTCGTCCAGCGCCTCTGTATCCTCGAAGCCGTCGGGCAGATCGTTTTGCATCAGGGTCGCGCTCGAGGGGATCATGACATTCTCGCATCGGTTGGAACAATGAGTTTTTCGGCCAGCAGCACAGCCATGTAGAGCAGGATGCCGATCAGGGTGATCAGGGTCACGGCCATGAACATGGCAGGTGTATCGAGCGAGGCCTGAACCTGGATCATCAGATAGCCAAGTCCGCGGCCCGAAGCGATGAATTCGCCGACGATTGCACCGGCTACACCAAGGATCGTCGCGACCTTCATGCCGGAGAAGATGTAGGGCAGGGCACCAGGCAGCTGGATGTACAGGAACATCTGCCAGCGGGTTCCCTTGAGGGTACGGACTAGGTCGAGAAGATCGGGTTCGATTTCCTTCAGGCCGCGAGAGGCAGTCAGCAATATTGGGAAGTAGCAGAGCGAAAACGTGATCAGTATGTTGGTTTGCACGCCATAGCTGAACCACACGATAACCAGCGGTCCGAGAGCAACCTTCGGGATCATGTTCGCCGTCACCATCAGCGGAAACACGAAGGCGTTCAGTGTTCGCGACCACGACAACAGCAACGCTGACACAATGCCGAGCACGACGGCCAGGGCGTAGCCGCCCAAGATCTCGATCGCGGTCGTCCACCCATTGCCGATCCAGTCGTAGCGGGGATCCAGAAGAGTAACGGCAATCTCGGACGGCGCGGGCAGGATGAATGTGGGCACATCCCAGAACCGAACGGCCGCTTCCCATGCCGCGAGCGCGCCCAGATGGGACAGCACCGTCATCACGCGCTGCTGCGTCTGTTGTCGCCTTCGCTCGGTCAGATCGGGAGTTTCTGTAGTGAGGTTCGTATCAGACATGCGCGTCGCCTCCCCGTGTCTTGCCGGACGTTACAAACGAATCTTCCAGCTGTCAACCAACTGGTTGGTTACTTAACTGAGATAGCTGAGATGACGAAATCGACGACGTGCTGTCGGCGTCGCGCGACCTGGGCGCCAGACGTCATCTTCTGATTAAAGATCACCGAAAGCGTGTTCTGGTTCGCAAAGAAGAAAAAGCACAGGCCCGCTATGGAAAGATAGAGATCGACCGAGCCGAAGCGGTCGTCAAATATACCTTCTTCGGCGCCGCGTTTCATGGTCTGTTCGATCAACTGGATAAGCGGGGAGTGGAGTTCCACTATACCGGTGAATTGCTTCAGGTGCCGCGCGTCCAGGCGGTTTTCGTCGCCGATCAGGGCAATGAATTCCGGGTGCTCAGCCAGGTAGTCGAACGAGAATCCGACAAGCGTTTCCATGGCCGCGCGAGGAGGAAGGTCGGCGAGGTGAAGCTCGCCTTCCTTGCTGCGGATGTCCGTGTAGATCTTTTCGAGCGCTGCCTGGTACAGCTCATCCTTGTTGCCAAAGTAGTGGTAAACGAGCTGCTTGTTCACGCCAGCAGAGTCAGCGATCCGGTCGACGCGGCCGCCGGCAAAGCCATGTTCGGCGAACTCAGCAATTGCTGCATTCAGAAGAGCTTCCGACGTGGCTGCCCGATCCCGCTTTTGCGGTGTCTTCGTGCGCGGTCTTATGTCAGTCGAGCCCATCAATTACCCCTTCGTTCGTGCAAATAACCAACTAGTTGACTGATTATATCGGATTTGCTTATGATTGACCAGCGCCCGGATGCTTGCGCGAAGAATGTCTGGCGCGAAATGCGTTACAATGGAGGGTCGCATGTTTATGAAAAACTCACGAAAGATGTTCGCCATTGCGCTGGTCGCCATGGCCACCACGCCGGCAGTGGCGTCGGAGGACATCAATCTCGTTCTCAACTGGGTGCCGACAGCGGATCATTCGCCGTACTTCTACGCCAAGTCCCAGGGTTGGTATGATGAAGTCGGCATCAGCCTGACCATCGAAGCAGGTCGCGGTTCCGGCGCAGCTGCGCAGCGGGTCGGTGCAGGAGCTTCGAAGATCGGTGTGGCCGATCTCGCAACCACGCTGCTTGCGAAGGGTAAGGGCGCAGATACCGTGGCCGTGATGGCTGTTTATGCAAACTCTCCTCAGGGCTTCTACTGGCTCAAGGAAAGCGGGATCACTGGGCCGGAAGACTTCGCCGGTCACTCCATCGGCAATCCGCCTGCCGATGCGTCGCGGGTCATGTGGCCGCTGTTTGCCCAAACCGTTGGTATCGAGCCGGATTCCGTCGAGTTCATCAATGTGTCGCCACAGGCCAAGCTGACCTCGCTCAAGAGCGGCGCGATCGATATCACCAGCGATTTCTACAACGAGCACGACCTCAAACTTCAGGCGTTCGGCGACGACCTGGGGTTTGTCGCCTGGCGCGATATCGGTATCAATCCTTACGGCAACTCGGTCATCGTGAATGGGGATTATCTGCGCGCCAATCCGGAAATCATCGCCAATTTTGTTGCGGTCACCCAGCGTGCATTCGCGTCGTGCGTGGAAAACGAGGATCCTTGCCTTGACGCCTTGATGGCCGACGTTTCCGGCCTGGACAAAGAGAACCAGCGCAATCAGTGGAACCGGATCAAGGAATTGATGTCCGACGAAACCACCAGGACGGTTGCCCTCGGAGCGTTCAACGGCGAGCGCATGGCTGCCGACTACGAAATGGTGCAGACCTATTTTGATCTCGAAAATCCTTTCGAGATCAACGCTGCCTACACCAACGACTTCCTGGATACATCGATCAAGATGGCCGAGTAATCGCCCTCAGAATCGACACGAAACCGGCGGGGCCTATGGGCCCCGCCAATCCTATGCGGCGCATAGTTTGACCGGAATCAACCGGCAAGACCGACCGGCGGCGGACATGTGCCGCTGCCGTTTCAATTTTCCAACCTGCGGTACGCGGTAAATCGATTTCTCCGGTGCTCACCCTGCGCTGAACAGGGCAAGTGGCCATCAGTGGTTTAAGGCAGGGAACAGCGGGCCGCGCTACCTAGCGTAGTTTCGTGCTTCGCGTACTGCCGCCGGACTTGGTTCCGGCCAGAAACCTAGTACCCTCATGGTAGCAGGTTCAAATCCTGCCCCCGCAATCAAACTCATGAGATTGTATGAATTGGAGCCGGGTTCGGTTGCGCACAGGTCGCTGGGCGAAGAGCCCTAGCCACTCATTGCCGGCAGCCACAGGCTCAGCGCGGGTAGGAAAGTAATCAGCAGCAGCCGCACGACATCCGCGATCCAGAACGGGGTGACGCCACGGAAGATCTTCCCGATCGGTACGTCGCGCACGACGTTTTTGAGCACAAAGACATTGAGGCCCACCGGTGGCGTGATCAGGCTGATCTCGGTCGCCACAACGACTACGATGCCGAACCAGATAAGGCTCATATCCATGCCGGCGATCACGGGGGTGAACAGCGGTACGGTCAGCAGGATCATGCCCATCGAATCCATCACGCAGCCCAACAGCAGATAGATCAGCAGGATCGCCAACAACACCTGCCAGTTTTCCAGGCTAGCATCGGTGACGAGTGCCAGCAGCTGCTCGGACATGCCTGAAAAGTTGATGAGATTGGCAAACAGGGTCGCGCCGATTAAAAGCGCAAAAAGCGAGGCGGTGGTCAGGGTCGTTTCAACGACGATCTGCTTGAACTTTGGCCAGGTCAGCTGACGCCGCATGAGCGCAATCAGCAAGGCACATGCCGCGCCGATGCCGGCGGCTTCGGTCGGGGTGAACAAGCCGCCATAGATGCCGCCGATCACGAACACAAAAAGCGCAACGATTGGCCAGATGCTTCTGAGGGAGGCCATGCGCTCTGACCAGTCTCTACGCGGAGCAGACGGTCCCAGTGCCGGGTTGCGCATTATCGTGACGCGCACTGCAAGCAGGTAAAGGCCGATGCCCAGAATGCCAGGGATGATGCCGGCGATAAACAACTCGCCGATATGGCTTTGGGTCATCACCCCGTAAAGGACCAGCACGACGCTTGGGGGGATGAGTATTCCCAAGGTTCCGCCGGCCGCAATCACGCCAGTGGCAAGCCCGTCATCATAGCCGTATTTCCGCATGGACGGCATGGCCACGCGGGCCATGGTGGATGCGGTGGCAAAGCTGGACCCGCATATGGCGCTGAAGCCCGCACAGGCGGTTATCGTGCTCATGGCCAGCCCGCCCTTGCGATGGCCGACAAAGGTGTTGCAGGCGGTATAAAGCTCTTCGGAAACTTTGGACCGCGCGACCAGATTGCCCATCAAGACAAACAGCGGAATGATCGACAGTTCGTAGCTCAGGGCCCCGTCAAACCCGGATTGGGCCAGAAGGCCGAGTGCGATTGTGGGATTGGTCAGCATGGCCAGCCCGACAAACCCCACAATGATCATGGCGAAGGCGATCGGCACGCGCGCAAAGATGAGGGTCAGCAAACCTGCAAAGGCGATAAGGCCCGATGTCATTCGCTAGGCTCCGAAGATTGGGTGGGGGATACTGGACGGTCCGGATAGAACAGGGCGCGCAGCGCCAGCGCGGCGCCCGCCAGACAGCTCATGGCCGCAATGCCAAATGCAACGAAGTGTTTGGGAATTGAGAGTTCGACCGAAACGTCGCCCAGATCGTGAAAATCGGTCCCGAGCTGATTGATCGCGTAGGCTAGGGCAAAGAGTGCACCCGCACTCACAAGGTCCAGCACACGGTTGGTCCCCAACACGACCGGCTGCGGCATGCTTGCTTCCAGCAGGTCAACGGTGATGTGGCGGCGTTCAGCGCTCACAATGGGCATTGCCGAGAACACGGTTAGCACCAGGCAATGAGCGATCATCTCGGCAGCACCGTAGATCGGAGCGTTCATGGCGTAGCGTGCAATGACGTCGGCAATGCTGATGCCAAGCATGACCAGAAGCGATGTGCTTGAAACCATTTTTAGGGTGAGGTCGATCCCGCGGGCAATTCTGCCCACGGGACCGGTGGTGTTGACCGGCTGCATTTCGGCCTATTCCAGAGGTTCCGCGCCAATGGCGGCCCAATACTCGCTCAGAATATCCTCGGCGTGGTCGTAGCCGCGGTCCTTCGCGTAGCTCAGCCAATCGGCCACCAGTTGCGCGCGAATATCCCGCACGGCTGAGGTCAGCGCCTCATCGGCAAGCTCGACACGCGCCCCTTGCTCGATCATGAGGTCGCGCGCTCGCTCGTTGCGGGCCGTGAACTCGGTGCCCATTCGATGGGCGAGTTCCGCGCCGGAAATCTTCATGATTGCTGACTGGTCTTCAGGCGAAATCCGTTCGAACGACGCCTTGTTGACCACCAGGAATATGCTGGCGTCATAGAAACCGCCGGGGATCTCCGTGTGGTAGGGCAATTGCTCGTCGATGCGGAAACCAACGACGTCTGAATAGGGGTTGAGCGATCCGTCGATGACTTTGCTCGACAGCAGCTCGTAGGATTTTGTCACTGAAGCGGCAACCGGCGTTGCGCCCAGCCCGTCAATGATTCCTTTTTGTACCGGGCCGCCCATGCGGAATTTCTGTCCGGCAAAGTCCTCGGCTGAGCCCATCACCTTCTCGCTGTGATGCACGGCGCCAGTGCCCATCATGAACAGGCTCAACAGCTGGACGTCGGCGTGGGTTTCGTCGCCGGACAGGTGGCGCTGAAAGGCATCCCAGGCTGCGACGCTTGTGAGCGCTGCATCGGCGTTGCCGAGCGGAAACTCCAGGAACTCGAAAATCTTAAATCGCTCAGGCTGGTAGGTGTAGGTGCCATAGGTGATGTCGACGAGGCCTTTGCGGGCAAAATCAAAGTGTTCTGCCGGCGGGCCAATCGGCTTGGGCAAGACGTTGACCTTGACCCGTCCTTCGGTGACTTCCTCGATCTGCTCCGTCCAGGGCAAGAAGCCCTCGGTATAGATCCAGTGGGTGGGCGGCACCCACGAGGACATGGTGAGTTCGATGGTCTCGGCGTTTGCGGCTCCACCGAATGAAGCGAGCGACACCGACAATGCGGCGACCTGCCAAAGTTTGATCGACATAGTTCCTCCCTTGACGCAAATTGCGCTGTTGCATTTCTAGATTATATAAGCTAATTATATTCTTTAGTGAATGTCAAGCGGATGTCGATCACGGCAATTGCGCAGCGCGGGCACCATGGCGGCCCGTTTAGGGCTGCCGGATCAAGGCGCCGGGACTTTTGGAGGAAACTGGCAATGACAGAACTCTCGATCCTCGCTTCCGCGGAGGCGGAGATGTTCGAAGCGCTTGTGCCGGACATAGGCCTGCGCGCACTCGAACTGGAAGTGGACGGGGTTGCCATGCGCACGCGGGTTGGGGAAATCGGCGAGGGGGATCCCGTCCTGCTTCTGCATGGGGGCGGGGGCGGTCTAGGTCATTGGGCGCCGCTTTTGCCGCATCTGGCCAATCGCCGCCTGATTGCGGTCGAGCGCCCAGGATGCGGCCAGGCATCACGCTTTGATTACGCGGGAATTGACCTGCACCAGCATGCGTGCGGATTTGTCGGGGCGGCACTGGACGCGTTGGAGATCGATAGCTGCGATCTCATCGCCAATTCGATGGGCGGGCTTTGGAGCTTGTGGTTCGCGTCGGACTATCCGGACCGGGTGAACTCCCTCACGCTTGTCGGAACGCCTGCCATATTCCCGGGCACCTCGGCGCCGGAATTGATGTTGCAGGCGGCAGGCAAGCAGCCGCCGGCGCTGGCCGATATCAATCCGCCGAACCTTGAGGAGGAACGCAAGAAGCTGAGACTGACAGGTCACGGCGATGCGCTCGAGCGGGGCCGAATTCCCCCGGTGATGTTGAACTATTTGGCCGCACTCAAGTGCAGGCCGTACTTCGCGCGCGATTTTCACGCGCTGATCTCCCATTGCATAGACGAACAGGGGGCCGTCCCCGGCGCCGGCATCAGCCTTGAGGACATTGCGGCATTGCCGCAGCCCACCTTGGTTATCTGGGGCGAGCGCGACACCTATGGCTCGGTCGAACAAGGCCGGCATGTCGCTGAACAGATGCGCAACGCCCGGTTCGAGGTCGTTCCGAATGCCGGCCACATTCCCTGGCTCGACAATCCGGAATTGACGGCCGGCTGGATCAACGAATTCCTGGCCAAAGTTTAAAAAGTACCGAAGCGGCAGAGAGGATAGAACGTGCCGATACCTAACCTGAGACTAAAAGCCATCGCGGTCGGCCTTTTGGCTGCTGCGACGATTTCCAACCTCGGACTTTCCGATGAGCTGGATCAGATCGCCTTGCCCGGAGAGACGTTGTTTCCAGAAAGCCTGGCGATTGACGAAGCTGGCGGTGTCTATGTCAGTAGCGTGCTCGAAGCCAGAATTCTCTATGTCACGCCGGAGCGCGAGATAGAGGATTTTGTTGCCCGAGGGGAGCACGGTCTGATCTCGGTGGGCGGACTGAAACTGTCATCGGACGGGACGACCCTTTTTGCCTGCAATTCGGATCTCGGCATGAACGAGTTTGCCGGGGCCTCGTCTCCAGCGCTTCTGGCGTTCGATGTATCTGACAAATCACTGACCGGGCGATGGGAACTGCCGGGCGGCGGGCTGTGCAACGATATTGCCATCTCCGAGGATGGCGAGGTCTATGTCACGGATTCATTTGTTCCGCGCGTCCTCAAGCTCTCGCCCGATCGAACCGAACTTACACCGATCTTGCTGGATCAAAGATTCACAGGCGAGGGGTTCAACCTGAGCGGTATCGTCCATACCAGCGACGGTCTGTTTGTGGCCAAGTTCAACAGCGGTGAACTCTATCACATTCCCATGGGCCCCAATGGCGTGCCCGGCGATGCTGTTCCACTTGCGTTGAGCCAACCGCTCTTCGCACCGGACGGGCTGGCGCTCTTGAACGAAAGCACGTTTCTTGTTGCCGAAAGCGCCGGAAGGTTGGTGAAGGTCACGGTCTCAGGTCATGAGGCTCAGGTTGAGGTTCTGGCCACAGACCTGCGCGCACCGACGGCTGTTTCGATCGATGACGGACAAGCCTATGTGCTGATCGGTCAGCTTGATCGGCTCCCGAACCCCCAGGGTTCGTCTCCCGCACCGGAACCGTTCCGGATCGAGATCCTGGACCTCGCCGACTAAAACGGCTGCCTGGGCCGGGTCGTAGCCGGCTGCCTGAATAGGGCGCCGCGGTTTCAAACCGCAAGCGTTCAGAGGCAGCCGGCGATGGTCGGCCGGCGTTTGAAATGACATGAAAGCAGTCGATGAAAGTATGTGCCGGCCTGCGGCTTTGTCCTGTTGATCAGATGCGGCTTGCTACATTGTCGACGGAAGCGATTTCCGCAAAACCGAATGCGAGTGCGCCCAAGGTCGCTCGCTGGGCATCTGCAGCAGAGACGGGACCATAGCCCAGATCCGGCATGTCGAAGGTTGCCGTGCCATCGCTCAGGAAGATCGTTTTGAACTCGCGGGCGTGTGCTTCGCGGGCTGTGGTCTCGCAGCAGAAATTGGTGGCGATACCGCCAATGACGACCGTATCTATCCCCTTTGAACGCAGGATGGTTTCAAGGTCGGTGCCATAAAAGGCGCCGAATTGCGGCTTCAGCAACAGGATGTCGGTGTCGTGCCGGTCGACGCGGTTGCTTAGTGCCGAGGAGGGGGCGTTTTCGTCGATGACGCCATGCTGCACCGGTTCCACCGTCATTCCCAGCGTGCCCACATTGGCATGATCGGGCCGAACCACATGGCGCGTCCAGATGATTGGGCAGCCCGCGTCTCGCATTTTTGATGCCAGCCGATTGAGGGATGTGACCACCTGCGGTCCCGCCGGAGCGGCGATTGGTGAACCCTCGACAAAGCAGTTCTGCAGATCGACACCGAGCAGTGCCGTTTTCTCCGGCATGATATGAAACTGAACCATGATCTTCCTCCCAGGCGGCCTTGTGGCGACCAACGCGAAAGGACCCGGATATGGGGTCCCTCACACAACCATCGAAAAGGGTAGGAAGCCTTAGTGCTTCTGTCAATAATATAAGTTACTTATCTAAAAACCGGAGAAGATGCAGGGCGAATTGTGCCTTTGCATCGACCCTTGGGCATGTGCGATTGAGTTGATGCAGGTGTGGTGAACCGCCTGAGCGTCACCTCAAAGCGGTCGTCGCATCCATGGAGGCTGGTCGGGTTCGAATCGCAAAGCGACGTGGAGAAGGGCAGGAGGAATTCGCTAGCGGCTGGCGACCCAATTGGCCAATTGAGCTTTGGTCATCACGCCGACCCGAGTGTCCACGACCACCCCTTGACTGAAAAGCATCAGGGTTGGCGCGGAGCGTATGTTGTAGCGTTCGATCGTGCCCGGGCACTCGTCGATGTTCATCTTGATGACGCGGACGTCGTCGCTGTCCCTGGCAAAGCGCTCCAGGATGGGGCTGAGCATCTTGCATGGACCGCACCAAGGGGCCCAGAAATCCACGACGACAGGGCTTTTTTGATTGATGACCGACTCCGTGAATTCGGCGTCGGTGATTTCAAGAACAGACATCGACAGGTTCCTCGATTGTGGTTGGTTTCTGGATCGGGGCTAGTGAGCGACGCCGGCCAGGAAGCGTTCGGCATCAAGAGCGGCCATACAGCCCGTGCCCGCTGCGGTTATGGCCTGGCGATAGGTCTTGTCCTGAACGTCACCGGCGGCGAAGAGGCCGGGCAGGCTCGTGCGAGTCGTGCCTGGCTCGGTCAGCACATAGCCGTCATTGTCGATTTCCACCTTGCCGGTCAGCAACTGGGTGCTGGGGCTATGGCCAATCGCGACGAATACACCATCGACCTCGATCCGGGATTGCGCGCCGGTGCGGGTGTCGCGAAGGGCAAGAGCGTTGACGCCATTGTCGTCGCCGAGGATTTCATCGACGCGCTTGTTCCATTCCACTGAGATGTTGGCTTTGGCTTGCAGACGATCCTGCAGCACTTTTTCCGCCCTCAGCGTATCGCGGCGATGCACGAGAACGACCTCGTTGCAGATCGCTGACAGGTACAGCGCCTCTTCGACAGCCGTGTTGCCGCCGCCAACAACGGCAACCCGGCGGTTCCTGAAGAAGAAGCCGTCGCAGGTTGCGCAGGCCGATACGCCGCGGCCGTTGAATTTGGCCTCGCTGTCGAGCCCGAGCCATTTTGCCTGGGCGCCTGTCGAGACGATCACTGTTCGGGCCGCATAGGTGAGGCCGCTATCGGTTGTGCATTTAAATGGCCGGGTTGAGGTGTCGATCCCGGTCACGATATCGCCGACCAGTTCAACCCCCACATTGAGCGCCTGCTGACGCATCTGCTCCATGAGCCATGGCCCCTGAATGGGATCAGCGAAGCCGCTGTAGTTCTCCACATCGGTTGTGGATGTGAGCTGTCCCCCCGCCTGCAGACCCTCCACTACAACCGGCTGCAGGTTCGCGCGGGCTGCATAGATAGCCGCCGTATAGCCAGCCGGGCCCGACCCGATGATGAGCACATTGCACGTTTTCAGGTTGGTCATTGGCCGCGGCCTCCTTGCTTCATTGGAAATACATATTGACAAGGGCTGGCAAAAAAGGCAATTAAATTAGATAAGAAAATAATATAAGATATAAACATGACGACACCCGTGAGCCACCAACCGCCCCCAGCGCCACTAGCGTCACTTGAGACCTCTTTGCGCGACTACCTCGAGAATCATGAGGGGTTGGTGCGGATTTCGAAGCCGGTGAAGCTCGATGATATCGGCGCGCTCAGCGCGCAGGTGGATGACCCGATTCTGTTTGAAAACATCGTCGGTCGGCCGGGATTCAGGCTCACGGATATTCACGTAAAGAACCGTCGGAACCAGGCTCGGGCGATCGGCACCACACCAGCCGACTATCTGCGTTCGCTGGCCTATCGGCTGCGCCAGCCTCCAACACCTTTCGCGATGGTCGAAAAGGGGCCGGCGCGGGAGGTGGTGCTCAAAGGCGATGAGGTCGATCTTTCGGCCTTGCCTATCCCCCGGCACAAGGAAGGGGATAAATACCCCTACATCACGGCCACCAATCTGGTTCGGGATCCGGAAACGGGTTTCTACAATTCCTGTAATGCCGGAACCACGGTTGTCGGGCGCCAGCGCGGCCTGATCAGCATCGTGACGGCGCACACCAACATCATCATGCAGAAATATGCGGCGCGGGGGCATAAGCGGATGCCGATTGCGATGATGGTCGGGGTGCCGCCGGCCTATGAGATCATGGCCAATTATTCCGGCCTTCACATGGATATGTGGGGCGAGATCGACATGGTCGGCACGATCATGGGCAAGCCGATCGAGATGATGCCGGCCGAAACGATCGACCTCTTGGTGCCTGCCCAGGCGGAAATGATCATCGAAGGCTACGTGCGGCTCGATGAGCGGTTCGAGGTCGGCGAGGTGACCTCTCCCTCAAAATACTATCTGCCGCAGCGTGAATGGATACCCGAATTCATCCCGGCCGCGATCACCATGCGCGAAGACAGGCCAATCTGGCGCAATCACCAGACCTGTCCGGATACCGACCATCAAACGCTGCCGCGCCTCTGTCATGAGGCGATACTCTACAACCGGCTCACCGAG
The DNA here is from genome assembly GCF_004000235.1 of Mesorhizobium sp. Z1-4. Classification (GTDB taxonomy): domain Bacteria; phylum Pseudomonadota; class Alphaproteobacteria; order Rhizobiales; family Rhizobiaceae; genus RCIO01. Next base: position 539,029 of record NZ_RCIO01000003.1, read on the forward strand.
ATGGGATTGCAGGTCAAAGACGTTCGCTTTCCCAGTTGGGGAGGCGCGCTTTCCTGCATCATCCAGTTCGATTACCGGCACGATGGTTTCGTCAATGATGCGCTGATGGCTACGATGGGCGCGCCCTGGCTGAATACCAAAATCGTGGTCGCTGTGAGTCCCGATACCAATATCGAGGATGCCGGCGCCGTCTATCACGCCATCGCATCTAGATGCGATCCGGAGACCGACATCATTCGTGTCCCGAAAACGCGGGGGTCGCTCTACGACCCTTCTGCGCGGTCACTGCCCGAGGAATTCTATCCGTTCAGGCTGTCGGGGAAGATGGGGATCGATGCCACGATCAAGCGCCGTCAGGACTCCGCCGATTTCCGCCCCGCCTATCCCGTGAATTGGGGGCAGGTGCGGTTGAGCGACTATTTGTGAATCTGGTGTGAGGAGAGACCTATGAGTGATGACCAGAAGCCGGAAACGCGGGCGGAGAAGGAGCCATTGATCCCTTACGCGGATCACGAGAAAGCGCCTGCGCCTCTTCAGAAGCGCCTGGCCAACTACAATGCGCGCATGGGCTTTTATCCCAATGCCTTGCGGCTCTATCTGCACCGACCGGAAATCGCCGGATATCTGTGGGGGCTCAACGATGCGATCATGCGCGATGGCACCTCCACGCTCGACCAGCAGCTCAAACGCAAGCTCGGGGCGTATGCGAGCAAGCTCAATGGCTGCAAATACTGCACGACGCATCACTGCGAGGTTCTCAAAAGCCCTGGCGGCTTCGGTGCCGAGGGCTGGGACCTTTCCGATGAGGAACTGGGTGATCTGCTTGACGGTAACCCCGAGCCAAAAAGCGAGTTTGAACAGGCGTGTTTCGATTTCGTGGAGGCCGCCTCGCTTGACCCGACGGACATGCCTCAGGATGTGCTCGACGCGGTTACAATACACCTCTCGCCGCCGCAGGTCGTCGAGCTCGCTTCGGTGGTCGGCTTCTGGAAGATGTACAACACCATCCACGACAGCCTGAACATTCCGATCGAGCAACATCTGCTGGGCCGGAGCGAGACGGTGGGTATCGATTGATGCTCGACGCCCGTTGCCAAAAGAGGGCGCCATGACGGTGTCCTATTTCGTCATCTATCGCGGGTCCTCGGCGGACCAGCACCAATTCATTGCGCACTATGAATCGGTTCACGTGCCTATCCTTCTCACCCTGCCCGGCATTGTCGGGGTGACGGTGCACAATCCCGTCACCTGGCATGACAGCAAGCCTGTGAACGCCAGCCGGTTCGCCCTGATCGCCCAGTTGGAGTTCCTCAGCCGGGAAGCGCTTTGCGATGCGCTGCAGTCGGAGCAGCGCGCCCATGCTCGCGAGGATATGGAAGCCAACTTCCCCGCATTCGAAGGTGTCGTGTGGCACCAGGCGGTACAATCACAAAGGTATGTTCATGGATAAGCCCGTCGACTCCCGGCAAAGCGGGGAGAACGAGCGCCGTATCCTTAAAAGGCAACGTGATCCCTACCTCTTCCGTTCGATCGAACTGCGATCGATCACCGTCCGAAACAGGATCATGCTGTCGCCGATGTGTCAGTATTCGGCGCGGGACGGTATGCCCAATGACTGGCACCTGGTCCATCTCGGCGCACGCGCGGCGGGTGGTGCCGGGATCGTCTTCACCGAGGCAGTGCATACCGAGCCGCGAGGGCGGATTACACAGCATTGCCTGGGGCTCTGGAGCGACGAACAGCGCGACGCGTTCGCGCGGATTGCCAACTTCATTGCGACATCTGGCGCGGTTCCCGGCATTCAGCTGGGGCATGCCGGGCGCAAGGCTTCCGTCGGGAGGCCCTGGGAGGGATCCAATCCGATCCCGGCGGCAGAAGGTGGATGGGATGTGATTTCAGCCTCGGCGAAGAGCTATGCCAAAGATTGGCCCATCCCTCATCCGCTCACAGAAAACGAGATTGCCGATCAGACAACTTTCCTTGCCGCGAGCGCCCGCCGTGCGCGTGAGGCCGGGTTCAAGGTCATCGAATTGCACGCGGCCCATGGTTATCTCATCCATCAATTCCTGTCGCCGCTGAGCAATGATCGAACCGATGGATATGGCGGCAGTTTTGAAAACAGGACCCGTTTCCTGTTTGAATCGATTGATGCCATCCGCAGCGAGTGGCCGGGTGAGTTGCCCCTGTTCATTCGCCTGTCGGTCACCGAATGGGTCGAAGGCGGGTGGTCGGTCGATGATTGCATTCGTCTTGCCATCGGGTTGAAGGCGCATGGCGGCGTTGATCTGATCGACTGCAGTTCAGGCGGCAACGACCCGCGTCAGAAAATCCCGATTCACCCCGCCTATCAGGTTCCGCTTTCCCGCAGTGTGCGTGAAGGCTCGGGGATGCCGACAGGTGCGGTGGGGCTGATCAACTCGCCTGACCTTGCGGAGGCGATTATCGCCAATGGCGATGCGGATCTCATTGTCCTGGGGCGGACCTTGCTGGCGGATCCGGTTTGGCCTTTGCGCGCGGCCAATGCCTTGCGTGTGCCCGACAAAGGCGCATGGCCGGTTCAATACGAACGCTCGAACATCTTCTAAGTCGGGCCAGATGCCCAGTCAGGGAGTTGAGAATGACCGTAAACCAAGGGAAGCCGCATCTGGAGTTCTTCCAGATCGATGACGATGAAGGCTGGCACACGCCGCAGGGTTATCCGAGCGGGTTCGCACAGCTCATACTGGCGAGCGATCTCGATGAGCAGAACAAGACCGGCTCGCGGACCCGCCTGATGCGGCTTGCGCCGGGCACCTACACGACCAAGCCCTTTGTCCACGATCACTGGGAAGAAGTGTTCCTGTTCGAGGGCGACCTGATCGTCGGCAATGACGAGAACGGCGAGGGCGGCGAACAGTTTCACGCCAGGTCCTATGCATGCAGGCCGCCGGGCGTGCTGCACGGCCCATTCAAGTCTGAAAAGGGCTGCCTGATGTACGAAACCCATTTCTATAGCGGTGACGAATGAGGCGCCTCCAGCAGCCCGTTATCGTCATCGAACAAGGAGCAAGGCGATGAGCGACCAGTTGATTTCCGACGCCGCGCCAGCGCGCGTTCTCGACCTCTCAAAGATCAATTCGCTGATCATTGCCGGATGGGCCGGCCGCGACACAGCGGCTGTCGAGCACCATATCGTGGAGCTTGAAAAGCTCGGCGTGCCGCGCCCGGCAAGCGTGCCGTGCTTCTACCAGCTCGGGTCTCACCTGCTTTCCAGTGCCCCCGTGCTTGAAGAAGTCGGCAACACTGCAAGTGGTGAGGTAGAGGCAGTGCTGGTGTTCACGGACGGCGATATCTTTCTCACCGTTGGGTCGGACCATACGGACCGCCAGCTTGAGACAGTTGGCATTGCACTTTCCAAACAGGTTTGCCCGAAACCTGCGGCACGCGAAGCCTGGCGCTTCGATGATGTCAAAATGCACTGGGACCGGATTGTCCTCAGGTCCTGGGCTTTGATCGAGGGAGAAGAAGTTCTCTATCAGGAGGGTCGGGCGGCGACGAACCTCGATCCTGACACGCTGGTCTCGCTTTTCAATACCGAGGCAGGTGTTGATGGCGAAAGCCTGCCGGATGGAAGCGCGATGTTTTGCGGAACACTGCCGACCATCGGGGGCATCAGGCCCGCCGATTCATTCCGGGTTGAAATTGAAGACCCGGTATTGGGCCGTCGTATCTCGCATAGCTACCGATGCCGGCACCTGCCGGTCGCCGGATAGAGGTTACTCCCATGGGCACGATGCCATTTCACACCGGCGATTTGCGCACAGGCACACTTGAGGACTGGGGCAAGGCTCTTCGCAAAAATCTGATCAGTTGTACGACGATCACCGATCTCGCCCTGACCAATGCGCGCGATACGGCAGGCGAGGGTGCGCGCGTGTTCATTGAACGCTTTGACCAGAGCGCATTGGCTGCCGCCGAGGCGCTCGACGCTGATGCCAGTGCGCCGGAACGGCACCAGCCGCTTGCCGGTTTGCCGATCTCGATCAAGGATTTGTTCGATGTTGAAGGCCAGGTCACCCAGTCGGGGTCGGTGGTGCTTTCCGATGCACCCAGAGCGACCAAGGATGCTGAGGCGGTTCACCGGCTCCGCAAGGCCGGCGCGGTGATAATCGGCCGAACGAACATGACCGAATTCGCCTATTCGGGCCTTGGGCTTAATCCCCACTATGGCACGCCAAGCAATCCATTCGACCGCGAACGACAGCGTATTCCTGGCGGCTCTTCTTCGGGTGCGGCCATATCGGTTACCGACGGCATGGCCCTTGCTGCGATCGGCAGTGATACCGGCGGGTCTCTACGCATTCCTGCCGCGTTTTGCGGGCTTGTCGGGTTCAAACCCACGCAATCGCGCATGCCAATGGACGGCGTGCTGCCGCTGTCACAAACCCTTGATACGATCGGGCCGATCGCACGCTCGGTTGCCTGTTGCGCGCTATTGGACAGCGTTCTCGCCGGTGATCCAGAAACAGCTCTCGAGATTATCGAACTGGGCAGCGTGCGTTTTGGTGTACTCGGTGGCTATGTGAACGAGGATTTGGCCCCCGACGTTGCGGCTGCGTTCGACGCGGGTTTGTCGAGGATATCTTCAGCCGGTGGGGTGCTGGTGGACATGCCGGCGTCGATGCTCGACGACATCCCGGAAATCAACCGGCTTGGCGGTTTCGCAGCGGCTGAAAGCTACGCGTCCCTTCGATACCTGCTCGACGCCTCGCGTACTGAATTCGATCCCCGCGTGGCGCAACGCATCGAAAAGGGTGCTGCGATTTCGACTGAGGACTACAATGCGATGAAAGCCGCGCGTGCGGCGCTCATCGACGAATTGCGCGTCCATGATGGCGGCGTCGATGTCTGGCTGTGCCCGACCGTGCCGATGACGGCGCCGCGTCTGCGCGATCTGAGTGATGACGAAGAATACGCGCGCACCAACCTTCTCGTCCTGCGCAATCCTTCAGTGGCCAATTTCCTCGACCGGCCGGCGATCAGCCTGCCCTGTCATGTCGACGACGGGCTGCCAGTCGGTTTGATGATGATCGGTCAAACGGGCCAGGACCGGCGATTGTTGGCCGTCGCGGCGGCCTGTGAACGGCTTGTAGCGTCTGCGGAATAGGGCTTCCGGGGAAGGGCGATGTGCGGGGTGACCGAGATGAAGGTGTCGGACGCGATGCAGCCCGGCGGCGACCACGCCAAACGTCGCCTTATCGTCGGTATCTCCGGCGCCTCGGGAATTGTCTATGGCGTACGGATTCTGGAAGCGCTTCAATCTTCGGATATCGAGACGCATCTGGTTGTCTCCAATTCGGCCGCGCTGACACTCAAATATGAGCTCGATCTGCCCTTGGGCGACCTCAAGGCACTGGCGGACGTGGTCTATTCGAACAAGGATATCGGCGCGGCGATTGCCAGCGGTTCATTTGTCACCGAAGGTATGATCATCGCGCCATGCTCGGTCAAAACGATGTCGGGCATTGCGACTGGATATACCGACAACCTCCTGTCACGCTCGGCGGATGTCGTACTCAAGGAACGGCGGAGGCTCGTCATGCTGTTGCGGGAAACACCGCTTCATCTTGGCCATTTGCGCACGGCCTGTTCCATTACGGAGATGGGGGGCATCGTGATGCCGCCGGTTCCCGCCTTCTACAGCAAACCGCAATCCCTTGACGAAATGGTCGATCACACGGTGGGGAGGGCACTCGACTTGCTGGGTATCGACGTGGGGTTGGTGCGCAGATGGAAAGAGGCTGACATCTCTGCTCATTGCGCGGAGACTTCGCTCACCTGAATCCTCGGGAACGCTCTCAGAGCCGCTGCGCCTGCAATGCTGCGGTAGATTCCTTGGCAGATTCTTCGAGGCGGGTGATGAGCTGTTTGAGTTGGGCAAACTCGGCGGCGTCGAATTCGCCGAACATCATGCGATGCAGCTCGGCTCGCCGGCCCACGAAGGACTGGATTCGCTCGACGGCCTTCTCGCTCAATGAGAGCAAGACCACTCGCCGGTCGTCTGCATAGGTGCGCCGGGTAAGATAGCCTTCGGCTTCCAGTATATTGCTTTGTGTGGTCACAAAGGTCGATTTCACATGCAGTTTTTGCGAAATCCGGCCAACTGATACGCCTTCGCCCTCATCAAGGGTCGATATGGCGAACAGGATCAGCCATTGGGGACCAGTCACCCCGGCCAGCTTGGCCCAGACCTGCCGTACCGAATGGAAATGGCTGGCGATCGAAAACATGTCCCAGATGAAATGACCGACCTCGCCCAGATCGCTGAAGTCTGCAGTCGCTTCATGTGAGCTGTCCTTGGGGCGGGCGCCACGCTTTTTGGCACTGGCGTCTGTTGTCATTGAAACTCTGGCCTCTTGGTTGCGGTTCCCCGTTTTACGCAGGGACCGTCTGTTGCTGGCGCTTGCTGGTTGTTCAAGACCTAGCATAGGCCCTGGGGCAGAAAAAGAGCCTAATAATATAATTGACTTACATATTTTAGTTATATACCTGGCAGAAGGCCTGACCCACCCGGCTGTCGGAATGAAGTCGCCGTCACAGAATCGCACGCGCCCCATGCTGGAGATGAGTTTGAAGATCGGAACGCCCAAAGAGACACTCAAAGGCGAAAACCGGGTTGCGATGACGCCGGACAGCGCCCTGCAGCTGCAGAAACTGGGCCATGACTGCGTCATCGAAGCCGGCGCCGGAGTGGCAGCTGGCTTCGGCGATGATGCCTATCGGGCGGTGGGGGTCGAAGTCGTCAAGACGGCAACTGCGTTATGGAAGGCGGCGGATATCATCGCCAAGGTGCGGCCGCCCTCCGACACCGAGATAGGATGGTTGACCCGCGACAAGACGCTGATCTCGTTCTTCTGGCCGGCCCAGAACCAGGCACTTCTGGAATTCTGCAGGACCAGGGGCGCCAGCGCCATTGCCATGGACATGGTGCCTCGCATCTCACGCGCGCAGAAGATGGATGCACTCTCATCCATGGCCAATATCGCAGGCTATCGGGCCGTCATTGAGGCGGGCAGCAATTTCGGCCGTTTCTTTACCGCACAGGTGACCGCCGCCGGCAAGGTGCCGCCGGCCAAGGTGCTGGTCGTCGGTGCTGGTGTAGCCGGCCTTGCTGCCATCGGCGCGGCGACCTCGCTTGGCGCCATCGCCTATGCCTTCGATGTGCGCTCTGAAGTCGCCGAGCAGATCGAATCCATGGGTGCGGAGTTCGTTTTCCTCGATTTTGAAGATCAAGCGCAGGACGGCGCGGCGGCCTGTGGTTATGCCGCTCCGTCGAGCCCCGAGTTTCGTCAAAAGCAACTGGAGAAGTTCCGCGAACTTGCGCCGCAGATGGATATCGTCATCACAACGGCGCTGATCCCGGGCCGCGATGCGCCAAAGCTCTGGCTCAAAGACATGACGGAAGCCATGAAGCCTGGCTCCGTGGTCGTCGACCTTGCTGCCGAGCGTGGCGGGAATTGCGACCTCACTGTGCCGGGCGAGAAGGTCGTTACAAAGAACGGGGTCACCATCATCGGCTACACGGACTTCCCGAGCCGCATGGCCTCGCAGTCCTCAACTTTCTATTCCGCCAATATCCGTCACATGTTGGCGGAGCTGACGCCGGCAAAAGACGGCGTCATCGTTCACAATATGGAGGACGATGTCATCCGCGGTGCGACCGTCATCCATCGGGGCGAGATCACCTTCCCTCCGCCGCCGCCCAAGGTGCAGGCGATCGCCGCCCAGAAGCCAAGGGAGAAGGCGAAGGAACTGACGCCGGAAGAGAAGCGCACCCATGAGATTGCCGCCTTCAAGGCGCAGACCCGGCAGCAATTCACGCTCCTCGCTGCCGGCGGTAGTGCAATCCTTTTGGCTGGCCTATTCGCGCCGGCGAGCTTCATGCAACATCTCATCGTCTTCGTTCTGTCGGTCTTTGTCGGCTTCCAGGTCATCTGGAATGTCAGCCACGCGCTGCACACGCCGCTGATGGCCGTCACCAACGCGGTCTCCTCAATCATCATTCTCGGCGCGCTGCTGCAGATCGGCTCCGGCTCCTGGCTTGTGCTGCTCCTCGCCGCCGCCTCGGTGTTGATGGCTGGGATCAACATATTCGGTGGCTTCATGGTTACCCGGCGCATGCTCGCCATGTTCCAGAAATCCTGAGGAGCGGCGGGCAATGGAGTTCGGGTTCACCACGGCCGCCTATGTCTTTGCGGCCATACTGTTCATCCTCTCTTTGGGCGGCCTTTCCGGCCAGGAGAGCGCCAAGCGCGCAGTCTGGTATGGGATTTGGGGCATGACGCTGGCGGTCTTCGCTACCCTGATCGGCCCCGGTGCCGGCAACTGGTGGTTGTCGGCCATGCTCCTTGCCGGCGGTGGTGCGATCGGTTGGCCTGTCGCCAACCGTGTCCAGATGACCGAGATGCCGCAGCTTGTCGCTGCGATGCACTCGCTTGTCGGCCTCGCCGCCGTATTCATTGGTTTCAACACCGAATTCGAGATGGTTCGCATCGCCGCCATACAGGCAGCGTCCGACACCGCCGCGCTCGAGGCACTCAAGGGCTTTGCGTTGAAGGTGGCGGAAAAGACGCCGGCCGAGATCAGTATCCTGAAAGCCGAGGTCTTTGTCGGTCTGTTTATTGGCGCGGTGACCTTCACCGGTTCGGTCATCGCCTATGGCAAGCTGGCCGGTAAGGTCGACAGCCGGGCGAAGAAATTGCCTGGCGGACATGCGCTCAATGCCGGCGCTGCCCTTCTGTCGGCGCTTCTTCTGGTTCTGTATCTGGCTGGCGCCGGCACATGGACGCTGATGGTTATGACGGTTCTCGCCTTCTTCATCGGCTTTCACCTGATCGGGGGTATTGGCGGCGCCGACATGCCGGTCGTCGTCTCAATGCTCAATTCCTATTCGGGCTGGGCCGCAGCCGCGATCGGCTTTTCGCTGTCGAACGACTTGCTGATCGTTGTCGGCGCGCTGGTCGGCTCCTCCGGGGCGATTCTTTCCTACATCATGTGCAAGGCGATGAACCGGTCCTTCATCTCGGTCATCCTCGGCGGTTTCGGCAACAGGGCCGGGCCGGCTATGGCGGTTGAGGGTGAGCAATTGACGGTCGATGCCGCGGGCGTCGCCGCCGCACTTGATGAGGCTGACAGCATCATCATCGTGCCGGGATATGGCATGGCGGTGGCCCAGGCGCAGCAGTCGATCTCCGACCTGACCCGCAAGCTGCGCGCAAGCGGCAAGCAGGTGCGCTTCGCCATCCATCCGGTCGCCGGTCGCTTGCCGGGTCATATGAATGTACTGCTCGCCGAGGCCAAGGTTCCCTATGACATCGTCCTCGAGATGGACGAGATCAATGAGGATTTCCCCGAGACTGACGTCGTCGTCGTTATCGGCTCGAATGACATCGTCAATCCGGCCGCCCAGGAGGATCCCAACTCTCCTATCGCCGGCATGCCGGTCCTCGAAGTGTGGAAGGCCAGGCAGGTCTTTGTCTCCAAACGCGGCAAGGGCACCGGCTATTCCGGCATCGAGAACCCGCTTTTCTACAAGCAGAACACCCGCATGTTCTTCGGCGATGCGAAAGATTCGATCAGCAAACTGCTGCAGGCCGTTTGAGCCCTATTGCGGGGTGAAGAGGCTGTGGCGAGCAGCCACCTGCGAGATGTCTGCAGTCGGCTGGTACCCTGAAGTGCATTCGCACGCGAACCGACCCTTGCGGCCGCGCCTTATGACAATCTGCGCGAGCCATGCTACGGGTCCGTTTTACGTGAGCGCTCCAATTCGTGCCCTTATCGGCACAACATTCGCAATATTCCCCGGGCCAAAGGTACGAAATCAGCCGAAATGAGGCACGGTTAGAAGTAGGAAATATGGACTAAGTGGCGGAAAAAGAAGCAAAATCAGCGATTGGCGTGTCTCGGCGTTTTGCCATCGCGCCGATGATGGACTGGACGGACCGGCATTGCCGGTTTCTGCATCGGCAGTTCTCCAAAAGCGCGCTGCTTTACACCGAGATGGTTGTGGCCGACGCCGTTATTCACGGGCCACGCGAGCGGCTGCTGGGCTACAACGCCGTCGAGCATCCCGTCGCGCTGCAGCTTGGCGGGTCCGACCCCGACAAGCTGGCAAAGGCTGCGGCAATTGCGGCCGGCTATGGCTACGACGAAATCAACCTCAACGTTGGCTGTCCTTCCGACAGAGTGCAGTCCGGAACTTTCGGCGCCTGTCTGATGCGGGAGCCGGAACTGGTGGCAGATTGCGTTGCCGCGATGAAAGCAAATGTGAATGCACCGGTGACGGTAAAATGCCGGCTTGGCGTTGATGATCAGGATATAGAGACTGCGCTCGACAATGTTGCCGACGCGGTCTTCGCGGTCGGTGCAGATGCGCTGTGGGTGCACGCGCGCAAGGCCTGGCTGCAGGGACTGAGCCCGGCCGAAAACCGCACCGTGCCGCCGCTCGATTATGACCGCGTCTACCGGTTGAAGAAGCGGCTGCCCGAGCGGTTCATCGGCATCAATGGCGGCATCGAGACGGCTGCGGAGGTGGGGGCACATCTCGAGAGAACCGACGGCGTCATGATGGGGCGCGCCGCCTATCACAGGCCCTTTGTGCTCGCCGAAGTCGAGGCGGAATTGACCGGCAATCCACAGTTCGACGACTGGGCGCAGATTGTCGACACGATGGCCGAATATGCCGCAAGCCACATCGCGGCGGGCGGGCGGCTTGCGCATGTGACGCGCCACATGGTTGGCCTGTTCCAGGGTTTTCCGGGTGCGCGGCGCTTTCGCCAGATTTTATCGACGGAGGCGACCAAACCCGGCGCCGCCCCCGATGTGCTGCTCAGGGCATTCCAAGCCGTGGACACCGCGTCCGAACGCCACGCCGCCTGACCAAGCAGACCGGGGTTGCGGCGGGTCCTTCTCAGGTCGCGATTGGCGCGGCAATGCCCATGCGGGGCAGATACACGAAATCGCTCCCGAACGGCTTGTGTTCGGCTGCCGGCCGCATAGGAATCCGGCAACGGAGGTGACTGGGCATGTTGGGCGATTTGCCGATTCAAGAACTGGCGGTTTTTGCTCTGGCGCTGGCGGGAGCGGGCGTGCTGTCGGGCCTTCTGGCCGGCATATTGGGCATCGGCGGCGGTGCTGTTCTGGTTCCCGTCTTCTATCAGGTTTTCGGCCTTCTGGGCGTGGACGAAGCCGTGCGCATGCATCTGTCGGTAGGCTCTTCGCTGGCGATTATCGTGCCGACGTCTCTGCGCTCCTTCTCGGGGCATTATGCGCGCGGGGCGGTCGATATGGCGCTGCTGCGCAGTTATGTGCTCGCCGTGCCGGCCGGGGTCGTGCTGGCGTCGCTGACCGCCGCGTATATTTCGAGCGAGGGGCTGCGCATCATCTTCGCGGTAGTGGTGCTGATCATCGGCCTGCGCATGCTTTTCGATCGCGAACACTGGCGTCTGGGAACGCAGGTGCCAGGCAATCCTGCACGTTCCATTGTCGGCATGATGATGGGATTTCTTTCAACCCTGATGGGCATAGGCGGTGGTGTGATGAACAACACTTTCATGTCGCTGTATGGCCGTCCGATTCATGAGTCGGTCGCCACGTCGTCCGGCGTCGGTGTGTTGATCGCGATACCGGGTACAATCGGCTATATCTGGGCCGGCTGGGGCAACCCGCTGCTGCCGGCGGCATCGACAGGGTTCATCAACTGGATCGCGGTCGCATTGGTCATTCCGATCACAATTGCGGTCGCACCCTATGGCGTGCGCATTGCGCATGCGCTGAAGAAGCGGCAGCTCGAACTGGCGTTCGGGATATTCTGCATGATCGTGTCGGCGCGCTTTTTCGCCAGCCTGCTTTGAATTCAGTCGATCAGGGTGAGCCGGTCACCGCGCATGTCGAAGCCGGACAGCGAGCTGATGAAATTCATGCCGAGCAGGCTTTGGCCAAGCATGCCGGGAGAGGCAACAAGGACTGTCAGGTTCCTGCGCGCGATGTCGCCAACGGCGATTTCGTTTGCCGTCGTGCGTGCTGCCGTGGCCGGGCCGTTTGCGGTGGTGATCGGGACAGTGAAGGAGAGTGCGCCGGTGTCGATGCCGGCGCGCTCCGCATCGTTGAGCGTCAGCACAGTCGCGGTTGCACCGGTATCGACGAGCAGCGTGACTGGTGCGCCATTGACGCTTCCGCGGGCCACGAAGTGGCCGCCGCTCGAACGTTGCAGCGCCACCAGCAGGCGGCCGTCGGCGCTTGTCACCGAAAGCGGGCTGCCCGGTACGAGGCCAGCGGTAAGGCGGCTGGCGATGTCCTGAAGCTCGTAGCGATACTGGTAGCCGCCAACCATGAGGAGAAAGATGCCGCCCCAGATCACGGCCGACTTTGCCGCGCCGCGCAATCCAACCCCGCTGCCCAGCGTTCCCGCCGCTATCACGAGCCCGAGCACACCCAGATACAGCGCGCCCGCAAACTGGTCGCCCGACATACCGAAGGGCACGCTACGCTCGCCGCCGATCAGCAGCCAGGCAAGGCCACCGGCGATCAGGATCATCGCCAGCCAGAACAGGCGACTCACGACCCTGCTCCTTCCGCCTTTTCGCGCGCCAGGCGGGCGCGGCGGGTCTCGCGGCGGGGTTTGCGCTCCACTGTCTCAAGCCGTGCCGGCAGCTCGGCCATAATCGCGCTGCGTTCGTCGCCGGTCATGCTCAGCCAGGCGCCGATTTCCCGGCTGGTGCGGCCGCAGCCGAAACAGTAACCGGTCTTGTCGTCGATCGAGCAGACGAGAATGCAGGGAGATTCAATCGGGTTCATGGTCGTTTCTGACATGGGACACCGCAACGCCGAAAGCAAGGATGCCGGCGTTGCCTTTGCGCGGCGCTCCGCATAAGTCACGCACCACAATCTGCCCGCAGCCGAGACAAGCCGCCAATGATTTCCGGACTTCCATTTGATGATATTCGACAGCTGGCCGCCAATCTGAGCGGCGCGGATGAAGACGCGCGCGCCGAAGCCGCGGCCGTCAACCGCAAAGCGGCCGAGCGTGACGGGCCGGCCGGCAAGGCGGGCGAGATCGCCGAGTGGCTGGCTGCATGGAGCGGGCGCCGGCCCGGTGCGTTGAAGCCGCAAATCGCGATATTTGCCGCCACACATGCCCTGTCGGCGCGTATGGCGCCTGATGCGGAGAGCGTTCAGGCGTTCGTCGATCGCTGCGGGGCGGGAGGTGCTGCCGTCAACCAGCTTTGTGCTGCCGGCGATTACGGTTTGAAGGTTTTCGACCTCGCTCTGGACATCCCAGTGGAGGACTTCACCCGCGAAGCGGCTCTCGATGAGCGCGGTTGCGCGGCAACCATGGCGTTCGGCATGGAGGCGCTGGCGGGCGCGAGCGGCCTGGTGGTGCTGGCCGGGCACGGCGGCAGTGCGGGACAGCATTCGGCGCTGTCGGTGCTCGGCGCGCTGCGGTTGTTGTCTGCGGCGAGGGAAAGCGAGTTGGTTCGGGAAGCTCTTGCTTGCCATGCAGGTCACCTTTCCGATCCGCTTGAGGCGATGCGGCGGCTGGGCGGACGCGAGATCGCCGCGCTTGCCGGCGCGATACTGGCTGCGCGCACGCAAAGGGTGCCGGTTCTGCTTGATGGCGTTGCCGCGCTTGCCGCCGCTGCCGTGCTTCATGCGCTCAACGCCGAAGCCGTCTCTCATTGCATGCTGGCAGATGGCGCAAACACTGCGGGGGAGGCTGCGGCAGCGCTGGGGCTCAAATCCGTGATGGATCTCGGCATGGGAAATACCGATGCCAGTGCGGGAGCGATCGCGGTCGGCGTCGTTCAGTCTGCGGCCTACTGCCATGCTGCCGCAGGGCGAGCGCTCCAGCCCGGCTGATCAGGCGGATTTCCTGGCATCGTCGGCTGTCGGAACCGCGGGGAGCGCTTCCATCACCCGCGACGCCGGGAAGGTAACGATCGCTTCCGTGCCTTCACGCAGTTTCGATCGCAGCTGCAGCTCGCCGCCATGCATGGCGGCCAAGCCCTGAACGATGGGCAGACCAAGGCCCGTTCCCTGTTCGGCGCTCTTGATTGCGATCGAGCCCTGGCCGAACGCCGACAGGACCACCGAAATTTCCTCCGGCGCTATGCCGGGGCCATTGTCCTTGATCGCAACATACTGGCCCCCACCTCTGGTCCAGCCCGCGCGAACCTTTATCTCACCGCCGGTGGATGTGAACTTGATCGCGTTCGACAGGAGGTTGAGCACGACCTGGCGCACGGCGCGTTCATCGGCAAACAGGCGTGGCATTGACGGTTCAAACTGCGGGATCAACCGGATGTCCTTCTTGCGTGCCTTGATTTCCAGCATGTGGCAGCAATCGTCGACGACATCGACCAGTATCAGCGGCTCTTCGTTGAGCTGGTAGCGGCCGGCCTCGATGCGCGACAGATCGAGAATTTCGTTGATCAGGTTGAGCAGGTGCTGTCCCGAACCGTGAATGTCGTGGGCATAATCGCGGTAGGCATCGTTTTCGAGCTTGCCCAGGACTTCATTGGCCATCACCTCCGAAAATCCGAGAATGGCGTTGAGCGGCGTTCTCAGTTCGTGACTCATCGACGCCAGAAAGCGCGACTTGGCCAAATTGGCTTCCTCGGCGCGGCGCCGGGCCTCGTCCGACATGGATTTCGCAGTTTCGAGTTCGGCAATCAGTGCGTCTTTTTCCGAGCGGAAGGACAACAGCATCAGTGCGGATGTGTGCAAATGGCCCGCGACATAGGTGAAGAACGGCATCGAGGCGACCAGCAGGGCCACCATCAGCGCCTCGACAGGCACGGAAAAGCGGGCCGCAGCCACAATGTACACAGCCACCGGAACGGCAAAGGTGATCAGAACCGCACCGCGCAGACCCGACGCCAGAAGCGCGGTAGCCGCAATTGCAAACAACAACACAACGGCCTTGATAACCGGAAGCGGTTCGACACCGCATTCCGCGCAGCCGAGTACGACGAAATAGGCCCACCCCACGCCGCTGACGAAATGTGCTGCGAGGAACTTGCGCCGCAGCCCGTCGGGTTCGATCTCGGCGATATCAGCCTTGTCGGTCTTCTGTGCCAGATAGATCAGGCCGGCGTAGCAGACGATTGTGACAAGCGCCCAGGTGAGAATATCCGCCCTCATGCCGCCGAACATGCCGGCCGCGCTAATGAGTATGATCAACAGCGGCAATGCAGCGGCACTGGTGGTCAGGGTGCGGGCATGGATCTTCAGCAATTCGCGGTCGAATTCCGGATTGCCTTCCTGTTGCGCAAGGCGATCGCGGGTGCGACGCACGGCGCGGGCGACATCGCTGTTGCGGTGCGCCTTTGTGCGGTCCACTATGTTTTTGTCCGCTATCTGCGAACGTTGCAATGCCATATCGCGCTTCGGAATTTCGAACGATCAATCTGGCAAATGACGCTATGCGGGAATGATTAAGAGACCCTTCCAGCAATGCGTTTTTTATCTTTTCGTAAACCACGTTTCAGGCGGCGCAGCGGGCGCCGGCGCGGTGGACAGCTGACCGGCTGGATCGTTGTAGTCGCGCTTTTCGGCGCCTGCGCTCTGCTGGCGGCGCGGCTTGAGGAGCTGGGCCGGGTGGAAATCAGCGGCAGTGCCCGCATTCACGACGGAGATACGCTGACACTTCAGGGCGAACGTATCAGGCTGATGGGGATCGACGCTTTCGAGAAGAACCAGACGTGTGAGCGTGAGGGCGCAATCTATGCCTGCGGGCGCGAGGCCGAGGCTCATCTGCTTCGCCTCGCCTCTGCCTCCGACCTGAAATGCGACGGAACCCGGCGCGATCGCTATGGCCGGTTGCTCGCAGTTTGCCGGGCAGGGGGCGTCGATCTCAACCGCGAGATGGTTTCGTCGGGCTGGGCCACCGCCTATGGCGACTATGGCGCAGACGAACTTGCCGCGCGCAGGAACCGGCGTGGCGCATGGCGCGGTGAGTTCGTCGAGCCAAGCGCATGGCGGGCGACGAACGGCCAGCCGCGCGAAAATGAGCACGATTTTCTTGGCTGGCTTCTGGAAAAGGCCGGCGGCTTTCTGCTCTAATCAGCGAGGTGAATTCGGGAGGCCGGCATGAAGCTTTATGACGGGGGGCGGGCGCCCAATCCGCGGCGGGTACGGGTGTTCCTTGCCGAAAAGGGCATCGAGGTGCCACTTGTTCCGGTCGATATGAACGAGCTTGGCCACAAGGCGCCGGAAATCGAGCAGCTCAATCCCCTGATGCGGCTGCCGGTGCTGGTGCTCGATGACGGCTCGGTGCTGACGGAGTCGGTCGCGATCTGCCGTTATTTCGAGGAAACGCACCCCGAGCCGCCGCTGTTCGGCCGCGATGCGCTGGGCAAGGCCAGAGTCGAGATGTGGCAGCGGCGGATGGAGCTCAATCTGATGATGCCGGTGGCACAGGCGTTCCGGCACATTCACCCGGCGATGAGAGAATGGGAGGTGCCGCAGATCGCGGAGTGGGGCGAGGCCAACAAGCCGAAAGCGCTTGAATTCCTCGCCCTGTTCGATGCCGATCTCGGCGACCGGCCGTTTGTTGCCGGCGAGGAATTTTCCATCGCCGATATTACCGGCATGATCGCCATCGATTTCATGAAACCGGCACGTCTTGAGGTGCCCGAAAGTTGCGCGAACGTGCGGCGCTGGTATGCAGCCATGAAGGCGCGCCCGAGCGCCGAGGCCTGATGCGCCCGGTGCGAGACAGGCAGCTTGCCGGGAAGGTGGCCGAAATCCGAGCCTGCCGCATCTGCGTCGACCATCCGCAAGGCAAGCCGCTGCCGCACGAGCCTCGTCCGGTCGTTGTGCCCTCCGCAACCGCCCGCATCATGATCGCCGGGCAAGCGCCGGGGACACGCGTGCATGAGAGCGGCAAACCCTTTACCGACCGTTCTGGCGATCGGCTGCGCGAATGGCTCGGTGTCACGAGTGACGAGTTCTACGATACCGGCAACTTCGCCATCGTCCCGATGGGGTTCTGTTTTCCGGGCCTGGACGCAAAGGGCGGCGACCTGCCGCCACGCCGCGAATGCGCGACAGCCTGGCGTTTGGATCTGATGGCGGCAATGCCGCAGATCGATCTACTGCTGGTCATTGGGCAGTATGCCCAGGCTTGGCACCTTGGCATCAAGGGCAAACAGAGCGTGACCGAGACGGTACGTGGCTGGCGCGCATTTGCCGAAAAGACAGGCTCGCCGCTGGTCATTCCACTTCCGCACCCGTCATGGCGCAACACGGGATGGCTGAAGGCCAATCCCTGGTTCGGAGATGAGCTGGTGCCCGTACTGCGCGATGCGGTCGCCGAGAGGATTGTGCGCCACGGCTAGGCATGTTGCTCGTCCAGTAGAATAATGTTCTTGATTTTTGGGCAATGTGACCCGATATCGGAAACTCATTCTAACGGAGCCTCCGATGGACCGCCTCGACCGCAAAATCCTGCGTCTTCTGCAGGAGAATACAACACTCGCCGTTGCCGATATCGCCAAGAAGGTCGGGCTTTCGACGACGCCCTGCTGGCGGCGCATCCAGAAGCTTGAGGAAGAGGGGGTTATCAAGCGGCGTGTCGCCATTCTGGATCCCGGCAGGGTGAATGCCGCCGTGACGGTATTCGTTGCAATCCGCACAAACATGCACAGCCTCGAGTGGCTGAAGCGGTTCTCCGAAGTCATTCAGGAATTTCCGGAGGTGGTCGAGTTCTACCGCATGAGCGGTGACGTCGACTATCTCCTGCGCGTCGTGGTGCCGGACATCGCCGCCTATGACAATTTCTACAAGAAGCTCATCGCCAAGATCGAAATCCGCGACGTGTCGTCTACCTTCGCGATGGAGCAGATCAAATACACAACCGAGCTGCCGCTCGACTATATGGTGCTCGACAAGGGTGGGCAGAGCAGCGGGGGTTAAGGCTGAGCCTTCCGGTTCTCCAGCCTTTTCCATGGCGAATCCTGAGTGCGTGGCGCCGGCGGGCGCATGTCGATCGCGTCGACAGCCGCTGCGCTGATACGAAACGCGGATTCCACCACCCGGACACCGTCAAGGACGTATAGCTGTGCCCTGTTATGCTCCGAGAACAGGGTGCCGCTGACGCTGACCGATTGATACATATGGTCGGCATGGAAAGGCCTGTCGGGTATCACCCGCACAACCTGATTGGCGGGCGGCGGCGCGACGTGACTGCAGGCGCCCGGCGCGGCAAACAGCAGAAACTCGTAAACGAGGTCGCCCTCCTGATCGGCCGGCAGCATGAAACCGCGCAGTTCGACAGTTTGGGAGGTGCCTTCCGCGGCCGCGGCGTCGAGGCTGCGCAAATCGTCGAAGCCAACACGTTGCGCTGCAGGCATGGCATGCAAGGCACTGCCTGCCAGTCCGAGTGCCAGCGCAATCGGCGCAACCTTCCTGATATCGGTTCGTAGCATCATAACCGGCAGTAAAGGCGCGCCGCTGTCAGCCGTCAATGAGCAGCCGGCTTCCGGCGCTGCCTGTCAGCCGACTTCACGGCTTTTGCCGCCAGCCGATCACGGGTTTTTTCGGCGGTAAGTTCTCTCACTGCATCTTTGCCGATCCACCGCGCGGTGGTGTCGGAGGACGCGGCGAGCTTCTCCGCCACCGCAAGCGCGGGTGCGTGCAGGGCAAGCGAGCGTTTGCCGATCGTGCGGAGTGCCCAGTTGACCGCTTTCCTGACGAAGTTGCGCGAATCCCGTGCGTGCTTCTCGATCAGCGGCAGATAGGCCTCGAAGGTCGAATCCGGCTCCTTCTTGCGGTGAACGGTTGCCCAGCACAACATCGCGAAGGCGGTCCGGCGGACGAATTCCCGTTCGTCTTCGGCAAATTCCTCGATCAGCGCCTGCCAGTGGTCCGTGTCGACGAACAGGTCCGAAACGCCGTCGACAATGTCCCATGAATCGAACTCGGCCGCCCAGTTTCGGGCATTCTGGACGGTGAAAATTTTCGGATCGGCCGTGCGCGAGGCGATGAACTGCGCTTCCCTGATGCCGCTTTCCCAAAGCTCGAAAGCGCGTTCATGGTTGCGTTTGATCTTCTTCGCGATATCGCGCTGGATGCCGTGGGAGATACCGAGCGCGCGGTCGATCCTGATGCCATAGCGTTTCATGCCCTGCCGGTTCTCTTCCGAGCTGAGGGAACGCAGATATGCGATGACCTCGGCCGCGCTTGAGTCCGGCGTGAGCGGGACCAAGGCTATCTCTCCAGCCGCGCCAGAAGCGAGGACGTGTCCCAGCGATTGCCGCCGATCTGCTGCACTTCCTTGTAGAACTGGTCGACAAGTGCGGTAACCGGCAGTTTCGCGCCGTTGCGGTCAGCTTCGGCGAGGCAGATGCCGAGGTCCTTGCGCATCCAGTCGACGGCGAAACCGAAATCGTATTTGCCTTCGTTCATCGTCTTGTAGCGGTTTTCCATCTGCCAGGAGCCGGCTGCTCCCTTGGAGATGACGTCGATCACCGCTTCGATGTCGAGCCCGGCCTTCTTGCCGAAGTGGATGCCTTCGGCGAGCCCCTGAACGAGCCCGGCGATGCAGATCTGGTTGATCATCTTGGTCAACTGGCCGGCACCTGCCGGACCCATGAGCCCGACCATGCGGGCATAGGAATCGATCACCGGTCCGGCTTTGTCGAAATCGGCCTTCTCGCCGCCGCACATCACGGTGAGCACGCCGTTTTCGGCACCAGCCTGACCGCCTGAAACCGGCGCATCGACAAAACCGATACCGCGCTTCTTCGCCTCTTCGGCCAGTTCGCGCGCGACCTCGGCGGAGGCGGTGGTGTGGTCAACGAATACCGATCCGCGCTCCATCGTGGCGAACGCGCCATCGGAGCCCAGCGTCACCGAGCGCAGGTCATCGTCATTGCCGACGCAGGCCATGACAAATTCTTTTCCGCGTGCCGCGGCGGCCGGCGTCGGGGCAAAGATGCCGCCATGTTCGGCGGTCCATTTCTCGGCCTTTGCCTGGGTGCGGTTGTAGACCGCTACCTTGTGCTTGCCTTTGTGAACGAGATGCCCGGCCATGGGGTAGCCCATGACGCCGAGCCCGAGAAACGCGACGGAAGCCATTCAATTCTCCGGACTGTGTGTTCGTGCTTCGGGGTATTCAGCGAATGAGGTGGCGCGTCAAGCGCGCCTCGATCCAGGCCCATATATTGCGCAGGATTTCGACGACGATCAGGTAGAATACCGCCGCCCAAAGATAGGCCTGGAAATCGAATGTCTTGGAAAACACCCAGCGTGCCTGGCCCATAAGATCATAGACTGTGATGATGGCGACAATGGCTGAGCCCTTAATCATCAGGATGATCTCGTTGCCATAGGGGCGTAGCGCCACGATCAGCGCTTGCGGCAGGATAATTTTCCGGAACGTGAACAGCTTTGGCAATCCCAGCGCCGAGGCGCCCTCCCACTGGCCTTTGGGAACGCTCTTGATGGCGCCGGCAAGAATCTCGGCCTGGTATGCAGCGGTGTTCAGTGTGAATGCCAGAAAGCCGCAATTCCACGCATCTCGGAAAAAGCCCCACAGGCCGATCGACTTCAGCTCGTTGGAAAACTGCCCGAGGCCGTAATAGATCAGAAATACCTGTGCCAGCAGCGGCGTACCGCGAAAGGTGTAGATATAGGCATAGGCGAGGGCGCCGATGTACCGGTTTTTCGACAGCCGTCCGAGCGCAATCGGCAGCGAAAGAAGGGCCCCCGCGACCAGGGAGGACAGCACCAGACTGACAGTGACCTTGAGGCCGGACCAGTAGCGCGGACCGTATTTCTCGACGAATTCGGGGTTCCACGAGCTGGCGAGATACCAGACAAACCCAACGCCGATCAGAACCCACAGTGCAACGACCGCATTTCCCCAGAACCTGCCGGCTGTCCAACGGCGCGGCGGCGCCGGTGGCCGTTCGACTGCTGTCCGGTTGAGCGCCATGTCGGTCATCGCGCCAGCTCGCTTTTCTGGCCGAACCGTTCAATGCGGCTGATCACCAGGCCGGAGAGGATGGCAAGCAGGAGGTAGAGAATGAACGCGGTGCCGTAGAAGAAGAACGCCTGTTTGGTGACGCGCGCTGCGATCCCGGTTTGGCGCAGGATATCGGAGAGCGCGATGGTGGAAACGAGCGCGGTGTCTTTCAACAGGACCAGCCACAGGTTCGACAGTCCGGGCAGGGCAAGGCGAATGAGCTGCGGCATCACGACCTTGCGCATCGTCAGCCCGTAGCTGAGGCCGACGGCGTAGCCACCTTCATATTGCCCGCGCGGTATGGCGCGGAATGCAGACAGAAACACTTCCGATGCGTAGGAGGAAAAGACAACGCCCAGGGCCAGCATGCCGGCAAGGAAGGAGTTGATCTCGATCGCGGTTTCGACGCCGATGAAGATCAGAAACTGACGCAAGCCGATCTGGGCGCCGAAATAGATGAGAAACAGCGTCATCAGTTCCGGCAAGCCACGGAAGATCGTGGTGTATATGTTGCCGGCCAGCCGCAACGAGGGTTCTTCCGACTGCTTTGCCAGCGCGACGAAGAAACCGAGTACCAAGCCGAATGGCAAAGTTGCGAGCGCGAGCGATACGGTCACCCCGACGCCGGAGGCGATCTCGTCGCCCCAACCCTCGGCGCCAAAGCTCAAAAGGCCCAGAAAGTTCTCCATATCCCCGCTTTCTGGAGGGATGCGGAAGGCGTTTACGCCTTCCGCAATGTCATACGCGACGGGCTATCAGCTGCCGTAAGCGTCGAAATCGAAGTACTTGTCGTTGATTTCCTTGTACTTGCCATTGGCGCGGATCGCGTCGATCGCTGCGTTGAATTTTTCGCGCAGCTCATCCTCGCCCTTGCGGATGGCAATACCAGCGCCGGGGCCGTGGATTTCGACAACCGGGGTGATGGTGCCGACGATCTTGCAGCAGGCGCCGTCGTCGGTGGCCAGCCAGTCCTGCAGAACGATGACATCGTCGACCACGGCATCGACGCGGCCGCTGTTGATGTCGAGCTTGTATTCGTCGGCGGTGGGATAAAGTTTCACCTCGCTGTCGGTGTAGGTCGCCTCGGCATAGTTCGAGTGCGTGGTCGAACCCTGTGCGCCGACCACCTTGCCGGCCAGGTCTTCCTTGGTCACACCGGCGATGTCGGTGTCCTTCGGCGCTGCCAGCGCCGGCGGCGTATTGTAGTACTTGTTGGTGAAGTCGACCTTCTCCATGCGCTCTTCGGTGATCGACATGGAGGCAATGATGGCGTCGAACTTGCCGGCCTGAAGTGCCGGAATGATGCCGTCCCAGTCCTGGGTGACGAATTCGCAGTCTGCCTTCATTTCCTCGCAGAGCGCTTTGGCGATGTCGATGTCGAAACCGACCAGCGAGCCATCCGCCTCAAGGTTGTTGAAGGGCGGATAGGCGCCTTCGGTGCCGATCTTGAGCTTCATCATGTCCTGGGCCTGCGCGCCGCCCATGGTGACGGCCAGCGCGGCGGCTGCGGCGAGTACGATACGCTTCGAAATACGCATTTTATTCCTCTCTGTGGTCATTCGGTGCGCCGGAACCGGCGTCCGCGTGCTGGGCGCGGTCTTTGCCGCACCCCCTGACCGATATTCCCATTGTCGCGGAGAGAATTGCAACCGCTAATAGTACATGCCCGTTACAGACGTCTCATGCGCCGAGACTAAAACGGCCGACGACAAAGTCTGCGATGGCGCCGACGTCGTCGATATCGAACACGGGCAGGGATTTGGCGCGAATCTCATAATCGGCTGCGATTGCGATTACCGAGGAATCGGTGTCCGCAAGCGGGCGTTCTTCACCGGCCGAGCGGCGTCGCAGCTCGATTTTGGGATGCCCGCCATGTTTCCAGCCCTCGACTATGACAATGTCGGCTGGCGAAAGCCGGGCGAGCACGGCATCGAGGGCAGGTTCGTTTTCGTCACGCAGTTCATGCATCATTGCCCAGCGGCGCGCGGACACAATCGCAACTTCGCGCGCACCCGAGGCCCGGTGCCGGTAGGAGTCGGTTCCGGGCACGTCGATATCGAAATCGTGGTGTGCGTGCTTGACCGTTGCCACCGTCAGGCCTCGCGCAGCCAGTTCGGCAACCAGCCGCTCGACCAACGTCGTCTTGCCGGAGTTCTTCCAGCCGGCAATTCCGAGCACAGGTGTCATTGCCGGGTCTCCGCCAGGCGCTGCGCCTCATCGAGGTGTTCGGGCGTATTGACGTTGAAGAATGGATCGATGCCGGTTTCGTCCTGGAAATCGCAGGCCGTGTTGTTCCGGCTGCCGACATAGTCGGTGACCTTCAACGATGTTCCGCTGCGAAGCCAGTCGCCCAGCGGTTCGTATTCTCCGAGCGGCCAGAGGCCGAAAACCGGATGCCGGCGGCCTCGCGATGCGGCAAGTACGATCTGGCCGGAGGTTCGGGCCGAGGCAACCAGTCTTGCCACAAGGTCGGCCGGGAAAAACGGAGCGTCACTTGCAGCAGTGACCAGGTGGCTCACGGTGGTTTCGGCACGGGCCCATTCCAGGCCGGCAAGAATTCCGGCGAGTGGCCCGCGACCGGCCGGTTCGGCGTCGGGCACCACGGGCAGCCGCGTATCGCCGAGCCTGGACGGGTCGCAATTGGCGCTGATGGCAACGGGCCCGACTTGCGGTCGGAGCCTGTCGATTGCCCGGTCGATCAGGCGTTGACCGCCGATTTGCAGCAGAAACTTGTCGCTCCCGCCCATCCGGCGTGAGGCGCCTCCTGCCAATATCAGACCCGCGATTGTCTCAACCATACCCGCGCACGCTAAGTGTCCCGCATCTGCCAGTCGACGAACATGACATAGATAGTGCTCAACACGGCCAGCACCGCCGACAACATCATAACGTAGAGAAGCGGGTTGGGTCCGCTTTCAGGCGTCAGCACCGCCGCTGCAGCAAGGGCCATCAAAGCACCGCCGCCAAGCTGCAGGGTGCCGCCCAGGCCAGATGCAGCGCCGGCCAGACGCGGCCGAATGCTCACCATGCCGGCATTCGCGTTGGGCAATGTCATTCCATTGCCTATGCCGATGATGCCTGCCGGCAGGAACAGCGACATGGGGTGAACCATTCCGGTCGAGAATAGGACTATCGAGACGCCGACGCCGGCGACGGCGATCAGGCAACCCGCCAGAATCATGCGGTTGGTGCCAATCTGCCGCGAGTAGCGGCCCGAGAGGAAATTGCCGACGACATAACCCATCGCCACAAGCCCGAAATAAATGCCGTAGCCCGAAGGCGTCATGCGCAGATATTCCGTTGCGATGAACGGACCGCCTCCGAGAAACGCAAAAAACGTTCCCGAGGTGAGGGCGGCTGTCAGCGTGTAGCCCCAGAAGCGTCGCGAGCGGAACAGCTCAGGGTAGGACCGAACCTGTTCGGCCATGTTGGATTCGGGCGCCTTGTTGGTCTCCCCGAGATCGAAATAGGCCAGCGCCAATCCAAGCAGACCAAAGCCGGCGGCAAACCAGAACGTCGATTGCCAGCCCTGAAGTTCTTCGAGGAAGCCACCGATTGTCGGGGCGATCATGGGCACGACGGCCATGCCCATCGTCACATAGCCGATGCGGCTTGCCGCTTCGTCGACGTGATTCACCGTATCGCGCACGACGGCGCGCGACAGAACGATGCCCGCGGAGGAAAACGCCTGGAAGACCCGGCATACCAGAAGGGCTTCGATCGTCGGCATGAACGATGCGGCAACGGTTGCGACGATGAATATCGCCAACGAGACCATCAGCACCGGTCGCCTGCCGAAGCGGTCGGACAAAGGCCCGATCAGCAGCTGCAGAAACGCTGTCGCCGCCAGGAAGACCGGAACCAGCAGCTGCGCTGCTCGGTAGTCGGTGTCGTAGTATTTGGCGATGCCTGGCAGCGACGGCAGAAAGATGTTCATCGAAAGGGCGCCGATCGCCGCAATGACAACCAGGGTAAAAATGTGAGGCGGAGTGGAATTGTCCAGCCAGCGTGGCTGCATCAGATCTCTTTCATATCATTCGCACGCAAACGATCACTGCGTATCAAGACGATTTCAACCGCACTTGAAGTCAAGCATTTTCATACGGTGCGGGCGTTCAAAGTCCATCCGGCGCCATGCCTTCGCCGGTGGTGTCCGAGATCGGCTTTGCGCGGCCAACCTTGCGCTCGCGGTAGAGAGAGTAGAGCCCCGAGCCGATAATCAATACCGAACCGACGATCATCGGCGTGTCGAGTTTTTCGTTGAACAGGAATACGCCGAAGAGCACCGCCCATAAAAGCGCTGTGTAGCGAAACGGTGCTACGAATGCGATTTCACCGGTGCGCATAGCCAGGATAATGAACTGGTAGCCGACGAGCAGCAGCACCGCCGCGGCAGCAAGAAGACCGATATCGGATGCCGTTACCGGCGCCCAGCCTCCGAGCGGCACGACCATGATGCCGCCTGCGATGGTCACGCCGAGCGCTGTCGTGGTCGAAATCATGAGCGAAGGTATTTCCTCCGGTATGCCGCGGGTAATGAGATCGCGCGTGGCCGCAAAGCAGACGCTTATCAGGACGGCAATCGAAAACGTGTTGAAGCCTTCGACACCCGGTCGAACGATCACCATCACGCCGGTGAAACCGATTGCGATGGCGATCCAGCGCCGCCATCGCACCGGTTCACGAAAAAACAGGGCAGCGCCCATGGTTACCGCCAGCGGCAGCGACTGGAGGATGGCTGAGACGTTGGAAAACGCCATGTTGGCAAGGGCAAACAGAAACAGGAAAGTCGCGCCTAGCTCGCAGCCCGCGCGTGCTGCAACCAGCGGGTTGAGCACCAGTGAGGGACGGCGAAGCGCACCCTGGTGCCAGGCCAGCATTCCGATCAGAAGTGTCGCGAACATGCCGCGGATCAGCATGATCTGGCCGACGCTGAAGGCGTCGGTCAGGCTCTTGACGATCGCGTCATTGGCTGAAAAGCCGAACATGGCCAGCGCCATGAAAAGCGCGGCGCGCGGATTGGCTGACAATACGAGAATTCCGATTCAGTACGAAGGCGTGCACTGAATGCTTAGTACCGACCGCTGGCACTGACAATTGGGCCAGTATGAGGTGCTCAGCCGCCAGTAACACTCATGTGCCGCGACACTGAAGGTCGCTTTGTGTTGCGGTCGATAATGAAATCGTGGCCCTTGGGCTTGCGGCCGATTGCTTCGTCGATTGCCTCCGATACAACATCGTTACCTTCCGATGCGCGCAACGGCGCCCTCAGATCGGCGGCATCTTCCTGGCCGAGGCACATATACAGTGTTCCGGTGCAGGTCAGTCGTACGCGATTGCAGCTTTCGCAGAAATTGTGGGTCATCGGCGTGATGAACCCCAGCCTGCCGCCTGTTTCTGTTACTTCGACATAGCGCGCCGGGCCGCCGGTCTTGTACGGGATGTCGGTCAAAGTGAAGCTCTGTTCCAGCGTCGCGCGCATCGCCGACAGAGGCAGATACTGGTCGGTCCGATCGGCGTCGATTTCGCCCATCGGCATGGTTTCGATCAACGTCAAATCCATGTCCGAACCATGTGCCCAGCGCATCAGTTCAGGGATTTCGCGGTCGTTGAAGTTTTTCAGCGCAACGGCGTTGATCTTGATCTTGATGCCGGCATTGCGGGCTGCGTCGATGCCGCGAAGCACCTTGTCGAGATCGCCCCAGCGGGTGATTTCACGGAATTTGACCGGGTCAAGCGTGTCGAGCGAGACATTGATGCGTTTTACGCCGCAATCGGCCAACTCCGCGGCATGTCGAGCGAGCTGGGAGCCGTTGGTGGTCAGGGTCAGTTCGTCGAGCGCGCCGCTGTCCAGATGACGCGAAAGCTGGCGTATCAGGTGCATGACGTTCTTGCGCACCAGCGGTTCGCCGCCGGTCAGCCGCAGCTTGCGCACGCCCTTTTCGACAAACACCGAACACAGGCGGTCCAGTTCCTCAAGCGACAACAGGTCCTTCTTGGGCAGAAAGGTCATGTCTTCCGCCATGCAATAGGTGCAGCGGAAGTCGCAACGGTCGGTGACCGACACACGCAGATAGGTGATGCCGCGGCCGAATGGATCGATCATCTGTGCAGAGTGCTGCATGGTTCGACGAAACTCCTCAACCAAATGTCGGGTTCGGGCGCGGCAAATCAAGTACCGTGGCTATCTCGTATCATCGCGCTGCCGCAAGGTGCAATTGCGACAGGCCCCGGAGGGCATGGACCAGAATTCAAAGCGGCGTTATGGCATTGCCCTGAAAGCAGGTGATCAATGACCCCACCAACCGAACTGCGGGTGTCCAGGGACCGCCGCGAACTGACCGTCACGTTCGGCGAAACCGCGTACAGGCTGCCGGCGGAACTGTTGCGTGTTCTGTCTCCTTCGGCCGAAGTGCAGGGCCATTCGCCGGACCAGCGCGTGACTGTGCCGGGCAAACGCGAGGTCGCCATTCGCGCCATTGAGCCGGTTGGCAATTATGCGGTGCGCATCCTGTTTGACGACGGCCACGATACCGGGCTGTTCACGTGGGTCTATCTCGACACGCTCGGGAAGGAGAGGGAGGTGCGATGGGCATCCTATCTGTCCGAACTCGAGGAAAAAGGGCTTTCGCGCGGCTAAGGGCGCGCCGGGATTGAGGACAGGGCATGACAAAGATCACCACGATCGAGAAACTTGAAGAGCTCTATGGCAAGCCCGGTCGGACCTCTCTGGTAAAAGAGGTGGACCACATCGTTCCCGAATATGCCGCGTTCATCGAGGCGTCGCCTTTTGTTGCGCTGGCGACGGTTGGCCCCGAAGGCGTTGACTGTTCGCCGCGCGGCGATTTGTGCGACGTCGTCCGCATCGCTGACGAGAGAACGGTGATGCTGCCGGACCGGCGCGGCAACAACCGCATGGATTCCCTGCGCAACATCGTTCGCGACGGGCGCGTTGCGCTGATGTTTCTTGTCCCCGGCTCAACGACAGCGCTGCGCATCAACGGTCGCGCCATCATCAGCTCAGACGATGACTTATGCGCGTCCTTCGCGGTCGAGGGCAAAGCCCCGCGTTCGGTCACCATCGTCACGGTCGAAAGCACCTACTTTCAGTGTGCCAGAGCAATCAAACGGGCGGGGCTGTGGGATATCGACCGCCAGTCGCGGGCGGTCGGGCTGCCGACCCCCGGCCAGATGCTGTCCCGCACAAGCCGAGGCGAAGTCGATGGCGACGCCTATGACGCCGACTGGCCGGGCAGAGCCGCGAAGACGATGTGGTGAAGCGTTACTGCGAGACCGCGGCAACGATCAGCGCTTCAGCGTCGCGTGAGCGTGGTACCAGATGAACGACCTTGAAGCCGCGCTTGTTGAGATCGTCCAGAAACTGCGGCAGCATCGATGCGGTGCGCGAGTGGATGTCGTGGAAAAGCACGATACCCGAACCTTTCGCCTCGAGCCTGGCGATCGTGCGGGCGCGCACCTGATCCGGCGTTGAAACGAAGTAGTCCTTGGAATCCACGGTCGGGTCGACAACGACTGTGCCTTGCATGGCCAGATGCCGCCGGAGCGCTGCCGTCGAAGCTAGATAGGGGAAGCGGAAGAAGGGCGCGATACGCGACCGGTTCGGGCCGAGGGCTGCCGCCACACTGCGCTTGCCCTTGTCGATCTCGGCCACGGCGCTTTCGAAAGACATGGAGGCAAGGTTCGGATGGTTCTGCGTATGCGTCGCGATGGTGTGACCGCGCGCGGCGACATCGCGCACCAGATGCGGATAAGCGTTTGCCATCTGGCCGACGGTGAAAAACGTCGCTTTTACGCCGTGCCGGTCCAGCGTGTTCAGGATCGATGGTGTTTTTCCGGGGATCGGACCGTCGTCGAAGGTCAGAACGACCTCGCCGCGGGCGAGTATGAGATCGGAGAGATTGCCGACGCGGATGGTGCGTCCGCGTAATGTGCCGCGTGGTCCGGGGAAGGACATGATGTTGCCCGGCTGCGAAAGGTCCGCCCGCTTTTCGGCCGCGAATGCCAGCTTTGGCGTTTCGGCCTGTTTTGGCTTTGTGGTGCAGGCGGCGAGGATGAGTGTGGCGGCGACAGCCACCAGGGCGGGGAACAAACGCATACGGCACTCACTCGCTGAAACAGAAACCACGGTGAGGGTGCAGGAATATGGTTAATGCTTGGATAATCGGCGTCGAGGCGCATTTACCATGCTGACCGCCGGGCGGATGCCTTGACCGCATGGCGCGTTGCCCACAAGCATGGCTGGCATGAGCGAACCGACAATTGAAACGATAGCCGAGCAGGGCGAAGCGGCACGGGATCGGCTTCTGGCCCTTAACAATGCCCACGCCGTGCAAACGTCGATGCTGACGGGCGAACGTTGGGATCAGCTTGTGAAAACAGCCTTCGCGGCGGACTGCGTTGACCGGGCGGCAGCGCTGCTGATCGCGTTCGACCAGACCGCGGACTATGACAGTCCGAACTTTGGCTGGTTTCGCGAACGCTATGCGAGGTTCGTTTATGTCGATCGCATCGTGGTCGATGCAGGGCATCAGGGGCGGGGCCTTGCAAGGCGCCTTTACGAAGGGCTGTTTCAAAAAGCGCAGGCGGCCGGTCACGACCGGGTCGTATGCGAGGTCAACAGCCAGCCTCCCAATCCGGAATCGGATGCCTTTCATGCGCGGCTGGGTTTTGAGGAAGTCGGTCGGGCCGACCTGCAGCATGGCGCCAAGTCTGTCCGGTATTTGATGCGGTTGTTGGAGGAACGCTAACTCCCGCGCTATGCGGCGCTAATCCTCTTTCAGCATTTCGGCAATGCGATGCATCTGTTCGCCCAGCGCTTCGCATTCGGCCGGGGTGGATTGAGCCATCACCCGGTCGATCAGCGCAGTGTAAATTGCCAGCGCTTCTGTAAGCAGGGTCTCTCCTGCGTCGGTCAAATAGAGCCTCATAACCCTTTTGTCCTTGGCGTCGCCCTCGCGCCGCAACAGCCCCTGCGATTCCAGCTGCGGCAGAAGCATCGTGATGTTGGAGCGGCCAACTAGCAGCTTTCGCGCCAGTTCATGCTGCGACATGCCCGGATGCCGATGCAGGTTCATCAGTATGTCGAGCTGAACGAGCTTGAGGCCGAGCGGCGCGAGCGACTTGCTCAATTCGCGCACGATCGCCTTCTCAGCTCGGATGACGGCAATCCAGTTTTTAAAACGCGGATTGTCCCAGGGCAGGTCTTGTAGTTTGTTCATGGTTGAACTAATATGTTCATGTTTGAACTATTTCAAGGAATCCCACTATGGCATCATTCGGCTTCATGGTCATCCGCGGGCTGTTTGCCGTTGCGGAACATGTGTCGCCAGCAGCAACGGGTCGTGCGGCTTTTCAGCTGTTCAGCCGGGTTCCCAGACCTGGCAAGGTGTCCGACAAGGAACGTGCGGCACTGGAAAAGGCCGAGCACGTTATGCGGGAGGGGCGGCGGCACCGTCTCAATCTCGACGGCGGGGGCTGGATCACGGCTTATGATTTTGCTTCGCCGCAGGGTCGGCGCGCGCCCACCGTTCTTGTGCTGCATGGCTGGCGCTCGCGGGCGGCGCATATGTCGGGCATTGTCGACGCGCTGGTGAAAGGTGGTTTCCGGGTCATCGCGCTGGACCTTCCAGGGCACGGCGAATCGGGCGGCCGAAACCTGAACATGGCAAATGCCGTAGCTTCGGTTCACGCAGCCGACCAGTGGTTCGGGCCGTTTTCCGCGATTGTCGGCCATTCCTTCGGCGGTGCGGTCGCCGCGAATGCGATTGTCGGGTCGGTCAACGGTATTCCCGCGGTCGCGGCCGGCAGGCTGGTCACGGTTTCAGCCCCCAGTTCCATGCCGGCGATATTTCGCGAGTTCGGGCGGTTTCTCAATCTTGGCGTGCGCGCCCAGACTGCGCTTGCCGCCCTCGTACTCAAGATCACCGGGCGGCCGCTGGAGGAGTTCGTGGTTGCACGGCAGCTCGCCGAACATCCGCTGCCTGCGCTGGTGGTGCACGCGCCCGACGACAAGGAAGTGCCGGCGAGCGAGGCCGAATCGATGGCCAAAGCCGGGCCGCATGTGCGGCTTGTTTGGGCGCCAGGGTTGGGACATCGCCGCATCCTGAGCGATTGCGACGTGAAGAACCGCATCGTCGAATTCCTGACTGACCCCGACATCACGGCGGCGCGCGCGGCAGTCGCCTGATATCAGCTCTTGGCGCGTTCCGGCGGGACTTCGACCGCAAGTCCCGCATCGCGCCATGCGCCGAAGCCGCCTTCGATGTGCGCGACCTTCCCGAGGCCCATATCCTGCGCGGTCTTGGTGGCTAGAGCGGAGCGCCAGCCTGCCGCGCAGAAAAAGACAAAACTCTTGCCAGAGGAGAATATCTCCTTGTGGTACGGGCTTTCGGGGTCGATCCAGAATTCCAGCATGCCGCGCGGGCAATGGTTGGCTCCGGGCACGCGACCTTCGCGCTGCAATTCGCGGATGTCTCGAATGTCGATCAGAAGCGTGTCGCCGCCTTCCGCCCGCTTTGCGGCTTCCTGCGGAGAGATCGTTTCGATTTCGGCATTGGCCTCGTCGACCAGCGCCTTGTAGCCCTTTTTCATCGTCTCACCTCAGCCGAGATTGAGTTCCTTGAAGAAGTCGTTGCCCTTGTCATCGATAACGATGAAGGCCGGAAAATCCTCGACCTCGATACGCCAGATCGCTTCCATGCCGAGTTCGGGGTACTCGACCACTTCGACCTTCTTGATGCAATCCTGCGCCAGGCGCGCCGCCGGCCCGCCGATCGAACCAAGATAAAAGCCGCCATGGCGCCCGCAGGCTTCGCGCACCTGGCGCGAACGGTTGCCCTTGGCAAGCATCACCATGGAGCCGCCGAAAGACTGGAACTGGTCCACGAACGAGTCCATGCGGCCTGCGGTCGTGGGGCCGAACGAGCCCGAAGCGTAACCTGCCGGTGTCTTCGCCGGCCCGGCGTAATAGATCGGGTGGTTCTTGAAATAGTCGGGCATCGGCTCGCCGGCTTCCAGCCGAGCGCGGATCTTCGCATGCGCCAGATCGCGCGCGACGATGATCGGGCCGGAAAGCGAAAGGCGAGTCTTCACAGGGTGTTGGCTGAGCTCGCTCAGAATCTGAGTCATCGGCTTGTTGAGATCGACGCGCACCACGTGGTCGGTCAGCGAGCTCTCGTCGATGTCGGGCATGTATTTCGCCGGGTTGGTTTCCAGCTGTTCCACGAAGATGCCATCGCGGGTGATCTTGCCCATTGCCTGACGGTCGGCCGAACAGGATACGCCAAGCCCGATCGGCAGCGAGGCGCCGTGGCGCGGCAGACGGATCACCCGCACGTCGTGGCAGAAATATTTGCCGCCGAACTGTGCGCCGACGCCCATCTGTTGTGTGAGCTTGTGAACCTCGGCTTCCATTTCGAGATCGCGGAAGGCGTGACCGGCCTCGCTGCCCGAGGTCGGCAATGTGTCGAGATAACGCGTAGAAGCGAGCTTGACCGTCTTCAGGTTCATCTCGGCGGAAGTGCCGCCGATCACGATCGCCAGGTGATAGGGCGGGCAGGCTGCGGTGCCGAGCGTGAGGATTTTCTCCCTCAGGAACTCGATCATGCGGTCATGCGTCAGCAGTGACGGCGTGCCCTGATAAAGGAACGTCTTGTTGGCCGAGCCGCCGCCCTTGGCGACAAAGAGGAATTTGTAGGCGTCTTCGCCTTCCTCGTAGATGTCGATCTGCGCCGGCAGGTTGTTCTTCGTGTTCTTTTCCTCAAACATCGCCAGCGGCGCCAGCTGCGAATAACGCAGGTTCTTCTTCTCGTAGGCGTCGAGCACGCCGCGGCCCAGCGCATCGGCATCGCCGCCATCGGTCCACACGCGCCGGCCCTTCTTGCCCATCACGATCGCGGTGCCGGTGTCCTGGCACATCGGCAGCACGCCACCCGCCGCGATATTGGCGTTCTTGAGCAGGTCATAAGCAACGAAGCGGTCATTGTCGGTCGCTTCGCTGTCTTCCAGGATCGATGCCAGCTGTTTCAGGTGCCCCGGCCGCAGCAAGTGATTGATGTCGGCGAACGCGGTTTCAGAAAGAAGCCTGAGCCCTTCCTGTTCGACGGTGAGAATGTCTTCTCCGCGGAATGTGTCCACCGAAACGAAGTCGGAGGTGAGCTTGCGGTAGGGCGTCTCATCGGCGGCGAGCGGAAACATTTCCATGGCGGAAGGATTGGACATTTTTAGCGTTCCAGGTGGATGGCTGCGGTTCCCGCCGTTTTAGTCCTGGCGCGGCGAATGTCCACTGCCTGCCGGGTTTCGCATTCGGTCAATCGGCTGCTAGTGTCGCCCGCAGCCGAACGCGCGATGCATGGAGAAAGCCGGTAATGAGCGAAGTCGATTCTGTGATGCTGAATTTCAGCCCCGGAAGCCTGATGCTTCTCAACGGAATCCTCGCCATCGTGATGTTCGGAGTGGCGCTCGATCTGACATTGGGCGATTTCCGGCGCCTGCTCGACACGCCGCGCGCGCTGCTGCTGGGCTTTTTCTCGCAGTTCCTGTTTTTGCCCGCCGCGACATTTCTGCTGGTGCTACTGCTTCGGCCGGCACCCAGCATGGCGCTGGGCATGATGCTGGTCGCCGCATGTCCGGGCGGCAACATCTCGAATTTCATCACGCACCGGGCAGGGGGCAATACCGCACTTTCGGTGAGCCTGACGGCGGTCGCAACGGTCTGTGCGACGATCATGACACCGTTCAACCTGGCATTCTGGGGCAGTCTCTACGCGCCGACGTTGCCGCTGTTGAACGAAACCAGCGTTTCGCCCTTCGAGATGGCCTGGACGGTGGCCATCCTGCTTGTCTTCCCGCTCATTATCGGCATGACGATCAATGCACGCTTCCCTGCGTTCTCGGCGCGTATTCGCGGCACAATGCGGGTTCTTTCGATGGTTATCTTCGCCGGCTTCGTTCTCGGCGCGCTGGCAGCAAACTGGCAGCATTTCCTCAATTATGTGAGCCTGGTGGCAGGGCTGGTGCTGCTTCACAACGCCATCGCGCTTGCCGGCGGTTACGGCATTGCCTGGGCCGGCGGGCTGACGGAGTACGACCGCAGGGCCGTATCGATCGAAACCGGCATCCAGAATTCCGGTTTGGGGCTGATTCTCATCTTCAATTTCTTCGGCGGCCTCGGCGGCATGGCAATCGTGGCGGCCTGGTGGGGTGTGTGGCACATACTCTCGGGTCTGGCCCTGGCTGCCTGGTTCAGCCGCCGCCCGGCCAGCACCCGTGGCGCGACAGCCTGAGCACGAAAGGCCTCACCGAGGCGAAATTGCATCACGTTTTCGCGAAAAACGCATCAAATCCGCCGTGCGGGCATATTCGACCTTAACGCTCCGGCAATCGGCACGTATGATTGTTGCGTATCTGCTTCGCATATTCAGGCAACGGACTTTATGGGCCGGATTTACGGTCGGATTGGGTGATCGATGAGACTATTCGCCAAACGCGGATTGATGGCTGCGACGGCTGTCTTTTCCGGAATGGTTCTGCTGGGGACGCAGCAGGCATCCGCTGAAACGCTTTTTGATCGCCTGTTCGGCGGAAAGCGGATCAAACGGGTCGAGCAGGTCGAACCGGAACCCCCTAAGAAGGTCGTCATCGCGCGGGTTTCGTCGCCTCAGTATTACAATTACAAGGTCGATCCGCTCGTCCGCGTGGACTTTGCCGCCCTGATCAGCAAGCTCGAGGATGGCGACGCGACAACCGAACGTGCCGCTGCACGTGAAGTGGTCCTTGCCTCCGTTTCGGACCCTTCCGAGGCAGCGCCGGCAATCATATTGCCGGAGGTGGATGGCGGTGCGGGCAAGTTCGCCGATGCGATCAGCAGCCTGCAGGCCTTCGACCTGATGGCGGAGAAAGAAATCGCCGACGCGATACTTGCCCATTACGGAGCCGATCCGGACTTCATCTGGGTGCGTGACGGCAAACCCAATCATCGTGCGGAAGAGGCGCTTGCGGTGCTCGCTGAAGCGCCGGAACACGGGCTTGTAGCCGAAGAGTATCTGGTGCCTGCGATCCACAGGCCGGCTGGTGAGGGCGAGGCGATCGACCCGGCACTGCGCCTGGCACAGTTCGAGATGACGCTGTCGGCCCGTGTGCTGCGCTATATGCGTGACGCCAATGGCGGTCGCGTCGACCCCAACCGGATCTCCGGCTATCACGACTTTGAGCTGAAGACGCTGGATCTGGGCCATGTGCTCGACGTGCTTGGCGATACATTCGCCGTTCGCACCTACATGGAAGCGGTACATCCGGAAAACGGCGCCTACGCCGCACTCAAGGCGGAACTGGCTGAGCTTCGGTCGAGTCAGGAAAAAGCCATCGTCGTGTCGCCCGACCTGATGCTGCGCGCCGGACAGTCTTCGCCCGAATTCACCAAATTGCTCAAGGTCATCGATCGCGATGCCGATGAGGCGTTCAGGGCCGAGTTCGGCGAACTGCTTGCAGCGAACATCGATACCGAGACCTATTCGCCGGAGCTGGTGCCTCTGATCAAGGCGGCACAGAAAAAGGCTGGCGTCGGCGCCGATGGCGTGATCGGCCCGCGGACCGTCGGAGCAATTGCGGGCGACTCCAAGGCCGACCGGGTCGAGAAGGTTCAGGTTGCAATGGAGCAGCTGCGCTGGCTTCCGTCCCGGTTCGGTGACCGTCACGTCTTCATCAACGTAGCGGAATTCAAGGCGCGCTATTTTGAAGACGGCGCGGAGAAGCTGGCGATGAAGACGGTCGTCGGCCAGCGGGGAAAGCAAACGAACTTTTTCCACGACGAGATCGAATATGTTGAGTTCCACCCTTATTGGGGCGTGCCGCGCTCGATCCTCGTCAACAAATATCTGCCGAAGCTGGTCAACGATCCGGGTTATCTCGACCGGATAGGCTATGAGGTCTCCGATGGTTCCGGGCGGCGCGTGTCGTCCTCGTCGGTCAACTGGGCCGCTTATGGTTCGCGGCCGCCATTCGATGTCAGGCAGCCGCCGGGGCCGAAAAACGCGCTCGGCGAGATGAAGATCATGTTCCCCAACAAACACGCGATCTACATGCACGACACGCCAGAGAAATATCTGTTCGATCGCGAAAGCCGTGCCTATTCCAGCGGCTGTGTGCGGCTGGAAGACCCGCGCGCGATGGCTGCGGCGGTGTTGAGCTGGGACCGCGACCAGGTTATCGACCGCTTGAAGAGCGGGCGCGGCAAGGAGGAGCTGACCAGCAAGATACCGGTCTATGTCTCTTACTTTACGGCCTGGCCGGATTCGACCGGTCATGTGAACTACGTGCCCGACGTCTACGATCGCGACAGCTATATGCTGAAAGCGATGAGCAAGATCGACGAAACGCGCGTTCCGAGCACCTGACGCGCACCGCATCCGGCTCAAAGAAAAACCCGGCATCGTGCCGGGTTTTTCTTTGCGGTCCGCCGGCGTCTATGGCGCAATCGTCGTTGCCGCTTCGCGCGCTTGACTTGGTCCGGGGCCGCACTTTATATCCCGCTTCCGGTCGCAGAAGCGGCTTCGGGGCGATTAGCTCAGCGGGAGAGCACACCCTTCACACGGGTGGGGTCGCTGGTTCAATCCCAGCATCGCCCACCATTCCCTTTTCGGCAATTCAGGACAGCGGCTGCGCCGAACATGTCAGTTCGCGACCGAGCGCAGAAGCCTGCCCACCAGTTGCTCAGTCAATTCGTCGAAATGCGAAATGACATGCGAGGGGTCGAAATTGCTGACATGGCGGTCGGTGTAGCCGAAGTCGACGGCAACCACCGGGATGCCGGCCGCGATGGCGGTTTTGATGTCGGTTTCGGAATCGCCGACCATGATTGCGTTGCCGGGGGAGCCACCCGCCGCTTCTATGGTGAGGGTCAGATGGCGGGGGTCCGGCTTGCGGTGAGCAAATGTATCCTGGCCGCAGATCGCCTTAAAGCGCTCGCTTAAGCCGAGGCTCTCCAGCAGTTCGACCGACATGCCCTCATATTTGTTGGTGCAGACGGCGAAGGAAAACCCGGCATCCGCAAACCGGTCCAACGCCTCCGGCACACCCGGATAAGGCAGCGACTTTCCGGGCATGTGTGCCGAATAATGCTCGAGGAACACGTCGAAGAGCTTTGCGAGCGTGGGTTTGGTCAGCTCAAGCTGCCGTGCCTCGAAAGCGCGTTCGATCATCACCTTGGCGCCCATGCCGACCAGGCGCCTGATATCGGCGCCGTCGACCGGTTCCATATCGATCGTCCCCAAGGTGTGATTGAGGCTGTCGAGCAGGTCCGGGGCGGTATCAACCAGGGTTCCGTCGAGGTCGAATACGATGATCGGCGCTACCATTTCTGCTCCCATTCCATGCCGCCAAGGCGATAGCGCGGCTTTTAGCGCCGGGCAAGATTGCGGGGCGTTAGCGTGGAATGTTTTGGCGCTTGCCGCCAAAGATGTTACCAGCGCGCCGCGCGAATCACATTTTTCACGACAGGCAGCCATGGATCCCAAAACGCTCAAGATCGAAGCCGCGCGCGCCGCGCTGGCTTATGTCGAAGACGGAATGAAGCTCGGCATCGGAACCGGCTCGACGGCGGAAGAGTTCGTGCGCCTGCTGGCGGTGCGCGTGGGTGCGGGGCTCAAGGTCATCGGCGTGCCGACCTCCGAACGCACCGCGGCGCTTTGCAACGAACTCGGTGTACCGCTGACGACGCTCGACGACGAACCGGCACTCGACCTTGTGATTGACGGTGCCGACGAGATCGACCCGCAGCTTTCGCTGATCAAGGGCGGCGGCGGCGCCCTTCTGCGCGAAAAGATCGTCGCCGCCGCATCACGGCGGATGATCGTCATCGCGGACAAGAGCAAGCTGGTTTCCGAACTTGGCGCATTTCCGCTGCCCGTCGAAGTCAATCGCTTTGGCTTGAAGGCGACCGAACTGGCGATTTCTGCGGCTGTTGCGGGCCTTGGCCTTAACTGTGACTTCGGTTTGCGGATGACTGGCGATGAGCCTTTTGTTACAGACGGCGGCCACTTGATTATAGACGCATCTTTTGGCCGCATTCGGGATGCAAGAGCGCTTTCCGAAGCCCTCCACGCCATACCGGGTGTGGTGGAGCATGGTCTTTTTCTGGGGCTGGCGGATGTGGCGATCGTCGCCGCCGAAAGCGGCATCGAGACGATCACGGCAAACCGTCACTAGGGAGTATTCGCAACTATGTATCTGGCCATTCGCGCCCGTACCGTTGTCGCAGCTGTTGCCGCCACGGCAATGTTCGCAATTGCGACACCGGCATCTTCGCAGGACATTTCGGAAAGCCATCTGAAAGCCGCTCGCACGGCGATCGAAGCGCTGACCTCGACGCAGCAATATGACAGCGTGTTGCCTCAGGCCGCGCAGGCGCTGAAACAGGAGCTGATCCAGAAGAACCCCGATCTCGGCTCCATGATCAGCAATGTCGTTGATGAGGAAACGCTGGCCCTTGCCCCGCGCCGGGGCGACCTTGAGCGCGAGGCGGCGCAGATTTATGCCAAGATTTTCACCGAGCAGCAGCTTCAGGAAATGACGGCATTCTACGAGTCGGAAACAGGCAAAAAGCTGCTGGAGGACGGTGCGCTGGTGGCGCGTCAGGTTCATGAAGCCGCCGGTATCTGGCAGCGCGGCCTTGCCCGCGATCTGGCGCAGAGTGTGGGCTCGAAGGTCCAGGCGATCATCGCGGCGAACGCCGACAAGGCACCCGCCGGCGGCGAAGCTCCGGCTGCACCTGAAGGTTCGAACTAGCGTACCAGCCGCCGTTCAATTTTTCGAAACCGAAAGCCCGGCGCGCGCGCCGGGCTTTCTTTTTGCTGCCCGCGTGCCTAGATCGTGCGCTCCACCATCCCTTCGCCGCGTCCACGGGAGGCCCTGATGGCCAGTTACGACTACGATCTCTTTGTCATTGGCGGAGGCTCGGGCGGCGTGCGGGCAGGGCGCGTGGCGGCCTCGCTCGGCAAGCGCGTTGCGGTTGCGGAGGAATACCGCTTTGGCGGCACCTGTGTCATTCGCGGCTGCGTACCGAAGAAGCTCTTTGTTTATGCGTCGCAGTTTGCCGAACATTTCGAGGATTCGGCGGGTTATGGCTGGTCGGTTGAGAAGCCGACATTCGACTGGGCAACACTCATAGCCAACAAGGACAGGGAAATTGCCCGGCTGGAGGCTGCCTACCGTTCCGGCCTCGACAACGCCAAGGCCGAGATGATCGACAGCCGCGCGGTGCTGGTCGACGATCACCACGTGCGGATCGTTGCCGAAGACCGGGTGGTGAGCGCGGAAACGATTCTGATCGCAACTGGCGGGCGTCCCAATCCGCATGAGGCGCTTCCCGGCCGCGAAAACTGCATCAGCTCGAACGAGGCGTTCCACCTTACGGAGCTGCCGCGCAGCATCGCCATCGAAGGTGGAGGCTACATCGCGGTCGAGTTCGCCAACATCTTTCATGGCCTCGGGGTGGAAACGACACTTATATATCGCGGGAAGGAAATCCTCGGCCGCTTCGATATGGATGTGCGGCGGGCGCTGCACGAGGAGATGGAGAAGAAGGGTATCCGCATCCTGTGCCAGTCGGTCGCCATCGGGGTCGACAAGCAGGCGGACGGCACGCTGGCGGTACATCTCAACACAGGCAACACGTTGCAGGTCGGGCAGATGATGCTCGCCATCGGCCGCTTGCCGAATACGGAAGGCCTCGGCCTTGAGGCGGCCGGCGTGGAGACCGGCCGGACCGGCGAAATCCTGGTCGACGAATATTCGCGCACGAATGTCGCCAACATCTATGCGATCGGCGACGTGACAAACCGCGTGCAGCTCACACCGGTCGCGATCCACGAAGCCATGTGTCTCATCGATACGCTCTATCGCGGCAAGCCGACCAGTCCGGACCATGAGGCAATCCCCACAGCGGTGTTTTCGCAGCCGGAAATCGGCACGGTCGGGCTGTCGGAAGACGCCGCCGCAGCACAGTATGGCGAACTCGAAATCTATCTCGCGCGCTTCCGGCCGATGCGGCACACCCTTTCGGGCCGCGACGAGAGAATGGTGATGAAGCTTGTCGTCGACGGCGAGACCCGCAAGGTGCTCGGCGCGCATGTTCTTGGGCCCGACGCAGGCGAGATGGCACAGCTTCTCGGTATCCCGATCAAAGCGGGCCTGACCAAGGACGATTTCGACCGGACGATGGCTTTGCATCCCTCGGCCGCCGAGGAACTGGTGACGATGTATCAGCCGACCTATCGCGTGAAAGACGGCCAGCGAGTGTAGTTTGCTCGGTGTCTTCTTCCCGTCAATAAATGACCGGATCAATTCAAGCTGCATTGCTTGTGTATTCGAGTTCGATTGACTGAGGCGGTTGTGTAAATTTATGCTGTAAGAAAAAATGTTCGTATGGGGCTCAATCATCAATGGGAGCCTCAAATGGCAAAGCAAGTACGCATACTCTCAGTCGACAATATCGAGATCATCGTCCAGAAGAGTAACCCGCCGCAGGCAGTTATCATGGTAGCGGGAACCGCGAGTACGCCCGGGTACAAGGATGTACACCTTGCCCCGCTGGAGAAAGTTCTGTCGCCGGACGGTATTCTTGATCTCGAGCTCGTTGGTAAGCCGCCGGATGGCATTGTCATACAGGTGTTGACCCCGGTCTTTGCGGATTACGTGGTCGACAAGGACGTCGACAGACTCGTTGGCGTGAAGGTTCATGCGCGCAGCAACGACATGACGGCACTCGTTAGCGGCCGCGGGCAGTCCCAGCCGGGCGCGGAGGCCGCCGCCGGCCTGACTACGTTCGCAGTTGGCGAAGAAACGCCGAAAACGTTCCATATCGGGGAAGAGTTTCCCAAGACGTTCCGGTTCGGCGAGGAGGGCCCGACCACGCTCAGGGTTGGAGAAGAGGGAAGAAGCTGGCCGACCGGCGAAAACTGGCCAACTACATTTGCCTTTGGCGAGGAAGGACCGAAAACGCTGGCCATCGGCGAAGAAGGGCCGAAGCCGTTCTTTGGCGAGTCCGACCCGCGAGTGGAGGGGCCCGGAACCGGTCCGGTGGCGGAAGATTTCGATCCCGGTTTCGACGTAGATCCCGGACCCTTCGGTCGCCGCAACCGCTAGGCAATGCGGGGGCATTTTTTTCTGGCCGGCGGGCGGAGCGACCCTTCGCTCGCCGCGCTGCGAGAGGCGTGCATCCGCGCGGAAGTTCCTGTTGCACAATTGCTGCATGACCATGACGCAGAACCAGCGGTCCTTTTTCGGCCCGGCTCGCGCGAGATCGAAGCGGATGGGCAGCAGTTCATCGTTTCTGCTGGTTTCTGTCGGTACGATGTCTTTTCAAGTCCGAACGGGGAGATCACGGCCGGTTTGCCAAAATCGCCGGCTTGGTTCGCACTTGCCACCGGGCTGCTTGCCTTGCCGGAAGTTCGGTCGTTCAATTCCGGTCAACTGGCCGATGCAGGCAACAAGCCAGGGGATCTGGCGATAGCTATCGCTGCCGGACTACAGGTACCCGAGACCGTATTGTCGAATTCGCGAGCGCACATTGAGGCGTTTCTGGGACGATATCCCGATGCCGTCGCAAAACCTGTGGCCGGTGGCGGCTACTGCCATGATGCTGCAAAGTCGCTTGAAGCCGCAGATTGGCAGGATGAGCGAACTGCATTACCGGCATTTCTTCAGGAGCGCCTTTCTTATCCGGAATACAGAATCTACCGGATTGGAACAGAATTTCTGGCATTCAAGCTTGAAAGCCGATTTCTCGACTATCGCGTCGATCCTGCGTCGCGCATGGTCGTGCTCGATGACATAGGCTCCATCCGTCCTCTGATGAACGGTCTAAGCAAGGTATCGGACATGCTGAGGATGGATTTTTGCGCCTTCGACCTCAAGACGCGCGCCCGGGATGGAGAAGTCTGTTTTCTGGAAGTGAATTCAGGCCCAATGTTTGCCGCCCACGATGCCGTTTCTCGGGGCAGGCTCACCGACATGATGGTCCGTCATCTATGGCGGTCTTGAACAAGCAGCCTAACCAGCCTGGCCCATCGTCATTTGTTTGCCCTCGAGCAGCCAGGCGATGAATTGCGGCCACAGCGTTTCGGCAAAGCGCGAGCGAAAGAAGCCCAGGTGTCCGATCCTGTCGGCTCCGCCGTCTTGCGGCGCGAGCCATCGCGTTTCGACGGGTGCATTGCTGTAGTAGCTCATGAGCTTGGCTGTTGCGCGCGGATTTCCCCACGGATCGTCACTCATACCGAGGGTTAGGATCGGCGTTGTCACCGCCGCTATGCGCGAAACTTCCGGAACCTGCGGATCGCCGAAGAAATATTCCGGATGCCTGCACCATCTGGCCCAGTCGCGAAAACAGGAGGAGGGTATCGGCTCGCCAAGCGCCATCCAGCGCGGCATGCTGGAATAAAGGTAAGAGACCGGAACGCCGATAAGGTTCATGCGCGCCCAGACTGTCGGATCGTCGAGCAATGCATGATAGCCGGACATCGTTGCGACCATGCCGTAGCGTTCGAAGCGGTCCGCTATGCCGCTCAAGCCGAGCGCCTGGCCGCCGAATGATTGGCCCACACCGACCATTGGATGTCCCGGGGCGACTTCGTCCAGCCTCGCCGCCGCCGCCGGAAGGTCGAGCAGGGCCCAGTCACGATAATTGAGGCGTTTGCGCCATTCGCGCGGTCGCTTCGAACCGCCAACGCCGCGATAATCGTAGACCATTGCGGCCCGCGCGCCGGACGCAACGCATGCCTTGGCAAAATTCACATAAAGCCCGCGCGGAACCGCCGTCGCCCCCGAAACAAGAACCAAAGGCCCGTGGCCGGCGCCCTGGAAGATGGTCGCGGCCAAAGGGAAGCCGTCAGGCGCTTCCACGATGATTTCGGTACCGGCTTCGCTTTCCTCGCGTTCGGAGGCGGCCCTTTGCGGCTGATCGAGCATACGAAAACCCTGGGATCGGTATCTATGAGAATCATACCATTTACGTGAACGTCAAAGTCAATATCCATCTGCGCTGCGTTATGGCAGGTGCTTGCGCGTGTCCGCCAAGGGGCTAGCTTGGCTGCGATGGACGAGAAGCCACCGATCGAAATGCGCGTGCCGGACGGGCCTCTCGTGGCCTATTTCGGCTACGGCTCGCTGGTCAACCGGGCGACCTTGCGCACCCAAATCGTCTCAGCAGTTCCCGCGCGTCTTCATGGCTGGCGGCGGCTGTGGCGCACGCGGCCGGACATGCCCGGCTTTCCCGCGGCATTGCTGACGGTGGAAGCGGCGGATGGCGCGGGGTGCGACGGGCTTCTGCTATTCGACCGGGCGGAAAACCTGGCCGCAGTCGACGCGCGCGAAGCCCGCTACCGTCGCGTCACAATCGGACGCGGGGCGATCGAGACGGAGGCCCCGCTGCCGCAGGACTTCGAGGCCTATGTATATGTTGCACACACCGATTTGCCGCAGCACCCGCAACCGACGATGATCCTGCAATCCTATCTCGATGCGGTGATGCAGGGTTTCCTTGCCGAGCACGGAGAAGCCGGTTTGGTCCGGTTCGTGCGTGAGACGGGAAGCTTCGACTTTCCTGTCCTGCGCGACCGGGCAGCGCCGCGCTATCCGCGCAGCGTTGAGCTGACAGAGTTTCAGCGATCGCTTTTTGACGATCTGCTTGGCCGGAACGGGGCCGAATTCCGCGACAGCGCGTGATCCAATTCGGCAGATTAGCGTCTGGAACGCCCGCAGTGCTTCCTGTATAGAGCCGCATTCCGTGGGCGGTTTCCGTTTACC
This sequence comes from Mesorhizobium sp. Z1-4, assembly GCF_004000235.1. Lineage (GTDB taxonomy): Bacteria > Pseudomonadota > Alphaproteobacteria > Rhizobiales > Rhizobiaceae > RCIO01. The sequence continues at coordinate 582,854 of NZ_RCIO01000003.1, forward strand.
GCCCGCGATAAAAAGTGAGTAATGGTGTCGATATGAAGAAGTGGTCTCCGAATTCCTGGCGCGGCATGCCGATCAAGCAGGTACCGGTCTATCCGGACCCGGATGCGTTGGTCGAAACGGAAAAGCACCTGGCAAGCTATCCGCCGCTCGTTTTTGCAGGTGAGGCGCGCAAGCTGAAAAGCCAGCTGGCCGCGGTCGCGGAGGGCAAGTCTTTTCTGCTCCAGGGTGGTGATTGCGCTGAGAGCTTCGCTGAACACGGCGCGGACAATATTCGCGACTTCTTCCGCGTTTTCCTGCAGATGGCTGCCGTATTGACCTTTGCTGGCACTCAACCGGTGGTCAAAGTCGGGCGCATCGCGGGTCAGTTTGCGAAACCCCGGTCTTCCGACAATGAGGAAAAGGACGGCAAGACGCTGCCGAGCTACCGCGGCGATATCATCAACGGGATCGATTTCGACGAAAAGTCGCGTATTCCGGATCCAGCGCGGCAGGAGATGGCGTACCGGCAGTCCGCCGCTACGCTTAATCTTTTGCGCGCTTTCGCGCAGGGCGGTTTTGCAAGCCTCGAGAACGTACATCGGTGGATGCTCGGTTTCGTCTCCGACAGCCCGCAGTCCGAGCGTTATGAGGCGCTGGCGAGCCGTATCACCGAGACGGTTGAGTTCATGCGCGCCATGGGCATCACCTCGGACACCAATTTTGCGCTGCGCGAGACGGATTTCTACACCAGCCATGAAGCGCTTCTGCTTGGATACGAAGAAGCGCTCACCCGTGTCGATTCGACCTCGGGCGACTGGTACGCAACCTCCGGCCATATGATCTGGATCGGCGACCGAACCCGCCAGCCAGATCATGCGCATGTCGAGTATTGCCGCGGTATCAAGAACCCGCTCGGCCTGAAATGCGGACCCTCGATGACGCCGGAAGGTCTGATCGAGCTGATTGACCTGCTCAATCCGGAGAACGAGCCGGGCAGGCTGACGCTGATCGCCCGCTTCGGTGCCGACAAGGTCGGGGAGCATCTTCCGGGGCTCGTTCGAGCTGTGAAGGCGGAAGGCCGCAAGGTCGTCTGGTCTTGCGATCCCATGCATGGCAACACAATCACCCTGAACAGCTACAAGACGCGGCCTTTTGATCGTATTCTCAAAGAGGTACAGGCGTTTTTTGATGTACATCGTTCAGAAGGAACGCACCCGGGCGGTATTCATGTCGAGATGACCGGCAAGAACGTCACCGAGTGCACCGGCGGCGCGCGTGCGATCTCCGCCGATGATCTGCACGACCGCTACCACACGCACTGCGACCCACGCCTGAACTCCGATCAGGCGCTCGAACTGGCTTTTCTGATCTCGGACCTGCTCAAGACGAAGCAGCCTGACGTAAGCAGGAAGGCGGCCAACGGCTGAGTGCCGCGCAGCGAGACGGATCACGAAGTTGCATCGACCCGGCAGCCGCCCGCGCTGCCGGGTTTTTTACCGTCTGCTAACCCTGCTGACCGCGCTGCCACCATGGAAAGCGGTCTTTAAGGTCCAAGGCGCATAACCGTTCCATGATTGGGATGGTGCGCGAATGGAAATACTGAGTAGAAAACAGGGCTATATCCCGGCCGCACTGCTGACGCTCGGCTCGAGCTACTTCGCGGTTGCGAGCATTTCCATTCTTATCTCGAAGGCCGGAGCCGACGGCATCGCGGCTGTTTGGCTGGCAAATGCCATGGCAATTGCCATGATAATGACGATGCGCTTGCCGGTTGGCTTCGCACTGAGCGCAGTCGCGGTATCCAGTTACGGCGTAAACTTGATGTTCGGGCAGCCGGCAGGTCCGGCCTTGCTGCTGAGTGCGATCAACCTGTTTGAAATCGGGCTGGCCGTCGGGCTCCTCTCATGGTGGCTCGGCCCACATGCAAGCAAGCCGAAGACACCGTCGCAGCTCATTGCCTATTTCGTTGTCGCCGTCGGCGTTGCGCCGGTTGCGGCGGCTTTGATTGGAGCCCCGCTTACCGCCTATTTCATGGGTTGGTCGGCGGAAGCTGCCTTTGTTACCTGGGTTGGCGGTGCAGTACTTGGTGGAACGCTCATCATCCCGCCGGTCATCCTGGCCGGCTCCAGGCACAGTGACGCGGTATTTTCGCAGCGGCGCCTCATGATGTTCACCGTTGCTGCCGCCGGCGCGCTGATTTCGTCGTCGTTTGCATTGTGGCTGCAAGTCTATCCGTTCTTCGTTATCGGGCTTTATCTGCTGGCGACAACACCGTTTGTGGGGCGTATCGAGGTTTCGCTTCTCGCAGCCATCTGCGGCATGGTGGCCATCCTCGATGCTGCTTTTGGGCTTGCGCGTGCGTCTGAATACGGCCTGATTGCCTTTCCCGGCGCGTTTCAGATACCGCTTTCAGCGGCTCTGATTACCCCAATCTTTGTATCGCTACTGGTCTGGCGCATGCGCTCTCAGAGGCGTGAGTTGATCAAGAGCGAAGCGCTGTTTCGGGCCGCTTTGGAAGATTCCGCGGTCGGTATGGCAATTGTCGAACTCAATGGCAGGATTTCGCGGGCGAACGAGTCGCTTGCAGATATGCTGGGCTATTCAATCGAAGAACTGGTCGGCAAAACCCTTTTCGAGCTTTCGTATCCCGACGACAGGCATATCGGGCTCAGCATGGTCCGCGATATCGTCGATGGTGGCGAGAACAGGTTCCGTTTCGAAAAGAGGTATCTGACGAAGGATGGGCAGCCGATATGGATCGACCTGTCCTGTTCGGTCGTAATTGACGACACGACCGGCAAAGCATCTTTCACGGTCGCGCAATTCGCCAATGTCGATGAGCGTATCAAGGCGCAGCAGGCAGTGATGGAGGCCGAAAACCGCTGGAATTTCGCACTGAACAGTGCGCGCCAGGGTGTTTGGGATTTCAATCTGCGCGACAGTCAGACCTATTATTCTCCTATGTGGAAAGAGATGCTCGGTTATGAGCCCGACGAACTCGGAAACGAGCCGGACTTGTGGCTGAGGCTCATCCATCCCGAAGACCGCCCGCGGGCGCTGCAGCTCGACAAGCAACTCCTTGAAGGGCGTACGTCGTTCTTCGAGGCAGAGTTCCGCATGCGCTGCAAGGACGGTAGCTGGATCTGGGTGCTCGACCGCGGCAAGACGGTCGAGCGGGATGAAAACGGTCAGGTTGTGAGGGCGATCGGCACCCACACCGACATTACCGCCCAGAAGAAGGCACAATCCCGGCTGGCCGAGACGGCCGCCGCCCTCAAGGCGGAAAAAGAGCGCCTGCGCGTCACGCTTCACTCGATTGGCGATGCGGTTATCTGCGCCGACGCTGAAGGCAAGGTCACGTTCGTGAATGCTGCCGCCGAAGCGCTGACAGGCCACACGGCCGACAGTTCCATCGGAAAACCGCTTTCGCAGATCTATTGCCCGCGTGACGAAGAAACCAACGAGGAGATTTCCGTATTGAGAGGGGAAGCCTCCGAAGGTACGCGCTCCCACAATCGTGCCGCCATAGTGCGGCCGGATGGAAGGCGTTCGTCGATCCGGCAGGTGGTTTCGCCGATCATCACCGAAGGCGAGGTGATGAACGGTTCTGTGATCGTTTTCCAGGATGTTACGGACGCGCGCACGCTGCAGCGTCAGTTGGCATATGCGGCCAGCCACGACTCGCTCACCGGTCTCGCAAACCGCGCGAACTTCCATTCCACAATGCGGGAAATGGTCGAAGAGGTGGGCAAGGACGAGAAGATCGAACACCAGCTTCTGTTCGTCGATCTTGATCGCTTCAAGGAAGTGAACGACACGGCCGGACATGGTGCCGGCGATGCGCTCTTGAAGAAGATTTCGGGCGCCTTGCTTGAATCGGTACGCAGGTCGGATTTCGTTGCGCGGCTTGGCGGCGACGAGTTTGCGCTGATCCTGAAATACTGCAATGTCGAAACTGCGGTTCGCCATGCCGAAAATATCGTTTCGTCGATCGCCGGCCTCGATTTCGAGTGGGAAGTCCAGCGTTTCAACGTTGGCGCAAGCATCGGCATCGCGCCCATCAACCATGGCGCGGGCGCCGTCGACGAGATTCTCGCCAGGGCCGACCGCAGTTGCTACGACGCCAAGTCTTCCGGCCGTGGAACCGTGTCAGTGTTCAGGCCGGAAGCGGCGTAAGGCTTGCCGTTGGCGGAGCTGGCACAACGATAATCACTGGTTTGCGCGTGGATGCAGGCATACCGTTCGGGACCAAGCGACGGAGCAGCCGGATGAGCGAACCATATCGGGGCAGTTGCCACTGTGGCGCTGTCCACTATCGGGTGAGCGGTGCCTTGCGGCCCGTGAGCTATTGCCATTGCAGCCAATGCCGCAAGCAAAGCGGCCACTTTTACGCGGCGACACAGTGCCAAACGAGTGATCTGGCGGTCGAGGGCGAACAACACCTGACCTGGTACAGTGCTTCGGACACCGCGCGCCGAGCATTCTGCAAGACCTGCGGTTCGGCTCTCTTCTGGCGCGCCAATGACAGCGAGCGCACGTCCATTCTTGCCGGCAGCCTCGATGGACCAACCGGACTTGCCGGGGGAAATCATATTTTCGTGGCCGACAAGGGCGACTATTACTCTATCGACGACGGCCTGCCTCAATATCCGCAGTATGATTGATTGTTTGCGCGTCATTGCTAACGCACCGGGCATTCATCCGCTAAACAGGCACCTGTCGAAATACGGGAGTGGATGATGGAACGGCTGGTGAGCGCGACGCGCAATTCACTGCGCGCATTGCATGTGCTCATGCGCGATGAGGCTGCCTTCAAAAGCGAGGTCGTCGCGCTTTCGCTTGCCTTGCCGGTCGGGTGGTTTGTAGCGCCCACGCTTGGCGGCTACCTGCTTCTAATCGGCGTTATCCTGGCGCTGATGATCGTGGAGGCACTCAACACGGCGATCGAAGCGGCTTGCGATGCGTTTTCGCGCGAGTTCAACGCCGATATCCGGCTTGCGAAGGATTGCGGGTCTCTGGCCGTGGCACTGACGATGATCATCGCAGCGGCAGTCTGGGCGGTGGCGCTGTGGGAGCGTTTCATTGTCGGATAAGAACCGCGATGGTGAAGGGCTTTTGAAACGACATGGCCTGCCGGACGATCTGAAGTTTCTGCTAAACCGTTTTCCACGTTCAGAATGGGTCGGGCATACGAACCTTGAAGGCATGGCGTCGTTCTGGTTGCAGCGACACGACATGTTTCGCGAGTTGGGCGTTATGCTCACAAATGCGATCGTCGAATATCGCGAGGGACGCACGACGCCGCAGGAATTCGCACAGTTCTTCGCGCCGCGGCTCAACTTCTTTCTGAGTAACCTCGACGGGCACCACCGCATCGAGGACGACGTCTATTTCCCCGCCTTCGTCCACGCCGAAAGCCGGCTGAAGCACGGTTTCGACATTCTGGACGCCGATCATCATCTGATCCACGAAGCGCTGGTGCAGAACGCCGAAACCGCGAATGCGTTCTTGCAGACGCTTGACGGAGCCATCGACCGACAGCGTTTCGCAGCCGATGCTTATGGCTCTGCCAATGAGCGGCTCATCCACATGCTGGCGCGGCACCTCGATGACGAAGAGGATCTCATTATTCCGCTCATCCTGGATCGCGGTGACAGCATGTTCGAGGGATGAGCTTGCCGGGCGGTCGTTTCTGCGCCTAGATCGCGTCGCATGGAGGCGTCAATGAAGAGCTTCGAGACGATCAGGAAACGCGCCGCGGAGCGCAAAGGCGGCGACGATGTGCTGATGTCGCTGCTTGCACCGCCACTCGACAACAAGAAGCTGAGCGACGTGCCGGATGACCGGTTCCTGTCGACCATGGCCGAGCGGGTGTTTGCGGCCGGTTTCGTGTGGCGGGTGATCGAGCAGAAATGGCCGGGTTTCGAAGAAGCGTTTCTCGGCTTCGAGCCGAAGCGGCTGCTCTTCCAGCCGGAGGATTTCTGGCACGATCTCGCATCCGACCAGCGCATCGTGCGCAACCCTCAGAAGATCAAATCGGTGCGCGAGAACGCGGCCTTTGTCGATCGTATCTCCGGCGAGCATGGCTCGTTCGGAAAATTCCTGGCCGACTGGCCGGCGGACGATCAGGCGGGGCTGATCGAATTTCTCGGCAAACATGGCAGCCGGCTGGGCGGCAATACGGGGCAGTATTTTCTGCGCTGGGTGGGCTGGGACAGCTACATCGTGTCATCCGACATGGTGGCAGCACTGCGCGATGCCGGGCTCGATATCTCCGAAAAGGCGACGTCGAAAAAGGACCGCGAGAAAATCCAGGGCCAGTTGAATGTCTGGGCGGCCGAAACCGGCCTGCCTTACGTGCATCTGTCGCGCATTCTGGCGATGTCGACCGGACCGAACCGAACGGCGGAGGAATTGCGGGCCTACATGGATGATGGCGAGTGAGTGGCCTCATAGGCGTACCACATGCCCCAATTGCCACCCGGCACAGCCCGCGCTAGACGATCCGGCATGAAAGCACCAGACGTTCTCCGCATCGCCATTGCCCAGCTCAACCCGACGGTCGGCGACATCAACGGCAATCTGGCCAAGGCCCGCGAGGCGCGCGCGGATGCAGCTCGCCACGGTGCCGATCTCGTCCTCTACACCGAGCTGTTTCTTTCCGGCTATCCGCCGGAGGATCTGGTGCTCAAACCGGCCTTTCTTGCAGCTTGCGAGCAGGCGATGGACGGCTTTGCCGCTGACACCGCGGATGGCGGGCCCGGCGTCATCATGGGTGTGCCGCTGAAGCGCAAGAGCGGGGTGCACAACGCCGTTGTCATAGCCGACGGTGGCAAGGTGATCGGCGAGCGCTTCAAGGTCGATCTGCCGAATTACGGAGAGTTCGACGAGAAGCGTGTTTTCGCGCGCGCGCCCGACTTGCCCGGGCCTGTGAATTTCCGCGGCGTCAGGCTTGGCATTCCAATCTGCGAGGATATCTGGGGCGACGAGGCGGTCTGCGAAACGCTTGCCGAGAGCGGCGCCGAAATGCTGCTCGTTCCCAACGGCTCACCTTACTACCGCGGCAAGGTAGATATCCGACACCAGATCGTGCTGAAGCAGGTCATCGAAAGCGGCCTGCCGCTGATCTACGCCAACCAGCTTGGCGGGCAGGACGAGCTCGTGTTCGACGGTGCGTCCTTTGCCATCGAACACGATCATTCGCTGGCCTTCCAGATGAGCCAGTTCGAAGAAAGCGTCGTCGTTACCACCTGGAAGCGCAAAGACGACGTTTGGGTGTGCGACGCCGGCCCGATGTCGCAGATACCGGAAGCCGAAGAGGCGGATTACCGCGCCTGCATGTTCGGTCTGCGCGATTATGTGAACAAGAACGGCTTCAAGAACGTGGTTCTCGGGCTTTCGGGCGGCATCGATTCGGCCATCTGTGCGGCGCTTGCTGTCGATGCGCTGGGCGAAGAGCGGGTGAGGGCGGTGATGATGCCCTATCGCTATACGTCGGAGGATTCACTCAAGGACGCCGAAGCATGCGCACGTGCGCTTGGCTGCCGTTATGACACCGTGCCGATCTTCGAACCGGTGGAAGGGTTCGGTAACGCGCTTTCGGATCTCTTCGAAGGGACCAATGAGGGCATCACCGAAGAGAACCTGCAGAGCCGTGCACGCGGCACCATCCTGATGGCGATCTCCAACAAATTCGGCTCGATGGTGGTGACGACCGGCAACAAGTCGGAAATGTCGGTCGGCTATGCCACGCTTTACGGCGACATGAATGGTGGCTTCAATCCGATCAAGGACCTCTACAAGATGCAGGTCTACGCGCTGTCGCGCTGGCGCAACGGTACGGTGCCGCCGGGCGCGCTGGGGCCATCGGGCGAAGTCATCCCGCAAAACATCATCGACAAGGCGCCTTCGGCCGAGCTTCGGCCCGACCAGACCGACCAGGACTCGCTCCCCCCATATCCGGTGCTCGACGACATTCTGGAATGCCTCGTGGAAAAGGAAATGGGCGTCGACGAGATTGTCGGACGCGGTCACGACCGCGAGATCGTGCACAGGATCGAGCACCTGCTTTATGTCGCAGAATACAAACGCCGGCAGGCGGCACCGGGTGTGAAGATCACGAAAAAGAACTTCGGCCGCGACCGCCGTTATCCGATCACCAACCGGTTCCGGGATCGGAGCTAGCGGCGCCTTGACGGCTTGACCTTGCCCACGGGCTGGTTCAGTGCTCGGCTTTAGGTGCGAGCACTTCAAGAATGTCGTTTCTTACTTTCCTGCGTGACAACGCCCGATGGATCGCGGGCGGGTTCCTGCTCACGTTCTTTTCATCCTACGGGCAGACGTTCTTTATTGCGCTTTCGGCTGGCGATATCCGCGCCGAATACGGCTTGAGCCATGGCCAGTGGGGTATGCTCTACATGCTGGCGACGCTTGCGAGCGCGCTGACCTTGCCGAAATTCGGGCAGATCGTAGACCGCTGGTCTGCCCACACCGTGACACTGATCATCGTGCCGGTACTGGCGTTGGCCTGCGTGATGATGGCGCTTTCACAGCACATCTTGCTGCTTGTGATCACGATCTACCTCCTGCGCCTGTTCGGCCAGGGGATGATGTCGCAGAATGCCTTCACCGCGGTCGGCCGCTGGTTTGCCGCGCAGCGCGGCAAGGCGCTGTCGGTGACCGCGATCGGGGTCAATGCCGGTGAGGCGCTGTTCCCGACGCTGTTCGTTTTCGCCGCCATTGCCATCGGCTGGCGCAACAGCTGGCTACTGGTCGCAGCTTCGCTGATCGTGATTGCCCTGCCGCTGATTTCGTCGCTGGTAGCCGTTGAACGTGCGCCGCGCTCCAGTGAGGAGGGCGGTCAGCTGCCGGCGGTTCGAGATTGGACACGCGGCGAAGCGCTGCGTGACCCGTACTTCTACCTCATCCTGCTCGGAGTTATGGCACCGGGGTTCATCGGCACCACCGTTTTCTTCCATCAGGTTTACCTGGTGGAGTTGCGGGGCTGGTCGATCGAGGTGTTCGCCACCACTTTCATGCTGTCTTCCACTTTGACAGTCATCTCCGCGCTGATTGCCGGCGGCCTCGTCGACCGCTATTCGGCCGTCAGGCTGTTGCCGGCTTTTCTGATCCCGCTGGGCATTGCGTGCCTGATCCTGAGTGCGGTGGAGGCGCAATGGAGCGCATTTGCGTTTATGGGCTTCATGGGTCTCTCCTACGGTGTTTCGTCGACGCTGTTCGGCGCGTTGTGGCCCGAGGTCTATGGCACCAGATATCTTGGTGCGATCCGCGCTGTGACGGTGGCCATCATGGTGTTCGCCACTGCGATGGGACCGGGCATCACCGGGTTCCTGATCGACCTCGGTGTGCCTTATCCGCTTCAGATCGGCGCGATGGGGATCTACTGTTTCTGCGCCTCGGTGCTGATGTATTTCGTCTCGCGCGGCCTCACCGCGCGCAGCTTGCAAGCATCCCGGGCTTCGGCTACCCCGCAGCCATGACGACTACAGTACGCTTTGCGCCGTCTCCGACGGGCTTCATCCACATCGGCAATTCGCGCACGGCGCTGTTCAACTGGCTTTTTGCCAAGCAGCAGGGCGGCCGTTTTATCCTGCGCTTCGACGATACGGATATCGGGCGCTCAAAGCGCGAATATGCTGACCAGATCGAGACCGATCTCGCATGGCTCGGCATAACGCCCGATGCGGTCGAACGGCAATCGGAACGCTTCGGCGCTTATGACGCCGCCGCAGAACGTCTGAGAAAATCAGGGCTTCTATATGCCTGCTACGAGACGGCGGAGGAGCTGGAGCGGCGGCGGCGCATTAGGCTGCAGCGGCGGCTTCCGCCGGTTTACGGGCGCGAGGCCCTTAAGCTGACGGAGGCTGAGAAGGCCGAACTGGAGGCACAGGGGCGCAAGCCACACTGGCGGTTCCTTCTTCCCAATTTCGAGAACGATCCGTTTTCCACGCATCGAACCGAGGCTCGCTGGAACGATATCGTGCGGGGTGAAGAAACCGTCGATCTTGCCTCGTTGTCCGACCCTGTACTGATCCGTGAAGACTGTAGCTATCTCTACACGCTGCCCTCCGTCGTGGACGATATCGATCTCGGCGTTACCCATGTCATCCGGGGTGACGATCACATCACCAATACAGGTGCACAGATCGCCCTGTTCGAGGCGCTTGGCGCGAAGCCTCCGGCATTCGGCCACCACAATCTGTTGACCACGGCGTCGGGTGCGGGGCTTTCGAAGCGTACCGGCGCGCTGTCGATCAAAAGCCTGCGCGAGGAGGGGCTTGAGCCGATGGCTATTGCCTCTCTTGCCACGCTGATCGGCACGTCGGAAGCGGTGACTGCCGTTGCGGATATGGCCGGGCTCGCGAGTGGCTTCGATATCGGGCGCAGCTCGCGCAGCGCGGCAAAGTTCGACCCTGCGGAGCTCATAGTGCTCAATCGCGCCTTGCTGCGCGACAGGCCATTCGGCGAAGCTCAGGCCCGGCTTGTTGCGCTCGGTATCTCAGACGCTCGCGCGGAGCCGTTCTGGCTCGCCATTCGCGGCAATATCGAAAAGATGAACGATGCCGCCGAATGGTGGGGCATCGTCACGTCCGGGCCCGCGCGGCCGGCGGAGCTCGGTGACGATGATCGTCAATTCGTGCGTGACGCGTTCGACCTTCTTCCGCCCGAACCGTGGGACGGTACCACCTGGAAGGAATGGACCGACCTTGTGAAGGTACGGACGGGGCGCAAGGGCAAAGCGCTGTTCGCGCCGCTCAGGCTTGCGCTTACCGGAGTTCCGTCCGGCCCGGAGCTCGCAGATCTATTGCCGCTTCTGGGTCGGGAAGGAACGCTGGCCCGACGACCCTGATGCGTTTCTCCTCCGCTTCCGCATCGCTGGCAGCGGTCGCTACCACCTCGTTTACGGAGATATGCGGAGCCAGCAGCTTTGCCACGGCCGAGGCCGTCAGTCCGCCTTCGCGGTTCGCACGGGTCTCGGGATCCTCTGCCGGGTCGGGGCGCCACTGCGGCTCTGGAAGGAATACCTGGCTCTCTTCCGTTACCGTGTCTGTGACATCCGCATCCGGCGCTTCGCCGGCGATGATGCTGAACGCTTTCGGCTGATTGCAGCCGCACGTCTTGGGCCGCTGGTAGTCCGGGTCGCGGTAGCGGAACGCGGTCGCAAGGTCGGTGTAGGGTTTGCCGGTGACGGTGGATACCATGGCATCGGTCTCTTCGTCTGGCACCGTGTGCGAATAGAGCTCGACCTCGGTTCCCGGACACATCGCCATGCAGGCCTTGGTGTCGTTGTCGAAATTCTGCGGCGAGGAAGCATAAGCAATCGGGAAGAAATAGCCGTCGCAAGTGCGCACGCACAAAGTACGATGGTTGCCGCGGCGATACCCCGGGCCGGACGAGGCGCTGCTCCGCACGTTCTCTTGCTCATCCGGCGTCTCTTCGCGTGCGCCCTGGCCGCGAGTACCGAAGAGCCGCGTAAATAACGTAGCGGGCTGGCCGGAGTTGTTGGCGGCTTCGGTTACGCCGCAACGCTTGCGCGCCATTTCGGACCGGATGCGCGCTTTCTCGTTCGGCGCGTTGCCGCCCGCAAGCTGGTTTTTTGTTCGTTCCAGCTGGAGCAGGTTGCGCTCCATCTTGGCGACCGTTGCGCGGATTTCGCCGCAATGCGACTTGATGGATGCCAGGAACGATGAGCAGCCATTGTTTGCCTGCCGGTTCCGGGCGCGCTCAAGCTGTTGTTTCTGAGAGATGACCGCCCGTTCATAGCGGCGCAGCTTGGTTCTGTCTCCGCCGTGCGAGACCGATGCCAGGCGTGCCTCAAGGTCGCGGCATTCCGCCGAACTGGCGGACGCCTGAAATGCGGCGAAGGGGAGGATGATGCCCACCACCGCAATCAGCCTGATGAAATTCGCAAACCGCCGCATATCGCCTGTCGCTCATGGTCGAATCGCGCTCGACGAGCGCATGACCGCAAGCATTTGAGTATCGCAGGCGGGTTAACCTTTCATTGACCCTGGTGCGCGGCAGCGCGCTGAGCGGCTTCGACGACAGCCAGCGCCGTCATGTTGACGACGCCGCGCGAGGTGACCGACGGTGTCAGAATATGCGCCGGCAGTCGCGTTCCGAGCAGGATGGGGCCGACGTGAAGCGCCTCGGTCATGGTCTTGATCGTTGTCAGCGTGATGTTGGCCGCATCAAGGTTTGGAAAAACCAGCAGATTGGCTTCCCCGTCGAGGGCGGAATGCGGGTAGACGCGATTGCGCAACTCGATGGACAGGGCGGAATCGCCATGCATCTCGCCATCTGCCTGCAGTTGCGGCGCCAGTTCCTGGATCAGCCCAGCGGCGCGGCGCATCTTCAGCGCGGATGCCGAATCGCGGGACCCGAAATTGGAGTGTGACAGCAGCGCCGCCTTGGGTTCGAGACCGAAGCGACGGATCTCTTCGGCGGCGAGAATGGTCATCTCGGCGATTTCCTCGGCCGTCGGATCGACCGTTACATAGGTGTCGGTCAGGAAGGTTGCGCCGCGGTCCGAGATCAGCATCGAAAGGGCGGAAAGGTCTGTCGCGTCGCTGCGCCGGCCGACGATCACGTCGACATTGCGCAGATGGCGCTCGAAACGTCCTTCCAGGCCGCATATCATGGCATCCGCTTCGCCGCGCACGAGGGCCAGCGCGGCAATCACCGTGCTGTTGGTGCGCACCAGCGTACGCGCGGCTTCCGGGGTAATGCCGCGGCGGCCGGTCAGGTCGACCAACAGGTCGACATAGTCACGGTAGCGCGGATCGTCTTCGGGATTGACGAGCTCGAAATCGGTGCCGGCCCTGATCTTGAGGCCGTAGCGCTTGAGGCGGGTCTCCACGACATTCGGGCGGCCGATGAGGATCGGGTTTGCAATACCTTCCTCAATCACCACCTGGGCCGCGCGCAGCACGCGTTCATCCTCGCCGTCGGCATATACCACGCGCTTTCCGCCGGCCTGCCTGGCGGCGGAAAAGACCGGCTTCATCACCAGGCCGGAACGGAAAACGAAACGCGTCAGCCGGTCGACATAGGCGTCCATGTCGGCGATCGGGCGCGCGGCAACGCCCGTTTCGCAGGCAGCCTTGGCCACTGCCGGCGCAATGCGCAGGATAAGGCGGGGATCGAACGGTGACGGGATCAGGAAATCGGGCCCGAAGATCGGAGTTTCACCCGAATATGCGCGTGCAGCGACATCGGACGGCTCCTCGCGTGCCAGCGACGCGATCGCATGTACCGCCGCCATTTTCATTTCTTCGTTGATTGCCGACGCGCCGACGTCCAATGCCCCGCGAAATATGTAAGGAAAGCACAATACGTTATTGACTTGATTAGGAAAATCGGACCTGCCTGTGCAGATCATCGCGTCCGGGCGCGCCTCGCGTGCGAGGGCAGGCATGATCTCCGGCGTCGGATTGGCAAGCGCCAGCACAAGCGGTTTTTCCGCCATCTCCTTAAGCAATTCGGGTTTCAGAACGCCGGCTGCCGAAAGTCCGAGAAACACGTCTGCGCCGCCGATCACATCGGCAAGCGAACGGGCCTTCGTATCCTTGAGGTAGGGCTCCTTCCAGCGGTCCATCTCCTCCTTGCGCCCGCGCCACACTACGCCGTGACGGTCGGTGAGCCAGATGTTGTCTGGCTTGGCGCCCAGCGACACCAGGAGGTTGATGCAGGCAAGTGCCGCCGCGCCCGCTCCGGAAGTAACGATCTTTACCGCCGCAATGTCCTTGCCGGCGAGTTCCAGCGCGTTGATCACGCAGGCCGCGACGATGATCGCGGTGCCGTGCTGGTCGTCATGGAATACCGGGATTGCCATGCGCGCCTTGAGCTGCTCCTCGACCTCGAAACACTCCGGCGCCTTGATATCCTCCAGGTTGATGCCGCCGAAGGTCGGCTCGAGCGCGGCAACGGTTTCGACCATGCGCTCAACGGTCGGCGCGTCGATCTCGATGTCGAACACGTCGATGCCGGAGAACTTCTTGAACAGAACCGCCTTGCCTTCCATCACCGGCTTGGAGGCGAGGGGACCGATATTGCCGAGGCCAAGAACGGCCGAGCCGTTGGAAATCACAGCGACGAGGTTGCCGCGCGCGGTATAGTCGGCGGCCGCCTGCGGATTGGCTTCGATGGCCAGGCAGGGCGCTGCGACGCCGGGCGAATAAGCCAGCGCCAGGTCGCGCTGGTTGCCAAGCGGCTTCGTCGCGTGAATGGCCAGTTTGCCGGGCACGGGGTGACGATGGAAAAAGAGCGCGGCCTCGTCCAGATCGGAGCTGTGCTGCGTTGTCTTGTTCTTCGCGCTCATGCGGCAATGCCTTTCGGGTCTTGTTGTCCGCTGTGGCGGTTGTGTCAGAATGCCGCCGGAAACAGACCGCCGTCCAGCCTCAGATTCTGACCGGTGATGTAACCCGCGTACGCGGAACACAAAAACGCGCAAGCCTGGCCGAATTCTTCGGCCGTACCGAAACGCTTTGCGGGAATTTCGGCGATTTGCTGCTTTCTGCGCTCCTCGACCGATACGCCGGCCTTTTTGGCGCCATGCTCGATGTTGGCGCGTATCCGGTCGGTGTCGAACTTGCCGGGCAGGATGCTGTTGATCGTCACGTTGCGGTGTGCGACCGGCCGTGCAACGCCGGCCAGAAACGCTGTCAGGCCGGCGCGTGCGCCGGAGGAAAGGTCGAGGCCGGTGATCGGCATATAGACAGACAGCGAAGTAATGTTGACGATACGCCCGAAGCCCCGCTCAGCCATGCCGTCTATCACCGCCTGGATCAGCTCGATCGGCGTCACCATGTTGTTCACGACGCCATCGATCATCGATTGCCGGCTGAGGTCGCGGAAGTCGCGCAAGGGCGGCCCTGCGTTGTTGTTGACCAGAATGTCGGGCTGCGGCGCTGCTTCCAGCAGAGCGCGCTGACCCTCTACAGTTCCCACATCGGCAGCCACTTCCGTGACGCGGACGCCAAACCGGTCGCGAATCTCGGCCGCCGTTTCTGCAAGCCTGGCCGCGTCGCGCCCATTGATCACCATGTCGCAACCTGCCTCAGCCAGTGCCAGCGCGCAGCCGCGCCCAAGTCCGCGGCTGGAAGCGCAGACGATCGCCTTCCGACCCTTGATGCCGTAATCCAATGGAGTTCCTCCCTAGTACCCCTTTGCTCTAGCGCGGCGGCGTTCTCGATGACAACAGCCGTCATAAGCCTGTTGCATGAATCGACGCATAGAGGCGCCGACCGCTAGCAACGGGGCCGCAATATGAGCGCAGACAAGCCGCGCCGCTTCAGAACATTGTTCATTTCCGACGTGCATCTCGGCTCGAAGCCGGCAAAAGCGGACTACCTCATCGATTTTCTGCGCCATAACGAGGCCGAGACGATCTACCTGGTCGGCGATATCGTCGACGGCTGGCGCCTGAAACGCTCCTGGCACTGGCCGCAAAAGCACAACGACGTGGTTCAGAAGCTGCTTCGGCAGGCCCGCAAGGGCACGACGATCAACTATGTTGCCGGCAACCACGATGAATTTCTGCGCGGTTTTCAGGGGGTGCATTTCGGCGGCGTGGTGGTCATGGATCGAGCTGTGCACGAAGCAGCGGATGGCAAACGTTATCTGATCATTCACGGCGACCAGTTCGATTCCATCGTGCATTCGGTGCGCTGGCTCGCCTATCTGGGCGACTTCGCCTATGACGCCTCGATCGTCGTCAATCGCATTGTCGCAAGGGCACGGCGTCTGTTGGGCATGCCCTACTGGTCGTTCTCGTCCTGGGCGAAGGTGCGGGTGAAGAACGCGGTCAATTTCATCAGCGCATTCCAGAACCTCGTTGCCGACGAGGCGCGGCGCAGCGACGTCGATGGCGTCATCTGCGGGCATATCCATCATGCTACGATGGAGACGATCGACGGCATACACTACATCAACACCGGCGACTGGGTCGAAAGCTGCACCGCTGTTGCCGAGCATGACGACGGCAGGATGGAAATTCTCCACTGGCGGCGCATTACCGGCGCTGAACAAGCCGCTACCGGCGAAAACCGCATGGTGCCGGTCGGCACGTCAATCGAGGAGTATGAGGCGGCCTGAGCCGACGCCCGCGGTCAGCCCCAAAGGCTTCGGTGCGGCGGTGAGACGAGTGAGCCCGCATAGGTCAATCCGGGCGTGCGATCGCGGGCCAGCAGCAGCGGCCCGTCGAGGTCGACATAGTCTGCCTCCTGGGCCAGCAGCACGGCCGGCGCCATGGCAAGCGACGTGCCGACCATACATCCGACCATGACACTGAAGCCCATTTCATGGGCACGATCGCGCAGTTCGAGCGCCGCCGTCAGCCCGCCGGACTTGTCGAGCTTGATATTGACGGCGTCGTAGAGGCCGGCCAGACGGTCCAGGTCATCGGCGGTATGCACGCTTTCGTCTGCGCATATGGGTACCGGGTGGGGGATGTTGCGCAACAGTTCATCGTTGCCGGCGGGCAACGGCTGTTCGACGAGGTCGATGTGGTATTCGGCCGCCGCGAGAAGGTTGTCGTGGATGGTGGCTTCGGTCCATGCTTCGTTCGCGTCGAGTATGATCCTGCTGTGCGGTGCGGATCCGGCAACGGCACGGATACGTGCAATGTCGTCCTCAGCGCCCACCTTGACCTTAAGAAGCGGCTTGTCGGCATGCGCCCGCGCTTGCACGGCCATCGCGTCCGGATCGCCAAGCGAAATAGTATAGGCCGTGGTCACGGGACGCGGCGGCATCTTGCAGGCTTCATGATACGCGGGGCGGTTGGCGAGTTTGGCTTCCAGGTCCCACAAGGCACAGTCGATCGCGTTGCGCGCTGCACCTGGCGGCATTGAACTCAAGAGTTCCTTGCGGCCGATGGCGTTTGCGATATCGCTGCGCATGTCCGCGATCTGGTCGGCGACACTCTCCAGCGTCTCGCCATATCGCCGATAAGGCACACATTCGCCGCGTCCGCTCGCGCCGGTGTCGCGAATCGTGCAGCACACGACTTCGGCGCTCGTTTTCGCGCCACGCGAGATCGTAAAACTTCCCCGGATCGGAAAGCTGTCGACATCGACAGACAGATCTCGTGCCATCAGAGTGCCTTGTAATTCGTTTTCAAGTGTTCGCGCTTGCTCTAAGAGAACAGCCCATGTTCAACAACGGACAAAACGGCGCAAGTACGGTGTTGCCCGATCTTAGCCCGCCCACAGTGGATGTCAGCAGGGCCGGAGGCGCAGTCGACGTGCGCCTTTCGGGGGCATGGACGACCGCCACTGTCGGAACGGTCGACGACGATCTGCGCGCGCTGGAGAACGAGGCGACCGCAACGATGCGCATCGACCTTTCGGGGATCGAACGGATCGATACCGCGGGTGCGTGGCTCGTTCACCGGCTGGCAAATGCGCAGGCGGGCCGCGTGAAGGTTGATCTCGATGGCGTCGGTGAGGATGCGAGGGTGCTTCTCCAGGCGATCGGCGATGCGTCTGAGCGTGACAATTCGTCGGTTGAGCAGCCTCGGGGCTGGTCGCCTTACGATTTCGCGGAGACGATCGGACGCGCGGTCTACGGCCTGCGCGACGACATGTTTGCGAGCCTGAATATTCTCGGCGCCACCATTCGCGGGGCGCAAATGAAGCTCGGCCGCAGGCATGCGGTCAACCCGGCGGCAGTGGCTACTCACATCGACCGTATGGGCATCCGTGCGGTGCCGGTGATCATCCTCATGTCCTTTATCGTGGGCGCTATCATCGCCCAACAGGGCGCGTTTCAGCTGCGTTTCTTCGGCGCCGAAATATTCGTTGTCGATCTCGTCGGTATTCTGGTCCTGCGTGAGCTCGGTGTGCTGATGACGGCGATCATGATTGCCGGCCGTTCGGGCAGCGCGATAACCGCTGAAATCGGCTCCATGAAGATGCGCGAAGAGGTCGATGCGCTGACGGTGATCGGGCTCAATCCGATCGGCGTTCTTGTGTTTCCCAGGCTGGTGGCGCTGATCGTCGCCATACCCTGCCTGACAATTATCGCCAATTTCGCCGCGCTCGCAGGCGCCATGCTGATCGCGCAGTATTACTCCGGGATCACGCCATATGCGTTTATCGACCGGCTGCAGTCGGGTATCGACCTGACGACCGTGTTTGCCGGTCTGATCAAGGCTCCGTTCATGGCATTGATCATTGGCATCATTGCGTCGGTGGAGGGCATGAAGGTGGAAGGCAGCGCCGAATCGCTGGGACGCCATGTCACCGCCTCCGTCGTCAAAGCCATTTTTGTCGTGATCGTCGTCGATGGCTTTTTTGCCATCTTCTACGCAGCGATCGACTTCTGATCGGCCCGGGCATGACGACGAATTCGACTGTTCAGGCAAGATCGAACGGCACCGGCTTCCAGCAGCACGAGGTTCTGATCTCGGCTCGCGACGTTACCGTTGGCTTCGGCAGCAAGCTGGTGCTGGAGAACCTTTCGCTCGACGTTCACCGCGGCGAAATCCTCGGCTTCGTCGGCGCTTCGGGCGCCGGTAAATCCGTCTTGCTGAGGGCCGTTCTCGGCCTCGTGAAAAAGCGGTCCGGCAGTATCGAAATCTTCGGTGTCGACGTTGACGGGGCGTCAGAAGATGCCCGGCTGGCGATGGACATGCGTATGGGGGTGCTGTTCCAGCATGGTGCGCTGTTTTCCTCGCTGAGCGTATTGGAGAATATCCAGGTACCGATGCGGGAGTATCTGGATCTTCCGCGCAAGCTCATGGACGAGCTCGCAATGCTGAAGATCGAGCTGGTCGGCCTGCCACGCGATGCTGCGGGCAAGATGCCTTATCAGCTCTCCGGCGGTATGATTAAGCGGGCCGCCCTGGCGCGCGCGCTGGCACTCGACCCGGATGTCGTGTTCCTCGACGAGCCGACATCCGGCCTCGACCCGATAGGTGCTGCCGAGTTCGACGAGCTGGTCGGCAAGCTGCGCGACACGATGGGGCTGACCGTCTACATGGTCACGCACGATCTCGACAGCCTGTTCTCCGTTTGCGACCGAATCGCGGTACTTGGACAGAAGCGGGTTCTGGTGGCGGGAACGATCGAGGACATGCTCGCAAGTGACGACCCGTGGGTGCGGTCATATTTTCGCGGCAAGCGTGCGCGACAGATCGATACGACGGCACAGAAACGAGGCTAAGGGCAAGCTGCATGGAAACCCGTGCCAACTATATTGCGGTCGGCTTTTTCACTCTCGTGGCCATATTGGCCGCATTCGGCTTCGTTTACTGGACAGCCGGCGGCATCGAGCGCGGCGATACTGTCCAGCTGCGTGTTCGCATCCCCGGGTCCGCATCGGGTCTCGGACGTGGCAGCGCGGTGTTGTTCAACGGCGTCAAGGTCGGTGATGTGCGCCGTGTTTACATCGACATCAACAATCCGGCCGTTGCGATTGCAGATGCCGAGGTTGACCGGCTGACGCCGATCACCCGTTCGACCAAGGCCGATATCGGCCTGGCGGGCCTGACCGGGCAGGCCAATATCGAACTGGCCGGCGGCAGGGTCGACGAGCCCAACATCCTTCAGGAAGCGGAAGACAAGGGCGAAATGGCACAGATTACGGCTGACCCCTCGGCCGTGACCAATCTGCTGCAATCGGCGCAGTCGATCCTTGAGCGCGCCGACAGCGTTGTCGGGCAGCTCGAAGAGTTTGTAGGCGAAGCTCGCGAACCGCTTATCGAAACCGTCGAGAATGTGCGCGACTTCAGCGACGCACTTGCGGCGAATTCCGAAGGTGTCGAGGCATTCCTGGCCAATGTCAGCAAACTGTCCGATACGATCGGAGGCGTGTCCGATCAGCTGTCGAGCACGCTGGCAGCCGCCGAGGAGCTGATTGGCGCAGTCGATCGCGACCGGGTGGCATCGATCGTCGAGAATGTCGATGAATCGACAAAGAGTATCCGCCAGGCCACCGGCGAGATCGACAAGGTGGTGAAAGGGGTCGAGCAGGCAGTGGCTTCGATCGAGGTGTTTGCTTCGGATGCCGCCGGTATGATCGACAAAGCCAACAAAGTTCTCGATGGTGTCGATCCTGCAACAGTGCGTACGGCGCTCACCAATTTCGAGCAGGCCAGCACCACCGTGAACAACGCCGTCAACGACGTGGCCAAGGTGACGGAGCGGATCGGAGCAAGGGCCGAGGATGTCGACCAGTTCATCACCGATGCGCAGGAGCTGGCGAGCCGGCTCAATCAGGCATCGGTTCGTGTCGATGGCGTGCTGCAGAAGATCGATACGCTGCTGGGATCGGACGAAACCGGCACTTTGGTGGCCGATGCGAGCGCTACGTTGAAGTCGTTCCGCGAGGTCGCCGACACGCTGAACTCGCGTATCGGCACGATCACCGACGGGCTGGCGCGCTTCTCGGGTCAGGGGCTGCGTGATGTCGAAGCACTGATCCAGGACGGACGCCGCGCGATCCAACGGATTGAAGGCGCAATCAGCGAACTCAGCCGCAATCCGCAGCGTATCATTACCGGCGGCGACGGCACCGTCCGGCAATTTGACGGCCGCGCGCGGCGTTGACTTTGGCTGCGTCCGGCACCAAGAAACATATGCAAGTCAAGTAATTCCGGCGATCAGCCGGATTGCGCCAGGAGTATGGGCGTTTGGCGGGGGCGAGGAAACCATTGAGTGCATTGCGGAGCTTTCTGGCTGCTGCCACGATTGTGAGCCTTGCTTCGGGCTGCGCGCTGCTCGGTAGCAGTTCGGAGCCGCTCGATACTTTCGAATTGAGTGCGGCGCTCCCTTCTGCCTCGGGCGGGCGGATGACGCGCCGTCAGATACTGGTTGCCGAGCCGAGTGCGCTCAAATCGCTGGACAGCGAGAACATCGTCATCAAACCCGCCGCGGGCACGATCGAATATCTGGCCGGGGCCCAGTGGGCGGACAGGCTGCCGCGCGTCGTCCAGGCGCGCCTGGTCGAGACTCTGCAACTTTCCGGCAGGGTTGGCGGTGTCGGCAAGCCCGGCGAAGGCCTTGCCATCGACTATCAGATCATCGTCGATATCAGGTCGTTCGAGATACGGCTCTATGGCGACGACCGCGCAGAGGTCAGCCTTTACGTCAAGGTTCTCAACGACCGGAACGGCGTGGTGCGGGCAGGGCGCCTGTTCACCGCGAATGCACCTGTGTCAGGCAGCGGCAACGACGCTTTTGTCGACGCGCTGGATCGCGCTTTCGGCATTGCCGCGCGCGATATCGTCGATTGGACGATGACGGTCATCTGAGCGGCCGCACTATCGAGGTTGCGGCCCCAAGGAGGCTATTCCGAGTTTTCCGAGTAGGCCGCGGCCGCATGACGGTAAGCGTCGGTATCGTCACTGGGACGGTCGAACAGCGCATAGGCGCTGACATCGTCCACCTGCCGAATGGTTGCAACCTGTGCCATGATGCGCGCGGTAGCATGCATTTTCATCGCCGCTTCGCGATCAGCATCGATGTTGGAGGAGGGCGGCGAATAATCGCCCATGCCTGCCGCCGGGCGGCTTTCGGCTGTGACAGATGCCGAGTATCCGCCGGCTCTGGCCGGGCCATCGTATCCACTGCCGCCAGCGTAAGAGCCGCCGCCCTGGCCGCTGGACGTCGCACTCCGGGTCGCAGGCGCAGCGCCGCCGCCCGCATCGGGGCGCGAGCTGTTTGCGCTATCCGCACCGGACGACGAATCGCCCCCGCCATTTGAAGGCGGTGCCGAATTGCCTGGCCGCAGATTGCCCAGCGGGCCCGCGGCCACCGAATTACCGATGATCATCTGTCTGTTCCCCAGCCTGTTGTCGAAGCCGGTACTAACAGCAAGAGATTTCGATGGGGCTCAGAAGAACCTGCGCAATTAGCTCAAATTGCGCAGGTTTCCGGGTTTAGCGAAGGCGTCCGGCGGCGTGAGCCAGCATGGTGTAGACCTTGCCGGTGTCTGACGACAGATAGGTCTGCACCATCAGGTTGTCGCGGTCGTTGGCCGAGACATCCTCGAGCAGCTTCTCGAAATCCACGCAGTAGCGCTCCACAGCTGCGCGGAAGTCGCCGTCGCTTTGATACTTGCGGCGGATTTCGTCGAAGGTCTGCTGACCCTTCAGTGTGTAGAGCCGACGCGTGAAGACGTTGCGTTCGCCGCGGCGGTAGCGGTCCCAGAGATCGATCGCCGCCTCATGGTCAATCGCGCGAGCGATGTCGACCGACAGCGAATTGAGGGATTCGACCACATGCAGCGGTGAGCGGTTGCCGTTTGGCTGACGCGGAGCAGGGGCTTCTGCGGCCTCTTCGCGCGATGCACCGCGGAGGAGGTCGCTGACCCAGCCGCCGGTGGCGGGCTGTGCGGCTGCGCTCTCGCGGCGCTTGGTCGCCGTTGCGGAGCCATGGCCCGGCTCCACCGGACGGTATTCCGGCTTCGGCTGGCTTGCCGTGCGCGCCGGCTCTGCCGGGCGCGGCTGCGGAGCGGGCCGCGGCTGTACGGCGCGCTGCGGCCGGGCAGGTGCTTCGGAACTGCTGTCGGAAATGTCGAGCATGCGCCCCGACCGGGACACGATGTCGGAAAGCTCCTTCAGCGCGTTGATCTGCTCGCTGACGGCACGCCGCATAGCGGATGTGGACTCGCGCGTTTCCTCGGGCAATTCGAAGACACCGCGCTTGATTTCGGCACGAGTGCTTTCGAGCTCCGAACGGATGACCTCCGCGGTGCGGCGAAGCTCGGCGGTGGCGTCGCTGAAGCGGGTGGACGCCGATTCCACGACATCCGAGATCATGCCGCGGAGTTCCTCCGTGGAGGAACGGGTGCGGCCTTCGGCCCGCTCGATCGTGCCTTCGATGAGGTTTTCGAAGCTGCGCATCACGCGCTCGATATCCTCGGACTTTTTGACCAGGCCGACCGAAAGCTCCTCAAGCGCCTGCTGGCGCTCGTCGAGCGTGGATGCCAGGTTTGCCTGAGCCGAACCGAGCAGACTGGAGGCCGACGCAAGCAGTTTGCCATGTTCGTCGAACTTGGAGGCAATCGCCGAGACGTCTTTCAGCGTGTGCGACGACAGTTCGGTCAGCTTGCCGGTGTTGGTGTCGATCAGGCGCGCCGAGCTAGCGAAGGACTGCGATGCCTTTTCGGCCGTCGCGGCGAAGCCCTGGGTAGAATCTGCAAGCTTGGTGTCCACGGCGTTCAGATTGACGGTCGCCATGTCGATCAGTTCGCCGAGCTTGGAATTGGATGCCGACAGGCGATCGATTAGCTCCGACACGCCATCGACCAGACCGGTCTTGGCGCCTTCGACGGCAGTCAATGTTTCGGCTGTGCGGTTGGCGAGGGCATTCACCAGCGCGACGCTTTCGGAGCGCAGGCGCTCCGTGGCCATCTGGGTGGCATTCTCCAGATTGCGCTGGAGCTCGCCCCCGCTGGCGGCGAAACGCTCGACCAGCGGACGCGCAGTCTTGTCGAGGATCTCCGCGATTTCCGCCGAGCGCGCCGAAAGCAGTTCGTTGAGCTCGCGAGTCCGTTCTGCGATCGTGAGGGTCGCGTTTTCGGTCCTGGCGGAAATTTCGTCGCTGGCGCCCTGGAACGTCTCGGTGATCGAGTTGGCGCGCGAAATGAGCCGCGCCTCGGTCTGCAGCACCTGCTCGTGCAACTTTTCGCCGATGTTCTCGGTGCCGGCAGTGAGCCGCGATTCGGCTTCGTCGATGCCGGTCGAGATACGGTTGACCAGGGCGTCGGCGCCGCCGGCAATACGTTTGTCGGCGTCGGCAAGCGTTTCGGTGATCAGGCGTGCGCGTTCTTCCAGTTCTGCGGAGGTCTGGTGGGTGCGTGCGATGATGCGCTGATCCACATCGTCGAACGTTCTCTCCGCCTGCTGGCTGATCGAGGCGGTGATTTCCAGCACCTTGTCGCGGAGCGAACCTGCAACCACGCCGGCGCTGTTTTCCAGTGCGCGCCGCACATTGTCGACGCCGGAGCTGAGCGCCGTTTCCATGGTCTGCGTCCGCTCTTCGATAACGCCCGACTGACGGCTGAACGCTTCTTCGATCCTGCCGATGTTGGCGGAGACGTCCTCGCTGATCTCCTTCTGACGATCCGCAAGCGACATGACGTGGTTGGCGACTGCGTTGTCGAGTTCGGCGCGACGCTCGGCAAGGTGGGTGAGGTCACGTTCGAGGGCTGCAGATACCTGCTCGCGATTTGCACTCAGGGTCTCCGAGAACTGGCCAGCGCGGTCCGTGAGATGAGCAAGGTCGCGTTCGAGCGCTGCGGAAACCTGGTCACGGTTTTCGGCCAGGATGCCGGCAAACTCCGTCGTCCGGTCTGCAAGCTTGGACAGATCCTGCTCCAGCGTCGCCGAAATCTGCTCGTGATTGGCTGTCAGGATGCCGGCGAACTCAGTGGTCCGTTCCGCAAGCTTGGACAGATCCTGCTCCAGCGTTGCCGAAATCTGCTCGCGATTGGCGGTCAGGATGCCGGCGAACTGGTTCGCGCGGTCCGCGAGCTGCGCGTAATCCTGCTCGAGTGCGGCCGAAACCTGATCGCGGCTCGCCATCAGGCGTGCTGCGAAATCGCCGGCGCGCTCGTCGAGGAGCGAAGACGTGGACATGACGAGTTCGGCCATATCGGTGCCGATCTTGGCCTTGCCCTCGTCGATAACTGCCGCGATGTCCTGTCTGGCGTCCGTGAAGGTGGTGGCGATCTCACGGGCGCGCTCCACCAGCGTCTCGTTGATCTGCTTTGCGCGCGCTTCAAGTGCGGTGTTCAGGCGCTCGGCACCGGCGTCCAGCGCCTGGGCACGGGTTTCGAACTCGCCGATCAATGCCTGGCTGTGCTCGGACAGAATGTTCTCCACGCCGGAAAGGCGGGAATCGAACTCCGACGTCAGCGACGACGTGGCATCGTTCAGCATCGACACCATGCCCGACGTGCGGTCGTCGAGCATGCTCGAAAGCGAGCTCGTGAGATCGTCCGCGCTCTGCGTCAGCGTCGCAATTCGCGTGTCGAGCTGGCTGGCAAAGGCGTTGCCGGAGGTCGTGATGCGGTCGGATACCACATCGAGCCGCTGGTCGATGGCGTCGTAGATCGCGCTGCTCGACAGGTTGATCCGATCGACGAGCGAATCGCCGGACTCGGTGACCGTATTCAGGAGCTGGCCCGACGCGCTGACGATGCTGTCACGCAGCGTGTCGGTCGCCTGGTCCATTTCTTCCTTCAGCGTCTCGCGTGCACCAGAAATCGAGGCGCGCACGCGCTCAGCGTGGCCAATCACGGCCTCGCGCTCGGTGCTCAGGCCGTCGACAAGAGTGCGGATACGCACCTCGTTGTCGGAATAAGCGCGCTCCAGCTCCGTCACTTCGGAATGCACAAGCGTTTCCAGCTCGACCGCCCGCGCAAGCGTTCGTTCGATGCCGTCGCCCATCGCCATCACCTCGCGGCGGACCGCCTGTCCGACGGTCATGACGCGATCCTGTGCGATGCTTTCCGGTTCGGCCAGGCGGATTGCGGCCTCGGTCAGCGAACGCGCGGCATGGCGCATTTCCTGGGCGCGGCGGATCATGACCGCAAAGCCCCAGAACAGTATGATCGGAACGAGAATGCCGATGCCGAGACCGATTACCTGCGGTGCAGCCAGAAGCTGCTCGACCGAGCGGATCTGCCAGATCTGCGGCGCAAACAGTATGTGGCCGAGCATGAGGCCGCCGGCAACCCATGCGGCGGACAGGAAGAGCGTTGCCCAATAGATGCCGCGTGAGGGGTTGCGGTTCAGGCTCTGCAGGCTTGCGCGACTGTCACGCTGCCTGTCGTCATTGGCCGGCTGGAATGCCGTCTCCGCCTTCTTTTCCGGTTCGATCGGGCGTAGTTCCGACGATGACGGTGCGGGCTGTTTGGCGAGAGGTTTTGCCTCGGCAACGCGGCCTTCGCGGGCGAGATCGTCGGCGGCCTTGGCGATCTGGGCTTCCAGGTCCTCCATCGAGGCCGCGATATCCAGGTCGCCCTCGGAGGCGAAATCTTCACCCGTCAGGTCGAAGTCCAGAGCTTCTTCCAGCTCCTTCGCAACTGCCTCGTCCGTCTTCTTTATCGATGCTTTGCGCGCCATGCCGCTCTAATTCCTTGATCTGGCGCGGGAAGTCATTGGCGACCCCCGTATCCCGCGCGGAAAAGGACATAAAATGCCTGCATGCATCGTAGTGGGCAACGCCGGCAAAGGGAACATTCATTCCGGGCGATGAGTAAAAGTTTAAACATAAGGTTAATGCGGGGCGACCCGCGCGGGCGTGTGCCCGTTAACCGCCCGTGTACCGATAAGCACATACGCTCCGGCGCAGGATCAAGCTGGGGAGCGGAATGAAAGAAGACGAAAGCAGGCTCGAAAACGACGGCGGTGGAGATCATTCGGGCAGGAAGTTCGTCGAGGCGCCTCCCATCGATATGGCGCATTTGACCCGGCATACGCTTGGGGACGAAGAGATTGCGCGCGAGGTTCTGGATCTGTTTCTGATCGAGATGCGCTCGGCGCGGGAAGTGGTTCGCGGCGGCGAGGAAGCCGAGTTGCGCGCGGTTGCGCATCGCATCAAGGGCGCTGCGCGGGCGGTGGGAGCGTTCGGCCTGGCTGAAATCGCGGCCAGGATAGAGGATGCGCCGAAAGACGGCAGCCATGTGGATGATTTTAACGGCCGGGCTGGCGATATCGAGCGCTACATCCTGTCGCTGCAAGGTCGCCGCTGACGCCGCTGCGGGTTGACAAGGCGCACATAGCGACTATCTCGGCTGACTATTCCTCGACTTCTTCCTCCAGGTTCGTCAATGCCCACTATCACCTACGTCGCGTTTGATGGCACGCGCCACGAAATCGACGCGCCCACCGGCTCCACCGTCATGGAGAATGCCGTGCGTAACGGCGTGCCCGGCATTGAGGCGGAATGCGGCGGGGCATGCGCCTGCGCCACGTGCCATGTCTATGTCGACGAGGCCTGGACCGAAAAAGTCGGGCCGCCCGAGGCTATGGAAGAAGACATGCTCGATTTCGGCTACGACGTTCGGCCGAATTCGCGGCTTTCGTGCCAGATTCAGGTCACCGACGAGCTCGACGGGCTTGTGGTCAGCGTTCCCGAGCGGCAGGGCTGAATTCAGTTCCCTTTCGCTGCCCGCTCGATGCGGTAGTTCAGCAGGCGCATAATACGGCGTTCGAAATTGATGCCTTCAACACGGTCGAACTTTGCCTGCGCGGCGTCATGTTTGGCCATGATGCGGTCGGTGGTGCTTTTCGCCTTCGCCGCAGTCACTTCGCAGTTCCGCTCCGGGTAGAGCTTCTTCAATGCGTTTTCCAGCTCCCGCGCATGGTTCTTGGCGATGACGACGTGGCTCTCCTCATGACGCTTGATGTCGGCCGCGAGTGTATCCCATATCAGCTGCGTGTCCTGATCCGACCGGCGGCGTGCCCGCCACCGTGGCAATATCACTTTGGCGTTTACTCTGACTTCCGCATTGATGACGCGGCATCGGCCGTTGCTCTCGCCGTACTGAATTCTGGTGTTGAATTCCATTTCGGTAGCACCCGGATGCCGGCGCCCCGTGCTGTTCAGCTTGGGGCCGCGACGGTCCAGTTCGGTCTGGATTTCGTCGAGATTGCGCCCGCCGATGCTGAAATAGCTGTAGGTCTTGGAAAGCGAAGCGCTGTGTGCGGGCCAGGCCAGCAATGCGGATATGGCTACCAGGGCCAAAATGAATTTCACGGGCGCTTCTCCGGTTGACGTGACTTTGCGCGAGGTGCAAGCCGAGCGCAACGGAATTCTTGGTGCGCTAGCGGACATCTCATTGACCATCGAATCGACGAAGAGCTGGACGCTCGCGCATGGCCGGAGCCTCGAATTGGGCGCGCGGTCTCTCATCATGGGCGTTCTCAATGTCACGCCGGACAGCTTTTCCGACGGCGGCAGGTACGCTGCGGCGGACCGCGCGATCGCTCATGCAGCTCAAATGATCGGGGAAGGGGCCGATATCATCGACATTGGCGGTGAATCCACCCGGCCTGGCGCCGAACCGATCACGGCGCAGGAGGAGCAGAAGCGGATCCTGCCGGTCATCGAAAAGGTGGCCGACATGCCCGGTTCGATCGTTTCGGTCGATACTTACCGGGCCGAAACCGCCCGTCTTGCACTCGATGCCGGCGCTCATATCGTCAATGACGTCTGGGGCCTTGCGCGGGACCGGACGATTGCGGATCTGGCGGCTGCGACCGGCGCCGGGCTTGCAATCATGCATACAGGCCGCGAGCGCGACAAGCTGCCGGATGTGATCGAAGACCAAAGGCTGTTCCTGCAAAACGCGTTGCAGACGGCCTCGCAGGCCGGCGTGAAGGGAGAGCAGATCGTGATCGATCCTGGCTTCGGCTTTGCCAAGGATGCGAATGAAAACCTTACGCTGATCGCTCGGTTCCGGGAACTGGGCGATTTCGGCTTTCCATGGATGGTGGGAACGTCGCGCAAGCGCTTCATCGGCGCTGTGACCGGCCGCGACGGCGATGAACGCGATATCGGCACTGCGGCGACAAGCGTCGTATTGCGAATGAAAGGCGCGGCCATATTCCGTGTACATAATGTCGCAATGAACAGGGCGGCGCTCGATATGGCGGATGCCGTGCTTCAGCATCAGAACGGCTAGAGGCGATGACCGATTACACGATCCGGCTGCAGAACTGTGCTTTTTTTGCCCGCCACGGCGTTCACGACGCGGAGGAGGCGCTTGGCCAGCGCTTTTATGTCGACGCGGTGCTGGCGATCACTTCGCAAAACCCGCTCGATCAGGACGACATTGACGGCACTGTCGATTATGGGGCCGCATTCGCGGTGATCGAGCAGATCGTGACGGGAAAGCGCCGTTTTCTCATCGAAGCGCTGGCGCTCGACGTTGCCAAAGCGCTGTGTGAACAGTTTCCCCAGATCCACCGCGCCGAAATTACCGTCCGCAAACCCAACGCACCCGTCCCGGGCGTTCTCGATCACGCAGAGGTCACGCTTGTCTGGCCGCAATGAGGTGCGCGCCTATGTCGGGCTCGGCGGCAATATCGGCGACCCGCGTGCGACGATGGCGGCGGCGCTGCGGCTACTCGACGGAGATGCCGATATTCGTGTCGCTCGGGTATCTTCGCTTTATGCAACCCCGCCGTGGGGAATAACCGACCAGCCCGACTTCCTGAACGCCGCGGCCTTGCTCGAAACGAAAGTCGAACCACGGGTGCTGCTTGAGCGGTGCCTGGAGACGGAAGCCAAGCTTCATCGGGTACGCGACAAACGCTGGGGCCCGCGCAGTGTCGATCTCGATGTGCTCACCTATGGCGACCGGGAAATCGACGAACCCGGACTGGAGCTGCCGCATCCGCGCATGATGGACCGGGCTTTCGTACTGGTGCCGCTGTTTGAGCTGGCGCCGGAGCTTGTGGTTCGGGGGGCGCGGCTTGAAAGCCGGCTGAACGAAATCGGCCGCGAAGGCATCACCTTGGCGGCCGGTCCCGAATGGTGGCTGGACTGACTGCGCGACCGGTCAGGCCGGGCGGACCAGAATGTGCTTTTTCTTGCCGAGCGAGAGCTTGATCACGCCTTCCGGGCTGACATCGGCATCGGAAACCGAAGCGCGCGGGTCGGTTACCTGCGTGTCGTTGACGCGCACCGCGCCGCCTTGCACATGCCGTCTTGCTTCGCTGTTGGAACCAGCAAGACCAGCCTGAACGAGCAGGTTCAGCAGCCCGGCACCCGCCTTCAGCTCCGCCGCCGCCACATCGATCGACGGCAGATCGTCGGCCAATGCGCCTTCCTCAAAGGTTTTGCGCGCCGTCTCGGCTGCCGCCTCCGCCGCTTCACGGCCATGCAGCAACGCCGTCACCTCGGTTGCCAGAACCTTTTTTGCGTCGTTGATCTCGGCGCCGCCAAGCGCTGTAAGCCTTGCGACTTCATCGAGCGGCAGGGTGGTGTAGAGCTTCAGGAAGCGGCCGACATCGGCATCTTCGGTGTTGCGCCAGTACTGCCAGAAGTCCCACGGGCTCATCATGTCTGCGTCGAGCCAGACCGCGCCTTCCGCGGTCTTGCCCATCTTGGCCCCGGATGACGTGGTCAGAAGCGGAGATGTCAGGGCGTAGAGCTGCGGCGAGCCCAGCCGGTGGCCGAGATCAATGCCGTTGACGATATTGCCCCACTGGTCGGAGCCGCCCATCTGCAGCCGGCAGTCGTGACGCCGGTTCAGCTCCACGAAGTCATAGGCCTGGAGGATCATGTAGTTGAATTCCAGGAACGACAGCGACTGTTCCCGGTCGAGCCGCAGCTTCACGCTGTCGAAGGACAGCATGCGGTTGACCGAAAAATGCCGGCCGACATCGCGCAGGAACTCGACGTAGTTCAGCTTGAGCAGCCAGTCGGCATTGTTGATCATCAGGGCGTCTGTCGCACCCTCGCCAAATTTGAGGTAGGGCTCGAAATTCCGCCGAATTCCGGCGAGATTCTCCTCGATACCGGCGACTGTCAGGAGCTTGCGCGCCTCGTCCTTGAAGGAGGGGTCGCCGATCATCGACGTGCCGCCGCCCATCAGCGCGATAGGCCGATGGCCGGTCTGCTGCATCCAGTGCAGCAGCATGATCTGGATAAGCGATCCGGCATGCAGGCTCTTCGCCGTAGCGTCGAAGCCGATATAGGCGGTCACCGTTTCCTTCGCGAAAAGCTCGTCGAGGCCGGTTTCATCCGAAATCTGGTGGATGAAACCGCGCTCGGAAAGTGTGCGCAGGAAATCGGATTTGAAGGCGGACATTTTGCGGAACCTGTAGGGTAAGTCGTCTATCGGATGCGTTTGGGGCGCGGTTCGGCAAGCTCGCCGCGCAGGCGCGCGTCCAGATAGTCGGAACACTCCTCGATCAGCAGATCGGCATCGTTGGAAAAGAAGTGGTTAGCGCCCGGCATGATCTTCTGGGTGATCGTGATGCCTTTTTGCGTGTGCAGCTTGTCGACCAGCACCTGGACGTCCTTCGGCGGCGCGACACGATCGGCGTCGCCATGAATGATCAGGCCGGACGAGGGGCAGGGTGCCAGGAACGCGAAGTCATAGATGTTGGGTTGCGGCGCGATTGACATGAAACCTTCGATTTCCGGACGGCGCATCAGAAGCTGCATGCCGATCCATGCGCCGAACGAATAACCGGCCACCCAGCAGCTCTTGGAATCGGGGTGCAGCGACTGGATCCAGTCGAGTGCCGCCGCCGCGTCCGAGAGTTCGCCCGTGCCGTGATCGAATTCGCCCTGAGAACGGCCGATGCCGCGGAAATTGAACCGAAGCGTGGTGAAATTGCGCTTCTGGAACATGTAGAACAGGTCGTAGACGATCTTGTTGTTCATCGTCCCGCCAAACTGCGGGTGCGGATGCAATACGATCGCGATCGGCGCGTTCTTCTCGCTGGAAGGCTGATAACGGCCTTCGAGGCGGCCAGCCGGTCCGGCGAAAATGACTTCGGGCATGATATTCTCCGTGTCGAACCCTTTTCCGCTGGCCGGGATGCCGTTTGGCGTTGCCCTTGACGCGGCGGGGTCGGCTTCTTAGAAACCAGTTTAGAATTATTCAAAACTGGAAACGCTTCGGGTGTCCAGTTGGCAAGGCGGGTAAATAGGACGGCGAAGCCTTCAATTTCAAGGAAATAACGCCGCTCCGCTGAATTGCGGGCTGAAACGGACAAAGCGTGACGAAGACGCGGACATATCTCGACTACAATGCCAGTGCCCCGCTGCTGGCCGAGGCGCGTGCTGCGGCTATCGCGGCACTTGATAGCGCCAACCCGTCTTCTGTCCACTCGGAGGGCCGTGCGGCGCGGCAGATGGCGGATCGCGCACGGCGTTCGGTGGCGGCCCTGGTGGGCGGCGAGGCCGAGCATGTCATCTTTACGTCGGGCGCAACAGAGGCTGCCGCAACGCTTCTTTCGCCTGACTGGCGCATGGGCCGCAGCGCGCTGCGCTTCTCCAAGCTCTATGTGTGCGAGGCCGATCACGCCTGCACGCTGGGCGGCGGGCGTTTTGATGCCGGCGACGTGGTGCGTTTCGGTGTCGATGTAAACGGCATCGCCGATCTCGCTGGGCTGGAAAGCGTTCTCGCCCAACATGACCGCGAAGCCGGTTTGCCTCTGGTGGCGGTTCATGCGGCCAACAACGAGACGGGGGTCATTCAGCCTGTTCAGGAAATTGCGCGGGTGGTGAAAGCTGCCGGTGGTGTTCTGATTGTCGATGCAGTGCAGGCCGTTGGGCGTATTTCTATCGAAATTACAAATGACTGCGGTGATTTCTTTATCTTGTCGGCGCACAAGATCGGTGGCCCGAAAGGTGTCGGCGCGTTTGTCGGACGCTCGGATCTGATGATGCCGGTGCCGCTTATCACCGGCGGTGGGCAGGAAAAGGGTCACCGCGCCGGTACTGAGAACCTTTCCGGGATCGCCGGTTTTGGCGCGGCCGCCGAAATTGCCGCAGCCGGGTTCGACGCGATGGACGCGATGCGGAATTTGCGGGACAAGGCCGAGGCGGCCTTATTGCAGCAGTTTCCAGGTGCGATCATCCACGGAAAGAGCGTCGCGCGGCTTGCCAATACGTCGCTGTTTACGATACCCGGCCTGAAAGCGGAAACAGCGCTGATCGCATTCGATCTGGCCGGTATAGCAGTTTCGTCGGGATCGGCCTGCTCCTCGGGGCGAGTCGGTCCGAGCCATGTTCTGAAGGCAATGGGTTTCGACGCTGAAGAGGGCGCCATTCGATTGTCGACAGGGCCCGAAACAACCCAGGCCGACATCGGGCGCTTCGAGGCGGCGCTTGCAGATATTGCGGCGCGTCGCGGTGGCCGGCCGAAAGCAGCATGACGGGCGCGCTCGCGGTGCTGAAAATTCGAACGGGGTCGTGAAAACGGACCCTTGAGTGATTATGTTACGTGCATGCCGCCGAGTTGGCGGACGCATATGACGTTTACGACTGCCGGACCTTGAACCCGGCCAGGATGGAGAACGCCAATGCCTGCTGTGCAGGAGACGATCGAACAGGTCCGTAAGATCGACGTCGATCAGTACAAATACGGATTCGAGACCGTCATTGAGACCGATAAGGCTCCCAAAGGCCTCAACGAAGACATCATCCGGTTCATTTCCGAGAAGAAGGACGAGCCGGAGTGGATGCTCGAATGGCGGCTGGGCGCGTTCCGGCGCTGGCTGACGCTTGAGGAGCCCAACTGGGCGCGCGTCAGCTATCCGAAGATCGATTTTCAGGACATCCACTATTACGCCGCGCCGAAAATGCAGTCCGGCCCGAAATCGCTCGACGAGGTCGATCCCGAGTTGCTGCGCGTCTACGAGAAACTCGGCATTCCGCTGAAAGAGCAGGAAATCCTCGCAGGCGTGCAGAAGCCGTCTGCCGAGGAAGACGAAAGCGAGAGCGCCAACGACAATGTCTACGCGTCGGGCCGCGTTGCGGTCGATGCCGTGTTCGATTCCGTTTCCGTCGTCACCACCTTCAAGGAAGAACTCGCCAAGGCCGGCGTCATCTTCTGCTCGATCTCGGAGGCGATCCGCGAACACCCGGAGCTGGTGAAGAAATATCTCGGCTCCGTGGTTCCAACCTCCGACAATTATTACGCCACGCTCAACTCTGCGGTCTTTACCGACGGCTCGTTCGTTTATGTGCCCAAGGGCGTTCGCTGCCCGATGGAGCTTTCGACCTATTTCCGCATCAACGAAAAGAACACAGGCCAGTTCGAACGTACGCTGATCATCGCCGACGAGGGATCCTACGTTTCCTATCTGGAAGGCTGCACCGCACCGCAGCGCGACGAGAACCAGCTGCACGCCGCCGTTGTGGAGCTGATCGCACTCGACGATGCCGAGATCAAATATTCGACGGTCCAGAACTGGTATCCGGGCGACGCTGAGGGCAAGGGCGGCATCTACAACTTCGTCACCAAACGTGGCGATTGCCGCGGCAAGAACTCCAAGATCTCCTGGACCCAGGTGGAGACCGGTTCGGCGATCACCTGGAAATACCCGTCATGCATTCTGCGCGGCGACAACAGCCAGGGCGAGTTCTATTCGATTGCCGTGTCAAATGGTTATCAGCAGATCGACAGCGGCACCAAGATGATCCATCTCGGCAAGAACACGGTGAGCCGGATCATTTCCAAGGGCATCTCGGCCGGCAATTCGAACAATACCTATCGCGGCCAGGTTTCGGTTCACCGCAAGGCGTCGAATGCGCGCAATTTCACCAATTGCGACTCGCTGCTGATCGGCAATGATTGCGGCGCGCATACCGTGCCGTATATCGAGGCCAAGAACGCGTCGGCCAAGCTAGAGCACGAAGCGACGACGTCGAAGATTTCCGACGACCAGCTGTTTTACGTCATGCAGCGCGGCGTACCGGAAGAAGAAGCGATCGCGCTGATCGTCAACGGCTTCGTCAAGGACGTGATCCAGAAACTGCCGATGGAGTTTGCCGTCGAGGCGCAGAAGCTGATCGGCATTTCGCTCGAAGGAAGCGTCGGCTGATGGATCCGATCACGCTCGCCTTCTACGGCGCCGTCTGCGGACTGCTGGCGGCATTCGTGCCGAGCGCCAGCCGCGCTTTCCGCTTCGCACTGGGCGTCGGTGTCGGTCTCGTTGCCGCATCGCTGCTGCCATCGTTGCGCGCCCTGACCGGGCTCTAGGCCCCGAAAGAACTGAATGCCGCCCCCGCGGCCACGACCTGAAAGAACGCACATGCTTGAAATCAAGAACCTGCACGCCCGTATCGCCGAAGACGGCACCGAGATAATCCGCGGGCTCGACCTGACCGTGAATGATGGCGAGGTGGCCGCGATCATGGGGCCGAACGGCTCCGGCAAGTCCACGCTCTCCTACATCCTGGCAGGACGCGACGACTACGAGGTCACCGACGGCGACATCCTCTACAACGGCGAATCCATCCTCGATCTAGATCCGGCCGAGCGTGCTGCAAAGGGCGTATTCCTCGCATTCCAGTATCCGATGGAGATACCCGGCGTCGCGACGATGGAATTCCTCAAGGTGGCGATGAATTCGCTGCGCAAGGCGCGCGGGCAGGACCCGTTGAAGATCCCCGAGTTCATGAAACTCGTGAAGGATGCGGCAGGTTCGCTCGAAATGAACCTCGATATGCTCAAGCGGCCGCTCAATGTCGGCTTTTCCGGCGGCGAGAAGAAGCGGGCCGAAATTCTCCAGATGAAGCTTCTGGAGCCGAAGCTCTGCGTTCTGGACGAGACCGATTCCGGCCTCGACATCGATGCGCTCAAGATCGTCGCCGATGGTGTGAACGCGCTGCGCTCGCCTGACCGCTCCATGGTTGTCATCACGCATTACCAGCGGCTGCTCGACTATATCGTGCCGGATACCGTGCACATTCTATCAGCCGGCAAGGTTGTGAAGTCGGGCGACAAGTCGCTGGCGCTGGAACTCGAGCAGAACGGTTATGCCGGCGTGATCGGCAAGGCGGCATAGGCGGCGAAGATGAACGTGCACACAGAACCGCAACTAACGCCGGCCGAGACAGCGTTGGCCGAGGCGTTTGCAAAGCGCCTCTCCGACCTGCCGGGCAATGAAGATGTGACGCTTCAGCGTGACGCTGCGATGGAACTTGTGAAGCGCGGGCTGCCGACGCGCAAGGTCGAGAGCTGGCATTATACCGATTTGCGCCGGCTCCTGAACGCAGTGCCTGAATTCGACCGTTCCGCAGCGCCGCAGGCGGTGCCTGTGCTTATCGACGGTTCATCACGCCTGGTGACGGCAAATGGCCGCGCTGAGGCTGCGGAAGCACCCAAGGGTGTCGTCATCGAACGGCTGTCGAAGCTCCTTCCGGGCGGCGACCTCGCAAGCCCGCTTGCCACCTACGGTGGTGACGATGCGGTGGGTGCGATCAACGCTGCTTTCGTTTCCGACGGTTATTCGATTGCGATCGAAGACGACGCAAAGATAGAGTGGCCGATTGAGCTGCAGAACCTGCATGCCGGCGGCCAGACGCATACACGCTTCGCCGTCACTGTCGGCAAGGGCGCGAAGGTGACCTTCGTAGAGCGCCAGACCGGCAATGGCAGGGCACTCGTCTCATGTGTAGACAGCCTGAAGATCGCGGATGGCGCCGAGGTGCACTACGTGATCCTCGTCGAACAACCCGACACCGTCTCCTATCTTGGTCAGTTCCAGGCTGAAATCGGCGAAAAGGCCAACCTGTCGCTCTTCATCATGAATGTCGGCGGCAAGCTGGTGCGGCAGGAAGTGCGCGTCACGATGCCGGGCGAGGGCGGCCATTTCGAACTGCGGGGCGTGAACCTTCTCGCCGGCTCAACGCATAATGACGTGACGATGGTGCTCGATCATTCAGCACTGGACACCACCTCCACCGAGCTCATCCGCAACATTGTTACCGATAAGGCTCATGGTGTCTTCCAGGGGCAGATCAGGGTAGCGCGCGAGGCGCAGAAGACCGATGCCAAGATGGCGTGCAACACGCTGGTGCTGTCGGACGAGGGCGAGTTTTCGGTCAAGCCCGAGCTCGAAATCTTCGCTGACGACGTGGCCTGCGGCCACGGCGCGACGGTTGCCGAAATCGACCATGCGCATCTGTTCTACCTGATGGCACGCGGCATTCCTGAAAAGGAGGCCCGGGGCCTTCTGGTCAAGGCTTTCCTTGCCGAGGTGATCGAGGAACTGGACGACGAAACGCTCGTCGCGGTTCTGGAGCAGCGGCTTGAGGACTGGTTCGAGCAGCACGGGTGAATTGGCAAAAGCGTCATCCTCGGGCTTGTCCCGAGGATCTGCGACGTTGCGGAGTAAGGCGATGGTCGAATCTGTCGGTGAGAGGACAATAGATCCTCGGGACAAGCCCGAGGATGACGGCCGTTTTTTTGACGTCGAGGCCATTCGGCGCGACTTCCCAATCCTCGCCCGCGAGGTATACGGCAAGCCGCTGGTCTATCTCGACAACGGTGCATCGGCCCAAAAGCCGCAGGCGGTTATCGATGCAGTCACGCACGCCTACTCGCAGGAATACGCGAATGTGCATCGCGGGCTGCATTTCCTCTCCAATGCGGCGACCGACGCTTACGAGAAGGCGCGCGAGACCGTCCGCGGCTTTCTGAATGCCGAAAGCGTCGACGAGATCGTCTTCACCAAATCGACGACCGAGGCGATCAACACGGTCGCCTATGGCTGGGGCATGCCGAACATAGGCGAGGGCGACGAAATCGTGCTCTCCATCATGGAGCACCATTCCAACATCGTACCCTGGCATTTCATCCGCGAGCAGCAAGGCGCCAAGCTGGTCTGGGTGCCGGTGGACGAGGAGGGCGCGTTCGACCTTGCGGAGTTCGAAAAGCGCCTGACCGACCGTACGAAGTTGATCGCGATCGCTCACATGTCGAATGTGCTCGGCACTGTGGTGCCGGTGAAGGAAGTCGTGCGCATCGCTCACGAGCGTGGCATTCCGGTCCTGATCGACGGCAGCCAGGCGGCTGTGCACATGCCGGTCGACGTGCGCGATATCGGCGCGGATTTCTACGTTTTCACCGGCCACAAGGTCTACGGTCCGTCCGGCATCGGCGTGCTCTACGGACGCAAGGAGATGCTTGAGGCCATGCGCCCGTTCCAGGGTGGCGGCGAGATGATCGAGGACGTGTCGGAAGACAACGTCACCTACAACGACCCTCCGCACCGTTTCGAGGCCGGCACGCCGCCAATCGTGCAGGCAATCGGGCTGGGTGCCGCGCTCGAATATATGCAAGGGGTTGGCCGTGAGGCGATCGCCGCGCACGAGGCCGAGCTGCGCGCCTATGCGCATGAACGGCTCGCCGGTATCAATTCGCTCAGGATTTTCGGCAACGCTCCGGGCAAGGGCGCCATCATCTCGTTCGAGATGCAGGGCATCCATGCGCATGATGTCTCCATGGTGATCGACCGCGCCGGCGTTGCGGTGCGGGCCGGCACGCATTGCGCGCAGCCGCTGCTCAAGCGTTTCGGCGTGACCTCGACATGCCGTGCCTCATTCGCCATGTATAATACCAAGGCCGAGATCGACATTCTGGTCGAGGCGCTCGACAAGGCGCGCAAATTCTTCGGGTGATCGAGATGAGCGACGAACAGACAATCGCGGAAACGCCAAACGCGGCGACGGTGCAAAGCTCCATCCCGGCGGACGAGCTTGCGCGCCTCAGCGACGACATCATCAGCGCGCTGAAAACGGTCTACGATCCCGAGATCCCGGCCGACATCTACGAGCTCGGCCTGATCTACAAGATCGATGTGGAAGACAATCGCGAGGTCAAGATCGACATGACGCTGACCGCGCCAGGCTGCCCCGTCGCGGGCGAAATGCCCGGCTGGGTTCAGGATGCCGTAAACACAGTAGAAGGCGTCTCCGGCGTTGATGTGCAGATGGTTTTCGACCCGCCCTGGACGCCCGACCGAATGTCGGAAGAAGCCAAGGTTGCCGTTGGCTGGTATTGATGACCTTGCGATTGCGCTGTTTCTTCACCATTTTCAACTAACGGTACAATCATTCCGCCGGCCTTGAACCGGCGACGAATGGAGCAAATGATGGGTTTTGAAGTCATCACGATGACCGACCGGGCAGCGGAGCGCGTGCGCGAGATCGTCGACGCGCGCGACGGCGCCAGAGGCGTGCGCGTCGGCATCAAGAAGGGCGGCTGCGCCGGTATGGAATATACCGTCGATCTGGTGACGGATCCGGACGCCAAGGACGACCATGTCGAACATGCGGGTTCGCATGTCTGGGTGGCGCCGGAGGCGGCGCTCTATCTTCTCGGCACCGAAATGGATTTCGAAGTCACGACGCTGCGCACCGGCTTCGTCTTCAACAATCCGAACCAGTCGTCTGCCTGCGGTTGTGGCGAATCGGTGGAACTGAAGCCGGCTGACCTCAAGGCGCTGGCCGAAGCCCGCGCGGCTGGCAACGCCTGACCGCTGAGGTCAGGCGCGAATGGCGATCTTCATGAAATCGGGCATGTCCTCGCCAAAACCGAGCGGGGCATCGCCATCTTCCTTATCCGGCTTGCGCTGACCGCGCTTCCGGTCGGCGTTGTCGGCGCGCGCGGCATTCGCTTCGCGAATATTGTCCTTGCGCTCGCTCTTTTCGGTCCGTTCGCTCTTGTCGGCAGCCTTTTCGGCCTTTTCCCTGGTCTCTTTTGCCTCTTTGGCGTCCCTGGTCTTGCCGCCACGCGTCTTGCTGCCTGAGCGGCCGCGGCCCCGGGCCGGCGCTTCGTCTTCGGCATCGGTGGAAAGCGACGTCAGATCGCCATCCAGCCATTCGATATCCTGGCCGGTCAGCTTCTCGATCGCGTCGAGATATTTCTGGTCAGACCTGGTGACGATGGTGAATGCCTTGCCGGAACGTCCGGCACGGCCGGTGCGGCCGATGCGGTGGACATAATCCTCGGCGTGGATCGGCACGTCGAAATTAAACACATGGCTGACATCGGGGATGTCGAGGCCGCGCGCGGCGACATCCGACGCCACCAGCAGCTTCAGCTTGCCGGCGCGGAACCCTTCGAGCGTCGCCATGCGGGCGCGCTGGTCCATGTCGCCATGCAGCGCACCGGCGTCGAACTCGTGCTTGATGAGCGAGCGGAACAGCTCCGACACATCCACTTTGCGGTTGCAAAAGATAATCGCGTTCTTGAGTTCGGCCTCTTCGGCGCGGATCAGGTTGCGCAGCGTCTCGCGCTTGTCCCAGGCCTTGCCCTTCGACTTCACGATGCGCTGCGTGACATTGGCAGCCGTCGTCGACGGACGGGCAACCTCGACGCGCACCGGCGCCTGCAGGAACTGCTCGGTGAGCTTGGTAATCTCCGGCGGCATGGTGGCGGAGAAAAACAGCGTCTGGCGCGTGAACGGGATCAGTTTGCAGATACGCTCGATGTCGGGAATGAAACCCATGTCGAGCATGCGGTCGGCTTCGTCGATGACGAGAATGTCGACACCGGTCAGAAGCAGCTTGCCGCGTTCGAAATGGTCCAGCAGCCGGCCAGGCGTCGCGATCAGCACATCGGCGCCGCGCTCCAGCTTGCGGTCCTGCTCGTCGAACGACACACCGCCGATCAGAAGCGCGATGTTGAGGCGGTGGTTCTTGCCGTATTTGATGAAGTTCTCTTCGACCTGCGCAGCGAGTTCGCGCGTCGGTTCGAGGATCAGCGTGCGCGGCATGCGCGCCCGGGCACGGCCCTTTTCGATGCGCGAAATCATCGGCAGCACGAAGGCGGCGGTCTTGCCGGTGCCTGTCTGGGCGATGCCCAGCACGTCCTTGCCGGCAAGTGCATGGGGAATGGCGCCGGCCTGGATCGGCGTCGGCGTCTCGTAGCCGGCCGACGTGACGGCGTCGAGCACCTTCGTCGAAAGGCCTAACTCTGCAAAGGTGGGCGTGCCCACTGCTTTATTGTCGTTGTCTGACACTCTATTGGCTGTCTTTGTGCTGGCCGGCGTGGTTCACGAGGTTCGCCCGGCGGGTCTTCGATGCAAGGCACCAAAACATGGGTCGCGTACGGTGCGTACGGGTGCATGTCAACACGAAGGCGCCGGAAATGCGGCAAATCGGGCGCATTTCTTGAAATAACGGTAAATTCAGCGCGAGATCGTCAGTAGCGGAACTGTTCGGCCAGGATACGCTCGTTCCAGGAATGGCTGGCGTCGAAAAGGATGCGCAGCGTCTGCTCGTGCGATTCTGCAACCGACACGCTCACGACCGAGCGCACTTCCGAGTGGTCGGCAACCGCATTCACGGGACGTTTGTCGGGCTCCAGAATGTCGAACCTCACCTCGGCCTGATTGGAGAGCAGCGCACCGCGCCAGCGGCGGGGCCGGAACGGGCTGACCGGGGTCAGCGCCAGAAGTGGCGCATCGAGCGGCAGGATCGGCCCGTGGGCGGACAGATTATAGGCGGTCGAGCCGGCCGGGGTCGCCACCATCACGCCGTCGCAGACCAGCTCGTC
This sequence comes from Mesorhizobium sp. Z1-4, assembly GCF_004000235.1. Taxonomy (GTDB): domain Bacteria; phylum Pseudomonadota; class Alphaproteobacteria; order Rhizobiales; family Rhizobiaceae; genus RCIO01. The sequence goes on from NZ_RCIO01000003.1 coordinate 623,840, forward strand.
GAGCCGCACATGGCCGTCGATGGTGATGCGGACCTTGGCCGCCTGGGCGGACTGGCGGAACAGGGCCACCTCGTTGATCGCGAATTCCGACACCGTCTCGCCGTCCGCGGTCGTCGCGTTCATGACCAGCGGGCGCAGCGTGTCGGCTGTTGCCTCCGCGATGCGCTCGCGCAGCCCGTCTTCGCGGTATTCGTTCATCAGGAAACCGACGGTGCCGCGGTTCATGCCGTAGATGCGCCGCTGGTGGCCGATGTTCTCGCGCAGCGTCTGCAGCATGAAACCGTCGCCGCCGAGCGCGATGATCACATCGGCGTCGGCGATGTCGGACTGGCCGTAGAGCGCGGAGAGCCGCCGCGCCGCGTCGCGGGCGTCGCTGTTGTCCGCGGCCACGAAGGCGAGGGACTGCGGCAGGGCTGAAGCGTCCATTTCTCCTCCGGCGCGGGCGCTGACCTATCGTCGAGTGGGTAGCACCTGAACCCGCTGGTGCAAAGGCCACGCGAACCCTATGTAGGAAGCGAAATCGGACTTTCCCCGCCGCCATCTTCTGTGCTAGGCGGCGCCAAGTGCCCTTGTAGCTCAGTTGGTAGAGCAGCGGTTTTGTAAACCGAAGGTCGCGGGTTCAAATCCTGCCGGGGGCACCAGTTTTCCAATCGTTCACCCTGGATTGCTTTTGCCGTTTCCGGCCTTGAGAGGGCCGGGCGGATGTGGTTGCTATGCGCCACTGGGGCAAATCAGTGCGGCGGCGTAATCGTTGCGCGCGTAGAGACTGAGAATTGCGAGGAGTTCGCATGCCCCCAGCATATCCTGGAATAGGTTTGCGTTTCGCCACTGTAATGCGCGCGGTGGCTCGCTTCTTCACAGTGCTGGAGCGCGTTCATCTCTTAGCTCGGGCTTGCAGGCGAACATCCGCTAGGTCTCTTCCCGCTCGATTATCACGAGCCAGCAGCGTCACTTTGCTGATGTCAACCGTCATCCTGCTTGGTGGCTGCGGCGAATTAGGATTCAATAACTGGCGTTGGCATCAGAAGATGACAGTCGAGGTCGAAGTCGACGGTCGGTTGGTCTTAGCTTCTGCGGTCAGTAGCGTCCACTGGTGGCCAAATTTCTTCGGTACCGGAGGGTGGGGCGGCCCTGATTGGCTTTCCGAGGTTGAGGGCGAGGCCGTTGTTGTCGATTTGGGCGAGCGAGGGATGCTGTTCGCGCTTCTCAGCGATGCGAACCGGCAGGAGTATACCGAGAACCTGCCAAGCCGTGTGCTTGCGGACACGACAGAACGTGTCTGGGGCAAGGAGGCCTTTTCTGAGGTCGTCGTAACAAGGCGTATTCTTCAGGTGCCACCGAAACTCTACCCGCTGCTGGTCACATTCGACGACATCAACGATCCGACGACGGTGAAGCGCGTCGATCCCGACAATCTAGCTGCCAGCTTCGGTCTCGGCGTGTCGCTGAAGCGCATTACGCTGACGATCACCGACGAACCGGTGACTGAGGGCGAGGTGGAGAAGCTATTGGGTTGGCTGAGGGAGTATTACGGCAAACAACTCGACGGACGGCGATACGAGACGGTCAACAGTACCAACCGCTTCGCTAACTCACTTGGCGCAGGCAGTTTCGATACACAGAGGTGACGCACTTTCTTCGTTGGTCCAGCAGCAACCCCATCTTCCAGCCTTCGCATTTGAGCCTATAGTCATGCCCAGCGACTTGCGGAGGAGAGCGTCTTGGACAACGCACCCGAGATCTGGAAACACGTGGATGACAACGCGCCGGAGCTGATCGCACTCAGCGACCGGGTCTGGGGCATGCCGGAGACCTGTTATCAGGAGGCGCGGTCCTGCGCGGAGCACACCGCCGAACTCAGGCGGCAGGGGTTCCGCATCACCGAAAACGTTGCCGGCATTCCGACCGCCGTCATGGGCGAGGCGGGTGAGGGCGGGCCGGTCATCGCCTTTCTCGGCGAATATGACGCGCTGCCCGATCTCAGCCAGGAGGCCGGCGTTGCCGAGCCGCGGCCGCTCGAAAAGGGCGCCAACGGCCATGGCTGCGGCCACAATATGCTGGGCTCCGCTGCGATGCTCGCCGCAATCGCGGTGCGCGACTGGCTGAAGGAAAGCGGAACCGCCGGCCGGGTGCGGTATTATGGCTGCCCGGCCGAAGAAGGCGGTTCGGCAAAGACCTTCATGGTGCGCGATGGCGCGTTCGAAGATGTCGACATCGCGATCTGCTGGCACCCGCATTCGGTCTGCGACGTCATGGTGGCGGAATCGCTTGCCAATGCGCGCATCGATTTCACCTTCCGCGGCCGCGCCTCGCATGCCGCGGCCTCACCGCATCTTGGCCGCAGCGCACTCGACGCGGTGGAGTTGATGAATGTCGGCGTCAACTATCTGCGCGAGCATGTGCCGCCGGAATCGCGCATCCATTACGCGCTGATCGATGCCGGCGGCATCGCGCCCAATGTCGTGCAGGCCAACGCCACCGTGCGTTATCTGATCCGCTCACCCGACCTCAAAGGCCTGTTGCCGCTGATCGAGCGGGTGAAAAAGGTGGCGAATGGCGCGGCGATGATGACGGAAACGACCGTCGAGGCGCATACGCTGTCCGCTGTCGCCAACCTTCTCGGCAATGCGCCGCTGGAAGCCGCCATGCGGCAGCATCTGGAAGCGCTCGGCCCGCCCGACTTCGACGATGACGACCGCGACTTCGCCAGCGCCATCCAGGGCACTTATGGGCCGGAGGAGATTTCCGATTCGCTGCACATGTTTGGCATGGACGGCGTGATGCCCGGGCCGCTTTGCGACCGGCTGGTGCCGGCCGATTCACCGCGGCTCGGCATTTCCGGCTCGACAGATGTCGGCGATGTGAGCTGGGTGGTGCCCACCGTGCAGATGTGGGGCGCGACTTATGCGATCGGCACGCCGTTCCACACCTGGCAGATGGTGACGCAGGGCAAGAACGCCGCCGCGCATAAGGGCCTGGTGCATGCCGCCAAGGTGATGGCGGCTGTCGGCAGGCAGGCGATTCTTGAGCCGGAGCTGATCGCGGCAGCGAAAGCAGATCTGCGCCAGCGCACCGAAAAGACGCCCTATGTCAGCCCGCTGCCGGCCGATCTGATGCCGCCGCTCGAGATGTAAGCTCGGGCGGCGCGTTGTGCGCTGCAGCGAAATCATTTGCTATTAAAGGCCGCGCAGCCTATATGCGGGGCGCGTGCCGCGCGTAGGTGACGATATTTTCGTCGGCGGCACCATGCAGCATCTTTCCTCCCAAGTCAGATCGTTGCCCAATTTCACGGCGCATGAGGCGCCGACGCACCGGCGGCTGATCTACGCAAGCTTAGCTTAAAACCAATTGACCGTGACGGTCCCGGAGTTTTCCGCGGGCCGCGACGGCATATGAAAGACATATCTTGAAACAGTTTTCGGAACTCGGCCTCGCCGAGCCCATTCTTCGCGCGGTGTCGGGCGAAGGTTACACCAATCCCACGCCGATCCAGGCGGAAGTCATCCCCGCACTGCTTGGCGGGCAGGACCTGATCGGCATTGCCCAGACGGGCACCGGCAAGACGGCGGCTTATGTGCTGCCGCTCCTCAATACGATCCTCGCCGACAAACGGCGCGCCGCTCCCAAGAGCTGCAAGGCGCTTATCCTCGTGCCGACGCGCGAACTCGCCAAACAGGTGTCGGACAGCATCCGCACCTATGGCCGCAACATGCGCGCTTCGCTCGCCGTCGTTGTCGGCGGCGTAAAACCGTCGCCGCAGGTGCGCGCGCTGGCGCAGGGTGTCGACATCGTGATCGCCACGCCCGGCCGGCTCGAAGACCATCTGCGCAATGGCGCGGTCAAGCTCGACCGCACGCAGATCGCGGTGCTCGACGAGGCCGACCAGATGCTTGATCTCGGCTTCATTCCGGCGATCCGGCGTATTCTTGGCGCGATCCCCGCGACCCGCCAGACCGTGCTTTTGTCGGCGACAATGCCGAAGCAGATTCGTGCGCTGGCGAAGGATTTCCTTAACGCACCGGCGGAAATCGCGGTGACTCCGGCGTCCAAGCCGATCGAGCTTATCGACCAGTCGGTACGCTTCGTGAATGCCGGTGCCAAGCGTGACATGCTGGTTTCGGTCCTGAGTGACGCGAGCGTCGAACGCGCCATCGTCTTCACCCGCACCAAACATGGCGCGGACAAGGTCTGCCGGCATCTCGAAAAAGCAGGGCTTGGAAGTGCCGCACTGCATGGCAACAAGAGCCAGGGCCAGCGCGAGCGGGCGCTCAAGGAATTCCGCAACGGCAAGGTGAAGGTGCTGGTGGCGACCGACATCGCGGCGCGCGGTATCGACATCGACGGCATCAGCCATGTCGTCAATTTCGAGCTGCCCAATGTGCCGGAATCCTATGTCCACCGCATCGGCCGTACCGCACGTGCCGGCGCCAGCGGCGTGGCGATCGCGTTCTGCGACAGCTCGGAGCGCAAGCTCTTGCGCGATATCGAGAGGCTGACCGGACAGAAGCTGGCGGTCGTCGGCGATGAGCCGGCGCAGCTGGAAGGCGCCGAGCACGACGCTGGCGCGCAGCGCGCGGCACAGAACCGCAACCGCGGCCGCAATGGAAACCGCAACAACCGCAACGGCAAACGCGGTTCGGGGCACGGCCAGCAGCGTAGCACACAAGCTTCAGATGGAGCGCCGCGCGGACCGGGCGGCGCCAAGCCCAAGGGCCGCTGGAAGCGCAACAAGCGCTTCAACGACCGGGGACGCGCGGCAGCGGCCGTTTAAGCCCAATCATTCGAAATGCAGAATTGCGCCGGCGGCATCGTGCTGCCGGCGTTTTTGTTATGAACGGGCTTTTTTGAGCAGCGAGCGGACCAGCGACACCGCAAAGAACAGAACAAAGCCGCCGATAGCGCCGAGCACGAGGTTGAGACCGGCATCGAGCCGGCAGGTCAGCGTGTCTCCGGCGCGGCAGGACGGGTCGAGATACAGCGCCAGCAGGATCAGGCAGTAGATCACGACCGGGCCGGCCGCGAGGCCGAGGATTCCCCAGATGACAGCCAGCCGGATCATTTTCTTGTTCCGGCCAGATGCCGCCGCGCGGCGTAGAGCGAGACCGCGGCTGCGTTCGACACGTTGAGCGAGCGGATCGGGCCCGGCATGTCGAGCCGGGCAAGCGCCGATACTGTTTCGCGGGTCTTTTGCCTCAGGCCTTTGCCTTCGGCGCCCAGCACAAGTGCGATACGGGCGCCGTCGAACGATGCTTCCAGCTCGGCTTCGCCGTCGGAATCGAGACCGATGGTGTGGAAGCCGGCTGCGTGCAACTCGCCGAGCGCATCGGCGAGGTTTCGCACCTCGATATGGTCGATATGCTCCAGCGCGCCGGATGCTGCTTTGGCAAGCACGCCGCTTTCGGCGGGGCTGTGGCGCGCGGTGGTGATCAGGGCGTCGACACCGAAGGCGACTGCGGAGCGCATGATCGCCCCGACATTGTGAGGGTCGGTCACCTGGTCGAGCACAAGCAGCAGATTTGCGCCGGCAAGGTCCGACAGCCGCCGCGTGGACATGGGTTCCACCTCGATCACAGCGCCTTGATGCACGGCGTCGGGGCCGACCAGCTTGTCGATGGCGCGGGGCTCGACGACCTCGAACGGGAAGGGGTGTTTGTCGGCTTCGGAGAAACCCAGCCGCGCGAGCGCGTTGCGGGTCGCCAGCAGCGACTTGATGCGCCGTTTTGGATTGTCGATCGCGGCACGCACCGTGTGTAGGCCGTACAGCCTGACGAGGCCAGGCGGTGGCGGCTCGACCTGCACAGAGCCGGGACGCGGCCTGGGCATGGCGCCGGGGCGCGGTCCTGCCTGCCGGTCGCGATGCGCGCGGCGCAGCCGCGCATAATGCCGGTCCTTCGGTGTGCCGGGTTTGTCGTCGTCGCTCATGGCTCGCCTATAGCCTGCCAATCCCGTGCTGGATACCGGCTTGTTGTTTCTTAAGCGATAATGCGTGCGAGCGCGGTTGACACCGAAATGGCTTGTCGCCATAAGGCGCTTCGCGGTTTTTCGGGTTGCCCGCAATTGGCCTTCCCGACCGCCAAACTGCCTCGCAGCATGGCTTCTGCGGTTACGTGGAGGGGTGTCCGAGTGGTTAAAGGAGACGGACTGTAAATCCGTTCGCTATGCGTACGCTGGTTCGAATCCAGCCCCCTCCACCACCGCCGCACAAGAAGCCGATACCGACGGGCGCGGGTATAGCTCAATGGTAGAGCAGCAGCCTTCCAAGCTGAATATGCGGGTTCGATTCCCGCTACCCGCTCCAAGGTCCGGCGCGCGGGCCTCGTATTCAGCATCGCGAAATCTTCGGTTCAGGCGAATTCACTGGGACTGCCGGTAATTTGTGAACTATCAGGCTGCGACCGCGTCGCCTGAAACGGCCGTGTGCTCATTCGAGGCCGTGGACCATGTCGCTGAAACATATCGCGCTCGCCGTCTTCCTTACCGCCATATGGGGGTTCAATTTCGTCGTCATTCGGCTCGGTCTCGACAGCCTGCCGCCGTTCCTTCTGGCAGCGTTGCGCTTTGCCGTTGCAGCGGTGCCCGCGTTCTTTATCGCGCGGCCAGCCCTTTCCTGGTCGCGGCTGTTCGTTATCGGCATGGCGCTCTTCTTCGGCCAGTTCGCCTTCCTCTTTCCGGCGATGACGGTCGGCATGCCGCCGGGACTGGCTTCCGTGGTGCTTCAGTCGCAGGCGTTTTTCACCGTCCTGTTTGCAGCCACGCTGCTCGGCGAACGGCCGCGGCTCATGCAACTCGCAGGCTGCGCGGTCGCCGGGGCAGGGCTTGTCACTATCGCCATGACGACAGGTCTCGGTTTTACGATGGGTGGCCTCCTGCTGGCGCTGGCTGCTGCTGCAAGCTGGGCGATGGGCAATGTGCTTGTCCGTATGGCCGGCAAGGTCGACATGTTTCCGCTGATCATTTGGCTGTGCCTGATCCCGCCGCTGCCGTTTCTGGCAATGTCGTTCGTGTTCGAGGGCTGGCCGGCGATCCATGGGGCATTGTCGGGCCTTTCGGCGATCGGTATCGGCTCGATCCTGTACCTCGCCATTCTTGCCACAATCGTCGGCTTCGGAATCTGGGGCTATCTGCTCAGGATATATCCGGCCTCGACCGTTGCACCGTTCTCGCTGCTGGTACCGCTGTTCGGCACGTTGTCGGCATATCTGGTGCTTGGTGAAACCTTCTCGCCGATGCGGCTCGCGGGCATGGTTCTCGTCGTGTTCGGGCTGACTTTCATCGTCTGGCCCGCCCGTCGGCGAATAGCGTCGCCGGGCCGCGCCTGACCCCGTTTCCGCGGTCGGATTTACACTTGCACCTCGCGGGTGAAAGCCTTATGTCGCCACGTTTGAGAGCGGGGGTGCCCCCGTGCAGCGAAAACCACAGGAACTAGGGCAAGATGGCCAAGGGTAAATTCGAGCGTAATAAGC
>NZ_RCIO01000004.1 GCF_004000235.1 Mesorhizobium sp. Z1-4
ATTTCGCCAGAGACGCTGTTGTCGAAAACGTGACGACCAGGAACTCGCGCGGCTCAGGGGTCAATCTCCGCTACTGCTACGACTATCGGGTGCAGAACTGCGCTGTTTTTGACGGCTTCAACAAGGCACTGAGCGGTCATGCCTACGGCATTTCGATCCTCTTTAGCCGGAAGGGTGATTTGCGCCGCATCACTACCCGCAACACCCGCAATGGCATCGACTTCTCTGGCTGCTACGACGCATCTGTTGATGGTTATGACATCGAGGACTGCAACTATGGCATCGCACTGGCGCATGTCATCCATGGCGGATACTTCCGCGTTCGACACGGCAAGATCACGCGCATTGCAACGGGCGGTTATGCTGTCGGAAACAGTGCGGTCACCGCCGGCCTCTCCAATCCGCAGAACCATGTCTTTCGTGATACGATCGTTCAGGACCTGGCCTATTCATTCGATGAAGCGGCCGATGTCACCAATGACAAGCCGGGGGTGTGGTTCCAGAGCTCGATCAGCAACTGCCATGCCATCGACATCGAGGCATCCTACCGCCGCGGTGGGTCGATCTCGGTGGAGAACGCGGTCATCGTTCGCCTCGAAGGGTTTCCCCTTGGCATCTGTGTCTTTGAGAAGATCAAGACCGAAGCCTACTACAATGACGGCAATCACGGTGTAGGCTGGTGCGTTCACTGCAAACTGGCCGGCGACGCCAGCACCCTGGGCGCGAGCAGCATTGGTCTGCTAGTGGTCCGAGACTGCTACAATCGCTACGGACAGGGCGTCTTGAAAGGCGAGGGGCTGAAGAACGTCCATAGCCAGAACCTTACGATGAGCTTCGCGCCAGGCACTGCGATCAAGTCGTTGTCGACAGCGCACTCTGTATCGAACGTGGTGGACAGCACGGCCGGCGTGCTGGCCGTCGTCTAGGCGCCCACCGCATAAGCGGCACTGAACTATACACAATCTTTCTTGATCATCTCCTGGCCTAGCGCGTCCGCTTGGCCCTTCAAGATGGCAACTTCCGTTTCGCGGTCGGTGCCGGCGAGTGATGAGACGGGCACTCCAATCATGAACACCCCGAGTGCGTCGCCGGTTGCCGCCCGCTGCTGTGCGTTCGAGGCGATTCCCAGCCGGCTATTTACGTCTGTCATTTGTGCGCGGAGATCGGCGCAGGAGAGTGCCGCGTACGCCCCAGCCGGCGGAGCAACCGCCGCAATTCGGTCAGGCGGGGTGGCACATGCTCCGACAACACCAAGAGCAAGTGCAGATACAGTTCTCTTCATTTGATCACTCTCTCCTTGTCCGGTGCTGCTGATCATTCTGTTGCGAGAAGTATTTCGCTGATCTGTTCGTTCCTTGCAACAACAAAGGAAAACCGCCCGATGTTCGACGACGCTACGCGGCGCGCGATAGCGGCTTATGCCGCGCGCCATAAATTCGAGGAAGCTGCGCTTCTTGCCGTGGTCGAGGTCGAGAGCGGTGGCCGTCTTTACGCGACGGTCGCTGGCCGCCAAGAGCCGCTGATTCGGTGGGAAGGGCACTATTTCGATGACCGTCTGACAGGCGAGCAGCGTGCGAAGGCACGCGCGCTGGGGCTTGCGCATCCGAGCGCCGGGCGCGTCGGCAATCCTGCATCGCAGGCAAAGCGCTGGAGCCAGTTGTACCTACCGGCATCGAGGATCAATGCACGGGCGGCCTACGAATCTGTGTCGTGGGGCATCGGCCAGGTCATGGGTGCGCATTGGGCGTGGCTGGGCTATGCATCGCCGGCTGCCATGCTGAAGGTGCTTCGATCCGGGGTCGCTGGACAGATCGAAGTCATGGTGCGCTATATCGAAAAGGCCGGTCTGGTCGGCTCCCTGCAGCGCCTCGACTTCGCTGCCTTCGCCCGCGGTTACAACGGGCCTGCCTACGCCAAGTACGGCTATCACACGAAGATGAAGCGCGCCTATGAGCGTTGGGCTGGCAAGAGGGCTAGTTCGGCCGCCTCGGGCATGCTGCGGATGGGTTCGACCGGCGCCAAGGTGCGTGAGCTGCAAGCGCTGCTGGTGCGCGCGGGACATGCCGTGAACGTCGATGGCGACTTCGGCCCAGCAACTCAGCGCGCGCTTATGGCGTTCCAGATGACGAACAAGCTGACGGTCGACGGTGTGGCCGGGCCGGAAACCTTCGCTGCCCTGTCAGCCTACAAGGTCGCACCCGAAGAGAAGCCGGGCGAACAGGGGCCACTGCAGACGGACGAGGCACTCCAAGGCGGAGGCGGTATCGTGGGCGGCGCCGGCGTAGAGACCGCGAGCCGGGCGATCGAGGAAGCTGCTGACAAAACATCCTGGGTTCCCGGCCTGGAATGGCTGACAGCGATCCTCTCGCTAATCGCCGCACTGCTGGTCATCGGCGGCCTCTGCTGGATCGCCTACGGCTGGTGGAAGAGCAAGAAGACAGTGGAGGCGCCGGCATGATCTCGTGGCTAAACATGGGCATAGGCGGGGCGCTGGGCATGCTGGTCATGTTCGGCGGCTTCTCGGCCTGGGATGCGATCATCGACGATCCGGCGATCCGGAAAGAAACCCGCTCCATCGTGGAAGCGGAGGCCGAGGAGCGGACAAAGGAGGCTCTCAATGAAGTCAGTGATGCTGCGGAGCGTGCTCGCGCTATGCGCCGTTATTGCGCTGAGCGGGGCGAGTTGTACGACTTCGAAACCAATCAGTGCAGGGAGCCGTGATCTGGCATCGGCGGCCCGCTCGGCCGCCGGCACGTCGCTGATCGGCGCGCGGGGCGAATCCCCGGAAGATCAGGACGCGATCGACGACACGGCCGCGGGCCTGTGCGCCGTCGGGGCGTGGACGCGCTCTGAATGCGCCCGCCACGGGCGGGAAAGCCGGCGGCAATAGACGGGGAGCATGGCAATGTCTAATCCACCCGGCCTGTCGGCGATCGAGAGCCGAGTTGCCGCGCTCGAGCAATGGAAGAATGCGCAGACCACGGCTCAGGCTGTTGATGGTGAGCGCCGCAAATATATGGAGACGCGATTCAACGAGCTGGAAAAGCGTCTCGACCGCATCGACGGCCACATCAGCAAAGTGGTCTGGATCGTGATTTCGGCGATCGGCATGGGCTTTATGGCTTTCGTCGTCAGTGGAGGCCTCAATGTTATCCGCTGACCGGCTTTTGTCGCGCGGGGCGATCGCAGCGTGGATGATGCTGATTGCCATTCCGCTGCTCTGGCCGCTTGGTCCTCGCATAGAGGGTTTCCTCCTGCCGGTCACAGGTAAAGTGCAGGTTTCCAAAGTAGAGCAGCGGAGCGAGGGGCTGGCCTTCTTTGTGAAGTTCACGAAGCGCCGGCAATGCGAGTTTGAAGCGATTATCTGGTATGAGGGGCCGGTGCGGCTGACCCTCACATTCGAGCCGGAGGCGGAGCAGCAGCATCGCACGCGTCCGGTCGGCGATCAGTATATCGGTCCATGGCTGCTGAACGGCGTCAGCGATCTCGATGGCGTCGTCGCTTACGTGCTGCACCGATGCCACCCGCTCTGGATGACTTTGACGCGGTTCTACCCGTAACCCGCCTGTTTATCCCTGCCTCGCCCCGCCAGCCTTCGTGCTGTGCGGGGCTTTTTTTGTGTCTGCGGCCTGCGCGAGTGTCCCGGCCTCTTTCCGAGCCATTCTGATCAAGTAGAGCAGGAACTGAGCGTTAAGCGTTGCGGCCAGATACTCTGCCTTCAACAGAAGATCATAGACATTGTTAGGGTCAATCGGTCGGGGAGCCATCCATGCATTATTGGTGAATAGCATTTGTTGTTGTCATGGCGCGATAGCGCCAGTTGCCTATACATGGCACCCGAAGATCGTGCCTCGCGGAAACTCAGAGTTTCTATTCTGCGTCGATTTCCGGCGGGCGTTCGAAGCACCATTCGTTTGCAAACTCGACGACAAGGGCGGCAATCTCCTCCCGACTGCGGCCGTCGCGAGCTGTCGCATCCAGCAAGGCGCGAAGGTGTCGCTTCAGCTCCGATTGTGTCGGTTGGCCCGAAGGCGTTGGCTGGATCGGTTTCATGACGTGGCTGTGTCGCACACTAGCTGTGTGCCTGACCAGAAGTCTCTACCGCTGCCGTGGCGTCAAACCAGGCGCTCTCGACCGCCAATGCCGCGGTTTGCTTGTCGCCAGCCCTGCCGGAATAGGAAACGGTGCGCTGGCCGCAGCGGCCGTAACAGGTCCAGTGCCACATCGTCGGAATGTCGCCGGCGCCGGGCATGAGGTAGATGCGTCCGATCTGTTGGCCATCCGAGTTCGCAACGAAGTCGCGAGACTTGTCCGGCCAGGTGCGGGACCAGCTTAGGCGTAGAGTCTTCTGTCGGGGTGCCATTGGCAATCTCCTTGCTAGAGGTCGATCGCCGCTCGCAGGCAATTAGTCCTACGATGGTGTGCTGGTCAATCCCATGGGGATGATTGTCCGTTTTACAGTTTGCCTCTCCATCATTTGCATACTGAGAGCCGGACGACGGTGCGGGGGAGCGTGTTCGAGGCCGCAATGTTTTCAATGGGCCAGCTTCCGTAGGTGCGGGCGCGCATGCCATTGTATTCCCTCAACCCTTGGACATCGGCAGGGGGCACCACCGGCGACAGATAACATCTTGTATCATCGAAACTGCTTCGCGATGCGGGCCATCTGGTCAAATCGAGCGCTGCTTGGCACATTCGCTTCTGAATCGGGAGTGAATGCATGGCCAAGAAAAATGCCTGGGCGCCGCCCAAACCCTGGAGCGATCTCGCGCCGCTGCTGGTCGATGTCGCGATGGGCCGCAAGCCGGCAGACATGGTGGTGCGCAACGGGCGCTGGGTGAATGTTTATTCCGGCGAGGTGATCTCCGGCACCGATTTGGCGATCGTCGCCGGGCGCTTCGCCTATTGCGGACCGGACGCCAGCCATGCCATTGGCGAAAAGACGAAGGTGGTGGACGCCGCGGGGCGTTATCTGGTGCCCGGCCTCTGCGACGGCCACATGCATGTCGAAAGCGGCATGGTGACGGTAACGGAGTTCTGCCGCGCCGTCATTCCGCATGGCACGACCTCCATGTTCATCGACCCGCACGAGATCGCCAATGTGCTGGGCCTGCCGGGTGTCAGGCTGATGCATGACGAGGCGGTTGCCGCGCCGATCAACGTCTATGTGCAAATGCCCTCCTGTGTGCCGTCGGCACCCGGGCTGGAGCAGGCGGGGGCCGAGATCTCACCCGCCGATGTGGCGGAGGCGATGACCTGGCCGCAGATCATCGGCCTTGGCGAGGTGATGAATTTTCCGGGCGTTGCGGCCAATGACGACACCATGGTCGGCGGCATCCGCGAGACGCTGAAGGCCGGCAAGACGGTTGGCGGCCACTACGCGTCGCCCGATCTCGGCCTGCCTTTTCACGGCTATGTCGCAGGCGGCCCGCAGGACGACCATGAGGGTACCCGGCCTGAAGATGCGATTGCTCGCGTGCGCCAGGGCATGAAGGCGATGCTGCGGCTGGGTTCGGCCTGGTACGACGTCGCAAGCCAGATCAAGGCGGTGACCGAAAGCGGGCTCGACCCGCGCAACTTCATCCTGTGCACGGACGACAGCCACTCCGGCACGCTGGTCAATGACGGCCATATGGACCGGGTGGTACGCCACGCGATTGCGCAGGGGCTGAACCCGATCACCGCGATCCAGATGGCTACGGTGAACACCGCCGAGCATTTCGGGCTGGAGCGCGAGCTCGGCTCGATCACGCCGGGCCGCCGCGCAGACTTACTGATCGTGGCAAATCTCGCGGAGCTTCAGATCGACGAGGTTTATGCGCGCGGGCAGAGGCTGGCGCAGGCCGGCAAGCTTTCGGTCGACATTCCGCCTTACGAATATCCAGACGATGCGCGCGACACGGTGAATACAGGTCGAACGATCGCCGCGGCCGATTTCGACATTGCCGCACCGGCCGGCGCCAACGAGGTGCGGGCGCGCGTCATCGGCGTGGTGGAAAACCAGGCGCCGACGCGCGCGCTGGAAGCCGACCTGGCGGTCCGGGACGGGCTGGTCGAAATGGACCGCCGCAACGATGTCTGCCAGATTGCGCTGGTGGAGCGGCATCGCGGCACGGGCGCGGTGGTCAACGGTTTCGTGTCCGGCTTCGGTTACGTGAAGGACTGCGCTATGGCCTCCACTGTCGCGCATGACAGCCACCACATGATCGTCGTCGGTACCAACAAGGAAGACATGGCGCTCGCCGCGAACATACTTTCAGATGTCGGCGGCGGCGTGGTGCTGGTGTCGGAAGGCAAGCAGCTTGCGCTGGTCGAGATGCCGATCGCCGGCCTGATGTCTGACGAGCGCGCGGAGATCGTAGCCGAGAAGGCGGCACAGCTGACGAAAGCCATGCAGGACATGGGCTGCAGCCTGAACAACGCCTATATGCAGCATTCGCTGCTGGCGCTGGTCGTCATCCCCGAACTCAGGATTTCCGACGCAGGCATCATCGACGTGACCAAGTTCGAAAAGGTGGACCTGTTCCTTTAGGCCTACCGCTCCCAGAACACCGGCGAGAAGATCACCAGCACGGCGAGGATTTCGAGCCGGCCGAGCAGCATGGCCAGCGACAGCACCCATTTGGCGACATCGGGAATGGGGGCGTAGGTGCCGGCAGGCCCGATGATATCGCCAATGCCGGGGCCGACATTGGTCAGGCACGCGGCCATGCCGGCCAGCGCCGTCACGATGTCGAGGCCGGTCGCCGCCAGGATCAGCGTGCCTATGCCCCAGATGACGAGGAAAGAGGCTACGAACAGTACGACGGCCCGCTGCACCTCATCTTCCACAACGCGGTCGCCATAGCGCACGGTCAGCACGGTGTTGGGGTAAATCAGCCGGCGCAGGCCGTTGGCCAGCAGTTCGAAAACGATCAGGAATCGGTAGGCTTTGATGCCGCCGGTGGTTGAACCTGAGCAGCCGCCAAGGAAGGTTGCAATGAAGGCCGCCGCGGCAACAAACGGACCCCACTGCATATAGTCTCCGCTCGCGTAGCCGGTCGTCGTTATCACCGAAGTCATGTTGAACGCCGAGTGGGTGAAAGCGTCGAAGAACGTCTCGTCGGTGGTTAGCCGCCGGTAGATTGTGACGGCCAGAACGAACGACACGACGTAGCCGACGAACACCTTGATTTGCGGATCGGCGAGCGCATCCAGCCGGCCGCGCGCGATGAACAGCATCAGGATCGCGAAGGGCAGGGCACCGATGATCATCGAGATCGTACCCACCCACAACACCGCGTAGTTGTCGTCATAATGGCCGAGCGAGGCGTCGTGGGTGGAGAACCCTGCCGTGGAAATGCTGGTCAGGGCATGGTTGAGCGCGTCGAACCCGGTCATGCCGGCGGCCGCGTAGCAGATGGCGCAAATGACCGTCAGCGTGACGTAGATGGTCAGCAGGCTGGTTGTGTAGGTCGAGAAGCGGGCAAAGGGCCGGTCGTCGATCGCCGACGAGGATTCGATCTGGAAATAGGAAACGCCGCCGACATTGAGGAACGGCAGCACGAATACGCCGAGCGCGATCACGCCAAGCCCGCCGAACCATTGCAGCAGCGAGCGCCACAGAAGCAGGCCGGGCGGCAGGTCGTCGAGACCGTTGATGACCGTCGCGCCGGTGGTCGTCATGCCCGAAACCGCCTCGAACACGGCGTCGGTGAGCGACATCTCGATTGAGGCCGCGAGAAACGGCACGGCGGCTACGGCGCAGGAAGTCAGCCACAACAAATTTACGACGAGAAAACCGAATCGCGTGGACAGCGCCGGTGCGCGCCCCTGCGTGGCCAGCGCGACCGCAAGGCCGAGGCCGCCGGTGAACAGCGACGAAAAGGCGAACACCTTCCAGTCGGGATTGCCGTAATAGAGATCGACTGCCGCCGGGATGAGCATCGCGGCGGACAGGTAGATCGAAAACACCGATGCGACGTGAACCGCGGCGCGGATGGCAAGATATTGCACGGGGTAGGAGCCCTGGTGTCGATTCCCTGCGCGGCCGGACGCGGCCGCAATGCGGGCCGGACAGTGGCTTCAAGTGCCGAAATATGCAAGAGCGGGCACGCGAACGCTTGTCGCGCCTGTGCAGGAGGAAATGCGGTGACCGTCTATGTCGTGCTTTTCCGGGGCGTCGGCGGCGCGACTCAGCTGCCGGTAAAACCGCTGCGCGAGCAGCTTTCTGCGGCCGGGTTCGAAAACGTCGTCACTTACATCAACAGCGGCAACGCGGTGGTGCGCAGCGCGCTCTCGCCCGACAGGGCGGTCGCGCTGATTGCCGAAATCTGCGCCAGGGAGTTCGCGTTCCAAAAACCGATCTACACGCCGACGGCGGCCGAGTGGGATGCCCTGATTGCCAACAACCCGTTCCCCGGGGCAGTGTCGGAGCCGAAGTCCGTTCACGCGGCCTGGCTGGCGGCGGAGCCTGAACCGGCGGACGTGGATACCGTGCGAAGCTTTGCTGTCGATGGCGAAGGCATCGAGGTCGCTGGCAATGTCGCTTATCTGCACACGCCGCACGGCTTCGGGCGCTCGAAAATGGCCGACATGTTTGACAAGCGCATCGGCGTTCCAAACACGGCGCGCAACTGGCGCACCGTGCTGGCCTTGCAGGATCTCGCCCGCGAGGCGGCAGGCTGAGGTCAGGGCAGGGCGCGTATCCACGCCGTGATGAATGTTGCGAATTCAGCGGTGGTCGAGGGCGATAGCGCATCGCCGACGATCACATGGTTTTCGCTGTCGCCGCTCTGCGTGATGACGCGCATTTCGTGCGGCCCGCCCCAGCGTTCCGCGATCGCACGCGTTACCGTGTGATCGACCACGGTATCGTCATCGGAAAAGACAAACAGCGCCGGCGTTTTTGCGGCCTCGTATTCGGCCTCGCGCGCCAGCTTCGTCAATGCCGCCATCGGCAGAAGCGCCGCCGTCGGGTAGCGCGTTGTCCATAGCCGGCCATGCGCCTCGTTCTGCGGCTCCCACGAGCGCTCGGCGCCGATGATGAGATTGGCAAGCTGTGCGCCCCAAGGGCCGGTGAGAAGCGATGCGCCGCCGGCCTTCACCTGAAAATTCGGCGAGATCATCACCAGACCCTTGAGGCCGGTGGCAAGATCGGGCTGCAGCGAGCCCCACGCCGCGAGGCCGCCACCGGTGGACACCGAGATCACGACGACCTCTTCGCCGATGCTGCGGCCTATCGCCATCGCCTCGGCGAAGTCGTTCACCCAGTCATTCACCGAAGCCTCCGCCATGGCCTCGCCGTCACGCCCGTGCCCGGCAAGGCGGGTGTAAAACACGTTGGCGCCGAGCTCGCCCGCGACCCGCTCCGTCAGTGGTGCTGCCTCGCCGCGCGAGGCGGAAAAGCCGTGCACATAGACGAGCGCAAGCGGCGTCCTTGCCTTCGAAGTCGGGTAGGCCCAGACGATGCCCTTTTCCAGGCCCTCGCGGATATCGTCGAAACGTGCCTCCCGCGCTGCGAGATAGGCGTCGGGGTCGGCGCCGATAGCACTGGCCTGGAACGTCGTTTGCGTATCGGTGGAAACGCGCGGGCCGAGCAGGAACGCTGCCGTTAGCAGCGCGGCAACGACTGCCATGCCGATGATGATTTTCTTGCCCATCGTTGCCTCCCGAGCGCTGCTTTCAAGAAGTACTGCTGGGCACAAAAGTGCGCAACGGCTGCGTCAGGCCGGCGGTGGCGCCGGTTTGCGTTTGTGCCAGCCGGTGAAGCGCCGCTGAACCGCATATGTCCAGGGTGCTGGCAGGAACGTCAGCGCTTTCAGGAACCAGGTGAAGCGGCGCGGGAAGGTGAACTCCGTACCGCCGGTTTTCAGACCCTGGATCATGCGCCGCGAGGCATTCTCCACTTTCATCAAGGCCGGCATGGCGAACCGGTTTTCTTTCGTCAGCGGCGTATCGACAAATCCGGGATTGGCGACCTGAATACGGATATTGACGAGGTCGAGATCGTATTTCAGCGACCAGGCCATGCTGTTGAGCGCGGCTTTCGACGCGCCATAGGCCGCCGCCGCTGGCAGCCCGAAAATCGCCGAGGCCGAGCCCACCATGGCGATGTGGCCGCGGCCGCGGCGGCGCATATGTTCCAGCAGCGGCACGAGGCCGTTGACGACGCCGAAGAGATTGACCTCGTAGGTCCTGACGAAATTGTCGGTGCTCAGCCCGTCGAGCTTTGTCGGGAAATAGTCGCCGGCGTTGAAGATGGCGAGCGCGATCGGGCCGGCTTCCTTCTCGATGCGCTCGACCGTCTCGCGCATTCTGGCGGCGTCGGTCACGTCGCAGGGAAAGGCGATGATCTTGCGTCCGGCTGCCGCGGCTTCCTCGGCAAGCGCGGTGAGCTTGTCGGCACTGCGCGCGGTCGCGGCGACTGTGTAACCCTCGGACGCCAGATCGAGCGCCAGCTGCCTGCCGATACCGGTGCTGGCGCCGGTGATCCATGCAACGCCGTCGCCGGGGCGTGCCCTGTAAAGTGCCATGAAATGCCTTTCCGACGTTGTGACTGCCTACCTTCCAGATACGGCTTCGTCGGCGCAAGGTTTCGGGCAACAGGTAACCGATTGTCGCGAAAGCCGTGTTTCGCGCAAAATCGCTCCTTGAAAGCCCGGTTCGCCGTTTCTAGACAGTTGAAAGCTTGACCGCCGCTGCGCGCAACGCGATGCCCTGCCGGCGTACCAGACAAGGACAGAAAATGTTTCAATCGGCAATCGACGCCATCGGCAACACGCCGCTCATACGCCTCAACCGCGCGTCCGAGGAGACCGGCTGCGAAATTCTCGGCAAGGCCGAATTCATGAATCCCGGCCAGTCGGTAAAGGACCGAGCCGGCCTTTTCATCATCCGCGACGCCGAAAAGCGCGGTCTTCTGAAGCCGGGCGGCGTGATCGTGGAAGGCACGGCCGGCAATACCGGTATCGGATTGACCGTCGTGGCGAAGGCCCTCGGCTACCGCACCGTGATTGTCATCCCCGAAACGCAGAGCCAGGAAAAGAAGGACGCGCTGCGTGTGCTCGGCGCGGAGCTGATCGAGGTGCCTGCGGTTCCCTACAAGAACCCCAACAACTATGTGAAGGTTTCGGGCCGGCTCGCCGAACAGCTGGCCAAAACTGAGCCCAATGGCGCGATTTGGGCCAACCAGTTCGACAATGTCGCCAATCGCGACGGCCATATCGCCACGACGGCCGAGGAAATCTGGAGCCAGACCGGTGGCAAGGTCGACGGTTTCGTCTCGGCCGTTGGCACCGGCGGCACGCTTGCCGGCGTTGCGGCGGGCCTGCGCGGCCACAGCAAGGATGTGAAGATCGCGATCGCCGACCCGCTCGGCGCTGCGCTGCACAGCTTCTACACCGACGGTGTGCTGAAGTCCGAAGGCACCTCCATCACCGAGGGCATCGGCCAGGGGCGGATCACGGCAAATCTCGACGGGTTCACGCCCGACTTCTCCTTCCAGGTGCCGGACGAAGAGGCGCTGCCTATCGTTTTCAACCTCGTGCAGGAAGAGGGGCTCTGCATGGGCGGCTCGACCGGCATCAATATCGCCGGCGCCATTCGCCTTGCGCGCGAGCTGGGACCCGGACACACCATCGTGACAATCCTGTGCGACTACGGAACCCGCTATCAGTCCAAACTGTTCAACCCCGAATTCCTGCGCGGCAAGAACCTGCCAGTGCCAGGCTGGATGGAAGCGAAATCGACGGTCCAGATCCCGTTTGAGGACGTGCCGGACTGACAGCTGCGGTGTGGATGCAGGTTGCGCCGGCCACGCTGGCACAATCATGCGGCCCCGATCCGGCTTGCACCTGGGCGCGTGTCGGGGCACACGGTTAGAGTGATTGAACTCATTCTGCCCGGGGCCGCCAAAACATGACCGTCGCCACCGATCCCCTGTTTCGCGATGATTCCTACCTTGCCGAAACCGAGGCGTCGGTGTCGGCCGTCAACGATCGCGGCGGGATCATTCTTGACCGCACCGTCTTTTACGCCACCTCCGGCGGCCAGCCGGGCGACACCGGCAGGCTTGTCCGGGCGGACGGTACTGAAATCGCCATTGCCGGTACCATCACAGGCGAGAGCAAGGACGAGATAATCCACATCCCGGCGCCCGATGCGCCGACGCCCGAAATCGGCGAAAAACTGAAGCTAGTCATCGACTGGGAGCGGCGGCTCAAGCTGATGCGCATGCACACCGCCTGCCATCTGTTGACGGTGATCTGCCCCTTTCCGATCACAGGCGCCTCGGTCAGCGATACCGATTCACGCGTCGATTTCGACATTCCGGACCAGACCTACGACAAGGCCGAAGTCACTGAAAGGCTGATGCAACTGGTCGCGGCGGACCATCCGGTTTTCACCCGCTGGATCACCGACGAGGAGCTCGCCGCCAATCCGGGTCTGGTGAAATCGAAAAATGTGCGCCCGCCGGCCGGCACCGGTCGCATCAGGCTCGTGTGCATCGGCGACAATGGCCTTATCGACAGCCAGCCCTGCGGCGGCACGCATGTGCGCTCCACCGCCGAGGTCGGCGACATCCACATTGGCAAGATCGAAAAGAAGGGGCGCGAAAACCGCCGCTTCCGCATTCGTTTCGGGCCGCTGCCCGAAAGCTGAGGAGAAGCGATGTCTGAGCGCTCGAAGTTTGTCGTTTCGGCCGACTGGCTGCAGGAAAGGCTGGGTACGCCCGGCCTCTCCATCATCGATGGATCCTGGTATCTGCCGGCACACAACCGCGACGCCAAGGCAGAGTACGAGGCCGGGCACATCCCTAGTGCGGTGTTTTTCGATCACGACATGGTGGTGGAACCCGACACCGGCTTGCCGCATTCGCTGCCGCATGCGCGGCTCTTCGCGGCTTTCGCCGGGTCAATGGGGATATCGGAAGACGATACGATCGTCGTTTACGATGGCCCGGGCTTCTTTTCGGCTCCGCGCGTTTGGTGGATGTTCCGCATCATGGGCGCGAAAAACGTCTTCGTGCTCGACGGCGGTCTGGACGGATGGAAGCGCGGAGGCCGGCCGCTGACGGACGCCAACACCAAAGTTGCGAGCTGCGTATTCGACGCAAAGCTGGACAAAAGCCGTGTAGCCAGTTTCGATGAGATGATGCGTACCGTTGAGGCAGGTTCGTCGCAGATCGCGGATGCACGCCCGGCTGGCCGGTTCGAAGGCACCGATCCGGAGCCACGAGCCGGCATGCGTTCCGGTCACATGCCTGGCGCCAGAAATGTGCCCGCAATGGCTCTCGCCAAGGACGGAGAATTGTTATCTGTCAATGAGTTGCGGGAAATATTTGAGAAATCAGGTGTGGATTTGACTCGACCTGTCGTTACCAGTTGCGGATCGGGCGTGACAGCCGCCGTGATCACGCTTGCGCTGGAATCGCTCGGCCATACGGACAACCGGCTCTATGACGGCTCCTGGTCGGAATGGGGCTCGCGCGCCGACACGCCGATCGCCACTGGCAAGGCCTGAACAATGGCAGCCAAGGGACGCAAGGCGGTCGAAGTGACCGTCACCTACCTTGAGATGAATGCACGCCCGGCGCGCCATGTGCCGCTGCCGCTCAACCGGCATGTCGCCCTTTTGGCTGCGACGAATGTGCCGCTGCACTTCTACCGCTATCTGCAGGACCGGGTCGGCCGCGACTGGACCTGGGTGAACGCGCTCAGGCTTTCCGATGAGGAACTTTCGGCCCGCCTCGCAAGCCCGGCCTGCGATATGCGTGTGCTCTATGTCGATGGCGTTCCGGCCGGGTTCTTCGAATTGAAGCTCGACCTGTCGGCCGAAGTGGAAATCGCCTATTTCGGGCTGATGGAGCATGCAGCGGGGCAGGGCCTCGGCCGCTGGTTTCTTGGGGCGGCAATCGAAGTCGCCTGGGAGCACAACCCCGCCAAGGTGGTGCTGCAGACCTGCACGCTCGACCACCCGGCGGCCTTGCCGCTATACCAGAAGATGGGGTTCTCGCCTGTCGGCCAGGCCCGGGAAACGCTGACACCGCTGTCGAAAGCGGAGCGGGCGTCAATCGTGATGCGCTAAGCGCGCGCCGCTTCCCCAAACCCAGTCTAAACAGCCCGTTCATCGCCGCTTCAGGGCGCGTTCGGCATGGTCCGGTCATTGGAACCCGCCAATGAACCAGAGAGGAACGACCATGTTTACCCGCCGCACCATGATCGCTGGCCTCGCCGCTGCGATGCTTGCCCCGACCGCCGCCTCGGCAACCAGCCTCGCGCTTGCCCCGGGCGCTGAAATGCCGTCCGCCGGCAAGATCCTGCGCCAGCTCGAGGCACGCCCGCGCCTCAAGATTGCGCCGCATCAGCGCATGACGATCCAGGAACTCAAGGTTCGCCCCGAGATCCGCGAACTCGCGCCGGCAATCGACATTCAGTCGATCAACTTCGCCTTCGGCTCCGCGATCATTCCGTATTCGCAATACGGCAAAGTCGAAAACATCGCCAACGCTCTGCGGCTGCTGCGCAGCCGCGGCAGGTTTGCCACCGTCCTGATCGAAGGGCACACCGATGCCGTCGGCTCGCCCTATTCGAACCAGCGCTTGTCGGAACGGCGTGCGGATGCACTGAAGCAGGTGCTTGTCTACCACTTTGGCATCCCCGCACGCATGCTGCAGACCGCCGGTTACGGCGAATCCTACCTGCTGGTGTCCACACCCTACGAGGAATGGCGCAATCGCCGCGTCACACTGCGCCGCGTCGACGAGTTCCTGCGCTAAGTCAGGCGCCGGACGCATTCGGGGGCAGGGTCAATCCTGCCCCTTTTCGTTTTTGCGGGCGCGTATCTAGGCCGACAGTCCTTCGATGAAACCGGGTGCGAAAGCCTGTCTGCCTTCCAGAAGAAACCGCAGTGTCGTCCAGCTGGACCAGTCGCTGGTGAGCTGTGCGTTGTAAGGCCCGGCGGCGAGCAGGCCATGCGTTGCTTCAGGCACAACGATGACGCGGTTTGCCGGATTCAGTCCTGCGAGGGCCGCCGCGAAGATGGCTGAATCGCCCGCTGCGTCGACATTGAGATCGTCGGCGCCCCATATCGCCAGCACCGGCATGTCGAGCGCGCTCAGGAGTGCGCGGGAATCTTCGCGCCGGTTGCGCCTGATGAACCCCCAGCGCGCCTGCGAAAGTCCCTCCGCCGCGTATGCCGCATCGTATTCGTCGGTTTCGGCGAAGATGACATCGTCGCTGGCTTGCGAACGTTCGATTTCAGCCGCGATTTCGGCCGCGCCGGCACCTTCCAGCCGCAGCCGCGTGCGCGTGTAATATCGGCCCTGATCGCGCCAGGAAACCGCGGGGCCCACGAGCACGATGAAATCCGCATCGGAGGAGGTGAGCCGCGGCAGCACCCAGCCGGCCTGGGAAAAGCCAACCGCGCCGACGGCAACGGTTGCAAAGCGTGCGCGCAACTGCCTGAGCGCGGTTTGCGTCTCATCCGCACGATTCTGCATCGACTGCGCCAGCCAGTCGCCGCCGGAGCCGCCTACGCCGGGCTTGTCCCAGGAGGCCACAGCGATGCCGTCGTCCAGAAGCGCGTTGATCAGCGGCGCGTAGCCGCCGCCTGAGGTGCGGTCCTGCGCACCGTCGCCATGCGTGAACGCAACCGCTGCGCGCGGCGCGGCGTCAGGTAGCCACAAGGTCCCGGCCAGTTCCGTGCCGTTCGAATTGGAGTCGAAGGGCTCGCTCGGTCGGTCCGATAGGTCGTGATCGCCAAGCCGCCAAAGCACAATGCCGGCCAGTATCGCCAGAACGACGCCCGCCAGAAGGGCAGCCGTCCACCGTCGTTTGATTCTCATGACCCGTTATTTGCGAACTGGCGGCAACTGCCGCAATGGCTGCTTTGGCAGAATGCGGCGCCGGTGCCCGATGTATGAAGAAAAAAGCCCGCCGGTCTTGCGATCGGCGGGCAGCTTCAGGGAAGGAGGCGTCCTTGCCGGACGCTCATATGATCGGGTTCAGGCAGCGAGCGCTGCTTTCGGTTCGGCCATCTCGTATCCCAGCGCCTCGGCAACCGCGTGGTTGGTGATGCGGCCCTTGTGGACGTTGAGCCCGTTCCTGAGATGCGGATCGTCGACCAGCGCCTTCAGGCCTTTGTCCGCGAGCTGAAGGCCGTAATACAGGGTTGCGTTGTTGAGTGCGTGCGCCGAGGTGATCGGAACCGCACCGGGCATATTGGCAACGCAATAATGCACGATGCCATCGACCTCGTAGGTCGGATCGGCATGAGTGGTCGCCTTGGAGGTCTCGAAGCAGCCGCCCTGGTCGATTGCGACGTCGACGAGAACCGCGCCCGGCTTCATGCCCGACAGCATTTCGCGGCTGACGAGCTTCGGTGCGGCAGCGCCCGGGATCAGCACGGCACCGACAATCATGTCGGCGGAGAAACACTCTTCCTCGATCGCTTCGACTGTGGAGTAGCGTGTGTGAACGCGGCCGTTGAAAATGTCGTCGAGCTGCCGCAGACGCGGGATCGAACGGTCGATGATGGTAACGTCGGCGCCGAGGCCGACCGCCATCTTGGCCGAATGAAGGCCGACGACACCGCCGCCGATGACGGCAACCTTGGCCGGCAGGACGCCCGGCACGCCGCCCAGCAGGATGCCGCGGCCGCCATTTGCTTTCTGCAGCGCGGTCGCACCCGCCTGAATGGCGAGACGGCCGGCCACTTCAGACATTGGCGCCAGCAGCGGCAGGCCGCCGCGATCGTCGGTCACGGTCTCGTACGCAACCGCCGTAACGCCGGATTCGACCAGTCCTTTGGTCTGCGCGGCATCGGGGGCCAGGTGCAGATAGGTATAGAGGATCTGGTCTTCGCGCAGTTGCACCCATTCCGAAGGCTGCGGCTCCTTCACCTTCACGATCATGTCGGACTGGGTGAAGACCTCGGCTGCCGTCTTGACGATCTGGGCGCCTGCGGCGCGGTAGGCATTGTCGTCAGCACCGATGCCGGCACCGGCGCCGCTCTCGATGACCACGGAGTGGCCATGCGCGACATACTCGCGTACCGAACCCGGGGTCAGGCCGACGCGATATTCGTGATTCTTGATTTCCTTTGGGCAGCCTACGCGCATCCCGATATCCTCCCGGCTGGAGCGTTGAACCTGCCCTAAGGTAACCGACTTCGCTTCGCATGTGTTTGCGACATCAATTGCCCTGGTTCACATTTTTCGATAATATTTGCGCCAACCGCCAGAAATGCGAAACGAAATGCGAGAATTGCTCTTGGACAGGATTGATATCGCCATTCTGGACACGTTGCAAAAGCAAGGTCGGATCTCCAACGCAGCGCTTGCGGAGAAGGTCGGCCTGTCACAGTCGGCCTGTTCGCGCCGGCTCGATAATCTCGAGCAGTCTGGCGTCATTTCGGGCTACCATGCACGGCTTTCCAATGCGGCGCTCGGGCACAAGATGACGGCGATCGTGCATATTTCGCTGTCCGGCCAGTTCGAGAAATCCTTGTCGGAATTCGAGGCCGCGATCAGGCGCTGCCCGAACGTGCTGTCCTGCCATCTGATGTCTGGCGAATACGACTATATTCTGCGCATCGCCGCGCGCGACCTCGAGGACTATGAGCGTATTCACAAGGAATGGCTGTCGGCCATGCCGCATGTGACGAAGATCAACTCATCGTTCGCCCTGCGCGAGGTGATCGACCGGACCGGCATGGGCATCCGCGCCGACATGGCGTGAGCGCGCCGGTCAATCCTTCGGAATACCGTCTGCGACACCGCGCGGCGCGCCACCCTTCATGATGATTTCGCGATGCGGGTAAGGGATTTCGACGCCGTTCTCCTTGAACGCATCCCACAGCGCCAGAAGCACCTTGCCGCGCACATTGGTGAGCCCCTGCTGGGGGTCGCGTATCCAGAAGCGCAGCACGAAATCGAGGGAGGAATCGCCGAAGGCCGTAATCCAGCAGACCGGCCGCCGGTCGGCATCGACGCGGGCGACTGAAACCGCGGCATTGATGGCCAGCTCGGTGACCTTGTGCGGGTCGCAATCATACGAGACGCCGAAGGGCACATCGAGCCTCACAAGCTCGTCCGAAAACGACCAGTTGATGACCTGTTGTGTGATCAGGTCCTCGTTCGGAATCAGATACTCGCGCCCGTCGCGCGTGACGACGGAGACAAAACGCGCCCTCAATTCTCGTATCCAGCCGAATGTGTCGCCGAGTGAGATCGTGTCGCCGGGCTTGATCGACTTGTCCAGCAGGATGATGACGCCCGAAACGAAGTTGGAAACGACCTTCTGCAGGCCGAAGCCGAGGCCGACGCCGACCGCACCGGAAAAGACGGTGAACGCGGTGAGATCGACGCCGACGGCGGTGAGCGCCACGATACCGGCCAGAAGCACCAGTCCGAACTTCGCGAACTTTCCGATCAGCACCCGGATAGAGGGCGTGAGTTCGCTGGAGCGCTGGACCCGCTCGTCGACGAAATTGCCGATCGTGGTGGCGATCCACACCGACAGCGTGAGCAGGAACGCCGCTTTCAGCACGGTGAGCGCGGAAATGCGTACTTCGTTGAGCGGCAGGGCCAGATTGTCGAGCAGCAGAGCGACGCGCTCGTCGATGCCCACAATGACGAGTGCGGCGTAAATCCATACTAGCCACGCGACCGAACGCGCGACGAGCCGGTTGCGGATGATGCGCGACAGGATCGCGACCACCACCCAGGTGCCGGCGAGCCAAAGCAGGATCCCGAGCAGCCAGCTGCGGCTTGGCCATGTCACGCTTCTCAATACCGCGATGGCAATGAAAAGCAGGACGATGAAGATTACCCAGTCCGAACGCCGCAAGGTCGCCGCGACCAGCCTCAAAAGACCCGGATGCCCCTTGATCGCACGGGCGCGGCTTTCGAGCTTCGGCTCAAGTCTGTTGCCGAGAAAACGCGCCAGCGCAAACAGCGCCAGCGCAATGACCACCTGGTAGATGAACCAGGGTTCCGAAATGTAGTCGAGCGCGCGCGCAGATGTGTCCGTGAGGAATTCGATCAGTTGATTGAGATAGCCGTCCATGCTCGATGCCCTCGGCGCTTGCGCGACTGTTCCACATGAATTCTAGCGCGCGAGGGGACGGCGGCAAACCGGCACCCGGGGCCGTCTCTTGTTGCAATGCACAATCGCGACTATCTTCGTTTTGGCAAATGCGGAGCATAACCATGAACGCGAACACCGGCAGGCATCATGTGGTGGTCGTGGGCGCCGGGTTCGGCGGCCTCCAGCTCATCAGCTCATTGCGCGGCGCCGGTGTTAAGATCACCCTCATCGACCAGCGCAACCATCATCTGTTCCAGCCACTGCTCTATCAGGTTGCGACCACCTCGCTGGCGACATCCGAAATTGCCTGGCCGGTGCGCCATCTGCTGCGCCGCCGCAAGGACGTCACGACGCTGCTTGCCACGGCCACCGGTGTCGACAAGGCGGCCAAGACCGTGCAGCTCGCCGACGGAGGCAGCGTCCCATACGACACGCTTGTAATCGCAACGGGCGCCAGGCACGCATATTTCGGCCACGACGAATGGGAGCCCTTTGCACCCGGCCTGAAGACGATCGAGGACGCAACGGCGATCCGCCGCCGCATTCTGCTCGCCTTCGAGCGTGCCGAGCGCGAGACCGATCCCGTCAGGCGGAGCGCATTGCTGACCTTCGTTGTAATCGGCGGCGGGCCGACCGGTGTCGAACTCGCCGGCACGATCGCGGAGCTGGCGCGCGACACGCTGAAAGGCGAATTCCGCAACATCGATCCCGCCGGCGCGCGCATTGTGCTCGTCGAGGCTGCCGACCGCGTTCTGGCGAACTTCAGGCCCGAGCTTTCCGCCTATGCCGGCCGCGCGCTGGAAAGGCTCGGCGTGGAGCTTATGTTCGGGCACCCAGTGACGGCTGTGGATGCCGACGGGGTTACTGTCGACGGCGTGCATCTGGCGGCCAGGACGGTGCTTTGGGCCGCGGGCGTCGCGGCTTCGCCGGCGGCCGAATGGCTGGGCGCTGAAGCAGACCGCGCCGGGCGCGTCGTCGTGGAGCCGGACCTGACGGTCGGGGGCGAGCCGGATATCTTCGTCATCGGCGACACCGCCCATGTCGAGCGGCCCGAGGGTGGCCTGGTGCCGGGCGTCGCACCGGCGGCAAAACAGCAGGGCCGCCACGTTGCCGAAATCATCAGGGCAAGGTGCGCCGGAACGAATGCGGCGAGACCGTTTCGTTATAAAAACCAGGGCGATCTTGCGACGATCGGCAAGCGCGCCGCGGTGGTCGATTTCGGCTGGATAAGGCTCAAGGGCTGGCCGGCCTGGTGGCTGTGGGGCATCGCCCACATCTACTTCCTGATCGGCCTGCGCTACCGTCTCGCGGTGGCGCTGTCCTGGCTGTGGATCTACGCCTCCGGCCAGCGCTCTGCGCGGCTGATAACGCAGGGCGGCGGCGATGGCGGCACCGGCTAGCGAAAGCTTGCTTGCCGCAGATCATTGCCGCAACGTCACTTGCCCATGCTTTGCCTGTCATGAAGATGTGTCCTGAATCTGCTGGACTCCTGAACAAAGCGGCGCGAAACTTTTCAGATTAGCAGCCGACTTAGTATTTCACTTCAGGAGGCATTCTATGACCACTCATCTTCATTCCGTTTCCCGACGCTCATTTCTCGGAGGCGCCGCCGCACTGGGCAGCCTCGTCGTGATGCATCCTTTCGCCGCCCGCGCCATGGGCAACCAGGCGCATCTGCGCATCATGGAAACGACAGACATTCATGTGTCGGTGCTGCCCTACGATTATTATGCCGACCGGCCCAACGACACGATGGGCCTGGCTCGCACCGCGTCGATCATCGACGGTTTTCGCGCCGAGGCGGCCAACACGATGCTGGTCGACAATGGCGACTACCTTCAGGGCAATCCGATGGGCGACTGGATCGCCTATGAGCGGGGCATGAAGGAAGGCGACATGCACCCGGTCATCAAGGCCATGAACGTGCTGGGCTACGATTGCGGAACGCTCGGCAACCACGAATTCAACTACGGCCTGTCCTTCATGGACAAGGTGAACGCCGGCGCGAATTACCCGATCATTTGCGCCAATCTGGTCAGCGGCACTGAGCTCGCGGCCAACCCGCGCGATGACAAACTCTATGCCAAGCCCTACGTGATCATGGACAAGACGGTGACCGACGGCGCCGGCGCCGAGCAGACCGTACGTGTCGGCTTCATCGGCTTTGTGCCGCCGCAGATCATGACCTGGGATTCGCGCCATCTGGTCGGCAATGTCGTCACCCGCGACATCGTCGAGGCTGCTGCAGCCTGGGTGCCGCAGATGAAGGAAGAGGGAGCCGACATCGTGATCGCGCTTTCGCATTCCGGCATCGACAACAAGAAGTCCGACATGATGGAGAACGCCTCGTTCTTCCTGGCCGGTGTCGAAGGGATCGATGCGGTGTTCACCGGCCATCAGCATCTCGTCTTCCCGGGCGCGTTCGATGGACTGGAAGGCATCGACAACACCAAGGGAACCATCCAGGGCAAGCCCGCCGTGCAGGGCGGTTTCTGGGGTTCCCATATGGGCCTTATCGATCTCCTGATCGAACGCGACGGCAACAGCTGGAAGGTGGTGGATTCCACCTCCGAGGCACGGCCGATCTACACCCGCGACGAAAACCGCAAGGTGAACCCGACCGTGGAGAACCTGGCCGCGGTCGAGGCGGCCGTGATGGAGGACCACGAGAACACGCTCACCTATGTGCGCACGCCGGTCGGCAAGACCTCCGCACCGCTTTATTCCTATTTCGCACTGGTCGCCGACGACCCGTCGGTGCAGATCGTGAGCCAGGCGCAGATCTGGTATGTGAAGGACCTGCTGAAGGACGGCGAATACAAGGATCTGCCGGTGCTTTCCGCGGCGGCTCCCTTCAAGGCCGGCGGCCGCGGCGGCCCTGAATATTATACCGACGTTCCCGCTGGCGACGTGGCGATCAAGAACGTCGCCGACCTCTACCTTTACCCGAACACGGTGCGCGCGGTCGCCGTCACCGGTGCGACGGTCAGGGAATGGCTCGAAATGTCGGCCGGCATCTTCAACCAGGTTGAGCCCGGCAAGGCCGACCAGCCGCTGCTCAACCCGGACTTCCCGTCCTACAATTTCGATGTGATCGACGGCGTGACCTACAAGATCGACCTGTCGAAGCCGGCGAAATACACGCCGAAGGGCGAGGTCCAGAATGCGGATTCAAGCCGCATTGTCGACCTGATGTTCGACGGCAAGCCGATCGACCCGGACCAGAGGTTCATCGTCGCCACCAACAACTACCGCGCCGGCGGCGGCGGCAATTTTCCGGGCATCAATGACGATGTGGTGGTGCTGTCCGCACCCGATACAAACCGCGATGTGATCGTGCGCTATATTGTCGACCGGGGCACCATCAATCCGTCTGCCGACGCCAACTGGACCTTCGCCGCGATCGACGGCGCAACCGTGCTGTTCGACACCGGCCCGAAGGCGAAGGAGTTCATCGCCGACGTGAAGGGCGTGAAGATCGAGGCCGCAGGCGAGGGCGCCGACGGCTTCGCGCAGTACCGCATCACGCTTTAGGTGTTGTTCGCTCTTCTCCCCGTTCACGGGGAGAAGATGCCAGCAGGCAGATGAGGGGCAGCGCGAGGCTGCGAAAGTTCGGGTCGGCCCCTCATCCGGCCCTACGGACCACCTTCTCCCCGTGAACGGGGAGAAGGAAAGCGGTTCAGGCCTTGTAGACCACCTGCCTCACGTCGATGTATTCGGCGCGAAAACCTGCTTCGCAATAATGCAGGTAAAATTCCCACAGCCTGCGAAAACGCTCGTCGAAGCCCATATGGACGATCCTGTCCCATGAATCCTGGAACCGCGTGCGCCATTCGGCCAGCGTGCGTGCATAGTCCTGCGGGAACACGCGCTCGCGCAGAAATGCAAGGCCCTGATCGGCACCGAGCGAGCGCAAGAGCTGCGGTGTCGGCAGCATGCCGCCCGGAAACACATAACGCTGGATGAAGTCGACCCGCGAACGGTAGCGCTCGAACGCTTCCTCGTTGATGGTGATGATCTGCAGCCCGGCGGTGCCGCCCGGTTTCAGGCACTCTTTCATCTTGCCGAAGAACACCGGCCAGTACTTCTCGCCCACCGCCTCGAACATCTCGATGGAGGCGATGCGGTCATATTTGCCGGTCTCGTCGCGATAGTCCTGGAACTTGATCTCCACCTTGTCGCTGAGCCCGGCCTTCTGGATACGTGCCTTTGCGAAATCGTGCTGCTCGCGGCTGATGGTAAGACCCGTCACCCGGCAGCCCACCTCGCGGGCGGCGAACTCGGCGAAGCCGCCCCAGCCGCAGCCGATTTCCAGCACATGGTCGCCGGCCTGAATGCCGATGTCGCGGGCAAGCGCCCGGTATTTTTCGCCCTGGGCGCGCTCCAGATCGTTGGCCCCGGTGGAATAGAGCGCCGATGAATAGGTCATCGAGGGGTCGAGCCACTCGCGATAGAAGGCATTGCCCAGATCGTAATGTGCCGAGATGTTTTTGCGGGCGCGTGTGCGGGTGTTGTCGTTGAGCCAATGGCGGAAGCGCTGGATAGCACCCATGAACCAGTTGGCTCCGCCGGCAAGCTGCTCGCCTGCATTTTCGTTGACGACAAAAAGCTCCAGAAAGCGCGTTACGTCGGGGCTGTCCCAGTCGCCGTCGATGAAGGATTCCGCCACCCCGATCGTAGCGCCGGAAAACGCCCGGCCGGGCAGGCGCCAGTTTTTCAGCGTTAGCACCGCATCCGGCCCGGGCGCATTGCCTCCGACGATCACGGAGCGGCCATCGGGCATGTTGATGGTCAGCGTGCCTTTCGGCAATTCTGTAAGCAAACGCAGCGCCATACGCGCCTTGGCTGGAAGCCCGCGCGTGAATTCTGCGTGGTTTTCTTTCGTGAGCCCGATCGCCTCGTTAACGGTCCCGCCCATATGCACCGCCTCTATCTGCTGCCGCCAGAAAGGCGGCCGACCTCCGAATTGCCGCCAGCGCGGCTATTCACCGGGAGCAGTGTGACGCCCTGCATCACTGAAGCTGACGGGGTGTGGGGGCGGCGGCGACTTGTGAAACCGGGCGCCCTTCAGCCACAGTTTGAGGGCTTCCCAATGGATTCCCGCCATGATTTTCCATGTCATGAAAGGAATACGCAAGAGGTTTGCTGCAAGCGCGGCAGTAGAAACCGGCCGGGCCTTGCCGGAAAACGTAGCGGCAAGCAGTGCTTCGCCGGCCTCCGTCTCGTGAATACGCAGCCGGACTGTCTTTCCGGGCGGCAGGATGCGGAAATGGTAGCGGGCATCCATGCCGATGAACGGCGAGACGTGAAAGAGCTTGGCCCGCGTCTGGCGAATGCCGGCTTCCGACATGTCGCCGGGCTCGACCTGCGCGACGTAGCTGTGACGTTCGCCGAAGGTGTTGCGCACCGCATAGATCAGCGCGATCGGCTTTTCCCCGCCGCCATAGACGAAATAGACCGAGATCGGATTGAACGCATAACCGAAGAGGCGTGGATAACTGAGAAGCAGGATACGCTGTGCCGTTTCGGCGATCCCTGCCTGGCGCAGAAGCCGGTCGGCGAAACCGCGCAGCGTCTCGCCGTCGCGCTCGGTCTGGTCACTTTCGCGCAACGAAACAAGGTTGGGTTTGTTGACCGACATAAGCGGCGATAACCGGTCGACCTCCTCAAGCCGGTCGATATCGACCAGCATCGAAAAGACCTTGTAGTTGAACCGGTGGCCGAACGGCTTCAGCCGCTGATGCATGACTTCGCCGTTATAAAGAACCGCCGCTGCCTCGGGCGGCGGACCATTGTCGGTCATGGTTGTGATGCGTTCCATGGCCAAGCCTATTCCGCGGCGAGCGGCATGTTCGCCGGCAGAGTATTGAGCGAAGCGCGCCACGGCACGGTGGCGCCCAGCGCCTGCGCGGCATTGAGGCCGGAGCGCAGGCCGTCTTCGTGAAAGCCGGCTCCCGTCCAAGCGCCCGCGAACCAGGTGCGGCGCACGCCCTGAATGTCGTCGAGCCGGATTTGCGCCGCCTGAGAGCGGGCATCGAACTGCGGGTGTTCGTAGCTCCACTCGCCGAAGACGAGTTCGTCGCGCGGCTCGACCGCGGGATTGAGTGTCACGAACAGCGGCTTGCCGGCATCGATCCCCTGCAGCCTGTTCATCCAGTAGGTGACGCAGACCTCGTCATCGCCGCTTGAGCGCAGATAGTTCCACGCCGACCAGGCGCGCCGGGACTTGGGCATCAGCCGCGGGTCGCGATGGAGAACGACTCTGTTCGGCTTGTAGGGAACGGCAGAAAGAAGGTTCTTTTCCGTTGCTGAAGGATCGCCCAGCATCGCAAGCGCCTGATCGCTGTGGGCGGCGATGATCACCTGATCGAAACGTTCGGGTTCGGCGTCGCCCGCCCAGATCGTGACGCCCAGCGAATCGCGGATCACGGTTTTCACGGGCGCGTTCGTCCTGATGTCATGGACGGGTGCCAGGAGTTTGTCGAGATAGGTTCGCGCACCGCCTTTCACAGTGCGCCACACCGGTCGCTGCCAATGGATCAGCCGGTGATTCTCGAAAAACGAGATGAAGCTCTCCGCCGGATAGTCCAGCATCTTGATGCGCGGCGTCGACCAGATCGCGGCCGCCATCGGGATCAGATAATTGTCGCGAAATCCCGCCGAGAAGCTGCGGAAATCCAGATATTCGCCGATAGTGCGGTTGTGGAGAACGCCGGCTTGCCGGTCGGTCACGCAAACGGCGTTGAAACGGAATATCTCGCGCAGCATGAAAAGAAACCGCGGCGAGAAGAGGTTTTTCGGCTGCGCGAAGATCGAGCTGATCGTGCTTCCGCTCCACTCGAGTTTGCCGCCGTCGAGCGACAGCGAAAACCCCATGTCGCTTTCGACGGTCGCAATGCCGAGATGTGCAAAGAGGGCGGTCAGCTCCGGATAGTTGTGCTCGTTGTAGACGATGAAGCCGGTGTCGACCGGTATGATCTCGCCATCATAGTCGACATCGACGGTGGCGGTGTGGCCGCCCGGCCGCTCGCCGGCTTCGAAAAGCGTGATATCGGCATGCGCGGCGAGTGCCCATGCCGCCGAGG
Source organism: Mesorhizobium sp. Z1-4 (assembly GCF_004000235.1). Classification (GTDB taxonomy): domain Bacteria; phylum Pseudomonadota; class Alphaproteobacteria; order Rhizobiales; family Rhizobiaceae; genus RCIO01. The sequence goes on from NZ_RCIO01000004.1 coordinate 26,156, forward strand.
CGCCGGAAATGCCGGACCCGACGACCGCTATCTTATGCTTGCCTGCGTTTCCCCGGTTGATCGGAATGATGTTCATGTGCTCCCCGCAACTGCTGATAGGCCGCAAGTGCACGCTGGCGCGCCTCGCGGTGGTCAATCAGAGCTACGGGGTAGACGGCTGAGAGTTTCACGTCGGACGTCGATTTCTGCGCTTTTTTTGAAGCCGGCTGGTGAATGGAATCTGCGTCGGTTTTCGCGAGTTCCGGCACGAAGCGGCGCACATAATCGCCATGGGGATCGAATTTTTCGCCCTGCAGCGTTGGATTGAAGATGCGGAAATAGGGCGCGGCATCGGCGCCGCAGCCCGCGACCCACTGCCATGAGGCGGGATTGTTGGCCGCGTCGGCGTCGACCAGCGTGTCCCAGAACCAGGTTTCGCCCTCGCGCCAGTCGATCAGCAGGTGCTTGGTGAGAAACGAGGCGACGACCATGCGCACGCGGTTGTGCATCCAGCCGGTTTCCCAGAGCTGACGCATGCCGGCATCGACAATCGGATAGCCTGTCCGGCCTAGCTGCCAGGCCTTGAGTGCCGATTCATCCTGCCGCCAGGGAAATTCGTCGAAGTCGCGGTTGAAGTTGGTGCGGGCCAGGTCGGGATTGTGGAAAAGCAGATGCCAGGCGAATTCCCGCCACACCAGCTCCTTGCGGAACTTCAGCACGTCGTCGCCGAGCTTGTCGTCGAGCCCGGAAAGTGCATGCCAGATCTGGAACGGCGTGATCTCGCCATTTGCCAGATAGGGCGAAAGCCGCGACGTGCTTTCCCGGTCAGGCCGGTCGCGCTTGACGGCATAATCTTCCAGCGCCCCGTCGATGAAATCGGCAAGCCGCCGTTGGGCTCCGGCTTCGCCCGGCTGCCAGCTTTCGCGGAGGCCGCTGGCCCAGTCGGGTTTTGTCGGCAGGAGTTCCCAGTCGGCGAGATCGTCGGAGGCGAGGGGGCCATCGAACCCACGAATTTTCTTCGGCGCCGCAACCGGTGCGCGCGGTTCGTCGCCGGACGCGAGTGCACGCCAGAAGGGCGTGTAGACCTTGTAGAACCCGCCGCTGCCGGTCTTCGGCTTCCAGGGTTCATGCAGAAGCTGCCCTTCAAAGCTGGCGCAGGCGACGCCGCGATCCTTCAGGCCGGATTTGAGCGCTGTATCGACCTCGATCGCGGGCGGATCGTAGCGGCGGTTCCACAGCACCATGTCGGCGCCGGTCTTTTGCAGAACGTCGTCCACGACCGAAAGCGTTTCGCCCGAACGCAGAAAAAGTCTCGCGCCCCGTTCACCGAGTGCCTTGTCGAGTGCGGTTAGCGAGTGATGCAGCCACCAGCGTCGCGCACCGCCCAGCGGCCGAATGCCGGGCGACACCTCGTCGAATATGAACAAGGGAATGACTGGCTTGCCGCTCTCGGCAGCTGCGGACAGCGCGCGATTGTCCGCCAGCCGCAAATCGTGGCGGAAGAGAACGACAACAGGGTTTTCGGTTTCGCCGGAGCTGGAGACGGTCATGATCTGTCTTGGCTGCTGGGACGCTGGAACCCGTCAAACTAGGCAGCGCCGCCGCGGCGGCAAGGGTAGTTGGTGTAGCTAGACCCTAGGGACCGAGGTGATCCAGCCGCGCACGACGGGCCGACCGTCGACTTTCACTTCGCAAACAGCCTCGAATCTTTCACCCGGCCAATCCCGGTCGCTCATAAATTTGGATACCTTCTGCATTTCGTCCTCTAGCGGAGGACGGCAGAACGACCATGCATCTTCCAAATAGAACGGTACATTCGCTCCGAAACCTAGATAACGCCTCGTGGATTTCTCTTCAGGAATACCGACCAGGATGGCTCGAAGACCGTTCTTGTATGAGAGAGAGAATGCGCCTTCAGGCATCGGCGGCCGCGTAAAATACCCGGCGCGATACTGATCGTAGGTTAAGTAGCCAACGCCTGTCAGCATCGCCGCGAGCACGATCCACTTGAGCATGCTTGTCCCCAATCGATTGAGCATCCGTAAGGGGGACGCTGGTCTATTTCAATGTTTTAGGGCGACAGCTTCTCTTAGGAGACCGAAGCTCAACAAGGCGGCCGGCTGACGCAGCTCGATGGAATGAAGAAGAAAGTGGCTCCCCGGGCCGGATTCGAACCAGCGACCAACCGGTTAACAGCCGGTTGCTCTACCGCTGAGCTACCGGGGAACAGCCGCGCTCGCGAACGGCGGAGCCTATAGCAAACCGACTCGGCTTTGCAAAGCGCGCTACCGGCAAAAAATGCCGCACCGCGATTTTGCTCGCAATACGGGCCAAATCACCTCACATATCGCCCGGAACTTCCCGGGCGGCAAAAGGACGCCTGGCCCGTATTTGCATGGTGGCGAATGGCAAAAACCGACCCGAATGACATGTCCGAAGGCAGCGGTGCCGGTGCGCGGGGCGACTTGCCCAACGCGGCAAAACCGGTACGTTTGCGCTTTCTGGGCCGCGAAGTCGCCTTGCCGCGGTCGCGTCTGGCTCGCACGGCGCTCGGGATTGGCCTTATGCTGCTGGGCACCTTGGGCTTCCTGCCGGTACTCGGATTCTGGATGATTCCCTTGGGCGCGCTCATCCTGTCGTACGATTTTGCCGCCTTTCGCCGCCTGCGCAGGCGAATCGTGCTGTGGTGGGGACAGCGCCGCTCGCAGCGGGCCCGGAATCGCGACTGACAAACGAATTCTTCAGAACACGGCGAGGATTCTCTTCAGAACCGCTTGCCCCGGCTTGACGGAGGATTCGCCCCAACCTATTGATCCGCCTGCGCTGCGCCGAGCAGCGGGGCCTCGTGGCGGAGTGGTTACGCAGAGGACTGCAAATCCTTGCACCCCGGTTCGATTCCGGGCGAGGCCTCCAATTCACACAAGAACTTGCGATCCGGCACCAGCCGGTGTTGCATGAGGGCATGGCGCGACAGCGCTGCAACCGGGCGGTAACGACTATGAGCGGCGATTTCGAGCAGCGCAGGGTGAAAATGGTCGACGGGCAGTTGCGCACGACCGACGTGACGAGCGCGTCGGTTCTGGACGCGATGCTCTCCGTGCCGCGAGAGGAATTCGTGCCCAGGTCGCGCGCCGAGCTGGCCTATATCGACGAGGACATTCTGGTTGCGGATGCGGCATCGGATGCGCCGGCCCGCTATCTGATGGAGCCGTCGCCCTTTGCCAAATTGGTTCAGCTGGCCGAGATCGAATCCGGTGACTTCGTGCTCGATATCGGTTGCACCACCGGCTATTCCAGCGCGGTGCTGTCGCAGCTGGCGAGTTCGGTGATCGCACTGGAGTGCGACGAGGGCCTCGCGGCCACCGCGACCGGCAAACTCACCGAGCTTGGCTATGACAATGTCGCTGTTGTCACCGGTGCGCTCCAGGCCGGGTGCCCGGATGAAGCGCCGTTCGATGTCATTATTGTGGAGGGCGCGGTCGATCAGGTGCCGGACGAGCTGCTGCTGCAGCTGCGCGATGGCGGCCGCCTGGTCGCGGTTGTCGGCAACGGCAACGCAGGTGCCGCGCATGTCTTCTATAATGCGGAAGGCGTGATCAGCGGCCGCAAGGCCTTTAACGCCGCGGTTCGCCCGCTGCCAGGGTTCCAGCAGGTTGCGGAGTTCCAATTCTGAGGCTTGAACGCAACACATTGCGATTCCGTGGACTGGCTCAAATCCGCCTCTTACATTGTTCCTTGAACTCACTACATCTGCCGTGTAGCCATTAAGCTGGCCTCGGATGAGGGGACTCTCCAGGCCGTCTGGACATTGTTTGGCTGGTTGCTGTCCGGCTGTAAGTGAGGTGGGTTGTGTTCCCAGTTCGACGGAGTGTCGCGAGCGCGTTCATGCTCTCACTGGCGCTGGTAATTTCTGCGCCTGCCTCCGCTGAAACCATCGCCGGGGCCATGGCCAAGGCCTATCAGAACAATTCGAGCCTGAATTCGGAACGCGCCGGCGTGCGCGTGACCGACGAAAACGTCGCGATCGCCAAGTCCGGCTACCGGCCCACTATTGCCGGCACCGCAGGTGTCACCTACACCCGCTCCTCCGCGCTTGGAGGCCGCTCGATCACCTCCGGTTCTTTCGGAATCGAGATCAACCAGACGATCTTCGACGGTTTCCAGACCAAGAACAACGTCGCAGCGGCCGAAGCGCAGGTGCGCGCCTCGCAGCAGTCTTTGCGCAATGCCGTGCAGAATACGCTGTTCGACGCCGCGTCAGCCTATATGGGCGTGATTCGCGACCGGCAGGTCGCCGTATTGCGCCAGCGCAATCTCGAGTTCCTGGAAGAACAGGTGCGCGCCGCGCGTTCGCGTTTTGATGTCGGCGAGGGCACCCGCACCGACGTCGCGCAGGCCGAGGCAAGCCGCCAGCAGGCGGTCGCGCAGCTGAGCGCTGCCCGCGCCCAGGTGCTCGCAAGCGAAGCGCTGTACGTTCAGGTCATTGGCGAGCGCCCCGGCAAGCTGCAAGGCGCCGGTCCGGTCGCAAAGCTGCTGCCGGCTTCGGTTGAGCAGGCCTTTGCCGAAGCTGCGCGCGAACACCCGGCAATCGCGGCGACCGAGCATCTGGTCGATGCCGCTGCCTTCACCGTGAAATCCAGCGAAGGTGCGATGCTGCCGGGCGTCTCGGCAACCGCCGGCATTGGCCGCAGCTTTTCCAACGGTGTGCCGGCGCTGCCATCCGATGGCGCAAGCAACACGGCATCGATCGGCGCCGCGCTGCGCGTCCCGATCTATCAGGGAGGACGCGTTTCGGCGACGGTGCGCCGCAACAAGGAATCGCTGGGCCGGGCACGTATCAATGTCGACGTGACCCGCGATCAGGTCCGCAATGCCGTGGCGTCGGCCTGGGCGCAGTATCAGGCTGCGCGCGAATCGGTCGTCGCCAACCGCGAAGTCGTTTCAGCAGCCCAGCTGGCGCTGAACGGCGTTATCGACGAGCGCAGCGTCGGCCAGCGCACGACCCTCGACGTGCTGACTTCGCAGGCCAATGTGAATGCAGCGCAGATCAGCCTGGTGAGTTCCGAATACAGCGTCGTTGTCGCCAGCTATGCCATTCTGTCCGCCATCGGCCGGCTGTCGGTCCACAAGCTTGGGCTGGCGGTTCAGGAGCATGATCCGGAAGAGCATTATCAGGCCGTCAAGGACAAGTGGTTCGGCCTGCGCACGCCCGACGGCCGCTAGATTTCCTCAAGCAATACGCCAGTTCCGGTTCCGCGGCGTCAAACTCTTTGCTGTGCGAAACGGCAAGTTTATTTCACCTGGCGGATTAAACCGTGACGCTCTTTTCGATACGGTCTTGTTGATTCGGATAGTCCGAACAGCGGCGTCGCCAGACGCCGGAGCGAGGAAAGAGGCGGCAGCGGACCAATGGCACAGGCGAGCAGCGTTCCATCGCGCGAACCTTCTATGGAAGAGATTCTCGCGTCGATCCGCAGAATTATCGAAGACAGCGATCATACAGCCCCGGCGGGCAACGATGCGGGGCAGTCGGCGAACGAGGACACGGCGTTCGCGCAGCCCGGCCATGCCGACGACGCGATAGGCGAGCCTGACATCGTAGAGGCTGGCAGCGACGCGGATGCATCCGATATCGATGCCTTCCGAAGTGAACTTTCCGAGCCTGAACCCGTGCGTGACACCACGGATGCCCTGGCAGACGGTTTCACACCGCCGGCAGCCGAGGCAGCTGACAATTTCACGCCGCCGCAGGATTTTCCGCCGCGCGCCGAGCCGCTTCACGACGAGGCACCCGAGCCGTTCGAGCCGTCGGCGACCAATCTGCCGCAGCGTACGTCGATCATCTCCGAGACTGCGGAGCGCCAGGTCGCAGCCGCGTTCGGCGAACTTTCGGACGTGTTTGCAGCCAGCCAGAAGCGCAGCTTCGACGAGATTGCCGAAGAGCTGATGCGGCCCATGCTGCAGGACTGGCTGGACAACAATCTGCCGGTTCTGGTCGAACGTCTTGTCCGCGAGGAAATCGAACGCGTCGCACGCGGCGCAACACGCTGACACCAAGCGGACATTTAGCGCCGCTTCCTGCCGATTGCCGCATTTCAGGCCGCTCGCATGCGCCGGGCGGCCTTGTGCTTTGACCCGTAGCAATTGACTTGGCTGAGCCGTTCCGGTTTACACCGGCGCGACGAATTCCCTTCATCGCGGGCCGCAAATGCTTGAAAAGACCTATGACGCCGCGAGCGTCGAACCCAGGATCACGGACAAATGGGAGGCGGCCGATGCCTTCCGCGCCGGCGCAGGGTCGAAACCCGGCGCGGACCCGTTCACGATCGTCATCCCGCCGCCCAATGTGACCGGCTCTCTGCATATGGGCCATGCCCTCAACAACACCCTGCAGGACATTCTGATCCGCTTCGAGCGCATGCGCGGCAAGAACGTGCTTTGGCAGCCGGGCATGGACCATGCGGGCATCGCGACGCAGATGGTGGTCGAGCGCAAGCTCATGGAAAACCAGATCCATCGCCGCGACCTGACGCGCGAGGATTTCATCGACCGCGTGTGGGAGTGGAAGGGCGAATCCGGCGGTGCGATCCTCAACCAGCTGCGCCGTCTTGGCGCGTCCTGCGACTGGGCGCGTGAGCGCTTCACCATGGACGAGGGACTTTCGGCCGCGGTGCTCGAGGTCTTCGTCACGCTCTACCGGCAGGGGCTGATCTACCGCGGCAAGCGGCTGGTGAATTGGGATCCGGAATTCGAGACAGCCATCTCCGATCTCGAAGTGGAGAACAAGGAAGCCGCCGGCCATATGTGGCACTTCAAATATCCGCTGGCGGGCGGCGAAACCTACACCTATGTCGAGAAGGACGAGGACGGCAATATCGTCTTTACCGAAGAGCGCGACTACATTTCCATCGCCACTACGCGCCCTGAAACCATGCTGGGCGATGGCGCCGTTGCGGTGCATCCCGACGATGAGCGTTATGCGCCGATTGTCGGCAAGCTGTGTGAAATTCCGGTTGGCCCGAAAGAGCACCGCCGCCTGATCCCGATCATCACCGACGAATACCCCGATCCGGAATTCGGCTCAGGTGCGGTGAAGATCACCGGCGCTCATGATTTCAACGATTACCAGGTCGCGCGCCGCAACAGCATTCCGCTCTACCGGCTCATGGATACGCGCGCTGCGATGCGCGCCGACGGCGAGCCTTATGAGCATTGCGCGGCGCAGGCGATGCAGATCGCCAGGACCGGCGACCTGCCGGGTGAAGCGGAAGTCGACGCGATCAATCTCGTGCCGGACGAATATCGCGGCCTCGACCGCTACGAGGCCCGCAAGCTGATCGTCGACGCAATCAACGCCGAAGGCCTCGCCGTCACGGTGAAGGACGAAGAAGGCAACGACATTCCTTACGTGGAATCGAAGAAGATCATGCAGCCCTTCGGTGACCGCTCCAACGTGGTCATCGAGCCGATGCTGACCGACCAGTGGTTTGCAGACGCCAAGACGCTGGCGGAACCGGCCATCGCGTCGGTGCGCGAGGGCCGCACCAACTTCGTGCCCAAGAACTGGGAAAACACTTATTTCAACTGGATGGAAAACATCGAACCCTGGTGCATTTCGCGCCAGCTCTGGTGGGGCCATCAGATTCCCGCCTGGTACGGGCCGGACGGCCATATCTTCGTCGCCAAGACCGAGAAGGAAGCACTGGACGACGCGGTGGAATATTACCTCGCCGTCGACACCCCCTGGAAAAGCTGGGTCGAGGAAAAGCTCGAAAACTTCAAGCCGGGCGAAATCCTCACCCGCGACGAAGACGTTCTCGACACCTGGTTCTCGTCGGCGCTGTGGCCGTTCTCCACGCTCGGCTGGCCGGACAAGACGCCGGAGCTGAAGACCTATTACCAGACCGATGTCCTGGTTACCGGCTTCGACATCATCTTCTTCTGGGTTGCCCGCATGATGATGATGGGCATGCATTTCATGGAAGAAGAGCCCTTCCACACCGTCTACGTGCATGCGCTGGTGCGCGACAAGACCGGCGCCAAGATGTCGAAGTCGAAAGGCAACGTCATCGATCCGCTGGAGCTGATCGACGAATACGGCGCCGATGCGCTGCGCTTCACGCTGGCCATCATGGCCGCGCAGGGCAGGGACGTGAAGCTCGATCCGGCCCGCATCGCCGGCTACCGCAACTTCGGCACCAAGCTCTGGAACGCGACCCGCTTCGGCGAAATGAACGGCATGAAGCGCGACCCGGCGCTGAACCTGTCGGATGTCAAGCTGACCGTGAACCGCTGGATCCTGACGGAGCTATCGCGCACCGCCGGCGAGGTGACGGAGGGCATCACCTCCTATCGCTTCAACGACGCCGCGAGCGCCGCCTACCGGTTTGTCTGGAACCTCTTCTGCGACTGGTATCTGGAGCTTCTGAAGCCGGTATATTCGGGCGAAGACGAGGCCGCGAAAGCCGAGGCGCGGGCGGTATCGGCCTATGTGCTCGACGAAATCTACAAGCTCCTGCACCCCTTCATGCCCTTCATGACGGAGGAGCTTTGGGCTGAAACGGCCGTCGGCGACGAACGCGAAAGCCTGCTTTGCCACGCCGCCTGGCCGCAGCCGGATTTCGCCGATGACGAAGCCGCGGCCGAAATCAACTGGCTGGTCGAGCTGGTCAGCGGCCTGCGCTCGGTACGGGCGGAGATGAATGTGCCGCCAGCGGCAATCGCCCCGCTGGTGATTGTCGGCGCCAACGCCGCAACGCGCGAGCGCGCTGCACGGCACGATCCCGCGATCCGCAGGCTGGCGCGCGCCGGCGAAGTCGGTTTTGCCGATGAAGCGCCCAAGGGTGCCGCGCAGATCGTGGTCGGCGAGGCGACGATCTGCCTGCCGCTCGGCGATCTGATCGACGTGTCTGCGGAGGCTGCTCGGCTGAAGCGGGAAATCGACCGTAATCAGGGCGAGATCGCGCGCATCCAAAAGAAGCTCGGCAATGAGAAGTTCGTCGCCAACGCGCCGGCAGAAGTGGTCGAGGCGGACCGCGAAAAACTCGCTGAACTGACCGAGACCGGCGACCGGCTTAAGCTGGCGCTGCAGCGTGTGGAAGCCGCCGCCTGATCGCCGATTGCAGGTTTTGAGCCTCCCGTGCGCGATTTGTGACGATTCGGCAACAGTCGGGGCAAGAAGAACGGGCAGGCGGCCTGCCTGCCCAAATTGCCCACTTCCCGCCATAAAACGCGCGCACCCGAAAGGTTCATTCACGCCAGGACGCACTCAAGAAGGCGCCCGGCGCAAAACAGATGCGGTTCAGAGCCAACCATGAGTATGTATGTAGCTGGAAAGGGTAACGGGGCTGTCGTCGGCGCTTTTGCAGCGCTAGGCAAAGCCGCAACGGTACTCTGCCTTGCTGTTCTGGTAGCCACGACGCTTTCTCCCGGCGCTTTCGCGCTGGACGAGAAGGCTGTGACTGCTGCGCCGGAGCGCAGCCCGTTCGCGGTGTTCCGTTTCGGCTTCACCGCCTACAAGCAAGGCCACAAGGAAGAGGCCGTCGAAGCCTATCGTTACGCTGCCGAAAACGGCCAGATCGGTGCAAGCTGGAAACTCGCGCGCATGTATGCCGAAGGCGACGGCGTTCAGCGTAACGATTTCGAGGCCTTCAAGTTCTTCAACGAGATCGTGCGTCAGGATGTCGAAGTCGGCTCGCCCGACGTGCCTTATGTATCCGATGCGCTGGTTGCCGTGGCAAACTACCTCAGGACCGGCATCGAAGGCACGCCCGTGAAGCCGAACCTGGCTGCCGCACAGGACTATTACATGCGTGCAGCTGCGACTTACCGTAATCCGGTTGCCCAGTACGAGATCGGCCGCATGTTCCTCAATGGCGAAGGCGTCAGGAAGAATGTGCGTCAGGCCGGCCGCTGGCTCCAGCTCTCGGCGGAGAAGGGCCATGCCGGCGCGCAGGCCACGTTGGGCAACATGCTGTTCCACAGCGGCAAGGTCGTTCAGGGACTGGCGATGATGACCGTTGCGCTGGAGACCGCGCACGTTACCGACGTCGACTGGATCAGAACGATGCAGGAAGAGGCTTTTGCCATTGCCGGCGAAGCCGACCGGCGCACTGCAATCGCCCTTGCCGGCGATCTCCTGCACAAAACCAGCCACTAAGAGCAGGCACTATTTCCTGACGATGCGGGAATGTCCGGCGGCGACTTCGGTTGCCGCCGCCTTCATATCTGCTTGCGGCGACAACACTGGCTCTGTGTCCGCCATGGCAAACGGGCATGACTGCTGCAGCGGCGTCCAGGACGAGTTGTTGAGCACCATGCTGCATCGCGCCAGCCGGTCGCCTCCGGGCAGCCTGAGGCATGCGACTTCGCCGACGCCGTATTTCTTGCCGGCGGCAACGCACTGACAATCAGCCCGGGCCGGGGCCGCGAAAGCGACAACCAGGCCAGCCAGTGAAAGGCCGAGCAGCAGCGTTTTCATGCCCTACATTAGCACAAACGGCCCTTGCGGTCATCCAGGCCGCATTCAGGCGCTCCTGACCCCGTCAGCGCAGGCCTTATGCCGCTTCGAGCGCCAGTTCGGCAATCACCGGCACATGGTCGGACGGCTTTTCCCAGGCCCGGACCCGCTTTTCCACCGTCGTGCCACGCAGATGGTCCGAAGCTTCCGGCGACAGCATCAGGTGATCGATGCGGATGCCGTTGTTCTTTTGCCAGGCACCAGCCTGATAGTCCCAGAATGTGTAAATCCCGGCTGAATCGTCACCGGCCCGCAGCGCATCGGTAAAGCCGAGACCTTCGAGGCGGCGCAGCGACTGCCGGCTTTCCGGCATAAACAGAGCGTCGCCCAGCCAGACGTCGATGTTCTTGGCGTCTTCCGGCTGCGGGATCACATTGTAGTCTCCGGCAAGAACCAGCGGTTCCTCGAACGCCAGCCGGCCTTCGGCCCACCGTTCCAGACGCTCCATCCAGCCGATCTTGTAGGGAAACTTCTCGGTATCCACAGGGTTGCCGTTGGGCAGATAGAGCGACACCACGCGCAGCGCCTTCGGCCTGCCATGCCCGTCGCGCACCGAAAACACGCCTTCGATGAAACGCGCCTGTTCGTCATCGTCGTCGCCCGGAAGCCTGCGATTGACCTCGTCGAAACGCATCTTCGACAGGATCGCGACGCCGTTGAACCCTTTCTGGCCATGGGTTTCGACATGGTAGCCGAGCGATTCGATCTCCATCCGCGGGAAGTTCTCGTCGACCGATTTGATTTCCTGCAGGCAGGCAATATCCGGCGAAGTGTCGCCAAGCCATTGCAGAACATTGTCGATGCGGGCCTTGATGCCGTTGATATTCCAGGTTGCGATTTTCATGAAACGCTTAGCTGTCTTTCAAATTTATTTTGGTGGTCGGGACCTTGCACAGGGAGGATGCTTCACAGCCGCTCCTGCGCTTCGAATCATCTACGCAAAAAGGCGCGGTGTTGAGAAGGGGGAACTTCGAAATGACAGACACGACTGCTGACAACAGCACCGCGCTGGAAGACAGGTTGCGGGATCCCGATTACACGCCGCCGCTCGCCCAGGCCGTGCCACTCGGCATCCAGCACGTGATGGCGATGTTCATTTCCAATGTCACGCCGGCCATCATCGTTGCCGGTGCCGCCGGTTTCGGGTTCGGCTCCAATTCGCCGGACTTTCCGAACCTCATCTACATGATCCAGATGTCGATGCTGTTTGCCGGCATCGCAACCCTGTTTCAGACGATGGGAGCAGGACCGATCGGCGGCAGGCTGCCGATCGTGCAGGGCACAAGTTTCGCCTTCCTGCCGGTCATGATCCCGCTCGTCGCCGGGCAGGGCGTAGCCGCCATGGGCACGCTTATGGGCGGTGTCGTCATCGGCGGCATATTCCACTTCTTTCTGGGCACGTTCATCGGCCGGCTGCGCTTTGCGCTGCCGCCGCTGGTCACGGGTCTCATCGTGCTGATGATCGGCCTGGCTCTGATCAAGGTCGGCATCCAGTATGCCGCAGGCGGCGTACCGCTCATCGGCACCGAGGCCTATGGCGGTGCGCAGCACTGGGGCGTGGCCCTGGTGGTGATTGTGGTCACGCTGCTTTTGAAGTTTTTCGCAAGGGGCATGTGGTCGATCGCAGCCGTACTGCTCGGGTTGATCGCCGGATACATCGTCGCGTTGATGCTCGGCATGGTGAATTTCGGCAATGTCGGCAATGCCGGCTGGGTCGCGGTGCCGACGCCTTTCAAATGGGGTTTCGACATCACCGCCGCCGCGGTCATCGGCATGTGCTTCATGGCCGTCATATCGGCCATCGAAACAGTCGGCGACGTGTCGGGCATCACCAAGGGCGGGGCCGGCCGGGAAGCAACCGACAAGGAAATCTCGGGCGCGACCTATGCCGATGGTCTTGGAACCGCAGTTGCCGGCATTTTCGGCGGTCTGCCCAACACCTCGTTCAGCCAGAATGTCGGCCTCATTTCCATGACCGGCGTGATGAGCCGCCATGTTGTAACCTACGGTGCGATCTTCCTGATCATCTGCGGGCTGATCCCGAAGATCGGTGCGATCATCTCCACGGTGCCGATCGCCGTGCTCGGCGGCGGTGTCATCGTGATGTTCGGCATGGTCGCTTCGGCCGGCATCAACATGCTTTCCGACGTCGACTGGAACCGGCGCAACATGGTGATTTTCGCCATCTCGCTGTCGGTGGGCCTCGGCCTGCAGCTTGAACCCGGTGCGTTGCAGCACTTGCCCAAGACGGCGCAGATACTGCTCACGTCGGGTCTGCTTCCGTCCGCCTTCCTGGCGATCGTGCTCAATCTGGTGCTGCCCAAGGAACTCGAGCGGTAAGGCACCCGCGTAACCCGAACAAAAAAGGCCGCGGAAACGCGGCCTTTTTCATGTCCGATACGGAACGCAGGTCAGATTGAGAAGCTTGTCCCGCAGCCGCAGGAAGCGACAGCATTAGGGTTTTTGATCTGGAATGACTGGCCGATCAAATCGTCGACGAAGTCGATCACCGAGCCGCCCATATAGACAAGCGACAACTCATCGATGAGGACGGTGGCGCCGTCCTTTTCGAACACTTTGTCGTCGTCGTTCTGGCTGTCGGTCAGGTCGATCTTGTAGGAAAAGCCGGAGCAGCCGCCGCCTTCGACGGAAACACGCAGCGCTGTCTTGTCCGGTTGCTTGGCAAGTACGGACAGGATGCGCTTTGCAGCTGCATCGCTGATTTCCACCGAATTCATGGCTGTCTTCGCGTCGGCGCCCATGGCTGTCACCTTGCGTTTGCGTTTCGCTCATAGGTATGAAGCGCCCAGGGGCAAGTCAACCGGCGGCACAGTCACATGACAGCGAGCGGCGATCTGCAGGGTATCGGCTTCGGCTACAGGCCGCGCGCGGCCTATGCCACAGACCCGGCGCGCAGCCGCGGACGTTTTTATGCTGAACCGGAAAGCCCGACGCGAACGCCGTTTCAGCGCGACCGCGACCGCATCATCCACTCAACTGCGTTCCGGCGCCTGAAACACAAGACCCAGGTCTTCATTGCCCATGAAGGCGACCACTACCGCACCCGGCTGACGCATTCGATCGAGGTGGCCCAGATCGCGCGTGCCCTCGCCCGGGCGCTGGAGTGCGACGAAGACCTCGCCGAGGCCGTGGCTCTGGTCCACGATTTCGGCCACACGCCCTTCGGGCATACCGGCGAGGACGCGCTGAACGAGAAGATGGCCCGCTGGGGCGGGTTCGATCACAACGCCCAGTCGCTGCGCGTCGTGACGCGGCTCGAACGGCGCTACGCCGAGTTCGATGGTCTCAACCTGAGCTGGGAGACACTGGAGGGGCTCGTCAAACACAATGGTCCGTTGACCGACGCAGAAGGAAACGGGCTGGATGGCCCCGTGCCGCAGCCGATCCGCGATTACAACGAGCTCGACAATCTGGAGCTCGCAAAGTTTGCCGGCGTGGAAGCGCAATGCGCCGCGATTGCCGACGATATTGCCTACAACGCACACGACATCGACGACGGGCTGCGCTCCGGCCTGCTGACGCTGGACATGCTGCATGAGGTGCCACTCACCGCCGGTCTGCTGGCAACTGTCCAGAGCCGCTATCCGCATCTCGATCCGGCCCGCACCGGGCATGAGATCGTGCGCAGGCAGATAACGGCGATGGTCGAAGACGTGATTGTCACATCGCGCGGCCGTCTTGCCGGCTTGAACCCGCAACGCGTGGAGGATGTCCGCGCCGCATTCGCCCCCTGCGTGGTTTTTTCCGAGCAGATGGCGGCCGACGAAAAGAAGCTGAAAGGCTTTCTTTATGCCAATCTCTACCGCAGCCCGGCGGTGATGCAGGTGCGCGCCCACGCCGAGCAGGTGGTGGCCGACCTCTTCGATGCCTATTACGCGGACCCGCGTCAGATGCCGGAGGGCTGGCGCGAAGGGCTGGACCGGGCCGAGGAGCGGATCCGGGCGCGCAGCGTTGCCGATTTCCTGGCCGGAATGACCGACACCTACGCCCTGAAGGAACACAAGCGCCTGTTTGACCACACGCCGGAATTGGTCTAGGCGAACCACCGTTCAGCCCGACTGAGCCGATTTTCGGGGCGCGTGGGGCGCCAATCTCTGGATTTTCGCCATGAATATCTTCGCCGATTTCAGCAATCGGATTAAGAAAGCTGTAGAACAGTCTGAAATTAAAACAGTAGATGGCGCCAGTCCTGACCTTTCGCGCGTCACTGTCGAGCCGCCGCGCGACCCAAGCCATGGCGACATCGCGACCAATGCTGCCATGGTGCTAGCCAAGGCGGTGGGCCGCAATCCACGCGAGCTGGCCGCCGACATTGCTGCGTTGCTGGAAAAAGACGCCGATGTCGCGGAGGTGGCGGTCGCCGGTCCCGGTTTCATCAATATGCGTTTTTCGCCGCGCTTCTGGCAGGCGCGGCTTGCCGAAATGCTTGCAGCAGCTGGCGGTTTCGGCCGCTCCGGCATGGGTGCCGGCCGCAAGATCAACGTCGAATATGTTTCCGCCAACCCGACCGGCCCCATGCATGTCGGCCATTGCCGGGGTGCGGTTGTCGGCGATGCGCTGGCCAATATTCTTGCCTTCGCCGGCTACGATGTGACCAAGGAATATTACATCAACGACGCCGGCGTGCAGATCGACGTGCTGGCGAAGTCGGTGCTGCTGCGGTACCGCGAGGCGCTGGGCGAGGAGATCGGTGAAATCCCGGCCGGGCTCTATCCTGGCGACTATCTCGTGCCGGTCGGCAAGGCGTTGGCCGACGAATTCGGCGCCGGCCTCACCCAGAAGCCGGAAGACGAAGCGCTTGCGATCGTACGCGACCGCGCGATCGACGCTATGATGGAGCTGATCCGCGAGGACCTCGCAGCACTCAACGTCCATCATGAAGTGTTCTTTTCCGAGCGTTCGCTGCATGGCGATAACGGCGGCGCAATCCGATCCGCCATCAACGACCTGACCCTCAAGGGGCATGTCTACAAAGGCAAGCTGCCACCGCCGAAGGGCCAGTTGCCGGATGACTGGGAAGACCGCGAGCAGACGCTGTTCCGTTCCACCGAGGTCGGCGACGATATCGACCGGCCGCTGGTGAAGTCCGATGGCGCTTATACGTACTTCGCCAGCGATGTCGCTTACATGCGCGACAAGATCGAGCGCGGCTTCGAGGAGCTGATCTTCATTCTCGGCGCCGATCATGGCGGTTATGTCAAACGGCTCGAAGCCCTGGCCAAGGCGCTGTCCGACGGCAAGGTGAAGCTGGAAGTGCTGCTTTGCCAGCTGGTCAAGCTCTATCGCGACGGTGAGCCGGTGCGCATGTCGAAGCGGGCCGGGGAATTCGTGACCTTGCGCGATGTTATCGATGAAGTCGGCCGCGATCCTGTGCGGTTCATGATGCTCTACCGCAAGTCCGATGCACCGCTCGATTTCGACTTTGCCAAGGTGACCGAGCAGTCGAAAGACAACCCGGTCTTCTACGTTCAGTACGCTTCGGCCCGCTGCCATTCGGTATTCCGGCAGGCCAAGGAGGCATTCGGCGTTGAGGGGCTGATCGCCCGCGAGGATATGGCGTCGCGATTCGACCGACTCACCGACGAAGGCGAGGTCGGAATCATCCGCAAACTCGCCGAATATCCGCGTCTGATCGAGCAGGCGGCCGGCGCACACGAGCCGCACCGGCTGGCTTTTTACCTTTACGAGCTGGCAAGTGCGTTCCACACCCACTGGAATCGCGGCACTGAGACACCCGGCTTACGGTTTGTTAAGGTTAACGACCAAGAATTGACCTATGCCAGACTCGGGCTGGTGCAGGCTGTCTCGGATGTACTCACATCCGGCCTCGCGTTGATCGGTGCGGATGCCCCGCAGGAAATGCGCTAGGTTCGCGGAACGTTCTGTCACCATTTGCCCACATTGCGCTGGTAACGGCCACGAAACAGTGACGTCGCCGGCGTCCGACATCGTTTGAGTGCGGGATTAGGCATGGCAGACAGCAACAACATCAATCGCGGCAATGATCACACTGTCGCGGCGGAAGACCCCTTCGCCGAGCTGGCGCGCCTTTTGTCCGGCGACAATGAACAAGAGTCCCACGAAAGCCGCGCGCAGCCCGAGCCCGTGAATGACGAGCCGGCCGACGAAGCGCCGGTCGCGGACGATCCGTTCGCCGTGGACCTCGAAAAGGAACTGCTCGGAGATATGGCTGACGTGGAGGCCGCGCACGCAGCGGCCACCGTCGAAGAGCCCGACGAGATGGACGCCCAATTCCGGGACAACGCACCCGAGATTCCCGATACCGATGAGCCCGGTGCATTCGACGCCTCCGAGGAACCGGATAACTGGGTCGATGACGTGCAAACCGGAGCCGAAGACGTCGCGTATCGCGAGGAAGTGCCCGCATACGACCCGCCGTTCGAAGGCTTGCCGTCCGATGACCGCGAGCCGGAGGGCTATCATGCCCGCGAAAGCACCGATCCGATGCTGGCCGATGTCGACATGGACTTCGGCGAACTCGATGCCGACGGCGCAGAGCCGGTCGATGCAGAGCCTCTCGAAGACGTTGTGGCAGAGATCCCGGACGCCGAAACGCCCGAAGCCGTCTCCCTGGAAGAAGAACTCCAGATGCTGCTTGCCGACACCTCAGGCGAGGTTTCGCACGCTCCGGCCGCAAGCGGCGCGCCGGCGGGCGCCGTGGCAGAGGCCGCGTCGCGGCTTGGACGCGCCAACTATGTCAACGCACAGGGCGCGGCCGCGCCGGTAGAGGCCGGCGGTTGGGACGAGAGCGGTCAAACGGCCGACGATCAGGAAGACGCCGATGACGCGGTCGAGAGTTTCGACGACGCTGACGTCGCGGAATTCCCCGTCGCAGACGACGCAGCGGCAGAGCCGGACAATACCGACACAGACCCCTTCGCCGATCTGGCCGCAATCATGGCCAGGACCGGCGGTGGCGAGACTTCCCCCCAGGCCGAACAGGCTGCCGCTCCCGTGGACATCGAGACCGTGGAGGTTCCCGAAACCGCGCTCGAGCAGGCCGACGACCTTCAATTGCCGGACCTTCCGGCGGATGAACCCGCGCCGCAGCATCCGGATGACGAATTCGAGGCAGACTTGGGTTACGACTTCAATATTCAGTCGGCTGCCCTCGACGATACTGCCGTGCCGGCGGCTGCGGCTTCAGAGGAAACGCCCGACAATCAGGACGACGAAGACCGGTTTTATGCCGAGGCGCTCGGGCTTGGCACCGCAGCAGGTACGGCCGCCGCCTTTGAAACCGCGGCCTACAGCCGCGAACCGCACGAACAGAGTGTCGACGTGGCCCTCGACGAGGCCATGTCGATCGGCGACGACTATGATCAGCCGGCTCGGGAAACCCGCGCCGGCAGGAGCGGGTTTCTGATCGCCGGCGCTGTTGTGGCCGTCGCATTGATCGGCGGCATTGGCGCATTCGCGCTTTCGTTCGGCGGCGACGACGGCCCCGAAACGCCGGTTCTGGTCGAGGCCGACAGCGACCCGCTCAAGGTGAAGCCGGAAAGCCCGGGCGGCGCGGCGGTGCCGGAACAGGACAGCGCCGCACATGAGGCCGCAAGCGGTGTGGCGAATACCGAGCCGACACAGGAAAACCTGGTTTCGACAACGGAGGAGCCGGTCAACATCGCCTCGCGCACCGTCGGCTCCGACCGTCTGCCTGGCGTCGACGAACCGGCCTCGGATGCGGCTGCGGCTGCGGCCAAATCGGAGGATCGCCTCGAACCGGCTGCGACCGAAGCCGAAACCGCGCTGGCAAATGATGTGATTGCGGTTCAGCCGCGCCGGGTGCGCACGATGATCGTTCGCCCGGACGGCACTCTTGTGGCTCGTGAGGAGCCGGCAGCACCGGCCGCCGAAGTTCCCGCACAACCTGCTCCGGCGGTCGAGACCACCCAGCCGGTGCGGCAGATCGAGACCACGCAGCCGGCGGCATCCGGACCGGCTGTGGCACAGACGCCGGACACAGCACCCGCCGCAACGACGCCGGCTCAGCCGGAAACGGTCATAGCCGCCGAGACGCCCGCAACCGAAACCGCGGCAACCGAAGAGGCTGTCGCGGAGAGTGCGGCCAACGATCCGGTGACGCCGAGCGTCGGCCCGGTGGCCACACCGCGCCCTGCAAGCCAGCAGACGGCAGAGCCGCAGCAGGTCGCTCAGGCTGCACCCGCCGCGCGCACCGAGCCGGTTGCTCCCGCGCCGGCCCCGGTAGTGGTCGAGGAAAATTCGACCTGGTCCATGCAGATCGCTTCGCAACCCACCGCCGAGAGCGCACAGGCGACGTATCAGGACCTTGCGCGCCGCTATGGCGAGCTGCTTGGTGGCCGCGGCGTCAACATCGTGCGTGCGGAGATACCGGGGAAGGGCACCTATTACCGTGTCCGCATCCCGACCACATCGCGTGCAGACGGTATCGCCCTGTGCGAGCGCTACAAGGCGATCGGCGGAAGCTGCTTCGTATCGAAATAGGGCCTGCCTGCATTGCAGGCGAAGCGGCGCCCGATGGGCGCCGTTTTTCGTTTCAGAGTCAGCCGCCGAAGAGCTGATACAGGAAGCGCGAGACTTCGCTCTCGAGCGGAAACGACAGCATGCCCATGACCGAATAACCGAGCAGCCAGGGCATCAGGTAAAAGCGGATCATGAAAAAGAACCAGGCCACGTAAAGCGGCACGAAAAGGTCGAGCAGAAAGCTCGGTGTCACCGGCTTAAAGACGCGCAGGATGGGGTTGGTGGCGCGCACGAAGAACTTCATGAAGAAGAACTCGGAGTCCTGAGGCAGGAAAAAGCCCATCGCGGTGCGTGCGATCAGCGTCCACATGACGACGCCCAGCACATAGTCGATGGCAATCACCCAGATCGGAAAGATCGAAAGTGCGTCCATTGTTCGCCTCAGCCCACAGAGATCACAAAATCAGGGGCGGAACCGGGTTCCGCCCCTGAAGCATTTCAGGCTAGCACGTATTAGTGGGTGCTGCCCAGAATGGTTTCGCCCGACGGCAGGCGGACTTCGTCCACCATGCGCTGGGTTTCCTCATCGGGCGCCGGCGTCATCAGGGTGACGACAACCATTGCGATGAGGCTGGCCGGCATGCCGATCATGCCGAACCGCAGGTGGTCAATGCCGAGCCACGGGGCGCCGCCATTGTAGACGTAGTAGAGATAGGCCGAGCCCGCCAAGAAGCCGACGATCATGCCGGCAAGCGCGCCCTGGGTATTGGCCCGTTTCCACCACACGCCCAGCACGAGCGGGAAGAAGAGACCCGAACATGCGAAGCAGAACGCCCAGGCAACCGCACCGAGGATACCGGTGAGCTGCAAGGTTGCGATCAACGCCGCCGCGGCACCGATGACGACCAGCAGCACGCGAGCAACGATCAGGCGAACGGCCGTGTCGGCCTTCGGATCGATGATCTTGTAGTACAGGTCGTGGCTGAGTGCGTTGGCGATGGCGAGCAGCAACCCGTCTGCCGTTGACATGGCAGCGGCCATGCCGCCGGCGGCCACGAGGCCCGAGATCACATACGGCAGACCCGCGATTTCCGGCGTAGCCAGAACCACGATGTCGGGACGCATGAAGAACTCGTTGAGCTGCAGGAGGCCGTCGCCATTCTGATCGGAGACCGCAAGCATGCCCACCGCGCTCCAGTTCTGGATCCACGGCAGTGCCATCACTTCATCGATCGAATGGCCGATGATAGCCGTCGGCAGGGTCGGATCGAGCAGCTGCAGCTTCGTCAGCGTGGCCAGGGCCGGCGCCGTGAAGTACAGCAGGAAGATGAACAGCAGCGACCATGCGACCGATTTGCGCGCAGCGCGAACCGACGGCGTGGTGAAGTAGCGCATCAGGATGTGCGGAAGCGAGGCGGTGCCGGCCATCATGCAGATAGCCAGCGTCACGAACTTCCACGAGTCCATGCCACCTCCCGGCGCATTGTGCGGTGTCGTCAGAACCGCAACGCCGGGTATTGCTTCAGCTGCCTTGACCAGCCCGTATTCGGCCTCGAGTTCGGCGATCCGATGCACGGCATCGCCATACGAGAAGTGCGGGATGATGCCAAAGCCCTGTGCGTTGGACATCCAGACAACCGGCACCACGTAGGCGATAATCAGCACGATGTACTGAGCCACCTGGGTCCAGGTCACCGCCCTCATGCCACCAAGCATCGAGCACAGCAGAATGCCGAGCAGGCCGAACCAGACGCCGTATGAGAACGGGATCTGCAGGGCACGCGCGGCGATGGTGCCGGATGCGTTGATCTGCGCGGTCACATAGGTGAAGGATGCCACCACAAGGATAACAACCGCCACGAAGCGTGCAAGATTGCCGCCATACCGCGTCCCGATGAAGTCAGGCACGGTGTAGCAGCCGAATTTGCGCAGATACGGCGCCATCAGCGAGTTCACGAGCACATAACCGCCGGTCCAGCCGACGATGAAGGCCATATAGCCATAGCCGCCGAAATAGATGCCGCCGGCAAGCGCCACGAAAGACGCGCCTGACATCCAGTCGGCCGCCGTGGCCATGCCGTTGTATACGGCGGGCACTTCGCGCCCGGCGACGTAGTAGGCATCGACCTGCATGGTTCGCGACAGCCAGCCGATCAAGGCGTAGATGGCGATCGTGAAAGCCACGAAGAGAATGCCGATTGTGGCAGCGCTCACGCCCATCTGCTCAAGGATCGCCATGAGCAGGATGAAGACGAGGAAGCCGCCGGTGTATAGGCCGTAGACCCGGCCAAGGTTTTGAATGAATGATCCGTTCACGGTTCGGCCCTCCTATTCCTCACCGAAACCGAACTCGTCATCGATCGCGTCCTGCCGCCAGTTCTGGAAAAAGATCAGCAGCACGAAAACAATGAGCGAGCCCTGGGCAATCATGTAGAAACCGAGCGGAAAGCCGAGGAATGTGGCTTCGTTCAGTTCCTTCGTGAACCAGGGAACGATTATCGAAAATATAAACCAGAGAATGAGAACCAGAACCGTCAGGTTCCTGGTTTTCGCCCAATGGCGTTGTCTAGCATCTGCATCAGCGGACATGACGTCCTCCTCCCCTAAGATGCATGGCAGCGACCAGGTGCCGCCATTCCCAGTCACTCCGGCGAATCATCCGCCAGAGGATGGCGCAAGCATTATTCAGGACAGTTGCAAAAGTAACTGAGACATTGGTATTAGCTCGGAAAAGCGGGGAGAAACGGCGCGAATGATGAGTTTCTGGCATCGCAGTTCCGGCATTCTCAAAGACTTCGCCGCACGTTTCGCAGTAACCCGCGACAACGAACCGATCCGCTCAGTCCCCGAACTGACGCGGTTTGTGATCTCCCGGTCTGCATTTGTTGCGCAGCACAAACTCTATGGCTACGTGAAGACCCGCATGGGTACGCGTTACCCGGCGATGTTTGAGGACGACCGCTTTATACAGTCGCTGAACATCGCCAAGATGCACGTGTTTGCCGCATGTCTTTCCGATCTTGCAGTTCACGCGGTCGCAAAGGCCACTTCAGGCATGGATGCGGTTGCGCGCAACGGCCTCGCAGCCGCGATCTACAATGACGGCATCGCCGAATATGCCGCCCACGCCTCGGGCGAGGGCGATGCGCCGGCGTGGAAGGCTGCATTCGCCGAGCGCCTGACAAAGGTGAACTGGGAAAACGTCGCGGCAGGCGCCGACGCCTTTACGGCAAGTCCCAAGGCGCTAGTGCGTTGGGCGCCTATCTCGGAGGATCTGAAGAGATACGACGTCGAGATCGTCCGCAACTCGGTCCGCTTTGCATGGCACGAAGTCATTCGCGCCTTGCGCAAACGCCTCGATGCCGAAGCGATTCAGGCCGAGTTGAGCGGCGCACCCAATTGAGAAACGAAAAACCCCGGCGCAAGGCCGGGGTTTTCCTTTGTTCCAAGGTCCTGATGATCAGACCGAGTAGTACATGTCGAACTCGACCGGGTGCGGCGTCATTTCATAACGCAGCACTTCTTCCATCTTGAGCTCGATATAGGCGTCGATCTGGTCGTCGTCGAAGACGCCGCCGGCCTTGAGGAAGCCCCGGTCCTTGTCCAGGCTCATCATCGCTTCGCGCAGGCTCGCGCACACGGTCGGAACCTTCTTCAGTTCGCGCGGCGGCAGATCGTAGAGATCTTTGTCCATCGCCTGTCCGGGGTGGATCTTGTTGCGGATGCCGTCGAGCCCGGCCATCAGCATCGCCGAGAATGCCAGGTACGGATTGGCCGTCGGGTCGGGGAAGCGGACCTCTACGCGCTTCGACTTCGGCGAGGAGCCGAACGGAATGCGGCACGACGCCGAGCGGTTGCGGGCCGAATAGGCGAGAAGCACCGGTGCCTCGAAACCCGGAACCAGACGCTTGTAGGAGTTGGTCGAGGGATTGGTGAAGGCATTCAGCGCCTTGGCGTGTTTGATGATACCGCCGATATAGAACAGGCAGTTCTCCGACAGGCCGGCATATTCATTGCCCGCGAAGGTCGGCTTGCCGTCCTTCCAGATCGACTGGTGCACATGCATTCCCGAGCCGTTGTCGCCATAGATCGGTTTGGGCATGAAGGTTGCCGTCTTGCCATAGGCGTTGGCGACCTGATGGATCACGTATTTGTAGATCTGAAGCTCGTCGGCGCTGCGGGTCAGCGTGTTGAACTTCATACCGAGTTCGTGCTGCGCAGCACCCACCTCGTGGTGGTGCTTTTCGGTCGAGACGCCCATCTCGGCCATGACGGTGAGCATCTCGGAGCGCATGTCCTGCGCGGAATCGATGGGCGGGAGCGGGAAATAGCCGCCCTTGACGCGCGGCCGGTGGCCGAGGTTGCCGGTTTCGTAGTCGGTGTCGTCGTTGGACGGCAGTTCGCTGGAATCCAGCTTGAAGCCGGTGTTGTACGGATCGGCCTTGTACTTCACGTCATCGAACACGAAGAACTCGGCCTCGGGGCCGAAATAGGCGGTGTCGCCGAAGCCATCGGCGGCAATTTGCGCCTCGGCCTTCTTTGCGGTGCCGCGGGGATCGCGATTGTAGCTCTCACCCGAAACCGGATCGAGAATGTCGCAGACCACAACCATGGTCGACTGCGCAAAGAACGGGTCCATGTGGACGGAAGTGGTGTCCGGCATCAGAACCATGTCGGACTCGTTGATCGCCTTCCAGCCAGCGATCGAGGAACCGTCGAACATGACGCCGTCGACAAACATGTCTTCATCGACCACGGCGGTGTCCATGGTGAGATGCTGCATTTTGCCCTTGGGGTCGGTAAAGCGCAGATCGACGAATTTTACGTCGTTGTCCTTGATCTGCTTCATGATGTCGTTCGATGTCGTCATGTCTTGTTATCCCTGTATGACGTTGGATATCTGAGATACCGGCCGCGGCCGGTCAGATGGCGTCGGAGCCGCGCTCACCCGTGCGGATGCGAACGATCTCCTCGATGTTGGATACGAAAATCTTGCCGTCGCCGATGCGGCCGGTTTCGGCGGCCTTGCGGATGGCCTCAACGGCCTGCTCGACCGCATCGTCCTCAAGCACGACTTCGATTTTCACCTTTGGAAGAAAATCGACGACATATTCCGCGCCGCGATAGAGTTCGGTGTGGCCTTTCTGGCGACCGAAGCCTTTCGCTTCCGTGACCGTGATCCCTTGCAAACCGACTTCTTGAAGGGCCTCCTTCACCTCGTCGAGTTTGAATGGTTTGATGATCGCCTCGATCTTCTTCATGCGTTGAAAGCCTCCGGGTGGACGAGCAGAAATTAGGCAGCCCGCTTCGCATGCAACAAAGCAGGAAATATGCCAGTTGGGTGTCCGCGGCACATTTTTGCATTGCCGGCGCGATGTGGCGGTGTCGGCGCAATAAACTGGCGCCGTCCCGCCGTCGCCGGTACGAAAGCTTGCCCATACCGCGAGGACCTCTGACACCTATGCACAAAAATTATGCAACCTGCAAAGCAGATGAGCAGAATGGCTGCGCAGACGCGCGCCCATTTCCGGGAGCGCTGGTGAGATGAGGGATTGTTTGCTGCTCACACCTGACGAAATGGCCGCCGCCGACCGCATGGCGGGAAACGCTGGGCCGTTCGGTTTACGCCGGCTGATGGAAAACGCCGGCGCCGCCATCGCGCATGAGGTGCTGCGCCATTATCCCCGGGCCGAGGCCTTTGATATATTATGCGGGCCGGGCAACAATGGCGGCGACGGTTATGTCGCGGCGCGCATTCTGGCGGAGACGGGATTGCCGGTGACGGTCTGGGCTCTGAATGACCCGCAAGACGGAAGCGATGCTGCCAGTGCAGCGAAAGGCTGGACCGGGGAGACACAACCGCTGGCAAGGTTCCAGCCGAGGCCCGGCGCTCTGGTGATCGACGCATTGTTCGGCGCAGGTCTCGCCAGGCCCCTGGATGGAGAAGCAGCCCGTGCCGCGCAGGTTTGTTCGGAAGCGCAGATCCCGGTTCTCGCGGTCGATCTTCCGTCCGGCATCTCAGGTGCGGACGGCACCGTGCATGGCTCGGCCTTCACCGCAGCAACCACGGTCACATTCATGGCGCGCAAGCCGGGCCATCTGCTTTCGCCCGGCCGCGGCCGCTGCGGCGAGCTAATCGTCGCCGATATCGGCATATCCGACGCAATCATCACCGCCTGTGCGGGCGCAACCTTTGCGAACCGCTCCAGCCTGTGGTGCGACGCGCTGCCGGCAGTGAGCGACGACACACATAAATATGCGCGCGGCCACGCGGCGGTTTGTTCCGGCGGTCCATCCGCCACGGGCGCGGCGCGCCTCGCAGCGCTCGCCGCCGCGCGCGCCGGGGCAGGTGCAGTGACAGTGTTGTCGCCGGCTGGCGCGCTGCAGGTGAATGCGATGCACCTTACGTCGATCATGCTCGCGCGCGTCGAAGCCGCGGAAGAGCTGGTCAATTACGCGGCCGAACGCAAAGTGCGGTCGCTGGTCATCGGCCCCGGTTTCGGCGTCGGCGAGAAGGCGCGTGAGTTCGTCCAGGCATTTCTGGCCAAGGCTGATGACAGCCGGGCGCTGATCGTCGACGCCGACGCGATCACCTCCTTTGCGAACGAGCCGGACACGCTGTTCGCGGCGTGCAGGGCCTCGAAGGCCCAGACCGTGCTGACGCCTCACGCGGGCGAATTCGCAAGACTGTTTCCCGACCTCGCCGAGATGCGCTCGAAGCTCGAGCGGGCGAGGCAAGCAGCGCGGCGCAGCCATTGTACCGCGGTGCTGAAGGGTCCTGACACAGTGATCGCCGCCCCTGACGGGCGAGCCGCGATCAACACCAACGGCACGCCGCTGCTGGCGACGGCAGGCTCCGGCGACGTGCTGGCCGGCATCATCGCCGGGCTGACCGCGCAGGACATGCCGGTGTTCGAGGCGAGCTGCGCGGCAGTATGGATACACGCCGAGGCCGCGAGGGCGTTCGGGCCAGGGTTGATCGCGGAAGATTTGCCGGGCGCGATCCCAGACGTGTTGAAGCGTCTGGAGCGCGGTGGTTAGCCGCCGACGCGCTCCTGCAGCGCCATCGCGCCCTGCGGCGCGCGCACCTTGCCCTCATGGATGATGTAGACAAACACGTCGCGCGGCTTCTTATCCGGCGCATTGGTCGGATCGGCGAGCGGCAGATCGTCCGGCTGGCCGCCATCGGCCCAGGCCTTCAGCCGCGCCGCCCAGCCGTCGATATCGGACGCCGAATAGGCGGTCGGGATGTCGTCATGGCCGCGCTGCAGCCGCGCATAAACGAAGTCCGAAGTGACGTCGGCGAATTCGGGATATTTCTCGTGGTGCGCGTAGCAGATCGCGCAGCCATGTTTGCGCGCCAGCGCCACGAATTCCGGGTCGGCGAAACTCGGGTTGCGGACCTCCAGCGCGTGGCGCAGCGTCAGCCCCGAAAGTGTGGCCGGCAGCAGCTTGAGAAATCCCTCGAAATCGGCAGCCTCGAATTTCTTCGTCGGCGCGAACTGCCACACGATCGGCCCGAGCTTCGGCCCGAGCTCCTCCAGTCCCTGCGCGAAGAATTTGTCCATCGACCCGCCGGCCTCGGCAAGCACCTTGCGGTTGGTGACGAAGCGGTTGCCCTTGATCGCGAAGACAAAATCGGCCGGCGTCTCGGCCGCCCATTTGGCGTAGGTCGCCGGCTTGAAGCCCGAATAGTAGGTGCCGTTGACCTCGATCGTCCTGAGTTTCGACGAGGCGTATTCGAGCTGCCGCTTCTTCGGCCATTTCTCGGGATAGAACGTGCCTTCCCAGGGTTCGAAGGTCCAGCCGCCGATGCCGGCGCGAATGGTTCCAGATTGCATCGCTCTTGTCCTCGTTGGCTGCGGGCCGCGAAGATGCGCGGGCCGGCCGCCGATGTCCACCCGGATCGTGCGGGCTGCTGACAGAGTGGGCGCAGCCATATTTGCGCCCATCACTATGTGTTCTCTGTCTCCGGCTGCCGCGGCGTGGGGCAGTTACGTATGTCTTTTGAAACCTGAAAAGGAACATTGCATATGATGAAACATGTACTTTCGCTTGTCGCCGGAGCTTTTGCTCTTGTCTCCCTCAGCGGCGCGGGCATCGCCCAAGACGGCAGCCAGCTCTCGGCAGCGGATGCCGCCAAGACCCGGTCGATGCTCCAGGTCGCGACCGGCGTGATTACGCTCGGCCGCACCAACAAGGACCCGATGATGATGCTGGTCGGCGCCAAGATCCTGTCCGAGCTGGGCTCGGTCACGACCGAAGGCGACGCAAGCAGCGCCTACGACATTTCGGCGGTGCTGGGCGAGGCCAAGGAATTCGCCGGCGGCAATGAATATCTGCTCGGCGAAATCGCCGCGGTGCCGACCGACCGCAGCGCCCGCGTCAACGCGCGCTACTGCAACTGGTATCAGAACTGCGGCTATTCGATCGTCGATCCTTATGCCTGCGAAGAAGTGATGGTCTGCAACTAGGCTGATTGCCTGAGGGCAGTCGGCATCGCGCATCTGCGCGAGGGACGCACACGCGTCCGTCATGCCCGGCCTTGTGCCGGGCATCCACTTTAGGCGAAGCGCCCTGTCGATAAGGTAGATGGTCGCCGACCTTGACGGGCCGGGGATTTCACGACGTGTCGGGGCTTTCCAGCGCCCAGAAGGCGAGGCCGTGAACGTCCTCCAGTATCTGGTGGACTGTGTGGGGTGAGCGCCGGCCTGATGGAGAACCGGGCGGCGGGCCGAGACGCAGCGGCCAGATGCGACGCCTCTTCGCTTTCCTGTGTAGCCCACTCGCTCCCGCCGCTACTTTTCCAACTTGTGCGCCTGCGGCGTCCGGAGTTCGCTCAATTTGTGCGCTTGCAGCGCTACGGGCGGCTTTCCACCGGGCGAAGCGGTGGGCCTCGCGCGGCAGGTCGTCCAGCGCGCGGGCGATTGCCACGAGCCGCAAGGTGAGGCGGGTGGCGTCGATCGCGTCGTCGGGCGAGGGCGGAACGGGAAGCGGCGGCGGCTCGCTCCAGCCGGGGATCGAGATGCGCGGCATGGCGGTGGCCGACGCTCGCAAGCTTTTGTGCGGCAAGCGCCTCAGCGGGTCGAAAAGGGGCAGGGCGATTTGCTTTCCCCCACTCCGTCGCGCTGCGCGCGCCACCTCTCCCCCTCGAACTCGATGGGGAGAGGAAACGGGCGGCTTCTCGATACCCCTCGCAGCGACGATGACCAGCCGCCGTGCCGCGGCTTCGGCCGGGCGCAAGAGGCGCAACACCGCGCGGTGGAGATGACGGGGGAGAGACGCCGGTATCGGGCGAAGCCCGAAATCCTTCATGCCAGTGGCATGAAGGAAGGCGCCGAGCGGGCGGGAGCTGCCGGAGGCAGCGGGTCCCGCCCCGGGATACGGTAAACCTGACGCACCGCTTACCAGTGCTGNTCCCGCCCCGGGATACGGTAAACCTGACGCACCGCTTACCAGTGCTGCGAGCGTGGCCAGCACGCGCTTCAGCGCGATGCGGTGTCGCTCGATCGCAGCATTCCAGTCCATCGCCACCTCCGTTCAAGGGCAGCGGGATTGTAAGGGAGGTTGGAGGGGCGGGGATAAAGGAGAAAACTGGACGGCACGGCTGTTATGCAGATATCGCCGTAGGCCGCCCACTAGTACCAGACTAGGCAAAGAGCGGAAGTGTCCCCGTTTGGTCCGGAGCGGTCGGCAAGCCGTAGTGCCGACGGATCCCCTCGATAAATTCGCTCTGTCCCCCGTAGCTCGGGTGCCGAACTTTTCCGGCTTTAATCTCGAGGTCGGCGAGGGCTAACGTGGCATCCCGGCCGATCGCCAAAATAGATCTGGGCTCCAGCAATTCTAGCAGGGTGACCATCACATGTCGGCAGGCATGTCGCTCTGCGCGGGTATGACACCTGTTCGACATCGGTCGGCTGGCCTCGTGCGGGTGAAGTGGAAAAACGTTCCAAAGGAATACCGGTTGCTGGATAGAAATGAGCATTCGCCAAATTATTGTCGCGGTCCGTTCGGCCACCGCCGGGCCTCTGGTTGATCGCGCCAGAGGGCATGTTCCGAACATGCGGCCATGTGCTTCCAAGTGTGCCTCGTCCGTCAGGGCGAGGCCAGTTCGGCGACCGCCGCGGTAACCAAGGTCGCGCGCCACCCAAACTGTGCCAACGCCACGTTCCAAAGCCGCTTCGAGAACAAGCGCGAGGTTTTCGCGTCGAATAGCGGCCGCATTGGGTTGGTCGAAATCATGGCAGGTATCGGCGTATGGGTTGAACGCATTTTCGAAGCGCAGGTCGGCCACCAGCCGGACGAAGTCGCGCGCAGTCGCGGAGTACTTAGCCATGCGATTCTCTAAATTCTATGGATCGACGGTTCAGGTCGATCTTCACGGTCCCGTGACGATGCTCCCTGAGTTCGCGAAAGACCCGAAATCCCTCCAGGATCGCGCGCTCCCATTGCCAGAGCGGCCGCCGCTCAACTTCGTACCCTCGGACCAATTCGTGCACTGCCTTCAGCAATCCATAATCGAGCGAGCCAACATTCCTGAACTCGGAATGTCGTAGACCATGATTGAAAATCCATGTCGATATACCTTCCTCGATGATATTGGCTCGTGCTCCATCCTCATTCTCATCGATGTCCGGTTGGCTTTTGCGTTTGATTTTGAGAAGCGCGCGCAAGGTCGGTGACCAACCAAGAATACCGGCAAAGGCCAGGTGAAAGACGTCATGATAGCGATAGTCATCTGGCTCATGACGATTGTCGGTGAGCGGGCTACCTAGGTTTACGCCATTGTATCGCATGACGACAAACTCACGCCCACCTACGGTCCGTTCGATAAATTCGACTTCCATCACGCGCGGCAATTGCTCGTAATCCGGAAAGGCTTCGTCGAACAGTGGTCCCCAAGTCTCTTTGTCTGGCCAACGTCCCAAGGTCTTCACGACGTTTTTGCGAGCAGCAAGATCGAGACTCACCTGCGCGTCATCCGCCGCCATGAGCAGCGCACGAAAGATTTCGACGAGATCGGCGGACAGGCGGTCGCGGTTCTCTCGTATTTCGCCGGCGGCCCAGTCGGACAGCAGCACACCCACTCGTCCAGCAAGGGCGAGTAAGCGACGTTCGACGATATCGCCCGATATTGGACCCTCGAATGGGGCCTCGTGCTGCTGCAAGTCTACGAAAGTCGTTGCTCCGCTCTTGCCCGCGTAGTCCCAATCCGCCAACGAGAGGGGTACGCTTCTGACGATCTGCTCAAGCGGCAGGTCGGCACGCCGGGCGGCGTTTGAGAAGTACCATAATGCGTCCCCTAGTTCCTCAATGACCTCGTCATGATAGGCGACGAAAGCTTCCTTATCTCGCTGCTTCTTCTTCAGAGCGCTCAATAGACTGCCGATTTCACCGAACAGTCCCAGAAACACGAAACCTAGACCGTCTATGCCGGAGCGCTCATTCCTGTCTGTTCTAGCCGTGAAGCGCTGGTACTCGTCGAGACCCAAAGGTTGGTCCGCATCAGCAAACAGACCTTGCTGTTGGCGTACCAGTGCAATCGCGTTGTCGCTCAATCTTCGAATCCTATTCGCTCCACAATTCAATATGGCAGTGAACTAAACGATCCGGTCCACTTCTTTAGAATATCTTGCCCCGCTTATGCGAAACTGGAAAGGGTCGCCTAATACCATGTTCCAGTTGCCTTTGCCTTGTTCTTCAATCCATTGAAGCAATGGACCACTTTGCCAGTGCTCAAATGTTCGGTGGGCGCGAACATTCGTGTACCCTATTTCTTGGAGTATATTCTCAGGCACCATTGGCGCGTTGGCCCCGAAATAGACAAACCGATTTGAATAGAGAACCCGATCTCGGCTGGTGTCCGTTCCTATGTTGCTGAGCTCCGGAGTGCCGTCCGGCTTACTGTGATGCGAGTCCTCCTGCGTCCACGGGTCGCCCTCCTGATCACGATGATAGATGTTATCGCCAACCATCATCACCCGCGAGCCGTTCCGTACCGGCCGCTTGGACCTACAATCAGGGTGGTTCCAGTACTCATTAAAAGTCATCGCGCCTGACACCTGCATAAAGTAGATACACTTGCCGGTCGCGTTAAGCGCGGCTCCCCCCATCCCGACTATCCAGTCGCCGGGTCGAGCAACCCCACGAATTTTGGGTTTGCAAGTCGCCAATGTGCAGACGCCGTGAAATGGATTTGGTGCAAAGCCAAAATCCCTAGCGACCACATACATGTAAACTTTCGCCATGCTGGCTCAGCAACGGGAGGTCGAGCCGGTGTGTGCAGGTTCGCGCTGCTTTCCGGTAGGGGTTTGGAATGTATTCTCGCCCTCGACGGCGGCGACGATGCTGTCGGCATTCCAGTTAACGATGGCGCTCGCATAGCTCTCGAGCTTATCCGGAATGTCGTTCTCAGTGCCCCCGCGTTCATAGACCCCGACGATCCGCTTACCCAATTGGTGCGCCTTCTGAATCTCCCAATCCACCCAAGGTCGCTTGGCTGTGTCCTTCCCAACCAGAACAATGACAGTTGATGCCCATGCCATCTTCATCCTGAGAAGACGCTTTATCGTTCGGTCGCTCACCAAGCCTTTGTCGAGTCGCTCTTGGTTCGCTGGCTTTGCGCGTATTGAGCTATTACGGATTTCGTAACCGCCGCGAGCCAACAGGTCAGTCATGTTTGACACAAGCTGGTCGTCTGCGTGGTGATGGCTGATAAAAACGTGTCGACGCGACGCCATGAGCTGCTCCTTCGACGTTGCGGGGAGGATGACGAACATGTGTTCGTTCACGGTTTGCCCCCTTTCGATGAATATCGATCGGCTTCACAGTCTTGTAAAGAGATTATTGATCGCGATTGTTGTTGTCCTAGGAAATTGTTAGCGTGGTTTTAGGTGCGAGCAGCCTCTGTGGAGTTTTTCGCGTCCCACTTCCAATTCCGATCCCCAACATCGATATGACTAACCAGATGGAATCAGCGAAAAACGCTGTCGAGATCACCGACTACTTCAGGATCGCCCTCGACCAAAGCTTTGGGCTCACCCTGCACGTCAACGCTGTCAGCGCTCTGATTGCGCTGGCGCTGATCGCGCTACTCTTCCTTGTTTGGCGCTTTGTGCAGAACCAAAGTCTTGCCGATTTCGAGATCGATGAGGCGGAATTCGGCCTTGGCGATCAGAAGGTCAAGCTACGAGCAAATGACCTCGACAGGACCGTCGCTTACAGAATTTGGGTAGAATTAAGTACCCGCAAAATTGGATTGGAAATTGACATCGAAGATGACGTTATTGATGAGATCTACGAAAGTTGGTACCAATTCTTTTCAGTGACGCGTGACCTAATCAAAGATGTACCAGTAAGCAAACTGCGCAGGAGTTCGACGCGCAAGATCGTACAGTTGTCGATTGAAGTCCTCAATCAAGGACTTCGCCCGCATCTAACACGCTGGCAAGCGCGCTTTCGGCGATGGTACGCCCATCAAATAAAAAAGGACAGCGAAGCTGCCTTTCACCCACAAGAAATCCAGAAGAAATTTCCTGATTACCAAGACCTTGTAAACGATATGCTTGATGTAAACAAAAAACTCATAGCGTACCGGGAAAAAATGTTTGAACTTGTTACACAGAAGCGTTGATGACTTGGTGCTTGTAGAACCGTCGCCACCGCAAGGCCGGCAGCCCCCTCCTACTCCGCCGCCTCGCGCTTCCTTCCCGGTCGCCTTTCCAGCAGCTCTTTCAGGAACCGCCCGGTGTAGCTGCGCTTTTCCGCCACGATATCCTCCGGCGTGCCTGAGGCGACGAGTTCGCCGCCGCCGTCACCGCCTTGCGGACCGAGGTCGAGGATCCAGTCGGCGGTCTTGATCACTTCCAGATTGTGCTCGATGACGACCACCGTATTGCCCTGTTCGACCAGCGAGTGGAGGACTTCGAGCAGCTTGGCGACATCGTGGAAGTGGAGGCCCGTGGTCGGCTCGTCGAGGATGTAGAGCGTCTTGCCGGTTGCCTTGCGCGACAGCTCCTTGGCGAGCTTGATGCGCTGCGCCTCGCCGCCCGACAGCGTGGTCGCCTGCTGGCCGATATGGATGTAGCCGAGGCCGACCTTGTCGAGCGTGACCAGCTTGTCGCGCACGCCGGGCACGGCGGCGAAGAAGTCGACGCCTTCCTCCACCGTCATGTCGAGCACGTCGGCGATCGACTTGCCCTTGAACTGCACCTCCAGCGTCTCGCGATTGTAGCGCTTGCCGTGGCAGACGTCGCAAGTGACGTAGACATCTGGCAGGAAGTGCATCTCGATCTTGATGACGCCGTCGCCCTGGCAGGCCTCGCAGCGGCCGCCCTTGACGTTGAAGGAGAAACGGCCGGGCTGGTAGCCGCGCGCCTTGGCTTCCGGCAGGCCGGCGAACCAGTCGCGGATCGGCGTGAAGGCGCCGGTATAGGTGGCCGGATTGGAGCGCGGGGTGCGGCCGATCGGCGACTGGTCGATGTCGATGACCTTGTCGATGAACTCCAGCCCCTCGATGCGGTCATGCTCGGCCGGGTGCTCACGGCTGCCCATGATGCGGCGCGAGGCCGCCTTGTAGAGTGTCTCGATGAGGAAGGTGGACTTGCCGCCGCCGGACACGCCGGTGACGCAGGCGAAGGTGCCGAGCGGGATCTCGGCGGTGACGTTTTTCAGATTGTTGCCGCGCGCGCCGACGACGCGGACGCGCTTGCCCTTTTTCGGCTGGCGGCGCTCTGCCGGCACCTCGACCGCGAGCGCGCCCGACAGATATTGCCCGGTGAGCGATTTCGGATTGGCCATGATGTCGGCCGGCGTGCCTTCCGCCACGATGCGCCCGCCATGAACGCCCGCCGCGGGGCCGATATCGACGACATGGTCGGCGGTGAGGATGGCGTCCTCGTCATGCTCCACGACGATCACGGTGTTGCCGAGGTCGCGCAGGTGTTTCAGCGTGTCGAGCAGGCGGGCATTGTCGCGCTGGTGAAGGCCGATGGACGGCTCGTCGAGCACATAAAGCACGCCGGTGAGTCCGGAGCCGATCTGGCTGGCGAGGCGGATGCGCTGGCTTTCGCCGCCCGACAGCGTGCCCGAATTGCGGGAGAGCGTCAGGTAGTCGAGGCCGACATCGTTGAGGAAGGCGAGACGCTCGCGGATTTCCTTCAGGATGCGCGCGGCGATCTCGTTCTGCTTGTCGGAGAGTGAGGCCGGCAGCTCCTCGAACCAGGCGCCGGCCTTGCGGATCGACAGTTCGGTCACTTGGCCGATGTGTTTGCCGGCGATTTTCACCGCCTGCGCTTCCGGCTTGAGGCGGTAGCCGGAACAGGCCGGGCAGGGGGTGGCCGACATGAAACGCTCGATCTCTTCGCGCATCCAGGCCGAATCCGTCTCCTTCCAGCGGCGCTCCAGATTGGGGATCACGCCCTCGAAGGTCTTCGACGTCTTGTAGGAGCGCAGACCGTCATCATAGGTGAATTCGATCTTGCGCTCGCCGGTGCCGCGCAGGATTGCCTGCTGCGCTTCGGTCGAAAGGTCGCTCCAGCGGTCGCCCTGCTTGAAGTCGTAGACCTTGCCCAGCGCGTCCAGCGTCTGTGCGTAATAGGGCGAGGAGGATTTCGCCCAGGGCGCGATGGCGCCGTTGCGCAGCGTCGCGCTGTCGTCGGGGATGATCAGCGTTTCGTCGATCGCGTTCTGGAAGCCGAGACCGTCGCAGGAGGGGCAGGCACCGAACGGGTTGTTGAAGGAGAAGAGCCGCGGCTCGATCTCGGGGATGGTGAAGCCGGAGACCGGGCAGGCGAATTTTTCGGAGAACAGCACGCGCTCATGCGTCTCGTTCTTCGATTTGTTGACCGCATCCTCGCCGGTGAGATTGCCTTCGAGCGGCTTGTCGGCGAATTCGGCGACTGCGATTCCCTCGGCAAGCTTGAGCGCGGTCTCAATGGAATCCGCCAGCCGCGCGGCAAGGTCCGGCCGCACCACGATGCGGTCCACCACAACGTCGATGTCGTGTTTGTATTTCTTGTCCAGCGCCGGAACGTCGGCGATCTCGTAGAAGGTGCCGTCGACCTTGACGCGCTGAAAACCTTTCTTCTGCAGCTCGGCGAGCTCCTTGCGGTATTCGCCCTTGCGGCCGCGCACGATGGGCGCCAGCAGATAAAGTCGCGTGCCTTCCTCGAAGGCGAGCACGCGATCGACCATCTGGCTGACCGTCTGGCTCTCGATCGGCAGGCCGGTGGCCGGCGAATAGGGAATGCCGGCGCGGGCGAAAAGCAAGCGCATATAGTCGTAGATTTCGGTGACGGTGCCGACCGTCGAGCGCGGATTGCGCGACGTTGTTTTCTGCTCGATCGAGATGGCGGGCGACAGGCCGTCGATCTGGTCGACATCCGGCTTCTGCATCATCTCCAGAAACTGGCGCGCATAGGCCGAAAGGCTCTCGACATAGCGCCGCTGGCCTTCGGCATAGATCGTGTCGAAGGCGAGCGAGGATTTGCCTGAGCCGGAAAGGCCGGTCATCACGATCAGGCTGTCGCGCGGCAGCTCCAGATCGACATTCTTCAGATTGTGTTCGCGCGCCCCGCGAATGGAAATGGTCTTGTGCTCGGCCATGTGAGCTTACGCCGCCTCGTCGAAAATGTTCGCTGCCCCCGAACGCCGCCGCGCCTGGCTCGGTCGGGACGGATGTCATGTAGAATTTCCCGGCGCGGTGTCGAGCACGGGCCGAGCATATACGTTTCGGGTTGTCCTGCTTTTTGCACCCGCGGGCAAGTCAAAAGAACAAAAAACGAACGGCATCCTGACATCATTGTGTCAGGATGGGCGGGTGTTGATAGGCGATCACATTTTCTGTCAGCCCGACCTCGGCGGTTGACGCGTGCCCGGTCGAGGCGCACACTCCGCCAATCGCTGCAAGACGCAGGGAATACCGGGTTCCGGTGTGTCGGAACGGTTCCGCGGAGCGTGACTGCAGCGA
Organism: Mesorhizobium sp. Z1-4; assembly: GCF_004000235.1. Classification (GTDB taxonomy): domain Bacteria; phylum Pseudomonadota; class Alphaproteobacteria; order Rhizobiales; family Rhizobiaceae; genus RCIO01. The sequence goes on from NZ_RCIO01000004.1 coordinate 62,107, forward strand.
GAGAACGAAGCCTGATGGCGAACGACGGGAGACGAGGCATGAATCCGCCGGACAGTCTTGCCTGGCTCCGCCCCCGAGCGGAGCCGCGGTTTTAGGCGAAGCCGCCTGAAGACCGGCTTTGGCCGCGAGCCGTCAAAATCATCCTACATCGCAGAGACTACGAGTCGGATCATCGGACCGGCATATGCCGGGAACCCGAGACGCGTCCGAAAAGCAGCCGGAATACCTTCCGGCAGCGGCCACAGAGGCCGCAATGCCCCGCCGCTCTCCGCAAAGGGCGCGGGGCATTTCCGTTGGGTGCGATATTGACATTTCGCGCGCATAGAACATACAGTGAACAATTGAGTTGTACACAGGCGATCAACCGGCAGTATGTGGCCGTCGTGGCGCGACTGGTATAGGCGCATAGAAAATTCGGTTTCGGACGAGCGTGGAGCGAACAAATGGCAGGTAGCGTCAACAAGGTGATCCTGGTCGGCAATCTGGGTGCGGACCCGGAGATCAGGCGGCTGAACTCCGGCGATCCGGTCGTCAACTTGCGCATTGCCACGTCCGAGACCTGGCGCGACCGCCAGTCGGGCGAGCGCCGCGAACGTACCGAGTGGCACAACGTCGTGATCTTCAACGACAACCTCGCCAAGGTGGCCGAGCAGTACCTGAAAAAGGGTGCCAAGGTTTACCTTGAGGGCCAGCTCCAGACCCGCAAATGGCAGGATCAGACCGGCCAGGACCGCTACACGACCGAGGTCGTACTGCAGAAGTTCCGCGGCGAGCTGCAGATGCTGGATTCGCGTGGCGCGGGTGGCGATGGCGGTCAAGTCGGTTACGACCGTGGCGGCAGCAGCCGCGGCTCCGATTTCGGCCAGTCGAGCCCGGTCGAGGACCGCGGCCGCGCCAGCGCCGACATGGATGACGAAATCCCGTTCTGATCGCCGAACGATGCAGCGCATTGCTCATGTCATGCTGGTCGTGCGCGACTATGACGAGGCGATTGCGTTTTATTGCGGCAAGCTCGGCTTCGAGCTGATCGAGGACACATACCAGCCCGAACAGGACAAACGCTGGGTGGTTGTTGCGCCGCCGGGCGGCGGCGCGTCGCTGGTGCTCGGGCGCGCCTCTGACGACGAACAGGCGGCCGCGATCGGCAACCAGACCGGCGGCCGCGTTTTCCTGTTTCTTCAGACCGACGATTTCGAACGGGACTATCGCCGCTACCGCGATGAAGGCGTCGAATTCGTGCGTCAGCCGAACGTCATGGATTACGGCACGGTCGCTGTCTTCCGCGACCTCTATGGCAATCAGTGGGACCTGATCGAATTCGCCAAGGGGCACCGGCTGGCCTTACCCGCGTCCTGATTGCATGGCGCCGAGCCTGCAACTGCGCTGAGGTCGCCCCCCACTCCATCTTGCTGCGCAAGCCACCTCTCCCCCTGCAGGGGGAAAGGAAAGGGAGCCATGCGCCCCCCGGCCGGTACGTCCTCTCCCCCGTCGAGCGGGGAGAGGTGACCGCAAAGCGGTCGGAGTGGAGGTCGACCAATAGTGTCAACCAAAGTGCCGCCTCCGACATCTTTGGCCGGAGGCGGAGTCCTTTGGAGGGATCGGATCTGAGCCTCTCTAGAGGCCAAGTCCATCTGCGATCGCCTCAAGGAGCCGGACGTGTGTGGCGGCACGATCAGTGCCTTCCGGGTCCGTGCAGATCGGGTCGTCTTCGTATTGCTCGAGCAACCCGGCTGCGCCAGGTTTGCATGTCGCCAGGAAGGTAAAATGGTTCGCCGGTGCAATCTCAACGTAGGACGCGTCAGGCAACCGGCTCGCGAGGTCATTGCCGTCTGGTCCGACGTCAGCGGCAACGAGCCTGTCTGCATCGCCCAGATTGATCAGGGTCATACCTGCCAAGGCGCTTTGAAGCGTGTCGGGATCGGCGGCGCCGCCAAAACCGGGATCGATGATCACGGCCCGTGAAATGCGTGGGTCGCGTGCATTCGCGTCGAAGCCCGCGTAGTCGGCAAACCGCACACCGCCAAGGCGAAAGAACGCACAATCGGCAGCCTCAGGACCTTTGCTGCAGTTCGCGTCTTGCGTAGCGCCGTCGAAGCGGACACCAGCCAGGCTGAGGGCGGTTGCCCCGCCCAGGGAGAACCCGACGACGCCGATCCGATCCGTATCGATGAACGGCCCAAACGCCGGGTCGGCGAGGATCATATCCAGCGCGGCAGTCAGGTCATTTGCGCGCGCTTCAAGATCGACCGAGCGGCGCGGGGAACTGTCGCCACTCGTTGAGCCGGGATGGTTCACCGCAAGAACCATCGCTCCGTTGGCTACTAGACCGCTGGTCAACCACCCCAAAGTATCCGCAGAGCCGCCCGAGCCGTGCGACAGGAGGATGAGTGGGTGTTCGCCCTCAGCGATCGCAGGACCGATGAACGCGAAGGTCGGATCAAAGATCGGGCCGTCACCGACCGGCGCGCGATAGGTGGGGTTCGCTGCGGGATACCAGATCGAGGCAGCAACCGGACGGGCGCGGTGATGGGCTGTCAGGTCGAACCGGTCGTAGCCGGGCGCCATATCCGCCGCTGCCGTATTGGGCTGGAGCAGTGCAAGCATGGCGAGAAGTGCAAGACGTTTCATGGGAACCTCCGTGTTGAACGCTTGCCAACTGATTTCAGCATAGGCGGGATGATTGCGTCCTGTTTTCGGGATTCAGGTCGTCACAATCCGGATTTTGGACAATAGTCGCGATATGCCCATGCTCCCGATCCCTGCTTTTGCAGCCATTGTCCTCGCCTGTCTCGCCGTCCGTACCCTTCTTTCGGAGGGCAGGCCGCTGCTGGTCGCGTTCCTCGCCGCCTGCGCGGTTCAATCGCTTCTGGTCGCGCTGGTTCTGGGATACGATTTTGCGTGGCTCAGACCCGTTTTGCCGGTCAGTGCCACGGTCATTCCGCCGCTCGCCTGGATTACATTTCAGGATGCCCTGATCAGCCGGATATCGCTTCGCCAGGCCGCCATCCACGGCGCGGCTCCGGCATTCACATTGTTCTGTCGCATCTTTGCGCCCGGAACGACGGATGTCGTGGTGCCACTCGTCTTTGTAGGTTATGGAACCGCGATCCTTTTTCTCCTGCACAGCGCCACCGACTTGCCCCTTGCCCGACTGGAGGCTGGACGCGTTCCGGTGGTGCTTTGGCAGGTCTTGGGCTGGGCCTTGATCGCCTCTGCCCTCAGCGACGTGCTTATCGCGGCGGCCTTCATGACAGGCAACGAGAACTGGGCGGGGTGGCTGATCACGTTCTCGTCGTCTCTGGTCCTTTTGTTTTTGGGCCTGCTCAGTGGCAGCCCAGCGGCATCGGGTGTAGCTGGCGAAGACACAGGCGCGCCGGCTCTGCCATCGAGAGAAACGAGCAAAGAGGACATCGAGATCATGGAAGCGCTCGAGGCTTTCCTGAAGCGCGAACCCATGCACCTTGATCCGAACCTGACCCTGTCGCGGCTCTCCCGCCGTTTGCATCTCCCCGAGAAGCGTCTTTCTACGGCAGTCAATCGCGCAACCGGCGCCAATGTCTCGCGCTACGTCAACACGTGGCGCATACGTCATGCCCGCAGGTTGATCGAGGGCGGCACGGCTGTCACCGAAGCGATGCTTGAAAGCGGGTTCAACACGAAATCGAACTTCAACCGGGAGTTCTTGCGAGAGACAGGCGTTCCGCCAAGCCAATGGAAACGCGGCATGCAGTCATCTTCGAATGTGACGCGGATTTCTGAGGCGGGCAAAAACACATAACCGGTGAACCTGATTGCATGGCGCCGAGCCTGGAGTAACTGCGCTGAGGTCGACCCCCACTCCGTCTTGCAAACTGGTCTCCGAGCGCACCTGACCGCTTCGTGACTGGTCCTTGAGCAAGGTCATGAGTCACAAGGAACCTATGATCCGGGTTCGTTTTGCGATCTGCTCTCTTATCATCGCTCTGGCTGCAGCGCCGGCGATGGCCGGCGAAGTGGACGTGGTGGATGTCCGCGCCGTCGAGGCGTCGAACCGCAGCTGGACCTTTCAGGTCACGCTGCGCCATGCCGACGAGGGCTGGGATCATTATGCCGATGCCTGGGAAATCCTCGATGACAAAGGCGTGGTGCTTGGTATTCGCAAGCTGCTGCACCCGCATGTCGATGAACAGCCCTTCACCCGCAGCCTGTCCGATGTCGTCATTCCCGACAATGTGCGCATGGTGACGGTGCGTGGGCACGATTCCGTCCATGGCTATGGCGGCGCCGAGATGCAGGTGGTGCTGCCCGGCCGGTAGCTCGGCAGGCGCCCGCATCGACTGCGCAGCTTTCGGGTGGCGTGAGAAACGCCTGCTTTGCTAGCCAGCTCCAAGGTGAAACCGAGGAAGCCGGCATGAACGCCATTCAACGACTGACACTGTCCGCATACGGCATGCATCTGGCCGACCAGATCGCGCTGGTTGCAGTTCCCCTTGTTGCCGCACTGGTGTTCGATGCGCCGGCTCAGATCATCGGCGTTCTGGTTGCCTGTCAGTCGATGGCGCATCTGCTCGGCTCGCTGCCTTTCGGTCTGATCATCGACCGGGCGCAGGCCCGCACCATCGCGATCGCAGCTGCACTCATCTCCTGCGTCGGCTTCGGTTGCGCGGCGGCAAGTGTGTTTGCAGGCAGTCTCGTCTGGTTTGGAGCATCGGTGACGGCCGCCGGTTTCGGCGTCGTGCTGTTTGTGCTCGTCAGCCTGTCCATCGTGCCGAAAATTACCGATGTCGCGCATATTGCGAAGGCCAATTCGCGCCTCGATCTTGCCAGAGCCTTGTGTTCGTTCGCCGTTCCGCTCGCAGCCGGCATTCTGATAACGGCGCAGACCGCCGATTGGGTCTTCGCGCTTGCCGCCGCAGGCGGCGTGTTCGCGCTTGCAGCTGTCACGGGGCTGCCCGCCTTTTCGGTCACGCCGCAGACGACCGACGGTATCCTGACCCGCATCCGGGAAGGAGGATGGTTCGTGCTGCGCCACCAGCTGCTTTTGCCGATCTCGTTATGCGCGGTCTTCTGGAACCTGGCTTTCGCCGCTCTGTTGGTCACCATGGTGCCGCTCGTCGTTCAGGTGCACGGAGCCGAACCCGGTGTCTTCGGCATCGCGCTTGGCGCGTTCGGGCTGGCGGCAATTCTCGGCGCCTGGACGGTGGGTCGCTTCTCCGGTTCGGTTCCGCCCAATGTCTTCCTGCTTTTCGGCCCCGGAAGCTCGGTGCTGGCGGCACTCGGCCTTTATGCCATTCCGCCCGGCGGGCCGGTGATCGCCATCTACGCGGCATTTTTCCTGCTGGGGTTCGGACCGTCGATGTGGCTGACGACGCAGAACTCGGTGCGCCAGCTTGTAACGCCGGCGGCGATGCTGGGGCGCGTCAACGCGGTGATCCAGACCGCCATCTATGGCGTGCGGCCGCTGGGTGCGCTGCTTGGCGGTACGATTGCCGGTGCCGCTTCGCCGCGAACCGCGCTGGCGCTGGTGGTGCTTGCCTATGGCGCTTCGTTCGCAGCGGCGCTGTTCAGCCGGCTGAGGACCGTGCGCCATTATGCCGATATCAGGCTTGTGGAACCGGCCTGACGCGACCGGTGACAATCAGCGGCGCAGATGATTTGATCCCGCCATGCTGCGGGATGTCCTCAAATGTGCCTGATATGCGGTGACGCAACGCTCGACCATGCCTTCGCGCTGACCGAGCGGCCGGGCCATCGCCTGACGGGTCGGTTCTGGAGCGGCACATTCGAACAGGCGGCTGCCGGCGCGCTGCACCCACTGATCGAGGAAATGAAGCTGCTCTCGGCCAGCAGCGCCGACCTGTGGAAGAGCCCGATCGTCGGGCTGACCTGGAACGACCGCCCGGACGGCTTTCGGTATTTCGTCGGCATCGAGACCGAAGAGGAGGCCGGCGGCTTCGAGCGGCTTGACGTGCCCGCAATGCAATGCGCCGGGCTTTGGCACGGGGCAGGTGCGGGCACCGTGGTCGAGAGCTACGGCCGGCTGATGCGCGGGCTCAAGGAAGCCGGCATCGCGCGCGACCAGAGCTTTTGCGACCAACGCGAAGAATATCCGCCCGACATCGACCTCTCACAGCCGATGGCGCTGAGGCTGTTGCTGCCGGTGAGGGGGGAAGGAGTCTGTAAAAGGCAGCCTCAGCGTGAACCCATGGACGCGAATGACCGCACATGGTCGAATGCGGCTTTCAATCAACGGACCGCTTTGCTGCACCATGAGACGAGCTTTGGCTCACCTAACCTGTTTTGGACAATGGCAGCAAAGCTGAATTTGAGCGTATGGCAATCGAAACGGAATTCTCATTCCACTCGCTAACGGCCTCGGCACGACGGCACATACGGGTGTTTCAAATACACCAGTTTCTCGACCGTTTTGCGATGGGCCTGACGGTGGCGGTGGTTGCCTTGGCGCTGACCGACCGAGGCATGGACCTTTTTCAGATAGCGCTTCTTTTTGGCGTTTATTCTCTCACAACTATGGTGATGGAACTGCCGTTTGGCGGTTTAGCCGACAACATCGGGCGTAAACCGGTTTTTCTTGCGGCGGTCGTCGCGAGCTTGATTTCGCTGGCACTTTTTCTTTCTTCCAGTGACTTCTACGTCCTGGCTCTTTCGTTCGCATTCATCGGTTTTGGACGGGCTCTTCGGTCGGGCACGCTCGATGCATGGTTTGTCGAAACCTTCAAAGCCAACGCGCCGAATGTGGACGTTCAACCTGCCCTCGCCAAAGCACAATGGGCTAACGCGATGGGCTTGGGCATTGGGGCCATTCTGGGAGGACTCCTGCCGGACACTTTCGGTTCAGTCGCGAAAGGTAACGGGTTCAGCATCTATGACGTTTCGTACGCTGCAAGTTTTGGTGTGATGCTCGTGGTGTTCATCTATACCATGTTCGCAATTGCCGAAGAGCCGCGTCAGCTGAGCCCAAGTGCCCTCAAGAAAGGATTTGCAAACATCCCTTCGGTGGTAGGGGATGCGGGCCTTCTTGCCCTGAAGCATCCAACACTTTCGATGCTGTTGGCTGCGCTTGCGCTTTTTCTGATCGCAACCAATCCAGTCGAGGTAATCTGGCCAACCCACGCCAAGCCGATGTTGGAAGCGGGCTATGCCAACACCGTCATTGGTGTTCTGACAGCAGCCTATTTCTTTTCCATCGCCTTCGGCGCGTCTCTGTCCGCGCGCATAGGCCGTATGTTCAAACGTCGTCACGCTGTCACGCTCATGGCTACTATGGCGTCTCTGACGGCAGTTCAGATCGTTTTGGCGCTACAGGGTAATATTTTTGGGTTTGTAGCGGTTTTTGTCCTCTACTCTGTGTTCCTCGGCGCATGTGAGACGCCAGCCAGCAGCATTCTGCATAGCTGCGTAGAGGATCGCCAGCGCTCCACAATGCTGTCCCTAAGGTCATTGATTCAGCAGCTAGGGGCTACACTCGGCTTGGTATTGACTGGTGCTATTGCCGAATCCTACTCCACCCCCATCGCGTGGATCGTCGGCGCAGTATTTCTCTTGATTGCCACGATATTAGCCGGATTGCTGGCCAGGCGGCTCGGTGCGGCGATCAGAGTATCTCAAGCCTAATTGCTGGCACTCCGACAATTATGCCGCTTGCCCTCTCACCCGCCGTTGCAACGGCCACATGGCCACAATCGCCACGGCGGGGCCGATGCCCAATATGACCAGCGTCGCCGGCCAGCCCAGCAGCTCGGCGCCCAGCGGCACGACCTGTACGGTCACTATGGTGAGTGCGAAGCCGAGCGCGGTCTGGAAGGTCAGCAGGCTGCCCGCCAGTTCGGGCGGCGCGCTGTCGGCGACGATGGCCGAAAACTGCGCGGAGTCCGGGATGATCGCGATGCCCCACACGATCATCAGCGCGACGGTCAGCCAGGGCGCGCCGCCAAAGGTCAGCCCTGTGAGCACGGCCGCAAGCCCGCTCGCCAACAGCGCGATGATGGTGACCTCCGCCTTGCCGATCCTGTCGGCGAACCAGCCCGCCGCCACGCAGGCGAGGGCACCCAGCGCAATGGCCAGAAAAGTGGTGATCTTGGCAAGGCTCTCGGCGTGGATCGTTTCCATCGTGAATGCGAAGGATGCTGCCGCGGCTGCGCTCAGCCAGGCCCACATCGCGAACAGCTCCCACATATGGCCGAGATAACCGATATAGGCGCGCCGGATCGTCGTGTCGGTCCATGCCAGGGCGATCGCGCGCGGCCTGAAATTGGCGGCGCGCGCATGGTGCGGACCAAGCGAGGTGGCGAGCACGAGCAGCCCGCCGATGCCGGCCAGCGCCGAGATCGCCACCACCGTGACGCGCCACTCCGTGCCGCCCGCGAAAGCAGCGAGATAAGGCATGGATTTGCCCAGCGTGAGGGCGGCGACCAGCGTGCCGACGAGAAGCCCGCGGTCGCGCGTGCCCCAGCCCACAGCGATCTTCATGCCCACGGGATAGACCCCGGCGAGCAGCGCGCCGGTGACGAAACGCGTTGCAATCGCAGCGTTGCCGCCGAGTGGGTGGATGAGCAGCGTGAGATTGGCCAGCGCCGCCACAATGGCGCAGACGACGATGACGCGGCGCGGATCGAGCCGGTCGGCAATGCCGGTGATCGACACGACAAGCGCGCCAACCACGAAACCGGCCTGCACCGCGCTCGAAAGCAGCGCCTGCCGGTCGAGCGGTATTGCGCCTTCGCGCGCCATGTCGGGCAGAATGGCCGCCGAGACGAACCACAGGCTCATCGCGGCCATCTCGGCCACGACCAGCAGCGCGATGGATTTCGCCTTTGGCGTCATGCCGCCGAGATCAGATCCCGCACCCCATCCGCCACGAACTGCACCGCCAGCGCGGCCAATATGACGCCGAGCAGGCGGGTCAGGATGGAGCGTCCTGTCTCGCCGAGAAAGCCGTCCACGCGTTCCGCCAGCACGAAAACCAGGAAGGTGGCAAGCACGCACACAAGGATGATGCCGACCAGGACCAGCCGCGAGGTGACGTCGGCGAACGTGCCCGAAAGGAGCACCGTTGCGGAAATCGCGCCGGGTCCGGCGATCAGCGGGATCGCCAGCGGGAATGCCGCGATGTTGCGGATCATGTCCTTGGTGATGGCGCGTTCGGCGCTGCGCTCATGCCGCTCCTGACGGCGCTCGAAGATCATCTCGAAGGCGATGTAGAAGAGCAGCAGACCGCCGGCGAGGCGGAAAGCCGGCAAGGTGATGCCGAAGACGGCGAGTATCTTGTCGCCGGCGACGGCAAACAGCGCCAGAACGATGAACGCCGTGACGCTGGAGCGCACCGACACCTGCATGCGCTCGGCCCGGTTCATGCCGCCCGTCAGCGCCAGAAACAGCGGCGCCAGCCCCGGCGGGTCGATCGTCACGAGGAGTGTGACGAAGGCGTTGAATACGGCGTCGAAGCCGGGCATTCATGTCCTCCCGCGCGATGTTTCCGGGCGCGCAATCCAGCAGCGTGGAACTGCGTTAGTAGATCACCTCGTGCCGCGATTCCACCCGTGCGGCGAAACCGTTTCGGGGCGAAATTGTGGATGGTTCGGCGCGACTTTCCAGCGCATGGCATAACCCACTGAATTCAAACATGGAAATCTGCCTGCACCGCATCTTCCGATTGCTGGCTGAGATTGGTGAACGCGCGCGACTTCCTATATAAACGGACAAGTGATTCCGACATCTGACTGCGACAGAATTTGACCGACCAGACCACACCCAGCGGACCGGGCGACCAGCCGGACGATATCGAGCCGGTATCCATTATCGAGGAAATGCAGCGATCCTACCTCGATTACGCCATGAGCGTGATCGTGAGCCGGGCGCTGCCGGACGTCCGCGACGGCCTGAAACCCGTGCACCGGCGCATCCTCTATGCCAGCCACGAGAGCGGCTATCACTGGAACCGCAAATATGTGAAGTCGGCCCGGCCCGTCGCCGACGTGATGGGTAAATACCACCCGCATGGCGACGGCTCGATCTACGACGCTCTGGTGCGTATGGCGCAGGACTGGTCGCTGCGCGTGCCGCTCATCGACGGGCAGGGCAATTTCGGTTCCATCGACGGCGATCCGCCGGCGGCGATGCGCTACACCGAATCCCGGCTGCAGAAGGTCGCGCACGAGCTCCTGGAGGATATCGACAAGGAAACGGTCGATTTCCAGGACACCTATGACGGCTCGGCCAGCGAGCCCAAGGTTCTGCCGGCCGGCTTCCCCAACCTGCTGGTCAACGGCTCCGGCGGCATCGCCGTCGGCATGGCGACCAACATTCCGCCGCACAATCTGGGCGAGGTGATCGACGGCTGCATGGCGCTGATCGACAACCCGGCCATGCAGCTTTCGGAACTGATGGAAATCATTCCGGGCCCGGATTTCCCGACCGGCGGCCTCATTCTGGGCCGCGCCGGCATTCATAGCGCCTATTCGACCGGCCGCGGATCGGTCGCCATGCGGGCCCGCGTTTCGGTCGAGCAGATCCGAAACGACCGCGAAGCCATTGTCGTCACCGAAATTCCCTATCAGGTGAACAAGGCGTCGATGATCGAGAAGATGGCCGAGCTGGTGCGCGACAAGCGCATCGAGGGCATCTCCGACATTCGCGATGAAAGCGACCGCCAGGGTTATCGCGTTGTGATCGAACTGAAGCGCGACTCGATGGCCGATGTCGTGCTCAATCAGCTTTACCGCTACACGCCGCTGCAGACCTCCTTCGGCTGCAACATGGTGGCGCTGAACGGCGGCAAGCCGGAAGTGATGACGCTGGCGGACATGCTGAAGGCGTTTATCGTTTTCCGCGAGGAAGTTGTCACCAGGCGCACCAAGTTCCTGCTCAGAAAGGCGCGCGACCGCGCCCATGTGCTTGTCGGCCTGGCGATCGCCGTCGCCAATATCGACGAGGTGATCAAGCTCATCCGGCAGGCGCCCGACCCGCAGACGGCACGCGACCAGCTTATGGAGCGACGCTGGCCGGCGGCGGATGTGGAAGCGCTGATCCTTTTGATCGACGACCCGCGCCACCGCATCAACGAGGACGGCACCTACAACCTCTCAGAGGAACAGGCGCGTGCCATTCTCGATCTCAGGTTGCAGCGCCTGACGGCCCTCGGCCGCGACGAGATCGCCGACGAGCTCAACCAGATCGGCGCCGAGATTTCCGATTTCCTCGACATTCTGTCGTCGCGGGCACGTGTCCAGCAGATCGTCAAGGACGAGATGATCGCGGTACGCGACGAGTTTGCCACGCCGCGCCGCACGGAAATCACCGACGGCGGCGCCGACATGGAGGACGAGGACCTTATCCAGCGCGAGGATATGGTCGTTACCGTCACCCATGAGGGCTACATCAAACGCGTCCCGCTCTCGATTTACCGGGCCCAGGCACGCGGCGGCAAAGGCCGCTCCGGCATGTCGACCAAGGACGAGGACTTCGTCACCCGGCTGTTTGTCGCCAACACCCACACGCCGATCCTGTTCTTCTCCTCGCGCGGCATTGTCTACAAGGAAAAGGTCTGGCGCCTGCCGATCGGCACGCCGCAATCGCGCGGCAAGTTCCTGCGCAACATGCTGCCGCTGGAACAGAACGAACGCATAACCTCAATTATGCCGCTGCCCGAGGATGAAGAAAGCTGGGGCGAGCTGCATGTGATGTTCGCGACCACGCGCGGCACCGTGCGCCGCAACAAGCTGTCGGATTTCACCCAGGTGAACCGAAACGGCAAGATCGCCATGAAGCTCGACGACGAGGGTGACGAGATCCTCGGCGTCTATACCTGCACCGAACACGACGACGTGCTTCTGACCGCGGATTCGGGCCAGTGCATTCGCTTCCCGGTCACTGACGTGCGTGTTTTTGCCGGCCGCAATTCGGTCGGTGTGCGCGGCATATCGATGGGCGAGGACGACCGCATCATTTCGATGGCTATCCTCGGTCATGTAGACGCGGAAGCACCCGAGCGCACCGCCTATCTCAAGCGCGCCGCGCAGGAGCGTAAGCTTGCAACGGGCGAGGAAGAAGACGTCGAGATCCCAGCCGATGAAGAGGCAGCGGCGACGGACCTGTCCGACGAGCGCTACGAAGAACTGAAGGCGCGCGAGCAGTTTGTGCTCACCGTGTCGGAGTTCGGATTCGGCAAGCGTTCGTCGTCCTACGATTTCCGGGTGATCGGTCGCGGCGGCAAAGGCATTCGCGCCACCGACGTGTCGAAGAAGGACGAAATCGGCCGGCTTATCGCGGCATTCCCGATCGAACAGGACGATCAGATCATGATGGTCACGGATGCGGGCAAGGTGATCCGCATCCCGGTCGGCGACATTCGCATCGCAAGCCGCGCCTCAAAGGGCGTTACCATGTTCCGGACCGCCGAGGGCGAGCGCATCGTCTCGGTTGAGCCGATTTCGGAGCCCGAAGAGGACGAAGCGGTCGAAGGCGCGGCGGAAGAGGGGGCGACCCCGGCGGCGCCGGATACGTCCGGAGCCTAGTAGCGGAAACCGCGGGCGCGCACGCGCTTGAGTTCCAGCTTCTCGCGCTGGCTTTCCTGGTGAAGGCCGATGGCGGTTGCGATAAGCATGGCGACGGTCATGGCCGAGGCGAGGGCGATTATCAGCATGTCATGTCTCCTTCCTGCGCGCATTTCTGCGCATTTGCGGGTTATTCGTCGCATGCTGCGACTGAACTCCCACTGATAGACACGTTCAGCCGGCGTTCAGGTTTCGCCCGATTGCGCACCGGCGTGGCATGTGTATTTGTGGATCATCTCATTCAGGGAGCCTCCCGATGGCCGACACCGCATTTCTGCTGTCCTTTGCACTTGCCAGTTTCCTGATCGTCATCGTGCCGGGACCGACAGTGACGGTGATCATCGCCAATTCGCTCAAACACGGCGCTCGTGCCGGGCTGCTCAATGTGCTCGGCACCCAGATCGGCCTGACGATGATGATCGCGATCCTGGCCGTCGGCATGTCGGCCGTCGTCTCCAGCATGGGCAGCGTGTTCGAGATATTGCGCATCGCCGGCGCGGCTTACCTAATCTGGCTGGGTATCAAGATGTGGCGCTCCGACGGCGCGCTCGGCGAGAAGGAAGCTGCGGTACGGCCGATGGGCTCCTTCGTGCTGCAGGGGTTCATTGTCATCTGGTCGAACCCGAAGGCGCTGCTCTTTTTCGGTGCGTTCATTCCCCAGTTCATCGACCCGGCGGGCAGCGCAGCCATGCAGACAGTCGTGCTCGGGTCGATCTTCATGGTCGTCGCAACCCTGTTCGACAGCGTCTACGCCATTGCGGCAGGCGGAGCCGGCGGCTGGCTGTCACGCGAGCGGGTGCGCCTGACCGAGCGTATTTCAGGTACATTCCTGATCGGCGGCGGACTGTGGCTGGCATTTGCCCGCCGATAGGTTCGATTGCGTTTGGGGACAAGCAAAGTTAGAAGCCGACCCGATGACTGAGCGAACCGCAATCTATGGCGGGTCCTTCGACCCGCTGACCAATGGCCACCTTGACGTGATAAAGGCCGCCCTAACGATTGCCGACACGATCTATATCGGTGTTGGCATCCAGGCGTCGAAAACGCCGGTCTTTTCGCTCGCTGAGCGTATGTCGCTGATCGAGACGGCATGCCGCGAGGAACTTGGCGATAACGCCAGCCGTTTGAAGGTCGTTTCATTCGACGGGCTTCTCGTCCATGCGGCGCGCGACCACGGCGCGTCGATCGTCATTCGCGGCCTGCGCGACGGCACCGATCTCGACTACGAAATGCAGATGGCGGGCATGAACGAAACGATGGCGCCGGACCTGCAAACTGTTTTTTTGCCGGCCAGCCCCTCGGTTCGCACGATTACCGCCACACTCGTAAGGCAAATAGCGGCAATGGGGGGCGACTTCCGTCCCTTTGTCCCCACTGCGGTGGTTGGGCCCCTTACGGCGAAATTCAAGAAATAGGTACGAGGAGTACTCCATGCATTTCACCAGGCGCGCTTTGCCGCTTGTTCTGGCCGCCGGCCTTTTTTCTACGGCCTCTGCTGTTGCGGCGGAGCCGGAGAACACCATGATCATTACGCTCAAGGACGGCGACGTGCAGATCGCATTGCGGCCCGACCTTGCGCCAAGACATGTGGAACAGATCAAGGCGCTGGTGCGCGAGGGCGCCTACGACAACGTGGCTTTCCATCGTGTCATTCCCGGATTCATGGCCCAGACCGGCGACGTGCAGTTCGGCGACATGGCGGACGGCTTCAACTCACGGCGCGCAGGCACCGGCGGTTCCGCACGCTCCGACCTCCCGGCAGAGTTCTCGCCCGAACCTTATGTGCGCGGCACCGTCGGGATGGCACGCGCGGCCGATCCGGACTCTGCCAACTCGCAGTTCTTCATCATGTTCGAGCCCGCTCCGTCTCTTGACGGCCAGTACACGATCATCGGCAATGTCGAAAGCGGCATGGAGTTCGTAGACAACATCCGCAAGGGCAACCGGGCGCAGAACGGATTGGTTGCCGACCCGGACCGCATGCTCAAGGTGCGCATCGCGGCGGATAATTAGAGGCAGCCGACAGGGCTTCCGACTGCCAGCATACAATTGGCAAGCTAAATGAAGGGAAAAACGAATGGCCGAGATCAAGGATCCGGAAAACGCACTTCTGATGGAAACCACCAAGGGCAAGGTTGTGATCGAGCTTTATCCCGATCTCGCGCCAGGCCATGTTGGCCGCATCAAGGAGCTCGCGCGCGAAGGCGCTTATGACGGCGTGGTGTTTCACCGCGTGATCGACGGCTTCATGGCCCAGACCGGCGACGTGGAGTTCGGCAATTCCAACAGCGACAGCTTCAACCCGGGCCGCGCCGGCATGGGCGGCTCAAGCAAGCCGAACCTGAAGGCGGAATTCAACAACGCCAATCACGGCCGCGGCGCATGCTCCATGGCACGCGCGCAGAGCCCGGATTCGGCCAATTCGCAGTTTTTCATCTGCTTTGGCGATGCAAGCTTCCTCAACCGGCAGTACACTGTGTGGGGACAGGTCATCGAGGGCATGGAAAATGTCGATCAGATCAAGCGCGGCGAGCCGGTGCAGGACCCGGACAAGATCGTTTCTCTCAAGGTTGCCGCGGACGCGTGATATCGCGCCGCTGCTGAGCCTTCCGGCTTTTGGCATGGCGCTCCTTTGCGCCGTGCCCGCTCATGCGACGGGCGGCATCGCCTGTTCTTCGCCTGACGATGTAGCTTCTGTCGAAATCACCGTCGGCCGGGTTCCCGGCATGGCCGTTGTCGGCGCGCGGATCGATGTCGGCGACCGCTATTGGGCCATGAGCGAAACCGGCGACAAGGCGCTGACCGTCAGCCAGGCATTTGCCACGGGCGGTCATTACTGGATCGACTTCACCGACGAGATCGTCAACCGCGTTG
This sequence comes from Mesorhizobium sp. Z1-4, assembly GCF_004000235.1. Classification (GTDB taxonomy): domain Bacteria; phylum Pseudomonadota; class Alphaproteobacteria; order Rhizobiales; family Rhizobiaceae; genus RCIO01. The sequence continues at coordinate 77,532 of NZ_RCIO01000004.1, forward strand.
TGGCCGAGCTGCGGCTGCACAGGGTGGACGAGGGCGACGACACCGGCTTCGGCGGCACAATGCGCATGCCCGACTTCGGCGCATGGACGCTGATCTGCTTCGAAGGTTGAACCGCAAAACGTTCGCTGCGCGGTCGATTCCGGAACGCGGGCGGTGTAGACGGAACTCATGGCGGCACTGCTTCGCAAATCCTCGATCCTCTTCGCCCTTGGCGCCTTTGGCGGACTGGTGACGGCGCTCGCAATATGGCTCGCGGGTCTGGCAGGTGTTACGGCGTTGTTCGGTGTTGCGATCGCCCCCGAACTCACGCCGGAGTTCGTCTATCCCAAGCTGGTATGGGGCGGCATCTGGGGCTGGCTGGGTTTCCTGCCGCTGGTGGTGACCGGCTGGTGGTTGCGCGGTCTGGTGATCTCCATCATCCCGGCCGCAGCCGCCTGGTTTTATTTCCTGCCGGCCGACGGGGCTGGCCTGCTTGGCTTGTCGCTGGGTTTGCTGACCCCGATAGTCGTGCTTGGTTTCACACTGATCTGGGGGCTGGTCACCGAAGGGCTGGCCGAAATGTGCGGCGTGTATGCGCGGCACCCTGCCTGACAGAATTGCTCGGATTTCCAGATAAATGCGCGTTGACCTCTTCGATTTCGAGCTGCCTCAGGAGCGCATTGCGCTGCGCCCGGTTTCGCCCCGCGATGCGGCGCGCATGCTTGTCGTTGATGGCGAAAGCGGCCTGAGCGACCGCACGGTGCGCGACCTGCCGCAGCTGCTGCAACCGGGCGACGCGCTGGTTTTCAACGATACGCGTGTCATTCCCGCCAGGCTGTCCGGCATTCGCGAGCGCGGCGACGCCTTGGCGCAGATCGAGGCGACACTTCACATGCGCGCCGGCGAGGACAGCTGGCTCGCCTTTCTGAAGCCGGCCAAGCGTGTGAATGCCGGCGAGCGCATCAGTTTCGGCCACGACAGCAATCTGTGTCTGGTCGGTTCGCTGGACGCGACGGTGGAGGAAAAACGCGACGGCGGCGAGGTGCTGCTGCGTTTCGATATGGCGGGTCCTTTTCTCGACGAGGCAATCCGCACAGCGGGCCACATTCCGCTGCCGCCCTACATCGCCGCGCGCCGCGACGATGACGAGGCCGACCGGCGAGACTACCAGACGATCTACGCGCGGGAGGAGGGCGCCGTGGCTGCACCGACCGCGGGGCTTCACTTTACGGATGAATTGATGGCCGCGCTCGACAGGCGCGGCATCGAACGTCACTTCGTGACGCTGCATGTGGGCGCGGGCACGTTTCTGCCGGTCAAGGCCGACGACACGGACGATCACCGCATGCATGCCGAGATCGGCGAAGTGAGCGCGAAAACCGCCGGGGCGCTGAACGCGGTGCATGAGCGCGGCGGTCGCGTCGTGGCGGTCGGCACCACGTCGCTGCGCCTGCTGGAAAGTGCTGCGGGCGAGGACGGCACGATCGTGCCATGGTCGGGGGCGACCGACATATTCATCACGCCTGGCTACCGCTTTCGCGCGGTCGACGTGCTGATGACGAATTTTCATCTGCCGCGCTCGACGCTTTTCATGCTCGTTTCGGCGTTTTCGGGGCTGGATGCCATGCGCGGCGCATACAAGCATGCGGTGAACGACGGTTACCGCTTTTATTCCTATGGCGACGCCAGCCTGCTTTTCAGGAGCGATTCTTGAGCCCCGATTTTCGATTTTCCGTCCACGCCACCGACGGAGCGGCGAGGCAGGGCGAGATCACCATGCCGCGCGGCACGATCCGAACGCCGGCCTTCATGCCGGTCGGCACCGGCGGCACGGTCAAGGCCATGTATATGGACCAGGTGCGTGAGCTTGGCGCCGACATCATTCTCGGCAACACCTACCATCTGATGCTGCGTCCGGGCGCGGAGCGCGTGGCGCGGTTGGGCGGCCTGCATGAACTCGCCCGCTGGCCGTGGCCGATCCTGACCGATTCCGGCGGCTTTCAGGTCATGTCCCTGTCGCAGCTGCGCAAGGTGACCGAGACCGGCGTCACCTTCAAAAGCCATGTCGACGGCAAAGTGTTCGAAATGACGCCGGAGCGCTCGATCGAGATCCAGCAATTGCTGGATAGCGACATCCAGATGCAGCTGGACGAATGCGTGGCGCTGCCGGCGGACGAGGAGACGATCCGCAAAGCGATGGAGCTTTCGCTGCGCTGGGCCGAACGCTGCAAGACGGCATTCGGCGAGCGGCCCGAACGCGCGATGTTCGGCATCGTGCAGGGCGGCGACAATGCGGCGCTGCGCGAACAATCGGCGCTGGCGCTGAAGGCGCTCGACCTGAAGGGATATGCAGTCGGCGGCCTCGCAGTCGGTGAGCCGCAGGAGGTGATGCTGGCGATGCTTGAGACGGTCTGTCCGGTCCTGCCTCAGGAAAAGCCGCGTTACCTGATGGGCGTCGGCACGCCCGACGATATTCTGAAATCGGTTGCCCGCGGTATCGACATGTTCGATTGCGTGATGCCGACGCGGGCAGGGCGCCACGGGCTTGCCTACACGCGGCGCGGCAAGGTGAACCTGAAGAATGCACGCCATGCCGACGACCCGCGCCCGCTGGACGAGGAAAGCGATTGCCCCGCCGCGCGCGATTACAGCCGCGCCTATCTGCACCATCTCGTGAGATCGGGCGAGGCGCTGGGCGGTATGCTGCTGACCTGGAACAATCTCGCTTATTATCAGAAGCTGATGGCCGACATCCGCGCCGCGATCGGAGCCGGCAGGTTTGCCGACGGGGCCGCGGAAATTTCGGAAGGCTGGGCGCGCGGCGACCTTCCGCCGGTGTGAGCGAAACTTTGCGCGCTCCGGACGCGTAGCTGCTGGCAACCTCTTGAACCTACGGAGCTGGCCATGAAGTTTGCCTACGCATACGGCATAGCGCTGATCGTGTTTCTGGCGCTGGATGCGCTTTGGCTGGGCGTGATTGCCCGCAACTTCTACGCAAACCGCATGGGCGAGCTTCTGCTCGATCAGCCGCGCTGGGGCGTGGCTGCGGTGTTTTATGCCGTTTATGTGGTCGGCATCGTCTATTTCGCGATCGCTACCGGCCTGAATGGAGGTGGCGTTTCGACGGCGGTGCTCAATGGCGCGCTGTTCGGCTTTTTTGCTTATCTCACCTACAACGCGACCAATCTGGCCGTGCTGAAGGGCTATGACCCGGTGGTGGCGCTGGTCGATACGAGTTGGGGTACGGCAGTCGGTGCGGCGACCGCCGGCGCTACCGTGTGGCTGATGGCAAGGTTCGGCCTGAACTGAGCGCGTCAGGCTCCCAGCGTCTGCGCACCGCGCAGGCTCACCCCGGTGATGCGGAACGTGCCGTCATCCTGTAGCGAGAGCGTGTAGAGCGCTTCATAGGCACGTCCGTCCGGCCCCGTGATCAGCACGCGTTGCGCAATCGTGGTCGGGCTCATCTCCACGGCGTCGCCAAAAGCATAGTCGCGCGGCTTCCAGACCGGCTGATAACCATTCTGCACCATAGCCATGAACCGATCGACGGTCGGGTATATCTGCTTGATGTTGGGAGCGGCATAGCTGTAGGCGCGCTCGTTGTCGCCGGCCAGAAAGGCCTTGATCTGCGCTTCGATGGAAGATTGCGCCGCTCTGATCTCGGCTTCCCCGGACAAGGCCGGGGCCAGACAGAGCCAGAGAGCCGCTGCGGTTGATGCGAGCCTGAGTTTCATGCCGTTTACCTCGCTCGGTTGCTCCCGAAGATACGGCAAAACGCTGCAAATGGTTTCACAATCGCGTGCGGGGCGCTGCCGGCATTTCGGACGGCGCGCGCCGAAACCGTGGGCAAACCGCGCCGAAATGCCCGCAAAACGTGCACGGATCGCCGCAATGTCGCCGCTGAGCGGCAATCTTGCGAAATGACTTGATCTTGACCCCGCCGATCCGCTCAAATGAAAGCGAGGGAGTTATTGCTTGGTAGCGTTCGATGAAATGCGCCCGGCGGAAAGCGGCTTGAGGCAGCCCTATACCGCCTATGAGAACTGGTTGAACCAACAGGATCCTGCGCGGCTGCGCGAAAAGGCAGCCGATGCCGAGCGCGTCTTCCGTCGCACAGGCATCACCTTCAATGTCTATGGCCAGTCCGAAGCAGCCGAACGACTGATCCCGTTCGACATCGTTCCGCGCATCATCTCCGGCTCCGAATGGCGGCGGCTGACACAGGGCATCGAGCAGCGCGTTCAGGCGCTGAACGCATTCCTGGACGATATCTACCACCGCCAGGAGATCCTTCGCGCAGGGCGCATCCCGAAGGAACTGATTGCCGACAACGAGGCGTTTTTGCCCGAGATGATCGGCGTGCGCCCGCCCGCCGGCGTCTACACCCACATCATCGGCGTCGATATCGTGCGCACCGCCGAAGACGAGTTCTTCGTCCTTGAGGACAATGCCCGCACGCCGTCGGGCGTCTCCTACATGCTGGAAAACCGCGAAACCATGATGCAGCTCTTCCCTGAGCTGTTTCAGAAGGTGAAGGTGCTGCCGGTCGAAAACTACCCGCAGCTTCTGCGCCAGTCGCTGTCGGCGGTGAAGCCCTCACGCGTCAGCGGCGCGCCAACCGTCGCTGTGCTGACGCCGGGCATCTACAATTCGGCCTATTTCGAACACGCATTCCTTGCCGACCAGATGGGCGTCGAGCTGGTGGAAGGACAGGATCTGCGCGTGGTGGACGGCCATGTCGCGATGCGCACCACCCAGGGCTACAAGGCGATCGATGTGCTTTACCGCCGCGTCGACGACGCGTTCCTCGACCCGCTGACCTTCAACCCGGAGTCCGCACTTGGCGTGCCGGGCATCATGGACGTCTACCGCGCCGGCAACATCACCATTGCCAACGCACCCGGAACGGGCATTGCCGACGACAAGGCGATCTACTCCTATATGCCGGAAATCGTTGAGTTCTATACCGGACGCCGGGCAATCCTCGGCAATATCCCGACCTGGCGCTGCGGCGAAGTCGACAGCCTGAAATACGTGCTCGAGCATCTGGACGAGCTGGTGGTGAAGGAAGTGCACGGCTCCGGCGGCTACGGCATGCTGGTCGGCCCGGCCGCCTCCAAAAAGGAGCGCGAAGCCTTTGCCGCCAAACTGAAAGCGAAGCCGGCCAACTACATCGCACAGCCGACGCTGTCGCTCTCGACCTGCCCGATCCTCACCCAGAAGGGGCTGGCGCCGCGCCACGTGGACCTGCGGCCGTTTGTGCTCGTCTCCGACCGCGTCCGCATCGTACCCGGCGGGCTGACCCGTGTGGCGCTGAAAGAAGGCTCGCTTGTTGTCAACTCCTCGCAGGGCGGCGGCACCAAGGATACGTGGGTGCTGGATGACTAGTGCGGTGCGGCAATCGGCAGTCGGCAGTCGGCAGTCGGGAGGTACGAACCCGCGAGATGAAATTCGGTCGTATCGCGACCTACGCGTCTGGCAGCTGTCGATTGCGCTAACCGTAAACTGCTACGATGCCACGAAGACTTATCCTGCGGCGGAAATGTATGGTCTTACATCACAGATAAGGCGCGCTGCCACGTCTGTTGCCGCGAACATTGCCGAAGGTTACGGGCGAGAAAACAGGGGTTCATATCTGCAATTCCTACGCATTGCACAAGGCTCACTCAAGGAGCTGGAAACGCATCTGATCGTCTCACAGAAACTTGGGTTCCTGGATGCAAGCACCGAAGAAAAGTTGCTGATCGAGACAGAAGACATTGGAAAAATGCTCCGAGCTCTGATCCGCAGCATCGAGAAAGCAGGCTGATGCGAGTGCATGGTCTAAATGCTTGGCACGATTGCCGACTGCCGACTGCCGATTGCCCGGCCTCCTGCAGGAGCTGCTGATGCTGCTCGGACGCACAGCCAACGGTCTCTACTGGATGAGCCGCTATATCGAGCGGGCGGAGAACATGGCGCGGCTTGTCGACACCGGGCAACGGCTGGCGCTGACGCGCGGGGCCGAGACCGCCGAGGAATGGAACTCCGTCCTGTCGAGCGCCGGTGCGGACCAGGCGTTTGCCGCCGCCGGGCGCGAGTGCGACCAGAACGCCGTCGTCGATTTTCTGCTGCGCGACCCGGCCAACCCTTCGAGCGTGATGTCGTCATTCGAGACCGCACGAAACAACGCCCGTATGGTCCGCACGGCACTGACGCGCGAGACATGGGAGAGCCTCAACGAAGCCTGGATGTCACTGAAGCGCATGTTGGCCAAGCCGGTGGACGATCGCGATCTGCCGCGTGTTCTCGACGCCATCAAACGCGAAACCGCGCTCATCCGCGGCGCGTTTCACGGCACCATGCTGCGCAACGAAATCTTCGATTTCGCGCAGCTCGGCATATTCGTGGAGCGCGCCGACAACACCGCCCGCATCGTCGACGTCAAATATTACGTCCTGCTACCTTCTGTTTCATGGGTCGGGTCGTCGCTCGACAATTATCAGTGGGAGGCGATCCTGCGTTCTGTCTCCGCGCACCGTTCCTACCGGTGGGAATATGACGCGGAATACGTGCCGACCAACATTGCCGACTTCCTGCTTCTCAACCAGCGCATGCCGCGCTCGCTCAGCTTCTGCTATTACAACCTGACCCAGAGCCTGCGTTATCTGGCCGAAAACTACGAAGAAAGCCCGGGTTGCCTGGCCCGTGCCGAGAAAACGCTTGCGCGGCTGACGGGGTCATCGATCAGCGACGTGTTCGACACCGGGCTGCACGAATTCCTGGCCGACTTCATCCTCGACAACAACCAGCTCGGTGAAGAAATCTCCACCCATTACCGGTTCTATTGAGACAGCGCATGCGGCTGAAAATCACCCACACAACGCGCTATCACTACGACGCCCCGGTGGCTTATGCGCTGCAGCGGCTGCGGCTGGTTCCGCTCGAAGGCCCGGCCCAGGACGTGAAGAAGTGGGAACTCGATATCGAGGGCGCCACGCAGGAAGTGCGCTTCATCGACCAGTTCGGCAACGACACGCGGCTCGTCAGCGTCAGCGGCGAACCGCATATGATCTCGGTCGAGGCCCGGGGCGAGATCGAAACCCGGGACACCGCCGGCGTGATCGGCCATCACCGCGGTTTCGCGCCGCTCTGGCTGTTCCTGCGCCAGACCGGCCTGACCGAGCCCGGGCAGGGCACGAACAAGCTGCTCGACGCGATGCCGGAGAAAAAGGACGTAGCCTGGCTGCATGAGCTGGTGAGCCGCATCCGCGGTCGCGTCGCATACGAAGTCGGCACCACGGACGCGGCAACGTCTGCGGAAGAGGCGCTGTCGCACGGCAAGGGCGTATGCCAGGACCACGCCCACATATTTCTCGCCGCGGCACGGGCCGCCGGCATCCCGGCACGTTATGTGAGCGGTTACCTTCTGATCGACGGCCAGACCGACCAGGTGGCAAGCCATGCCTGGGTTGAGGGCCATGTGGACGGGCTCGGCTGGGTCGGCTTTGACGTGTCCAACGGCATCAGCCCGGACGAACGTTATGTAAAAATCGCTGTCGGGCGAGACTATCGCGATGCCATGCCGATATCGGGCATTCGGCTGGGCGCGGCAAACGAGCGGCTTGAAGTTCGCATCACTGTCGAGCAGTAATCACGCGTGACTGTTCGTTACTGGATTCGCGCATGACGTATTGCGTTGGCATGAGGCTGGACCGCGGCCTGGTTTTTATGTCCGACACCCGCACCAATGCGGGCGTCGATTCAATCGCCACGTTTCGCAAGATGCGCAAATGGGTCGTGCCGGGCGAACGCGTGCTGGTGCTGCTGGCGGCCGGCAACCTGGCCACCACGCAGGCCGTGGTGTCGCTGATCGATGAACGCACCAAGGCGCCGGAAGATCGTGCGCCGTCGCTGCTCAAGACGCCGTCGATGTATCAGACCGCGCGGCTGGTGGGCGACACCATCCGCGAAGTGGTTGCGAGTTCGACACCCGCCGGCCAGACGGCCGATGCCTTTTCCGCAACGTTTGTCCTTGGCGGGCAGATCGCCGGCACCGAGCCGCGGCTGTTCATGATTTATCCGGAAGGCAACTTCATCGAAGCCTCCGATGACACGCCCTTCTTCCAGATCGGCGAGACCAAATACGGCAAGCCCATTCTGGTACGGGCCTACAATCGCGAAATGAGCTTCGCGGAGGCGGCCAAGCTTTTGATGGTGTCGCTGGATTCGACCTTGCGCTCCAACCTCTCTGTCGGGCTGCCGCTCGACCTCTTGTTTTACGAGCGCGACAGCTTCGAGATCGGCTTCGAAAAACGAATCGGCGCCGACGACGCCTATTACCAGTCGATTGCGAGCGGCTGGTCGGATGCGCTGCGCGCCGCCTTCGACAGGCTGCCTGACTTTCCATACGAATAGGGCGGTTTGCCGGACCGGCGAGGGTGCGACGCGAGAGCGCCTTTTTCAGGTTGACCGCCCCGGCACCCGTCCCTATGTTCCGCGCCACTTTCGGGGCGGAAATTCCGCCCTTCGGGAGCGCGTAGCTCAGCTGGTAGAGCAACTGACTTTTAATCAGTAGGTCCAGGGTTCGAGCCCCTGCGCGCTCACCACTCGATTCACGTGAAACATAAAGGGCTTAGGCGTTTGCGGCTTGGGCGACATCCTCGGCCGTGCGACAAACCGTGCGACAAGTTTGTCGCACGGTTCATTGCTGTTCACCCTTTATTCCGCAGTTTTCGTTCAGCACCATACGTAGAACCAGCAGCGTGGCCGTGCTGGCCTTGAACCATTCGCCGCGCAAGCGCTGATGGCGCAGCCGGCGGTGCAGGCGGCGTTCGTCGCCTCTCGTGCCAGGTACAGTCAAAAACAGGCGCATATCGCTGCTGATGCCTGTTTTCAGGGCCGACGCCCTGACAAACGGATCGCGCGAGAATCCGACCTTGATGGCGTCTCCCGCCCACAGAAAATAGACGAAGCCGCGTTCGTAGCTTCCGGTGACCGGCCGTTCAGCCGGCGGCGGGGCCTTGGCTGGCGCTGTGCGGCGGGCAATGAAATCGCTCGACCATGCAACGGTTTCGTCCAGCGTGTACCATCTGCCGTCTTCGTGCCGAAGATCGAAGCTCTTGTAGCCTGCCAGCCGCAGCTCCGGCCCCGGAGAGAACCGGGGCCTGCCGCCGCGCCACACGACATGAGGGTGCGGTGAGCGCTTCGGCATCAGTGCGCAGTCAGGTCGATTGATCGATGAAGCTGGCCAACCGAACCAAACATGCTGCGCAGCTTGTCGTTGGCCGTGTAGAGCAGCGCGATCGTGGCGAGACGAACGCGCTCCCTGTCGTCGCTGTCTTCCTGCAGCATGATTACAGCTTCGATGATGCCCTGCAGTTCACCCAGCTGCATGTCAATGTCGCCAATGGCGGCCATGGTCTTTCTCCTAGTTGTTATGCCGCCTCTGCCAAGGGGCGGCCGGACACACCAGGTTGGCAGACCGGCTAGGAGACCGGCAGGTGTCAGCTTGGATGGCTGAACCTCCCAATGTGCCCGACCAAACAAAAACGCGCTCATGCGAGCGCGTTGGGCGCTCCTAGTATTCCCGGCTGCCAATCCGGGCTCCGCTGACATGCGAAGCATGCCCAAGGTGAATCTCGGTCGGGAAATTGTCAAGTCCGCGCAGAAATGCGTCGGCCGTCCGATACCTAAATCGTCAACACCTCCGCGCCGTCCTCGTACCATGCCAGCATCTTGCCGATCGCGGCGTCCGCCAGCTCCGGGCTCATGGCCAGGTAATGGCGCAGGATGCGCGTGGCCGACACCAGCGAGTGCCCGGTAACCGCGCAGATGCCCGGAATATCGACGCCGGCGAGCGCCATCCAGGTGACGGCCGTATCGCGCAGATCGGGATCGGTGAAATCGGCCAGCGACGGGCATGGCGCGATCAGCCATTCATTCGTGCCAGGCTTCGGCACGCCGGCGACGGCGATGGCGCGAATCTCGGCAAACAGATGCGAATATGTCTGGCCCTCGAAGGTGCGCCAGAGGCACTTGCCATAGCGGCTATCGACCAGCTCGTTGAGGATGACGCGGCGAAAGCGCCGCTCGACCTCGGCGCGCGCGGCATCGTCCGGCGCCTGCAGCATCGCCTCGGCGCGCGGCTTGCGCCGCCGCTCTTGCGCGGCTGCGAGCCGGCGGGTGAGCTCCGGCACCTGCTTGATGGCGACGGTTGCCCCGGTTTTCGATTGGCGGAACACACGGCGCCCGGCAATCAGGCCCTTGTCCTCAAGGGCCAGGCGGTCGCCCTGGCGCTGGCCGGTCCACACGCCGAGCATGATCATGTCGCCGGCTTCCGGCCTGCCGATGCGATCGGCCACGGCCACAAGCGTTTCGATTTCAATGCGGGTGGCGACACGCACGCGCGGCGGCGGCGTGGCCATGTCCAGATCGTGCGCCGGGTTCGCCCCGTCATTCAGGCGGAAGGATACCTTGCCGCGCTTGCGGCCCCATTTGAGCGCGATCGACAGCACGGCGATGGCGCCGCGCGCGGTGGCTATGCCGCGTTCCTTGCGCAGCCCTTCATAGACGCCATAAACCACCGGGGTGGTCAGCGCCCCGGCCGGGGCCCACCACAATTCCGTGTCGAAGGTTTCCAGAACGCGCGCCTTCTGGCGGAAATCGCGCACGGTGCGCGGTGCATAAACGGCCTTGGCCTTGACCTGGCGGGCGAGCTCGCGCGGATCCTCGGGCAGCTGGAACTTCGCGCTGCAAAACCAGTCATCAAAAAGCTGCGCGAGGGTGATGGAGTGTTTCTGCCTCACGGGCAGTTCGGCCTTCGGCCGGCCCTCCGGAGGGGCGGGCAACGCCGTTCTTTGACTTGCGCGCTCCGCTGCGCTGCGCGACGCGGCCGGGCCCGCAGTCGCGGGCTCGGCCTCCGGCCGGCTGGGCTTTATGCTCGCCATAAGAACGTCCGACCAGTCCACGCATTCGCCGCGCGAGAACCATGTGCCATCGCGGTGTTTCAGGTCCATGCCCTTGTGACCCTGCCTGCGCAGGACCGGCGACGGCGAGAAACGCGGGCGGCCGTCGCGCCAGACGACATAAGGGTGCGGTGAGCGATTGGGCATCGTGGTGGCTCCTGATGCGAAAGCGCGGGGAGAGTGAATCGCCCCGCGCGGAATGTCAAAACAGTTCAAACTGATGCGGCTTTGGCCGCGCCAGCCGCGCTATGTCAGGCCGAGTGCCGATAACAAGGACTTCATCCGGGTTGTTGGAAAACAGCTGGAGAATGCGGCCGTCCACAGGCACGAGTTCGTTGATCCAAGCGTTAGGCATCGGCAAGCGCCTCGGAATTTTTGCGAGGCTGGAGATCGTTACGAGCTGTAAAGACCAGTGAGGCGGGTAGTTGGCGCCGTAGGACTCGACATAAGGCCCGCCCATGCCGACAACGCAGAAGGGTCCGGTTCCGTAGTTCGTCTTGACGACACTGCCGGGCCAAACCAATTCCTCGATCGGAGGTCCGGAGCACAGCCGATAGTCACGCAGATCGTTCATTCCGAGGCTGGCCTGCAGCGTACTATGTGCGTCCCAACTCGACATGGAAACTCCTCAATGCCCGGCGGCTACTCGGTACAATTGCCGCCGGGCTGCGGTCCGCCGTCTTGGGGCGGGTTTCCTGCGCGTCACACGGGCGGCGTTTTGACCCGCAGGAGAAAAGGTAAGCGCAGGCCGGCGCGCCGAAGCGGAGCCCCCGCCGGCCTGCGCCAGTCACGCGCCCGGTCTGGTCGCGTGAAACCAAAGCGCCGCTGCCATGACGCCGAGCATGAAACCGACAATGCCGATGACCGCCATTTCGGGCAGGCCGAACGCACAGGCGCAGCTCATGCCGAGGCCGCCGCTTCGGCAATGCGGCGCTGCGCGCCTGCGATCCAGTTGGTCAGCGCGCCGTGAAGGCTGGATGTGGACGATGCCTTGAACCCGCCCATCTGGACCCGGACGAAATGAACAGTCCGGGCGATCCGTGCGCCTTCCTGTTCCTCCAGCCGCTTGCCGATAGCGGCATATTCGGTGCTGCGTCGGTTGTGCCAGTCAGACCAGCTTTCTGCCTTGTTGCCCCCATGCGAATAGGGCGATGGTCCAACCTTTTCGTCTGCCTTTTCGATCAGCTCTTGGACCAAATTTGCCAGACGGCGCAGCTTGTCGACATCGCTCATATCTTCCCTCCCTCAATCACGGTGAGCTTCTTCCTGAGTGTCAGGCCGGGGCAGTCGAGCTCGACGGTGCCGGCCGGGCAGCACGCGCCGTCGCTTGTCTGCCAGCGCGGGCAGTTGAACGGTTCCTCGGCCGGCACGACATAAAAGCCGCCCAGGCGGCGGGTGCGGCAGCTGGCGCGGTAATGCGCGACCAGCGCCACGACGACGAGCAGCGCCGCCAAACCAAGCGCGACGGGAACAAACACGCTCATGCCTGCCACCCGACAGGCAATGGCATCCAGGCCAACACCTTGCCTTGGCCATCGACAAAGCAGTCATGCGACCAATCCCACCCTGCGAATTGCCAACAGTCGGTGCCGGTGTCGTCTCGACCGTTGAAGCCGATCGTCACATAGGGGTCCATGCTGTCTGCAAATGGTGTCCAGCCTTCTCCCTCGATCGGCTGGACAAGCAGAAGGACCATTGTGTTGTCCTTTGGCGCTCCGTGCATGGACCGCCATCCGCGTATCGCATCGCTCATGCCTGCCTCCATCCGGCGAGGAACTGGCGGCCGGCGTCGGTGATCGGCGCGCGTGCGCCCCATTTCGCGGCGTTGCCTTCGATCGCGAGATAACCGCGGTTGACCAGCGCATCGACCTGGCGCGTGGAAAACCACGGCCCCATGTGGCGGCCCCAGCCGGCGCGGCCCTTGATCAGCGGGCCGGCCTCGGCTTCGCGCAGCGCGGCGCACATGCCGGCGGTCATGCCCGTTTCCTCGCGTCGGCCACGTCGAGCGTGTTCATGCCGGCATAGGTGACGATCAGCCGGCGCTTGCCGTCGCGAAACTCGCCGCGCACCAGGCCGCGAGCGGCCAGATCGCCGGCGAGCTTGAGCGTGATCTTGCGCGTGCCCACACCGCGCCAGCCGCCCTTGCAGCGATAGAGGAACTGCGAGCGGGCGAGCTGCAGCCCCGAAAGCTGGGCGGGCGTGAGTTCGGCCGGATCGACCATGCCGTTGCGCAGCTCGCGCCTCGGCGTGAAAGCGGGTGACCTCATCGTGGTCATGCGTTGCCTCCATAACGTTCGAGGAGAGAGGCGGCGGCAAGCGCGACGTGATCCGAAACCTCGTTCTGGTTGGCAGGGGCGGGAGCGGCCGGCGGTTCTTCGCCGCCCGCTTCCAGCCATTTCTCGACCGCCTTGCGCGGCCAGCGCCACGTGCCGGGTATGCGGCGCGGAAAGCCGGTGCGGCGGTGATAGGCAAGCCAGTGGCGCTGCAGCCATGCCGGCTCCTTGCCGATCGCTGCCGCCACTTCTCCGATATCCGCCGTCTGGTGCTTGAGCATCGCCGCAAAACCCTGCCTCGTGATTCGCGGCTACAATAAGCGAAAACGCTTATAACGCAATAGTCACGCTGATAGTGCGATGATAATCGCTGAAAGCGGATGGGCAAAGCCGCATGCGGTTTGGCAATTGCTCGCACATCCAAACCGCGCGCGGTTTGTCAATTATGGCGGGGCTGAAACCGCACGCGGTTTGTCAAGCAAGCCTTGCGGTGGAACCGCGCGCGGTTTGTCAATTGCTAGGGAAGGCGCGGAGATGACTGATTGTCGGCTGGTTGCGGTACCAATAATGGTAGGAGCAATAGCGGCGCTTTCGGCGTGCGCGCCCTCAATTCCGGCGGGTCCGCCGCCTGCGGCGCCTGCACCGATAAGAGCAGGCGCCGGCTCAATAGGTGAAGAGGTTGCGCGTGTGGCCTACCAGTGTCGCAGGAACGCAGAGACTCAATGCCCAAGTTTGACCCTGGCTTGTGAGTCGTTCCGTGCAGGATATGTAGAGACCTGCCTAACGCGCGCTAACGTGCCGCCCGAATACATCATGGTGCTGACGCGGCGCTGACCTTACAGGCGGCGCTACTGCCTCGGGCGAATGATCCCGACCTCAACGCCCATGATGACCACGCGCTCATCGTCCACCGGCTCCGGCCGGGACGGGCCGGTTTTTGCGGAATGCGTGACGATGTAGGGCGGTTCAAACCGGCGCATGACCGTTTCGGCCCGGCCTGTTGCCAGATCCGTGAGCTGGGCGCAGACGACATCGCCGGCGCGCGCGCGGCGGTTCTGATCGATCATCAGCACATCGCCGGGGTATACGCCAAGCAAATCTAGGGCCCAGCCCCGCATGACCCAGGGCTCTACGCCTGGCCGGTTGCTTTTGTGCGCAGCGATCGCGGCTTCGACCCATGCTGGCAGCCGTTCCTCTGAATGCTTGTCATAGGGGACGGCTTCACTTTCACCGAAACCCGGAAGCTTTCGCTGCCCCGGAAACACGTGCTTCGGGATTCCCGTGTAGCTTGAAATCTTGTCGAGGGACCGGCCGGTTATGGTCAGCGTTCCGGTGCCGTCATTGAGGTAGCGGGTAACCGTGGAGGCAGCGAGGCCGGCGTTCAGCGCGAGCTGCGACGGCGACATGTTCATGTAGCGTGCGACCGCCCGCAGCCATTCCTTCGTGTCGTTGTCCTGCGTCATCGGACGCAAAATTACTGGGGAACTCGCTGATAAGCGCACACACACCCGCCTTGCAAAATGAGCGAACTCGCTTATCACGGTAAGTGATTCGCAAGCAAGGTGATTCGCTTTGAGCCTGATTTCAGAGATCGACAGCCGCCGAGCCAAACATGGCATCCGCCAGGCGGTGCTGTGCAAGCAGGCTCGCGTACATCCGACGACCTATTCGGCACTAAAGAGCCGCCGGCGTGGCGCGCACTCGCGCACTCTCGAGAAGCTTGCTGCAGCATTGGACGCATTGATCGAGAGAGGGGCGCGCTGATGGAAGAATATGGCGTTTCACCTGCCATGAACACGCTGCGCGCATACCGCGAGGCCGAAGCGCGGGAACGCCGCGAGGCCGCCGTGGCGCGGGTGCGCACGATCGTTGCCCAGTCCATGCTTGCCGACCTGCCCGAACCGCAGCCCGGCGACCGGATCGGCGCGCACAAGGTTCATCTAGCCGCCGGCGTCAGCCCGCTGGCGATCGTCTGCGCCTGGCATGCGTGGCCATGAAACCGCTCACCGTCCTTGTCAGCGTGCCGGCCGGCGACAAGCCGCCTTTGCGGCGGGTGGCCGGGCTGCTGGACGATGACGCGACCATTGCAGTGGCGCTGATGGCCGAGGGCGACAACCAGGCCGAACCCGAAATCACCTTTCAGATCGCCGAGGGCCAGCAGCTGGCCGAGGCAGTGCTGGCCGGCAACGACCGCGCCAAAACCACGCCGGGGCTTGCCCGGATATTGAGCGCCTCGGTCGCGGTTTTGTGCCGCGTTGCGCTGTCGGCCGGGGCTCTAAGGGAAATCGAGCATGGAAACGCGGATGGACTTTGCAGAGATCGAGGCGAAGCGGGCCAGGATGGACATTCCGGCGACGACGCTGTGTAGGGCCGCCAATGTGGGCCTGCGCACCTATCAACAGGCGCGCGACGGCGCGACGAAGCAGCCGCGCCCGGCCACGCTCGGGCGGCTGGCGACTGCGCTCAACCGCTTCCGGCTCGGTTTCGGGGGCGAGGCGCAGGACATTGCCCCGCATGCGGCCTACCGCGCCTGCCTGGTGGTGGCTGCCTTCGCCATGAAGGCCGACCCGCGCCAGGTGCTCAATTCCGACCCGACCAGGCGGGCCACTCTGGACCCCGACTGGCTGGCGGCCGCGCGGGTGCGGCGCGTCGGCTACTACATCGCCTCGCAATTCGGCGGCTTCCGCATTTCGGACCTTGCGCGCGCGGCCGGCGTGACCAAACAGGCGATCAGCTCGGCGCTGAAAGAGCTTTACGACGAACGCGACACCGACGCGGACCTGGCGCGCGTGCTGGGCCGGCTTGAGGAGATTTTTGAATGAGCGAGGTTGTGAGCTTTCCCGGCGAGCGTTCGGTACCGGAACCGGAAGCCGCGCAGACGGTGGCGGCCGGGCAGCTGCGCGCCTTCATCGAGCGCATCGAGCGTCTGGACGAAGACGCCAGGGCGCTGAACGAAGACCGCAAGGAAGTCTATGCCGAGGCGAAAGGCAGCGGTTTCGACACCAAGGCGATGAAAACGATCATCGCCATGCGCCGCAAAGACCCCGACCAGCGCCACGAAGAAGAAGCCATGGTCGAGCTCTACAAAGCCGCGCTGGGGATGAACTGATGACCTATCGCCTGGCATCCACGGCGGTCATGGCGCGGCGGGCGGAGCCTGCCGGCAGCCTCGATTTTTTCCCGACCCCGCCCTGGGCCACGCGCGCGCTCTGCACGCATATTCTGCCGCAGGCCTGGCCCTGGCCGGACCTTTTCAACTGCGCCGCGTGGGATCCCGCATGCGGCGAGGGCCACATGGCGGTGGCGCTGGCGGAATATTTCGTCGGCGTGCGGGCGAGCGACATTTTCGGCTACGGGTTCAGCAGCCATGTGTCGGATTTTCTGCTCCCCGATCCGGTCTACAGCCCCGAAAGCGACTGGATCATTTCCAACCCGCCCTTCAACCGGGCGGCCGAGTTCGTGCATGCGGCTTGCGGCCAGGCGCGGCGCGGCGTGGCCATGCTGGTGCGCACGCAATTTGCCGAGGGGCAGGCGCGCTACCGCGAGCTGTTCAAAGACATGCCGCCGCAGATCGACGCGGTGTTTACCGAACGCGTGCCGATGCACCGCGGCCGCTGGGTGGTGGCGCGGTCGAAGGACGGCGGCGGCAGCTCGGCGACCAGCTATTCGTGGATGGTGTGGCTGACCCGGCCGCGCGGCGCGGAATGGCAGCATTCGCGGCGCATCTGGATACCGCCCTGCAAGAAACAGCTGACCAAACCAGGCGACTGGCTGACCTTCGGCGGCTGCATGGACGTGCCGGCAAATCACCGCGTGATGAAGCGCATCGAGCAGCTGAAACGCGATGTGAAAGCGCCGGCCACGCCGGGCCAGATGCGCGAACTGAAACAGCAGCTGGAGGCGATGATTTGAGCTGCAGCTGTCCCACGTGCGGCCAGGCGCTGCCCTTTTATGACGAATTGCAGGTCGACCCGGCCGGCATTGTGGTGCGGCGCGGCCGTTTCGCGCGGCTTTCCGGGCATGAGTTCACGATTTTCGAGACGCTGCGCGCTGCTGCCGGCCGTCTCGTCACGCGCGAGGCGCTGATGGCCGTCATTTACCCGCTCGAACAGGATGAGGCGCAGATCAGGATTATCGATGTCTGGATCTGCAAGCTGCGCAAGAAGGTGAAGCCGCTCGGCGTCGAAATAGGCACCGCATGGGGCCGCGGCTACCGGCTGATTTCAAAGGCCCCGGAACAGGAGGCCGCATGAGCGAGATCAACCGGACGATCGGCAACAAGCCGGAGCTGCAATGGGTCAGCGTCGAGCTGATCGACGTGGACAACAACTATCAGCGCGAAATCAAACCGCACCTGGTCGAGAAGATATTGAAGCGGTTCAGCTGGGCAAAGTTCGGCGCCATCGTTTTGTCGCGCGGCGAGGCCGGCCGCTTCAATGTCGTGGAGGGTCAGCACCGCTGGAAAGCGGCAAGCCTGCATCCCGACGTGTCGGATGTGCCGGCCGTGATCGTGTCCCACGAGGACGTGAAGGGCGAAGCCGAAAGCTTCCTGGCCATCAACCGCGACCGCATGGCGGTCACGTCTGTCGAGCAATATTGGGCAGGGCTTACCGCCGGCGACGAGCGCGCCATCGCCGTGTCGAACGTGCTGCAGTCTGCGCATTGCGATGTGGTGCCGGCGCAGGGCCATTATCGCCCGAATTTGACCAATTCGGTGACGGCGATCGACCGCTGCCTGAAACGATACGGCCAAGCCGCCACGCGCCGGGCACTGTTGATCATCCGCGCCGCCTGGCCTGACGACGCCAAGGCGCTACGCGGGACACTGATCACTGCTCTGGCGCGTATCATCCGGGCCAACGACAAGACGGTGCAAGACCACGAGCTGACGGCCGCGATCCGCAATCAGAGTTTTGCCCGGCTTACCGCACATGCAGAAGGTTTCCGCAAACTCTCCGGCGGCTCGGCCGAGACTGCGCTGACCAAGACGATCGCCGAGCTCTACAACAAGGGTAAGCGGGTCAACGTCATCCTTATCGGCGAGGCGCGATGACCTCCGATCTGCCTGTCATCAAGCAGGGCCTCATCGACCGGATTGAGGAAGTCTGCCGGCGGCTTCTGCCCGATGGCCGCATGGAGGGCGGCCAGTGGGTTTCGTTCAACCCGATCACCGGCGACTATCGGCCGGGCCGGCTGCCGGCGCTGAAAATCCGCATCCATGGCGGGGTGGCCGGCGCCTGGAAGGACTGGCGCGATGGCGAGAAAGGCGACGCCCTGGCGCTGGTTGCCTATGTGCTGACCGGCGACACCAGGGCCACCAAACAGGCGCTGGCCTGGGGGCGTGATTTCCTCGGGCTTGCCCAGATGACCCGCGCGGATCGACTGGCGCTCGCCGAGCAGGGCAGGAAGCACAAACAGGCGCAGGACGAGCGCGCCGCGAGATCGCGCGCCTACAAGCTGAAATCGGCCGAACAGCTGTTTTCCGTACACGGGGAAACCTCGCGCGACATCGGCCCCGCCGGCTGCCCGCATGGCACGTTTCCGTTCTGCGGTGCTGCCGGCCATGTGTCGCCGGCCGAGCGCCACGCGCAAGCCTATTTCGCGGCGAGGCAAGTGCCGATCGCCGACGCGCCGGCGGACGTGGCGGCCGCTCTTGCCCGCACCATGCGCTTTTCGCCGGCGACGGAATACTGGCGCGGCGCGACCTGGAAGACCGAGGGGCTGCGCAAGATCAAGGCGGAGGCCGGGCCGCTCTATCCGGCCGTGCATTCGGCCATGCGCAATGCGACCGGCATCGTGACGGCGTGCCATGTGACGTTTCTGGACCCGGCCGCGCCCGCCAAGGCGCCGGTCGCGCCGGCCAAGCTGATGTGGGGCGAGGCGCGCGGCGCGGTGATCGAGCTTTCCACCGGCCCGGCCGGCGAACCCTTCTGGCTTGCCCGCGAGCCGGCGCCGCTGATCATCGCGGAAGGCATCGAGACCGCGCTTTCCTTCGCCGTCAACCAGGAAGAAGCGCGCGTGTGGGCCGGCGGCTCGCTGGCCGGGATCTGCCAAGCGCCGGTCGGTCTCGACTGCGTCTCGTGGATCCTTTTCGCCCGGGACAACAATGTGGGGAACCCCCAGGCACAGCAGCAATTCGAGGCGGCGCTGGCCGAGCTCGAAAGCCACGGCAAACGCGTCGTCGTGAAGGCCAGTCACGTCGGCGACGATTTCAACGACCTGGCAAAAGGAGACGATTGAGGTGATGGACCAAAACGAAGCGCTCGCAATGATGCGTCGTTGCCGGGAGGAGATCGTTTCGCTCCGGCGCGCGAACGCCGAGCTGGCGCCGAAAGCACAGGCCTATGACGACATGAGCAAGCTAATCCGTGTGGCCATCCCAGAGCGGGCGGTCGGCATGGGTGAGGATCTGGCGTGGACACTCGACAAGCGCATTCGTGAAGTCGAGGCCGAGCTAGAGGCCTCAAAATCCAACGAGGACTAGCGCGATGGCCGGAAAGAAACACAGTCCCAAGCGGGGCATAGCTCCTCCCCGGCGCATCAGGGTCAACGGCCGTGTCGTCGTTGAAGGCAGCGAGTCCCACAAGCGAGCGTTAGCGCAGAGGAAGCCTGCAACGGTTTCGCAGCTGCGCGACCGGATTACCGATCTCGAAGTCGAGAACAGTCACCTCTACGAACGGCTCGCAGAACGCGAGAACCAGTTTCTTGAAGCCGTTGCGGTCAAGGACGCACTCATCAGTGAGTTGCGCGAAAGGCGGTTCGGCAAACGGGTGACGGCCACCGATCTGCAAAATCCGATCCCCTTCTAACCCCTGAAAAACGAGGACAAACGACGATGGCAAAGAGCAGGAAAAGAACCAATGCGCAAAACCCGAAAACGAAAGCCGCAACTGCGGCTGATCAGCGTCAGCCTTCGGTCGCGGCCGAAGGGCCGGCAGAGACTGAAACCGATCTCACCGATGGAGCTGCTGCGCAGGGAACGGATGATCGAGGCGCAGATGCAGCGGCTGGCGGCCAGGGAGACAGCAACATGGCTTCCAAGGCCGATGCCACCGGGGAGGCTGTATCCGGTTCCGGCAACGCCGGGCCAGTGGATGGTGCTGCACTAGGAGCAAGCGAGAATGTGGACACCGCCGCCGATGCTGGAAATGCGCAAACTGCTGGCGCCAACGATGCGGCCGCAGCTGCTAGCCCGGGACCGGCTGCAGAAAACGCCCAGGCCCCGGCCGGAGGCGGGGAAAAGCCGCCCGCTGCCGCGCAAGGCGGGGAAATGCAAGGCGCTGCTGATGCTGCGCCGGATGCGCCCGATGCTGGCGCAGCTGAAACCGAAGAAGCGCCGGCCATGCCCGACCATCCGCTGATGCTCGATCCAAATGCGCTTGCGGCCGGGCTGGCCGCCAGTGCCGCCTATGGCACCCGCGAACCGCGCCCGACAGTCGATACCGGCTTTGTCGGCGGCGGCGACCTCTCGCTTGACCGGATGAACACGGCCGCCGCCTTCGTGCGTGGCAACCCCGACGCACCGGCAGGTGCGATTCCCATCGAATTGAAGCTGAAAGGTTTTCGCGATTTGCCGGAGCAGGGGCTGCGCGAAATGGCGGCCTGGGATGTCTTCGCCTTCACGCTGAAACGGCTCGACGCGCTGGACGCGGAGATTGACCGCCGGCGCGAGCAGGCGGAGCGCGAAGCGAAGCCGCCACAACGGCCGGTGGCGCATGGCAAGCTGGCAATGACGCCGGCCGAGCCGCCATTCAGCCCGTCCGGCTTTTCCCCTCGGCACTAGGAACCTCTCCTCCTACTGGTGCCGTGCACGGCCGGCGGGCCTGACCAATCTCCCCAGGCCCGCCGGTTTTATCTCCTCGGGGCGCTCGCCCTTAAGCTCCTCGGGAACGCCTCGTCGCTGGCGAACGCGCGACCGACATCAACGTGACATCAGGCTGGTTCGCATTTGCCCAAGAAGCCACAGACACAGACCGGCGCCCGCGCCATCCGCGCCATCTTCGCCGATGCCAAGCATGAGGCGGTGGACGATCCGGCAAGCCTGGAGACCGCCGACCCGAACCTGCCGCGCGACGGCATCAAAGCAGGTGAGTGGGAAGGCGCACCATATGACCGCATGCCGCCGGCCGAGCTCGGCAACAAGGTGCGGGTAGTTGGGCGCGATGCGGAAGGTCTTGTTTACGCCATTTCGACCACCGGCCATATGCGCCGGATGGAAAAATGGGACGTGCAGTCGCTGACCGACCTTTACGCGCCCGACGCCAACAGTCTGCTGTTTTTCTGGCCCGCGCGCGGCAAGAAAATGGTCTACGACCCCGAGCTGGAAAAGATGGTCGAAAAGCTGGTTGTCAATCGCGTCGAGCGGGACAAGGCCATGATGTGCATGATCAACGAGGCGGCCAGGAAGCCCGATTTCGACCCCAACACACAGCATCGCGGCCGTGGCGGCTGGGAAGACAAGCAGGGGCGTTTCATCTGGCATTCGGGCGGCTGGCTCTGGTCGGTGAAGCCAAAGGGCGCGGCCACACAGCTGGAGCGCTCGCGGCCGGCCCAGCATGAGGGCTTTCTGTATACGCGCCAGGCCGGCACGATCGAGCCATGGAACGAGGCCGTGGCGGCGCAGGAGAGCCCCGCCAGGCGCATTCTTGAGGATCTGCGCACATGGAACTGGCAGCGGCCGTTTCTCGACCCGCTGCTGGTGCTTGGCTGGATTGCTACCGCGCTGATGGGCGGCGCGCTGAAAGCCCGGCCGATCGTGTTCACGACCGGCGGCGCCGGCGTGGGCAAAAGCCGGCTGCAGGAGCTGGTGCGCTCCGCGCTCGATGGCGCCGTGATCAACTCGGTGAACACCACGGCCGCCGGCATCTATCAACGCGTGAAGCTCGATGCGCTGCCCTTCATGGTCGACGAGCTGGAATCGAAACCCGGCTCGACCAGGGCCGAAAGCGTGATCGAGCTGGCGCGCGTGGCCTATACCGGCGGCGACATTTCACGCGGCGGCCAGGACCATGAGGCGACCACCTTCACGGCGCGCAATTCGTTCTTCTTTTCCGCCATCATTCCCCCGCCCATGGGCGCGCAGGACAAAACCCGCATGGCGATTCTCAACCTGCAGCAGCTGGAGCGGCCGGGCAATTCCGGCCGCGAACTGATCCTGCAGCCCGAGACGGACGGCCGCATGCTGTTGCGCCAGGTGATGGACGGCTGGACCGATTTCCGCGACCGGCTTTTGCCCGACTATGCGACCATTCTTTCGGCCCAGGGCATGAGTGCGCGGGCGATCGACACCTATGGCACGCTGCTGGCGGCCGCGCAGCTCCTGATCGGCGAGGAAGCCATGGAAGATGTCGGCCTGCCTGTGACCGACGCCGAGAGCCTGGGCGCGGCGATCGCCACCGCGACGGAGGCCGACCGCACCGAAAATCTCGACCACTGGCACAAGGCCGTGGACATGCTCTACCAGTCCTCGATCGAGGCCTGGCGCGACGGCGTGAAACCGACCGTGGGCGAAGTGTGCGACCTGTTCATGCGCGGCAACTTCACCAGGGAGGAGGCCCGTATTCGCCTGCAGCTGGTCAATCTGGGCGTCATGGATGCCACCTGGGCCGGGCCCAACGCCGGGCCGGTGCTGGCCATACCCGGCGACGGCCAGGTGCTGCGGCGCATCTATGCCGACAGCGAGTTCAAGCAGGGCAACTGGATTGCCGCCTTGAAGCAGGCGCCCAGGGGCATCGTGCATGCCGGCAAGAAGGTGAAGATAAACGGCTCGACCAGGCACTGCCTGCTGCTGGACCTGAAAGCCTTCGACCAATACGCCGCCACCGGGGAGAAGCCGAGGTGACCCGCTGCCCCTGTTGCGGCCAGGAGCTGCCGGCGGGCTATGTCGCGCCGCGCGAGGAACTGGCGGGGCGGCTCAATACGGATAGTCCGGTCTTTCATTCGATCGTGCGGCGCTTGGCATGGCGGCCAGGCCTGTTCGTCGGCACCGCCGAACTGGTCGATTATGTCTACCGCGATGACCCTGATGGCGGGCCGCTCGATGCCAACAAGTGCATTCAGATCGCTATCACCCGGTATCGCCAGCAGCTTGAGCCGTTGGGCTGGGAAATCAAAACCCGGTTCGGACGCGGCTATCGCCTGATGATCCGCTAGGCGCTTTCCACCCGCCATTTCGCCCTGCGCACTGTCCAGACGCGTTCCAGCCGCCGCACGCGGATTGCCTGGCGCTCGCCGGCGGTTGGATGCTGCACGGCCACGCGCATGGGCTCGCGGCAGGATTCGCAGCGCATGAGCGCCCCGACGCTGCTGCAGTCGATATCCCCGAACAATGTGATCAGATCGGCTGGCACGTACCACCTGGCGCGGCCGCTGCCGCAATAGCATACGGCCTTGAACAAAGCGCCCTGGTCGCGCGCGGCCGAGAGACGATAGGGCGGCAGGCCTCGGCGCTGGCGGTGCTGTTCGGGCATTCCTTCGCAATAGGAACGAATGCCTATCGCGTCAAGACCGCAGGCGGAATGACCAGAGGCAAAAGAGCGCGCCAGCGCCGTCATTCGAGGCCGTCAGCAGCCCGGCGCGCGGCGGCGGTGAGGCGTGTCACGCATGGAACAACCAGCGGCCCGGCAGGGCCGCGCCGCTTGCTTTCAACCCGCGCCCGAGCCCCTGAATTTCCATCAATTTCCGCCGCCGCAATTGACGCCCGCGCCCCGTCCCGATTGGGCGTGAAATTGATCCGCCTCGCGCCTTTCCATTGCCAGCAATTGACGCAGGCGGATTTGGCGGAACCTGACCACCTGGCGACGGGATCGGGGACGGTTACCCGGTTACATCGCGGTTACACCACTGGTAACCAAGAAAACCCAAGGAAATCAACGACATGAGCGCTACGGTTACCGGATACCCGGAATGCATCACTCGCATGCACGCGCGCGCGCGTGCGCGTATGTGAGGTAACCGTGTAACTTGTAACCGGGTGGGTATATCTATCTGAAATTGCAGCGCAAAAGCCGGTTACATCGCGGTTACCCGGCGCCATCAGCAGGTGACCGCATCGGCGCTGAATAAAAAATCCCCTATGGAGCGTTTTCGATGAGCGATCGACCGTCAGAAGGGTATCGGACAGCCCACACGCCGAGCTCGGCCGGTGACGACCAGGCGGCCGAGAGCTCCGACCAGGCCGCGCCCGAGCTGACCGGAGCCGATCCCGCCGACCTTCTGGCCGGCCTGGATGACGAACAGGCTGCCGACGCCCTGGAATTGGTCGCCGAAACAGCATTGACCGCGCGGAGGGGTGCGGGAAGGCCGCAAGGCGCTTTGAACCGCAAGAACAACGACATGATCGCCTACCTGCAGGCGAAGGGGCACCGCGACCCGTGGGTAACGTTGAGCCTGATCCAGTCGGCCGATTTCGCGGCTTTGTGCGCAATGGTCGGAGCCGGAACGGGCAAGGCGAAGATGGCCGTGCTCAAGCTGCAGAAGGATGCGGCGGATGCGATCATGCCATACAACCACGGCAAGATGCCGACGACTGTCAATCTGACCGGCAACGGCAGCAAGCGGCCGCTGATGGTCATCGGTGAAATGAACATCAACCAGGTGTCGCATGACGGCTATATGAGCGCCGGGGAACCTGTACCGAAAAGCCAAGGAAATCAGCGGGTTATCGACGGCGAGGCCGTGCGACAAACCGACGATACCGGCGATAGCTGACTAAGCCATTGATTTCGTTGGTTGCGTGACTGATCGCAAATCACTTGCCGAACCTCGCAAAACTGCTGATCGAGGGCAGGGCATGCCCGGCGATTGGCCTGGCCGGTGCGCGCCTGGCGTAGTGCCGCTACCCCGCCCCACCCCTCGCGCATGCCCGCACCCGCGAGGGCCGAATTTCCAAAACGGCACCCCCTCCACCCCCATGGGCTCCGGTGGGCCTCACACACACCGGCCTTTTCAAGCCTGCCTGCACTGGACTCGCGGCGGTCGCAAATAAATTCGTGCCGGTGAATCGGGGCGCGGGTTCGAGGGTGCGCGCCCGCAAAAGCAAGGAAATCGGGCATGGGTCCAGAACCGCAATTCGACCTTGTGCGCAAATATCTGCCGCCGGGGCCGGTGGCGACCAAGTTCATTCAGTCGCAAGGGCCTATAGACCTGATCATGGGCCCCTGGGGGTCGGGCAAGACGGTGGCCTGCGTTTTCAAGTTGGTCACGCATGCCGCGGTTAACTTTCCGATCTGCAGGGATGGCGTCGTGCATGTGCGGGCGGCCGCGATCCGCGACACCTACCGCGAAATGGCCAAGACGGCGTTGGCGACCTGGCTGGAGTTCTTTCCGAAAGGTGGCCCTTACACGGCCAGCGACAAAGACGCCTTCTCCGGCGGCCAGGACCGCCCCGTCAAACACGTGCTCGAATGGGACATCTTGCGTCCCTGGTATGCCGGTAAGGGCCTTTGGGAAAAGCGAAAGACCGTAATTCGCCTCGAAATGGAGTTCGGCGCGATCGGCGAACAGAATCTCGATAGTTTCTTCAAGGGCTACGAGATTTCCATGGGTTGGCTCAACGAGTGCGACCTTGTGCATGAGGATGCGCCCGGCCGCCTTTACGGTCGCACGGGGCGGTATCCTCCACGCTCCGAAATCATGGAATGGGAAGCCGAGCGGCTGGGTACGACTGAGGATCCAGACAGTGGCGCGGAAACGATGAACGTACCGCGCATCGTTTGCGGTGACTATAACCCGCCAGACGAAAGCAACTGGACCTATAAACGCCACATCGAGGAGCCGGAAAAATGGCCCGGCTACAACTTTTTCCAGCAGCCTTCCGGTCTGTCACCGCAAGCCGAAAACCGCATCGGTAAATCGCGCAAGCAGTATGAGGAGGAGGAGCGCCAGTTCGGCGGGCCTGATACGCCGGAAAGCCGCCGCAACGTGCATGGCATGTACGCGCCGAAAGCCAGCGGAACCGTGATCTTTTCGCGCTTCAACGTACTGCGCAACCGTGCCGACCAGCCGCTGCGGATCGTCAAAGAGCTGCCGTTTTACGTGGGGATGGACGCCGGCGGCCGCCCGGCCGCGAAGATTGCCCAGATCATGCCCAACGGCCAGTTGCGACACCTGCGCGAAGTGATTTCGGACGCCAAGATCGTCACCGGCCCGTCCCGCTTTGCCGAGAATGTCATGGAAGTGCTGTTGCGCGACTTCGCCGGCATGCGGTGCGCGGGCGCCTGGGCCGATCCGTCCTCCTGGTACGGCGCCGACAAGAAGGCGGGCGAGCTGGCCTGGGTGGAAACCGTGTCGATGGCGCTGCAGATACCGATCCTGCCCACTGCGAGCAACGATCTCGGAGCCCGCTTCGAGGCGGTTGACTGGTATCTCGGCGACATCGACGCCAATACGCCGCGCATGCTGGTTGACCCGTCCTGCATTTACACGATCCGGGGTTATGTTTCGCAATACCAGCTCACCAAGAATTCCAGCGCAAGCAAAACTGACGGTCTGCAAGTCGAAAAGAACGAATACTCGCACATCATCGAGGCCGACCAGTATCTTTGCTATGGCTATCGCGGGCCTGTCGCCGTCAAGAAAGAGGCCGCGCAGATGGGCCGTTCGGGCAATGTGGTTCCGATCCGCAGCGTGACGGCCAAGTCTGACTTCGATGTCTTCCAACGGCGATAGCTGGCGCATCGTGTCGCCGGCGCCGGGCTCGGCGGCGCTCGCGGTCGCGGGCGCGCGCGCGAGAGAGAGACGCGGCGTGCTTGCCCAGGTGCGAACGGCGGATTCGCTCGCCGTCTATCGTGGCAGCGAACCCTTGGCCGTTGTGATGCTGGCACGGCATGGCTGGCGGCGAACCGAAATGGCGATGGCGATTCGCCGTGAGGCCGCCCCGCACATGCGCCGT
The DNA here is from genome assembly GCF_004000235.1 of Mesorhizobium sp. Z1-4. Taxonomy (GTDB): domain Bacteria; phylum Pseudomonadota; class Alphaproteobacteria; order Rhizobiales; family Rhizobiaceae; genus RCIO01. The sequence goes on from NZ_RCIO01000004.1 coordinate 104,621, forward strand.
CTCATTCGTCTGGCGCAATTGACGCTTTTCCGCCTGGCCCAAGATCGCCTCATCGTCGTTTCCATTCAGCCCTCAAATCTGGCCGGGCAAAGAATGGCGATGCTTTCGGGCTTCTGCCGAGCGCGGCTGAAAAACCCGTTCCTGTGGGTCTATCGGAGGGAATGAGCGATGAAGCTATTCGGTGGCGGCAGAAGCTCCAGCAGCAGCACCAGCAGCAGCGATTCGGTCAAGGCAGCGGAGGAAAGCCGCAGGGCGCAGGCCGTTGCCAACGATCGTCAACTGGCCGAACAGCGCGCGCGTGACGAGCGCACGGCGGCAAGCCGACGCAAACCACGCGGCCGCAGGCTGTTTGTGAGCGGCACCGACGCAAACAGCAAATTGAGCTGATCCTTCCCGTGGCCGACACCTCCGAACTCTCGCCGGTAGCGAAGGCGCGGCAACGCTCGCGCCAGGCATGGAACAGCCGTTCTGGCTGGGACCAGCTGTACCAGGACGCCTATGACTACGTGCTGCCAAACCGGCGGCCGGGCGGGCAGGGCGTCTCCAAGAACCCCGCGACATACATTTTCGACATGACCGGGCCCAATTCGGCCATCTACGGGGCCGGCCAGCTGCAGCGCCAGGTGTTTCCGCTATCGACACCGTTTGTCGCCGAAACCGGCCCGTTGCTTGCCCAGCGTCTAAGCGCCGGCGAGCGCGCGGTTTTCGACCGCGAGCTGAACCGCGTCGCCAACTTCGTCTATCCGTTTTTCCAGTCAGGCTCTTTCGACACGGCCGTGCATGAATACTGCACCGACCTGATGATTGGCACCGGCGCATTGCTGCCGCTCAAGGGCCCTTCGATCGAGGAACCGCTGCTTTTCTGCACCATCCCGCAGGATGAAATCGCCATCGGGCAAGACGCCTGGGGCCGCACCAACTTTGTCAGCTGGAAACGGGCCAATCTCGGCCGCGAGGCCGCACTTCTGGCCTGGCCGAACGGCAATTTCACCAAGGATTTTCGCGATCGCGCGAAAGACCGGCCATATGAGGAAATCACGGTCTACCAGGATTTCCGCAAGCTGCCGGACGGCCGCTGGGAATTCGTCGCGTACCTCGAAAAAGACGGTGACGACTTCATTGCACGCAGCGTCACGCTGACACAGCCAATCGCGGTCGGCCGCTTCTATCGTGTCGCTGGCGAAGCCTACGGCCGGGGCCCGGTGCTTTTTGCGCTGCCGACCATCAAGACGGTCAACAAGGCGCAGGAGCTGGTGTTGAAGTCGGCAGCAATCCAGCTGCTGGGCATCTGGGGCTACCGTGCCGGCGGCACGTTCAATCCCGACACGATCCGCCTCGGCCCTGGTGAGTTTTGGCCGATGCACTCGACCGGCGGCGTTCTGGGCCCTGACGTGCAGCGGCTCGATCCCGCATCCGGCCGCCTGGACGTGGCGCGGCTGATCGTCGGCGGCGGCCAGCAACAGATCCGTGACGCAATGCTGGACACCCGGATTTACGACGATGGCGGCACACCGCCCTCGGCTTCCGAAGTGGCGGCGCAGCTGCAGCAGAACACCAACATTCACGTCGGCGCCTACGGCCGGCTTGAGCGCGAAACAGTGCCGGTCGTGGTCGCTCGGTCGATGGAAATCCTCAACGGCTGGGGCCTGCTGCCGCAGCTGATGAGCTTCAACGAGCTGCTAACCTCGATCTACTTCAATTCGCCGGCACGCATGGCCATGAAGGCCGACCAGACCCGCGCAGCCATGCAGTATTACGAGCTGGCAGCGACGATCGCCCCGCAGTCGGTCAGCGAATACATCCACAAGGGGCGGCTGCTTGAACACGTGCGCCAGACCTCGGTTGTGCCGGCCACCATCCTGCCCAGCCCGGAGGAGGCGGCCGCAGCACGCGAACAGGCACAGGGTGAGCAGCTGGCCGGTGTAGCAGGCGAAGCAACCGTGCGCGCCGCGCCGCAGCTGGTGCAGGCCGCCCAGGCGGAGGCCGAAGCAGCGTGAGCGGCCCTGCAGCATTCGGCCGCCAGACGGCGGCAATCGAGAATTTCGTTCGTCAAACACCCGATTGGGACGGGCTGGAAAGAGCTCTTTTCGGCAGTGAAGGCGCGCCCGATCCGCACCGGCCCGACGATCGCGTCAAGAAATTCCTGGCCGCCATCTGGCGCACGCCGGAGGGGCGCGAGTTTATCGAATGGCTTGCCGACCTCACCGTGCGGTCGGCCCCGGAGCCTGGCGGGCTGACCTTTGAAGGCCAGCACATCGCGCACGCCAAACACGAGACACGCTGGGCCCTGGGGCAAGCGGTTTTCCGCGCCCTGGCCGAAGGCGACGAGTTGATCAACCAGACGGAGCCACGACGATGAAAAACCTGCTTGAACGATATCTTCGCGAGATCCCGCGTGTGCCCGATGGCGGCGGCAGTGGGGAAGGTGCAGCCGCCGGCGGAGAGGGCGGCGGCGAAGGCGGTTCCGGTGACGGCGGTAACGCCGGCGGCGGAGGCGAGGGCGGCGCTGCTGCTGACGGTGGCTCCGGCGATGGCGGCGCCGCCCAGCCATACCGGCCCCAAGGCCTGCCTGAAACCATGTTCGGCAAAGACGATCGCGAGACCATGGACAAGATGGCAACCGCGCTCAATGGCTATCGCACACGCGAAAGCCAAGTCGGCAAGGATGCCGATGCCTACAAGGCCTTCGATTTCGACAAGCTGCAGATTGCCGACGATCTGAAACCGCATATGGACGGGCTTGCCCAAGACCCGATCATGGAGGCGGCGGCAAACTACGCACTCGAAAACAAGATGCCGGTGCCGATGATGCAGGGGCTTGTCGCCACCGTCTATGGCGAGGCCATGAAGGCTGGCGTGTTCGAGGGCTTTGTGGACGTGAACGCCGAGCGCGCCGCGCTGCTGCCAGAAAGCGCAAAGTCGCTTGCCCAGGACAAACAGGATGCTGCGATCGACGCGCGCATGCAGGCCAACGAGGATTGGGTGAAGCTCAACACGGCGAGCAAGGACAATCCGAACGGCATGCCGCAGGAAGTGGCCGACCACATGCTGCTGATGCTCATGGACACGGCCAAGGGCAACCAAGCGATCGAGTGGATGAAATCAAGGATTACCGGCGCGGGCGATGCCCAGCCGAATGCCGGCGCAGGTCATGGTCCAGGCCAGCTTACTGCAGAAAAGCTGCGTGAACGGTCTGCGCTGCCGCAGAACAATCCCGGCCCCCAATTCGACCAGAAGTCCTATGACGAGCTGCAGGCAGACTACCGAAAGCTGCACGGAGAATAGGACCGCAATTGACGCGTGCGCGGGCGGGGCATCCTCGCCCGGCGCAACCAAGGGTGCGACCCGGCGACGTGACGGCTATCCTTCACCGGACCCCGAACAGACCGGCTCTATCGGCCCCGAGGATTGCTTTTGACACAGCAACCAAAGGGGTTTTCCCATGTCACAGAACATTGCCAACTGGTATCGCGAAGTCATCAAGGACAAGGTGACCGTCGCCTTCCAGGCCCATGGCGGCCTGCTCGACGGCACAATGATGTCTGGCGACATCCAGGCCAACACCGTCAAGTTCCCGACCGTCGGCCGCACGGAAGTGTACAAGCTCACCGGCGCGATCGAAAAAGTGCCTACCGGCGGCCCGTCGCTCGGCACCGTCCAGGTCACCATGGACGATTTCGAAGCTTCCGACTGGTGGCGCACGCAGGACGCCTACAAGGCCGGTCCGAACGAACAGCAGGCGCTGGCGAACATCATCGTAAAGGCAGTTCGCCGCAAACGCGACACGATCAAGATCGACGCGCTGACCGCCTTCGCCAATCTCGGCGGTTCTGGCGTCACGAATATCGGCGACGGAACCGAAGTTATCGATATCCTGCACACCGAGCGCGCGCGCGCCGAGATCGCGGCGACCGGCGCAGACGACACCGGCGAAGTCAGCGTGTTCGCCCTGTTCCCGGCTATGTGGATGAGCCAGCTGGCCTTCTACAAGGAATTCGCAGATGCGCAGTGGGTCGGTCTCGAAAATGCACCGTTCTCCAAGGCGCAGCGCGCCCGAATGAAAACGGTGCGTGGCGTCCATTACATCGAGGGGCCGGACGAGTACTTCAACGAGTACGAGACCGGAAAGCTCGAAGCCTTCATGTGGCACAGGGAGTCGATGGGCGCGGAAATGCCGTGGAATCAGGAAGCGCCCTCAATGACCCAGCACACCGAGTATCAGGGCTCACCCTGGTTGATCAAGGCTGGGCTGGGCGGGGCCGCCATCGGCATCCAGGGCGCCGGCGTCAAGCGTCTGCGCATGTCCAAAATAGCAGCCCCGACACGTCCGGCCCAGCCGACCATAGCCGTGACGCCGTAAGGGCGGAGCGTCCATCCGATCCATAGGGCGGCGGTCTCCGCCGCCCTGACAGAAACGGGGCAATCGTCCCCCATTCGAGGAAAAGACCAAATGTCTCTCAATCTTCGTTCCCTGGCGCTCTGGGCATCGGCTCCTTTCGGGCTCTCGACCGCCGCCGCCAGCAAGGTGAACTTCTACACCTATGCCAGCGCCGACAGCCTCGCGACCATTCTGGCCGCCGGCTATTTCAACGACGCCCGCGACAAGCTGCAGGTCGATGACGTAATTTTCGTCCTGTCCGCTGCAGGCGGGGCGTCGGCGTTCACCACAATCATCATGGATACAGTGCCCACATCGGGCAATGTTCTCGTTCGTGGTGATACCGACGAAGGCGGAGGCGAGGTACGCGCCGTCACTGCTACGGACGACGGCCTGACTACCGGCCAGCTCCTCGCGACCGATACCTTTGTTGGCGTCACCAGCGCCGATGCCAACCATATCGTCACTGCCCCGCCGATCGCCGACGTTCCGCTCGGCAAGGAAATCTGGGGCAAGAATGGCGGCACGGCGTTCGAGTTCCGCACCCCGGCTGCGTCCAACACCAAGATTAACAATGTGGACGCGGACAACACCGAGGCGGCCGTGGCGGCGAATACCAGCTTCATGCTGAAAAAGATCGCCGCCGACGAATGGGCGCTGGTCACAATCGTTGCCGGCACGATCGCGGCGCCAGCTGTCGATTAAGCCTGACACAAAAAGGCCGGGCGGCCCCGCGCCGCCCGGTTTTCCAGTTCCATTCCTGCGAGGCGCGCCGCCATGCCCGACGATCAACTCACCAAGGCCACAATCGTCAATTGGTCGCTGGTCGAGCTCGGCCAGGCGCCCAATTTCTCCATTACCGAAGAAACACGGCTCGGCGGCATCGTCGACAAGATGTGGCCGCGCGCCGTTGCGCGCTGTTTCGGCCTGACAGACTGGCCTTTCTGTCGCCGCACCTATTCGCTCACCCGCCAGTCGGCAACGCCGGTGACCGGCTACCGCTACGGGTTCGATCTGCCCCGCCCGCGGTTCGGCCCGCCGGTCAAATATCTGGAAGGCAATCCACGCGACAACCGCCCGGTGCGGGACACGCGCATTGAGGGCGAGACGGTTTTTGCCGACACGGAGACCCTTTCGGCTGTCTGCCTGGTCGAAGTTAACCCCGAATATTGGGACGGGCAGTTTGCCGACTGCTTTGCGATCGCGCTGGCTTCCTATCTTTCTGTGCCGCTGCTGCAGGACATCGAGCTTGCCCGCGAAAAGGAGGAGCTTGCGTTCGGAAAACGCATGGAGGGCGGTGCCGGCGGCGCTTTCGGCCGCCTGATCGCGCAGCATCGCGCAGCCGGGCCGCTCGCCACGCCCACCGATGCCAGCACGCTTTCGGGCGGCCGCAGCGGCGGCGCCTGGCACGGAAGGTATTGACAGCGTGGTCGCGCGCCCAACAACTCCCTTTCGCTCCGCCAACGCCGGCGAGTTCTCGCAAGACGCCGCCGGTCGGGTCGATATCAAGCAGTATTATTCGGCCGGTCTGGCATTCAAGAACATCGAGCCGGTACCGCAGGGCGGTTTCCGCCAAATGGGCGGTTCCTGGCGCGTCGGCAAGTGGCGGCGTCCGCTCGTCTCGCGCGCCATAACATCGCCGTCGCTCGATGCCGGCCCGCACACCGGAACGCAGACGGTGTGGACCGGCACAGTTGCCGGAACCGTCGCGGCCGTGCTGATTTCAGGAATCACCTGGTCGGCCGGCAATGTGACATTCATTGTCGAAGCCTTTGTTTCGGGCGAGTGGGTGCAGGTTGGCGGCAATCTCTCGGTTGACGGGAGCGCAGCAACCCGGCTCGCGGCGTTTGCGCCAGGCGGACAGCAAACCGCAACGAGCCTGCGCATCAGGGCTACATTCTCGACTTCCTCGACGATCGGGATCGCAAGTGTCGCCGCCTATTATGAAGATGGCACGCCGCTCGCGCCGCGCGCCGTTGCACTGGCAAGCGACGACGGCACCGAATATCGCTGCTTTATCACCGAGGGCGTGGCCGACTTCTTCAACGATGGCGGGCATTGCGGCGCCGCATGGCTGCCGGACGTGACGGAAGCCATGTTGCCCGATCTCGATTTCTACGCAGAAGCGCGAACGATCGGCGTCTTTCACGGCTCACTCGAAACGATCCGGCTTTTTCTGCCGACCGTCGGATTGCACGCAAACTGGCGCGTCGATTTGTGGCCCTATGCAGCATTGCCGCTGGCAGACCTCGGTGGCTCGTATTCCAAGACAAACGACGTTTGGGAAATCTTCGTTCGATGGACGGGCACACCACAGGTTTTCCTTGCGCTGACGGTGAACGGCGAGACGACGCCGGCCATTCCGGTACAATCCGGCGGGTCACCGGCAGACATCAGCACTACGTCATCCGGCGATCGCAATGCGTGGGCTGCAGCTCTGGAGGATGCGCTGGAAGACCTGCCGTCGCTCGGCGCCGGCGTGACGGTTGGTTATGTCGATGTGGGCAGCTCTGCCAGCTTCAAGCTGGTCGTCACCTTCGGCGGCGCGCTTTCGGGTGTCGAATACCAGTTCTCCGCGACTGTGACCAACACGTCGGACGCTTCGGCGCTGCCTTATCACACGGCAATCGGCGAAACCGATTTCGAGCCGGTCTGGTCATCCTCGCGAGGCTGGCCGGGATTTGCGGAGCTGGCGCAGGACCGCATGCTGCATGTCCGTAATCCGGCGGTTCCCGGTGCCATCGGCTTTTCGGAAAGCGGCGAATATTTCACCTTCAACCTGCAGGCGCAGGGCGACAACGCAGCCAGGTTCGACAAGCTGCGCAGCCAGACGGCGGAGACCGTTCTAGCGGTGAAGGAATCGACCTATCTGCTGGCTTTCAGCAACAAGGCGGCATACTTCAATTCCAACCGTACAATCTCGCGAAATTCACCGCCCAATTTCGTCAAGGCGTCCGAAATCGGCATCCAGCCCAATTGCCGCCCGTTCGATCTGGAGGGCGTTGACTATTTCATCGCCATCAACCCCAACGGCCTGGCCGATTATTCGGAGGGCGGCAAGCAGCTTCTGGAAATCGTGCCGGACAATCTTTCGGCCGACACGCGCTATGTCGCCAACCCGGTATCGCTGCTTTCGACACACCTTGTCGACAAGGTGATTCGTGCTTCACGGCAGCGCCCGGAGACCGATCTGGACGCGGCGAAAGGCTGGCTGATGCGGTCTGACGGCCGGCTCGTTGCGGGGCAGTTCATCAAAAGCCAGGAAATTCTCGGCTTCTGCGAATGGATTGCCGCCAGCGGTGGCCAGGTGCGTGAAATCCTGGTGGACAACAAGAACAGCCTATGGCTGGCGATCGAGCGCAGCGGCGCCTATTCGATCGAGCGCTACGACACCGCGCAGTGGCTGCAGGATGCGGTCGAGGCAACGCCGGACCTGGCGGGCGCCGTGACCGGGCTTCCATACGAAGACGACGCGGAAGTCTGGGCGATCGCCGATGGCTTCGTTGTCGGCCCGTTCACCGTGTCGGCCGGTGCGCTCAATCTCGGCGACAGTTTTTCGGAAGCCACAATCGGCCGGTGGCGGGCGCCACTCTTCCAAAGCATGCCGATGGTTTTCGTAAACTCGAATGACGAGGTGGTCTGGCGGCCGGGGCGCATACATACGGTGCATGCAAACCTGATCGGCACATCCTCGATTGCAATCGGCGCAAACGGGGAATCGCCGCTTGAAGTGGACCTTACCCGTTTCGGAGACGCAGACGACGCGCCGCCGCCGGCGCGCACGGAGCTGCTGACTGTCACCGGGATTGCCGGCGCAACCGAAGGAACAACGGCGGTCATCACCCAATTGCGGCCAGGCGCTCTGCGCATCCGCGACATTTCCCTGGGAGCAAAACTCTAATGGCTACGCTCTTTACCGGCATTGGCGCACTTCTTGGTATCGGCAAAGGCGCGGCGGCGGCGGCCGGCGTTGCAGGCGCCGCGACGACGGCGACAACCGTCGCGAGCTCCGGCATTTCGCTGGCATCCATACTCCAGGGGGTGGCGACCGTCGCCGGCGTCGTCGCCTCAATCAGCGCGGCCAATGCCGAAGCGGAGACCCAGGAACTCGCTGCCGACGACGCGGATCGCGAACAGGCAATCGAGACAGTGCAGGGCATCGAGCGGCGCAGCTCAATAAAGCGCGCGCTGGTTGACGCCATCGGCGCACAGGACGTTGCCTATGCCGCGTCGGGGCTCGACCTCACATTCGGCACGGCAGCGCAAGCGCGGAAAGACGCTTATCGCGAAGCTGATCTGGGCCTGACATCGGCAACCGGAACGGAACAGATCAGCTCATCGCGGCTTATGGAGCGGGCGGCAAACTATCGCACGGCCGCGAAGCGCACGCGCACGCTCGGGCTTTTCAAGGGTCTCTCGCAAGGAATTGGCGGCTTTTCGTCGCTGATCAGGCGGGGAGCATAGGCGATGGCAAACTACCGCCGCGAGCCGGTTTCCTACCGTCCCTTCCGCGCCGACCCCATTTTGTCGGAGGGGCTGCTGGCCGTTCACCGGCCGGGGGGCGAGCTGCTGGAGCAGGTGGCGCAGGGGTTCTTCCGCCTTGCCGCCGAAGCCGGCGCCGTGGCCGATGATCAGGTGCAGCGGCGTTTCACCCAGGCGGGCGAGCGCGCCGGCGTGTCTGGTGCGCCTGACATCGCGATCAAGCAGGGACGCCGGCCGCAGGGGCCAAGACCGTCGTCGCCGGCCGGCGGCGCGCGGGCTGCAAGTCAAATCCAGACCTCAAGCGCCTTGCCGCAATCGTTCCTGGACGCCGTTGACCGCTCCGAGGGCGGCGGCGACTATGACACGCTGTTCGGTCATGCCCAGCGCGCAGGCGGACGCTTTGCCGGTACCCGCGTGTCGCAGATGACGATCGGCCAGGCAATGGCATTTGCCAACCCCGGCGGCGAATATGCGCAGAGCGTGAAAGGTCAGATCGGCCGCGTTGCCACTCCCATGGGGCGGCATCAGATCGTCGGCACGACACTGCGCACGACTGTCGGCAAAATGGGCCTGGACCCGAATGCGCCTTTCGACAAAGGCGCGCAGGACGCCATTGCCGCACACCTCGCGCGCGCCCGTGTTGCAAGTGCTTCCACCATGGACGGCAAGATCGCCGCGCTGCGCAGCGAGTGGGAAGGTTTCAAAAACGTATCGCGCGCCGACATGGCGCAGATCGTCAACGATATCGAAAACGGTGTCGGTTCGGCCGGCGGCGGTGATGTGCGGTTTGCCGTATCCGGCGGCGGTTTCGTGCCCATGACCGGCGACACCCTGGCCGCGCGGTCCTACAACGAAGCTGGCGCCAGGCGATACCTGCAGGTGCTCGACACCGAAGTGCTTTCGACCACCAGCCAGGTCTATGACCTCTATTCCGACGATCCGGCAACGCTGGAGCGTGCGCTGGGCGCGCTTAAATCGGAACTGTTCAAGGATCACGTCATTGACGAAATCGCCGCCGATTTCGAGGTGCGATACGGCCAGCTCGCCAATCGCTATATGGAGCAGGCCAGGGGCAAGCTGCAGAAACGCCTTGAAGCGGAAGACCGGGCCGCTTTCATCGAACGCACGGACACGCTTTCCACCGACATTGCGCGGCGTATCGAGCGGCTGGACCCTGACAACCCGTCCGGCGGCGAGCTGCTGGCGGCCACGCTGGGCGAGCTCGACGGGCATTATGACAGTGCGGTCGAGCGCGGCATTCTAACACCGGAAGCTGCTGCGAACGCCAAGGCAAAGGCGCGATCGAGCACTGCAGTGAGCTTCTATTCCCGCCAGGCGCGCGAACGCTCGGCCGAGGATATCGCGGCCATGCGCGAGGCGATGCGAGCCGACTTTGCCGAAGGGCGGCTGGACGGCGTTGACGCTGATGGCTGGACGCTGCTTGAAGCTGAATTGTCGCGGCTCGAAGACGGCGCCCGCACCCGCGACACAAAGGCTGCCGCCGCGCTCAACCAGCGGGCAGCAGCGCAGCTCAAGCGGATCGAAGCCGGCTTCGATCCCGACCCGGAGGAAATCAACCGGCTGAAACTCGACCAGGCCGGTACGCCCGAAGGGGCGCAGATTGTCGAAACCGCGCAGCGCGTCATGGAGGCGGCAACAGTGTTGCGCGATTCGCCGCTGCCGGCGGCGCAAAAATATGTCGAGGAGCTGCGCAAACGCACTGGCCGGAACGCCAGCGATGCCGACATTGCCGTGCTCGCCTATGCCGAGGAACGCCTTGCCGAGCTGCAGGAGCTGGTGACGAAGGATCCTGTCGGCTACGAAATCGCGACCGGCCGGCTGGAGCTGACACCGCTTGCGCTTGACGGGGAAGATGCGGAACTGGCGGCGAGCCTGGCGGCCCGCCAGAGCGAAATGCGGGCGGTCGCCGAAACCTACGGCCGGCCAATCGAAATTTTGCGGCCGACCGAACGCACCGCGCTCGCCCGCATGATGACGGAAGACCCGCGCCAAATGCCGCGCCTGGCAAAAGCCATGCGCGAAGCGCTTGGCGCGGACGCCGGCGCGGCTCTGGCCGAAATCGCACCCGAAGCACCGGCGCTGGCGCATGCAGCCGGCGTGTCGCTGGCCACCGGCAATGACGGCTTCATGGAGGAAATCGCCGAAACGCTGGCCGCCAAGGCAAAGGGCGAGTTCAAGCTGAAAATGCCGAACGCGGACAAGTTCGCGACCGCCGCCGGCGGCGGCTTCGCGCGCGCGCTTTCCTTCCTCGGCGGCACGCGCCAGGCGGCCATGCAGACCGCGCAGCTGGTATTCGAGCGCGAGGCCAATCTGCTGGGGTTCGACCCCGACGACATCGGCAAGGAAGGCACGCCGGCGGCGGCCGCCTGGCACCGCGCACTCAACCGCGCGCTCGGCGCGCGCTTCCATGCGGGACGGCAGACCGGCGGCCTTGCGGAAGTGAACGGCCTCACCATTGTTGCGCCGGCCGGCATGGACATCGAGACGCCGCAACGCCTGATTTCAGGCTTGACCGATGACCAGCTCGCGCAACTGCCGCCGATCGCCAGCGCCAATGACATCGAGGTGACGGCCGCAGACATACGTCGTGCCTTCCTCTCCAGTGCCGGCGACGGCCGTTACCGTGTCGCGCTGGGCGATCCGCTGGGCTTCGATCCGCAATGGGTGGTCGGCGCAGATGGCGATTTCTGGACACTCGACCTCAACGCCCTTGAGGATATCCGGGGCAATGGCGGCTGGTCCTTCCTCGGCTGGAGGTCCAGCCCTTGACGGTCATTCTTGAGCAGCCGACGCGGCCGACGCAGCGCAGCTTTGCCGGCGGCATCGGCGGTCTGGGCGAAATCTGGAACGCCCAGCGCGAAAGCCTGCTTCTGGTCGAAAACGCCAATGCCGCCCATGAGGCGCTGACCCGCGCCTATGACGAACGCATTTCGGAGCTGCACGGCGCCACCGGCATCAAGCTTAATAACCCGGTTCTGACCGCCTATGAGGATTTCCGGCGCCAGCGCGAGGCCTACACCGCCAATCTGATATCGGGCAATCCGCAACCCGACCCGGAAGATTTCGCCGCCGTGCTGGAGCGCCGCGCCGATGAGTTCGACACCGGGCTCGCCGAAGCCGTTTCGCGCATTCCCGACCGCATGGTGGCCGCCCGCATGATGCGCTCGGTCGAGGGGGAGGCCGCCAACATGGCGCGCGCGGCCGATGAAAGGCTCGGCCGACTATTCGCCTCACGCGGCGGCATTGCGAAATGGGCCGCAATGCTGGGTGGCGGCGCAACGGGCGCGCTGGCCGACCCGATAACTCTGATGTCGCTCGCCGCCGGCGGCGGACCAGGTGCCGCGCGCACGGTTGCCGGACGCATCCTCGCCACGGCCGGCCGCGAAGCGGTGATCAATGCCGGCACGGAAGCTGCGATACAGCCGGCAGTGCAGGAATGGCGCGGACGGCTCGGGCTGCCCGCCGGTTTCGATGAAGCGTTGCGCAACGTTGCCTTCGCCGGCGCGTTCGGCGGCGTGTTCGGCGCCGGCGGCCAGGGCATCGCCGAAGGGCTGGCGCGCAATGTTGGCCGCACGCAGGCAGCGCAGGTGTTTCGGGAAATGGCCGCGCGCGAGGATTTGCCGGCTCCGGTGCGCGCGATCGCCGCCGGCGACGGGCTTGCGGCGCGGCAGAGCCTTGCGGAGATACGGCCCGCAATGACGGCCGAGGCGCGCGGTGCGATCGACGCCGGAGAGAAGCTTGCCCATGCCGACGCGCAGCGGCCGGCTGCGACCGAGGCGGCGCGGCACGACCTGAATGTTGCCGCCGCCGATCGCCTGATTGCCGGCCGGGACGCCGAAGCATGGCCGGGCTTCGCGCCTGACGCCTTGCAGGTTGAGCGTGTAGCGCGGGCGATCGCCGGTGAGACCGTCACCCAGGCCGATGCCGAAACGCGCGTCCTGGCCCGATTTCTGGCCAAACGCGGCGGCATTCAGGATCAGTCGGGCGAATTGCGCCAGATCGGCGCAACGGAAGTGTTTCGCGGGCGGCTGGTGCGCCGCAATGGCGAAACGCTGGACATGGCGCGCGAGGCGGCGGCCGAGGCCGGCTTTTTCGACCACCTGTACGGCACGCCGGCCGAAGCTGTGGCAAAATCGACCGTGAACGACCTGATCGACACACTGGACGCGGAGCTGCGCGGAGCAACGCGCCCCTCGGCAGGCTCGGGAGTCCCCGCCGGCGCCGAGGCGCAACTGGCGGGCCTTGAGGCAAAAGTGTTCGACATTGCGCGCATTGCCGGGCCTGCCATGCCCGACAGCGTTCTTGAAGCGGCGGCGCGGCTTTCGCTCGATGACGGGCTGGAGCCCGGCGACGCGCTCGAGCGCGTGCTCGTGCGGGCCGAGCTCGATGGCGATCGCAGGGCCGGCGCAGCACCTGGCACCCGCGCCGACCCGCTGCCCGGCTGGTCCGACGAGGATCTGGCCGAAGCTTCCGCGAATCGCGGCCCGCCGCCGGAGGCGGCCGAAAATCCGCTTGAGCCGGGCAAGCCTGACCCTGAGTTCCTGCAGGCGATCGAGCTTGAGCGCCTTGCGCCGGAGGATGCCGTGCAGCAGTCGGCCGAAAAGGGAGAGACCGTGTTCAGCTTCAGCCGTGGCGGCGTGCCACTGGGTAATGTCGCAGTGAAGGCCGAAGGAACCGATCTGCGTATCACGCGCATGTGGACAAACGACAATGTCAGCGCGGCCGCCTTCAACACCATCGGCCCGCGCGCGGTGCGCCAGATGATCCGTCAGGCGCGCGAGTTCTTCCCCGATGCCGAGCGGATTGTCGGCGAACGTGTCGGTGGCGCGCGTTTCGGCGGCCGTTTCAATCCGACTAGTGGCGAAGGCGTCGAGACGAGCATTCGCTTGCCGGCGCGCGACGTAATCGACGAACTCGGGGACGCGGACCCCGCAATGATCGTGCCCTGGGATGATGGCGATCGCAGCGTAGCGGATATCTCCGACGCCATCCGCCACCGGCAGGGCATGGCCGCTCTTGTGGAGGCCTGCAGGGTATGATGGCCGGAATTAGAAAATCATTTTCCAATTTAGGCTCCTCGAGGAGCCGTCGCAGTAGAAATATTTTCCAAGGACGCAGCAAATGAGCGCCCAATTCGATGAATGCCTGCGCATCGCCGTCGCGGCCGAGGAAATCGACCAGGAGACGGCCGACACGCTGCGCGCCCGCTATGACGAACTGCGCGCAACAGCCGCCGCCGGCTCCGAAGCAACGGCCGACGCCGAAGCCAAGCGGTTGCTGGCCGAGCTGCTGAAAGCCGAGGCCGAGCACGAAAAGCGCAAGGCGGCGCTTTCGATCCGCGCCGTGAAACGCATTTCCATCGACCTCGGCAACTGGAAAAACGCCAAGGGCGAAAACGATGTCGGCAACGCCGCGCTGGACCTGCTGGAGAATTTCGGCACGGCCGGCTTTTCCTCCGTTGCCGGCCGCAGCAAGGCCATTCTGGGCCAGGCGCACGCGAAGATGGCGGAGGCGCTGCACCATTTCCGGCGCGGCGCATTTGGCGGCGACAAGACCAGGTGGAACGCCGGCCAGCTGGGCAATGTCGTGCGCGAGGCCTTCGGCGAAGACACCGGCGACCTTGCGGCCAAGGGTCTGGCGACCACCTGGCGCGAAACCGCGGAATGGCTGCGTCAGCGCTTCAACAAGGCAGGGGGCGCGATCGGCAGGCTGGACGATTGGGGCCTGCCGCAACACCACGACGCACGAGCGCTGAAAGCTGCCGGCCGCGAGGTCTGGAAAGAGGCCATCAGGCCGAAGCTCGACCTGACCCGCATGCAACACCCGCTCACCGGCGGGCGTATCGGCGCGGCCGAGCTGGAGCGCATGCTTGACGCCATCTATGACCGCATCGTCACCGATGGCTGGATTGACCGCAAACCCACGCTGCAGCGCTTCGGCACCGGCGCACTGGCCAACCAGCATGCCGAGCACCGCGTATTGGTTTTCAAGTCGGCCGACGACTGGCTTGGTTATCAGCGCGATTTCGGCGGCGCGGATCCTTTCGCCGCGATGATGGGTTATCTCAACGTGATGAGCCGCGACATCGGCGCGATGGAGATCCTCGGGCCGAACCCGGACGCCATGATTGAATTTGTCAAACAGTTCGTCATGCGCGAGGCGCAGCTGAAAGCTGCCGGCAAGCCGGCGCGATTTGGCGGCAAGGGCGACCCGATCGACCGGGCGCGCGGCAAGGTGAAGCGCCTTTCGACCGTCTGGAGCTCGGTGCGCGGCCAGCTGAATACGCCGGTCAACTCGAAAGCCGCCAATGCGCTCGGCGCGGCTCGTGCCTGGCTGACCGCCGGCATGCTCGGCCAGGCGGCGATTTCCGCAATCTCGGACATCGGTTACGGCATGGCCGCACGATCTTTCGCGGGGCTTCCCGCCCACCATGCCGCCGGCGACCTCTTTAGCGCCTTTCGAACCGCGACCCGGCGCGAGGCGGTGGAAGCCGGGCTGATCCTCGACGCGGCCGCGCACGTGTTTCAGGCGCAGGCGCGCTATGTCGGCACGCTTGAGGGCCCGGAATGGCCCAATTATCTCGCCGATCGCGTGCTGACCTATTCCGGGCTCACGCCCTGGACACAGGCCGGACGGCATGCCTTCGGGCTCGCCATGCAGGTGGAATTCGGCAAGCGCACCGACCTCGCATTCGCCGCAATGCCCGACGCACTGAAAAACACGCTGACCCGCTACGGGATCTCGCAACGCGATTGGGAGCTGATCAGAAAGGCCTCGCTGCACCGCCGCGACGGGGCCGCAATGTTGCGCCCGGCCGAGATTGCCAAGGTCGATGAAAACCTAGCCGAGCGTTACCTGGAAATGATCCTGATGGAGACGGAATATGCCGTGCCGTCGTCTTCGCACCGCACCCGGTCGGCGCTGCTGGACCAGAACCAGCCGGGCACACTTTGGGGCGAAGTGCTGCGGTCGTTCGCGCAGTTCAAGGCTTTCGGTTCTGCGGTGATTTTCCTGCATGGCGCGCGCACCCACCGGCTGTTGGCGCAGCGCGGCGTTATGAAGGGCGCGGCCTATGCCGGTTCGGTGCTGTTTTCGACCACGCTTGTGGCTGGCCTGGCGCTGCAGCTGAAACAGATCGCCGCCGGCCGCGATCCGCGCGACATGCAAGACCCGAAATTCTGGACCGCCGCGATGCTGCAGGGCGGCGGCCTCGGCATCTATGGCGACTTCATGTTTGCCGAATTGAACCGCTATGGCGGCGGCCTGATGACGACGCTCGGCGGTCCGCTGTTCGGCAAGGCCAACGACTTCCGGAACCTGACGGCCGGCAATGCCGTGCAGCTGGCGAGCGACGACAAGACCCATTTCGGCCGCGAGCTCATCCGTTTTTCCAAGGGACTCATTCCGGGCGGCAATCTCTGGTATCTCAAGCTCGGTTTCGAGCGCACGGTGCTCGATCAGCTGCAGTGGCTGGCCGACCCCGAGGCGGCCGACGCTTTCAAGCGCCAGCAGAAATACTGGTCGCGCGAATATGGCCAGGACTACTTCTGGAAACCGGGCCGCCTTGCCCCCGACCGGGCGCCGCAATTGACGCGCTGACGCGCGAGTCATTCTGCCGGCTCCATTCCCATGGGGCTACGGCATGACGGCTTCACCCTTTCCGCTGCCGCGCGAGACGCGCGAATCCGCCATCCTGGTTGGCAACGGCACGCCCGGTCCCTACGGCCCTTCGGGCTACAAGGTCTGGGATACGGCCGACGTGGTGGTCTATGCCCGTGCAGACGGCGAGGAGGTGTTCACCGACGTTACGGCCGATTGCACGATCACGAAAACGGCTTCCGCTCTTTACGACACTTTTTCAGTCACCTTTGCCGCCAACGTGCCGGCGACGACAGACTGGTACCATCAGGCGCGCCGCACCCATGAACGGCAGATAGCAGCCACCCAGGGCGGCGCCGTCTCCGGTGCGGAGCTGGAAAAGGAGCTCGCCAAGCAGGCGACCATCCTGTCCGAAACCCGGCGCGATATCGACCGGGCATTGCGCGTCGATCTTGAGTTCGACGGCAGCCTGGTTTTGCCGGTGCTGGGCGATTCGCAACTGCTGAAATGGGATGCGACGGCCAAGAAGTTTGCGCCTGGCCCGGTCGCTTCGGAGATCGAGGCGGCAGAAGCCAACGCGATCATTGCCACAGCCAAGGCGGCGGAGGCGGTGGCGGCCGCCGCTTCGATCGGCCAACCGATCAATGGCGTCGAGAGCGTCAAGACCGACGACTACACGGTTCTGCCCGCCGATGTGCGCAAGACGATCGTCGCCAACAAGGCCTCGGCCATAGCCTTCGGCCTCCCGGCTGTGGCTTCGGCCGGAGCCGGCTTTCACGTCCGCTTTTTCAACATCGGCGCCGGCGCACTGACAATCAATGGCACTGGCGCACAGATCAACGGCAAGACAAGCATCGTGCTGGCCAGAAACCAGGGCGCAACGCTCTTTACGGACGGCACGGCCTGGCGCGCCGATATGGGCGGCGGAGACAACAGGAGCACGTTTGCCACGGTCGCGGCCATGCTGGCCGACAGCTACCTGGCGTACGCAGCCAACGTCGCCAGCGGCGATACCCTGCAGGCTGGCGGCTATCGCTATCAGGTGGCGGCTTCCGGTGCGAGCGACCACGATCTGGCCACAGCCGGCGGCGTGAAGCTCTATGCTCTGCCTTCCTTTGGCGTTCTGACCGAAGAACAGTTTGGCGCGCCGCTCGATGGCGATTGGGCCGGCGGCGGCACCGACGCAACGGCCGCCATTCAGAAATGGGCGGCATCGACACGCGGCAAGGTGAAGCGCTTCGTCGGCGTATCCAGGATCACGGCCGAAATCGCATTCAATCCGGGCGATGTGGTCGAGGGCGCTTCGCACGCGACCGGCCTTGATGCCAGCGCGGCATCGTCCTGGGCGACCACGGCGGCGATCAGCGTCACCGGCGCGTTCACCGCCATCAGCGATTTGAGCGGCAATGTGGCGCGGGGCGCGCATGAACTGCCGCTGACCAGCGCTGCCGGCGTCTCCAATGGCGACGTGCTCCTGATCTACAATCCGACCGACAGCTCCTGGAGCCCGGTCAGCGCGTCCTACCGTGCCGGCGAGTTCGTGCGCGTTCACAGCCTCACGGGCTCGACCGTCAACATCTTCACGCCGCTTTATGCCGCCTACAACAGCGCCGATGTCGATCTCTACCGGCTCGATGGCAAGCAGACGATTTTCAGAAACTTCCGGCTTGCGGAGCCGACAGCGGCGGGCGTCCGTGGTCTTCTTGTCGAAAAGATCGACAGCCCGGTCGTGCACAACGTCCGCACCGGCGACGGCCGCTACATCGGCGTTGAGCTGCTGCATTGCTACGATTTCGACTTTGACGGGGTCTCATACAACGCAACACCGACCGCCACCGGCAATGATTACGGGCTCGCCATCATCAACAGCCAGAAAGGCCGTCTCGGTGGCCCTTCATACGGCACGCGCCACTCGGTTGCGTTTGGCGGTTCCGGCGCCGTCGGCGCGGTGCCATGCCGCGATATCGAGGTTCACAATTTCAGCATGGGCGTGTTCAACGGCGCGCTGAACCAGGCACAGGATGTGCATGGCAATGTCGAGGATATCCGCTTTTTCGGCGGTACCTACGTTGGCGGCATCATCGCCGGCAAAAACATCGCATTCTACGATGTGACGTTCATCGGCAGCGCGATGACGAGCGGCATCTGCATTTTTGCCGGCTCCGTTCACTCCGGCAGCTTCATCTTTAACGACTGCATCTTCCGCCAGGTGAGCACGCCCGGGCAGACGCATTATGCCCCGATCTATTTCGACAACTTCAATTCGCACGTGCAGGGCGATGTCCGGCTGATTTTCAACAACCCGATACTGGAGATCGACGCGAGCGTGATCTATGGCGCCTACGTCGCGATCGACGGCTGCACGCACGATATTTCGGTTGAGTTCAATTCGCCCAGGATCATCGGCGGCGCTGCGCTGGACTACTTCATCCGCACCTATCGCATTTCCGGCACAACGACCATGAGCCTGGTGTCGCTCAACGAGATCACCGGCCTGGTGAGTGGCGCAGGTTATACGGTCGACAACGGTTCGGGACTGACCATCACCCGCTACCGGCTGCCGCGACAGCAGGGGCGCGAGACATTCACTGGCAACACGAGCAACCCCTATGCGGTGGTCACCGTCACGTACGACCATCCCTATCCGGCAGAGCCGCATATCCGCATGTCGAACTATTCGTACAAGATCGGCGACCGCGCCTATGTGCCGTACGTCAGCTCGGTCACAGGCGGTACGAGCTTCAATTTCGGAGTTCAGTCATCAGACGACGCCACAAATTTCAGCAGCACCAATCAGGGCTATGCGTCCTGGGAAGCCTGGATGGATTAGGGCGCAAAAAGGCGCAAAGGAGACGCTTTAATGAACCGGGCACAGCAGGAAGCGCATTTTCGCACCGAGGCACCCTGGCTGATCGATCAGCTGATGCGCGATTTTCCGTTTGACGAGCTCGGCGGTGCAGCGGTCGCCGGCAATGGCGGCTGGGAGTCGAAGGGCTTCACCGACATGCAAGAGGACAAGCCGTTGGTGCCCGGCAGCCGGGGTGGCGGCTATCGCTGGCAGTGGACCGGCCCGCGTCGCCGCGCTTTCGAAGACTACTGCAAACGCAACGGCTATGACCCGACCTCGAAGGAATCCAACTACAAATGGTTGTTCCTCGAGCTGCGGGGCGGTGACCCCGCAAGTGGAGCGGGTGACGAAAGCGCGGCCGTGGCCGCGATATTGTCGGCCGGCACGCTGCGCGACAAAGTAGTAGCATTCGAAAAACACTTCGAGCGGCCGGCGAAAAGCCACGTCGCCGGCCGCCTCAAATGGGCGGAAATCGCGCTCGACGCCTGGCGGGCAGCCAAGGCGTCCGCACCAATACCCAACCTTCCAGTTCCTGTTCCCGAAGGTTTGCTGATCCCGGCCGAAGCCGGGGAGGCGGCACTGGTGGCGCTGGCCCGCCAGGACGATGCGAAACTCGAAACGGCCGCGCAGACGATCGCGCTGGCCCGCGCCTACAAGCGCGGGGTCCGCATCGTGTTTCCGTCCGCGCCGCTATCGACGATCGACCAGCTATTGAAAGGCGAGACAATGGAAGGCGTGAAGAAGTGGTTTCAGTCGAAAGGCGTGCTCGGCGGCCTTGGTGCGATCGCCATGCTGATCGGCCCGATCTTCGGGCTCGATCTCGGCCAGGCCGAAATCAACGAGACGCAGGTGGCGATCAACAATCTGGTGGCCGCGGTGTCGGCGCTGGTTGGCATCTGGGGCCGTGTGAGCGCAGGCAGCCGGATCGGCTGAATGCACAACGAGGCCGCCTGCACACGCTGGCGGCCCGCACTCCCGGCAGAAAGAGGCACGATTTCGCAATGGACTGGCTAAGGCAAATCAGCTGGGATGACATGAAACTGGTGGGCTCGATCGGCCTCGGTCTGCTGCTGGCATGGCTGTTTTCCCCCGACCGCGACCGTCGCATGCGCATTGCATATCTGACGGCCGGGCTGTTCTTCGCGACGTTCGGCACCGGCCCGCTGGCCGATTGGGCCGGGCTGGAGTTCACCATCTGGCAGAACCTGCTTGCCGGGTTGCTGGCGATGACGGGCGGCCGCCTTGCGCGGCGCGTCCTGCTGCTGGCCGACAGCGGAAACCTGCCCTTCGGAGGCAAGAATGGCCGCTCCTCGTGACACACGCGGACAGCAGGCAATCGACTGGACCCTGCTGCTGCTCTGGCTTGTTTTTGGCCTGATCCTCGTTTTCGCGTAACCGCCGCCCGGCGGCGAGTATCCGGGCACCCCGCCGCTCCGCCCCAATGAGCGGCGGGGCTTTGCGACAAAATGTGCGACAAACTGCAGTCAATTTCAGCCAAGCAGTTGAATTTGCTTGATTCATGCGAGACTTTTAATCAGTAGGTCCAGGGTTCGAGCCCCTGCGCGCTCACCATCTCGCCAATGCAAAGACCGTTTATCGCCTTGCCCTCGCTACGCAGAAGAAGCTTACCGCCTGCAACCACGGGAATCTGCCTCCAATCTCGACGGCGACGTTTACCCGCACATTATTACCGACGACCGATACTGTCGGCTCTTTGAAGTTGTAATGTATGAAATCGGCGGATCCTGAAGCACCAAACCACGCTGGGGCAACGTGAACAACCGCATCGTCCTCAGGTTGGCGGGACAGCGCGATGTCAAAGACAATGTTGTGCCGGAAAGGGGTTTGTGGATTTGGCTCGCTTCCGAGGGGAGGAAATGTTGCGACGCCGCTAGCGAACATATAATGACCAGCTTTGAAATCGTCGGGATCCGCGACCATTTTTCTGCACTGAACCTGCAAAGCTGATACGTCTGACATTGTCTCTCTCCCATAAAGCGCGACCTAACACGACGAGCATGACCCTCTGGCGGGTAGGTCCTTAGTTTGGACAAGTATAGATTCCGCGCAATTTTTAAGCGGTAAAACTAACTCGCCATTGGCGCATTATTGGCCTGTGCGTTGCATAAGAAATGCGCCGCCAACAGCGATGCTAGCTCTATTGACATGGAACTGGCCTTATCCGGTTGCTGTCTGAATGGCCGATCAGTAGCGAGCTGCGTTGTGAATTAAATGACTAAAATTGACTATGAGTGGAAGTTATGCTCATGCGCGCTGAGCAGACATTTGCGCTAGACGCCCTCTACAGCGCAGCCCCCTATTGCGTTTGCATCACCTATGCCGAAAACGGGAGCGTTCGATGTGCCTCACGAGATCGATCTGGCGTCGTACGCCTGCCTTGGACATGGCGCTGCGAAGCTGATTTCGGACAGTGAGAATACTTGTCGCGCGCTTCTCGGCTATCTGCGTTGGCGAAAGCCCATTCGCTAGAGCAACGGCAACCGACAATTCCGCAGCCGTCAGCCCATTTTCCTGTGCGAACGCCGCATGGGCGCGGACTGAATTTCGGACGACATCTATGGTAATCAGCAAACTGGACCTCCAGTAGGTAACTGCCAGATTAAACATAGGCGTTGGATGCAGCTCAGGTTGGTATTCGACAGCCCTAACCGTATGTTCGATTTCATTATTCTGATCTCTGAGCTTACGGCTCAACGCAATCGGTCTGAGCTTTTGACGCATGTCTCGCATACATCGGTCTAGCGCCCCTCTGGCTAGCGTGTCTGTAAATGTCACCCGGCCAAACATGTCATCTCTAAGAAGATGTCCCTCCCTGATCATTTGTTCTGCAAACGCATTGGCGAATAGGAGGAACCCGTTGTCGGCGAGCAACAAGACGGCCGTATTCCCCAAAGAACTGCCAGTTTGCAGGGCCTCGGCTTCGACCGTTTTCGCCGCAAGGGCTCGGCTGATATCGAAAGCGAGCCTCATGTGAGGGACCAATATATCAACCGTTCGTAGCCAACGCGCTTCCAATTTCTCTTCATCTTTTCGACGAATATTGCCGCCGAAGGCTATTAGCCGATCGGCGGCTGCGAAGATCAATGCACCACCGCCCGCAACGACGTCCTCCTGTGGCTGAACCCAATCGGCATAAAACTCCGACTTCAGCAGCTTTTCCCTGGAACACATGAGTTGCGATGGCCAAGCAACTCCGGCCGGCATTTTTGAGAAAGCGGGGGCCCATGAATTGATGCTGCCGTAGTAATTAAAGTAGCTTTCTACAAACTCCGGCGCGTAGCCGGCCGTCGTTAGACCGAGGGTAATATGCGCTGAAAGATCATGCCCGAATAGATGGGTACGAACGCCGCCCGATCGCACGGTAAGCAATTCAAGAAAGTCGCCCCATCTATCGCAATCTAGTACAGAAGCGTAGATTAAGGACGTTAAATCGACAAATGTATTCCGATCAACGATCAGCGCTCCGACCTCCCAAAAAGGCGATACGGCACTATGTTGTCGAATGACGCGAAACAATACTATGAATTGAATGACTTTTGAAGATCGAGATCGGCCACCAAGTGGTAATTCTCGGGTATTCTGGCACCTACGAAAGTGCGCGGTTTTAGGCGCGGAATCTTTCTCGGCAGGCTATTCCGCCGGCTGCAGGCGCGGCTGCGGGGCGCCCCGTGACCCGAATTTGTGCCGCAGCCCCAGCGCCGGTTTCTCCACAAAGGTCCAGGACAGCCACGCGGCTGCCAGCGCCAGCGCGGTCGCAACAACGGCGTTCTGCCACACGCTGATGTCCGGGAAGGCGTAGACAAGCCATTGCTGGATGAAAAAGCCGGTGATGTAGACGCCGTAGGAAAGGTCGGTGCGCGACGTCCAGCGCTGCAGCCCGCCCATGGCAAGCGATCCGGCCCAGAAACTCAGATAGCCTGTCGCCAGGATCATGACCGGGTAACGGACCGGCAGTTCGCTCCAGGCCGACAAGGTAGCGACCACCAGGAACAGGAGAGCTGTGCGTGCACGGATCGCAATCAGGTGGCGCGCGAACCAGCATGCCACACCGAGATAGAAAGCGAAGGCAAAGCGCGCGAGTTGGGCGGCAAAGCTGAATTCTTCGGGATGCCCCGCATTGGCAATCACGATGGCGCTTGCGACCAGGACGGGCGCTATGGCCGCAAGGCGCGTCATGCCCCGCAGCCGCAGCGCCGCGACCGCTGTCATGAACGCCATGACCGACAGATAGCAGATGACTTCGAAGCGGATCGTCCAGATCGGGATATTGACCGAATTGCCCATCGGGTTGTGGGTAAAGACACCGTCGAGCGAAACGCCGACCGAAAACAGCAATGTGGCCCGGACCAGGAAAGAGCCGATATTGTCCGGGCTCCAATAGGCGGCCGGTTCCGCCGTCGTGATGAACAGTCCGGCAAGAACGACGATCAGGAGATTGACGCAGATCAGCGCCGGCAGAATGCGCAGCGACCGCGCAACGGCAAAATCCAGCCAGCTCGCCGACCGCTCCCAGCTGGCGGCAATCATGAAGCCCGACAGCACAAAAAAGACATGGACGGCATGCGCCCCGAGCGACCATCCCGTGGATGGTTCGAGCAGCTCGGGAAGCGCCCAGCCGCCGACAATGCCATAGGCATGCGTAACAACCACGGCAATCGCGGCAGCGAGCCTGACCACGCCGAAACTGTTCGTGTCTTTGTACGCGAAATCCGCCAGCATGCGCGGACGTGCTGCGCTGTTCATCGCCGGAAGCTCCCCAGCTTCGATCCGCTCCAAGTCTAGCAGGTTGGGTGCGGCGCATACCGACAAGGTGAACATATGGTTACCGTCGGCAGGGAGCGCGTGGACGGCAGCTGCTGCGCGCTTTCGCCACGCGATGGTGATTGGCCCGACTGCACGGCTGCCGCTATATGCGCCAGGACACAACATGCAGGACGGACATATGGCGGCCGAGATCGGATACATCACCGCAGTTGGCGCTGGCGCGATTTCATTTCTGTCGCCGTGCGTGCTGCCGCTGGTGCCGCCCTATCTGTGCTACATGGCCGGCGTATCGGTGGACGATTTCCGCGCCGATGCCGCACAGCAGCGCGTTGCGGCGCGCCTGCCGCTGCTGAGGGCCGCACTGGCCTTCGTGCTCGGATTCTCGACGGTTTTCGTCGCGCTCGGCGCCGGAGCATCGACCATCGGCGGGCTTCTAAGGGTATGGCAGCAGGAACTGGCAATCGTTGCGGGTATCGTGATTATCGTCATGGGGCTCAATTTCCTGGGCGTCCTGCGCATTCCTCTGTTGTCGCGCGAAGCGCGGTTTCAGGCAGGCGGACAACCCGCAAGCATCGTCGCAGCCTACGTCATGGGCCTGGCATTCGCATTCGGCTGGACACCTTGTATCGGCCCGGTGCTGGGACCGATCCTCACGCTCGCTGGCGGCCAGAGCACGGTGGGCGAGGGAGCCCTGCTGCTTGCCGCCTATTCGGCCGGTCTCGGCATTCCGTTCCTGATTGCGGCGCTCTTCTCCGGTGCCTTCATGCGCTTTCTCAGCCGTTTCCGCGTGCATCTCGGGCGGGTCGAAAAGGCAATGGGCGCGCTGCTTGTTCTGGCCGGTATCTTCTTCGTCACCGGTGGTGTGCAGGCCGCATCCTACTGGCTGCTGGAAACCTTTCCAGGACTGGGCACTCTGGGCTGAGCGGACACGCGTTTACCCTGCACGATGTCCGCCATTGGTGCGCCGCCGCGCGGGTGTTAAAGCTTGCCGCCAACTGTCGAGGCCGATTCTAAGCCGGAGCCTTCCATGACGACCGACCGATCCTGCCTGTGCGTGGTTCTTGCCGCCGGTGAGGGTACACGGATGAGAAGCGCACTGCCCAAAGTGCTGCACCCGATCGGCGGACTGCCGATGGTCGGGCATGTGATCAGGGCAGCGAAGGAAGTCGGGGCCGAAATTGTGGCCGTCACCGGCAGTGGCGGCGACGAGGTGGATGCCGCGATCGAACGGCTGGCGCCGCAAACTGAGTATTTCCGCCAGCAGGACCGCCTGGGAACGGGCCACGCGGTGCTGACGGCACGTGCTGCCATCGAGCGCGGTTATGACGACATTCTTGTCGTGTTCGGCGATGCGCCGCTTGTCGATCCCTCGGTGTTGCGCTCCGCGCGCGGCGGGCTCGCGGCCGGCGCCGACGTGGTCGTGGTCGGTTTCCGGACCGCCGAGCCTACCGGCTACGGACGGCTGATCGAAGCCGACGGACGGCTGGCCGCGATCCGCGAGGAGCGTGACTGTTCTGACGAAGAAAAACTCATAACCTATTGTAATGGCGGCCTTATTGCCTTTTCGGGAAAGCATGCGCTCGAGCTGCTGGACCGGATCGGAAACGACAACGCCAAACACGAATATTATCTTACCGACATTGTCGAGATCGCCAATGAGGATGGGCTGGTCGTTGTCGCCGTGGAAGCGCCTTTCGAAAGTGTGCTCGGCATCAACAACAAGGCCGAACTGGCTGCGGCGGAAAATATCTGGCAGCAGCGCCGCCGTCGCGCCGCAATGCTGTCCGGCGTAACGCTGCTGGCACCCGAGACAGTGTTCTTTTCGCACGACACCGAAATCGGCGCCGATACGCTGGTGGAACCGAATGTCGTGTTCGGCCCGAATGTACGCATCGCCGGCGGCGCGACGATTCGTGCATTTTCGCACATTGCCGGGGCAACAATCGCCGAGGGGGCGGAGGTTGGGCCGTTTGCGCGGCTGCGGCCGGGTGCCAAGCTGGGTGAGGCGTCCAAGGTCGGCAATTTCTGCGAAGTGAAAAACGCCGACGTGGCGTCGGGCGCCAAGATCAACCATCTGACCTATGTCGGCGATGCCGTGGTGGGCGCACGGGCGAATCTGGGCGCCGGCACGATCACCTGCAACTATGACGGCTTTTCCAAACATCTGACGCAGATCGGCGCGGGTGCTTTCATCGGCTCGAACTCATCGCTGGTGGCGCCGGTGAAAATCGGCGCAAACGCGTATGTCGCCTCCGGAAGCGTGATCACCTCCAGCGTACCGGACGACGCGCTGGCCATCGGCCGGTCGCGCCAGGAGAACAAGGAAGGCCGGGCCGAGATGCTGCGGCGCAGGCTGGCGGCGCACAAATCGGGCAACAAGTAACCGGGTCGCAACCAGTTTCTGCGACATTACGTAACGATATTTGAGTTTTGTCCCGATCCGTCACCGCATAGCAAGGCGGTCGAGTTGAGGACGGGCGAGGAAGGCTAGGCCATGTGCGGCATCGTTGGCATTATCGGGCACACACCCGTTGCACCATTGATCGTGGATGCGCTGAAACGGCTTGAGTACCGCGGTTACGATTCCGCCGGCGTCGCCACCATTGAAGGCGGCGCGCTCGACCGCCGCCGTGCCGAAGGCAAGCTCGTCAATCTCGAACAGCGCATCGGCGAAGCGCCGCTGGGCGGCCTGATCGGCATCGGCCATACCCGCTGGGCCACGCATGGCGTGCCGAACGAGACCAACGCGCATCCGCATTTCTCGCGCGACGTTGCTATCGTGCACAACGGGATCATCGAAAACTTCGCCGAACTGCGCGATGAACTGGCCGCAGACGGCTACGAGTTTGCCTCGCAGACCGATACCGAAGTCGTCGCGCATCTGATCGCGCGCGAAATCGATCGCGGCGCAGCTCCGGTGGATGCCGCACACAAGGCGCTGTCGCGCCTCGAAGGCGCGTTTGCCCTGGCGATCATGTTCCGTGGCGACGATGATCTTCTGATCGGCGCACGCAACGGCCCGCCGCTCGCTGTCGGCCATGGCGACGGCGAAATGTTTCTCGGCTCCGACGCCATCGCGCTGGCACCCTTCACCGATTCCATCACCTATCTGGAAGACGGCGACTGGGTGGTCATCCGCCGCAAGGAACTGCGCATATTCGACATGGCCGGCAATCCGGTCGAGCGTGCCCGCCAGAAGTCGGTCGGCACCAGCTACCTGGTCGACAAGGGCAACCACCGGCATTTCATGCAGAAGGAAATCTTCGAGCAGCCGGAAGTGATCTCGCATACGCTCGCGCACTACCTCGATTTTTCCGCCGGCACCGCCCGCGACATGGCGATGCCGTTCGACTTCGCCAACATGGACCGGCTGGCGATCTCGGCCTGCGGTACCGCCTACCTGGCGGGGCTGATCTCTAAATACTGGTTCGAGCGCATCGCGCGGCTGCCGGTCGACATCGATATCGCGTCGGAGTTCCGCTACCGCGAGGCGCCGATGAACGGCCGCATGGGAGCGATGTTCATTTCGCAGTCGGGCGAAACGGCCGACACGCTGGCATCATTGCGTTATTGCCGCGACAACAACGTGCCGATCGCCTCGATCGTGAATGTGCCGGAATCCACAATCGGCCGTGAATCCAACGGCGTCTTTCCAACACTCGCCGGCCCGGAGATCGGCGTCGCCTCCACCAAGGCGTTCACCTGCCAGCTTTCGGTGCTGGCCTCGCTCGCGGTGCGCGCGGCGCGCCAGCGCGGCCACATCTCGGCCGAACGCGAAAAGACGCTGGTGCGCGAGCTTTCCGAGGCTCCGCGCTTTGCCAGCCAGGTGCTGCATCTCGACGACCAGATCGAGAAGGTGGCGCGGGAACTCTCGCAGGTGCGCCACGTGCTTTATCTCGGGCGCGACACCAACTTCCCGCTCGCCATGGAAGGCGCGCTGAAGCTCAAGGAAATCTCTTACATCCATGCCGAAGGCTACGCCGCCGGCGAACTGAAACACGGACCGATCGCGCTGATTGACGAGACCATGCCGGTGATCGTGATCGCACCGCATGACCGCATCTTCGAAAAGACGGTTTCGAACATGCAGGAGGTCGCCGCGCGCGGCGGACGTATCATCCTGATCACCGACAAGCGCGGGGCCGACAAGGCAACGGTGGATACGCTCGAGACAATCGTGCTGCCGGACATGCCCGAGATCATCGCGCCGATCATCTATGCGCTGCCGATCCAGATGCTCGCCTATCATACGGCCGTGCATATGGGCACCGATGTCGACCAGCCGCGCAATTTGGCAAAATCGGTGACGGTGGAGTAGCAACCGCCACGGTTCGACCTACATTCCTGTTCAAATAGCACCTGGCGTACACTATGCTGCGCCGCCTAAGCGCAATCCCGACAGTCGAGCCCCAGCCATTGATGACCCGTATCAGAAACTACTTCCTCACGGGATTCATCGTGACGGCGCCGCTGGCGATTACCGCCTATCTCGCCTGGTCGTTCATCGGCTGGGTGGACTCGTGGGTGAAGCCCTATATTCCGGCGCGCTACAACCCTGACAACTATCTGCCTTTCGCCGTTCCGGGCTTCGGCCTGATCGTCGCCATCGTGCTGATAACGCTGGTCGGTTTTCTGACCGCAAACTTCATCGGCCGCTCGATCGTGCGTTATGGCGAATACCTGCTCGACCGTATGCCGCTCGTGCGCAGCATCTATCGCGGCCTGAAGCAGATTTTCGAGACGATCCTCTCCAATCAGGCCGAGACGTTCAACAAGGTCGCGATGATCGAATATCCGCGCCGCGGTGCCTGGTCGATCGTATTCGTGTCGAGCGAAAAGCAGAACCAGGTCACCCGCATGCTGGACCCGAAACAGAAGGACTCGATTGCGGTCTTTCTGCCGTCGACACCGAACCCGACGACCGGCTTTCTGATGTATGTGCCACGTGAGGACGTGATCGAACTGTCGCTGTCGGTGGAAGAGGCTGCCAAGCTGGTGATTTCCGCCGGCCTTGTGGTGCCTGACGAAAACCAGAAGCGGCTGGCGGAAATGGCTGCGTCGGCCAAACGCAGGAAGGGCGCAGAACCGGCCGAAACGGTTACGCCCAAAGACGCCGCCTAGAGCGGCTAGCCCGATCGCAGAAGCCGGACGGCTTCGTCCCTCCCGAACAGGTAAAGCAGGTAGCGCAACGCCTTGCCGCGCGCAGTTTCCAGTCCCGGATCGTTGTGCAGCAGGAGCCTGGCATCGTCGCGCGCGGTCTCCAGCAGATCCGCATGGAGCTCAAGCCGGGCGACCTGAAATCCGGGCATGCCCGACTGCCTGGTGCCCAGAACCTCGCCTTCACCGCGCAACCGCAGATCTTCTTCCGCGATGACAAAGCCGTCTTCGGTGTCGCGCATCACCGACAGCCGCGCCTTGGCGACCTCGCCGAGCGGGTTCTTGTAGAGAAGCACGCAGCTCGAGGGGCTGTCGCCACGGCCGACGCGCCCACGCAGCTGGTGCAGCTGTGCAAGCCCGAACCGCTCGGCATGCTCGATCACCATGATTGTTGCGTCCGGCACGTCGACGCCGACCTCGACGACTGTTGTCGCTACCAGAATGCGCGTATCGCCATCGCGGAAGGCCAGCATGGCTGCGTCCTTTTCCGGTCCCGGCATGCGGCCATGGACAAGGCCGACCTGACCGCGAAAAACCTTCTCAAGCGTGGCAAACCGGTCCAGCGCCGACGTCAGACCGACAACTTCGGATTCCTCCACCAGCGGGCAAATCCAGAACACCTTTTCGCCGCGCGCAATCGCCTCGCCAATGCGCGCCACGAGTTCGCCGAGCCGCTCCATCGGCATGGTGACGGTGGTAACGGGTTTGCGGCCGGCCGGCTTTTCTGTGAGGCGCGACACTTCCATGTCGCCGAATGAAGTGAGCACCAACGTACGCGGGATGGGCGTGGCGGTCATGACCAGCATGTCGGGCATCTCGCCCTTGGCGGAAATGGCAAGCCGCTGGTGGACGCCGAAACGATGCTGCTCGTCGATCACCGCAAGCCCTAGATCGCGATATTCGACCGCCTCCTGGAATAGCGCATGCGTGCCGATCACGATGTCGGCTTCGCCGGAAGCGATCCTGGCCAGAGTTGCGTTGCGTTCCTTGCCCTTGGCTCGGCCGGTGAGAAGCACGGCGGTGAGCCCGGCCTTTTCCGCCAAGGGCGCAATGGTGGCCAGATGCTGCCTGGCGAGAATTTCGGTCGGGGCCATGAGTGCCGACTGCGTGCCGGCTTCGGCGGCGCGCGCCATGGCGAGCAGCGCAACGACCGTCTTGCCCGCGCCGACATCGCCCTGAAGCAGCCGAAGCATGCGCTCCGGTTTTTCGAGGTCGGCATGGATCTCGTCGATAGCCGTGAGCTGCGAACGGGTGAGCGAATAGGGCAGGGCGTCCCGCAGCTTCTGTTCGATCCGGCCGTCGCCGGCAAGCGGCCGCCCTGACATCTTGTGCGTACGCGCACGAACGAGCCGCAGCGCAAGCTGGCCGGCGAGCAACTCGTCATAGGCAAGCCGCCGCCAGGCAGGGCCGTCGGGAAGGGCGTCGGCCGGATCTTCAGGCCGGTGAAGCGCCGCGAGCGCCGGGCGCAACGCCGGGAACGAGAGCCGCTCGAGCACTGCCTTTTCCTGCCATTCCGGCAGATCGGGCAGGCGGATCAGGGATTGCGCTATGGCCCGCGCGAGAACCTTGGATGAGAGCCCGGCCGTGAGCGGGTAGACAGGCTCGATCAGCGGCAGGCTGGCGGCTTCCGCCGCGCTCACCATGTGGTCGGGATGAACCATTGAGGGGCGGCCGTTGAACCATTCCATGCGGCCGCTGACGACGACGTTCTCGCCGACCGGGAGTATTTTTTCCAGCCATTGCGCTCGGGCATGAAAGAATGTGAGCGCAATCTCGCCGGTCTCGTCGAACGCAAAGACCCGATAAGGCACGTTGGGCCGCCCGCGCGGCGAAGGCTGGTGCCTGTCCACGGTAAGGTCGAGCGTTACGATCGCGCCTTCTGGCGAAGCCGCAATGCCGGGCCGCTTGCGCCGGTCGATTACCGCGTGCGGCAGCACGAAAAGAAGATCGCCGACGCGCGCCTCGCGACCGCCGAGATCGGCCGGTATGACATGCTCCAGCAGATCAGCGACTTTCGGCCCGACCCCGTCGAGTGTCGTGACAGGTGCAAACAGCGGATCGAGCAGGGGCGGGCGCATGGCTGAACCATATGTCCGAAAGCGCACCGCGCAAGGCTGACAGCCACATTGTTCCACTGTATATCCGCGCTGCCGACAGGAATCCGATGACCGAACTCGCCAGACAGACAGACACCGACCTCGAAACGCGCCGCCGCCGCGCACGCTTTCGCGCCTGGCATCGCGGCATGCGCGAAGCCGACCTGATTCTGGGCCGCTTCGCCGACGAGTATATAGCGGGCATGGACGAGACGCGGATGGACGAGTTCGAAACGTTGCTGGAAGTGCCTGACGGGGACCTTCTGAAATGGATGACCGGTGAGCAGCCGGTGCCGCCCGCATTCGATACCCGGCTGTTCCGCGATATCCGCGCGACGGCGTCCAAGCTGTAACAACATGAAACTCATCGATCCGATCCGGCCGAAAGGCTCGAACAGCAGACCTGTCGTCGTCAGCGGCGTTGCCGACGGCTATGAGGCCTTCGCGCTTGCCGCCCTCGTCGAAGGTCTCGACCGTGATGCGCCATTGCTTTTCGTGGTGCGGGATGGGCAGCGTATTCCTTCCTTGCGCGAGGCACTGGCCTTCGCGGTTCCATCGCTCCCGGTGCTGGAATTGCCGGCCTGGGACTGCCTGCCTTACGACCGTGTTTCGCCCGGCGCCGACGCCGCGGCGCGGCGCCTCGACGCGATGACCGCAATGGCTGCGTTGAAGGAAAAACCGCACCGCGCGGTCGTGATCGCGACCGCGAATGCGGTGCTGCAGCGCATGCCGGCGATGGAGGTGATCGCAGCCGATCAGTTCGTCGCCCGCGCCGGCAACCAGGTGCAGATGGAAGCGCTTGTCGCGCGGCTGGAAGCGGGCGGGTTCGACCGCGCTTCGACCGTGCGCGAGGTCGGCGAATATGCCGTGCGCGGCGGTATTCTGGACCTTTACGCGCCGGGTGCACCGGAGCCGCTGCGGCTCGATTTCTTCGGCGACACGCTGGAATCGGTGCGCGCCTTCGATGCAGCGACGCAGCGCACGACCGGCCAGCGCAAGGAGTTTCGAATGGGCGCAATGAGCGAGGTTTCGCTCTCGCCCGAAACGATCGCGCGTTTCCGCCGCAGCTATATCGAGGCTTTCGGCGCGCCGGCGCGCGACGATGCACTTTATGCGGCGATCAGCGAAGGCCGCCGCTTCGCCGGCATGGAGCACTGGCTGCCCTTCTTTCATGAGCGGCTGGAAACGGTGTTCGATTATCTGCCGGATGCGCCGGTTGTATTCGATCATCTGGCGCATGACGCCCTCAAGCAACGCTACGATCAGATCAAGGAACATTACGAGGCGCGGCTCGCGCAATCGTCAGGGTCGGCGCTGGCCGATGCGGTACCCTACAAGCCGGTGAAACCGGACGCGCTCTATATGTCGCCGGAAGCTGTCGACCGGACAGTGCGTGAGCGCCGGCTGTTCGAGTTCAGCGCCTTCGAGACGCCCGAAACCAGCGATCGCGTGATCATGCAGGCCGGCGCGCATGCCGGCCGCAATTTTTCCGCAGAACGTGCCGATCCTGGCCGCAACGTCTTCGACGAGGCGGTGAAACTGATCCGCGGCCATGTAACTGCGGGCCGTCGGGTGCTGATCGCGGGCTGGAGCGAAGGTTCGCTCGACCGCATGGCGCAGATTCTCGGCGAACATCACCTGCAGGACCTCGACCGCGTGGCCACGCTGGAAGAGCTTGGCAAGCTGCCGGAGCGGCATATCGGCCTCGGCGTGTTGCCGCTCGAAGCCGGTTTCGAAACGGCGAAGCTCGCCGTGGTGGCCGAACAGGACATCCTCGGCGACCGGCTGATCAGGCGCAGCAAACGCCGCAAGGGCGCCAATGTCATCTCCGAAGTGGCTGGGCTGGCGGCGGGCGACATCGTCGTCCACGCCGATCATGGCATCGGACGGTTTGTCGGCCTGAAAACCATCGAAGCGGTCGGCGCGCCCCATGACTGCCTGGAATTGCGTTACGCCGGCGATGACCGGCTTTATCTGCCGGTCGAAAACATCGAGCTTCTGTCGCGCTACGGCTCGGAGGCAGCAGAAGCACAGTTGGACAGGCTGGGCGGCGGCGCCTGGCAGGCGCGCAAGGCGAAACTGAAACGGCGCCTGCTCGATATGGCGGGCCAGCTGATCAACCTGGCAGCCGAACGCCAGACCCGCGGCGCGCCGGTGCTGACGCCGCCGGACGGGCTTTATTCGGAGTTTGCCGCGCGTTTCCCCTATGACGAGACGGAAGACCAGCAGAACGCAATCGACTCCGTGGTCGACGACCTGTCCAACGGCCGGCCGATGGACCGGCTGATCTGCGGCGATGTCGGCTTCGGCAAGACCGAGGTGGCGCTGCGCGCCGCATTCGTCGCGGTCATGGGCGGGCTGCAGGTGGCCGTGGTGGTGCCGACAACGCTGCTGGCGCGCCAGCATTTCAAGACCTTCTCCCAGCGTTTCGCCGGCCTGCCGGTCAAAGTGCGGCAGGCGTCGCGGCTGGTGAACTCGAAGGAGCTGGCGGAGAACAAGAAGGGTCTTGCCGACGGTACGGTGGATATCGTGGTCGGCACACATGCGCTGCTGGGCGCGTCGGTCACCTTCAAGAATCTCGGTCTCCTGATCATCGACGAAGAGCAGCATTTCGGCGTCAAGCACAAGGAGCGCCTGAAGGAGCTCAAATCGGACGTGCATGTGCTGACGCTTTCGGCAACGCCAATCCCCCGCACGCTGCAACTGGCCTTGAGCGGGGTACGCGAGCTGTCGCTGATCGCCACGCCGCCGGTCGACCGCATGGCGGTGCGCACTTTCATTTCGCCCTTCGACACGCTGGTGATCCGAGAGACGCTGCTGCGTGAGCGTTATCGCGGCGGCCAGAGTTTTTATGTCGTGCCGCGAATCTCGGATCTGGAGGAAGTGCGCAACTTCCTGCAGGAACATGTGCCGGAGCTGAAGGTTGCGACCGCCCATGGCCAGCTGGCGGCGGGCCAGCTCGACGACATCATGAACGCCTTCTACGAGGGCCAGTACGATGTGCTGCTGTCCACGACGATCGTGGAATCCGGCCT
This sequence comes from Mesorhizobium sp. Z1-4, assembly GCF_004000235.1. Lineage (GTDB taxonomy): Bacteria > Pseudomonadota > Alphaproteobacteria > Rhizobiales > Rhizobiaceae > RCIO01. The sequence continues at coordinate 139,022 of NZ_RCIO01000004.1, forward strand.
CGATATCCCGACCGCGAACACGCTGATCGTGCATCGCGCCGACATGTTCGGTCTGGCACAACTATATCAGCTGCGCGGCCGCGTCGGGCGCTCCAAGCTGAGGGCCTATGCGCTGTTCACGCTGCCGGCCAACAAGACGCTGACGGCAACCGCCGAGCGCCGGCTTAAGGTGCTACAGTCGCTCGATACGCTGGGTGCGGGCTTTCAGCTCGCCAGCCACGATCTCGACATTCGCGGCGCCGGCAATCTGCTCGGCGAAGAACAGTCCGGCCATATCCGCGAGGTCGGTTTCGAGCTTTACCAGCAAATGCTGGAGGAGGCGGTCGCCGAAATGCGCGGCCAGACCGATGCCGCCGACACCACCTGGTCGCCACAGATCACCGTCGGCACGGCAGTGATGATCCCCGAAAGCTACGTACCGGACCTGCAGCTGCGGCTCGGCCTCTATCGCCGTCTCGGCGAGATCGACAACGCGCAGGACATCGATGCTTTCGGCGCGGAGCTGATCGACCGTTTCGGCCCGCTGCCGGACGAGGTCGAGCATCTGCTGAAGATCGTCTACATCAAGGCGCTCTGCCGCCGTGCCAATGTCGAAAAGCTGGACGCGGGACCCAAGGGCGTGGTGGTGCATTTCCGCAAGCGCGAGTTTGCCGAACCGGCCGGCCTCATCCGCTTCATCGGCGAACAGGGCTCACTGGCCAAGATCCGGCCCGACCAGAGCGTCGTGTTCACGCGCGACTGGCCGAATGCCGAGAAACGCCTTGCAGGCTCGGCAGTGATCGTCACGCAGCTGGTGAAGCTGATCGAGAAAAAGGCCGCCTGATCGCGGCTATTGCGGTGGTTCGTCGAGCGTGCCGTCGGCCTTTGCCGCAGCGACCCGGCTGATGGCGTCAGCCAGCATCGCCGCATCCTGCGCGCCGACGACCGCATAACGGCTTTCCAACAGAAAACACGGCACACCGGTGATGCCCATGCGCTGGGCGGTTTCGATTTCGGCCCGCACGGCCTCCCGGTCGGAATCGGTTGCAAGCAGTGTTTCGACGATCGCGGCATCCATGCCGGCCTTGCCGGCGACATCGATCAGAACCTCGTGGTCGCCGACATTACGCCCCTGTTCGAAGAACGCGCTGAACAGTTCAGTGACCACCTCGTCCTGTCGGTTGGTTTCGGAACTCCCGGCCCAGCGGATGACGCGGTGCGCATCGAGCGTGTTGGGCGAAACCTCGATGTCGCCCAGCGCGAAGTCGATCCCGTCGTCGCGCGAGGCTTCCAGCATCTGGGCATGCGCCTGCTTCAGCCGCTCCTCACCGCCGAACTTCGCGATCATGTATTGTTTCCGGTCGAGCCCCTCGGGCGGGATCGTTGCGTCGAGCTGGTAGGGACGCCAGCGTACGGTGACGTCAACATCTGGCACCGCCGCGATGGCCCTGGCCAGCCGCTTCTTGCCAATGAAACACCACGGACAGACGACATCGGAGATGACGTCGACCGAGATGCCGGTTTTTTCGGTCATGAAGCGCTCCGTCTATTGAGGCGGGCGGCTGCCATCGTCCCACCATGTCGGAAACTGCTCGCCATAGATCGGCGTGTAGCCCGACTGATTGATGTTTGCCCAGTGCGCGATCCACTGGTCCGGCTGATGATAAAGCGGCACCACATAAAAGCCGCTCAAAAGAACGCGATCATAGGCGCGTACTGCAACTTCGAAATCCGCGCGGTCGCGCGCCGAGACGATCTGTTCGATCAACGCATCGATCGCGGGGTTCTTCACGCCCGCGAAATTGTAGGTGCCGTCCTGGTCCGCGGCGCCTGAACCCCAGCGAAAGGCCTGCTCCACACCCGGCGACAGTGAGGATGTGTAATTCATCAGCATCGTGTCGAAATCATAGACGCGCTGCCGCTGAAGGAACTGCGCCGAATCCACCGAACGGATGGTGGCCTCGATGCCAAGCTGGCCCAGCGTACGCTGCCAGGCAATCGCCAGCGGTTCGCCGCTTTTGCCGTTGAGCATGATCTCGAAAGTAAGCTGCTTGCCGTCCGGGGCCATCATCTTGCCGTCGGTGAGCGTGTAGCCGGCCTGGCGAAGGGCATCGAGCCCGTTCTTCAGGAAGGCCCGGTCGCGACCACTGCCATCCGATTTCGGCGGCGCCCATTCGCCGGCCATGATTTCGGGCACGACCGCTTCGGGGAAGGGGGCGAGCAGCGCCTTCTCCGCATCGTCGGCCGGGCGGCCGCTGGACGAAAGCGGGGAGCCGTCGAAATAGCTTTTCGTGCGCGTGTAGGCGTCGGCGTAAAGGTTCTTGTTCGCCCATTCGAAATCGAACAGGCCGGCAATGGCGCGCCGCACCTCACGGTCTGCGAAAACCGGCCGGCGCACATTCATCACAAAACCATACATGCCCGAAGGCGTGCCGGTCTCGAACTCGGATTGTTTGATTTTTCCTTCGGTGACGGCCGGAAAATCATAACCGCTCGCCCAGCGCAGCGGATCGGACTCGGGATAAATGTCGATGATGCCTTTCTTGAAGGCTTCGAAGATGGAGTTGGCATCACGGAAATAGTTGATGCGGATTTCGTCGTAATTGTCGAAGCCGCGCTTTGAAGGCAGGTCCTTCGCCCAATAGTCGGGGTTGCGTTTCATGATCACGACTTCGCCCGGCCGGACGCTGTCGACGACATAAGGTCCGGAGCCGGTGAGCGGCTCAAGCGAGGATTTGTCGAAATTTTCGGCGTCCGTCGCGTGCGCGGGCAGGATCGGCAGCATGGCCAGCAGCAACGGGGTCTCGCGGTCGGCCTTGTCGTTGAAGGTCAACCTCAGGCCGCGCTCACCGACCTTCTCCATCTTGTCCACCCGGCCGATCCAGGCCTTGTAGATGGGCCGCCCCTTCTCGCTGAGCAGTTTGTAGCTGAAGATAACGTCCTCCACCGTCACCGGCTCGCCGTCGGAGAAGCGCGCATCGGCATTGAGCGTGAACTCGACGAAGGTGCGGTCGGCGTCGGTCTCGACCGATTCAGCCAGCAACGGATAAAGCGTGAAGGGCTCGTCGCGCGAGCGCAGCATCAGCGTGTCGAAGACGTTGTTTCCGAAAGCGGCATCGAACAGGCCGCGCGCGCCGTCGCCCAGCACGATGAACGGGTTGAGGCTGTCGAAACTGCCTTGCCAGCCATAGCTGATTCGACCGCCCTTGGGTGCACCGGGATTGGCGTATGGAAAGGCCTCGAAATCCGCGGGCAGTGCCGGCTCGCCGTGCATGGCAAGCGCGTGCATGGGCTCAGACGTGGCAAACTGGGCGCTCGCCAGAAGGAACGTCGAGGCAATCACGGCAGGCAGAATGCGCATCTGTGGGTGTTCTCCGCTCATTGGAAATGGGTATTCGAGGTGGTGTCGAAGCGCAGCTCCGTTCTTAACCGAGTATGGACGAAATCGGGCTGTGTGTCGAAATCACACTGGATTTGGCATATCGCGCGTTGTAACAGGCGCACCAAGTCATGCTGTTGCCTCATTTGGCCAACAACCAAGCGTGGAAAGAGGGTGGGCAACAGCCGCCTCCGCGTCTGACAAAGGGAAACGACACCATGAAACTCCGGACGACCATCGCGAGCCGCGCAGCGGCCACAGCCATTGCCGCAGCGGCGATGCTTGCTGGCGGCATGACTGGGGCCTGGGCGCAGCAGCAGCCGCAGCTTCCGGAAGGCTGGTTCAAGGCCTGCACCAAGCAGGAAGACGTCGATATCTGCAATGTGCAAAACATCGTCGTTGCCGAGTCCGGTCAGCTCATCACCGGCATCAGCCTGCTCGAGCTGAAGGGCAAGGTCAATCAGCGCGTCTTCCAGATCACCGTGCCTTCGGGCCGTATGGTTCAGCCAGGCATTGCAATGCAGGTCGATGGCGGCCAGGCGCGCAAGATCGACTATGCAATCTGCCTGCCGGACCGCTGCATCGGCGAAGTCGTTCTCAGCGACGAGATCGTCAATTCCTTCAAGCGCGGTTCTTCGCTGACACTGACTTCGGTGAATTTCCAGAACCAGCCGAACCCGATCCAGATTACGCTGGCCGGCTTCACCGATGCCTATGACGGCCCGCCACTGCAGCAGTCGGACATCGAAGACCGCCAGCGCCAGCTCGAAGAGTTCGTGAACAAGAACAATGAAGACTTCCAGCGCAAGCTGCGCGAGGAGCAGGAAAAGGCCAAGGCAGGCAACTGATCCTGCAGTCTGATCTGAAACGAAAAGGCGGGCCGCAAGCCCGCCTTTTTCGTGTCCGGATGAATGCCCGGTCAGCTAATGCTGGGCGTGCGCCTTGGGTTCGTAGCGGCCGTCGGGCGTGATCATGAAAAACTCTTTCACCTGCGGGTGGCGCACCGGGTCTCCTGAAGTGTCCTCCAGCAGGTTCTGCTCCGACACATAGGCGACATACTCGGTCTCGTCGTTCTCGGCGAGCAGATGGTAATAGGGCTGGTCACGGCGCGGCCGAACCTCGGCCGGAATGGACTCGTACCACTCCTCCGTGTTCGCGAACTCCGGATCGATATCGAAGATGATGCCGCGGAACGGGAACAGCCGGTGACGAACCACCTGTCCCAGACCAAAACGCGCGACCCTCACATTGCCGTCCATGATAATGCTCCTTGCGCATTTATCTGGCGCAATGCAGCGCACAATTCAATAGTACCTATGCTGCATTGCGGTGGTGCGCTTGACGCCGTACGCGGACTAACGTTAGCCCGGCGGGCATGCAACGAAGGTAACCATGACGGAAATTGTCGGCCTTGTGCTCCCGTTCTTCGGGATGATTTTTCTGGGCTACGCGGTGGCGCGCATCACCAGGCAGCCGCTCGACGCACTGGGCTGGATGAACACCTTCATCATCTATGTCGCGTTGCCGGCACTGTTTTTTCAGCTGCTTTCGAAGACGCCGATCGAAAAACTGACCGAGTTCACCTTCATCTTCGGTTCGGTTTTTTCCACCTTTCTTGTCTTTGCGCTGATGTTCGTCATTTCCGTAATCGCCTCGCGCGGCGAGGTGGCACAAAGCACCGTGAAAGGGCTTGCCGCCGCATACGGCAATATCGGCTTCATGGGGCCGGGTATTGCCCTTCTGGCCTTCGGCGAAGCAGCCGCGGTTCCGGTGGCGCTGATTTTCTGCGTCGAAAACATGATGCATTTCGCCATCGCACCGATGATGATGGCGCTGGCCGGCAGCGACGACAGCCCGCCGCTTGCCGTCGCGCTCAATGTGGTCAGGAAGATCGCGCTTCACCCGTTCATCATCGCCACGGCGGTGGGCGTGAGTGCGGCCGCATTCGAAGTCCGGCCACCGCTGCCGATCGATACCTTGCTCGACTACCTCTCACGCGCGGCGGCGCCATGTGCGCTATTCGCCATGGGCGTGACGCTCGCATTGCGGCCACTCAAACGCCTGCCGCCGGAAATCGGCCTGATCTCTTTTCTCAAACTGTGCGTCCACCCGGCGATCTGCCTGGTTGTCATCAGCCTGGTTGGAAACTTCGATCCCGTCTGGGTCTACACGGCCGTGCTTCTGGCAGCGCTGCCGACGGCAACGAACGTCTTTGTGATCGGCCAGCAATATGGCGTGTGGGTGGAACGCGCATCGGCGACGATCCTCATCACCACCGTGGCTTCCGTCGCAAGCGTGACCTTGCTGCTTTATGTGATCAAAGCCGGCCTGCTACCCGCCGACCTGTTCCCGTGAAGAACGAAAAAGCGAAGAAAAACCGCTACCTGGACGCAGTCCCTCCCGCATCGCAAGATTTCGCAGCGGACCGATTTCGCGCATTGCGGTCAGCCCTGCTGAGCGTGCGATCTGCGCCGGCAGAAAGCTGGAAAGCAGCGAGCGGTTGAGCAGGTTCACGAGGCCCGACCGTGCCGTAACGTCGCCCAGCCTGGACCGCGCATAGGCGTCAAGTGCGGCGGGCGCGCCCGGGTCGTCGCGGTGCGCCTGTGCCGCCAACGCAATATCCTCGACGTCTCGGATACCGAGATTGAGGCCCTGGGCGCCTATCGGCGGAAATACATGCGCGGCCTCGCCAGCGAGCGCGACACGGGCGCGCGCGACCGGCGATGCGGATATCTCCGCCAGCGGATAGACCTGCCGTCCGCCTTCGATTGCGATCTTGCCGAGCATCGACTGCATGCGCTCTTCGATCCGCAGTGCCAGTTCTTCGTTCCCGAGGGCGAGCAGTTCGCGCGCATTGTCCGGTTTGGTGACCCACACGAGGCTGGACCGGTCGCCAGGCAACGGTACCTGCGTAAACGGACCGTCCTCGGTGTGGAACTCGGTCGAGCAGCCCCCATGCGGCCGCTCATGCGCGAAGCTCAACACCAGCGCTGCTTGCGGCAACTCGCGCCGCCGTGCGTTGATGCCGGCAGCCTCGCGCGCCGGCGAATTGCGCCCGTCAGCCGCGACGACCAGCCGAGATCGGATCGTCGCGCCATCTTCAAGAACAGCCTGAGCATAGGAACTGTTTAAATTCCAATCAGTTACCGTCGTTTCTACACGCACTACACCAGCTTGTTCGCTCACCGCCTGCTCAAGCGCAGCATTAAGAACCACATTCGGAACGTTAAGGCCGAACCGCGTTTCGCCGATCTCGGCGGCATGGAAAGTGACCGTCGGGCTGCGTACGAGCCTGCTCGTGGCATCGATGATGCGCATCGTGCGCAGCGGCGCGGCACCGGCGAAGCTCCCGTCATCCAGCCCGAGCGTGGATAGATATGCCAGCGACGGCGCCATGACAGCTGTGGTACGGCGGTCGTCTTTCGGGGCCGGCGGGCCGACAAGCGCCGTTACGAAACCAGCGCGCGCAAGCGCCAGTGCCGCGATCATGCCGACCGGACCGGCGCCGGCTACGAGGATCTGCGTTGATGCCGGGTGCGACATGTGCGACCTCCTGCGTTTCGAAACCGCATATGAACACGAAGCGGCTGCTGTTCAACGTGACGAATTGGCTTAGGGTCGCCTGATGGATCGGGATTTCCAGCATCTGGGTACGGGAGGCAGAACCGTTGCGAGGCTTGCAGGCGAAACCCGCACGCTTGTGCTGGGCAGTGTCTGGCTGGCGGTGGCGCTGGCCTGGCTCGTGCTCTTGTGGACGGCCGCTTCGCTGCCGCCCGCCGCGACCGGACCGGGCGGCTGGCTGATAGAACTGCTGCCGTTTCCCGAAGCGGGCGGACTGCTGGCGGCGTTCGCTCAGCTTTGTCTGTCGCCCGAAACGGCGGCAGGCAGTTTTCCCCGCGCGGCCGCACTGGTTCTGATGTGGTTTTTGATGGCGGTGGCAACCATGCTGCCTTCGGCCGCCCCCATGATCCGCACCTATTGCGAAATCGCCGACACGGCCGCCAGGGCAGAAAAACACGCCGTGCATCCTTGGGTTCTGGTTGCCGGCTATCTTACCGTGTGGCTGGCAGCGGCAGCGGCCTTTGCCGCGCTCACCCTCGGCATACAGGCGGTCGCGCCGGACGATCCGCGCCATGCCGGATGGGTGGCCGCGGCAGCACTTGCACTTGCCGGAGCGTGGCAATTTTCGTCACTCAAGGAAGCCTGCCTGACCAAATGCCGGGCACCTTTCTCGACCCTTTTCGGGCGCTGGTCGAACCGCGCCAGGGGCGTGTACAGGCTGGGCATGGAACAGGGCCTGTGGTGCCTCGGCTGCTGCTGGGCACTGATGCTGGTGATGTTTGCCGTCGGCATCATGAACATCTTCTGGATGGCATTGATCGGCCTGTTCGCAATCGTGGAAAAAACCGGCAATGGCCAGGTGATAGGCCGCATCGCTGGCACGATACTGCTTGTGTGGGCGGTAACGCTGCTTGTAATCTCGGCCTGAACAGGGAGTGAATGACTGATGCGCCAGAAGAGCTGGGCTTTGAAGGGCGAACTCGTACTGTCCTGCAATTGCACGGTTTTTTGCCCCTGCGTTCTGTCGCTGGGCAATCACCCGCCGACCGAGGGCTACTGCCAGACATGGGCGGGCTTCAGGATCGACAAGGGCCACTATGACGACGTCGATCTGTCGGGCATCAATCTCGGCCTGATTATGGAAATCCCCGGTTATATGAGCCGCGGCAACTGGACGGCGGGCCTGTTTCTCGACGAGCGGGCCTCGATCTACGCCGAAAAGGCGATCGGCAAGATCTTCTCCGGCAAGGCGGGCGGCACGACGGGATTGCTCGACATCCTGGTCGGCCAGTTTCTGGGCATCGAGCGCGCGCCGATCAGCTACGAGGTGAAGGACGGCACCCGTATCTTCCAGATCCCCAAGATCATCGACGGCGCGGTGACGCCTATCCCCGGCAAGGAAAACGGCGAAGATACGGTAATCACCAACTCGCAGTACTGGATCGCATCCGAGATCATCGTCGCCAAATCGGACAAGAGCCGCATGCGTGCCTTTGGCCGCAACTGGAACTTTGCCGGACGCTCGGCCGAAATCTGCAAGCTGGACTGGCGCGGCCCGTGACCGGCGAAACCCGGAAGAAAAAACTCTCGGAGCGTTTCCCGCATCCCAAGAAAAAAGTCACCTGGCCGCAGGCCAGGGCTTTTTCGGTTCACCTCCTGACCGCGTCGGGCTCGTTTCTTGCGTTCCTGTCGCTCGTCGCGGCGAGCGAGCAGCGATGGACGGCAATGTTCTGGTGGCTGGGGCTGGCGCTCCTCGTCGATGGTATCGACGGTCCGATTGCGCGAAAGCTCGACGTCAAGGAAGTGCTGCCCACCTGGTCGGGTGAAATGCTCGACAACATCATCGACTATGTAACCTACGTCCTGATACCGGCATTTGCGCTTTACCAGCGCGGTTTCATGGGCGAGGGGCTTTCGTTCGTTTCGGCGGCCATAATCGTGGTGTCGAGCGCGATCTACTATGCCGACACCGGCATGAAGACGAAGGAGAACTTCTTCCGCGGCTTCCCGGTCGTCTGGAACATGGTGGTGTTTTCGCTGTTCGTCACTCAGCCCGGCGAATATGTTTCGTTCTCGGTGGTGCTAATCGCCGCGCTCTTTACTTTTGCGCCGGTGAATTTCCTGCACCCGGTGCGTGTGGTCCGTCTGCGCATGATCAACCTGCCGATTTTCCTCGTCTGGTGCCTGTTTGGTGCGGTCGCACTGTTGCAGGGTATGGAAACCAGCGCGCTGGTCAAAATCGTTATTGCCGTCACCAGCGTTTATCTGTTCTTCGTCGGCGTACTTATGCAGCTCTTCCCGAACCTAGGAAAAACGCAGGATATGGCGACATGATCAAAGCTGTGCGGGTCCACAAACACGGCGGCCCGGAAGTTCTCACTTATGAAGATGTCGAGATCGGCGCTCCGGGTGCCGACGAGGTACGTATTCGCCACACCGCGATCGGCCTCAATTTCATCGACTGTTATTTCCGCACGGGGCTCTACCCCGCGCCGAACGGGCTGCCTTTCATCCCTGGCAACGAAGCTGCAGGCGAAGTCGTCGCGCTGGGCGATGGTGTGTCCGGTCTCGCGGTTGGCGACCGTGTCGCCTATGCCGGGCCTTTGGGCGCCTACGCCGAGGAACGCAACATCGCCGCCGACCGTATCGTGAAACTGCCCGATGCGATCGGCGACGAGAATGCGGCCGCTATGATGCTGAAGGGCATGACGGCGGAATACCTGCTCTTGCGCACCTACCCGGTGAAGGCCGGCGACACGCTCCTGTGCCACGCCGCTGCCGGCGGCGTCGGCCTGATTCTCGGACAATGGGCCAAGCATCTCGGGGCAACGATCATCGGCACCGCCGGCTCGCCTGAAAAGGTGGCGCTCGCCAAGGCGCACGGCTACGACCACGTGATCGACTATTCCAGCGACAATTTTGTCGAGGCCGTTGCCGATCTCACCGGCGGCAAGAAATGCGATGTGGTCTACGATTCGGTCGGCAAGGATACGTTTGAAGGTTCGCTCGACTGCCTGAAGCCGCGCGGAATGTTCGTTTCCTTCGGCAATGCATCGGGCCCGGTGCCGCCATTCGCACCGACGCTGCTTTCGCAGAAGGGGTCGCTCTATGTGACCCGGCCGACGCTCTTCACCTACATAGCAACGCGCCCCGAGCTTGAAGCCTCGGCCGGTGCGCTCTTTGACGTGGTGGCAGGTGGCATCGTGAAGATCAACGTCAACCAGCGCTACAGGCTTCAGGATGCCGGACAGGCGCACAGCGACCTGGAAAACCGCAAGACCAGCGGGGCGACTGTTTTGCTCACATAGATAATCGGAAGCGATTGACCCCGGATTTCTTGAAGGTCTTTCACGACGACGCCGCTTCCGGCACAGAATGCGCCGACTACCATACCGGCGGGGAACACAAAGAGGCGCAGGGTTGAACAACACCGGCTCCCAAACCAAAGCGGACCTGCTCGAGGTTCGCGGCCTGACGAAAATATTCGGCTCGCTCAAAGCTTGCGACGCCGTCGATCTCGCCATTGCAAAAGGTGAGATTCATGCCCTCCTGGGCGAGAACGGCGCCGGCAAGTCGACGCTGGTGAAAATGCTGTTCGGCTCGCTTGAGCCGGCTTCCGGCGACATTCTGTGGAAAAGCTCATCCGTCCGCATATCGAACCCGGGCGAGGCCCGTACGCTCGGTATCGGGATGGTCTTCCAGCATTTCTCGCTGTTTGAAGCCCTCACAGCCGCCGAAAACATCGCCCTTTCGCTCGGCAAGGAGACGCCGATCAGCGAGATCGCGGAGAAAGCGCGTGCGCTTTCCAAGGCCTACGGACTGCCGCTCGACCCTTTTGCTCTGGTCGGCGATTTGTCAGTCGGCGAGCGGCAGCGCATCGAGATCGTGCGCTGCCTTCTGCAAGAGCCCGAACTCATCATTCTCGACGAACCGACCTCGGTACTGACGCCTCAGGAAGCCGACAAGCTGTTTGAGACGCTTGAGCGCCTGCGCTCCGAAGGCAAGTCGATCCTCTATATTTCCCATCGGCTGGAGGAAGTGAAACGCCTGTGCGACCGCGCGACGGTGCTGCGTCACGGCAAGGTGGTTGCGCATTGCGACCCGCGCAATGAAAGCCCGGCTTCTCTGGCCCGCATGATGGTGGGCGACGAGGTGGTAGGGGCGGAACGTCCGCCGCGCGAAGCTGGCGAACAGGAAGAGATGCTCGGTATTTGCGGCTTGAGCCGAAAGCCGGCAGGTCCGTTCTCGGTGCAGCTTCACGACATCTGGCTGACCGTGAAAAGCGGCGAGGTGATCGGTATTGCCGGCGTCGCGGGCAACGGTCAGGGCGAATTCTTCGAAGCCGTTTCAGGTGAGGTACTTCAGGAAGCCCCCAATGTCCTGCGTATCCGCGGCAAGGCAGCAGGCAAACTCGACATCAACGACCGGCGCATGCTGGGAGCGGCTTTTGTGCCGGAAGAGCGGCTGGGCCACGGCGCGGCGCCAACATTGCGGCTCTCCGAAAACCTGCTTCTGTCCCGCTTCCGCACGGATGCAAGCGCGTTCATCTCGAATGTCGGGCTGGTGGTTTCCGGCGCGCTTTCCAAAGCGTCAAAGCGCATCGTCGCCGATATGGATGTCCGCAAAAGCGCTGAAGACCCTGAAGCATCGGCACTCTCGGGCGGCAATCTGCAAAAATTCATCATCGGCCGCGAGCTCGACCGCCAGCCATCGGTGATGGTGGTGAACCAGCCGACATGGGGTGTCGATGCTGGTGCGGCCGCCCGCATCCGCCAGGCGCTGATCGACCTCGCACGCGCCGGCTCCGCGGTGCTGGTGATCAGCCAGGATCTCGACGAGCTTTTCGAGATTTCGGATTCGATCGCGGTCATGCACAATGGCCGCCTGTCTGAACCGCTCCCCATCGGAGACGCAACTTACGAAAAGATCGGACTGCTGATGGGCGGCGCGGATGCCGCGGCTTCCCCGGCAGTGAAGGAAGCGGTGTGATGCGGGTCGAACTGATCAAGCGGCCGCAGCAATCGGCACTGTTTTCCGCGATCTCGCCTTTCATCGCGCTCGGCATGACCTTGATAGCCGGCTCGATCATGTTTTCGCTGCTCGGCAAGAACCCGCTCGATGCGCTGTATTATTATTTCATCGATCCGCTGACCGGCATCTGGGATCCCTTCAATCGCTGGCAGCTCCATGAACTGGCGATCAAGGCGGCCCCCCTGATCCTGATCGCGGTCGGCCTGTCGGTCTGTTTCCTTTCCAACAACTGGAACATCGGCGCGGAGGGCCAGTTCGTCGCCGGCGCGATGGCCGGATCGGCGATCCCGGTGCTGTTCCCCGAATTTCACTCGTGGACCGTGCTGCCGCTGATGCTCATCATGGGCATGGCGGGCGGGGCGGCCTATGCGAGCATACCGGCCTTTCTGAAGGTGCGGTTCAACACAAACGAGATCCTCACCAGCCTGATGCTGGTCTATGTCGCGCAGCTCTTCAACGACTGGCTGGTGCGCGGTCCGTGGCGCAACCCGGAGGGATTCAGCTTCCCCGGCACGGTGCGGTTCCACGAATACGCCATCCTGCCGCAGATCTGGCCCGACGCCGGCCGCGCTCACTGGGGTTTCATCTTCGCGCTGATCGCCGCGGTTGCGGTCTGGTTCATGCTCTCCAAGACCGTCAAAGGTTTCGAGGTGAAGGTACTGGGCCAGAGCCCGCGGGCAGGGCGCTTCGCAGGATTTTCGGCCTCGCGCATGGTGTTTTTCGCCTTCCTGATCTCGGGGGCGCTGGCCGGCCTTGCCGGCATCAGCGAAGTCGCCGGCCCGGTGGAGCATCTCAACGAGAAGATCTCGATCGGCTACGGCTTCACCGCCATTATCGTTGCCTTTCTCGGCCGGCTGAACCCGCTCGGCATCGTCGCAGCCGGCCTGATCCTGGCGCTGACATATCTCGGCGGCGAAGCGGCGCAGATATCGCTGCAGGTCTCCGACAAGACCGTTCGCGCATTCCAGGGCATGTTGCTCTTTTTTGTGCTCGCCAGCGACACGCTGATCCACTACCGCGTCCGCCTTGTCGCATCGCCGGCGGCCAAACCGGCCAAGCCGGCCGCCACGGAGGCCGCAGGCAATGTTTGAGCAGATCATCATCACCATTGCGACCGCGGCCACCCCGCTGCTGATCGCGGCCATCGGCGAACTGGTGGTCGAGCGCTCGGGCGTACTCAATCTCGGCGTTGAAGGCATGATGATCATGGGTGCGGTGGCCGGCTTCGCCGCCGCATTTACGACGGGTTCGCCATGGCTGGGCCTGGCGGCGGCGATATGTGCCGGAGCGCTTTTTTCGCTGCTGTTCGCATTCCTGACGCTGACACTGGTCACCAACCAGGTGGCGACCGGACTGGCGCTGACGCTGCTGGGGCTCGGCCTGTCGGGCATGCTCGGCGAGGCCTTTACGGGGCAGCCGGGCGTAAAGCTGCCGCTGATCTACATACCGGTCCTTACCGAGCTGCCGCTGATCGGCAAACTGCTGTTCGGGCAGGACCCGGTGTTTTACCTGTCGCTGCTGCTGACCGGTGCTGTGGCCTGGTTCCTGTTCAGAACCCGCGCGGGGCTGACGCTTCGCTCGGTCGGCGACAATCACGGCTCCGCCCACGCGCTCGGCATCAACGTCATCCGCATCCGCTATCTCGCCGTCATGTTCGGCGGCGCCTGCGCCGGTGCAGCCGGCGGCTACCTGTCGCTGCTTTACACCACGCAGTGGATCGAGAGCATGACGGCCGGCCGCGGCTGGATCGCGCTGGCGCTCGTGGTGTTCGCCTCCTGGCGGCCCTGGCGTGTGCTGGCGGGAGCCTATCTGTTCGGCGCCGTCTCGATCGGCCAGTTGCATGCACAGGCCCTGGGCATCAAAATTCCCTCCCAGTTTCTGTCGGCGCTGCCCTATCTGGCAACGATCGTCGTGCTGGTTCTAATTTCGAGAAACCGGCGCCTGACCATGATAAACACGCCAGCATCTTTGGGACGGCCGTTTGTGCCCGACCGATAGAACGAGAGGGGAAGTCCCCCGTAACCCCGCAAGAGGAGAACCTCATGAAGAAATCCCTGTTAACAATCGCCGCAGCAGCGACCGCGCTTTCGCTCGGTACGTTTGCGGCAGAAGCGAAGGTGAAAGCCTGCTTCATTTATGTCGGCCCGATCGGCGATTTCGGCTGGTCCTATCAGCACCATCAGGGTGCGCTCGAAATGCAGGAAGCGCTCGGCGGCGAATCCGAGGTCGAACTCGCTTATCTGGAAAGCGTGCCGGAAGGCGCTGACGCTGAACGCGCGATCGAGCGCTTCGCACGCTCAGGCTGCAACATCATCTTCACCACTTCCTTCGGCTACATGGACGCCACCAACGCGGTGGCCGGCAAGTTCCCGGACGTCAAGTTCGAGCATGCGACCGGCTACAAGCGCGAACATCCGAATGTTTCGACCTATAATTCGCGCTTCCATGAAGGCCGCTATGTTCAGGGTGTGATTGCGGCCAGCATCTCGGAAGTCGGCGTGGCAGGCTACATCGCCTCCTTCCCGATTCCCGAAGTCGTGATGGGCATCAACGCATTCCTTCTGGGCGCTCAGTCGGTCAATCCCGACTTCAAGGTCAAGGTGGTGTGGGCCAACACCTGGTTCGACCCGGGCAAGGAAGCCGATGCCGCCAAGGCGCTGATCGACCAGGGCGTCGACGTGATCACGCAGCACACCGATTCCACCGCGCCGATGCAGGTTGCCGCAGAACGCGGCATCAAGGCCTTCGGTCAGGCATCCGACATGATCAAGTTCGGACCCGAGACGCAGCTGACCTCCATCATCGACGACTGGGGTCACTACTACACCGAACGCGTCAAGGCTGTGATCGACGGCACCTGGGAGCAGATCGATGTATGGGAAGGCATGGCCGAAGAGCATGTCGTCATGGCTGAATACGCCAATATGCCCGACGACGTGAAAGCCAAGGCAGCTGAAATCGAGGCAAAGATCAAGTCGGGTGAATTCGATCCCTTCACCGGCCCCGTCAACAAGCAGGACGGTTCGGCCTGGCTTGCCGACGGCGAAGTCGCGGAAGCCGGCGTGCTGCTCGGCATGAACTTCTACGTCGAGGGCGTGGACGACCAGCTGCCGCAATAAGCAGCGCGGGTTGCAGAGTATCGGGGAGGGCGCCTACGGGCGCCCTTTTTCGTTTTTTGTCAGCAGGCATTCCTGACAGAAAGTTGTCAGGAGCGGGTTGTTAGGAGGGCACGAAATCGAACCAACCAAACCGGAGACCGAACCATGCTCAAATTCTACCACGCACCATTCACGCGGGCGCTCGGCGTATTCTGGCTGCTGGAGGAGCTCGGCGTCGATTACCAGCGCGTCGCGATCGACATTCGCGGCGGCGGTGCGCCTGAAGACTACCGCGAGGTTCAGCCGAACAAGAAGGTGCCCGCCATCGAGCACGACGGCACGGTGATAACCGAAAGAGCCGCGATCACGCTCTACCTCGCTGAAATATTCACCGATGCCGGACTGGCTCCCGCGGTCGGCGACCCGGCGCGGGCGGCCTATCTCACATGGACAGTCTACAACGATGCCGTGTTCGACCCCGTACTTTGCGCCAGGGCGCACGGGCTGGACTATGTCAGTAACGACTATCCGTTCGGCCTGTATGAAGACATGTTCGCCAATCTCGAACGTCATCTCAGCGTCAATGATTTCGCCGCCGGCGACCGCTTTACCGCAGCCGACACGCAGCTTGGCACATCGATCATGGTCACGATGGACACGATGAAAATCCTGCCGGAACGGCCCGCCTTCAAAGCCTATGTGGAACGCCTGCGGCAAAGGCCGGCTTATCAGCGCGTCTCGAAGCTCGACTACGAACTGGCAATGGCGCTGCCTTCGCTGGAGACTTAGGCGGCAAACAGGTGAAAGGCCGGGAGCCGCCGCCATTGGCAGGCTCCCACCGCCTGTGCCAACATCCATCTGCTAGGCCGGGAGGATTTCATGGCGGCATTGGGTTTGACGGGGATCGGCCATGTCGCCCTGAAGGTAGCGGACATCACCCGTTCGCTGGCCTTTTATCGCGACAGGCTGGGTTTCGAAGAGATGATGCATCTCGATCACGAAGACGGTTCGTTGTGGCTCGTTTATCTGCGCATCACAGACACGCAGTTCCTGGAGCTGTTTCCGGGCGGCGAGGACGCCGCCGCTCCCGGCCCCGATCGCACAGCAGTCAACCATTTCTGTCTCGAAACCGACGATATCGAAGCAACGGCCAACGCCTTGCGCGCGGCGGGAATTCCCCTCACGGTGGAACCCAAGATGGGGCTGGATGGAAACATGCAATGCTGGATCGCCGACCCCGACGGGAATCGCATCGAGTTCATGCAGATGGGGCAGCAGAGCATGCAGGCAGCAGCGATTACGCGATTGAACGCCCGGGCATGACCGGGTGACATAGCCAGCTCCTGCCGGTAAACGCTTGCGGGGCACCACGTGACACATGGAAACCGGATGACCTCGAAGACAATCATCGCACCGTCGGTACTATCGGCAGATTTTTCGCGGCTGGGCGAAGAGGTGGACACCGTACTGCGCGCCGGCGCGGACTGGATCCATCTCGACGTGATGGACGGGCATTTCGTGCCCAACATCACCTTCGGCGCCCCGGTGATCAAGGCGATCCGCGGCCGTACCGACGCGGTATTCGACTGTCATCTGATGATTGCGCCGGCAGATTCCTATCTCGCCGCATTCGCGGATGCCGGAGCCGATATCATTACCGTGCACGCCGAGGCCGGGCCGCATCTCGACCGTTCTCTGCAGGCAATCCGCGATCTTGGCAAAAAGGCCGGCGTGTCGCTCAACCCGTCGACACCGGAAAGCGTGATCGAATATGTGCTCGACCGGCTGGATCTGATCCTGCTGATGTCGGTCAATCCGGGGTTCGGCGGCCAGAAATTCATCCCCTCGGTGGTGGAAAAAACGCGACGCGTGAAAGCAATGATCGGCGCCCGTCCCATAGATATCGAGATCGATGGCGGCATTACGCCGGAGACCGCGCCAATGGTGGCTGCCGCGGGAGCCACCGTGCTGGTTGCAGGTTCCGCTGTTTTCAAGGGTGGCAGCGAAACGAGCTACCGCGCCAATATCAGCGCAATACGCGAGGCGGCGGACAACGCAGTCGCCAAAGCCGCCTGAACGATACAGGGGCAGGGAGAGAGCATCATGGCAGCGACACCACCGGTTTGCGACTTCGGCTGGCAGGCTGTCGACGGGATCCTTCCGGGCACCGACGGCAATGAACACCAGATTTCCGAGATCGCCGGGCCGGGCGGCCTGGTCGTTGCCTTCATCTGCAATCACTGCCCCTATGTGAAAGCGGTGATCGACCGCATCGTGGACGACGCGAAGAAGCTGGAACCCTATGGCGTCGGTTTTGTTGCGATCTGCTCGAACGATGCCGATGCCTATCCGGCCGATTCATTCGAGAAGATGCGCGAATTCGCCAAGGCTTATGGCTTTCCATTCGCTTATCTGCACGACGCCGATCAGTCGATCGCACGCGCCTACAATGCGGCTTGCACGCCCGACTTCTTCGGTTTCAATGCGGATCTGAGGCTGCAATATCGCGGCCGGCTCGATGCCGCGCGCCTCGACGAGCCTCAGCCTGGTACGCGGCGCGACCTTATGGAAGCGATGATTGCGATTGCGCGCACAGGCGAGGGGCCGGCCGACCAGATCCCGTCCATGGGCTGTTCGATCAAATGGAAAGAAGCGGTCTGAGACCGGCCGGGCTCAGCGCCCGGGTTTGCCGCGATAGGCCTCGCTGAATTCGCCTGAAATCTCGTCGGCTTCATAGACGCCGATAAGCACGCCCGTCGCGGGCTTGCCGGCGCGCATGGCGATGATCCTGTCCTTGGGCATAGTGGTACGCTGCGAGGGCCGCGTCGCCCATTCCTGAAGTCTTGTTTCCATCATCGCGACGATCGAAGCAAATTCCGGATCGCCGCCGACATCGCGCAACTCCTGCGGATCGGCGGCAAGGTCGAACAGCATCGGCCGGAAACCCGGCGCGTGCATGAACTTCCATTGTTTGTCGGCGATCATGAACAGCCGCGCCTTTTCCGGCGAAACGTCCAGCTCCCTGGCCATCGGCGTCATCGAATAATCATATTCGGACACCGCGTAGTCCCGCCATTCGGCGGGCGTTTCGCCACGCAGGAAGGGCATCAGCGAGCGGCCTTCGACAATGTGGTCGGGGACGGTCCCGCCCGCTGCATCGATGAAAGTTGCGGCAAGGTCGATCGTTTCCACCAGCTCATCGCAAACAGACCCGCGTGTGCCGTTTGCAGCTTCCGAAGGGTCGTACACGATCAGCGGCACTTTCACCGATTGATCGTGGAACAGGTCTTTTTCGCCAAGCCAGTGGTCGCCGAGATAATCGCCGTGGTCCGACGTCAGCACGATCATCGTGTTTTCCAGCCGGCCGGAATGCTCAAGAAAATCCAGCAGCTTGCCGAGCTGGTCGTCGCATTGTTTGATCAGGCCCATGTAAGCCGGGATCACGGCGTCGCGCACCGCGTCGCGGCTGAACGCACGGCCGATCTGGTTCTGCATGAAGGCGCGGTAGACCGGGTGCGGGTCCTGCCGTTCCAGCTCGGAACGGACCGCAGGTAGAATGTCGCCGGCGCCGAACATGTCGTGATAAGGCGCAGGCACGATGTAGGGCCAGTGCGGTTTGATGTAGGAGAGATGGCAAAGCCAGGGCCGCTGATGGTCGGCCGAAATGAAGGCCTCCGCCTCGCGCGTAAGCCACGGGGTCTCCGAATCCTCCTCCGCGATATTGGCAGGCTTGCCGGCATTGGCCATGAACCAGCCCGACGCCATCTCGCCGGTTTCCTCAACGCCGGAGTTGGCGAAATCGTGCCACGGGTTTTCGCCTGCATAACCGCGTGATTTCAGATATTCGTTATAGGATTGCCGGCCCTTGTCGTAATAACCGGCCGGCCCTTTGCCCCACAGGCCGTCGTCGCGCACATGCACGTCGAAGCCGCATTCCGACACGCGCGCTCCGATGACGGATTCGCGCGAAAGGCCGAGCCGCGCCATGCCGTCTTCATCGACCCGCATATGGGTCTTGCCGACAAGTACCGCATCCATGCCCGCCTTGCGCAGATGGTCGCCCAGCGTGAGTTCGCCCACCTTGAGCGGAAACCCGTTCCACGCCGCGCCGTGAGAATGCACATAGCGCCCTGTGTAGAACGACATACGTGAGGCTCCGCATACGGGAGACTGCACATAAGCGTGCGAAAAACGCACGCCCATTGCGGCGAGGCGGTCCATATTCGGTGTTTTCAGGTGGGGGTGGCCGGCACAGCTCAGATAGTCGAACCTGAGCTGGTCATACATGATGAAAAGAATATTCAAGGCATGCTCCGCTGGTTCGGCCGACCAGACCTTCTAACCCAAATCGGGCATTTCACCAGCCGCGAGTGCCTGGAGCGAAGCCACGATGCGATCGAAACTTTCGCGGGCACGCCGGATTGTTGTGCGGCCGCGAAGATAGCCGTGAACCAGACCCTTTTCCTCACGCCAGACGGCTTTGCCGCCGGCAGCGAGAATCCGGTCGCGATAGATTTCCCCGTCGGATGAGAGCGGATCGCACTGGGCGGTGATGACGACCGTTGGCGGGAGACCGGCATAATTCGTGTCTGCGAGCGGCGCTGCCGTCGGATCATCCTCGCTGCCACCGCGAATGCCGCCATAAAATTGAATATCCCGGGTGGTGAGCATGGGCGCTTCGGCATGCTCGACATAAGACCCCGACGCGGTGTCGCCACCGAGGCCGGGGTAGATCAGCATTTGGCCGACCGGCGCACGCGGATGACCCCGCGTAGCATGCGCGACGGAAGCGGCGAGATTGCCGCCGGCACTATCTCCGGCAAGAAGGATCGGCGCCTTGCGTGTCTTTGCAACCCAGGCAAAAGCTTCCATGGCGTCGTCGTACGCGGCCGGATGCCCGTGTTCCGGCGCCAGCCGGTAATCGACGGAAATAAGCTCGAAACCGGTGCGTTCGCAAAGCTCGGCACAGACATCGTCATGGCTTTCAAGCCCGCCGAGAATGTAGCCGCCGCCGTGATAGTAGATCACCACCGCGGCGCTGCTGGACTGTGCATTGCGGTAGATGCGTATCGGGATATCGCGGCCTTCGGCAGCGATTGCCGTCGTTTCGGCCGTTACCCCGTCGGGATAGCCGTTGAAGAAGGCCCGGCACATGCGGTCATAGATCTCGCGCTGAACTTCTACCGGCTGGTCGACCGTTTCCGGTGGATAGAAGGAGTCCGTCCTGGCGATGAAAGCTCGGGTCTCGTCGTCAAGAAGCTTGCTGTAATCGGCCATGGTTCACAACAGAAACGGTTTTGCTGTCATTGTGCCGGGGGCCGGCACGCCGAGACGGGAAAGGATGGTCGGTGCGAGCTGTAGCTGGTCGAGAAGCACGTCCTTCTCCGGGCCTTTCGCCGCGCCGAAATAGTACAGCGCGAAATGCTGCTGGTCGTCGCCGGCTCCGCCGTGGTGGCCTCGATCCGACTGGCCGTGATCAGCTGTCACGATGACCTCGTAGCCGGCCTCGCGCCAGCGCGGCAGGAACGCTGCCAGCATGGCGTCCATCGTGAAGCACGCTTTGTCCATCTCGACGCAATCATGGCCGAAGCGATGGCCCATCGAATCCATCGTGCAGGTGTGCAGGATGCCGTAGTCGATGCCGAACCTCGCAGCGAGCATCGTCAGCGTGGCGAAGAGATCGACGTCCGAAGGTGTCATCTGGTTGTCGTGGCCATAGCCCGTCATAGTGTGGAAGCGGCCATGCGTGATTGGCCCGCCGGGCTCGTCATATTCGATGTCGCGCACGAAATCGAAGGGATAGCGGTTGAAGAATTCCGACCAGTAGGAATGCGTGACCGCACCCGTCTTGCCGCCGGCTGCCGAGACTTCGGAGAAGATGTCGGGCAGCTTCACGCGGAAGCGCACATCGTTGGACAGAATGCCGTGCACCTGCGGCGGCACGCCTGTGTGGATCGAGGCGTAACAGGAGGCGGAAGTGGACGGCAGCACCGACTGCATCTTCCATACGCGCGCTTCGCCGGACGCGACCCAGCCTTCCAGATTGCCGAACAGCCGGCGGAAATTCCGCCAGGGCACACCATCGAGAATAATCAGGAGAAGCTTGGATTTCATATGACCCGACCCGGTCGTCAGTTGCCGGCACTTTCCATGCGGCGCGACGAAATCGCCTTCTCCAGCCAGCCGATTTCCATTTCCGGAACCGATGACAGAAGCAGGTCGGTATAGTCGTCGAACGGCGGCGCAAGCACCTTGCTCTTCGACCCGTAGCGCACCACCGAGCCTTGATACATCACCGCAATGGAGTCCGCGATCGACTTCACGGTAGCCAGATCATGGGTGATGAAGAGATAGGCGACATCTTCTTCGGCCTGCAGTTCGAGCAGCAGGCGCAGAATGCCGTTTGCAACGAGCGGGTCGAGGGCGCTGGTCACTTCATCGCAAATGATCAGCGATGGCTTCGCCGCAAGCGCGCGTGCGATGCAGACGCGCTGCTTCTGGCCGCCGGAAAGTTCGGCCGGATATCGGTCCTTGAAGCCGTGGCCCATCTCGATCTTGTCGAGCAGTTCCTCAACGCGGGCATCACGTTCCCTGCCGCGAATGCCGAAATAGAACTCCAGCGGCCGCCCGATGATCGTACCCACGGTCTGGCGCGGGTTCATGGCGACGTCGGCCATCTGGTAGATCATCTGCAGTTCACGCAGATCGTCGCGGGTGCGCTCGGCCAGCCGGCTTGGCAGTGTACGCCCGGCGAATTCGATCGAACCTTCCTTCGGCGGCAAGAGCCCGGTGATGGCACGCGCCAGCGTCGACTTGCCGGAGCCCGATTCACCGACAACCGCCAGCGTCTGACCTGCATAAAGGTCGACCGAGATATCCTTCAGCACGTCGATCGGGCCGCCGCCATACGCGGCGGTCACGTTCCGCACCGAAAGCAGAGGCGTCTCGCGCGGCGGCTTCTCCTGATGTTCGATCTCGTGCACGGAGACCAGCTGGTTGGTGTATTCCTGGCGCGGCTCCTTGATGATCTGCCGCGTGTGTCCCCATTCGACCAGCTTGCCGTGCCGCAGCACCATGATCTCGTCGGAGACCTGGGCAACGACGGCCAGATCGTGCGTAATGTAGAGCGCGGCGACACCGGTGTCGCGGATCGCATCCTTGATCGCGGCGAGCACGTCGATCTGTGTCGTCACGTCAAGAGCGGTCGTCGGTTCGTCGAACACGATCAGATCGGGCTCCGAACACAGCGCCATTGCCGTCATCACACGCTGCAGCTGGCCGCCGGAAACCTGATGCGGATAACGTTTGCCGATATTGTCGGGGTCGGGAAGGCTGAGCTTGCGGAACAGGCTCTTCGCCCGCTTTTCCGCCTCCGCGCGGCTGGCAACGCCGTGCACCACGGCGGCTTCGACGACCTGATCCATCAGCCGGTGGGCGGGATTGAACGCCGCAGCGGCGGACTGCGCGACGTACCGCACCTCTTTGCCGCGCAGGCTTCTGAGACCCTGTCTGCCGGCTTTCAGGACGTCACGGCCGTTCAGTACGACCTTGCCGCCAGTGATACGGACACCACCGCGCCCATAGGCCATGGAGGCGAGGCCGATCGTCGACTTGCCGGCGCCCGACTCCCCGATCAGGCCAAGCACCTTGCCTTTTTGCAGTGTCAGCGAAACGCCATCGACAATGGTGATGTCATGCGGCGCTTCACCAGGCGGGTAGACTGTAGCTTCGATACGCAGGTCGCGAATCTCAAGCAGCGGAGAGGTCGAATTCTCAGGCACCGCGGCCTCCCTTCAGCGAGGTGGTGCGGTTGAGGACCCAGTCCGCGACCAGATTGACCGATATCGCCAGCGCGGCGATTGCGGCAGCCGGGATCAGCGCGGCCGGAATGCCGAACACGATGCCGTCCTTGTTTTCCTTCACCATGCCGCCCCAGTCGGCCTCCGGCGGCTGGATGCCGAGCCCGAGGAACGAAAGGGCCGACACAAACAGCACCATGAAGATGAAGCGCAGGCCGAGCTCTGCGACGAGCGGCGACAGCGCGTTGGGCAGGATTTCCCGGAATATCACCCAGATCTGGCCTTCGCCGCGCAGCCGTGCCGCCTCGACATAGTCCATCACGTTGATGTCGACGGCGACGGCGCGCGACAGCCGGTAGACACGCGTGGCATCGAGCACACCCATCACCAGGACCAGCGTGAGTACCGTCGACGGCAGCACTGAAAGCACCACGAGCGCGAAGATCAGGGTGGGGATCGACATCAGGAGATCGACAAAGCGCGACAGCAGCTGGTCGACCCAGCCGCCGACGACAGCTGCTGTGAAGCCGAGGATCGACCCCAGAGAGAATGACAGCACCGTCGCCATGGTGGCGATGAAGATCGTGGTACGGGCGCCGTAGATCATGCGCGAGAGCAGATCGCGGCCGAGATTGTCGGTACCCAGCCAGTGCTGCGACGACAGCGGCTCCCAGACCGCGCCGACGATTTCCGTCTTGCCGTAGGGCGCCAGCAGCGGCGCAAATATCGCGGTTATGAGGAACAGGCTGGTGAGGACCAGGCCGAGCAGGGCACTTGGGGGAATTCTTCTGAACATCGCGCCGCCCCTATTTCGGATGCCTGAGGCGCGGATTGGTCAATATCGCAACGATATCCGCCACCAGGTTGAGGCCGATATAGAAGGCCGCGAAGATGAGGCCGCATGCCTGGACAACCGGCACATCGCGCTTGGAAACGTGATCGACGAGATACTGACCCATGCCGGGGTAGACGAAGATCACTTCGACCACCACGACACCGACGACAAGGAACGCAAGGTTGAGCATAACGACGTTGACGATGGGCGCGATTGCGTTGGGAAACGCGTGTTTGCGGATCACATCGAACGCCGTGAGGCCCTTGAGCTCTGCCGTCTCGACATAGGCCGATTGCATGACGTTGAGGATCGCGGCGCGTGTCATGCGCATCATGTGCGCAAGAACGACAAGCGTGAGCGTGGCCGCGGGCAGGGCGACCGTCATCAGCCGTTGGCCGAAACCCATGCCGTCATAAACCGTCGCGATCGAGGGGAACCAGGCAAGCTTCACCGCAACGAAGAAGATCAGCACATAGCCGATGAAAAACTCCGGCAGCGAGATCGAGGCAAGCGTGACCGCCGAAATCATCTTGTCGGGCCAGCGGTCGCGGTAACGTACAGCAATCAGTCCGAGCAGGATCGCCAGCGGCACGGAGACCACCGCCGCCACCGACGCCAGAAACAGCGTATTGGCGAGACGCGAGGCAATCGCGGAAGAGATATCCGCACCGCTGGAAAGCGATGTTCCGAGATCGCCGGTCAGCAGACCGCCGAGCCATGAAAAATAGCGGCTGAGTGCCGGTTCGTTGAGCCCAAGTTCCTTGCGCAGATTTGCGAGCGCCTCGGGCGTTGCGGACTGTCCCAGTATCGATTGCGCGACGTCGCCGGGCAGTATCTGGGTGCCGGCGAAGATCAGAATGGAAACTGCGAACAGGAGCAGGAGGCCCAGCGCGAGACGCTGGGCCACCAATCTTGCTACCATACCCATGTCAGGTGGCGAGCCACATCTTCATGGGTGCGTAGAAGTTCATGAGATCGAAGCCGCCATTGATTTCCTGCCAGCCGGTGACCTTGTCCGACGTCGCGTCGATGAAATCGTTGAACATCGGGCAGATAAGGCCGCCTTCGTCGCGCAGAAGCACGCTCATGTCGCGGTAGATCGCCTTGCGCTTGTCATTGTCGAGCTCGGCCCGCGCCGCAAGCAGCATCTTGTCAAAGCCGTCATTGAAGAAACGCGTGTCGTTCCAGTCCGCGGACGACAGATAGGCGGTGGAGAACATCTGGTCCTGGGTCGGACGTCCGCCCCAATAGGAAGTACAGAACGGCTGGGCATTCCACACCTCCGACCAGTAGCCGTCATTCGGCTCGCGCTTGATTTCAAGCTGAATGCCGGCCTTCGAGGCCGATTCCTGGAACAGCGCCGCGGCGTCTGGCGCACCGGGGAAGGAATTGTCCGACGTGCGCAGCAGCACCGGCCCGTCATGTCCCGACTTCTTGAAGTGGAACGCTGCCTTCTCCGGATCGTAGTGGCGCTGCTCGATGTCGCCGGAGAACAGCGGATAAGAGCCGTTGATCGGCGTATCGTTGCCGATGGAGCCGTAACCGAAGAGGATCTTCTCGACCATCTCCTCGCGGTTCATGGCATATTTGAGAGCAAGCCGCAGATCGTTGTTGTCGAACGGCGCGGTATTGCAATGCATGATGAAGACATAGTGGCCCGGGCCGGAGGTCGAGCGCACTTCGACGCCGGGCGCTCGGCTCACGAGCCCGGCGACCTTGGGCGGCACACGGTTGATCATGTGCACCTGACCCGACTGAAGCGCGGCAACGCGCGCCGTGTCGTCATTGATCACGACGAGTTCGACCGAGTCGGCATAACCCATCTCGGGGTCCCAGTGATTCGGGTTCTTTTTGCCGACAAAACGAACGCCCATTTCGCTCGTTTCGATCATGTACGGGCCGGTCCCGATTGCAGCGGCCGGATCGTCCTTGCCGCCGCCGGGCTGGATGATCAGGTGATAGTCGGCCATCAGATAGGGCAGGTCGGCATTCGGCGTTTCCAGCTCGACGACGAACTTGTCGCCATCGGCCTTCATGTCCTTGATCCCGCGCATGATGCCGAGCGCACCGGACTTCGTATCTTCACCCGCGTGACGGTCGAATGTATCCAGCACGTCCTGGGCGGTTACCGTTTTGCCATTCGAAAACTCGATGCCGGAGCGGATCTTGAAGGTCCAGATACGTGCGTCGTCGGAGGCGCTGTATTCCTCGGCGACACGGTTTTGCAGGCCACCCTCGAATGCGAGTTCGACGAGCGGCTCACCCCAAAGCCGGATCACCTGGCTTGCCGTCGCATTGGCCGCAAGCGCCGGGTCGAGACTGTCGGTCGAAGCGCCTCCCTGAATACCGACCTTGATAGTGCCGCTCCGGTTCGGCGTTTGCGCATGGGCGGCATTGCTGAGCAGGGTGCCGGCAAAGGCGGCGCTGATGCCGAGCGCGGAGGCCCGCCCCAGAAAATCTCTACGGCTCATTGAGCCGGCTATCACTTTTCGGCTGAGATGTTCGAGTTCACGTGACATATCGAGGTTCCTCACTCTAGTTGGCTTTTGCCGTTCTTCTTTGTTTTTGCCTCCTCTTGTCGGGGAGTTGCCGGGAATATTGGACGCAAGCCGGTCCGTACGGCAAGGTCACAGGCGAAATTTCATGTCGACCGGAGCGGCACGAAGCAGGAAAAACACCGAAACGGGAAAGCATCAGCCCCGTCTCATTGCGGGCCAGGCCGTGATTGAGAGCCGCGCCCAGATCGGGCGCACGCATGCCTGCGGCCAGTCGCCGGAAGGTGGCCTGGCGACCTTGTCTGTTGGATAGGTCCTATCGAAATTGTGACCCACGGCTATTGGCAAATCAGCAGCCGCGCGGCCATCTTCAGGGCAACACAATGCGACGAATGGAGGACATCCGCCGTGAAATATGAAAAATCCGATGCCGCGATCGCCAAGCTGACGCCCGAGCAGTATCACGTCACGCAGCAAAGCGGCACCGAGCGCCCCTATACGGGCGAATATTACAAGAACAAGGAGCCGGGCATCTATGTCGATGTGGTTTCGGGCGAGCCGCTTTTTGCCTCGGCCGACAAGTTCGACAGCTTTTGCGGCTGGCCGAGCTTCACCAAGCCGATCGTGCCCGCCCACATCAACGAGCTGCGGGACGACAGCCACGGCATGATCCGCACGGAAGTGCGATCGGTGCATGGCGACAGCCATCTGGGACATGTTTTCAACGATGGCCCCGCCGACAAGGGCGGTTTGCGCTACTGCATCAACTCGGCCAGCCTGCGCTTCATCCATCGCGATGACATGGAGGCCGAGGGTTACGGCGACTATCTCGATCAAGTGGAGGACGTTTCATGACTGAACGCGCCGTTCTTGCGGGGGGCTGCTTCTGGGGCATGCAGGATCTGATCCGCAAGCTGCCAGGCGTGGAGATGACCCGGGTTGGCTATACCGGGGGCGACGTGCCCAACGCCACATACCGCAATCATGGCGACCATGCCGAAGGGATCGAGATCGTCTTTGACCCAAAGGTGATCAGCTACAGGCGGATTCTGGAGTATTTCTTCCAGATCCACGATCCGACCACGGCGAACCGGCAAGGTAACGATGTCGGCCGCTCATACCGCTCGGCGATCTATTATGCCGACGAGACCCAGAAACAGGTGGCGCTCGACACCATTGCGGATGTCGAGGCGTCGGGACTGTGGCCGGGCAAGGTCGTCACCGAGCTCGAGCCCGTCGGCGACTTCTGGGATGCCGAACCTGAGCATCAGGATTATCTGGAGCGTTATCCCAACGGATACACCTGCCATTTCCCGCGTCCCGGCTGGGTGCTGCCGAAACGCACGGCAGCGGAATAACGCGGACAAAAATCATACGCCGGGGCGCGGTGCGCCCCGGCCAAAACGCAAACTGTTCTTCGGCCGGCAGGCAGAACTCCTGACCAAGAACGTCACCGGAATTCGGCGAGGGCGGCGGCTCGCCCGCCCGCTGCCGCCAAGGGCGATTTCAGGAAGGCTCGAACAGCATTGTTTTCACAACAGCGTCCCCCGACAGCAAGTCAGCGACATTAATTTTTCTGGCTATGTATTTGAAATAATAGCCATTTTGATGTGCAAATATCAGGCGTTTTAGTATATGTAAAATCTGCTTGACAAACGGCCGGCCTTCCCTGAACGTTTACAAATACTAAAAAAGGGGAGCCGCTGGTGGAGGGTGAGAACGCAGTCCAGTCGACGGAAACCGGTGGCGAGCCGCTGGGAACGCGGCTGCGCGAACGGCGCCAGGAGCTTGGACTGACATTGAAGGCCGTTGCCGATGCCGCAGGGCTGTCGGTTGGCTTCATCTCGCAAGTCGAGCGCGACCTGACGGTACCGTCTCTGGCGTCGCTGGCGTCGATTTCGCGGGTATTGCAAACCCCGATGACGAAGTTCCTCGCACAGCCGCGGGGCGGCCAGCCACACACCCGGCATGACGAGCGGCCGGTCTATGCGGTTCAGGCAAACGGCCTCCAGTATGAGCGGCTGTCGGCGCGTTTTCCCGGCAATGTCCTGAACAGCGTCATCGTACATGAACCGCCGGGCATGCGCTCCGAACCCATCCGCCATGAGGGCGAAGAGATGTTCTTCATCCTCAAGGGCGCGATAACGATCGAAGTCGAGGACGAGGTCACCGTCCTTTCGGCCGGCGACAGCATCCACTTCGATTCCACGCGGCGCCATTCATCCTGGAACCACACCACGGAAACAGTGAGCATACTGCATGTATGCACGATGGACGTCTTTGGAGACGACCTGGCCGACGACAACAGGCTGGGCAACCGGGCGCGGCACAAGGTCCGACAAGAACCCGGGGACAATGACAGCGAATCCGAGAACGCAACTGGCTGAACAGAAGCAAGTAATGGGAGCAACCGACATGAAATCCATTCTCAAACCGATTACCGCGATGGCGCTGGCATCGAGCGTCCTGGCGGCGCCCGTTGTGGCAAACGCCGGCGGCACGCTGCGCCTTGACGAAGTGGCGGTTGGCGAGATCGACCCGTCCAAGGCGTCGGACTATGCCGACTCCATCCTGATGTTCAATCTCTACGATACGCTGGTTCTGCCGCGTCAGGGCGGTCCGGGCCACGATCCGCATCTTGCCGAAAGCTGGGAGGGTTCGGGCACCGAATACACCTTCAAGCTGCGCAGCGACGTGAAATTTCTCAGCGGCAACCCGATGACCGCGGAAGACGTTGTATTCTCGCTCGACCGCATGAAAGCGATGGGCAAGGGCCTGTCTTACCTTTTCGGCAATGTGGAAAGTGCGGAAGCGGTCGACGCGAATACGGTCAAATTCACGCTGTCCACGCCATATGCGCCATTCGTGGCGTCGCTGGTACGGCTGCCTATCGTCGACAAGCAGGCGGTGATGGCCAATCTCGGCGAAGGCGAGGGCGACATGAAGGACTGGGGCGAGGCATGGCTCTCGTCCAACACCGCCGGCACCGGCGCCTACAAGATTGTCTCGCACAATCCTCAGGAAGAAACCGTCATGGAAAAGAATGGCGGCTACTTCATGAATGTCGCCGAGGCTGCCCCGGACCAGGTGCGACTGCGTTACGGCCTCGAGGCCGCGACGGTGCGCACGCTGATCAGCCAGGGCGAGCACGACATCGCTTCGCAGTGGCTGCCGCCGGAGGTCATCAAGGCGCTCGCCAATGATGGCGCGCAGCTTTTGACCGAAAGCGGGACCGGCGCCTTCTACGTGAAGATGAACACGACCAAGGCACCGCTCGACGATGCAGAGTGCCGCCTCGCTCTGGCCAATGCGTTCGACTACAACGCCGCGATCAAGATGATCGCCGTGACCGACGACGTTTCGCAGGGTTCGGCCGCCACCGGCGCTATTCCGGTCGGCATGTTCGGTGCAAACCCGGCCGGCGACGGCCTGTCACGCGACTTGGATGCGGCAAAAGCACATCTGGCCAACTGCAAATACAGCCCCGAGGACATCAATCTCGAATTGTCCTGGATCGCCGAGGTCCCCGTTGAGGAGCGTTTCGCGCTTCTGATGCAGGCCAACTTCGCCGAACTCGGCATCAAATCCGAGATCAGGAAGCTGCCCTGGGCTTTGTTTGCCGAGCAGGTGTCGAAGCCGGAAAACACCCCGCATATCTCGCAGCTCTTCGTCAATGCCGTAACCGGCGATCCCGATACGCTGCTTTACGGCATGTACTACTCGACGGCTGCGGGAACCTGGCAGTCACCGGAATATCTCAACGACGCCAATGTGGACGAACTGCTCGACGCCGGACGGACAGGTGCCGACGATGCCGCTCGCGAAGCCGCCTATTCGGAACTGAACGATCGCCTGATGGAGATTGCTCCGTCGATCTACGGCTACGACCGGCAATCGGTATTCGCAGCCAGCACGCGTGTGAAAGCGCCGGCGCTCAGCGATCCTGAAAAGGCCTTCGGGCTGGACGGAATGGGCTTCACCTTCCGTCTGATGGAAGTCGCCGACTAACAGGTGCCGGCTGGCAGCCGGGCGGACCAAGCAACGCCCGGCTGCGCCACTTGGAACCAGAATGATGATGCCGATTGCCCGCCTGCTTTCGAAGCGGCTGGGAACCTCGTTGCTCGTGCTTTTCGGGGTCTCCATGCTGATCTTCGCCATCGCCCGGATCATCCCCGGCGACCCCGCCCGCATCGCGCTGGGCCCCAACGCCACGACCGAACAGGTTGCGGCGCTGCGCGCAGCGCTCCACCTCGATGATCCGGTGTGGATCCAGTACGGATATTTTCTGGCCGATCTGGTGCGCGGCGATCTTGGTGTGTCGTTATACACAAACCGGCCCGTGACCACCGACATCGCGCAATTCCTGCCGGCGACGCTCGAGCTGGTTTTTGTCGCCGGCTTCATGATGGTGGCGATCGGCCTGCCGCTCGGAATTCTGTCGGCGCGATATCGCGGCGGCATCGCCGACAACATCGTGCGCATCGTATCGCTGCTCGGCGTCTCGGCACCCAGCTTCGTCTGGGCCGTGATCCTGATGCTGATCTTCGCCTTCTACCTGCCGCTGTTCCCCGTCGCGGGGCGCATATCGGACAGTTATTCCATTCAGGCCGTCACCGGCTTTCTGCTGCTCGACACATTGATTGCCGGCAACTTTCGCGCCTTCGGCAACGCGGCCTGGCATATCGTGCTGCCGGCCTTCGCGCTCGCTCTTTCGGGCATCGGACAGGCCACGCGGCTGACCCGCGCCAATATGGTCGAGACCTATGAGCGGCCATATATCGAGATGGCCCGCTCATACGGCTTTCCTGCCAGACGCATCGCAAATCGCTACGCATTCAAGCCCTCGCTCATTCCCTCGCTGACGATCATTGGCCTGGATTTCGCGGCGATGCTGGGCAACGCCTTTCTGGTCGAAGCGATCTTCGCCTGGCCGGGCCTCTCGCGCTACGGCGTTGCGGTAATCCTGCGCAAGGACCTGAACGCGATCGTCGGCACGGTGCTGATCATCTCGGCGACCTTCCTGATCGTGAACATCATCGTCGATCTGCTGATCGCTTTCATCAATCCGCGCATCCGGCTGTCGCAGAGGTCGTCATGAAACGCACGATCTCCATATTGATTGCCAATCCGCTGTCGCTCCTGGGCGTGGTGCTGGTCGCCACGGTCGTGCTGTCGGCCTTGTTCGCCGACTTCATCGCGCCATTCCCCGAGCATCGCGGCGCAGTGGTCGACTTCGCCAATTTCAACAAGGCGCCGGAATGGCCCTATATCATGGGCACCGATCTGGTCGGCCGCGATATTTTCTCGCGCATTCTCTACGCCTTTCGCATCTCGCTCATTCTCGGCGTGGTCGTGCTGGCGATTGCTGTGCCGATCGGGGTCACCGTCGGGCTGGTTGCCGGCTATTTCGGCGGCTGGACCGAATACATCCTCATGCGCATCACAGACATCTTCCTGTCGATCCCGCCGCTGGTGCTGGCAATGTCGATCATGGGCGTGCTGGAGCCAACGCTCGCCAACGGCATGCTGGCCGTCACGGTGATGTGGTGGCCCTGGTATACGCGGCTTGTCTACAACATCACCCGCTCCGAGCGCGAAGAGGGTTATGTGCTCGCAGCCGAGGTGATCGGCGCTTCGCCGCTGCATGTCATCTTCCGCGAAATCCTGCCCAACTGCGTGCCGGCCGTCGTCACCAAAATGACGCTCGACCTCGGTTTCGTGATCCTGATCGCATCCTCCCTGTCATTCCTTGGCCTTGGCGTACAGCCGCCGACGCCCGATCTCGGATCCATGGTCGCCGACGGCGCAAAATATCTGCCGGACAGCTGGTGGCTGACAGTGTTCCCCGGTCTCGCAATCCTGGTCGCGGTGTTCGGCTTCAACCTGATCGGCGACGCCTTGCGTGACATTCTGGGGGCGGATCAATGAGCCGGCCGCTGCTCGATATCCGCAACCTCACTCTGGGCTTCAAGGGCTGGACGGGTGTCACCGAAGTGCTGCACGGCATATCGCTGAACATCCAGCCGGGCGAGCGTGTGGCGCTGGTGGGCGAGTCGGGCTCCGGCAAGTCCGTCACCGCTCGCATCGTGCTCGGCATGCTGCAATCGCTGCGTTCGGCCCGTATCGGCGGCACCGTCGAATTCGACGGCCGCAATCTGGCGCAGATGTCGCGCACCGAGCGCCAGCAACTGCGCGGAACGCGCATCTCGATGATCTTCCAGGACCCGACATCGTCGCTGAACCCGGTCTACCGGATCGGCACGCAATTTCATGAGGTGCTGAAGCGTGAGGCGCCGGGCGTCTCCTATCGGGAGGCGATGAAGCGCGCCGCCGAGATTTTGCACGAGGTCTCGATCGGCGATGCCGAACGCGTACTCAATTCCTACCCGTTCCAGCTGTCGGGAGGCATGAACCAGCGCGTGATGATCGCGATGGCGCTGGCAAACGAGCCCGACCTGCTTCTGGCCGACGAACCGGGCACCGCGCTCGACGTCACGGTGCAGACGCAGACACTCGACCTGATGCGCGGGCTGGTGGAGCAGCACAACACGGCCGTGCTCTTCATTTCGCACAATCTCGGCGTGGTGCGCGAATTCGCCGACCGGGTGTATGTGATCTACAAGGGACGCATCGTCGAGCACGGCCCGACGACTGCGCTCTTTGATGACCCGCGCCACCCTTACACACGCGCATTGATGATGGCCGTGCCGCGCCTGACCGGCGGCGGCGTACCCGACATCGACGACGATGCCAGCGCGTTTTCCGCACCTCTGGTCGATCACCTTTCGGGGGAGGGACGGCCATGAGCGATGCCCTGATCTCCATTCGCAACGTGTCCAAGACATTCGATGCCGGCGGCCAAGCCGTGAAGGCGCTGGACGACGTTTCGCTCGACGTCGAGCGCGGTTCATGCATGGCGATTGTCGGGGAATCCGGGTCCGGCAAAAGTACGCTCGCCAATATTGTGCTCGGCATCTACCCGCCGACCTCAGGCGAGGTTCTCTTCGACGGCCAGCCCCTGCCGGCACGACGCACAAAGCTGAACCGCCGGCAGATCCAGCTTGTCCAGCAAAACCCGCTTTCCTCGCTCAATCCGAAACGCACCATCGGTGCCTCGCTCAGGCTGGCGCTCGACGTTCACGGAATCGGCGAGCGCGCGCAGCGCAAGGATATGGTGCGGGCGCTTCTGGAAGAGGTTCACCTGCCGCATGAATTCGCCGACCGCGCGCCCGCAGCGCTTTCGGGCGGTCAGCGCCAGCGTGTGGCGATCGCCCGCGCTCTCGCCTGCCAGTCGGAGCTGGTTGTGCTCGACGAACCGACCTCCGCACTCGACGTGCTGGTGCAGGCGCGTGTGCTGAAGCTTCTCGGCGAGCTGCAGCCGAAGCGCAAACTCACCTATATCTTCATCACCCACGATCTCGCGGTGGTGCGCAATATCGCCGACCGGGTCGCAGTTTTCGAGAAGGGCCGCATCGTCGAGACGGGCCCGACGCGCAATCTCTTCGAAAAACCCGAACACCCCTATACGCGCGCGCTCATTGGAGCCGTGCCGGTCATCACGCGCGACGAGCTGGCGCTCCGCGCAACCCTTTCCACGGAGACAGATACATGAATACGGAGGCCGCTTTCGGCGCTGCCCTTGGCGCAACCGGCAGCCAGCCGACAACCGTGTTCGACGCGCTCAACGCGTTGACCGAGGCACTTGTCGGCGTACGCCTGTTCACCCTGATGACGTTTGACGCCGCCACGGGCGAGGCGCGCCGCATCTATTCCAACATGCCCGATGCCTATCCGGTCCTGGGAACCAAACCCGTAAACGAGACACACTGGACCGGGGTCGTGCTCGACCGCCACGAGACGTTTGTCGCCAACGACATCGATGAAATCGCGCGGGTTTTCGACGATTTCGAGCTGATCCGTTCGCTTGGCTGCGAATCCGCCATCAACGTGCCCATCGTGGTCGACGGTTCCGTGATCGGCACCATCAACTGCCTGCACGAAGCCGGCTTTTACACAGCAGAGCGCGTCGAAGCATCCAACAGGCTGAAGCTGCCCGGAGCAGCCGCCTTTCTCCTCGATCGACTGATTTCCGCCAAGGGAGCCTGAACAATGGCGAACAAGACCATCCGCGTTGCGACCGATGTCGGAGGCACATTCACAGACCTTGTGTGCTTCGAAACAGACCGGGAAACCGGCCAGTCGCGCATCATCACCGCCAAATCCGACACCACACCGCCCAATTTCGAACAGGGCGTGCTGAACGTGCTTGCCAAGGGCGAGGTCGATCCGAAGTCGATCGACTTTCTGGCGCATGGCACCACGGTCGTCATCAACGCTCTGACAGAGCGCAAGGGCGTGAAGGTTGGCTTGATTACGACGGAAGGTTTTCGCGACACGCTGGAGATCGCGCGCGGCAACCGGCCGGACTTCTTCAACCTGCACTACAAGAAGCCCGAACCGTTCGTGCCGCGTTATCTGCGCCGCGAACTGCCCGGACGGATGACCTACCGCGGCGACGAGATTGCCGCGCTCGACCTGTCGCCACTGGCCGGCATTGTCGAGGACTTCAAGGCAGACGGCGTCGAGGCCGTTGCGATCTGCTTCCTGCATTCCTACGCCAATCCCGCCCATGAACAGGCGGCGATGGCCGAGGTCGAAAAACTGTGGCCCGGCGCCTCGGTCGTATCCTCTCATCAGATAACCCGTGAATGGCGCGAATATGAGCGCTCGAACACCGCCGTGCTCTCGGCCTATGTGCAGCCGGTCGCGCAGCGATATCTGAAGCGGCTCGAAGACGGCGTGAAGGGCGATGGCTTCGGCGGATCGCTCTATGTCATGCAGTCGAACTGCGGCGTCGACTCGCTGGAGGCCGTCTCGCGCATTCCGATTACGATGGTTGAATCCGGGCCCGCATCGGGTTTCTGGGGCGCGGCGGAACTCGGAAAGCTGATCGGCGAACCGAACGTGCTTGCGCTCGATATCGGCGGCACGACCGCCAAGTGCTCTTTGATCGAGAACGGTCAGGTCAAGATCATGACCGACTACTGGATCGAGCGCGACCGCACATCGGCCGGATACCCGATCATGGTGCCGGTGGTCGATCTGGTCGAGATCGGCAATGGTGGCGGCTCGATCGCCTGGGTCGACGATTTCGGCAAGCTGCATGTCGGCCCGCAATCGGCCGGAGCGCTGCCTGGTCCGGCAGCCTACGGGAAGGGCGGCACCAACGCCACGACAACCGACGCCAACCTCTGGCTCGGCCGCATCAACAGGGACTATTTCTGCGGCGGCGAGATCGACGCCGACATGGACGCAGCCGGCAAGGCGATCGCGGCCGTGGGCAAGAAGCTCGGTGTTGACGCCAGCGAGGCCGCGCGCGGCATCGTGCGCATCGCCAACAACAACATGGTCAATGCACTCAAACTGGTTTCGCTGAACCGCGGCCACGACCCGCGCGATTTCACGCTGGTCGCCTTTGGCGGCGGCGGTGCGATGCATGCGGTGGCGCTGGCGCAGGAACTCGGAGTGAAGAAGGTCGTCATCCCGGCGGGCGCCTCGGTGTTCTCCGCCTGGGGCATGATGATGTCCGACCTCAGGCGCGATTATTTCGTCACCAACCTGGCCGATCTTTCCGGCGATTCCGCCACCGCGATCGAAGCACTTTTCGCAGAGACCGAGGATCGTGCCCGCGAGCAATATGCGGCCGAGGGCATTGACCGCGCCAAGGTGAAATTCCTCCGCTTCGCCAAGTTCCGCTACCAGAACCAGGAGCACACCACCGAGGTGCTGCTGGAAGAAGGGCCGGTCACGGCAGAGCGTATCGACGCCATCGAGGTGAGTTTCCACGAAACCTACGAGCGCGAATACACCTATCGCCTCGACGCGCCAGTGGAGCTTGTCGGCATTCACCTCGTCGCCTCCGCCGAGGTCGGCAAGCTGACGATGACGAGCGAAGAGCCCACCGGCAATCCGGCTGCGAACGCGCTCAAGGGCAAGCGCGATGTCGATTACGCGCTGGAAGGCGTGCACGAAGCCGAAATCTACGACGGCACCAAGCTGGAACCCGGCATGATTTTCACCGGCCCGGCCGTGGTCGAAGACCCCGGCACGACCATCGTCATTCACCCCGGCAACCAGGTCGCGGTGGACGGCTTCCGCAATATCCGCATCACGATCGAGAAATGAGGAGCAGTGACATGACAACGCCTGCCAACGATCCGATCACGCTGGAAATCATTCAGAATTCGCTTCAGTCGACCGCCGACGAAATGTTCGCGGCGATGAAGAAAACCGCCATGAGCTCCATCATCTACGAGGTGCTCGACATGGGCACCGGCATCATGGACGCACGCGGCGAACTGGCCTCGTCCGGTGCCGGCATTCCTGCCTTCATCGGCGTACTCGACAAGGCGGTGAAGGTTCTCATCGCCAAGTTCGACAAACCCGGCGACATCGAGCCCGGCGACGTGTTTGCGACCAACGACCCCTATTATGGCGGCGTCACGCATCTCAACGACATTATCGTCGCGATGCCGGTTTTCGCCGACGGCCGCATCATCGCCTGGACGGCCAACATCGCCCACAATTCCGATGTGGGCGGCATGGCGCCGGGGTCGCTGACCGGCGAAGCGACCGAAATTTTCCAGGAAGGCCTGCGGCTGCCGGCAATCAAGATCATCTCCAAGGGCAAGCCGATTGGGCCTGTCATGGATGTGATCAAAGTGAATTCGCGCATGCCCGACGTGCTGGAAGGCGACGTCTGGGCGGCAATCGCCTCGGTGCGCGTCGGCGACCGGCGGCTCAAGGAACTGGCCGCGAAATACGGCGTCTCGACATTCGAGAACGCGATGGACTCCTTCATGGACTATGGCGAGAAAACCTCGCTCAAGGCGCTGAAAGACTTGCCGCACGGTACGTTCGAACTCTCCGAAGAGCAGGACGACGGGCGAACCTTCAACGTCAAGATCACGATCTCGGACGACGAGTTCACTGTCGACTTGCGCGATAATCCCGACCAGGTTGCCAACCCGGTCAATACCAGCCGCGACGGCGTGATGGTGGCGGCCCAGATGATCTTCAAGTCGCTGACCGACGCCTATTCGCCGGCCAATGGCGGCTCGTTCCGTCCGATCAGGCTTTTGACGCGCGAAGGCTCCGTGTTCCACGCCAAGGCGCCGGCGCCGATCGGTTTCTATTACGAGATCGAGTTGCGGGTGTACGACATCATGTGGCGCTGCCTCGCGCCCCATATGCCGGACCGCCTTGCAGCGGGCCACTTCGCCTCGGTTTGCGGCACCTTCATCGGCGGCACGCATCCCGATACCGGCCGTCAATACACGATCATCGAACCGCAACTCGGCGGCTGGGGCGCAAGCCGGAAAGGCGACGGCAATTCGGCCATGTTCTGCGGCTTCCACGGCGAGACGTTCAACTGCCCCGCGGAGATCAACGAGGCCCGCAACGGTCTCTATGTCGACCGCATGGAACTCAACACCGCACCGGGCGGCGAGGGCAAATACACAGGCGGCCGCGGCATCGTGATGGACTATCGCGTGCGCAACGACAACGGCTTCCTCACCGCGGGCTACACACGCTCGAAATTCCCGGCCTGGGGCGTGGATGGCGGCCACGATGGTTCGCCCAACTATGTCGAGTTCCGGCCCAAGGGCGGGGAGCCGCAGCAGTTTGCTTTCGTTTCCGGACAGGTGACCAACACCGACGATGTGATCCGAGTCGTGACCGGCAATGGCGGCGGGCTCGGCGATCCGAAGGAACGCGACCGTGACCTGGTGCGCCGCGACATCAAAAACGGCCTCATCAGCAAGGAACAGGCAGAGGAAATCTACGGGCCGGTGTGAAGCAGGTCACGAAGGGAGGTATGCGATTATGAATACGCCTTTGAAAGTCATGTATCACAATCCTGTCGGCAGCTCCGGCTACGATCAGGTGTTCGCCGACATGGTGGCCGCGCACAAGCTGCCCAACACCGAGGTGCACATCACCTCGCAGCCGGCAGACCAGGGTGCGTTCAACCACATCGAGTTTCGTGCCTATGAGGGCATTGTCACCCGCGGCATCATTCGCGCTGCGAGGGCGGCGGCTCGGGAAGGCTTCGACGCCTTCGCAATCGGCTGCTTCTACGACACCGGCCTGCATGATGCGCGCGAAGTCTCCGGCGAGATGGTCGTCACCGCGCCTTGCATGGCCTCGGTCGAGATCGCAACCAGCCTTGCCAACCGCTTCGGCGTCATTGTGGGGCGGCGCAAATGGGTCGACCAGATGAGCCGCACCGTGGCCGATCTCGGCCAGGAGAGCCGGCTGAGCGGCTTCTACCATGTCGAGCTGGGCGTGAACGACTTCCAGACCGACCACGACCGTACCAACGATCTCCTGACGGCTGCCGGGCGCCGAGCGGTCGAGCAGGAATATGCCGAGGCGATCATTCTGGGCTGCACGCTCGAGATCGGCTTCTACAAGGAGCTGGAAAAGGACCTCGGGGTGCCGGTGATCGATCCGTCTATCGCTGCGTTCAAGCGGGCCGAATACAGCGCGCTTCTGAAGCGGCAATGCGGCTGGGTGCCAAGCCGCAAATGGTCATGCGAAGCGCCGCCGGAAGAAGAAATCGCCCGCTTCGGCGGGTTCGATGACGGCGAAATTTTCGGCAACCGAATCGTTGTCGAGGCCGACCCGCGCGCAACGCCGCTGGCGGCCTGAACTCGATGAAATGGAGGAGAACATGAACATGGAAGTCGCTGGCCGCCTGACGGCGCTCCGGAGGAAGATGGCAGAAACCGGCGCCGATCTCGTGGCCATCGGCCCGGGTGCGCATATGCAATGGCTGCTGGGTTTTCACCCGCACGCCGACGAGCGACCCTGCATGCTTTTTGTCGGCGCCGAGCGCGAGGCCTTTCTGATGCCGGCCCTCAACGTCGAGGGCACGCGCGAAAACACCGATATCGCATTCCACGCCTGGTCCGACGATGAGGGGCCTGCTGCCGCGCTCGCGGACGCGCTCGCCGACGTTGACGCGGCCAAGGCACGCCGCATCGCGCTCGACGAAACCATGCGCGCGGATTTCGCCCTGCTGATGGTCGATGCACTGCCCGCGGCCGCGCGCTCCTTCACCGCCGATACGATCGGCGCCCTGCGCATGCGCAAGGACGCGGGCGAATACCGGCTGATCAAGGAAAACGCACAGATCAACGACCGCGCCATGCTGGCGGCCTTCGCGGCCGTCCGGCCGGGCGTGACCGAACTCGAGATCGCGGAAGTGGTGCGCAACCATTATCCGACCGAAGGCGCAAAGGCGGTTTTCACGATCATCGGCTCCGGCCCGAACGGCGCCTATCCGCACCACGCCACCGGCTCGCGCAAGCTCAGGGATGGCGACGCCATCGTCATCGACATCGGCGGCACGAAGGACGGCTTTTTCTCGGATATGACCCGCATGGCCGCCGTCGGCCGGCCGCCGGACGGATATGAGGAAGTTCATGCCATCGTCGATGCGGCAGTTGAGGCAGCACTCAAGGCGGCGCGCCCCGGCGTACAGGCCAAGGCTGTCGATGCGGCGGCCCGAGGTGTCATCACCGATGCGGGATATGGCGACTATTTCGTACACCGCACAGGTCACGGCCTCGGCATCGAGGTGCACGAACCGCCATATCTGACGTCGGTTTCGGACACCGTGCTGGAAACAGGCATGGTGTTTTCCATCGAACCCGGCATCTACATCCCCGGCCGTTTCGGCATCCGGCTGGAAGAGATCGTCATCCTGCGCGAGGACGGGCCGGAGATCTTCTCCGAACTGCCGCGCAGCGTTCACCTGGCAGGCCGATAGTGGAGCGGTGCTCCGCTTCGAACCAAGACAACAAATCAACGAGGATATGTCCGTGCCAAGAGAATGGGTAATCGACGCCTATGACGGGTTCGAAGGGCTGCGTCTCGCGGAATGCGAAAAATGCGAGCCTGGCCCGACCGAAATCCGGATGCATATCGAGGCATTCGCCCTCAACTGGGGCGACATGAACCTGATGAAGGATCAATATTCTTTCAGCTTCGATCGCTTTCCGGCACGGGTCGGAATGGAAGCCGCCGGAATGGTCGAGGCGGTCGGCGCGGATGTAACCGGCATCGCCGTCGGCGAGCGCTACTGCACACTGCCGCACTTCTACTACAACCGCGGCGCCAGCGCCGACACGCTGGTGATCGACCGCAAATACGTTACCCCGGCGCCCGAGGGCCTGAGTGCTGTCGAGGCCGCCTCGGTCTGGATGCAGTTCATGACCGCCTATTACCCGGTGGTCGAACTCGCTTGCGCCGGTTCAGGCGTCAACATTCTCGTTCCCGCCGGCACGAGTACCGCGGGTACAGCCGCGCTGCAGATAGGCCGCCTGCGCGGCGCGACGATGATCGCGACAACACGTTCGGAGAAAAACCGCGGCTATCTTCTGGATTCGGGGGCCGACCATGTCTTTGTCGACAACGGCGGCGATCTTGCCGGATTCCTGCTGGATGCGACCGGGGGTGTCGGCATTCATGGCTCGTTCGATCCGATCGGCGCCGACTTCGTGCTACGCTACGGTCCAGCGATGGCGCGTGATGCCAAGCTGATGCTCTACGGGTTGCTGACCGAGGAACTGCCCCGCGTTCCTTATGTGGACATGTGGCAGAAAAACGCCTGGCTGCACATGTACTCGCTGTTCAACTATGTCGAGGATCAGGACACCCAGGATCGCGGAACCGCATTCGTCTACAACGCGCTGTCCGAAGGCAGTTTGAAACCTAACGTAGATCGCGTGTTCCCGATGGAGGGTTATGTCGACGCCTGGCGTTACCTGTCCGGACCGCGCGAGCACCACGGCAAAGTGGTCATCGATACCGGCAGGTGAACAAGGTCCGGTCGTGGGACGCGACGAACAAGAGGTGAATGTCATGGCCGCAGCATCGGATCCGTTCACGCAATCGGTCATCCAGGCAGGTCTGGTCGCCGCGGCCGACGAAATGTTTGCGGTGCTGCGCAAGACCGCGATGAGCCCCATCATCTACGAGGTGCTCGATGTCGGCACCGGGGTAACCGACGCCGGCGGCAAGCTGGTGAGCTCCGGCGCCGGCATTCCGACCTTTGTCGGCGTGCTCGACAAGGCGGTGCAGCGCATCCTCGAAATTCACCCGCGCGACGCGATCGTCGACGGCGACATCTTCATCACCAACGACCCGTATTATGGCGGCGTCACGCATCTGAGCGACGTCGTGGTGGCGATGCCGGTCTTTGCCGAAGGCCGGCTGGTCGCGTGGTCGGCTTCGATAGCGCACTGGAACGACATTGGCGGCATGGTTGCCGGTTCGATGTCGGTATCGGCCAGCGAGATTTTCCAGGAAGGCCTGCGCCTGCCGGCGGTGCGGCTGTTCGAGGCGGGCAGGGCGGTCGATTCCCTGTTCGACATCATCTCAGCCAATTCGCGCCTGCCGGATTTTGCCCGCGGCGACCTGTGGGCGCAGGTGGCGGCGAGCCGCAAGGCGGCCTCGCGCATCGCGCAGCTTGCCTCGGCCCACGGTGTGGAGACCTTCCTTGCCGCAATCGACGCGCTTTTCGACGAGGGCGAACGGCGAAGCCGCGCAGGGCTTTCGGCCCTTCCCAAGGGAACATTCGAAATCAGCGAGGAGCAGGATGACGGCGCCATCTGGAAAGCCGAAATCCGCATATCGGACGACCGTTTCACCGTCGACCTCAGAAACAACCCCAAGCAGCGCACCGCGCCTTACAACACCAGCCGCGACGGCGCGACGATCTCGGCACAGATGATTTTCAAGGCGCTGAGCGACCCCGAGCTTTTCGCCAATGCCGGCTCGTTCGCGCCGCTTGAGGTGCTGACCGAACCCGGTACCATCTTCCACGCGATCGAACCGGCACCGCACGGCTACTATTTCGAAACCCGCATCAGGCTCTACGACATGCTGTGGCGCTGTATGGCGCAGGCCATTCCGCAGCGGCTTCCTGCCGGGCATTTCGCCTCGATCTGCGGCACGGTGATTGCCGGCGCGCACCCCGACACGGGCCGCCGCTTCACCATGGTCGAGCCGCAGATGGGTGGCTGGGGCGCCACCGCCGACCGCGACGGGCTCGACGCCATGTATTCGGCAAGCCACGGCGAAACCTTCAACTGCCCGGTCGAGATATGCGAGGCGCGCTACGGCATCGATGTCGGCTGGAAACGCATGAACGAAACCGGGGAGGGCGCCGGCCTTCATAGGGGCGGTCGAGGCCTGGAGGTCTGTTACCAGTTGCGCGGCGAAGCCGTGCTTTCGGCCGGTTACAGCCGCAACCGTGTGCCGGTCTGGGGCTCGAATGGCGGCGCCGACGGCGGAACCAACAGCATCGCCGTTCTGCGACGGGACGGTGAACGCAAGAGCTATTCCTTCGCCTCCGGCCTCAATCTCGCCGCCGGCGACCGCGTACTTGTTTCAACCGCAAATGGCGGCGGCTGGGGCAAAGGCTGATAGCTACCGCCGCTTTATCTGCAACAGCAGGGCGGCTCCCAAAGTCTGTACCGCCGCGCAGAGCAGAATGACCGGCATATAACCTCCCGCATCTGCCAGGATCGCCGCGACGAACGGTGCCGCGGCAAAAGCGAGAAACGCGGGTCCCATCACCGCGCCTTGCAGGGATCCGAAGTTTCGCGCCCCCAAAATTTCGCGGATTATCAGCGGTCTGAGGATGCTGCTCAACCCGTATGAGAAGCCATGCAGCACGGCAAAGGCAAATGCGAACGCCGGTGAGACCCACGCAAACAGAAGGGCCGCCGCTGCGACGGCCATGCCAGCAAGTCCCAGTGCCGCAACGCCGGTGACCCTGGCATCACGGGTACCCAGTGTCATTAAGAGCCTGCCGGCCACCTGAGCTGCCCCCACCAGCGATGCAGCCAGTACCGCTGTGCTGGATGTGACACCAAGCGACGCGAGGAGTGGAAGGAGGTGGCTAACGACGATGCCAATTCCCAGCGCGGAGAGACTGAACGCCGACGTAAGCAGCCAAAATCGCGCGCGGCCGCGGGGATCTGCAGCCTGTACCGGTTCGGTCGGAAACGCCTTGCGATCGCCTTCAAGGCGAGTTGTGGCGTAGCTGACGAGGGGCACATTCACCATCACAAGCAGCCCGACCATCAGCCAAACTGCCCCACGCCAGCCCAGAACGTCTGAGATCGAAGCGGTCAAAAGGAAGGCCAGGCTTGAGGCAAAGCCTGAAACCAGCGTGATCAGGCTGATGCAGCCGCGCGCGGTCTTATCCCTGGTTCGAATGACAAGCGCGAACACGGACTCATACAAGGTGAGTCCCATGGCGAGGCCCATGACGCACCAAATTGCGTAGAACTGCCAGATTGCGTGGACCTGCGTGATCATCGCCAGGCAGGCTGCTCCGAGAACGGCCCCAAACGACATGGAAACAGTCGCAAATCCGCGATCGATCAGGCGCCCGGAATATTTCGCGACAACGCCCTGGACCACAAGGGCAAGCGAAAAGGCGCCCATAAGCTGACCAAAACTCCACCCGAATTCCGCGCGCCACAGCAGTACCATTGCCGGAAAAAGGTAGTAGAGGGCGGCCGAAACGACGATCTGGCTCGCCGTAAGCGCCAGAATCGGCACATCTGTAAGCGCTGTCCGCACTCAGTTGCCCAGTGCTTGCGCGGGTGCCGCCGACCTGCGGTCTGCCGCGCAGGAAGGATGCAATGTCACGATGGCAAATTCGCTTACTTTCCCGATCCGGACCGGAACCCCGCCATACCCGACACCTGCCGTGACGACTAGGTTTCGTCCACCATCCCGTTTCAGGCCGTAATCCAATCGCGTGCCATATCGCGACGGCCTTGTCGCCCATATCCCCAGTGCGCCGACCTGACCGCCATGAGTGTGTCCGCTCACCTGCAAGGCAACCGGCCGACACTGGTCCAGGAAGAAGTCGGGTTCATGCGCCATCAGGATCGTCGACGCGCCTTCCGGCACGCCCTTGAACGCCGTTTGCGGGTCGTGACGTGCGTCTGGACGCAGCGTCGTGCCGGCGCCAATCGCGCTGTCGAGGCCCACGAGGTAGGCGTTGCGCCGCAAGGCGGTGT
Organism: Mesorhizobium sp. Z1-4; assembly: GCF_004000235.1. GTDB lineage: Bacteria > Pseudomonadota > Alphaproteobacteria > Rhizobiales > Rhizobiaceae > RCIO01. Next base: position 183,309 of record NZ_RCIO01000004.1, read on the forward strand.
TGCGGTTGCTGAGTACCGGGATGCCGACGCTTTCGAGTGCACCGGCGACACTTGAGTGTGTATAGCCGTTGCGGCACGCCTGCGGGCAGTCAGACCAGTCGTGATTGCCAAGCGTGGCGAAAACACCCAACGGTGCCCAAAGCTCCTTCAGAACTTCGGCAACGGCGGCGGCCGGGACCGGGCGTTTGCCGAACAGATGCCCGACGAGAAAATCGCCAGGCATCAGGATCAAGTCCGGGCGCTCGGAATTGACCTGTGCGACCAGCCTGGCCAGGCGCGGAAGCGGCATCCATCGCGAGCAGGCATGCAGGTCCGACAGAATGGCAAGCCGTATCGAGGTTTCGAACCAAAGGTCTGACGCGACCTGATAGCGCGCAACGTGAAACGGCTTCGAGAAGGAAGACGTCATACTGCTCCAGCCCTGGCGCAGTGCTGGCGCAATTCACCTCGGGGAGTGCGTCCTTCAATGTGCCCGATGACATTCCCGAACTTTTCATCCGTCAGAAAATCGGCCGGCGAATGGCCGCCGAGCCGGTAGGAGCGGCGTTCGGAACGGTCGATCAGTCCCATCGCGTAAAACGAGTCGACGATGAAGGACGTACAGAAATACCGACCGCAATTGACGGGTTCGCTGCAGCCTTTCGGCGTCAAGTCGCGAGGATCACCGGAGAGTTTATGCAACAGGCGGCGGCTGTAGTAGGTATAGGGAAACGCGAAATCGAACCGCGCCTCCCGTTTCAGCGCGCCCTCGACGAAAGCCTGCAAACTCTCAACTTGAGCAGCCGTCAGTTCAAAGCTCCGTCTGAGTACACACAGCGCTTTTTCTCTCCTGATCGGCCTGGATACGCTGCATGTCCGGACCCTGGGAAGCCGGGCCTCGGCGATTGTGTCGTTCCCGATAAAAATGGAGGCGTGCGTGTAGGGACTGCCGGTGCACCAGGCTATCCCCCTCTCGTACCACCGGGGGTCTGCCGGCTGGTGGAGCAGTATGTCACCCGGCACTAGATCGCCGGACGTCAATCGCTTCATCGTCGTCATCGGGGCATGTCACCCACGAACGGTGCCGGCAGATGCAGCCTCTGCAGGCGGTGTCGCGGACAGGCACGTTCCATGAATCTACCTCAGGTCTCATTTGCCTTGAGGCGGGACCGTGGCCATGATCCCGCCGGCAACCGGGAGTTCGGTTGCGCGCGGGTGACAGTGCCGGATTAACGTGCGCGGAAAATAAGGTGATCACCCCAATTACTATTGGGGGGCGGATGCCACATAGTGATTTGGCGATTTGCGAGAAGTGACTTGAGAAGGATATCAGGTTGCCCGGTCAAGCATGTCCAGGCGGGCATTCAGTTCTATACGTCTATCAGACCATCACGCATTGCGCGGACCAAGAGGGTCGCGGTCGAATGCACCTTGAGCTTGCGCATGAGGTTCGTTCGATGACGGTCAACGGTCTTGGGGCTGATGCCGAGGCGGTCGGCGATTCCGGAATTGGAAAGTCCCCGCGCGATGGACTGCAGGACCTCGATCTCGCGCCGCGAAAGGCCGCTGCCGGCATCGGATCTGGCGAGAATGACACTGGCGCCACGCGCAATGACCCGCCGTCCGGCGACGACCTCGGACAACCCCTGACACAGTTCCTCGATAGGTGCGGATTTGAGGAAAATGCCATCCACACCATTGTCGACGAGTTGCCTGAAAACAGCCGCAGACGGACTGCCCGTAATAACGACCATGCGGGTTTGCGGGCTCCAGCGGCGGGCCTCGATCAGCACTTCCAGACCCGATGCACCGGGCATGACCAGATCGAGTACTGCACAATCAGGCTTGTGCCTCTTGATCGCGGCGATGGCCTCGATGCCGTTGGCGACACTTTCGACAACCTCAAAACCGAACATGGCATCGACCGCTGCACGCGTTCCGAGCCCGGTCAGGGCGTGATCCTCGGCAATCAATACGGAAACGGGCATCGCATCCGACCTGCCGAGATAGTGAAGAGATGCATCACGCTTCCCGGCCGGCTTCTGGCTCTCTTGCTGGCCATCATGGTCCATGCGGTTGCTGCCCAGGCCGACGAACGCATTCTGGATCTCCAGGGCCCGGTCTCCCCGGACCGGGTTGGCGATTTCATGGACTTCTTCATCGATGAAGGTCGCGACCTGGAATTGGCCAATATCATCGCACTCAATGAGAATTCATTCGAGCCGATCAAAACACAAGTGCCGGACTTTGGCTACACGGACGCAACGATCTGGCTGCGGCTGCGGGTCCAGAATCGGACCGATGAAACATCCGATTGGCGACTCTACTTCCAGGAAAATTTCAAACAGATATTCCACGTCTTCGTGGTTCGCCCGGATGCTTCGGTCGAGCATCCGCTGGCGCAGTCGATCGACTCTCCCTTTACGACGCGGCCGATCGCCGACCCGGAAGTCGTCGTTCCGCTGACGCTCGCACCGCAGCAGCGGGCGACGATCCTCGTCCAATACTGGACGGAGGGGTCGACGAACCTGCCCTTGAGCATCGAAACGGCGGAGACCTATGCGGGGATAGCGGCGAAGAAGGCAGCCAAGAACTTCGTTTTCTACGGCATGATGTTGATCATGATCACGATCGCGCTTCTGGCGTTGTTCGTTTTTCGCCAGGCGATTTTTGCGGCCTACACCGCATATGCCGGCTGCACGCTTTTGTACCTGATGCATTCGGACGGCGTGGCATTCCAGTATCTGTGGCCGGCCTTCCCGCTCTTCAACAGCTTCGCATCGGTTGTGACCGGCGCGGGTTACATCATATTCGGAGCGATTTTCGCGCGCATGTTCCTGAACACGGCCAGGGAGAACCCCGTCATCGATCGGGTGCTCCTTGCCCTCATCGGGGTCGCAGCGCTTATGGTTCTGTCGACCGTCGTCATACCGACCACCATCATCAAGAAATACCTGATTCTTGTCGCACTGATCTCGGTGCTGACATACGCTGTTGCCGGTTTGGTGGTTGCCAGGCGCCGTTTCCGGCAGGTGCGCTTCTATGTAGTCGCATGGCTCGGCGCTGCGCTTTCTGCCGGATTGATGGCAGTCCGCCACTGGCTGGGTGTCGAGGTCTCGCAGGAATTCCAGTACGACAGCATGCGGGTCGTCATGGTTTTCGACGCCCTGATGATGGGCATGGCCATTTTCGATCGCTACAGCCAACTGCGCATCGAACACCAGAAGGCGCTTCAGGCAAGCCTTGACGTTGCACAGCGCAATCTGGCCATGTCGAAGAGGCTCCGGGACCTGGAGACGCGTTATCAATTGGCGGTGCGGACATCGGCCCGCCGCGACCGCATGATCGAGAACACGATCCACGATCTGAGGCAGCCCCTGCACGCATTAAGGCTTGCCGTGCACGACATTGCGAGAAGCGGATCCGGGTCCAGCAAGAACCACGCGTCAATCGGCCAGAGTTTCGATTATCTGGAAAAACTGGTTTCGGATCATCTCGAAAATACCGGCGCCTCGGCAGACGACCCGGAGAGCTGCACCGGCGCTCAGGATACCACCGACATGTCACTGGATGAGGTGCTGGCCAGTATCAGGGAGATGTTTCTGCCGGACGCCAGGGAAAAGGGGCTGTCGCTTACCTATGTGCCGACATCGCAGCGTGGGCCCGTCAAGCCGCTGGTGATCATGCGCATCGTCACCAACCTCGTGGCCAACGCGATCAAATATACCCAAAGCGGCAAGGTTTTGATGGGTGTGCGCTGTCGTGGCGACAAGCTCGGCATAGAAGTCCACGATACCGGGGCCGGTCTGACCTCCACGGATTTCGAAGATGCCTGCAGACGCGCCGTGCGGTTGGAACAGGCAGACCGTGAAGCAGTTGGAAACGGCTTCGGGCTGGCAATCGTGATCGAACTGGCGGAACGGCATGGGTATCGCGTCTACCATGTCGAGGGGCGCAACAATGGAACCGGTATCGGCGTTGAAGTTCCATTGATGGGCACGTGAGACGGGCTCCGCGCGGGCCTGGGACGCACCGAAACTGCCCTGAGCAAAGTATGGCGGAGAGGGTGGGATTCGAACCCACGGTGACATCGCTGCCACGCCGGTTTTCAAGACCGGTGCCTTAAACCGCTCGGCCACCTCTCCGTCGAGGCTTGATATGGTGCCTGCGGCGCAACTCCTCTAGTGCGCCGTGCGAAGCGATGTCAACAAACGAACGCTTGCGAAGGCGGCCGGGCCTGTGCCCCAATGTGCAAGGCGGGGAGGAGTGCCGATGCGGCCGCTTGATGAAATTCTGGTCATTTCGCTGGAGCAGGCGATTGCCGCACCTTATTGCACGCGGCTAATGGCCGATCAGGGTGCCCGCGTGATCAAGGTCGAGCGCCCGGATGGCGGCGACTTCGCCCGCGGCTACGACACGCGGGCGAGGGGCCTTTCCAGCCATTTCGTGTGGACGAACCGCTCGAAGGAGAGCCTGACGCTTGATCTGAAAGACGAAGACGGGCTCGCGGCGCTGCGCACAATCCTGAAGTCGGCGGATGTGTTCGTGCAGAACCTGGCACCCGGCGCTGCACGGCGGCTGGGTCTTGGCGGCGATGAACTGCGCGCGGCAAACCCGAAACTTATCACCTGTTCCATCTCGGGTTACGGGTCCGGCGGCCCCGACGAAGCGCGCAAGGCATACGACCTTCTCGTCCAGGCAGAGGCCGGCCTCCTGTCGGTCACCGGCAACAATGACGAGATGGCGAAATCCGGCATCTCGGTGGTCGATATCGCCGCCGGCGTCAGCGCATACCAGGCCATCCTCAATGCAATTTTGATGCGCCACAAGACCGACAGGGGCGACGACATCGAAATCTCCATGCTGGAGGCGATGGCGGAGTGGATGGGCTTTCCGCTCAATTATGCGATTGACGGGCAGTCTCCTCCGGAGCGCAGCGGCGCAAGCCACGCAACGATCTACCCGTACGGGCCTTACCGCACCTCCGATGGCATGATTTTTCTTGCCATCCAGAACGAACGCGAATGGCGCGTGTTTGCCAAGGATGTGGTGGGTGATGCCGGCCTCGCCGGCGACCCGCGCTTCGACAGCAACGAAAAACGCTCGAAAAACCGCGCCGCGCTCGAGCCGATCATCGCCGCGGCACTGGCAAAGCTGTCCGGCAAAGAAACGCTCGCACTGCTTGACGGCGCAGGCATCGGTACGGCCCGGGTCAACGACATGGCGGGGCTCTGGAACCACCCGCAGCTCGCCGCGCGCAAGCGCTGGGCGGAATTCGGGTCGCCCATTGGCGCCTTGCCGGGCCTGTTGCCGGTTACCGGCGCGTCCTGGCAGCCGCGCCTCGACCCCGTGCCGGCACTTGGCGAACACACGGAGGCGATACTTGCCGAATTCGGCATCCCGCCGAGGGCGGAAAAGAGAGATGCCTGAGCGGCGCGTCCGCCCAACCGGGACGCCGTGCAACCGGCCGAAAATGACGCCGCGCCACATTGCTGCCCGTTTCGCGCCGCAATCGGTTAACACGGTGATAAGATACTGATGACAAAGAGTCGGTCAGGAAGGTCTTGTTGACATTCCGCCTTCGCCCGGTTGGACGGAAGGTTTGGCCGCAAATGTTGTTTGTAGCGGTGGACGCATGAGGGGAATTGGGGACAGGACGACCGGCACCGCGCGCGTGCGCCGCGGTTTGTCCAGAAGCTCCGCGATCGCGATTGTCGTGACAGCCGCAGCAATGCTGGCTGGCTGTACCAGCACGCCATCCGTGAAGAAACTCGTCCGCGATCCCAATTCCAAAGAGTATTTCGCGGAGTCCGAATATGGCGTGAAGGCGAGCCCCCGCGTTACCATGGCGGCGGCCAATCTACGCCGTGGCGGTGGCCGCGACATGGTCGGCAAGCCCTATAAGATCAAGGGCAAGTGGTACAAACCCAAGGAAGAGCCCAATTACGCCAAGGTCGGCGCGGCTTCCTGGTATGGCGACGCCTTTCACGGAAGGCTGACCGCCAACGGCGAAATCTACGACATGACGCATCTGACGGCCGCGCACCCGACGATGCCGCTGCCGAGCTATGCCCGGGTGACGAACCAGAAGAATGGTTCGTCGATCGTGGTGCGCGTCAACGATCGCGGTCCATTCGCGCACAACCGCATCATCGATCTTTCCAAACGTGCGGCCGAAATGCTCGACTACAAGCATTCCGGTGTCGCCAAGGTGAAGGTTGAGTATCTCGGACGCGCACCGCTGCATGGCCGCGACGACCAATACCTGCTGGCATCATACCGGCCAGGCGATGGCGCCGCGCCGCGCGGCCGCGAAGAGCTGCCGGGCATCAATGATGGCCTGCCCAGCGGCGTGATGATCGCCATGGCCGGCAATACGCCGACCAGCAGCGGCATGAACCTGCGACGCCGCAGCCTGTTCGAGGCGCTGCCGGGCGGACGCAACGCACGGCCTGTCACGCGGTCCGCTGCGCAGCCGGTTCAACTGACATCAAACACACAGCAACGCACCTCGCGGCTCGAAAGCGTCGTCCTGCCGGACGATCCGCTGCTTCCCGATGCCGGCCCCTTTGTTCCGGAGCGCCCCGCTGGCACCGTTGCCTCCGACGCGGACCGCCTGGCGCTGCCGCTGCTTTCATATGCCGACAGGCGCGTGCGGGATGCCGCAACGCCGTTTGACAGCATAACGGCAACGAACCTGAGCGCCGATGACGTTCTGGCGTCGTGGAAACGCAGCGCTCAGCAGAGCCAGGCACCGGACGGTTCCTACCTGATGGCAGGCTCGTTCGGCTCGATGCGCGCCGCACGCGACAGGGCCGACATGCTTGCCCGGCTGGGCACACCCGAGATCCTGCGCGATGGCGACAGCTTTACTGTCGTGATGGTGACGGACGATGGCGCGCTGGACCGCCTGGCGCAGCAGGCATGGCAAGCCGGAGCAAGCGACGCGTTTATCGTTCGCGCCGATTAGCCAAACACCTCTCAACGCGTTGATTTCGGCACCGCCGGGCTGCTAACCTTGCGGCATGTTCCGTTTCGGTAAGTGTTCCCGCATGTGTCGTAAATAGATGAAATCCATTGCGTTATTCCTGATTGGTGCAGTCGTCGCGCTGACATCGCCGGCGGCCGCAGCCCAACTCTTCGACACGCGGGCGGGGCAGGCGTTCATGGTCGACGCCGATACCGGCACGATCCTCTACGAAAAAGATCCGGACATTCTCATTCCGCCGGCCTCGCTCGCCAAGCTGATGACGATGGAGGTCGTCTTCCACGCCATCAAGTCCGGCCGGCTGACGATGCGGGACACCTTTCTGGTGAGTGAGAACGCGTGGCGGACGGGAGGGGCTTCTTCAGGCGGCTCGACCATGTTCGCCGAACTCGGTTCCTCGATATCGCTCGAAGACCTCATTCAGGGCGTCATCGTTCAGTCCGCCAATGACGGCTGCATCATCATTGCCGAGGGAATGGCGGGCTCGGAGGAGCGTTTTGCGGAGCAGATGACGCAGCGCGCACGCGAGATCGGCCTCGAAAAATCAGTATTCAAGAACTCCACCGGCCTGCCGGCCGAAGGCCAGGTCGTCACCGTGCGCGAACTGGTGAAACTCGCCCGCCACATCTGGAAAGAATATCCGCAATTCTACGAGTTCTACGGGCAGCGCGAATTCACCTGGAACGGCATTCGCCAGTTCAACCGCAACCCGCTGCTCAGGATGGATATCGGCGCCGACGGCCTGAAGACCGGCTACACGGAAGCATCGGGCTACGCGATCGTCGGTTCGGTAATGCGCGGCGGCAGGCGGCTTTTTGTCGGCATGAGCGACATGGCGAGCGAAAATGAGCGCGCGGAAGAAAGCCGTCGCCTACTCGACTGGGGCATACGTGCCTTCGAGAAGACCGAGCTTTTTGCTGAAAACGAAATCGTCGGCGAGGCCAAGACATATGGGGCGGAAAAATCCCATGTCGGTCTGCGCGCCGGCGGGCCGCTGGCGATATTTGTGCCGATCACCAATCGCGACCGGCTGATCGCACGCATCGTCTACAAAGGCCCGGTGGTGGCACCTGTCGAAGAAGGCACTGAGCTCGGCACGCTCAAGGTCTGGATCGGCGACACGCTGAGCCAGGAAACGCCGCTCTATGCCGCCGAGAGCGTCGGACCGGGCAGCCTCTACTCCCGCGCGCTCGACGCCGTCGAAGAACTGGCGATCGGCTGGCTGCGCTGAGGCGCGGGCTTGCAATTGCCGCCATGCCGACCCATTCAGAAGCGGCACGTGGCGCGGCACGAATCTCGGTCAAATTAGCCCGCCCGTTGGGACACTCGATTTTGGCGCGTGGATTTTTCATCAGTTTTGAAGGCGGGGAAGGGGTCGGCAAGACGACCCAGATCAAACGCCTTGCCGATTTTCTGCGCGATGCCGGCCACGACGTCGTCGAAACACGCGAGCCGGGCGGTTCCCCCGGAGCGGAAGCCGTGCGCCATGTGCTTTTGTCCGGTGCGGCCGAGGCACTGGGCGCGAAGCTCGAGGCGATCCTCTTCGCCGCCGCCCGTTCCGACCATGTGGAAACGGTGATCAGGCCGGCGGTGGAAGCCGGCAAGATCGTGCTGACCGACCGCTTCATGGATTCCTCGCGCGTCTACCAAGGCGTAACGGGAGGTCTCGCACCCGATTTCATGACCGCCCTGGAGCGCACGACCGTCAATGGCATGGTGCCCGACCTCACATTCATGCTCGACATCGAGCCGGAAGAGGGGTTGCGGCGGGCTGCAGCGCGGCGCGCAGAAGGTGAAGCGGCAGACCGTTTCGAAAAGGAGCAGGTCGCGATTCACCGCAAGCGGCGCGAGGCGTTTCTGGAAATCGCAAGAAATGAACCCGACCGCTGTATTGTCGTCGATGCATCGGCCGACGCCGAAGCCATTGCCGCTGAAATTCGCAGCCGGGTGATGGACGCATTACCAGGGGGCGCGAAGACAACGCCCAGGAAAGCGCCAGCCAAATGAGCGCCGCCGAACTCGCACCGCGCCGCCACGATTCCATCGACGGCGTGCTCGAACCCGCCGAAAACCCGCTGCTGGTCGGGCATCGCAACGTACGGCACAACCTTGCCAAGGCCTTCAGGGAAGGGCGCCTGCATCACGCGCTGTTGCTTGCCGGGCCGTCAGGCATCGGCAAGGCAACGCTCGCCTTCCACCTGGCCCGGCATGTGCTGACTGGGGCCGAACAGGTACCCGCCGACGATCTGCAGCCTTCGGACGAGGGTTCGCAGCTCTTCAGAACCGTGGCTCAGGGGTCGCACGCCGCCGTACTTCACCTGACCCGTCCGGCAAACGAGCGCACAAAGGGTTTCAAGACCGTGGTGACGGTCGACGAGATCCGGCGCGTTGGCAAGCTGCTGTCGTTGTCGGCGCATGATGGCGGCTACCGCGTCGTCATTGTCGATCCGGCGGATGATCTCAATGCAAGTGCAGCAAACGCTCTGCTGAAAAACCTGGAAGAACCGCCTGCTCGAACGCTGTTCGTGCTGATTACACATGTACCGGGGCGCCTGATGCCGACGATCCGCTCGCGCTGCCAGTTCATCCGTCTTAATCCGCTGGCCGATGCCGAGGTGGCCGAGGCGATGACCGGCCTCGGATTGGCGCTGCCGGACAGTGCTCGGGATCGCGAGGCACTTCTGCAGCGCGCCGGCGGCAGCGTGCGTGACGCGATCCTGTTGACCGAATATGGCGGTCTCGAAATCGCCAACACCATCGACACGATCCTGCAGGGCAAGGCGTTCGATCTGGCGCTGGCGTCACGGCTGGCGGATGCGGTGACGGCGCGGGATGCCACCATTCAGTTCGACATGTTTAATGAACATCTCCTCGGTGCCGTTTCCGCGGCTGCCGCACGGGCTGCGGCCGACAGCGACACGGCCAATGCAGCCGGCCGCGCCGGGATGTGGGGCCAGTTGCGCGACGATATCGCTGCAACCGAGACCTACAATCTCGACAAGCGGCATCACGTGATGACGACGCTGCGCAAATCATACGACAGCCTGCACAAATAGGTTCCCGGACAATGGACGCACCGCAACTGGCGCTACATGGCGGCGGTCGTACCGCCTAGTGATGCGTCCTAAATCAGAGGCGGGGACCGGCGCATTGAACGACATCGGGAAACTGCTCGGCGATTTCGCCGACGCGTGGGGACGGCGCGACGTCAGCGCGGTCGTGGAGCTGTTCGCGGACGATGCCGTCTATTTCGCATCGGTGGGGCCCGGGCCTGGCCGCAAGGCGACGGGCAAGGCGGCGATACGCGAACTGATCGAAACGATGTTCGCCGTCGACCAAGGCGCTACGTCTGAAACTTCCGAACCGGTGATCTTCGACGGCGGGGCGTTCTGGAGCTGGCGCTATACGCTGCCGGACGGCTCTATCGAACTCGGTTGCGATCTCCTGCGCATCGCCGACGGCAAGATCACGCTGAAAGATGCCTACCGCAAAGTCCGGGCCGGCTGAGGGACGCAGATGGGTAAATATGCGCCACGCCTCTTCGAACCGCGCGAACGGTTCAGCCACGCCGGCATGCGTTTCAAATTCTGTACGATCGCAGCCGCGGAGCGCGAAGACATCGCAACAGGCCCGATCGTGGACGCGGTGAAAAGCGCGATCGACGCTTCGAGCGTTCAAGCGCTGCACCATCGCGGCCTCGGTTATGTCGTCTACCACGCCGGCGAACAGGCAAACTGGCTGTTGACGCGTGTCTGGCTCGACGGCGACATCGTTTCGGGCCTGCTCGGCCGTGTGATGGACGACGCGTATGAGGACGTGACCGAGCCGATGGTCGAATGCGTGTGGGAAGAAATCGCTGTTCACCACGAGCGTGAGGCCTGGGTGCGGCACATGATGTCTGGCCCCGAAAACCCCGATGCCTATCTGGCAGACGTTATTACGGGCGGCATGCGCTGAACATCGCCCGCGCCGGGTATCGGATCGAAGCATCGCGGGATGGTCTTCACCGCGCCGATGCGCTATCTGACCGCTTCCCGACCACCTGAATTCGAAAGCATTCACGCCGCCATGGCCCGCGAAAAATACTACATCACGACCGCGATTTCCTATCCGAACGGCAAGCCGCATATCGGCCACGCCTATGAACTGATCGCGACCGACGCCATGGCACGTTTCCAGCGGCTCGACGGCAGGGATGTGTTCTTTCTGACAGGCACGGACGAACACGGCATCAAGATGCTGCAGACGGCGCGCAAGGAAGGCATTTCGCCGCGCGAACTGGCCGACAGGAACACCGCCGAATTCATGCGGATGGCCGAAGCGCTGAACGCCTCGAATGACGACTTCGTGCGCACCACCGAAGAGCGCCATTACGCTGCCTCGCAGGCGATCTGGCGGGCGATGGAAAAGAACGGCGACATCTACAAGGGTGGTTACGCCGGCTGGTACGCAGTGCGCGACGAGGCCTATTACGACGAAAGCGAAACCGAGCTGCGCGAAGACGGCGTACGTTACGGCCCGCAGGGCACGCCGGTCGAGTGGGTGGAGGAAGAAAGCTACTTCTTCCGGCTCTCCAACTACCAGGACAGGCTGCTCAAGCTCTATGAGGACCGGCCGGATTTCATCGGCCCGGCCGAGCGCCGCAACGAGGTTGTCAGCTTCGTAAAATCCGGCCTGAAGGATTTGTCGATCTCGCGCACCACCTTCGATTGGGGCGTGCCGGTTCCAGGCGACGAAAAGCATGTGATGTATGTTTGGGTCGATGCGCTGACCAACTACATCACCGCAGCCGGCTACCCCGACGAGACGGCCGAGCGCTGGGGCTACTGGCCGGCCAATGCTCACATTATCGGCAAGGACATCGTGCGCTTTCACGCCGTCTACTGGCCGGCATTCCTGATGTCGGCGGGCATCGAGCTGCCGAAAAGCGTGTTCGCGCATGGTTTCCTGTTCAATCGCGGAGAGAAGATGTCGAAGTCGGTCGGCAACGTCGTCGATCCGTTCGCGCTGGCCGAACATTACGGGCTCGACCAGGTACGCTATTTCCTGCTGCGCGAAGTGCCGTTCGGGCAGGACGGCAATTACAGCCACGACGCGATCGTGAACCGCACCAATGCCGACCTCGCCAACGATCTGGGCAATCTGGCGCAGCGCTCGCTGTCGATGATCGCCAAGAACTGCGACGGCAAGGTGCCCGAATGCGGCGCGCTGTCGGACGAGGACAACGCGATCCTGAAGGCAGCCTACGGCATCTATGACGAGGTGGCGCCGGCCATGAACGCCTTCCAGATCCACAAGGCGCTGGCCGCGATCTGGACCGTGGTGGCGGATGCCAACCGATACTTCGCCGCGCAGGAACCCTGGGCGCTGAAAAAGACTGATCCGGAACGCATGGCGACCGTGCTCTACGTCACCGCCGAAATCATTCGCGTCGTCGGCGTTTCGATCCAGCCCTTCATGCCGCAAAGCGCGGGAAAACTGCTCGACCTGGTCGCAGCGCCTGCCGACAAGCGCCATTTCCGTATTGCGGATGCGGCGCTGGTGCCCGGAACCGAACTGCCGAAGCCGCAGGGTATTTTCCCGCGCTATGTGGAGCCGGAAGCGCAGGCGACATGAAGCTGATCGACAGCCACTGCCATCTCGACTTTCCCGACCTGGAAGCCGAACGCGACGAGGTGATTGCAAGAGCCGGCAAAGCGGGTGTCGCGCTGATGGTGACGATTTCGACGCGCGTCCGGCGTTTCGACAGCATCCGCGCGATCGCCGAAGCCTATCCGAACGTTTTCTGCTCGGTCGGCACGCATCCCCACAATGCGGGCGAAGAAGAAGGCATCCCGGCGGCAGAGATCATCAGCCTAGCGGAACACCCCAAGGTTGTCGCCATCGGCGAGGCGGGGCTCGATTATTTCTACGACAAGGCGCCGCGCGATGCGCAGGCCGCGGGTTTCCGCACTCACATCGCGGCGGCGCGCGAGACCGGACTGCCGCTGGTCATCCACGCGCGCGATGCCGATGACGACGTGGCAGCGATCCTGCGCGACGAAACAGGGAAGGGGGCCTTCCCCTTCATTCTGCATTGTTTTTCGTCCGGCCGCGCGCTTGCCGAAACCGGCATCGAACTCGGCGGCTATGTGTCGTTTTCCGGCATTCTGACGTTCAAGAAGTCGGAAGAGCTGCGCGCCATCGCCCGCGATCTGCCGCGCGACAGGCTTCTGGTTGAAACCGACGCGCCATATCTCGCGCCGACACCGCATCGCGGCAAACGCAACGAGCCGGCCTATGTGGCGCACACGGCAACTGTGCTGGCCGAGACACTGGCTGTCGGTAACGACGAAATCGCTGAAATCACGACGGAGAACGCGATGCGCATCTTCTCCCGAATTCCGCGCTCTGCTCTCAACGGCGCCTGAGAACGATGACCGACCGCATCAGGCTGACGATAACCGGCTGCGGATCTTCGCCTGGTGTGCCGCGCATAAATGGCGACTGGGGAGCCTGTGACCCGGCAAACCCGCGCAACCGAAGATTGCGTGCGGCTGCGATCTTCCAGCGCATCACGGACCATGGAGCGACCACCGTCGCCATCGACACCGGGCCTGATTTTCGCGAGCAGATGATTTCTGCCGGCGTCACGCGGCTCGACGGCGTGATCTACACGCACGCCCACGCCGACCACATTCACGGCATCGACGATCTGCGCGGCTATTTCCTGTCGCAGCGCGAGCGCATCGACATCTTCGCCGACCAGCCGACTATGGCGCGGTTGCGCGAAGGCTTCGGCTATTGTTTCGAAACCCCGGCCGGTTCGGCATATCCGCCGGTCGTGGAACCGCACATCATCAGTCACGACGAACCGGTGACGATAACAGGAGAGGGGGGTCCCCTATCCTTCCAGCCGCTGCCGCAAGAGCATGGCGATATCGTTTCGCTCGGCTTCCGCGTCGGCGCGGTAGCTTACTGTTCCGATGTCAGTGGCTTTCCGGACGCGACGGCAGATTTGCTGACGGGCCTCGAACTGCTTGTCATCGACGCACTGCAATACCGGCCGCACCCGTCGCATTTTTCGCTCGGCGAAGCGCTTGAATGGATTGAGCGGCTGGTTCCTCGAAAGGCACTGCTGACCCATATGCACATTCCGCTCGACTATGAGACGGTGCGCCGCGAAACGCCGGACCATGTGGAGCCGGCCTATGACGGCCAGACATTCGAAATCGACGTGACGGAGCACGGCTAATGAGCGGCAGCATCGAACGCGTGAAACAAGCCGCCGCAAGCGCCGGGCTCGATGTTGAAATCCGTCGCATGGGCGCTTCGACGCGCACGGCCGAAGAAGCCGCGCAGCAATGCGGCTGTACGGTCGACCAGATCGTCAAATCGCTGATCTTCGAAGGCAAGAACGACGGCACGTTGTATCTGTTTCTGCTGTCCGGCGCGTCGCGGCTCGATCTGGCGAAAGCGGCCAAGGCTGCCGGTCAGGAACTGAAACGCGCCGACCCGCGCGACGTGCGTGACCGCACGGGCTTTGCCATCGGCGGCGTGGCACCGATCGGATATGACAACGCTCTGCCGGTGTATGCGGACAGGAAACTCGCAATGTTTGACGTTGTCTGGGCGGCAGCCGGCGCGCACGATGCTGTGTTTTCATCCGAGCCCAACGCGCTGATCAAAGCTGCGGGTGCCGAGATTTCCGATTTGGCGGAATAGCTGCACCTGAGCGCCACAAGATATTGAAATAACTGGATTTTATCTAATCCAGGCCTCACTTTCGTCAGTCAGATAAGTTCCATAATATATCTTATGCGACTTTCTATATAGGCCGCGCCAATGTCTGCCATGCGGACAAAGCGGACCTCGACTTCCAGCTAGTGGATGTCCGTTCCAAGACCTAGTCAGGCCAGCTGGGCCGCTTGAGACCTCTGGCAAAACTCAAGTGGTCGCGTACCCATCGCCTGACCTCACGAACCGCACCACCCTGCAAATCTACAGGTGCTCAGTTTCCTGCGGTGGGCTGAACCAATTGTCGTGCAAACCATCCATCCAGGTAATCGGCGCGGAATTCAGTTCCTCAACACTTGCATCGTCGAGTGCCGCGATTGCCACAGTGACATAAGCGCCTCCTACTTCAGGGATATTGCCATCACTAAAGAGCCACACGCCGCATATGGAACAAAAACAGTGAGAATTGCTTCCCTGATCAGTGGCATCATACTTCCCGACGAGATTATCGCCTCGTGTGATCCGAAACCGCTCCGGAGTTGTTGCCGCAGTCCAGTTGCGTGTTTTCCGGCAGAAGGTGCAGTTGTAGCGGCTCGTCCCTTCGGAAAAATCAATGGCAGCCTCGAACGCGATACCGCCACAATGGCAACTTCCAGAATAAACCTTGAGCAAATTCAACATCCTATACCGCCAGTCCACGGACGAAACTATGGTGTCGGCTGTGTCAGCTCTACTTCGGTCGAGCCTGGCGTGTTCACCACCTCCTGCAGGCACAGAACATCCGCATCGAGAGCCGCAAGATAATCGAGCAGCGGCGCGTAAAGCTTCCCGCCCCAGGCATTCAGCGACAGAATGCGCATGGCCGCCCTGCCCGGCTATCGCCCGGTTGCGGCTGCGTAAGCATCGGCCTTGAAGCCGAACAGCAGATCATCGCCAGTGTCGAGCACCGGCCGCTTGATGAAGTTGGTGTCGGCAAGGATCAGGTCGCGCGCCTTCGCAGCGTCGATATTCGACTGCTCGGCCTCCGGCAGAGCACGGAATGAACGCGAGCCGCGGTTGAAGGCGGCTTCCCAGCCGGCACGGGCTATCCAGTCATCGACGGTGGCGGCTTCAAGCGGCTCCTTGCGATAGTCGAAGAAGCTGTGATCGACGCCATTGGCTTCCAGCCATTTGAGCGCCTTCTTCACCGTATCGCAGTTCTTGAAACCGTAAATCGTCGCCGCCATCGTTTATCTCCATAAGAAAAGGCCGCCTGACGCGGAGTGCGCCGGCGACCCTTTGATAACGCCCTGGTCGGGAAAGGACTATTCCTCGGCCTCGGCCTTTTTCTTCGGCGCGGCCTTCTTCTTGGCCGGTGCCTTCTTCTTCGCCGGCGCGGCTTCCGCGACATCCTCGTCGTCTTCGGCGATCAGCTCTTCGCGCGAGACCTTCTTGTCGGTCACATTGACCTCGGCCATCAGGTGATCGACGACCTTCTCCTCGAACAGCGGCGCGCGGACGCCTGAAAGCGCCTGCGGGTTTTCGCGGTAATATTCGTAAACCTGCTGCTGCTGGTTGGCCGGGTAACGCCGGATCGATTCAAAGAGTGCACGCTGCAGCTCGTCGTCGGAGACGGTTACGCCGGCCTTTTCGCCGATCTCGGCCAGCACCAGGCCAAGACGCACCCGGCGCTCGGCGAGGCGGCGATATTCTTCGCGTGCCTCTTCCTCGGTGGTGTCCTCATCGGCGAAAGTGCGCCCTGCCCGGTCCAGATCCTGCATGACCTGGCTCCAGATGTTGCCGAACTCGGCCTCGACCAGCTTTTCAGGCGTATCGAACTTGTAGGCCTCGTCCAGCGCGTCGAGCAGCTGGCGCTTCGCCTTCTGCCGCGTCAGCGTGCCGTACTGGCTTTCGATCTGGCCGCGAACGGCCTCACGCAGTTTGTTCGCCGATTCCAGTCCGAGCGATTTGGCCAGCTCGTCATTGATCTCGAGTTTGCCCGGCTTCGACACTTCCTTGACCTTGAGATCGAAGGTTGCCTTGCGGCCGGCAAGATGTTCGGCCGCATATTGCTCGGGGAACGTCACCTCGATGGTGGTTTCGTCGTCGGCCTTGACGCCGACAAGCTGGTCTTCGAAGCCCGGAATGAACTGGTTGGAACCAATGACGATTTCGGCGTCTTCTGCGGCACCGCCGTCAAACGCCTCGCCATCGATCTTGCCGAGATAATCGAGCTTCACCTTGTCGCCGGCCTCGGCCTTGCCCTTCTTCGGCTCGTACGAGCGCGCGGAATCGGCGACCACTTCAACCTGCTTCTCCACCTCGTCGTCCGGCACGTCGTAGACCAGGCGCGTCAGCTTGATCGACGAGAAATCCTTGAGTTCGATCGGCGGCAGGACTTCGTAGGCAAGCGAAAACTCGAAATCGGCGTTGCCCTCGAGCACCTTCTCGGCCTCTTTCTCGTCCTCGGTCATCGCGATCTCGGGCTGCATGGCAGCTTTCTCGCCGCGGTCGGAAAGAATTTCGCGCGCGGAGTCGGAGAGGATCTCGTTCACCACCTCGGCCATGAAGGAGCGTCCGTAGACCTTGCGCAGGTGCTGCACCGGCACCTTTCCGGGACGGAACCCGTTGATGCGCACCTTGTCCTTCGCGTCCGTCAAACGCTTGACCAGCTTGGCTTCCATGTCCTTGGCAGGCACGGTCACCTTGATTTCGCGCTTCAGCCCCGAATTGAGCGTTTCGGTTACCTGCATTGTCATACCTTTGTTGTTCTCGCCGCCATATGCATGGCGGATACATGCGTTCGTTCTGCCGGAATGGAAGGCCTGGTGCGGGTGAAGGGACTTGAACCCCCACGGCTTGCGCCACAGGAACCTAAATCCTGCGTGTCTACCAATTCCACCACACCCGCCCGGCAAGGCCTGCCGACCTGCCGAAGCGCGGCGTTCTATAACACCATGATTCCGGCGATCAAAGGGTATTTAGCCCTGAATCTTACCTTTTCGCGGCCGATCTCTATTTTGATGGCCACTTGCGGCCGCGCGGGTCAGTAGATCGGCTCGCTATAGATCAGATTGTCGCCGTCATAGAAGGCCTTGATCTGCGCCGTCCCGCTCGCGTCGACGGCAACGGCCATCCTGAAAGGGCGCTCGCGCATATCTGTCTCGATCGGCTTGCCCTCGCCCTCCGGCAGATAGAAACGTTCGATCCCATAGGCCACGCGAACCGATGGCACATCGACGAGGCGGGACTGGAGCGTCGTCCCGCGAATATCGACCTGGTTTTCGCCCGGATCGCCGGGAGGTGGCGCGCCGATGCGTGCAGCAACCGGTTTCCAGATACCATCGTCGCCGGCTTCAAGCCGCACATAAAGCGGCGCGTTGATGATCTGGCCGGTCTCCTCAGTCACCTCCTTAACCAACTCCACCGGCACGGAGGAGATGTTGTAGTCGACGCGCACATAATCGCCGCGCAGCAGATCCCGCGGATCGACCGGCCGCACTTCAAGCAGAATTTCTCGCCCGTCGCGCAGGATGGCGGCACGGCCCATGATCATAGAGGCGAGAAACGCGATCTGCAGAACGGCGACAGCGACGGCGATGCCTGTAAGGTAGCGGGAATGCTGTTTCATGCGCCCTCTCCCGCGCCGATTGCGTTTTCCCGTTCGGAAAGGCGCTTTTCGATACGGCTGATGAACCAGGCCAGTATGGCGAGCGATATGCCGGCAGCGAAAAAGAAACCGGCGGTATCAAGCATCGTGTCAAACAACGTAAGATAGACGAAGCCGAGTTCGAGGATGAAGCCGGCATAAGCCAGCCAGCGCAAGGCGCGGCTGTCGCGTCCGGCCATCAAAAGCGCTGCCACCACACCGGCGAACATGACGGCCGCCAGCAGCAGAAAATACGGCCCGTCGCTTAGTTCCGCCTGTAGGATCCAGACGCCGACGATGAAACCCAGCAGGCTCTCGACCGCAAGCCCGCTGCCAAGACCCGTCAACCGGTCGGCGAGCTGCGGCCGAAGCCATGCGAACACAAACGCTGCCGCCGAGGCGGCCACGAGCAGCACGGGAGCCACGAGCACTTCATCTTCGAGATAAAGCAGCGACGTGAATAGCATCAGCGAAAGCAGGATGAGGTGGCGCGCCGAAACGCTCGCAGTCCACAGCGACAATGCCCAGAGAACCGCGGCATAGAGTGGGTATTCGCGCGGAACGTAGGTTCCCAGCCCGCCCTCAACCGCAATGTAGACCATCCAGGTGCCGGCCAGCAGGACCGCTCCTGCCGTCAGCGGGCCCGATCGAAGTGCCGCGGCGGCCAGGGCCGTGCCGAGAGCCCAGACAAACAGCGCATCGGCTTCATCGCCGCTCAGGTGATACATCTGGCCAATGAGCGCGATACCGCCACCGAACGCGACGGCCGCGACGATCCACAGACCCTCTGCAAGCGCCGCATGGTCCCGGCCCTTCAGGATAGCGCCTCCGATGTAGCTGGCCAGAATGACGGCGAAGATGCCGGCAACGCGCACCAGCCTCGGGATGGCCTCCCAATTTGCTGCCACCAGCAATAACAGCGCCGCACCAAACAGCGCGGCGGCCAGGATCGCCAGAACACTGCCGAAACTGAAGCCGCGGCGGTGATGTTGCGCCGCATCGGCGACAAGCGCCGACGCGGTCGCTTCGTCGATAAGCCCGGCAGACCGCCATCGCGCGATGTCCCGGCCTACCCTTTCGAGATATCCTGCCAAACCGCCTCCGACCAATCAGCGACAAGCGCCGAATCACTAACTAGCTGCAATGGCAGCACAATTCCGCCATATTGCATTGCACAAAACGCAATGCTGCCATGCAACATATGCGCTTCTCAAACCGCCCCGCACTCACTATCTCATGGTCGTAACGAGATACACAGATTTCAGAGCCCGGCAGACGCGGCTCCATCGAAGGAAAACGACCATGAACCTGATCCGCAACTACCGCAACTGGCGCCGTTACCGCGACACCGTCAACGAGCTGAACCGCCTGTCGAGCCGTGAGCTTAACGACCTGGGCATCAACCGTGGCGACATTCCGTTCGTCGCACGCCGCTCGGTCTAAATAATTCCAGAGTTTCGCGGGTTTCGACCTCCTCCCCGAAACCCGTGGACTTGATCGGCAATTATCCTCCTCCCAATTGCCGATCTTAGAAACGACACCCGCCGGATCTCCTCCCCCGGCGGGTGTTGTTTTATGTGCGATCCTGAAAAAGGAAGAGGCGGCTAGCGCTCGCCCATGACGCCGCGGGTGCGCCAATAGTCGAGCGGGTCGACATCCGGCAGTCCGCCGCCGGGCTCAAACCAGCTGTCCACCGCCCATTTCTTGCCGCTGGTATCCTTGATCACGGCGGTCCAGTGCGGATATCGCCCGTCGATCAACACGCCGCGCGACGTATTGGGCTGTACGGAATGATACGCCAGAAGCTGCCGCGCCTGCAGATAAAGCAGCACGTGCTTGGTGTTGGTGGATTCGTCGATGCAGTCCATCTGCCCCGGCTTGCCGGATGCCGCCACCGGCGATTTGGGGTCGTCCCTCGTGCCAATGCGCGTTGCCGACAGATCTTCATAATAGGCCACCGCCTTGCGGATTGCCTGCCGCTCACCTTCCGCCGAGCCCTGGCCTTCCGACATGATCGCGGCGAAGCGGTCATTCACCTGTTGCGTGATCGGGAACGTCACCCGCTTGCGGCAGCCGTAACTGTAACAGGCCACAAATTTGTGCGGCACCACGGCCTTAGCCTGCTGCTCCTTGAAATCGGGCGCGCAGCCGGAAGCCAGAGCCGTGGCGGAAAGAAGGGCGAGACCTGAAAGCAGCTTTTTCATGCGCCGAAACCTAGCCGCTGGGTCCCATTGAAACAATGGCATTTTGGCCACACCTTGGATGCCAGTCACTGCCGGGGTTCCGGTTGCATTTCGGCTGCCGCACGCCTAATGCGATGGCCGTTATGGCAAATCCTGTTCACGTTATCGGCGGCGGCCTCGCAGGTTCGGAAGCCGCATGGCAGATCGCATCGGCGGGCGTGCCCGTCGTCCTGCATGAAATGCGGCCCGTGCGCGGCACCGAGGCGCACAAGACGGACGGGCTCGCCGAACTCGTCTGTTCCAACTCCTTCCGTTCCGACGACGCCCAGAATAATGCCGTCGGCCTGCTGCATGCTGAGATGCGCCTGGCGAATTCGCTGATCATGGCAAGCGGCGATGCCAACCAGGTACCTGCCGGCGGCGCGCTCGCCGTGGATAGGGACGGCTTTTCCGAAGCCGTAACCGCGAAGCTCGAAGCACATCCGCTGATCACCATCGCACGCGAGGAGGTGGCCGGCCTGCCGCCCGCCGAATGGGACCAAGCGATCATTGCCACCGGGCCGCTCACGGCACCCTCGCTTGCCGAGGCGATTGCCGCCGAGACGGGCGAGACCGCCCTCGCCTTCTTCGACGCTATCGCGCCGATCATCCATTTCGACACTGTCGACCTCGACACCGCGTGGTTCCAGTCGCGCTACGACAAGGTCGGTCCCGGCGGCACCGGCAAGGACTACATCAACTGCCCCCTGAACAAGGAGCAGTATGAAGCGTTCGTTCAGGCGCTGGTCGACGGCGAAAAGACCGAATTCCGCGAATGGGAAGGAACGCCCTATTTCGACGGCTGTTTGCCGATCGAGGTGATGGCGGAACGCGGGCCGGAGACACTGCGTCACGGACCGATGAAGCCGATGGGACTGACCAACAGGCACAAGCCGGACGAAAAGGCCTACGCGGTGGTGCAGCTGCGCCAGGACAATGCGCTCGGCACGCTCTACAACATGGTCGGCTTCCAGACGAAGCTGAAATATGCCGAGCAGGTGCGCATTTTCCGCACCATCCCGGGCCTTGAGAACGCCGAGTTCGCGCGGCTGGGCGGCCTCCACCGCAACACCTACATCAATTCTCCGGTCCTGCTCGACACCTCGCTGCAATTGAAGTCGCGGCCCGGCCTGCGTTTTGCCGGGCAGATCACGGGCTGCGAAGGTTATGTCGAAAGCGCGGCCATGGGGTTGCTCGCGGGCCGCTTCGCTGCCGCCGAGCGTCTTGGCAAGCCGCTCCCGGTGCCGCCAGTCGTGACGGCCTTCGGCGCGCTGCTCAACCATATTACCGGCGGACATCTGCTCTCCGACGAAGAGCCGGGCAAACGCTCCTTCCAGCCGATGAACGTGAATTTCGGCCTGTTCCCGCCGCTTGAGCCGGGCACCAAGTTGAAGCCTGACGGTTTCGAAGGCCGCTTCCGCGGCAAGGACAAGTCGATAGCAAAGAAGCGTGCAACCACCCGGCGCGCACTCGACGCCTGCCACGAGTGGCTGGGCCTGCCCGTGCCGGCCCAGGCGGCTGAATAATAGGTGGCGGCTTGACCTCGAGGGCGCGCGCCTGAACACTGGCAGGCCCGCAAGTGAAGAGGTTCCCATCATGAATGTGCGTATGTTTCGCCTGTGTGCAGTCGGTTCCGGCTGGCTGGCGCTGGCCGTTTCTTCAGCAATTGCCGATCAGGCCGAATGCGAAGCAACGGTTCGCGCAATCATGGCTCCTTTTGGAGACAACGCACCGGAGCAGCAGCTTAACCGGTTTGGAACTTCGGTCACCAAGTTCGGCGAAAACGAGATGCGCGGGTATTCGCTGCAGACGGCTGAGGGCTCGCTTTATTACGATGCCGACAAGAACCCCGCCAGCCTGTCGTTCGTAAACGGCGACGTCTACACGAGCATGGACAAGGGTAAGACCTGGACGCTGGCCAACTCCACACCCAAAGAGGTGATGGACACGGCGATTGCCGGCATTTTCAGCCAGGCGGAGAAGGCGACCAACATCACCTGTGAATACGGCGTCGATCTCGACGGCAAGACGGTCAACCACTATGCGGTCGACTACCAAACCTACAACACCGGAACACCGACCCGCAGCGAATACTGGGTCGATCCGGAAACCGGCTTCGTGTGGCGCGACACGATGCATTCGAAGGGCGATCCGGAAATGTTCATCACTGTCGATGCCGAGCCGGCACCCGACATGACCCTTCCGGACCCGAAGGGCTGACAGTGACACCGATGCCGAAATTGCAAAGCAGCTTCTTCAGGATCGACCAGCGCGGAGCGGTGGTTCAACTGGCGATGAACCGGCCTGACCGCTCCAACGCGATGTCGCCGGATTTCTGGACCGATCTGCCACGTCTGATACGCGAACTGGCGACGGACAGTGCCGTGCGCTGCGTCGTCATTTCCGGCGAGGGCCGAAATTTCTCCGGCGGCATGGACCTTCAGGCATTTGCCGGCATCAGCAAGCTGTTCGACAGCGAACCCGGCCGCGCCGCTCATGCGATGCGCCAGACGATCCTCGATCTGCAGGATGCCTTCAACGCCATCGAACAGGCGCCCTTCCCGGTCATCTGCGCGATACATGGCGCCTGCATTGGCGCCGGTGTCGACTTGATGACGGCATGCGACCTGCGGCTTGCCTCCAAGGATGCCTTCTTTGCGGTCGAGGAAATCCACATCGGCATGGCTGCAGATGTCGGAACGCTGCAAAGGCTGCCCAAGCTGATCGCGCCGGCGGTGGCCGCCGAACTCGCATTCACCGGCCGCCGCTTTTCAGCCGAGGAAGCGCACGGCTTCGGGCTGGTTTCCGCCGTCTACGAAACGCCAGAGGCGGTACTTGCCGCAGCTTTCGAGCTCGCCGAAGCGATCGCGAAGAAATCCCCGCTGGCAATCGCCGGCATCAAGCGCAACTTGCATTATGCGCGCGACCACTCGGTGGCCGACGGCCTCGACTACATCGCGACCTGGAATGGCGGCATGCTTCGCCCTGCCGATCTAATGTCGGCTGTTCAAGCCAAGATGGCCAAGCAGGAAGCCGAATTCGCAGACCTACTGAAGCCGGCGGGCTAGCTACTCCGCCGGCGTCATGCCGGCCGTTCCGGTATCCGGAAGCCCCGGCTTTCCGGCTTCTTGCGGATTGCGGCGCACATAAGCCGCCTTGAGGCTTTCGGACGTTTCGCGCGAACCGTCATGGCTCCAGCCGGGCGGCGCGAAGAGATAGGCAAGCCGCTGCCGCAATGTCAGGCCGGGGGTAAAGACATCCCTGGCGATGCCGACATATTCGTGAAACGCCACCTTCACCGGGTTGAAGGTGCCGATGTTCTTCACGATGCCGTAGCGCGGCTGGTCTTCCTCCAGTTCCTCAACGAACGTGCCGAACATACGATCCCAGATGATCAGCGTGCCGGCATAGTTGGCGTCGAGATAGCGCGGGTTGGTCGCATGATGGACGCGGTGGTGCGACGGCGTGTTGAAGATCGCCTCGATCGGCCGCCACATCTTGCCGATCGTCTCGGTGTGGATCCAGAACTGCCAGACGAGGTTGAAACCGAACACGAAGGCAATCACCGCCGGGTGAAGCCCAAGCAGCACCAGCGGCGCCTGCAGCACGAACATGCCGGTGAAAAGCCCGGTCCAGCTTTGGCGCAGCGCGGTGGAGAGATTGTAGTGCTGGCTGGAGTGATGGTTCACATGCTCCGCCCAAACCCAGCGCACGCGGTGGGCGATGCGGTGATACCAGTAATAGCGCAGATCATCGAGCAGGAAGGCGGCGATGAACACCCACACGCTCAAACCGAGGTCGAAGAAGCGAAACTGCCACAGCCACAGAAGCGCCGAGTAGGAGACGATGCCAAGCAGGATGCCGGCAACGACATTACCCGTGCCCATCATCAGGCTTGTCAGCGTGTCGCGGGTCTCGAACTCGCCCCTGGCCCGGCCTGTGCGCACCAGCCACAGCTCCAGCAGGATCGCGATGACGAAGAACGGAATGGCGAGTTGCGTGACCGCCGGAAATTCATAGCTATCCATGCGTTTTCGCTCCTTCTGGCGTGTCCGCCTCAGCGCCAAGCCGTCGCGCAATCGCCAGGGCATCCGCTTCGCTGGCAAATGTGAACGGCCCGCCATGCCAGGTAAAGTCGTCCATCCGGATCCGTACCGTGCGCCCGTCGCACTCGACCCTCATCGCGGGATCGCCGGCAGAGGCGATGCGGGTCAGAAACCGGTCGCCAAACGCGCAGACAATTCCGGTGCGGCCATCCTCAAGCGCCAGGAATGCCGCGTCGCGCTGCTCAGTCAGCCAGGTCTCGGTGACTTCCATATCCGCGAAGTCGCTGGCGAAACGTTGCCTTGCCGCCTCGGTGCCATCAAGGGCAGCCGTCACCGTGCCGCCAGTCATGTGGACGGCGGCGACTACGGCCGCGATACCCACGACCACCATGACGACGAGAAGCGTTAGGCTCATTCCTCCCGACCGATGTTCAGCCCATCAATCGCAACCGGATTATTCGTTTTTGACGTTTACGTCAAAGACGATCAGCCCCAGCCGCGAGCGGCCCTGTGCATGATCGCAAGCTGGGAACGGATACCGGAAGCACTGCGGGATTGGCCCGCAGCCGCCGCCGGGCGGGCCTGAACCGCTTTCAGATGTGCACCGACCGGCGCGACCGGCAAAAATGCAGGCCGGAGTACCGGCGGCAGGTCCTTCGCATAGCTGGCGAATTTCACCAGATGTTCGCGGGAAAGAGACCCCATGGCCGAAACCGCCCTGCCCGCAGCTTCGCGGTCGTTACCGGCAATAAAGGCCTCGGATGTCGTGCCCACCGAGCCGAGCACATCCTGCGGAACAAAGCACTGCCCGCGCGAACGGTGGATCGGGAGCAGCCTCAGCATGCCGGCAATCGCCATCGCACAGCCGGCATGGCCGGCCGCATCCGCCCAGTTCTGAGCCGTCTTGCTATCGAGGATCATTGCCGCAAGCTGAATGAGCGTGGACGCTGTTTCCCCGCAATAGCCCTCCAGTGTCGCGCAATCAGGCATCGGGTCGTCGTAGAGATCGAATATTCGTGCTTCGAGCATCCGCTCGAAGGCTGGTTGCGGCAGCCGGTGTTCCCTTATGGTGGCGATCAGGGTATCCGCGACCGGGTTGCCGGTCTCCGCGCCCGCCGCGAGCGCATCGCGCCACCATTGCAATCTGATCTCACCGGCCATCGGTTCCCTGACCTTGTCGCGGATGGCAGCGATTTCAGCATTGAAGACGTAAAGCGCGTTCAGCGCGGCGCGTTTGCCGGTCGGTGCGTAGAGCGTCGTCAGGTAGCGTTCGCGGTCGAGGTCACGCAGCGATTGGCCGAGTTGTAAGGCGCCAGCCATATCATTCAACGGCGATTAGTGCGGCGGCGACCGCCCGGTCTTCCGCCAAGAGCACATTATAGGTGCGCACCGCCGCCCCGGTGGACATGGTGTCCGCTGCAATGCCGGCTTCAGACAGCAATTCACGAAGCGGTTTTGGCAGGCGCATGATGTCAGAGCCAGCGCCGACAAGCAGGATGCCGATATCCGCAGCTTCGGCCACCACTTTGGCAAAATGCGCCGGTGTCAGTTGAGAGGCCGACGCTACATCCCAGCCGTGAATGCCCGAGGGCAGGCACAAAAGCGAGCCGCGATGCGACATGTCGGCAAAGCGGAAGCCGCCATTGCCATATGCGTCGATCGGCGCGCGTCCGGGAAAATGCGCCTCGCGTATCTGAATGCCGGCGCCCATCGCGCGCCGTCAGGCCCCTGTGGCCCCGGACGGTGCTTCCGGCTTGTGCTCCACGCTTGCCTGGAAGGTCTCCGGCCGCAGCTTGAACAGGATGAGCAGCGGACCGGCAATGAAGATCGACGAGTATGTGCCGATCACCACGCCGACAATCATGGCAAGCGTAAAGGACGCGATCACTTCGCCTCCAAGCAGCCACAGCGCGGTGAGTGCGACCAGAGTCGTCGCGGCCGTCAGCGTGGTGCGCGAGAGCGTCTGGTTGACGGTAAGGTCGATCAGCTCCGGCAGCGGCATCTTCTTGAACTTGCGCAGATTTTCGCGAATGCGGTCATAGACCACAACCGTATCGTTGATCGAATAGCCGACCACGGTCAGCACAGCCGCGATACTGCTCAGATTGAACTCGAGTCCGGTGACCACATAGAAGCCTATCACCAACACAACGTCGTGCAGTGTCGCCACAATCGCGCCGACCGCGAACTGCCACTCGAACCGGAGCCAGATATAAACGAGCATGGCGAACAGCGCCGCAATGACGGCGATGGTGCCGGCCTGCGCAAGTTCGGCCGAAATCGTCGGCCCGACCACTTCGACGCGGCGGAACTCGTAATCGGCCTCAAGTTCGTTTTGCACCAGGAGAAGCGCCGATTGCTCGGCGCTGTCGCCGCCATCCTGCGCACCGATACGGATCAGCAGATCCTTGGGACTGCCGAACTCCTGAACCTGCACTTCGCCGAGATTGAGCCCTTCCAGCCTGGAGCGCACATCGCCGATTTCGGCTGCCTCCTGCTTGGCCTGCACCTCGATCAGCGAACCGCCGCGGAAATCGATGCCCATATTCATCTGCACGGTGAAGAACAGCGCCGCAGACAGGATGGCGATCGCCGAGGACACCGTGAATGCGACGTTGCGCAGGCGCATGAACCTGATCTTGGTGTTGTCCGGCACGAATTTGATCACGCCGCGCGGCAGCTCGGTCGGTTTGGTGCGGCGCAGCCACTGCGCAATCAGCCAGCGGGTGAGCAGGAATGCGGTGAAGACGGTGGTGACGATGCCGATGGCCAGCGTCACCGCAAAACCGCGGATCGGCCCCGAACCCAGATAGAACATGATCACAGCTGCAATCAGCGTGGTCACATTGGCGTCGATGATGGTCGACATCGCGTTGCGGAAGCCGGCATCCAGCGATTGAACCAGCGAGCGCCCGTTCGCCCGCTCCTCGCGCACGCGTTCGAATATGATGACGTTGGAATCCACCGCCATACCGATGGTGAGAACGATACCGGCGATGCCGGGCAGCGTCAGCGTTGCGCCGAGACCGGACAACACGCCGAGAATCAGCGCGACGTTGGCGACGAGCGCGATATTGGCGATGATGCCCAGCGTGCCATAAGCAAGCACCATGAAGACGACAACGCCGATGGACGCGACGATGCCGGCGATTTCACCTGCCGCGATGGAATCCGCGCCAAGGCTCGGACCGACCGTCCGTTCCTCGACGATCGTAAGGTCGGCCGGAAGCGCACCGGCGCGCAGCAGAACCGCGAGGTCGTTCGCGCTCTGAACGGTGAAGTTGCCGGAAATCTGCCCGGTGCCGCCGAGGATGGGCTCCCGGATCTGCGGCGCCGAAATGACTTCTTCGTCGAGCACAATTGCGAAGAGGCGGCCAACATTCTGCTGTGTCGCCTGCCCGAACCGCGTTGCACCCTGATTGTCGAACCTGAACGACACAACCGGTTCGTTGGTTCGCGAATCGAACGTCGCCTGCGCATCGACAAGGTTTTCGCCCGAGACGATGACACGGGTCTCGATCAGGTACGGCACCGGCGGATCATCAGGCGAATAGAGAATTTCCGTGCCCGCCGGCGGCCTGCCCTGCAGGGCATCTTCGGCCGACATGGTCTGATCGACAAAACGGAAGGTGAGCTTTGCGGTCTGGCCGAGAATGTCCTTAAGGCGCTGCGGATCGTCGAGGCCGGGCACCTGGACGAGAATCCGGTCGTCGCCCTGCCGCTGAATGATCGGCTCGGTCGTACCGAGTTCGTTGACGCGGCGGCTGACGACCTCGATCGACTGGCTGACCGCCGAAACGACGCGGTAGCTGATCCCCTCATCGGTCAGCGTGTAACGGAACAGGCCGGGTTCGGGCTCGCTGAACTCCAGTTCGGTGATCACGCCGGCGCCGAAGACACCGGTCGAGATCGGCTCGATCATTCCGGCAAGGGCTTCCTTGGCCGCATCGATGTCGCCCGCGTCGCGGATGCGCACCTGGACCGACGTTCCGCTCGCGGACAGGCCAGTATATCCGATGCGCTCGTCGCGCAGCAGTGTGCGGACATCGTCGCGCACCGTTTCGAGCCGGTCTGTCAGCAGGCTGTCTCGGTCCACCTGAAGCAGGATGTGCGAGCCGCCTCTGAGGTCGAGGCCAAGTGTCAGCGGTTGCTTGGGCGCCCAGTCAGGCAGCGCGTCGCGCGTCGACTGCGGCAACAGGTTTGGCACCGCATAGGCGATACCGACAAGCACAACGAGCCAGATAGCGATCGACTGCCAGCGCGAGAAATAGAGCATAGGGTTCGTCCGTAGCGGTTGTCCGCCGGTCAGCCGGAAATCGGATTATTTCTTGGCGGTCTTCGCGTTCTGGTTGGCGACCGGTTCGCCCTTGATACGCACTTCGGCGATGGTGGAGCGCAACGCCGTCACCTTCAGCCCGCCGCCGAGATCGACTTCGAGTTCGTTGTCGTCGATGACCTTGGACACTTTGCCGACCAATCCGCCGCCCGTAACCACTGCATCCCCGCGCCGGATCGCCGACAGCATCTCGCCGCGCTTTTTCATCTGCTGCCGCTGCGGGCGGATGATCAGCATGTACATGATGACGAAAATGAGGATGAAGGGCAAAATGCTGACGAGAATGTCGGGCCCGCCGGCGCCAGTCTGCGCGTATGCCGGTGTCACAAACATGAAAAGCTCCTGAAAAATCTGACGGCTGGCCGGTAAGGCGGCTGTGCCGAATTCGGCGCGAATATAGTTGCTCGCGCCGCCTTTGCAACCGACGAACGGTGCCGGTGTGCGGCTTTTCGCAACAACGGTCGCATGCTAGAGGCCACCCAACGGCTGAGGCTTTGTGACGGTCCGATGAACGATTCTGCAAATGACGCACTGGCACGGAAACTCGATCGCGTGATCGCAGCGCTTGAGCGCATGGCCCCGGCCGCCCCGAATGCGCCCGACTTTGCCGCGGCGGACTGTTTCGTCTGGAACGCCGAAGCGGTTCGCCTGGACCCGGTGAACCGGGTGAACCGGGTCGATTTGTCGCTTATCCGCGGCGTCGACCGCGTGCGCGACATTCTGGTCGACAATACGGAACGGTTTGCCCTCGGACTGCCGGCCAACAATGTGCTTTTGTGGGGCGCGCGCGGCATGGGCAAGTCGTCTCTCGTAAAGGCCGCGCATGCGACGGTGAACTCTGGCCGCGCAGCCGCCGAGCCGCTCAAGCTGATTGAAATCCACCGCGAGGACATTTCCGGCCTGCCGCGCCTGCTGGCATTGCTGAAAGATGCATCGCACCGCTTCATCCTTTTTTGCGACGACCTTTCGTTCGACAATGACGACACATCCTACAAATCGCTGAAGGCAGCCCTTGAGGGCGGCGTCGAAGGCCGGCCCGACAATGTCGTCTTCTACGCAACGTCGAACCGCCGCCACCTCTTGCCGCGCGATATGATCGAGAACGAACGATCGACAGCGATCAACCCCTCGGAAGCGGTGGAGGAAAAGGTCTCGCTTTCCGACCGCTTCGGCCTGTGGCTCGGTTTCCACAAATGCTCACAGGATGACTATCTGGAAATGATAAACGCCTATGTTGCGCATTACGGTCTGAAGATCGACCCGGAGCAATTGCGGGCGCAAGCGCTGGAATGGGCAACGACGCGCGGCAGCCGCTCCGGCCGCGTCGCGTGGCAGTTTGTCCAGGACCTGGCCGGCCGGCTGGGCACGAGGCTGAACGAAAACGCCCGCTGACGTAAAATACGCGCAGTCCGTTCTAGCCAATATCCGAAAACTCAATACGTCCGAGAGGCAGATGCGATGATATCGGCCGAATATTGCCAATTGATGGCCCGCTATAACCGCTGGCAGAATGGCTCGCTGATCCGGGCCGCCGACAGCTTGACAGATGACGACCGCTGGAAGGACCGCTGCGCATTCTTCAAGTCGATCGCGGCCACTTTTAACCACCTCTACTGGGCGGATGCGTTGCAGCTGGAGCGCATCAAGGGCAACGAACGTCCGCACGAGACAGTCATACATTCGCTTACCGAGCCCGCCGTCTGGACTTATTTCAAGGCAAGGCGTGCGGAACGGGACGATGAGATCGCCACCTGGGCGACCGGTTTGCGCCACGCCGACCTCGCAGGCGACACGAGCTGGTATCCGCCCGGCGGTTCGATACGGATCGTGAAACCGACCGCGCTCTGTGCGGTGCAGATGTTCAATCACCAGACCCATCACCGGGGCCAAATCCACGCAATGCTGACTGCAGCTGGTACGAAGCCGGAGGCGACAGACCTTCCGGCGATGCCATGAGGCCCAAAAAGAAATCCCCGCCCGGGCGGGGGCGGGGAAGTCAGCGGTCCGGACTGGAGGTCAGGCGGACCGCGCCGTTATTCTAGGTTCTTTTGGCTACTCGAGATAAGTTGCCGGATCGACCGGCGCGGAGTCCTTGCGGACTTCGAAATGCAGTTTCGGCGCATCGGCATTGCCGGAAAGGCCCGAACGGGCGATTTCCTGTCCGCGACGCACGGTCGTACCCCGCGAAACCGTAATCTTGCTGTTGTGGCCGTACACGGTGACCAGCCCGTTTTCATGCCTGACCAGAACCGTGTTGCCGAAATCCTTGAGCCCGTCGCCGGCATAGATCACGACGCCGTTTTCGGCTGCCTTGACTGGCGTGCCTTCCGGAACCGCTATGTCGATACCGTCATTGTGTTTGCCGCCCGACTGGCTGCCGAACGCCGCAATCACCCGGCCGTTCACGGGCCAGCGCAGCCGCCCTACCCCGGTCGAATCGGGCGCGGCAGCCGCGCGCTCGACCATTGTCTCGATCTCGGCCCGTTTTTCCTGCTTCGGCGCGACATAGCCGGTAGCCGGCTTGGTTACGCCTCCCGTGACGATGGGATCAACACCGGCAGGGACGGATGAGGCAACATTGGCCCGCACCGTTGTGCCGGGGATGACCAGCTTCTGGCCGACCCGGATCAGTGCGCTGTCGAGCTTGTTCGCATGTTTGATGGCATCGGCCGTCGTGCCGGTCTTGCGGGCGATTGCCGAAAGCGTATCGCCGGCTACGACACTGTACACCGAACCGGTGGTCACGGGCCGAGCGGCTTTCTGCGTATTGACCTGCGGCACGGGAACGGACGCTGGTTTGGGCAGAACAGCCACGGGCTTTTCGGGCGCCTTTGTGGGCAGCGGCAATTCGACGGGCAGCTTCGCCGCAGCTACCGGCACCGGCTGAGCCGGAACGGCGGGAACGGTCGCCACAGGCTGCTGGATCGACCCGGTTGTGGTGCGGTCGAGATTGGCCGAGGCCGGAGCCGCAAGCGGCTGCCGCGACACACCCGGCGTCACCGGCGCG
Organism: Mesorhizobium sp. Z1-4; assembly: GCF_004000235.1. Classification (GTDB taxonomy): domain Bacteria; phylum Pseudomonadota; class Alphaproteobacteria; order Rhizobiales; family Rhizobiaceae; genus RCIO01. The sequence goes on from NZ_RCIO01000004.1 coordinate 215,231, forward strand.
GGAAGCTGCTGGGTGCTTGCGGAGCGCACAGGAGCGGGCTGTTGCGGATACGGCTGCCGCGGCGCGGCGGCGTTTGCGCCGATATCGACTGAAGGCACCGGCCCCCGCCTGTCGGCCCGGACCGCCGAACGAAGCAGCCCCTGGCGCTGCGCCGGAGCACGATTGATGGACGCCGTGGTGGTCTGGTCGAGATACTCAGGCTGAGCGGACGCATAGTCGCCCGGATAAGCCTGCTGCTCCTGGTAGACCGCTGCAGGCTGCTGCTGGGCGTAAGCCGGCTGCTGATAGGAATTATTGTTCGACGACAGCCCGTGATCGAAGCGCATGAGGTCGGAACTGCAGCCCGCCGACATGCCCGCGAAAAGCAGGATTGCCGCGCCTTGCGCGAGACGGCGGCGATTTCGTGTCAGGATGGTACTCTGCATAACACTACCCACACCCGGTACAAATCAGTGCAGGCATTAAACCGCGTTAATGTTACTCGACAGTTAAGCTGTGTTGGCCGAAGCAATAACGGCCGTTTGCCGACCGAGGCTAAAGGACGGCAGCCACGCCTTCGCCCAGCGGCTGGAACCTCACCATGCGCAGGTCCTGGCGCTCGAAGCGGCTGCCCAGCTTCGTGAGCTTCGTGAGCGGCTGCTCGCCTTCCCCGTCACCGATTGCCGCGACCATGACGCCGCCGGTGGCAAGCTGATCGACGAAACCGCGCGGCAGCGATTCGAATGCCGCCCACACGACGATGCGGTCAAACGGCCCCTCGCTAGCGGCTCCGTTTGAAGCATCTCCCTGACGGGCGATCACATTGTTCAGGCCCAGCGCCTGAAAACGCTGCTGCGCTTCATCGCGCAGGCGTTTGAAACGATCATAGGTCAGAACGCGGCCGGCAATCCGCGACATCACAGCCGCCGTAAACCCCGAACCCGTACCGATTTCGAGCACACGATGACCGTCATCGATGTCGAGCGCCGCCAGCACCTGCGCTTGCAGGTCGATGCCTTCGATCACCTCGCCGCAGGCGATGGGCAGCACTCTGTCCTGCCAGATCGCGTCATGCCACGGGCCGGAAACGAAATCCGCGCGCGGGGTAGCTTCAATGGCGCCAAGCAGCTTCTTGTTGTCGAGGCCCAGCGCCCGCATGCGCATCAGAAATGCGACAAAGCCTTCCTTGCCGGCCTGCGCACCGTTCATGCGAGCGCCTTTTTCAACCGGTCCTTCACTTCGTTCGCGGTGAGATCGAGGTGCAGCGGGGTCACCGAGATGCGGTCATCTCGGATCGCCGCAATGTCGGTGCCAGGCACGGTTTCGGTCTGCTCGCGGCCGAACATCAGCCAGTAATAGGGAAAGCCGCGGCCGTCGCGCCGTTCCTCGATTGAAAGGTTGTGGACGAGCTTGCCCTGATTGGCGACAGACACACCCTTGACCTCTTCCGGCAGACAGCGCGGAAAGTTGACATTGAGGAGCACGCCGGGTGGCAGGCTGGTTTCGATCAGTTTGCGCAACAGCTTTGGCGCATGTGCCTCGACCGTCTCCCAGGGCGTAAACCGGCCCTCGCCGGTCATGTTGTAAGCCTGGCTGAGCGCAATCGAGCGCACGCCGAGCAACGTGCCCTCCATGGCTCCGGCAACTGTACCCGAATAGGTAACGTCGTCGGCTATGTTGGCACCCGCATTGACCCCCGACAGCACAAGGTCGGGCGGTTCCGGCATAAGCCGGCGCACACCCATGATCACACAATCGGTCGGCGTGCCGCGCAAGGCAAAGTGGCGGTCATCTATTTTGCGCAGGCGAAGCGGCTCCGACAGCGTCAGCGAATGGGCGAGACCCGACTGATCGGCCTCGGGTGCGACGACCCAGATATCGTCCGAAAGCTGGCGTGCGATGCGTTCAAGCACCGCCAGCCCTTCGGCGTGAATACCGTCGTCATTGGTAAGGAGAATACGCAAGATTTCAGGCCCCGATTTTTTCCAGCCCGCCCATATAGGGGCGCAGCGCTTGCGGAACTGTGACAGTACCGTCCGGGTTTTGATAGTTTTCCATGACCGCTATCAGGGCCCGGCCCACCGCCACGCCCGAACCGTTGAGCGTGTGCACGAATTTCGTCTGCTTCTCGCCTTCCGCGCGGTAACGCGCATCCATGCGCCGGGCCTGGAAATCGCCGCAGACCGAGCATGAGGAGATTTCACGATAGGCGTTCTGCCCGGGCAGCCAGACTTCGATATCGTAGGTCTTGCGCGCCCCGAAGCCCATGTCGCCGGTGCACAACACCATGGTGCGGAAAGGCAACTCGAGACGCTTCAGCACTTCCTCGGCGCATTGTGTCATGCGCTCGTGCTCGGCGACCGAGCTTTCCTGATCGGTGACCGACACCAGCTCCACCTTGTAGAACTGATGCTGGCGCAGCATGCCGCGCGTGTCCTTGCCGGCGGAACCGGCTTCCGAGCGGAAACAGGCGGTGAGTGCCGTCATTCGAAGCGGCAGCTTGTCCTGATCGGTGATGTCTTTCGCCACCGTATAGGTGAGCGGCACCTCCGCCGTCGGGATCAGCCAGCGGCCATCGGTGGTGCGAAACAGATCGTCCCCGAATTTCGGCAGCTTGTCCGTGCCATAGGCCGCATCGTCATTGACCAAAAGCGGCGGCTGAACCTCGGTGTAGCCATGCTCCGTGGTATGCAGGTCGAGCATGAACTGGCCGAGGGCGCGCTCAAGCCGCGCAAGCTGCCCCTTGAGGATCGTGAAACGCGAACCGGAAAGCTTGGCCGCCGTCTCGAAATCCATCCCGCCCAGCGCTTCGCCGATTTCGTAATGCTCTTTCGACGAGTTCTCGCGTTTCGGCTCGCCGTGGCGGCGCACCTCGACATTGCCGTGCTCGTCCGCACCGACGGGAACATCGTCGAGCGGCACGTTCGGCACTACGTCGAGTGCGTCTTTGAGCGCCTTGTCGAGTTCGCGCTCTTTCGCCTCGCCGTCCTGAAGGTCGGATTTCAGGGCGGCCACTTCCGCCTTGAGCTTTTCGGCGAGATCCTTGTCGCCCGTGCCCATTGCCTTGCCGATTTCCTTCGACGCGGCGTTACGCCGTTCCTGCTTCTGCTGCAGCCCGGTCAGATGGGTCCGCCGTGCTTCGTCGAGGCCCACAATTTCGGCCACGGTGGACTGCGCCGCATCCCCGTCCGAGCCACGCTTTACCAGCGCATCGGCAAGAGCTTCGGGGTTTTCGCGAATCCATTTGATGTCGAGCATGGCGTGCACTCAATGCGTTTGGTCAGCAATATCCGGCCACCCGGGCGGGCTGGTGCGAGGCTACACGAGGACGCTTATTCCGCCGCCGCCGCCGATTCTTCATCGCCCGAAGGTTCGGCGTCCTTGGCTGCTTCTGCTTCCTGACGCTTGCGCTCCGTCCGGCGAGCAAGCCAGATCGAGACCTCGTAGAGAAGGATCGTCGGGACCGCAAGGCCGATCTGGCTAACCGGGTCCGGCGGGGTCAGGATGGCTGCCGTTACAAAGGCGAACACGATCGCATATTTGCGCTTGTCGGCAAGGCCGTCGGCGGTGACCAGACCGACACGCGCCATCAGCGTCGTAACGACCGGCAGCTGGAAGACGAGACCGAACGAGAAGATCAGGGTCATGATCAGACCGAGATATTCCGACACTTTCGGCAGCAGCGATATCTGGATTTCCTGATCCGGCCCGATCTGCTGCATGGACAGGAAGAACCACATCACCATCGGGGTGAAGAAGAAGTAGACCAGCGAAGCGCCCAGCAGAAACAGGACGGGCGTTGCGATCAGAAACGGGCGGAAGGCCGCGCGCTCATTGCGGTAGAGCCCGGGCGCCACGAATTTGTAGATCTGCGCCGCGATCAGCGGGAACGCGATCACAAGGCCGCCAAACATGCCGAGCTTGATCTGGGTGAAGAAGAACTCCTGCGGCGCGGTGTAGATGAGTTCGACCTGGCTGGGGTCGAGACCCGCCCACTGCGTCGCCCACTGGAACGGAATCACCAAGAGGTTGAAGAGCTGCTTGGCAAAAAAGAAGCAGACAAGAAACGCAATGAAGAACCCGCCGATCGACCACATCAGCCGGCGGCGCAGCTCGATCAGGTGCTCCATCAGCGGAGCGGATGATTTCTCGATGTCTTCGTCTTCGTTGCTCATGACGACGCCCCGCCCTTGCCGGCAACGGTCGCCTTCGCCGATTTGCCCGGTTTGGCCCCGGTCGAGGTCTTGGGCTTCGCTGCGCTCTTGGCTGGTGTTGCATTGGCCGCAGGCTTTGCCGCTGCGGGTTTGCGCGCCGGTGCCTTTTTCCCGGCCGGCTTCACAGCCGCCTTAGCTGCGGGCTTGGCGGCCGCCGCAGGCTTGGCGGCGCTCCCTGCCGGAGAGGATGCAGGGGCAGTTGCACCGGCCGGCGGTGTCTGCGGTTTTGGCTGCGGACGCATTGCGGCATCAAGGCCCGATCGCACATCCTCCGCCGCCTTCTGCATCGGATTAAGTGCCTTTTTGATGTCGGATGCCGGGTTGAGCTTGCGAACGTCGTCAACGAGATTTTTGACGTCGTCCAGCTCGGCTTCCTTCAGCGCATCGTCGAACTGCTTGCGGAAATCGGCCGCCATCGACCGCAATTTGGACGTGGTTCGCCCGAAATTGCGCAGCATCCCGGGCAAATCCTTTGGCCCCACGATCACGATCAGGACGACCGCGATCACGAGCATCTCTGGCCAACCGATGTCAAACATCACTCAGGCTTTCAGCGTGGCGGTTGTTATGCTCCCGCCGAAAGTGATCAGGACGACTTGCCGGCCTTCTGCTTGGCAGAGCGCACCGGCTCGTCGGCCTTGTGCTCGACGGTTTTGGCATCGTCTTCCGGCGACTGTTCGTCGTCCGCCATGCCTTTGCGGAAGTTCCTGATGCCCTTGGCCATATCACCCATCAGCTCGGGAATCTTGCCCCGGCCGAAAAGAAGCAAAACGACGACCAGCACAATCAGCCAGTGCCAGATGGAAAAGCTACCCATGATGAATTCTCTCTGGTTTTCGGTTCCCTGAACCTGATCTATGCGTTTTCATTGTCTCTTTCAAACACTAGTACGTCGCGAGGGCGCACCGTGATCCATATGTCGCGGCTGCGGGCCGGCAATTCGCCGATACGAACCCGCGCCCTGACCGGGGTATCGACGCCCGGAACGGCAAGCTCCAGCAATTCGACCACCCCCAGGAAACGGCGCGAACGCACACGCGCCTGCAAGGCGCCGCCGCTTTCGCTAACGTCGAAACCCGACAGGCGAATTGCAACGTTGACCGCACCATCTTCCTGGCCGGGCGCGGCAAACGTGCCGAGCGGCGTCTCGACCGATCCCGCCTTTGCGCGCGCCGGCAAGACGTTGAGTTCGGAGAAAAACCCTGCCGCAAACAGGTCAAGCGGCTTTTCGTAGAGCTCCTCCGCCGTACCCGCCTGCACAAGCCGACCACCCTTGAGCAGGGCGATTCGATCGCCCAGCCGCATTGCCTCTTCAGCGTCATGCGTGACCACGATCGCCGTGGCGCGGCTTTGCCTGAGAATCGCCAGCGTTTCGGCCCGCACACTGTCTTTCAGACGCGAATCGAGGCCGGAGAACGGCTCATCCATCAGCAGCACCGAAGGCCGCGGCGCCATGGCGCGCGCCAGCGCGACACGCTGCTGCTCGCCGCCCGACAGCACATGCGGAAAACTGTCCGCATAACCGGCAAGACCGACACGTTCGAGCGCGATCAGTGCCTCCCTGCGGCTTTCCGTCTTCGAGAGCGCGGTCAGGCCGAAGCGCACATTGTCGACGATGGAAAGATGCGGAAACAGCGCGAAGTCCTGAAATACCAGGCCGATGGACCGTTTTTCAGGCGGAAGGAACGCATCCGGGCCGGCAATTTCGCGGTCATTGAGCAGCACCCGGCCGGACGTCTGCGCCTCGATACCGGCGGCTATCCTCAGCAGGGTCGTTTTACCGGAGCCCGACGGCCCGAGTAGACACAACACTTCGCCTGGCTCAGCCGAAAGCGTGATGCCGCGCAGCGTTACAGCGTCGGGCCCGTAGCTGTGATGAATATCCTCGAACGAAAGCCGCGCAGCGAAGGTGACGCCGGCGGTAACGCGCTGGGCCAGGTGTGTTTCGCCTTGCATCGACCTCTTCCGTCCGCCCCTCAGTGCGGGGCGCGGGACGGGTCAATCATCCTCCACGCGGGGAGTCAACAGGCCGAGCTCTTCCAGGTCGATATCAGTCAGCTCATCCTCGTCATCGGCGAGACCGTCCGTATTGGCCGGAGGCTGCGGCACGCTGAAATTGGATGGCATGCGCGACGAGAGGAGCCCTGCCCCCTTGAGTTCATCGATGCCCGGCAAGTCGCGCAGCTCCGGCAACCCGAAATGATCGAGAAAATGCTCCGTTGTCCCGTAGGTGACCGGGCGGCCCGGCGTGCGGCGGCGGCCGCGCATACGGACCCACTCGGTTTCGAGCAGCGTATCGAGCGTACCCTTGGACGTCTCGACACCGCGGATTTCCTCGATTTCGGCGCGCGTAACCGGCTGGTGGTAGGCGATGATCGCCATCACTTCGAGTGCCGCCCGCGACAGCCGCCTCTGCTGCACCGCCTCGCGGTTCATCAGGAAGGCCAGATCTCCTGCAGTGCGGAATGCCCAGCTGTCACCGACCTTCACCAGATTGACGCCGCGCTTGGCGTAGATTTCGGTGAGTTCGTCCATCACTGCCGGCACGGCGATGCCATCCGGCAGCCGCGAGACAAGGGTCTTTTCGCTGACCGGCTCCGCCGAGGCGAAGACGATAGCCTCGGCCATGCGCACCGCTTCGGCCATATGCAGACGCAACGCAGGATTGTCTGCGTGTTGGCCGGCAGCGTTGTTGTCCTGCTCGAATTCCACGACTTCCGCGGTTTCGCCTTCACTCATGTTTCCACTCCGGCCATTGCTGCCTTGTCGGCCTTGTTGCGCATGAAAAGAGGTGCAAATGCATCCTGTTGTTTGATTTCCAGCGTACCCTCGCGCACCATCTCCAGCGTAGCGGCGAACGAGCTGGCGAGTACGGTGGCGCGCTCGCCGGGCAGGCTGAGATATTCGAGCAGGAAGCTGTCGAGCGCCGTCCAGTCGCGCAGTGTGCCGATCATGCGTGACAGAACCTGGCGGGCATCCTTGAGAGACCAGACACCGCGCTTTTCGATGCGAACATTGGTTACAGCCTGCCGCTGACGCAACGAGGCGTATGCCGTCAGCAGGTCGTAGAGCGTGCCCGAATATTCGTTGCGACGGTCGACAATCACATGTTCCGGATCGCCGCGCCCGAAAAAATCCCGGCCAAGCCGGTTGCGGTTGACCAGCCTGGACGCCGCCTCGCGCATGGCCTCGAGGCGTTTCAGGCGGAACTGCAGCAACGCCGCCATCTCTTCGCCGCTCTCGCCGTCGTTGCTGGCCTGTTCGGGAATGAGCAGCCGCGATTTGAGGTAGGCGAGCCACGCCGCCATAACCAGATAGTCGGCTGCCAGTTCGAGCCGGAGCTCGCGCGCACGCTCGATGAAAGAAATGTACTGCTCGGCCAGCGCCAGAACCGAAATGCGCGCCAGATCTACCTTCTGGTTGCGCGCCAGATGCAGGAGGAGATCGAGCGGCCCTTCAAAACCTTCGACATCGACATGAAGCAGCGGATCACTGGCGGTCCGCTCCTCTTCATTGGTCCAGATCGCCTCCATCGGCGCCTTGGACCCGCCTGTCTTTGTCGCCGGGGCGCTCACAGCCGCAGCCTCAAGCCGCCTCGACCGAAATGCCGGTCAGCGCCGAAAACTCTTCACGCGCGGCGGTTTCTTCCACCGTATCCGGCAATTCGCGCCGCAGCAGCGCCCGATTGGCCCGGGTTTCGGCCTTGTCTTTCAGAGCCGGGGTCATCGCCGCCACTTGCTGCATTTCCTCCATCACGCCGTTGCAATGCAGAATGACATCGCATCCGGCGGCGAAGATTGCATCCGTGCGATCCCTGAAATCCCCAGAAAGCGCCTGCATCGAAACATCATCGCTCATAAGAAGGCCATCGAACCCGATATGGCCACGAATGACATCTTCGACAATGACGCGGGACGTTGTGGCCGGCATCATTCCGTCGATCGCCGAGTAAACGACATGTGCCGTCATCGCGAATGGCAGGTCGGCAAGCGCCCTGAACGGTGCGAAATCACGCGTTTCGAGCTCTTCCAGTGAAGCATCGACGCGGGGCAGTTCGTGGTGCGTGTCGGCCCCTGCCCGACCGTGACCCGGAATGTGCTTCATGACCGGCAATACACCGCCGGCGAGCAAACCGTCCGCCATGGCTCTTCCAAGAGCAGTTACCGATTCCGGCGTGCGCCCATAGGCGCGGTTCCCGATCACGTCATGCGCGCCCTCCGTCGGTACGTCGAGCACCGGAAGGCAGTCCGCCGTGATGCCCAGCCGCAATAGGTCAAACGCATGCAGACGCGCCATTAGCCATGCGGAGCGCAAACCGGCCTCCGGATCACGCGCATAAAGCGCACCGAGCTCGGCCGCGGGCGGGTAGTTCGGCGCCAGAGGCGGCCGCAGCCGCTGCACGCGCCCACCCTCCTGGTCGATGAAAACCGGCGCATCGGCCCGCCCGACCGCGGTGCGCATTTCCGCGACCAGGGAGCGGACTTGATCTGCCGTCTCAATATTGCGCGCGAAGAGAATGAATCCCCACGGTTTTTCGCCATGGTAGAATGCGATTTCTTCGGTTGACAGACGCTTGCCCGCAGCGCCCAGGATCATTGCTTTTGATTCGCTCATGCAAGGAGCCTAAGGGGTTTCACCGACGGATGAAATGCCGGGCGGGCAAAGCTCACAAGGGTTTGCGCCGGATTACGACGCGTCGAGCGTCGCCACAAGCGCACCTGCGGCCCGCATTTCCAGAAGACGCTGCGCACGGCGCGAAGCCGCTTCGGTGTCTTCGCCCCACTGTTCTGTATTCCAGTCCTCATCGATATGGGCTGCCGTCCAGGCGCGCTCGACGTCGAGCTCCCCGGCATCAACGGCGAGCGCAAGCAGCGCCGAACCCATCAGCGATGTCATGACATGCAGTGCCGCAATCCTGAACGGCTCCCGCCTTTGGGCGAGATAGGCACCCAGAACGGCTATGGTCTCGCGCGGCTGCTCAACCGGCATCACCCCTTCCGCCAGGATGAAACGTGCACCGAGCAGGCCTTGCAACCAGTCGAGCACGGGGTCCCACGCATCCCCCTGACGTTGGACCAGTTCCTGAGGTGTGTCGGCCCGATAACAGATGAGATCGGAAGATGCGTAGCGCAAGATGTCCTCAAGCACCGCCTGCACGTCGTTAGCAACGCCGTCAATCGCGGTATTGACCAGCCGCGTGGCCGGCATGGTCATCGGATCGATTTTCTCGCCTTGGGCGTCAAACTCACCGGCAACCAGTCTCGCAGCGCCAGCCGTCGGCAAAATGAGCGGTTTGCGGCCCGGCGTGCGGACCTGCTTGCCGTCCAGCCGAACGGAAAATCCGGCGTCTTCGGCCTCGAAACCCGCCACCTTGTAAAAGCGTTTCGGCAGCTGGACGCGCATGGACTCCCGCGCAGCTTCGTTCGGGTCGCGCTGCGCCGCCCTGCCGGCCTCGAGATCGTTGAGAAGATCACGCATGTTCGTATCCGATCGTTTCAGCCCGGTTGGCCGCGCCGCACGGGCCGGTTCACCAGCACCAGACCCGCGGCGATCATCGTCAGCGCGGCGAAAATGCGCCAGGAGAGCGGTTCGCCCAAGAGCAGGCCGCCGCCGAGCACGCCAAATACGGGGCTCAGAAAGGTAAAGCTCGAAAGCCCCGACGCCGGATAACGGCGCATCAGCCAGAACCAAAGCACATAGGTGAACGCGACAACAAAAACAGCCTGGTAGAGCAGCGAGGCGGTTGCCATCGCTGTCACGTCCCGCAACACCGGCCCGGCGAGCGGGATAAGCGGCGCCGACACCAGGGCCGATACCAGCAGCTGGTACAGAAGCGTTTTTTCGGCACTGGCTTCAGCCAGGCTGGTGCGTTTGATGACGAGTGTCGTGCCGCCCCAGAGAAGTCCCGCGGCCAGCAGCATGAAATCGCCTTTCAGCGCTGCGGCATCAGGCAGGCTGAGTTCGTCGGAAAACACCAGTACCACGCCGCAGAATGCCAGCAGCAGGCCGCCGAATTTGACCCGCGTCATGCGCTCTCCCAGCAGGAAATGCGCGCCGATCAGCACCCAGAACGGCATTGTGTTGACCATCAGCGTTCCGCGTGCGGCCGTGGTGAAGTCGAGCCCGAAAAAGATAAGGATGAACTCGAGGCCGAACATGGCGCCGACGATTATCCCCGGCCACAACGTCCCGTCGTTCTCGAAAAGCCTTATGCCACGCAACCGGCACCAGGCAAAAACCAGCACGGCAGCTATGCTGGAGCGCGCTACGGTCAGGAAAACCGGATTGTAGCCTTCGTTGGATATCTTGATCGCAACCTGGTTGAGGCCCCAGGTCAGGGTGAGCACGATCATCATGCCAGCGGCGAAAGCGTCGATTGCGTCCCGCTTGTCGAGTGTCGGCGAAACCACGCTCATTGTTCGTCCTCAGCGCTCGTTTCGTCGAAACCGAGCAGGTTCCAGCTTTGCACCATGTGCCCGGGCAAAGGCGCCGTAACGTCGATGGTACCCGATCCCGGATGCGGGATGACGATGCGCCGCGCATGAAGATGCAGGCGCTTCTGGATACCGCCTGGAAATTCCCAGTTCTGGTCGGCCTCGAAATATTTCGGGTCACCGATGATTGGGCAGCCAATCGAAACCGCGTGAACGCGCAACTGGTGAGTGCGGCCCGTATAGGGTTCCATTTCGAGCCAGGAGAGCGCCTGCCCTGCCTGATCCACCACCCGGTAGTATGAAACCGCGTGATCTGCTCCCGTCTCGCCGTGTTTCGCGACGCGCATGCGGTCGCCGTCAGGCGTCGGCTCCTTGACCAGCCAGTTGGAGATCTTGCCGGTTTTCCTGGCGGGAACGCCCTTTACCAGCGCCCAGTATGTCTTCTTCGTTTCCCGCGTACGGAAGGATTCGGCAAGCCGCATCGCCGCCTGCCGCGTGCGGGCAACGACGAGAACGCCCGACGTGTCGCGGTCGAGCCGGTGCACCAGCCGCGGCTTCTCGCCTTTTCTGTTGCGCCAGGCCTCCAGCATCTGGTCGACGCTGCGCACAATGCCCGAACCTCCCTGCACCGCGAGCCCAGGCGGCTTGTTGAAAACGAGCACTTTATCGTCTTCGTGGAGCAGTAGCTGCGACAGCGCGTCTGCGTCGTCCTTGTTGGCAATCGAGCGTGGGGTCAGCGGTCCGGTATTGCGGTCCGTGTCGAGCGGCGGCACGCGCACGGTCTGGCCGGGATCCAGCCGCGTGTCGGTTTTGACGCGCCCGCCATCGACCCGCACCTGTCCCGACCGAAGCAGTTTCTGGAGGCGGCCAAAGCCGAGACCCGGATAATGAACCTTGAACCACCGGTCGAGGCGCATGTTTGCCTCGTCGTCGGCGACTTTGATCTGCTCTACACCGGCCATGTCTTACTCGGTTCCGGAAAATTCGTTGCGCTCAAGCCAGCGCGCGCACGATCGCCAGCCCAGCGAACAGCGCCGCAACGGCACCCACGACACTAACCAGCGTGTAGCCGGCGGCTGCCAACAGCGCACCGCGTTCCCATAACACCACCACGTCCAGTGAAAAGGCCGAAAAGGTCGTGAAACCGCCCAGAACGCCGGTTGCGGCGAAGAGCCTCACTTCCGGGGAAACACCGGCCTTGCGCGCCAACAGCTCTATCAGCACGCCCATGAGGAAGGAACCGGCCAGATTGACCGTGAGTGTACCCCAGGGGAAAGCCGGCCCCGCCCAGCGAAGGGCAGCCATGCCCACCAGGTGGCGCATTGCAGCGCCGATAGCGCCGCCGGCGGCGACGATGAGCAAATGATACATGGCTCCCTGATAGCGGAAGGCGCATGGCGCCGAAAGGCCACCGATGGCAAATCAGCTCTGCTCGGGCTCGCCACTATCCCTGGCCGCTGATTTGCGCTCGTTCCGCAACTTGTCCCAATAGTCGAGCCGTTTGCGGATTTCGCGCTCGAAGCCGCGATCCGGCGGCTCGTAGAACCGCCGCCGTCCCATGGCCTCCGGAAAATAATCCTGTCCCGAAAACGCGTCCGGCTGGTCGTGGTCGTACTGATAGCCCGATCCGTAACCTTCTGACTTCATAAGCTTTGTCGGTGCATTGAGAATGTGGCGGGGCGGCAAGAGTGAACCGTGCTCCTTCGCAGCGGCCATGGATGCTTTGTAGGCCGTGTATGCTGCGTTGGATTTGGGCGCGGTCGCCAGGTAGATGCAGGCTTGTGCGAGCGCCAGTTCACCCTCGGGCGACCCGAGAAAATCGTAGGCGTCCTTCGCAGCGTTGGCGATGACCAGCGCCTGCGGGTCGGCAAGACCGATATCTTCCACCGCCATGCGCACCAGCCGCCGCCCCAGAAACAGCGGCGCCTCGCCCGCATCGAACATGCGCGCCAGATAATAGAGCGCGGCATCGGGGTCGGAACCGCGCACGGCCTTGTGCAGCGCCGAGATCAGATTGTAGTGGCCATCCTGGCCCTTGTCGTAGACCGGCGCGCGGCGCTGAACGATGCGCTGCAGCGCCTCGGCGTCGAATGTCTCGCCTACGCGCGCAGCGCGCCACACCTCTTCGGCCAGTGTCAGTATGGCCCGCCCGTCGCCATCGGCCATCCGGATCAGAACCGCCCTCGCCGCATAGTCGAGCGGCAGCGGTCTACCGACCGTTGTTTCGGCGCGTTCCAGCAGAAGAGCCAGGCTTGCGGCTTCCAGCGGCTTGAACGACAAGACGCGCGCCCGCGACAAAAGCGCAGCATTGAGCTCGAAGGACGGGTTTTCGGTCGTCGCGCCGACCAGAATGACCGTACCGTCCTCCATGACTGGCAAGAAACCGTCCTGCTGAGCGCGATTGAAGCGGTGAATCTCGTCCACGAAAAGCAGCGTCTGGCGGCCGTTGCGGTGCCGCAGGCGCGCCGCTTCAAACACCTTCTTCAGATCGGCTACGCCGGAAAAGATCGCCGAAATCTGTTCGAACGCGAGGTCGGTTTCGCCGGCAAGCAACCGCGCAACGGTTGTCTTGCCGGTACCTGGCGGCCCCCAGAAAACCAGCGAACCCAGCGAGCCGGAAGCGATCATGCGCGTCAGCGCGCCATCCGGCCCGGTCAGATGTTCCTGACCGACAACCTCACCCAGCTTTGCAGGACGCAAGCGGTCGGCAAGCGGACGAGCACCGGATGCACCGGCATCGGCTGGGCTGTCGGAAGCGCCAAACAGATCGGCCATGGCCGCTCAGAACCGCAATACCTGGCGGAACGTTTGACCGTTGCGCTCTATCGTGAACCGCCACCAGCGCGTTTCCTCGCCGGCCGCTCTCGCCAGTGTTTCCGCGCTGTCGATCGCAATGCCGTTAACGTCACGAACGATGTCGCCCGGCTGAAACCCGAACTGCGCGGCGGCGGAGGACCGGTCGATATCGACAATCGCCACGCCTTCCGTGCGGCCTGCAACTCTGAGCCGCTGCGCAAGGCGCGGCGACAACGCCGCCACCTTGGCTCCCGCGAAGGGCGAATTGCCTTCGATCACGACCTCGGCCGCCGCCGCACCTTCCGGCGCGCGCATCAATTCAAGCGCGACAGGAATCTCCTCGCCCTGCCGCAACAACGTCAGTGAAATCTCGGCGCCGATCGGACGTGTCGCAAGCCGGTAATCAAGCGCGTCGGGATGCTCGATGCGGGTTGCATTCATAGCCAGAACCACATCGCCCGGCCGCATACCGGCAATCTCGGCGGGGCTGCCGGGATAGATATCCGACACAAGCGCCCCGGTGGGACGCGGCATTCCGAGCGCTTCCGCCATCTGCGCGTCCACGGCCTCGAAATTCGCACCGATCCAGGGCCTTTCGAAGAAGTCGCTGCCGCCCTGCGCGGAAGCGACAACCGCGCGCACCATGTTGGCCGGAATTGCAAAACCGATGCCTATGGAGCCGCCGCTGCGGCTGTAGATCGCCGTATTGATGCCGACGAGCTCGCCCGCCATGTTGATCAGCGCACCGCCGGAATTGCCCGGATTGATCGCTGCGTCCGTCTGGATGAAAAAGCCGAAATCCGAGATCCCGATATGGGTTCGGGCGACCGCCGAAACGATGCCGCTTGTCGTTGTTTGGCCGACCCCGAACGGGTTGCCGATTGCCAGCACCAGGTCGCCGACCAGAAGTGCGTCGGAATCGCCTATCCCCACCGTCGGGAACGGTTGGTCGCCTTCGATCTTGAGCACCGCGAGATCGAGCGATTCGTCCTTGAGCAAAATAGTGCTGGCGAATTCGCGGCCGTCGGACATGGCCACTTTCACCTCGTCCGCCCCCCGTATGACGTGGAAATTCGTCACCACGAGCCCGCTTTCGTCGACAATGACGCCCGAACCCAGCGATGACTGGACGCGCGGCGGCATTTGTTGCCCGAAGAAATGCTCGAAAAACGGGTCGGAAAGAAACGGCGAAGGCCGTGCGCTCACTTGCGCCGACGCATAGACATTGACCACGGCTGGCGCTGTCTCCGCGACCAGCGGTGCGAAAGAGAGCTGCATCTCGCTGCGCCCGAACGGCAATCGCCTATGCGGCTCTCCGGTATCGAGCCCGCCGCGCAGCAAGTCGGTCAGGATCGAGCCCAGGTCCTGCGCTGGAGTTTCCTCCGCCTTCAATGGCAGCGCCATCAGCGCGGCGACGACGGCCAGGGCAAGGAAGGCGGCGAAGAATGACGACAGTCTGCGCATGGCGGGAATCCTCTTCAGCGAAGCGGATGCCATTTTTGCCGCGAATGTGCAAAACAAATGGCCGAGCTATCGAACATGCTGTCGCAGCCAGCTGTCCAGAACGTCTTTGTTGAACGTTCCGGCTTCAAGGTGGTGATAGATGAAGCGGATCACATCGTCCGGGTCGCATTCGAGCCGCTTGCCGTTCAGCCCGAGAAATATGTCCATGCAGGCGAACCCGACGCGCTTGTTGCCGTCGATGAAGCCGTGGTTCATAGCCAAGCTTTCCCACAGCGCTGCAGCCTCTTCGATCGTGTCGCCATAATAGCCGGTCTGCGGCCTCAGAAGCGCCGGCTCGACAAGTCCAAGGTCGCGAATCCCTCGCGCACCGCCGAACAATCGAAGCTGCTCGCGGTGAATAAACAGAGCATCATCGAGACCGACATAGATCACGGCTATTTGGCGAGCGCTTCGTAGACCTTGGCCCACCGCGATGCGCTCTCCGCATGCAGCTTCTCCACCAGCGGGTTAACGGACCCGCCGGCAGCCTCGGCTATTCGGCGAAACTCATCCGGAGAAAGCACGATTGCGACATCGCGGCCTTGCTTCTGGATACGCACAGGCCCGGAACGGGCGAGTTCAAGCAGCTGCCCGAATTTGTTCTTCGCGTCTGATGCGGTCATCGAGTTCATGCACTTAATTTAGCTGTTTTAGCTAATTTCGGCAACAAGCAAGAAAAAGGGCCCCGCAGGGCCCTTCGCATTACCGTTCGGTCCAAACGCGAAATTACGCGGCTTCGGCTTCGCTCGGCGTATCCTCGGCCTCGAGGCGCGCACGGTCGGCAGCGCCCTTGGCTGCAGTGTCGCGGTCCACGAATTCGATCACTGCCATCGGCGCATTGTCGCCATGGCGGAAACCGGCCTTCATGATGCGGGTGTAGCCGCCATTGCGGGTCGCATAACGCGGCGCAATGGTTTCGATCAGGCGCTTCGCAAGCTCCGCCGAACCGATCCTGGCGATCACCTGGCGGCGCGCATGCAGGTCGCCGCGCTTTCCGAGCGTGACCAGCTTCTCCACGATCGGCCGAAGCTCCTTGGCCTTGGGCAGCGTGGTGGTGATCTGTTCATGCTCGATCAGCGACGCGGCCATGTTCACGAACAGGGCCTTGCGGTGGCTGGCGGTGCGGTTCAGCCGACGACCGGATTTTCCGTGACGCATTGGCTTTCTCCTAGAATTCGGCGCAAGGCGCCCGGTTTTTCAATTCGCGAATGGCGAATGGAGAAATGGTGAATGGGGAACAGACGTTCCAATAATCCTATTCACTACTCACCACTCACTATTCACCGTTCAATACTGGTCTTCGTAGCGCTTTGCCAGATCTTCGATGTTGTCCGGCGGCCAGTCCTGCACCTCCATGCCGAGGTGAAGGCCCATGGAAGCCAGCACTTCCTTGATCTCGTTGAGCGACTTGCGACCGAAATTCGGCGTACGCAGCATCTCGGCTTCCGTCTTCTGGATCAGGTCTCCGATGTAAACGATGTTGTCGTTCTTCAGGCAGTTGGCCGAACGGACCGAAAGCTCCAGCTCGTCCACCTTCTTCAGAAGTGCCGGATTGAAGGCAAGCTCCGTAACCTGCTCCGCCGGCTGTTCCTTCTGCGGCTCTTCGAAGTTCACGAAGAGGCCGAGCTGATCCTGCAGGATGCGAGCAGCGAAAGCCACCGCGTCCTCGCCGGAGATGGCGCCGTTGGTCACGATCGACATGGTCAGCTTGTCATAGTCGAGAACCTGGCCCTCACGGGTGTTTTCGACTTTGTAGGAGACCTTCTTGACCGGCGAATAAAGGCTGTCGACCGGGATGAGGCCGATCGGCGCGTCTTCGGCGCGGTTGCGGTCTGCCGGGACATAACCCTTGCCGTTGTTGACCGTGAACTCCATGCGGATTTCAGCGCCCTCGTCCAGCGTGCAGATCACGTGGTCGGGGTTGAGGATTTCGACATCGCCGACGGTCTGGATATCGCCCGCAGTCACCTGACCCGGGCCCTGCTTGCGCACAACCATGCGCTTCGGTCCGTCGCCTTCCATGCGGATGGCGATTTCCTTGATGTTGAGCACGATGTCGGTGACGTCTTCACGCACGCCCGAAATCGAAGAGAACTCGTGCAGCACGCCATCGATCTGCACCGCAGTCACCGCGGCACCGCGCAGCGACGAAAGCAGAACGCGGCGCAGCGCGTTGCCGAGCGTCAGACCGAAGCCGCGTTCGAGCGGTTCGGCGACGACCGTCGTCGTGTTGCCCTTCGACTGGAAATCGATCTTGTTGGGCTTGATCAGTTCCTGCCAGTTCTTCTGGATCATTCTGTCATCCTTCCGTTTCCCCGCCACCATCCAATCGTGGCGGGCGTCCTGGAAAGCCGTGGAGGAGCGTCTTTACTTCGCATGACCCGAATATACTGCTTCGGCATCATGCCGCGGGAAGCTCGCGCGGCAGTTTCAAATCTCTGGGTTATACACGGCGCTTTTTGCGCGGGCGGCAACCATTGTGCGGGATCGGCGTCACATCACGGATCGAGGTGATGGTGAAACCGGCGGCCTGCAGGGCGCGCAGTGCCGACTCACGACCCGAACCGGGTCCGCTGACCTCGACCTCGAGCGTGCGCATGCCGTGCTCCTGCGCCTTCTTGGCGCAATCCTCGGCGGCCATCTGCGCCGCGAACGGCGTCGACTTGCGCGATCCCTTGAAACCCTGAGCACCGGCCGACGACCAGGCAATCGCATTGCCCTGTGCATCGGTGATGGTGATCATGGTGTTGTTGAACGTCGACGAGACATGCGCGACGCCGGTGGAAATGTTCTTGCGTTCGCGGCGGCGTACGCGTGTGGCTTCTTTGGCCATGATGGTCCTTTCAATCGATATCAGCGCCGCCGTAACTCCAGCGGCTACACCTTGGTTAAGGCAGTAAGGGAATAGGGCAGTAGGGGAGTATGTTCGTCTTTGTGGCCGTCCTCGACCGAAAACATACTGCCCTACTGCCTTACTCCCCTACTCCCCCAACTTACTTCTTCTTGCCGGCGATCGCCTTGGCCGGGCCCTTGCGGGTGCGCGCATTGGTGTGCGTACGCTGACCGCGAACCGGCAGCGAGCGGCGATGCCGCAGACCGCGGTAGCAACCAAGATCCATGAGACGCTTGATGTTCATCGACACTTCGCGGCGAAGGTCGCCTTCGACCTTATAGTCGCGGTCGATAATCTCGCGCATCTGCAGCGCTTCGGCGTCGGTCAGTTCGTTGACACGCCGCTCTGCGGGAATGTTGGCTTTGGTGATGATCTCGGACGCGAATTTCGGTCCGATACCGTGGATATATTGAAGCGCAATCACAACGCGCTTGTTGGTCGGCAGATTGACGCCGGCAATACGAGCCATTCTCTCGTCTCCATTTATGCCGGGAAACCCGGCGCTTCGTTGAACCCGCGTCCGGTGGAGGCCGGCCCATGCGGGCATCTTCAATGCAAAATCAGCGAAACACCCTTTCGGGCAGCTTCACATTCGTTCTGACTGGAAGACGGGCCGCGATAGTCCGGAATCCCGCCGCTGTCAAGTCCGCGACTGCCGCTCTAGCTCAACTTGGCCAGAACGCCGTCGATCTCTTTCGTAACCTCGTCGATGGTCGCCATACCATCGACCCCGACAAGCTTGCCCTTGGCATAATAGTAGCCGATCAGCGGGGCGGTCTTCTTGTAGTATTCGCGCAGCCGCTCATCGAAGACTTCGGCATTGTCGTCCTTGCGGACCGGCTGGCCGGCAGCCTTGGCGTCAGCCGCCCGCTTCAGGATTCGGCCGACCAGTGCCTTGTCATCGACGACAAGCTCGACAACAGCGTCGAGTTCGGCACCGCGCTTGTTCAGCATGGCGCCGACGGCATCCGCCTGGGCCAGCGTGCGCGGGTAACCGTCGAGAATGAAGCCTTTCGCGGCATCCGCCTGATCGATGCGTTCGGCGACAATCGCATTCACGATTTCGTCGGAAACGAGCTCTCCAGCATCCATAACGGCCTTGGCGCGTTTGCCGACCTCTGTTTGCGCGGCAACGGCCGCCCGCAGCATGTCTCCGGTGGAGAGCTGCGGGATGCCGTGTTTTTCGACCAGTCGCTGTGCTTGAGTCCCCTTACCCGCACCTGGCGGGCCAAGCAGTATCAGCCTCATCGCCCTCTTTTACCCCCGCGAAGTTTCGACTTCTTGATCAGCCCTTCATACTGATGCGCGATCAGATGGCCCTGAACCTGCGCCACGGTGTCGAGCGTTACGCTGACGACGATCAGCAGAGAAGTACCGCCGAGATAGAAAGGAACGCCGGTGGCCGAAATCAGAAACTCGGGCAGCAGGCACACGATCACCAGATAGATCGCCCCGACGACCGTGATGCGCGTCAGCACATAGTCGATATATTCGGCCGTGCGCTCACCCGGACGGTAACCCGGAATGAAGCCCGAATGCTTCTTGAGCTGATCCGCCGTGTCCTTCGGGTTGAACACGATGGCGGTATAGAAGAAGGCGAAAAACGCGATCATGGCGGCATAGAGCAGCATGTAGATCGGCTGGCCGTGTCCAAGCGCGGCAAGAATGCTGGCAGCCCAGGTCGGCAATGTGGAGGTGTCGGAGAAACCGGCCACGGTCGCGGGCAGGAGCAGCAGCGACGATGCAAAGATCGGCGGGATGACGCCGGCCGTGTTGAGCTTCAGCGGCAGATGCGAGGTATCGCCCTGGAACATGCGGTTGCCGACCTGGCGCTTCGGATACTGGATCAGCAGCCGGCGCTGCGCCCGCTCGAAGAACACAATCACACCGATAACGACGATTGCCAGCACGATGATGGCCAGGATGATGCCGGTCGACAGCGCTCCGGTGCGGCCAAGCTCGAGCGTACCCGAGATAGCTGACGGGAGACCCGCCACAATGCCGGCGAAGATGATCAGCGAAATGCCGTTGCCGATACCGCGCGCCGTGATCTGCTCGCCGAGCCACATCAGGAACATGGTGCCGCCGACAAGCGTGATTACCGCCGAAACGCGGAAGAACCAGCCTGGATCGGCCACGATGCCGGACCCGCTTTCAAGCCCGACGGCAATGCCATAGGCCTGAACGGTCGCCAGGAGCACGGTGCCGTACCGCGTATACTGGTTGATGACCTTGCGGCCCTGCTCGCCTTCTTTCTTGAGCTGTTCGAGCGTCGGCACGACCGACGTCATCAGCTGCATGATGATGGAGGCGGAAATGTACGGCATGATGCCGAGCGCAAAGATCGCCATGCGCTCGACGGCACCGCCGGCAAACATGTTGAACATGCCGAGCACGCCGCCCGACTGCTGCTGGAACGCCTGTGCGAAAGCATCGGGATTGATGCCTGGCATCGGGATATAGGTACCAAGCCGGTAGACCAGCAAAGCGCCTAGGGTGAACCAGATGCGTTTCTTGAGATCCTCTGCCTTCGCAAAGGCAGAGAAATTGAGATTGGCGGCAAGTTGTTCAGCAGCCGAAGCCATCGGTCGGTCTCCGCGTGATCAGGCCACGATAAGCGGCGCGCGGCCGAAGCCCCGAGATAGGGCTCGGCCGGGCCGGATGCAAGCCGCGAAAGCCGCGGCTTGTGTGAATTTCTGGTGAGAAGTGCGTGCGATCGAGCCTGGCAAGATGCCGCTCACTCGGCCGCCTTGGCTTCCGGGAGCTTGATCGAGCCGCCGGCCTTTTCGATCTTTTCGACCGCCGACTTCGACGCACCGGCAACTTCGAAAGCCACCTTCGTCGTCAGCTCGCCGTCGCCAAGCACACGAACGCCATCGCGAACGCGGCGCAGTACGCCAGCTTCCACGAGCGCCTCGGCCGTTACCGGCTTCTTGGCATCGAGCTTCTTGGCATCGATCGCCTGCTGCACGCGCGCCAGGGATACGATGTTGAGATCCTTGGCGAAAATGTTCTTGAAGCCGCGCTTGGGAAGACGCCGGTAAACCGGCATCTGGCCGCCTTCGAAGCCGTTGATGGCAACGCCGGAGCGAGAGCTCTGGCCCTTGACGCCGCGGCCGCCGGTCTTGCCGGTGCCGGAGCCGATGCCACGGCCTACGCGCTTACGCGATTTGGATGCGCCGTCGCGGTCGCGCAATTCGTTGAGTTTCATCTCGTCTCTCCTGCGCTTCCGCTCAAGCCTCGTCGACGACGCGAACGAGGTGCTGCACCTGCGCGATCATGCCGCGAACCGAAGGCGTATCCTCCAGGGTGCGGCGGCGGTGAAGTTTGTTGAGGCCAAGTCCGATCAGCGTCTTGCGCTGTTCGGACGGACGGCGGATCGGGCTGCCGATCTGCTCCACGGTAATGGTTTTGCCCTGCTTGCTAGCCATGGTCTTCTATCCCTTGATCAAGCCGCTTGGCGTCTATTCGTCGGCCGTTGCGGCGGCACCGCGGCGCGCCTGCAAGGTCGAGTACTTGATACCGCGCTGCGCAGCGACATCCTTCGGATGCATCTGGCCCTTGAGCGCCTCGAACGTCGCCCGCACCATGTTGTAGGGGTTGGAAGACCCCAGCGACTTGGCGACGACGTCGTGCATGCCGAGCGTCTCGAAGACGGCGCGCATGGGGCCACCCGCGATGATGCCGGTACCGGCCTTTGCAGTACGCAGAAGCACCTTGCCGGCACCCCAGCGGCCTTCCACATCATGGTGGAGCGTACGGCCCGAACGCAGCGGCACGAAGATCATGTCGCGCTTGGCGCTCTCGGTCGCCTTGCGGATGGCCTCCGGCACTTCGCGTGCCTTGCCGTGGCCGAAGCCAACGCGGCCCTTCTGGTCGCCAACGACGACGAGCGCGGCAAAGCCGAAACGGCGGCCGCCCTTCACGACTTTTGCAACACGATTGATGTGAACGAGTTTGTCGACGAAACCGTCGTCAGCGTCCCGGTCACGATCGCGTCCGCCGCGATCCCTACGTTCCTGTGCCATGATCCTGTCCTTGTTCTTTTCCGGATAGCACCGTTGATGAATGTCCGGCCTCTATCGGCCTGGACGGATGATTAGAAGCTGAGGCCGCCTTCGCGCGCGGCATCGGCAAGAGCTTTCACGCGGCCGTGGAAGATGTAGGGCCCGCGGTCGAATACCACTTCCTTGACGCCGGCCTTCTTGGCGCGTTCCGCGACGAGCTTGCCTACAGCGGCTGCCGCAGCTGCATCAGCCCCGGTCTTGAGCGAACCCTTCAGGTCCTTCTCGAGCGTCGACGCCGAAGCGACCGTGTGGCCCTTGGTATCGTCGATAACCTGAGCGTAGATGTTCTTCGACGAACGGTAGACGGTGAGACGCAAACGCTCGCCGGCAACCTTCTTGATCTGGCGGCGAACGCGCTGTGCGCGGCGCAGTGTGGATTCCTTGGAAGCCATTTTCAGTTCCTGCCTTGTAAAACGGGAGCGGCCATTTGCGGTAGGAACGATATCCTCCCGCGACCGCGCACCGTGGCGTTTTCCAACTCCGGGCGTAGCTCCGAGCTAAGCCCTTACTTCTTCTTGCCTTCCTTGCGCACGATCCGCTCTTCCGCGTACTTCACGCCTTTGCCCTTGTAGGGCTCGGGACCGCGATACTTGCGGATTTCGGCTGCGACCTGGCCGACCTGCTGTTTGTCGATGCCGGAAACGACGATCTCCGTCGGCTTCGGCACCTGGACCGTGATGCCTTCCGGCACCTCATAAACCACGTCATGGCTGAAGCCGAGCGCAAGCTGCAGGTTCTTGCCCTGCATGGCGGCACGGTAGCCGACGCCGTTGATCTCGAGACGCTTCTCGAAACCTTCCTTCACGCCGGAAAGAATGTTCGAGATCTGCGTGCGCGACATGCCCCATTTGGAGCGTGCCAGCTTCGACTGATCGCGCGGCGACACGTCGATCTTGCCGTCTTCGAGCTTCACCAGAACCTCGTCGTTAACGACGAATCTCAGCTCGCCCTTCGGACCCTTCGCCGAAACGGTCTGACCGTTCACGGTTGCGGTCACGCCGTCCGGCACGGACACGGGCTTCTTACCAATACGAGACATATCTAGCGTCCTCGTCTTCTAAATCCTGTTGGGCCCAGATCAGAAAATCTGGCAGAGAACTTCTCCGCCGACATTCTGTTCGCGTGCCTCATGGTCTGCCATCACGCCCTTCGGCGTCGAAAGGATGGAGATGCCGAGGCCATTGGCCACCTGCGGAATGGACTTCACCGATGCATAAACGCGGCGGCCCGGCTTCGAAACGCGGGCGATCTCGCGAATAACGGGCTCGCCCTCGTAATATTTCAGCTCGATCTCGATCTCGGACTTGCCGTTGTCGAAATCGACCTGGGTGTAGTCACGGATGTAGCCTTCCGACTTCATCACGTCGAGAACGCGGGCGCGAAGGCGCGAAGCCGGGGTCGAAACCTTGGACTTCTTGCGGCCATAGGCGTTGCGGATGCGGGTCAGCATATCGCCGAGGGGATCACTCAGTGCCATAACGGTGCTCCTTACCAGCTCGACTTAACGAGGCCAGGGATCTTGCCCATGTTGCCCAATTCACGCAGCGCGATACGCGACAGCTTCAGCTTACGATAGAACGCGCGCGGACGGCCCGTTACCTCGCAGCGGTTGCGGATGCGCGAGGGCGCGGAATTGCGCGGCAGCGCGGCCAGCTTCATCTGAGCGCGGAAACGCTCTTCCATCGGCTGGCTCTTGTCCATGATGACCGCCTTCAGCGCTTTGCGCTTGGACGCATAGCGCGCGACCATCTTGCGACGGCGCTCGTTCTTTTCGACTGCACTGGTCTTTGCCATTTCGCAAATCTTCCTTTTTCGCTGCCGTTACTGCCGGAAGGGGAAGTTGAAGGCACGCAGCAGAGCCCGTGCTTCGTCGTCCGTTTCGGCGGTCGTACAAACGATGATGTCCATTCCCCAGATCTGGTCGACCTTGTCGTAGTTGATCTCGGGAAACACGATGTGCTCCTTGATGCCCATCGCAAAATTGCCGCGTCCGTCGAAGCTCTTCGGATTGAGGCCGCGGAAGTCGCGGACGCGCGGCAGCGCAATGGTGATCAGGCGATCCAGGAACTCGTACATGCGGTCGCGGCGCAGGGTAACCTTCGCACCGATCGGCATGTTCTCACGCACCTTGAAGCCTGCAATCGAGTTGCGGGCATGGGTGATGACCGGGCGCTGACCGGCGATCATCGCCAGATCCTCGGCGGCAACCGACGGCTTCTTGGAATCCGCCGTGGCTTCGCCAACGCCCATATTGATCACGATCTTGTCCAGCCGCGGCACCTGCATGCCGTTGGCATAGCTGAACTGCTCCAGCATCGCGCCACGGATGGTGTCGCGGTAGAGCTTCTTCAGCCGCGGTTCGTACTTAGCGTCAGCCATTGATCACATCTCCCGAGCGCTTTGCGACCCGCACCTTGGTGCCGTCCTTCTCGACCCGGAAACCGACGCGAGTGGGTTTCCCGTCCTTGGGATCGGCGACAGCCAGGTTCGAAAGGTGGATCGGAGCTTCCTTGCGGATCAGCCCGCCTTCCTGAGCCTGGGTCTGGCGCTGGTGGCGCACGACCATGTTGATGCCGCGCACCAGGGCACGGTCTTCCTTGGGAATAACGCGCAGCACTTCACCGGTCCGGCCTTTGTCCTTGCCGGCGAGCACCACGACGTTGTCGCCTTTGCGAATCTTGTTCATTTTCCGCGGTTCCTCAGAGTACTTCCGGCGCCAGCGAAATGATCTTCATGTGGCTGCGTGCACGCAGTTCGCGCGGCACGGGCCCGAAGATACGGGTACCGATCGGTTCTTTCTTGTTGTCGACGAGCACGGCCGCGTTCTTGTCGAAGCGGATCACGCTGCCATCGGGACGGCGGATGTCCTTGGCGGTACGCACGACGACCGCCTTCATCACATCGCCCTTCTTCACACGGCCGCGCGGAATGGCTTCCTTGACCGACACCACAATGACGTCGCCAACGGAAGCGTATTTCCGCTTCGAACCGCCAAGCACCTTGATGCACATGACACGACGGGCGCCGGAATTATCCGCGACGTCGAGGTTTGTTTGCATCTGAATCATGACTGGCCGCCTTCTATTCTATCTTGGGGCGGGATATCCGCCCTGCCCGGCATTCAAATTCGTGGGTTACCCGGCTTTCGCCGGCTTCTTCTCGCTGTCCGCACCCGCAAGCACGACCCAGGTCTTGTCCTTCGAGATCGGACGCGATTCTTCGATCTGGACGATATCGCCGACCTTGCAGGCGTTGCTTTCGTCATGCGCCTTGTAGTTCTTCGTCATCCGCACGGTCTTTTTCATGACCGGATGAGTGAAGCGGCGCTCGACACGGACGACGACCGTCTTGTCGTTCTTGTCGCTTACGACCGTGCCCTGCATCACGCGCTTTGGCATCTCTTAGTCCTCAAGCCTTCTTGGCGGCCGACTTTTCGGCCAGCACAGTTTTGATGCGCGCGATGTCGCGGCGGATCTGCCGGACGCGCGCGGTTTTCTCAAGCTGACCCGTCGCCTTCTGGAAGCGCAGATTGAACTGCTCCTTCTTCAGAGCTGCGAGGTCATCGCTCAGCTGGTCGGGCGTCTTTGCCCGTACATCCACGGCTTTCATCGTCTCGCCCTCTCCTAGTCCGAAATGCGCTGGACGAAGCGCGTGCGCACCGAAAGCTTGGCCGCGCCCAGGCGCAGCGCTTCGCGTGCGGTTTCTTCATTGACGCCGTCGATCTCGAACATGACGCGGCCGGGCTTTACCCTGGCCACCCAGTAATCGACGGAGCCCTTGCCCTTACCCATGCGGACTTCGGTAGGCTTCGAGGTCACCGGAACGTCCGGGAAAATACGGATCCAGACACGGCCCTGGCGCTTCATCTGGCGGGTGATCGCGCGGCGAGCCGCCTCGATCTCACGCGCGGTGACGCGGTTGGGCTCAAGTGCCTTCAGGCCGTAGCCGCCGAAGTTCAGGTCGGTGCCGCCCTTGGCTGTGCCATGGATGCGTCCCTTGAACTGCTTGCGGAACTTTGTGCGCTTGGGCTGCAGCATCGTTCTCTAACTCCAAATCCTTCTAGCGGCCTGCTCAGGCGTTTTCGCGACGACGCGACGAGCCGTGGGAATCGCCCTCAATTGCGCGACGCTCGGACGCCATCGGGTCGTGCTCGAGAATCTCGCCTTTGAATATCCAGACCTTCACGCCACAGATGCCGTAAGCGGTCTGCGCCTCTGCCGTGCCGTAATCGACATCGGCGCGCAGCGTGTGCAGCGGCACACGGCCCTCGCGGTACCACTCCATGCGCGCAATCTCCGCGCCGCCGAGACGGCCGCCGCAATTGATGCGGATACCCTCGGCGCCAAGACGCATCGCCGACTGCACGGCGCGCTTCATGGCGCGGCGGAATGCTACGCGGCGCTCAAGCTGCTGCGCGATCGACTGAGCAACCAGCGTGGCGTCGATCTCCGGCTTGCGCACTTCAACGATGTTGAGGTGCGTTTCGGACTGCGTCATCGCGGTCAGCTTCTTGCGAAGCTTCTCGATGTCGGCGCCCTTCTTGCCGATAATCAGACCAGGCCGGGCCGCATGGATCGTCACGCGGCACTTCTTGTGCGGGCGCTCGATCACGATCTTGGAGACGGCAGCCTGCTTCAGCTCCTTCTCAAGATATTCGCGGATCTTGAGATCTTCGTGCAGCAGCTTTCCGTATTCGCCGGAGTTCGCGAACCAGCGCGAATCCCAGGTACGGTTAATGCCGAGTCTCAGGCCGATCGGATTGATTTTCTGGCCCATCAGGCGGCCTCCGCTTTCTCTTCAACTTCGCGAACCACGATCGTCAGGTTCGAGAACGGCTTCTCGATACGCGATGCACGGCCGCGGCCACGGGTGTGGAACCGCTTCATCGTGATCGACTTGCCGACATAAGCTTCGGCAACGATCAGCGCATCGACATCGAGGTCGTGGTTGTTTTCCGCGTTGGCGATCGCCGATTCCAGGGTCTTGCGAACCGTGCCGGCAATGCGCTTGCGCGAGAATTCCAGGTCGTGAAGCGCCGCCTGAACCTTCTTGCCGCGGATCATCGCAGCGACAAGATTCAGCTTCTGCGGGCTCACACGGATGGTGCGAGCGACTGCGCGGGCCTCATTGTCGGCCACGGGGCGCGGAGTTTTGGGCTTGCCCATTTTACTTCCTCTTCGCCTTCTTGTCCGCGCCATGGCCGTAATAGGTACGGGTCGGAGCGAACTCGCCGAACTTGTGGCCGACCATCTCTTCGGAGACGGCGACCGGGATATGTTTCTGGCCGTTGTAGACACCCCAGGTGAGGCCGACGAACTGCGGCAGGATCGTGGAGCGACGGCTCCAGATCTTGATCACCTCGTTGCGGCCACCCTCGCGGACCTTGTCCGCTTTTTTGAGCAGGTAGCCGTCGATGAACGGGCCTTTCCAGACTGAACGGGACACGTGCGCCTACCTCTTCCTATTTCTTGCGCTGATGGCGCGAGCGCATGATGAATTTGTCGGTCAACTTGTTCGACCGGGTCCGTTTACCCTTGGTCGGCTTGCCCCACGGAGTAACCGGGTGGCGGCCGCCAGAGGTACGGCCTTCACCGCCGCCATGCGGGTGATCGACCGGGTTCATCGTAACGCCGCGATTGTGCGGACGACGGCCAAGCCAGCGCGAACGGCCGGCCTTGCCAAGATTGATGTTGCCATGGTCGGGGTTCGACACCGCGCCCACGGTTGCAAAGCAGCTGCCCTGAACGAGACGCTGCTCGCCCGAGTTGAGCCGCAGGATCGCCATGCCCTGATCGCGGCCGACGAGCTGTGCATACGCACCTGCCGAACGAGCGATCTGACCGCCCTTGCCCGGCTTCAACTCGACATTGTGCACGATCGTGCCGACCGGCATCGCCGAAAGCGGCATCGCATTGCCCGGCTTCACGTCAGCAGAAGCAGCGGCAATCACACTGTCGCCAACCGACAAACGCTGCGGCGCCAGAATGTAGGCAAGCTCGCCGTCTGCATATTTCAGCAGAGCGATGAATGCGGTCCGGTTCGGATCGTATTCGATGCGCTCGACGGTTGCCGCCACATCGTGCTTGCGGCGCTTGAAGTCGATGATGCGGTAGGTCCGCTTGTGACCGCCGCCGCGGAAACGCGTGGTGACACGGCCATGATTGTTGCGGCCGCCCTTGCTGGTCAGGCCCTCGGTGAGGCCCTTGACCGGCTTGCCCTTGTAAAGGCCGGAGCGGTCGACAATGACCAGCTGGCGCTGGCCTGGCGTGACCGGATTGAATTTCTTAAGTGCCATTGTCCTGTCTCCGCTCAGAGGCCGGTGGCGATATCGATCGACTGGCCTTCGGCCAGCGTCACGACTGCCTTCTTAACGTCGCTCTGGCGACCGATCGTGCCGCGGAAGCGCTTCACCTTGCCCTTGCGCAGCAGCGTGTTCACTCCCGTCACCTTGACGCTGAACAGCGCCTCGACGGCAGCCTTGATTTCCGGCTTGGTCGCATTGCGCGACACGTTGAACACAACCTGGTTGTTCTCCGAGGCAAGTGTCGACTTTTCAGTCACGACCGGGCTGACGATCACGTCGTAGTGGCGAAGGTCAGTCATTTGAAGCGCTCCTCGAGAGCCTCGACAGCCGCCTTGGAAAGGACGAGCGTGCCACGGCGCAAAATGTCGTAGACGTTGATGCCCTGTACCGGCAGCACGTCGATATTCGGAATGTTCGACGCAGCGCGGCGGAAGTTCACATCGAGTTCGGCACCGCCGATCACCAGCGCGTTGGACAGGCCAAGCTTGGCCAGCGCGTCGATGAGCGCCTTGGTCTTGGCTTCCTTCACCGCCAGATCGTCGATGATGATGAGCTGCTCGCCCTTCACCTTCGCCGAAAGCGCATGCTTCAGGCCAAGCGCACGGACCTTCTTGGGAAGATCGATCGCATGGCTGCGCGCCACCGGGCCGTGAGCCTTGCCGCCGCCGCGGAACTGCGGAGCACGCGCCGACGAGTGACGGGCGCGGCCCGTACCCTTCTGCTTGTACATCTTGGCGCCGGTGCGCGAAATATCCGCGCGGCCCTTGGCCTGATGCGTACCCTGCTGCTTCTTGGCAAGCTGCCAGCGCACGACGCGCTGCAGAATGTCTTCGCGCGGGTCGAGGCCGAAGATCGCCTCCGACAGTTTCAGCTTGCCTGCATCCTTGCCGGCGAGCGTGGTCATCTTCACGTCCATCACTCAGCTCCCTCGGCTGCGGTGGCTTCTGCTGCCGGCGCTGCTTCTGCGACGGGTTCGGCCTTGGCGGCTGCGGCACGGATGCCGGCCGGCTTCGGCGCATTGTCCGGAAGCGGCGCCTTCACGGCGTCGCGAACGTAGATCCAGGCGCCCTTGGAGCCCGGAACCGCGCCGCGAACCAGGATCAGGCCGCGTTCGGAGTCGGTCGAAACGACTTCCAGGTTCTGCGTGGTCACGCGGGTCGACCCCATGTGGCCGGCCATCTTCTTGCCCTTGAACACCTTGCCGGGGTCCTGGCGCTGACCGGTCGAACCGTGCGAGCGGTGCGAAACCGAGTTACCGTGGGTTGCGCGGCCACCACCGAAGTTGTGGCGCTTCATGACACCCTGGAAACCCTTACCGATCGAGGTGCCGGTCACGTCGACCTTCTGGCCGCTGACAAAGTGATCGGCGGTCAGCTCTGCACCGACGTCGATCATGTTGTCCGGCGACACGCGGAACTCCGCGACTTTCGACTTCGGCTCGACCGAAGCAGTCGCGAAATGGCCGCGCAGAGCCTTCGAAGTATTCTTGACCTTGGCCAGCCCGACGCCGAGCTGAACGGCGGTATAGCCATTCTTCTCCTGCGTACGCTGCGCCACGACCTGGCAGTTTTCCATGCGCAGCACGGTGACAGGGACATGTTCCCCGGCATCATTGTAGATGCGGGTCATCCCTACCTTTTGTGCAATTACACCTGAACGCATCGGTTCATCTTCCTTCAGAGGAGCCGGCCCGCTTTCGCGAGCCGCGGCTCATGTCCAGCTCCTTAGAGCTTGATTTCAACATCCACGCCGGCGGCGAGGTCGAGCTTCATCAGCGCGTCCACCGTCTGCGGTGTGGGGTCGACGATATCGAGCAGCCGCTTGTGCGTGCGCATCTCGAACTGCTCACGGCTCTTCTTGTCGATGTGCGGCGACCGATTGACCGTGAACTTTTCGATCCGGGTCGGCAGCGGAATGGGCCCGCGAACGCTTGCGCCGGTCCGCTTGGCGGTCGACACAATCTCTTTCGTGGACGTGTCGAGCACCCGGTGATCGAACGCCTTGAGGCGAATGCGGATATTCTGTCCGTTCATGTCAGTTCCTTCGGGTCGTTTCCGGGCGCTACCATCTGGTTCCGCCCGGCACCGACATCAGACTTTTGTTCTTATTCCGTGATGCTTGCGACGATGCCTGCA
>NZ_RCIO01000005.1 GCF_004000235.1 Mesorhizobium sp. Z1-4
CGCATCTGCGACGTGTACGGCACCGGATTCTACTACATCCCGGGCACCGAGACCTGCATGGCCATCGGCGGCTACTACCGGTTCCAGCTCAACTTCAGCAACACCGACCTGCGTTGGTTTGCTCGTTTCGCGCCGACGTTCGACGTCCGCAACGAAACCGAGTGGGGCACGCTGCGTGGCTTCGCTGAAGTCGAGTTCGACTACGGTTGGGGCACCCGCGTTGGCCTCGCCGGCACGCCGGCAGCTCCGGCTGCAGTCACCGGCTACGGCCAGTCGGTCAACCTGAACCATGCGTTCATCGAGATCATCGGTGCTTCCGGTACTCTGCGCATGGGTAAGGGCGACACCCCGTACGCTCGTTTCCTCGGCTACGGCTCGGGCAACGTCTATGGCGGCGTCTACGGCTTCTCGAACTCGGCTGAGATCAGCTACACCTTCAACGGCTCGAATGGCTTCTCCGCCATCCTCGCGCTGCTTGAAGACGGTGCTGGCGGCTACGTGCCGGACATCGAAGGCGGTATCCGCTTCGCTCAGGGCTGGGGTTCCGTTGGTGCGATCGTCGGTTACGACACCGATGCCAACACCTGGGGCGCCAAGGGTGTGTTCCGCTACAACGCACCTAACGGTTCGTTCTCTGCTGGCCTGCACATCCTCTACTCGAGCGGCGCTGGCCGTTACGCGATCAGCGATCCGGGTGGTGCAGCTGGTAACGTTGCTCCGTGGTCGATCCTCGCTCACGTGAAGGGTCAGTTCACCGCAACCGTTGCTGGTACCCTGTCGGCTCAGTGGTTCTCCAACACCGGTGGTTTCGACCTCGTCGGTGGTCTGGACATCCGTCCGGTTACCGGTCTCCGGATCCGTCCGGAAGTCCGTTACATGACCACCAGCGGTGGCTGGGCGGGCGCTCTGCGCTTCGACCGCTCGATCCCGTAAGGATCAGTTTCCAGCAATCGCTGGAACAGAAAACCCGGCGGGCAACCGCCGGGTTTTTTCATGTCTGTGGTTGACTGGCTTCTTCGACTGCCCGTCGGTCGGGGCGGAAGCGTAGGCTACGCCGCGTGCTTCGCGGACGTGGCTTTGCGGTTCAGGAAACCTTCGATTTTCCCTGGCAGCCCGGCGGTTTCCAGGAAGGGAGCGTGGCCCTGACCTGCAACCGTGATTGTTTCGAGGTCGGGATGGCGCGCTTTCATCTGCGTCAGCGTCTCGGCTGAAAGCAGTTTCGAGTTTTCACCCCTGATTGCGAGCACGGGCACTGCCGAAAGACCCAGGAACTGCGGCCAGAACTCCGGCAGGGCTTTGCTGAGATTGACGCTCTTGAGCGTATTCAGCAGTGCGGGATCGAAATCCGGCACTGGCCGGCCGTTGTCGTCGCGGTACAAGGCCCGCACCGCGCGGTCCCAGTCGGCATCGCTGAGGCCGGTAAAAATGCCCTGCTGGGCCGACCTTTGAATGGCAATCGCCTCTTCGAAAGTCGAAGGGCTGGGCGCGCGTTCCAGATAGGAGCGGATCTGAGCCAGTCCCGTGCCTTCGACGACCGGCCCGATATCGTTGAGTACAACCGCCCTGAGCAGGGACGGACGCATGGCGGCAAGCA
This sequence comes from Mesorhizobium sp. Z1-4, assembly GCF_004000235.1. Taxonomy (GTDB): domain Bacteria; phylum Pseudomonadota; class Alphaproteobacteria; order Rhizobiales; family Rhizobiaceae; genus RCIO01. Next base: position 1,595 of record NZ_RCIO01000005.1, read on the forward strand.
CGAAGGTGATCAACCCGCCCCTGGACGTTCCGATGAAAGCGGCATGTTCGATGTCCAGCGCCGTCAGGCCCGCCACGACATCGCCGGCTTCCACGATCGGATCGTAGTTGTTCCAGTTCCTGTCGTAGGCCGAGCGCCCGCGCCCGCGGTAGTCGAATGCGATCACCTGATGAGGCGTGGCGCCGCCAGCCAGGTGAACGGCAAGTTCGTGAAAATCTGCGGCGTTGCGCGTCAGCCCCGCCAGGCAAACAATCGGCAGGCCGGGGGCGTTCTTCTCGCCGTAAATGCGGGCGTGAAGCTTCAGCCCGTCATTGGATGTATAATAGAAGTCTTTGAATTCGTTGTTCATTGTTACCTGACGAGATCGTCGGTGATATCCAGGCGGCCGTCGAGCCTCATTTTGTAGACCTGGAAGCTCTCCATGACGCGCTGAACATAGTTGCGTGTTTCCGTGAAGGGAATGCTCTCGATCCAGTCGACAACCGTGTCGATGTCTTTGCCGCGCGGATCGCCATAGCGCGCGATCCATTGCTGAGCGCGGGCAGGGCCGGCGTTATATCCGGCCAGCGTCAGGACATATGAACCGCCGAAGCGGTTGAGCTGGTCTCCAAGGAAGGTTGCGCCGAGCGTGGCGTTGTAGCCGGGGTCGGAGGTGAGGCGGCGGGGCGAATAGCTCAGGCCTGCCCGCCGCGCCATCGACCGGGCGGTGCGCGGCAGCAATTGCAGCAGCCCGCGCGCCCCGGCGGGCGAAACCGCCGCAACATTGAATTCGCTTTCCTGCCGCGCGACCGCGTAGGCGAGCGCTTCGCCCGCCGCCGAAATATCGGCACTTGCCGGAATCACGCCGACCGGATGCGCCAGAGCGCCGACATTGATGCCGCGTGCAGCGGCGATCTTGCCGACACGCAGCGCCAGATTGTGATCGCTCCGCTTTTCTGCCATCAGCGCCAGCAGCGCGAGCTCACCGGCGCTGTCGAGTTCCTCGGCGAGGTTGCGGTAGAGCACGTCGGCGCGATCGGGGAAGCCGGCGGCTTCGATGCGCTGGATGGCCCGCACGGCGCTACGTGCCGCAAATGTGCGCCGCTCCTCGTCGCTGGGCGTTGGGTAGGCAGCCGGCGGCGGCGTTAGCCCGATGCGCGCGGCGGCCAGTTGGCCGTAGAATGTGGTTGGATATCGCGCCGCTTTCTCAAACTGCTCGCGCGGGTCGGCCACGCTCGCATCCGCTTCCGCTGTCCGGCCCAGCCAATAGTGGCCGCGCGCCAGCGATATCGGGCCCTCCGCGAGTTCGGTGATTGAACGGAAGTGCTTCGATGCCAGTTTCGCATCCCGCAGCCGCTGCAGCGCATACCAGCCGGCATGAAATTCGGCATCTGCCACGGCTGCCGGGCTTCCGCCGATGTGGGCGGCAGCAATCCGGTATGCGGCCTCCGATTTGCCGATATCAATCAGTTCGCGTGAAAGCACCCTGCGTTCGGACCACCAGGCGTCGGGATCGCGATAGGCGCCGGCGTCGGCGGGGGCCTCCAGCATCGCTGCCGCGGCATCTTCATACCGACCTGCCCAACGCAGGCGGCGCGCCTGCGCAAAAGCATAGGCTGCGCCGCGCTGCGACCGTGGCACCTGGTCCAGCAGCTTCTTCGCGCGGCTTTCCTTGCGAATGACGGCGCCCCATGCCTCGGCAAGTTCCGACGCACCGGCCTTGTCGGCAACGCGCAGCGCCGAACTCACCCGGTCGAGATGCAGCATCTGCTCCATGCGTGCTCGGTGATCCGCTTTCGTCAGCAGATTGCCGAATTCGCTCAGCAACGTGGCTTCCTGCCTGGCCTCCAGCCGGGCATGGTGCCAGAAGGGGCCCATTGTCGCCGCTGCTTCGTCCATCATGCCAGCCGCGGCATAGGCGCGTGTCAGGATCGTCACGCCGTCCAGCGTATCGGGCTGCATGCCCCGCAGCGCTTCGATTACCGCTTCAGGCGCTGCGTTTTCGTCGTGAAGCGCGCGCTCGAGATGCCGTCTTAACGTGATCATGCCGGGCCACCCGGCAAGCTCACGCTTAACCTCGACCAGTTCGGAGCTCGATCGGGCAACGCCGCCGAGTGCCAGTGCCCAGCTCATGATCTCATGATCGAGCGTGCCTTGCGGAATGGCGTCTCGGGCCCGCAGCGCCCCGCCGATGTCGCCGCGCTTCAGCGCCGCAAGTCCGGCTTTCAAGAGCGCAAAATCGCCGGCTGCGGGATCCTGCGCGGTTTCGCGGGCGGCAGCAGCGTCCGATGCCGCAGAACCGGCGTCATCGCGGAATACGGGCAAGGGGATGTCGGTGCTCGGCAGGCTGGTTTTGGCGCCGGCGGCAGAAACGGACACACCAAGCGCCAGGGCGACAATCATCCCCTGTCTGCGGTATCGCGGCATGACCTTAAGATACATCATTTCCAAGTTTACAACCGCCGGGTGGAAAACCGAAGCCCGCACGCAAGCGCTCGCCGCGGGTTCCTGAATTCGGGATGCGCGATCAGACCGTCTGTGGCCCACTATTCGGTACGGCCAAATGCTTGCCCGCAAAGGGTGTCAGGACTATGGTGCGCCGCCTTGCGGCCCGCCCGCAGCCGCAGGCGGGAAAGAAGAGAAGGTTTTGAAGAATATGGCTATCACGCTGAGAGGTTCGAACACCGCATTGGTGACCCCGTTTGCAAGCGACGGGAGCCTCGATGAAAAAACCTTCGCCGGCTTTCTGGAATGGCAGATCACGGAAGGCACGAAAGGACTGGTTCCGGTGGGAACCACGGGCGAATCGCCGACCCTTTCGCATGCCGAGCACAAGCGCGTCGTTGAGGTGTGCGTGGAGGTGGCTGCCGGCCGCGTGCCGGTCATCGCCGGTGCGGGGTCGAACAACACCACCGAGGCGATCGATCTTGCGCGCCACGCCGAGAAGGCCGGTGCGGATGCCGTTCTGGTGGTCACACCCTATTACAACAAGCCGACGCAGCGGGGCCTTTACGCGCATTTTTCCGCGATCGCCCGCGCCACGAGCCTGCCCATTGTGATCTACAATATTCCACCCCGCTCGGTGATCGACATGAGCCCTGAAACGATGGGTCGGCTTGCGCATGAATTCGACAACATCGTCGGCGTGAAAGATGCCACCGGCAAGGTGGAACGTGTGTCGGAACAGCGCCTGGCCTGCGGCAAGGACTTCATCCAGCTGTCCGGCGAGGATGCTTCGGCGCTCGGCTTCAACGCGCATGGCGGTGTGGGCTGCATATCGGTCACCTCCAATGTCGCGCCGCGGCTGTGTTCCGAGTTCCAGGAGGCGACGCTCAGTGGCGATAGAGCAAAGGCACTTGAGCTTCAGGACCGCCTGATGCCGCTTCACAAGGCGATCTTCATCGAACCGGGCCTCTGCGGCGCCAAATACGCACTCTCGAAGCTCGGCCGATGCAGCAATGTTGTGCGCTCGCCGCTCGTCACTATCGAAAAGTCGACGGAAGCGCAGATCGACGCGGCAATGCAGCACGCCGGCCTGCTGAACTGACGGGCACCGACCGTAACGAATATTATGTCCAAGGATGCGAAATCAAAGACACGCGCCGTTGCTGAAAACCGCAAGGCGCGTTTCTCCTACGAGGTGCTCGACACTTACGAGGCCGGCCTTGTGCTGACCGGCACGGAGGTGAAGTCGCTGCGTGAGGGGCAGGCCAACATCCAGGAGAGTTATGCCTCGGCCGAAGACGGCGAGATTTGGCTGATCAACTCCTACCTGCCGGAATATCTGCAGGGCAACCGGTTCAACCACGAGCCGCGCCGCCGCCGCAAGTTGTTGTTGAACAAGAAGGAAATGGCCAAGCTCTCGCAATCGGTCGATCGCGAGGGCATGACCATGGTGCCGCTCAAGATCTATTTCAACGATCGCGGCCGCGCCAAGCTGCTGATCGGTCTGGCGCGCGGCAAGAAACTTCACGACAAGCGCGAGACCGAAAAGACGCGCGACTGGGCACGCGAAAAAGGCCGGCTGCTCAAGGACCGTGGCTAAGGCGCTTCGCCGTCTACGCGTCGCCCGGGCCTATGCAGCGCCTTGAACCAGATTGTCGGTGCCGGTGAGCACGCGACCCGCTTCCCAGCGGCCCGCACTGTCAAGAATGCGCTGCGGGTTCATGAATCGCTCGCGCAGGATCGTTTCGTAGAGATCGGCTTCCGACTGGCGGTCAAGTGGCGAAGCCGCGCCGGTCAGGTCTTGCAGCGCGATCGAGAGCGCATCCACCGTACCTGACCCCTCGTCGAACTGCGCCTTCTTTCGCCAGATGAGTGCGTGCGGCAGAAGGTCGGCGCACGCCTTGCGCAAGATCCACTTCTCCGTTGTCGGCCCGGTGGATTCAGCCTCTGCGTCGCCGGTACGCCGCATTTTGAGCGTCGCCGGTATCGATTGCGCGAAAGCAATCAGGTCACGGTCGAGAAATGGCGTGCGGGCCTCCAGGCTTTCGGCCATCGCCACGCGGTCGACACGCTGCAGGTTGATGTTGTGCATCGTTCCAAGTGCGCGCGTGAGTTCGTCGGCGAGCGCGCGCGGGTGGTCAACATATCCGTGGTGATAGGTGTAGCCGGCGAACAGCTCGTCGGCCCCTTCGCCTGTCAAAACGGCCTTGACCTCCTGGCGCGCCAGCCGGGCGGCAAAGAGTGTCGGAATTGCGCTGCGCACCAGATCCACATCGGCGCTTTCCAGATGATAGATGACATGCGGCAGGTTGGCGGCGACGTCGTCGGCGGTGAAGGCGTATTCCTTGTGGTTGGAGCCGATATGCCGGGCAACCGCGCGTGCTGCCAGCAGGTCGGGCGACCCCTCGGTGCCGACGGAGAACGTTCTGAGGGGGCCCTTCCCCGACTTGCGCCGTTGCTGCTGTGCGATTGCGGCGATGATGGAGCTGTCGAGGCCGCCGGAGAGAAACGAACCCACCTCCACATCGGCGACCATCCATTTCGCTACCGCTTCTTCCAGGAAGAAGCGCAATTCTCGCGCCGTGCGCGCGGTGTCGAAGTCGGGTTCGGCCTCTGCCGCGCCTTGCGGCAGCCGATACCATTGGCGCCAGCCATCCATGCTGTCGAACAGGGTACCCGGCGGGATCGCTTGGACGGATTCGACGTCCATGCCCTCGAACGCCTTGAGTTCGGACGCGAATGCATGGCCGTTGCCGATACGCGCGAAGTAGAGAGGCTTGATGCCGAGTGGATCGCGGGCCGCGATGATGCGGTCGCGGGTCGCGAGAACGAAGGCGAACATGCCGTCGATCTGGCGGATCCATTTCGAGGCACCCGTGCGGAAGAGATGCAGGATCGTCTCGCTGTCGCTGGCGGTTGCAAATGCGCTCGGCCCGACGATCGCGCGGATGTCTTCGTGATTGTAGATCTCGCCGTTGACGACCAGCATGTCGTCGCTTTGATGGATGGGTTGCGCGCCATCCTCCGGTCCGATGATGGATAGCCGGCAATGTGCCATGACAACCGGACTGCCCGGCAGCCGTGCCACCGCCACGGCATCCGGTCCGCGATGGGACAGACGCTCGATCATGTTTCGCGCCAGCGCCTCGTCGCCGACGTTCCACAGGCAGACGAACCCGCACATGAGATACTCTTCCTTTCACCGGCCTTTGTCGGGCCGGACCCGGTAGCTCATATCAGGGCCGCGCGGGCCTAATTGTCGAGAAACCGTCGTATTTCGGAGAATACGTCTGCGAACATCTCTTCGGTCAGCCTGCCGGTATTGGTGTTGTAGCGCGAGCAGTGATAGCTGCCGAAGAGTGCGATGCCGCCGATATCGTGCCGGGAGCCGTGGCCGAACTTGAACGCCGCAACGCGTTCGCCCAGCGCCCGAACGACGGATTGATGCGCGATCGTGCCCAGCGCAAGGATCGCCGCCAGATTACAGAAGCGCTCGATTGTCGGGGTCAGAAACTGCCGGCAGGTGGCAATCTCGCCTCCGGTCGGCTTGTTCTCCGGCGGAACGCAGCGTACCGCATTGGTGATCGCCGCCCCCACGAGCCTTAAATCGTCATCCGGGCGTGCCTGGTAGGTTCCGTCCGCGAAGCCGTATGCGCCGAGCGTTGCGTAGAGCAGGTCGCCCGCATAGTCGCCGGTGAAGGGGCGACCGGTCCGGTTGGCGCCTCGCAGGCCTGGCGCAAGCCCGACGATCAACAGCCGCACACTCTCCGCGCCGGCCTCCGGCAGCAGTGTCGGCACTGGCGCGTTGAACCAGGCAGGTTCTTTTGCCCGCCAGGTGGAAATGAAGCCGTGCAGGCGAGGGCATTGCTCGCAATCGCGAGGAGGTTCAAAGGCCGTCATAGCCGCGGATGACCTCAATATTCGTCGTCTTCGAGGTCCTCGTCGGGCTCTGTGCGGCGTGGCGGCCGCTCGGATGGATCGCGCCCGATCTCATCCTTGAGCGACACGAGATCGATGAACTGGTCCGCCTGCCGGCGCAGATCATCTGAAATCATCGGCGGTTGCGAACTCATCGTGGAGATGATGCTTACCTTGCGTCCGCGCCGCTGCAGCGCTTCCACAAGCGTTCGGAAATCGCCATCGCCGGAAAAGATCACATAGTGATCGACGACATCGGACAGCTCGAACGCGTCAATCGCCAGCTCGATGTCCATATTTCCCTTGATCTTGCGCCGCCCGGTGGAGTCGGTGAATTCTTTCGCCGGTTTCGTCACCACCCGGTAACCATTGTAGTCCAGCCAGTCGATCAGCGGCCGGATCGAGGAGTATTCCTGATCTTCCACAAGCGCGGTGTAATAATATGCGCGCAGCAGGTACCCCTTTTTCCCGAATGCTTCCAAAAGCTTACGGTAGTCGATGTCGAAACCGAGCGAGCGGGAGGTGGCGTAGAGATTGGCGCCGTCGATGAACAGGGCGATTTTTTCACGCGGATCGAACATGGCAATATCCCTCTTTGAAAAGACTGAATTCAAAACGGTGCCGCCGGAGGAAAACCCGCCCAGCCTATGATTATCAGTTAGCGCGTTGCTTGGGCATTTTGAAGGGTGCAGACAGTCACGTTAGTGTGGTTCGCTCATTCAACGATGCCGCAAAACCGCCGCACCTGTGCGTGATTGCTTGAAATCCGGAACGCTTCGCGATATTGAGCCGCAAATTTCCGGAAAAATCCGATTGAACGAAAGGGGCGCCTCATGGCCCGCGTTACTGTCGAAGATTGTATCGACAAGGTTGATAACCGTTTTGAACTCGTCCTCCTGGCCGGTCATCGCGCCCGCCTGATTTCGCAGGGGCAGCCGATCACGATCGATCGTGACAATGACAAGAATCCCGTCGTGGCCCTGCGTGAAATCGCCGACGAGACCCTGTCGCCTGGCGATCTTAAGGAAGACCTTATCCACTCGCTGCAAAAGCACGTCGAGGTCGACGAGCCGGAAGCCGATCAGCCCGCGCTGACCGCCGAAGCTTCCGAGGCCGCCGAGACCCCCGACGCGCCCGAAGAAGCCGTCACTTTCGACCGCATGAGCGAGGAAGACCTGCTCGCCGGCATCGAAGGCCTCGTGCCGCCGGAAAAAAGCGACGATTTCTGAGCCGGTTATCGCCGGACTGAGGCAACGCGCCCCTTTTCTTGGGCAAGCAATCAGCGCTATTTTGAACATGCGTCGCGGGCGTCCGCGGCGCATGTTTCGTTTAGCCCCTGCATGCCGGGCCTTCCACGTCCGCAGCCATCTCGAAGCAGGACAAGAGCCGGAGTAGCTGCCGATGATGCGTCAGTATGAGCTTGTCGAGCGTGTTCAGCGCTACAAGCCCGACGTTAATGAGGCGCTGCTCAACAAGGCCTATATCTACGCCATGCAGAAGCACGGCCGGCAAAGGCGCGCATCTGGCGACCCCTATTTTTCGCACCCGCTCGAAGTCGCGGCGATCCTGACCGACATGCATGCCGACGAAGCCACCATCGCCGTGGCGCTGCTGCATGACACGATCGAGGACACGACTGCCACAAGGCAGGAGATCGACGAGCTGTTCGGTCCCGACATGGGCCGGCTAGTCGAGGGCCTGACCAAACTCAAGAAAATCGATCTTGTCTCGAAGAAGGCTGAGCAGGCAGAAAATCTGCGCAAGCTTCTGCTGGCCATTTCCGACGATGTGCGTGTGCTTCTGGTCAAGCTTGCCGACCGCCTGCACAACATGCGCACGCTCGATCATGTGCCGCATTCGAAGCGCCAGCGGATTGCCGAAGAGACGATGGAAATCTATGCGCCGCTTGCCGGTCGCATGGGCATGCAGGACATGCGCGAGGAGCTGGAGGAGCTCGCCTTTCGTCACATCAACCCGGAAGCCTACGCCGCTGTCATCGAGCGCCTCACCGAGATCACCGAAAGCAGCAAGAACGTCATCTCCGCCATTGAAGTCGCGCTCACCGATCTCTTCGAGCGCAACAAGATCGACGCGGTGGTGAAAAGCCGGCGCAAGAAACCCTGGTCCGTTTTCCGCAAGATGGAAACCAAGGGGCTGTCGTTCGAACAGCTCTCCGACATCTTCGGTTTCCGCGTCATCGTCGACAACGTGCCCGACTGCTACCGGGCTCTCGGCGCGATCCACAGCACCTGGTCGATGGTGCCCGGCCGTTTCAAGGACTACATTTCGACCCCGAAGCAGAACGACTACCAGTCGATCCACACTACGATTGTCGGCCCTTCGCGCCAGCGCGTGGAACTGCAGATACGAACTCATGAGATGCACCGCGTCGCCGAATACGGTGTCGCCGCGCATGCGCTCTACAAGGATCTGCCGGAGGGGGCGAACGGCGGCAGCCATGCGATCTCGCGCGACACCAACGCCTATGGCTGGCTGCGGCGCACCATCGAAGCGCTGTCGGTCGGCGACAACCCGGAGGACTTTCTGGAAAACACCAAGCTGGAGCTGTTCCAGGATCAGGTGTTCTGCTTCACGCCCAAGGGCATGATCATCCCGCTGCCGCGCGGTGCGACACCGATCGATTTCGCCTACGCGGTTCATACCGATGTCGGAGACACCTGCGTCGGCTGCAAGGTCAATGGCCGCATCATGCCGCTGGTGACCGAGTTGAAGAACGGCGACGAGGTCGAGATTATCCGGTCCAAGGCGCAGGTGCCGCCGGCGGCCTGGGAAAATGTCGTCGTTACCGGCAAGGCGCGCTCGGCGATCCGCCGCGCCACCCGCAACGCGATCCGCAAGCAGTATTCCGGGCTTGGCACCCGCATTCTCGAGCGCGCGTTCGAGCGCGCCGGCAAATCCTTCACCAAGGACGCGCTGAAGCCGGCGCTTCACCGGCTTGCGCGCAAGGAGGTGGAGGACGTGCTGGCGTCGGTCGGCCGCGGCGAACTTTCCTCACCCGACGTGATGAAGGCCGTGTTCCCCGACTTCAAGGATGAGCGGGTCACGCATCCGCCGAAGGAGGAGGGCTGGTTCAACATGCGCAATGCCGCGGGCATGCTGTTCCAGATCCCGGGCCGTTCGTCGCGCAAGAGCAAGAAGCCGACGCAGAAACAGGGCGACGCGGTGCCGATTCGTGGCGTCAGCGGCGATCTTCCCGTCCGCTTCGCGCCGGAAGGTGCCGTGCCCGGAGACCGGATCGTCGGCATTCTGCAGCCGGGTTCGGGCATCACGATCTATCCGATCCAGTCTCCGTCGCTGACCGCTTATGACGACCAGCCCGACCGCTGGATCGACGTGCGCTGGGATATCGACGAGGACACCAAGGAACGGTTTCCTGCCCGGGTGACCGTGACCGCAATCAACGAACCCGGTTCCCTCGCCAATATCGCCCAGGTGGTTGCCGCAAACGATGCCAATATCCATATGCTCTCCATGGTGCGCACCGCTCCCGATTTCACCGAGATGATCATCGATCTCGAAGTCTGGGATCTGAAGCAGCTCAACCGGCTTCTGTCGCAGCTCAAGGAGCATGCCAGCGTTTCGGACGCCAAACGCGTGAACGGATAGGCTCATTACGTCCTTAGTTGTTGTTGTGGCTGCCACATTGCGTGTTTATGGTCCGGTTGGGAGTTGCTGGGGCACGGCGATACGCTTGGTTAACAAGCCGCCATTATTCTCCTGCCATGGGTGGGGTCGCGGATGCGGCTTCTGACAAACGAGTATTGACGGCGCGATGCTGTTTCGACGCAGAAAACCTGAAGATTCATGGGGCCGGATTCGCACCTGGCTTTGGCCCCGCAGGTCGGTCTGGCGATCGACCCAGTATTTCGTCAAACGTGTGCTTCGGATTACGGCGACGCCGCATGCGATCGCGGCCGGCGCCGCAGCCGGCGTGCTGGCTTCTTTCACGCCCTATCTCGGGTTTCATTTTCTCATTGCGGCGGCTCTGGCGATCTGCCTGCGCGGCAATGTTGTGGCCTCCGCACTCGGAACCATGGTCGGCAATCCGATCACCTTTCCCTTCATCTTTGCAGGAACCCTGGAGCTTGGCCGTTTCCTGCTCTACGGCCGCCATCCCGAATCGTTTGCTCCTCTGAACCTCGCATCGACCCTGCGCCATCTCGACTTCAGCCACATCTGGGAGCCGCTGCTGTGGCCGATGACGGTCGGAGGGCTGGTTCTCGGGTCGCTGGCCGGCGTGGCCGTTTATCTGCTGACCCGCTGGGGCACGGTCATGTTCCGGGAGGAACGCCGCAAGCGGCTTGCCGAGCGAGCCAAACGCCGCGCTCAGGCGGCGATGGCCGCCCAGCCCGGTACGGCGTGAACTGATAGCTTCATGATTGTCGGCATCGGCAGCGATCTCATCGACATCAGACGCGTCGAAGCTACGCTCGAGAGGTTTGGCGAACGTTTCATCAACCGCGTCTTCACGCCGGTGGAACAGGCACGCTCGGAACGGCGCAAGCAGCGCGCTGCATCATATGCCAAACGATTCGCCGCCAAGGAGGCTTGCGCCAAGGCGCTTGGAACCGGGCTGTCGCGAGGGGTTTTCTGGCGCGACATGGGCGTGGTCAATCTGCGCGGCGGCAAGCCGACGATGAAACTCACGGGCGGCGCGGCAGCGCGGCTGAACGAGCTGCTGCCCGAAAACCATCGTGCTCACATTCACATCACCATCACCGACGACCACCCGCTGGCGCAGGCGTTTGTGATCATCGAGGCGCTGCCGGTCGACTAGCCGCTGTTGCGCCGCCACAAGGCTGCCGCAATAGCGTTGCCCCTGCCGGTGTGAAGGTCTAATACGGCTGCGGCCCACCGGGGCTGTTCGAACCGAGGAAGAAATGAGCGTGGCAGAAAAAACGCAGAAGAAGTCCGGCGGGCTTGGCGAGACCGTCAGCGTCATCGTTCAGGCGCTTATTCTGGCACTGATCATCAGAACGTTCCTGTTCCAGCCTTTCTCGATTCCGTCGGGATCGATGCGCCCGACGCTTCTTGAGGGCGATTATCTGTTCGTCACCAAATGGGCCTATGGCTACTCGCGTCACTCCCTGCCGTTTTCGCCGCCCGTCTTCTCCGGCCGCATCTGGGATGCCGAGCCCGAACGCGGTGATGTCGTGGTGTTCAAGCTGCCGCAGGATACGAGCTTCGATTATATCAAGCGCGTCATCGGTCTGCCGGGTGACCGCATCCAGATGCGTGACGGCGCGCTGTTCATTAATGACGAGCCAGTGGCGCGCGAGAAGGTCGGTGAGATCAACAATCCCGACATTACCGAGGTCAATCGCCCGGTTGAGGTGTGGCGCGAGACGCTGCCCAACGGCGTATCCTACGACACCCTCGATCTTACCAAGAACGGCATCGGCGACGACACGCGTGAATTTCGTGTGCCCGAGGGCCATTATTTCATGATGGGCGACAACCGCGACAACTCCACCGACAGCCGCTTCACGGTCGGTTTCGTGCCGCACGAAAACCTGGTCGGGCGCGCCAACATCATTTTCTTCTCCATCGCCGGCGGCCACAGCCCGCTCGAAATCTGGCAATGGCCGGCGGAACTGCGTGTCGACCGTCTGTTCGGATGGGTCGAGTAGACGATGCGGGCCGGCAGATGCCGAAACGCGTGGTAGCCGGCGCGGCGCCGGTCGAGGGCATTGCCGCTCTCTCCGGGCACAGATTCGCTGACATGGCGTTGCTCGAAAGAGCACTGACCCACGCCAGCGCCCGCAAAGGGATCGACTATCAGCGGCTCGAGTTCCTGGGCGACAGGGTGCTGGGGCTCGTGATCTCCGAAATGCTGTTTTCTAGCTTTCCGGCCGCGCCGGAAGGCGAGCTTTCCGTCAGGCTGAACGCGCTGGTGAATGCGGAGACGCTGGCGTCCATCGCGGAGGAAATCGGCCTCACGGCATTCATCGCGACCGGCGCCGAACTGCGTGCGCTGTCTGGCCGCAAACGCGTCAACGTGCGGGCCGACGTTGTCGAAGCGCTGATAGCAGCACTTTATCTCGATGGCGGGCTGGACGCCGCCCGCGCATTCATTCACCGCCACTGGTCCGAACACGCCGAATCCGCTGGTGCTGCCCGCCGTGACGCCAAGACCGAACTTCAGGAATGGGCGCACCAGGTGGCCGGTGAGGCGCCCAGCTACGCGCTTGAAGGCCGTTCGGGCCCCGACCATGATCCGCTTTTTACGGTGAAGGCCAAACTCAAGGGCTATCAGCCGGCGAGCGGCAAAGGGCGCTCCAAACGCGAGGCGGAGCAGAATGCGGCCGCAGCGATGCTCGAGCGCGAAGGCATTTGGGAAAAGGAAGATAACGGGTGAACACCGAACCCGATCAGAAAACCACGCGCTCCGGCTTCGTTGCCCTCATTGGCGCTCCGAATGCGGGCAAATCGACGCTTGTCAATCGTCTCGTTGGCGCCAAGGTTTCGATTGTTACGCATAAGGTGCAGACCACGCGTGCCATCGTACGCGGCATCGCCACGCATGGCGCTGCACAGATCGTATTTGTCGACACGCCCGGCATCTTCAAGCCGAAGAGGCGGCTCGACGAGGCGATGGTCACCACCGCCTGGGGCGGTGCCAAGGATGCCGACCTGGTGCTGGTGCTGATCGATGCCGAGCGCGGCATCAAGGGCCACGCACTGGCGCTGCTCGAAAATATCGGCGAGGTGCGCCAGCCCAAGGTTCTGGTGCTCAACAAGATCGACCGGATCAAACGCGACACGCTTCTGGCGCTGACGGCGCAGGCGAACGAATATGCCGCCTTCGAGCGCACCTTCATGATTTCGGCGCTGGACGGCTCGGGCTGCGGCGACCTGCTCGATTATCTGGCGCAGAAACTGCCGGAAGGGCCCTGGTATTATCCCGAGGACCAGCTTTCCGATCTGCCGATGCGCCAGCTGGCGGCTGAAATCACCCGCGAAAAGCTGTTCCTGCGGCTTCACGACGAACTGCCATATTCTTCCCATGTCGAGAACGAGAAATGGGAGGAGAAGCCCGACGGTTCGGTACGTATCGAACAGGTGATCTATATCGAACGCGACAGCCAGAAGAAGATTGTGATCGGCAAGAAGGGCGAGACGATCAAGGCGATCGGCGAGGCCGCCCGCAAGGAGCTGTCAGAAATCCTCGAACAGAAGGTGCATCTCTTCCTGTTCGTGAAGGTACGCGAAAACTGGGGCAATGATCCCGAGCGCTACCGCGAGATGGGACTTGAATTTCCGAAAGGATAGTTCAGGCTTGAACAATGGAATGGCGCGACGAGGGAATCATTCTCGGCACCCGCAAGCATGGCGAAACCAGCGCCATCCTTGAGGTCATGACGCGTCAGCGCGGGCGCCATCTAGGCATGGTGCGCGGCGGACGCTCACGCAAGCTCCAGCCGCTCCTGCAACCCGGCAACGAGGTCGAAATCCACTGGCGTGCCCGGCTCGACGAGCATCTCGGCACGTTTCAGGTCGAAGGGCGCGAGCTCAATGCGGCGCGCCTGTTCGAAAGCTCTATTGCCGTCTACGGCCTGCAGCTTCTGGCCGCCCATTTGCGGCTCCTGCCCGAGCGCGATCCGCACCTGCGGCTTTATGAAACGCTCAAGCTGCTCATCGCCCATCTGGACGACGCCGGCACGGCGGCCGAACTCGTCATCCGCTTCGAGCTGGCACTGCTTGACGACCTTGGCTTCGGGCTCGACCTGTCGCGCTGCGCGGCAAGCGGCGCGCGAGAGGAACTCGTCTATGTATCGCCAAAGACCGGCCGCGCCGTATCGCGCCAGGCAGGCGAGCCCTGGCACGACCGGCTGCTTCAGCTGCCGGGATTTCTCGGCCCCGGGGCCGGCCGCCCGTCGGATCCGGCAGCGCTCGATCAGGCGTTCAGGCTGACCGGCTATTTTCTGGCCCGCCATGTCTATGAGCCGCGCGGGCTGACGGAACCCGAGGCGAGAACCGGGTTTTTGTCGTCGGTACGAAGGCACGTTTCGCAAGGGGCGGCACAATTGGGAGGCGATGCGGCATGAGTGACGGCGAGGGGCTCGAGATCTACCCCGGATATTTCTCGCGCCTGGGCGTGGGCACGATCCCGATCGAGGACCTGCCGAAATATTCGGGCCTCGAACTCCTTCGACGCGTTGCTGACGGCACCTATCCCGCGCCGCCGATCGGCGGCCAGTTGAATTTTTCGCTCTATGAAGTGGCAGAAGGCAAGGCTGTTTTTCGCGGCGTTGCCAATGAGCGCCACCTGAACCCGCTTGGCGCCGTACATGGCGGATGGACTGCAACCATCATGGATTCAGCACTTGCCTGCGCCGTGCAGACGTTGCTTGCCAAGGGCGAGGCCTATACGACCGCCGAGTTCAAGGTGAACCTGATCCGCCCGATCACGCCGAAGACCGGGCTGGTGGAGTGCACCGGCACGGTGGTTCACAAGGGCCGCACAACGGCGGTTTCGGAGGCGTCTTTGCGTGATGCCGATGGCAAGCTGCTCGCATTCGGCACCGAAACCTGCTCGATATTCCCGATGTCGGACCTGATTGCCCGAAGATAGAGCTTACTCCGCCGCTTCCGCCACTGGCCGATCCACCGGCTTCTCCGCGATCGGCCAGTGCACCACCGCTGCGAATAGCCCGAGCAACACACCCAGCCACCATACGGGATCGTAACTGCCGATGCTGTCATAGAGATAGCCGCCGAGCCATACGCCCAGAAACGACCCGATCTGGTGCGACAGGAACACGATGCCGCCCAGCATGCCGAGGTGGCGGGTGCCGAACATGATCGCCACCAGTGCGTTGGTGGGCGGCACGGTCGACAGCCACAACAGACCCATGAGGATCGAGAAGACGATCACGCTGGCTGGCGTCTGCGGCAGGAGCAGGAAGGCTGTCACGAGTGCCGAACGGCCAAGGTAAATCCAGACCAGAAGCATGGGCTTGGAATAGCGCTGGCCGGCAAAGCCGGAGCTCAGGGATCCGATGATGTTGAAAAAGCCGATCAGCGCCAGCGCGATCACGGCATAACGCGCCTCGATACCGATATCGGAGATATAGGCCGGGAAATGCGCGGTGATGAAGGCAACCTGGAAGCCGCAGACGAAGAAACCGGATACCAGCAGCAGATAGCTGCGATGTGCCAGCGCTTCGGTCAGAGCCGACGCCACAGTCTGGTTGGCATTGACTTCCTGTACGGTGCCGCTGGAGGAATTGCCGCGCAGCGGTATGGCCAGCACCGGGATGATGAGCATCATCGCGCTCATCGCGATCAGCGAATCGTACCAGCCGACATAATCGATCAGCCCCTGCGACAGCGGCGCGAAAAAGAACATGCCGGCCGACCCGGCCGCGGTTCCGAGGCCGAAAACCAGGCTGCGCTTTTCCGCCGGCGTGTTGCGTGCGAAGGCCGCCAGTACGATTCCGAACGATCCCGCAGCGACACCGAGACCGACCAGAACGCCACCACCGATATGCAGCATCAGCGGCGTCGACGAACCCGCCATCATGGCCAGGCCCAGCGCGTACATGACGCCGGACAGCGCCAGCACGCGCCAGGTGCCGAACTTGTCGGCCAGCGCTCCGAACACCGGCGTGCCGAGCCCCCAGGCCAGGTTCTGAAACGCCATGGCGAGGCCGAAGGTGGTGCGGTCCCAGCCTTTCTCGGCAAGCATCGGCAGCTGGAAGAAGCCCATTGCCGAGCGCGGGCCGAAGGTCAGCGCAGCAATCAGGCAGCCGCAGGCGATGATCAGCCAGGGAAGGCGCGGATCTGCGCGGTTGGCGGTGGGCAGGGCCATAGGTCAAGGTTCCTGACTGAATTCCGGCCGGATAATAGGCCGCCAGCCAATCGGTACAAATGAATTGTCGGCGCTATTCGATCAAATTAATTGACCGGTCCGCGCGCCGTGCAAGGTCAGCCCGCCTTGCGCGCCGGCTTCTTCGCCTTGGGCTCATTGGCAATGTAATGAATGTCCCGCTGCGGGAAGGGGATCGAGATGCCGTTCTGGTCGAAGGCGGTTTTTGCAGCCTTGGTAAGGTCGAGGCGCGTCTGCCACCAGTTCGAAGTCATGGTCCAGTAGCGGCAGGTGACGTTGACGGCGCTGTCGCCGAGTTCAATGACGAAGGCCTCGGGCGCCGGCTCTGAAAGCACCCGGTTGTCGCCGCCGGCCAGATCCAGCAGCAGTTTCTTGGCAAGGTCGATGTCATCGCTGTAGCCGATGCCGATCGTCAGATCGTAGCGCCGCTGCGGATTGCGCGAATAGTTGGTCACCGGCGTGTTCCAGAGCTCGCTGTTGGGCGCGAACATATATACGCCGTCCAGCATCTTGATCTCCGTCGCGAACAGCCCGATTTCGACAACAGTGCCGCTGATCGAGCCGGCGGTGATGAACTCGCCGACGCGGAACGGCCTGAGCACAAGAAGCATGATCCCCGCGGCTATGTTCTGCAGTGTTCCCTGCAGCGCCAGGCCGATCGCCAGGCCGGCGGCGCCAAGAGCGGCGATGATCGATGCCGTCTGCACGCCGAACTGGGCCAGCACGGTGACGAGAACAAGCACCAGCACGACATAACGAAGCCCCTTGGACAGGAAACGCCGCAGGGTCTCGTCGAAGCCGCGGATTTCGCCCAGCAGCCGGTAAGACCATTTTTCCATCATGCGGGCGATGATGAGGCCGAGGACAAGGAGAACCACCGCGCCGAGGATCGAGAATGAATAGCTGACAACAAGCGAGCCGGCTTCGCGCAAAGCCGCCTCAAGTGCCTGGATCATGTTCTCCGTGCTGAAATCCATGTTCTGCGTGGCTCCGTTTGTAATTGCATTGGGCTGCGTGCGCCGACGAAGCCTGTGAACCCGGCCCCTTATCGACGCTGGCGCGATTCGTGCGCCACTTGTCCAAGCATAGCGTGCACACGCGCGCATGTTGTCACAATTCAGCCCCAATTCGCGCGCGATAGGCGATTTGGGCTTGCCGGAAGAAGACCGCGCGCAAGCGCCCTCAACGGCAGGGGTCGGTCTTCGCGGGATCGGGAATCCCTCAGGCATGTCATTTGCCATTCGCGCCGCGCGGGCCGCCGACATCGATGCGCTCGTTGCAATCGAAAACCAGGCATTCGAAACCGACCGGATTTCACGCCGGTCGTTCAGGACTTTGCTGGAGCGCAAGTCGGCCACGACGCTGATCGCCGAGGTGGCGGGCGCCGCCGCCGGCTATGCGATGGTGCTTTTCCGCCGTGGCAGTGGCGTCGCGCGGCTTTATTCGCTGGCGCGGCTGCCAGGCGGCGAAAACGCCGGCGTCGGTGCGCAGCTTCTCGCGGCGGCTGAAAAAGCGGCCTACGAGCGCGGCCGGCTGCTCCTGCGTCTTGAGGTCAGCGAGCGAAACGGCCGCGCGATCAAGCTCTACGAACAGGCGGGTTATCGCCAGATCGGGGCCGAGCCAGACTATTACGAAGATGGTGCGGGCGCTTTCAGGCTCGAAAAGATACTGCGCGGCAATCGCGGCTCGGTCGCCGAAGTTCCGTATTACGAGCAGTCGGTCGATTTCACATGCGGCCCATGCTGCCTGATGATGGCGCTGGCGCACTATCAGCCGGGCTTTGTGCCCGACCCGGTCAAGGAGATCAGGCTGTGGCGCGAGGCGACCACGGTCTTCATGATGTCGGGACCCGGAGGCTGCGAGCCGTTCGGCCTCGCGGCTGTGGCGCACGATCATGGCCTGTCTGCAGAGATTATCGTCTCGCATCCCGGCGCGCTTTTTCTTCAGTCGGTGCGCAGCGACGAAAAGCGCTGGGTAATGGAGGTTGCCCAGAAGGACTTCAGGGAGCGCGTGCGCACCGCAGGCATTCCGGTGTCGCACCGCATTTTTGCGCTCGACGAAATTCGCGCCGCCGTCGCTTCCGGCCGGCTGGTGATGGTTCTGGTCAGCGGTTATCTGATGTTCGGCAAGAAGGTGCCGCACTGGGTGCTGGTGCTGGCCGACGACGGGGACCATCTGATTATGCATGACCCCTGGGTCGAGGATGAAAGGGGAGAGACGCGCATCGACGCGGCGGCGATCCCCGTTCCGCATGACGTGTTCTATTCGATGGCGCGCTTCGGCGGCATGCGTGCCGCCGTCATTCTGGGAGAGGGCAAGCAGATATGAGCTGGGTGATCCTGACCGGCCGCGCCGGCGATCTCGATCAGGTGGCGACACCCCACAAGATCATCACCAACCGCGATTACCTGGCCCATCCCTCGCTGTTTCGGGGCCAGCCGCCCAAGGTGATCAACCTTTCAAGTTCCTATTCCTACCAGTCGCGTGGCTATTACGCGTCGCTGCTGGCCAGTTCGCGCGGCCACAAGGTCATTCCCACAGTCGAGACCATGATCGACCTGTCGGAGAAGAAACTGTACGAAAACGCGCTGCCGGAGCTTGAGCAGGCGCTCAACAAATGCCGCAAGGATCTGGGTGGAGACTTTCCGCGCACGCTGGCCGTCTTTTTCGGCATGGGACCGTCCAAAGTGTGGGACCGTTTTGCGCGGCTGCTGTTCGACTGGTTCCGCGCGCCCTCGCTGGAGGTCACCATCGAGGATGGCCAATGGGCGGCGATCAGGAAAATCGGCTTCCTGCCGCTGGCCCGCATGGATGCCGGCCACAAGGCGCGGTTCCTGGAATCGATGGAGCGCTACACCGCGCGTGAATGGCGCGATTCGCGCACCCGCACGCCGGCCCGCTATACCTTTGCCACTCTTATTGACGCCAATGAGCAGTTGCCGCCATCGTCGGTCAATTCGCTCAAGCACTGGTCGCGTGTTGCCGCAAAGATGGGCGTTGAGGTGGAACCGATCACCAAGCGCGATCTCGCGCGGCTTGCCAACTACGATGCGCTTTTCATTCGCGAGACGACCGCGATTTCCAATCACACCTACCGCTTCGCCCGCCGCGCACAGCAGGAGGGCATGCCGGTCATCGACGACCCGCTGTCGATGATCCGCTGCACCAACAAAGTCTATCTCAACGAATTGATGGCCGCGAACAAGGTGCCGGTGCCGCCCACTGTGATGATCGCCGGGCCGGGCGACCTGGAGCTCGCCGCGCAGACGCTTGGATTTCCGCTGGTTCTGAAAATCCCCGACAGCTCATTTTCGCGCGGCGTGAAGAAGGCGGGGGATTTCACCGAGTTGAAGCAGCTTGCCACCAAATGGCTGGAGGATTCCGACCTTCTGATCGCGCAGAAATTCATGCCGACCGAGTTTGACTGGCGTATCGGCGTTCTGGGCGGCGAGCCGCTGTTTTCGGTCCAGTATCTGATGGCGCGCAAACACTGGCAGATCGTAAATCATGAGCGCCGCGGCCGCCCGGATGAGGGCGGCTTCCGGACATTCACCCTGCGTGAGACGCCGGCGGAGGTGATCGACGTCGCCGTACGCGCCGCGCGCTGTATCGGCGACGGGCTCTATGGTGTCGACCTGAAGGAGACGCCGGACGGCGTGTGCGTCATCGAGGTCAACGACAATCCGAACCTCGACCATGGCTGCGAGGATACCGGTGAGAAGGACGAGGTCTGGACCAGGCTGACCGACTGGTTCATCCGCCGCCTGGAGCGGTAAGCCGTTTCACGATTGTGTGCGGCTGATCTCGCTGAACCGCTTAAGAAACGCCTTCTGCACAACTTTCGCCGGCAGGGCTGCAAGGTCGAACCCGTCTGCAGATATGCCGCGCGGTCGTCCGAAGAATTTTGCCGCCTCGGCGGTCGAAAACCCGGCCAGCTCGGTCGCTTCGAAATAGGCGGCAATCTGGTCGGCGCGTTTGATCGCCTTTTTGAGCGTCTGGGGCAGTTCCGGCGGCAGGCCGAAATGAACGTGGATCGCGTGCTGTAGGCGTGCCTCGACGGCCTTGTAGCCGCCGCCGACCACCGACTTGAAGGGCGAGATCATGTCGCCGATCACATATTCGGGTGCGTCGTGCAAAAGCGCAGCGAGTTGGTCGCGCGGAGACGGGCTGCGGGCTGATCTGGTGAATATCGCCTCCACCAGCAGCGAGTGCTGCGCCACCGAATAGGCATGATCGCCCACGGTCTGTCCGTTCCAGCGGGCAACGCGCGCAAGCCCGTGCGCGATATCGACAAGCTCGATGTCGAGCGGCGAGGGGTCGAGCAGGTCGAGTCGGCGGCCCGAAAGCATGCGCTGCCAGGCACGCGCCGGAGCGCCCGGTTTGTCGGCCACTAATCGGTCCCCGTGTCTTTGTCGGGAAAGGTGAATGTTGCCCAGCCCGGAATCTCCAGCTTGAGCGGTATGCCGCCGGCTGCAAGTACGGTGCCGGCATCGCGTGCGGCTTTCACCTTGTCGATGCGCGCGATCGCAAGCCCCTTTGCACCGGCCACGGTGCCGAGCACCCCCACGGCACGGCCGCCAGCGTCGATGTCGGTGCCGGCCGGGGGCAGGGGGGTGTCCGCGCTGGCAAGCAGCAGCCGCCGCCGCGCCGTGCCGCGATGGTGCATGCGCGACACGACCTCCTGGCCGACGAAACAGCCTTTCTTCAGCCCGACGCCGCCATTCTGGTCGAACAGCACATCATGCGGGAAGGCATCGCCCAGCGCATAGTCGGCGCCGCTTTCGGCAACGCCATGTGCGACGCGCAGGGCGGCATAGGCGTCGGCTGTCGCGT
Organism: Mesorhizobium sp. Z1-4; assembly: GCF_004000235.1. Taxonomy (GTDB): domain Bacteria; phylum Pseudomonadota; class Alphaproteobacteria; order Rhizobiales; family Rhizobiaceae; genus RCIO01. The sequence goes on from NZ_RCIO01000005.1 coordinate 22,623, forward strand.
CAGCTGCCGGTGCTTCGTGATAGCTCCGCCGCACATCGATATCCGCGAAACGCGTGTCGCGGAGCCAGCTTGAATCATCGCGCGAGGTTGATGAATCAATCTCCCACGCGACAGCGACAACAGGCTGTTCCTGTTTGTCTATTTCTACCTTGGCGCGCAGCTTGTAGAGCATCAGCCGGCGCAGGAAATCGTCGGCGGCATCGGCACGGCACTCGAGCCGCAACCCGTCCGCGCCGTACCGCGAAATCAGGAAATCGAACAGGATCTTGCCTTGCGGCGTCAGCAATGCCCCGGGCCGGATTTCTCCATCCACCATCGATTCGATATCGGTGGTGATGAGATTTTGCAGGAATGGCCGGGCATCGGGGCCGGTGGCCAGAATGAGGGCGCGGTCTGTGATGTGAGCTGTTGGCATGGCGGGGCGTTTGCGTTTGCGACGCCTTCTAACTAAGCCCGGTCGCACCCGCCTACAAGGCTGTTGCCGCCGCTCAGTATGACTGCTGACAAATGGCAGACTGCCGTGCCTCACCTGCCGCCGACGGCTTGTGTCATGTTGCTTCGCCGCGCCCGCGTCTCAGCCGGCCGACCAGATCGCGAAGATGTTCGGCCCCGCGTGCGCTCAGGCCGCCGTTTTCATAGTCGCGCAGAACGGTCGCTTCCAGTTCCTCGGCCAGCCGGTCGAGCGAAACCGGACGGCGCGGATCGTCGGGGTCGTAGTGGTCGAAAAGGTTGATCCAGCGGTCGCTTTCGCGGCCGAAATGCATCAGCCGGTCGAGATAGACCTCGGGTTCGTTCCGGCTGGACAGAATACCGAGTGCTGCCGCGGCCAGCGAGAGCGGCATCATGACGAAATCCCGCAGGCCGTCGGCAAAGAGTTTGACCTGCAGAAGCAGCACCCGCCGTATCAGGCGCGGCCGGCTGTGCTGCCTGGGCTTCCGCGGCATCCGCTCGCGGTTCGAGTCGCTGGCTGCCATGGCTGTCCCCCGATTGCCTTCCCGGCTGATATGGGTGCTCGGCACGGCAATGCCAACGGCTCAGTGGCCGGCGACGAAAAACGCCCAGCGGCCCTCCGGCGTTATGCCGACGCGGTAGAAGATATAGGACCCGAAGGACTTCATGTCCTCATAGTCGCCGGCGGTCACCAGCTTGAAGAGTTCCACCCTTTGGGGCGCGCTCAGGCCTTCCAGCGGAACGGCGAAGAAATAGGGCCAGAGATAGATCTCCTCCGGCTCGCCGGGATCGAGGTGAACATAACCTGCTTCCAGCACTTCCAGCAGAATGGCCAGAATCTCGTGGCCTTCGCCGTCGCCGGAAATGTCCTTCAGGAATTCGACCGGGTCGAAATTGCCGCCGCCGCTCGAGACCTGGGTCCGGCTCTCGTCGCTGCCGAGCAGGGGACGCAAGGCTTCGATGTTGCCGGCCTTGCACGCCTCGACAATCAGGCTGCGCATGCGGCGCACCGGCTCCGGCAGGCTTTCCAGGTCGTAATAGACTTCCGGCGTTTCAGCCGCGGGGGGCGTCGCCGCGCCTGCGCTCTCGTCGTCCTCATCGTCCCGAACGGTCTGCCCCGGCCCCGAAATCGGTGGCGGCAGCGGTACCGTGATGATTTCCGGTGCGGGCTCGATGTCTTCTTCGGGAAGTTCGCTCAACGCCAGCGACTGGCCGGGCATCAGCAGCACGGAAAGCCCGACTGCCAGGCCGAGCGCGGTCAGGCGGCTGTGTTTGTCGTCGTTAGTTGCAGAAAGGTGCCGCATATGCCTCACGATGGCGGTTGGATCGGCGTCGGGCCGGTCCAGTCAGCCGCACTATAAATCAACCGCGGCCGTAATTGGATGCATTGCGGCAACGCTGGTCCGGCGTTTCGCTCCTCAATGGCGCGTCTGCTCCGGCTCGAATGCACCCTGGATAACACGTTCGCGCATCGCTTCGATAAGTGCGAGGGCGGCATCTTCACCGCCCTCGGCGACCATTGCGCCAAGTGCCGCGGCAAGCGCTGCTTCTGCCATGATGTCCGGATCGATGCCCCAGGCCTCGGCTTCCGCCCAGGCCGTTTTCTGGCTTTCGGTTGCCGTAAGCCGCATATGCTCGCGAAGCATTGCGTCGATGTCGCCGCCGCTGCGTATCATCGCTCATCACCCTGTGCCGAACGCCGCCTCGTATCGGCGTGCAGCATCCCGTTCTTTAGTCCCGGCAGTGACGATAACACAGCAAATGTGGCGGGAAGCGGGGCGCTGAAGCGGCGGTTAACGCGCGGTTAATTGCCGAAACGAGAGACGAGGTCGCGCGTCAGCGTCTCGCCCTCCAGCATGTAGCGTTCGATCGCCTCCACTGCCGAGGCGGTGCAGGTGGTGTAGACGCTGCCGAAGGAGCGGTAGCCGTGATTGAAACTGGCCACCAGGCGCGCCCGCCGCTCGGGTTCGGGTTCCTCGGCAACGAGCAGCGTTTCCATATGCTCGCGCCAGGTGTTGCCGGTTTCCCCGCACAGATTACGAAGGTAATGCAGCGAGCCGAACAGCTCCGCGAGCCGCACAAGGTGTTTTTCGTATGCGGCTTCCACGGCAACGGCGCGCGCCGTGCCGCCGGCAAGCGTGGCTGCCAGCAATAATCCGGCTATCGTTGCTCTTCCCAACCTCATAGCGTTCTTTTCGCGTGGAAATGCGACCGCTGCAAGGCCGGACGGTAGGTGTTGCGTTGCCGGTTTCAGCTAGCGTTAACCGGCATTTTCAAGCAACTCGCGAACGACGATGAGCGTGCTTGGCGTAACGGGAAGTGTTTCGGCCTCGCGCAGCGTCACCCACCGGGCCTCCGCCGCATCGTCGCCGGCCTGCAGAGTTCCGGTGGTTTCGGGCACCAGGAAAACAGTAAGAGCAAAGTCCATGGCGCCGGGTTCGCTGGCCTGCAAAAGCACGTCGCGGAAGGGCTGCCAGGCAAGGGCCTCCAGCCCGGTCTCTTCTCTCAACTCGCGCCGCATCGCCGCCTCGAGCTCTTCGCCGGGTTCGACCCGCCCACCCGGGAACGCGTAAGTGTCTTTCGCCGGCGCGCGCCCGCGCAGTACAAGCAGCACCTTGTCCTTTGCCACACAGGCGGCGGAAACGGCTTTGAGCGGCACCTTCTTGTTCACATCCGGCTCCAAACGCCTCCGGCATCCGTGCCGGGGTTGCGGCGGCGGCGCTCACAGGCCACCTTCCGACCTCAGGCGAGGGGTAGGGCGACATGATTGGTTTCGCAAGATCGATTTGGGTCGTTTCGGCGCTGGTGGCATCGGCCATGGCGCTGTCGACATGTGCAACGCTTAACGAAGACGAGTGCCTGTCGGCTGATTGGTATCAGCTTGGGCAGGGCGACGGTGCCGCCGGTCAGCCGTCAAACTATGTCGAGCTGCACCGGGAGGCCTGCGCCAAACATGGCATACCGGTAAACGACACGCTCTGGTTTCAGGGCTGGCAGATTGGCATCCGAACCTATTGCACGCCGCAGAACGGTCTTCTGGTCGGCCGCGACGGCAACAGCTACAAGAATTCCTGCCCGGCCGACCTCGCGCCAGCGTTCCTCAATGCATATCAGGTCGGCAAGCGTGTGTTCGATGCCCGCAAGGAGCTTAATGAGGCGCGCTCCAAGCTGGAGAAGGCGCTGGACGACCTTGCCGATGCCAAGGAAGACGACAGGCAGCGGCTGACCATCGAGGCCGAGACGCTGCGTACGCAAGTATTTGGCGCCGAGATCAGGGTGCAAAGCGCAGAGGCCAATTACGACCGCTATCTGGCCGATTTCTCGCGCGGATACTGAGGTCGGCATGTGTGGCCGCTACGCCCTGATTGGCACGCCGGAGGAGGTGAAGGCATTCTTCAACCTGCTCGACATCGCGAAGTTTCCGCCACGCTACAACATCGCCCCGACGCAGCCGGTCACCACCATAATTGCCGGCCCGCCGCGCGAGCCGGGCTCCAACCTGCCTGATCACATTGAGCTGCTGGTTCGCTGGGGATTCATCCCCGGCTGGGCAAAAAACCCGAAGGATCTGCCGTTATTGATCAACGCGCGCTCCGAAACGGCGGCGGAGAAAAACACCTTCCGCGCCGCCATGCGGCACCGGCGTGCGCTCATTCCCGCGTCGGGGTTTTATGAATGGAAGCGCCAGGGCGGCAAGCCGGTGCAGGCTTACTGGATCAAGCCGCGCCATGGCGGCCTGGTGGCTTTTGGCGGCCTTGTGGAGACGTATAGCGAACCGGGCGGTTCCGAGATCGACACCGGAGCCATTTTGACCACCGGTGCTAACGAGGCAATCGGCCACATCCATCATCGTATGCCGGTGGTGATCCAGCCGCAGGATTTCTCGCGCTGGCTGGACTGCGTCAATAACGAGCCGCGCGACGTTGCCGACCTGATGCAGCCGGTTCAGCCGGACTTTTTCGAGGCGATCCCCGTCTCGGACAAGGTCAACAAGTTTTCCAACACCGGCCCTGAAATTCAGGAGCGGGTGGAGCCGAAGTCCGAACCTGCATCGGCAAAAAAGGAAGATCGCGACGCCGGGCAGCTTGACCTGTTCTAAGGTAGGTTCAGACAGGCAGATTGGCTGAAGGCCGAACGGCCACGTCGCGCTCGGCGTCGCATAGACGTCGGTCTGCGACTGCCTGACCGCCTAAACGGCCGACCGCTTGCCCTGCGGCCGGAACATCAGCGCGGCGATGATCGCCGCCGGACCGATCGATCCGTAATGGCGCGAGAGGCTTGCCGCGCGGGCTCGCACGCGTTGCTGTTCGTGGCGGGAAAGGCTCATTTTCTTTTTCCTGGGTCGGGGCATCAGAATTGCCACTCCGTAAGGTCCCGATTGAGACGAAATCGTGACGGTTTCGTCTGGCACGGAAACTATTTTGCCGGCCGGGAGTTATGAAAAGGTGACCGCAGTCGAAGCGGTGCAACTTTGCAACATCGCGCCGTAGCTATCGTGGTGAAGAACTTCCGTCTTGACGCAATGCCGGCCTGACGCGATAAGGCGGCCCATGAAAACGTCGTTCGTCATTACCGGCATCTGCATTATCGGCTAGCGCATCGCTGGTCCGGACGTTTTCGCCCTCTCCGACAGACACGAAAACCGCCCTGGCCAGCCGGCCGGCATCGTCCAGCCTATCGGGCATGCCAGAAAGAGGGAAAGACTTCGTGGCTCAAGGTTCGCCAGAACTCACGCTCTACAACACGCTGACACGGTCGAAGGAGGCGTTTGCCCCCATCGATCCGGAAAATGTGCGCATGTATGTCTGCGGGCCGACGGTCTACGACTTCGCCCATATCGGCAACGCGCGGCCGGTGATCGTGTTCGACGTGCTTTACCGGCTGCTGCGCCATGTCTACGGCGCCGACCACGTCACCTATGTCCGCAACATCACGGACGTCGATGACAAGATCAACGCGCGCGCCCTGCGCGACTATCCGGGCCTGCCGCTCAATGAGGCGATCCGCAAGGTCACCGAAAAGACCGCCAATCAGTTTCACGAGGATGTGGCTGCCCTCGGCTGCCTGCAGCCGACGGTAGAGCCGCGCGCAACGGAGTTCGTGCTCGCGCGGAAGGATGGGAAACCGGACATGGTTTCCATGATTCAGTCTCTCATCGACCGCGGCCATGCCTATGAGGCAAAAGGCGAATCGGGCCGCGAGATCCTGTTCGACACCACCTCGATGACCGATTACGGCCAGCTGTCGAAGCGCAATCTCGACGAGCAGCAGGCCGGCGCGCGCATCGCGGTCGAGGCGCACAAGAAGCACCCGGCCGACTTCGTTTTGTGGAAGGAATCGTCGGCAGACGAACCTGGCTGGGAAGCCTCTTTCCGTGTCGAGGGGGCCGAGGTCGCCATTCGCGGCCGGCCGGGTTGGCACATCGAGTGCTCGGCAATGTCCGCTGCCTATCTCGGCGAGGTGTTCGACATCCATGGCGGCGGGCTGGACCTGATCTTCCCGCACCATGAAAACGAAATCGCCCAGTCGCGCTGCGCCCATGGCAGCCGGGTGATGGCGAATGTCTGGATGCACAACGGCTTCCTGCAGGTCGAAGGCCGCAAGATGTCGAAGTCGGAAGGCAACTTCGTCACCATCCACGAATTGCTGCACACGGAAAAATTCGGCGGCCGCAAATGGCCCGGCGAAGTGCTTCGGCTTGCGATGCTCATGACGCATTACCGCGAGCCGATCGATTTCAGCGTGAAGCGGCTGGAGGAGGCGGAAGCCGTGTTGACGAAGTTTGCGCGCCGATTGGGCGAGGGCGACCAGTCGGAAAATGCCGAGGTCGTCGCGGATGCGTTTTCATGCCTCACGGACGATCTGAATACGCCTGATGCAATCCGGCACATGCACGGCATGTCAGGCGGGGCGCTCAGACTCGCAATGGATGCAATGGGCCTCCGCCCGGTCGTGCATGACGTGTCGGTGGGCGCGGATACAATTGCCGAAATCGTATCGAACCGCCTTGCCCTCATCCGCGAAAAGAACTGGGCCGAGGCCGACAAGATCCGCGACGAGCTCCTCGGGCAGGGCATCCAGCTCAAGGATGGCAAGGATCCCGAGACCGGCGAACGCGTCACCACCTGGGAGGTGGTGCGGTGAGGTATCGCGGCCACTATATCGATACGTTGATCGCTTCCGCGCCGGCCGGCGCTTTGGAGAAACTGGCATGAACAGCAGCAATGCAATCGGAATGGTGGTGAAGGTGCTGGTGCTGGCGCTGGTCGCCTGGCTTCTGCCGGTGCTGGCGCTGGTCTACATCCTGTTCGGCATCATCGACATTGGCCGCCACAAGAACATCAACGGCGAATTGCTGAAGAGCTATTTCCTCGGCAACGGCGTGCTCACATGGCTGCTCACGCCCTTCAACCTGTTCACCGACCTGATCAGCGGCCGCAATCCGGTGATGTGGCGCCCCGAGGATTTTTCGGGCGAGCACCGCAAGGAGATCGAGGACCTGCTCAAAGCCTTTGACGACAACAAGGAGACCATCATCTCCGAAATCGGCAAGCAGATGGAAGGCAAGAAGCGCGGCATGGTCTTCTTCAAATGGTACGACAAGCCGGGCGACCAGAGCATTGCCGACTTCAACCGTGAGTGGAAATACATCAAGACCATCGGCGTCTCGGTGTTCAACGCCAAGGAGGCGACGCGGCTGCATTACGGGCCGGTGCGTGTCACCGTTCGGCTGCTCTACAATCTCAATCCGCGCAAGAGCGACGACATCTTCCTCGAGGTCGATGGCAAGAAATATTTCTGGCACGACGACCCGCTGATCATCTTCGATGACACGGTGAATCATCGCTCGATTAACGGCGAGGACTGGCCGCGTTTCGTGGCCTTTGTCGACGTGCTGCGCCCGTCGCGCTTCACCGCGCTCCAGAACACGATGGTGGCGATCGTTGCCGCGTTTCAGAAGGTCAACGGCATCTTCTACACCAACTGGACCCAGATGAAGCTGAAGGGCGGCAAGCCCGGGGCCGCCGCCGGAGGATAGTGCGATGATCGATCATGCGGGCATCAATGTTGCCGACTGGCAGACGTCGAAAACGTTCTATGATGCGGCTTTCGCCGCTATCGGGGCCGGATTGCTGATGACGGTGCCGAAACAGTTCACCGGCGGCGCGAATGTCGGCGGCTATGGCCGCTCGAAACCGGATTTCTGGCTGCATGAGGGCGGTGAGCCCGGACCCGGACGCCACTACGCGTTCCGGGTCGGCAGCCGCGCCGAGGTGGATGCCTTCTACAAGGCAGCGCTGGCAGCCGGCGGCCGCGATAACGGGGCGCCGGGCCCGCGTCCGCACTATCACGAACATTATTACGGGGCCTTCGTGCTCGACCCCGACGGCAACAATGTCGAAGCGGTCTGCCACGAACCGGAACAGGGTGGGGAACGATGAGCCTGGACAACAAACCCGTCTATGCCGGTGGCTGCCAGTGCGGCGCCGTGCGTTTTCGTGTCGAAGGCAAGCTGGCCAACGTATCCGTGTGCCATTGCCGCATGTGCCAGAAGGCGTTCGGCAGCTTTTATGCGCCTCTCGCTACAGCGCCTGAGGGCGGGCTCAGCTGGACGCGCGGCGAGCCGAAGCGCTTCCGTTCGTCGAACCACGTATTGCGCGGCTTTTGCGCGGAATGCGGCACGCCGCTCACCTTCGAGGCGCCGGACGGCGTGGCGCTCGCCATCGGCGCCTTCGATCATCCGCAGGAGGTGATGCCCACGAAGCAGTGGGGCGTGGAAGGCAAGCTGCCTTATGCCGACGACATCCCGTCGCTGCCCCACAGGGAAACGATGGACGATGTCGGCGAGGCCTCATACCTGAGAAGCCTGGAGAATTTCCAGCACCCCGATCACGACACCGACTGCTGGCCGGAGGCGAAGCAATGAGCGTCACCGGCGGCTGTCAGTGCGGTGCGGTGCGCTACCGTGTCGAGGGTGAGCTGGCAAATCCGCATTTGTGCCACTGCCGCATGTGTCAGAAGGCGGCGGGCAACTATTTCATGCCGCTCGGCGGCGCCGAGCGCGAAAAGATCGCCGTCACCCGTGGCGAGCCAGGCTGGTTCCATTCGTCCGACATCGTGCGCCGCGGCTTCTGCGCCAAATGCGGCACGCCGATGTTTTTCGATCCCGTCGACAGCGACCGCCTGCTGGTCACGCTGGGCAGCCTGGACGATCCCTCCCGCTACAAGCCGGTGTCGGAGGACTCGGTCGAATCCCGTGTCACTTTCATCGCCGAATGGACCGGTACGCGCCAGAAGGTGACCGAAGACGATTTTCCCGAAAACGAACTGGCTGTAATTCGCAGCAGCAACCGTCAGCACCCCGATCACGACACCGACACCTGGCCGGAGGCAAAGCGATGAGCGTCACCGGCGGCTGCCAGTGCGGCGCGGTTCGTTACCGGGCGGAGAGCCTCGGGCGCGCCTCGATCTGCCATTGCCGCATGTGCCAGAAGGCATTCGGCTCGTTTTTCGGGCCGCTGGTCGCGGCCAGGGGGCTCGTGTGGACGCGCGGTGAACCCGCGCGATTTGCGAGCTCCAACAAGGTGGAGCGCGGCTTCTGCGCCGGTTGCGGCACTCCGCTGACCTATGATTACGGCGGCGACGCCGTCGAGGTAGCGATCGGAACCCTGGACGAGCCCGGGCGCGCGGCACCGGTCATCCAGCTTAATCCGGCGGACAAGCTGCCATTTTACGACACGCTGCACGCCTTGCCCTGGCGCGAGGCCAATCCGTCGTCTGAAGCCTTCCTCTCATCGGTGGCAAGCAACCAGCATCCCGACCATGACACGAACCGCTGGCCGCCGGAGGCATTGAAGTGAGCGAGCTGCGAAACCTCTATCCCGAGATAGAGCCGTTCGAGACCGGCATGCTGGACGTTGGCGACGGGCACATGGTCTATTGGGAGCGGGTGGGGACCAAGGGCGCCAAGCCGGCGGTGTTTCTCCATGGCGGCCCGGGCGGCGGCATTTCGGCGGCGCATCGCCGCCTGTTCGATCCGGCGCGTTACGACGTGGTGCTGTTTGATCAGCGCGGTTGCGGCAGGTCGACGCCGCATGCGGAGCTTGAGGCCAACACAACCTGGCATCTCGTCGCTGACATCGAGCGCCTGCGCGAAAAACTCGGCTTCGGCAAATGGCTGGTGTTCGGCGGCTCATGGGGTTCCACGCTGGCGCTTGCATATGCGGAAACGCACCCTGAGCGGGTCAGCGAACTCGTGCTGCGCGGTGTCTACACGCTCACCAAGGCAGAGCTCGACTGGTACTATCAGCGCGGCGTGTCGGAAATGTTTCCCGACAAGTGGGAACGCTTTCTCGCGCCGATCCCGCAAACCGAGCGCGGCGACCTGATGACCGCCTATCGCAAGCGGCTGACTTCGGATGACCGCGCAACCCGGATTGAGGCCGCCAGGGCGTGGAGCCTCTGGGAAGGCGAGACGATCACGCTTCTGCCCGATCCGGCGATGACCGAGCAGCACGGCGGTGACGAGTTCGCGCTCGCTTTTGCGCGCATCGAAAACCACTTTTTCGTCCATGCCGGCTGGCTGGAAGAGGGGCAGCTCATTCGCGATGCCCACAAACTCGCCGGCATTCCCGGAACAATCGTGCATGGCCGCTACGACATGCCGTGTCCGGCGCGTTACGCCTGGGAGCTGGCGAAAGCCTGGCCCGACGCGACGCTCCATCTTGTCGAAGGCGCCGGTCACGCCTTTTCGGAACCCGGCATCCTGCATCACCTGGTCGAGGCAACCGACCGGTTCGGGGGGATGCGATGAACACGCAGCGCCTTTCGCTTCCCCTTGAGGGGAGGATGGCCGCGAAGCGGCCGGACGTTTCCGCAAAAACCTTCTCGGGCCCTTCGGGCCGTCTCCCCCAAGGGGGAGAAAGGACTGAGTAATGAAAGAACGCATCTACCTCTTCGACACCACCTTGCGCGATGGCCAGCAGACCCCGGGCATCGACTTTTCGGTCGAGGACAAGATCGTCATTGCCCAGATGCTGGATGAGTTCGGTCTCGATTATGTCGAGGGCGGGTATCCGGGTGCGAACCCGACCGACACGCAGTTTTTTGACAAGAAGCGGACGAAAAAGGCGTCCTTCGTCGCCTTCGGCATGACCAAGCGTGCCGGCGTTTCGGTATCGAACGACCCGGGTGTCGCAGCGCTGATCCAGTCGAAATCGGATGCCGTATGTTACGTGGCCAAGGCGTGGGACTATCACGTCCGTGTCGCGCTCGGCTGCACCAATGAGGAGAATCTGGAATCGATTGGCCAGTCGGTGGAAGCCTCCAACGCCGCGGGCAAGGAGACGATGGTCGATTGCGAACATTTCTTCGACGGTTACAAGGCAAATCCGGACTATGCGCTGGCCTGCGCCAGGGCGGCATATGATGCCGGTGCGCGCTGGGTGGTGCTGTGCGACACCAATGGCGGCACGCAGCCATACGAGGTGCGCGAGATCGTCGGCAAGGTCATCGCAGCGGGCATCCCCGGCGACAGGCTGGGCATCCACGCCCATGACGACACCGGTCAGGCGGTCGCCAACAGCCTTGCGGCAATCGAAGCCGGCGTGCGCCAGGTGCAGGGCACGCTGAACGGCATTGGCGAGCGTTGCGGCAATGCCAATCTCATCACCATCGTTCCGACGCTGATGCTGAAACCGGCCTATTCCGACCGCTTCGAGACCGGTATTCCGGAGGAAGCGCTGGGCAACGTCACGAGGCTCTCGCGGGCTTTTGACGAACTGCTCAACCGTGCGCCCGAAACGCAGGCGCCCTATGTCGGCGCGTCGGCCTTTGCCACCAAGGCGGGCATCCATGCCTCGGCTCTGCTCAAGGAGCCGGAAACCTACGAGCATGTGCCGCCGGAAACGGTGGGCAACTTCCGCCGCGTCATGGTGTCCGACCAGGGCGGCAAATCGAACTTCATCGCCGAGCTGAAGCGCCGCGGCATCGCGGTTGCCAAGGACGATCCGCGCCTCGACACGCTGGTGTCGCTGGTCAAGGAGCGCGAGGCGCAGGGTTATGCCTATGAAGGGGCCGATGCCAGCTTCGATCTTCTGGCGCGCCGCACGCTGGGCAAGGTGGAGAAATTCTTCGAGGTGGAATCTTTCCGTGTGATGGTCGAACGCCGCCACAATGCGCTGGGCGATCGCGTCACCGTCACTGAGGCGGTGGTGAAAGTCACCGTCGATGGCGAAACCCGCATGTCGGTGGCCGAAAGCGGGCATGGCCCGGTCAATGCGCTCGACATTGCGCTGCGCAAGGATCTCGGCCGCTATCAGGACGAAATCGCCGATATGGAGCTGGTCGATTTCAAGGTGCGTATCCTCAATGGCGGAACCGAGGCGATCACCAGGGTGCTGATCGAATCGCACGATGCCACCGGCGCGCGCTGGTGGACGGTGGGTGTATCCGACAACATCATCGACGCTTCGTTTCAGGCGCTGATGGACGCGATCAACTTCAAGCTGGTGAAAAACCGCGACGGCAACGTGATCGCAGCGGAGTAGGCCTCGACTGCACCGGTTGCCGGCGTCGATCCGGCCTGATCATCAAACAAAATCGATGATTGGATCACCATTATGCGCTGGTCTGACCGGTGCTGGTGTCTTACCTGACCTTCCTGACTGGAGACGTTAATGCAGGAAAGGTCCGCGCCACCGGAGGCAGCGCCCGCGGCTTCGGCGGCTGCTCAGCCGAGCCAGAGCCAGGCGACGCGCGGTTTCTTTTTCGCGCTGTCGGCCTACGGCCTGTGGGGGTTCCTGCCGCTTTACATGAAGGCGGTGGCGCATGTTCCCGCACTCGAGGTTCTTGCGCACCGTGTCCTGTGGTCGGTGCCTCTCGCCGGCATCGTGCTTTTCGTTCTGGGCCGAACTGCGGACATAAAGGCGGCGCTGCGTTCGCCGCGCACGATGCTGATGGCGGCGGTGACAGCCGGCACCATTTCGATCAACTGGGGCCTCTATGTGTGGGCGATCGCGGCCGACAGGGCCGTGGAAACCGCTCTCGGCTACTACATCAACCCGCTTGTTACCGTGGCGCTCGGCGCCGTCCTGCTGGGTGAGAAGCTCACGCGCCTGCAAATCGTTGCGGTCGCGCTAGCCGCGGTTGCGGTGGCGATCCTCACCGTCAGCGCAGGAGGTTTGCCCTGGATTTCGCTGGTGCTGGCGTTTTCGTTTGCTGCCTATGGCTATCTGCGCAAGACGCTGCCCATCGGGCCGAGCCAGGGGTTTTTCCTTGAAGTGCTGATCCTGCTGCCTATCGCACTCGGCTGGATCGTTTGGCTGACGGCGTCCGGGGAAGGGCATTTCAGCCTGTCCGCGCCGACCGACTTCTGGCTGCTGATGTTTGCCGGGCCCGCAACCGCCGTGCCACTTATCCTCTATGCGTTCGGCGCCAAGCTGCTGCGCATATCGACGATCGGCATCATGCAGTATCTGGCGCCGACCATGATCGCGGTGATTGCCGTCTTTGTCTTTGGCGAACCGTTCGGCGTCGAACGTATTGTCGCCTTCGCGCTCATCTGGATCGCGCTTGCGCTGTACACCTGGTCGATGCTGCGCGTTCAGTCGAACAGGAGAAGCTAGCCGTGTACGAACTTGTGATGGCCAACAAGAACTATTCCTCCTGGTCGCTCAGGCCCTGGGTATTGATGCGTGCAAAAGGAATTGCGTTTACCGAACGTCTGATCCCGTTTCCGGGCGGCGACAGCTACGAAACCTATCGGCCGCACACGCCCTCGGGGCGCGTGCCGTGCCTGATCGACGGCGGCAAGCCGGTCTGGGACTCGCTGGCGATCGTGGAATATCTTGCCGAGCGGCATCCCGGTGTGTGGCCGGAAGACGCGGATGCGCGCGCCTGGGCGCGCTGCGCCAGCGCCGAAATGCACTCCTCCTTCGAGACCTTGCGCAATGTCTGCCCGATGAATTGCGGCGTGCGTGTCAGGCTTGGCGAACGCCCGCCGATGCTGGAACGCGATCTTGCCCGCATCGCCGAGCTCTGGAACGAGGGGCTGACCCGTTTCGGCGGGCCGTATCTCGGCGGTGCGGAATTCACCGCCGTTGACGCGTTTTTTGCGCCGGTGGTCTTCCGCGCGCAGAGTTTCGGTCTGGTGTTTGGCGGGCAGGCGGACGCCTATGGCCACCATATGCTGGCTCTGCCTGCGATGCAGGAATGGTATCGGGCTGCCCTTCAGGAACCCTGGCGTGAGCCGGGCCATGAGGCCGAAATCACGCAATTCGGCGAAATCACCGCTGACGAGCGCACCGGCTGAAGCATTAGAGTTTCGAAATCACCGCCTCGTCCGCGCCGTTCGAGCCGGCTTCCGATGCCGCAGCCAGGATTGCCGGCACGATGTCGGCTGCTTGCTCGACCACGATCGGGCGAATGAGGTGGCCGCTGTGCAGGAAGCCTTCCGCACTCATGTGATCGAGAAGCGCCAGCAGCGGGTCCCAGAACCCATCGATATTGGCCAGAACGATCGGTTTCTTGTGGCGCCCGAGCTGCGCCCAGGTCATGATTTCGATGACCTCTTCGAGTGTGCCGATGCCGCCCGGCATTGCCACGAATGAGTCCGATTTCTCGTACATCGTGTGTTTGCGGGTGTGCATGTCTTCGGTCACGATGAATTCGTCGAGGTTCGGCGGTTTTACGCCGTCGGCTTCCTTGCGGATCAGGAAGCGCGGAATGATGCCGGTGATCTTGCCCCCGGCCTGCGCCGCGCCTTCGGCGACGGCACCCATGATGCCGCGTGTGCCGGCACCGTAGACGAGGGTGAGGCCGGCTTCGGCAATAGCGCGGCCCAGGGTTTTGGCGGCTTCCGGATATGTGTCCGAGGAGCCGGGCGAGGAGCCGCAATAGACGCAGACGGATTGGATCTTGCTCATGAAATTTCATAGGCCTGACGGCCTTTGCCGGGTCAAGGCGCGGCCGGCCTTTTTCTTGTTAGCCCCCTGAAAACACGCTAAAGCTGGGAAAATTCGGGAAGGAAATTCGGATATGGTCGCCAACTGGGTCAAGGTTGTCTGGATACTGATCGGCGGCACTGTCGCGGCTGCGGGCGCAGCCTATGTCGGCGGCGTTTTCGACAGCCCGGCGCCGGGCAGCGCTCCGGTCGAGGCAGCGGTTCAGCAAAAGCCCGCCGGCCAGACCGGTTCGGCAACGGAGGCAGCCGAAAGCGGGGCTGCCGATGCCGCGGGTGCGCCGCAAGGTTCCGAGGACCAGAAGGTCGCTTCTTTGCCAGCGAGCGATGGAGCTGCGGATGCATCGACCGGCGCCGAAGAGCCCACTTCTGCCGCCGGCGAGGAGGCCCCTGCGCCGGATGTCAAGGTGCCGGCATTCGATCTTGTGCGGGTTGAACCCGACGGTTCGGTGGTTATCGCCGGCAGCGCGGCTCCCGGCTCCGTTGTCGAGCTGATCGCTGGCGCGACTGTTATCGGCACGGCGACCACGGGCCAGACGGGCGACTTCGCGGTTGTCCTCGATGAGCCGCTCAAGCCTGGCGACTACACTGTGGTACTGCGTGCAACGAGCGGCGACAACGTTGTCGCGAGTTCGACCCAGACTGCCGTGATCGCCGTTCCGGAATCGCGCAACGGGCAAGTGCTCGCCCTGGTCGAAGAGCCCGGCGAGCCCAGCCGCCTGATCACGGTTCCATCCGCCCCCGCTGCGGAAACGCCTGCCGCCGAAAACGCCGGTGTGGCAGCCGCCGGGGACGAGCCGGCCGAAACGGCCGCGCCGGCAGAGGTTGCCGCGGTTGAAGACGACGGAAAAACGCTGGCAGGCGACCACGAAACGGCTGCCTCCAACAGCACCGAGCCCGCTGCCGCGGAGGCTGCGACCGTCGTTGCCGAAGAACCGATGCCGGATACGGCGGCCGGCGAGAACCAGGTCGCCGCTGCCGCCCCGACGGAAGACAAACCCGTATCAACTGCGCCGCCCGCTCGTGTCGCGGTCGAGGCGGTCGAGATCGAAGGGCGCAAGGTCTTCGTGGCCGGCCGGACGGAAGCCGGCACCACCGTGCGCGTCTATGCAAATGACATTCTGCTTGGTCAGGCCGTTGCATCGGAAGGCGGCCGCTTCCTGATCGAGGCCGAGCGCGAATTGCCTGTCGGCGACTACATCGTGCGCGCCGACATGCTGAAAACCGGCACGGCCGACGTGGTGGCGCGTGCAGCTGTGCCGTTCGAGCGCGAGGCGGGCGAAAAGGTTGCCGCGGTTGCACCGCAGGAAGTGACGGCTGCTGGCGGTGAGGCTGTGCAGCCGGCCGGTTCGGACAATGAGGTGTCGGCTCAGTCTTCCGGCCAGACGGACGGCAATCAAGCCGCGCCTGCACCCACGCAAGTTGCCGCGCTGGAAGGCGGCGGGACCCAAGCAGCGGATGACACGCCATCGGCTGCCGGCGAAGCCGCCAGCGCAAGCGTCGAAAGCAGTTCCGGCGGTGCGCCGGCGGCAGCCACAGGAGACGGGGCCACGGCGCCGAAGCTCGAAAGTGTCGGCGGTGCGGTCATCATTAGGCGCGGCGACACGCTTTGGCGGCTGTCGCGGCGCGTTTATGGCCGTGGCGTGCGTTACACCACGATCTATCTCGCCAACCAGGAACAGATTTCCGACCCGGATCGTATCTGGCCGGGACAGGTGTTCTCCCTGCCTTCCGAAACGGACGAGGGTGAGGCGGCCGACATGTCCGCCGTGGCCGAGCAGATGGCCGATCCCGACAAGTCTCCCGGCGAGGTTGTAACGCGCTAGATACGCCGAATAGCCTGCCGCGGGTTGTATCGAGCCGGTTCATCGTTTATCGTCGATAAACGATGAACCCCACCGAAACCCCAAGCGTTGTTTATCTCGCGGCCCGGCTCAATGCGCTGGCGCATCCGGCCCGGCTGTACATTCTCACTCATCTCGCCCAGCAAGGCTGCTGCGCCTGCTGCAAGGATGTTGTGAGCCAGCTGGACCTGGCGCAATCCACCGTATCGCAGCACCTCAAGATTCTCGTCGATGCCGGGCTCGTCCGGCATAAGCGGCAGGGAACCCGTTCGCTATACGAGGTCGACAGTTCGGCAATCGAGGCGCTTTCGGGTTCGGTGACGCATCTATTGGCAAAATGCAGCACCGGCCCTTGTGCGGCCGGTTGACCCTGCAATTCAGGTAGTTCCGTTGGCAAAAAAGACAGTATCGGCCGAAAGCGGCTCAACATTCCAGACCGTGGCCAATCTGTGGCCCTATATGTGGCCTGCAGACCGGCCTGACCTGAAGCTGAGGGTGGCCTGGGCGGCGGCATTCCTCGTTATCGCAAAGCTCGTGCTCCTGCTGGTGCCCTACACGTTCAAATGGGCGACCGACGCGCTCGACAACCAGCTCACGGCACCGGACTGGGTACCGCCGCTGCTTGTCGCGCCGGTCATGCTGGTGCTGGCATACAACGTCGTGCGCATTGTGCAGCTCGGCTTCAACCAGCTGCGCGATGCGCTGTTTGCCCGTGTCGGGCAGCACGCCGTGCGGCAGCTTTCGCACCGCACTTTCGTCCACATCCACAAACTGTCGTTGCGCTTCCATCTCGAGCGCCGCACGGGCGGTCTTTCGCGTATTATCGAGCGCGGGGTGAAGGGTATCGAAACCATCGTGCGTTTCACCATCCTCAACACCGCGCCCACCATTCTCGAATTCGCGCTGGCAGCGATCATCTTCGCCGTCGCCTACGGCTGGGCCTACGTCGCCATCGTTGCCGTCACCGTTTGGCTTTATGTCTGGTTCACGGTACGTGCGAGCGACTGGCGTATCGTCATTCGCCGGCAGATGAACGACAGCGACACCGATGCCAATACCAAGGCCGTGGATTCGCTGCTCAACTACGAAACCGTCAAATATTTCAACAACGAAGAGATGGAGGCACAGCGCTTCGACCGCTCAATGGCGCGTTACGAAGATGCGGCCACAAAAACCTGGACGTCGCTCGGCTGGCTGAACTTCGGGCAGGGATTGATCCTCGGCGTCGGCATGGCGGCGGCGATGGGTCTGTCGGCCTGGGAAGTCACGCAGGGCACCCAGACGATCGGCGATTTCGTTTTCATCAACGCGATGCTGATCCAGCTCTCCATCCCGCTGAACTTCATCGGTTTTGTGTATCGCGAGATCCGCCAGGGCCTTGCCGACATTGAGCAGATGTTCGACCTGCTGGACGTTCCGCAGGAAGTGGTCGACAAGCCAGACGCCGCGCCTCTTGCCGTCAAAGACGGCGCAATTCGCTTCGACGACGTGCATTTTGCCTATGACGAAAACCGGAGAATATTGAAGGGCATCAGCTTCGAGGTTCGGGCCGGAAAGACCGTCGCCATTGTCGGCCCGTCCGGCGCCGGCAAATCGACCATCTCGCGGCTGCTGTTCCGCTTCTACGATATCCAGTCGGGCACCGTGACCATAGACGGCCAGGATATCCGCGACGTGACCCAGCGCAGCTTGCGCGCCGCAATCGGCATGGTTCCGCAGGATACCGTGCTCTTCAACGACACGATCGCCTACAACATCCGCTACGGGCGTATGGATGCGAGCGAGGAAGAGGTGAGGGAGGCTGCACGCCTGGCCCAGATCGGCGGTTTCATCGAGGCCTTGCCCGACGGCTACAAATCCATGGTCGGCGAGCGCGGGCTCAAGCTTTCGGGCGGCGAAAAGCAGCGTGTGGCGATTGCCCGCACCATCCTCAAGGCCCCGCCCATCCTTATCCTCGACGAGGCCACTTCGGCGCTCGACACCCAGACCGAGCAGGAAATCCAGACGGCGCTCGATCAGGTCAGCCGCGGCCGCACGACGCTGGTTATCGCGCACCGGCTTTCAACCGTTATCGGCGCCGACGAGATCATTGTCCTGAAGGACGGCCGCATCGCCGAACGCGGCACTCACCGCGTACTGCTGGATCAGGACGGACTGTACAAACAGATGTGGGATCGTCAGCGCGAGGCAACGGAAGCCGAGGAGAGATTGCGCATTGCCCGCGAGAGCGACGAAATGGGCGTCATCGTGCGCCGGCGGCCGGACGAAGTGCCAAATTGACGTTGCGCCGGCACGGCGGGTGCGCGTTGCGGCAGGTCCGGCTTTTCGCTATGGAGGCGCAACCTCGTTAAGTGAGTGTTTGCAGCCCCATGAGCGTTATTGAGTCAGTTCGAAACAGCCTGGTTCCGGTTCGCCGCGAGGGCTACCCCTTTATCGCCGCGTTCGCCGGTGCCGCCATCGTGCTTGGTCTCGTCTGGAGCCCGCTGTTCTGGATCGGGCTTATCCTGACCGGCTGGTGCGCGTATTTTTTCCGCGATCCGGAGCGTGTGACGCCCGTCGACGACCGGTTCGTGATCAGCCCCGCGGATGGAATCGTTTCCGCGATCGGGCCGGCGGCGCCGCCGCGCGAACTGGGGCTCGGACCTGCCGAGATGATGCGGGTTTCCGTGTTCATGAATGTATTTTCCTGCCACGTGAACCGCGCCCCGATTCGCGGCAGGATTGCGCGCATCGAGCACCGGCCCGGCAAATTCCTCAATGCCGAACTCGACAAGGCGAGCACCGAGAACGAACGCAACGGGCTGGTTATCGAAAGCCCGAACGGCACGATAGCGGTGGTGCAGGTCGCGGGTCTGGTTGCGCGCCGCATCCTTTGCTGGGTCGACGCCGGCACCAGCATAGGCGTGGGCGACCGCTTTGGGCTCATCCGGTTCGGATCCAGACTTGATGTTTACCTGCCTTCCGATGCGGTTCCGCGCGTCGCCATCGGCCAGACGGCGGTCGCCGGCGAAACGATCATCGCGGAATTCGGCGGCGCGGACGCCAGTCCGCTGGTGCGAATTTCGTGAGGTCGCGCTGACATGCCCAGCAATGAGCCTGAAGGGCCGAAACCGGGATTTGGCGGTCCGCGCATCCGGGAAATCCCGCTGCGGCTGGTGATACCCAACCTTATCACTGTCATGGCGATCTGCGCCGGGCTCACCGGCATCCGGCTGGCGTTCGAAGGCCGCTTCGAGCTTGCAGTGGCGATGGTGCTGTTCGCGGCCGCGCTCGATGCGCTCGACGGGCGCACGGCGCGTATGTTGAAGGCCTCCTCGAAATTCGGCGCGCAAATGGACTCGCTCGCCGACGTCATCAATTTCGGTGTTGCGCCGGCAATGGTGCTTTATCCGTTCCTGCTGCATCAACTGAACTCGCTGGGCTGGATCGCTGCGCTCATCTTCGCGATCGCGTGCGCACTGCGGCTTGCCCGCTTCAATGTCATGGCGGAGGATCCGGACCGGCCCGTCTGGCAGACCGCATATTTTGTCGGCATTCCCGCACCTGCGGGCGCCGTTCTGGTGCTGCTGCCGGTCTATATCGGCTTTCTGGGCGCACCGCTTGACGGCGCCCTTGCACCCGCAGCCGCCGTCTACTGCGTCTTGATAGCGCTCTTGATGGTCAGCCGCATTCGCGTCTGGTCGGGCAAGGCGCCGGGCCAGAGGATCAACCGTGATTCGGTGCCGTTCTTTCTGCTGTGCGCGGTACTGCTGGTCATGCTTTTCGTGGCCTACACCTGGTACACGCTCACCGCGGTTGTCGTAGCGTATCTGGTGTTCCTGCCATTCAGCGCGCTGGCCTACCGCAGGCGCGAGGCGGCCGAGAACGCGGAATAGCCGCGCTCAGGCCGTGTCGGCTTCCATGACGCGGTTAAACAGCGCCGCCGCGGCGCTTCCTTTCTCATCGCCGGATTGCTCGACAAGCTCCGGGATCGTTTTTGCCTCCAGCGCCGCGACCCGCAGCCCTTTGAGCGGGAAGCGCGAATGTGCGCCGGCGGGCGCAAACAGGGTGTGGCGCGATCCACGGACCGACACCGTGACGACATTGGCGCCGGAGCGGAGTGCGATCCGCGCTACTGCGCGGTAGAGCCGGTAGGGCTTCGTATCTGGCTCGATGCCGTCGGGCAGATAGACGGCAAGGCGCCCGTTGCCCTTGAGGTGCCGCACCAGCCTGCGGCTGACGAAAAAGTGCTCCGGATTGAAGGCGATCGTGCGGGCCATCTCGCGCCAGGGTTCAAGCCAGATCGACCTGGCCGACTGCTCGTCCAGTATGTGCAGCGTATCGTCGGGCAGCAATGACAGCATCAGCGCGGGATCGAGATAGGATTGATGCAGCACCGCGTAAAGCACCGGCGGCTTGCCGCGCAGATTGGCGCCGCCGGAAACGCCGAGGCGGTGCCATATGGCGATCGGAACAAGCAGAAACGCCTGGTGGAACGTGCAGCGCCGCAGGGCGCAGAAGGACAATGCAACCGCCACCCAGACCAGCGCGATGGCGCCAACGACCATCAGTGTTATGGCCATGATCCGCGTCCCCTCGTTTCGATCAGTTCGGCTCTGCGTGGTCGCAATTCGGTTCTGTGCGGTCTGCTTAACCGGCCGGTCCGGACGGCCGCTTCGAAATTGCGGCCTACCAGGTCTGGGATTTGCTGCTGTAGCCCCCCGAACCGGGTGGCGGTCCGGGCTGTTGCAGCGGTGCGGGCACCGGGAACGGGTTGTATCCGGTGCTGCTCGGGGTGCCGCTGGAACGGTATGTCCGCAGCGAAAACTTGCCGAAATTGCATTCCGTCACGCTGCCTGCCGATCCGAAGTCGCCGGGCTTGTCGGAGTAGAACTTGCTTTCCGAACAATCGCCGCTCGCGGTTTGTCCGCCGGGATTGAGGTGAACGCCAGGCAGATCCTTGAATTTCAGCTGGCCATTGCCTTGCCCTTCAGGCGCATAAGTCGGCTGGCCGGCGGAGTTTGTACCGAGGTCCAGCTGGTCCCATGCCAGCGCGGGCAGAGCGTAGGCGCTCAACGCGGCCGCCGCGGCAAGCGCAGTCCATCCGTATCGTTTCGGCATCGTTCGAACCCCCTGGCTCGCAATTGAGCCGAAGATAATGGTGCAAGCGAAAGCGGGCAAGATTGTGAGGCCTATTCCGGCATCCGGTATTCAACGAAGCGGCCTTTCGGCACGTCGTAGATCTGCCCGGTTTCTGTCAGGCCCGGACTTGCGAGATGCAGGATCTTGCCTGCCACTTCGGAGGGGTGCGGCAGTTTCGCTGGGTCTTCGCCCGGCATTGCCTGGGCCCGCATGGCCGTGCGCGTGGCGCCGGGGTTCACGCAATTCACCCTGAGCGGCATATTCTTGGTTTCGTCGGCCCAGGAGCGGCCGAGTGCCTCGACCGCGGCCTTGGACGCCGCATAGGGGCCCCAGAAGGCGCGGGCCGAATGCGCCGCACCCGACGACATGAGGATCGCCCGTCCGGCGTCTGAGGCGCGCAGCAGCGGATCGACCGAACGGATCAGCCGCCAGGTCGAGGTGACGTTGACGGTCATTACCTTCTCGAACACCTTGGCTTCGACATGGCCGACCGGGGCGATCACGCCGAGCACGCCTGCATTGGCAAACAGGATATCCAGCTTGCCCCAGCGTTCGTGAATGGAACCACCGAGCCTGTCGAGCCCGGCCATGTCGGCGATGTCCAGCGGCACCAGCGTCGCACCGCCGCCGCCCTGAGCCTTGATTTCGTCGTCGAGCTCTTCAAGCCCGCCGACCGTGCGTGCAACCGCGATCACGTGCGCGCCTGCCGCCGCCAGACCTTTGGCGATGAAATAGCCGATGCCGCGCGACGCGCCGGTGACAAGGGCGATGCGGCCGGAAAGATCGGGTGTTGTGGTCAAAGGTCGGCTCCTGAGGCGGGCGCGGAACGGGCAAAATCGGGACTGCGTGCAACTAGCCGAATTTTCCCTGCGGTGGAACCCGCCACGCATTGAGGTCCTGGCCCGTCATCTCCATATTGGCAGAGCGGGACGGCCCGTATTTTTCCGAACATTGATGGGGACGGCCTCATCGTCGTCAATCTGGAGGCAGAAATGGCTTGGTTCGCTCTATTCGGGGCAGGTCTGTTCGAGGTCGGTTGGGCCATAGGACTGAAATATTCGGAAGGGTTCACGCGGCTGTGGCCGAGCGTCTGGACCGTCGCGTCGATGTCTATCAGCATGGTTCTGCTGGCCATAGCGCTGAAGTCGCTGCCGCTGGGCACCGCCTATGCGATCTGGACCGGCATCGGCACCGTCGGCACGGTCATCCTGGGAATCCTGCTCTTTTCCGAATCTGCCGACATCATGCGCGTCGTCTGCATCATGCTGATCGTGGCCGGTATAGTCGGGCTGAAACTCGTTACGCCCTGACGGCTCTACTGGCCGCCACTGGCAAGCCAGGAGAGCGTGCGCACATTGTCCGCACCCTCGTGATCGGCAAGCCGGGTCGGATATTCGCCGGAAAAACAGGCGTCGCAGAATTGCGGCGCCTCGTTGTTGCGGGCAGCCATGCCGACCGCGCGGTAGAGGCCGTCGAGCGACAGGAAGCCGAGCGAATCGACGCGAATGAACTCAGCCATCTCCTCGACAGACATGCGCGAGGCCAGCAGCTTCGCCTTTTCCGGCGTATCCACGCCGTAGAAGCAGGAGGCGCGTGTCGGCGGCGAGGCGATGCGCATGTGCACTTCCTTCGCGCCGGCGTCGCGCACCATCTGCACGATCTTCTGGCTGGTCGTTCCGCGCACGATCGAATCGTCGACCAGAACCACGCGCTTGCCCTCGATCGAGCGCCGATTGGCGTTGTGTTTCAGCTTCACGCCCATATGCCGGATCGCGTCACCCGGCTGGATGAAGGTACGCCCGACATAATGGTTGCGGATGATGCCGAGTTCGAAGGGAAGACCCGATTCCTGGCTGTAGCCGATCGCCGCCGGGGTGCCCGAGTCCGGCACCGGGACGACGACATCGGCGTCCACCGGCTTGTCACGCGCCAGCTGAGCGCCGATATCCTTGCGCACGGCGTAGACATTGCGGCCTTCGACCTGCGAATCCGGCCGGGCGAAATAAACATATTCGAAGATGCAGAAGCGCTGTTCCGCCTTCTCGAACGGGTAATGGCTTTCGATCCCGGTTTTCGTCACCACGATCATTTCGCCGGGCTCGACATCGCGCACGAAGCGGGCGCCGATAATGTCGAGCGCGCAGGTTTCGGAGGCGAGTATCCATGCACCGTCGAGATCGCCTAGCACCAGCGGCCGGATGCCGAGCGGATCGCGGCAGCCGATCATCTTTTTTGCTGACAGCGCCACCAGCGAGAAAGCACCCTCGAGCTGCCGCACCGCTTCGATGAAGCGCGCATTGGTGTCGCGTTCCTTGCTGGTCGCGATCAGGTGCAGGATCGTTTCGGTGTCCGACGTGGACGAGAATATGGCGCCGTCCTTCTGCAGGCGGCGTTGAACGGTGAGGGCGTTGGTGATGTTGCCGTTGTGGGCGACGGCGATGCCGCCGTCGGCAAGCTCGGCAAACAGCGGCTGCACATTGCGCAGCCCCGAACCGCCGGTCGTGGCGTAGCGGGTGTGGCCGATGGCGCGGTTGCCTGCCAGCCGGTCGATGACCGACTGCTTGGTGAACGTATCGCCGATCAGCCCGACATGGCGTTCGACATGAAACTGGTTGCCGTCATAAGAAACGATGCCTGCCGCTTCCTGGCCGCGATGCTGCAGTGAATGCAGGCCAAGCGTGGTGATCGCCGCCGCATCCTGCCGGCCGAATATGCCGAACACGCCGCATTCGTCGTGGAAATGGTCGTCGGCCTCCGCCTTGGCGAAGTCATTCATGCGGTCGACACTCATCGCCTGTTGCGCCTTGTATTGTTTCGCGCGCAACCATTCGCGCGCTATTGGTCCGCGCCGCTGCTCTGGTTCGGCGCGTCCGGGTTGATGTCTTTCAGCCGGTTGAGGATCGAATCCTCCGGATCGTCGGGCAGAATGCCCTGCAGCCAGGTCCCGATGCCTTCAAGCAGCGGGCGCGATTTCGCTTCCGTTACCCAGCCGGGCGGGTTGGAACCCACCAGCCAGCCGAAGAAGAGCAGCGCCACGGCCAGCACCAGCAGACCGCGCGCAGCGCCGTAAAGGAAGCCCAGCGTGCGGTCGAGTGCACCGATTTTGGAATCGATGATGAAATCTGCGACCTTCATGGTGATCACCGTCACCACGATCAGCGCGATGAAGAAGATGATCGCAGCCGACACTGCAAGTGCGACCGTCGGATGGTCGATATAGGGCTGCACATAAGGCAGGATGGCCGGATAGAAGAAATAGGAGGCGGCAGCGGCCGCGACCCATGATGCGATCGACAGGACCTCGCGCGAGAAGCCGCGAACCATCGCCAGCATGGCCGAGACCAGCGTGAATGCAATGACGATACCGTCAAGCAGCGTGATTGGCATTAAAGCGCTACTCCTGTTGCTGAATCCCTGCGCGCCGCTACTTCGTGCCGGCGGCGATGCGCGCCACCAGTTCCGAAAGCGCCTCAGGCTGGAAGGAACCGGTTGCCAGTGAAGCTGGAAGCTCTTCCGAAAGGATGGGCATTACGGCTTTGCCAAACCCCAATTTCTCGGCCTCCTTAAGGCGTTGCGGCGCGTGAGCTACGGCCCGCACGGCGCCCGACAGGCTGATTTCGCCGAAATAGACGCAATCTGCTGGCAGGGCAAGACCGGTGAGCGAGGAAACGAGTGCGGCAGCGACCGCCAGATCGGCGGCGGGTTCGGCAATGCGATAACCCCCTGCGACATTGAGATAGACGTCGTGCTGCGAAAACTTCACGCCGCAATGGGCCTCCAGTACCGCGAGCACCATCGAGAGGCGGGCCGAATCCCAGCCGACGACCGCGCGGCGGGGCGTGCCGAGCGGCGAGGGGGCGACCAGCGCCTGGATTTCGGCCAGTACGGGGCGTGTACCTTCCATTCCCGCGAAAACCGCAGCCCCCGGCGCTTTTTCCGACCTTTCGCCGAGGAAAAGCTCCGACGGATTGGGCACTTCCCGCAGGCCCTTGTCGCCCATCTCGAAGACGCCGATCTCGTCGGTCGGTCCGAAGCGGTTCTTCACCGTTCTCAGGATGCGGTAATGGTGATTTCCCTCGCCCTCGAAATAGAGCACGGCGTCCACCATGTGCTCCACCACGCGCGGCCCGGCGATCTGGCCGTCCTTGGTCACATGACCGACCAGCACGACCGCACAGCCTGTGGATTTCGCAAAACGGATCATCGCCTGGGCGGCGGCCCGAACCTGGGTGACCGTTCCGGGCGCCGACTCGGCGAGGTCTGTCCACAGCGTCTGGATGGAATCGAGGATCAGAAGATCGGGCCGCGGGCCGTCGGAAATCGTCGCAAGAATGTCCTCGACATTGGTTTCGGCGGCAAGTTCGACCGGCGAACTGGCGGCGCCCAGCCGCTGCGCCCTCAGCCTGATTTGCGCCACCGCTTCTTCGCCTGAGACGTAGATGATGCGGTTGCCCCTGTTGGCGAGTGCAGCCGCCGCCTGCGTCAGCAGCGTGGATTTGCCGATGCCGGGGTCGCCGCCAACGAGCAGCGCCGAGCCGCGCACGAAGCCGCCGCCGGTCGCCCGGTCGAGTTCGCTGATGCCGGTCGCAATGCGCGGCGCGTCCTCGATCTCGCCTGAAAGTGTGGTCAGCGCCACGGCGCGGCCTTTGCGGGCCGATTTCTGGCTCTGCGGGCCGGAGCCGATGCCGCCGGCAGTACCTTCCTCCACCAGCGTGTTCCATGCCCCGCACGAATCGCACTTGCCGGCCCAGCGCGCATGCACCGTTCCGCAATTCTGGCAGATGAACTGGATTCGGGATTTGGCCATCAGCCGCCGCTTCCTCCAACATAAACCCGCTCGTAGCGGCGCCCCAGCCCGGTCAGGAGTTCGTAGCCGATCGTGCCGGCGGCTTCCGCAACCTCGTCCAGCGGAATGTTCGCCCCGAAAAGCTCGATCCGGTCGCCGGGCACGATGTTCTTTGTGCAATCCGTGATGTCGAATGCCGTCAGGTCCATGGAGACGCGCCCGACGACAGGCACGCGCTTGCCGGCGAGGAAGCCGCATGCGCCCTGTGCTGCCACCCCGCGCAGCGGCACGCCTGCGCCCGAAGCCGAGCGGTGATAGCCGTCTGCGTAGCCGGTGGCGGCGATGGCCACCACGGTGTCGCGTTCGAGCTTCGCGGCGGCGCCATACCCGACGACACCGCCCGCCGGCACACGCCGAACCTGCAGAATGTGTGCCTCCGCCGTTACGACCGGCAGCATCGGGTTATCGCCCGCATTCACCGCGCGCCCGCCATAGAGCGCAATGCCGGCACGGGTGAGGGTGCAGCGAAAATCGCCGCCGATCATGATGCCTGCGGAGTTTGCCAGGCTTGAATCGATCCCTTCGAAAAGGGCCTCAACACGCTGAAAAGACTCAATCTGTTGCCGGTTCAGCGGGTGCCCGGGATCGTCGGCGCAGGCAAGGTGGCTCATGACGAGCGTCAGCGGTATCGCCGCATCGCCTGTATTCTCGGCCGCAAAGGCCGCGGCTTCGCTTTCGCTCACGCCGAGCCGGTTCATGCCGGTGTCGACATGAAGCGCAGCCGGCCCGCCTGCCGCCCGCCGCCAGAGCGTTATGTCCTCGGCAGTGTTGAGAACCGGGATCAGCCCGGCCCCCGCGATGATGCCCGCGGCTTTTTCGTTCATCGGCCCCGAAAGAACGAATACACGGGCGCCGGGAGCCGCTGTCCGGACCGCCAGGCCTTCGGCTGGATAAGCAACGAAGAAGGTGCGGCAGCCGGCGCTCCAGAGTGCCGGCACCGCATGGGCGATACCCAGGCCATAGGCGTCGGCTTTCACGACCGCGGCCGTTTCAGCCGGGGCGGAACGGGCGGCAAGGGCGCGGTAGTTCGCCGCCAGGGCGCCAAGGTCGATCGTCAGGCGGGCGCCCGCGATGCTGCCATGCACCGCCGGACCGGCGGCTGCCAGGTCTGTCTGCACGTCGCTACTCGAAACGTTCTGGCATATGCGAATCTTCCGCCAGATCGAAGAAGCGTGTGTATTCGCCCTGGAAGCCCACAGAGACCGTTCCCGTGGGTCCGTGGCGCTGCTTGGCCACGATCACTTCGGCCTTGCCACGCGCCTCGTTCATTTCGGTTTCCCACTTGATGTACTCTTCCGAACCCGGCTTCGGTTCGCGGTTCTTGAGGTAGTATTCCTCGCGATAGACGAACATCACCACGTCGGCGTCCTGCTCGATCGAGCCGGATTCACGAAGGTCGGACAGCTGCGGCCGCTTGTCGTCGCGGCTTTCCACCTGACGCGACAGCTGCGACAGCGCGATGATCGGCACGCTGAGTTCCTTGGCCAGCGCCTTGAGGCCGGTGGTGATCTCGGTGATCTCCTGCACGCGGTTCTGCGAAGCGCGTGCGCTGGTGCCGGTCATCAACTGCACATAGTCGATGATCAGCACGTCGAGCCCGCGCTGCCGTTTCAGCCGTCTGGCGCGCGCCGCCAGCTGTGCGATCGAGATGCCGCCGGTCTGGTCGATAAACAGCGGAATGCGCTGCATCGTCTGCGCGCAGGCGACCAGCTTCTCGAAGTCCGGTTCGGTGATCTCGCCGCGCCTGATCTTGGAGGAGGGGATTTCCGTCTGCTCCGAGATGATACGGGTAGCCAGCTGCTCCGACGACATTTCGAGCGAGAAGAAGCCGACCACGCCGCCATTGGTCGCGGCGTAGGAGCCGTCGGCCTGCTGCGCCGGCTCATAAGCCGCGGCAACGTTGAAGGCGATGTTGGTGGCCAGCGATGTCTTGCCCATGCCCGGACGCCCGGCAAGGATGATCAGGTCGGAGGACTGCAGGCCGCCCATGCGGCGGTCGAGGTCGCGAAAACCGGTTGCGGTGCCCGACAGATGCCCATCGCGCATATAGGCGGCGTTCGCCATGTCGATCGCGGTCTTCACGGCATCGGTGAAGCTTTCGAAGCCGCCGTCGTAACGTCCCGTCTCGGCCAGCTCGAACAGCCGCCGTTCCGCGTCTTCGATCTGCTCCTGCGGCGGCATGTCGACCGGGGCGTCATAGGCGATGTTGACCATGTCCTCGCCCACGGTGATGAGGGCGCGGCGGGTGGCCAGGTCATAAATCGCGCGGCCATAATCGGCGGCGTTGATCACGGTGACCGCGTTGGCTGCAAGCCGCGCCAGATACTGCGACACGGTCATCTCGCCGATCTTCTCGTCCGCCGGCAGGAAGGTCTTCAGCGTCACCGGGTTGGCGATCTTGCCCATGCGGATGAGTTCGCCTGCGACCTCGAAGATCTTGCGGTGGATCGGCTCGTGAAAATGCGACGCTTTCAGAAAGTCCGAGACGCGGTAGAACGCATCATTGTTGACCAGAATGGCGCCCAGTAGCGCCTGTTCGGCCTCCACATTGTTCGGTGCCTCGCGGTAAAGCGGCGTTTCCGCCGCGCCGAGTTTACGGACTGCGTCTGCCATTCAAATGTCCAGTTTGTTGTCCGGCCGTAGTGAGGAACGTGTACCGGCCTTGCCCGACAGCCGTGTTAACCCGCCATTAACTGCGGCGAACAGGACCGCCGGGAAACATTCATCGTTTCGCCCCGCGATTCACAGCTCTCCACAGTTGCCTCGGCCAATGCCGCGACCCCGGGTTGACCCGAATCGCTGCTTCAGCATAGCGCGCCCGGAGCGGGAACAGAACGCGAATTCGAACCTTCTCGGGCCGCCCGCTAGCGGCCTGTGCCGGCCTGCTGCCAGTCGGCAACCAGCTGTGGTTCGAGCCGGAAGATGATGTCGCCTTCCTCGTCCGGGATCACGATCGTATCGCTTTGCGGGGTCACCTTGGGCAGTCCCTGCTTGAAAGTGTAGCGAACGATGTCCTCGCGCAGAAATGCACCGATCTGCTGGCCGGTGATGGTGGTTCCGTCACCCAGTTTCACGGCGCCTGCAAGCACATCGATGAGCCGCTGGGTGAAACGGCTTTCGGCCGGCACTTCCTCGTTCTCCGACCCGGCCGTGATGACACGCCGTACCGGGTTTGTGTGCAGATGCACCGACCACCCGTCCTTCTTCTCTTCGCCGCTGCGCGATTCGATCATCTTGATCGCGGCGCCGGAAAAGCAGCTGTCGAACAGCCAGAGCACATGCTTGGCTTCCATGATCTCTGACCATTCCTCGATGCGCCGCAGATTGAGCGCCGTGTTCACGAACGGGCCGAGCGGCGACGTTGAGGGCGCGTCGCGCGGCACGAACCAGGCGACCTTGTTGCCGTAGCGTTCCGTGGTCACGCCGTGTCCGGCCATGTAGATGAAAAGCCGTGCATTGGGCTTGACGCCGTTCCTGTTCACGAACGATTCCAGTGCCTCCTCGAGCTCGGCGCTGTCGGGATCGAGAACCTGCTCCACTTCGAAGCCGTGGACGGTTTCCAGCACCTCGGCCAGCCGCTCGATTTCCCCTTTCACGGAAGGCAGGTCGCGCCAGGCCTGCCTGCCGTCGCCGATCTGGTCATAATCGCTCTGTCCGATGAGCAGGGCATAGCTGCCATCTTCATAGGTCGGTACGAGGCGGCCCGAATCCGCGCGATAGAGCGCTGTTGCGGCGCGCGACTTCGGGTCCGTTTCGGGTTCGTCCTGCGGCGGCCCGGGGTTGATGACGAACCGCACGCTCATGGCGTCGTGCATCTCCGGCACCTGCCTTCCGGCGGTCAGGTCGATCACCTCGTTGCGCAGCGCGCGAAACATCTCCGAATGGTCGAGCCCCGGTGTCGCCACGGCTTTCGATACCGCTTGTGCAAAGGGGCTGTATTGTGCGCCGGGGTTCGCGCCGTCGAGCGCCTGCTGTCCCGTCGAGGCCGAGTAGATGATCAGGCTGTTGAGCTCCGGTGTCTTGACCGGCGCCAGTGCGGCAAGTTGCAGGCTGCCGCGTGAATCCGACGCGACGAAGGGGTCGTCGCGGCTGGAATCGTAGAAGAAAAGGTTGATGCCGGCCGTGTTGGCTTCCACCAGGTCTTCCTGGTTCGGTTCGACCGCGATGCCTTCGCCGGTCAGCTTGCTGCGCTCGGGCGTGTTTTCGAAGTCGACGCCGATCATGAAGCTCTTGCCATCTATCTGCGCGCCCTGGCCGGCATAATAGACAAGCGAGACGGCACGGCCCGCACGCTCCAGCTTTGCCCGGTGGCCGGCGATTGCTTCGCCGATCTCCTCGGTGGTCAGGTCGAGCAGGATCTGCGTTTCGTAGCCGAGGTCGAAGAGCGTCTGCGCGATCAGGCGCGTGTCGTTCTTGGTGTTCGAGACCGGGTTGAGATTGCGGTAATCCCCGATGCCGATCAGCAAAGCGTATTTGCGCTGCGGAACGGCATAAGGCTCTGTTTGCGCTTCGCCGGCAGGCTGCGCGGCTTTGTCGTCGTGAACCTCGGTGCCGGCGGCAGCGTCCGCCGGAGCTGCCTCAATGACGAGAGTGGCCTGTGCAGCGCCAAGCCAGAGCCCGGTCCAGAAAAACACCCAGAATGCGATCCGCGCCATCTGCAGTCTCCGCCCGGCAGCACTCTAGCGCCGCCTTGGGGGCAAAGTTAAGGCCGCTTGTCGGCGCTCAAAGGCGTCCTGTGGCTGCCTTCCTGCGCCCCTGTCTTTTCACCGGCTCGCGCGGCGGGCCTTTCGCGGCCGTGCGGCGCAGTGCGGCTCCGGCCCGTACCATATAGTCGCGTGTGATCGGCAGGGTGTCGTTGCGCCTGGTCAGCTGTAACTGGAACACCACGAGGTCGTGCCACCGGAACGATGCCTCGGACGCCGCGAGATAAAACTCCCACATGCGCGCGAAACGCTCGTCGTAGATTTCGACGGCGCGGCTGCGGTTGGCCAGAAAGCGCTCGCGCCAGTGTTTCAGCGTTTCTGCATAGTGCAGCCGCAGCACCTCCACATCCGTCACCACAAGCCCGGCATTTTCGATCGCCGGCAGCATTTCCGACATCGCCGGAATGTAACCGCCCGGAAATATGTGCTTGCGGATGAAGGCGCTTGTTGCCGACGGCGGGCCGCTGCGGCCGATCGTGTGCAGAAGCATCGTTCCATTCGGCTTCAGCAGCGTGGCGGTGCGCTCGAAGAAGGTGCGGTAGTGATTGACGCCGACATGCTCGAACATGCCGACCGAGACGATCCGGTCGAAGCGCTCCGACAGCCTGCGGTAATCGCGCAGTTCGAAATGAACCTGGTTCTCCAAGCCTTCCTGGCGCGCCCGCTCCGTCGCTGCCGCGTGCTGCTCGGTCGACAGGGTGACGCCCAGCACCTCGGCATCGAACCGCCGCCCGAGATAGAGGCCCAGCCCGCCCCATCCCGATCCGATGTCGAGCAGCGAAAGACCGGGCTTCATGTCGAGTTTGGCTGCGATATGGCGCTTCTTGGCCTCCTGCGCCTCCTCCAGCGTCATGCCGGGCTGCTCGAAATAGGCACAGGAATACTGCATGTCGGCATCCAGGAAGAGCCGGTACATCTCGCCCGAAAGATCATAGTGCCGGTGCACGTTTTCGCGCGCCCGCGCCAGCGTATTGAACTGCTGGAAGCGGCGAAGCATCACCCGCCAGCCTTCGATCATGCGCGTAAAGAGAGGGTTCGAGCCCTTGCGGCCGGTGTTCTCGAGCGCAATCCGCAGGAAGCCGAGAATGTCGCCCTCCAGCACCTCGAACGTGCCGTCCATGAAAGCTTCGGGCATCGCCAGCATCGGGTCGAGCGCGATGGCGCGTGCCGCTGCCGGTGTGCGAATGGCGATGTGAATATGTTCGCCCGTGCCGTCGCCGAAGCGTGTGACGGTTCCATCCGGTTCGGTGAGTGTCAACGAGCCGGTTCTGAAAATGCGACTTGCGATCGTAGTCAGCAGCGACATGGCGACAACACCCGCTTGCATCACACGTTTGCAGGCCGGCATTATGACTCAAGTTGCCGTTTTCGTGAAGCTTTTCGGTGCCGGTGGCCTAATGGCTGCTGACAGAAAAAAGGCCCGGACGATGCCGGGCCTCTTCGAAATGTCTCAGGCGTGGTCGCCGCTCAGGACTTCTCTTCCTCGTCCGAGCCTTCCTCGGCCGCGGCCTCTGCGCCTTCCTCGGCTTCGCCGGCGTCTTCATCCTCGAATTCCGCATCGGGATCGAAGAAGTTTTCCGGCTGTGCGTTTTCGTTGACGTCTTCGCCATAGATCGCCTCGGCGCTGGTCAACGTCTCGCCGCGTGCCTGGCGCTCGGCCTCGTCGGTGGAGCGGGCGATGTTGAGCGTGATCGTGACGTCGACTTCCGGGTGCAGCGCGAGCGCCACATTGATCAGGCCGATTGCCTTGATCGGCTGGTTCAGCTCGACCTGGTTGCGGGCAACCGAGAAGCCTTCTCCGGTCAGGATGTCGGCGATGTCGCGCGTCGACACCGAACCGTAGAGCTGGCCGGTTTCGCCGGCGGCACGCACCACCACGAAGGTCTTGCCGTCGAGCTTGTCTGCAACGGACTGTGCTTCTGTCCTGCGCTCGAGATCGCGTGCTTCGAGCTGCACACGCTGGCCTTCGAATTTCTTGCGGTTGGCGTCGTTGGCGCGCAGCGCCTTGCCCTGCGGCAGAAGGAAGTTGCGGGCAAACCCGTCCTTCACCTTCACCTCTTCGCCCATCTGGCCGAGCCGGGCGATGCGCTCGAGAAGAATGACCTGCATCGTCTTTGTCCTGTTCTGGCGCCGGGCGGAGCCGGGCGCGGTTGAATTCGAACGAACAGGAAGCGGCGCGCCTGTGGCGCTCTGGTATCGCTGTCCTGCCCGCCGGGCAGTTAGAAGCGAGCCCTTTGGGCCGGCCTCAACTCGGAGTTTTGCCGCTTCCGAAGCGGTATTTCCGTCTGCCGCCTCAATGCGCGCTGGGCGAGGGCGGCAGACGATGTTTCCGGTTCGCGGCTAGCGGCCGCGAGGCCTTACTTCACCACGTAGGGCAGAAGGCCGAGGAAGCGGGCGCGCTTGATCGCCTTGGCGAGTTCGCGCTGCTTCTTCTGGCTGACCGCGGTGATGCGCGACGGCACGATCTTGCCGCGCTCAGAAATGTAGCGCTGCAGGAGCTTGACGTCCTTGTAGTCGATCCGCGGCGCGTTGGCACCGGAGAACGGGCAGGTCTTGCGGCGGCGGTGAAACGGGCGCCGTGTCGGGATCTGGTTGATATCGACCATTATTCGGCGCTCCCTTCATTGTCGCGCGGACGGCGCGGACGGTCGTCGCGGCTGCCGCGGTCTTCGCGCGGGCCCCGGTCGCGGTCGCCGCGGTCACGGCGGTCGCGGTCGTCGCGCTTCTGCATCATTGCCGACGGGCCTTCCTCATGTGCGTCGACCTTGATGGTCATGTAACGCAGCACGTCTTCGGAAATGCTCATCTGGCGCTCGACTTCCTTCACCGCTTCCGGCGGGCAGTCGAGGTCCATGAGGGTGAAATAGGCCTTCCGGTTCTTTTTGATGCGGAAGGTGAGGGACTTCACGCCCCAGTTTTCGATCCGGCCGATGGAGCCGCCCTTTTCTTCGATCACGCCCTTGTACTGTTCCACAAGCGCGTCGACCTGCTGAGGCGACAAATCCTGTCGGGCCAGAAACACATGCTCATAAAGTGCCATTGTCTCTTGCCTTTCTTCATCTTCCCACCGGCGCCGACGGCTAAGCCTCCAGACCTTTCGTGAGCCCGGAGCCGGGCGAAGAAAGGCTGTTTGAGACGGTCGAGAGCGGAGACACGGGAGGCCGAAGTGCCTTATCGCCTTCTGCGGTCATCACCGTGAGGTCATGACCGGCCCTCCGTTCAGCCCCCAATCGGACCGATGGAAGCGCGGCGTATAGGGGAAAAGGGCTGGCAAGGCAAGGGGCGGCGGGCCTGGCATTAGTCGGCCGCATCTACCACCTCACCGAGCATCTTACTGTTCGCGATATTTTGCGACCTCAAAGGGGATTGTGATGAAATAGCGTAGGAAAGCTTCCGTAAAACCGCGCATTGGGGCCAAGTCTTCTTTTGTAACGCCTTCTGGTTCGTGAGCGCCATCATTTCCGATTAGTCGTATCTGGTCGGCCCATTCTTTCATCGCAGGCGGAATAAGACCCTTTTCAGCAAGCTTGGCGATCCGGGGCGCTAAGTTTCCCTTTATCTCTGGGTGCTTTTCCCGAATAGCAATGTCGATTGAACGCCGGTAAAGCATTGCAGCCGCGTCCTCGCCGTCTTCAGCCTTGAAATTTCTCTCGGCCGACCGGAATGCCTTCTTTACGGGCTCGCTAAGATGACCGGGTGTGCCTGAAACCTCGTTCGGTGTCCTAACTACTATTGAGGCAAGAGATCCCGATTCAATTGAATAATCTTTGGCAATCGCGGAAGAAAATTCCTGAATAAAGAACTGATATTGCTCATGTTTGCCATATTTGTTCGACGTGATTTTCGCCGAGACAGGGCCTATACAATTTCCGCATGTGGCAAAAACGTTCGCGAATGGCGCCTGCCGGTTCTTTTCAACGAACTCTGGCGGTGCCGTATACCAACCGACTATTTTCATTGACATTTTAACCGCGCCGCAGTGCGGGCAGGTGAATGTTAGGGTCGCCATAGCCGCCTGCCGTATTCATTAGATTTCATCCGCTTTCTCTGACTGAAATCGAACAGCTATGCTATACATACAGTTGATATACACGCCTAAGGCACGCCAAATTGCCCGCACGGCGAGCTTTCCGACATCTCCGAGATGATCTCGACCGCGATTTCCCTGCCCAACACGAGCTGCGTGACCGAATTCACGATGCGCCCTCAGCACTCGCCTTATGTTTGAGGCGCAGCGGATAAGGCGCATCGCCGCCGGGTTGGCCCTTGCGGCCGTCGCAGGCCCGGCGTTCGCTGCCGAACCCATCGTTTTCACGCACAAGAACTGGTCGGATTTGCGCGGCATCCTGAATGTCTTCGACGCGTTTAGGCAGGCTTGTCTGAACCAGCCGGTGACGCAGGCACTGCCGGAAGAGCTTCGTCCCGAGGGCTACCGGATCGTCCCGTCCGGGCTGCATGCGCTTGGCTTCGACAACGGCAAGCCGCCAACAGCGGTGGTCTTGTCTGTGACGGGTGACGAGGAGAAGGATTTCGAGCAGGGTGAGCCTTTCGTCCATCTCGGCTTTCCGACCGACAGCGTTCCGAACGGCGAATGCCGGGCCGCGTGGAAGCGGGCGTGGGACTATGACGAGGGCGTTCAGGGGGTGATGACCGCTACCGCCGCCGTGTTCGACAGCTGGATGTCGTTCTACCTCAAGGCCGTGCGCGTCTCGCGGCCCGATGACAGCTTCACCGCATCAAAGGTCTACAGCAATGTTAGCGAATGGGCGGTGCCGTGCTTTGGCGGAACATGGTGCCGCGCCAGCGTGCTTCTCGACCAGCGGCTCGACGAGGGCATCTATCTGACGATCAGCCGCGGCGACCCGCCGGCCGCACCGGGCGGCGGTTAGAGGCGGCATCATCTGAACATCAGCACCGGTATCTTGCAGCGGCGCACGAGTTCGGTCGTTGTCGAGCCGATCACGAGCGCACGGATGCGCGAATGGCCGTAGGCGCCCATGACCAGCAGGCCGACGCCGCTTTCCTCCACATGGGCGCCGATCGCCTCTTCCGGTTCGCCGGCAGACAGGACGGAGGTCACCTCGAAGCCGGCTTCGGCCAGCAGCGCGACCGGCGCGGCGAGCCGCGACCGGTTTTCTGGCGTATCCGCGCCAACCGAAAGCACCGTGCATTTCAGCCCCTTCAGCAGCGGGCTTGAAACCAGATAATCCACAGCCCGCTTGGCGCTGGCGCCGCCATCATATGCGATGAGAAAATGCCGCGCCGGTTCGTGGGCGCGTGCCGCCACCAGCACCGGCTTTTTCGAAGCGCGCACCACACGCTCCAGATTCGATCCCAGATGCAGCCGCGCGAAATCCGCCGCTTCGCCGCGCTTGCCGATGACGACGATTTCGGCCTCGGCCTCGAGATCGCCCAGCGCATCCAGAAGGTCGCCATTGCGCAGTTTGGTGTTCACCTCAATGCCCGTGGCGGCGGCCTCGGCGCGTGCACCGTCGAGAATGGCCCGGCCCTTCTGCTGCGCCAGCCGGCCGTGCTCTTCGTCCAGATCGGCCATCTTTTTAAGCAGTGTGGTGCGCGCATTCGCGTCCAGCTGGCCGCTGAGGTCGAAATTGCCGGCGATGCGCCGCCCGAGCACATGCGCGACCTCGACCGGAAGCGACAGGCGCCCGGCCGCCCACGCCGCGATACCCGTCACGCTTTTGGAGTAGATCGAGCCGTCGACGAGCGCGAGTATCTTGGTCATCGGAACTCTCCTTAGTGTCCAAGCAGCGCGTCTGCGCCGCCCGGTTTGTCGTGCAGCGCCAGCTTGTCGACCAGTGTCGCGCTCGCCTCGTTCATGCCGATAAGCTCAACCTCGGTGCCTTCGCGGCGGAATTTCAGCATCACCGTATCGATCGCGCCCACGCCCGTGAGATCCCAGATATGCGAACGGCTGACATCGATGGTGACGCGCGCAACCGCTTCCTTGAAATCGAATGCGCGCACGAATTCTTCCGCCGAGGCAAAAAAGATCTGGCCGGTCACGTGATAGGCGCGGGCCTCTCCGTCATCGGAAAGGGTGGAGGACACGCGGAAGATCTGCGCCACCTTGGACGCAAAGAACAGGCCGGACAGAAGCACGCCCACCAGAACGCCAAGCGCCAGATTGTGTGTGGCCACGACAACGATCACCGTTGCCACCATCACGGTGGAGGACCGGCGCGGATGTTCGCGCAGGTTTTTGATCGACGACCATGAGAAGGTGCCGATCGAAACCATGATCATGATGGCGACGAGTGCGGCCATCGGGATCACCGAAACCCAGTCGCCCAGCACGACGATGAGGAACAGAAGCAGCGCACCGGCCGTGAAGCAGGAAAGGCGCCCGCGGCCCCCGGATTTCACGTTGATCACCGACTGGCCGATCATCGCGCAGCCTGCCATGCCGCCCAGAAAGCCGGTCACCAGATTGGCGCTGCCTTGTCCGATACACTCACGGTTGCGGTCGCTGCCGGTGTCGGTCAGCTCATCCACGATCGACGCGGTCATCAGCGATTCCAGCAGGCCGACTACCGCCACAGCTGCCGAATAGGGCAGCACGATCAGCAGTGTCTCCAGCGTCATCGGCACATCCGGCAGCAGGAACACGGGCAACGTGGAAGGCAATTCGCCCATGTCGCCGACAGTGCGCAGATCGTCCATGTCGAACCAAAGCGCGACTGCCGTCAGCACGATGATGCAGACCAGTGGCGAAGGCACCGCCTTGGTGACGTAGGGAAACAGGTAGATGATGGCGAGCCCGGCCGCGACCATGACATAGGTCAGCGCCGGCACGCCGATGAGCTCCGGCACCTGCGCCATGAAGATCAGGATCGCCAGCGCATTGACGAAGCCGGTGATCACGGAGCGCGATACGAAGCGCATCAGGTCGCCGAGCCGCGCCAGCCCCGCAAC
Source organism: Mesorhizobium sp. Z1-4 (assembly GCF_004000235.1). Classification (GTDB taxonomy): domain Bacteria; phylum Pseudomonadota; class Alphaproteobacteria; order Rhizobiales; family Rhizobiaceae; genus RCIO01. Next base: position 60,480 of record NZ_RCIO01000005.1, read on the forward strand.
GATCTGCAGCACGCCGGCCAGAATGGTCGCCACCAGCAGATATTGCAGCCCGTGGTCGCGCACGAGCGACACCATCAGCACCGCCGTTGCGGCGGTGGCGGCCGAAATCATGCCTGGCCTGCCGCCGGTGAAGGCAATAATCACGGCAATCGAAAACGAGGCGTAGAGGCCGACTTTGGGGTCCACGCCGGCAATGATCGAAAAGGCGATGGCTTCGGGAATGAGGGCGAGGGCAACAACCGTGCCCGCCAGAAGGTCGCCGCGAATATTGCCGAACCATTCGCGGCGGTAGGCGGAAAGCGAAGTCATGAAATTCCAGATGCTGATAACCGCTGCGATCGGTCGATCTGGCGATGAGCGTCGCCTGTTGCGGTGATTGTCCGGCGGGTCGGCGGCCGGAAAAGCCACCCGGATTTTCACCGGGTCCGGTCGAATGGCGCCTTCTTAGGCAAGCTTATGCCGCACTGCAACATCAGACCGGGCACTTTGTCCTGTCAGCCCCGCCCCAGCTCCCCGGCCAGAAAGTCGAACACGATCCTGACCCGCCGGCTGGTGTGCAGCTCGCGATGCGCAGTGAGCCAGACCGGAAACTCCATTGGCGCGAAGTCCGGCAGCACGCGCCTGACCAGCGGCTCTGCGTCGCCGAGCTTTTCGGGCACGATGCCGATCGCCGCGCCGTGGCGGCAAAGCTCCCAGTGAACGAAATGGCTGCCGGTCAGCAGCGGGAAGTTTGCGTGGGTCACCGGCAACCCCTGGCTGTTCAGGCCGTTGACCATCACGTCGGTGGTGTCGAACCCGATGAATTCCGCCCTGGCGAGTTCTTCGGGCCTGGTCGGGTTGCCGATCTTCTTCAGATAATCGGGCGTTGCGTAAAGCCGCCCGCGATCGTCGGCCAGCCTGCGCGCAATCAGGTCGGGCTGGGTCGGGCGGAAGTTGCGGATGGCGATATCGGCCTCGCGCCGCTTCAGGTCGATGGCAGCATTTGAGGCGACGATCTCCACCGTGATACCGGGATATTCCAGGCGCATCCTGGCAACGATCGGCGCCAGCACATATGCGGAGTAGATTTCGCTGGCGGTGATGCAGATCGCGCCTTCGACCGACTGAGTTTGTCCGGATGCGGCAAGCGACATGCGCCCGGCGGCTTCGCCCATGGCGCGCACATGGTCGAGCAGTTCCAGCCCCGACGGCGTCAGCACGAGCCCGCGCCCCGCACGCTCGAAAAGCACCACGCCGAGCTCTTCTTCCAGCGCGTCGACTTGCCGTCCGAGCGTCGGCTGCGCCATTCCAAGGGCACGGGCTGCGGCCGACAGCGAGCCTTCCTCCGCCGTCACGAGGAAGGTGCGTGCGCGGTTCCAGTCGAACTTGATCGAGCGCCAATCCATGCGAAAACGCATATCAGAGCAAGGGCATTGGTCAATTCCTCATGCATCAGTGCATGGCTATATCGCCGTCAACAACGCCCGGCCGACAGGCCAGATGGACAAGGAACAAACCGATGAAAGCTGCATGGCACGACAGATATGGCCCCGCCGACGTTCTGGAAATTCGCGAAGTCGCGCGGCCGGAACCGAAAGACGACGAAATCCTGGTGCAGGTGTTCGCCACAACGGTAACCACCGCCGACTGGCGTTTCCGCGCTTCGAATTTCCCGAAAGTCCTGTGGCTGGCGGGCCGCGCGATGGCTGGCCTGTTCAGGCCGAAAAATAATGTGCTGGGATCGGAATTCGCCGGCCGCGTCGTCGCCAAGGGCAAGGATGTGACGAAGTTCAAGGGCGGCGACGAGGTGTTCGGGTTCTCCGGCGCTTGGGGCGCGCACGCCGAATATGTCGTTGTGTCGCAAGATGGCCCGGTGGTCCGCAAACCGGCTGCTGTCGGTTATGACGAGGCCGCCGCGACACCCTTCGGCGCCAACACCGCACTTACCTTTCTGCGCGACTTCGCTCAGGTCCGGCCCGGCCAGAAGGTGCTGATCGCCGGTGCGTCCGGCGGTGTCGGCGTATGGGCGGTGCAGATAGCCAAACACCTTGGCGCAGAGGTGTCAGCGGTAACGAGCACCGGCAATGTCGAACTGGTCACCTCGCTCGGCGCCGACCGCGTGATCGACTACAAACGCGACAATTACTGGGAAACCGGCGAAACCTGGGACGTGATCTTCGATACCGCCGGCACAACCAGATTCGCCGAGGCAAAGCGCGCGCTGACGCCCAAGGGCCTCTTCCTTCCGGCTGAATTCCAGGGCCGCGAGATGCTGCAGGCGCTGCGCGCGCTTATCTTGGGCGGCAAGCGGATCATGCTGCGCGTGTCGGGTGACAGCCAGGAAGATTTGCAGACGATCGCCGACCTGCTGGACGAGGGCGAAATCCGCGCGGTGATCGACAGCCACTACCCGCTGGAGCGTATCGCCGATGCGCATCGCCGCGTCGAAAGCCGCCACAAGCGCGGTTCTGTGGTTGTCACCGTCGCACCGCAGGCACTGCCGGTCGGGAAGGCGGCTTAAGCTCGGCAGGTTATCCTCGGGCTTGTCCCGAGGATATGCCGGGCGTCCGTCCTCAGGCCGTGAAAGCAATAGCGCTGCCACATTCCCTGTGGCACAATTGGCGCATGGATATTGACGACAAGATTTCCGACGACCTGAGCCGGCGGCTTGACGCGCTTGCAAGCCGCTCGACCTTGACCCGCGGCCAGATTATCGAGGACGCGCTGGCGCATGGCCGCTCGCTCGCCTGGCAGGAAAAATGGATCGCGGGCGTTCAGGCCGGCATCGATCAGGCTGACCGCGGTGAATTTGCGTCGGACGAGCAGATCGCTTCTGTCCTCGGCAAATACGGTCAAGTCTGACCTTTCGTGCGGCTGCGCTGGACGAAGCTTTATCTCAGCGAATTGCGGTCAATTGCTGATTACATCGCGCAGCACAATCCGCGCGCGGCGGCTCGCGTCGTCAACGAAATCCACACCAAAACAGAACGCCTTCTGTCCACGAATCCATTCATTGGCCGGCGGGGTGAAATCGAAGGCACCCGCGAACTCGTCATTCCAGGTACCCCATACATCGTTGCCTACCGCGTGCTCGATGAGCAGATAGACGTTCTGTTTGTCCAGCATGGAGCTCGCGAATGGCCCGACGAGGCTTGAAGCCTAGCTCTTCACCTTCCAGCCGGTCTTGAAGATCCACCACACGGCGGTCAGGCACACGACGAGAAAGAAGCTGATCGCCGCCAGGCTGACGCCGACACTGACATCGGCGATCTCATAGAAGCTCCAGCGAAAGCCGCTGACCAGATAGAGCACCGGATTGAAGTGGATGATCGTCTGCCAGATGCCGGGCAGCATTTCGACCGAATAGAACGTCCCACCGAGGAAGATCAGCGGCATCACGATGAGCATCGGGATCAACTGCAGCTTCTCGAAATTGTCGGCCCATATGCCGATGATGAAACCGAACAGCGAGAACGTCACGCCGGTCAGCACCAGGAAGGTGAACATCCATATCGGATGCGCGATCTGAAGCGGCACAAACAGCGTCGATGTGCCCAGGATCAGCAGCGCCAGAATAATCGATTTCGTGGTTGCCGCACCCACGTAACCGAGCACGATCTCGACATAGGAGAGGGGTGCCGACAGAAGTTCGTAGATCGTGCCCATGAATTTCGGGAAATAGATGCCGAACGAGCCGACCGAGATGCCTTGCGTGATCATGGTCAGCATGATTAGCCCCGGCACAATGAAGGAGCCGTAGCTGATGCCGTTGACCTCTTCGATGCGCGACCCGATCGCGGTTCCGAACACCACGAAATAGAGCGCCGTGGAAACCACCGGCGAGACAATACTCTGCCAGATGGTGCGCCACCACCTGGCCATCTCGAATTTGTAGATGGCCTTGATTGCATGCCAGTTCATTCGCCGTCCCTCACCAGATTGACGAAAATGTCTTCGAGCGAGCTTTGTTTGGTCGAAAGGTCGCGCACGCCGATGCCGGCTCCAGAAAGCTCCGACAGCAACTTGCTGATACCGGTGCGCTCGGCGGCCGTGTCATAGCGGTAAACCAGCGTGTTTCCTCCATCCTCCAGGGTAAGGTCGAAACCGTTCAGCCCCGAAGGCAATTCGGCCAGTGCCTCGCGCAGATTGAGCGTCAGTATCTTCTCGCCCATCTTGCGCATCAGCTCGGTCTTTTCTTCGACCAGGAGTAGCTTGCCCTTGCTGATCACGCCGACCCGGTCGGCGATGTGTTCCGCTTCCTCGATATAGTGCGTTGTCAGGATCACCGTGACGCCGGTATCGCGCAGCCTGCCGATCAGCTCCCACATGCTCTTGCGCAGCTCTACGTCCACGCCGGCGGTCGGCTCATCGAGAAACAGGATACGAGGTTCATGCGCAAGCGCCTTGGCAATCATCACCCGGCGCTTCATGCCGCCCGATAGTGTGATGATCTTGTCCTTGCGTTTGTCCCACAGCGAGAGGTCCTTGAGGATCTGCTCCACAAGCGCTGTATTGCGCGGTTTGCCGAACAGTCCGCGCGAAAAATTGACCGTCGCCTGCACACTCTCGAACGCTTCGACATGCAGTTCCTGCGGCACAAGGCCGATCAGGCTGCGCGCGGCGCGGAAGTCGGAAATGATGTCGTGTCCGCCCACGCTCACCGAGCCCGAACTCGGATTTACCAGCCCGCATACGATCGATATCAGCGTCGTTTTGCCGGCGCCGTTCGGCCCCAGAAGCGCGAGGATCTCGCCTTCCTTGACGTCCAGGCTGACAGTGTCGAGCGCCTTCAGCCCGCCCGGATAAGTTTTGGTAAGTTCGGAAATAGAGATGACCGGCTTCATGAGCGATGCCCGAAATGGATTGGCGGAAATCGGATGAATAGTTGTTGGGGCGATATAGTTGCGTGGCCAACTGCATAACAGCTCAATCCGTTTGGTCCAGCTAGCCATACTGACAGCCTTGTGTCAGGAGCTGCGATGCACTTGACGCCGGCGTCGGCCTGCGCCACCACGCTCAGAAATTTCGGAGGTCGGAATGAGCATCGCTTTCACTTTCCCGGGGCAGGGCAGCCAGGCGGTCGGCATGGGCAAGGCTCTGGCCGACGCTTCTGCCGCCGCCCGCGCAGTATTTGCCGAGGTCGACGACGCTCTGGGCCAGAATCTCTCCGCTTTGATGCGGGACGGGCCGGAAGACGAATTGACACTCACCGCCAATGCACAGCCGGCGCTGATGGCCGTCTCCCTTGCGGCCCTCAGGGCCATGGAGGAGCGCGGCTTCTCGCTCAAGGACAAGGTATCCTATGTGGCGGGCCATTCGCTGGGCGAATATTCCGCACTGTGCGCTGCAGGCATGTTTTCGCTGGCCGACACCGCACGGCTTCTGCGCATCCGCGGCAACGCCATGCAGGCGGCGGTGCCGGTGGGCGAGGGCGCAATGGCGGCCATCATCGGGCTTGAGCAGGGCGACGTCGAGGCCGCTTGCGCGGTTGCCGGCTGTCAGATCGCCAACGACAATGGCGGCGGCCAGCTCGTCATATCCGGTGCCAAGGGCCCGGTTGAGGAGGCAGCGCGCATCTGCACTGAAAAGGGCGCCAAGCGTGCATTGATGCTGCCCGTATCGGCACCCTTCCACTCATCGCTGATGGCACCGGCGGCGGACGCGATGCGCGAGGCGCTGGCAGGTGTTCAAAAGAACGTACCGGTGGTGCCGGTCATCTCCAACGTTTCGGTTTCGCCGTCGTCCGATGCTGAAGATATCGCTGCCAAGCTGGTGCAGCAGGTGACCGGGCAGGTCCGCTGGCGCGAGACCGTCGAATGGTTCGGCGCCAACGGTGTGACCACACTCTACGAGGTTGGTTCCGGCAAGGTGCTGTCCGGCCTCGCGCGGCGAATCAACCGCGACCTCGCAACCGCCAATGTCGGCTCGCCGGAAGACGTGGATGCCGCGCTTACGGTGCTCTGATTGTACGAGCGCTCCCCTGGTAAGGGAGTGCTCCTTTCCGATTTGGGAGACAGAACATGCTTGATCTCACCGGCCGCAAGGCCCTCGTTACCGGCGCAACAGGCGGCATTGGCGATGCGATTGCGCGCTTGCTGCATGCGCAGGGCGCCACCGTCGGCCTGCATGGCACGCGGGTCGAGAAGCTGGAGGCGCTGGCGGGCGAGCTGGGCGATCGGGTCAAGCTGTTCCCCGCCAACCTCTCCGACCGCGATGCCGTGAAGGAGCTGGCGCAGAAAGCCGAGGCCGAACTCGAAGGCGTGGATATTCTGATCAACAATGCCGGCATAACCAAGGACGGCCTGTTCGTACGCATGTCTGACGCCGACTGGGACGCGGTGATCGAGGTCAATCTGACCGCCGTGTTCCGTCTGACGCGCGAACTCACGCACCCGATGATGAAGCGCCGACATGGCCGCATCATCAACATCACCTCGGTCGTGGGGGTCACCGGCAATCCGGGCCAGGCCAACTACTGTGCCTCCAAGGCCGGCATGATCGGTTTCTCCAAATCGCTGGCGCAGGAGATCGCCTCGCGCGGCATTACCGTCAATTGCGTGGCTCCGGGCTTCATCGAATCGGCCATGACCGAAAAGCTCAATGAGAAGCAGTCGGAGGCCATTCTGGGCTCCATCCCGATGAAGCGGATGGGCAGCGGGCCGGAAGTGGCGTCGGCGGTGGCTTTTCTTGCCTCCGACGAAGCCTCTTATATCACCGGCCAGACCATGCATGTGAACGGCGGCATGGCGATGATCTAGGCCTGCGGTTTATCCACCGCCGGGGCCTTGGACAGGGGCGTATTTTTGGTGTAATGCGGCCCCGGAACGGCGCGGAGCGGTGGTTTTGCCCTGTTTCATGCCAGTGGTGAAAACCCGTTGGACAGATCGTGCGGATGCAGGCTCTACTGCGGCAATCGGCGATCTTTCAGCTTGATAAGCGGAACCAGTGCCGCTAACCAACATCGAAAACCGGAGTCGAGGTTCAAAAAATGAGCGATACCGCAGAACGCGTTAAGAAAATTGTTGTCGAGCATCTCGGCGTTGACGCCGACAAGGTCACCGAACAGGCGAGCTTCATCGACGACCTTGGCGCGGACAGTCTCGACACGGTCGAACTCGTCATGGCTTTCGAGGAAGAGTTCGGCGTTGAAATTCCGGACGATGCGGCCGAGACCATCCTCACCGTCGGTGACGCGGTGAAGTATATCGACAAGTCTTCGTCCTAAGCGGCGGCGTTCCGCGTCGTACATTCGCGGAATATCTTCGATGAGACGTGTTGTCGTAACAGGCTTGGGTCTGCTGTCGCCTTTCGGCGTCGGCGTCGAGCATGCATGGAAGCAGCTTCTTGCGGGCAAGAATTCGACGCGCCGAATTGAGGCGTTCGACGTCGAGGACCTGCCCTGCAAGATAGCGAGCTACATCCCGCGTGAGGGCGAGGCTGCCTTCAATCCGGACGACTATCTGGAGCCGAAGGAACAGCGCAAGGTCGCGGATTTCATTACCTATGGCATCGCGGCCGCCGACATGGCGCTGGCCGATTCGGGCTGGGAGCCGAAGACCGACGACGAACGTTTCGCCACCGGCGTGATGATCGGCTCCGGCATTGGTGGCATAGACGGCATTGCCGAAAACGCCATGATCCTGGCCGAGCGCGGCCCGCGCCGCATCAGCCCTTTCTTCATTCCGGGCAACATCATCAATCTGGCCTCCGGGCAAGTGTCGATCCGCCATGGCCTGAAGGGCCCGAACCACGCTGTGGTGACGGCGTGTTCGACCGGTGCGCATGCAATCGGGGATGCCGCGCGTATCGTGGCGCTTGGTGATGCTGACGTGATGGTTGCCGGCGGTACCGAATCGCCGATCACCCGGCTGTCCATTGCCGGCTTCTCCGCCTGCCGCGCACTAGCCACCGCCTTCAACGACACGCCCGAAAAGGCCTCGCGCCCCTATGATCGCGATCGCGACGGTTTCGTCATGGGCGAGGGCGCCGGCGTTGTCGTGCTGGAAGAACTGGAGCACGCCAAGGCGCGCGGCGCCAGGATCTACGGCGAAGTCATCGGCTATGGCATGTCGGGCGACGCTTACCATATCACCGCGCCGTCCGAGGACGGCGAGGGCGCCTATCGTTGCATGACTGCGGCGATCAAGCGGGCCGGCATCATGCCCTCCGATATCGACTACATCAACGCGCACGGCACCTCGACCATGGCCGACACGATCGAGCTCGGTGCGGTCGAGCGCGTGGTCGGCAACGCCGCCTCCAAGATCTCGATGTCGTCCACCAAGTCGTCGGTGGGGCACCTTCTGGGAGCAGCAGGCGCGGCAGAGGCGATCTTCTCGCTGCTTGCAATGCGCGACAATACCGCGCCGGCAACGATCAACCTCGACAATCCATCCGTCGAAACCGAGATCGACCTTGTGCCCAACAAGCCGCGCGAACGCCAGATCGACGTCGCGCTGTCCAACTCGTTCGGGTTCGGCGGCACCAACGCATCGTTGATTTTCAGGCGTTATGACGCATGATGCGGCGCGGCCCCGGCCGCGTCGTCATTTTTGCCACATTCGAAACCAACCTTCGGCGGCATCACGCCTGTTTCCGAAGCAATGGAGCGCACAATCGCGATGAGCGACAATAACGGCAACGCGAGCGCTGTTCCCGGCCGGCCAGACATGCCGTCGGTCATCGTCCCGAAATCCGCCAGCGAATCCCTTCGCCCCGAGGCCGGAACACCCCCGCCGCGGCGCTCGCGCAGGGCGCGCAACCAGTTTGTTGTGTTTCTGAACTTCGTGCTGTCGGTCGTCATCTTCCTGACCCTGGCCGGGGGCGCAGCAATCTATTTCGGCGCCCGCGAGTTCGAAGAGCCCGGCCCGCTGAAAACAACCGACACGGTCCTGGTGCGGCCGAACACGAGCGTGGCCGAAATCGCCACGCAGCTGGAACGCCTCGATATGGTGTCCGACGCGCGTATCTTCCGGCTGGGCGTGCGCGCTTTCGGCAGCGATTCCACGCTCAAGGCCGGCGAATACGAAGTGCGCTCCGGCGCATCCATGCGCGATATCATGGAGCTGATGCAGAGCGGCAAGTCCGTGCAGCATGCGCTGACGATTCCCGAGGGCATGACCGTCTGGCAGGCCTTCAAGCGTATTGCGGCTACCGAGGAACTCACCGGCGTCTTGCCTGCCGAACTGCCGCCGGAAGGCAGCCTTGCAACGGACACGCTGCGCTTTACCCGCGGCATGGAACGCCAGGCGATTGTCGATAAGCTGATGGCCGACCAGCGGGCCCTCGTTCAAGGCATCTGGGAACGCCGCGACCCTGATCTTCCGATCGCGGACATCAATGAATTCGTCACGCTCGCATCCATCGTGGAGAAGGAGACCGGCCGGGCCGACGAGAGGCCGCATGTGGCCTCCGTTTTCGTCAACAGGCTTCGCCGCGGCATGCGGCTCCAGTCCGATCCGACCATTCTCTACGGGCTGTTTGGCGGTCAGGGCAAACCCGAAGACCGTCCGATCTACCGTTCGGATATCGACAAGCCGACTCCCTACAACACCTACACCATTGACGGCCTGCCGCCCGGTCCGATCGCAAATCCGGGCCGCGCCGCTCTGGAAGCGGTCGCCAATCCGTCCGAAACCAAGGACCTTTATTTCGTCGCCGACGGCACAGGCGGGCATGTCTTTGCCGAAACCCTCGACGAGCATAACGCCAACGTTGCCCGTTATCGCGCCTTCCTGCGCGAGCAGGAGCGGGCGGCGGGGTCGGCATCCGGCAATTGATAGTGGCGTTCGCCGCGGTTTTGGCCGTGTCGATGCAGAAATTGCCGCCGGAATCAGTTAGTCTCATGCGGCATTAGGGGCGTGGCGGGATGGCTCTCCAGAGCATGACTGGATTTGCTCGGGCAACGGGCGAGTTTCAGGAAACATCGATTGTGTGGGAACTGCGGTCGGTCAATGGCCGCGGGCTGGATGTCCGCCTGCGCCTGCCGGCGGGCCGCGAGGCGATGGAGCAGGCCATCCGGCAGGCTGTCCAGGCGAGGTTCGCGCGCGGCAATGTCCAGGCGACCCTGTCATTGTCCACTGCCGCCACCGCACTGCGGCCGGTCATCAACGAAACGCTGCTTGCCGAACTCGCAGCTCAGGCCAGGCGCTTGCAGCAGGAGCATGGTATTGAGCCGCCAAGTGCCGACGGTCTGCTGGCGCTGCGCGGTGTCATCGATATTCCCGAAGCCGCGGCTTCCGCCGAGGAGCGCGAGGCACTGGAAGCCGCGATCATCGGCGTCTTGAAAGAGGCGCTGGATGCGTTGGCCGATGCGCGCTCAAGCGAGGGCGACGCCCTGGGCGTGCTGCTGGGCGGCAACATGGATGCCATCGAACGGTTGGCCAAACAGGCCGAGGCGGATCCCTCGCGCGAGCCTGCTGCCATCCGCGTGCGCCTTGCCGAGCAGGTAACCCAGCTCCTGGGTGCGGCGAACCAGTTCGACGAGGCCCGGCTCCACGCCGAGGCAGCGTTCCTGGCCACGAAGGCTGATATCCGCGAGGAGATCGACCGCCTCTTCACCCACGTCGCTTCCGGCCGTGCACTGCTGGCCGCGGGCGGCCCCGCCGGCCGCAAGCTCGAGTTTCTGGCGCAGGAGTTCAACCGGGAAGCAAACACGCTGTGCTCCAAGTCAAACGCCTCCTCTGTCACTGCGATCGGGCTTGAACTCAAGGCCGTGGTCGATCAGTTCCGGGAACAGGTTCAGAACCTCGAATGAATACCGCCAGTGATCTGCCCTCAGCACAAATCCGCCGGCGCGGACTGATGCTGGTTCTTTCATCGCCCTCGGGCGCTGGCAAATCCACGATCGCCCGCAATCTGCTCGACGGCGACAAGGGATTTGAACTCTCGATCAGCTACACCACGCGCCAGAGACGCGGCAGCGAGATCGACGGCGTTCATTATCACTTCGTCACCCAGCGCGAATTCGAGCGCCTGCGCGACGATGACGCGCTTCTGGAGTGGGCGGAAGTCCACGGCAACCTTTATGCGTCCCCCCGTGAGCAGGCAGAGCGCGCGATGTCCTCAGGCCGCGACATGCTTTTCGACATCGACTGGCAAGGGGCCGACCAGCTGCGCGAAAAAATGCCCGCCGACATCGTCTCGGTGTTCATCCTGCCGCCGTCGATGGCCGAACTGAAGTCCAGGCTGCTGCGCAGGGCCGAAGACCAGGAGAAGGTCATCGAACAGCGGCTGTCGAATGCCCGCGCCGAAATCGAGCACTGGCGCAAATACGACTATGTCGTCATCAACGACGACCTGGACCGGGCATTCCATGCGGTGGAGTGCATTGTCGCTGCCGAACGCCTGCGCCGCGACCGCCGCTCCGGCCTGTTCGATTTCGTCAATGGGCTGCTGGCCGAATAGGCACGTTAACCGCGCAAGAGGTTTGCGAGTGCTGCAAACTCTTCCACCGACAGCGTTTCCGCCCGCCGTGTCGGGTCTATGCCGGCAGATGTGAGCAGTGCCTCTCCGCCGAGCGGTTTCAGGCTCTGCCGCAGCATCTTGCGCCGTTGGCCGAAAGCGGCCTGTGTCAGGCGTTCCATGGCTTTCAGCTCGGCGGGTAGCGGCTTTTCCCGCGGCACCAGTCGGACGACGGCAGAAGTGACCTTGGGCGCCGGCGTGAACGCCTGAGGCGGAACATCGAACTGAATGTGTGCTTGCGTACGCCAGCCGGCGAGCACGCCCAGCCGGCCGTAGGCGCCGCTGCCTGGCTCGGCGGCGATGCGCTCCGCAACTTCCTTCTGAAACATCAGTGTCGCCGACTTCCAGAATGGCGGCCAGCTTTCGGTGGCGATCCAGCGTACCAGCAGCTCGGTTCCGATATTGTAGGGCAGGTTTGCCGCAATCCGCACCTCTGCATTGTCAGGTGCCAGCGCGGTGAAGTCGATTTTCAGCGCATCTCCCTCGATGATCTGCAGGCGGCCAGGATAATGCGCTGCGATCTCCTCCAGCGCGGCAATGCAGCGCCGGTCGCGTTCGATCGCAATCACATGTTTCGCGCCGTTGGCGAGCAGCCCGCGCGTCAGGCCGCCGGGGCCGGGGCCGACCTCGATCACCGTCGCGTCGTCCAAGGGCCCAGCCGCACGCGCGATTCTGCCTGTCAGATTGAGATCGAGCAGGAAGTTCTGGCCGAGTTCCTTGCGGGCTCTGAGCTCGTGGCGGGCAATCACCTCGCGCAGCGGCGGCAGGCCGTCGCCGCTCATGTTGCGGTGCCCCGGTTTGCCGCCATTTCCGCGGCCATCTTCAAGGCCGCGATAAGACTGCTCGGCCGGGCGACGCCTTTGCCCGCTATGTCGAACGCGGTGCCGTGATCGGGCGATGTCCTGATGAACGGCAGGCCGAGCGTGACATTGACCGCATCGTCGAAGCCCAGCATCTTGGCCGGTATCAGCGCCTGGTCGTGATACATGCAGATCGCCGCATCGTAGCGCGCTCGCGCTTCGGCATGAAACATCGTGTCGGCGGGCAGGGGCCCGCGAACTGAAATTCCGGCCGCCGCCAACCGCTCAATCGCCGGAACGATGATCGTTTGGTCTTCGCCGCCCAATGCTCCATCCTCGCCCGCATGCGGATTGAGGCCCGAAACCGCCAGTCGAGGCGCGCGGATGCCGAAATCGCGCTGCAGGGCAGCGTGTACGATCTCCACGGTCTCGCCGATCGTTTCCGCCGACAGCAGGCGCGGCACATCGGCCAGCGGCACATGTATGGTCACGGGTACCGTGCGCAGCTCCGGGCCGGCAATCATCATCACCGGCCGCGCAGGGGTTCCGGAAGCGCGCTCGGCAAGATGGCCGAGATATTCCGTGTGGCCGGGATAAGCAAAGCCCGCATCGTAGAGGGGCTTCTTCGCGATGGGGTTGGTCACGACTGCCGCCGCTAGCCCGTCGAGCGTCAGGCCTGCCGCGCGGTCGATGGCTTCGACAATTCCACCGGCATTTCGTTTGTCGGGAATGCCCGGCGTATCGGCAAATCTCGCATTCAGCGGCACGACCGGCAACGCGGCGCCAAACACCGCCACGGCTTCCTCGGGCCTGCATTCCGTGATCGTCACATCGTAGCCGCAGGCACGTGCACGTGCTGCCACCAGCGCCGGGTCGGCGAGCAGGAAGAATGGCGGCACGCCGGCCGGTGTGCGCTGAAGCCACGCCGCAGCGGCGATTTCGGGACCGATACCTGAAGGGTCTCCGCAGGTGAGCGCGAGCGGGCGCTCCCGCGGACGTTCCTGTTTGCTCAGCGTTCTACGATCTGCGCTCGCTTGCGCAGCTCCGCCGTGTAGGTCGCGCCCAGAGCATCCTGCTGGTTGCCGCCCTTCTCCGCCTGTTCCTGCTGGTAGAGCAGTTGTGCAACCTTGTCGTCGGATGCCTGGCGCGTGCTGCAGATTAGCAGGAACTCGACGCCGCGCTCGGTCTCGATCGACGACGTTGCAGTACCGGACTGCGCCGCCTTCACCGGCTTCTCCCATTCGGGCGGAAGCTCCGGCTCCAGCACGCGTCCGAGGTCGCGAATGGAGACATCCAGCATGGTGGCAGCTACGGCACGCGAGGTGTCGCAACTGGTCATTTGCTGGCGCAGCGTCTGGGCTTCGCGCTTGCGGCGGCTCAGGATCGAGCGGCGCTCGCGCTCCGGCACCACAAGTATGACCTGCTGGAGCACATATTCGGTAGTCGACGGCTTCTGGCCGTCCTGCATCATCGCGCGTACGGCATCGTCGATGTTCCGGTTCTCGGCCGAGCTGCGCTGCGAAACGGCCTGTCCCCAGCCCATCTGGGAACGAATGAAGGCCTTGAAGTGTTCCTTGGTCACGCCGGACTGGCCGAGAATGCCATCCATCTGCCGGACGCTCATTCCGTTCGACTTTGCGAAACGCTCATACGCGCTGTCGACCTGCTGGTTGGAAATGCTGATGCGCAGCCGGCGAACCTCCTGGTTCCGCAGCACCTGATCGATCATCTCGTCGGTGGCGATCTGCCGGATGTTGCCGCCGCGCTGCATCAGCCGCAGCATCGCTGTCCGTCGCTGGATGTCGTAGCTCGTGATCGGCTCTTTGTTGACGACATATTTGATCTCGGCCGACTGTACCGGGACGGACATAACAACGAAGCAGGCGGCGACCGTGAGCGCCACCACCGTTGCTCTGGAAAGCAGTCCTTTGAAAATCGTCATGCGTCCTGTCCCATGTCCTCTGCCGGCGGCCAACGCGCCGATGCCCTCCTTGCAGCAATTATAGGGCAAAAACTTGGCTTGAAACGATTGTTTTCGGCCGCAAACTTCCAGCTATCTTAACGAGAATGCGCCTGGGCTCACATCGCCCAGCGTGCGGAACGAAAGCTGAAGCGCGAACGAGGTATCCACCCGGCTCGTCGTCGAGCTGCGCGACTGGTTGGCCGAAAGAACGAACCGGAAGCACTCGTCATCATATGCAAAGCCGATGGAGTTGGTCAGCAGTTTGTTGGCTACGAAGTCGTACGTCGCGGACCCGAATACCTGCCAGAATTCGTGTACCCGCGCAGACGCCGATGCTGTCAGCTGGTGCCGGTTGGCGGCGAAGCCGTAGAGCGGTTGCGCCTGAATGAAGGAGTACGTTCCGCCGACGGACACATCCCCCACGCTCCCCGCCGCTTTCACGTCGATGCGCCGCAAGTCCAGCGTCGTTTCGTCGACGCGCGCTCCCACGGATGCCGCGCTTCCATTCGGTGCCGCGATACCCAGCATGCCGACATAGTCGGAGCGCGAGGTTTCCAGCCCGGAATAAGCGCCTGCATTCACGAGGTCGGGCGCGCCGAACGAATTGACGCCGGCCAGGTGGAACGACTGCCCGACCACGGCGTTTGCGGTCCAGCCGTTTGCGAATATGCCGGAATAGCGCAGCCCGACATTGGCCCGAACGCCGCCCTCGATCCGGTCATAGCCCGAGAACTTGTCGCGCTCGAAAAGTGTGGTCGCGTCGAACACCATGCTCTGCGCGTCTTCGTTGGCGATTCCGGCGCTCGCGACAAACGGTTCGTTGGGCCGCGCGAAAATCTGGCCGATCGGTTCGATCACATGCGAGGAGTTTTCGCTGGTGATGGCAAACGGCCAGCGGACTTCGAGGCCGGCGGTCGCCATGTAACGCAGATATGTGGAGCGGATGTCCGTTGCCACGGCCGCGCCATCTGCTGTCAGCCCGGCGATGGCCGTAGTTGCCGCCGCCGAAAGGTTCTGGAAAATGGCGTCGCCGCGTGCGTGCAGGATGGGGGTGACCACCAGCCCGCCCGGCGTGACGATATTGCGTTTCCACTCCGCCTCCGCCGTCAGGCGGGTCGCGGAGCCCTGAACGCCCGGGATGTTGGTATCGATAATGCCCGGCCGAACCGGCGCCGTCGGCGACGTGGAGAGTGCGCTTCGCCTGACGCTCTGAACATTGATGTCGATATTGATCTCGCCGCCGGCAACGGCCATGTCGGGCGTATAGGAATAATCCAGTATCGGCAGCACCCAGGGCTGCGCCTCGTTGCTTCCAGCAGGTGCGGATTCCTGAACCTGGAAGCGCATCACGCGGAGGTCGAAATTGTTCCTGCCGTTGAGCCCGGTCAGGTAGATCTGATCCCGCTTCACGCTGTCGTTGAAGCCGGCGATGCCATAGGTAGCGGCAAAGTTCTTGTCGCTCTGGACAAGGATATCCCAGCCGAATGCCCAGCGCGGGTTGATCTGGAAGTGGCCTCTGGTGCCGATCATGGCGCGCATCCGCTGCGCCGCGTCCACCGTTCCGGCTGTAAACTGGCTTGGCTGCAGCTGGTAGATACCCGCCACCTTGACGCTGTATTCGCCGTTATTGAAGCGCTGGCGCCACTCCGCTTCGCCCAGGAAGCCCTGTTTCGTGTAACCGTGAAGCGTCGTAGTCAGATCGTAGCTCGGCGACAAAGCCCAGTAATAGGGAATGCTGGCGCCGAAGCCGAGCGTGCTGCTCCATTTCGGTGTCGGAAACAGGAAGCCGGATTTCCGCTTCACCGTATGGTCGGGAATTTCAAACGCCGGGAAAAATGCGATCGGCAGGCCGAACAGCTCCATCGTGGGGCGCACGAAATAGATCGTCTTCTTCTTCTTGTTCCAGATGATCGTTGACGAGCGAATACGCCACAGCGGCGGCTTTTCGGGGTTGTCCTCGCAAGGTTCGCAGGCGGTATAGACGCCGTTGTTGAAACGCGTCACATCTTCGCTCTGCTGTTCCGCGCTTTCCGAGGCGAAATAGGTCTTGTCGGTCGTTTCGATGCGCAACGCGTTGACGAAGCCGGTACGCAGATTGTCGGTGACGTCGATTTCTTCCGCGAAGCTCTTGTTGCCTTCGCGGTCGACCATCTGCACATTGCCGTAGGCAACGAGCCGCTTGCTCTCACGGTAGAAGCTCACCCGCTGTGCGACGAGCCGGATGCCGTTGTAGTCGATCCGTACATTGCCGGCGGCCGTAACCACGCCGGCGTCGTTGTCATAGGTCAGGGTGTCGGCTTCGAGCAGCATCTGCCCGTTGGTTTCGGCAGGCCCGCCAAGGCTCTGGGCGACGGTCGGGGAGGCGGGCGCTACGGCAATGACCGTGCCCGCAACAAGCACAGCCGCCAGCGCACGAAGCGTGCCGGTCGCAAATCGACGTCCGGTGGACGCGATTCCCACTATCCGTCCTCCGTATACAGCAGGAATGTCACCCCAAAGAACAACGCCAAGACCACCGGTACCCACGCAGCGACGGCCGGCGCAATGAATCCCACATTGCCAAACGCAGTCGACACAATCAGTGCGACATAAAGCAGAAAGCCCGCCAGTATTCCACCCAGAATCATGGAAGTCAGCTGCCCCATCCGGCTATAGCGAAGTGTGACCGTCGCGGCCACCAGTGTCATTGCCATCATCAGTGCCGGAAGCGCAATAAGTGAATGAAAATGCATTGCAAACCGGTACGCCGGAATGCCCAGTGCGTTGGCAACGGCAATTTTGCGGGGCAGCTCGTAAACCGGGATTGTCAGGTGGTCCGCAAACCGCTCCTCGACATATTCCGGCCGCAGCTCCGATTTGATCGAAACGGTCGGCACCTGCTCGGCCTGACTGTCGGTGCTCGTCTTGCGCACATTGTTCAGGATCCACGCCCCCTCGCTCAGGGTGGCCGAACGCGCATCGTAGCGAGCGACCAGGTTTCCCTCATTGTCGAAGCGCAGGAACACGGCATCACCGAGCAACATGCCGCGATTGGCCGTCTGTCCGGCACCGATGATGGTCACGCCCTCGTCGGTCGTCTGGCTGAGCCAGGGGCGGTCCGGCGCATCGCTGCTCGGTGTGCCGTAACCCCGGAACGTCGCCTCCAGCACTTTGACCTGCTCGATGCAATAGGCCGAAATCGGATTGAGGATCGCAACCGAAAGGCCGCCCACAACAAGCGAGGCAACGCACAGCGGTGCCAGAAACTGCCAGGCTGAAAGCCCGCTTGCTCGTGCAATCACAAGCTCCGAGCGGCGGTTCAGGCTGTACAGCGCAGCCATGGCGGCGAACAGCGTCACCATCGGCCACACAAGCATGGTGATGAAGGGCAGCCGCATGGCGGAGAAATACATGCCCGACAGGGTCGTATAACCTTCAATGCCGCCGGCACGCCGCGCATATTCGGTGAAATCGACCAGGAAAACGACGACAAGGATCCCGAACAGCACCTGGGCAAGGGTCAGCAGGTAGCGTTTGGTCAGATAGGCCCAAAGGGTGACGCCGGTCATTGTCCGCCCTCGGCATGTGTGGGCTGTCGGCGTGTGAAACGTCCGAGCATGCCCGCCAGGGCCGCAACCAGCGATCCGATCCGCGCGAAAATTTCGATCATGAACTTGGGAAATCTGAGCGAACGGCCGGTGAAGACGAGGGCAAAAAGGGTGGCGATTGCAGCAAGGGGCAGGGCGTAGGCTGCAACTGCGAAGACGGGGCTTACGCCTGCGCGGCTGACGGCAAGGAAACCGCCGACGCGCAGCAGAATCGCCAGCAGCGCACCGAGCGCTATCTGCGCCGGCTGTTCCTGCCGCTGTGTGCGGGCCGCGCCGGCGAAAAACACCGCGATCAGGCCGAAAAGCAGCGGGTACAGCCAGTCGGTATTGCGCCTGTGCAGCTCGGCACTCAGCTCCTGGGCATATTTTGCATCGATGTCGGCCGTGTTCAGCAATGCGATGATGCCTGGTGTGTACAGCTCTTCCGGTTCGCTGCCCGTTCGCGCGCCGGATACGGAAAATTCGGCCAGATCGAGAACCGTCGAGCCGTATGTGATGATCGACACGGCGCCATCGCTGCCGCTGCGCTGGTGTAGCTCGCCGTCGACAAGCGCCAGCAGCACCGCACCTTCATGGTTCAGCAGCTTGCCGCGCTTGGCATAGTAGATCAGCTCTGCTTGCGGATCGCGCGCGTCGATGATCAGCACCTTGCCGAATTCGCCGCCGGGTAGATCCTCCGATACCTGGATCCACATATTTTCCTGGATCTTGGAGAATGTGTGGGATTGCACTGCTTTCCCGATCAGATCGGTCTGCGCGTTCACCAGAGTGTCGCGAAACTGACGGGTGGCCCAGGGTTCCAGCGTATGCAGCACCACCAATGTGGCGAGCGAGGTAAGGAGCGAGAGCATGAGGATGGGCCGTACCGTGCTGAAGGGTGCGCGGCCCGCGGCCTCCAGAACCACCAGTTCCGAATCGGAGTTCATCTGGTTCAGTGTGCGCATGGCGGCAAGCAGCAGCGCAAACGGTGTCACCAGTACAGCCATTGTCGGCATGAGAAGCAGGCCGACGGCCACAAAGCTGCCCATGGCGTCGCGTGACCTTGTCACCATGTCGATGAGCGGCAGCACCTGCGTTATCATGACCAGCGCCGTCGTGACGGCGAGCGTGATCACCGTCATCCAGAACACTTTGCCGAACACGTAACGGGCAGCCAGCGTCATATGTCGCTTGCCGCCGCCGCGCGCAGCGCGTGCGCATTTCGATGTGGATACGCCAACTTCGTCACCAACCGGCCATCCGGCCCTTCCCGAACTCGTCACTATACGCGACAATTACCTAATGATCACCGAATGTTGCTGCCCTTTTTGAGTGTGCGGCGATTCAATCTTCCACACTGTTGCAAATCGGGGCCGGCGAGTCGCGCGCCACGCACCGCCTGCCGGTCACGTTCCTGTGCTTTTGGCAAAGCCGGAATGAAATCCGGCACTGGCCCTTGCCTTCGCTGCCGAAAACACCAAGATCACGCTCGTCCCCGACACCCGAAATCTCTTCCCCTTTGGAGCATTCATGCCGAAATCCGTCGAAATCACGTTCGCCCGGTCCGCAAAACCCGCTGGGGGAGTTGCTGTAGTTCTCGCCGCCGAGGGCGCCAAGCCGGGACCTTCCGCGGAGGCCGTTGACCCGGCCGGCGTTCTCAAAAAGGCTCTCAAGGTTGCGGAATTCAAGGGGAAGGCCCGTACCGCGGTCGACGTGATAGCCCCGTCGGGATCGTCCGCCGACCGTATTGTTGTCGTCGGCCTCGGCAACACGGCAAAGCCGGACCCCGACGCATGGACCCGGCTCGGCGGCGCGATTGCCGGCCGCTTCGGCAAGGCCAGGCGGGCGACGGTCTTTCTCGACGCACCCGACGTTGAAATCGATGCCGCCGCCGTTGCCAGCGTGGCAATGGGCATGGAACTGCGCGCCTATCGCTTCGACCGCTACAAAACCAAAAAGAAGGACGACGGCAACGGCAATGAGCCCGATACCGTCAAGGTGACGATCGTCGCGGCCGCAGCAGCCGCGGCAAAGAAGCTCTGGAGCGAATATGAGGGTATCGCCGGCGGGGTGATGCTGGCGCGCGATCTGGTCAACGAACCGGCCAATATTCTGGGTCCCCTCGAATTCGCGGCCAAGGCCGGTGAGCTGTCGAAGCTCGGCGTCGAGATCGAGGTCTTGACGGAAAAGGAAATGAAAAAGCTCGGCATGGGCGCCCTTCTGGGCGTCGCGCAGGGCTCCACGCGCCCCGCGCGCCTTGTGGTGATGCGCTGGAACGGCGGCAAGGCGAAGTCAAAGCCGATCGCGTTTGTCGGCAAGGGCGTCGTGTTCGACACCGGCGGCAATTCGATCAAACCGGCCGGCGGCATGGAGGATATGAAGGGCGACATGGGCGGTGCGGCCGCCGTCACCGGCTTGATGCATGCGCTCGCGGCGCGCAAGGCCAAGGCCAATGTGATCGGCATTATCGGCCTTGTTGAAAACATGGTCGACGGCAACGCCCAGCGTCCGGGCGACATCGTCACATCCATGTCGGGCCAGACCATCGAGGTTTTGAACACGGATGCCGAGGGCCGCCTCGTTCTGGCCGACGCGCTCACCTATTGCATCGACAAGTACAAGCCTGAATTTGTTGTGAATTTGGCCACGCTGACCGGCGCCATCATGGTCGCGCTCGGCCAGTTCCATGCCGGTCTTTTCTCAAATGACGACACACTGTCGGAACAGCTCACCGAGGCGGGTCTCGCCACGCATGAGCGCGTCTGGCGCATGCCGATGGGCGCCGACTACGACAAGCTGATCGATTCCAAGAACGCCGACATGAAGAACATTGGCGGCCGCTACGGGGGCTCCATTACTGCCGCGCAGTTCCTGCAGCGCTTCGTCGACGAAACGCCATGGGCGCATCTCGATGTCGCTGGCACCGCTATGGGTTCGCCCGCCAACGAGATATCGCAGTCCTGGGCGTCGGGCTTCGGCGTGCGCCTGCTCGACCGGCTGGTGCGCGACTATTACGAGAAATAGACCTTTATGGCCGAGGTGCTGTTCTATCATCTGACGGAATCGACGCTCTACGACGCGCTGCCGGGTCTGCTTGAGCGTTCCGTCGCGCGTGGCTGGAAGGTGGTTGTGCAGGCTGCGAGCGAAGAGCGCCGGGAGGCGCTCGACGGGCACCTGTGGACATTCCGCGACGACAGCTTCCTCGCCCATGGCAGTGACCATGACCCGCACCCCGCGGAGCAGCCGGTTTTCCTGACCACGGGGCAGAACAACCCCAATGGGGCGGCGGTGCGTTTTGTGGTCGATGGAGCGGAGCCGCCGTCGCCGGACGGATATGAAAGGCTGGTGCTGATGTTCGACGGCCATGACCCGGACCAGGTCGAGGCCGCGCGTGGCCAATGGAAAGCGTTCAAGGCCTCGGGCGCAGAGCTGACCTACTGGCAGCAGACGCTTGAAGGGAAATGGGTGAAGAAGGGGTAGGGGCGCGGGGTCATGCCGCACGCCCTGAAACCACGACCGAGGGCATCGGAAGATCCCAGGGAGCGCTCGGGCCGTGATTGGCCTTCACCGTCTCGGCGACAGCCGACCGGATTGCCTTCTCGTTGGCAGGCGGTTGCGGACGCAGGAGCGCTCCGCCGCGCACCGTTCCTTCGATAAAGAAATCAATCGGCGCGTCCGGCTTGGTAACCACCCATCGGCTGTCCACCTCGGTGATGCGAAGATCGCTGAACCCTGCCTCCTCCATTGCAGGGAAGGCCCGGGCAGGGTCGGCGTAGTCTGTCGCGCCAGGTCCGGGAGGAAGTGCGATTTCGGGTGATCCGTGAACGCCAATTGCGTCGAAGACATAAGTGAAGGCCGAACGCACGGTGTCGTGCCAGACCGAGTAGGCAAAGCGCCCTCCCGGTTTCAGAATACGCCGGGCTTCACGCATCGCCGCCGGTGGGTCGGGCACATGCGGCATGCCGAAGCCCATTGTAGCGGCGTCGAACGATGCGTCCTCGAACGGCGTTGCCATTGCGTCGCCTTCGACGAAATCGGCCAGCGGCAAAGCCGAACGCGCGATGCGCAGCATGGCGGGCGAAAAATCGAGCCCGGTCGCCGTGGCTCCGGCGTCGATCAGACCACCTGCGACGATCCCGTGTCCGCAACACAGATCGATAACGTGCATGCCGGGGCCGGCCTTCGTTTCCGAAACGAGATGAGGCACCGCCATTGCCGCTGCACGCGCGAAGTCTCTCGCATAGGCGGCGGCCGTATCCTCATCTGCCCAGCCGCGCCGTTCCAGCGATGCGAAGTCTTCGGCTTCGCTCATGTTCCACTCCCTGCGCCGCCACCCCGGTGGTTCCGGTGTGTGGCTGGCTCCGGGCGGATGATAGCATGATGAAATCGGCGTGCTAGCCGGCGTTCAACGCCACTGCCGCCTTCACCAGCGCCCTGAACGCCTCTTCATCGAGGCTCGCGCCTTCCCGAATATCGATCGAGCGCCGCGTCGCGCCCGTATCCTTGCCGTTGAACACGCCTGAAGGATCGTCCAGCGCGGCCCCTTTGGCAAAGGTCAGCTTCACCTTGTCCTTGTAGGTCTCGCCGGTGCAAATGATCCCGTCATGTTCCCACACCGGAACGCCGGATGGGTTTGTCGGCTTGCGCCATTTCACCGCCTCGACCACGTGAGGGTCTGCTTCGTGGATCAGTGCCCGAACGTTCGCCAGAGCCTCGCCGCGCCAGTCGGTCATCCCTTTGATTTTCGCGGTTATGAGCTCGGAGGGGTTTTCTGAAGTCATCTCAAAATCCTGTACTTACATCTTCTCGCCGGGCAGCGCCGCGGCTTGCTTCACCCAATCAGCAAACCGGGCTTCATCGAATTGCCCCTCGTGAATATCGTAATAACGCACCTGCGGATGCTTTGATTTCCCCTCCGGTACGGGGTCGAGTGACGTTCCACGAAAGAACGTCACTTTCACGTAGTTCGTAAAACAGTGCAGGCTGAGAAACCACAGATCGTCTTCAAGGCCATAGAAGGGCGAGTTCCATTTCACCGCCTTCCTTACGCCCGGAACCGACAGCTCGATGATCCCATCGATCCGCCGACCGAGATCGCTTTTCCACCCTGGCATCGCCGCGATATAGGCCTGCACGGGCTCGTTGCCATAGCCCTTGGCAATCTGCGGATTGCCGCCCGAGAGAAGCTTGGGTTGGTTACTTTTGGATGCCATTGCCGGGAGCCGTACTTATTGCTGTTCGGCGGCGGAACTCCGTCGCACATAGGGCAGCGCGAACATGTAGAGCCCGCTGATCATAAGCAGAAAAAGCGGCGCCAGCGGCAGGAAATAGGCCCATTCGGCCGGCTCGCGGCCCATGCCGAGCATTGCAAATATGCCGGCGACAACCAGCGTGAATATGATCGACAGCCAGCGGTGCAGCTGCCGGACCCATTTGGTCCAGCTCATTTGTCTCTCCATGGGTTTGACGGTCGTCAGTCCATTCGGTTCAGCACCGCGTCCAGAGCTTCCAGGAAACGCGGCCAGTTGGTCGTTGCGCCGCTGTAATAGGCCTCCTGGTGCGGCTCGAATCCGGTCTGCACCATGCGCAGCACCGTGCCGTTCTCGGTTGGAGTCAGTGTCCAGGTGACAACGCTCTCAAGGTCCTTGGTGTTCCAGCTGTAGGACAGCTTTTTCGCCGGCTCGGATTCCAGCACCTGTCCCTCGACCGCGCCCCAATTCGCACTGAGGTTAAAACGGCTTCCCGCATCGGGTCTGAAATCGTTTTTCATCAGCCATTCCTCGATCAGGTGCGGTTGGGTCAATGCGCGCCAGATCTTCTCTGGCGGGTGCGGAAACTCCCGCTCGACAATCACGGAGCGTGTTTCATGCGGTCCAGTCACTGGTCCATCCTGTTGAGCAGGTCTTCAAGGTCGTCGAACCTGCCTTCCCAGAAGATGCCATAGCGGCTCATCCAGCCGGCAAGCGGAGCCAGCGCCTCGCGGTTGGCGCTGTAATGCGTCTGCCTGCCGTCGGGCCGGTCGCGCACCAACCCCGCCGATTTCAGCACGGTCAGGTGTTTCGACACCGCCGGCTGCGAAATGCCCGCTTGTTCCGTCAGCATGCGTACGGTCTGTTCGCCACTCCTTGCGAGACGTTCGTAGATCGCGCGCCGTGTCGGGTCGGCGAGCGAGCGGAATATCATGTCGGTCCGGCCGTCCATTCAATTGATAACCCGTTGGCTATTGATCAATCCAATAACCATTCGGCTATGAATGGTCAAGCCAGCCGAATTCGCCGCCACTTGCCGCAACGGCCCTTGCGCCCGCGCTTCTGCTCCGCCATTAACCGCGCGCCATGTTGACCATCTCAAATCTTTCCCTGCGCGTTGCCGGCCGTCTTCTCATCGAAGAAGCGAGCCTGTCGCTGCCTGCCGGCGCCAAGGCCGGTCTCGTCGGACGCAACGGAACCGGCAAGACAACGCTGTTTCGTGCCATCACGGGCGAGCTCGCGCCCGAAAAAGGCGAGATCAACTTCCCGAAGAACACGCGCATCGGTCAGGTCGCGCAGGAGGCGCCCGGCACCGACGAAGCTCTGATCGACATCGTGCTCGCCGCCGACACCGAGCGGGCGGCGCTGCTTGCCGAAGCCGAGACGGCGAAGGATGCGCACCGCATCGCCGAAATCCAGACCCGGCTTGCCGATATCGATGCGCACTCGGCCGAGGCCCGCGCCGCAACCATCCTGGCCGGCCTTGGCTTCGACCAGCAGGCGCAGCAGCGGCCGGCATCGAGCTTCTCCGGCGGCTGGCGCATGCGTGTTGCGCTTGCTTCGGTGCTGTTCGCCCAGCCCGATCTGCTGCTGCTCGACGAGCCGACCAACTATCTCGATCTGGAAGGCACGCTGTGGCTGGAAAACTATCTCGGCAACTACCCGCACACCGTGCTTCTGATCAGCCACGACCGTGACCTGCTCAACCGCACGGTGACCTCGATTGCGCATCTGGACCGCAAGAAGCTGACCTTGTGGCGCGGCGGTTACGACCAGTTCGAACGCCAGCGTGCCGAAAAGATGGAGCTGCTTGAAAGGACCCGGGTGAAGCAGGAAGCCGCGCGCAAGCACATGCAGTCCTTCGTCGACCGCTTCCGCTACAAGGCCTCCAAGGCGCGCCAGGCGCAGTCGCGGTTGAAGGCGCTGGAAAAGCTGCAGCCGGTGGAATCGATGCTCGACGGGTCGGTGACGCCGTTCCGGTTTCCCGAGCCTGAAAAGACCGTGGCATCTCCGATCGTCGCGCTGGAAGGCGGTTCGGTCGGTTATGCGCCGGGCAAGCCGGTCCTGTCGAAGCTGACACTGCGTATCGATGCCGATGACCGCATTGCGCTGATGGGCGCCAACGGCAACGGCAAATCGACCTTCGCCAAGCTTCTGTCGGCGCGCCTCAAGCTCGAAGGTGGTCGCATGACCATTGCGCCTGGCCTGAAGGTCGCGATGTTCGCGCAGCACCAGCTCGACGATCTGCGGCCGGAGGAAAACGCCTATGAGCATGTGCGGCGCCTGATGCCGGAAGCGCCGGAGGCGAGGGTTCGTTCGCGCGTTGCGCAGTTCGGCCTTGCGACGGAAAAGATGTCGACGCCTGCAAAGGACCTGTCGGGCGGCGAAAAGGCGCGGCTTCTGATGGGGCTGGCGGTTTTCGACGGGCCGAACCTGTTCATCCTCGACGAACCGACCAACCATCTCGACATCGATTCGCGCGCAGCCCTCATCCAGGCGCTGAATGAGTTTCCGGGTGCCGTGATCCTGATCAGCCACGACCGCCACCTGATCGAGGCCACCGCCGACCGGCTGTGGCTGGTCAAGGATGGCGCGGTTGCGCCCTTCGATGGCGATCTGTCGGACTATCGCCGCATAGTCACCGGCCAGTCTGCGGACCGGCGCGAAAAGCGCGAGGCCGACAAGGCGTCGAAGGCTGAGCGCAGGCGCGAGGCGGCGCAGCGCCGGGCGGTACTTGAGCCGCTCGCCAAGGAGATCAAGGCGACGGAAGGGCTGCTCGAGCGTACCCGCCAGCGTTTGGACGCAATCGAGGATCAGCTTGCCGACCCGGCTCTTTATCAGAAGGATCCAAAGGCGATGACGCAGCTTTCCAAGGAGCGCGCCGACCTCGCCGCCACGCTGGCGCGCCATGAGGAGCGCTGGCTGGAACTCTCCTCCCGTTATGAGGAAGGCATCGCACAATGACCATTCGGGTTGAGAAGAAAGGCGCTGTTACTGTCGTCACCATCGACAGGCCCGAGGCACGCAATGCGGTCAACCCGGAAATGGCCGATGCCTTGTTCCGCGCATTCATCGATTTCGACCGTGACGACGAGGCCCGTGTCGCCATCCTGACCGGCGTGCCTGGCGCCTTCTGCGCCGGCTTCGACCTCAAGGCCGCGGCCTCCGGCGGTCTCGGCGACAGCTGGTTTGCCGATCACGATCTGGATGCCGGCTTCGACGGCAGCAACGACCGCCCGCGCAAGGGTCCGATGGGGCCGACCAGGCTGACATTGTCGAAACCGGTCATCGCAGCAGTTTCAGGCCCTGCGGTCGCCGGCGGCATGGAACTTGCGCTGTGGTGCGACATGAGGGTGTTGGAGCGTTCGGCCTATATGGGTGTCTATTGCCGCCGCTGGGGCGTGCCGCTGATCGACGGCGGCACGGTAAGGCTTCCACGCATTGTCGGTCACGGCCGCGCCATGGATCTCATCCTGACCGGCCGCAAGGTTGAGGCGGAGGAATGCCTTTCGATCGGCCTCGCCAACCGGCTGTGCGATGACGGCGCAGCACTGGAGACTGCGCTGGAGCTGGCCAATGAGCTGGCGCGCTTTCCGCAGGGCTGCATGCGTGCCGACCGCATGTCGGCGATCCGTCAGTGGTCGCTCGATATTGAGCCGGCGCTTGTCAAGGAGTGGAACAGCGCCGCCGTTTTCGAGAGCGAAGGTGTGACGGGCGCGGCCCGCTTCAGTTCCGGCAAGGGCAGGGGCGGCGATTTCGGCGAGATCTGATCCCGCGAAATCTACTTGCTGCGGCCCCAGCGAGGCGGCGGCGGGCTCGAATTCGGGTTTTCGGGCCGCTTGCGGCGGAACAGCGAGGCGACAAAGCCGAGCAGGCCCAGCGCCATCAGAATAAAGCCGGCGGGTATTGCACGCGGATCGAGGTCGAACGCGCCGGCATTGACGATCAGGTCGACGCTGTTGAAGCGGTCGACGCCGGCAATGCCGGGGCCGAATTCGAACACATACTGGTCGTGATCCACGCTGTGCAGCCGCTCGGCTTCCATGCGATAGCCTGTTTCGCCGCTTTGCGGATTGATTGTGCGGACATCCGCTTCGGCGAAATGCATCACGACCGAGGTCACATATTCGCCGTCGCCGGTCACGTTCATGGTCAGAAGCGGCTTGGTATCGCTGCGGATCAGCGCCCCGTCGGCACGAAGATCGACGCTGACCGAAACCGGTGCCTCGGGCGAGGCGAGCGTCACTTCTGCCGGCGTGAAGCCGTTGCCGCGTTCGAAAACCCGCCAGGTTCCGATCTCGTAGCCTGAAACGTTCGATGCCGCCCAGGGATAGGCAATGCCCAGGCCGGCGCCGATCAGGATCATGAGCAGGAAGACAAACCGCATGCGGCTGCTTTTGCATGGCTTCGTGGCGCCTGTCCACTGCTCGGAGCCACAGCTCCCACACGAAGAAGGCGGCCCTGAAGCCGCCTTCCCAGACCTTTTGCGATGAACCTAGCGCATGGCCGATTGCTGCATCAGGCGGCACATGGCGACCAGATTGCGATCATAGGAGTACGGGTTCGACGTGACTTCGATGCATCTGGTGCGGAAGCGCCGGACATCGGCACTTGAAAGCCGCGAGAACACGCTGCCGGGCGTGAAGCTGTTGTTGCCCGTCGCCCCGCCGCCGCCCGTTGGCCCGCCAGGTATACCGGGTGTTCCGATGCTGACATTGAGCCCGCCGCCGTTGCCGACACTGACATTGGCCGTCGTGCCGCCAAGACCGGCCGTCGCATTGGCGCTGATCCCGCCGCCGCCGACATTGGCGCCGGCGCTTGCGCCAAAGCCTCCACCGCCACCGACGGAAGCGCTGACCCCCGCACCGCCGCCGCCGACACTTGCGCCGACCGAGGCGCTGACGCCCCCGTCTCCGCCGATATTGGCGCTCACAGAAGGATCACCCGAGCCGAGCCCGCCAATGCTTACGCCGCCAAGTCCACCTAGGCCGATGTCCTGCGCATGGGATGATGCGCCCAGCAACAGGCTTACGCCGAAAGCGGCTGCAGTCTTGGCCAAAAAAGCTGTATGTTTACGCATAACAATGCCTCGCTTTTCTTCCCCGTCGAATATCAATTCTCAGTTGAAGTTATTAACGCGATCATAAATGTCAGCATTATTTACTCATATTGAAAGTTGAGATGAAGTAGATTTAGCATTCAACCGTAACGGTAATCAGGTTGTAGAATCTTTATGTATGTACATAAAATGGAGTAGGCGAGTAATATTAACTTGTTGAGTCCAATAGAATATTTAGTTGCTTTTGGTAACTTGTTTGGTTTGATATGTTGGATAACGGAATGTCCGTGCGTAGGTTCGCACGCGGAAAATCACATCTGCGTTATTCGTCTACGCCGAAGGTTGCTTCGCTAGGAATTTTCCAAGCCGGCCGTGCGTTGGCTCAATTTAGAATGGCTTCAGTTTCGGTGGGCGGGCGCTGAAAGAGAGGCCAGCAGGTTGCCGGATATGTCACCGCTGGCGGCGTCCGAGCCGCTATACCGAGCGCCGCTCGATCGCTTTCAGGGACGAATGCCGCCTCATGCGACCACCAAAGCCCCGACGTTGGTTCCGTCAGGCGAATTGCCGGCCGGCCTCGCTGCGCTGGAAGTAGATCAGGTCGAGCGAAGGCGCGGCCTTGCCGAGCACTGTAAGCACCATATGCGCGTGCCCGCGGTGATGCGTCTGATGATTGAAGAAGTGCGCCAACGCTGGTGCAAGGCGCTGCGACACGGTGCGCATGTCCGTGACTGTCATGTAGGTGAAGCGCCCTGCAAGGGCGGGTTCATCAAGCGAGTCGACCCAGGCAACTATTCGCGCGTCTTCCGTGTCCCGGGCCGCCTTCAGCTTGCCGAGTTCTGCAAATAATGTCGCATCGAGCTGCGATGGCGCGTCGCCTTCTCCGGTAAAGCGCTTCAGCCAAATGCGGTCCGCCACCAATACGTGGTTCAGGGTTCCGTGCATGGAATGGAAGAACGCGCCGGTTTCCTTCCGGTATTCTTCGTCGCTCAGCGCCTCTGCCGCATCGTAGATAAGCGCATTGGCCCACTTGTTGTACGCCGCCATCATTGCAAAATGCTGTTTCATCGATGCTCCCGAACGGAATGCTTCGCGCCGGGTGGCTGACTATCATGCAGGAGGGGGATATCCAATGACGATTAGATTGTACGAACTTGTCGGCGCCGACCCGCGGCGCCCGTTCAGCCCGCATTGCTGGAAAGTGTCCTGGGCGCTGGCGCATAAGGGCCTGGAGTTCGAAACGGTGCCGGTTCCCTTCACCGGCGTTCCCGGCATCGAGAGCGGCGCGGCAAGGACCGTACCGATCATTCGCGATGGCGACCGGCTGGTGGTCGATTCCTTCGATATCGCGCTCTATCTGGAAGAGGCCTATCCCGACCGGCCGTCACTGTTTAACGGCGAGGGCGGCATTGCGCTGTCGCGCTTCGTCGAACGCTGGACGCAGATCACGATCCACGGCTTCCTTGGAGGTGCTGTACTGCATGACATTCACGAATGCCTCGCGCCGGTCGACCAGGCTTACTTCCGTGAAAGCAGGGAAAAGCGCATGGGCGGGCGGCTGGAAGATATTCAGGCCGGGCGCGACGATCGCCGTGAGGTTTTCCGCAAATCGCTGGAGCCGCTGCGCAAGATGCTCGACGTTCAGCCATATCTCGGCGGGCAGGGGCCGTTGTTTGCGGATTACATCGTTGCCGGTGCGTTCCAGTGGGCCCGTGTGGTTTCGGCTTATGAACCGCTCGCGGCAGGCGACCCCATTGCCGCGTGGTTCGGCCGCATACTCGATCTTCATGACGGTCTGGGCAGGCGCGTGGCAGCCGCCGCATAAAGCCGGCTCGGGCGCGCTGCGCGTCTGCGGAGGCCACGCGACCCCTTCACATCGCTGGCGGCCCCGTCTATAGACCGCGCCGACTCCCCTCCAATTTGACAAGATGAAGGAATTCAGATGGCCGTCGAGCGTACGTTTTCGATGATCAAGCCGGACGCGACCCGGCGCAACCTGACCGGTGCGATCACCAAGGTGTTTGAAGAGAACGGCCTCCGCGTCGTCGCCTCCAAGCGCGTCCACATGAGCCGCGCGCAGGCCGAGGGTTTTTATGCCGTCCACAACGGCAAGCCGTTTTTCGACGAGCTGGTCTCGTTCATGACCTCTGGCCCCACTGTTGTGCAGGTGCTCGAGGGCGAGAACGCCATCCTGAAGAACCGCGAGATCATGGGCGCAACCAACCCGGAAAAGGCCGATCCCGGCACCATCCGCAAGGAATTTGCAGTGTCTTTCACTGAAAATTCGGTTCACGGCTCCGATGCGCCTGAGACGGCCGCGGAGGAAATCCGCTACTGGTTCGCCGAGACCGAAATCGTCGGCTAAGCCGATTGTGCTTCCCGGCCGGCGTCAGCCAGCAGTGGCGCCGCCGGCCGGTTATTTGTCTTGCGCACATGTGCCTTGAAGTCGGCATCCGGCATCGCCTTGGCGTAGCGCCACCCCTGATATGCTTCGCAGCCATTGTCCTTCAGGAATTGTTCCTGCGAGGCGGTCTCCACCTGTTCGGCAACGGCGCTGAGGCCTAGCGTCCTGGTCATTCCCAGAATGGTCCGGATCAGCGCCCTGTCGCTGTCCTTTCCTTCGATGTCGGCGACGAAACTGCCGTCGATTTTGACCTCATCGAACGGCAGCCGCTTCAGATGATTCAAGGACGAATTGCCGCTGCCGAAATCGTCGAGCGACAGTCTGATGCCGAGCGCCTTCAGCTCATGCATGCGCCGCGCAACCACCTGGTTGTTCCGGCTGGCAACATGTTCGGTGATTTCGATGGTCAGCATCGAGCCTGGGACGCCATGCGCTTTCAGGAGCTGACCGAGTTCAGGCACGAACCGCTCGTTGGTGAAGGCGTGGGCGCTGGCGTTGATCGCAAGGCGAAGTCCCGCAAGCTGGCTGTCGCCGGCCCAGCCCGCCAGCGACGAGATACCCTTCTCGAAGACGATCATCGCCAGTTCGCTGGCCATGCCGAACTGGTCGGCCAGCGGCACGAACCGCGCCGGCAGTACAATGCCGAGTTCAGGATGGTTCCATCTCAATAGCGCTTCGGCCGCGGTAACCTGGCCGCCGGCGTCGACCAGCGGCTGGAAATGGAGTTCCAGCTCGTCGCCGCCGCGGGCAATCGTTGCCCGCAGATCGGCCAGAAGCCGGTAGCGTTCGGTGGCTTTGTTGAGCGAAGCGGGGTCGAAAATCGCCAGGCTGTCGCGGCCTGAGGCTTTCGCCTCATACATGGCGATATCGGCCCGTTTGAGTATTTCGTCGGCCTTTTCCTCCTGCCCGTCGAATATGACGACGCCCACACTGGCGGAAGAACGGTAGGAGAGGTCGCCCATCTCGAAACGCTGGCGCAGGGCGCTGTTGATCCGGTTCGCCGTGTTGATGGCCTGCCGTGCGGCCGTGGCATCGTCGCCACCGCCATGTTCGATCAACACCACGAACTCGTCGCCGCCGATGCGTGCCACCGTGTCGTTCTCGCCAGCGCAATCGCGCAGGCGCCTGGCCACCTCGACCAGATACTGGTCGCCGACGTCATGGCCCTGGGTGTCGTTGAGCGTCTTGAAATTGTCGAGGTCGACAAACAGCAGTGCCGCGCGCTGGTTCTCCTTGCGGCACGCAGCAATGGCATTCGTCATTTCTTCGAAGAACAGGCGGCGGTTGGGCAGCTCCGTCAACGCGTCGTAATAGGCGAGTTTCTCGACCTCGAGGTCGCTCTTCTTGCGCTGTGAGATATCCGACATATAGCCATGCCAGACGACCTCGCTGCCGCGGAATTCCGGCGTCGCGGAAACGCGCAGCCATTTGTGATCGCCGCCGCGGGTGACGAAACGATGCTCGATTTCCCATGGGCTCTGGCGCCCCCAGGCGTCTCCGAGAGATTGCCGGTAGGCTTCTCGGTCGGCCTCGGGTACGCATGCCATGAAGATATCGGGGTTCTCGATGGCCTCGGCAACGGGGATGCCCGTCACGCGCTCATAACCGGGGCTGAGATAGGTCACCACGATCGAGCGGTCGGGTTTCATGCTGTACTGGAAAAGCGCGCCAGGCACTTCGCGCATGAGCTTGCGGAACTGTTCCTCGAGCCGCAGCCGTTCGACGGTCTCCGTGATCTCGCGCACCGAGCCTTCGTAGAACAGCGCCTTGTTGGTTCGCTTGTCACGCACCAGACGCGCGGATTCCGTGATCCAGATCCGCTCCCGTGTTTTGTGCCGGTAAATCTCCGACACAAAATCCTTCACCACGCCGTCGCGGTTCAGGATGGTTCGAAAATCGTCACGCCGGGTCGGGTCGACATACCACTCCTTGGCGATGTCATTCACCGAGGCAAGCAGCTCTGCTTCCGAACCGTAGCCGTTCAGTTTCACGAGGGCCTGGTTGGCCCGTATCTGCCGTCCGTCCAGGCTCGAGCGGTAGACGCCCTCGGAGAGCGTATCGATCGCTTCTCCGATCTGCTCGCTTTCGGCGCGGGCCGAATAATAGAGGCGGCGGTAACGCAGCATCCACAGCGCCAGCAGCACCGACAGAATGACGTTGGCGGTGACCAGCCACTGATGGCTCGCGGCCAATCCGGTAATGGCGCTGATCGTCGTGTTCATGGCCCCCAGCACTGCGCAAGCATCGAACGAGGCTATCAGCAGGGACTTGCAATTTCGCTAATGGGGGAACGTGACCTGCTGAGGTTAACGCTGCGTTACCCTCAGTCGCGGTCCCAGCGCGAAAGCGCCCGTTCGTCTGCTTCCTTGGCATCGACCCAGCTGCCTTCGGTACCGTCAGAACGGTGTTCCTTCTTCCAGAAGGGCGCGCGCGATTTCAGGAAGTCCATCATGAACTCCGCCGCCGAGAAGGCTGCATGCCGGTGCCGCGACGCAGCCACCACCAGCACGATCTGCTCACCAATGCCGATTTTCCCGTGCCGGTGGATGACCGTCAATGCCGTCACCGGCCAGCGTTTTGCCGCCGCGTCGGCAATACGGCCGATTTCGGCTTCCGCCATGCCGGGATAGTGTTCTATCTCAAGCGCATGAAGCGTGCCGGCTTCATCCCGGCAAAGGCCGCTGAAGGTCACAACCGCGCCGACATCGCTGTCGCCGCCCGAAATTGCGGCCATTTCGTCTGCCGTATCGAACGGCTCGCTTTGAATGCGCACCGTGACACGGCAACTCACGCGCCTAGCCTCCGGTCATAGGTGGAAACAGCCCGATTTCGCGCGCCCCCGCAATGCGCTCGTCATGGCGGACATGTTCCTGATTGATCGCGACGCGGATGGCCTCGGGGTATTTCAGCGCTTCGGCATATTCCTCGCCGCGCGTTTTCAGCCATTCGAGAAGTTCGCGCACCGTCGCCACGCCGGCAGGCGGTGTGACGTCCTCTTCGGCGACGCCGATGCGTTCGCGGACCCAGGCGAAATAAACCAGCTTCATGCCTAATCCATGATGTGCTTCAGGCCGGCCCGGAAATAATCATAGCCTGTGTAAAGCGTTATGATGGCCGAAACCCACAAAAGCACGATGCCTGTTTCTGTCGCATAACCGATGACCTTGTCGCCCGCCGGCCCGGCGATCAGGAAACCGACCGCGACCAGTTGCACCGTCGTCTTCCACTTTGCCAGCCGCGTCACCGGAACCGAAACCTTGAGCTGGGCGAGGTATTCGCGCAGGCCCGACACCAGGATTTCCCTGCACAGGATGATGATTGCCGCCCACAGCGACCATCCGGCGATCGTCCCGTCGGCCGCCATCAGCAGAAGCGCTGCCGCAACCAGCAGCTTGTCGGCAATCGGGTCGAGCATCTTGCCGATATTGGACGTCTGCTTCCAGATACGGGCGAGGTAGCCGTCGAGGAAATCCGTCAGGCTGGCGACGATGAAGATGCCAAGCGCCGTCCACCGCGCGGGGTCGCTGCTTTGCAGCCGCCCCTCGAGGAAAAAACACAACACCACCATAGGCACCGCCAGAATGCGGGCATAAGTCAGCAGGTTGGGAATGCTGAAGGCCGGCGGCAGCCGGTTTACGTCGCTACTCCGTGCGCTCAATCGGAGTTCTCCATTCTGGCACCGCAAAGGCGCTTGTCGCGAGATAGGGCTGCGATTGTTGCCGTGCAACAGTTTGCGATCAAGCCCCGGACTCATGGAAATGATTGTATATCAGCCGCGCCATCGCTTCCGAAATACCGTCGACACCCGCCAGGTCCTCCACCGCCGCCCGGCTGACCGCTTTCGCGGTCCCGAAATGGTGCAGCAGCGCCCGTTTGCGCCCCGGCCCGATGCCGGCAATTTCGTCCAGCGGGTTGCGGGTGAGTTCCTTCTTGCGCCGCGCCCTGTGCGAGCCGATGGCGAAACGGTGCGCTTCGTCGCGCAGGCGCTGGATGAAATAAAGCAGCGGGTCGCGTACCGGTAGCGAGAAGGAATCGCGGCCCTCCATGAAAAACCGTTCCCGCCCGGCTTCCCGGTCGGCACCCTTTGCGACGCCGATCGCGGTCACCTTGTCCGCGATGCCGAGATCCTCCAGTACCTGCTTGACCGACGACATTTGCCCCTTGCCGCCGTCGATCAGGATGAGGTCTGGCCAGGCCGGCGTATCGGCGCGGGAAGGATTGTCGTCATCCTCGTCCTCCGGCGAGCTCGGTTTCTCGCCCGGAATGCCGTGTTCCTTGATCAGCCGCGAAAAACGCCGCTGCATCACTTCGCGCATCATTCCGAAATCGTCGCCGGGCGTAATGTCGTCGGAGCGGATGTTGAACTTGCGGTACTGGCCTTTCACGAAACCTTCCGGCCCTGCCACGATCATCGCGCCCACCGCGTTCGAACCCATGATGTGCGAGTTGTCGTAGACCTCGATGCGCCGCGGCGGCTGCGCAAGCCCGAATGTTTCCGCTAGCCCCTTGAGCAGCCGCGCCTGCGACGAGGTTTCGGCCAGCCGCCGCCCGAGCGCCTCGCGCGCGTTCTGCAGGGCATTGCCGGTCAGCTGCTTCTTTTCGCCCCGCTGCGGCACGGTCAGCGACACCCGGCGCCCGGCGCGCGTGGAAAGCGCCTCGGCGAGCAACGCCTGCTCGTCCACCGCGTGCGACAGCAGAATTGTGCGCGGGCAGGGTTTGTCGTCGTAGAACTGGGTCAGGAACGCACCCAGCACTTCGGATGCGCCAAGCGCCGGGTCGGCTTTGGGAAAATAGGCGCGGTTGCCCCAGTTCTGGCCGGTGCGGAAGAAAAACACCTCGATGCAGGTCTGGCCGCCTTCCTGATGGATGGCGAACACATCGGCTTCCTCCACCGATTGCGGATTGATGCCCTGATGGCTCTGCACATGCGAAAGCGCGGCCAGCCGGTCGCGGTAGATCGCCGCCCGTTCGAAATCGAGCTCTTCGGAGGCGTCCTGCATGGCGCGCGAGATCTGCGCCTTGATGCTGGATGAGCGGCCGGACAGGAAGTCCTTGGCCTCGCGCACCAGCTCGGCATATTCGGCCTCGGTCACCTCGCCCGTGCAGGGGCCGGCACAGCGTTTGATCTGGTAGAGCAGGCAGGGGCGGGTGCGGCTTTCAAACACAGAATCGGTGCAGGTGCGCAGCAGAAACGCGCGCTGCAGCGAATTGATCGTGCGCCCCACCGCCATAGCGGATGCAAACGGCCCGTAATAGTCGCCCTTGCGGCTGCGTGCGCCGCGGTGCTTGAAGATACCGGGTGCGGCGTGGTCGCCGGTCATGAGGATGTAGGGGAACGACTTGTCGTCCCGCATGAGCACATTAAATCGCGGACGCAAGCGCTTGATAAGGTTGGCTTCAAGCAGCAAAGCCTCGGTTTCGGTGCGGGTGACGACGAACTCCATGCCGGCCGTCTCACGCACCATGCGGCCGATCCGGTCGGTATGGAACCGCC
This sequence comes from Mesorhizobium sp. Z1-4, assembly GCF_004000235.1. Taxonomy (GTDB): domain Bacteria; phylum Pseudomonadota; class Alphaproteobacteria; order Rhizobiales; family Rhizobiaceae; genus RCIO01. The sequence goes on from NZ_RCIO01000005.1 coordinate 96,454, forward strand.
CCTGGGCATAGGCGGTCACCCGCTTCTTGAGGCTGCGTGCCTTGCCGACGTAAAGCACGTCTCCCGCCGGGTTCAGCATGCGGTAGACGCCGGGCTGGTTCGGCAGCTGTTTGACCAGCGCCTGAATGACCTCTGCTCCCGTCGCGACTTGTCTCCCGTCGACACCGATGCCGGACCAGTCGACCGAGGCAAGCAGTTCGCGAACGTTGGTTTCGTTTGCCTCGGTCTCGCCGTCATCGTCTTCGGCGTCGTCGCCGGGCAAATAGCCGGCCATGTCGCCAGCCGCCGGGTCGCGTTTGGGAATGGGTGGATTTCCGGCAGTCATTCCACGCCCGTGACGTCGTGCGTCTCCCAGGCCAGGTGCTGGCCGCCGTCGATGGCGATCAGCTGGCCGGTCACGGATTTCGCCTCCCACAGATAGAGGATCGTGCGGCCGAACTCGTCCAGCGCGGGTCCATGGCCGAGAATGACCGCCTCGGCCTGTTGCCGGAAGTCGTCATCGGTCTGGCGCGCGTTCTTCATGGTCGGTCCCGGTCCGAGCGCGTTGACGCGCACGCGCGGCGCAAGCCCCTGCGCCATGGTCTGCGTTGCGGCCCACAAGGCGCTTTTCGAGAGCGTGTAGGAAAAGAACCGCGGGTTGAGCCGCCAAACGCGCTGGTCGATCACATTCACCGCAAGCCCGTCGCTGCCATCCGGCAGAGCCGTGGCAAAGCGGCTGGTCAAAGCAACCGGCGCTTTCAGGTGGATGTCGAAATGTCTGTCCCATCTCTCCCAGTCGGGTCGGTCGGGACTGTCGGGCTCGAATGCCGAGGCGTTGTTGACGAGCAGCCGCAGCGGTCCGAGTTTCGCCGCAACATCTTCAATCAGTGCGTTGCAAACCTCCAGCGCCGTCAGGTCGGCCTGGAAAACGGCGGCCTTGCCGCCGGCATCGGTGATTTCGGCGGCAAGTTTTGCGGCTTCGCCGGCGGACGAGCGATAGTGGATCGCTACGGCAAACCCGGCACTGGCCAGGTCGCGTGCGATCGCAGCGCCGATACGCTTCGCGCCGCCCGTTACCAAGGCAACTTCGCCGTGTGCTTTCATGCCCTTCCGGTCCGTCATACCAGCGACACCACGTAGATTGTGTAGATCGCCAGCATCGCGGCACCGATCCATTTGCCAGCCGTGAACCTGCCGAAGCCGAGCGCTGCAACGGCCGCCGCCGCGCCCAGCATCACCCACATATCCACCGAAATGAGGTGCTGGTCCACGGCAACAGGCGCGATCAGCGCGGTCAGCCCCATGATCCCAAGAATGTTGAAGATATTCGAGCCGACGACGTTTCCGAGCGCAATCGCGGTGCTGCCCCGGTAGGCGGCGACAACGGTGGTCGCTAGCTCCGGCAGCGATGTTCCGACAGCGATCACCGTCAGGCCGATCACGGTATCGGGTACGTTGAAGGCTTCGGCAATGCCGATCCCGCCATTGACGGTGAGCTGGGCTGCGACAGGCAGGCCGATCAGTCCGCCGACGAGGAGCCCCGCCACGCGAAGTTTGTCGTGATGTGCCGGTTCGGGTGAATGCCCGTTCGCGGCGGCTTTGCGCGCCATCCACACCTGCCAGGCGACAAATCCGACAATCGACACGAACAGCAGCAGACCCTCCAGGCGCCCGATCATGCCGTTTGACAGCAGCAGCATGAAGACAAGCGTGGCCGCGACCATCACGGTGATGTTGCGGCGCAGTCCAGAGCCGTCGGGGCGGATCGGCTTGATCAGCGCGGGCACGCCGATCACCAACAGCACATTGGCGATGTTCGACCCGACAATATTGCCCAGCGCGATGCCCGGCGAGCCGGAAAGCGCGGCCTGAACCGAGATCAGCAGTTCGGGCAGCGAGGTGCCCGCAGATACGACGGTCAGGCCGATGAGCAGCTGCGAAATGCCGAGATTCTCCGCTGCCTGCACTGCCCCGCGTACCAGAAGATCGCCGGACAGAACGAGCAGGGCGAGGCCGGCTGCGAGCAAGATGAGGCTGATGATCATGAGACCCGAAAGAAGTGATGTTTCCGTCATATAACAACGCGCGGTCGCATATCCAACGTGCGCCCGGCCAATAAGCTGTCTGGCCTGTCAGCAGATATGTTGCCGATCTGCAACGTCAAATTTGCGCCTCAAATCCGCCGGCGAAACTCCAGATTTCGGGTGTGCTTCCGCCGTATTCGCGAACCACATTCGCCATCGGTTGTCCGGCTGGGCTTTTCCAACGCCTGGACCGGGTTGGGGGTTTGTTTCTCGTACCTGAACCAAGGAGAAGGACAGATGAGAGCCAGAATGAATCACAGCCGCGTTGCGGCCCTGGCGCTCGGCGCGGCAATGCTTGCGGGCATTGCACCTGTGCATGCGGCAGACGTTATTTATGAAGAACCGCCGGCACCGCAGCCGTCGCCGATCGAAAACGCCCCTGTGGCCAGCTGGATCGGCCCGTATCTCGGTGTCTACAGCGGCTACGGCTTCGGCGGCCAGACGCAGGGCGCCACCGGCGGCAATATCTCGACCAACGGTTGGCTGTTCGGCGGTTTCGCCGGCTACAATATGCAGAGCGGCCGTATCGTCTACGGTCTCGAAGGCGATATCGGCTACAACGGCATGAACGGCGGCAACGGCACGACCTATTCGCGCCAGGGGCTCGAGGGCTCGCTGCGGGCGCGTCTGGGTTATTCGCCGGACGACGCGATCCTGCTTTATGCCACTGCCGGTGGCGCGGCCGCCGCGCAGCGTATCTATGACGCTGCCGGTACTGCGCGCGGTACGGTGATCGGCTGGACTGCCGGTGCGGGTATGGATGCCAAGCTGACGGACAATGTCTTCGGTCGTGTCGAATACCGCTACACCGATTTCGGTTCGACCACCCTCAACACCGGCTCGGGACCGCAGACCGTTTCGCCGCAGAACCATCGCGTTCTCATTGGCGCCGGTCTGAAATTCTGATCCCGCCAGTTCATTCGACAACTGAAAAAGCCGGCCCCCAGGGCCGGCTTTTTTGCATGCGTCAGGATGAGCGGGGCAAAAATGCGGTCAGCTCCGGAAACTTGTCGTCGAAGCGTTTGGCCCAGCGTGTGAGCTTGGAGCGGCCGCGTTCCCATTTGCCTTCGAAGCGCAGCGAGGCATAGGCAAGGCAGGCGCGTAGCGCGATATGGCCTGCGGTGATCTTCTTCGGCAGCTTGGGCGGCGTGTCGTTCAGAATGTCCAGGCCGCGCATTGCCTTGCCCCATTGCAGGTCGAGCCAGCTTTGCTGCCACATTTCCTCGGGCCGGTAGCGCCGTTCATAGACATGCGCCAGAAGCGCGTCGCAGATGCCGTCCGCCAGCGCTTCCAGCCGCTCCGCCTCTGTGCGCTTGGCGGCATTGCGCGGAAACAGCGCATTGCGGGAGATACGGTTCAGATACTGCGTGATCGCACGGCTGTCATAGATGCTCTCGCCCTCATCCGTAATGAATACCGGGATCTTGCCGAGCGGATTGTCGGCCAGGAAATCGGCGCTCGGCTGGTCGGTGACCGTTATCGCCGACTCAAAGTCGATGCCGGCATATTTGGCCGACATGCGCACCTTGGCGCTGTAGGGAGAGGGGGGCGAGCATCTGATCTTGGGCATCTCGGTACCTTCGCTGGAGTTGGATGAGCGCTTCAGGGAGCGCTGGGCACATAAAGGTTGCTGGCTCTGCAGCCGCGCGCATCGACTTCGGAACAGCTGCGAAACTCGAGCTGCTTGGTGAGACAGATGCGAACTTCGGTCAGGCGGCCGGACTTGCAGCTTACTGCTATCCCCTCCGGCGGCAGGCCGGGATTGGCGCTGATAAAAGCCGATTCCACCGCATCTGCCGAAATGCGCGACGGGTCCAGCGCGTTGTCGAGTTCAGGCGGGATCGCGACCCGCTCATATGCCTCGCGGGTCGCTTCCAGATAGGCGGCCTGCGTCAGCCCGGTGCAGCTGCCGTGTTTGCGCCACTGATGTCCCACCAGCCCGGCCGACGGCATGATGTCGATGATCGCGCCCACCAATGCGTTCGGCACGCGCTCCGGCTCGCTGCTTGAGCAGAATTCGGGGTAGCCGCTGGCATATTGCGGCCACAGGCCATGAGCGATGAACGCGTAATCCCGGTCGATGCCGCACTGGCGGCGGTTGGCGTTGAGCCCCTGTTCGGCGCAATAGCTCGGCGACCACGACAGCGAAATCACGTAAAAGTCGAAGCCGCTGCCCTGTGCGGCTACCGGCTTGTCCTGGCTCGCCGCAGCGCCATGCCACAGCAGCAGGCTGGCCAGTGCCAGCGCCGGTCTGGAAAAGAGGTGCATCTTGTTCGTGAGACCTAGTGGAGCACCCTGCAGCGCCCGCCATAGACATGCCAGCGGTCGAAGCCCGCGACGCAGAACTCCACATTCGAGCCGATACCGACGAAACCCATGCGGCTTTCGATCAGGTACCACATGTTGCGCCGCCGCCCGTCGGAGAGGTCGGCCGTGCCCCGGCAATAGCGCCGCGCAATCGGGTGACGGTCGTCGGAAGGCCTGTAGCGCGACTGGCCAAGCCGGCTGTAGCCTACGATCTCCACCTGCGGCAGACCGGGCACATGGCGTACCTGATGCCGGAACCGGTGCGAAATTTTTGTCAGCACGCGCTCGTCGGCGCAGGCGCCGGGATCCGAGGCATCGACCCCGTGAACATAGTCCGCAGCCTGTGCGCCCCAGGAGATCGAGCCCAGCAGGCAAGCTGCAATCGCCATTTTGATCGACGGTCTCATGAGGCCTCCGCTGCGTTGAGGCCGCCACTGTGAGGAATGGCACGGGAGCGGTCAAGCAGCGGCAATCACGGGATCGGTAAAATGCGCGTTGTCGCATTAATGCGGAGCCAACCTGTGGCCGCTATGTGTCGATGCATGCTGATCGGAGCCGCGCATGGATCACGAGGATGACAACGAGCCGGGCGAGCGTTGCCGCATCAGGGTGGTGATTCGTGCCCGCGGCCGCGACCACGCTGGATATGTCATCAGACGTTCCGCCTTCAGCCTGCTGCTGCTCACCGACAATGTCGAAGGCATATGGACGGGCGACCGGATCGAAGTCGTAGGCCCCGGTTTCGGTCCCGTTGTCGGCGCTGCCGACTGGCGCATGCCGCGCCGCCTCGGCATGAAGATACACGGCGTGAGCGAGGCCGACGCCGGTCTGCGCGATCTCTGGCGTTTCTCGAAAGCCGAAAACCAGCCCAAGGCCGACGCCAAGACCTGAACCGGCTGTTGGCATAACGCTGGCTCCTACCGCGCGGCATCAATGCCCGCTAAGCTGGGGGCATGAACCAGCATATGCCCAATATCGGCCATTCGGCCTGTCCCCACGATTGCCCGTCCACCTGCGCGCTTGAGGTCGAATTGCTGGACGATGGCCGCCGCATCGGGCGCGTCCACGGCGCCAAGGACAACAGCTACACGGCCGGCGTCATCTGCGCCAAGGTCGCCCGCTACGCCGAGCGCATCCACCATCCCGACCGCCTTCTGAAGCCGTTGGTCCGCACCGGCGCGAAAGGCGAGGGCGCCTGGAAAGAGGCGAGCTGGGAAGCCGCGCTGGACCTCGTTGCCGAAAAATTCGCGCAAGCCGAACAAAGGCACGGCAGCGAATCCGTCTGGCCGTATCAATATGCCGGCACGATGGGCCGTGTGCAGCGCGACGGCATTCACCGCCTTCGCCACGCCAAGAAATACTCCAACCAGTTCGACACCATCTGCACCAATCTCGCCTGGACGGGCTTCACCGTCGGCGCAGGCACGCTGATGGGGCCGGACCCGCGCGAAATGGCGAAATCCGACTGCGTGGTGATCTGGGGCACCAACGCGGTCGTCACACAGGTCAATGTGATGACCCATGCCGTGCGCGCCAGAAAGGAGCGCGGCGCGAAGATCGTCGTCATCGATGTCTACGACAACGCGACCATGAAGCAGGCCGATCTCGGTCTCGTGCTGAAACCCGGCACCGACGGTGCGCTTGCCTGCGCGGTCATGCACATCCTGTTCCGCGACAATTTCGCCGACCGGCAGTATATGGAGAAACATACCGACGATCCGGCGGGCCTGGAGCGGCACCTTGCATCCAGAACGCCCGAATGGGCATCGGCGATCACCGGCATTCCGGTGGATGAGATCGAAGCGTTCGCCCGTTTGGTCGGCACCACGAAGCGCAGCTATTTCCGTCTCGGCTACGGCTTCGCCCGCCAGCGCAACGGCGCGGTCAACATGCATGCGGCATCCTGCATTCCCGCCGTCACCGGCGCCTGGCAGCATGAAGGCGGCGGTGCGTTCCACTCCAACAATGCGATCTTCAGGTTCGACCAGTCGCTGCTGGAAGGCGCGCAGTTTCGCGACCCCGGCATCCGCTATCTCGACCAGTCGCAGATCGGCCGTGTGCTCACCGGCGATTCCGCAGCCCTTTATGGTGGCCCGCCGATCACCGCGATGCTGATCCAGAACACCAACCCGGCCAATGTCTGCCCCGAGCAGCGGCTGGTGAAACAGGGTTTCCTGCGCGACGACCTCTTCACCTGTGTGCACGAACAGTTCATGACCGACACGGCGATGCTTGCCGACGTGGTGCTGCCGGCAACCATGTTCCTGGAGCATGACGACGTCTACCGGGGTGGCGGCCATCAGCATGTCCTGCTCGGCCCCAAGCTTGTGGAGCCGCCGGCCGGGCCGCGCGAGAACCTCTATGTCATCGAGGAACTGGCGAAGCGGCTCGGGGTCGGCCATCTGCCGGGCTTCGGCATGAACGCGCGCGAGCATGTCGAAATCATCCTGTCGAAGGCGGGGCTGGGCACGTTCGACACATTCCGGGAAGACCGCTGGGTTGACCTGCAGCCCGAATTCGCGACCGCCCATTTCGCCGGGGGATTTGCGCATGAGGACGGCAAGTTCCGTTTCAGGCCGGACTGGGCAGGGCAGATCGCTCCCAACCGGCCGCCCAAATCCATGGGGCTGCTTGGCCCCACGGCGGCGTTGCCCGAGTTCCCGGATCATGTCGATCTGATTGAAGTCGCCGACGCCGAGCATCCCTTCAGGCTGGCGACGTCGCCGGCGCGCTCGTTCCTCAATTCGAGTTTCACCGAGACACCGGGTTCATTGAAGCGCGAGGGACGGCCCGAACTCATCGTTCACCCCGACGACGCAGCCGCTCTGGGCGTCGAGGAGGGCGCGCGTGTCGAGATCGGCAATCACCGCGGCGAGCTGGTATTGCACGCCAGGCTCCTGGCCACCGCCCGGCGCGGCGTGGTGATCGCGGAGGGCATCTGGCCAAACGGCGCCCATGAGCGCGGCGAGGGCATCAATATTCTCGTTGGGGCGGACCAGCCCGCACCCTTCGGCGGCGCTGCGTTTCACGATACGAAAGTTTGGGTGCGTAATGCTGCCTGAGGCCGGTCACTTGCGGCTGTGATAGGTCAAAGCCATTGCGATACAGTGCCTTAGCGCGTCAGCCGGAATCGGTTTGTCAGCTCTGAAAAGCACCGCCCGCGTTCCTTCGAACTCGAACTCGCCCGGATAATTGGTTTCGAATTGCCGGGTGAGGTCGCTTTGGCAGTGGACGAAAAGCGCATAGTCGTACTCGGGCGATTTCGGCACGCCGAGCCGGATCGTGCTGCCGCTTTTGGTGTCGGGCGTCAGATAGGCCGGCTGTCCCCATTTGAGCGTTTCCTCGACCCGCCCTGCCGATTGGGTTGCGCCCGCCGCCTCGAAGATAAGGGTCCGCAACGCAAGCAGCCCTTCGCGTGCCCTGGCGGGCACAGCGTCGAAAGCCTCTTTGACGGCGGCATCGGGAAATTCAGGTTCGTTCATCGAAGTTCTCGCTCAGCCCGTAGAGCTTGCGAGGTCACTGGTGCCGTCGTCAATGCCGGGCGCCGACACTCCTGTCACTCTGCTTCGGCAGGTGTTGGCGGCTATTTTCCGCCAAGCTCTTCTGCTAGCCCGACGAGGATGCCCTCCGGGCCCCGGACATAGCAAAGCCGGTAGATGCCCTGGTAATCGACAATTTCGCCAACAAGTGTTGCGCCATGCGGCCGCAGCCGTTCCAGTAATTCGTCCAGTCTCTCCACGGCGAACATCACCCGCAGATAGCCGAGCGAATTAACCGGGGCGATACGGTGGTCGGCGATCACGGACGGCGCAAGAAAACGCGACAACTCAAGGCGGCTGTGGCCGTCCGGAGTAGCCATCATGGCGATTTCGACGCGCTGGTCCTTAAGACCGGTAACACGGCCCGCCCATTCGCCGTCGACCATTGCCCGACCCTCGAGCGCCAGGCCAAGTTCGCTGAAAAACGAGATCGCGTCATCGAGTGATTCCACCACGATGCCGACATTGTCCATTCGCTTGACTGCGGATTTTTTCGGGCTCATGCGATCTGCATCCCGATCAGGGGGTGAACCGCGCCAGCGATTCGATATCCACCACGCCGGTGTCGATTTCGGGCGCAACCAGCGCGCTGTCGCCGCTTTCGCGCCGCACTTTCACACCTTCATAGACAACCCGGTCGCCCTGCATGCGCACCTTGCCCTCCGCGACCATGCGCAGCGCCTGCGGGTAGAGCTTGTGCTCCATGCGCAGCACGCGGGCCGAAAGCGTCGCTTCGTTGTCGTCCAGCATCACCGGCACCGCAGCCTGCGCGATCACCGGCCCGGCATCGATCGCCGGGGTCACGAAATGCACGCTGCAGCCATGTATGCGCACGCCGGCGTCCAGTGCCTGTCCGTGCGGGTTCAGGCCTTTGAACGCGGGCAGCAGCGAAGGATGGATGTTGATGATACGCCCGCCCCATTTGCGCACAAAGCCGGGCGATAGCCTGCGCATATAGCCTGCCAGGCAGACGATCTCGGCCCCGAGCTCGTCCAGTGCCTCGTCGATGGCGCCGTCATGCAGATCGCGCGAAGCATGGTCGGAGCGCGCCACCGCGCGGGTGGCAATGCCGGCGCGGTTGGCAAAGTCCAGCCCCGGTGCGTCCGCCTTGTCGGATACCACGCCCACGATGCGTGCCGGATAGCCGATCTCCTCCGCCGCCTTGACCAGTGCCGCCATGTTCGAGCCGCGGCCCGAAATCATCACGACGGTGCGCTTTCTTTCCATGCTCAGATCTCCAGCTTGCCGCTGTAAACCACCCCGGATTCGCGCCGGGCGATCACCTGGCCGATCGGCGTCACCGTCTCGCCCTGCTGCTGCAGCACGGCGGCGACCTGCGCTGCCTGTCCGGCCGCAACCACGGCGATCATGCCGATGCCGCAGTTGAATGTACGCAACATCTCGTCGGCTGCAACGCCGCCCGTCGCGGCCAGCCACGAAAAGACCGGCGGAACCTCGATTGCGTCGAGCGTTATTTCGGCCGCGAATACCTCGGGCAGCACCCGCGGCACGTTCTCGGGGAAGCCGCCGCCGGTGATATGCGCCAGCGCCTTGATGCCGTGCGTCGAGCGCATCGCGTTGAGCAGCGGCTTCACATAGATGCGCGTTGGCTCAAGCAGCGCGGCTCCGAGCGTTCTGTCTGCGGCGAACGGCGCCGTGTCGTCCCAGCCCGATCCGCTCATCTCAACGATACGCCGCACCAGCGAATAACCGTTGGAGTGCACGCCGCTGGAGGCAAGGCCGAGAAGCACGTCGCCTTCCACAATGTCGTCGGTCGGCAGCAACTGCCCGCGCTCGGCAGCACCCACCGCGAAACCGGCGAGGTCGTAGTCGCCTTGCGCGTAGAGCCCCGGCATCTCGGCCGTCTCGCCGCCGATCAGCGCACAGCCCGCCTGGCGGCAGCCTTCCGCAATACCGGCCACAATTGAGGCGCCCTGGTCGGGGTCGAGCTTGCCGGTTGCGAAATAGTCGAGGAAAAACAGCGGCTCGGCCGCCTGCACCACCAGGTCGTTGACGCACATGGCAACGAGATCGACGCCTATCGTGTCGTGAATGCCGGTCTCGATCGCGATCTTGAGTTTGGTGCCGACGCCGTCATTCGCGGCCACCAGCACCGGATCCTTGAAGCCCGCGGCCTTGAGGTCGAACAGGCCGCCAAAGCCGCCGATCTCGCCGTCGGCGCCCGGCCGCATGGTGGAGCGCACCATCGGTTTGATCTTGCGGACCATCTCGGCGCCGGCATCGATGTCGACACCGGCTTCGGCATAGGTAAGGCCGTTTTTGCTGTCGCTCATCGGTGATCTGCCAAGCATGGAATGGACATGCCGCGCTCTTCGCATGAAGCCGGCGCACCCGCAAGCACGGCGGCCGGCTCAGTCACAGGCAAACGAGGCCTGCAAAGCGCTGGCTCAGGGCTTTCGCGGCGTACTGGCCCTTGAACAGGGTTCGGCGCACGGCCATCTTCAACGCAACGGCGGAAGATGCCGGCGAAACGCGAACGGCCTCAAATTGACGATACCCAATCTCATTACGCTGCTGCGATTCTTGCTGGTGCCGGCGATCGTTTATGCCATGCTGGAAGGTGCCATGGGCTGGGCGCTGGCAGGTTTTCTGGTTGCCGGGGTGTCCGACGGAATTGATGGCTTCATTGCACGCCAGTTCGACCAGAGGTCCGAACTTGGCGCCTATCTCGACCCGATTGCCGACAAGCTGCTGCTGGTTTCGGTCTTCGTCGTGCTGGGGCTGATGAGCGAACTGCCGCTCTGGCTGGTGATCGCGGCTGTTTCGCGCGACCTGCTTATCGTCGGAGGGGTTGTTCTGTCCGGTCTGCTCGGCCACCCGGTAGAGATGAAGCCGTTGATGATCTCCAAGGCCAACACGGCAATGCAGATCGTGCTGGCCGCTGCGGTATTGTTCGAACTCGCGCTTGAGACAGCCTTCGGTGGCCTTCGCGGCTGGCTCGTCATATTGTCTGGCGGCTTGACCGTCGCCTCCGCGGCGGCCTATCTCGTGGCCTGGTTCAGGCACATGAATGGCTATGGCGAAAGCGAAAACCCGCACCTCTAGAAGCGCGTCTTCGCGCTCAGGCACCCGAAGCACCGGCAGCAAATCCGCTGCCGCTGCAAAACCGACCACCGTTGTCGAACTCGGACCCGATGCGACGGCCGCGATCGACATTCGCCGTCAGGTTGCATTCTGGTTGCTGACGGCTGCCATCTTTGTCGCTTTCCTCTATATTTTCAGCTCTATCCTGCTGCCGTTTCTGGCCGGCATCATCCTGGCGTATTTCCTCGACCCCGTTGCCGACTGGCTCGAGCGTCTGGGCCTGTCGCGGCTGGCCGCGACGATTGTCATTCTCGTCGGTTTCGTACTGTTTTTCGTGCTCGGCCTGATGATCGTGATTCCAGTTCTGGGATCGCAGCTCGCCGGGCTGATTTCCCTGCTGCCGGATTATCTGTCCCGGCTGCAGACGCTCATAACCCGCTTCGATCCGGGCTGGCTTGAGCAGAATATCGGCGTCGATCCTGCTTCGTTGCGCGAGAGCCTGAGTTCGCTGCTGAGCCAGGGCGCAAGTTTCCTCAGTGCCCTGTTCCAGTCGATCTGGAATTCCGGTCGCGCACTGATCGATATCGCTGGCCTGTTCGTCGTCACGCCCGTGGTCGCATTTTATATGCTACTCGACTGGGACCGCATGGTCGCCCGCGTCGACAGCTGGGTGCCGCGCGATCACCTGGCCACGGTCCGCCGGCTCGCCTCCGAGATCAACCGCTCCACCGCAAGCTTTGTGCGCGGGCAAGGCACGGTCGGCCTCATTATGGGCATCAGCTATGCCGTGGCGCTCACCCTGGTCGGGCTCAATTTCGGCCTGCTTATCGGCCTTGTCGCGGGCCTGATCGGGTTCATCCCTTATGTCGGTTCCGTCGTCGGCCTTGTGCTTTCGCTCGGCGTCGCGCTGGTTCAGTTCTGGCCCGAATGGCAATGGGTGGCCGCGGTGGCGGCAATCTTCTTTGCCGGCCAGATGGTCGAGGGCAATATCCTGCAGCCCAAGCTTGTCGGCGGCAGCGTCGGTCTGCACCCCGTCTGGCTGATGTTCGCCCTGTTCGCTTTCGGTTACCTGTTCGGTTTCGTCGGCCTGCTTGTGGCGGTGCCGGCGGCTGCTGCGATTGCTGTTCTGGTGCGTTTCGCCATCGAGCGTTATCTGGAATCGCCCGTCTATCGCGGCGGCGGTGGCCAGGACGACAGCCGGTAGGGCCATGGCGAAGCCGCCCCCGCAGCAGATCGCACTCCAGTTCAGCCGCGAGCCCGGCCTGAGCCGCGCCGACCTCGTTGTCAGCTCGGCCAATGCCGACGCCGTCGCGCTGATCGACGCCTGGCCCGCCTGGCCGTCCAATGTCGTGGTCATCGCCGGCCCGGTCGGCTCGGGCAAGACCCATCTGGCGTCGATCTGGCGCGAGGAGACGGGCGCGCTTGCCGCCGACCGGCGTGCGCTCGGCCCCGAAATCCTGGAAGCGCTCGAAGGCGGTGCGCTGCTGGTCGACGATGCCGATGCCGGCGGACTGGACGAAAACGGCCTGTTTCATGCCATCAACGCGGCGCGTGAATCCGGCAGCCACATCCTGCTTTCCGCGCGGCGCTTTCCACTCGGCTGGGGTGTTGCTCTGCCCGACCTGCGCTCGCGCCTGGGCGCCGCCTCCACGGTCGAAATCCGCGAGCCTGACGACCTGCTTCTGGCCGGCGTCATCACCAAGCTTTTTGCCGACCGCCAGGTCGAGATCGACCCGCAGGTGGTTCAGTTCCTGGTCAAGCGGATCGAACGCTCGCTGGCGACTGCGATCGGCGTCGTGGAGCGGCTTGACCGTGCCGCACTTGAGGCCAAGAGCCGCATCACGCGCCAGCTGGCAGCGACGGTGCTTGGCGGTTCGGACATGGGTCAGGCGTCGCTGCCGGTCTGAGCTCACGCACTGTCACAGCAATGAAACCGTAATGCCGCCAAAGCGCCCAGATTGGGTCCAATTGCCGCCCGCTGCGCAGGCTACGCCTTCGACAGCCATCGGAGAGGGACACCATCATGCGCAACTGGGAAGACGATTTCGCTTTTTACCTGCTCGCGGCCTTCGTCGCCGCCGGGCTGGTTTTTGTTGCCTGACGAACATGCAGCGCATGACCGGGTACGGTCCTGTGGCCCCGCAGCGCGTGCGCGGCGCCGGAGATCGTTTCGCCAGACACGGCCTTGACGGCTGGCGGCTCTACCCGCATCAGGCTTACGGGCCGGAACGGGGGAGGGCCGCTTTTGTCCGAGGCATTCGGAACGACGCCTGACGGCGAAACCGTCTACCGCATCAGCCTGTCCGGCGGCGGGCTCTTCGCAGCGGCGTTGACCTGGGGCGGCATTCTCCAGGATCTGCGGCTTGCGGGCCATTCAGCACCTTTGGTGCTCGGCTTCCCGACGCTCGAACCTTACCTTCGGCACCCGCTCTATATGGGCGCCATCGTCGGGCGTTACGCCAATCGCATCGCCAACGGCCGCTTCGAACTTGGCGGCAAAACTTACGAGATCGACAATGGCGGCGCGCCCGGCCACGTGCTTCACGGCGGCATACGCGGTTTCGACAAGCGCAATTGGGCGATTGCCGACCGCGGCCCCGATTTCGTAGCGCTCACCTACTTTTCGCCGGATGGCGAAATGGGCTTTCCCGGAAACCTCAGCGCCGCCTGCACCTACCGGCTGACTGCCGAGGGGCGGCTGCGGATAGTCATGCGGGCGACATGCGACGCCGAAACGCTCTGCGCCTTCACGCAGCACAGCTATTTCAATCTCGACGACGGCGGCGCCTCGCCGGCACTCGGACACAAACTGCAGGTCGCTGCCGACAGCTACCTGCCGGTCGATGAGCGTCTTATTCCCTTGGGCGAAACCGCGCCGGTGGCAGGAACGCGGTATGATTTTCGCACCTCTCGGCAGGTCGCGACTGATCCTCGCGAGGCTGGTTACGATCTCAATTTCTGCCTCGCGCCTGCTCGCCGCGCGTTGACCCATGTGGCCACCCTGGAGGGTGCGCGCTCCGGTGTCTCGATGCAATTGTCCACGACCGAGCCCGGCCTGCAGTTCTTCGACGGCGCTCCGATCCCCGCCGGTCTCAAGGGCCTCGACGGCATTGTCTATGGCCCGCATGCCGGCCTGTGCCTCGAACCTCAGATCTGGCCCGACTCGCCCAACCGGCCGGGTTTTCCGAGTGCGGTTCTGAAGCCGGGGGAGAGATATGAAGCGGTGATCGAGTATGGGTTTGCGTCTGGATGACAAATGCGGCGGAGCTTCGCCGCCGTCAGCGAACGGAAGCTGATCCCAGACAGGTTCATGTCCTCGGGCGTTCCGCAATCTACAGATGATCGAGCCGGAAATGGGGGCGCTTATGGTGGCGATCCCGACAGGATTCGAACCTGTGACCATCGGCTTAGAAGGCCGGTGCTCTATCCAGCTGAGCTACGGGACCGTCGCGCCCTTTCGGGCGTGAAAACCGGCATGCGCCGGGGATCAGTGCGTCCAGGGCGTCTTGCGGTCATAGCGGAAATTTTCCGCGTATGAAATCTGCCGCCGGCGCGGCTCCTTCGGCTCTTCAACGCGCGCCGCGATGCCGTTTGCCTCGGCATAGGCCTGGGCTTCCTCGCGTGTCTCGAAGACGAGCTTGATCTGGCTCTTCATGTCCGAGGATGTGGTGTAACCCATCAGCGGGTCTATTCTGCGCGGGCTCTCCGGTTCGAACTCCAGCACCCAACGGCCGGTCTTGGCCTTGCCGGATTGCATGGCGGTGCGGGCGGGGCTGAAAATTCGTGCAGACATGAGATGTCCCTGGAACGCGGTTTGTTTCATGCGCTGCCTAGTCCAAAAATCCCGCTTTGCAAAGCGGTGGCGATGAATTCGGCGCCGGGCGCGGGAGTTTTTGCTTGCACCGGCGGGCGCGAGGCACTAGGCAGGCGCCGCACCGGAACGGAGCGTAGCGCAGTCTGGTAGCGCATCTGGTTTGGGACCAGAGGGTCGCAGGTTCGAATCCTGCCGCTCCGACCAGCCGGCGTCTAGATCCTTGCGGCAGCCGCAAGCCCCCGCTCGATGTCCGCCCTCAGGTCGTCGACATCTTCCAGTCCGATCTGCAGCCGCATGACAGGCCCGGCGTAATCGGTGCGCGAGGCAACCCTGTCGTCCAGATGCACGTGAACGGCAAGGCTGTCATATCCGCCCCAGGAATAGCCCATTCCGACGATTTCGAGCGCGTCGAGGAAGGCATGGGCTTTTTCCTTGCCGCCACCGGCAAGCACGATCGAGAACAGGCCGCTGGAGCCCGAGAAATCCCGCTTCCAGATGTCGTGGCCGGCGGAGCTTTCAAGCGCGGGATGCAGCACCTGCGCAACGCCCGGCTGACCTTCCAGCCACTGCGCGATTTCGAGCGCGTTCCTGCGATGTTGTTCCAGCCGTACCCCGAGTGTGCGCAGCCCGCGCAGCGTGTTGTAGACGTCGTCGGGTCCAGGGCAGCATCCGAGCTGCAGGTAAGCCTCGTGCAGTCTCTCCCAGGCCGCCTCATTGGCCGAAATCGTGCCCGCCAGAATGTCGGAATGCCCGGCTATGTATTTGGTCGCCGCATGGATCGAGACGTCGACACCGAAATCGAGGGCGCGGAAATAAAGCGGCGTGGCCCAGCTGTTGTCCATCATCACGATCGCGCCGGCTGCGTGCGCCGCGTTGGCAATCGCCGGTATGTCCTGCATCTCGAACGTGTTGGAGCCAGGCGATTCGGTGAAAACCGCCTTCGTGTTCGGCTTCATCAGCCGCGAAATGCCGGCTCCGATCAGCGGGTCGTAATATTCGACCTTCACGCCCATGCGCGACAGCATGTTGTCGCAGAAACTCCGCGTCGGGAAATAGACCGCGTCCGTCACCAGCAGATGGTCGCCGGAGGAAAGGAAAGCCAGCAGCGGAACGGTGACGGCGGCAAGCCCTGTCGGAACCGTCAGTGTGCCTGCCGCGCCCTCCAGCTCAGTCATGGCCTGGTTCAGCGCATCGGTCGTCGGCGTACCCCGGGTTCCGTAGAGGTATTTCTGGTTCCGGGTCGCCATGGTGTGCGCATCGGGAAACAACACGGTGGATGCGTGGACGACGGGCGGGTTGACGAAGCCGTGAAAATCATGCGGGTCGTACCCCGAATGGGCCAGCCGCGTATGTACGCCGCGCTTGTGCTGCGTGCTGTCTGACATGAATGCTTCCTGCTAGATGTAGGTAGCGGACCATTATGCCCGCCACTGGCCAAGTGCAACCGCCAGCAGGCGTCGGTCGGCTTGTCCAGCCGGGCACTCGGATACGTCGCTTCGAGAGCCCGCGTGGAGCCGCATTCGGCCAAAACGATCCGCTTTTCGGCAAATAGAGGATTCGTTTTGCATTTCGGCGGCGGTGACGAGTGCCAATTTCCCGACACCACTTGACCCACGAATATTTATCGCATTCGATGGCCATCCGTATTGGGAGGTTGCGAGACAAGGTTTTGCTGTGCGCAGATCGCACAGCGAGGTTGTATCGGCCTCCCTGCGTAAAGAGGGGTTAATGCCCTTAGAGAAAATCAGAAAAGGTGCTTGGGCTATGAAGAGTATTTTGAAGGGTCTTGTGGGCGTATCGGTTCTCGCTCTGTCGGCGGGCGCTGCTTCGGCGGCCACGCTGGACGACGTGAAGAGCCGCGACGCGCTCAAATGTGGTGTGAGTCAGGGTCTCCCGGGCTTCTCCAATCCGGATTCGGACGGCAATTGGTCCGGCCTCGACGTTGATCTGTGCAAGGCGGTTGCCGCTGCCATCTTCGACGATGCCTCGAAGGTCGAATACGTGCCGCTTTCGGCCAAGGAGCGTTTCACCGCGCTGCAGTCGGGCGAAGTGGATCTGCTTTCGCGCAACACGACCTGGACCATGAGCCGCGACACGCAGCTCGGCCTGAACTTCTCGGTCGTCAACTATTATGACGGTCAGGGCTTCATGGTCCGTTCGTCCATGGGCATCTCGTCCGCATTGCAGCTTTCCGGCGCCGCGATCTGCACCAACACCGGCACCACCACCGAGCTCAACGTGGCGGACTATTTCCGTGCCAACAACATGGACTACGAGCTGGTCGCCTTCGAGAAGGCTGACGAGGTTGTCGCCGCTTACGATGCCGGCCGTTGCGACGTCTACACGACCGACCAGTCGGGCATCTATGCGCAGCGCCTGAAGCTGACCAACCCCGACGAGCACAAGGTGCTTCCGGAAGTCATCTCCAAGGAGCCGCTTGGCCCGGCAGTCCGCCAGGGCGACGATCAGTGGCTGAACATCGTCAAGTGGGTGCACTTCGCCATGGTCGAGGCCGAGGAATCAGGCGTCACCCAGGGCAATGCCGAAGAGATGAAGGGTTCCGACAACCCGAATATCAAGCGTCTGCTCGGCACCGAAGGTGAGTTCGGCACCGCGATCGGCCTCGAAAACGACTGGGGCTACCGCATCATCAAGCATGTCGGCAATTACGGCGAAGCGTTTGCACGCAACGTCGGCCCCGACACGCCGCTGAAGATCGCCCGCGGCCAGAACGCACTGTGGTCCAATGGCGGCCTGCAGTACGCTCCGCCGATCCGCTAAGGGTTAGCTAGAAAAAGGGCTGTCCGGGAAACCGGGCAGCCCGCACCAGGGAATACGTCGCGCCCAATATCGGCGGCCGGTCACCGGTCGCACAACAAAATCAATCGGCGCGAACGAGGGGAACACAAATGGCCGTCACTACCGCCGGGGAATCGGCGCCAAGGGTTGCGTTGCTCAACGACCCGAAGATACGCGCGTGGATCGTTCAGATTCTGCTGCTGGTCGTTCTGGTGTGGCTGACATATGTCGGCATCCAGAACATGTTCGCAAACCTGCAGGCCGCCAACATCGCGTCCGGTTTCGGCTTCCTGAACCGCAACGCGGGCTTCGCAATCAGCCAGTCGCTGCTCGAATACGACCAGGCCACATCGACTTTCGGCCGGGTGTTTTTTGTCGGGCTGATCAACACGCTGCTGGTTTCGGCCGTCGGGATCGTGATTGCGACGATCCTTGGATTTGTTGTCGGCATTGCCCGGCTGTCGCAAAACTGGGTCGTGTCGAGGATCGCCACGGTCTACATTGAGACGCTACGCAACATCCCGCTACTGCTGCAGATTTTCGTTTGGTACTTTGCTGTTCTGCGGCTGCTTCCCGGCCGCCGCGATTCGCTCGACATGGGCTTTCTCGGTCAGCTCAACATATCCGGCTGGTATGCGCCCAAGCCCGTCTACGGCGACGGCATCAACCTCGTGCTCGGCGCGCTGGTAATCGCGATCGTTGCCATATTCTTCATTTCCCGGTGGGCCAGAAAGCGCCAGGAGCAGACGGGTGAGACATTCCCTGTCTTCTGGACGTCGGTCGGCCTGTTCGTTGGCCTTCCGCTGATCGCCTATTTCATCGCCGGTATGCCGCTTTCCTTCGAATATCCGGAGCAGGGCAATTTCGGTCCGCGCGGCGGCGCGCGCATCTATCCCGAGTTCATCGGCCTGCTGCTGGCGCTGTCCTTTTATACCGGCGCCTTCATCGCCGAGATCGTTCGGGCAGGCATTCTCGGCGTCAACAAGGGCCAGACCGAGGCTTCGCACGCGCTGGGGCTCCGCAACGGGCCCACGCTGCGGCTGGTGATCGTTCCGCAGGCGCTGCGGATCATCATCCCGCCGCTGACGAGCCAGTATCTCAATCTGACGAAAAACTCGTCGCTGGCGGTCGCCATTGCCTATCCGGACCTTGTTTCGGTCTTCGCCGGCACTGCGCTCAATCAGACCGGCCAGGCAGTTGAGATCTTGATGATGACAATGCTGACATATCTGGTTCTGTCGCTGCTGATCTCGGCATTCATGAACTGGTACAACGCCAAAATGGCGCTGGTGGAGCGCTGATATGGCCGAGGATCCCAAAACCACGAAATCCGTGCCCGGCGTCAAGGGCAAGGCAGCCGATGTTGCCGCGCCCGAGGGCACGCCGGTCGCTTATCCGCACACCGCAGATGCACTCGCTCCCGTGCCGCATGGCGGAAATGTCGCCTATGTGCGCACTGAGATGGTGAGTTCGGAAGCGCCGCCGGCCATGGCCTCCGGCCCCGTCGCCTGGGTGCGCCAGAACCTGTTCTCCAGCATACCGAACACGGTGCTCACGCTTTTTGCGATCTATGTGATCTATGTGATCGTGCCGCCGCTGCTGCAGTTCGCGTTCGTCGATGCAGTGTGGTCGGGCACCGACCGAGCGGTATGCGCCACGGAGCAGCAGGGCGGCATTCAGCCCAACGGCTGGTTCGGCGCCTGCTGGGCCTATGTCGGCGCTTATGGCGAGCAGTTCATATACGGCCGTTATCCGGACGCCGAGCACTGGCGCGTCAATCTCGTGGCCGTGCTGTTTTTCGGCGGCCTGATACCGCTGCTCATTCCCTCCGCGCCGTTCAAGCGCGAGAACATCATCTTCATCAGCATCGTGTTCCCGGTCGTCGCGCTCGTGCTTCTGACCGGCGGGCACTTCGAACTCAACGGCTTCCTGCCGACCGGCTTCCTGTTCGAGCCCGGCATGCTGAAGTTCTGGGTCGACTTCCTGCTACTTTCGGCAATCGTTGTGGGTATCGCATACGCCATTGCCCGGGCTTCCGATACGGATCCGGTGCCCGGCATGCGCGGCGCGGGCATCTTTATGGCCGGCATCGCGGTCATCATGGCCATCTTCGCGGTGGATTTCGGTCTTGAGCATGTGCCGACCGACCGCTGGGGCGGCCTGCTGGTCACAATGGTGATCGCCGTTACCGGCATCGCCGTTTCGCTGCCCATCGGCATCGTTCTGGCGCTCGGGCGGCGTTCGCATATGCCGATCGTGCGTTTCTTCTCGGTGGTCTTCATCGAGTTCTGGCGCGGTGTGCCGCTGATCACGGTGCTCTTCATGTCGTCGGTCATGCTGCCGCTTTTCCTGCCCGAGGGTGTGACGTTCGACAAGCTGCTGCGGGCGCTGGTGGGCGTGGCGATGTTTGCCTCCGCCTATATGGCCGAGGTTGTGCGTGGCGGCCTTCAGGCCATTCCGAAAGGCCAGTTCGAAGGCGCGATGGCGCTCGGCCTCAACTATAACCAGATGATGCGCATGATCATCATGCCGCAGGCGCTGAAACTGGTCATCCCGGGCATCGTCAACACCTTCATTGGCCTGTTCAAGGACACCACGCTGGTGCTGATCATCGGCCTGTTCGACTTCCTTGGCCAGATTCAGTCATCCTTCACCGACCCGACCTGGGCCTCGCCGGTTCAGGCGCTTTCGGCGTATCTTTTCGCGGCGTTCGTCTATTTCGTGTTCTGCTTCGGCATGTCGCGATATTCGATATTCATGGAGCGCCGACTCGATACCGGCCATAGATAACAACGGCCTCAAAGGCCAAGCGGATCAGATAGGGGAACCGCCAAATGACGAGTGAAAACGCAGTTCGTGCCGACGACATCTCTGTCGACCGTTCGCGAATGCAGATATCCGACACGGACGTCGCAATCGAAATCACCGACATGCACAAATGGTATGGTGACTTTCATGTCCTGAAGGACATCAACCTCAAGGTCATGCGCGGCGAACGCATTGTCGTTTGCGGCCCGTCCGGTTCGGGTAAATCCACCATGATCCGCTGCATCAACCGGCTTGAGGAACACCAGAAAGGTTCCATCGTCGTCGACGGTATCGAGCTCACCAACGATCTGAAGAAGATCGACGAGGTGCGCCGCGAGGTCGGCATGGTGTTCCAGCACTTCAACCTGTTCCCCCATTTGACCATTCTGGAAAACTGCACCCTGGCGCCGATCTGGGTCCGCAAGACGCCGAAGAAGGAAGCCGAGGCGACGGCGATGCACTTCCTGGAAAGGGTCAAGATCCCCGAGCAGGCCAACAAATATCCGGGCCAGCTTTCCGGCGGTCAGCAACAGCGCGTGGCGATTGCCCGTTCGCTTTGCATGAACCCGCGCATCATGCTGTTCGACGAACCGACCTCGGCGCTCGATCCCGAAATGATCAAGGAAGTGCTGGAAACCATGGTCGGCCTCGCCGAAGAGGGCATGACCATGATCTGCGTCACCCACGAGATGGGCTTCGCGCGCCAGGTCGCCAACCGCGTGATCTTCATGGATCAGGGCCAGATCGTGGAGCAGAACACGCCGGCCGAATTCTTCGACAACCCGCAGCACGAGCGCACCAAGCTCTTCCTCAGCCAGATCCTGCACTGACCGGGCGGCCCGCGGGCACGACAACTCGACATCTCGGACCGGCGCTTCGGCGCCGGTTTTTTGTTGTCCGGGCGGCGCGGTATCAGGCGGGCGGTGCCGCCTTGGTTTCGCTCTTCGGCGGCTGGCAGGCATCGAAGCCGTAAAGCCAGTCGAGCTCCGCCGCGAGCTGCCTGCCGGAGCGTCCCCGCAGGATGAGATTGCGGGCCAGCGCGATCGGCCCTGACGCGTGCCAGGCGAAATGGTTGAAGCGCCCGCGCGCTTCGACGCGTTTGATGCGCGGCCGCCTGACAGCTTCATAGCGGGCAAGCGCACCGGCGATATCGTCGGGCGTCGCCGCCACCAGATTGGCAAGCATGATCGCGTCTTCCATCGCCATAGCCGCGCCCTGCGCCGCAAAGGGCGTCAGCGCGTGCGCCGCGTCGCCGATCAGCGCCACGCTCGCCCCGCCGGTCCATGGGTGGTCCGGCGGCACTTCGCGGATCGGCCACAGGCTCCAGGGGGCTGCCTCGCGCGCCAGTGTCGCCAGCGGTGCCGCCGTTCCGCGCATCAGCCTGGCCAGAACCTCCGTATCGCCGGTTTCGCCGGGGCGCGCGGCCGCGTGTTTGGCATCCACGATCACGACGAGATTGACGGCCGTACCGCCGCGGATCGGATAGGCAACAAGGTGGAAACGCTTGTGCGCGTAGACCGTCACGCAGTCGGCGGGCATCGCTTCCAGCAGCGACTGGCCGAGCGGCCCGTTGGCGCGCACGGTGCTGCGCCAGGCCGAAAAGCCGCTGTAGTTGGGGGCGGCATCGCGCGTGCCGAGATTGCGCACCGTGGAGCCGACGCCGTCGGCCCCGACCAGAAGCAGGCAGGCGGCTTCTTTCACGTCGCCGGCAACGTCGATTGAAACGGTCACGCCACGCGGATGAAACGCCGCATCCGCCAGCCGGGCGCCGGTCACCAGCCTTATGTCGGGTTCGCGTTTCGCGCGGGCCAGAAGTGCGGTCTGCAGGTCGGCCCGGTGCGCGACAAGGTAAGGCGCGCCCCAGCGGTCTTCCGCACGGCTGCCGAGCGGCACTTCCGCTAGCCGCCGCAATTTGCGCGCCTCGCGCACAACCACCGCCCGCGGCTCCACGGCGCTCGGGATCAGATGTTCAAGAACGCCGAGATGCGCCAGAACCCGAGTAGCGTTGGGCGAAAGCTGGATGCCGGAGCCGGCGTCTTCGAGTTGCGGCGCCTGTTCGAACAGCTGGACGGAAAAGCCGTTTTTCGCAAACGCGATAGCCGCCGTCAGGCCGGCAATGCCGGCGCCGGCAATGACGATCTGCCGTGAGCGCCGGGTATCCATGAGGCTGCCGCGCCCGCGCCGTCAGGCGGCCTTGCTTGTATAGGCGCAGCCCTCGGGCTTCGTTTCTTCGCCATGCAGCTTGGCGTTATAGGCAAAGAGCGTGGAGCAGTAGGGGCATACGATCTCGTTCTCGTCACCCATGTCGAGGAACACATGCGGATGGTCGAATGGCGGGTTTGCGCCGACGCATTTGAATTCCTTGACGCCGATTTCCACCTTGTGGTGGCCCGCATCGTTCTGGAAATGCGGAATATGGTGGCCTGCCATGATGTACTCCCCGGAAAACGGACCGGCCGCGCCTGCGGCGCCGATTGCAATCGGTTTGAAACATCTGGCAATTCAATGCAAGCGAGCTGTGGAGAATCTGTCGGCACTTGTGATGCGCCGGCGGGCCGATCGAACTAAGATGTTGGGGCAGGCGAGGGGTGCGCCGGCAGTTGGAGAGTGCGATGAACGAGTTGAGGCCGCTCAAGGCCGAATTCGCGGACGGTTCGAAAGGCCTGCCCGGCGGAACCGATCCCAGCCCGGATCGTTTCGTCAACCGGGAGTTTTCCTGGCTGCAATTCAACCAGCGTGTCCTGGCCGAATCGCAGAACCCCAACCACCCGCTGCTGGAGCGCCTGCGTTTCCTGACCATCTCCGCCGCCAATCTCGACGAGTTCTTTATGGTGCGGGTCGCCGGCCTTGCCGGCCAGGTGCGTGAGGGCATTGCCACTCGCAGCGACGATGGCCGGACCCCGCAGGAGCAGCTCGACAACATCCTGCTTGAGGTCGAGCAGTTGCAGGCCGCACAGCACAAATCCCTGGCCAATCTGGCGTCGATGCTGGCAGCCGAGGGCATTCTCATCGTCCGCCCCGAACAGCTGACCGAGGCGGACCGCGAGTGGCTTGCGCGGCATTTTGAGGAAGCGATCTTCCCGGTGATGACGCCGCTGTCGATCGATCCGGCGCATCCGTTTCCGTTCATTCCCAATCTCGGTTTCTCGCTGGCGCTCCGGCTGACGCAGCGGCGCTCCGGTGACGAAATGACGGCGCTGCTGCGCGTGCCGGTCTCGCTTGCGCGTTATGTGCGCCTGCCCGACCAGGAGAGCACGGTCCGCTTCGTGGCGCTCGAAGACGTCATCTCTATGCACATCCACCGGCTGTTCCCGGGCTACGATGTCGGCGGCCTCGGCACGTTCCGCATCATCCGCGACAGCGACATCGAGGTCGAGGAGGAGGCGGAAGATCTTGTGCGCCTGTTCGAATCGGCGCTGAAGCGCCGGCGCCGGGGGCAGGTCATCCGCATCGAATTCTCCGGCGAAATGCCCGAGATGCTGCGGGATTTCGTCTCCGGGCAGCTCGGCGTCGCGCCCAGCCGCATTTCCACCTTGAACGGACCGCTGGCCATCAACCAGCTGTCGGACATTGTCTCGCTGCCGCGCGATGACCTCAAATTCGCGCCCTACAATCCGCGGTTTCCCGAGCGCATCCGCGACCATGGCGGCGACTGCTTTGCCGCCATCCGCGAGAAGGACATCGTCGTCCACCACCCGTATGAATCCTTCGACGTCGTGGTTCAGTTCCTGCGCCAGGCGGCGATGGACCCGGATGTCGTCGCCATCAAGCAGACGCTCTACCGCACCTCAAACGACAGTCCCATTGTCCGGGCGCTCATCGACGCCGCCGAGGCCGGCAAGTCGGTCACCGCTCTCGTCGAACTCAAGGCGCGTTTCGACGAGGAGGCCAATATCCGCTGGGCGCGCGACCTGGAGCGGGCCGGCGTTCAGGTCGTATTCGGGTTCCTGGAGTTGAAGACCCACGCCAAGATGTCGCTTGTCGTGCGCCGGGAAGACGGCCGGCTGCGCAACTATGTGCATCTGGGCACCGGCAATTATCATCCCATCACCGCGCGCATCTACACCGACCTGTCCTACTTCACCACCAGTCCCGAAATCGCCCGCGACGTGGCGCAGGTGTTCAACTACATAACTGGTTATGCGGAGCCTGCCGACGAGATGAAGATCGCCATTTCGCCGT
Organism: Mesorhizobium sp. Z1-4; assembly: GCF_004000235.1. Classification (GTDB taxonomy): domain Bacteria; phylum Pseudomonadota; class Alphaproteobacteria; order Rhizobiales; family Rhizobiaceae; genus RCIO01. Next base: position 121,011 of record NZ_RCIO01000005.1, read on the forward strand.
TTTCGCTCCGCCAGCGCATTGTCGGCCATATCGAGGACGAGATCGCTCACGCCGTGGCCGGGCGCCCGGCACAGATCTGGATGAAGATGAACTCGCTCGTCGATCCTGCGATCATCGACGCGCTGTATAATGCCAGCCGGGCAGGGGTGAGCGTCGATCTAGTGGTGCGCGGCATCTGCTGCCTGCGCCCGCAGGTGCCGGGTCTTTCCGACAACATCCGCGTAAAGTCCATCGTCGGACGTTTCCTCGAGCACAGCCGCATCTATTGTTTCGGCAACGGCGCGGGTCTGCCCTCCGACGAGGCGATCGTTTATTTCTCGTCCGCCGATCTGATGCCGCGCAATCTCGACCACCGGGTCGAGACGCTGGTGCCGATCACCAATGCAACTGTGCATGAGCAGGTGCTGGGGCAGATCATGCTCGGCAACATCATGGACAACCGTCAGAGTTTCGAAGTATTGCCCGATGGCACGTCGCGGCGCATGGCGCCGGACGAGGGTGAAGAGCCGTTCAATGCTCAGGAATATTTCATGACCAATCCGAGCCTTTCCGGCAGGGGCGATGCGCTCAAATCCCACGCGCCGAAGCGCATCGCGCGCTACCGGCGCGAGAAGAAAGCCGGCGTGGCCCGCCGTCCATGAATTCGTTCAACCAGGGCAGGCTGCAGGACCGCAATCCGCTGTCTGTGATCGATATCGGATCAAACTCGATCCGCCTTGTCGTTTATGAAGGCGTGGCGCGCTCGCCCACCGTCCTTTTCAACGAAAAGATGCTGGCCGGCCTTGGCCGCAACATTGTCACCACCGGCAAGCTCGATGCCGACGGCGTGGCCCGTGCGATCAACGAGTTCCGCCGCTTTCGCGCCCTGTCCGAGCAGGCCGGCTCCGACGGCATTCACGTCATCGCAACGGCCGCTGCGCGCGAGGCCGAAAACGGCCACGACTTCATCGAGCGCGTGGAGGAAATTCTCGGCACCGAGATCCAGGTGCTCACCGGCCGAGAGGAAGCGCGTTATTCCGCACTCGGCGTCATCTGCGGTTTTCACAATGCCGATGGCATTGCCGGCGACCTTGGCGGCGGCAGCCTCGAACTGGTCGACGTGAAAGGCGACGAAATCGGCGACGGCATCACTTTGCCGCTGGGTGGCCTGCGCCTGCAGGATTCGGCAGGCGGTTCGCCGACGGAGGCCGCGCGTATCGCACGCAGGGAACTCAAGCGGGCGGAGCTGCTGAAGGGCGGCGAGGGGCGTGTCTTTTATGCGGTCGGCGGCACCTGGCGAAATCTCGCCCGCCTGCACATGCTGGCGACGGGCTACCCGCTGCATGTGATGCACAATTACGAGTTCGACATTCAGAAGTCGGCCGCTTTTCTGGCCCGTGTCGCCCGCGGCGATATCGACAAGATCAAGGGAATCAACCGCATCTCCAAAATGCGCCGCGCGCTGCTGCCTTATGGCGCGGCGGTGCTGCAGGAGATCATCAAGTCGATGAAGCCCTCGAAGATCGTCGTTTCGGCGCTCGGCGTGCGCGAGGGCTATCTGTTTTCGCTGCTGGACGAAAAGCAGCGCGCCGCCGACCCCCTGATTTCGGCGGCCGAGGAGCTGGCCGTCTTGCGCGCGCGCTCCGTTACCCATGCGCGCGAGCTGGCGCAATGGACCGGGGAAACGCTTGCCGCTTTCGGCATCGGGGAAGAGCCGGCCGAGGAGCGCTACCGCAAGGCCGCATGCCTGATGGCCGACATCGGCTGGCGCGCGCATCCCGAATATCGCGGCACCCAGTCGCTCAACATCATTTCGCACGCGTCCTTCATCGGTATCGACCATCCGGGCAGGGCGCTGATCGCGCTCACCATCATGTATCGCTACGAAGGCATCTACGAAGACATGGTGAGCCCCGAATTGCGCGGCTTGGCGGGTTCCCGGTTTGTCGAACGCGCGCGCTTGCTCGGCGCCATGATGCGCGTGGTCTATCTGCTTTCGGCTGCCATGCCGGGCATCATGCCGAAGCTCAGATGGGTGAAACGCGACGACGGCGGCCTGACCTTGACGGTGCCGCGCGAGCACGCGGCCCTGATGGGCGAGCGGCCGGAGGCCCGGCTGTCGCATCTCGCCAAGGTCAGCGGCCTCGACCTGAAGCTCGGACTGGCGGACTAGCTCCCCCGTCCCCTCGCGTAGTCACGCACTGCCAGGCCGAAGGCTTGGAACAGCGCCCGGTTCACCGGGTTGGTCTCGGGGTCGTATTCCGCGTGCCACTGCACGCCCAGCGCAAAGCCCTTCGCACCGTCTATCTTGATTGCCTCGATCGTCTCGTCTTCAGCAATGCCTTCCACCACAACGCGTGTGCCGGTTTCGAGAATACCCTGGCCGTGCAGCGAGTTCACACGGATCGTCTCGCGGCCGAAAAGTCCTGCGAATGTGCCGCCCGGTGTCAGCCGCACATCGTGCCGGTCGGCGAACACAACCTCCGGATCGGGATGAATTTCGCCGTTTTCCAGCCGTGGCATGCGGTGGTTCATCCGCCCAGGGATTTCCCGTATCTCCGGATGCAGCGTGCCGCCATAAGCAACGTTCATTTCCTGAAAGCCGCGGCAGATGCCGAAGATCGGCACACCCTGCGCCACGCAGGCCTCCACCAGCGGCAGCGCAACCGAATCGCGGTCCTGATCGTAGGGTTCGTGTTTCGTGTCAGGTTCGGTGTTGAAACGGCTCGGATGCACATTGGCCCGCGCGCCCGTGAGCACGATGCCGTCGACCGCATCGAGCAGGTCGCCGATGCCGGTGATGTTGGGTTCGCCCGCGAAAATCAGCGGCAGCGCACCGGTGACGGAAGCGATCGAGGCGAGGTTGCGTTCGCCCGTCATCTGCACCGCGAAGCGGTTTTCGACGATGTAGCGATTTCCGATCACGCCGACGACAGGTCTTTTCATCGCTGCCTGGCCCCCGCTCACTCCGCCGCCGCAGGCAGATCGAATACCTCGATCCTGCGATCCTGGAACCTGATCGCGATTTCGCCCCGTACGAGCTGCAATGCCCGGTCGCCGAAAACCTCGCGTCGCCAGCCCGAAAGCGCGGCCACCTCGGCCTCTTCGCCGCTGGCGGCGATCCGGTCGATATCGTCGCTGGAGGCGAGCACCTTGGGTGCCACGCCTTCCCGTTCGGCCACCAGTTTCAGCAGCACCTTCAGCAGCTCGGCTGCGGCATTGGCGCCTTCGGGGTTGGGCCGGTGGCGCTGCGGTTTCGGCAGGTCGTCTTTCGGGATCGCCAGCGCGGCGGTGATCGCTTCCATCAGTCCGGCGGCGGCGCTCGAGCGTTCCCAGCCGCGCGGCACGGCGCGCAGCCGTCCCAGCGCTTCCGTCGTTGCCGGCATCTGCTGGGAAATCTCCACCAGCGCATCGTCCTTGAGGATGCGCCCGCGCGGCACGTTTCGTTCACGCGCCTCGCGCTCGCGCCAGGCCGCGATCGATATCGCTATCGCCAGCTGCTGCGGTTTGGCGTTGCGCAGTTTCAGCCGCTTCCAGGCGTCGTCCGGGTTTGGATCGTAGGTCTGGCGCGCCGTCAGCACCTCCATTTCCTCGTTCAGCCAGTGCGCCCGGTTTTCGCGCTCCAGCTCGGCGGCGAGATGACGGTAGACGTCGATGAGGTGGGTCACGTCGGCCAGCGCGTATTCCAGCTGCTTGTCCGAAAGCGGCCGCCGCCGCCAGTCGGTGAAGCGTGAGCTCTTGTCGATGCGCTCACCGGTGATTTTGTTGACCAGCTGGTCGTAGGAGACGCTGTCGCCGAAGCCGCACACCATGGCCGCCACCTGCGTATCGAACACCGGGTGCGGGATGAGGTCTCCGAGATGGAAGATGATCTCGATGTCCTGGCGCGCGGCGTGGAAGATCTTCAGCACCGCCTCGTCCGCCATCAGCGCGAAGAACGGAGCAAGGTCGATGCCGGGGGCCAGCGGGTCGATCAGATAGGCGGCATCCGGCGAGGCCATCTGGATAAGGCACAGCTCTGGCCAGAAAGTCGTCTCGCGAATGAACTCGGTGTCGACCGTGACGAAGTCGGATTTGCGGAGCGTTTCGATGGCCGTCTCGAGCTCGGCCTGTGTGGTGATGACGTTCATGCGCTCTGTTTAGTGTGATTTCTCGGGCGATTGAAGCGCTCAGTCGGTTTTCCCACGCCGTTGTACCCGCCCGGCAAGGCGCCCGAAGACGAGCGAGGTCCTCAGTAGCGCCGCAAACCGGCCGCGTTGTTCCGCCGGCACCGACGAGCGAACCCCCATCCGGTAAAGGATGATGAGGATGAAGATTGCATAGATCGCTGAGATGAAAAGAAACAGCGCATGCGGTCCGAACGCCACCATGACGAAGGACGCGGTGAAGGGTCCGAATATGGCGCCGATCGAATAGAACAGCATCAGACCGGCATTGAGCATGACGTATTCGTCAGGTCGGGCGCGGTCGTTGGCATGCGCTGCGGAAAGCGAATAAAGCGGCATCGCGAACGCGCCGAACACGAAAACGACTGCGAAGTTGGCCGGCCGGCTTGAACCGGCGAAAAGAGCCAGCGCCAGAGCCGACGCCAGTGCCGCAATCGAGGTGGCGATCAGCACCTTGCGGCGGTCCCATTTGTCGGAAATGTATCCGAGCGGATACTGGATCAGTGCGCCGCCGACGATCGATACCGAAACGAATGCGGCAACGTCGGCGACCGAAAGCCCGATCTGCTGGGCGTAGATCGGGCTCAGCATACGGAATGCGCTGTTGGTGACGCCGACCGAAATACAGCCGATGGCGCCGAGCGGGGAGATCATCCAGGCGCGGCCGAGGTCGAATTTCACATTGTCCGGCGGCTTGGGGTTGGAGCGGTCGCCCAGCGAGACGGGCACCAGCGACAGCGTGATCATGATCGTCATGACGGCGAAAATCGCGAAGCCGCCGGCGCCGACAGCCGGAATGAGAAATTGCGAACCGGTCACGGCGCCGAGATCGAGTATGCGGTAGATCGCAAGCACGCGCGCCCTGTCGCGGTTTTCGACGCCTGAATTGATCCAGCTCTCTATGACCGTGAACAGTCCCGAAAAACAGAAACCTGAAACGAAACGGATCGCAGTCCAGCTCCAAGGGTCGATCAGCACCGCCAGAAGCAATGTTCCCGAGGCCGCCATCGCGGCGAGCGCGGCAAAGGCGCGGATATGGCCGACGGCGTGCAATATGCGCACCACAAACACGCAGCCGATCAGAAATCCGGCGAAATAGGCCGTTCCCATCAGGCCGATCGAGGCCGGAGTGAAACCCTCCTGCGCCCCGCGCAGTGCGATCAGGGTGCCTTGCACCCCGTTGCCGCCCAAAAGGATGGCTGCCGCGATGAGTAGCGGGATGAGCGGGCGCAGCGATGACATCGGATCTACCGTGGAACCTGCTGCTTCTATGCGCGAACGAGGCGGCAATGTCATGCCCCAATTGTCCGCCCGGCCTAGACCAGAAGCTGACGCCCGCCGTCGAGGTGTCAGCCGCTGATCAGCCCCGCGCGAAGGGCTTCGCTCACTGCCTGCGACCGGCTCGTTACGTCCAGCTTGCGGAAGGCGTTCTTGAGGTGAAAACGGACCGTGTTCTCGGACACGCCGAGAATGTCGCCGATTTCCCGGTTGCTCTTGCCCCTTGCCGCCCAGTGAAGGCAGTCGATCTCGCGGGAACTGATGTCCGGGCGTAGTTGCCGTTCATGTCCGTTGCCGCCTGAAATGCCGTGCGCGCCATCAAGGGCTTGCATCAGATACGAAGCAAGCAAATGGATTTCGTGCCGGGTCGAGGCGAAGAACTCTGCCGTCTTCGCGCCTCTGCCGCGCAGATAGACCGTAACACCCTTGTTCACCGATACCGTGCTCAAGGGCACCAGCCAGGCATGCCGCACGTCGAATGCCTTGAGCATGAATTTCTGCCAGCGCACCGAGGCGTTTTGCGGACACCGGTGCAGAAAGGCCACATAGTCGAACGGCACCTTTCCCGCGGCGGTTTCGTCGATCGTGGGGCACATTTGCATCCAGCCGTCGCGGACATAGTCGCCGATCAATTTCATGTCGTAATCGCACACCACGAAATTGCCGTTCTGGTCGACATTGTTGATGGTTTCGACAGCAAACGAATAGGCATCGAATCCGTGATAGCCGATGGCTTTTATCGTCCCTGAAAACAGCTCGACGATTTCAGCCGCTGTTGTACACGCTGCTAGTCCCTCGATCAGCCGATCCACATTCTGCATGGGCAATACATTAACCGCTCGACGGGTTCAGTCCACCCAAGCCTCAGCGTCCGCCGATCGGAATGCGCAGATTGCCGGCGATTGAAATCGACTGGCTGGTGCCGCCGATCCCGGCATAGCTGGTGTTGACCGACGCACTGGCGCCGCCTGCGAAGGCTACTGCCAGCCCGGCGCGTGCCGCGACGCCGAAACTGTCCGACGAGGCAACGGTGGTTCCGCCGGCGCCGATGATCGGGTCGAACCGTCCGAGATTGGCGAAGAAGTCGAGCCCGAAGCTTGGCGTCACGGTGGCGCCGCTGTTCCCAACCGCGAAACCGCGCGACGGCTGGAAGCTCGGGCCGAAGGTCAGCGTGGTTTGGGTCGTGTTCGATGCCGCGACCACGGTGCCGTCTGAAGCGGTGAAGGCGTCGCGCTGCACGTTCACCACCGAGATGCCGAGGGCAGGGGTGGCGGTCCACCCGCCGAGCGCAAAGCTGCGCGAGAGTTTCGCCTGTCCCGCCAGCGAGCGGCCGACCGCAGTGCCGGTCGCGCCGGAGGCGAACGTGGCATTCGCCGTCGCGCCCGAATAGGCGACGATGGTCTCAAGCAGCAGCTGACCTGCAATCCGCGCCTGCGCGAATGCGGCCACCGACCATGCCGAGGCGGTCGCGTTTCCGGTCGTGCCGAAGCGGTTCGAGTGCGCATAACGTGCCGCCACGCCGGCGTTGATCCATGGCGTGAGGCGGTAGCTCGCGCCGGCCGCCACCGCGGCGGTCGTTCCGCGCTGGGCAAGTCCGGTCGGGTCGATGTGGAAGGTCACGCTGCCATTCACCCACATATTGAAACGCGGATCGCCCAGAATGCCGTCGGGCGCGCCTGCAGCGCCATATGCGCGCTGCATCTTGAGCCGCATCGACGCCAGGTCGTAGGCGAAGGAAAAGCTGTTGTCTGAGGCGGCCATTGCGACCGGCAGGCCAGGTTGGTAGCCGAGTGCGCCCGGCATTCCCGGCGCCTGAGCTGGCGCATGGGCGGCTGCGAGCCGTGCAGTCGCAGCAACGGCGGGCGGCACAGTGCTGTTGTGAACCGGGAAAAAGCCCGCGCCGTTTTGCGCCTGGCATGCGGCCAGCGCCGCTTCGGCCCGGTTTAGGAGAGCCTGCGAGGCGTTTACTCGGGCCTGTGTGCGCGTCACCTCAGCTGCGGCCGGCTCGATCGCAGCTTCCGCTGCATCGCTCTCCGCCTCCGCGGCCAGCTTCTCCAGAAAGGCGCGATCGATGGGGTTCGTCCTCGAGAAATTCCTAGTCGCGATGCGGAAAATGGCGTCGTCCCTGTCCGCCGATCTGGCGGCGCGCTTGGCATCGCCGAACCGGTCGTCGGCCAGCAGTGCCCCGAAGCGGGCGGACTCTGCCAGCCGCACGGCGATCTGCAGCTTGGTGACTGCGATCAGATGATCCGCCATGTCGCGCGCGAGCCCCATTTGCGCCCGCAGCACGGCCGCTTGTTCAGCCGCGCAGCTGGTGCCGCCGCCGAGCGCCGCTCCAACAGCATTCCCGTTGCCGAATCGTACAAGGCAGTCGGCGAGATCGGAAACAACTTCCTTCATGCTCCTGCCGAGGCGGATCATTCGGTTGTGGTCATCGCGGCCTGTTTGAGCCGTCCTAAAGTCGCCATCGAGAGCGGCGATTTCGGCGAGCGCCCGCCTCAGGTCTTCGTTCAGCGATGCAATCAGCAGCCCGCAGGGAACGTTCGGAATGCCGAGCGGGTTGAACCCGAAATCCGGCACGCCGAAATCGTCGAGCAGGTTTGCGCCCGGCACCACACCGCGGATCGCATTGTCGACCACGCCGGCTTTCTGCTGCGCGTTGACGTTCGAGGAAGACGCTGCCGCAGCGTCAGTACAGTCGATCGATACGCTGAGCGTATTGGTGCCCGTAACATGGCCCTGGAAGCGGATGGTTCCGGAAGCGGTCGGGCCGGTGTTAGGCACGGTGATCGTCACCGTTTGATTGAGCGGCGTGCCCCCCGCGGTGTTGTCCACCGTAACGCTTTCGCCTGCAAAGCTGATTGTCACGATCGAACCGGCGGGAACGGTCACGTTGAAGCTGATCTTCTCACCGGCATTGAGCGTATAGACCGCACCACCGTTCAGGTTCATATCGAACGGATTGGTGAGCGGAGTCCCACCCGTATAGCTGAAGGTCATGCCCTTCAGCGCGGTACAGCTTGCCGAGATTGCATGCGCCGGTGCAACGCTGAAAACGACTGAACTCAGAACTAGAAAAAGGCCGGCAAACAGCATCTGCACCGTCGCCGGCAGCCCCCGAATACGCATGACATCTCCCCGAACAACACCGTCCGTATTCGGCTCGGCGTATGTGGTCTTACGTCACGGAACTTCGCGTGGCCGGGCTATGCCTGCCACTACCCGATCGGGTGGGGTTGGTCGCAAAACGTCCCGGCAGGCAGCCTTGCAGGCGTACAACGGCAAACACGCCGACGGAGGTTTCCGCCGGCGTCTTGGTTTTACTTGTGTCTGGTACTTACTCGGCGCTCACGCTGCCCTTCATGGAGGGGTGAAACACGCATTTGTACGTGTGTTCGCCGGCCTCCACGGTCACCGTCGCGCTCTGACCCTTGTTCAGCCTTCCGGTGTCGAAGCTGCTGTCATCGGCGGTGGCCGTATGCGGTGCGCCGTCCATATTGGTGAAGGTGACCGTGTCTCCCGGCGCCACGGAAAGCGATGCCGGGCTGAATTTCATGCCCTTGATCTCGACGGAATGGTCGGCCGCCAAAGCAGCGGTCGAACCCAGAACAGCAACAATCGCAGCAATACCTAACTGGCGCACTCTGTTTCCCCTTCTTTTGTTCGGTCCGTCTTATACCGCGAAATTGGTGCATGGGCACCTGCACGGTGGGATAGGTATCGGCGGAATTAGCGCGCCCGTGCGGGATTGCCGGTCACGACCGTATCGGGCACAACGTCCCGCGTCACCACTGCGCCGGCGCCCACGATCGCCCGGTCGCCGATAGAGACACCGGCAAGGATGATTGCGCCGCCGCCGATCCACACATCGGCGCCGATCGTCACCGGCCTGGCGATCTCCAGCCCTCGCGATCGCAGAGCCGGGTCCTTGTGATGTTCCGCGCAGTAGATATGCACGCCGGGACCGAGCATTGCGCGCGCGCCGACCGTCACAGGCGCCGTATCCAGGATCGTGCAGCCGGAGTTGAAATAAACGCCGTCGCCCAGCCGAATGTTCATGCCGTAAGCGCAGTGGAACGGCGCTTCGATCAGCACATCCTGACCGACGCCGGCAAACAGCGCCCGGAGCGCCGGCGCCATCGCGCCGCGCTCCGCCGGCGGCAGCGTGTTGTGCTGGTGAACCGCCGTGCGCGCGGCGTTTCGCAGCGCCTCCAGTTCGGGGTCGATGCAGGAATACCAGTCGCCCGCAGCCATCTTCTGCCGTTCGGTTTGTGGCATAGCGGAACTCTCCCGGTCGCCGCCCCGTTTGGCACTCAGGCTGCACCATGCCGCCCGGTCCCGGCAAGCTGTCGTCCGGGCCTGTGCGGCTTGCCTTGACAAACCGGCCCCTCCATGCGCTTTTCGCGCCGATTTTCGGGCACCGCTTCGTGCTGGCGCCGCAACAACCTTTCTTGATCCGGAACAGACCACATGCACCGCTACCGCAGCCATTCCTGCGTTCAACTGAGAGAAGCCGATGTCGGCGCCACCGTCCGCCTGTCGGGCTGGGTTCACCGCGTGCGCGACCATGGCGGCCTGCTCTTCATCGACCTGCGCGATCATTACGGCATCACCCAGATCGTGGCCGATCCGGATTCGCCCTGCTTCAAGACGGCCGAGACCGTGCGCGGCGAATGGGTTATTCGTGTCGATGGCGAGGTTAAGGCGCGTTCGGCCGAGACTGTAAACGCCAACCTGCCTACAGGCGCAGTGGAAGTGTTCGCGCGCGACATGGAAGTGCTGTCGGCCGCGAAGGAGCTGCCGCTGCCGGTCTTCGGCGAGCCGGAGTACCCGGAGGATATCCGCCTCAAATACCGGTTTCTCGATCTGCGCCGCGACACGCTGCACAAGAACATCGTGATGCGCACCAAGATCATCGCGGAAATGCGCGCCCGCATGGCCGGGGCCGGCTTCACCGAATATTCGACGCCCATCCTCACGGCCTCGTCGCCGGAAGGCGCGCGCGACTTTCTGGTGCCGAGCCGCATTCACGAAGGCAAATTCTACGCGCTGCCGCAGGCTCCGCAGGTCTACAAGCAGCTCATCATGGTGTCGGGCTTCGACCGCTATTTCCAGATTGCGCCCTGTTTCCGCGACGAGGATCCGCGCGCCGACCGGCTGCCGGGCGAGTTCTACCAGCTCGATCTCGAAATGAGCTTTGTCGAGCAGGAAGACGTTCTGGCCACCATGGAGCCGGTGCTGCGCTCCGTGTTCGAGACCTTCGCGGACGGCAAGCCGGTGACGCAGGAATTCCGCCGTATCCCTTATGATGAGGCGATCCGCAAATACGGCTCCGACAAGCCGGACCTGCGCAACCCGATCGTCATGGAAGACGTGTCGGAGCATTTCCGCGGTTCCGGCTTCAAGGTCTTCGCCAACATTCTGGCCAATGATGAAAAGGCCGAGGTCTGGGCGATCCCGGCAAAGACCGGCGGCTCCAGAGCCTTCTGCGACCGCATGAATTCATGGGCGCAGGGCGAGGGCCAGCCGGGCCTCGGCTACATCTTCTGGCGTAAGGAGGGCGACAAGCTCGAAGGCGCCGGACCGATTGCCAAGAACATCGGCGAGGAGCGCACCGAAGCGATCCGCACCCAGCTTGGGTTGGAGGACGGCGACGCCTGTTTCTTTGCCGCCGGTGATCCGAGGAAATTCGCAGGCTTTGCCGGTAATGCCCGCACGCGCGCCGGTGAGGAACTCGACCTCGTCGACCGCGACCGTTTCGAGCTCTGCTGGATCGTCGATTTCCCGTTCTACGAGTGGGATGAGGACGAGAAGAAGGTCGAGTTCGGCCACAACCCGTTTTCCATGCCGCAGGGTGGCATGGAAGCGCTGGAAAAGGCCGAGCCGCTGTCGATCAAGGCATTCCAGTACGACATGGTCTGCAACGGTTTCGAGATTGCCTCTGGCGGCATCCGCAACCATCTGCCGGAGACGATGGTCAAGGCGTTCGAGATCGCCGGTCTCGACCGCAAGACTGTGGAAGAGCGCTTCGGCGGCCTCTACCGTGCCTTCCAGTATGGCGCACCGCCGCATGGCGGCATGGCGGCCGGCATCGACCGCATCGTGATGCTGCTTCTGGGCGCGGTGAACCTGCGTGAGATCACCATGTTCCCGATGAACCAGCAGGCGCAGGATCTGCTGATGGGCGCCCCGTCGGATGCGACCCCGCAGCAGCTGCGCGAGCTCAATCTGCGTCTGGCGCCGTCGAAGAAGGCGGAGTAGGCCGTCACCCTCGGGCTTGTCCCGAGGATCTGCTGCCACTGCAGATACGGGCTTGCCTTCCGACCGAGGTAACCGTTGGCCACACTCTTGGCGTCGTTCGCGGGTGTCCCCATATGCGCATCATGAGCAAACCCGGCTTCATCATACGCGGCGGTTTTCCGGTGGCTTTGCGCCGGCAGGCGGCCGAAATCTATTTCCAGGCTTTCGAAGGCAAGATTGGTGGCATCCTCGGGCGTGACGGGCGCGGCCTGCGCTTCGTGGAGGGCGTCATCGACCCGCGTTTCGCCATTTGTGCCGTCAGCGCAGACGAAACCCGGCTTCTCGGCATCGCCGGTTTCAAGACCGTCGACGGCGCCATGGTCGGCGGGACGTTGCGCGACATGGCGGCGGTTTATGGCTGGGTGGGTGCCATCTGGCGCGGGTTGTTGCTTTCGGTTCTGGAACGCGACCTTGCCGAGGGGCAACTGCTGATGGACGGCATCGCTGTGACGAGCGAGGCGCGCGGCATGGGCATCGGCAGCGCACTGCTTGACGCGATCGTCGATGAGGCCGAAAAACGCGGCATGAAAGAGGTTCGGCTCGACGTGATCGACAGCAATCGGCGTGCGAAATCGCTTTATGAGCGCAAGGGCTTCATTGCCGGCGGCCGCCACAGCACGGGGCCGTTCAGCCGTCTGTTCGGCTTCAGTTTCGCCACCACAATGGCCCGCCCGCTGGTGTCGCGTCAGGGCTGATGGCGGCCGGCCCCCGCATCCTGATCACCGGCTTCGGTCCGTTTCCGGGCGCGCCGGTGAACCCGACTGCCGCGATGATGGAGGCGCTGGCAGCCGACCCTGCGGCGCTGGATGGCTTGGGTGAAATACGCACCGAAATTCTGGCCGTTGAATATGACAAGGTGCCGGAGCGCCTTGCCGGCATCGCGGCCGGGTTCGCGCCAGACATCGCAATCCATTTCGGGCTGTCGGCCCGTGCTGAGGGTTTCACGCTGGAACGGCTTGCCCGCAACGAGATCGCCGCCGGCCGGCCGGACAATTCGGGTGCGCAGCCTCAGGCCGCCTGCATTGTCGAAAACGGTGAGGATCATCCTTCCACGCTGCCGCTGGAAGAGATCGCGGCGGCACTGTCCCGCGCCGGCCTGCCGCATTCATGGTCGGACAATGCCGGCGGTTATCTCTGCAACTACATTTTCTATCTGTCGCGCAGCCCGCATTTCGGCGCCTACATGCCGCCGGTCAGCGGCTTCGTGCATGTGCCGCCGCTGACGGGCGAGGGTGCCCCTGAAAATGCAATGAGCCTCGAGGATCTCGTCGCCGGCGCGCGGTTGATTGCGGAAACCTGCGCCGGGGATTGGCGGTCGGTGCGCGCGGCGGCGCGATAGCCGCCACGCTTCGTCCATCCGCCTATTCGTTCGCCGTAATCGTCACGCCCAGCGTCTGCGGCAGGGTCTGCGGTGCGCCCATGGCGCCTGCCATCAGCAACGCGAAGGGCACAGGTGCCGGCGGCTTGGCGCTCACCACCAGATTGCCCGGATTGTCGAGAAACGCCGACACGGCGGTCGTCGCCTGCGCGGTCAGCTGCTGGTCGCCGATCTGCATCATCATGAACGGCACCATCGCCTTGGCCTGGTTGGCGACGTCGCGCGCCCGCCCGCCCTGCTGCTGCGCTGCGAACTCCAGCACCTTGCCGGTCAGCGTGTCGTCGGAGAAATGGATGCGCGCGGAGTGGAAGGTGAGCTGCTGCATCAGCCCCAGCATCGCCATGCCGGAGGCCGAATTGTCGCCCGGATTAGCCAGCATCGAAGCCTGCGTCTCGCGCAGCGATTTGATGAAGTCCGGCGTATAACCGCCGATTTCCAGGCTGATGCCGATTGTGCCGGCGTCGTCCACGGTGATGTCGTATCGCGTCATCCTCAAGAGCCCGCTGGCCGGGTCCCAGTCGCCGTCGATGACGAAGCTGCCGGAGATGTCGGAGTAACCGAGCGCTGCCGCCGCGGCCCGCGTCTTCGGGTCTTCCGCCGCACCTGGTTTCGCGGTGAAGGCTGCCGCGGCGCCGGTGAAGGTCATGGGCTCCGTGCCCTGCGGCAGCCCGACCTCGATCGCCATGTCCGACATGGTGAAGACGTCTTCGCCCTTCACCGTCACCGCCAGTTCGCCGAGGCTCACAGCTTCGTAGAACATCGCCCCGCCATAGGCGTTTTCCTGGCCTTGCGGCTCCAGCGTCATGCCGTCGACCGCCATCTCGCTCAGATAAACCGCGTCGGCGCCGTCCTGCTTGCTGTATTCGGGCACATAAAGCGTGCCGATGCGCCAGCCGCCGCCCTGTTCGGTCACGTCGATCAGCTCCACCAGCGGCAGCGTCGCGCCTTCGCCGTTCACTTCGACATTGACGTTGACGAGCCCGATCACGGGCTGGCCGGCATCGTTGTCGTACTGGTCGACCTCGGCCCAGCCGACATTGGTGCCCTGTTCGGCCATCACCGCCTGCAGCCGGTCCAGAAACGCGTCGGTGTCGAGTGCCGAAGCCGGAGCCGAGAATACCAGCAGCGCGCCAAGTGCCGCCGTCATTGCCAAGCCGTGTCTGATCATTGCGCGTTCCCTGAGTTGCCTGTTGTGTGCCGCTAATCTGGCCGCCGAAAACGTCAGCATGACGGCGGCGCGCCACAATGCCTGTTTTTCGCCTCGCCTGGCAAGAAACGCCCGCCAAAGCTGGTGAACGCGGCGTTGCCGGCGCCCAGCGCCCCTTGCCCCGAATCATCCCCTCCGCTAACCGCAACTGATGGGAAAGAGCCTTTTGCCGCCCGGCAGCGACGGCGGCGACAATATCGAACCGGTCGACCTGAAAAAGGCGCTCGAGGAGCGTTACCTCGCTTATGCGCTGTCGACCATCATGCACCGCGCGCTGCCCGACCTGCGCGACGGCCTGAAGCCCGTTCACCGCCGCATCCTGCATGCCATGCGGCTCGCGCGGCTCGAGCCCGGCACGCGGTTCTCGAAGTGCGCGGCCATCGTCGGCGACGTGATGGGCAAGTTCCACCCGCATGGCGACCAGTCGATCTACGACGCGCTGGTGCGCCTCGCGCAGTCCTTCTCCATGCGTTACCCGCTGGTCGACGGCCAGGGCAATTTCGGCAATATCGACGGCGATGGCGCCGCCGCCATGCGCTACACCGAAGCGCGCATGACCGAGGCCGCCGCCGAGATCCTCGAAGGCATCAACGAGGACGCCGTCGATTTCCGCCTGACCTACAACGAGGAGGACGAGGAGCCCGTCGTTCTGCCGGGCGCCTTCCCGAACCTGCTCGCCAACGGTTCCAGCGGCATTGCCGTCGGCATGGCGACCTCCATCCCGCCGCACAACGCCGCCGAGCTGTGCGCCGCGGCGATTGACCTGATCGACAACCCGGCCGCCTCCGTCGCCGACCTGATGCGTCATGTCGAGGGCCCGGATTTCCCGACTGGCGGCATCATCGTCGACGACCGCGCCGCGATCGCCGAAGCCTACGAGACCGGCCGCGGCTCCTTCCGTGTGCGCGCCCGCTGGGAGACCGAGGATCAGGGCAGGGGCACCTGGACGGCGATCGTCACCGAGATCCCCTATGGCGTACAGAAGTCGCGGCTGATCGAAAAGATCGCCGAGCTCGTCATCGCCCGCAAACTGCCGCTGCTGGAAGACGTGCGCGACGAAAGCGCGGAGGATATCCGCCTCGTGCTGGTGCCGAAGTCCCGCGCGGTCGACCCCGCTCTGATGATGGAATCGCTCTTCCGCCTGACCGACCTGGAATCGCGCTTTCCGCTCAACATGAACGTGCTCAGCAGAGGCAAGGTGCCGGGCGTGCTGTCGCTCAGGCAGGTTCTTGCCGAATGGCTCGCCCACCGGCGCGACGTGCTTCTGCGCCGCTCGCGCCACCGCCTCGGCGAAATCGAGCGCCGGCTGGAGATCCTCTCGGGCTACCTCATCGCCTATCTCAACATCGACGAGGTCATCCGCATCATCCGCGAGGAGGATGAGCCGAAAAAGGTCATGATGGCCCGCTTCGAGCTCACCGACACCCAGGCCGAGGCCATCCTCAACATGCGGCTGCGCGCCTTGCGCAAGCTCGAAGAGTTCGAGATCAAGAAGGAATTCGACGGTCTCAGCGAGGAGAAAGCCGGCATCGAGGCGCTGCTGGCGTCGGAGACCAAACAATGGGCCACCGTGCGCTGGCAGGTGGGCGAGGTGGCCCGCAAATACGCCAAGGACACCGAGCTTGGCGCCCGGCGCACCACCTTCTCGGTCGCGCCCGAGCATGACCTCACCGACATCCACCAGGCGATGGTGGAAAAGGAGCCGGTCACCGTCGTCGTGTCGGAAAAGGGCTGGCTGCGCGCCATGAAGGGCCATCTGGCCGATTTCGCCGCGCTCACCTTCAAGGAGGGCGACGCCCTCAAGCTCGCCTTCCACGCCCAGACCACCGACAAGGTGCTGGTTTTCACCACGGGCGGCAAGTTCTTCACCATCGGCGTCGACCGGCTGCCCGGCGGCCGCGGCCATGGCGAGCCGATCCGCATCATGGTCGACATGGACAACGACCAGGCGATCGTCACCGCCTTCGCGCATGACCCGGCGAAGAAGCTGCTTCTGGTCAGCCATGCCGGCAACGGTTTCGTGGCGCCTGAGGCCGAGATGGTCGCCAACACGCGCAAGGGCAGGCAGGTGATGAACGTGAAGGCGCCGGACGAGGCAGCCCTTTGCATGCGCGTGGAAGAGGGCGCCGATCAGGTCGCCATTGTCGGCGAAAACAGGAAACTTCTGGTCTTCCCGCTGGCCGACATTCCCGAAATGACCCGCGGCAAGGGCGTGCGCCTGCAGAAATACAAGGATGGCGGCGTCAAGGACGCCAAGACCTTCACGCTGGCCTCTGGCCTGTCATGGGTGGACTCGGCCGACCGCACCTTCGTCAAACCGGCGGAAGAACTGACGGAGTGGAAGGGCGCACGGGCAAGTGCGGGCCGCATGGTGCCCAAGGGATTTCCAAGGACGGGGAAGTTCGGGTAGAGAGCTTGCCGCATTTCCCACCCTATGGGATTTCAAGTCTCTAGCTCTTTAGATACAAGTGCTTTGCTTACCTCAGTAGGCATAGATTCGCCGAGGTCAAGCCAATGTATTACATTGTAATATCGGTAAGACTCGTGATCAATGTACTTTTTCAACAGCTTTGCTACGCGAGACTTACTAATGGATTGGACGCATCGTAAAGCTACCGTCTTTCTTAGCTTTTCGGATTCGCTATTTAGATCTTCCAATAGGTGTTCATCGCTGCGCTGCGCGATCTCCTGTATTGATGCGCTGCAATATACTGCTGCCTTGACGGAGGGGTCCGTAATCTCGGCAAGGAGGTCTGTAAACCGCCGACGCGCCAGTGCACGTAAGGTGCGCCCAACATCATCAATGTTTGCATTGCGGTCCTCGTGAACACTTGGACGCGAAAAGTAGCCAGCCAATTTCAGTTTTTTGATGCGCCCCACGTCCTCCCAGCCTCCGAATCGACCCATGTATTTAAGTAGAGGCTTATTTGCTGTGATCTCCCAACTATCTAGCACAAGTCGCATGAGCCCTATGTCGGCTCGGTTCATTCGGAGGGCTAGTGTTCCGATGCCTTCATTCAGATGCTGGAGGCAGGAAAATGGAGCAAGCTCAACTGTCTTAGATATTAACTCAGGAGAAGTTGAGCCGAACTGTTGCTTAAGTTTCTCAACTTTGGTGTCGAACAATCGCCGGAAGCCAGAACGCAGTTCGGTTCTGAGCTCGGTGAGCATTTGTCGTGGGTATTTCTCACACGCCGTAAAGAAAACGTCGGCCGAATGTGGCGATTCATCTTCCGCGAGTTCTAAAAGTTTCTTTAGATTATAACTTCTTAGAACATACCTCTGAAATTGTGCGAAAAGTGTATCTTCTTTGTTGTTGCGATTGAACGAAAGTAAACTCCTTCGTGGCTGCTTGCTTTCCAAAGCAGATCGAGCTCGCTCGGTCGAAATCGATTTCCCGTGATCGACCAGTGCGATGATCGCTTCATAACGTATTGCTGCCGAACTATCCCCACTCAGTTCCTCTGCGAGGTCAGCATCGAGACCGCCTCGTCGTCGGAGTTCTTCAGCGGCTAGGAGTCGGATGTCGGAGGCCTTCAGTTTCAGCATTGAGGTTAGGCGCGCCGTCTCAATGTTGACCAACGATCCGGTGATCAGCATTCGGATCGGTTCAGAGACTTTTTCCGGATCGCGAACCGCGAGTTCATCCAAACCGACGTTCAACGACTCGCGCATGCGAATTGCGATGATTGTTTCGTCGAGTTCTGCCGAATCGATTTTTGGATACGTCGTTTTTATCGAGTCGAGAGTGACGCAGTCCTCATCCAGACCCATCTCCCGCAAATATGTCATCGCCTCCGAACGGGTGTCCGGGGAAGCTTCTTCGTCAAACCAGCTCTCAATAACCCTCGCCCGAGTGATGAAATCGTCAAACGTTGGCGGCGCTAAGCCAAGATATCGTGCCAATCTGAGCGTATAGCGCCGTCCAGGGTCACGACCGAAAAACATCCTATCCTGTATCGGGGCTAGAGGTTCGATCGCTTTGGCCCCAGCGTTCACCCAGAACCAAAGGGGGATATTCTCAGCTCCAAGACTTGCCAAGCCAGCGTTGACAAGCGCTTCAACCTCTCGATTGGAAGGAGAGATTTCATTTCGAGCACGAAAAAGCAAGTTCGCGTCATGTGCGCCTATCTGAACAATATCGTTGCTGGAGCGATGGAGGCTTGCTGCAATCAATCGTAGCCGCGCCACGTCAAGCGGGTTTACAGCGTCGTACTTGTATTCCATCGCCAGCAGTCTGCGGAGAAATGCTTCGGTGTCGCCCCCAAAAAGCGATGTCGCTCTTGTCCTGCCTTCCTTCTTTGCTTCCTGGGCCGGTGGAGCTTGTACGTCGGGCCTCCGCTGCTCGCCGTCGCCCTCGGAGTGTTCGGTAAAAAGGCTCCATCCAATGTTTGCAAGGTAGTCGCGAATTTTTGTCTTGAACTGTTCTCTATCTGGAAATTCGAAGTATAGAGGTCTACGAGCCTCGGTGCGCTGCTTGCGAAACTCTAATACACGCTTCAGCTCTTCCCCAGGATCACGGAGACGTTCTTCGGGAATAGCCTTAAAGAAGAGGAATAAATCATTCATTTCTCCTTTCTTATGTAGCGATTCAGCAATATGATATTCCTCATCGAATCCAGATGTGAATTCGGTGCCCTCGCCGTCGCCCTGAGGTGGAGAGCCCCATCTGTCATACAAGATCCCAAAGAAGTAGTCGCACGACTCCAAGTCTTTGTTGATAAGGGATTGCGCGCGCCGGTTCCCCCCGATTGTCTCTTCCCATCCAACGGCTTCGAACCGGATTCCCCAGTAAGCGCTGTTCTGTCGATTAACATCATCAATCGCGACTCTGACGGCCTCGCGTTCATCGCCTAGCCCCCCGGGAGACGCAATAAAGACGCGAATTACCTTTTGATAGATGTCGCCCATAGCGCAGCTGCTTTTGACTTGTCTTGACGTAGCTCGATGATCTGTTCTGTTCCTCCTCTTCCGCAATGTGCAATCGGATTAATGAACAGGAAATAGCCACCGAGCTGTTGTTGAGACCTCATCGGACCCTCTTCACAAATATGCTCCCGAGAAGACTTCGACCCGTCGTGGGCTACCCGCATCGGCCCTCCTGCGTGGCCCCCGCAAATGCCCCATTCCCTCCCGGTTTCCCCCATCACACGCTTGGCCATAAGAGGTCCAATCACACGACCACGGGCTCGCAGGTGCAGCGCTGGGGTGTTGGCGGTTGCATGTTCTGCTGCCACTGATCGCCATACAGTTCACCCGGCGAGGTGAAGTGGAGCGCATTCGCCTTCGCGGCGGTTCTCATCGCCGGCGCGCTTGCGGCCTATGAGTTCGTAAGGGGCACGGTAGGCGGCGTCACTGCGGATTGAGGCTCGACTCCGCGTGGATGTTCTGGCGCGCGGCGCACACGGGAAGGGCTGAAATCCGCGAATCGTCTGCTGCCATCTCCCCAAAATCTATCCCCGCCTTCTCCACCTCCCTTACCATCCTCCGTGCAAATACCGCTGCGCGGGAAACGGGTGTGCACTCCGAGCGGGGAGCGGCAGCGGTCGGTGCCGGATCGGTGGCGTCTCGAGAACGCCGCTGGGCGATGAGCCTCCGTGAGGAACGGTTCGCGAAGCGAACGCAAAGCCAACGATTTGGCTTTGCGAGTGAACGAACGCCCGGAGCCATAGCGGAGGGCCCGGGCCCACAGGCAAACAACCCTTTGGCATGGCCGTGGATAAATTGAGGCCGAACTCTTTGCTTTCCGCCAATCCGGCTCGAACTTATCCACGCCGCCCAGTCCTCCCTTACCCTTGGTCCATCTCCTGCGCGGGAACACGGGTCATGAACCGGATGAGCGTGGCAGGGACGGTGCCGGATCGGCAGCGCTACGGTGGCGCTGCTGGGCGATGAGCCCCCAGCTCCGGGCCCACGGGTAGCTGTGTCTTCGCCTCTTGATCGCGTGGCGAGCCCGGCGTCTTCAACAAGATCGAAGGCGCACTGAATGGCAATATCCCGGCGCGAATGCCGGGTGACCTCTTCGGAGGTACTCGGGGCAAGAACACCGGACGGGCGCGTGACAGGCGTCACAAAAATAGAAGCCAGAGACGTCTGTNCGTGACAGGCGTCACAAAAATAGAAGCCAGAGACGTCTGTCATGCGTCCGCTTCCCACCGCGCGATCGCACAGCGATCGTCGCGAGAGCGCCCAGCGCGATCACGTAGTGATCGTCGCGGAACGGCGCGTTTCACACCCCGGCCATCGCGGCGCGGGAACGATGAGGTGTGCCTTCTGAAATGCGTATGCGGGATCCATGCCTGAACGGCGCAACCGAGCCAGCGTTTGGCACCATGCACCGCCACCTCCGCTGCGTCATCCCGGACTTGATCCGGGACCCATTCCGGAACCCGGCCACCGCCGCCCAACTCCCCGTCAGAAAGGAACTCCCATGCCCACCCCCATCACCCTCCCGCCGCTTGTCCTCACCGCCCTGACCACGGCGATGCGCATCGCCGCGAAGACCGACGGCGCGCCCGCGCGCTGCACACGCAAGGCCTGCCGCCGCACCGGCCGCTGCCACGCCGTGCAGGACCGTTCCGGCAATCCCGATTGCACCGGCCGGCTCTCCGCCCGCGCCGAAGCGAGCGCCGTCGACATGCTGGTGTTCTTCTACAAATGGACGCGCGATCGCGCGTCCGCGCACTGACCCGCCCTTCGGTGTCGGCGCGGTCGACCGCAGGTCGCAGGGACGAAGCGCCGCGATGCGCAGCGAAGCTGAGCACGCAAAAGGGAAATGTTCGGGCCTTATGGCCCGCCCCGCGGAGCGCCGTCGCATAGCGGCGAATAGCGCGTGAGCGAAATTGAACGCCTTGAATAAACCCCAATGAGGGCGTACATGACGTCCATCGATCTGCTGTTGAACTTTGTTACCCGCGCTTTGGCAGGCGCACTCTACGATCTTCCTCTTCAAATCGATCGGGCATCGCCGGCAGGTTCTTGCCGGGCGGGCATCCAACGACGACCGAAGAAGGATATCGTCATGAGCACAGGTACCGTTAAGTGGTTCAACGCAACCAAGGGTTTTGGTTTCATTCAGCCCGATGATGGCGGCCAGGACGTTTTCGTCCACATTTCCGCCGTCGAGCGCTCCGGCATGAGCAGCATCGTGGAAGGTCAGAAGATCTCCTACGAAGTCGTTCGCGACCAGCGTTCGGGCAAGAGCGCGGCAGAGAACCTGCAGGCGGTGTAAGCGGCGCCCGGTCTTCGGGCCGGGGCTCGCGAAAGGATCGCCATGACGCGCCTTCGAGGCGCGCGGCGGTCCGGCCGCCACTGTCCGTGACCACGGATGTACTGGCACGGACTTTGCGCTGATGGAAAAGGGTCGGGACGCCGGCCCTTTTTTTGTTGTCCGGGGCGGGGTTGGCGCGGCCTTCCGGCGCACCGGGCGTTTTTCTCCGGACCGGGCTTTCGGCCAGGCGTCTTCTTTGGCAAGAGCGGTGAGCGGGTGCTTCGCCGTCCGCTTCGAATGCCATACGAGGAGAATTGCCGATGATCGGACCACGCCGCCGCCACGCCATCTTTGCCGCCGCCGCCATGATCGCCATGACGGGCTTTGCCGGCCGTGCCATCGCCGCCGAGGAGGGGCTGCTGGCCGACACGGTGGAATTCACCGGTGCGGTGCTGTTTCTGGAAACCGGCGTGCCTGGTCTAGTCATCGGCGCGGTGCGTGACGGCGAAACCGCCGTTTCCGGGTTCGGCGAGTTCCAGCCGGGTTCGGGCCAGGCGCCGGACGGCGATACGCTGATGCGCGTCGGTTCCGTCAGCAAGGTCTTCACCGGCGCTGTTCTGGCCGGCATGGCTGCCGACGGCACGGTCAAGCTCAGCGATACGCTGTCGAAACATATCGACTGGCAGCTGCCGCAGGCCGGCGGACGGCCGATCCGCCTGATCGACATGGCGACCCATTCCTCCGGCCTGCCGCGCGAGCTCGATCGCGAGCCCGGCCCCGACGACAATCCCTTCGCCACGCTGACGGTGGACGCCTACCGCGCGGCGCTTGCCGGCGACCCGCAGTTCTTTGCCGCCGGTAGCGGCGCACTCTATTCCAATTTCGGCTTCGACATGCTTGCGCTCGGCCTCGCCGATGCCGCCGGCAAGTCTTATGAGGCGCTTCTGTCGGAGCGTGTGCTCGAACCGATGGGGCTCAACGACACCGGCCTCTCGGTCGCACCGGCGGACCGCGCTCGCCTGATGCAGGGCCACGGCTTCGAGGGCACCCCGCTGCCGGATGTGCCCAACACGCCGGCCATGGGCGGTGCGAGCGGCCTCTATTCGAGCGCCAACGACATGCTGAAATGGCTGCAATGGCATCTCGACCGCAGTCCCTCCCGGGACGATGAGATGCGGCTGGTGAACCACGCGGCCTATCTGCAGCGCGACGGCCTCGATCCCGTCTATGCGCTCGACGAATCCGGTCATATGGACGCCATGGGCCTCGGCTGGGTCATCATGCAGCCAGACGGAGATCGCCCCCTGATCATGCAGAAGGCAGGCGGCCTGCAGGGCATGTTCGTCTATCATGCATTCGCGCCTGCGCGCGGCGTCGGGGTCTTCGTGGCGATCAACAAGTTCGATTTCGCCGCGTCGGGGGCAATCGCCGCGTTCGCAAACGATCTGATCGGACAACTCGCCCCGCGCTGATTGCCTGCCGCGGTTGCCGTGCCGGCCTAGGGGCTGCTGCGTTCCCAGCCCTTGGGTCCGAGATGTTCCTGCGGCTGGAAGCGTACCTTGTAGGCCATCTTGCGCGAGCCGTGCACCCAGTAGCCGAGATAGACATGCGGCAGCCCGAGCGCGCGGGCCCGTTCGATATGGTCGAGGATCATGAAGGTGCCGAGCGAGCGGTCGGCAAGGTCGGGGTCGAAAAAGGAGTAGACCATCGACAGCCCGTCGGCCATGCGGTCGGTCAGGGCGACCGCCGCCAGCGGCCCTTCGCCCCTGCCGGTGATGAAGCTGTCCGGCCCGCGCTTGCGGTATTCGATCACCTTGGTGTCGACATGGCTGTCTTCCACCATCATCGCATAGTCGAGCACCGTCATGTCCGACATGCCGCCCTTGCGGTGGCGCGAATCGAGATAGGTGCGGAAAAGCGAATACTGCTCGGTGGTTGGTTCGGCGTCGTGCTGGTGGCCGATCAGGTCGTCATTGCGCTGCGCAACGCGGCGCATGTTCTTCGTCGGCTCGAACTCCTGCGCCAGGATACGCACCGACACACAGGCGCGGCAGGTTTCGCAGGCCGGCCGGTAGGCAATGTTCTGCGAGCGGCGGAAACCGCCCTGGGTCAGAAGGTCGTTGAGTTCCGGGGCGCGGTTGCCGACCAGATGCGTAAACACCTTCCGCTCCAGCTGTCCCTCGATATAGGGGCAGGGCGACGGCGCGGTCAGGAAGAACTGCGGTGTTTGGGTCGTATGTTGCGTCATCTGGCCGGATTCAACGGAAACTCAGCTTACCATAGCTTGGCCGCACTGAGGAAAACGTCAACCGCCGAATGGCGCCGCGAAGGGCGCCAACGATCAAAAATTCTGGATCATGCTTTTGAGGGGCTGGTCAGCGCACCCGCTCGGAGCGCGCAACAACCGTGCCGAGCAGCAGATCGTGCAGGGTGCGCTTGCGGTCGGTGAACAGCGTGACGAGCAGTACCAGCGGCGTCAGAATTGCATTCGCGGCCCAGAAAAGCACCGAATGAACCACTGCCAGCATGCCGTCGACAGGCCGCCCGTCGAGGCGCTCGAGGCGAATGCCCATCATGCGCATGCCCACCGTAGCCTGTTCCGGCCCGCCAAGCGTCATCCAGATATAGATGAGCGCGACCAGCGGAAACAGAATGCCGAACAAAAGCCAGCCGAGGCCGAGTGTCACCACGCCGAGCAGCGCAACGATCGCACCAAATGGGATCATCAAAAGCGCGACCAGCACGTAATCGAGCAGGAAGGCGAAGATGCGCCTGGTACGCACGCCGTCATAAAAACGCGCGTCATCCAACTTGTCGGAAATGATCTCACCGTCGAGAACCTTGGCGGTCATATTTCTTTCCTTTTGATCGGTCGTCTTGGAGATGGGGATTTCTCCTGCGTTTTCAAGCCATTTGTGGCTTTACGCCGCCCGAAAGCGGAAGAAGAACCGTGAATCTGGACCCGCCGCCGGCCGGTGCGTCGTATCGAACGCTGCCGCCATGATGTTCTGCGATCTGCCGCACCAGCGACAGGCCGAGCCCCCAGCCGCCGGCCTGTTCGCCATAGCCGCGCGGACGGTAGAATGGTTCGAAGATGCGTGCCCGGTCTGTCTCGGCAATGCCTGTGCCGCTGTCCGTGACCGCGAGTACCGCCATAGGGCCGTGTATCGACAGGCTCACCGTCACTGGCTCCGAGCCATGCCGTTTGGCGTTCAGGATCAGATTGCGGATGAGCCGCGTCAAAAGCTTCGGGTCGCCATTCACCGCCGCCGCCTCGCCGTCGACTTTGATGTCATGCCGTGCCGCTTCCTCGCTCGTCAGCGCCAGAAGATCGAACTCCTCGCGACTGTCGAGATCCTCGACATGATCAAGCCGGCTTGCCAGCAATATTTCGCCCACCAGATCGTCGAGCTCGGCAAGGTTCTGCACGATCTCGCGCTTCACCGCCTCGCTTGGCGCGCTTTCGTAAATGTCGATCGCCATGCGCAATCGTGCCAGCGGCGAACGCAGTTCATGGCTGGCATTGGCCAGCAGCGCGCGGTGTGAGGCAATCAGCGCTTCGATGCGGTCGGCTGCTGCATTGAAGCTGATCGCGACCGCAGCCACTTCGTCGGTGCCCGGCAGCTCGACACGCGCAAGTTTGGCGCCGTCGCCCCATGTTTCCACGCCCTGGCGCAGGCGCTCCAGCCGGCGGGTGAGGTGGCGCACCACAGGATATGAGGCAAGGCCGATCACCGCCGCGATCAGCGCCATATAAAGAAGGGGACTGCGCACGCCAGGTCTCAGGTGCCCGGCGATGTTGGCCGTAACGATACGCCCGTCCTCAAGCCGGAAGGCAAAACCGCGCCGGTCGTCATCGTTGCGGCGATTACGCCAGAAGGGTGTGTGTTCCGGCAGCGGCGGGTTGCCGGCAGACGCGATCGGTCTGCCATTTTGGGCGTAAAGGCCGATGTCGGTGTCGAATGCGTCGGAAAGCCAGTCGAGGCGCGCCTGCAGATCGTCGCGGCTCGCCGTTTCGGGCAGCGTCGCGGTCAGGAACGCGTCGAGGCGGCCCTGCCAGCTTCGGTCTTCCTGGTCCTGGCCGGCGCGCACGAACACGGCACTCATGATCGCCACTGCCGCCAGACAGGCGAGGAGCGTGACGTAGATCTTGAAAAACAGGCTGCTGCGCAGGCGTTTCAACATCGCTCAGCTTTCCCGATCCTGATAGCGCGCGAAAACATAGCCCGCGCCGCGCACGGTCACGATTCGCTTCGGATGTTTCGGGTCGTCCTCGATCGCAGCGCGAATGCGAGAGATATGAACATCGATCGACCGGTCGAAGGCCTCGAGCTCGGCGCCCTTGACCTTGTCCATGAGCTGCTCGCGCGAAAGCGTGCGTCCGGCGTTTTCGGCAAGAGCGACCAGAAGATCGAATTGATAGCTGGTGAGGGTGCAGTTGTTCCCGTCGAGACGCGCGATGCGCGACGAGGGCTCGATTTCGAGCCTTCCAAAGCGAAGCACGCGCTCAGCACTTGCGGCATTGCCGCTGCGCCGCCGCAGTATGGCTTTCAGCCTGGCCAGCAGTTCGCGTGGGTTGAATGGTTTGGGCAGATAGTCGTCGGCGCCGATCTCCAGCCCGACGATGCGGTCCATCTCGTCGCCCTTAGCGGTCAGCATCAGCACTGGAACGTCGGAAACGGCGCGGATGCGCCGGCAGGTTTCGAAGCCGTCTATGTCGGGCAGCATGATGTCGAGGATGACGGCGTCGGGTGCGCGGCTATTGAGAGCCTTTAGCCCTTCGGTAGCTGTCGGTGCTGTGGCGACCTTGAACCCGTTCTCGGCCAGATAGTCGCTGACCATGGCGGAGAGGCGCGTATCGTCGTCGACGATCAGTACCGTATCCGCCATGGTCTGCTACGCTCCGTTCGATGCGCTTCAGCCGGTCTTACCAGCGACCGTGCCTTCCGCCCATCCCGTGATCCTCGATAAGTTTGGCGAGTTCGGCGCGCTGTTCGGGCGTGAGGACTTCCGCCGCGTTCAGGAGCGCTTCGCTCATCGTCTTCGAGGCTTCGTCGACCGACGCCAGCCGTTCGGTGCGCAGCGTCTCAATCGCTTGCCGGTCGATTGTCTCGGCCGACAGGATTTCGACGAGGTTTTCGCGCGTATCGCGGAACTCCCGCATCAGGGGACGCACTTCGCCACGCACGCCATCCATGATTTCAAAGATCTTGTCTTCCTGCTCGTCAGTGAGGTCGAGCTGCTGAAGAACACGGCCCATTCCGCGGCCGTGGTCGCCGCCGCCGCCCCAGCGGGCCTGCATCATGCCGCCGTCGCGTCCGCCCATGCTTTCGCTGTGCTCGAAGCCGAGGCGCTTGAAGTTGCGGCCGCTGTCGTCGCTGATTGCGCTGGCGACGCCTGCGCCGCCGACCAGCATGGCCGCGACCGCACCGACTGCGACCCACTTGCCCCAGCCATTTGCTGCGGCGGGCTTGGTTTCTGGCGTTGCTTCGGTTTCGGGGGTGTTGTTCTCGGTGGTCATTGTCCTGGGCTCCTTCAGCTCGGCAGCTTCATTGCTGCGATGAGTTGAAGGTAGTGAGCCAACGTTTCGCCCCTACAGCGCGAACGTAAAGTTATGTAAAGACGCTCAGCCCTGCAGGCGCTCGGCGACTTCCGGCGCGAAATAGGTAAGGATGCCGTCGCAGCCGGCGCGCTTGAATGCGAGCAGAGATTCCATCATCGCGCGTTCGCCGTCGATCCAGCCATTTGCGGCTGCCGCCCTGATCATCGAATATTCGCCCGACACCTGGTAGGCGAATGTCGGCAGCTGGAAGGTATCCTTCAGCCGCCACACGATATCGAGATAGGGCAGGCCGGGTTTCACCATCACCATGTCGGCGCCTTCGGCGATGTCCTGCTCGGTCTCCCGCAGCGCTTCTTCTGTGTTGGCAGGATCGATGTAATAGGTCTTCTTGTCGCCCTTGAGCAGGCCCTGCGTGCCGATTGCCTCGCGGTAGGGGCCATAGAAGGCCGAGGCGAATTTCGTCGCATAGGACATGATGGCGACATCGGAGAAGCCGTTTGCGTCGAGCGCGTCGCGAATGGCGCCGATACGGCCATCCATCATGTCCGACGGCGCGATGATGTCGGCGCCGGCGGCAGCCTGGTACACCGCGGCAGCAGCGATCTGCTCCACTGTCTCGTCATTGACGATGATGCCGTCGCGCAAAATGCCGTCATGGCCGTGGCTGGTGAACGGGTCGAGCGCGACATCGGTGATGACGCCGATCTCAGGCACTTCGGCCTTCAGCGCGCGCGTGGCGCGGTTGATCAGATTGTCGGGGTCGAGCACGGCGGAGCCGGTTTCGTCGCGCAGCGAGAGGTCGACATTCGGAAAAGTCGCGATTGCCGGAATGCCGAGTTTCGCCGCGCGCTCGGCCTCGCGGACGAGAAGGTCGACGGTCATGCGCTGCACGCCGGGCATCGCCGGAATGTCTTCGCGGCGGTTTTCGCCGTCGATAATGAAGACGGGCCAGATCAGGTCGTCCACGGTGAGCCGGTTTTCCTGCACCAGCCGGCGCGACCAGTCGGCCTTGCGCATGCGCCGCTGGCGTCTGCTGCCGGTGATTTCGTCGACGTCGCGGCCGCCCGCGACAAGCTTTTCAACCGATGTTTTCATGGCAGCGCTCCTTGGCGCGCCTTCTATCACGCAAAACCGCTATTCGCTATGCGGCGCGTCTTTACTCCGATGCCTCATTGACGCACCGCGCATCGCTTCCTAAGCACGCAGGGGGGACACAGGGAGACGGCTGGCGTGAGTGGGGATTTCGGCGGCGCCGACGAGATAGGGTTTGATCGGCAGGGCCGGGCCGGCGTGGTCACGCTGACACGGCCGAAGGCGCTGAACGCGCTGACGCAACGTATGGTCAATGCGCTGGCAGCCGCACTTGAAGCCTGGCGCAAAGACCCGGCCGTCGAGCTGGTGATCGTACGCGCCGAAGGCAGGGCGTTTTGCGCCGGCGGCGATATCGTCGATGTTTACAAAGCCGGCCTTGAGGGCAGGCTGCTGGTCGACTTCTTTGCCGACGAGTACCGCCTCAACGCGGCGATCGAGGCTTACCCGAAACCTTATGTTGCGCTGATCGACGGCATCGTCATGGGCGGCGGTGTCGGCATCTCCGCGCATGGTTCGCATCGCGTGGTGACCGAAAATGCGGTTTTCGCCATGCCGGAGGTTGGCATCGGCTTTTTCCCCGATGTCGGCGGCTCGCATTTCCTGCCGCGGCTCAGGGGCGCGGCGGGCATGTATTTCGGCCTGACCGGAAATCGCGCCCGCTGGGGCGATCAGCTGCAGTCCGGTTTTGCCACACATGCGGTGAAGGCCGAAGCCCTCGACGAACTCACACGGCAGCTCACGGCTGGCGGCGACATCGAGGCAACGCTGGCGATGTTCGCTCAAACGGCGGCATCTGAGACGCCTGCGGATCACTGGGAGGCGATCGACCGGCATTTCGCCCAGCCAACGCTCGGTGGCGTTATGCAAAGCCTCGCAGAGGCCGATGCGGAATTTGAAGCGGGACTTGCCGCAACGATCGCCAAGCGCTCGCCAACCTCGGTCAAGGTCGCGTTCCGCGAAATCACAGAGGGCAGGGCGCTTTCCATGCGTGACTGCATGAACATGGAATTCCGCATCCTCAACCGGATGCTCGCCGGCCGCGATTTCTATGAAGGCATTCGCGCGGCTGTCATAGACAAGGACAACGCGCCGGTCTGGCAGCCTTCGATGCTGGAAGAGGTTTCGGACGAAGCCGTGAACGCCTATTTCGCACCGCTTGGCGAAAAGGAACTCGGCCTGTGAGCGAGGCAACGCGCAACTCGAGGGTCAGACTGCCGCGCATCAGCGCGACCGAGCTTGGTTACGACTGGCTGTGCCGCGCGCTGGCGCTGACCTGCATGGCCATCGGCCTTGCGTACTGGGTCAGGTTGATCGGCATTTATGACGGAGCGTTATGGCGTTTCGACCTGATGCCGCTGCATTGGCAGGTCGCCTGTACGGTACTGTCGGTCCTGTTTCCCATCGCCGCGACCGGATTGTGGATGACCGTTTCGTGGGGGCCCGTCATCTGGGTGATCGCGGCTGTTGGCGAGATTGTCATGTATGCGGGGTTCCCGGAGCTGTTCGGTGCGCGCCCGGCGCTTGTCGCCTTCCACATCGCGGCTTTGGCAGTGTTCGCGGTGTGGCGCGTCCTGCTCGCCTGGGAGCACTACAAACGTGCATCCAGCGCCTGAATCGATCCAAGCTTACCGATTGAATTTACAAAGGATTCAGCAACTTTGCCGGAGGTTGATCCTAACCTCCCATTAAGCTTGCGGTTTAAGTCGAATTTTAGACGCCTTCGTTATGGTGGCGGCCAAGGTGAAGAACAAAAAACAATTCACCAGGCGTCAAACGAGAGGCAGAACAATGATGACTTCGCGTCAGCCGGCAGCGCATGCCGAAACCGAAAACAACGACCCGCGCGAGCACATCCGCTCGCTCTATCTTGAATCCCTTCAGCTCGTTGAGCGGCTGCATCGCCGCCTGCTCGATGTGATCAAGGACGAATTCGACCGCAATGGCCGCAGCGACATCAACGCCATCCAGGCGCTGCTGCTGTTCAATATCGGCAATTCGGAACTGACGGCAGGCGAACTGCGTACCCGCGGTTATTATCTGGGATCCAACGTTTCCTACAATCTGAAGAAGCTCGTCGAACTCGGCTTCATCAATCACCAGCGTTCGCGTGTCGACCGCCGCTCGGTTCGCATCAGCCTCACCGACAAGGGCCAGGACGTGGCCGAGGTCGTCGCCAGGCTTTATGACCGCCACATCGGTTCGATCGAGCAGGTGGGCGGCATCAACAGCGATGAATTCCAGCAGATGAACCGTTCGCTGCAGCGCCTCGACCGGTTCTGGAACGATACCATCGCATATCGCATGTAATTCCTTTTTCTCTCCGCTGCCGTCCCGCGAGTGGGACCTGGCGGGAAATGGCAAATGTGCGGAGCCGGCGCCCCAGGGCGCCGGTTTTTCTTGTTTCACGCGCTTGTGTGGACTTGGCCACGCTGCGGCCATATTCCGGTGGCTTGGCGTATGCTAAGCGCTTCTGTACGAGCGGTTTGTCATGGGCAGGCCCATGCCTTGACGACATTTTAAGCCGAGCCGAGTATCCGGCTCCCAATTCAGCATAAGACCGGAGGCCTCAATGTCCCTCAAACGCCGAACGTTTCTAGGTGGAATTGGCGCGATGACGGCCACGGCGCTGACATCCGGCGCGTTCGCCCAGTCGGTGATTGATGAGATTTTGAAAACGCCGCGCCGCGGCGGCTGGAACGACCGTTTCGATACCGGCGCAGGCGCTGGCGAGAAAGTTGCCTCGAACCTTCCGATTTTCAGTGCCGAGACGGTGTTTTATGTCGAGCAGGCGATCGCTCACTATGAAATGCTGGTGCAGAACGGCGGCTGGAACACGGTTCCGGCAACGAAGCGCCTGAAACTCGGCGTAATCGAGCCGGAAGTCGAAATGCTGCGCCGCCGCCTGATGATCTCGGGCGACCTGTCGACCGGCGCCGGCATGAGCCAGTCCTTCGACACTTATGTCGATGCAGCTGTGAAGCGCTTCCAGGCGCGCCACGGTCTGCCGAGCGACGGCGTCATGGGGCCGCACAGCTACGCGGCCATGAATGTTTCGGCGCCGATCAGGCTGGCTCAGCTGAAGACCAATCTGGAACGCCTGCGGTCGATGTCCGGCGAGCTCGGGCAGCGTTTCGTCATGGTCAACATTCCTGCCGCTCAGATCGAGGCAGTCGAGAACGGCCGTGTAATCCTGCGCCACACCGCAATCGTGGGAAAGGTGGACCGCCAGACGCCGATCCTGAATTCCAAGATCAACGAAGTGATCATCAATCCGTTCTGGAATGCGCCCGAATCGATCATCCGCAAGGATATCATTCCGCTTATGCGTAATGACCCCAACTATCTGACGGACAACAACATTCGTCTGATCAACTCGAGCGGCGACGAGGTTGATCCGATGACGGTGGACTGGTCGACCGACGAGGCCGCGAAGCTGCGCTTCCGCCAGGATCCGGGCAAGATCAACGCGATGGCCTCGGTGAAGATCAACTTCCCGAACCCGCATGCCGTTTATATGCACGACACGCCGCAGCAGAGCCTGTTCAACGATATCGACCGGTTCTTCTCGTCCGGCTGCGTGCGCGTGCAGAATGTGCGCGATCTCGTCACCTGGCTGCTGCGCGATACTGACGGCTGGGACCGCCGTCGCTTCGAGCAGGCCATCAAGACGGGCGAAAGCACGCCTGTCGCGCTGCGGGCGGCGGTGCCGGTCTATTTCACCTATGTGTCGGCATGGTCGACAAGCGATGCCGTGGTTCATTTCCGCGACGATATCTACGGTCAGGACGGCATCGAGGAACTGCAGCTCACCAGTTCGCTCTAACCGGCAGCATTATTCTACCGAAGAGGGCCGCCGCGGGCGGCCTTTTTCTTGGCTGTCGCGAACGGAACGGCGAAGTTCGTTTCGCACGAGTGGAAGACCTGCCGGTTTCGTGTTAAGCGCCCGGCGCGCATCCACGTCAAATCGAACTGAAGGTCATTCGCAATGGCAACAGCGACTGCTCACTCGGCGCAGGCCGAAGATTTTTTCACGGCTCCGCTCGAGGAGGTGGATCCGGAGATTTTCCGGTCGATTCGCTCCGAACTGGGCCGTCAGCGCCATGAGATCGAGCTGATCGCGTCCGAAAACATCGTCAGCCGCGCCGTGATGGAGGCGCAAGGCACGGTGCTGACCAACAAATATGCCGAAGGCTACCCCGGCAAGCGCTATTATGGCGGCTGCCAGTATGTCGATATCGTCGAGGAACTGGCGATCGAGCGCGCCAAGAAGCTGTTCGGCTGCGAGTTCGCGAATGTGCAGCCGAATTCCGGCAGCCAGATGAACCAGGCGATTTTCCTGGCGCTTTTGCAGCCGGGCGACACCTTCATGGGCCTGGATCTGAATTCCGGCGGCCATCTGACCCACGGTTCGCCCGTCAACATGTCCGGCAAGTGGTTCAACGTGGTCTCCTACGGGGTGCGCGAGGACGACCACCTGCTCGACATGGATGAGGTGCGCCGCCTTGCGCATGAACACAAGCCGAAGCTGATCCTGGCCGGCGGCACGGCCTATTCGCGCATCTGGGACTGGAAGGCTTTCCGCGACATCGCCGATGAAATCGGCGCCTGGCTGATGGTCGACATGGCGCATATTGCCGGTCTGGTCGCTGGCGGTGTTCACCCGTCGCCGCTGCCTCATGCGCATGTCGTGACCACCACGACCCACAAATCGCTGCGCGGCCCGCGCGGCGGCATGATCCTGTGCAATGACGAGGCGCTGGCGAAGAAGTTCAATTCCGCGGTGTTTCCGGGCCTTCAGGGCGGCCCGCTGATGCACGTGATTGCCGCGAAGGCAGTTGCTCTTGGTGAGGCGCTGCGGCCATCCTTCAAGGCCTATGCGCAGGATGTGGCGACAAATGCCAAGGCGCTCGCCGCGAGCCTTCAGGAAACCGGGCTCGACATCGTGTCAGGCGGTACCGACAACCACCTGATGCTGGTGGATCTGCGGCCCAAGAACGCCACAGGCAAACGTGCCGAGGCAGCACTCGGCCGCGCCAACATCACCTGCAACAAGAACGGCATCCCGTTCGATCCCGAAAAGCCGTTTGTCACCTCCGGCATCCGGCTCGGAACGCCGGCTGGCACCACACGCGGTTTCGGTCAGGCCGAGTTCCGCGAAATCGGCACCCTGATTGCCGAGGTGCTCGACGGGCTCAAGACCGCGAATTCGGATGAGGGAAATGCCGCCGTAGAGGCAGCGGTGAAAGAAAAGGTGGTGGCGCTGTGCAACCGCTTCCCGCTCTACGAGTTTCTTGGCTGACGCCTGATCCGCTTTGGCCCGGCCAGGATGCGCCGGGCCGGCGGGCTTTGAATCGGAGCCGAAAAGCTCTAACTCCTTCGGCGCATCCGACTCAACGCGTCACGGACCCGCCATGCGCTGCCCATACTGCCAGTCGCTCGACACCCAGGTGAAAGACTCCCGCCCGGCGGAAGACGGCAACGCCATCCGCCGCCGACGCGTCTGCCCCGATTGCGGCGGCCGCTTCACCACTTTCGAGCGCGTGCAGCTGCGCGACCTTGTGGTAGCCAAGAAATCGGGCCGCAAGGTGCCCTTCGACCGCGACAAGCTGATGCGCTCCTTCGATATCGCGCTCAGAAAACGCAATGTCGAACCTGAGCGTATCGAACGTGCCGTATCGGGTATTGTCCGTCAGCTGGAAAGTTCCGGCGAAACGGAAATCTCATCTGACAGCATCGGCGAACTGGTGATGGAAGCCCTCAAGTCGCTCGACGATGTCGCTTATGTGCGGTTCGCTTCGGTTTACCGCAATTTCCGCGAGGCGCGCGACTTCCAGGAAATTCTCGGCCAGCTGAAGGACGGGGACGAGGCGGAGTAGGCGATGGCTGGCAGCTCGCCCTCATCCGCCACGCCGAGCGAAACCGATCGCCGCTTCATGGCGGCCGCGATCCGCATGTCGCGGCATCACCTTGGATTAACCGGCACCAACCCGTCTGTCGGCACGCTGATCGTGCGCAACGATGGCGGAAGCCCGCGCATCGTCGGGCGTGGCGTCACGGCGATCGGGGGCAGGCCCCATGCCGAGCCGCAGGCGCTGGACGAAGCCGGCGAACTGGCCCGCGGTGCCACCGCCTATGTCACGCTGGAGCCTTGTGCGCACCATGGCCGCACGCCGCCCTGCGCGGAGACGCTGGTGACGGCTGGCATCGTGCGCGTGGTGGGAGCGGCGAGCGACCCGGACCCGCGTGTGTCCGGTCGCGGCTACGCGATATTGCGCGATGCGGGTATCGAGGTGGTGGAGGCAGTGTTGGCCGACGATGCCGCCGAGCTGATGGCGGGTTACCTGATTCGATCAGTCAGCAAGCGGCCGGAAGTAATTCTGAAACTTGCTGTTTCCGCCGACGGGATGATCGGCCGAAAAGGCGAAGGTCAGGTCGCCATTACCGGTGATCTTGCCCGGGCGCAGGTGCATGCGATGCGCGCCGAGGCCGACGCGATTCTCGTCGGCATCGGCACCGCGATCGCGGACGATCCCGAACTTACCTGCCGTTTGCCGGGGCTGGTGCAGCGCTCGCCCATCCGCATCGTGCTCGATTGCGACGCGCGGCTGCCGGCCGCGTCTCGCCTTGCGGCGAGCGCGCGCGAGACGCCGGTCATCGTCGCAGCCGCACCCGAGGCCGATTCCGCGCGCAAGGCGGAGCTCGCGGCACTGGGTGTGCAGTTTCTCGGCGCCGATATCGCCGACGGCCGCATTGCGCTGCCCGAGATGCTGGAAGATCTTGCGGGCCGCGGGGTCTCGACCTTGATGGTCGAAGGCGGCGCCGCGGTGGCCGAACAGTTCCTGCGCGAACGCCTGGTCGACCGTCTTGTTTTGTTTTCCGGTGAGGGCGACGTCGGGCCGGGCGGTATTGTTTCGCCTGTCACGCCGGACACCGTACCGTCCGGGTTCAGGCTCGTCCGCGACGGCAAGTTTGGCGGCGACAGATTTGCGGAATGGATGAGGACAGGCTGATGTTCACGGGAATTGTCACCGATATCGGCAAGGTTGCCGCCGTTTCGCCGCTCGCCGAAGGCCGGCGCCTGCGGATCGAGACAGCCTACGATCCGGCCACGATCGATATCGGCGCGTCTATTTCCTGCTCGGGTGTGTGCCTGACCGTCGTTGCATTGCCTGAGTCAGGCTCAAACGCGCGCTGGTTCGAGGTGGAGGCGTGGGAAGAGGCACTGCGGCTGACCACGGCCTCCGATTGGGACACGGGCACGCGCATCAATCTGGAGCGTGCGCTGAAGGTGGGCGACGAACTCGGCGGCCATATCGTGTCCGGCCATGTCGACGGCACGGCGCAGATTGTTGCACGCGAGGATGAGGGCGATGCCGTCCGGTTTACACTTGAGGCGCCGCTGGAAATGGCGCGCTTCATTGCGCCCAAGGGTTCCGTCGCGCTCGACGGCACGTCTCTGACGGTGAACGGCGTCGACGGCGTGCGTTTCGATGTGCTTCTGATCCACCATTCCCTGGCGGTGACAACCTGGGCGGACCGCGCGGTCGGCGACCGCGTAAACCTCGAAGTCGACACCATGGCGCGTTATGCCGCGCGGCTGGCGGAAGCACCGCGCTGACGGCACTGGTACAGCCGATCATTGGAGGAGCACGGCACGAAGCGCTTGCCGTCGCTTGCCGTTAGGCCTAAGTGACCGGCAACCCCTCGAGCCTGAAAGATCACAGACGCATGCCGCATATCCTCATCGTCGAAGCGCGATATTACGAAGAGCTTTCGGACGCCCTTCTTTCGGGCGCGAAGACGGCGCTTAAGCGCGCCGGCGCGACATATGACGTGGTTACCGTTCCCGGGGCGCTTGAGGTGCCGGCGGCAATCTCCTTTGCCATCAATGCGGGCGCAAAAAAGTATGACGGCTACGTGGCATTGGGGTGCGTGATCCGCGGCGAGACCTATCACTTCGATATTGTCGCCAATGAATCGAGCCGCGCCCTGATGAACCTGTCGGTCGCCGGCGCGCCGATCGGCAACGGCATCCTGACCGTCGAGAACGAGGCGCAGGCCTGGGCCCGTGCGCGCCAGAACGAGGGCGACAAGGGCGGTTTCGCGGCCAATGCGGCACTGTCCATGATCTCGGTGAAGGCGGGGTTCGAATCGTGAGCGTTGCCAAGTCATCGCCGGAGGGACAGGGCGCGAGGCCGGCCAACAAGCGCGGTGCGGCCCGCCTGGCGGCGGTGCAGGCGCTTTATCAGATGGATGTCGCAGGCAGCGGCGTGCTGGAGACGGCGGCCGAATACGAGGCCTACCGTCTCGGCAAGGAAGTCGACGGTTCGGTCTACCGCGAGGCCGATCCGCAGTGGTTTCGCGCCATCTTGTCCGGCGTCGTCGAAGGCCAGAAGACGATCGACCCGGTCATTCGTGCCGCGTTGACCGACGACTGGCCGCTTTCGCGGCTGGATTCCACCCTGCGTGCGATACTGCGCGCCGGCACCTATGAGCTGATCGAACGCCGGGACGTGCCGGTAGCGGTTATCGTGTCCGAATATGTCGACATCGCCAACGCGTTCTACGAGGAAGAGGAGCCGCGGCTTGTAAACGCGGTTCTGGACCGCGTGGCGCGTGAGAAGCGGGGCGAGGGCCGCGGAGGAGCGAAAGCGTGAGCGGCCCGCAGATGGCGCGGGACGCAACGCGCACGACGCTCATTCTTGCGGCCTCGCAGGCAATCATCGGATCGGCCGCGCCAATCTCGATTTCCCTGGGCGGCCTTGCGGGGGACTACCTGCTGGGGCCCGACAAGTCACTGGCAACGGCACCTGTAACCGCATTTACGGTCGGGGTCGCCGCAGGCGCCATACCTGCTGCTTTTGCCATCCGTGCTCTCGGTCAGCGCGGCGGTTTCATGACCGGCTCGCTGATCACCGGCCTGGGTGGCGCAGTTGCCGCGCTGGCACTGTTCCAGTCGAGTTTCTGGCTCTTCGTTGCCGGACTGCTGGTGATCGGAGCCGGCGGTGCCTTTGTTCAGCAGTTCCGTTTTGCCGCTGCCGACAACGCGCCGCCCGAGTTCAAGGCGCGCGCAATCTCATGGGTGCTTGCAGGCGGCGTCATTACCGCAATCCTCGGCCCGCAGATCGTGATTTTCACCCGCGAGACGCTGGCGCCGGTCATGTTTGCCGGCTCGTTCGTATCGGTGATCGGATTGGCGCTTGCCGGTCTGGTCATCCTGTCGTTCCTGCGTCTGCGCAAGGACCAGCCGGTCGACGATGGCGTGGATGCGGGGCCGGCGCGGCCATTGAAAGAAATCGTCGCCAGCCCGCGTTTTGCCGTCGCGCTCTTTTGCGCGGTCGGCAGCTATGCCCTGATGAGCTTTGTCATGACAGGCGCACCGCTGGCGATGGTCGGTTGCGGTTTCAGTACCGACGAGGCGACACTCGGCATCTCGTGGCATGTGCTTGCCATGTTCGGCCCGAGTTTCTTCACCGGCCGCCTCATTGCCCGGTTCGGCAAGGAGAAGGTCGTCGCGGCTGGCCTCATTCTACTGATTGGCTGCGGCATCGTCGCGCTTTCGGGCATTCAGCTGTGGCAGTTCTGGACGGCGCTGATCCTGCTTGGGCTGGGATGGAATTTCGGCTTCATCGGCTCGACTGCGATGGTGGCCGAAACATATTCACCCGCAGAGAAGAACAAAGTGCAGGGTTTCCACGACTTCGTTCTCTTTTCGTCGGTCGCCTTCGCTTCGCTGATGTCGGGACAGGTCTACAATGTCTGGGGCTGGGACATGCTGAACTGGATCATATTCCCGGTCACTGTGCTGTGCCTGGTGGCGCTGGGCGCGCTGGCTGCTATCTCCAGAAAACCGCAGCCTGCCTGATCTGCTCGACTGTCGGCGATACGGTTCTGACCGCGCTTGAAGCGGCGATTTCGGGGCAAAAACCGGTCAATAGCTTGACGTTGAGCGGTCGCTTGCGCATAAGCGCGCGCTGAAGGGTCAGGCGTTTTTTGCGCCTTGACGCCGTCAACGGCCCGGGGAGGGGTTTCTTGCGGGCCAAACCCAAAGGAAAATTCTGGCAATGACCATGCTTTACGTCGTCATCGCCTGCGGCCTGCTTTCTGTCCTTTACGCCATCTGGGCGACGCAGTCGGTCCTCGCGGCCGACCAGGGCAACGCACGCATGCAGGAAATCGCCGGCGCCATCCGCGAGGGTGCGCAGGCCTACCTTTCCCGCCAGTACACAACCATCGCCATCGTCGGCGTGGTGGTGTTTCTGCTCGCCTGGTGGCTGCTGTCCGTTACGGCGGCGGTCGGCTTCCTGATCGGTGCCGTGCTTTCGGGCGTCGCGGGCTTCATCGGCATGCACGTCTCGGTACGCGCCAATGTGCGCACCGCACAGGCCGCATCCAACAGCCTGGCCGCGGGCCTCGACATTGCATTCAAGTCGGGCGCCATCACCGGCATGCTGGTGGCGGGTCTCGCACTGCTTGGCGTTGCTGTTTATTACTGGGTCCTGATCGGCCCGATGGGTTATGGCGCGGCTGACCGCGCGGTGATCGACGCTCTGGTGTCGCTTGGTTTCGGCGCTTCGCTGATCTCGATCTTCGCCCGTCTCGGCGGCGGCATCTTCACCAAGGGCGCCGACGTGGGTGGTGACCTGGTCGGCAAGGTGGAAGCCGGTATCCCGGAGGATGATCCGCGCAATCCCGCAACCATCGCCGACAATGTCGGCGACAATGTCGGCGACTGCGCCGGCATGGCCGCCGACCTGTTCGAGACCTATGCCGTGACCGTTGTCGCGACCATGGTTCTGGGCGCGATCTTCTTCGCCGGTTCTGAAATTCTCGGTCAGGTGATGCTCTACCCGCTCGCGCTTTGCGGCGCCTGCATCATCACCTCCATCATCGGCACCTTCTTCGTGCGCCTCGGTTCCAACGGCTCGATCATGGGCGCCCTCTACAAGGGCCTCATCGTCACCGGCCTGCTGACCATCATCGGCGTCGGCGGCGCGACCTCGCTGACCATCGGCTGGGAAGCGATCGGCACCGTTGCCGGCATGGAAATCACCGGCACCAACCTGTTCATCTGCGGCCTCATCGGTCTCGTCGTGACGGGTCTGATCGTGGTGATCACCGAGTATTATACCGGCACCGACAAGCGTCCGGTGAACTCGATTGCCCAGGCATCGGTGACCGGCCACGGCACCAACGTGATCCAGGGTCTGGCAGTTTCGCTCGAAGCCACCGCGATGCCGGCAATCGTCATCGTGGCGGGCATCATCGCCACCTTCCAGCTCGCTGGTCTGTTCGGCACCGCGATCGCGGTCACCACCATGCTCGGCCTGGCCGGCATGATCGTGGCGCTCGACGCCTTCGGCCCCGTGACCGACAATGCCGGCGGCATCGCCGAAATGTCGGGTCTTCCGCCGGAAGTGCGCCAGTCGACCGACGCGCTCGACGCCGTGGGCAACACCACGAAGGCCGTCACCAAGGGCTACGCCATCGGTTCGGCCGGTCTCGGCGCACTGGTTCTGTTTGCCGCTTACTCCTACGATCTGGAGTATTTCGCCGCCAACAGCGACCAGTTCCCGTACTTCGCCGATATGGGCAGCGTCTCCTTCTCGCTCTCCAACCCTTATGTGGTTGCGGGCCTGATCTTCGGCGGCCTGATCCCATACCTCTTCGGTGGTATCGCCATGACGGCGGTCGGCCGCGCCGCTGGCTCGATCGTGGAGGAAGTGCGCAAGCAGTTCCGCGAGAAGCCGGGCATCATGGAAGGCAAGGACAAGCCGGACTACGCCCGTGCAGTGGATCTGCTGACCAAGGCCGCGATCCGGGAAATGATTATCCCGTCGCTGCTGCCGGTTCTGGCGCCGCTCGTCGTCTATTTTGGCGTGCTGCTGATCTCCGGCTCGAAGGCTTCGGCCTTCGCGGCTCTCGGCGCTTCGCTTCTTGGCGTGATCGTGAACGGCCTGTTCGTCGCGATCTCCATGACCTCGGGCGGTGGCGCCTGGGACAACGCCAAGAAGAGCTTCGAGGACGGCTTCACCGACAAGGACGGTGTGAAGCACGAGAAGGGCTCCGAGGCGCACAAGGCCTCCGTAACGGGTGATACAGTCGGCGATCCTTACAAGGATACAGCTGGCCCGGCCGTGAACCCGGCCATCAAGATCACCAACATCATGGCGCTCTTGCTGCTGGCCGTGCTCGCGCACTAAACGGCGGCAGAGAAGCGAAAATACGGACCCGCGGGCGGTGACGCCCGCGGGTCTTTCTTTTTGGCCAAGGATGATCTGAATTGGGACGCGGTCTTTGCCGGGCTTGCCGGCCCGAGCCGCTGCGCCATCCCGACCCTGATTTCGGTGCGATGGCTGGCAGAGTTCAGGGATTTTCCGGTCGCAAAATTCCGGTCAGCTCGACAGCCTGCCGAAAGAACTCAAGGCAACGTGCGCAGAGGCCGTCCACGATGAACGAAATTCCGACTGTGCTGGTCTGCCGGAATGGAGGCGCCCGATCGGCTGTTAGGCCGGGTTGCAGCAGCCAGGCGGGCCTGCGCCCGTACGCTAGAGGCCGGGGAAGCGCGAACCGCCGCCACCTCCGCCCGCAAGGCCCGAAATCAGCTGCATCAGGAAGTTCTGATCCTTGCCGGCCGTCGGCGTGGTGCGCGAGATGAAGTCGAACAGCTTGCCGTCCTGCAGGCCGTAATTGGCGATGTTGCTCACCCGCCCGTCGTCGCCGAAATAGACTGCCAGAACGCGCTGGTCGACGACCTTGGCCTTCATGAAGGCCGCGTTGCGCACGCGCTTCTGCGAGATGTAGTAGAAAACCTCGTTGTCGAACGTAGCCGACGTTGACGGTGTTCCCAGCGTGAGCACCACTTGCTCGCGGCTGGAGCCGACCGGTACCAGTGCCAGCGATTCCTGATCGATGACATAGCCCTTGTTGATGGTCTGGGAAGCCTGCAGCGTTTCGGTGGCGTTGCAGCCGGCGAGGGCAGCGCAGAGGACGACCGCACCGGCAATGCCGAAGGCGCGCTTCGAAGGCTGAAATTTGAAATCGACTGCCCGAGACAACTGCTCTACCTCATCCTAGCTGCGGCAAATGCCGCATCGCGCTGCCGTTTGCGGCGGCGGCGAAAAGCGGTAAACCAGCTTCGCCGGCGATGCAACCTGACCCCCACCATATCGCCCCATTTGGAGTATTTCCTTAATGTTCAAACGGTTGCTCGGAATTGAGCCGAATCCGAACCGGAACGTGGTGGATGAGCTCTATGAACAAATCGTGGCGGCAGCGCGGCAGCCGGCGCTCTATGCCGACTGGCACGTCCCGGACACGCCGCTCGGCCGCTTCGAGATGATCTCGATGACACTCTTTCTGGTGCTGCGCCGCCTGAGAGGCGAGGCAGGGCCGGCCAAGGCCATCGGACAAGACCTAGTCGATACCTTCTTCAAGGAAGTCGAGCATTCGATACGCGAACTCGGAATCGGCGATGCCGGTGTGCCGAAGCGAATGAAGAAACTCGCGCGCATGTTCTACGGCCGCACCGCCTCCTATGGATCCGCGCTCGACGAGGGCGACGAAGAAGCACTTGCCGATGCACTGAGGCGCAACGTGCGTCCGGCTGAAGCCGAATGGCCGCAGGCGCAGCAGCTGGCGAGTTACGCCGCCGAGATTGCGCAATCGCTGGCGTCGCAGCCGCTGGACGCACTGACCAGGGGCGTCATAGCCTTTCCCGATGCCGCCCCACGTGCAGGAGAAGCCGCATGAAGGACGAAACCAGCCCGGTATCCATGACGGTCGACGTAACGCGTCTGCCGGCGAAAGGTGTGACTGTGAAATTCGAGGCCGATGAGCGCCAGCGGCAGGCTCTTGCGGCAGTGCATGGCCTTGAGAAGGTAGCCGACTTCCGGTTCACGGCGAAGGTCGACCCTTGGAAGCGGGAAGGCGCGCGCGTTGCCGGTGAGGTCAATGCCGACATTACCCAGCTGTGTGTTGTTACGCTCGAACCGCTTCAGGTGCACATCAGGGAAGAGATTTCCGCGGTTTTCGTTCCCGAATCGTCGCGTCTTGCCCGAATGGACATCGAAGGCGGCGAATTGTTGCTCGATTCCGAAGGCGACGATGCGCCTGAAAC
This sequence comes from Mesorhizobium sp. Z1-4, assembly GCF_004000235.1. Classification (GTDB taxonomy): domain Bacteria; phylum Pseudomonadota; class Alphaproteobacteria; order Rhizobiales; family Rhizobiaceae; genus RCIO01. Next base: position 163,303 of record NZ_RCIO01000005.1, read on the forward strand.
CTTCGCGCACAGCCGCATAGATGTCGGTGCTCTGGCGGAAGAGTTTTTCGAGCTGGCAATCGATCCATATCCACGCGCTGACCACGCAGAACTGCCTGAAACAGCGCCGCAAATCGATGCCGAAGCGCGGGCTGAGGCGCCTTTTGCGAAGCTCGGTTCGCTTGTGCGCAAGTCATGAAATCCGGCTTTGCCGGGGCGAATTGAGGTTGTGCCGCCGAGCAAAACCGCTATTTTCGCCCCACTTTGGCCCACTCCCCGTGTGTGCCCCGGGGAATGATGAGAACGCTGTCGCTTGATAAGAATATCCATTGACGCCATGGGGGGAGATCACGGACCGGCAGTCGTGCTGCCAGGTCTGATGAAGGTGATCGAACGCCGGCCTGATGTGACCTTTCTTCTGTTCGGCCTCGCCGAGGAGGTAGAGCCGGTTCTGGCCAAGCTGCCGCGGCTGGCGGCGCTGAGCGAGTTCCATCATTGCGAAGTCTCGGTGCGGATGGACGACAAACCGAGCCAGGCGCTGCGCCACGGGCGCTGGAAGTCGTCAATGTGGCGCGCGATCGAGGCGGTGAAGAACGGCGACGCCGATGTTTGCATATCCGCCGGCAACACCGGCGCGCTGATGGCAATGTCGAAATTCTGCCTGCGTCCGATGGCGAACATAGAGCGGCCCGCGATCGCGGCGATATGGCCGACGATGCGTTCCGAATGCGTTGTCCTCGACGTTGGGGCCAATATCGGCGCGGACCCGCAGCAACTTGTCGACCATGCCATTCTGGGCGCTGCGATGGCCCATTCGATCTTCCAGCTCGACCGCCCCGCGGTCGGTCTCCTCAATGTTGGCGTCGAGGAGATCAAGGGCCAGGAGGACGTCAGGGAGGCCGGGCGCATGCTGCGCGAAGCGGCCCTTCCGTCGATGGATTATCGCGGTTTCGTGGAGGGCGACGATATCGCGAAAGGCACGGTCGACGTTGTCGTCACCGAAGGTTTTTCCGGCAATATCGCGCTTAAGACCGCCGAAGGCACCGCGCGCCAGATCGGCGAGTATCTGCGTGAGGCGATGAGCCGGACGTTACTCGCGCGCATCGGTTATGTTTTCGCCAGGAGCGCGTTCCGCCGCCTCCGCGAGAAGCTGGATGTGCGCAAGATAAACGGCGGCGTGTTTCTTGGCCTCAACGGCATTGTCGTAAAAAGCCACGGCGGCGCCGACGAAGAAGGCTTCGCCGCAGCGGTCGATCTCGGCTACGACATGGCGCGCCGCCGGCTGATCGACACGATTCGCGAACAGCTGGAACATTTTCACGACCGTCAGCCGAAGCCCGAAGCGGCTGCCGCTGACGGTGTCGCGACCTGACGAAGGAAAATCCTGAATGATCCGATCCGTTGTTCGGGGAGTGGGCGCCGAGACGCCTCGCCGCATAATGAGCAATGACGACTTCGCCGGCCTGGTCGATACCTCGGATGAATGGATCACACAGCGCACAGGCATTCGTCAGCGGCACATCGCTTCCGATGACGAAACCACGGCGTCGCTGGGCGAGGCGGCAGCGCGCAAGGCGCTGGCTGCGTCCGGGCTCACGCCGGCCGATATCGACCTCATCGTTCTGGCGACATCGACGCCGAACAACACCTTCCCGGCGACGGCGGTTGAGATCCAGCAACGGCTGGGCATGCAGCACGGATTTGCGTTCGACTTGCAGGCCGTGTGCTCCGGTTTCCTCTACGCACTCACAACGGCGGATCTCTACATTCGCGGCGGCAGCGCCAAACGCGTCCTGGTGATCGGCGCGGAAACCTTCTCGCGCATTCTCGACTGGACGGACCGCACCACATGCGTGCTGTTCGGCGATGGTGCCGGCGCGCTGGTGCTTGAGGCGCAGGAAGGCGAGGGCGGTGTTTCCGACCGGGGCATCCTGACCGCCAGCCTGCGCTCCGATGGGGCGCACAAGGAAAAACTCTACGTCGACGGCGGGCCCTCCACCTCCGGTACGGTCGGCAAGTTACGTATGGAAGGCCGCGAAGTTTTCAAACACGCGGTCGGCATGATTACCGACGTCGTGGAGGCGGCACTCGGCGATGCCGGTGTGACGGCCGAGGATATCGACTGGTTCGTGCCCCATCAGGCGAACAAACGCATCATCGATGCTTCGGCGCGCAAACTTGGTATTGCGGAGGAAAAGGTCGTCATAACGGTCGATCGCCATGGCAATACTTCCGCCGCCTCGGTGCCGCTCGCTTTGGCAACCGCCGTAGCTGACGGGCGCATCAAAAAAGGCGACCTGGTGCTGCTGGAAGCAATGGGCGGCGGCTTCACATGGGGTGCCGCGCTGGTGCGCTGGTAACGATCGATTTGCCATGAAGCAGTGAACAGTTCTTGACCTGCCGGAGGCAATTCCCTAACGTTTCTGTATATCTAAAAAAACAATTACCGGGAACGAACAGAGCGGCGATGGGGGGGAAGACAATCACGCGCGCCGATCTCGCTGAAGCGGTGTATCGGAAGGTCGGTCTATCGCGTACCGAATCCTCACAACTCGTCGAGATGGTGCTTGAGGAAGTCTGCAATGCCATTGTTCGCGGCGAGTCCGTGAAGCTCTCCTCCTTTGCTACTTTTCACGTCCGCTCGAAAAACGAGCGCATCGGCCGCAATCCGAAGACCGGCGAGGAAGTGCCGATCCTGCCACGCCGGGTCATGACCTTCAAAGCGTCCAACGTCCTGAAAAATCGCATCCTCAGGCTGCACAAGGACAAGAAGGGCAAGCGGGAAGACGCATGATTTGCGAGCCGTTTGCGCAACTTTCTTAAGACAGTACTTGAATTTCCTGGCGCCAGCAGTTGCAATCGCCGACGATTCGTAGCGTCTCGTTGAGGAGTGCTCATGGATAAGTCCCCGGATGCTTTCCGCACCATCAGTGAAGTGGCAGACGATCTGGATTTGCCGCAGCATGTTCTGAGGTTCTGGGAAACGCGTTTTTCGCAGATCAAGCCGATGAAGCGGGGTGGGGGCCGCCGCTACTACCGTCCGCAGGACGTCGAGCTGATCAAGGGCATCCGCTTCATGCTCTACGATCAGGGATACACCATCAAGGGTGTTCAAAAGCTGCTCAAGGACAACGGTATCCAGTTCGTAATCGCTATCGGCGCGGGCGACCTGGCCGCGGTTGAGGCGATCGCCCAGCGCAAGCAGGCCGAAACCGAGGCGGCGCTGAAAATGGCCGGCGCCAGACCGGATGACGGCATGCTGGTCGGCGAGCCCAAGGCGAAACCCAGCCGCCGTTTCTTCGGCATGGGCAAGGGCGAGGAGGATGGCCCTGTGCAGCCGGGCGAGGGCAAGCTCACCCGCGACAACCGCGCGCTTTTGCAGGAGGCGCTTTTCGACCTCCTGGAATGCAAGCGACTGCTCGACCAGGTTCGCCAATAGCTCGAAAGGAAGTGCGATGGCCGCCTTCATCATTGCCGATACGAAAATCGAAAACGCAGACGTCTACGAGGACTACAAGAAGCAGGCCAAGGCGATCGCCGAGACCTATGGCGGCCAATACCGCGCCCGCGGCGGCGCCCTCGATGTCATCGACACCGAGCTCTGGTCGCCGACCCGTGTCGTCATCATCGAGTTTCCGGATATGGCAAGCGCCAAGGCATTCGCGCATTCGCCCGAATACACCGAAGTGGCCAAGATCCGCCACGCCAACGCGAAAAGCACCGTCTTCATCGTCGACGGCGGCTGAGGCGCGCGGGCAAAGCGTTGTGGGTTAGCGATCGTTGGAGAGCGTCCAACGGTTTCCGCGCAGTCACAAATCCGGTCATTCTCAGGGATAGGAAAAATGGTCGGAGCGGCGGGATTCGAACCCACGACCCCTTGACCCCCAGTCAAGTGCGCTACCGGGCTGCGCTACGCTCCGAACCGCAGGCAGCCCTAGAGAAACAACGCCCTGTGCGCAAGTGAAAAAGGCCCGCAGGTGAGCCCTGGGCACAGACAAAGTTCGCCCCGCGAAGCCGGCGCACCGTCCACGAGCCGGTGTCCGGCGCCTAGGTGTCGGCGCATTCGGTAAAGCGACGTGAACTACAGCTGCGCGCGCGGGATCAGGCTGGCTGAAGCATGGCCGCCGTTCGGCCGCTCTCATTTGCGCGCAATCGCATCTGCCAGCGTGCTTCCAGCGCCATCGCGGCCCAGACCATCCCCAGCAGCAGGTAGAAATGGCGCCAGTGGTTGGTGTCGATGACCGTGCCCAGCAACACATGGCCGACGAAGACCACGTAGGCGGTGAGCAGATACGGCTGCCAGGGACGGTCCCTGAACAAGATGCGAAAGCCGCCGGCAAGCGTCCATACGATCAGCGTGAGATAGGCTGCAAAACCGAGCCACGAATAATCTAGCAGTGTCTTCAGCCAGATGTTGTGCGTGTCTTCGCCAAGCGTCAGGCCAAACTCCAGCGGTCCGATCCCGAGTGGATGTTCCATCGCCATCTGAAAACCGATGACAAACCGGGCGAAGCGTCCGAGCCGGCCCGTATCGTAGGATTGTGCAAGTTGCGCCCGCTCCGAAAAAATGTCGGCGACAGCCGGGATCTGCAGCGCCACGATCAGCGCGACAGCCAGAAGCACGAAAGCGAAAAAGCCCATCAGGAGGATGCGCAGGCGAAAGAGATTGCTGTTGCTGCGCAGGTAAAGACTGCCGGTCAACATCATGGCCGAAAACAGAAACAGACCCCAGGCACCGCGTGAGAACGACAGGAATATGCCGGCCGTCAGGAAAACCAGGATTACGGCATGGAGCGGCAGAGAAGTCGCCCGGCCTGTCAGGATCAGCTGCAGCATGAATACCGCCGGCAGCACCAGGAACGGGCCGAACACGTTGGGGTCTTTGAATGCACCGGCTGCGCGCCCGTAGAGCGTGAACATCTCGCCGGGCGTAAGGCCGAAATAGCCCATCATGCCGAGAGCCGACGTCGCGACCGCCGCCGCTGTCCAGGACCAGAAGATCAGCTTGTAGAGATCGGGGCGGTTTTCCAGCACGGCGGCGAAAAAGACGGCTGTCAGCGCCAGAAACAGCGACACGGACAGATAGAGCGGGATCTCGCCGACATCGTCCATCTGGTTCATTGAGATCATGCCGCCGATCACGAACAGCACCAGAAGCAGCGCCATCGGAGCAACGGTGCGCGATATCCTCAGCCCGAACAGGGCCCAGATCGGCATGACCAGTGCCATGAACAACTCATAAGGCGCCGGTTCGCGTACGACGAAGCCGGTCAGGAATATGCCGAACGCGATCGAGGCCGAGACAATGAGCGCAATCAGCTTGGCGTTGACCGCCTCACGCGGCAGCGCGGCAGATGCGGCCCCCGCACTCAATACGCGTTCTCTGAGCTGAGCAGCCGGATCGGCGTCAGAAACAGGATTTTGAGGTCGAACAGCAGCGACCAGTTCTCGATGTAATAGAGATCGAATTCAGTGCGCTTGCGGATCTTCTCGTCGGAATCGACCTCGCCGCGCCAGCCGTTGATCTGGGCCCAGCCGGTAACGCCGGGTTTGACCCTGTGGCGGGCGAAATAGCCATCGACGACTTCCGTATAGAGCACGCTGTGCGTTTTTGCGGCAACGGCGTGCGGACGCGGTCCGACCAGCGAAAGTGAGCCGAACAGGGCATTGAAGAACTGCGGCAGTTCGTCGATCGAGGTCTTGCGGATGAAGCGGCCGACCCGGGTGACGCGCGGATCGTTCTTGGTAACAGCCTTGACGGCGCTCGGATCGCACTGGTCGGTATACATCGACCGGAATTTGTAGACGTCGATTTCTTCATTGTTGAAGCCATGGCGCTTCTGCTTGAAGAAGACCGGCCCTTTGCTGTCGAGTTTTATCGCTATGGCGGTGGCGATCATCACCGGCGAAAACGCAATAATGCCGGCCAGCGAAAAGACGATGTCGAATGCCCGCTTGGCGACCGAGTCCCAGTCGTTGATGGGTTTGTCGAAAACATCGAGCATCGGCACCGAGCCGATGAAGGAATAGGAGCGCGGCCTGAACTTCAGCTCGTGGGAATGTGCGGAAAGCCGTACATCCACGGGCAGCACCCAAAGCTTCTTGAGCATCGAGAGCACACGCTTTTCGGCAGTGATCGGCAGCGATACGATAAGCATGTCGATATGCGCGATGCGGGCGAAGCTGATCAGTTCGTCAATGGTGCCGAGTTTCGGGTATCCGGCCACGATGGGCGGCGAGCGCCGGTTGTCGCGGTCGTCGAAGATCCCGCAAATGCGTATGTCGTTATGCGGCTGCTTTTCGATCGAGCGGATCAGCGTTTCCGCACCTCCACCGCCGCCGACGATGACCGCGCGCCGTTCCATTCTGCCGTTGCGCGCCCAGCGCCGCACAAGCCGTGCAAGAGCGAGACGCGCCGTCAGCAGAAGCGCAAGCCCGACGACGAACCAGCTGCCGAACCAGACACGCGAAAATTCTTCCGAGACCTTGAAGATAAAGCCGGCAAGCGCCATCAGCGCGAAGACACCCGACCAGACGATCAGAATGTTCTTCAGATGCGACCATGGCCGGCGCAGAGCCGATATCTGGTAGAGATCGGTGATCTCGAACAGGATGACCGCAACAAGCGACCCGGTCAGCACCGCCGCCGGATACTCCCACACCAGATGCGTGCCGAAACCCACATAGAGGGCGTAGATAACCACGCCGGAAAGGGCCAGCAGCGCAAATTCGGCGAACCGCAGATAGCCGCTGACGAGCACTGGCGACATCGCGTCGGCGCGATACTGCGCGGCGACCTGCGACGCGACAGCATTCAGCTCCGCCTGGCGGTGATCGGTGGGGCCGTCGTTGAAATTCCGGACGGACTCCAGGGTAAATGGATGCGACGTACTCACCTTACTCACACTCGACCGAACAAAGACAATGGTCACACAGCGCCAAATGCTAGCGCCGACACACTAAGAAACCCTTGCCCGGGGTGAGAAAATGCCGGGTAGCGCGGAAGAGCCGCGCCGGTACTAGGCCAGCCGCTCGAGTGTCGCCATGTAGGCGGCTTCGATCTGGCGCGCCATTTCGTCGGCGCTGAAGCGCTTCCTGAGCTCGGCCTGTGCCGGCATCAGCGCCCGATACGTCTTTTCGTCCGACAATGCCGTGGTGATCTTTCCGGCAAGGTCGTCGACCTCCGGCTGAACGAGGGCCGCAGAGCCGCTGCCGAATATTTCCGGAATACCGCCGACAGCGCTGGCTATCATCGGTTTTCGCGCCGCCAGCGCCTCAAGAACGATGTAAGGCATGGCTTCCGCACGCGAAGGCACCACCATGACGCGGCCGAGCTTGAAGGCGTCTCGGGCAGGCATGGCGGGAAGGAGCTGGACGTCGAGCCGGTCGCGTAAGGCTTCCGCCCGGCTTTGGTAGCGGGGTTTGTCGTCGCCGTCGCCGACCATCGTCATCGTCAGCCGCCGGCCGATTGTGCCGGCCGCGTCTGCGGCAGCCTCAAGCAGAAGGTCAGGGCCTTTGAGGTCGCGCATCATGCCGACATAGAGCAGGTCGGTTGCGCTTTTGCTGTCGCGCACGGCGGCGAACTCCTCAGCCCGCAGTCCGTTATAGACAAGGCGATAAGGTGCCCGCGGCACGCCGACCTTCGTTTCGTAGGTTCTGCGCTCATAATCGGACACGAAGAGAAACTGGTCGGTAGCCCGGCCCAGCAACCGTTCGGCCGCAAAAAAGGCCTTACCGGTCAACGTGTCGACGTCATAATGCAGGCTGCCGCCATGCGGCGTGTAGATTCGGGCTACGCGAGACCTGGATGCCCGAGACAGTGAACCGAACAGCCTGGCATAGGCGCCGCCTTTGGCGCCGTGGCCATGCAGGATGTCCGGTTTCAATTCTGAAATGATGCGATAGGTGCGCCAGGCGGCGGCGAGGTCGCCGGGCCCGACATGGCGCTGCATGGGCGTGCGCTTCACACCCAGCGTCAGTATTTTTTCGATGTCCGCGAAGAGTTTGTCCTCATAGGCGCCGCCAGTCGTGGAATCGCAGACGATGCCGACATCATGTCCGGCCGCGAGCTGGGCATGGGCCAGGTCTCGCACATGGCGGAACAGTCCACCCACCGGCGAGCGGAAGCAGTGAACTATGCGCAGCTTTCTGCTCAAAGGGTACCTGCCTGAGGTGGGTCCGCGCTGTTGCCGGCCGCGTGGTCGATCAAGTTAGAAAAGTCGTTCGCGAACGTAGATTGTGTCGCCCGGCAGCAGCGGATCGGATGTGAGGACGCGTCCGGTCATGACCTTGCCGTTGATGACACGGGTCACGTCGACATCCGCCTGCTGCGCGCGCGGGGAAAACCCGCCGGCCGAGGCGATTGCCTTGTGAACGGTCATGCCGGGTACATAGGTATACTGTCCGGCGCTACCCACTTCGCCCATGATGAAGATCGGCCGGTAGCGTTCCACTTCGACGGAAACGTCAGGGTCGCGCAGATAACCGGCCCGCAAGCGCTCTGCGATCGCGCCTTCCAGTTGCCCGGTCGTATGGCCTCGCGCCGGCACCGCGCCGACAAGCGGAAATGAAATATAGCCTGCCTGGTCGACGCTGTAGACGTTCGTCAGTCCTTCCTGCTCGAATACCGTGACCCTCAGCCTGTCGCCCGAATCCAGCAGGTAAGGGCGCATGACGGCTTCGTGGAACGCCGACGGCGCAGGACGATATCCCGAGCAGCCCGACAGTATTGTCAGAATGCAGATGGCGGACGCGACTAATCTTATCTTCACGGCACAGGCACCTTTTGTGGTTCGCCAAGAGGGCGCACCCGTAATCTCGATGCTGTTATCGGTCCGTTAGGGTTAATGCCCGGTAAAGCCGCGTTTCGGCGGTTGGCTGCGGGTGGGCGATTTCTTAACCTCGCAGTTACCATGCCTGTTTAGGTTCGGTTCGCAATTGCAAGCGGAGTCGCTCTCATGGCGTCGAACCACAACAGTGCAAATGATGTCGATGTGGATCTGGGCACGCTGTTCGCCAGCATAGCGCGGGACTGGCGCAGGATTCTCGTCATAGCCCTTGTCGTGACCGCAGCCGCATTCGCGCTCGCTTCTGTGCTGACACCCAAATACAAGGGCGAGACGCGCATCCTGATCGAAACGCGTGAATCCGAATTCACGCGCGTCGACACCAATTCGGTGCGCTCCGCGCCGATTCTCGACGAAGAGGGCGTGGCCAGCCAGGTCGAGGTGATCGCCTCCACCGACATCATCAAGAAGGTTGCCGCTCAGCTCGATCTCGCCAATGTCGACGAGTTTGACGCCAAGCCTTCGGGATTGGCAAACCTTCTGGCGATGGCCGGGCTGGCCACCGACGGCAACAATCTCGCGCCCGAGGAGAGGGTGCTCAAGGCGTTTCGCGAGAAGCTGGAAGTTTACCGGGTCGAGAATTCCCGCGTCATCGTGGTCGAATTTTCGTCCGAAGACCCCAAGCTGGCGGCTGCAATTCCGAATGCGATGGCCGATGCCTACATCGCGGTTCAGCGGGCGGCGAAGCTGGAATCGAACGCCGACGCGACGCAGTGGCTGGAGCCTGAGATCGCCGAGCTGCGCGAGAAGGTGAAGGAAGCGGAGCAGCGGGTTGCTGAGTTCCGCGGCAAATCCGACCTGTTCATCGGCGAAAACAACTCCGTACTCGCCACCCAGCAGCTGTCGCAGCTCAGCACCGAGCTTTCGCGCGTGCGGGCCAATCGGTCCGCCGCCGAAGCCAAGGTGTCCACCATGCAGGCCGCGCTTGAGGGAGGCGTGTCGCTGGATACGGTGCCCGACGTTCTCGCATCGCCGCTCATCCAGCGGCTGCGCGAAAACGAACTGGAGCTGCGTGCGCAGATCGCCGAGCTGTCGACGACCCTCCTGTCCAATCATCCCCGCATCAAGGCGCTCAATTCGCAGGTCAACGACCTGCAGCTGCAGATACGTTCGGAAGCACGAAAGGTGCTGACGGGTCTGCAGAACGAGGCGCGGACGGCGCGAGCGCGCGAGGAGGCGCTGCTGGCCGACGTCAATCGTCTGAAAGCCGAATCCGCACGCGCCGATGAAGAGGGCGTCGAACTGCGGGCGCTGGAGCGCGAAGCTGCGGCTCAGCGTGAATTGCTGGAGTCCTATCTGACCCGCTACCGCGAAGCCTCGTCGCGCGGCGAACGCAACTATCTGCCGGCGGACGCGCGCATCTTCTCCCGCGCCGTGGTTCCGGCCGAACCCTATTTCCCGAAGAAGGTGCCGATTATCGGTGCTGCTTTCGCCGCGACATTGCTTCTTATGGTGATCGCGACCTTGCTGCGCGAACTCTTCAGCGGCCGCGCGATGCGTCCGGCGGCACGTGCCGACATACCTGAAGTGGAAGATGTGGAGATGCCGCCGCGCCGTGCGACATCGGCGCTTACGCCGGCCGAGGCCGCGCGCGCTGCCGCGCGAACCCACGAAGTTGCCGAAACGGAGCCGGATGTCGAAGACGAAGCCGAAATGCCGGCTGCTCCGGTCCGGCGCTTGCGTGCACGGCAGGAGATGCCGCCGCAGGAGCCCGAGAACCGGTTCGGCGAAATCGATGTCGACGAAGCAGCCGCCCAGCTCATCTCCGAAGGCACGGCACGCGCGGTGTTCGTGTCGGTGGGCGTCGACGACGGTGCTGCGGCCGCCGTGCTGGTCGCACGGGAAATCGCGGAGTCGGGGCTTCGCACGCTGCTGCTCGACCTGACTGCATCAGGCGCGGCGTCGCGCGCGACGGTGGAGAGCCGGTTCATGCGCGGCGTGACAGACCTGCTTGTCGGCGAGGCGCAGTTCGCGGATGTGATCCACCCAGATCATTTCTCGCCGCTGCATGTGATGCCGATCGGTACCGCCAATCTGCCCCGCGCCATGCGCGCGGTCGATCGCTTGCCGATTGTGCTGGATTCGCTCAATACCGCCTATGACATAGTGATCATCGACGGCGGGCCGGGCAGCGCCGAATCGGTCGGCAGGCTGATGGGCGAAGACACACGCGCCGTCGTATCCTGTCTGTGGCCGAATGACGACGTCGGCGAATTGGCCGAACATCTCGCCGAGGCCGGTCTCGGTGAACCGATGATCGTCAGGCCGGCACGGATCGGCGATGTCCGTCCGGGGCGTTCGGCCGCTTGAGCGGCGTGAGGTCAGCCGGAGCTATCGTCTGCGGCTGACCCGCCTGAGCGCGACCGCCGCGCGCGCTTCAGAAGCGACCACACAAGCTGGTTTTCCTTGATTGTGCGTTTGACGGCACCGGACATCCTGCCGATCGCCGAAACGGCATAACCACGCGACGTGAGCGGCAGATGGAAATCGAAGTGCTTCGTTTCGATGTCGCACCACTGTCGCTTGTAAAGTTCGTCTCCGACGCCGAAATCGTAGATATCGAGACCCATCTCGCAGGCCTCGCGGATATTCTCGAAAAACAGGAAGTCGCCTGGGCTCGCGCCCGACAATTCGTCGTCCGCGAAGGCAGAGAATTCGCAGGTCAGCCGGTCACCTGAAATGCTGGATCCGGTAATCGCGCGCAGCACGCCGCCGACTTCCAGCCCGTGCAGCACGAACTCAGGCTTTGCCGATCCCAGCGCACCGGCAAACATGTGCCGGAACGAGCGCTTCACCGTGTCCGGCGCGAAAACATCGGTCACGCCCATTTGCCGGAAGCGCGCCGCCTTCATCTCGTAAAATGCCGAAAGCAGGCGGTCGACGTCCTGAGGTGTCGATGCTGCGAAGCGGCGGTGGCCGCCGGCGGCCTCGAACTTCCGTGTCTGGGACCGGTACTTCTTGCGCTTCCGTTTGCCGCTGTTGCGTTCCAGAACCGCATCGAAGCCGCCCGCCAGATCGACGGCAAGCGCGACATTGGGGCTTTGCTGGCAGGATTCGGTGCGCAGCGGATTGGCCAGGCCGCGGCGTGCGGGTTCGTTGCGCTCCAGCAGCACCAGATCGATGTCCGGACGTGCCTGCGTGATCGTCTCGCGCAGGATGTCGCCGATGCCCGCGCTTTCTTCATGGGAGGGTACAAAGCTGCCATTGGCGTGTCTGCCGCCGGGGAACCGGGCAATCGTCGTCACGCCCTCCTTCACGACCTCCAGCACGAGCATCATTAGCGGATCGCCGCTTCGTACGAGTTCGACGACAATCAACTCCGAGCCGCCATCATCCGCCCATGCTTCCACGAAAGCCGGTTTCTGGGGCGTCGAGTGGAGCTTATCGCTGCAAAATCGCGAATAGGCGCCGCGTGTTTCGGCGTCAAAAGGTAAAACGCGACCGGTCACCGGCAACCGAGCAGTACTGTCTGTGGCTCGGGCGTCGAAAATCTCTGCCGCGTCAACCATAACTCAATCCTTGTGCCCTACTTGATGGCGATGACCTTGCGGCCAGTGGGGCGAAGGTAGCGATAAAAGGTGAATGAATGATCGACTGGGGCGAGGTGGTCCGCAGGCTGGTTCTGAACGGCGCCCGGTACACCGGCCTCGCTCCGTTGCTGCGTTCGCGATATGGCGGCATCGGTGCGATCCTGATGCTGCACCGGGTGACAGCCGCTCCACGCAAACGGCTGGGCATCAACCGCCACCTCGCGATTACACCCGAATTCCTGGACGCATTGCTCACCGACCTGCGGTCGATGGGCTACCGTTTCGTCAGCATGGACGAAACAGCGGACCGCATCGTCGCCGGCAAGTGCGGCGAGCGCTTCATCTCGTTAACGGCGGACGACGCCTACCGCGACAATCTCATCGAGGCGCTGCCGGTCCTTGAGAAGCATGAGGCACCCATCACCATCTACGTCTCGCCGGGGCTGACCAGCGGCGACGTCGACCTGTGGTGGGACGTCCTTGAGGATGTGGTGACGGCGCGGGACGAGATTTACCTCACCACCGCACAGGGGCGCATGTATGTCGATTGTTCCACGGCTGCGCGCAAGGACGAGGCCAACCGCACGCTTCACAACTATCTGACCGAAGAAATCCGCGAGGAGGACCGCCAGCCTCTGCTGCGGGACATGGCGCGCCTCGCCGGTGTCGACCACAGCCAGCCCGGCCGCGAAACGCTGATGACCTGGGATGAGGTCAGACAGGCGGGCGCACATCCTCTGGTCACCATCGGGGCACACACCACCTGCCACTACAATTTGCGGCGCCTGAGCGATCAGAACGCGTGGCAGGAAATTGTCGATGCCGGGCGCATCATAGAGGTGGAAACGGGCGTCAAACCGCAGCACATGGCTTACCCCTACGGGTATGAACGCGCGGTCGGCGATCGGGAGGTCGCGCTTGCCGCTGCCGCGGGCTTCAGGACGGCCGTTACGACACGTCACGGCGTTCTGCTGCCGGAGCACGCCGCACACATGCAGGCACTGCCGCGAATTTCGGTCAATGGCCGCTACCAGCGGCTGGCGCATATGCGCACGATGCTCACCGGTATCACAACACCGCTGGCGAACCGCGGCAAGACGCTGGTGACCACATAGGGCGCCAGCCGTCAGCCGCTGCGCTTTTTCCCGCCCCGTGCCATCCACGAGATGATGAACATTGCCGGAATGATCCACAGCAGCCCCGACAGGGCGAAGAATCCGAGGTGGACAAGCCAGCTCGATTCCTGAAGCTGCGCGACGGCGACCGTGGTTGCCACCAGCGCATAGATGACAACGAGTGCTATCAGCAGCAGCGTTCCGATGAAATTGCGCAGGCGAGGCGGCATGAAAGTCCCTTTCGGCGGCTGAGGTAGCGTGTTCGCACCTCTCGCACAAGCGGCGCGCGACCCCTTGTCGCGCGGGCTTGCGGGTTGCCACTGCAGCCGCGATGGGCCACCTATCGCGGCAACGAAACGGGCTGCTGGTCGCAATGTATCAGGACTTCGATCCGAGCGGGAACACCGCAACCATGGCGCTGGAAGAGCGGCATCGTGGGCAGGTGCGCTGGTGGCTTTATGCGGTCGCGCTCACCCTGTTCGCGCTCTTCATCGTCGGCGGCGCAACGCGGCTTACCGACTCGGGCCTGTCGATTACCGAATGGAAGCCGATCCACGGTGTCATCCCGCCGCTGTCGGCAGCTGAGTGGCAGGAAGAATTCGCCAAATATCAGCAGATCCCGCAATTCGAGCAACTGAATGCTGATATGACTCTAGCGGAGTTCAAGACCATCTTCTGGTGGGAGTGGGCGCACCGCTTCATTGCTCGCGGCGTCGGCTTTCTGGTCGTCATCCCGCTTGTGTTCTTCTGGGTGACAGGCCGACTAGAGCGTCACATGAAACCCAAGCTGGTGGGGCTGTTCCTGCTCGGCGCACTGCAGGGCGCGATCGGCTGGTGGATGGTTGCGTCCGGGCTGTCGGAGCGTGTGAGCGTGAGCCAGTACCGGCTGGCAACGCATTTGGTGATGGCCTGCATCATCTTTGTCGCAACGCTTGCCCTGGCGCGCAGTCTGGCGCCGTACTCAGCCGGGCCCGCGAAACGCGAAACCCGCAGTTTCGCCGGCTGGATGGTCGTCTTCGTACTCTTTCAGATTTTCCTGGGCGCGCTTGTGGCCGGCCTCGACGCCGGTATGAGCTACAACAGCTGGCCGCGCATTGACGGCCGCTTCTGGCCCGATGGCCTGCTTGCGATCGAGCCCGCCTGGCGCAATTTCTTCGAAAACCCGAAGACCGTGCAGTTCGTGCACCGGATGGCTGCTTACGTGCTGCTGCTTCTGTCGGTCTGGCACGCCGTGGACACCTGGCGCGCCGAGCCGGGAACGACGCATGCGCGCCGCGCTGCGCTCCTGGTGCTGCTGGTCGTCATGCAGGCGGTGATCGGCATCATGACGCTGGTTCTGGTCGTGCCGCTCGGCTGGGCGCTCGCCCACCATGCCTTTGCAATCGTCGTGCTGGGCTTTGCAACCGCGCATTGGCAGGCGGCGAAGGGAAGCTATCCGCTTCCCGGTGAGCGCGCATTGGCGGGAAGGCAGGCCGTCGCCTGACCTTCCGCATTTTGCTGGCAGAGCTAGTGCCGTGTGCCCAGCATCAGGTCCATATTCTGAACGGCGGCACCCGAAGCACCCTTGCCGAGATTGTCGAGCACGGCGACCAGATTGACGAGGCCGGTCTTCGCATTGGCAAACACGTAGAGCTTCATCGTGTCCTGGCCGACCAATTCTGTGGGGTCAATGCGCGACAGCTCTGCGCCTTCTGCCAACGAAACCACCTCAACGATGTCCTGCCCGGCAAAATGCCCGGCAAGGGCGAAATGGATATCGTCAGGCGAGGGCGCTTTGGTCAGGTCGGCAAGGTGCAGCGGCACCTGAACGATCATGCCTTGCGCGAACCGCCCGACCGAGGGCGCGAACAGCGGCGCGCGGTCAAGAAGCCCGTGCAGCTGCATCTCCGGCACATGCTTATGCGTGAGCGTCAGACCGTAGAGGAAATGCGGCGCGTTGATGGGGTCCGGATCGCCCGGATTTTCCATCTGCGCAATCATCGCCTTGCCGCCGCCGGTGTAGCCTGAGACGGCGTTGACGGTGACCGGATAGTCCTTCGGCAAAATGCCCGCTTCGACCAGCGGTCTGATCAGTGCGATGGCGCCCGTCGGATAGCAGCCCGGATTGGCGACAAGCCGCGCACTGGCGATCCTGTCGGCCTGCCCGGCGGTCATCTCGGCGAAGCCGTATGCCCATTCCGGGTTGATCCGGTTGGCGGTCGAGGTGTCGATCACCCGCGTGGAATTGGATCCGTCGAGCAACTCCAGGGCCTGTCTCGCTCCGTCGTCCGGCAGGCAGAGGATCGCAAGGTCGGCCTCATGCAGTCTTTCGGCCCGCATGGTGTTGTTGCGCCGTTCCGCTTCGGGAATGGAGAGAATGTCGAGATCGGTCCGGCCGGCAAGCCGCGTCCTGATCTGCAGGCCTGTCGTGCCATGTTCGCCGTCAATGAAAATCTTCGGTTTCATCGGTCTGTCTTTCGTTTTGAAATCAAGGAGTTGAAATGCATGCCGGACTCAATCCGGCAAGCCATTGAATCGAAATATCAACTGCCTCGTCGCATGCGCCGTTCCGAAAGAAGCCCGAGATAGTACATCGCTATGGTTGCTCCGGCGATCGCCGTAATGTCCGCGTGATCGTATGACGGCGACACTTCTACCACATCCGCGCCCACAATATCGAGCGCCCCGAGCGCTCTCAGTACCGAAAGCATCTTGGCGCTCGATGGACCTCCGGAGACCGGCGTGCCGGTGCCGGGCGCAAATGCCGGGTCGAGGCAGTCAATGTCGAAAGTGACGTAGGCCTTGGCGTCCTGTGTATGTTCGAGGATCGCCGCGGCGATGTCGCTCGCCCGCATCTCTTCCACTTCGTGGCCGAAAAGCATCCTGATGCCGCAGTCGCGCGGTGCATGGGTGCGGATGCCGATCTGGATCGACTTTGCGACGTCGATGACGCCTTCATCGGCCGCCTGGCCGACGAACGCGCCATGGTCGATGCGGCCTTTCTCGTAGGGCCAGGTGTCCTGATGCGCGTCGAACTGCACCAGTGCCAGCGGGCCGTGCTTCTCCGCATGTGCCTTGAGTAGCGGCCAGGTCACGAAATGATCGCCGCCGAGCGACAGCAGGAAAGCGTCTGACTTGAGCAGCTTTTTGGCTTCCCGCTCGATGATACCCGGCGTTTTCTGGTGATTGCCGTAGTCGAGCAGGCAGTCGCCATAGTCGACCACCGACAGATTTTCGAACAGATCCGCGCCGAAAGGATATTGCGGGTCATTGTCGAAGATCGCTGATGCGCGCCGGATCGCCTGTGGGCCGAAGCGGGCGCCAGGCCGGTTGGATACGGCGGCATCGAACGGAATGCCCCACACAACGACATCCGCCCCGGCGACCTTCTTGGTGAACCTGCGGCGCATGAAAGACAGCGCACCCGCATGGGTCGGGTCACTCGCCGCACCCAGGCTTTGCCGGGCGGTAAATGCGTGATCGATCGATTTCGAGGGCATTGCGGTCTCCGTGGCTGTCATTCAGCTACTACAGCATTCGATAGGCAATAAAAAAAGCGGGCCCGAAGGCCCGCTTTTCCGGTGTTCCGATTGTCGTCGAAGCTTAGCGCTTCGAGAACTGGAAGCTCCGGCGGGCCTTCGCCTTGCCGTATTTCTTTCGCTCCACAACGCGGCTGTCGCGCGTCAGGAAGCCGCCCTTCTTGAGCACCGAGCGCAGCTCGGGCTCATAGTAGGTGAGGGCTTTGGAAATGCCATGACGCACAGCGCCCGCCTGGCCGGAGAGACCGCCGCCAGCGACGGTGGCCACGATGTCGTACTGGCCGTTGCGGTTTGCCGCCACGATAGGCTGCTGCAGGATCATCTGCAGAACCGGACGCGCGAAATATGCGGAGAAGTCTTTTTTGTTGACCGTAATGCGTCCGCTGCCGGGCTTCACCCACACACGGGCGATAGCGTCCTTGCGCTTGCCGGTGGCGTAGGCGCGGCCTTGCTGGTCGAGCTTCTGAACATGGACCGGTGCCTGCTCGGCGTCGGATCCCTGCACTGCGGTGCCCAGTTCGGCGAGGGCTTCGAGATCAGCCATATTTCTGGACCTTTATGTTTTTCTTGTTCATGGCGGCTACATCCAGCTGTTCCGGCTGCTGTGCCTCATGGGGATGTTCGGTACCGGCATAGACGCGCAGATTCTTCATCTGGCGACGGCCAAGCGGGCCGCGCGGGATCATGCGCTCGACTGCCTTTTCGACGACGCGCTCCGGGAAACGGCCTTCGAGCAGCTGGCGCGCGGTGCGCTCCTTGATGCCGCCGGGATGGCCGGTGTGCCAGTAGTACATCTTGTCGGTGTATTTCTTGCCGGTGAACTTCACCTTGTCGGCATTGATGACAATGACATTGTCGCCGTCATCGACATGCGGGGTGAAGGTCGGCTTGTGTTTGCCGCGCAGGCGGTTGGCGACGATGGTGGCGAGGCGCCCGACGACGAGATTTTCAGCGTCGATCAGTACCCACTTTTTCGTCACCTCCGCAGGCTTCTGCGAGAAGGTTTTCATCACTTGTCTTCCGTTCATGACCTTCGATCCGCAAGCGAATGGAAGGCGTTTCTTGTTGCTTGGATTGCGGCATAACCGCAAAAAACAAACGGCGGCCGGTGAGGGCCGCTGCTTGATGCGGGCTTATAGGGGAGGCGGAGGGCTGCGTCAATAACGAATTTGGCGTACGTTCTCCATAAAAGTCTGCAAAAACAACATGTTAGATTTGAGGTAATAAAATACCGTAGAATCTATGTGGCCAGTTCATTTTGTCGGCGGAATGGAGTAGGTGCCCGTGGCGTGTGCCACCGTGTGCTGGTCCGGCCCGGCGCGCATGTCGATTTCGAAAACCATCAGCGATTTGCCGAGCTTGAGGATACGACAATGGCCGTCGATGGGCCCGGCCTCGGCCTTTCGCATGAAGTTGATGTTGAGATTGGTGGTCACCGAAAGTGCATCCGGCCCCGCATGGGTGAGGACGCACACATAGCCGCCAATGTCGGCGAGGGTGAAAAGCGACGGGCCCGAGACCGTATTGCCCGGGCGCAGGTGCCGCTCGTCGGCATCGAGCCGCACGACGCAGCCGCCGGGGAAAACATCTGTCGCATAGAAGGCTCGAAACGCCTCGTTGAGCTGCGGGTACACCTTGCCCATCAGGTCGTTGACCTGCTGGGCATCCATCTGCGGTACGAGAGGGCGTGCGTTCATTGGCGGTTTCCTAATCCGTGAAGTCAGCCGCGAGGCGAGTTGACCGGCCGGTTTGCGGTCCAGTCGAATGTGCCAAGATCGCGTTCGCGCACTGCCTCTTTCCAGCCGCGCTCCTCGGCGCGATGTTTGAAGTTGATGCCCTCCGGCGAATGGCGGGTGATGCCGTCGAAGACGGTTGCGAACATCTGGGTCTGGGCAAGCCCCATCGCCTCGATCGCCTGATTGATGACGAGCTTTTGCATCATCAACTGGTTGGTGGGTACGGTGGCGATACGTTCGGCCAGCCGTTCCACCTCGTCATCGAGGGCAGCCGAGGGCGCCGCCTTGTGCACGAGGCCGATGCGCTCCGCCTCCGCGCCCGAAATCTTGTCGCCGGTGAACAGCATGCGTTTCGCCTTCTCCGCCCCGAGCCGGTAAACCCACATCGCGGTCGTCGGGCAGCCCCAGACGCGGGCGGGCATGTACCCGATCTGCGCATCCTCTGCCATCACGACGAGATCGCAGCACAGCGCGATATCGGACCCGCCGGCCACGGCGAAGCCATGCACTTTCGCGATTACCGGCCGATGCGAACGCCATAAAGACATGAAGCGCTGCGTGTTGCGCATCATGAAGGCATAATCCTTCATCGGGTCCCAGGGCATCTCCTGCGTGGCTTCGTGTCCGGCGCCGCCGGATGCCTGCGCGTAATGGGCGAGGTCGTAGCCGGCGCAGAAGGCCTTGCCTGCGCCCGATAGCACGATGACATGAATGCCAGGGTCGGCATTGGCGCGCTCGACCGCGTCTTCGAGTTCCGCGGGAACGTCGTCGTCGATCGCGTTCATCACGTCGGGGCGGTTGAGAATGATCCGCGCGATGCGGCCATCCTTCTCCAGAAGCACCTTGGCCATTACTTCTCCGCCTTCTTCCGTGGACGTAAAGGTGAGATGCAGATTGGCCACATTGCGGCTGATCTTCAAGCACTCCCGTGATAGTTTCCGATTTCGGTATGCGGAGGCGCGTAATGAACGAGATGGCAATGGTAACGGGGCGCGATCTGCTTCTGGTTTCGGACACGGATGGGGTGCGCCGCATCGAGCTGGCAAATCCGCCGGCGAACGCGCTGTCGCTTGCTATGATCGCAGCGTTGCAGGCCGCGTTCGATGCCGCGCGGGATGATGCCGGCGTGCGCGTGATCGTGCTGGCCGCGGCGCCCGGCAAAGTCTTTTGCGCAGGCCACGACCTCAAGGAAATGACGGCGCACAGGAAGGATGCTGATCGGGGCAGGGCTTTCTACGAGACGACGATGAAGGAATGCGCGACGCTGATGCAGACGATCGTGCGCCATCCGAAACCGGTGATCGCCGAAGTCGATGGCGTCGCATCCGCAGCGGGTTGCCAGCTTGTTGCGAGCTGTGACCTGGCGATTGCATCGGACAGGGCATCGTTTGCAACGCCCGGCGTGAACATCGGCCTCTTCTGCTCGACACCCATGGTTGCGCTGTCACGCAACCTGTCGCGAAAGCATGCGATGGAAATGTTGCTGACCGGCGAGATGATCGACGCGGCACAGGCGCGCGATTTCGGATTGGTGAACCGCGTTGTCCCGCCCGAATACCTGAATCAGATTGTCGGCAAATACACCCAAACCATTGCTTCCAAATCGCCTTTGACGCTCAAGGTTGGCAAGGAAGCATTTTACGAGCAGGCCGAGATGAGCCTTTCGCACGCCTATGACTACGCCAGTCGTGTCATGGTTGAAAACATGCTCTCGCGTGACGCTGAGGAAGGGATCGGCGCCTTTATCGAAAAACGCGATCCGAACTGGACCGGCGAATAGAAACACGCCGTGCCTGATCGGCAGGCAAGCCGTTTCCTGACTACGGCTAGGGCGGCGGCCCTTCGCCTTCCGGCTCGGGCTCGGGCTCGGGTTCTGGTTCTGGTTCTGGTTCAGACTGGGGTTGTGGAGTGGGCGTCGGCGCGGGTGCCGGCGCGGGCGGCGGCTCATACTCCGCCTGGATCCGTTCGCAGACCAGCAGCGAGCACGCCCCGTCCGACGCGGTAATCCGCTTGGAGCGAACTGTCTCTCCCGGCTTGCATTGCGCCTGGCTGTCCACGAAAAGATCGAACAGCGGCAGGTTCAGGATGCCGCGCGAACTGTAGCGTATGATTGCCGAGCCCGACACGTCGAGCGCCGCCTTGAGGCTGGCGCAGGTCATGCGGTCGGCATTGTAGCGTTCGACTGCTCCGGCATCGCCCAGTGATACGGCCAAGGCGAATGCAGCACCTGCTAGTGATAAAGCGAAAGCAGACGCGCTGCGCATATGCCGGTACGAATGTCGCTTTGACATCTCAATACAAATCCGGCTTCTGATCGGGAAAAGGTACTACCGGGCCGGTTCGGCCGCAAGAATATGGTTATCATATGCTTAACAGCGGGGTCGCCGGGAAGGCCGCATGAACCACGACAGTTATGAAAACGGCTATATTTCCGGCATCCTCAACGAGGTGAAAACCGTTGCCATCGTCGGTGCCTCGGCCAATGACGTGCGGCCAAGCTTCTTCGTCGCCAAATATCTGATCGACAAGGGCTACGATGTTTTTCCGGTCAATCCGGGGCAGGCCGGCAAGCAGATACTGGGCCGCATGACCTATGCCTCGCTCGCCGACGTTCCTGAAGCGATCGACATGGTCGATATTTTCCGCGCCAGCGCTGCTGTGCCGGCAATCATCGACGAAGTTCTGGCGCTTGATCCGCTGCCGAAAGTGGTGTGGATGCAACTCACCGTCCGCCATGACGAGGCGGCGGCGCGGGCCGAGGCCGCCGGCATCAGGATTGTCATGGATCGTTGCCCGAAGATCGAATACGCCCGGCTCTCGGGCGAGATCGGCTGGAACGGCGTCAACAGCCGGGTTATTTCGTCGAAAAAGCCGAAAATGCGTGGCGGCTACCAGAGTTTTGGAATTGTTCGGAAATAGCCAGTATCAGGCGCAGTGGACGGAGACGAATTCGTTCGCGCAACCGAGGCACCGGCATTGATGCTTGCCAGTCAGTACAAATCGCTGCTGCGCAGCGCGCGACGATGTGCGCGACGTCAGGACGAAGCAGAAGATATCGTTCAGGAGGTTCTTCTGGCGGCTGTGGCGGCAGGCCGTCTCGACATGTCGCAACCCGAAAACCGGCAGTGGATTGCCGGAGCCATTCGCAAACGCGCCGCCTTCGATGCGCGCAGCGCCGTAAGACGCCGGGGGCGGGAAACGCGCTGGCAACCGCCGGCAGGCGAACCCGCGGCCGACGATCGTGACGCCTATACGTCGATCCTGACGGAATTGCCGAAGTCGCTGCGGGTTGTCGCCGCGCTCGCATTCTCGGGCCACAGCCGGCGCGAGATCGCCTGCCTGCTCAACATTGAAGACACTGCGGTCCGGCAGCGTATTGCCGCGCTCAAGAAAGCGCTGCGGCGGCATGAAGGCGGCATTCCCGAAGGCCTGCCGGGCCTCAATCTGGAAGTGCCATACGGGCGCATTCGCCAGGGACTTCGACCTTATCTCGCGCAGCAGCGCGGCACCTTCGCCAGCCATGATCCGGACGGGCACTTTTTTGTCATCAGAAGCTCACAAACCACCTAGCCGCGGCAACGAAGGGCGTATCCACTCCAATATAAGGAACAATCAACATGTTGCCGAAACCGCATCGCGCCTCGATCGTGTATTATGTCGCCGACATTGCGCGCACCGAAGCTTTCTACGGGGATGTCTTGGGTCTGGAACTCAGCCGCCAGGAAGGGGCCGAACCCTTCTGGCTGCAGGCGACCCTCGATGGTGGTCTCGAACTCGTCTTTTTCCAGATGCCGGCTGAGCGCGGCAGCACGCCCGCAATTGTCTTCGATCTGACGGAAGGCGGTATCGACGATATCGTGGCAGCCCTGGCCGAGAAGGGCGTCACCATCGTCACCCCGGTTGAGGAGGCGCCCGGAGGCTGGAGTGCCGACTTTCTGGACCCTGATGGCTTTGGCCTGGGGCTCTACCAAAGCGCCGAGAAACCGCGGTCGCTGAAGTGACCGGAGCGGGCCCGCTGTCGCGTGATCGCGGGCCCGAAACTCGCCGGAACGAATTTCCGCTTTGCCAATTGCCTTGGCCTTTGCCATGTAGGGCGCGCATTTTCGTTCACGGAGAAAGTTAGATGGTTCAGCGTACCCCCGGATTCAGCACTCTAGCCGTTCATGCCGGTGCAAAACCGGATCCCGCGACGGGGGCACGCGCAACGCCCATCTACCAGACGTCATCCTACGTTTTCGATGACGTGGAGCACGCTGCATCGCTGTTCGGCCTCAAGGCATTCGGTAACATATACACGCGTATCATGAACCCGACGCAGGCGGTTCTGGAGGAGCGGCTGGCGGCTCTTGAAGGCGGCACTGCGGCTCTGGCAACCGCGTCGGGCCATGCCGCGCAGCTCCTGATTTTCCACACGCTCATGAAATCAGGCGAAAACTTCGTCGCTGCGCGCAAGCTTTACGGCGGTTCGATCAACCAGTTCGGCCATGCCTTCAAGAATTTCGGTTGGGAAGTACGCTGGGCCGACATGGCGGATTTCGACGAGGTCGAACGCCAGATCGATGAAAACACGCGCGCCATCTTTATCGAGAGCCTTGCCAATCCGGGCGGTATCTTCGTCGACATCGAGAAGATCGCCAACATTGCCCGCAAGCACGGCCTGCCGCTGATTGTCGACAACACGATGGCCTCGCCATACCTGTTGCGGCCGATCGAGCACGGCGCCGACATCGTTGTCCATTCGCTGACGAAGTTCATTGGCGGTCACGGCAATTCCATGGGCGGCGTTATCGTAGACGGCGGCACCTTCGATTGGTCGAAGTCCGGCAATTACCCGATGCTTTCGGAGCCACGGCCCGAATATGGCGGCATCGTGCTGCACGAAACCTTCGGCAATTTCGCCTTTGCGATTGCCTGCCGCGTGCTCGGCTTGCGCGATTTCGGTCCGTCGATTTCGCCTTTCAACGCGTTCTTGATCCTGACCGGTCTGGAAACTCTGCCGCTGCGCATGGGCAAACACTGCGAAAATGCGCTGACGGTCGCCTCCTGGCTGACACGCCACCCGAAGGTGGACTGGGTGTCGTATCCGGGCCTGCCGGCGGATCCGAACAATGCGCTGATGAAGAAATATTCGCCGCTGGGCGCTGGCGCTGTGTTCACCTTTGGTTTGAAGGGCGGCTACGAGGCTGGCGTCAAGGTGGTCGAAGGCGTCGAGCTCTTCTCGCATCTGGCCAATATCGGCGACACCAAATCGCTGATCATCCACCCGGCATCGACCACCCATCGCCAGCTCTCCGACGAACAGAAGACAGCAGCCGGCGCCGGCCCGGACGTCGTGCGGCTCTCGATCGGCATCGAGGATGTGAACGACATCATCGCCGACCTCGATCAGGCTCTGGCACAGGTCTGAACGGGTCTGAATGAGCAATAGGGGCCCGCTTCGGCGGGCCTTCAGCCTAGCGCAGCCATTGTGCATATTCGCCGGTGGTGCGGCTCATGTCTTCAAAGAGCCAGGCCATTCGATCGACGAACCAAAGCTTGCTGACGAAAACCAGGAGCGTGCCGAAGGCGGTCAGCCAGAAATCCTGCACGACGAGGCCCCAGATCAGCGGGATCATGCCGACGCTGCTGGCAATCACCAGTCCCTGCGCCCATGCCGCATGATGCGGTGGAATGGCGACGGCTTTTCGGTTCAGCCATACCCGCTCGCCCATGACCCCCTTTGAAGCCCAATTGTCGGTCGAGGCAGGTTCTGGGAAGGCACGAGGGTTGAAGAACGTCCACACGATGGCGGCCGCCAGCAGAGGCCACATCCACCACCCAAGCAGGTCGCGGTAAAACAGGATGGCGACAAGCACGGCAATGATCGGGAGCCGCGTCCAGACCGAAAGCGGATTGGCGTGGCGACGCCAGGTGCGCTCATCCATCGCCATCATGGCGGCCATTGCGTCGACGATTTTCATGGGCAGGTCAGTCTCGTTGAGGTGAGTTGCAAAAAACACTCCTATAATCCCCGTATTCCTTGATTTCCACAGGTGGTGCGACATTGCGCCACGCCAAACCGTACCCTAGGGTCAGCTTATTCCAGACGCCGAAAAGCCCGCCCGGACAGCGGGATCAACTGGAAGGCGAAGCTGGAACCGCGCTGGAACGGCCGGGTAGGGGTGCAAGCCGCTGCAAGGTGCAGTGAAGGGAAGTCCCGCGGAACCATCGCGACGGTTCGAAACGGATGTGATGGCCGATGCTGCCATGAAGAACCGGAAGTTCTTCGATGGTGTTCCGATGAGCTTTCGGGTTGATCGGGACTGCCTGGAAAGGGCGGATGCCAATGCGGCGCGACGCAGCGGAATTCGAACCACCGGCACCGTCAGAGTTCGGGGTTTCAGTTTGGTTGCGCCTTCGGGCCGCAGTCAGAGTGAAGCAACCGGACCAGACAGGGAGGCACTGAGAGCGATCTCAGTGCTTTCCTTGTTTTTGGCGCGGTATTCCCCGCTACTTCGACGCGAAAAACCGCAACGGCGCGGTCTCGTCACCAACCTTGTCGCAGCTGACGACGTTGTAGCATTTTTTCAGATCGTCAGAGCATCCATGCGAGCAGCACACCCAGCCGCTGCCGCAGTCATCGCTTGTGGTGCACGCCCCGCAAAACGATGAGGTTCGTATTACATTGTCACGGCCCTGGAACATCTCGGGTGCGAGCTGCGGCGTGGCAAACGTCATCATGACCGGCTCTGGGCCGTCTCTCTCTCCGCCATGGGCAAGCGTTCCTATGGCGAGAAGCACAATTGTGAAAAGCACTGCCAACGGGCGATTGATCATCGCAACCTCCCTCAATCAGTGAGGGCAACATCCTACCACATTTCGGCGTCTTCGCCGAATGCGGGCCTCACCGTTTCACCGGCAGAGGCTCCAGCCATGGAAACGAAAGCCGGCGGCATTCCGAAGACTGCCGGTCGCGGTCGACCACGACCGGCAAGAACAGGTGCGGCAGTAGCGCCGAAACGCAGGCGCCGTGGGGGTTCCGTTACTGACCGAACCAACCGGCGGTGTGCTCTTCAGTCCGCCTGGTGCGACGTCATCACGTCAAGATGGCGCAACGAGACGGTAGGCATGTCTATTGCGCTCAATACGGGCCCGACGCCGTCCGCCTTGGGCATCGCTTTCGCCGCGCTTTGCGCACACTCCATGTCCAGCCACTCGATACAGTCGACCCATCCGCCTTCCTCGCTCTTTGCCAGGCGGCGGGAAATAAAGCCGGGCTGCGTGCGGCAGAAGGTGTCCACCGCTTGGCTGGCCTTCAGGAACGTTTCTTCGTCGGCGTTTGCGACAAGCTGGAAACTGACAAGTTCCAACACTCGGTTCGGCATGTGGCACCTTTTGGCTAGAGGTCTTAGGGGAGCTGACTTCTAACCGATGGCTGCTGCCACTGTGGTGGCAGCAGGATGCGGAGCGCACTCACCAATGCGCCCGTAAAGCCTCGAGCCCATGAAAGTGGTAGCTGTCGCGATAGATGGGCGCGCCGTCGAGTTTGATGTCTGGCAGGCGCTCGAACAAAACCCGCAGGCTTTCCTGCAGTTCGATCCGTGCCAGCGGCGCGCCGATGCAGAAATGGATGCCGGCGCCGAACGACACATTTTTCTGATCTGCGCGGCCAGGCGCGAATTCCGCCGGCTTCCCGAAGGCGGCCGGGTCGCGGTTGGCCGCACCCAGCAGAAGCCCGATCTGCTCGCCCGGCTTCACCGCCACGCCGTCGGCAAGCTCAAGTTCTTCATAGGCGAAGCGCGTGAACATGTGCAGCGGTGCGTCGAAGCGCAGGCACTCTTCGACGGTGGCAGCGGTCGTTTCGGGCGAGCCGAAGAAGCGGCGCGGGTCTCCGCCTTGCATCAAAATTGAGCGGACCGCGTTTCCGGTCTGGTGAACCGTCGCTTCATGGCCGGCATTAAGAAGCAGGATAGTGGACGAAACCAGCTCGTCTTCCGAGAGTTTCTGGCCTTCCTCGCGTGCAGCGATCAGGAGGCTGAGAAGGTCGTCGCCGGGATTGCGTCGGCGCTCCTCGGCGTGGCGGCGAATGAAATCGCCAAACTCGAGCGCTGCGCTGTTGGCGCTGTCCTCGGTCTCGCGAGTGGCGCGGTGCATATACATCTCGACCATGCGGTGCGACCAGTCGAGCAACTGCGGACCCATTTCGACAGGTACGCCGAGCATCTCGGCGATGACGGTGATCGGCACCGGCGTGGCGAGGGCGGGCAGAAGATCGGCACCCCGATCGGCCTCGACGCGGTCGACAAGCTGATGCACCAGTTCCGTGATCCGTGGGCGCAGCCGCTCCACCTGGCGTGAGACGAAGGCGCGGTTCACCAGAGCCCGAAGCCGCGTGTGTGCAGGCGGTTCGAGCTCCAGCAGCGAGGCTGCCTCGACGCGGTCGAAGGCGTCCAGATGAGCGCGGTTTTCGCCGCGAATGCCGGGCGGGCCCCAACGGTTTTCGCGTCCGAGCCGCCGGTCGCGCAACAGCCGGTTCACATCGTCATACCCGGCAAAACACCAGAACCCGTACTCCTTCCAGAAGAAGGCCGGCGACGCTCCATGCAGGAAGGCGTATGCGGGGTAGGGGTCCTGCACGAATTCCGGCTCGCGCGGGTTGATGCTGGCGGTCCGCGTTTGCGGATCGAACTGAAGATAGGCGGGCTGGGCGACTGTCATAGTGCTCCCTAGCGTGACTTGCGGTTCAAGCGCCAGCCCTTAATGTGCCGCCGTTTCTTGGAGTTTCGTTGCATGCATATCGTTGTTGTCGGCGCCGGCATTTCGGGCCTGTCCTCCGCCTGGGCGCTGGCCAAGCGCGGCCATCAGGTTACGCTGATCGAGCAGGGGACTATCCCCAATCCGCTCTCGGCCTCCGGCGATCACCACCGCATCATCCGCCGCGCCTATGGAGCGGCGACCGGCTATGCCAACACGATCACTGAGGCCTATGACGCCTGGGACGAGCTCTGGGACGATCTCGGCCGCAGCCATCTCGATCCGCGCGGCTTTCTCTGTGTTTCGCGCGAGGAGGGCGACGAAGCCGAGACCTATCTGGAGGGCATGAAAGCCGGCGGCTACCCGGTCGAGATGTTCGATGGCGCAGAGGCCGCGCGCCGGTACCCCTTTCTCGAAGCCCAATCCGTGCGCTTTGGCTTCAGCTCCAAGGATGGCGGTGCGCTGCATTGCAAACTGATCGCTTCGGACATGGCCGGCTGGCTGCGCGGCAGCGGGGTGAACCTGCTCACGGAGACCAGGGTGGCCGCCGTCGACCCCGCGGCGGCTGTGGTGCGCCTCGACACCGGCGAAGAGATCGCTGCCGACCGTATTGTCGTCACTGCGGGCGCCTGGGTCGCGCGGCTGTTTCCCGAACTGACGAAAGACGTCACGACCTACCGCACGGCTGTGGTTTATCTCGAGCCGCCCCGGGATCTGAAGGCGGCCTGGGAGGCCGCGCCGGTTATCGTCGATGTCGGCGGCAAGATCGATGGGTACATCCTGCCTCCGTCCGGGACCGGCGGACTGAAGTTCGGCTCCGGCCTGCACAAGGAAAAGTGGCCGGACGCCGATGCCGGACGCAACCCGCGGGCAGGCGAGGGCGAACAGGTTCGCGACCTCTTCGCGCCGCCGATGACGCGTCTGGATGAATACCGGGTGCTGGACGTTGTCACTTGCGCCTACACCTTCACACCCGACGAGACGTTCTACTGCAGGCCGGCGAACAAGGCACTCATCGTGTCGGCCTGTTCAGGCCATGGCTACAAATTCGGCGCCGCGGTCGGCCGCCGCGTTGCCGATGCGGTCGAGAGCGGAGACAACGACCGCCTCGCGCGCTGGCTGCGCGCTGAAGCAGCGTAGGCGGCGCAGCCTACTACACGACTAGATGTGGCTGCGCGCAGGAAATACCCGCGCTAGCCGCAGTGGCCGCCGACGCGTACCTTGCGCCAGCCGCTGTGTCCCTGGCTAACCTGAACCTGTCGGGCGACGGTTTCGTAGACGGGTGCTGAATGGTGGACGCGCTTTTGCGCGGGCTGGATGAGCACGCGTTCGCTGACATAACCGTATTCCGCCGGGATCACATGCTTCTGCTTCCGCGCAGCGCTGATCAGCACCTGGCGCTTTTCATAGCCGTAACGGGCGGGTACTGTCTCGTGCACGGTTCTGGCGTGCTGAACCACCACCGTTTCGGCGATGGTCTTGTAGACCGCCGAACGCTTTACCTTGCACAACACCTTGCGTCCGTTGATCCACTGCCATTCCCACGCGTAGCCGCCTTCATGGACGAGCACCTTGCGATGCACGGTCTTGGTGACCGCGGGAATTTGCCGGGCGATCGTGCGCGCGGGCTCGATGAGCACCTTGTGTTTTTCCCAGCCATACTGAGCCGGAATGACCGAATAGCTCACCTGTGCAGGCCTGACCTGAACATGCCGCCGCTGCGTTCCGTAGACGGCCGGCACATGCTCGACATATTTCTTGCCCGGTGAAACCAGGACCTTTTCATAAACGGTCTTGTAGACCGGCGGCTGGTGCACGCGTTCATAACAGGCTGCCGCGTATCCGCCGGCTGCCGTCTGCGTGATCATTGCCGAAAGTGCGACACCGGCCACAAGGGCGCTTGTCAGTTGCCTACGCATGGTACTCACTCCAAACCCGCATTGTCATATGCCGCACAGCCGGAGCTTAGCCGGGAAGTGCCCGGCAGCAAAGGTTTGTTAACGAATGTGAAGGCCGATGGTTAATGCCTGCCCTTATGGCCAGCTTGGCCGCACCAGCCTTGCGCAAGCCGGAGCGACCATCCTATCTAGCGCTGACAATACGCGATTCTCGTGACGACCGCCGCGCTATCCAAGGACGCTTCCCATGAAAGATCCCGTCGAGACCTACATGAACCTCGTGCCGATGGTGGTCGAGCAGACCAACCGCGGCGAGCGGGCATTCGACATTTTTTCGCGTCTGCTCAAGGAGCGCATCATCTTCATCACCGGGCCCGTCGAGGACGGCATGGCGTCGCTGGTCTGCGCACAGCTGCTGTTCCTGGAAGCGGAGAACCCGAAAAAGGAAATCTCGCTCTACATCAACTCCCCCGGCGGCGTAGTGACGTCGGGTCTGGCGATCTACGACACGATGCAGTTCATCAGGCCGCCGGTGTCGACGCTGTGTACCGGCCAGGCGATGTCGATGGGCTCGCTGCTCCTGGCCGCCGGCGCCAAGGATGCGCGTTTTGCTTTGCCTAACGCCAATATCATGGTGCACCAGCCGTCCGGCGGCTATCAGGGCCAGGCGACGGACATCATGATCCATGCCCGCTTCACCGAGAAGCTGAAGCGCCGCCTCAACGAGATTTATGTCCACCACACCGGCCAGGACTATGAGAAGGTGGAGGCCGCGCTCGAGCGCGACAATTTCCTTTCCGCGGACGAGGCCAAGGAATTCGGCATCATCGACCGGGTCTTGACGTCACGCGAAGCGACCGAATCAGACAGCAGCGGCAAGTCGGAGTAACCGGTTTCTCTGCTGGCGCGGAAATGAGCTTTCCGCTGCAAAACGGCCCGAATCGTTGAATTAGCTGTGCACGACGCCCGGCCACGTTAAGCCTATATTGATTTTCGGCGGCTTAGCTTCGTTTGGGGAAACCGACTCGTTGCCGCGACTTCCGATTTGTGTTTCGTTGGGAATGCGCTTTGATGGAGCCGTCGGGAAATATCCCGCAAAAGCGCAGCCGCGATGCGCGGGTCTGGTACTGAGAGGACGGAATTATGAGCAAAATCAGTAACAGCGGTGGTGGCGACTCCAAGAACACGCTGTACTGTTCGTTCTGCGGCAAGAGCCAGCACGAGGTCCGCAAGCTGATCGCGGGTCCGACCGTATTCATCTGCGATGAGTGCGTGGAGCTTTGCATGGACATCATCCGCGAGGAAAACAAATCCTCGATGGTGAAGTCGCGCGAAGGCGTTCCGACCCCGCAGGAAATTCTCGCAGTCCTCGACGATTATGTGATCGGCCAGTCGCACGCCAAGCGGGTGCTCTCCGTTGCGGTCCACAACCACTACAAGCGGCTTGCGCACGCCACCAAGGGCAACGATGTCGAGCTGGCGAAGTCGAACATCCTGCTGATCGGCCCGACCGGCTGCGGCAAGACGCTGCTGGCGCAGACGCTGGCGCGCATCATCGACGTGCCGTTCACCATGGCCGATGCGACGACGCTGACCGAAGCCGGTTATGTCGGCGAGGACGTCGAGAACATCATTCTGAAGCTGCTGCAGTCCGCCGACTACAACGTCGAGCGCGCGCAGCGCGGCATCGTCTATATCGACGAAATCGACAAGATCAGCCGCAAGTCGGACAATCCTTCGATCACCCGCGACGTTTCGGGCGAGGGCGTCCAGCAGGCGCTGCTCAAGATCATGGAAGGCACTGTCGCTTCCGTGCCGCCGCAGGGCGGGCGCAAGCACCCGCAGCAGGAATTCCTGCAGGTGGACACGGCCAATATCCTTTTCATATGCGGCGGCGCTTTCGCCGGCCTCGACAAGATCATCTCCGATCGCGGCCGCAAGACCTCGATCGGCTTCGGCGCCACGGTGTCTTCGCCTGAAGACCGCCGTACCGGCGATCTTTTCCGCCTCGTCGAGCCCGAAGACCTGCTCAAATTCGGCCTCATCCCCGAATTTGTCGGCCGTCTGCCGGTGCTGGCCACGCTCGAGGATTTGAGCGAAGAGGCGCTGGTGCAGATCCTGACCGCGCCGAAGAACGCGCTGGTCAAGCAGTACCAGCGGCTGTTCGAGATGGAGAATGTTGAACTCACCTTCCACGAAGGCGCTCTTTCGGCGATTGCCAAGAAGGCGATCGAGCGCAAGACCGGCGCGCGCGGCCTGCGCTCCATCATGGAAGCGATCCTGCTCGACACGATGTTCGAACTTCCCGCGCTGGAAGGCGTGCAGGAAGTGGTTATTTCCGACGAGGTGGTGCAGGGCAATGCGCGCCCGCTCTACATCTACGCCGAGCGCGAGAAGGAAAAGGGCAACGTCTCGGCCTGACCTTGGCAGGAGACCGAAACATGCGGCGCCTTCGGGCGCCGTTTCCGTTTCCGGGGACTACCCAAAAGCGCGGGTCCGTTGCCCTTGATCTTTGTATTGAGGCACTCCAACTAACCGTAACAACCCTCGGGCAGGGATACGTGCTTGCGTGCGGCTTTTGCTGCCATAGGCGGATCGCCCTGCAATCGCTACAATAAGGATTCGCAGCCGGCTGCTTGCGGCTGCGCCATGAAAGGCTGAGCAATGACGAATTCCCCCCGCATATCGGGCGATATCCATCCAGTGCTGCCGCTGCGCGACATCGTCGTGTTTCCGCACATGATCGTGCCGCTCTTCGTCGGCCGTGAAAAATCGATCAAGGCACTGGAAGATGTCATGGGCGCTGACAAGCAGATACTGCTTGCTACGCAGAAAAACGCTGCCGACGACGATCCGGCAAGCGACGAGATTTACGACATCGGTACGCTCGCCAACGTGCTGCAGCTGCTGAAGCTGCCCGACGGCACTGTCAAGGTGTTGGTGGAAGGCACCGCACGTGCGCGCATCACCGGCTTTACCGATCGCACCGACTTTCACGAGGGCTCGGCCGAGGTGCTGAGTGAGCCCGAGGAAGACGAGGTCGAGGTCGAGGCGCTGGCCCGCTCGGTCGTCGCCGACTTCGAAAACTACGTGAAGCTCAACAAGAAGATCTCGCCTGAGGTCGTGGGCGCCACGAGCCAGATCGACGACTATTCCAAGCTCGCCGACACGGTCGCCTCGCATCTGGCGATCAAGATCCCCGAGAAGCAGGAAATGTTGGCCACGCTGCCCGTGCGCGAGCGGCTGGAGAAGGCCATGGGCTTCATGGAAGCCGAGATTTCCGTGCTGCAGGTGGAAAAGCGCATCCGCTCGCGCGTCAAGCGCCAGATGGAGAAGACGCAGCGCGAATATTACCTCAACGAGCAGATGAAGGCGATCCAGAAGGAGCTCGGCGAGGGTGAAGACGGCCGCGACGAGGTGGCCGAGCTCGAAGAGCGGATCAAGAAGACCAAGCTCACCAAGGAAGCGCGCGAGAAGGCAAATGCGGAGCTGAAGAAGCTGCGCAACATGTCGCCGATGTCGGCGGAATCGACCGTCGTGCGCAACTATCTCGACTGGATGCTTTCCATCCCGTGGGGCAAGAATTCGCGCGTTCGCCACGACCTGCACTTCGCGCAGGACGTGCTGGACACGGACCATTACGGCCTGGACAAGGTCAAGGATCGCATCGTCGAGTATCTTGCCGTCCAGAGCCGACAGAAGAAGCTGAAAGGCCCAATCCTGTGCCTTGTCGGACCTCCCGGTGTTGGCAAGACCTCGCTCGGCAAGTCGATCGCGCGTGCGACCGGACGCGAGTTCGTACGCATGGCGCTCGGCGGCGTGCGCGACGAGGCCGAAATCCGCGGCCACAGGCGGACCTATATCGGCTCCATGCCCGGCAAGATCGTGCAGTCGATGAAGAAGGCCAAGAAGTCGAACCCGCTCTTCCTGCTCGACGAGATCGACAAGATGGGCATGGACTTTCGCGGCGACCCGTCATCGGCACTGCTTGAGGTTCTCGATCCGGAGCAGAACTCGACCTTCATGGACCACTATCTCGAGGTCGAGTACGACCTCTCGAACGTGATGTTCGTGACGACGGCCAACACGCTGAACATCCCGCCGGCTCTGATGGACCGCATGGAGATCATTCGCATCGCCGGTTACACCGAGGATGAGAAGGTCGAGATCGCCAAGCGGCATCTTTTGCCCAAGGCCGTGCGCGAGCACGCCCTGCAGCCGAAGGAGTTCTCGGTCTCGGACGACGCTGTCCGCGAGATCATCCGCGTCTATACCCGCGAGGCGGGCGTGCGCAGCCTTGAGCGCGAGCTGATGAAGCTGGCCCGCAAGGCTGTTACCGAAATTGTGCGCACGAAGACCAAATCGGTGAAGATCACGCCGAAGAACATCGACGAGTATCTCGGTGTTCCGCGGTTCCGCTACGGCCAGGTCGAAGGCGAAGACAATGTCGGCGTCGTGACCGGGCTTGCCTGGACCGAGGTCGGCGGCGAGTTGCTGACCATCGAAGGCGTGATGATGCCGGGCAAGGGCAAGATGACCGTCACCGGCAACCTGCGCGATGTGATGAAGGAGTCGATTTCCGCCGCGGCATCTTACGTGCGCAGCCGGGCCGTCGATTTCGGCATCGAGCCGCCGCTGTTCGACAAGCGCGACATCCACGTGCACGTGCCCGAAGGCGCAACGCCCAAGGACGGCCCTTCGGCCGGCACCGCGATGGCGACGGCGATCGTTTCGGTCCTCACCGGCATTCCGGTCCGCAAGGATGTTGCGATGACGGGTGAGATCACGCTGCGGGGACGCGTGCTGCCGATCGGTGGTCTGAAGGAAAAGCTGCTCGCGGCCCTGCGCGGCGGTATCAAGAAGGTGTTGATTCCGGAGGAAAATGCGAAAGACCTCGCTGAAATCCCCGAAAGCGTGAAAAACGGTCTCGAAATCATCCCGGTAAGCCGCGTCGGCGAAGTGCTGAGCCACGCACTGACGCGTATGCCGGAAGCCATCGAATGGACCGAAAAGGACAATCAGCCGGCGTCGTCGGACAAGATTGAAGAATCAGTTCAGTCGCCGCTGGCGCACTAGCAGCGTCCGATTTGCTGGTTCGAAGGCCGGGTTGTTAGCCCGGCCTTCATCATTTCTACCATTCTAACTTTAGAAACGGCGGAAAACGTGGGTTTCCCGAGGTTTTGTGCTTGGTCGGCAAGCGTCCATCCCATAGAGTTCGCGCCTATTGGGTGAGTCGTAAAAAAACCCGATCTTCACAGGGAAGGATTCCTTTATGAA
Source organism: Mesorhizobium sp. Z1-4 (assembly GCF_004000235.1). Lineage (GTDB taxonomy): Bacteria > Pseudomonadota > Alphaproteobacteria > Rhizobiales > Rhizobiaceae > RCIO01. The sequence continues at coordinate 197,935 of NZ_RCIO01000005.1, forward strand.
CAAGAACGAACTCGTAGCCGCCGTCGCCGACGAGGCCAATCTGTCCAAGGCAGACGCCCAGTCCGCTGTCGACGCGGTATTTTCCGTTATTACTGGTCAGCTGAAAAAAGGCGGCGATGTGCGCCTTGTCGGTTTCGGCAATTTCTCGGTTTCCAAGCGCGCCGCAACTGTCGGCCGCAACCCCCAGACCGGTGCGGCTGTGAACATTCCCGCCCGCACGGTCCCCAAGTTCTCGGCCGGCAAGGGCCTCAAGGACGCGGTGAACTAAGGTTTCCTTGGTCATAGACCCTTTTGAAGCCGGGCATTGCCCGGCTTCTTTTTTGGGTTCGGGAAGGCTCTAGGTTACCGCGGCGCGGCGATGGAAGTCCGGCTGGTCCCAGAGCTTCTGCGACATGATCCTTGTGAGGCGGCTCACCGCCTCGTCGATGTCGCTTTCGTTCAGATAGAGTGGTGTTATGCCGAACCTCATTATGTCCGGAGCACGGAAGTCGCCGATGACATCGTCGGCGATAAGTGCCTGCATAGCTGCATAGCCATGCTCGAAGGCAAACGAAATCTGTGAGCCGCGCTGCTGCGGATCGCGCGGACTGACCAGGCGCAGCTGCGGACAATTCGCCTCCACGCCTGCGACAAAGCGCTGGCCGAGTTCGATGGAGCACGCCCTCAGGTCGGCGAGATCGACACCATCCCAGGCGTCCAGTGCGGCATCGAGCGCGACCATCTGCAGGATCGGCGGTGTGCCGACACGCATGCGCTCGATACCTTCGCCCGGGCGGTAGTCGAGGTCGAACGCAAAGGGCGCCTCATGTCCGAGCCAGCCGGAGAGCGCGGGGCGTACGCGGTCCGCATATCTCGGCGCGACATAGATGAATGCCGGCGCGCCCGGGCCGCCATTCAGGAACTTGTAAGTGCAGCCGACCGCGAAATCGGCATCTGCGCCAGTGAGATCGACCGGCAGTGCGCCGGCGCTGTGAGCGAGATCCCACATCGCAATGACGCCATTTGTGTGCGCCGCAGCGGTCAGTGCGGCCATGTCATGCTTGCGGCCGGTGCGATAATCGACCTCGGTCAGCATCAGAACTGCAACGCTGTCATCGATGTGGTGTGCGACCTGATCGGGCTCGACGGTTTTCAGCCGGTAGCCGTCGCCCAGCTGCCTGAGCAGTCCCTCCGCCATGTACAGGTCGGTCGGGAAGTTCCCGGTGTCGGAAAGCACGACCCGGCGGTCTGGATTGAGTTCGAGGCCGGCCGCAAGCGCCTGATAAACCTTGATTGAGAGTGTGTCGCCTGTCACCACCGTACCTGCGGAAGCGCCGATCAGCCGCGCAATTCGATCTCCCAGCCGCGACGGCATTTCCATCCAACGCGCCTTGTTCCACGCAGTGATCAGCATCGAGCCCCATTCCCGCTCCATTGCCTGGCTCACGCGTTGTGTCGCTTTGCGGGGCAGGGGGCCGAGAGAATTGCCGTCCAGGTAGACCAAGCCGTCCGGTATCTCGAACAGCGAGCGCGTGGCCGAAAAATCTGTCATCGATTCGATCTCTCCCGCCGGCGGGCTGCCGGCATGCTGCAACGTCCGTTGCGCAATAGCGTGTCCCGCGCGCGATGTCTCGCGCCAGATCGGGATCTGCGGGGGTGGCAGCCGGGTAAGAACTGCGCGGGCGGGGGAATGGTGGGCGATGACAGGCTCGAACTGCCGACATCTTCGGTGTAAACGAAGCGCTCTACCAACTGAGCTAATCGCCCGCCGTGAGCCAGCCGTTTAGGCGTTTCGCGTCATTGCCGCAAGCGAAAATCACTCCGCACGGCAAACGTGTTGACGCTCCGAGTCAGTCGCAGGCGGCACAATATGCGGGTGCTTGTCCAAAGACCGGAAATTCGCGCGCAGGCGCCGCTTGACAGTGCCGGGTGAAGCGCCTAATTCACCGCGACATTCAGCGGGCCGGTTTCCGGTTTCGCCTGATGCGCGGGTGTAGCTCAGTCGGTTAGAGTGCCGGCCTGTCACGCCGGAGGTCGCGGGTTCGAGCCCCGTCACTCGCGCCATTTCTTTCCTCACAGATGTGGTCTGTCGCAGCCAGTGCACCCGCCGTGGTCGCATCGCGACATGCGCTGTGAGGTGCGCGTCGACGCATCAAGGTTTGACTTGCTTCGCGCAGGCGGCTGCGTTAACCCTCGCCGCAACGCAGCATGGCCTCGGCGGGGCGCGCTTGCCGGGAAATTTAAGTCGCGGCAAGAGCCTGGTTCGTGATGTTATGCTTCCGTTCGGCCCAAAGCCCCGGAATGACGATTCATGAGTGAACTTCTTCAGTCTTATCTGCCGATTGTGATCTTCATCGGTGTCGCGCTCGCCATCGTTGCCGCGCTGGTGATTGCGCCTTTCATCGTCGCCTACAGCAATCCCGATCCGGAAAAGCTGTCGGCTTACGAATGCGGCTTCAACGCATTCGACGATGCGCGCATGAAGTTCGACATCCGCTTTTACCTCGTTGCCATCCTGTTCATCATCTTCGATCTGGAAGTGGCCTTTCTGTTCCCGTGGGCCGTCTCGTTCGGCGATATCGGCTGGCTCGGCTTCTGGTCCATGATGGTGTTTCTCGGCGTGCTGACGATCGGCTTTATTTATGAGTGGAAGAAGGGAGCGCTGGAATGGGATTGAACGATCCTTCTGCGACGCTCGTAGCGCCCCGGCCCAAGGGAATTATCGACCCCAACACCGGGCGGCCCGTGGGTGAGGACGACGTCTTCTTTGCGGAGTTCAACAACGAGCTCTCCGACAAGGGTTTCATCGTTACCTCTTCGGAAGCGCTGGTCACCTGGGCGCGCACCGGCTCGCTGATGTGGATGACATTCGGCCTTGCGTGCTGCGCCGTTGAGATGATGCACATGTCGATGCCGCGCTACGACGCCGAACGTTTCGGCTTCGCGCCGCGCGCTTCGCCGCGCCAGTCGGATGTGATGATCGTTGCCGGCACGCTGACCAACAAGATGGCGCCGGCTTTGCGCAAGGTCTACGACCAGATGCCGGAGCCGCGTTACGTTATCTCGATGGGCTCCTGCGCTAACGGCGGCGGCTACTACCACTATTCCTATTCGGTGGTACGCGGCTGCGACCGCGTTGTGCCGGTGGACATTTACGTGCCTGGCTGCCCGCCGACTGCCGAAGCGTTGCTTTATGGCGTGCTGCTTTTGCAGAAGAAAATACGCCGTACCGGCACGATCGAGCGGTAGGTGCGCATGTCTGACGAAGCACTCAAAGACCTGGCCTCTTACATCGGCGAAAAACTGGACTCCAAGGTTCAGGACACGGCGATCGCCTATGGCGAGCTCACGCTCGAAGTGGAAAGCGGCGATATCATCGAGGTTCTTGGCTTCCTGCGCGACGACGTGCAGTGCCAGTTCATTTCGTTCGTTGACCTGTCGGGTGCGGATTACCCGTCCCGCGCGCGCCGCTTCGATGTCGTCTATCACCTGTTGTCGCCACGCCAGAACCAGCGCATCCGCGTGCGGGTGATGACGGACGAGGATACGCCCGTGCCGTCAGCAACGGGTGTGTTTCCCGGCGCCGATTGGTTCGAGCGCGAGGCTTACGACATGTACGGCATTCTGTTCACCGGCCACCCTGACCTGCGCCGTATTCTGACCGACTACGGCTTCGAGGGGCATCCGCTGCGCAAGGATTTCCCGCTCACCGGTTTTGTCGAGGTTCGCTACGACGACGAGCTGAAGCGCGTTGTCTACGAGCCGGTGGAACTGAAGCAGGAGTTCCGCAATTTCGATTTCCTCTCCCCCTGGGAGGGCACGGATTACGTACTTCCGGGCGACGAGAAGGCGAAGCAGTGACCGAACACAACGTCCGCAACTTCAATATCAATTTCGGGCCGCAACATCCTGCGGCGCATGGCGTGTTGCGCCTGGTTCTGGAGCTGGACGGCGAAGTTGTCGAGCGTGTCGATCCGCATATCGGGCTGCTTCACCGCGGTACCGAAAAGCTGATCGAGGCCAAGACCTATCTGCAGGCGGTGCCCTATTTCGATCGGCTCGACTATGTCGCACCGATGAATCAGGAGCATGCTTTCGCTCTCGCCGTCGAGCGTTTGCTCGGCATCGACGTGCCGATCCGCGGCCAGCTGATCCGGGTACTTTATTCCGAAATCGGCCGCATCCTGAACCATCTGCTCAACATCACCACGCAGGCGCTCGACGTCGGCGCGCTCACCCCGCCGCTGTGGGGTTTCGAGGAGCGCGAAAAGCTGATGGTGTTTTACGAGCGGGCCTGCGGCGCACGCATGCATGCGGCCTATTTCCGGCCGGGCGGAGTGCATCAGGATCTGCCGGACCAACTCGTCGAAGACATCGGCAACTGGATCGACCCGTTCCTTCAGACCGTAGAAGACCTCGACAATCTTCTCACCGGCAACCGCATCTTCAAGCAGCGCAACGCCGATATCGGTGTCGTGTCGCTGGACGATGCCTGGGCCTGGGGCTTTTCGGGCGTCATGGTGCGCGGTTCGGGTGCTGCCTGGGACCTGCGCAAGTCGCAGCCCTACGAGTGCTACCGCGAGATGGAATTCGATATTCCGATCGGCAAGAACGGCGATTGTTACGACCGTTATCTCATACGCATGGAAGAGATGCGACAGTCGGCCTCGATCATGCGCCAGTGCGTGGAGCGTCTGCTCGGCAAGGAGCGGACGGGCCCGGTCTCCAACGCCGACGGCAAGGTTGTGCCGCCCAAGCGCGGCGAGATGAAACGCTCCATGGAAGCGCTCATCCACCACTTCAAGCTCTATACCGAGGGCTATCATGTTCCCGAAGGCGAGGTTTATGCCGCCGTCGAAGCGCCGAAAGGCGAATTCGGCGTCTATCTCGTTTCCGACGGTACCAACAAACCCTATCGCTGCAAGCTACGCGCGCCCGGTTTCGCGCATCTGCAGGCGATGGACTTCCTGTGCCGCAAGCACATGCTGGCGGACGTGACCGCCATCCTCGGATCCCTGGATATCGTCTTCGGTGAGGTAGATCGTTAGACCATGTCAGTACGCCGCCTCGCAGAGCCAGCCCTTCAGCCAGCCAGTTTCGCCTTTTCCAGGGCGAACGCGGCCTGGGCCAAAAAGACGATCAACAAGTACCCCAAGGGTCGCCAGCAATCGGCTGTGATCCCGCTTCTGATGCGGGCGCAGGAGCAGGACGGCTGGGTTACCCAGGCCGCAATAGAGCATGTCGCCGATATGCTTGAGATGCCGCTCATCCGGGTGCTGGAAGTCGCGACTTTCTACACCCAGTACCAGCTGAACCCGGTCGGAACGAAGGCGCATATTCAGGTCTGCGGCACGACGCCGTGCATGTTGCGTGGCTCCGAAGCGCTGATGGATGTGTGCCGCAGCAAGATCCATCCCGAGCAGTTCCATACCAACGAGGCCGGCACGCTGTCATGGGAAGAGGTCGAGTGTCTCGGTGCCTGTGTGAACGCGCCGATGGTGATGGTGTTCAAGGACACTTACGAGGATCTGACGCCCGAACGCCTCGAGGAGATCATCGATGCGTTCGAGGCCGGCAAAGGCGCCAAAGTGACGCCCGGACCGCAGGTCAACCGTATTTATTCGGCGCCTGAAGGCGGCCTGACCTCGCTCACCGACGAAAAGGCGCTCACCAAGGCCGGCCGTGCGCGCGCCGCTGCCGCGCCCAAGAAGACAGCCGCAGCGAAGTCGAAAGCCGCCAAGGTACCGCCGTCCAACGCAGCCAAGCCGAAGACGGCGGCGATCGAAACGGCGCCGGCAATCAAGTCGCCTGCGGCCAGGAAGGCGAGCGCCGGCAAGGCCGCTCCGTCAACGAAAGCCGCCGCACCGGCGAAAGCTGCGGCACTTGAGGACAAGAACCGCCCGGCCGGCATCAAGAAACCCGCGAAGCCTGACGATCTAAAGCTGATCTCGGGTGTCGGTCCCAAGATCGAGGGCATTCTGCACGAACTCGGCATCTACACCTTCGCGCAAGTTGCGAAATGGAAGAAAGCCGAGCGCGAATGGGTGGACGGCTATCTGAAATTCCATGGCCGCATCGAACGCGATGACTGGGTCAAACAGGCCAAGGCGCTCGCCAAGGGCGGTGAGGCCGAATATGTCCGCGTCTTCGGCAAGAAGCCGCGATAGGAGGTGGGGATGCTTCAGGACAAGGACCGCATCTTCAACAATATCTACGGCCAGTTCGACCGCTCGCTGGCCGGCGCGATGAAGCGCGGCCACTGGGACAACACCAAAGCGCTGCTCGGCAAGGGCCGCGACTGGATCATCAACGAGATGAAGGCGTCGGGCCTGCGTGGCCGTGGCGGCGCCGGCTTCCCGACCGGTCTCAAATGGTCGTTCATGCCCAAGCAGGCCGACCGCCCTTGTTATCTGGTCGTCAATGCGGACGAGTCCGAGCCAGGCACCTGCAAGGACCGCGACATCATGCGCCACGACCCGCACACGCTGGTCGAAGGCTGCCTTGTCGCCGGTTTCGCAATGGGCGCGGAAGCCGCTTACATCTATGTGCGCGGCGAGTTCATCCGCGAGCGCGAGGCGCTGCAGCGCGCTGTCGACGAGGCCTATGAAGCCAAGCTGATCGGCAAGAACAACAAGAACGGCTACGACTTCGAGATCATCGTCCACCACGGAGCCGGCGCCTATATCTGCGGCGAGGAAACGGCACTTCTGGAAAGCCTGGAGGGCAAGAAGGGCCAGCCGCGCCTGAAACCGCCATTCCCGGCCAATGTTGGCCTCTATGGCTGCCCGACGACCGTGAACAATGTCGAATCGATCGCCGTCGCGCCGACCATTTTGCGTCGTGGTGCGGGCTGGTTTGCCTCGTTCGGCCGCGACAACAACAAGGGCACCAAGCTCTTCTGTATTTCCGGCCATGTCGAAACGCCGTGCACGGTGGAGGAGGCGATGTCGATCTCCTTCCGTGAGCTGATCGAGACGCATTGCGGCGGCATTCGCGGCGGCTGGGACAATCTTCTGGCCGTTATTCCGGGCGGCGCGTCAGTGCCGCTGGTGCCCGCGCATGAGATCATCGATGCGCCGATGGACTTCGACGGCCTGCGCGACCTGAAATCCGGTCTTGGCACCGCCGCCGTAATCGTCATGGACAAGTCCACCGACATCGTGAAGGCGATCGCGCGGCTCTCCTATTTCTACAAGCACGAAAGCTGCGGCCAGTGCACGCCGTGCCGTGAAGGCACCGGCTGGATGTGGCGCGTGATGGAGCGTCTGGTGCGCGGCGAGGCACACAAGCACGAGATCGATATGCTGCTCGACGTGACCAAGCAGGTCGAAGGCCACACGATCTGTGCGTTGGGCGATGCAGCTGCATGGCCGATCCAGGGGCTGATTCGGCATTTCCGTCCCGAGATCGAGCGCCGCATCGACGAATTCACTCGCAATGCGCACCGGGCCGAACCCGCTCTGGTGGCGGCGGAGTAGCGCGATGGCAGACTTACGCCATACCGAAGAGATGATCCGGCACATGCAGGCGGCCGAGCAGCAGTGGGTGCGCGCGGGCAAAAGCCTTGCCGCCATCATGCCGCAGGAGATGGTCGGTGCGTTCAATCTGTTGGCGCATCCGGCTGCGATGATGAGTGCCTCTGCCGCGCTCGGTCTCGGCGCTACGAGCCAGGCAACCGGGCTGTGGCTCGGCGCATGGGCGGGCGCAGCGGAAAACTGGCATCGCCTGGCCTCCGCGCCGCTGGCTGGCAACGACAAGCTGGACAACGAAGCCGCCAAGCGCGTGCGCGAGGCGACCGAGACGCTCATTGCCGATGCGAAGTCGCTGGCGGAAGAAGTATCGCGCCCGGCGGCCAGACAGCCCGCGCGGAATGTCACGGCTGAAAATGCCAGGCCGGCGGTGGCCGAGAAGGTCGGCGACGCGGTATCGGCTCAACCGAAAGCCGAAGCGCGGCCGGACAAACCCGACGATTTGAAGCTGATCACCGGCGTGGGCCCCAAGCTCGAGCAGGTTCTGAACAGCCTCGGAATCTGGACCTATCGGCGCGTCGCGGACCTTTCTTCAGCCGAGATCGACTGGATCGAGGACTATCTGTCGTTCAAGGGCCGCATCACGCGCGACGACTGGCTGGGCCAGGCCGCGAAGTTCACCGGCGGTTCGGATGCGTCATGACCGGGAATTATTTGATAGGCGCGCTGCGCGAGACATCGCACGGCGCACGGGGATAAGCAGGAATGGCTAAGCTCAAGGTCGACGGCAAAGAGATCGAAGTACCCGACCACTACACGCTGCTGCAGGCGGCGGAGGAGGCGGGCGCGGAGGTGCCGCGTTTCTGTTTCCACGAGCGGCTGTCGATCGCCGGCAACTGCCGCATGTGTCTGGTCGAAGTGAAGGGCGGCCCGCCCAAGCCTGCGGCCTCCTGCGCCATGGGCGTGCGCGATCTGCGCCCCGGACCCAATGGCGAGCCGCCGGAGGTTTTCACCAACACGCCGATGGTCAAGAAGGCCCGCGAAGGCGTGATGGAGTTCCTGCTGATCAACCATCCGCTGGATTGCCCGATCTGCGATCAGGGCGGCGAGTGCGATCTCCAGGACCAGGCAATGGCCTTCGGCGTCGATGCCTCACGCTACCAGGAAAACAAGCGCGCGGTGGAAGACAAATATATCGGTCCGCTGGTCAAGACGATCATGACGCGCTGCATCCACTGCACCCGCTGCGTCCGCTTCACCACCGAAGTTGCCGGCATTTCCGAACTCGGCCTGATCGGCCGCGGCGAGGACGCCGAGATCACCACCTATCTCGAACAGGCGATGACCTCGGAGCTGCAGGGCAATGTCATCGACCTTTGCCCGGTCGGCGCGCTGACCTCGCGTCCTTATGCCTTCCAGGCACGCCCGTGGGAGCTGTCGAAGACCGAATCGATCGACGTGATGGACGCTGTCGGCTCCTCGATCCGCGTCGACACGCGCGGCCGCGAAGTGATGCGCATTCTGCCGCGTATCAACGAGCAGGTGAACGAGGAGTGGATCTCCGACAAGACGCGTTTCATCTGGGATGGCCTGCGCACGCAGCGCCTCGACCGGCCTTATATCCGCCGCCGCGGCAAGCTGGTGCCTGCTAGCTGGCCTGAAGCCTTTGCCGCGATCAGGGACGCGGTTGCCAAGACCAGCGGCGACAAGATTGGCGCTATCGCTGGCGACATGGCGACCGTCGAGGAGATGTTCGCGCTCAAGCAGCTGATGGAGTCGCTTGGGTCGGCCAATATCGACTGCCGCCAGGATGGCGCGGCACTTGATCCGTCGGCCGGGCGGGCAAGTTACATCTTCAACCCGACGATCGACGGCATCGAAGATGCCGATGCGCTGCTGATCGTGGGCGCAAATCCGCGCTTCGAAGCGTCCGTGCTGAATGCCCGCATCCGCAAGCGCTGGCGCATGGGCGATTTCCCGGTCGGCGTGATCGGCGACATGGGCGACCTGCGCTACGACCATGAAGTGTTGGGCGCCGGCACGGAAACGCTGAAGGAACTTGCCGACGGCAAGCACAAATTCGCCTCCGTTCTGAAGCGCGCCAAGCGCCCGATGATCATCGTCGGGCAGGGGGCGCTGGCCCGCACCGACGGTGCCGCGATTCTCGGCCTCGCCGCGAAGCTGGCGGAAGCAACAGGCACGGTAAAGGGCGACTGGAACGGCTTTGGCGTTCTGCATACGGCGGCAGCGCGCGTTGGCGGCCTCGACATCGGCTTTGTTCCCGGCGCCGGCGGCAAGGATGCTTCGGCCATGATGGGTGCGCTCGACGTGCTCTTCCTGCTCGGTGCAGACGAATTCGACATGGGCAAGATCGGCGACGCATTCACCGTCTATGTCGGCAGCCATGGCGATGCCGGAGCACACCGTGCAGACGTAATCCTGCCGGGCGCGACTTACACCGAAAAGTCAGGCACTTACGTCAATACGGAAGGCCGCGTGCAGATGACCAATCGCGCCGGTTTCGCGCCGGGCGAGGGCAAGGAAGACTGGGCGATCCTCAGGGCGCTGTCCGATGTTCTCGGCCATAAGCTGCCATTCGATTCGCTGCAGCAATTGCGGGCCGCACTTTATGGCGAGTACCCGCATCTTGCGCGGCTCGACGAGATCGAACCGGGCGATGCAAGCGCGATTTCCGCGTTGGCGAAACAGGGCGGCCGGCTCAACAAGGCGCCATTCGTTTCGGCGGTGACGGACTTCTACATGACAAACCCGATCGCACGCGCTTCCGCCGTAATGGCGGAGTGCTCCGCACTGGCGCGCGGCGGGTTCAAGCAAGCGGCGGAATAGGACCGGACGATGGACTTCTTCACCACCTATCTGCTGCCGCTCATCATCGTCGTTGGGCAGTCGTTGCTGCTGCTGGTCGTGCTGCTCGTTTTCACGGCGTTCATTCTCTATGCCGACCGCAAGGTCTGGGCGGCGGTGCAACTGCGCCGCGGGCCCAATGTTGTCGGTCCCTGGGGGTTGCTGCAGTCCTTCGCCGACCTGCTCAAATTCGTCTTCAAGGAGCCGGTCATACCATCCGGCGCCAACAAGGGCGTGTTCCTGCTTGCTCCGATGGTTTCGGCGCTGCTGGCGCTGGCAACCTGGGCCGTGATTCCGGTCGCCGAGGGCTGGGCGATTGCCGACATCAATGTCGGCATCCTGTTCATCTTCGCCATCGCCTCGCTTGAGGTCTACGGCGTCATCATGGGCGGCTGGGCCTCCAACTCGAAATACCCGTTCCTGGGCGCGCTGCGCTCGGCTGCGCAGATGGTCTCCTACGAGGTGTCAATCGGCTTCGTTATCGTGACTGTTCTGCTTGCGGTCGGTTCGCTCAACCTGACCGACATCGTGCTCGCGCAGGGCGATGGCCTGGGCACCATGATGGGCCTGCCGAACTCGTTCCTCGACTGGCATTGGCTGGCGCTGTTCCCGATGTTCGTGGTGTTCTTCATATCCGCGCTTGCCGAGACCAACCGCCCGCCCTTCGATCTTGTGGAGGCGGAGTCCGAACTCGTCGCCGGCCATATGATCGAGTATTCGTCCACGCCTTACATGCTCTACATGCTGGGCGAATACATCGCGATTCTGCTGATGTGTGCGCTGACGACGATCCTGTTCCTTGGCGGCTGGCTGCCGCCGGTGGATGTCTGGTTCCTGAACTGGGTGCCGGGCGTCGTCTGGTTCGTGCTCAAAGTGACCGCCGTCTTCTTCATGATCTCCATGGTGAAGGCGTTTGTGCCGCGCTACCGCTATGACCAGCTGATGCGCCTTGGCTGGAAGGTTTTCCTGCCGCTCTCGCTGTTCATGGTCGTCGCGACGGCAGCCGTGCTCAAGCTTGTGGGAGCCGCATGATGCGCTGGACCGTAAATCAGGATTTTGGAGGCTGAACGATGTCTGCTATCGCCCAAGCTGCAAAATCGCTCATCCTGAAGGAGTTCGTTGGCGCGTTCTTCCTCTCGATGCGCCAGTTTTTCGCGCCCAAGCATACCGTGAACTATCCCTTCGAGAAGGGGCCGGTGAGCCCGCGCTTTCGCGGCGAGCATGCGCTGCGCCGTTATCCCAACGGCGAGGAGCGCTGCATCGCCTGCAAGCTGTGCGAGGCGATCTGCCCCGCCCAGTCGATCACCATCGAGGCCGGGCCGCGGCGCAATGACGGCACGCGCCGCACGGTGCGCTACGACATCGACATGGTGAAGTGCATTTATTGCGGCTTCTGCCAGGAAGCCTGTCCGGTCGACGCGATCGTCGAAGGCCCGAATTTCGAGTTCGCCGCGGAGACCCGCGAAGAACTCTATTACGACAAGGACAAGCTCTTGGCGAACGGCGATCGCTGGGAGCGCGAACTGGCGCGCAACATCGCGCTCGACGCGCCGTACCGCTAAGGCGGGGACGGGGACGAATTGAAAGTGGACGGGCAAAAGTCGCTCGTCTAAGAGACACGCGGCTTCAGGCAGCCTGAGGGGCAGAGACCCTTCAAAGGAGAACGGGGTACCCATGCTGACAGGACTGGAAGCGATCTTCTTCTACCTGTTCGCCTTTGTGGCGGTGGCGTCGGCATTCATGGTGATTGCCGCGCGCAATCCCGTGCATTCGGTGCTTTATCTCATCCTGACCTTCTTCAACGCTGCTGCGCTGTTCCTGCTGACGGGCGCCGAGTTCCTGGCGATGATCATGCTCGTTGTCTATGTCGGCGCGGTCGCGGTGCTGTTCCTGTTCGTCGTGATGATGCTGGATGTCGATTTCGCCGAGCTGAAAAGCGGCGCGCTGCACTATGCGCCGATTGGCGCTTTGGTCGGCATCGTGCTTGCTGCGGAGCTGATCATCGTTGCCGGCGGCTATGTGTTTTCGCCTGAACTCGGCACCGTTATCGCGCAACCGACGCCGGATCTGGCCGACAGGCACAACACGGCAGCGCTGGGCGACATTCTCTATACGGAATACATTTACTTCTTCCAGATCGCGGGCCTGGTGCTGCTGGTGGCCATGATTGGCGCCATCGTGCTGACGCTGCGCCACAAGGAAGGCGTCAAGCGCCAGTCGATCCCGGCGCAGGTGGCGCGCACACCGGCCACTGCGATCGAGATCCGCAAGGTCGAATCGGACAAGGGGATATGACGATGGAAGTCGGCATCGGCCACTATCTCACGCTGTCAGCCGTGCTGTTCACGCTGGGCGTGTTCGGCATCTTCCTGAACCGGAAAAACGTCATCGTCATCCTGATGTCGATCGAGCTGATCCTGCTCGCGGTCAACATAAACTTCGTGGCCTTCTCGGCCGTGCTGGGCGATCTGGTAGGGCAGGTCTTTGCGCTGTTCGTGCTTACCGTTGCGGCGGCCGAAGCAGCAATCGGCCTGGCCATTCTGGTCGTGTTCTTCCGCAACCGCGGCTCGATCGCGGTCGAAGACGTCAACATGATGAAGGGCTGAGCGGGCGGACCTTATGTATCAAGCCATCGTCTTCCTGCCGCTTGTCGGCTTTCTGATTGCCGGCCTGTTCGGCCGCTCGATCGGCGCAAAGGCGTCGGAATATGTCACCACCGGCCTGCTGATCGTCTCGGCGGTATTGTCCTGGATCGCCTTTTTTGCGGTCGCGATGGGCGATGGCGAAGCCTTCACGGTCCCGATGCTGCGCTTCATCGAATCCGGCGCGCTCCAGTCCGACTGGTCGCTCAGGATCGACACGCTGACGGTCGTTATGCTCGTCGTCGTCAACACCGTTTCGGCGCTGGTCCACGTCTATTCTATCGGCTACATGCACCACGACCCGCACCGGCCGCGCTTCTTCGCCTATCTGTCGTTGTTCACCTTCGCCATGCTGATGCTGGTGACGTCGAACAATTTGGTCCAGATGTTCTTCGGCTGGGAGGGCGTCGGCCTCGCCTCCTATCTGCTGATCGGTTTCTGGTACAAGAAACCTTCGGCCAACGCGGCGGCGATCAAGGCCTTCGTGGTCAACCGGGTCGGCGATTTCGGTTTCGCGCTCGGCATTTTCGGTGTCTTCGTGCTGTTCGGCTCGATCAACCTCGATACGGTGTTCGCCAATGCGGCGACATTCCTGCCGGTCGAGGGTGCCGACCACGGCGATGTCGCCCTCAACTTCCTCGGCTACGCGCTCGACCCGCATGCGGCGCTCAACATCGTGTGCCTGCTGCTCTTCATGGGGGCGATGGGCAAGTCGGCACAGGTGCCGCTGCACACCTGGCTGCCGGACGCGATGGAAGGCCCGACACCGGTCTCTGCCCTGATCCACGCCGCGACGATGGTGACCGCCGGCGTGTTCATGCTGGCGCGTCTTTCGCCGCTGTTCGAGCTGGCGCATGTGGCACTTCTGGTGGTGACATTCATCGGCGCGCTGACGGCATTTTTCGCCGCGACCGTCGGTTTGGTTCAGAACGACATCAAGCGCGTGATCGCCTATTCGACCTGCTCGCAGCTGGGTTACATGTTCGTGGCGATCGGCCTCGGCTTCTATTCCGCCGCGATCTTCCATCTGTTCACGCATGCCTTCTTCAAGGCGCTGCTGTTCCTCGGTTCGGGTTCGGTGATCCATGCCGTCTCCGACGAGCAGGACATGCGCAAGATGGGTGGGCTGCGCAAGCTCATCCCGACCACCTACTGGATGATGGTCATAGGCACGATCGCACTGACCGGGGTGGGTATCCCCGCAACCGTGATCGGCACCGCCGGCTTTTTCTCCAAGGACGCGATCATCGAGGGGGCGTTCGTGGGTCACAATGCACTGGCGGGCTTTGCCTTCGCGGCGCTGGTGATAGCTGCGGTGTTCACCAGCTTCTACTCCTGGCGCCTGATCTTCATGACCTTCCACGGCAAGCCGCGTGCCACCGCGGACGTGATGCACCACGTGCATGAATCGCCTCCGGTGATGCTGGTGCCGCTGTTCGTGCTCGCCGTTGGTGCGCTGGCTGCCGGTTTCCTGTTCCACGACTGGTTCATCGGCCACGAATACGACCACTTCTGGAAAGGCGCGCTGTTCACGTTGCCCGACAATCATATCCTGCACGAGTTCCATGAAGTACCGATGTGGGTGAAGCTGTCGCCGCTTGTTGCGATGCTGCTCGGCTTCTTCACAGCCTGGCATTTCTACATCCGCTCGCCCAACACGCCCAAGGCACTGGCAGAGCGTCACCGCGGCCTTTACCTCTTCTTGCTCAACAAGTGGTATTTCGACGAGCTCTACGACTTCCTGTTTGTGCGGCCCGCGAAACGCCTTGGCCACTTCCTATGGAAGAAGGGCGATGGCTGGCTGATCGACGGCTTCGGCCCTGACGGGGTTTCCTCCCGCGTGATCGACGTCACCCAGCGCGTCGTGAAGCTGCAGAGCGGATATCTTTATCATTACGCATTCGCCATGCTGATCGGTGTGGCAGCCCTCGTGACCTGGATGATGCTTGGAGGCGCCAACTAATGTCCGGCTGGCCCTTCCTTTCCACTGTCACCTTTCTGCCGCTTGTCGGTGCGTTCCTGATCCTTCTGATCCGGGACGACGGCCGGTCGGCGCGGCGCAACATTCGCAACGTCGCGCTGCTCACGACGGTCTTCACCTTCGTTCTGTCGCTCTTCATCTGGATCGGTTTCGACAATTCCGACCCCGGTTTCCAGTTTGTGGAACGGGTGGAATGGCTCGACAGCGGCATCTCCTACCATATGGGCGTCGACGGCATTTCCATGCTGTTCGTCATCCTCACGACCTTCCTGATGCCGCTCTGCATCCTGGCGTCGTGGGAATCGGTGGAGAAACGCGTCAAGGAATACATGATTGCGTTTCTGATCCTGGAAACGCTGATGATCGGCGTGTTCTGCGCGCTCGACCTGGTGCTGTTCTACGTCTTCTTCGAAGCCGGGCTGATCCCGATGTTCCTCATCATCGGTGTCTGGGGCGGCAAGCGGCGCATTTATGCCAGCTTCAAGTTCTTCCTCTACACGCTGCTCGGCTCGGTCCTGATGCTGCTCGCCATCATGGCGATGTACTGGCAGGCCGGCACGATGGATATCCCGACACTTCTGGGACACGACTTCCCGGCCGGCATGCAGCAATGGCTCTGGCTTGCCTTCTTCGCCTCGTTTGCGGTGAAGATGCCTATGTGGCCGGTTCACACCTGGCTGCCGGACGCGCATGTCGAGGCGCCGACGGCGGGCTCGGTCATCCTGGCCGGCATCCTGCTGAAGATGGGTGGTTACGGCTTCCTGCGGTTCTCGCTGCCGATGTTCCCGGACGCCTCGCTTTATTTCCAGCCGCTGGTGTTCGCGCTTTCCATTATCGCCATCATCTACACCTCGCTGGTGGCGCTGATGCAGGAAGACATCAAGAAGCTGATCGCCTATTCCTCTGTCGCCCATATGGGCTACGTAACGATGGGCATCTTCGCGATGAACATCGAAGGCATCCAGGGCGGCATCTACCAGATGCTGTCGCACGGGCTGGTTTCCGGCGCCCTGTTCCTGTGTGTCGGAGTTATCTACGACCGTATGCACACCCGCGAGATCGCGGCCTATGGCGGGCTCGTCAACAACATGCCGAAATACGCCGTCGTGTTCCTGATCTTCACGATGGCCAATGTCGGCTTGCCGGGCACGAGCGGCTTCGTCGGTGAGTTCCTGACGCTGCTGGCGGTGTTCAAGGTCAACACCTGGGTCGCGCTGTTTGCAACCACCGGCGTCATATTGTCCGCCGCCTATGCGCTTTGGCTTTACCGGCGCGTGGTCTTCGGCGCACTCACCAAGGACAGCCTGAAGAACCTGCTCGACCTCAACCCGCGCGAGCGTGCCGTGATCTACCCGCTGGTCGTACTGGTCATCTTCTTCGGCGTTTATCCCGCGCCGATCCTCGACGCGACCGCGGCTTCCGTGGACGCGCTGGTCAACAGTCTCACATTGTCGCTCGACGTCGCTGATGCGGCGGCGCCAGCCGGCCATTAGGAAGGCTCACAACGGTTATGACGCCCGAACTTTCCGCCAGCCTCACACTCGCAACGCCGGAGCTCATTCTGGCCGTCGGCGCCATGGCGCTGCTTATGATCGGCGTTTTTTCCGGTGAGCGCGCCAACAACACGGTGACAGGTCTTACCGTCGCACTTCTAGCCGCGATCGGTGCCTGGATGCTGTTTTTCCCCGCCGATGGCGAGGCATTCGGCGGTGCGTTCGTGAACGATCCCTTCGCGCGGTTCATGAAGATCGTCACGCTGATCGGCTCGCTGGTCACGCTTGCCATGTCGGTCGGGTTCGCACGCGAGGAAAAGTTCGACCGTTTCGAGTACCCGATCCTGATCATGCTGGCGACGCTGGGCATGATGCTGATGATTTCGGCCAACGACATGATCGCGCTTTATCTCGGCCTCGAGCTGCAGTCTCTGGCCCTCTATGTCGTGGCGGCGATCAACCGGGACAATGTCCGCTCTACCGAAGCCGGGCTGAAGTACTTTGTTCTGGGCGCGTTGTCGTCGGGCATGCTGCTCTACGGCGTTTCCTTGGTCTACGGCTACACCGGAGCGACCGGGTTCGATGCGATAGCGGGGCAGCTCGCAGGCGGCGAGCGCCAGCTCGGTCTGGTCTTCGGCCTCGTCTTCGTACTGGCCGGACTTGCCTTCAAGATTTCGGCCGTGCCGTTCCATATGTGGACGCCGGATGTTTACGAAGGCGCGCCGACGCCTGTGACGGCCTTCTTCGCAGCCGCGCCCAAAATGGCCGCGATGGCGCTGCTGGTGCGCGTTGTCATGGGCGCGTTCGAGCCTATTTCCGCCGACTGGCAGCAGATCATCGTATTCGTTTCGATCGCCTCGATGCTGCTGGGCGCATTTGCGGCCATCGGCCAGCGTAACATCAAGCGGCTGATGGCCTACTCCTCGATCGGCCACATGGGCTTCGCGCTGGTCGGCCTTGCCGCCAATTCCGAGGCAGGCGTGCGCGGCGTCGTCATCTACATGCTGATCTACATGATCATGACGCTCGGCACCTTTGCCTTCATCCTCGCCATGCGCCGCAAGGAAGGCATGGTCGAGGATATCGAAGATCTGGCAGGCCTATCGAGCACCAATCCGGTGATGGCGACGGTGCTGACGGTGCTGATGTTTTCGCTGGCCGGCATTCCGCCGCTCGCCGGATTCTGGGCGAAATGGTACGTCTTCCTGGCTGCCATCGACTCCGGCCTTTATGCGCTTGCCGTCATCGGCGTTCTGGCTTCGGTCGTGGGGGCGTTCTACTACCTGCGCATCATCAAGCTGATGTGGTTCGACGAGCCGGTGGGTGGCTTTGTGCCGATGGCGGGCGAACTGCGCCTGGTGCTGGCGGCTTCCGGTGCCTTCGTCCTGTTCTACGTCTTCATCGGTGCACCGATCGCGCAGATGGCGGAAGCTGCCGCGGCGACCTATTTCTAGCTGATGGATTTCAGGCTCGCGCCAACCGCCGAAGCTGAGGGCTACCGCCTGGAGGCTTTTGAAACGGTCGGCTCAACCAATGCGCTTGCGCTGGAACGCGCCGCAGAAGGCGACGCTGGCAAACTCTGGCTAGTATCCGACTGTCAGGAGAGCGGTCGCGGCAGGCGCGGCCGGGCCTGGGCGACGCCCAAGGGCAATCTCGCCGCAACGCTGCTTCTCACCGGTATCGAAGATCTGAGTATGTCTTCCACACTGGGTTTTGTGGCCGGCCTGGCATTGGGCGATGCGCTGGACGCGGTCGCGCCCGAAGCCGATGTTGCCATAGGTATTGACGGGGCCGGCGGCACGGGAGGTGCACGCAGCCCGCGCTTCGAGCTGAAATGGCCCAACGACGTGTTGGCAAAAGGCGCCAAGATGGCGGGTATCCTGCTGGAATCCGGCCGGTTGTCCGATGGCCGCTACGCTCTCGCGATCGGTATAGGTGTCAATGTGGTGGGCCATCCCTCCGACACACCATATCCGGCGACCTCGATTTCGGAACTGGGCGGACGCAGCACCGCCGCAGAGCTTTTTCTGGCTTTGTCGGATGCCTGGGTCGACAATATGCGCGGCTGGAATTCGGGCCGCGGCCTGCAGGTGATCCGGGATCGCTGGCTGAAAAGGGCGGCAGGTGTAGGCTCGGAAGTCGCGGTGCGATTGCATGGCGACATACTTCGCGGCACATTCGAGACTATCGACAATGAGTGCCGGCTCGTTGTGCGCGACCGGGCAGGGCGGACCCACCGCATTGCGGCAGGCGATGTTCATTTCGGCGCGGTGGCTTCGGCAGGCGCGGCAGGTTAAAGCGGGATCATGGCAGGCAAGAACAAAGAAGCAGAACTGGTCTTTTGTCCGCTCGGCGGCGTCGGCGAAATCGGCATGAACTTCGCCCTTTATGGATTCGGCCCGCCAAACAAGCGCGAATGGATCATCGTCGATTGCGGTGTGACGTTTCCCGATGCCACGCTGCCGGGCGTCGATCTGGTGCTTCCCGACATCCGCTTCATCGAGGAAGAGCTGGAGAATCTGCGCGGCATGGTGATCACGCACGCGCATGAAGATCATTACGGCGCGCTGCTGGCGCTTTGGCCGCGCCTCAAGGTCGAAACCTGGATGACGCCCTTCACGGCCGGCCTGCTGGAGGCCAAACGCCAGGGTGAGCGCGGCGCGCCCGATATTCCGGTGAAGATCTACAATGCGGGCGAAACCTTCCAGGTCGGTCCGTTCCAGGTCGAAGCGGTCGCGGTTACGCATTCCATCCCCGAACCGGTTTCGCTGGCCATCACCTCGCCGCTGGGCACGGTGATCCATACTGGCGACTGGAAGATCGATCCGGAGCCCGAGATAGGTCCGCTTATCGACGAGCATCGCTTCAAGCAGCTCGGCGATGCGGGCGTGCTGGCGCTGATGTGCGATTCCACCAACGCCATGCGCGACGGTGAATCGCCCTCGGAAGAAGCAGTCGGCCGTTCCTTGCGCAAGCTGATTGAGGAAGCCGAGGGTCGCGTTGCGATCACCACTTTCTCTTCCAATGTCGGTCGCATTCGTTCAATCGCGGAAGCTGCGCGCGATGCCGGCCGCAAGGTGCTGGTTCTGGGCCGTTCGATGAAACGTGTCATCGATGTCGCCGGCGAACTGGGTTACCTCGATGGTCTGCCGCCATTCGTGTCGGAGGAGGATTACGGTTACATCCCGCGCGATGAGATGACGATCATTTGCACGGGCAGCCAGGGCGAGTCGCGCGCCGCCCTCGCCAAGCTCGCACGTGAGGAGATGCGCGATCTGGCGCTGACCGCGGGCGACACGGTGATCTATTCATCGCGTGTGATCCCGGGAAACGAAAAGGCGATCCTGGCGGTCAAGAACGGGCTGATCGAGATGGGCATCCGCGTTATCGAGGATGACGATGCGCTGGTGCATGTGTCCGGCCATCCGCGCCGGAATGAACTCAAACGTATGTATGAATGGACGCGGCCGGATATCGTCGTCCCCGTGCATGGCGAGGCGGCCCATCTGGTCGCACAGGGTTCGCTGGCTGCGACCAGCGGTGTCCCCAATGTCGCGCAGGTGCGCAACGGAGATATGCTGCGGCTGGCGCCGGGCGCGCCCGAGATCATCGACCAGGTCCCATTCGGCCGCATTTACAAGGACGGCGACCTGATCGGATCGGAAGAGGCGATGGGCGTGCGCGAAAGGCGCAAGCTTTCGTTCGCAGGTCATGTATCGGTGAATGTCATTCTCGACGACCGTTATGAACTCGCCGACGAACCGGATCTCGTGGCAATCGGCGTCGCCAAGGCGGATGAGGCGGGGGTCGACCTTGAAGATATCATGATCGAAGCGGCGGAAAGCGCGGTGAACAGCATACCGCGTGCGAGGCGCAAGGACCTCGATCTTGTGGCCGAAGCGGTTCGCCGCGCGGTGCGCAATGCCTCCGATGACGCCTGGGGCAAAAAGCCGATTGCAACCGTTTTTGTTACGCGGTGAATTGTGAATGGATGTTCAGTGCACTGCATAGCGCCATAAACGACGCGGGGGCCGCCGGTCGGGCCTTCGGTGACTTGCTGCTCACCATTCACTGTTGACCACTCACTGCTCAACCGGAGCAACCATGCTTGGACGCCTCAACCACGTCGCTATCGCCGTCCCCGATCTCGAAGCTGCCGTCGCCTCGTACCGCGATCGGCTTGGCGCAGCGGTATCGGCCCCGCAGGCCTTGCCCGAACATGGCGTGACGGTGGTGTTCGTGGAACTCGCCAACACCAAGGTCGAACTGCTGGAGCCTCTGGGCGAGGGCTCGCCGATAGCTGCGTTCCTGGAGCGCAACTCTGCCGGCGGCATGCACCACATCTGCTACGAAGTGGATGACATTATCGCGGCGCGCGACCAGCTCAGGGCCGGAGGCGCCCGTGTGCTGGGCGACGGCGAGCCGAAGACCGGTGCGCATGGCAAGCCGGTTCTGTTTCTGCACCCGAAGGATTTTCAGGGCACGCTGGTGGAGCTTGAACAGATATGAGCTGGATTTCGGCTGTGGCCATCTATTTCATCATCTGGTGGGTGGTGCTCTTCGTGGCGCTGCCCTTCGGCTTGCAAACGCAGGACGAGGATCATGACGTCACGTTGGGGACTGTGCCGAGCGCACCGCGCGGCCCGCATGTCGCCCGTGCTCTGCTCAGAACCACCATCGTTTCGGCTCTGATTTTTGCGCTGTTTTATGTCGCGGTCGTCGTATTCGATTTTGGGCTGGATAGCCTGCCGCGTATCGCGCCGACCCGCTGAGCGCTGCAGGACCGAACTTTCAACTGCACAAAAAAAATGCAAGGCATAAAGCCTTGCAGTTAAACGCGTCCGATCCTTCTCCATTTATGGCGGCTGCGAGTTATCGCGCCTGGATCGCATCCTCCCAAGACTTTGACCGCGTATGGGAACGGAATTGATTTTCCGCCCTCTCGTTATGCGCGGAACACTAGACCAACAGCGTTTCTAAAGTCACGAAAAATGTTGCTTTCAGAATGAGCTTTCTGTGCTGCAATGCACAATTATTCTCCAATCTCTGCTTCCTGTTCGGGCACTTCGTGCGTGCAAGGGTTCGGGTTCCCATGCTGCCATGAAATAGCTATGAAGCGCATGCACCTGGATCGCGCCTGCTGCGATTCTCGAGCCTGAAATTTCACACACATGGACATTCGATGCGACTGTCGCGCTACTTCCTGCCCATCCTGAAAGAAACTCCGCGTGAGGCCGAAATCGTTTCGCATCGGCTGATGCTGCGCGCCGGCATGATCCGCCAGCAGGCAGCAGGTTCATTTTCCTGGCTGCCGCTTGGAAAGCGCGTGCTCGACAAGGTGTGCCGCATCATTCGCGAGGAGCAGGACCGTTCGGGCGCTCAGGAAATCCTGATGCCGACGATCCAGTCCGCCGACCTTTGGCGCGAGAGCGATCGCTACGACGACTACGGCAAGGAGATGCTGCGCATCACCGACCGCCACGAGCGCGATATGCTGTACGGTCCGACCAACGAGGAGATGGTGACGGATATCTTCCGTGCCTATGTAAAATCGTATCGCGACTTGCCGCTCAACCTCTACCACATCCAGTGGAAGTTCCGCGACGAGGTGCGCCCCCGCTTCGGCGTCATGCGCAGCCGCGAATTCCTGATGAAGGACGCCTATTCTTTCGACCTCGACTACGAGGGCGCAAGGGCGGCCTACAACCGCATGTTCGTGGCCTATCTGCGCACTTTCGAACGCGTCGGCATGAAAGCCATTCCGATGCGTGCGGAGACCGGCCCGATCGGCGGCGATCTCAGCCACGAGTTCATCATCCTTGCCGACACCGGCGAAAGCGCCGTCTTCTGCCATCGCGACTATCTGGATATCGCTGTGCCGGGCGCGGACGTGAATTTCGGCGATGACGCGACGATTGCGAAGATCGTCAGCGACTGGACCGCGCCCTATGCGGCCACCGATGAAATGCATGACGAGGAAGCCTGGTCGAAAGTCGCCGACGGCGACAGGCTCGCCGCGCGCGGCATCGAGGTTGGCCACATCTTTCACTTCGGCGACAAATACTCCAAGCCGATGAAGGCGAGCGTGACCGGCCCCGACGGCAAGGAACATTTCGTTTCCATGGGCTCCTACGGCATCGGCCCGAGCCGGCTCGTGGCTGCGATCATCGAGGCGAGCCATGACGACAACGGCATTATCTGGCCGGCATCTGTGGCCCCATTCGACGTGGCGCTCATCAATATGAAACCGGGCGACGCGGATTGCGACCGCGTTGCGGGTGAGGTGGAAGCCGCGCTTCAGGCCGTGGGCATGGACGTGCTCTACGACGACACCGACCAGCGCGCTGGCGGCAAATTTGCCACCGCCGACCTGATCGGCCTGCCGTGGCAGGTGATCGTCGGGCCGCGCAGTGCCGCGGCCGGTGAGGTCGAGATCAAGAACCGGGCGACCGGCGAGCGCGATACCGTGCCCGCCGCCAATGTCGTGGCAAGGCTGAACGCCGGATGAGCGAAACCGCAACCGCAGCCGGCGCCGGGCCGTTTTCGGCTTTCGAGCGCATGATGGCCTGGCGCTATCTGCGCTCGCGCCGCAAGGAGGCGGTGATTTCGGTTATCGCCTCGATCTCCTTTGTCGGCATCATGCTCGGCGTCGCAACGCTGATCATCGTCATGGCGGTGATGAACGGTTTCCGGACCGAACTTCTGACCCGCATCCTGGGCATCAACGGCCATCTCATCCTGCAGCCGATCGACCGGCCGCTGGACGACTATGCCGAGGTCGCGAAACGTATCGAAGGGGTCGAGGGCGTGAGCTACGCGATCCCGCTGATCGAAGGTCAGGCGCTTGCTTCCGGGCGCACAGGGCCCGGCACCGGTGCGCTGGTGCGCGGTGTGCGTGCGGAGGACCTGGAAAAGATCACGCTCGTCTGGAACAATGTGCGTCACGGCGAACTCGTCGGTTTCGCGGCGGGCGGGGGTGTGGCGATCGGCACCCGCATGGCGGACAATCTCGGCCTAACCGTTGGCGACCCGCTCACAATCGTAACGCCCGACGGCGACATAACCCCATTCGGCACCACGCCGCGCGTCAAGTCTTATCCCGTCACCGCTATCTTCGAGATCGGTATGTCGGAATATGACAGCTCGGTCGTCTTTATGCCGTTTGAGGAGGCCCAGCTCTATTTCAATCAGGAGGGCGTGGCGCAGTCGATCGAGGTTTTCGTGGACGACCCTGACGACATCGCCGACCTGCAACCGACGATCACGGATGCCGCGCAGCGTCAGCTCTTCTCAATTGACTGGCGCCAGCGCAACCAGACCTTCTTCTCCGCGCTCCAGGTGGAACGCAATGTGATGTTCATGATCCTGACGCTGATCGTTCTGGTGGCCGCGCTCAACATCATTTCGGGCATGATCATGCTGGTGAAGGACAAGGGCCGCGACATCGCGATCCTGCGCACCATGGGTGCCACAAGCGGCTCGGTTCTGCGCATTTTCCTGATGACCGGGGCGGCGATCGGTGTCACCGGCACGATCGCCGGCGTGATCCTTGGTGTGGTTGTGTGCCTTAATGTGGAATCCATCCGCCAGTTTCTGTCCTGGCTGTCGGACACTACGCTGTTCAACCCCGAGCTCTATTTCCTGTCGCAGCTGCCGGCGAAAATGGACTCAACGGAGACCGTCATGGTCATCCTGATGGCCCTGCTTCTTTCATTCGCCGCGACCGTCTTTCCGGCATGGCGGGCAGCGAAACTCGATCCGGTCGACGCGCTGAGGTACGAATGAGCGCCAATCACGCGCTGGAGCTTCGCGACGTAAAGCGCCACTATCATCAGGGGGCGCGCACGCTCGCCGTGCTCGACGACGCCAATCTGGCCATCGAACCAGGCGAGATGGTGGCGCTGGTAGCGCCCTCAGGCGCCGGTAAATCGACGCTGCTGCATCTGGCCGGTCTGCTCGAACAGCCTGACGGCGGCGATGTTTTCGTCGGCGGTACAGCCTGCGGCCGCCTTTCGGATGATGAGCGAACGGCGATCCGCCGCAACCAGATCGGATTCGTCTACCAGTTCCATCACCTGCTGCCGGAATTCTCCGCGCTCGAAAACATCATGATCCCCCAGCTGGTGCGCGGCCTCACCGAGGCCGAAGCAACCGAACGCGCGACGCAGCTTCTGGACTATATGAAGATCGGCCACCGCGCCGATCATCGGCCGCCGGAATTGTCAGGCGGCGAACAGCAGCGTGTGGCGATTGCGCGCGCGGTGGCGAATGCGCCTCTGCTGCTTCTGGCCGACGAACCGACCGGCAATCTCGATCCGCAGACCGCCGGTTACGTGTTCGATGCGCTGGAAGCGCTGGTTCAGCAGTCGGGTCTTTCCGCCTTGATCGTCACCCACAATTACGATCTTGCTGCCCGCATGGACCGCCGCGTGACAATCGCCGAGGGCAAGATCAAACCAGCCTGACCGCACTAGGTCGGGTCGCTGCCGAAGGGATGCCGCCAGCGGGACTCTGGCCGCCCACTCGATGCCTGTTAATGTCCGGTTTACCAACGAAACCGTGCCGCGGTGCGCTGGCGGCTTGTGGCTTGACGAGTGAACAATAATAGAACAAAATACGTACATAACAGGATTTGGAGGATGTTATGGACGATTTTATCCAGGACGCGGCTTCCCTTTTGTCCATCGGCGGTTTTGTGCTCATCATGGCGATGTGGCTCGGCGCGATCTGATTTTTGAGGCGTGAAAGCGTCCCTCGCGCTTAGTCGCCGAGCACCACGCCTTCGCGGCGCGGGTCCGCGCCGCCCTCGAGTCCGTCTGCGGTGATAGCGATACCGTGCAGGCCCGAGTTCATGTCTCGAATGCTGACTTCATACCCAAGCGCTTCGAGTTCGGGCGCCAGTGCTTCGGCGGGTGTGCCCGCCTCGATGTCGTAGCGGCCGAAACGGTTGGCCAGATGCGGCAGCGAAATCGCCTGCTGCATATCCATGTTCCAGTCGATCAGCGCGATGATGGTCCTGGCGACATAGGGGATGATGGCGCTGCCGCCGGGCGACCCCAGTGCAAATATCGGCTTGCCGTCTTTCAGGACGATGGTCGGTGACATGGACGAGCGTGGCCGTTTGCCGGGCTCGACGCGGTTCGCGACATCCGCACCGTCCGACTGCGGGCGGAACGAGAAGTCGGTGAGCTGGTTGTTGAGCAGGAAGCCCGCCGCCATCTGGCGCGAGCCGAACGCGTTTTCGATCGAGCTTGTCATGGACGCAATGTTGCCGGCGCTGTCCATGATCGTGAAATGCGATGTCGACAGCATTTCGAAGCTGAACCCGTCGATCCTGAGTTCCGCTTTCTTCCATGGCGGTTCGCCGGCGCCGACTGCGTCGCCGTGCAGGGCATCAGGGCGCCGCACCAGCGCTGCGCGGTCCTTCAGATACGCCGGATCGAGAAGTCCTTCAGGCAGATCGACGAAATCGCTGTCGGCCATGTAGCGGCCACGGTCGGCAAAAGCGAGGCGGGTCGCGTCTGCGATGATGCGCCAGCTTTCCGGATCGTCCGGTCCAAGCGTTGCGATGTCGAAATGCGACACCATGCCGAGTATCTGGCCGATTGTGAGCGCACCGGAGGAGGGCGGTCCCATGCCGCAGACTTCGTAACCGCGATATGGCGGACAGACGGCTGAGCGCTCCTTCGCTTCGTAGGCTGAAAGGTCGGGCGCTGCGAGCAGTCCAGGGTTCGCCGGGTGTGCCGCAACCGCCGCCACGATCTGGTCGGCGATCGGCCCCTCGTAAAAAGCTTTGGCTCCACCGCTCGCCAGCGCGGCAAGCGTCTCCGCATAGTCCGGGTTGCTCAGGATCGCGCCCACGGCCGGCGGAGCGCCGGCGTCATCGAGAAAATAGTCGCGGGCTGCCGCCTGGCCGACGATCCGCTCACGGTCGCCGGCGATCAGCGCATTGAGGCGCGGCGTGACGGCGAAACCGCGGCGGGCAAGTTCGATGGCCGGTTGAAGTACCTCGGCCCATGCAAGCTTGCCGTGGCTGTCATGTATCTTCGCCATCAGTGCAACCACGCCAGGCGTACCGACCGAGCGTCCGCCGACCACGGCATCGAAGAACTTCAGTGGTTCGCCATTCGCGCCCAGAAAAAGCTCCGGCGTAGCCGCGGCAGGCGCCGTTTCGCGCCCGTCGATAGTGGTCACGGTGCCGTATGCGGCGTCATACCAGACGAGAAACGCACCGCCGCCAAGCCCGGAGGATTGCGGCTCGACAAGTCCAAGTACCGTCTGCACCGCCACCAATGCATCCGCGGCGCTGCCGCCGGCACGCAAGATTTCGACGCCAGCCTGTGCTGCGAGCGGGTGAGCGGCGGCCACCATCTGCCGCTCGGCGCGAACGATCTGCCGCGTGGAGCTGCCGGTGGCGGCTTCGGGTGCAACGGCGTCCGCTGCCTGCTGGGCGGGGGCGTTGGTTGAAACACAAAGGGTGAGGGCGCAGACGAACGAAACGAAAAGGCGTTGCATGGCTTTCACTCCCTGTCGGTTCAGCCTGCCACGGGTCCGAACACCTCTTCGAAGGCCGCTTTCAGGTGCTGGTCGAACTCCGGCATGGTGATCGGCAGGCCGAGATCGACCAGGCTGGTGACACCGTGTTCGCGCACGCCACACGGCACGATGCCGCCGAAATGCGACAGTTCCGGCTCGATATTTATTGCGATGCCGTGAAAGCTCACCCAGCGCCGCAGTCGAATGCCGATGGCGGCAATCTTGTCTTCCGCAGCCGCACCACCAGGTAGCGGCGGCTTGTCCGGCCGGACGACCCAGACACCCACCCGGTCGTTGCGGATTTCGCCGCGCACATTGACGCGGTCGAGCGCGCCGATGAGCCAGCTTTCCAGCGCGCCGACAAATGCACGTACATCCTGTCGCCGTCGCTTGAGGTCTAGCATAACATAGGCCACGCGCTGGCCGGGGCCGTGATAGGTGTATTCGCCGCCGCGACCGGTTTCGAAAACGGGAAACGCACCGGGATCGACGAGGTCGGCCGGTTTTGCGCTGGTGCCGGCGGTGTAAAGCGGCGGGTGCTCGACAAGCCAGACCCGTTCGCGCGCTTCGCCGGCATGGATTGCCGCGGCCAGCAGCTCCATCGTTTCAACGGCGGTTTCGTACTGTGTCAGGCCGGGTGCAACGACCCACTCCACGGGCGGCGAGCCGGCGGCGGCAAAGAAAGTGGAACTGGCCAGTCGGTCGAGCATGCAAACACTCCGGACGTACCGACATATGGCGCTTTACACTCCTTACGTCCACCCGCCGCTTTGGCGAGGCGCTTTGCCGGATGGGGTTTGAATCGCGTGCGCGGAAAAGCCGACTGGCATGCCCTCATCGCACTTGTTTTGAGGTATTCGATTTGCTACACGCGCCGAGCCGGTCGAACCGGCAGTCTACGGCGTGCGGTCGTGGCGGAATTGGTAGACGCGCAGCGTTGAGGTCGCTGTGGGGCAACCCGTGGAAGTTCGAGTCTTCTCGACCGCACCATAGGCTTTTCCAGGCCAATCAACTCACTGATTTTTCTTGCTGTTTTTTTTGCGTTTGGGCGCGCGCCTGCCGCATTTGGGCGCAACGTGTTCCTGATCTTTTCCGCTGCACCCTCGGCCATGCGCTTGCGCTCTGCATTCTTCGAATAGTGGGCGGCCATCGCCGAGCCGCGCACCCATCCGAATATTGATTCCAGTTCGCCATCCGATAGACCGGCTTCGGCATAGGCCGTCGCTGCGTATTTTCGCAGCCCGTGCGCCGATTTTTGCACCCCTGCCGCCCGGCAAGCCGCACGGAATGCATTGCCGAAGCTCTCTTTGGTGAAATTCCGACCCGTCTTCCCCACAATGAATGTCAGATCGCCTGTAGGCCCTTTCTCGATGGCCTCCTGCATGGTGTCCAGAACGGGCACATAGGCCCACACGCCTTCCTTCTGCGTCTCGACTGCAATCATGCCGTCGCGAAGGTGCTGCCTGCCGAGAATGACGGCATCGCCTCTCCGGGCGCCGGTTCCGATCAACACCTCCAGCCAGACACGTTCGCTTGTGCCGAGTGCCCACGTTGCCCGATAGGCATCGACTTCCGCCTCCGACCAGATCTGAAAACCTGGCCCCTTGGGCCGGGGCGGATTCCTTACGCCGGCAGTTGGATCGGCCGATACGTGTCCGGCCTCCAATGCCCAGCGGAATAAGCCCCTCATGGCGTCCAGAAAATTCCTCGCCTGAGCTGGCGTAGCGGCGCGATCATCACGTCCGGCAATAATCGATTGTCGCGAAATATTGCGGTATGGTTTGTCACCGGCGCGCGCCATTATCCCTCTGAAAATGTTGTCTCTTTGCTTTCGCGTGGCTTTGGAAAAGCTGGCATAAATGGCCGTTTCGCGGTATCTTGCGATCAGCCATTCCAGCGTTCCCGCCGTGATGATTTTGCGTGTTGGCTCGCCGGAGGCGGCAAGCGCCGCCTGATATTTGACAATGAAATCATCGGCCCGGGGATCGGGCAAAGGAGTGCGCTTCCCTTTGCCGCGCCGGAAATAGTAATAGACGTGTCTGCCGCTTCGCTGGACGTTAACATAGGGAGGCAGTTTCCGGGGCATGTCGAAGGTCAAAGCCGTATGACCTCCGCATCGTCAATTGCCCGCTCTTTCTGTGCGAGAGTTGCGGGGATAAGGCGGATAACCTTCTCGCCCACCTTGATCTCTATAACGCCGCCCTCAGCCTCAGCCGCCTTCAAGAGCGTCTGAGCTTCGCGCTGAGTGAGCGGCAAGGCCCGTGTCATCTGCGCTTGTCCTGGGTGGGGCGGATCAAGGATTTTGCATCGCCGCACAGCGGGCAATTCAGCGTCATATCAGTGCGTGTGAGCGTGATCTTGCCGCAACAACGGTGTGAGGGACGCTTGGCGGCACAGTGAGCACGTACAACCGTATCGCGGATCGAGGTATAAACCTCAGCCTCCTTAGCCCGGACGGGCGTTGGCGTGAGGCACGAATTGATTTCAGGCCGTGCCATCTACCCTTCCTCCATAGAACCGGAGAAGGGCGAGCAGCAGAGCGATGGCGGGGGTTGGCCCGAACGAATAGTCATGGTCTGACGTGATGACGCCCTTCTGTCGAACCTGTGCGGCGAATGGGTGTTGTTCCATGTCGGTTGTGCCCGCGCCCCATGTCCATCCCGGCCGCATCTTCTCAACAAGAGCGATAGCCGCGTCGAGCGAGGCGGTGTAGGCGGGCACGGGCGGATTGTGGTATCCCTCGCACTGAAAGTTGCGGCTGTACTCGCCGGGGTCTATGGTCCCGAGAACGCATTCATCGTGAGGCGGGCGCGTCGAACGCGCAAGAATGAACCTGTCGCTCTCGCGAACAGTTCGGCCATCGAAGTGCGCCCATATGAGGCAGTCGATTTCCCGATCCGGCCTTTCCAGCTTCTCCAGCCGCTCAATAAGCTCTTTCCTATCCATCAGACTGTTCCTTGAGTGCTTCACGGCCTGTGGGTTGAAACTCGCCGCACCATGATTGCTGATGGACCATGGGCCATGCGTCGTTGAGAAACTTGCCACTCGGAGATGCTTCGGCGGGCCGCCCGCCCATTGATGTTCCGCGACTAAGCACCCATGCCGAAGGGGCGAAGGGTGGGAAGCGACGGCAGTACCCTCCGCCCATCGCGAATCCATGATCATCGCGCGCAGCCCAAAAGCGACAGTTGCCGCATTCTTCCGTCAGCTTCATTTACCGGCCCTCCGGGTTGAGGGAGCGGTCCTTGAATGCGTCGACAACTTCGGCGCGCATTCGTTCTATTTGGCGCTCAACCTCGCGGAGCGGTCTCAGCACGGCGTCACGCTCTGCCCGCTTTCGAACGTGGCGGGGGTGGATACGGGGTGCGTAACGCCCATCGATAGATGCAATCTGGCCGCGAACTTTGAGAAGCGCGGAGACCAAACCGTCGCGCGCTCCAAGCAGTCGCGCAGATTCATTCTCCCGCGCGCTCATGACGGCTGACCTTCGAGAGCGGAGGCAGCTTCGTTCATAACTCGCGTGTCAGCGCCGCGACATTTATCAGGGCCATCCTCCGTTCCGCCGCATACCGGGCAGGGCTTACCTGAAAAGTCCTTGCAGTAGTCGGGCGAGCGCGTGTCAAAAGGGCATACCGGCAAAGACTGCCGCAACCGCTCCACTAGCTCTTTTATCTCAGCCACGATTGTCCCCCTTGTTGGTGAGGGTGCGGGCGCGGATGAAATGCTCGGCTCGCATGACGGCTATCCGCCCGCGAAGCTTGTTAGTCATTTCAATCAGGTCGTCGTCTCCCAGATCGTATCGAGACAGGGCCTCGCTAAACGGCCTCAGCCCCTCCCTCAGCGCCTTGTTCTCATCCGCAAGGGCGGTGATGAGGTCGGCGGCTTTGAAGGGAGTGTCATCACGCACAAGCGTTTCAACTGCGCTCGACGCGATCAGGGCGTCGTCGCATCGTGCCCACGTACCGGGCTTGCGAAGCGCCTTCACCACTGCCTCTACTGGCAGTGCTGGCTTTACG
Source organism: Mesorhizobium sp. Z1-4 (assembly GCF_004000235.1). Lineage (GTDB taxonomy): Bacteria > Pseudomonadota > Alphaproteobacteria > Rhizobiales > Rhizobiaceae > RCIO01. The sequence goes on from NZ_RCIO01000005.1 coordinate 228,916, forward strand.
GGGTCAGGCATGGTCAGATTCCATCTGATCGATGTTGCAGCGGTGAACGGTGAAGGTGAGCGCTACAACCCATGGGTTCGCTTCCCAGCCGAAGCCACGCTTTTCGTTGAGGGAGTTCCAGAGGTCGCGGAACCAGTCGCACGGGTTCGGTCCATCGGCCATGTTCGGGAACTCGCAACCCTCGTCCATGGCGTCGCCACGGCTGATCTCCTGCACCCGCTGGACACGGACGTCGGTCACAGTGAGGGTGAGGCGCGATGCCCAGCGGGGCATGTAGCGCCCGTGGCGGTAGCGCCCGGCCTCTCGCATGGTCCACTTTGTTGGTCGCACCGAACCGTCCTCTTCGTACAGGACCGGCTCGCAATCGGCGATTAGGCTAGGGCGACATTCGTCCAGTCTGCTGTCCGCCCGCCAAGCCTCGCGGACATAGAGGCGGTCGCCGATGGCGTGCGTGCGTGGCCAGCGGTAAGGTGCACCGTGTTCGTCGTAGGCCGTTACGATCCCGTCGCGCACGAAGGCGGGCGGCTCGTCGCACCCCAAGTCCAGCATCCGCCTCGTCTGCGTCTTGCGGCCGTCGAGAAGTGCTCGGACCATCGGGCCGGAAAAGAGGATCGATCTATCAGCCATCTACTCCATCTCCTTTATTGACCGGGGCTGGGCGAAAAGCCGCTTAGGAGGCAGGCTTTGTGTTGCTCTCGCCTCTCGCTTTGCCTTGTGTGCGGATAGGCCAAAGCCTCTGCCTGGTATCTTCTGCTTGGGGCGGATGGCGCCGGTATGTTTCTGGCGGATGCGGGCCGTCTTTGATTTCTCGGCTACGTCTCGAGCGGTTTTGCTGACATGGCAACGCGCATGAACAGGCGCGAGATTGCTTTCGCGATGCTCTCCGCCGTTGATCATGGCGCGAACGTGATCCGCTTGCCAGGATTCCGCCACTTTGATCGGCAGCTTGCACAGGTGGCACTTGCCGTTGTCGCGGTCATAGACGCGCTGGCGCACTCGAGGCGGGATATTCTGCCCGTCATGCTTGGCTATCCATTCGGGGACGGGGCGGGTCACTCAACTTCCTCCGCCATGTATTTCGGATGCTGCGAAGTCATGTGTCGGTGAAGGTTTTGGAAAGAGCGATTGCAGCATGGGCATAGGCCTGCCGTGGCGCGTTTCTTCAGTTTGGTGATCTGGCCTTTGCGGGCGGATGCCGAGCGTTCGGCAGCTTCACGCAATTCGCGCTGGCGAGTAATTTCATCGTCCTTTTGCGCCAATCGCTGCTTTAACTGGTCACGTTCTCGCCGGACGGCTTCACGATCCCGGCGGCCTTCTCTGTAGCCACGAGAGTGACCGTTCGGGCACTGCCAGAACCCGCCCTCTTCGACGCAAGTATCGAACATCATCTTGGGGATGGCGTGCCAGACACCGCAGTTGCCACATTGGAGAACATGCAATTCAGTTGTGTCGCCGTACATCACCACGTTTCCCTTACCCGCGCCCTGTCTTTGTGATCAGGGAATAGCTTCACTAAATCCGCATGAATGATTTCACGCTTGGCCCTGATGATTGCTGCCGAGCCTCGCTTATGAGACTTCCTGCATTTGCGTAGGGCCATATCCAGTTCGGCCATACGCGGGTCGATCCGGTACAAAGCCTTTCTGGCTTTCCAGTTGGCCCAGCTGTTGATTGCGCGGCGTGTGAGAACGCGGAATCTGGTCATGCCGCCCTCCGTGCTTCCGGGTCTGTCAGGATGACGCCTTGCTCGGAAAAGTGCCGGTGAACGCCATCTAGGTATGCTGCTTTCTGTTTTGTGGTCATGATCCTCGTCACCCCGAAATCGAAGGGTTCCATCATCAGGGCCAGCTTTTGCGGGTAGGAAAGGGGCTTGACGATTTCGTCATACCGAAGCCGGAAAGCCTCGTTTTCACTCCGCAGGATCGGGACGCCGATGGTCAGTTTGCAATAGCCACGGGCTTCCTCTGCGGTGATGTCGCCCTTCTGCTCGGCAATTTCCTTCATCCAGAGCCGCTGTAGTTTGTTCTGTTCGGTCGAGCGGTGCTTACCCGCGACAATCGAAACCGTGAAAGGCAACTTCTGCCCTTCAAGCAATCGGACAAGCATTGCCCGGTCGTGCTCGGTTTCGACTATGCGGTCCATGTCACCGCCACTCGCAAAGGAAGGGCACTTCGTCATCCAGATCTGGCGCCGCGCCGCCATACGATCCCTGCGTGCGCGGGTCGTCGCGGTCGTACATGCCTTGCTCGCGCTGAATTTCGCGAGCGCGCTGTTCCTTCGGCTTGACCGTCAGGCTGTAGAACTTGGACCCGTCGCGGCTATTCGTTTTCAGCCAGCCGTTTATCCAATAGTCGGTTCCCTCGACGTTGATTGAACCAGCGATGTCCGGGTGGCTGTCCTTTTCCTTGCGGTCGTTCTTGGCGATGGTGCCGCGATTGGTGTTGTCGTAAGCCATGCGTCCTATCCTGCGTTTAGCGGGTGGTTGCGAAGATCGTGGCCGTTGGCTTCGATGGCGTCTCGTTCCGCCATGGCGCGCAATTCTTTCTCGGCCTTGTCGAATTCCTCAGCGGCAGCATCACACCAAGCGGTGGGCCATTTGTCGGCGACTGCTTTCTTTGACCAAGCCTGGCGCAAGGTATTGAGCCTGACCGGCGTGCCGCACTCGCGGATTTCTTTGGTCATCTCGGTCCAGACATCATCCCGTTTGAGCGATGCGCTGGACTGGCGCTTTGCTGTAGGTTCCGCGCCCTTGTCGTGTTCGCTTACGACTTCCGGGTCGTCGCCGGTTTCGATCTGGAACAGCTTGAACAGGACGTATTTATTCGCGCCGGTTATGGCCTTGTAGACGCCCTTGTCGCCTACCGCGCCGTTCTTAGCACGGTCATTTCCCATGCCTGCCGCGCCGATTTTCTCGGGCCAGACATCGCCGTCCTTGTGCGCCAGCGTGTATTCCATTTCGACGCTGACATTGCCGTGGTCATCGACCGGGGAAACCCTCTTGACCGAGGGGATGAGAAGCAAACCGGCCTCGAGCATCGCGGGACGCAATTTGTCGAGCAAATCGGCTTCGCCAGCATACTTGTAGCCGTGAAATGCGTTCTTGCCGGTTTTCTGCACATAGCCGACTTTCGACATGACCTCGTGCAGCGCTTTTGCTATTGTTGCAGACATCAGGCTTTCCTCATGAGGTAGTGCCGCCAGTACCAGCGGGCATTTCGGACAAGGCGCTTGACCTCATCGGGGCGGTTCGCGGCCTTCCATTCACGGGCTGTTTTCAGGAGCCCAAGAGCGCATTCGCGACAGGCGAGAGCGAAGCTCATCATCACCCTCCAATCCCATAGATGATGAAGCCGAGAGCGCCGCACACGCCAAACCAGACGATCATCTTCGCCGCGTCGTTGGCTATGTCGGCTATGATCTGATGGAGAGGATCTGTGCGCTCACGCATCTTCGTACTCCCGTTCATCAGCCCATTGGCTGGCATCAAAAAGCCCATCCCTGAGCGGTTCCATCATGCATTCCCGAATGCCCTTCACATCGAAACGGTCATCATTGCCGAGAGAGGCAGCGACAGACGAAACCGCCAGCGTGCAATCGAGCATGATTTCAGCAACACGCAGGGCCACGTTTTCAATGTAGTTGTGGGCTGAATCCCGCTGCCTTTGGACAGTCATCATCGATGCGACAGGCACCGAAGCCTCAAGCGCCTGCAATTCCCGGATGGCCTTGCGCAGATGTGCGCGGACTTCCTCTTGCGGGGTTGTGACGTGGTGCTGGTCGCAGATGGTCATTGGCCTGATACGGGGACCAGCTTCCCGTCCTTCGCGACATACGGTGTGTTGGGCTTGAGGCCACCCTTGCCGATGCACCCGGTGGCAAAGCCAACGCATTTGCCGTCCTTAAACTCAGCTAGGGAAATCCATGTGCCGTCCGCGCCGGAAACAGTGGTGCCAGGGCCGGCTGAAGCCACGACGCTGTTGGCGCCTTCGGCTGCGATCCGCGCGTAGTAGCCGCTGGAACCGAT
>NZ_RCIO01000006.1 GCF_004000235.1 Mesorhizobium sp. Z1-4
CTGGAACCGATCTGCGCGTAGTAGCCGCTGGGGTCATCGCCCTTACCTTTCGTGGCGCTGATCACCCACGAAACGGCGCGGCGGATGAAATCCGGTAGGTTGATTTCGGCGTCTATGGTAATCTTGGCAGCGACGATTTTGCTGTCATTCTGATCGCCATCACGAAGAACGCCGCTCAACGAAACATCGGCATATCGCGCCAGCCTGCCATCAGCATCAACCGGGCCGTAATAACCCCATACATCAAAAGGGGAACCATCGCAGGCATGGAAGCCTGACGCGCAAATGACAACTCTACCTTTGTGTTCATAGTTCTTGCCGATTTCGTACTGGTAGTCTCGGCATTTCAGATCGGCGTCGAAGCCCTTGATGGCCTTCACGACTTCCAGCTGCTTCGATTTCGTTGGCTTCTTTGCCATTGTATTCATCCTTTCGGAGCGTTCGGGAAACGGCCCCGAAGGGCCGAAACCGGAAGGCTCAGTCAGCCACACGCCGCCAACCCTCGGGCGTCTGTTCCTGCTGACGGCGGATTTCGTACATGCCGGGCTGGAACTGGATGCTCTCGTGCGTGTGGTGCTGACGCTTGTGGTCGAGACTGGTCGGGCGATTGACCTTGAGCCAGCTGATCAGCGGATTGTCGCCATTGAACATCTGGACAGCCGGTTCCGGCGCGCGATCCAAAACCATCACATGGTCATGGCCGGTTTCGGAGTGCGTGATGACCAGTTCATTGCGGTCATTGGGCTTCTGCTCGGTCAGGCCGTCAGGGATGGCATCAACCTTTACGAACAGAACGTCGCCCTGCGCTGCGCATTTTTCGAAGGTTTTCATGTCCGGGTTTCTCCTTTAGGTTCGGACTTCTGGTTTTAGGAAATCATTGGCGCTCAGCCCGTAGGATGCCGCTTGCGCCTCCATCACGGTGCGAGCCTTCGCGTCGGCCATGACGGCGATGTCACGGCCCGTACCGCACTTGGCGTGAATGAACTTTTGGGGTCCGTGATCGGGGAGGTCGATTTCGACAAGGCGCCCTATCTGCGGGTCATCATCTTCATCGATCAGTCGGCCCTTGCCGGCGCTGATCTGCATGTCGATGATCTTGTGCCAGCCCAGGATTTCGCAGGCGGCGGCGCGCTGATCTACGTTCTCCCAGGTCAGCGCCATCGCTGGCGTTAGACTGTCGCGGTCCTCAATCCACTCGGCAGGAATGCGAGTGCCGTGCCAGTGATAAAGCGCCCAACCGTCTCGCCAACGATGCGACGGGCCGTCCTCGCAATGTGGGCGGTTTTCATCATCAATGCGGATGGCTTCTGGAAAATCCGACACGAGGCAAAATTCCTCGTGCATAACGCGAAAGCCGCCGTGAATTGAGGCCTGCTCCCAAAAGCGATAACCTTCATGCTCTCGCAGTTCGAGGCCAAGAATATCGCGACAGGCGGTAAGATAGCAGTCGTAGCCGGCCCACATATTGCCGCCTTGGTACGCATTCCACCAGCGTCGTGCGCATTCGATACCGAACTGCCCAGCGAGATCGCCGCACGCCTGAGCGGCTCCTGATTCAGCGCCATCGGTAGCGCCATCGGTAGCGTCATAGGTAGCGCCATCGGTAGCGCCACGGGTAGCGCCATCGGTAGCGTCACGGGTAGCGCCACGGGTAGCGCCATCGGTAGCGCCACGGGTAGCGCCATAGGTAGCGTCACGGGTAGCGCCACGGGTAGCGTCATCGGTAGCGCCACGGGTAGCGCCACGGGTAGCGTCATAGGTAGCGCCATCGGTAGCGCCATCGGTAGCGTCATCGGTAGCGCCACGGGTAGCGTCATAGGTAGCGGCACGGGTAGCGCCATCGGTAGCGTCATCGGTAGCGCCACGGGTAGCGCCATAGGTAGCGGCACGGGTAGCGCCACGGGTAGCGTCATCGGTAGCGCCACGGGTAGCGCCATCGGTAGCGGCACGGGTAGCGCCATAGGTAGCGGCACGGGTAGCGCCACGGGTAGCGCCATCGGTAGCGCCATTCTTTTTTCGATGCCAGATAGCAGTAGACGCGCCAAAAGCGAAAGCCATTACGAGCGGCGACGGGACGATGACTACGCGCGGCTTCTTCAGACCTGCAACGGCGTACAACCCTTCGATTGCCGGAATGATTTTGTCGGGCTCAATCGGATCGGTGCGGAACGCTCGTGATATCCAGAGCTTCGCGTGTTCGTCCATGCGAAGGCGCTCTTCCGGCGTAATGCCGCCGCCTGCAAAATCCTTGCGTCTGATGATTTGAGGCACAGGTCTCTCCCCTTTCGGTTGGGCTGTTGCCCGTGGTGTATGGGGAGAAACATAATAGGTAAAATTACCGCCGTCAACAGGAAGCGGTAAAATAACCGACAATGTTGGGTTGACTGCACCCGGGTACGAGATTTTACTGATGAGTGGAAAATCAGCCGCGACCCGGTGCAACTCCGGTGCAGGTGAAGCGGCGGGCGCGGGTGTCGGAAGTCCTACCGTGCCGCCTGAAAGCGAGGACCGACTACCCGAGAGGGAGTCGTTGCGCAGTGTCCCATCCCGGCTCCGGCCAGCAGGACGCGCAGTGGATACCCCCGACCTTAGCGGACCTGTGTCCGGTAGGGTAGGGGTGTCTTTTGCCCGGAACCCTCCCTCACCTGCCAGCAGATCACGGATAAACTAAATAGTCAGAGATATTTTAGACCGTGGCGTTCAATCCACTTTTGCCTCCGCCTAACCCGTTTCAAGAGAATGGCTCCATGAATACGGAGGACCAAACAGGAAAAGGCTAGGGCGAGAGTAACTACAACAGTGGCCGCGTCCCACAATGATGAAGGACTGTCGGACATTGCGATGCGAGCCAGGCAAATACCGAACGCAACCAGCGCCGCTATTCCCCAAACAGAGAAACTTCCGTTTGCGTCCTCGAAATAGAACTCGTCATCAGCTAGTTGCGCCCTGATTTTGTCCAGGGCGTATTCGTCCCACGGGTCTCGCGCTGGCGGCGCGAGTTCGTCATCATCGGGATCGATCATCGTGGGACCATGCTTTTCACTCGCGCTGCCCATGCAATTTCTACGTCGAAGATCGTTTCTTGGGTATTCGATTCCAGATGATAAAAACCTGGTGTCTTTGCGCGTCGGATGCGCTTCACTAGTACCTGATCGTCCAGTAGCCCAACGACGCACAACCGCCCTATCAAGTCTGGCGTAACCGGGGCGCGGATCTCATCGTAGTAGACGATCCATTGATCGAACAGCGCGCCTAGACTGTCACCGCGTATCTGGACAGCTACGGTGTTTGCGGTAGCGCCATCTGGTGCATCCACCCACTCGTCGGGGCTGTCGGCTGAAGCGTAAAAATGCGCCGTAGCACCAGCGCCCACGTAGCCTACAAGTGGAACGACTGACCGCGTGGCAAAAGCAAGATCGATGCCCAGCACTTTGCCGATGGCTTGAAGCTTCCCGGTGTTCGCGCCGGCTTTACGGCCTTCTCGAACAGCTCGGCGCCAGTTTCTAATCGTGTCTTTGCTGCCCGTCGCTTCGAATGAAACGGCGGCATCAGTGGTGTCTAGTGCCTTCACCCGTTCGTCAATTAACCGGAGGGTTTCCGTCATATCCAACATGCGGTGAAAATTACCGCCAGCTATCGGAAGTCGCGAGCGGTAAGAAAACCGTTGACCGCAGCGGTAAAATAACCGATAGTGGTTGGCATGAGTGATATCAACCAACTGCTTCGTGTTGCAGACGCATACAAAAGCGCCCTCGGGATCGAGGACGTTACGGTAAGCGCTCGTGTGTTTAGCGACAGCAAGAAACTATCCGCGCTTCGGAGCGGGGCAGACATCACGCTTGGACGGTTTAACGCTTCTTTGGCGTGGTTCTCTGCGAATTGGCCGGACAATGCAAAGTGGCCTGATTCTGTGGCGCGCCCGGATGCGCGCCAGGGTGAAGTAGCATGATCGTTTCTGGCTCCTACGTCTATTTCGCCAGCTGCCACGCGCTGGACGGCTACGACTTGGGTGTTGTGAAGATCGGCCTCTCGCATGAACCCGGAAAGCGCCTTGGATCGGTTCGTATGAACACGCCGTTCAGGCTGCGTTTTGTATGCAGCGCACCCGGCGACATGTTTTACGAATTCTTCGTCCACATGTGGTTGCGGGCCACGAGAGTCACTGGCGAGTATTTTGCGAAAAGTGACGAACTCACTCGGATTGTTGATCACGTAAAGACGACTGGGCGCTTGCCGTTTCCAATCAAGGAAGTGCCGGGGGACGTGCAGTTCAAACTGCTTCGTCCGCTCGATTTCATGCAGCGCCATCGGATTAGTTTCCGAGACCTCGAAAAGGAGGCGGGGGTTACAACCCAATCGTATCGCCGACTGTTGGAGCGTGCGCCGGAAGGCAACCGCAGATTTTTAGCAGCGCTCGCTGTCACCGCTGTCAGGCGCGGCCTTTCAATTGAGTGGCCAAGGGATTTCATCCCATCGCCAGATCGGCTTGCTTCATGACCCGATCAAGTTCCCTCCCGAGTGGCAATTCCGCCGCTCACCCCCCGCTTTCCTGCGGGGCTCTTTCTTGCAGTTCGCTCCGGGGTCGGCACTGCCTCGTTGACGCGAAGGCCGGGGGCGCTCGCCACTCCTCCCTCGGGCGTTCCCCGGCCAACTCCATCCGCACATACACACCGTGGACCGTGCAGCACTCCGAGCCATGGAGGGCGGTGTGAATACGGTAGCTATAGCCTCCAACCATGATCAGGCCAGCCTGGCCAAGTCTTGCCTCGCATATTTCCGCAAGGGCAAGGACACAATGCAGGTCGCAAAGCGTTTCGGCATTTCCGAGGCTCGTGCTTCCAAGCTCATATGGGTTGCCCGTTCCTGGGAAAAGGGCTTGCCAGCTGACTACGATCATCGCGGCTCCGTTCGGAGGGTCGCGAAGTGAAGAAACTGCGCGTCCTTGATCTGTTTTCCGGTATCGGCGCAAATCCCGGAAATAATCGGTCACGCCATACTCCAGTCTATGGAGGCGGCAGCATGATTATCATTCGCGGCCAGGACCTGAGCAGGGGAGAGCCTACTTTCAACGAGGGGGTTTGGCTCTCCCCTGAGCGCTGGCAGACAACAGCGCATTCCAGACACGCGGAGTGTGATTGTTCGCACGATCTTTCGGCACGGTTCCGTATTCCGCGTCAGCGGGTGGGTGGGAACCGATGGACCCGACCCGGCCACCCATCCGCAACCAATTCGTTCGGGCCATTGAGCAGCGCCCGACACTGCATTTCCTCGCGCATACAGCTTGCCGGCCAGTTGCGCGATCACGCGGTCAGCGACCGCTCCGATAGTCTCGAATCCTTCTGTGTTGCTCCTGCTTTCCATGAGCAGAAGCAAACCATGAGGATTGTCGTAAATGTCAGAAAATCGAGCGGAGAAATCCGAAATGTCGAGCGTTGAGTTCGTGCAGGGCGCGTTGCGCTGCCACGTAGCGCCGCCCGGCGCGGGAGTAAATGTCAGTGATCGTATCCGGGTAGCTTCGCGCCGCCTTGGTTGGGGTTACAGCCGCACACGCGCCGCCTGGTACGCGGACAGGATCAACATCAGCGCGGATGAGCTGCGCAAGATCGAGGAAACAACAGGGCTTCGCTATGGCCGACAAGAACTCGCAACAGTCGAAGAACTCATTGTGCGGGCGGATAGCCTCTTGGACGGCCCCGATGCGGATTTTCATCGCCCGTTCGTTGCTGCGATCCGCGCGATGGCTCGCGCTGTTTATCGCCCCGGAACTGAGGAGTGAGGACTGATGTGCACCGTCTCGATGATTGGCGACCACTACTCCGACAAGTTTCGCAAGCTCGAATACCAGTGGATTCCCCGCGATCCGCTTCATCCGGGCGCGCGGCCTGTAGACCACCCGACAAGAGCCGAGTTCGACGCCCTGAAACGGGAGGTCGAGGAAATGAAGGCTTTGCTGATCCGCGCCAAGGAATACGACGAACGCAACGGCGAGCCTGACTGCGAAATGGACGAGAAAGTCGCGCTGCTAAAGCAAGTTGCGAAAATCGTCGGCGTCGATCTTTCCGAAGTGTTCGACCACCCCACCAAAGAAGGAGAGTGAGGCGGTGCGAGTAACAAACTTTTCTTGGTGCTTGGCGTGCACGGCTGCTGCGCTGGATTCGCTCGGTGATGCACTTGGAGTCGGTGACAGTGTTTGGAGTAGCCACTGGCTCCTGCAAGTTTGGGCGTCGCTGGCTTTTGTCGGCTTCTCCGTCATGGCCGTTGCTGTCTACTCGCCTCGATTGGCGAGATGGCTTGACGGGTAACCCACTGCGTTTTCCAAACCCCCAACACGAGGAACGGGGAACAATGGACAGACCATATCAGCGAGCAAGGATAATAGGTGGCATCGGTGCGGTGTTTCTTGTCGCCTATGTGGTCATCATCCTGTTGACGATTGGCGGGACGGCTTGGCCGCACGAAGCCACCTCGATCCAGCATGAGCCACTTGGCTGGAAATATCCCGCCAGTTGCTGTTCCGACAAGGATTGTGCGCCCTTGCCGCCAGGAGCCATCAAAGCAGGGCCAAGTGGCTATGAGGTAACGATTTTACCGGGGCAGCATCCGTTCGTCAAAGACGAACCATTCCGGGAAGTCGTCCCCTACAGCTCACCGAAAATCCGTAACACGCCAGACGGGACCGAGCACGGCTGCCTGTCTCCACAGGCCCGGCTTATCTGCCTGATGGTCGGATCGAAGGGGTTCTGAGATGACCATAGAACTAGTCTCGCTGTCGGAGTTTAGCGACTTCCACAATCGCGGCTGGCGCATGGTGCCGGGATACCCACTGAATCCCGGCGATTACGCGGTGACGATGATGTCTCCGAACCATCGACTGACCCCGCTCCTGAGCAATTCTAGGCGCGGCGCACAAAGCGCAGAGGTAACGCGCAAGCGGCGCGAGGTCGAGATCGCATGACCAGCGCCATCAGATACGATCTGCCGTTCCCGCCAGCTGCCAACAACCTGTTCTTCAATACGGGCAAGGGCAGGGCGAAGTCTGTTCGCTACAAGCAGTGGCAGAAGGACGCCGGGAACCTCATCAACGCACAGGGCAGAAAGCGCATTACCGGGCCAGTCTCCATCTACATTGGAGCAGTGAAGCCAGACAAGCGCAAGCGCGATATCTCGAATCTCATCAAGCCGGTCGAAGATATCCTGGTCGCGATGGGCGTGATTGAGGACGACAGCCTTGTCGAGCGTGTGAATGCCGAGTGGATGCCCTCCGGCCCACCGTGTGTCGTCATCGTTCAGGAGCATTTCGCGGAGATGGCCGCATGACAGACGCATTCGAAACGTTCTGGCGCGCATATCCTCGCCGCGTTGGCAAAGGCGCCGCTCGGTCTGCCTTTATGAAGGCAATCCGCAAGACCGATATCCAAACCATGCTGGATGCCATCGAAGCCTACAAGCTTCACAAGCCCGGCTATCAGGATTTCTGTCACCCTTCGACATGGCTCAATCAGGAGCGGTGGGATGACGAATGGGAAGCGCCGCAAGTATCCACCGGCCATGTGATGCTGGATGCGATAATGGCGGGGAGAGCGCATTGAACCTCCCTGCACAACAGATCCAAAACCTGCCGCTAAGACGGGCGGCAACAGACGACATATCCCGCCCACTTGGAAAGCTCGTGCTGGCCTTCGATCCGTATGTGGACCGCTCGGCAAGCCACGCCAAGGAATACGCACAGGCCAAGATTGCAGTCTATCGGGAAGCACTGGACGGTCTGCCGGAATGGGCAATTGAACGGGCTGTCAATGCTTTCATTAGCGGACGGGCAGAAGGGCAGAACCTGGACAGATTCCCGACCTCGGCACGACTGGCTGCTGAGGCCCAACGGCATCGCGATGAAGAGGCCATGCTTCAGAGGGCAAGACACCGGGACGCCGAGCAACAGCGTGAGCGACGGCAACACGAGGAATTCCTTGCCAATCGGCCGCCAGCAGAAGAGCGCGCAAGACGCGCGGCAGAAATCATGAAACGAGCCGGCCTGCAACCAATGCCCGGCAATGAAGCGGAGTGACAGAGATGTACTTATTGTCAGCACACAACACGGCCAAGGGCTATCGGCAGATCGTGGAGGATACCGGCATTGATTTGAGGCGAAAGGCAGCGCCTCCACCGCCGAAGCCGGTTGTCAGGCTTGTCGGTCCAGGTCCCCGCGACCGGGAGATTAAGAGGCTAAAAGCCGAGCTGGTCGAAATGTCCATGCGCCTCAATCGAATGCTGGCTTGGACGCGCGAGACAGAAGAGCGGTACGGGGTCAATTGCGATGTTAAGGGCGGACAGCGAGTTGCCATTATCGAGATGCGCATCTGCCGGGCCCTGAAGGTCGAGGTTGCTGACGTTCGAAGCAATCGGCGGACCAGAAAAACTGCGTTCGCCCGGCAGGCCATCATGTACTGGTCGCGGCGGCTTACCGATCTATCATACCCGGTCATTGCCAGACTGACAGGCGGACGGGACCATTCATCTATCATTCACGGGGTAACAGTCTACCCCGAAAAACGCGCGGCAATGGGGCGAACATTGAGGCTGTTGCGATGAAACTCAGCAGACGTGGATTCTTCGGCATAGGAGCTGGCGCGGTGGCATCTGGGCCAACGCTGGCAAAGAAGCTGTCTGACCAGTCGATGCTCGGGAAACTGACAGGCGGCATCCTGTGAACCAATTCGCATTCCGATATGTCAGAGACGGCATGGGGTATAGAGCAGAATACCGTCTGGCCCATTGGTCGGGCCATCGCATTGTCAGGGACAGCGATGGAGAGCCGATACCGTTTTCTCATCCATCGGATGCGGCAATTGCAGCAGCAACAGCACTTGTCGAAGCACTCAATTCCAAACCGGCGTTTTGGCGAGGCGGAAGCCGGGATGATGCACGCGAAAGAGCCGAACAGTATTTCATGAGGGCAGACAATGGCGAAGCGGAAATCCAGGCCGAAGGAAAAGCCGATGCTTGGCAACATTCGGGCTGAGCCTGTCCTGCAGCCGGTGCTTAATCCCGACTGGCGACCGGACAGGGATGGCGAGAAGGCATTCCCGCGCTATGTCACGGCAGCGGTCAATATCCGTGAAAGCTCCATATCGGCGCTGCTGGCAAATAACGCTATCACGGCCAGCCAGCACGCAGCTGCGGAGAAGTTTCGCACGCTATTCGAGGCCATGGGCGCCAGCGGGGCAAAAGGCTTGGACACTACCCGTGAATTTGTCGATGGCGGCACGTTCCCTGAGCCTATCGGTCAGAAAGCAATCGATGCAGGCAAGAAGCTGGCAAGTGCGCACCATGCGCTTGTGACATCTCACGGACTCTATGCGTGGCGCCTTGTGGGCTACATCTGCGGGGAAGGGCGCACCATCCGCGAGCTTGCCGAAACTAGACGGCAGCGGGATACGATGACCGACAACCTGCGCGCTTATCTCGATGTACTTGCGGCCCATTGGGGCTATTCAACTGTCAAAAAACGGGCATAAGCCTGTTGCAATATGCAACGTTCTATGGCAGAACACAATTGCCTTCCGTGCTGAAGGTGACGGTTACTTCTTGCTGAATGAAAAGACCGTCATCGCTTGTTGCCGGATGGTTTGAAACCGCAGGCGTGCTGTAGTCGAGAGTTACTTCCCTCCGAAGGACGAAGGTCACTGGTTCGAATCCAGTCATCCGGGGTTGCCCCGGATGTAGCTCAGGGGTAGAGCGCGTAACGTCACTCTAGGCGCCTGTTGCCGCCTGCGGTTTTCATTCCTCCCCGGCGCATTAAGGAGATAGACCTATGCGCCTGAATACTGCTTCCGCAATTCCCCGCTTTCATACCCATGAGGGTGCGCCGGCAAAGCGCATCAACCCGGAGCAGGCTTTGCGCCGCTCCGTGCTGTCCTGCCTTCTGTGGGAAAAGGAGTTCTATGAGGACGGCAAGTCGATTGCCGACCGCATCACCGAAAGCGCCGCCCAGGTATCGAAGGAAACCGTCGCAGCACTGGCCGTAGAGGCCCGCAACGTACACGGACTTCGCCATGCGCCGTTGATGCTTCTGCTCGACCTGATCCGCCGTGGCGGGCCCGGCGTGGCCGATGCCATTGCAGACACCGTGCGCCGCGCCGACGAACTTGGCGAATTGGTCGCGCTTTACTGGCGAGATGGCCGCAAGATGCTGCCGCGCCAGATGCGTACCGGGCTTGGCAAGGCATTCGAGAAGTTCTCGGAATACCAGTTCGCCAAGTATGACCGCGACGGGCCGGTGAAGCTGCGCGACGCGTTGTTCATGGCGCATCCTAAGCCGGGCAATGCTGACCGTGAAGCGCTATATAAGCGAATCGCCGAACGTCAGCTTGCAACCCCGGATACGTGGGAGGTCGGCCTGTCTGGCGGCGCCGACAAGAAGAAGACTTTCGAGCGTCTGATTCGCGAAGGCAAGCTCGGCTATCTCGCCCTGCTGCGCAATCTGCGCAATATGGTGGAAGCTGGGTGCGATATGGAATTGGTCAAGGAGGCGATCATCACTCGCAAGGGTGCCGATCTGGTCTGGCCGTTCCGTTATGTCGCGGCTGCGCGCGCGGTTCCGCAACTAGAGCCGGTGATCGATCAGGCACTTTGCGAAGCAATCGCGTCCGGGCCGCGTTTGTCGGGCAAGACGGTTGTGCTAGTGGACGTGTCTTATTCGATGGTCGCGCCGCTGTCTCAGCGCTCTGACATGACCCGAATGGATGCCGCCGCTGCGTTGGCATCGGTCCTGAATGGTGACGTGCGCGCCTTCACGTTTTCCGATCAGGTTGTGGAGGTTCCGCCCCGTCGCGGCATGGCTGGTGTCGATGCGGTTATCAATTCACAGACGCATCACGGCACCTATCTAGGCGCTGCGGTGCAGGCGATCAACGCGCAGGTGCAGCACGACCGCCTGATCGTGATCACCGATGAACAGTCGGCAGATCGCGTGCCTGATCCCGGCGCAAAGCACGCCTACATGATCAACGTCGCATCAAACCAAAACGGCGTCGGTTATGGCCGCTGGACGCATATCGACGGGTTCTCGGAAGCCGTGATCCGGTTCATCACCCAGATCGAGAATGCGGATGACAGGCGAGCAGCTTAAACAGGCTGGCATTCAGCTATTTGGCGAGCGCGGGTGGCAATCTGCGCTTGCTTCACATTTGGGCGTCGATAGGACGCAGATTTGGCGCTACGTCACGAACGACAACGTTCCCGGCCCGGTGGCCGCGGCTGTAGAGTGCTGGTTGCGCTCCGGCATTCCCCAATAGCCAGTTCATTCCGCCTCCGAAATGACTTGACTACGTGCGCACGGTATGGCAGCACATCTGAATCCGGACGGCTTCTCATTCGCATCAGGAACGGCGGCCAGTCTGGCGATGGCTGGTTCGATGCCACAGACTGTGAGCGGGTGTGGTGAAGGTCGTACCGCTTCACACAGGGCCAACGGTTACGGACATTCCCGGCCAGTTGCGCCAGATGGCAGACCGGATCGAAGCCAACGAAGTGGAAGCCAATAGCGTATTGCTCATCATTCCCCAGACAGGCGACTGGCCGATGATATTTGGTTGGGGCGATCATCTGGGCGATCACGGCAACATCGCAGTCTGCGAAATGGCCAAGCACTGGTTCGTGCAGAACTTGGCTGCCAGATAGAATTCAATCAAAGGAAATCAAAATGGCCCGTGGCGGTAAGCGCGAGGGCGCTGGCCGACCGGCTGGTGCTGTCACGAAGCGAACCAGAGAAGTTGCCGAGCGTGCATTGGCGGAGGGTAAGACGCCTCTCGACTACCTACTTGATGTGATGCGCGATGAATTGCGGGAACCGTCAGAGCGGTTAGATGCCGCCAAAGCTGCGGCACCCTACGTACACCCAAAGCTATCGTCGGTCGAAATGAATGCGAGCGTGAACGTCTCGCACGAGGACGCTCTTGGCGAGCTTGAGTGACCGCGAGATTGCGGTAAGGCAACGGCTCAAGGACGATTTCGCGCATTATGCGTCTCGTTGCCTCAAGATCAGGCCGAAAGACCCAAGGGAAGGCAACAAGCCCTTTTCTCTAAATCGGGCTCAAGAATACCTCCATGAGAAGCTTGAGGAACAGCGCGCCAGGACAGGCCGCGTCAGGGCCTTAGTGCTGAAGGGAAGACAGCAGGGCATTTCGACCTACATCGGCGGGCGCTTCTATCACCGAGTTACGCATAGCCGGGGTGTCAGGTGCTTCATTCTCACGCATGAGCAGGACGCGACCGACAACCTTTTCGGCATGGTTGATCGTTACCACGACAATTGCCCGGCGCCGGTGAAGCCATCCACAGGCGCATCAAACGCCAAGGAACTGTATTTCGACAAGCTGGACAGCGGCTATGCGGTCGGCACGGCGGGGACAAAAGCCGTGGGCCGCTCCCAGACCGTTCAGCTGTTCCACGGTTCGGAAGTCGCATTCTGGCCCAATGCGTCATTGCATTTCGCTGGTGTTGTCCAGGCTATCCCCGATATCGAGGGAACAGAAATCGTTCTGGAATCGACCGCCAACGGCATGGGCGGCGAGTTTCATGAGCGCTGGCAGCAGGCGGAGCGGGGCGAGGGCGATTATATCGCCATCTTCATTCCGTGGTTCTGGCAGGAAGAGTATCGCAGGCCTGTTCCTGCGGGATTTGAGCCGACCGACGAAGAACGCTCGTACATGGAAGCCTACGGGCTGACGCTAGAACAGATTGTCTGGCGCCGTGCCAAGATTGCCGAATTGAAAGACCCGCTGTTGTTCAAGCAGGAATACCCGGCCAATGCGGCAGAGGCATTCCAGCTTTCTGGACATGACAGCTACATTTCGCCCGAGCTGGTCCTGAAGGCGCGCAAGAATAGCAGTGAGACAAGCGGCCCGCTGGTTATCGGGTTCGATCCGGCATGGAAGGGCGAGGATCGCCATTCGATGGCCTTCCGGCGCGGTCGCAAGGTGTTGAAGGTCGAAAGCCGGGGCAAGCTTGACACCATGCAGGCCGCAGGCTGGGCCAAACAAGTGATCGACAAGGAAAAGCCTGCGCGAATGTTCATCGACGTGGGCGGAGTTGGCGCCGGTGTTTACGACCGGCTGATGGAGATGGGTTACGAGGACATCGTGACCGCCATTAACTTCGGCTCAGCGCCACTGGAGCCGCAGCCCGAGGACGAAAGCGGCAGGCCCAAGGGCGGATTTCTAAACAGACGCGCGGAAATGTGGGGCAAGTCCCGCGAGTGGCTTGAAGAGCCGGGCGGGGTCGATATCCCGGATTCCGATGCGCTTCACGCAGACGCCTGCGCGCCTGGCTACAAATATGACAGCCTCACAAGGCTGGTTCTCGAAAGCAAAGACGACATTCGCCGCCGAGGCATGAAATCCCCGGACGAGTGGGACGCTGTGGCTTTGACGTTCGCGGAGCCGGTGGCGCCACCGGTGAAGATGCCTGAGCGCAAGATGGATTGGGTTGTTTGAATGGCAGCACTGGACGATACCAGGCTGGGCGCTATCGTCTCGGCCCAGATACAGCTTGCCAAGTCGCATGACAGCCGCGAACGCGAGGAGGACCGCTCCAAAGCGCTCGATTACTTCCTGGGCACGGCTGAGTCGATGGCGAAGTATATTCCGCCAGAACAAAACCGCTCAAAGGTAGTCAGCCGCGATACCGCAGACACGATTGGCTGGATGCTTCCGGGCATCATGCGTGTGTTTACTGCATCCGACCGCATGGCTGAGGCAGAGCCGGTCGGTCAGGAAGACATCGAATTCGCACAGCAGGCCACAGACGGCATGAATTATGTCTTCTGGAAGGACAATCGCGGTTATCAGGTCGTCTATAACGCCACCTGGGATGCGCTGCTGACGGGCAATGGCGTTGTCAAGACATGGTACGACGATACGCCGGTCTACACCACGTCATTTCATAGTGGATTGAGCGAGGACCAGCTTGCAGCGCTATTGATGGAGGATAGCACCGGCGAAGCACCGGAGGTTCTGGCCCAGTCATCTGAAATCGTGATTGAGACGGATCCGGAAACGGGGATGACCGTTCAAGCCGAGAGCTATGAGGTCAAGATAAAGCGCAAGAAGGCCGATGGCGTGTTTGTCATCGAAGCCATTCCGCCTGAGCGCTTCCTGATCGATGAAGACGCCATAACGACCGAAGACGCCGCGTTTACCGCCCATTGGGAGCGCAAGAGCCGGTCTGAGCTTATTCAGATGGGCTACGACCGCAAGACGGTGCTGGAAATCCCCATGGCAACTCGTAACGAGACGCCAGAGGAAGCCAGTCGCCGCGCGGCCATGGCGCCGACCGATTCGGCCGACACATCGACAGAGCTTGTCGATTATTACGAGTGCTTTCTGCAAATCGATGCGGATGACGATGGCGAGGCAGAACTGGTGCGCGCCTGCTACGCCGGCGGAGACACTGGCAAGCTTTTGCATTGGGAAGTGTGGGAGGATGAAAACCCATTTGACGACATTCCATGCGAGCCGATTCCGCACCGCTGGAATGCACGTTCGGTCTTCGATGAGACGCAGGACGTGCAGGACATCAAGACCGTTCTGATCCGCCAGGCCCTCAACAACGTCTATGCGACGAACAACCCGCAGCGCTTCGCCAAGGGCAAGATCAAGAACATGGACGAGCTGCTATCGCCAACGTTTGGCGGTGTGGTTATAGGCGAAACGGGCGCGGAGGTCACAGACCTGACGGTGCCCTTCGTTGCCAATCACGCATTCGAGGCGATTGCCTATCAGGACGAGGTTGTGCAACGCCGCACGGGTGTTTCGCGGCAGGGCATGGCGCTTGATCCTGAGACGCTACAGAACCAGACGGCCACAGCTTCCCGTCAACAACATGACGCATCCTACAGCCAGGTCGAGCAGATCGCTCGCAATATGGCGGAATGGGGCTGGAAAAAGGTCTTTCGCAAGCTTCTGCGCCTGATGATCAAGCATCAAGGCCCGCGTTCGCTGATGGTGAACGGCAAGGCTGTCGATATCGATCCGCGTCACTGGAATGCGGATATGGACGTCACGATCAATGTCGGCCTTGGCACTGGTTCGCGTGATCGCGACCTTCTGATGCTTGGCCGCATTCTCGACACCCAGATCGGGCTTGCCGACCGTTTCATGCAGACCGGCGCTTTTGATGAGGCAGTGGACATGCTGCCGAAGATCATCCGCACGATGACCAAGATGGCGGAGAGTGCTGGCATCCGAAACCCGGAGGATTATTACCCGGAATACACGGATGAAAAGGTTCAGCAGTTGAAACAGATAGCAGCGGAACGCAGTCAGCAGCCCCCGCCAGAGCTTCAGAAAGCGCAGATGCAGATTGCAGCCGATGCCGAGAAGGGCAAGGCGCAAATGGCGCTTGAGGACCAGAAGGCAGCGGTACAGGCTCGCGTCAAGCAGATGGAAGCCGAGGCCAACGAACGCCTTGAAACGCAGCGCATGGATAAGGAATTCGCGCTCAAGCAATACCAGATGGACCGCGAATTCCAGTTGAAGACGGCCCAGCTCGACGCCGAACTTGCGCTGAAAGAACGCCTTGCGGTGCGCGAGATGGAAATGAAGCGCGAGCTTGGCTTTTACAACGCCGACACCAAGGCCCAGGTGGCCAGCAGTAAGACATCGGGCGTCCATATGGGCGGCGACCCCGGCTGAAAGGACTGACAGATGCAGCGAGAGTATAACGCAAACGCCACTGCGTGGTCCTATGCCGCAGCATCGGGCGGGATCGACAACAGCATGACCGCAGTGACCATCAAGGCGGCGGCGGGCGCTGGCACGCGCAACTACATCACCGATATTCAAGTCAGTCATGCCACACTGGGCGCAGCGACCGAACTTGCGGTGAGGGATGGGGCTGGCGGGACGGTGCTTTGGCGCATGACCCTTGCAACCGGCGCCAACGAAAACATCGGCGTGCACTTCTCGACGCCTCTGGTCGGCTCGCTCAACACATTGCTTGAGGTCGTTACCCTTACGGGCGTGACCGGCGACGTGCTTGTCAATGCGCAGGGCTTTTCCGCCCCATGACGCCTGAAGAGCGTGATCGTCTGGCAGCGGAAGCCGCGAGGCTAATGGACAACGAAGCGTTTCAGTGGGCGCTGGCATCCATCCGTTCGGATGCTCTTGAGGGGCTGGTTTCGACGCCAGCCACCGACACGGACACAATTCGCGACCGCCAGACCAAGGTGAAAGTCGCAGATGAATTTCTTGATCTGATCGAAGCGGCGATACGCGACGGTCAGCCCAGGAAGGCCGCCGGGATCGTCTGATCCCCGTCAATCCGCCAGTCAACCCTAACGGGAACTGGCAACCCAAGGACATTGTTATGGAGACCGACGACACCCTGACCGGTGGCGAAGAGCTGTCTATTGAACAGGCAGCAGCCGCTTTCGCCAAGGCAAACACCAAGGAAGCCAAAACCGGCCAATCCGAGGATGATTTGCAGGAGTTGGACGCGGACGAAAATGCCGACGAAGACCTGACGGAATCCGACGAGGAAGAAGTTGAGGACGAGGACGGCGACCCCGACGAGGAAGAAGGTCAACCCGAAGAGGGTGAGGACGAAGACGAGCCGGAAACCGAAGGCGGACGTTTCGTAGCCAGTAATGGCCGCGTGAAACTGCCGGACGGAACCACGGCCACCGTTGGCGATCTCATTCAAGGGAACCTCCGAGACCGGGATTACAGGCAGAAGACAATGGACCTCGCCGAGCAGCGGCGCACGTTCGAGGAAAAATCTTCAGCCTTTCAGGCATCTGAGAAGCAGGTGAACGAGCAGCGGGAATACATGGTCCGCTTGCTTGAGAGCATAGCGCCGCAACCACCGGACCCGAAGATGATGGAGGAAGACTTTGTCGGATACCATCAGCAGAAGGACAATTACGAGCGTTGGCAGGCGCACCTTCACTACCTGAGCCAGCAGGCGGAGGCCTCCAAGCAGGAGGTCGAACACAAGACCGCCGAGGACAGGAAGCGCAAGGAAACTTCCGAGTGGGAAGCTCTACAGGAAAAGCTGCCGGAACTTCGCGATGAGGCCAAGTTGAAGGTGTTCGCGCAGGACATTCGTTCTGCCGCACTGAACGCCGGATACAGCCCGCAGGAGATAGCCGAGCACGTTCCCTATGATCACCGCATGGCCCTGGTGCTGCGCAAGGCAGCCAAATGGGACAAGCTTCAGGCCAGCAAGCCGAAAGCGCAGGAAAAGATGAAGGGCAAGCCTCCCGTGAACAAGGGCGGCAAGCGCCTTTCCTCCGACGCGCAGAAAGCACGCCGGGCCAATGATGCCATCCATCGTCTCAAGGAAACGGGCACCGTCGAAGATGCGGCGCGTGCCTATCTCGCTTCGAAAGGATAGCCATCATGGCAACCGTAGCCAATACCGTGTTGACCACGGCGGCTGTCGGTAATCGGGAAGAACTGTCCGATATGGTGGACATGATCACCCCGACCGACACGCCGATCTACTCCCTTGCGGGCAAGGAAAAGGCCTCTTCAAAACACCCTGAGTGGGAATATGAAGACCTCGACACGCCCGCCGACAATGCCCAGCCGGAAGGCAACGAATACAGCTTCGACGCCGTTACCGCGCCGACCCGTGTGGGCAACTACTGCCAGATCTACACCAAGACCTTCCGCTTCTCTGGCACTCAGCAGGCGGTGGACAACGCGGGCAACGCCGAAAAGCGCGCCCACGAATTGATGAAGAAAGGCAAAGCGCTGCGCAAGGACATCGAGCTTTCGATCCTTGCCAATACCGCCTCCACCAACACCGACCCGCGCCGGTCTGGCGGTCTTCCGACCTGGTTGACCACCAACGACTCGCGCAACGGCGGCACCGAAGGCGGTTTCTCCAATGGCGTCACCACCGTTGAGAGCACCGGCACACAGCGTGCATGGACCAAGGCCCTGACCGATACCGTCTTGCAGTCGATTTACGATGCAGGCGGCGATGTCACGACTGTGGTCTGCTCGTCCTATAACAAGGGCGTGTTTGCGACCTTCATGTCCGATGCCAACGTGGCGGAGTTCCGTTACGCGGCAGGGCGCGGCACCAACACCATTATCGGTACGGCGGATATTTACGAATCTCCGTGGGGACCGGTGAAGGTTGTTGCCAACCGCGTCATGGGCACCGGTGCGGCGTACGCTCGCCGCGTCTTCGCCCTCGATCCGGGCCGCATCAAGTGGATGACCCTTCGCGCAATCCAGGAAGACAAGGTTGCCAAGACGGGTGACGCTGAAAACGGCGTTCTCATCCATGAAGGCTGCCTGAAGGTCACCAACGAGGCGGCTCACGGTGTGATCGCTGACGTCTACGGCCTGACGGCCTCGACCTAACCGGACAAAGGCTGGGGTTTCGGCCCCAGCCTCCCCATCTCAACCCCAACTAAAAGGACTAGGACAATGGGACTTCGTTTCAATCCGGTGATCGTCACCGACGCCACCACGTACAGCGTCAAGGCTTACAATTCCGGTGTTCTCCACATCTTCCCCGACCTTACGGCGGACATCACGGTTACCCTCCCGACGCCCGAAGACGGCCTGACCTATGAGTTCTGGTACGGCGGCGCTGCCGCCGATGCGCAGGACTGGATTATCAAGACCGGCTCCGACAATAGCGTCTATTTTATCGGCGGCGTCGTTCATATGGACGAGGACGCGGCAGACGCGGAAGTTGCATCCGTCTATTCGGATGGCAATTCCAATTCGCAGCTGACCGTCCTCACGCCCGCTTCCGGCACGGTTCTGAAGCTGCACAGCAACGGCTCCAATTGGTATGTCAATGGCATGGTCGTATCGGCTTCGGCTGCTGCGGCTGCTTTTGCCGACCAGTAAGGTAACCCGGGACAAATCTGAATCATGGAGGGGCTGCTTCGGTGGCCCCTCTTGCTTTTGACGGGCGCTCCCTCGCCCTAAACCACAGGATGAAACACCATGGCACTTAATCTCGGCGGCTCGAAAAACGCCATCCCGAATTCGCGCATCTTGACCAAGCTGAACCAGGCTATTGCCGACAAGATGGAAGACATCGGCACGGCTACGTCTTCCGACATCATGCTCTTTCTCGATGCGTCTGACGACTACACGCTCAAATATGGCGATGCAGCCAACACGCTTCAGCAGGCAGGCATCACGTCGAGCGCGGCTGAACTCAACATCTTGGACGGCGTGACAGCCACCGCCGCAGAAATCAACGGCGCCGCCGATGTGAGCGGGCGGTATGTAGCCATTGCGGACGCAGATTATGCCGTGCTGGCGGCCAACAGCGGCAAGACGCACGTCATCGCCAACGTATCGGCGGATCGCACCATCACGCTTCCTGCTGCGGCAGCGGGGCTTGAATACGTGTTCATGGCAGCTGTCGGCGCGGCTGACGGCCACGACTGGATATTTGTCGCAGGGGACACTTCCGACCTGTTTTATGGCGGGCTTCTTTCGGTTGATACCGATGCAGGCCCGGCGACGGTTGCCCTTGTGGCGGCTGACCAGTCTGACGACGATCAACTGCAAGTCAATCTCCCACAGGGCGGCACCTGCATCCGTATGATTTCAGACGGTAGCTTTTGGTACGTCTCCGGCACGGTGATCTCCGCTGAGGCACCGGTCTTCAGCTAATCAGCAACTGGCGGGGGGCTTCGGCCTCGCCATTCTCTTTTCCAGAGGTACACATGACCGACATCGGTGAAGTCACGGCCAAAGCGCAGGCCAAGCAGACATTGCGCAAGCAGGCCCGCGAATTAGGGCTTGAAGTGGACAACCGCTGGTCTGTCGAGACATTGGCGGAGAAGGTTGTCGAAGCACAGTTCGATGCGGCCGACCGCGCCGATCAGGAAGTCATCTCCAAGTCAGACACCTGGATTTATCTTCTCAAGGGCGCCTGGCCGACTTCCCAGCAGAAGCATTTCGCCGGTGAAGTGATCAAGGTGCCGGAAGAAATGGCGTTCCGCTGGTACGAAGCGGGCGCAGCCCGTCCTGCCCGCCCCACCGAAATCCCCGATGCGGAGTAGGGTATGCCGCCGCTGCCTTCGGCCCACGGCCTAAACTGGCTGCTTTTTGACGATGATCGGGAAATAGGGCGTAAGGTCTGGCTGGGTTACGACGAAAAGGGCAAGTTTCGTGCTGCCCACGTCGAGCAGGAAATTGACGCAGTTCTGGATGCCAATGCGGAAGCCAGAAAGGCAACCGAAGGCCAACGCTTCGGTGATTACAACCGCGTTGCTTCCGTGCCTCTCACGTTCTTCGAAAAGACAGGCCTGGGCGATGCCGTAGACGCTGGCGACCGCCGCTACCTGTCGAAAATCCTGAACGATTCCGATCATTCGCGCTTTCGTACATCGCGGGGCAAAGTCTGATGGCGATCACCGATTATGCTTCGCTGAAAACAGCCATCGGCACGCATTCCAAGGTGTCGTCGCTGGCGACGGACGCCGTGGTGGATGACTTCATTCGCTTCGCTACCGAGTATTTCAATTTTGGCGGCGATCCCGACACCGATCCGCCCTTGCGCACCCGCGATATGGAAGCGGTGAGCGACCTCACGCCATCAAGCGGCGTGTGCACCCTGCCGTCCGATTATCTGCAATATCGGCGCGTGGTGGAAAAATCCTCGCCACGCCGTGAGTTGAGGTTCATTACGCCGGATCAGGCAGAGGTTCTTTATCCGTCTCGTTACTCGGGACCGGGGCTGAATTTCACCATTATCGGCTCAAGCCTCTACACGCTGCCGCTGGTGTCGAACGATGTTGAGCTGACGCACTATCAGGAAATCCCGAACCTCACGAGCGGGAACACGACTAACTGGCTCCTGACCAAGAACCCGCAGGTCTATTTGCGCGCCTGCCTGATGTTCGCTGCCATCTATCGCAATGACGATGGAGCGATTGCGAAGGAAACCGCACTAACCCGGTCGATGGTGGCGGGTATGAACGCGGCAGACATGACCGCGAATTACGCACGCGCTGGCTTGAGCATCAAGGGCTCGACGCCCTGATGATCCCGTTCCCTGAGTTTGCGCCGGATCGTTCCGCCTATTCGCCACAGGCATCGTCGGCCATTCAGAACGTGTTCCCCGTAGCCGATGGCTGGGGACCGATGCCGACGCTGGAGGACGTTTCAGACGCCCTGCCGACCCGCTGCCTGGGTGCGGTGTCGGCCCGTGACCTGACTGGTACATGGTCAACATGGGCCGGGACGCAAACCAAGCTCTACAAACTCAACACGACCGATTATTCGTGGGATGAAGTCACCCGCTCGTCAGGCGGCGACTATAACGTACCCACAGGCGACAGGTGGACAAACACCGTCATCGGCAACACGCTGGTCTCGCACCAGATCGCCGACGATATCCAGTATATCGACCTTGTTTCGGGGACCAATTTCGCGGCATTGTCGGGATCGCCGCCGAAAGCCAAATATTCCTGCATGATGGGCGAAAGCCTGCTGCTCGGTCATCTGGCGAACCTGCCGAATTACATTCAGTGTTCGGCTTATGGCGATATCGAGGCATGGACGCGTGGCGTGGGCGGGGCATCGCGGCAGGAATTGCCGGACGGCGGCGAGGTCACCGGCGTATTCCCGATTGAAAACGGCGCTGTTGTGTTCCAGCGCAACCGCATCAGGCTTGCCACATCGTCATTCGACGCTGCTGGCTTCAATCTGACGATTCTGAACCCGGCCAGAGGGGCGATTGCACCGCTTTCCATCGTTCCCATAGGCTATAATCGCTACTTCTATTTGGCCGAGGATGGCTTTTACATCTTTAACGGGCAAACGGACGAGCCGGTCGGCCTTGAGCGCGTCGATCGCTGGTTTCTGGGCGGCGATTCCGAAGATTTTGTGTCAGAAGTGGACAAGGACAATCTGACCGAGGTCAGGGCATTCCTCGATCCGTTCCGCAAGGCGATTTTCGTCCAATATCCGAAGAAGTCTGGCGGGTCTTATGGCCTGATTGGCCTGAATTACCAGCTGGCCGGTATGGATGGCAGGCCGGGCCGCTGGTTCCTGCTGGATAACAACGTTGAGGAAATCGTCACCATTGCCACCGCTGGCGTGACTGTCGGCGGCATGGCGGCGCTTGGTTACACTACGCTGGCCGATGCAGCGGGAATTGCCGTTGGCGCCCGTATTTTCCAGGGCGGAAAGCCGGTCATCGGTGCGTTCACCACGGATCACAAGCTGGCGTATTTCTCCGGCCAGAACCGCGCAGCAACGCTGGAAACGCCGACAGTCCAACTATCGCCCGGCTATCGCTCATTGCTTCAGGAAGTGGGGCTTGTGGGCGATTTCGACGCCGAGGACGTGACGATACAGATCGGATCTGAGGAACGCCGTGGAGCGGGGCTGTCGTGGGGTAGCGTTGTCTCATGCGAAACGGACGGCTCCGGCCTGTTCAAGACGCTTGTGGATGCCCGTTATCATCGGCTGAGGCTGAATATCCCGGCTGGTGCGTCGTGGGAGTCTGCTGCTGGCGTTGACGACGCTGAGAGCCGGTTTGTCAGGACGGGCCGCACATGACGGTTTCTTTCGATCAAAGGGGCATTCTTCAGCCGCCCGTAACCACGGCACTGAGCACGACAAATGCCACAGACGTTTTTACGCCGACCGGCAAGGGCGTCTACAAGATCGCGCTGATCAAGGTCGCGAATGTGGACACTGGCAATACCTGTCGGGTTGATCTGCACTGGTATGACGGATCGAGCAACAAGCAGTTTTACGAGGGGCAGATCGGGGCTGGTGCCACAGTCGATATCGAGGCGCCGATCCGTCTCGGACTGGCCAGCGAAGGCAACGAACCGGCACAGAAGATCGTCGCTCAAGCTGAAAACGCAAACTACCTCGTTGTAACGGTTTTTGCCGTTCTGGATGCACCGCAAGCCAATGCAAATTGAACTGGCTTCACTGGCCCAGATCGACGGCATCTGGCCGCATATCCGGGACGGGATAGTCAGGTCATGCAAGGGCGGCAACATGCGAGCCGGTTACATCTGGCAGCAATGCCGGTCGGGCAATGCCCATCTGCTGATCGCTCATGACGGCGCGAAAATCTGCGGTGCGGCGGTTCTGCAATTCGAGGACTACGGAAAGACCCTGAGGGGCCTGGCGCTGTGCGGCGAGGACCGCAAGACGTGGTGGCCTCAAATGGTCGATGTGGTCAGGCAGATGGTGAAGGACAACCGCGCCGAGCGCTTCATTGACGAGGGCAGGGTGGGGTTGAAGTCGATCTATCCGAAAGCACGGCTGTTAAGCCAGACATACGAGATCAGGCCATGAGTGGAAAAGAAGAGCAGAAACAGACGCAAAACCAGACCTCAACGCAGTCTGTCGTTCGCGCTCCATATGGGCCGGGCGAGGCAGCGCTGAACAAGGGGCTGGGCGATGCGCTCAGCATGTACAACAGCAACAAGCTTGCGCCTTATGTCGGCATGGATGAGCGCACCGTCTCGGGCTTGAACCAGATGGATACGGCAGCGCAGGCCGGGGCTGGCGGGCTCAACAACGCCTTCAATGCCTACAGCGACTTTGCGTCCGGCAAATACACCGATCCCTACCAGGATGAGAATTACCGCAAGATTCTGGACAGTGCATCTGAACGCGCAACGACCGGCGTGAACATGATGGCCGGTTCGCGCGGCCGCTATGGCTCCGATTTCCATCAGGGCACGCTTGCTCGCGAGCTTGGCAATCTGGAAGCCGATTTTGGCTATCGGCATTTGCAGGATGAGCGCGGCAGGCAGATGGCCGCTGCCGGTGCACTGCCTTCGGCCTTTGCAGCCACGATGATGCCGGGTCAGGCACGCATTGAGGTGGGCCGTGCATTCGAGGCAGACCTCGAGGCGCAGGCAAATCAGCAGGCCAACAATCTTGCCGCACTTATGGCAATTCTGGGTGCAGCCGAGCCTTACGGGTCAGCCACCACAAAGGGCGATTTGTCGGGCACGGTCGGCAGTACGACGCAGAAGCCCACTAATTGGGCCGGTATCGCGGGAGGCGGAGCGCTGACGCTTGCCTCCCTGCTGGCATAAAGGGGACCGTTTGAATGGCTTCCTTGCTTTCTCCGTACCTGCTTGGTCCGGCTCAGCCGATGGCCGCACAGCCGCAGCAATCCGGCCTGAGCGCGCTTCTGGGTAATATGGGCCAGAGTGATCGCGCCATGCGCCTGAAGGACATTCTCGCCCCTGAAATCGCATTGCCGATGGCTGGTGCCATGTTCATGGGCGAAACCCCGCAGCAGTCATTCGGTGGCGCCCTGCAAATGGCCGGTCTGGGCTTTGGGCAGAAGCGCCAGGAACGCGAAGAAACGACGCGGCGAAACAAGACCGCAGAATTGCTGCGCAAGTCGAATCCTGAACTGCTGCCATGGCTTGAGGCTGGCGCGATTTCCCCGGTCGATGCATTCAATGCGATTCGGGCATCTGGCAAGACCGATCTGACCGACGATCTGAAGGAATACCAGTACGCAATCGGACAGGGCTATCAGGGTTCATTCACGCAGTACATGACCGAAATGCGCAAGGCTGGTGCGACAACCGTTGATGCGCGGCAGATGGGAACTGTCCCGCCTGGATATCGCGCTGAGTACGATGAACAGGGCCGTGTTGTGCAGATGGTGCTGATCCCCGGCGGGCCAGCGGCGGCAGAGGTCGAGGCGGCTGAGGGCCAATCGAACGCCCGCATGGATGCGGCAATGACCGCTTCCGATACCGTTACGCAAGCGGCGCAACGCGCGCGTACTGCGGTCGGCAATCAAAACTTCGGATCAGGCGGCACGACAGCAGTTGCCAAAATTCCCATTGTCGGCCCGCTCACAGATAGCGCCGAGGTGGTCCGTCAAACCGATGTCCTGAAATCGTTGGCGGCGGCGGAAAACCTGAATGCAATGCGCCAATCGTCTCCAACGGGCGGCGCGCTCGGTAACGTCACCGAGAAAGAACTGAAGTTGCTTCAGGACAAGTCGGGCGCACTCGACCCCAATAGCCCGACGTTCATCCGTGACCTTGAGGATTATGAGCGGACTCTGTTGCGCACTATTCACGGCAGAGAAGTAGGCGACGCAATTTTTGAACAGACGCGCCGCCAAGGTGGCAACCGCACGTTTTCCGGTGTCCAATGGAGCGTCGAATAGATGCCGACACTCAATATTGAGGGGAAGAGGGTCAAGGTTGACGACTCTTTCCTGAGCCTATCGCCGGAAGAGCAAAACGCGACCGTGGAAGAGATCGCGCGTTCGCTGGGCAATGCCCCGGAAGTTCAGCTGGAAAGCGATGCATCGCGAGAATTTCGCGACTTCGCCAGCATGGCGACACAAAATCCGGCACGCGGCCAGTACGATACAATGCCCGCATGGCAGAAGCCATTGCAGGCCGCCGACGATACTATCCGGCTCATGGCAAACGGCATGACGTTCGGTTATGCCGACAAGATTGCAGCCCTGCTGGAGGGCAACAATGTTCAGGACCAGCGCAGTGAGACACAGGGCGCCCGCAATCGGGCCGGTGGGGCTGGTCTTGCCGCAGAATTGACGGGCGCTGTAGCTACGCCCATGGGCTTGGCCCGCAATGGCGTAACCTTGGCTGGCCGTATGGGTACGGCTGGCATGACTGGCGCTAAAGGTCTGGCCGCTCGCACCGGCCTTATGGCCGCCGAGGGCGCGGGTTATGGCGCATTGACAGCGGCGGGCAACGATCAGGACATCGGCACCGGTGCCGCGCTTGGTGCTGCGGGCGGCGCGCTCGGTAACGTCGCGGCTGAGGGTATTTCAGCCGGCATCAGCAAGGTAGCATCCAAGTTCAATCCGAAGGTGCCGCGCGCGACTGTAAGCGATATCGAAAAATCTGCGCGAGACGCATACCGGCAGGCAGAACAGGCCGGGGTGGTGTTCAACGCCAAGGGTGTGAACCAGCTTCAGCGCAATGTCGTGGATGATTTGACATCTCGCGCCTTCGATCCTGCGAATGAACCCGGCGTTGTACCGGTGCTGAAAAGATTGCAGGCATTGAGCGGTCAGAACCTTACTTTCGAGGGCCTGGATACGCTGCGCAAGGTGGCGTCCAATGGGTTCATTCCCGGAAACAGATCTAACAATGCCGCACTTTCGCAGATCATCGACCGGATAGACGAGCTTGTGAATACGGCTTCGCGCGATAGGTCTGTCGTGCTGATGGGCAACAATCCGAAGGATGCCCAAAACGCTATCCTGAAAGCGCGCTCGCTTTGGTCTCGTGCCCGCAAGCTCGAGACCGTGGAAAAGGCGATCACGCGCGGCGAGCAGAATGCCGCATCTCAGGTCAGCGGAGACGTTGGTCGCACGACAATGGGCCAGCTGAAGCGCACATTGCAGAGCGAGGCCAAAACACGCGGGTTCACGCCCGCTGAAATGAAGGCGCTCGGCTCTGCTGCTGGCTATTCGCCGGGCCAGCGTGTTGCTCATGCGGTCGGCGGGCTGATGCCGCGCGGACGGCTTCTTGCCAGTATTCACGGCGCGACCGCGCTTGGTACTGGCGGTACATCGCTTCCGCTACAGGCGGCGGGCGCTGCCGTTGGCTACACCGCTCAGAAAACAGCGGATGCGCTGGCAAAGCGCTCGGTGAATGAGCTGGTCGATCTAATCGCGAACGGTGGGATTCCGCCGCAGCAGGTTCAGAACGTGGTTCAGCTTCTTGCCAAGTCGAAACGCGAGGCTCTTGCGCGCGCCCTCATGGCTGCTGGCGTCAAGTTTGGAAGCATGTCGTTCGCTCAATAGCCACCCGAGGAACGGGACGAACAGGATAACGAGTGTCCAGTCCAGCCAGTCCAGCGATGGAAAGCCTCGAGCAGTGATAACGGCAGCGATGCCGATTCCGAGGAAGGGTATGACCGAAAGCGAGTGACTGCCGGACGGCTCTTTGTCGTCGGGGTCGGTCAATCGCAGTGTCGCCACTCTTGCTCAGGCTTGTACCAACAGTACCCCACAGCAGCGAGTTTTGCGCCGATTTCGGTGATTTCCGCGCATGCAGCATCACTCTCCGCTTCCGAAACATCGTCGCCAACACGGCAGTCGGCTCGAAGTTCGTAGTAGCGATCAATCAATGCGTCGTCTGCCGCAAGAGCGACTGACGGGGAAAACGCAAGCGCGAAGATCAGTAGATATCGCATCGCTTCAAAATAGTGATCCAAATAAGGCTTGACAATGGCGTCTCTTGAATATTCGCGCGTCGTCGCTGGCGGCCCTGGTTGGACACAAGTGCAGTTGGTCGATGGGCGTATTGTTACGGTTCGTGGTGACCGTGCGATGCGCAACAACAACCCCGGTAATATCGAATACGGCAATTTCACGCGATCAAAGGGTGCGCTGGGGACCGACAATCGGTTTGCTGTGTTTCCTACGAGGCAAGCAGGCCTCAATGCGCAAGCCGACCTGATATTCGAGAACCGGAACTATCGCAATCTCACGCTTGCGCAAGCAATCTCGAAATACGCCCCCGCATTCGAGAACGATACTAGCAGTTATCAGCGCCGGGTTTCTGCGCTGTCCGGCATCCCGCTTAGTACCAAGATGTCGGATATTCCTGCGTCAAAGCGCGCAGACGTTATGGCTGCGATGCACGAGGTCGAAGGCAACACTTCGGCGCGCGTGTTTGATCGTGATGGCAATCGCATCGGGCGAGTCGATAGAAGCGGCCAAATCGATCTTAGGGGATCAGATCAGCCGGCGTGGGGCGCTATTGGCGCTCGGTCGATGACCGGCTACGCAGCGCCGTTAGAGCCTGGTATGCGTGCATCGGTTCCGCCAGTGCCCACCGCGCGCCCGCCGATGACCTATGCCGCCCCCGCTGGCGTCGTTGAACGCGCCCCGCTGCCCTCAATACAGGACATAGCCCGCGCCAAGGATTATTCGGAATACGGCGCCAGTCGCGCTGCTGCATTGCAGCCTGCACTACCTGCCAGTGTTCCAGCACCGCCGACGCTTTCGCGCGCAGAGGATTATTTCGGTCCTGCCGCTGCCATTCCACGCAGCAGGCCAGCCTCACCGGCCTTTGGCGCACGAGCTGCCAGCGGATTGCAGGACTACACCACCCCTGTTGCGATTGATCCGGTCACTGTGCATGCGACGGGACGCGGCGCACCTTCTGTTGGCGCTCGCGGCATTGGTTCTGTTAGCCCGATGGCAGGCTTTGACGAGACAGTACCGGCACCGCCCACTGTGGGCTTCCCGGCGCCGCCATCGGTCCCCGGTCGTGATGCGCGTGTGTCAGCCGCCAAAGGTGCATTGATGGGCGGTCTGCGTGGCGGGCCGCTGGGTGCACTGATCGGCGCGGCTCTTGGCCCGGCAAAAGACAAGGTAATCGGCAACATCAAGTCGAACATGATGGGCATGGACCGCGTGCCGATCTTCAACGGTCTGAAAGACGCCTATCGCGGCATGTTCAACTTCGGCGGCGACGGACTGCTTGGCGGCATGCTGTCCACGCCCGATTTCTCGACGCCAGCATTTGGCGTTGGATCCGGGTATGGCGCAATCGGTTCGGTGTTTAATGCGCCAGGTGGTGCGACGGCCTACTCTCAGTCCAATCCGAATATCTCGTTCCGGTCTCTTGGCAACGGCTTCGTAAGCCGCACGAACAATGAAACCGGCGTCACCTACACGATGGCTCCGGGCAGTTACGACGCCGGTTCGCGCGGCAAGTCCAGCGGCAAGAAGTAGCCAAACCACACATCACGGAAATCCAGCAGGCCGTCCTTCGGGGCGGCTTTTTTCATGGGTGAAGCATGACAGAAATCACCGATCTTTCCGGCACTGATGCATCCAATACGTCAGCTGGCGGATTCAGCATTACCGACAATCTGAACACCGCAAACATCGATGATGTGATGCGTGTCACTTTCGGGATGCTGGGGCGCCAGTTCGCGGCGGATACGATTGCGTCTGCGACGACAACCGATCTGAGCACAAAGCCAGCGCAGGCCATCACCGTCACGGGCACGACCACGATCACCGGGCTAGGCACTGTCAAGGCGGGAACCATCAAGTTTCTGACATTCTCGGGCGCTCTAACCCTGACGCACAACGGAACGTCGCTCATTCTGCCGGGTGGCGCAAACATTTCAACCGCAGCTGGCGATGCGGCGATTGTGGAATCGCTAGGATCGGGAAACTGGCGGTGCTTAAACTATATGCTCGCAGCGGATGGTCCGGCCGGTCGCATTCTTGATGTACAGAGCACCACCAAAGTTGACGTGGCCACTTTTTCGTCGGCCAGCACCGACAATTTCACCGCCTTTTCAGGCATGACGGTTTCGATAACACCCAAGAGAACGACATCAAAAATCTGGGTGATTGCATCTGTGAACGTGTCGCAGTCTGGTGGCGGCTCGGTCATGACCCGTCTTGTACGAGGATCGACCGCAATCGGTGTGGGTACGGCTTCGAGCAACCGTCTCGGCGTTGGCGCGGGCACCCGGCCAGCGGCAACACCATATGATCATGACGCGCAAAACATCGTCATGCAGCATCTGGATTCGCCATCGACCACGAGTGCCGTAACCTACGGCGTCGAAGCGACAGCCGGCAGCGCTTACAACGTAACGGTACAGCTCAACAGCACCAAGCTGGATTCTGATGTTTCCTACGGGTTTCGAGCAGCTTCAACGATCACCGCAATTGAAATCAGCGGGTGAGCGCCATGGATATTCCAGCCGCTCTGAGGCATCTCCGCCCCAGCTCTTCGTGGTATCTATCAGGGACCGACTATTCTGGACTGGATTGGCGCGACGAAAAAACGTCGAAGCCGACGCTCGATGAAATCAGAGCATTCCTGGCCACTTACAACCCGGCTTTGGATATAACCGTGTCCAAGCACAGTTTGTGTGCGGCACTTATCACCGAGGCGGGGGTTCATGATCCCGACAGGTTAATCTACCGCGCAATTCGCAAGGCGGAAAAGACCAGTGCGTTGACCATGAACGATTGGCGTCACGCCACCCTCTTTGCCCGCAAAAGCGCAATATTCAAGGACGAAATTCTGGCAGCAGCCGGGCTTACGCCGTCGCTGTTCGACAGGGTTTGGACACAGGCCGTAGGGGAATCGAGGGAGTAGCCAATGCCGACGACAGTTTATAGCCGGACGCTTCCGTCGCAGTACGGATCGACAGGCCAGTATCAGTACGCTTTCACGCTTCCTGCGATGGCGCACGGAGGCAATTACATTCGCCCGACATGGATAGCTGGTAGCGACGGGCCATTGCGACTGACGAGCGCCTATATCGGCGTCAAGGCACAGTCCGGGGATTTCGACTTCCAGTCCGGCAAAAGCGGCCAGGTGTTGTTTGGCGGCGCTGGCACATCGCAGCTGTTCGCCGCTGGTACGACATTTCAAGGTGACCCGATCCAGTTGTCAACTGTGGCCGGGGATCGCGTCGTCTACCGTTATGATTTTGACCCACCGCCCGGTGTTCATATGGGATATGCCTATGAAGACGGTCTGAGCGCTGCGGAGTTTGCGGGGGGGTACAAATCAGGACTAGGCGGAAGCGGCAACGGCGTCGATGTCGTCTCCGGGTATTCGTCCTATGGCACGCCCGCCACGGCCACATTGATCAAGCTTGAGGTAGCTGACACTCTCGAAGAATTTGACAGTGGTAGCGCGGTTTCCGCATTCAGTTACGACGACTTGCTTTTCAACAATCAACTGGCGGCAGCGGCGGGTGATATTGCCGGCGTGTCGGGTGAATATCTACATGTGTTTCTGAACGCGCCAGCGGGTTCAGGCATTGTGGGTGTCCTCGACAAAGTGATCATTTGTCCGACCGAAGATGCGCTTGTTTCGATCGGTTCGGGCGGGACTGTCAGCGGTATGATCTCTTTGCAGAAATGCAATGCATGGTTCGGCCCAACGCCGACCCCGCCCAAATGCAATGCGTATCACTACACGAGCGCTGTTGTTGTCGGCTCGCAGCACGACCTCTATCGCGCCAAGGCAAATCAGAACTTGGTTATTGAACTTAAATGGCCGCTGGTTGGGTTTATTCCGGGCGCAAGCGCTGGCGTGAATGTCGTTGTCCATACGGCAGGCGCGGGCGCTACCGTGAGCCTGCACTGGCGAGAAATGCCGGAGTAAACCCGAATATGGCACTTGCAGCAATTACGCAGGCCTAGCGGCTTCAAGCCCTTCCACTTTTCGCAATCCAATCAATCACTCTGCCGGTAAACGGCGGAAGGAGCACGGCTATGGTCACTCTTGCTGACTTGCACGCTATTTCAGGTGTGCGGTCGAACTCGGCTACGACAAAGGCGATCCTCGCGGCGTTCAACAAATACGCCGCTGCCTATGGCGTGACGACGCGCCAGCGGATTGCGCTCTGTCTCGCTCATATCAGCGTCGAGACAGGCGGCTTCCGTCGCATGGACGAGAACCTGAATTATTCGGCTTCCCGGCTGCGGCAAGTCTGGCCATCGCGCTTCAAGACTGATGCCGTGGCGCGAAAGTACGCCGGCAACCCGCAGGCGCTGGCGAACTATGTCTATGGCAGCCGTCTCGGCAATAAGGGCCGGCCAAATGCCGGCTGGCTCTATCGCGGGTCAGGGCCGGGACAGGTGACTGGCTACGACAACTTCCTGAAGGTTGAAAACGAGACAGGCATTCCGTTCACCAAGCAGCCCGATCTCATGCGCGATCCAGACATGGGCATGAAGGGCACGCTGATCCTTTGGCAGAAATGGGGCATGAACGAACTGGCCGACAAGAGCCGGGTGACTGCTTCGCGCGAGAAATGGAATGGCGGGCGACATGGATTGGCCGAGGTGAAGGCCGCATGGTCGCGCGGGTTGAAGCGGGGCCTCTCCGTGTCATCCAGTAAGTCGGTCGAATATGAGACCTACCCCGAAGTCGAAGCGAGCGAAGCGACGGGGCCGGAACCCGCGCCCACGGGCAAATCTGACGGCAAGACAAGCATTGTCGCTCTGATCGCTGCTGCCGTGGTGGCTGCTGGTGCGGCTATTGCGAGCTTTGCGTGCTCAATCCCGATCATCTCGAATTTCTGCGGAGGCTAGTCCGATGCTCAAGAAATGGTTCCGCGACAGCGAGACGCTGCTGATTGCCCGGCTCAATGCCTTCATGGGCTTTCTCGCCACGATCACAGCTTATGTCGATCCGGCGCTGATCGAACCGCTTCTGACGCCCAAGGCATTCGCCATCTACGTGCTGGTCAATGGCATCCTGACCGAATGGGCGCGTCGTAGGCGTGACCCCGAATTGGGGAAGGAAGCGGACAGCGAGTTCAACGGGGAGAACGTCTGATGGTGACGTTCCTCGTAACGGCGGGTTCGTGGCTGCTCGGCAAGGTGATGTCGATAGCCGGGTCAAGCGTCGTGCGGGAAGCCATCGGCGTGTTCAACCGCACGCAGGACGGTAATGTTCGGCTGGCAGAGATCGACGCTGAGACCAAGAAGGTCATCTACACCAAGCACGCCGACAAGAGCACTGAACGGCAGGGCATGAAATTCAACGTGCCGGTGTTCGTAGCGGTGATTGCGCTGACCATCGGCGCACCGGCAACGCTGTTCTGGTCGGTCACGCTCTACAACATCTTCTGGTGGGAAAACGGGATCTGGCCGCAGGCATGGCAGATCGCCGCCTATCCGCCCTCCATGCAGATTTGGGCC
Organism: Mesorhizobium sp. Z1-4; assembly: GCF_004000235.1. Lineage (GTDB taxonomy): Bacteria > Pseudomonadota > Alphaproteobacteria > Rhizobiales > Rhizobiaceae > RCIO01. Next base: position 32,674 of record NZ_RCIO01000006.1, read on the forward strand.
AACATGGCGATGGAGTGGCTGTTTGATCCCATGGGTCCGCCTGGGGCGGTCGGCGCCGCCGGCGTTGCTGGTTGGCTGACGGGCAAACGCAAATGAGCTGGCGCTTCACCATCATTGTCGCGGGCCTGCTCGTGCTCGGCATGACGCTGGTCGCATTTGCGCAAAACCAGTCATGCGCGCCGATTGCGCACCTGATGCAATGGCTCGCGCAAGAATACAACGAGTTCCCGATCTTTGCTGGGCAGGGAACGCAGCCGGGGCAGCGCGTTATCGTCACGCGCGCCGATTCCGGCACATGGACTGTGATCGCGGTCTCGGGCGATGTCGCCTGCATGGTTGCATCAGGCAGGCAGTCCAAGATGGATAAGGGCACCTGAAACATCGCGCGCTGGGGAGCAAGCGAAGTAGCGGGCCGGAATGCCGTTGGAGCGGCAAGCCGACCCTGACCACACACGATCATTGCCGGATCGCGATATGGCTGTGTCAAAGCGTAGCCGCCATTCGTTTCCGAATTACTGCCAACCCCGGATGAGCGAGGGCGAGAATGACGCTTTGGGAGATCATTCAAAGTGACAAGGTTTGGCCCGCCATAGCGGGTATAGCAGGCGCGGCTGCGATGGCTGCCGCGGACTGGTCTAAGCCTTGGCGTTTTGTCCAGCATGTCGGGGTGGGGACGCTCTGCGCTGCCTTTGCAACGCCGGTGCTCTATCCCGCAATCGCGGCCGTCCTCGGCTGGCTCAATGTCGATCCCGGCCATCAGTATTCCGGGGCATCATTCGTCGTTGGCGCCTTCGGCATTTACGTCATGGAGCTCGCCAGGGCGGTATTCAGGCACAAGACAAAAGGACGGTGATCATGGCAACCATGGTGCAGAGCGTTCAATACGGAGCCCGTGAGACCTGGTGGCGGTTTGTCTGGTTTCTGGCCGTCTTTGGTTCGCTTGTCGCCGTGCTCGCACTCCCGCCGGCCTCGTTCTGGTTCGATGTCGAGCGGGTCCATGTACATGATGCCGTTGAAGGCTCAACGCCGCTGATGGACGTCGATCGCACCATCAAGAGGCCGTTCCGCGGGCATTGGGTTGCCACCGTCATGCGAAAGAGCGGGAACGGCTTCTACACTTTCTGCACTGCGAACGGAGAGAACGATTATTCGCCCGAGGCGCAGTTTCCCGACATCATCGATCTGAACTGGTGGACATGGCCGACGCGGTGCGTGCTGCCGGTTGGCACCTATCAGTTGCGCACACTGTGGACAATCGAGCCGGCGATATTCCCGACCAAGGAGTTGCGCATCACCAGCAACGTGTTCCGAATTACCCGCTGATCTTTTTATCTCCCGCCCAGTGGCTTCGGCTGCCGGGCTTTTTTGCGTTTTCTGCAAAGAAGTCGCCTGATACCGTTATGCGATGCGCGTCAACGGCACGATTCAGGAATGCATCGACAACGGCTATACGATCAGGGCCTATTGCCCAAACGGGCATAACAAGGCGATCGATCTGGTAGCGCTGGCCGACCGGCTTGGCGGCGATCACTCGGCACTGAGGGACGCGCTCTTGCCCAAGCTGCGCTGTTCGAAATGTGGGGAGAAGGCCAACGCGGTCATCGCTTCGCCGCCCTCACGGGCCGATGGATGGCCGGAGCGGAATCGTTGAACTTCCGGGGTGTTTGGGGTAGTCTAAAATGGCACTCGGCTTGAAATAGTCGGGAGAGAGCGCGGCTCTTGAGGCAACTGGCGTTCAGGCGTCCAGAATATCCTTTTTCCGCGAAGTCGTCGGATGCATACGGCGCGATTTCAGCGAGGTCCGCAAGGATAGCCAAGGATTGGGGTTTCCCGGTCGCCTCGCTTCTCACTCTCCAGCGATAATACTCAAACCCCAAAGCACGTACTTCACCCCTTCCAGTGCTATCATGATTATGAAGATGGCAAGCACCAGGTAGAATGTGCGATTGAAGCGGCGGAGGTCAGACATCGTTCGTGGGTTGAAACCCTGCGCACGATCCGCATTTAGGGCACCAGACAAGCTTGCCGGGCTTCCGCCACCCAGTCCAGCCGCAGTTACCGCATTCAACGGGTAAGCGTCGTGGCGGATCAGTTTTGACGACGATGCCGGGGAATTGCACCATCTCGCTCATTGGCCTCAATCTCCTTCTATGTGGTGGGGTGGGCTAGCTGCCGTAAGTCTCTGCCAAAAATATGACTAGCCGCGCGAAGGCAAATCCTGCGAACAAGAACAGGAACATGCGCAACGGTCGTGGCCCTGCCGTAAGTTTGCGAATTTCAGGGTCGGTGAGGCTGACGAAGTCGCGATTTCCTGACCGATACACGTTTAGCTTACGGCCCAAACGGCGCTCCGCCCATTTGATGGTTTTCGTATCCATAGTCCTTCCTCACGTTACACAAGCTATAGGGAATGGGGCTTGGAATTGGGGCACGGGGCGAGTTCTCTAACAGAATCAAGGGGCGCCCTTTGGGCAATTGGTTTCGCAACACCTTGATATCTCACGATTATGCCACACTTCTCGACCGCACCATTCCCTTCCTTCACTATCCGAATCAGGCTGTCCTTCGCGCTTGGCGAAAGGACGCCTTCGTTGCGGAAGGGGAGCCCGTGCAGCTTCGATATCTTGTCATCACAGCCAAGTTGGCGGTCGGTGCGGGCCTGATCTATCTGCTCGTGCGTAATGCCGGTCTGCGTGAGGTTTGGGCGGTTCTGAAAACCGCGCAGCCGGTCTATGCGGCTGCTTCGGTCGCCTGCTTCGTTCTTGTGGTCGTCGTTAATGCGCTGCGGTGGCGCGCGGTGTTCGATGTGCTTGGAACGCAGCTGCCGCGCAGTGTGGCGGTATGGGGGACATTCGAGGGAATGTTCTTCAACCTGTTCCTGCCGACGGGCGTGGGCGGCGATGTCGTTCGTGCCTACCGCGCATATGACCACGGTTTGACGGCAAGGCGTGCCGCCGAATGTGGGTTGATCGACCGCGCATTCGGCCTGTGGGGGCTTGCGGCGGCAGTCGCGGTTGCCGCGGCGTTTTCGACCGCACTCACACTTGTGCCGGGATGGCAGATATTGGCTGCGGGCGCAGTTGTCGTTGTTGCGGGTGGTCTGGCTGTCGCCTGGGGGACCAAGTTCATTCCGGATTCGCGCCGCGGCTGGGCCGGGCGCATCACCGAGTTCCTGCGAACATATGCCGGTGTCGTGCACGCGCGCCGCTTCTGGACTGCAATCGTGCCGTTGCTTGCCGTCGCCAATCTCCTGATTGGCGCCAGCGCCTGGATGGCCGCGATGAGCCTGGGCCTGGACGCAAGCCTTGCCGACATGACGATCGTGATCGAGGGCGGCGCCTTGACCGCGATGGTCCCGATATCGATAGGCGGCTGGGGGGTGCGCGAAGGCACGTCGGCGTTTCTGCTCAATGCAATGGGGCATCCCCTGCCGGCTGCGATCGCGGCGTCGGCGCTGATGGGGCTTGTACTGGCAGTCATTGGTCTGATCGGCGCTTTGGTCTGGATGCTGTTGCCGTACCGCCGTTTGCCTGGCCGCAGCGCGGATGTGGATAGCCGGCCGCCGCCGTGAGGCTAGCAGCGCTATCCGCTGCAGCCGGGCAGAATTCCTTTTGAGTTCGCTTCAATGGCGCGCTAGACCAATTGGTGTCGCCGCATTCGAACGAGGAGGGCCTGTTGGAAAATCAGCAACATGACGTCCCTTCGAATGAGGAATGGGACGGCGACGACCGCTCCGACATCTACGGTGAAGACGGCGCGATCCTGCCCGAGTTTCTGGCTCATGTCGGCGCTGCCATCGGCGATCGCGACATCCTCGCACTGCGACAGGACGTGGGCTCGCTTCACCAGTCGGAGGTAGGCGATCTTCTTGAGGCGCTGATACCGGAGCAGCGCCGCGCTCTGATCGACCTGCTTGGCAACGATTTCGATTTTTCCGCCCTGACCGAGGTCGACGATGCGATCCGCGCGCAGATCGTCGATGCGCTGCCGAACGAGCAGATCGCTCGCGCCATGGCGGAACTCGATTCCGATGACGCGGTCTACATTCTGGAAGATCTCGACCAGGCCGATCAGGACGAGATTCTCGCCAAGCTGCCCTTCACGGAACGGGTGCGCCTGCGCCGCTCACTGGCCTATCCCGAAGAGTCCGCCGGGCGTCGCATGCAGACCGAGTTCGTCGCCGTTCCGCCGTTCTGGACGGTCGGCCAGACGATCGACTACATGCGCGAGGAACAGGACCTCCCCGAGAGTTTCAGCCAGATTTTCGTTATCGACCCGACGTTCCATCTTCTCGGCGCTGTCGATCTCGACCGCATTCTGCGCACCAAGCGCGGCGTCAAGATCGACGAGGTGATGCACGAGACGCGCCATGCCGTGCCTGCCCAGATGGATCAGGAAGAAGCGGCCCAGATTTTCGAGCAATACGACCTTCTCTCGGCCGCAGTGGTGGACGAGAACGAGCGCCTCGTCGGCGTTCTGACCATCGACGACGTGGTCGACGTCATTCAGCAGGAGGCGGAGGAAGACCTGCTGCGCATGGGCGGCGTGGGCGACGAGGAACTGTCCGACACTGTGGCCGCAACGACGCGCTCGCGTGTGCCGTGGCTGCTGGTCAACCTGGCAACTGCGATTGTCGCCTCGCTGGTGATTGGCCTTTTCGATGCAACGATTCAGCAAATGGTGGCGCTCGCCATCTTGATGCCAATCGTCGCTTCGATGGGCGGCAATGCCGCAACGCAGACAATGACGGTCACGGTGAGGGCACTCGCGACCCGCGATCTCGATATCTACAATGCCGGCCGCATCATTCGCCGCGAAACGGTCGTCGGCATTCTCAATGGCGTCGTCTTCGCAATCGTGATGGGCGTGGTGGCGTCCCTTTGGTTCGACGACATCACACTTGGCGTCATCATCGGAACCGCCATGGTGATCAACATGCTGGCTGCAGCGCTGGCCGGCATATTGATACCGCTTCTGCTCGACCGGTTCGGCATCGACCCGGCCATCGCTTCATCGGTCTTCGTCACAACGGTAACGGACGTGGTCGGCTTCTTCGCCTTCCTGGGCCTGGCCAGTTGGTGGTTCGGCTTCGGTTGATGCCTATTTCAGCGGCGAGAGCTGGATCTCGACCCGCCGGTTGAGCGCGCGGCCTTCAGGCGTTGCGTTGGTTGCGACCGGTCGCGATTCGCCATAGCCCTGAATAAAGAAGCGCCGGCTGTCGATGCCCTGCGCATTCAGATAGGTCGCAACTGAAAGCGCGCGGCGCTGCGAAAGGTCGATATTGTAGCCTTCGTCGCCCGTTGCGTCGGTATGCCCGTAAACGTCGACCAGCGTACGGTTGAACTTCGCCAGCACAACGGCCACGGCGTTGAGCGTCGGATAGAAGCCCGTGCTCACCGTGTCCTGATCGGTCGGGAAGGTGATGTTGGACGGCATGTTGAGGATGATGTTTTCGCCAACGCGCGTCACGCTTACGCCGGTGCCTGCGAGCTGCGCCCGCAATTCGGCTTCCTGGCTGTCCATATAGGCGCCGATGCCGCCGCCGGCGAGCGCGCCGATGCCTGCACCGATAAGCGCTGCGTTGCGGTTTCCGCCGCCGCCGATCACGAGTCCGGCAACGGTGCCGACACCGGCGCCGATCAGCGCACCACCGGCCGTGTTGCTGAGCTTTCGCTCACCGGTAAACGGGTCGGTCGTGCAGCCGGCTGCAAACACGGCTGCGGCAAATACAATGGCGGTATTTCTTTTCAACATGACTTGGAATCCTCTCCACCCGCTACCTAACAGGCAGAAATGCGCGGCACAATGACGTGTTTGAAGTCGAAATGCGGCCAATTCTGGGTTGAAAATCTGCGGCCGGCGTCCGGCTGCTGCCCGCGGGATCAGTCCGTGCGGTAGATCAGCCAGCTTTTGCGCGCCGGCGGTTTGTCGGCAACCGGGAACTTCGTCACCCGGTTGCGGCCGCCGTTTTTCGACGCATAGAGTGCCTGATCTGCCTTGGCGTAGAGGTCGTCCGCGCTGGTGGCCTCGGATGCCATGCATACGCCGACCGAAACGGTGATCGTTTCATCGAGGGCGAGCCCTGAATTGTCCCGGAACGAAGCCTTTTCGATTGCCCTGCGAATGTCTTCTCCGACTCGCAAGGTCGCCTCTTCGCTCAGGCCTTCGACAATGATGCCGAATTCTTCGCCGCCGGTGCGCGCAACCGGCATGTTGTCTGCAGCGCAGGTGCGCAGGATGTGCGACAGCTGCTGCAATACGTGGTCTCCCGTAGGATGGCCGTAGCGGTCGTTCACTTCCTTGAAACGGTCGACATCGGCAACAATGAGCGCGTTGAAAAGACGCCCTTTTTCATCCTGGTAGATCGCAGCCATCGCCCGATCGAAGGCTCTGCGGTTGTCCAACTGTGTGAGCGGGTCGGTGTCGGCGAGTTTCTTGTATTCGACCAGTTTGGTCTTCACGTCCTCCAGTTCGGCGGACCGGTCGGCGATCGACGACGCAATCTGGCGGCCCTGTTCGATCGTGGAATCGGTTGCAACGGCCATGATGCCGACAATCTTGCGCAAAATGTCGACGTTGAGTGCTCGGTGCCCGCTCAACCCGGCCGAAGTGCGGTCCAGTATCGTCCCGTATTTCTCGAGCGAATTGCGCTCGCGCATCAACAGCCTCATCACCTCTTCGATCTTTTCGGTGATCTGGTCATGCGCGCTTTCGACGATGCCCTCGCGGTTGTTCAGAGCGAAAAAATCGCGCGACAGCTGGTCGAGATCCAACTGGGTCGGGCGCGGTCCGAGCTTGGAAAGCGCCACTCGCAGCGCTTCGTTGGAGCCCGCATAGGCTTCGTAATAGAGTTCATAGTTGCGGGGCAGGCCGATGACGCCGGCTTTGCTCATGACTTCCACGACGGACTGAGCGGTGTCCTTGACGCCTTCCGATATGGCCATCGACGCCTGCATGTGCCCCACTCCGAAACAGCCACAGTGCATTTTATGCGCATGTGGCTGAACTGCCGCGCAGGCTCATGAAAGCTGCGCGCGAATTGCAACCACGGGAACGCTAGCAGCGCGCAGCTAACGCACGGTTAATTGCGTGTAACCGCCGACACAATTGTATCAGCCGTCCCAGACCGGTGAGAATTCGAAGTCGCAGATTCGATTGTTGGCTGCCTGCAGAGCCGAGATTGCGTGCATTTCCGCTTCAGTGAGCTCGAAACCGAAGACATCGAGATTCTCGGCCAGCCGTTCGCGTCGCGTGGTGCGTGGAATGGCGATCACGCCAGGCTGCTGAACATGCCACCGCAGGACGATTTGCCCCGGCGTCCGGCCGTGTTTCGCTGCCGCCTCGGCGACGGCCGGTTCGTGCAGGATATCGAGCCCGCGTCCGAGGGGGCAGTAGGAGACCATGGCCATTCCCGCTGCCCGGCACGCCGCCAGCACCTTCGACTGGTCGAGCTTCGGATGGTATTCGACCTGATTGGCCGAAAGCGAATGGCCGGCCAGTGACATGGCATCGGCGAGCAGCGCGGTCGGAAAGTTGGAAACGCCGATATTGCGGGTGAGCCCGTCCTTCAGCGCCGCCTCAAGAGCGCCGATGGTCTCGCTCAGCCGAATGGCCGGGTTCGGCCAATGGATGAGAAGCAGATCGACCTGTTCGAGGCCGAGGCGATCGAGGCTCTGTTCCGCCGAGCGCCGGAAATCGGCCGCCGCTAGGTCGGTCGGCCAGACCTTTGTGGTAACGAACAGTTCGTCGCGCGGCACGCCGGCGCGGGCGATGCCGCGGCCCACATCGTCCTCGTTCTTGTACATTGCTGCCGTATCGATGTGGCGGTAGCCGGTTTCGATCGCCGCCTGGACGAGATCGGCGCACTGGTCGCCCCGCAAGGTCCAGGTTCCAAGGCCGATTGAAGGAATGTGCGCACCGTTGGCATCGACAGAATGCAAGTCCGTTCTCCGGTTGAGCGGTGAGGTGATTTACGTGCTATCGCGGCGTATGCGGATTCTGCATCGCGGAGATGACCTAATGTACGACAGGCCGGCAGGCAAATCGCGTATCGAACTGCTCGACCTTGCACGCGGCACCGCTCTGGTTGCGATGGCCGTCTACCATTTCGCATGGGACCTGGAGTTTTTCGGTTATGCCGAGCCGGGCATGACGGCGGTGGGCGGCTGGAAGCTCTTTGCGCGCAGCATTGCGTCGTCATTTCTCTTCATCGTCGGCATCAGCCTCTATCTGGCCCATTCCGGCGGCGTCCGGTCGGGCCCCTATCTGCGGCGCCTGGCGATGGTGGCGGGCGCCGCACTCGCGATTTCGCTCGTGACCTGGTTTGCGGTACCGGGCGGCTTCATCTTCTTCGGTATTCTGCACCAGATCGCGCTCGCCTCGGTGCTTGGCCTCTTTTTCCTCAACCTGCCCTGGTTCGTGAGCGCCGCATCCGCGGCCGTCTTCATAGCCGCGCCCTGGTATCTGCGCTCGACTATGTTCGACGCGCCCGTCTTTTGGTGGATCGGACTGTCGAGTTCCGACCCGGTTTCCAACGACTATGTCCCGCTTTTCCCCTGGTTCGGTGCGGTGTTGGCCGGCATTGCGGTTACAAGCCTTGCGAGCCGTACCGGCCTAGTGGAGCGGGCGCGGTTTGCGCTGGGGCGCTGGTCGTCGCCGTTTCGCTTTCTGGGGCGCCACAGCCTGGTCGTCTATCTGGCCCACCAGCCGCTGCTGATTGCAATCGTCTGGCTTTTCTCCCAGGTGGCTCCGCCCGCCCTTCGATCCGATGCCGAGCAGTTCGGCCTTGCCTGCGAGGCCACATGCGCGCAAACGCATGACGCGGACTTCTGTGCCCGCTATTGCGGCTGCGTCTACGACAGGCTGGCTGCCGCCGGCGCACTGGACGCGGTCTTTGCAAGCGAGCAAGATGCAGAGCAGATCGCGATGCTGAACGAGGTGGCGTCCATGTGCACCTTCAACGCGCAGCAGGATATGGGGGAGGGCGAGGCAACCGAATGAGCGAGCATTCCGCCCCGCCCAGCCGTCTGCCCTGGCCGCCGATGATCTATGTCGCGGCGGTGGCTCTGGCTATCGTCGCGCAATGGCTTTGGCCGCTGCCCTGGATCGGCCCGCCACTTGCCGACCTGCTGTTCGCTCTGGGCTGGCTGATGGTTCTGGCGGCGCTCGCGCTCGATTTCGGTGCGATGCGGACAATGCGCAAGGCGCGAACGACGATCCTGCCCCACCGGGCAGCCGATCACCTGGTTACGGGCGGGCCTTTCGCGCTCAGCCGCAACCCGATCTATCTGGGCAACACCACACTCATGGTTGCGATAGGCTTTATCGCCGGCAGCCTCTGGTTCTTACTGCTTGCGCCGCTGGCTGCCATCGCGACCACGTTTCTGGCGATCAGGCAGGAGGAGCGGCATCTGGCCGAGCGGTTCGGCAAGCGCTACCGCGACTACCAGAAGAAGGTCCGGCGCTGGCTTTGACGCGCCCTCGGCTGGCGGAAGTTAGCTCTCGTGCCGCATGTCCATGCAGACTTCGATGCTGCGCGGCAGCTTGTCGAGCGTGCCCGAAGTCTTGACCACGCCTTCCCAGCGGATGACGTCTCCGCGGTTCGATATTTGCGGCAGGTTGGCCACTGCGCCATTGAACTCCGAGCTTGACTGCCCGTTGGCGAGATCGATTTGCGAAACGATTTTGCGCACGCTGCCCTGGCTGTGTTTCGAATGATCGTAGGTGAGCCGGACGGTATCGCCGGGCGGCAGGCCGCGCACCGTCAGATTGGTGATCGTGTAGAGTTTGAACTGGTTGGGATCCTCAAGCACGTAGGTGTCGTAATCGGCGGAAGGTTGCCCGGAAGGAAGGCTCTGCTTGAGCTTGAAGCAAACGTCGCTGACCTCGTAGACGACGCCAGAATCGCTGTTATTGCCGTTGTCTTCCGGCTCCCGGCCGGGTGCGTTGCCGCCCGGCAGGTTCTTGAGCACATAAACCCCAAGCGCAAGCAGCAAGATGATTGCCAGTAAAGTAGCGACATATACCACCGCGATATCCCCCGTCAGCTTGTTTGTTGCATCGGGATTATAAGTGGCAGTGCTGCTTACGCAACGGAATGTAAGGCTGTGATGAGTTCGCGCAAATGATCTTGCAGTTTAGCTGCCGGGATCTGCGGCTAATCTTGGCGCTGTAGGCCTGTTTCAGGTCGAGACGCCAAGCTCCACAAGTCGCTCGACGCAGGCCTCTTCGGCATTGTCGAGTTCTTCGATCGTTTCTTCCAGGTCGCGGCGTTTCTGACGCAGCATGTCCCGCTTTTCGTCGATGCGCTCGATCATCAGCTTCAGCTGGCCGACTTCGCCGGGCGGCTCCTTGTATATCTGGATAATCTCGCGGATTTCGTTGATCGAGAATCCAAGCCGGCGGCCGCGAATGATCTGCCGCACCAGATGGCGGTCCGACGGCCGAAACAGCCTTGTGCGGCCGCGCCGCGCCGGGTGGATCAGACCCTCGTCTTCGTAGAAGCGCAGCGTGCGCGTAGAAATCCCGAACTCGCGGGTCAGTTCCGTGATGGAATAATAATCGCGCACCTGGTCAACCGTGGCTGTTTTTGAGGCAGCCTGTGTGACATGGCGTTTACGTAAAAGTCAAATATCCTGGGAGGCAATACGGACGAACGGGCCGTGCCGCCTGTCATGGCGAATCCGTCGTGTCTTCGAGGCGGCAACCACGGCGTCTGGTGCGCCCGCCGCAGGCGAAGCTGAAATGCTGGGCGGGTGCATTGGGATGTATCCCCGTCAAGCATGTATTGCAATTTTGTGGGGTGGTTACGCTAGCCGCCATCCTATGTGTAGTCGCGATATCCGCGCTGCTCGCGAAGGAAAGTCTGCTGACCAAACGAGAGGTGTGTGGTGGGGTACTGAGCTTCATCCCGCAGGACAAACGTCTTGAGGGTAACGTGCTCTGTGCCGGTGGACGTCGATCTGTAGACAATAGCGATTGCGATGTGCATCGCTTTGAATACATCTTCCTGCACAAGAACCATGTTTTCATCTGCGATGAAAACCTGGTGATAGATCGTGTCATCGCCGTCCATCAATACGATAGGGGCTTCGTTGGAATTCCCCTCGACGTTCGCAATCGCGCCGAAGGCAGTGGCAAGCAAGTCGCCACCATCGGGGATAGAATCACTTCCCGCCCTGACGCCAAACGCTGGACTCTTTCCGATATTGCGGACCCTAATCTCGCAGGTTATCAGCGCAGCCCCTTTAATTCTACTGATCCGGTATTCGGAGACAGTGAAATCCAACCATGGGCGCTGATCGAAGAAGAAAGCCCGTCTGGTCTCTCCCAGAGTTTGGTAGACAAACAAGATACCGATCAGCGTGATAACAGCCGTTATGACGGATATTACCGCCATCAACAGCGCATAGATCGCCATATCCTGTTGGGCGGTAAGGTCGCGCTCGGCGCGCTGATGCTCGTTGGTGGCTTCTATTATCTTATACGAACATTTCGAATAGGCGGCAGCATCCATCCCGGCACAGGTGCGCTCTATCTCCTGCTCAGCGCGGGCAGCATATTCGGCGGCGCGATATTTCTCGTATTCGTCTTGATGTCGATCTAGTGACCACAGGTAAGCGAATGCACCAACCAGAACCAATCCGACAAACACGGCAATCCAAGGTGCAACTAATGCAAACTGCTCGCGGTCAGTCATCGGAATGGCACTAGAACCCCTCGCCCCACACGTGACTATCGGGTAGAATCGCCGTTACAGCAACTAAGGAACATGAATGGCCGAAATGCCCACTAACACCCGCTTCGACAAGCTCTTGAGGGCCATGATAGCCCGCCCGCCGTTTAGCGAGCAGGACGCGGGAAAGACTGCAAAAGCAGGTCAAACATCAGGTGCGGCTGCTTCCGCAGGTTCTGACGGAACTCGAACTCCCAAAGGTAAGTCTGGAGCCACTTCTTCGAAACGGTCACGTAAGTCCCGTTAATCGACCGCTTCACATGCGACCAGAACGCCTCAATGTTGTTCGTGTGGACTTCACCTGAAACGTACTCTTTCGCGCTGTGATTGACGGTCCCGTGGCGATAACCGTGTTCGGATAGCTCACGAAATGCGCCAGCCTCATCGGTCGCGATACGCGAACCAGGACGCACCCATTTGAAGATCGCGGGAATCACATGGTTGGCGCGTTTGGATGGAATGACGCGAGTAACGACTTCCCCGCCGCGCTCAATGATGCCGAGCACAACCGCCTTGTCGTCTTGTCCGAGCTTGTCGCGTCCGCCAATGAATGCCTTATCGGCCTCAACGATGCCGCCACCTTTGCCGCCTAGGCTGTTGTCGCCATCGACATAGCCCATGTACTGGCGAATGAGATTGCACATGCGCCAAGCGGTTTTGTAAGTCACGCCGATAGTGCGCTGGACTTCCTTGGCCGATACGCCGTTGCGGGACGTGGTGAACATGAACATCACGTGGAACCAGTCACGCAGAGACGTGCGGGTGTTCTCAAATGGCGTCCCTGCGGTCGGATAGACCTGATAGCCGCAGAAATCGCATTCGTAGCAACGGCGGGCTTTCACGCGGTGGTAGTTCGCCGGCTTGCCGCATTTTGCGCATTCGTGGCGCTTTCCGTAACGAGTTTCCATCAGATGATCCAAGCACGAATCATCGTCGGGGAAGCGTTCTAGGAACTCGCGGACGGTCGGAAGTTTCGGTGTTTTGCTCATGTCCTACATATAGCAAATCACCCTACATGTTTCAAGGGGATACATCCCGGTGCATTCCAGGCGGAACACAGATGGAACATCTCGGAAAGTGCATTTCGATCAATATGTTGAGGCCCTTGCAAAAATGGAACAAAAAGTGTACAAAAAAGTCAGGGACACCGGATTGTCCGGTCTTCGATGACGACCAAGGGGTGATAAGATGGCGCAAAATTCATTGCGGCTCGTAGAGGAAAGTTCAGTGGACAAATCAAAGGCTCTGGATGCGGCCCTGTCGCAGATCGAGCGCGCCTTCGGCAAGGGCTCGATCATGCGCCTCGGCGCCAATGAGCAGGTCGTCGAAATCGAAACCGTCCCCACCGGTTCGCTCGGTCTCGATATCGCGCTCGGTGTCGGCGGTCTTCCCAAGGGGCGTATCATCGAGATCTATGGCCCGGAAAGTTCGGGCAAGACGACGCTGGCGCTGCACACGGTCGCCGAGGCGCAGAAGAAGGGCGGCATCTGTGCCTTTGTCGACGCCGAACATGCGCTTGACCCCGTCTATGCCCGCAAGCTTGGCGTCGATCTCGAAAATCTGCTGATCTCGCAGCCCGACACTGGCGAGCAGGCGCTGGAGATCTGCGACACGCTGGTGCGCTCCGGCGCGATCGACGTTCTGGTGGTCGATTCGGTTGCCGCCCTTACGCCGCGCGCCGAGATCGAGGGCGAGATGGGCGATTCGCTGCCCGGCCTTCAGGCCAGGCTGATGAGCCAGGCGCTGCGCAAGCTGACCGCCTCGATTTCGCGCTCCAACACCATGGTCATCTTCATCAACCAGATCCGTATGAAGATCGGCGTCATGTTCGGTTCGCCCGAGACCACCACCGGTGGCAATGCGCTGAAGTTCTATGCGTCCGTGCGTCTCGATATCCGCCGCATCGGTGCCGTGAAGGACCGTGACGAGGTGGTGGGCAACCAGACCCGCGTCAAGGTGGTCAAGAACAAGCTTGCGCCGCCCTTCAAGCAGGTCGAGTTCGACATCATGTACGGCGAGGGTGTCTCCAAGACCGGTGAACTGATCGATCTTGGCGTGAAGGCCGGTGTGGTCGAAAAGTCGGGTTCCTGGTTCTCCTACAACTCGCAGCGCATCGGGCAGGGGCGTGAAAACGCCAAGCAGTTCATGCGCGACAATCCCGAAATGGCAAACGAGATCGAGCAGGCGTTGCGGCAGAACGCCGGGCTGATCGCCGAGCGTTTCCTTGAGGAGGGCGGTCCGGACGACCTTGAAGCCGGCGGTGAATCGGCCGAAGCCTGACCCTTATCTGAGTTGAGTGAAACGCCGCCGCTTCGTACCGGCGGCGTTTTTGTTTGTGGCGCGGGCAGCGGGTCGCCGGATGGCGTGCCGATGCCTGTCCGGCTCATCTGCGCAGGCATGGTGCGGCCGGGTCAAACAGAACTGTTTCAAACTGCACCGAACTTGGTCTAAAAGCCCTGTTCCAATCGCTGCTTGGCTGCGGCGTTTCACGAAAAGGCTTGGGTTATGAGCGGCGTTAACGGCATCCGGTCGGCTTTTCTCGACTATTTCGGTTCCAACGGTCACGAGATCGTTGCCTCCAGTCCATTGGTGCCGCGCAACGATCCCACGCTGATGTTCACCAATGCCGGCATGGTCCAGTTCAAGAACGTCTTCACCGGGCTGGAGAAGCGCGACTACGCGCGCGCGGTCACGGCGCAGAAATGCGTGCGCGCCGGCGGCAAACACAACGATCTCGACAATGTCGGCTACACCGCGCGCCATCACACGTTCTTCGAGATGCTGGGCAATTTCTCTTTCGGCGACTATTTCAAGGATGTCGCCATCGAACTCGCCTGGAACCTCATCACCCGCGAATTCGGTCTCGATCCCTCGAAGCTGCTGGTCACCGTCTACCACACCGACGACGATGCCGCCGCCTTCTGGAAAAAGATCGCCGGCCTGCCGGACGACCGCATCATCCGCATTGCGACACACGATAATTTCTGGGCGATGGGCGATACAGGCCCCTGCGGTCCCTGTTCGGAGATATTCTACGACCATGGCGAGCACATTCCAGGCGGTCCGCCCGGAAGCCCGGACGAGGATGGCGATCGTTTCATCGAAATCTGGAACCTGGTTTTCATGCAGTTCGAGCAGGTCACGCCTGACGAGCGCATCGATCTGCCGCGTCCGTCGATCGACACCGGCATGGGCCTGGAGCGTATCGCGGCGGTCATGCAGGGCAAGCACGACAATTACGATATCGACCTGTTCCAGGCGTTGATTAAAGCCTCGGTTGAGGCGACCGGCGTGAAGGCGGAGGGCGCTGCCAGGGCCAGCCACCGCGTTATCGCCGACCATCTGCGCGCATCAAGCTTTCTGATCGCCGATGGCGTTTTGCCCTCCAACGAGGGCAGGGGTTACGTGCTACGCCGCATCATGCGCCGCGCCATGCGTCACGCACAGCTTCTCGGCGCCTCCGAGCCGCTCATGTGGCGGCTTGTGCCGGCGCTGGTTCAGGAAATGGGCCAGGCCTATCCGGAACTCGTTCGCGGCCAGCCGCTCATCACCGAAACGCTTCAGCTCGAGGAAAAGCGCTTCCGCAAGACGCTGGCACGCGGCCTCGGCCTTTTGGAGGAAGCAACGCAGTCGTTCGGCAGCGGCGACACGCTCGACGGCGAGACCGCCTTCAAGCTTTACGATACATATGGTTTCCCGCTCGACCTGACGCAGGATGCGCTGCGCCAGCGCGGCATCGGCGTCGACACCGGCGGTTTCAACACCGCGATGGAGCGCCAGAAGGCAGAGGCGCGCGCAAGCTGGGCCGGCTCTGGCGAGGCCGCCGCGGAAGCGATCTGGTTCCAGCTGCGTGAGAAGCTCGGGGCCACCGAGTTTCTGGGTTATTCCAGCGAAGCCGCCGAAGGCGTGATCAGCGCCCTGGTGCACGACGGCGCGGAAGTGCCCGCGGCCAAAAAGGGTGACGACGTTGCCGTGATCCTCAACCAGACACCGTTTTACGGTGAGTCCGGCGGCCAGGTCGGCGACACCGGCGTGATCCGTGGCGACGATTTCGAGATTGCCGTGTCCGACACGCAGAAGAAGGGCGATGGCCTTTTTGTGCATTATGGCAAGGTCATGTCGGGCGAGGTGAAACCGGGCGCGGCGGCCGAACTTGAAGTCGATCATCGCCGCCGCAGCCAGATCCGCGCCAACCATTCGGCCACGCATCTCCTGCACGAGGCTTTGCGCGAAGTGCTTGGCGGCCATGTGGCGCAGAAGGGGTCGCTGGTGGCGCCTGAGCGGCTCCGGTTCGACTTCTCGCACCCCAAGCCGATCGGTGATGCCGAACTTTCCGAAATCGAAGCGATCGCCAATGAGATCGTGCTGCAAAACAGTGCCGTCTCGACGCGCCTTATGGCGGTCGATGAAGCGATCGAGTCCGGCGCAATGGCGCTCTTCGGCGAAAAATACGGCGACGAGGTACGGGTCGTCACCATGGGCACCGCACTTCGCGGCGGTAAGGCGGGCAAGCCTTATTCGGTCGAGCTGTGCGGCGGCACGCATGTGAACGCGACGGGAGACATAGGTCTCGTGCGCGTGGTGTCGGAAGGCGCGGTGTCATCCGGCGTGCGACGGCTTGAGGCGCTGACAGGAGCCGCCGCGCGCGATCATCTTGCCGAGCAGGATCGGCGCCTGCGCCAGATGGCTGCAGCGCTGAAGGTTTCGCCGCAGGATGCGCCGGGCCGCCTCGATGCCGTTCTGGAAGAGCGCCGCCGGATGGAGCGTGAATTGGCCGAGGCACGCAAGCAGCTTGCGCTTGGCGGCGGTGTGTCCTCTGCGGGCGGCACGTCGGAGAAAGAAGATGTCGGCGGCGTCGGTTTCCTCGGCCGGGTCGTCAGCGGTGTTGCGCCCAAGGACCTGAAATCGTTGGCCGACGAAGGCAAAAAGTCACTCGGTTCGGGTGTAACCGTGTTCGTCGGCACTTCGGATGACGGCAAGGCGAGTGTTGTGGTCGGCGTCACCGAAGACCTGACACAGCGCTTCAGCGCTGTGGATCTGGTGCGCGTCGCTTCGCAGGCGCTTGGCGGCAAGGGCGGCGGCGGCCGGCCGGATATGGCCCAGGCAGGCGGGCCGGATGCCGCGAAGGCAAATGACGCGGTGTCGGCCGTGCGAGCTGCGCTTGCCGGTTAGGCGGCGCCGACCGGCTGTTTGCGCGCTGCCTTGAGAAGACGCCACCCGAGGAACAGCGTGACAATGGCGGCGGCCAGCAGCCAGGCCGCGTTCGATATGAGGTCGGCGATCGCCGAGATCGAGCTGCTGAACAGGTAGCCGAGCGCCAGGTAACCGCTGACCCAGATCGTTTCGCCGGCAATGTCCCAGGCCAGGAATGTAAGCCAGCGCATGCGTGCAAGGCCGCTCACGACATTGACCATCGGCCCCAGCGGACTGATGAGCCAGCGCGTCAGGAACACACCCATCGCGCCCCAGCGCGACGAATAGGCCTCGGCTTTCGCAAGTTGCTGCCCGACGCGCGGCTTGTCGGCAACGTAGTTTCGTACGCCCTGGCCGCCGAAGCGCCCGACCGCGTAGCCGAGCTGGTCGCCGGCAACTGCTCCGCCAAGGCTCCACAAAAACGCCTCTGCAAGCGAGATGTCGCCCTCCACAAGCAGAGCGCCGACTGTCATCAGCAGGATCGAAGTCGGCAGCGGCACGCCGAACTGGCCAGTCGCCAGAATGGCTGCAACTGCCGGCAACCCGTAGACCGTGAAGAACTCGAGCAGTTCCGCGCTCACGGGCGGCGTTCCTGCAGCTCCTGCCGCGCAACTTCGATAGCGGCTTCGACACGCATAATCAGCTCAGGCAGAGGCTCGCCGGTTTCCTGAGCGATGCGGCCGAGCGGCCGCCGCTCCGGTTTGCGCGGATCATAGCCCAGCGCTTTCTGGAGCTCTTCGGGAGGCAGACGGTAGGAATGGGCAACGTAGCCAATCGTCATCCAGCCTTCGATTTCGACATTCTGGTGGTTCGACCAGTAGATGAAGAACGCCGCCGTGCGGATTGCAAAAAACAATGTCAGTGCCGCCGCTACGGTAAAGGCTATCAGCAGCAGCCGGTTGTTTCGCCACAGGTGCCGGACGAGGCGCTTCATCCTGCCACTCGCGCCGGTTCCTTTCGCTCGCGCACGAAATTGAGAGCGGCGAACAGCCCAAGCAAGGCGAAAGGCAGGCTGGCTACGACAGCCCAGAAGCCTACGCTGCGTGCGCTTTCAACGTCGATACCGTCGGCAAAACCTGCTGCGTTGGCTACGATACCGATGGCTGCGGCGCCGATGGCGTAACCGAGCCGGTGCAGGGTGGGGATGGCGCTCGCAACCCGATTGTGCTCGCTGGGCGGCGCCAGTTTGGTCGCGCGCCGCAGCACGAATGTCCAGGCCGCGCCGAAACCGGCCCCCTGCAGGATCGCGAGTGCCACGATTGCCGATACCGGACCGTTAGGCAGCGCGTAGACCAGGCCGAAGACCGACGCGGTGATGACCAGCAATCCGGCGAGGATCATTGTGCGGTCCCAGCGCTCCGGAATGCCGGCAATCAGGATGGCCGCCACCGACCAGCCGATCGATTCCAGCGCGATCACGTAGCCTGCCTCAAGCGGCGTCAGGCCATGTACGGTAACCATGATCACCGGTCCGTAGATGCCGAGCGCGATGGTTGAGATGGCAAAACACATGATCATGACCAGCGGCGCGCCAAGCGTGGCGAGGGGGTTGAAAACCTGCGGCGGCAGCATGCGGCCTTCGCCGGCTTGGGAATCGCGCAGGGCGAAGAGGCCGAGGCAGGCCACTCCGAGCCCAACGAGGAAAAGCGAAAGCAGCAGCGTCGCTGCCAGCCCCGCCGCGGCGATCGAGGTGACCCCCGCTGCAAGCAACGCGAGCCGGTAGGCCGGGAAACGTGTCCTGATTGCCTCCTTTTCGTCGGGCGGCAGTTCGATCACCCGTGTGCGCCACAGCCACAATGCAAGCAATGCCGCCTGAATGGCAAAGGCCCAGAATGCCCAGCGCCAGACCCCGGCGCCGGCGAAAACGCCGCCGACCAGCGGACCGACGAAGGCCGACATGCCCCAGAGCGCCGAAACAGCGGCCATGACGCGTGGCATGAGCGTGGCATGGAACAGCCGGGCTACGGCAATAAAGGACAGCGCCACCAGCCCGCCGCCGCCGAGCCCTTGAAGCACCCGCCCGGCAAGCATGACCGGCATGGTCGGTGCCATCGCGCTGATGGCGCAGCCGATGAGGTAAATGAGTGCGGCAGCCGTCATCGCCTGGCGCAATCCGACATGCCGCAGCAGATGAGCGGCCGAGGCGCCAGCGGCAATCGAGCCGATTTCGTAGAGCGCGAATATCCAGCCGATCAGCGGCGCGCCACCGATATCGGTCACGATCGCCGGGATCATGGTGGCGACCATAAGCCCGTCGGCGGCGTGCAGCCACACACCGAGCGAAACAACGGCGATTTTCGTGGCGTTGCCGCCCGTCAGAAGTTGGCGCCAGCCGGCGTCGTTTACAGCGTCAGTCATGAACCGGCACTTGGCACCCTCGTTCGTCTATGTCGATAGCGTGCTGGAAGATCTAATGAAAAACCAGACTTTCGATAGAGGTCAGAGACCGCCAGATGGCAGAGCCAGCAGTGAAGATTCATGTCAGATATGGAAGCGTCGCCTAGCCTCTCAGAAGGACCTTTTCCCCGATATAAGTCCAGATGCCGAGCCTCACTGGCGTCGTTTCGACCGTTTCACCCTTTCGGATCGCCTTTCGCCGCTCGTTGCGCGCTTTGGTCTTCTTGTGATGCTTCCATTCCTGATATTTGTAATAGAAAAAAGCAAAGATCGTCATCGTGCTGAAAGACAGCGTTTTCATGTTCTTCTCGGTCGTTTCGACATAGGCTGACCCAAAGTATTTTATGTCGAAGATCGGGATGTCGAATATCGGGTTCTTGTAGAAATATACACACGCGCCGAACGAGATATAATACACCAGCGTGCCGCCGTAATAGGCGAGGGCGATAGATTCGATTTTGTGCTGGAATGTATGCGAGGTCAGGATTTCGTCCTGGATCTGAACCAGGTGTTGCCCGCTTTCCCTCTGCAGCTCGTTGTCCAGTTCCGATAGTGTTGCGTGATAGGAGGACTGGAGCAGGTTCAGTCTGTCGTCGATCGTGGCGACGTGCAGGAAAACGGGGTTCAGCCTTCTGATCACAAAATCGTCGTAGGATTGCCAGCCTTCAATTCGGTTCAGGTCCATCGTCTGGACGGTCTGGCGAAACCTGTCCGTGGAGTTTCTTGACCTTCGGATCTTGTACTTCAGCTCGTATATGCCGCCATGCCCCAGGCGGTCGATCCGTATCTTGAGCGCCTTCAGGTTTGTCAGCTTGGCCGAAAGTTTGTCCTCCGAATATTCGATCGCACTCAGCCGTTCGAGATCGCTCAATATGGCTTTGGCGTCTTCGCCGGCGTGCAGGAATTCGTCATAGTCCTTGAGCGCCATCAGGCGAAAAGCGCCGATCTGGTTCATTCGGTAGATAAGTCGCCCGGTCTGCCAGCGGCGCCCGGGAAGCGCTATCGCGGCAAACGCCGTGAAATCCGCGTCGGCCAGTCCGCCTGAATTCGCGGTGGTGTTGGACATGGGCGCGCCCAGATGGCTCATATAGATCGCGGAGCCGCGAAATATGCTGAAACATACGATTTCGCGCTGTCGGCTTTGCGTGTCGCCGATCAGTCGCCGGAGCGTGCGAAACGGTTGCTTCTTGAATTGGTCTGCGGCCTGCGATTGCCTTTCGGCTGCGGGAACCGGAAGTGTATGGTTGAGGATCGCCGAAGATGTCCGGGCGGATAGAACGCATCCCCGGTAATCGGTAATCCATTTAAGCTTCAGATTCTGTTCGTCAAAATCGAAGCAGATGACCTCATCGATGAGGCTCCATATTTTCTCGTATAGATATTGTCTGGCATCGTCTGTCCCGCTTTTCCGGTTCCCTGAGAGAATTTCGATGCACTCCAGGACTTTGGAGTTTGTCCGAGAGGCGGAATTTTCGCGGTACTTTTCGAAGAATAGCGGAAATAATGTATCGTTGACGGAGAACTCACTGTAGAATTTTGAGGAAGATTTGTCCGGGTTGATATCCAGAATGAACTGGACGGAAAGATAGTCGCGGTACCGGTCGACGGCGATCGTGAGAAACATGTCTCCGATGGCATAAATGGAATATGCCGATCGCTCGAAGCGTATCGCAGCCTCGGGAATTTCCAGATTTTCGCAGATATATACAAAGGTCTTCTGGATCTCGTGAGCTTGAAATTCCAGAAAGTCGAACGCCCGGTGGTGATGGTTCGCTGCAGGCTGAGATTGCTGTCCGAGAAATGCGTCGTAGTCTTTTCTGTCGCAGGTAAGAACTAAAAGCCTGGTTAGCGCGGGAACTCCTGTCGGAGGGGCTCCGCGCCGATGTGCAAGAGAGTGAACGCCGGAATAGTTATCGAGTCTTCGCATGTCATCCCGCCTTTGCAACTGATTGAGTTGCTGAGCGTAGGGATAATATTTGCGGAAATCTAATACTATTATTTAGGTAATTTTGCTGGAATTCGCAGAAAGCGGAGATACTAGTATGGTGTCGATGTAAAGCAGGCGGCGCTGCGATTGCCAGCGTTCCGTGATCGATTTGACTTATTTCGCGGTCGGGCGTGTATCTTCGAAGCTTGAGCGCGCCTGTATCCGGTCCCACCATGCCGCAACAGGTGGGTGCGCGTCGAGCAACGCGGCTCCCTCTTGCGCCTGGGTGAAGTAGGCAAAAATAGGCGCGGCATGAAGGTCGGCAAGCGTCGGCCGTTCGCCGGCAAGCCATGGTGCGGAGCCCATGAGGCGGGTGAGGCTCGCCAGGCACGTTTCGGCAACGGCCATTGATGCAGCGATCACGTCATCATCCGAAGCTGCGCCGCGGCTCGCTTTGCCGGCACGCTCCACATAGACGCCCCAAACCATCGCCCGGTAGGCATAGGCGTCCAGCAGGCCGATAGTCTGGTTCATTGTCGCCCGGCCGGCGGCGTCACCGGGCTGCAGCGGCGGCCCGTCGAAAGCCTCGTCGACATAGCGGCAGATCGCTGAGGTTTCGAACAGCCGCAAATCGCCGTGCTCGAATGCGGGAATGCGTTTGAATGGATGGCGTTCCGGATACCATTCCGGAATACCTGCCGGATCGAAGATGTCGACTGGAACGAGTTCGTAGCCGACATCCTTTTCGGCAAGTGCAAGCCGCGCGATCCGTACATAGACGCTGTAATCGGCGCCGAAGAGGCGCGGCTTGCTGGTCACCGTGGCCGTCAGGCCATCGCCTTCTGCAGGTTCTCATCCACCTTGTCGAGGAAGCCGGTGGTGGAGAGCCAGGGCTGGTCGGGGCCGATCAGCAGCGCCAGATCCTTGGTCATGGAGCCGTCTTCGACCGTGGAGATGCAAACTCTCTCCAGCGTGTCGGCGAAGCGCTTCAGCTCGGCATTGTCGTCCAGCTTGGCCCGGTGCGCGAGGCCGCGCGTCCAGGCGAAGATCGATGCGATCGAGTTGGTCGAGGTTTCTTCGCCCTTCTGGTGCTGGCGGTAATGACGGGTCACAGTGCCGTGCGCGGCTTCCGCTTCCACCGTCTTGCCGTCGGGCGACAAAAGCACCGAGGTCATCAGGCCGAGCGAACCGAAGCCCTGCGCCACCGTGTCGGACTGCACGTCGCCGTCATAGTTCTTGCAGGCCCAGACATAACCGCCCGACCATTTCAGGCTTGCCGCCACCATGTCGTCAATGAGGCGGTGCTCATAGGTGATCTTGGCTTCCTTGAACTTGTCCTCGAACTCGGTCTCGTAGACCTCCTGGAAGATGTCCTTGAAACGGCCGTCATAGGCCTTGAGGATCGTGTTCTTGGTCGACAGATAGACCGGATAGCCGCGCTGAAGGCCGTAATTCATCGAGGCGCGTGCGAAATCGCGGATCGAGTCGTCGAGATTGTACATCGCCATCGAAACGCCCGAACCAGGCGCGTCGAACACTTCATGTTCGATCACGGTGCCGTCTTCGCCGACGAACTTGACGGTGAGCTTGCCCTTGCCGGGGAACCTGAAATCGGTCGCGCGATACT
Organism: Mesorhizobium sp. Z1-4; assembly: GCF_004000235.1. Lineage (GTDB taxonomy): Bacteria > Pseudomonadota > Alphaproteobacteria > Rhizobiales > Rhizobiaceae > RCIO01. Next base: position 55,552 of record NZ_RCIO01000006.1, read on the forward strand.
GGTCGCCGAACGCATGACGGCCGACGATGATCGGCTTCGTCCAGCCCGGCACAAGGCGCGGCACGTTGCGGCAGATGATCGGCTCGCGGAAGATGACACCGCCCAGAATGTTGCGGATGGTGCCGTTGGGCGAACGGTACATGCGCTTCAGCCCGAACTCCTCGACGCGCGCCTCGTCCGGCGTGATCGTGGCGCATTTCACGCCGACGCCGTGTTCCTTGATGGCGTTGGCGGCATCGACGGTGATCTGGTCGTCCGTCTCGTCGCGCTTCTCGATACCCAGATCGTAATAGCGGAGATCGATATCCAGATAGGGATGGATCAGCTTGTCCTTGATGAACTGCCAGATGATGCGGGTCATCTCGTCGCCATCGAGCTCGACGACGGGATTTGCCACCTTGATCTTCGCCATGTGAAATGCCTCGTTGTTTGGAAAAACCGGACGGGTACCCGCCACCTTGCTGGATTTGCGGCCCCTATATCACCCAATGTTGAGAAGGCAAAGTTGGGCGATTGTAGCAGAAGGAACGAATAATGGGTGCGAATGGTGCGGCGCTGCGCTTCGGCCAAAATACCGCCGGTGGCGTGACGATCAATTATGCCGCGATGGGCCGCAAAGACGCGCCGCTGATCCTGATGCTGCACGGCTTTCCCGAGTATTGGGCCGGCTGGCGCGCCGTCATGGAACGTCTTGCCGACAGCTATTTCGTCGTCGCACCGGATCAGCGCGGGTACAACCGCTCGTCAAAGCCGCAGGGCATGGAACATTACCGTGCCAAAGCGCTCGCCGAAGATGTTGCGGCATTGGCGGACGCGCTCAGCCCCGGCAAGCCCTTCGTCCTTGCCGGGCATGATTGGGGGGCTTCGGTGGCCTATGCCTATGCCTTTGCCCATCCCGAACGCCTGAGCCATCTGGTCATCGCAAATGGCGTACATCCGGCCTGTTTCCAGCGGGCGCTGTTCGAGGACGATGCTCAACGCGAGGCGAGCCGCTATTTTCACTATCTGATTTCGCCCAAGGCGGAGCAGGGGCTGTCTGAAGACGACTACCGGCGATTGATGCAGATGCTCGCAAGCTTCTCCGAAACGTCGTGGCTGGATGAGGAGGAGGCGGCTGCATACCGCGCTGCGTGGGGCGAGCCCGGAGCGCTGACTGCCATGCTCAACTGGTACCGCGCTTCGCCGATCATCGTGCCGGAAGCCGGAGCCCCGGTGCCGCCCGGGCGTTCCGTGCTCGATTTGTCGGCGGAGACAATGAGGGTCGCGATGCCGCATCTGGTTTTATGGGGCGAGGCCGATACCGCATTGCTGCCGTCATGCCTGGAAGGGTTGGACCGTTTTGCGCCGCAGCTGGCCGTGAGGAAAATCCCCGGCGCCAGCCACTGGATCCTGCACGAAAAGCCGGATGACGTCGCCGCCGCGATTGCGGCGTTTGTAGGCGGCTAGGTTTTCTTGGCCTTCTTCTCCTTCGGCGGCATGGGACCGACAAAGGCAAGACAGCTGGAGAGCCATTCCTTGAGCGTTGCGTCGTCAAGCACGCCGGCATCGACATTGACGAAGCCCTTCATCGGACGGCCGGTAAACTCCATCGGTCCGGCGCCCGGCCGCTCAAGCGCGGCGTCGTAGCCATCCGCGCCGACGCGCGCCAGCAGGTCGCCGCCTTTCATGATGCCGACGAGCATGTTGCCGTGTAGCGTGAAGCAAAGCCCGCCCATCATGCGGATTTCTCCGAGCCCGGGCAGGCCGCCGATTTCGGCGCGGATACGGTCAGCAAGTTCATCAGCCATTGAAAGGCCCAAGCTTCTCAAGCGCGAACGAATATGGCAGGGACCGTAAAAACGCGCAATCAATGCGCCGGTGGCTCATGACAGGTACTGCAAAAGAACGGCCCGGCGGCCCGGCCATCATTCTGGTCGAACCGCAACTGGGCGAGAACATTGGCATGGTCGCCCGCGCCATGGCCAATTTCGGCCTTGGCGAACTGCGCCTGGTGAACCCGCGCGACGGCTGGCCGAACGAGAAGGCTGTCGCGGCGGCGAGCCGCGCCGATCATGTGGTGGAAGCGGCGAAACTCTTCGACACACTCGATGAGGCGGTGGCAGACCTCAACTATGTGCTGGCAACGACTGCGCGTGAGCGCGACGGCTTCAAGCCGGTGCTTGGGCCTGTTGATGCCACTGCCGAGCTGCGCCGGCGCTTCGACGGCAGCCACAAAACCGGTATCATGTTCGGGCGCGAACGCTTCGGCCTCTACAATGAAGAGATCGCCCGCGCCGACGCCATCGTCACCTTTCCGGTCAGCCCCGACTATGCCTCTCTGAACATCGCGCAGGCGGTGCTGCTGATGGCCTATGAGTGGATGAAATCGGGCCTTGATCACGCCAGCCAGACCGCGTTCGAGGGACCGGAGTTCCCGCCGGCCGAGCGCCACCAGCTTCAGGGCCTTGTCGATCATCTGGATGCAGCACTTTCCGCGCGTGGCTATTTCCGTCCGCCCTCGAAAAAGCCCAAAATGCTGGACAGTCTGCAGGCGGTTCTGACGCGGCCCGGGTTCACCGAGCCGGAGATCAGGGTGCTGCGTGGCATCGTGGCGTCGCTCGACCGGTTCACGCCGGACAAGCCGCGGGGTGCATCTGCGTCAGACGGCGAGGGCGACAAAGACTGAAATGAAACCGGTGCTTTTCTTCGATTCAGGCATTGGCGGGCTGACGGTACTGCGCGAGGCGCGTGTGCTGATGCCCGGCCGCCCCTTTGTCTATGTCGCCGACGATGCGGGTTTTCCTTATGGCGCCTGGGAAGAGCGCGCGCTGGCAGACCGTGTGGTGGGTCTCATGGGACCGCTATTGGCCGAATTCGAACCCGAGATTGTTGTGATCTCCTGCAACACGGCGTCGACCATCGTGCTTGCCGATTTGCGCGCTGCCTATCCCGAGACGCAGTTCGTCGGCACGGTGCCTGCGATCAAGCCGGCGGCCGAACGCACGCGCTCCGGTCTCGTCTCCGTGCTCGGAACGCCGGGCACGATCGCCAGGCAGTATACGCGCGACCTGATCGCCTCATGGGCAACCAAATGTCATGTCCGGCTGGTGGGCAGCGACCGCCTGGCGCAGCTTGCCGAAACCTATATGCGGGCGGGGTTCGTCGACGAAGCGCAGGTGAGAGCTGAGATCGAGCCGTGTTTCCTGGAGCAGGGTGGTGCACGTACCGACATCGTGGTGCTTGCCTGCACGCACTATCCGTTTCTGGTCAACCGAATGCGCAAGACCGCGCCCTGGCCGGTCGACTGGATCGATCCGGCAGAGGCGATTGCCCGGCGCGCTCTCTCGTTGCTCGATCCGCTCGGTACCGCAGCAACCACGCTGGACGATACGCGCGACATCGCGCGCCTGACCTCCGGTGCGCCCGATGCAGCCATCAGGCGGCTGATGCACGGTTTCGGTCTGCGGATGGACTAACTTCACCTGCTTGCCTTGCGCCCGACAGCGGTTAGGATGCCGGTAGGCGCCGGCAGGGCGCCACCCGGCCCACGGAAAGGCTGACCCGGCCACCTGCGTAAGACAGCCGATTACCATACGGCTTTCCTTTCCCGACCAGTGGGCCGCGGGACGACAGGGAAAGACCGATGACAGACACTTCTCACGACAATTCCGCATCGCGCCGGCTTGCCGGCTTCCGCAAGGCTGCCAAGGCGCTGAAGCGTGCTGCCCGCGCTGGCGACCCGCAGGCGCTCGCTCGATTGGCGGCCGTTACCACAACGAAGGGCGGCGAGGCGCGCCACGCCGACTGCCTGCATGTTGTCGCCGGTGAGGCGGGCTACGGCAGCTGGGCGGCGTTGAAATTCGACGTCGAAACGGCAGCGCTCGACCGCACCGGCCGGCAGCAGCGCCTCGCTCTCGCGCTGTATGAAGGTTGGCAACCGCAGGTCGAGCGTTTGCTTGCCGCCGACCCCACGCTGGCGGACGGTCATATCGGCTTGCTCGCCGCGCTCTACCGAGGACAAGAGGTGTCGGCTCTGCTTGCCGCCGACCCCGACGCGGCAACAAAGCCGGTGGGACGACGCAGGCCGCTGCTGCATCTCACCTTTTCGCGCTACCACCGCCTGCGTCCTGACCTCGCCGGCGAGGCGCCCAAGATTGCCGACATGCTTCTGGAACGAGGCGCCGATATCAATGACGGCGTTCTGGCAAATCCCGACGATGATCCCGAGACCGGCCATCGGCTTTCGGCGCTTTACGGCGCGTTGGGGCACGCGGGCAATTTGCATCTGGCGCGACATCTGCTGGAGCGCGGTGCGAACCCGGACGACAATGAATCCTTTTATCATGCAACCGAACTCGGCCACCTCGAAGGTGTACGGCTGATGATGGAATTCGGCGCCAAGATTGATGGCACCAACGCGTTCTTTCGCATGCTCGACTTCGACAATCTCGAAGGCGCGAAACTGATGCTGGACCACGGTGCCGACCCCAACGAATGCCCGACGCAATGGATGGTGGCGCACCGCAGCGAACGCGGCAATGCGCTGCATCACGCAATTCGCCGGGGCAGGGACGGCCGTTTTGTCGAGTTGCTGCTTGATGCCGGCGCCGACCCGATGGCGCTTTATCTCGGCCACACCGCTTATGCGATAGCGCGTATCAACGGTAACGCGGGCGCAGTGCGCGTTCTTGAAGCGCGGGGCCTGGCAACGCCGCTCTCCGATGCCGAGCACCTGTTGGCCGCGGCTGCCGAAGGTGACACGCAAGCGCTCGATGCGTTGTCCGGCAGCGCTGCCGGCCTGATCGCGACGCTTCATCCTGAAGACCAGGCGATGCATGTCGAGCTGGCGCGCGTTCGCGGAAAGCTGGCGGCGCTGAAAGGCTTGATCGCGGCCGGCTTCGACCCTCAGTTCGAGGATCGGCACGAAAAGATAACAGCCCTTCATGGCGCCGCATGGTGGGGCCTTGCCGATCACGTGGAGTTCCTGCTGGGTTTCCCGCAGGATCTGGAACATCGAAATGTCTATGGTGCCAATGCGCTCGGCACGGCAATCCATGGTTCAACGAATTGTCAGGAAGCCGACAGAGGCGATTACGAACGCACGGTAGAACTGCTGATTGCCGCCGGAGTATCGATAAACCCCGACCGGGGCGACTTGCTGATGGGGTCGGAGCAGGTGACGATGCTTGTTGAATCGGCGCTGGATGCGCGCGGAGGCGTGGATGAAGATCAGGCCTAGTGTGCACGCCGACGCCGCCGAATTGGCTGCGTTGCTGAACGAAGTCGTCGCACAGACTGGAACCAGTGCGCTGGAAGAGCCATTGGACGAGGTCACCTTCGCCGATTGGTTCATCGATGGCCCGCTTATGCTGACCAGCCTCCTTGCCGAACATGAGGGTAGGGCGATCGGTTTTCAGACGGTCTCGCGTTACGGCGATTTGCCTGAAGGCTGGGGCGATATCGGCACTTTCACGCGCCAGCCGGGCAGAGGCGGCGTTGGCTCCGCTCTGTTTGAGCGTACGCGCGCCGAGGCCGTGAGGTTGGGCCTCGTCGCGCTCAAGGCGACGATCCGCGCCGACAACGAGGCAGGACTTGCCTATTATGCCAGTCGGGGTTTCGAAGACTACCGTGTCGACCGCGCGGTACCGCTGAAGGATGGCCGGCCCGTTGACCGGATCAGCAAGGTCCTGCGGCTGGCTTAGCGCGGTTGACTTTCCCCGAAAACCGGCCTAAACGCCCGCTCACGCAGGGTTTCGGCCCTGCATTTTCATTACGTGTCCCGTGGGTTTTTCCGCAAAGCGTGCGTGGAAAGTCCTGTCAGACCTCGAAAACGGAGGTCAGAGGAGGGCGCGTTTCCTTCGCCTGAAGCTTTAAGTTTCAGGCGTAACCTTTTGAGAGGAAATGCGATGAGCAAGCGCGAATCCGCAAAATACAAACTCGATCGCCGTATGGGCGAAAACCTCTGGGGCCGTCCGAAGTCCCCGGTGAACCGTCGTGAATACGGCCCCGGCCAGCACGGTCAGCGCCGCAAGGGCAAGCTGTCCGATTTCGGCACCCAGCTGCGCGCCAAGCAGAAGCTGAAGGGCTATTACGGCGATATCTCCGAAAAGCAGTTCCGCAAGGTCTATGACGAGGCAAACCGCCGCAAGGGCGATACGCCGGACAACCTGATCGGCCTGCTGGAGTCGCGCCTCGACGCCGTCGTTTATCGCGCCAAGTTCGTGCCGACGATCTTCGCGGCGCGCCAGTTCGTCAACCACGGCCATATCAAGGTCAACGGCAAGCGGGTGAACATTCCGTCCTACCGTTGCCAGCCGGGCGACGTGATCGAGGTGCGCGAGAAGTCGAAGCAGCTCGCCATCGTGCTTGAGGCCGTGCAGCTCGCCGAGCGCGATGTGCCGGATTATGTCGAAGCCGACCACAACAAGATGACCGCAACCTACAAGGCGATTCCGGGCCTGGCCGACGTGCCCTACGCGGTGCAGATGGAACCGAACCTGGTTGTCGAGTTCTACTCGCGTTAATCGCTCGAAAGAGCATGATTTCGAAGGCCGCGCATCGCGCGGCCTTTTTCTTTGGCCCGGACCCGGTTATCTGGAGATCATGAACGTTTCGCCTTCGCCATCTGAGTTCGACGAGCCCGGAACCGGCCTGTCCATGTTCCGCGATGCGCCCAATTCGGTCGAATTCAACAAGCTGCGCAAGCGGCTTGTGCGCCACGCACGCGAGGCGATCGAATCCTACGCGATGGTGAAGCCCGGTGAGCGCTGGCTGGTCGCGCTGTCGGGGGGCAAGGATTCCTACGGGCTTCTGGCCGTGCTGCTCGATCTCAAATGGCGCGGATTGCTGCCGGTCGATTTGCTCGCCTGCAATCTCGATCAGGGCCAGCCGAATTTTCCCAAGCACATTCTGCCGGAATTCCTGACCGCGCACGGCGTGCCGCATCGGATCGAATATCAGGACACCTACACGGTGGTAACCGACAAGATCCCCGAGGGCCGGACTTATTGTTCGCTCTGCTCGCGGCTGCGCCGTGGCCACCTCTACCGCATCGCGCGCGAAGAGGGATGTTCAGCGCTGGTGCTTGGTCATCATCGTGAAGACGCGCTCGAAACCTTCTTCATGAACCTGTTCCACGGCGGCCGGCTTGCCGCAATGCCGCCCAAGCTCGTCAATGACGAGGGCGACCTGAAGGTTCTGCGGCCGCTGGCATTCTGCGCCGAGGCCGATCTGGAGAAGTTCGCCGCCGCGATGCGCTTTCCGATCATCCCGTGCGATCTATGCGGCAGCCAGGACGGCCTCCAGCGCAACGCCATGAAGGCGATGCTGGACGATCTCGAAAAGCGCATGCCGGGCCGCAAGGACACCATGATCCGCGCTCTAACCAATGTGCGGCCATCGCACCTGATGGACGGCAAACTGTTCGACTTTGCGGCGCTGGAGCCGCAGCCGTCACGCTAGCTGCGCGGCGGCTCGTTTTGCGGCCGGAACAACACGCCGCCTTCCGCGATCAGCACCAGAACCAGCGCAGACAAGGCGAAGAAGAAATAGCCGGCGGCGAGCGGCACGATCGTGCCGTTGAAGGCCTGGCCGACCAAAGCGCCAAGTGCTGCGCCGCAGGCCGTCTGGGCAAACCCCAGAATGGAGGAGGCCGTTCCAGCGACATGGCCAAGCGGTTCCATCGCCAGTGCGTTGAAGTTCGAACCGATGAGCGCGAATTGTGCCATCGAAACCATGAAAACGGCGATGAACAGCCAGAACGGCATCGGTCCGAACATGGCGAGCGCGAATGCCACGCCGTTGGTGAGCATGAAGCCGACAAGGGCAGCATGCGCGAGGCGGCGCATGCCGAAGCGCCCCACCATGCGTGAATTGATGAACGACATGAGCGCCATGGTTCCGGCGACAAGGGCGAAGTACAGCGGAAAGCTGTCGCCCTTGTCGTAGATGTCGACATAGATCTGCTGGGCCGAATTGATGAAGCCGAACAGGGCGCCGAAGATCACGGCAAGCGCTGCCGAATAGCCCACCGATATGCGGTTCGTGAGCACGATCCGGAAGCCATCGACGATCGTCGCGAATTTGAACGGACGGCGATATTCTTCATGCAGCGTTTCCGGCAGCCGTGCAAAAGTCCAAAGCGTAATCGCCAGCCCGAACAGCGACATGAAGAGGAATATTTCCGGCCACGCCCAGATGATCATGATAGCCTGGCCTATGCCCGGCGCGAGCACCGGAATAACCATGAAAACCATGAAGATAAGCGACATGACCTCGGCCATCGCGCGCCCGCCGAAGCTGTCTCTTACGACCGAAACGGTGATGACCCGTGTGGCGGCGGCACCGAGCCCCTGCACGAAACGAAACGCAAGCATTGTGCCGAAGCTCGGAGCAAACACACAGGCGAACGCGGTAACAACGTAAACCGCCAGCCCGAACAGCAGCGGCGGCCGTCGGCCGAAGCGGTCCGACAACGGACCGAAGACCAGTTGCGCCAGTGCAAACCCGCCCAGATAGGCGGTGATCACCAGTTGCCGGTTGTTTTCGTCGTTTTCGCCGAGAGCCGCGCCGATCTGTTGCAACCCGGGCAGCATGATATCGACGGCCAGCGCATTGAGCGCCATCAGAGCGGCGGCAAGCGCGATAAACTCCCACCTGGGAATGGATGTCTTTCCGGCAGTCGGTGCCGGCGCGTTGGGCGCGTTCATGAGACAGCCTTTCGGGCCATTGCGAAACGGGGCAAGGGCCGCGGTTCCGCGACCCTAAGGCTGGTATGGCGGCCGGATCAGCCGGCCAGCTGAGGAATTGTCAGGCTGCGCCGCGGGCGCTCACGCCTTTTTCGGAGAGGAAACCCTGCAGTTCGCCCGCCTGGAACATTTCGCGAATAATATCGCAGCCGCCAACGAATTCGCCCTTTACATAGAGCTGCGGAATGGTCGGCCAGTTGGAAAAGGTCTTGATGCCCTGCCGCAATTCGTCCGAATCCAGCACGTTGACGCCTTTATAGTCGACGCCGAGATAGTCGAGAATCTGCACAACCTGGCCGGAGAACCCGCACTGCGGAAATCCGGGCGTGCCTTTCATGAACAGCACCACGTCGTTGACTTTGACTTCATTGTCGATGAATTCGTTGATAGCGGACATGGGTCTTCCTTTCGTGGACAGGTTCAAGGCCTGTCTGAAAATCACTTGCGCCATATGTATTGCAGCGAAGCGCCAGGTGCAATGTCGGTGACAGGCTCATACCGGCCACTGCTGCCATGCATCAGCGCCGTGCGCGTCTCGTGGATTTGCGCCGTCTGCTGCGGGTGCTCACGCGTTTGCGGTGCGCGGTAGAGCGCGAACGGGTCGACTTGCGTCGGCTCTTTTTCTTTCGCGCCGCCGGCTTCAGCAGTTCCTCAATTTTCCTGAGTCGCTCGGTCGGCGTGAGCTGGCGTCTGCGCCGCCGCCGGCGTTTCCCGGTTTTGCGTTTAAGCTCGCTCAGAACGCCCTTGGCGATTGCGTCAACAATTTCGTCGACGATCGAGTTCATTCAGGCACGCTCGTCTGCAGGGCAAGCGCATGCAGCACGCCTCCCATATTGCCCTTGAGCGCCTCGTAGACGATCTGGTGCTGCTGCACCCGACTTTTGCCGCGAAAACTCTCCGACACGACCTCGGCCGCGTAGTGATCTCCGTCGCCGGCGAGATCGCGAATGGTCACGGTCGCGTCCGGGATCGCAGCCTTGATCATCTTTTCGATTTCGCTTGCAGTCATCGGCATGGAATGTGTGCTCCGTTCAACCGTCCATATAGGTCGGGAACCACGATTCATGAACCCGGCGCAGTTCCTCAACCGGTATCGCACGCGCATTTCCGAGTTTCAATTCCCGCCCGCCGGTGGTGCCTACCTGTTGCAGAGTGACGCCGCTCTCCGGTCTCTGGTCGCCGAGCAGCCTGCCGGCTTGTGCCTTCGGCACGGTGATCAGGTAGCGCGCCTGATCTTCGCCGAAGAAGCTGGCAGAGGGTGAATCTCCGGCTGGTACGCCGAGCGTTGCACCGATGCCCGACGCCATCGCCATTTCCGCCACGGCGACGGCCAGCCCGCCATCGGAAAGATCGTGGCAGGCGGTGACGGTGCCCTCTTCGATAAGGCTGCGCACAATGTCGCCAGTCCGTTTTTCGCGAGCGAGATCGACGGGGGGAGGCGCGCCTTCGCTGCGGCCGTGAATGTCACGCAGATAGGCCGATTGTCCAAGGTGCGCTCCCCAGCTGGGCGGTGCGCCGACGAGCAGGATAGCCTCGTCCTCGGCCGCAAACGCAACGCGTGCCATCCTCGACCGGTCTGCGATCAGTCCGACACCGCCGATGGTGGGTGTGGGCAAGATGCCTTTGCCGTTGGTCTCGTTGTAGAGCGAGACATTGCCCGAAACGATCGGGAAGCCGAGTTCCCGGCAGGCCTCGCCGATGCCCTCGATGGCGCGCACGAACTGGCCCATGATTTCAGGCCGCTCCGGATTGCCGAAATTGAGATTGTCGGTCGCTGCAAGCGGCAGTGCGCCGGTCGCGGTCAGGTTGCGCCAGCATTCGGCAACAGCCTGTTTGCCGCCCTCGAAGGGATCTGCCTCGCAATAGCGCGGCGTCACGTCGGAGGAGAATGCGAGGGCTTTGGTCGAGTGGCCGTCGACGCGCACGACACCGGCGTCACCGCCCGGTATCTGCAGCGAATTGCCCTGGATCAGCGTATCGTACTGTTCCCACACCCAGCGGCGGCTCGACTGGTTAGCGGAGCCGAGCAGCGTCAACAGCGCATTGGCGACGTCGCTTTCCGGCACGCCGTCGAGCGCTTTCGGAGCGGCCGGCGACGTCCAAGGCCGGTCATATTCCGGGGCTTCGTCGCCCAGTTCCTTGATCGGCAGATTGGCAACTTCCTCGCCCTGGTGAAGAATGCGGAATCTGAGATCGTCGGTCGTCTTGCCGACAATGGCGAAGTCGAGCCCCCATTTGCGGAAGATCGCTTCGGCGGCCTTTTCCATCTCCGGCTTGAGCACCATGAGCATACGCTCCTGGCTCTCCGACAACATCATTTCGTAAGCCGACATGCGTTCTTCGCGCACCGGCACCTTGTCGAGATCGAGCTCGATGCCGAGGTCACCCTTGGCCCCCATCTCGACGGCCGAGCAGGTGAGACCGGCCGCACCCATATCCTGAATGGCAATGACCGCGCCGGACGCCATCAGCTCCAGACAGGCTTCCAGAAGGCATTTTTCGGTGAAAGGGTCGCCGACCTGGACCGTCGGGCGTTTCTCGTCGATCTGGTCATCGAATTCCGCGGAGGCCATGGTAGCGCCGCCGACACCGTCGCGGCCTGTCTTTGCGCCGAGATAAACCACGGGAAGCCCGACACCCTTGGCCTGCGAGAGGAAAATCCCGTCGGTTCTGGCGATGCCCGCAGCGAAGGCATTCACCAGGATGTTGCCGTTGTAGCTGGCGTCGAATTCCACCTCGCCGCCGACGGTCGGCACCCCGAATGCATTGCCATAGCCGCCGACGCCCGACACGACTCCGGCCACCAGATGCCGCGTTTTGGGATGGTCCGGTTCGCCGAAGCGCAGCGCGTTCATTGCCGCCACCGGCCGTGCGCCCATGGTGAACACATCGCGCAGAATGCCGCCGACACCGGTCGCCGCACCCTGATAGGGCTCGATATAGGAGGGGTGGTTGTGGCTCTCCATCTTGAAGACCACGCATTCGCCGTCGCCTATGTCGACAACGCCGGCGTTCTCGCCCGGCCCATGAATGACGCGATCGCCCTTTGTCGGAAGTGTGCGCAGCCACTTCTTCGAGCTCTTGTAAGAGCAGTGTTCGTTCCACATGGCGGAAAAGATGCCGAGTTCGGTAAAACTCGGTTCACGGCCGATCAGGTCGAGAATGCGTTGATACTCGTCCGGCTTCAGCCCGTGGGCGGCAATCAGGTCGTCGGTAATGGGAACGGCGTTGGGTATGGTCACGGTCGGGATGCTTTTCGCGGGGAGGTCGGGAGGTAGCGGTCCGCCGCGACCGCCAGGGCGGCCACGACAATGAACATGACAAGAATGACGGCAATCATCGTGATCACGGAGGGCCAGCCATTCTGCCAGAAATCGAGGAACGGGTAGGGAACTTCGTCGGCGATCGGCGCGCGCAACAGTACATATCCGAGATAGGCGAAGGGATAGATCAGGAAAATCGGGATGTCGCCCCAGCGCAACCGGCCGCTGCGGCCAAAACCGAGCCACCAGACGATCATGACGATAGGCGCCGCATAATGGAGCATGATGTCGGTGATTTTCTGCAGGCCCTGCGGATCCCAAAGATCGGCCAGCAGCACATGGTAGACAATGCCGACAATCGTGATTGCGATGAAGGCGGTAGTCTGCACCCGCGGCCGCTCAAAGAATGTCAGCCGGCGCTGCAGCACGCCCGAAGCATGGACAAGCACCACAAAGATGTTGGTCAGGATGGTGAAGAAGGAGAAGAATTTCACCACCGAACCGCCGAGGCTCATGCCTTCGCCGGTGAAGCGGTCGACGGCAAGGAAGAACTGTACCACGACGGCCGTGACGCCGATCAGAATGCCGATGATCTGCAGCGCTCGTGACATTGTCATGCCGCTGCGGAACAGGAGGTGTCGCCACTTGCCCAGCGCTGGGCGTCGGCTGCGATCGACGGGCCTTGCGGGCCGTCCATCAGCGGGCCGTATGCGGAAATCCGGGCAGGTTTGCCCGCGGCTTCGATCACGAGTTTGGGCAACCCGCCGACATTTCCGCGCGGCACGGCCAGAATACGCGGCCGCCCCGAAAAGGAGGTCAGCTCGGGCGAGAGCGCCAGGCCCTCGAACCCTTCTTTCTGTGGCTTGAACCAGCACTTCTGGGACGCAACCGCGATGCGCTCCATGGTCGAGAGAGCCGAATTGTCGCCGGGCACCGACACACCGGCATCCGCGACCGGGCCGCTTTGGCAACCTGAAATCATAAGCGCGGCAAGACACGCCGAGCCGACGCTCAGCCGTCTTGCACTCACGCTGCGAGCCCCAGCGCGCCGGCAAAAAGCGCGCGTCCGTCAGTGCCGCCATGTGCTGCTTCGACGAGGTTCTCGGGGTGCGGCATCATGCCGAGCACATTGCCTTCGTGGCTCACAATGCCGGCGATATCGTTCACCGAGCCGTTGGGATTTGTGCCTTCGGCATAACGGAACACGACCTGACCTTCGCCTTCGAGCCGTTTCAGCGTCTCCTCATCGGCGAAATAGTTGCCGTCGTGGTGCGCGACCGGACAGCGGATGACCTGACCGGCCTGATAGCCGCGAGTGAATGCGGTGTTCGCATTGGCGACTTCAAGCTTCACTTCGCGGCAGACGAATTTCAGCGTTGCGTTGCGCATCAGCGCACCCGGCAGAAGTCCCGCTTCGAGCAGGATCTGGAAGCCGTTGCACACGCCCATGACCATGACGCCCTGCCGCGCCTTATCGGCTACGGCCTGCATCACCGGCATGCGCGCGCCGATGGCGCCGCAGCGCAGATAGTCGCCATAGGAAAACCCGCCGGGAATGACGATCAGGTCGACATCCGGGATTTCGGTCTCTGTCTGCCACACCGTGTGCGGCCTCTGACCGGTTATGGTGGTCAGAGCCGCGATCATGTCGCGGTCGCGGTTGAGGCCGGGAAGCAGGACGACGGCGGTCTTCACCCGGCAATCTCCACCGCGTAGTCTTCGATCACGGTGTTCGCGAGCAGCTTCTCGCACATCGCCTTTAGATCGGCCTCGGCTTTCGAGCGATCTGCGCCGTCCAGCTCAACATCGAACACTTTGCCCTGGCGCACCTGGCCCACACCGCCAAACCCCAGCGTGCCTAGCGCACCTTCGATTGCCTTGCCCTGCGGGTCCAGAACGCCGTTCTTGAGCGTTACTGTCACGCGTGCCCTGATCGCCAATTTTTGCTCCGTGGTCTTAGTGAACGCTGTCTTTGTCGCCGGGCTTGGTCGAGACGAGCACCGGGCCCGAGGGGCGCGGCGGCTCGTTTTCGTTCATGATGCCCAGCCGGCGCGCGACTTCCTGATAGGCTTCCACAAGCCCGCCCATGTCGCGGCGGAAGCGGTCCTTGTCGAGCTTGTCCTGCGTGCCGACGTCCCAGAGCCGGCAGGAGTCGGGCGAAATCTCGTCTGCCACGACGACCCGCATCATCTCGTTTTCCCACAGACGGCCGCACTCCATCTTGAAGTCGACGAGCTGGATACCGACGCCCAGAAACAGGCCGGTCAGAAAATCGTTGACGCGGATGGCAAGCGCCATGATGTCGTCGATTTCCTGCGGGCTTGCCCAACCGAAGGCGGTGATGTGCTCTTCCGTCACCATCGGGTCGTCCAGCGCGTCGGCCTTGTAGTAGAATTCGATGATCGAACGCGGCAGCAAGGTGCCTTCCTCGATCCCGAGGCGCTTGGCCAGAGAACCCGCCGCAACATTGCGCACCACAACTTCAAGCGGAATGATCTCGACTTCCTTGATCAGCTGCTCGCGCATATTGAGCCGGCGGATAAAGTGGGTCGGGATGCCTATGCGGTTGAGATGCGAGAAAATGTGCTCTGAGATTCGGTTGTTGAGCACACCCTTGCCGTCGACAATTTCGTGTTTCTTCTTGTTGAAGGCGGTCGCGTCGTCCTTGAAGAACTGAACCAGCGTACCGGGTTCGGGCCCTTCATAGAGGATTTTTGCTTTGCCTTCGTAGATGCGGCGCCGACGGTTCATGGCAATCTCTGATGTTTGGCGACGGAACGCGCCGGCCGACGGTGGATTCGCCTGCCTGCATTTTCTCGCTGCGTCCTAACGCAACTGCTTGCCGTGCTCAATCGCCATTTCGCGGTGTTCAACTGCTTTGCGGGCGTTTCAGGGCCGCCGGCACACCGAAAAGACCGTTTGTCGCGGCCTGCATGTCGTCTGCATATTGACCGCGGCGCGGGCTTTTGGTTTCTGCCGGAGCACCCATATGCACATTAGTGCCCATACCGACCGGAGGAAAGTTCATGGCCAGCTTCGAAGATCGTGAGAAAGGTTTTGAAGCCAAGTTTGCTCACGACGAGGACTTGAAGTTTCGGGCTTATGCCCGCCGCAACAAGCTTCTCGGTCTGTGGGCTGCCGATCTGATCGGCAAGACAGGCGATGAGGCCGAGGCCTACGCCAAGGAAGTTGTCGCTGCCGACTTTGAAGAGGCTGGCGACGATGATGTGTTCCGCAAGGTCCGCGCGGACCTTGATGCGGCCGGCGTCAGCCAGTCCGACGAGCAGATACGCACGCGCATGATCGACCTTCTCGCCGAGGCCGTGGAACAGGTTCGGGCGGGTTGACCGCTGGCGAGGGTGAAAAGCCGATGAGCGGATTGGGTCGAACCTCGAAATCGCTTGCCGCGCGCTTGGCGAACGATGAAACCGTATTCGCCGCCTGGTCGGGTATTCCCGACGCGCTGACGCTTGAGGCTCTGGCCGCAACCGGATTCGATTCAGTGCTGCTCGACATGCAGCATGGCGGCCACAGCGAAGAAAGCGTTTTGCGCTGTCTCGCGCCGGTTATTGCGCGCGGGAAGCCTGGAATAGTGCGCATACCCGTCGGCCGCTTCGACATGGCAAGCCGCGCTCTCGACTATGGCGCTCAGGCGGTCGTCGCACCGATGATCAATTCGGCAGATGACGCCAGGCAGTTTGCGGCGGCGATGAAATACCCGCCGCTCGGGGAGCGGTCCTGGGGTGTCAGTATCGCGGCTGCGCGCGACGGCCAGACCGACAATGCAAAACGGCTGCGTGAAGCCAATGGTGAGGCACTCGCCTTTGCAATGATCGAAACGCGCAGAGCATTTGATGTGCTCGACGCCATACTCGATACGCCGGGAATCGATGCGGTCTTCATCGGCCCTTCGGATTTCTCCATCGGCTGGACCAATGGCAAGGCCGTCGACCCGCGTCTTGAAGACATGGCGGAAGCAGTCGAAGAGGTCGTCAAAAAGGCCCGCGCTGCCGGCAAATATGTCGGTCTCTACCTCGTCGATATGGCAGATGCGGGACGCATGCGCGAGCTGGGTGTCCAGTTCTTCGGTTTTGCGCCCGAAGCCCAGCTCATGAGCATTGGTGCGGCATCGCTGCTCGCAAAGGCAAAAGCCTCGATAGGCTAGTTCGGCGCCAGCCGCGACACGAACCGCGCGAATGTCATCGAACCTTCAGGCCACGGACCGTGGCCTGAAGCGGAATCGATGCCGCCGATCTCGCCCGCGTCGATGAACAGCGAACCCCAGTCGCCGGCCATCTGCTCTGCATGGTCGAACGAGTATTTCGGGTCGTTGCGGCTCGCGACCAGAATCGATGGGAAGGGCAGCGGGCCGGCTGGCAACGGTTCATCGGGCGTCCATGGCGAGACCAGAAACGCTCCCGCTACTGCCGTCTTGAACCGGCTGATGGCCTGAACGGCGGCCGCGACGCCGTCCCCGTGCGCAACAAGAACGGTCGGTTTGGTTTCGTTATTCACGGCATCTGCGATGCACGCGGTCAGTGCCGCCGCATCGCCTGCCTTCGATGCAAGGGAGCGGCCGGTTGAAAGCCGGCCTTGCCAGCGCGACAGCCAGTGGCCCTCGTCCAAGCCGACGGCCCCTGGAATGAACAGAATGTCTGCGTCTTTCACCTTCATGGCCGCGATGTAGCCACGGCTGCCGCGCGAGGCAAGCTTGTGCATTCGGTGAACAGCCTGTCTCCCATCCCGCATCTTGTGAAACCGCGCTACGATTGCGATTTGAAGCACAACAAGGGCCGGCATCGATTTGCCGGACCGCCGTTTGTGGAGATTTCTATGGGACATTTGCCGTTTGCCGCCGATGCGCCGGTCAGCGTTGCCCGTGTCGGGCTGAAGGCACGCGATGCCGAGGGCCTCGCAGATTACTACAGGAAGGTGCTCGGGCTCGAGGAGTTGCGCCGCGCCAACGGGACCATCGGCCTCGGTGCTGGAGGGCGCGAACTGCTCGAAATCGAAGGGTCGCCGTCCTTGCAACTTGGCGACGAGCGCAGCGCCGGCCTTTATCACACGGCTTTTCTGCTGCCCTCGCGCGACGATCTCGCGCGCTGGGTCGGTCATGCGGCCGAAAACCGGATCGGCATTTCAGGCGCATCCGACCATCTGGTCAGCGAGGCGATCTATATCTACGACCCCGAAGGCAACGGCATCGAAATCTACCGCGACCGCCAGCCGCATGAATGGCCGAGCCGGGACGGGCAGGTGCAGATGGCGACCGAAAGGCTGGACCTCCGGGCGCTGCATGCATCGCTGCCGCAGGGCGACGCCGGCTGGTCAGGCATCCCCGAATACACCATTGTCGGCCACGTTCACTTGCGCGTCGGTGATACCCGGGCTGCCGAGGAGTGGTGGAACGGCGAGATGGGTTTCGATACCGTCGTACGTTACGGCGACAGTGCCGTCTTTCTCTCGACCGGCGGCTACCACCATCACATCGGCGCCAACTCCTGGCAAAGCGCCGGCGCCGGCCCGCGCACAATGGACCGAACCGGCCTCAATTTCGTGGAATTGACCTCGAAAACTGCCACGGGAACGGACGAGAAATCCGACCCTTGGGGCAATGCGATCAGGACGCTAGCAGCCTGACGGTCATGCGGTACCGAACGGGTTGAAAGTCTTCACCTCAAAGACTTCGAAGTCTCCGGTATTGCGTGTGGCGACCGTCAGTTCGTGGACGAGGGCAGTGGCAGCGATCATCGCATCTTCGTAGAGGGTGTCGGATTTTCGATGCATGAGTTTCGCCCATAGTCGAAAGCAGGGCGCGTCCATCGGCAGTACATTGTATGTGCCAGCCACAAGATCAGCCCAGCTTTCCAACTCGGCGGCTTTCGGTGCGTCCTGTTCGCGCGTGATTTCGATCCCCGCCTGAATTTCGCCGAGCGTGACTGCCGATATCGCAAGGTCGGCGTCGGGCGTAGCGGTCAGCCATTCCACGACTGCGCCATGCGGGCGTAGCCGGCGCAGCTCCGAAACCACATTCGTGTCGAGAAGAAACATCGATTAGCGCTCGACAAATACATTTGGTCGCCGGCGGGCGCTGCCGCGCGGCGGGATGTTGAGGTCGCCGCGTGTATGGTCGGTGAGGAGCAATTCCTTGAGCGAAGGCTGCGCGTTTTTTGTGAGACGAGCCCATTCTGACAACGGCACAAGCACGGCTTGTGCCTTGCCACGTTTGGTCACCAACTGCGGACCGTCCTTCACGCAGGCCTCGAGGAACTCGCTGAACCGGGCCTTCGCATCCTGAATGTGCCACGCGCGCAGTGGGTCATCCTCCTGACTAGTTTGATGACTAGTTAGGAGGAATTCGCCTGAAATTCAAGAAATTACTCGTTGCCGAACACCCGCTCGAAGATCGTCTCGACATGTTTGGTGTGATAGCCGAGGTCGAACCGGCTGCGGATTTCGTCGGCAGGTAGCGCGGCCGTAACGTCCATGTCGGCCAGCAGCTCTTCCAGAAAGTCCTTGCCGTGTTCCCAGGTTTTCATCGCGTTGCGCTGCACGAGGCGATAGGCGTCTTCGCGCGAGACGCCGGCCTGGGTGAGGGCAAGCAGCACGCGCTGTGAATGGATGAGGCCGCGATAGCGGTTCATGTTGGCCTGCATGTTGTCCGGGTAGACGAGCAGCTTTTCGATCACGCCGGTCAGCCGCGCCAGCGCGAAATCGAGCGTCACCGTGGCGTCAGGGCCGATCATGCGCTCGACCGAAGAGTGCGAGATATCGCGTTCATGCCAGAGCGCGACATTCTCCATCGCCGGCATGGCGTAGGCGCGGACCATGCGCGCAAGGCCGGTGAGGTTTTCCGTCAACACCGGGTTGCGTTTGTGCGGCATCGCCGACGAACCCTTCTGGCCGGGCGAGAAATACTCCTCCGCTTCCAGAACTTCGGAGCGCTGGAGGTGACGGATTTCCGTCGCCAGCCGCTCGACGGACGACGCGATCACACCCAGCGTTGCGAAGAACATGGCGTGCCGGTCGCGCGGGATCACCTGCGTGGACACGGGCTCGGCTGTGAGGCCGAGTTTTTCGGCCACATGCGCTTCGACCCGCGGATCGACATTGGCGAACGTGCCGACAGCGCCCGATATCGCGCAGGTGGCGACTTCGGCGCGTGCCGCGACGAGGCGTTCGCGCGCCCGTGAAAACTCGGCATAGGCGTAGGCCAGCTTGACACCGAAGGTCGTTGGTTCGGCATGGATGCCGTGGCTGCGGCCGACTGTCACCGTGTCCTTGTGTTCGAATGCCCGTTTCTTGAGCGCTGCCAGCAATGCGTCGAGATCGGCGATCAGAAGATCGCTCGCCCGCTTCAATTGCACGGCCAGGCAGGTGTCGAGCACGTCCGACGACGTCATGCCCTGATGAATGAACCGCGAGTCCGGCCCGACAAACTCTGCAAGGTGTGTCAGGAAGGCGATGACGTCATGTTTGGTCTCGCGCTCGATCTCGTCGATGCGATCGACGTTAAATGTCGCGCTGCCGCCCTTGTCCCAGATCGTCTTTGCGGCCTCTTTCGGGATCACGCCGATCTCGGCCAGAGCGTCGCAGGCATGCGCCTCGATTTCGAACCAGATCCGGAATCGGGTTTCGGGCGACCAGATTGCGACCATTTCGGGCCGCGAATAGCGCGGGATCATTGCGTTTCCTGTATTTCGACGAAGTCGCCGTGCTCCTAACAGAGCACACTGCACTTCTCAACGCGCCTGCCTGGCTACCAACAGGCTAGCGCCGAAAAGAAGCACGATACCCAGAGGGAAAAACAGCCGCGTCCCGAGCACCGCAAACTGGTAGACGGCGCTGGCACCTGTGAAAAGCAGCTGAAAAACCCATTGAACGCTCGGAAAATCGCCGTGCCATTGGGCAAAATAGACCCGGTAGTGCATTGAAAACACGAATGCGGTGGCGAGAATGGTACAGATGCCGAGCGCAAGAAACGCCGCCGCATAGCGGCGCTCCGCACCCGCGCCGGGAACAACGAGGCGTGTGAGGTAGAGTGCGACCGGGAATGATAGCACCCCGCCCAGCGCGAAGATCACGATAACGGTGCTGCTGTGCGCGGCTTCGATCCGGCCGCCCGCAAGCAGCGAAACCGCCGCACTTGCCGCCATCGCCACAGCCCATAATGCAGTGCCAAGCGCGGTGAAAGCTGGCCCGGGCAATGCCATGCGAAGTCGGTGAAGAAGCCCGGACCTTGCGTCAGATATCGTCATCCGGTCCTACAGGCGCCCTGCGACGGCGAGCCAGCGGTGATCGGGGCCTTCAAAGCCGATCTGCCGCATTGCGATCATCAATGCGAAGACCGGATCGCCCGACGGCGGGTAGAATATCTGCAATCCGCCGATGCCGTAGCCGAGCGGGCAGCCGCGGCTGGCCGGTATCGAGTTGTCTTCATGAACGAGCTCTGTGGTGTCGCCGTCGGTGGTGCCGAGGCGCGTCAGCCGGTAGCCCATGATCGCGCCGAAACCCTCGCACATCGTAGGCGCAACGAGCGGTACGTCTTCGAGCCGGAATTCGACCGGCGCATCGATGGGCGCGAATACCGGCCGCGGATTGACTGCCATACGCGAGAAGTCGGCGGAAAGTTCGGTTATGGCGTTCCAGCCGGCGGTGTAGCCGCGGTTTTCGGCAAGAACAGCATCGGCAATTACCGCTTCGCCCTGCGTTTGTGCCTGAGCGCGCGCATCGTTCAGCGACGCGGTTTCATCCTCGATCCTCACCCGGATCGGCGTGCCGGAAACGAAACTGTCGGTCGCAGTGTCGATGTAGAAGCGATTGGCATAAGGGAAGCCGGAACCGTCCTGGACGCCGTATTCCTCGAACGCGAATATGCTTCCGTCCGCACTGAAGCCGATAATATTCACTTCGGCCGCGTCGCCCGCATATGCGATTGCGGGTATGCAAAGCGCGGCCGCCACCGCGGCCGTCTTTCGTATAATCGATGCCAGCATGGTCATTCCTCCTCGTAGCCGGACATTAGCGGCTCGCCGCGAGCCGCTCGGTCCACACCGGCATGATATCACCGGATTCGGCCACGGCAGAATGAACCCCGCGTGCGATCGCTCGCGCCATCACGGAACCTGCCTCGGCATAGAGATCGATCGCATCTTCGAATCCGGGGGTAATACCGCTTGTACCTGTCGCGAGCGAGAAAACCAGGTCGCCGTCGGCCGGAGTATGGCTCGGCCAGATCGCCCGGGCGAAACCGTCATGGGCGGCGACCGCGAGCCGCTTGGCATCGGCCTTGGTGAGCACGGCATCGGTCGCGATGATGCCGAGCGTGGTATTGGCGCCGGCCGTATTCTGGTCGCGGAACTTGAGCAGCACGTCCGCGCTGCGTGCGGGCAGCGCCGCGGGAAGCCCGAGGCCGCCAAACTCATCGCCTATTTCGAACGGGGCAGCCCAGAAATGCGGGCTCTCGCCCATGGTCGTTGAGCCCACGGCGTTGACCGCCGCCAGGGCCGACACCGTAACGCCGTTGCGCAGGACCGCCGATGCCGAGCCGAGCCCGCCCTTCAAGCCGGCCGTCAGCGCGCCTTTTCCGGCCCCGTGGGTGCCGAGCGGGAATTCGGTGCTCGCGGCAAGCGCCGCCGCATGACCGAGCTCGCGGTAGGGCGGGTAGGCGCCCCAGTTCTTGTCGCCGCCATTGGTCATGTCGAACAGGATAGCGCTCGGCACGATCGGAATGTTGATGCCGCGCACCGAAAATCCCATGCCGGCTTCTCGCAGCGCGGCCTGCGCGCCGGACGCCGCATCGAGACCGAATGCCGAACCGCCGGAAAGCACCAGCGCGTTGATCCGTTCGACCGAGTTGTGCGGCTCCAGCAGATCCGTCTCGCGCGTGCCAGGTGCGCCGCCCATCACGTGAAAGGACGCCACCGCTGGTTCGTCGCAAATGACGGCGGTTACGCCCGATTTCAGTTTCGCGTCATCGGCATTGCCGACGCGCAACCCGGCGACGTCGGTCAGAAGATTGAGAGGTCCCGGTTTCAGCGGCAAGGCTCACTCCACGGCGACAAATTTCATACCGTCATAACGGAACAGCCGGTAAGGGTTTTGCGTCAAATCGCCCTTGTCGTCGAATTTGACCGGTCCCATCGCGGTTTCGAATGTGTCGGCGTTCAGGACCTCGGTAAGCGTTCGGCCGCTGGTCTCGGCGCGGATGAGCGCTTCAACGGCGACCTCGAGGGCAGCAAAACCCGGAATGGCGTATCCTTCCGCAAGCACCTCGCGTTCGCGAAACGCTTCGAGCACGGCTTCGGCGGCATCGTCGGACGGCTCCGGCAGGCCGACCATCAGCGTGCCCGCTGCCAGCGGCACATCACCTGGCGCGGAGCGCAGGGTTTCGCCGGCGGCGATCACCAGGTCGAAGCCGAGCTCGGACGCATCGCGACCCATGATCGCGACGTCCACCCGGTCGCCGCCGACCAGAACATGCGATGCGCCGGCGCGTCTCAGCCGTGCGACGAGGCCGATCTGGTTTTCCAGCTGCGGCCGGTAGGTGTCGACGAATATCGGCTGCAGGCCGGCAAGCTCGGCCGAAAGCCGAAAGCTCTCCACCAGTTCACGGCCATAGATTGTGCCATCATCGACAATGGCAAAGAGCTTGTCCTGCCACTGTTCCACCAGGATTTCAGATACGGCCTCGCGTTCACCGTCGGCGCGAGGTGCCATGCGGTAGACCGGCCAGCCGGTCTTATGCCGCTGGTCGGTGAGACTGTTGGTGCGCACGCCGGGAGTGATCACCGGAATGCCTGCCTTGTCCAGGATCGGCAATGCTGCCTCGATCGCCTCGGTACAGATGAACCCGGCAACGATGCGCACCCCGCCGGCGACCATGGCTTCGGCGGCCTGTTTACCGCCCTCGGCTGAGCAGCTGTCATCGGCGAAGCGCAGATTGGCCGGCGCTATGCGCCGTTCCGCGGCCGCGATTTCCGCCCCGTTGCGCAACTGGTTGCCCAGAAGTTCGGCCGATTCCGTTACCGGCGCGACGATACCAATCGTCTGCGCCTCTACCGGCGCGGCAAAGACGGCAGCGGAAAGGGTAAGAAACGGAACGAGGGGCAGGGGCATGCGCATGGCCGCAATCTACGGGCATGCGCTGAAAAGTGAACACGCAATCGCAGATTGTCGCGATTTCGGCCCTCCATGCCGAAATGTCGGCGGAACGGCTTGCCGCCCTGCCGTGAGCTGTGCTTGTGACAGGTTGTGCCGGCACTATATAGCGGGCTAGACGTTTCAGGGGTTTGCATTGCTTAAGGATACTGCGGTCGAGCCGCGCATCTATCGCGACGCCATGGCCCGCTTCGCCGGTGCCGTGCATGTCGTGACGACTGACGGCGCGGCCGGCCGGCGCGGCGTGACGGTCATCGCCGCATGTTCGGTTTCAGACGCGCCGCCGACGATTCTGGTCTGCCTCAACCGCGAAAACGAGGCGAATGATGTTTTCCGCGACAACGGGGTCTTTGCGCTCAACACGCTCACCGACTCGCAGAAGCCGGTAGCGGATGCGTTTTCGGGACTGACTGGCCTTTCCCAGGACGGTCGGTTTGCAGTTGGAGCATGGGACGCGGTTTCCACCGGCGCGCCTGTGCTTAGAGATGCCGCAGCGGCTTTCGACTGCGAACTGGTCGACGCCAAGGACCTTGCCACGCACCGCGTGCTGTTCGGCCGTGTGCGCGCGGTCCGTATAGGTGATAGCCTCAGCCCGCTGATCTACTACAACCGCGCCTACCGCCTGCTTTGAAGGACAAAATGGCGAACCAGCTGCCGGCTACGATTGACGACACGCTCACCATGCTGGAGGGCGCGGGCTACGTTGCCGACCGGTCCCTGGCGACCGTGCTCTTTCTGGCATTGCGAATGGCGCGACCGCTTTTCCTGGAAGGCGAAGCCGGTGTCGGCAAGACCGAGATTGCCAAGGTTCTGTCGTCGGCGCTCGACCGGCCGCTGATCCGCCTGCAATGTTACGAGGGCCTGGACGTCTCTTCCGCCGTATATGAGTGGAACTACGCCGCCCAGATGATCGAAATCCGCATGGAGGAGGCTACGGGCGGCGTTGATCGCAACGAAATGGAACGCAACGTCTTCTCGGAGAAATACCTGATCAGGCGCCCGGTGCTCGAAGCGCTTGAAGGCGAACCCGGTCGTGCGCCGGTGTTCCTGATCGATGAGCTCGACCGCACCGACGAGGCATTCGAAGCCTTCCTGCTTGAAATCCTGTCCGACTTTCAGGTGACGATCCCCGAGCTCGGCACGATCAAGGCCAAGGAGCCGCCGATCGTCATCGTCACCACCAACCGCACCCGCGAAATCCACGACGCGCTGAAGCGCCGTTGCCTCTATCACTGGGTCGATTATCCCGACGCCGCGCGCGAGCTTGAGATTGTCTCGTTGAAAGTGCCTCAGGCGAACCAGCGGCTCTCGCGCGAAGTGGTGCATTTCGTGCAGAAGCTGCGCGAACTCGATCTCTTCAAGGCGCCTGGGGTTGCCGAAACGATCGACTGGGCCGGCGCGCTCACCGAACTCGACAAGATCGCACTCGACCCCGAAACCGTGTCGGACACGATCGGCGTGCTGCTGAAATATCAGGATGATATCGCCCGCATTTCCGAAGGCGAGGGTCGCCGCATCCTCGACGACGTGAAGGCCGAACTGGCGGCCGCGCAGTAGGCAGGGCCATGGCCGATATCGCTGCCCACGATACCGCGAAGCCAGATGGGCGCATTGCCGACAACATTGTCTATTTCGCCCGTACGCTGCGCAAGGCGGGTATGCGGGTCGGTCCCGCGTCGGTGGTCGATGCGATCGATGCCGTTTTGACGGCCGGCATCGGCACCCGCGACGATTTCTACTGGACGCTGCATGCTGTCCTGGTGAAGCGCCGCGAGGACCGCCCGGTCTTTGATGAGGCGTTCCGGCTCTTCTGGCGCTCGCGCGAACTGATCGAAAAGCTGCTCGCGATGTTTTCGCCGGTCGCGCCGGATACCCGCGAGCGGGAAAAGCAGCGCGCCGCCGAATCGCGTGTCGCCAATGCGCTTTTCGCCGGCCAGGAGAGCCGACGCGAAGACGAGGTGCCGCAGATCGACATCGATGCGCGCTTCACCGTGTCGGGCAGAGAAGTGCTGCGTGGCAAAGACTTTGCGCAGATGACGGCGGACGAACTTGCAGATGCCCGGCGCGCCATCGCCGAGCTGAGCCTGCCTGTCGACAAGGTACGCACGCGGCGCTTCCGGCCGGACCCGCGGGGCAGGCGTGTCGATCCGCGCGCCACGATGCGCTCCGCGCTGCGCACCGGTGGCGATCTGATCATTCCGCGGTTCCGCTCTGTGCGCAGCGTGCAGCCGCCACTGGTCGTGCTGGCCGATATTTCCGGCTCGATGAGCCAATACACCCGCATCTTCCTGCATTTCATGCATGCGCTTTCGGAGAAGCGGCGGCGTGTGCACACATTCGTTTTCGGCACGCGCCTCACCAATCTGACCCGCCAGCTTCGTCATCGTGATCCTGACGAGGCACTGGAGCAGGCCTCGGCCGCCGTCGAGGACTGGTCGGGCGGTACGCGCATCGGCGACACGCTGCACGAGTTCAACCGGGTCTGGTCGCGCCGCGTTCTATCGCAAGGCGCGGTGGTGCTGCTCATCACCGACGGCCTGGAGCGCGATGATCCCGAAGGGCTGGATGCCGAAATGGAACGGCTTCACAAATCCTGCCGCCGGCTGGTGTGGCTGAACCCGCTGCTGCGTTTCGACGGCTTCGAACCGCGTGCGCGCGGCGTGCAGGCCATGCTGCCGCATGTCGACGAGTTGCGGGCGGTTCATTCGCTCGATGCGCTGTCGGACCTGTGCGCCTCGCTGTCGGACGCGCATGGCTCCGCCGATCCGAGCCGCTGGCGGGGGCTTGGCAACCGGGCGGCCGCCACTCCATATTGAGGTTTCGGGAGAACGCCATGGACGCCAGCTCAGCCACCACCGACAATCTCGACCCGCTGCAGGTCGCCGAGACATGGAAGAGTGGCGGACGCGATGTCGCCATTGCCACCGTCATGGAAACATGGGGCTCGGCGCCCCGACCGACCGGCAGCCAACTCGTCATCGACAGCGCAGGCAACTTCCACGGTTCGGTCTCGGGCGGGTGCGTGGAAGGCGCGGTGATCACTGAAGCCGTCGATGTGATCGAAACCGGCGAGCCGCGCATGCTTGAATTCGGCGTCGCCGACGAGACGGCATGGCGCGTTGGTCTGTCCTGCGGCGGCCGCATCAAGGTTTTTGTCGAGCGCCTGGGCTGATTGCGATGGACCTTGTGCTTCTCAAGGAACTGAATGCCGAGCGTGCTGCGCGCCGCGCCGCCATTCTCATCACCGACACCGCGGATGGTGCTGGCCAACTGGTGCGCGAGGGCGACGAAATGTCCGGCGCACTCGGCGAAGCGATCGGCCGCGCGTTCCGGTCGGGCAAATCAGGCCTCGCCGAGATCGAGGGCCGCGAGCTATTCTTGAATGTTCATGTACCGCCGCCGCGCCTGGTGGTCATCGGTGCGGTGCATATCAGCCAGGCGCTGGCGCCGATGGCAAAGATCGCCGGCTTCGACATGATGGTCATCGACCCGCGCACCGCCTTTGCCACCGAGGAACGGTTTGCCGAGGTCGCATTGCATGCCGAATGGCCGGAGGATGTGCTGAAGAACCAGCCGCTCGACGCTTACACGGCGCTCGCAGCTCTTACCCACGACCCCAAGATCGACGATTACCCGCTTGCGGCGGCGCTAAGAGCCGGCTGCTTCTACGTTGGCGCACTGGGCAGCAGAAGGACGCATGCCAAGCGCGTTGACCGGTTGAAGGAAGGCGGCCTGTCGGACGCCGAGCTGGATCTCATCCACGCCCCGATCGGCCTCGACATCGCCGCGGCAAGCCCGGCTGAGATCGCCGTCGCAACGCTGGCGCAGATCATCGAGGCGCTGCGCAAGCGTGAACTTGCCGGCGGGCTCAGCATGAGGGCGGCATGAAATTCGGGCCTTGCCCGGTCGCCGACGCGGAAGGAACGATCCTCGCGCATTCCATCCAGCTAGGCGGCAAACGCCTGCGCAAGGCGCATCTGCTCACGCGTGAAGACATCGAGACGCTCGGCGCGGCCGGTGTGACAACTGTCACTGTCGCCCGGCTCGACGCGGGCGATGTCGCGGAAAACGAGGCCGCCGACCGTATCGCGCGGGCGATGCGCGTCGACGGCGTGGACATCCGCACTGCGTCGACCGGCCGCATCAATCTCCATGCAGCCACGGCTGGTCTGTTGACCGTCGAAAAGACGCGGATCGACGCGCTGAATGCAATCGACCCTGCGATCACGGTTGCAACCCTTGCCAACTATTCGGCGGTCGAGGCCGGCCAGATGGTCGCGACAGTGAAGATCATTCCATATGCCGTCGGCGGCGAACTGGTTGCGGCGGCGGAAGCGAAAGCAGGAGAGGGGGCGGCACTTGCGGTTCACCAGTTCCGGAGCCTCAGGGTGGGGCTTGCGCAGACCCAGCTGGCGGGATCCAAGGCGTCGGTGCTTGCGAAATCTGCCGAACTGACAGCCGCACGGCTGGCACGCTCGGGCAGCCGCATAACATCCGAGCGGCGGACCGCGCATGAGGCCGCAGCCCTTGCCGAAGCGCTCAAACCGCTCGCCGGCGAAAACGATCTGCTGATCGCATTTGGCGCATCCGCGGTCAGCGACGAGGATGACGTCATACCCGCCGCGATCCGGCTGGCGGGCGGGCGTGTGGAACGCACCGGCATGCCGGTCGATCCGGGAAATCTGCTGGTCGTCGGCGAACTCGCCGGCAAACCGGTGCTCGGCGCGCCGGGCTGCGCCCGCAGCCCGAAGGAGAACGGTTTCGACTGGGTACTGGACCGTATCGCGGCCGGGTTGAATGTGACATCGGACGAAATTGCCGGCATGGGGGTGGGCGGTCTTCTCGCCGAAATCCCATCCCGCCCTCAGCCGCGCGAGGCGCGTGGTGCGCGCCGAATCGAGATCGGTGGCGTTCTGCTCGCGGCGGGCCGCTCGAGCCGCATGGGTGCGCATAACAAACTGCTGGCGCGTTTCGATGGCGAGGCGCTGGTCCATCGCAGCGCGCGCACGCTGGTTGAGGCCGGGCTGCGTGACGTTGTTGCTGTGCTCGGCCATCAGGCGGGCGAGGTCGGCGCAGCACTTTCCGACATCGGCATCCGCACAGTCGAAAACCCGCAATTTGCCTCAGGCATCGCAAGTTCGCTGGCAACGGGCATCCGTGCTCTGAGCGCCAAGGTCGATGCGGCGATTATCGTATTGGCTGATATGCCGGCGGTGTCATCGGATGATATCGGCAGTCTTGTCGACGCGTTTCGCGCTCATGGCGGCAAGGCCATCATCCGCGCGACGGCGTCGGGCCAGCGCGGCAACCCGGTCATTCTGCCGCGTGCGCTGTTTGCCGAGATCGAGGCGCTGCAGGGTGACACCGGCGCGCGCCACATCATCGAAAACAGCGATCTTGAAGTGATCGACGTCGAACTTGGCGAGGCAGCGCGGATCGACGTGGATACACCCGATGCGTTGAAGGCAGCCGGTGGCGTGATTGAGGACTAGCCGTCGGCACGGTGAAGTGCTTACCCTTGCGCCGATGAATCGTACGTTCCTTCCAGCGCTGTTCCTGCTCCTTTCGACCGGCCTGGCGGCAGCGCAGCTGCTGCCGCCGCACAAGGACAACCTCTTTGCTTATCCCGGCCTGCTTTCGGCGGACGATGATGGCGGCTACCGCGTTGTCGATTACGACGAAATGCGCGACATCAACGGCCGCGACCAGACGCCGGAGCGCCGGGTACACAACAAGTACGTCTCGACCGGCGTGCGCCGAGAGCAACATGATCTGATTGCCGAAACCTCGGCCGGCAAGGTGCGCCACATCGCGGTCGGCACCTCGCGACGCGCCAGCGTGATCGTCGTCTATCTGCACGGGCAGGGCGGCAGCCGCCGCCAGGGCGCCGACGACTTTACCTTCGGCGGCAATTTCAACCGCATCAAGAACCTCGTGCACAATGCGCGTGGGCTATATATCTCGCCCGATTTCAGCGATTTCGGCGAAAAGGGTGCGGCCGAAATCAAGGCGCTGCTGTCGATCTACTTGCGTGCCTCGCCCGAGGCGGAAGTTGTCTTTGCCTGTGGTTCGATGGGCGGCGCACTGTGCTGGCGCCTCGCCCGCGACGCCGACATCGCGCCGCGGCTGGGAGGGCTCATGCTTTTGGGTTCGCTGTGGGACAGCGAATTCATGAGCAGCGCTGCTTTCCGTGGTTCGGTGCCGGTATTCCTCGGCCATGGCAGCCGCGACAGCGTATTTCCGATCGAGAAGATGGAGGCGTTCTACCGCTCGGTGAGGAAAGCAAAGCCGGGTTATCCCATCCGCATGGTCCGGTTTGAGACGGGCAGCCATGGCACGCCGATCCGCATGACCGACTGGCGCGAGACCATCAACTGGATGCTGGCGCAGTAAGGAGGCTCTCATGTTCGTTGACCCGACACGCGAAATGTTCGGCAGGTTCCGGGGGCTTTCCGAGGAGGGCCTGATCCACATGCTCAATCTTGTGCGCCTGCGCGACAAAGCCGAGTATGAGGACGGTACCGCCGCCACCGGCGCGGAGGCCTATGCGGCCTACGGGCGTGAGAGCGGGCCGATCTTCCGCCGCGTCGGCGGCCGCATCGCCTGGTCCGGCGATTTCAGGCTGATGCTGATCGGGCCGGAAGATGAGCGGTGGGATTTGTGCTTCATCGCGGAATACCCGAGCGGCGCCGCTTTCGTGGAAATGGTCAAGGATCCCGACTACCAGAAGGCCGTACGCCACCGGCAGGCGGCGGTGCTGGATTCGCGCCTCATCAGGCTTGCGCCGCGCAATTCCGGTTCTGGCTTCGGAGAGTAGGCTTCAGGGTCCCGAGGCGTAGTCCACCACTGTGCGAGGGTTGATTTCGCCGTCATAGGACGCATCGACATCGAAACGCACCAGCGAGAATTCGCCACTGCGAAACAGCCATTCGCCGCGGGAAGAGGCGTCGCCCACGCCGCGCCATTTCGACCATGAATGAAGCGTGTTTGTAGCCGGATCGAACTCGGAATTGACGAGTTCGCCAACCGATTTGAAGCCGATCACGTAGATCGCATCGACCGGCTTGTCGAAGTCGTCGTCCTGGTAGCGGATGTCCAGGTGCGGCGTGGCGAATGAAAGCAGGCGCAGCTCGTTGAACTCGTCGCCGTAAATGTAGACCTCGGATTCGTTATAGGCGCCGCGATTGCAGGGGAAGCGGAAGAGCTTCGCTGTGTGTTCCGGGTCGCTGGCGGTCTCATATGCGTAGCGGAAGCTGAGATCGTAGGTCTCCGGTGTGCGTTCTTCCGCCGTCAATTCCTCCATGCGCTGGCAGCTCTGAGCGAAGGCGTCTTCCCAAAGCGCGATTGCCCGGTCGCGCAGCAGGTCGGCCGCGGGCAGGGGCGCGCCGCCATCGCAATTCGCCGGCACCGATTCATCCAGCTTGGCGCTGGAGGCTGAAAACCGGCCGCTGGAAATGCTGAGCGGCGTGAAGGCATCCGTCGCGATTTCCGGATTTGCCATGCGCAGGCTGTAGCAGCCGGAAAATACCCGCACACTGCCATCGCTCGCATGCGCTTCGATGGCTAGCGGCAGCTGCAACATGATGCTTCCCGCAGCACCTTCCTCGGCCACCCGGCCGGTGCGGACTTTCACGCTTTCGGTGCCTGAAAAGCCTTCGGCGTAGTCTTCCAGTGACGACGCCGGCGGTTCCGAGAAGTAGCTCCAGGCGCGCGCATATTCCTTGCGGTTGACCGCGTTGTAGAGCGATTTGACCAGCGATGCCGCGTCTGACCGGTCGTCGAGATAGGCTTCCTCGGCCAGCGCGCTGCTGCACGCCACCGCCATGCCGCAAGTGATCACCAGAGCAAGCCGCATGATTCTCCTCCGCCGCTTCAATACCGGATCATGCCGGGAAATGCGGCGAGACTGCGCTTTTGACCTGGTGAGCGCAAGCGTTTCCGCTGCTTCGCGCCGCCTTGGCACGGGCATCGGCGGCCTCCGGGCGCAGCTCGCTAAAATGCCGAATATCCGTGGGGCAAATCCTTAAGCCGCTTCGGCTAGGCTCAATTGCGAGTAAGTCTATCCTGCGGGAGACATATCTGGAATGCACAAGAACCGCGATTTTGCGTCAGTTCTTGATCAGTTGATGGCTCAGGCCGCCGCGGACGAAAATGATGCGCCGGCCCGGGCTGTACGGCTCGATCCGCTGTCGATCGCGGATGAGCTGTGTTCGGGCAGGATTGTCTTCTCGCCCGAGGAACTGACCGCGCGCTATGCGGACGACATGCACAACGCGGCGGGCAAACCTGCCGCCGGCGGCCGGCCGGTGGTCGATGCACCACCGCTGGATCCTGCGCCTAAAGCCCTGAATACCGATCGCGAATCGATCGCCCGCGAGCTTGGGCTCGACGGACGGCGCATTCCGCCTGATCTCGACGGCCTGCGTCGCCGGTTCGCATCCCGCAACCACCCCGATCTGGTGGCGCCGCATTTGCGCGACGCGGCCATGGTGCGCATGCAGACGGCAAACATGCTGATCGACGAGGCGAAGAAGAAGCGCAAGGGCGGCTTTTTTGCACGCTCCTAGTTGAGCAGCCTGTCGCGCCGCATCCAGCGCACGACCAGCATGACCGCAACAGCGGCCAGCCCGAAGAACAGACCCAGCCAGACACCGACGCCGTTCATCCCGGCAGGAAATGCAAGAATGTAGCTGAGCGGCAGCCCAAGACCCCAATAGCCGATCGCCGCCAGAACCATGGGTTTCGCCGTGTCGTGCAAGCCGCGCAACATGCCTGACGTCACGGCTTGCGCGCCGTCGACGATCTGGAAAAGTGCCGCCAGCGAAAGGAAGGTCACAGCCGTTGCCACAACGGCCGCATTGGCTGCGTCGTCGGTATCGATGAAGGCAGCGATCAGCAGCCTTGGCAGCAACAGCATAACCAGCGCGGTCAGTGCCATGAAGCTGACGCCGATGACAAATGCGGTCCAGCCGGCGAGGCTCACTGCATCTGGGTTGCGCGCGCCATAGGCCCGTCCGACGCGTACCGTCACCGCCTGGCCGATACTCATCGGCACCATGAAGGAAACCGATGCGATCTGAATGGCAATCGCATGCGCGGCAAGCGCCACCGGCCCGATCAATCCCATCAGGAAGGTGGCAGCATTGAAGATCGACACCTCGAAGGCGAGAATGCCGGCAATCGGCGCGCCGAGCTTGAACAGCTGGACGAAACGCGGCCAGTCCGGGCGCCAGAAGCGGCCGAACAGGCGGTAGCGCCGAAATTGCTTTTCCAGGCTGACCACCAGCGCCATGCCGGCGAACATCAAGATGTTCGACGTAGTTGTGGCAATGCCGGCGCCAACCAGCTCCAGCCGTGGAAAGCCGAGATTGCCGAACATCAGGCACCAGTTGGCAAACACGTTGAACGACACCGCCACAAGCACGATTGCGAGGGCCCAGCCAGGGCGCTCCAGTGCCGAGATGAAATTTCTCAGAACGATGTAGCCGTAGAACGGCAGGGTCGCCCACAACATGGCGCGAATATAGGCACCGGCCATAACGGAAAGCTGCGGGTCTTGCCCCATCCAGGCAAGCACGGCGCCGCCATGCCAGAGGAAAAACCACAGCGGTATCGACGCGGCTACAGCCAGCCAGAGCCCTTGGCGCACCGTTCGGCGCACGTCGCGCACCGAGTGCCGGTTGCGGCCAAGCTCCGAGGCGATCATGGGCGAGGTGGCAAGCATGAGCCCCAGCCCCAGCATCATGGGACCGAAATAGAGGTTGCCGCCCAGCGCGCCGGCCGCGAGCGATTGCGGGCCCAGCCGCCCCATCATGATCACGTCCGTCGTGGTCATGCTCATCTGGGCGAGATTTGTCAGGATCATCGGCAAGGCGAGCGCCGCCATGGCCCGCACTTCCGCAAGCCAGCCGCTGCTTGATGGTGCAGCATGTGGCGCCGCGGTGGTCATGAGAATCTGCTCCTGCAAGGAATCGGCTTCTATCCATGTGGACCGTCTTTTCAAGCACCTTGATTTGGTCCAGCTCTCGCGGTGTTTGCCGCCTGCCGCGAAAAAGATGGCTGCAAACGACATTTCTGCTGGCGGAATCAGTTCGCCGCCGGTAAGCCATGAATCCCATGGCGCGATATGTATTCATCACAGGCGGCGTGGTTTCCTCCCTCGGAAAAGGCATCGCATCGGCGGCTCTGGGCGCACTGCTCCAGGCGCGCGGATACCGGGTCCGGTTGCGGAAACTCGATCCGTATCTCAATGTCGATCCGGGCACGATGTCGCCTTACCAGCACGGTGAGGTCTTCGTGACCGACGATGGAGCCGAGACCGATCTGGATCTCGGCCACTATGAACGTTTCACCGGGCGTTCGGCCGTGCAGGCCGACAACATCACCACCGGGCGCATCTATCAGAACATCATCGACCGGGAGCGGCGCGGCGACTATCTCGGCGCCACCGTTCAGGTCATTCCGCACGTCACGGACGAGATCAAGAACTTCGTTCTGGACGGCAATGACGACGTCGATTTCGTGCTTTGCGAGATCGGCGGCACGGTCGGCGACATCGAGGCGATGCCGTTCCTGGAGGCGATCCGCCAGCTCGGCAACGATCTGCCGCGCGGCCAGTGCGTGTTCATTCACCTGACCCTGATGCCCTGGATTCCGGCGGCCGGCGAACTGAAGACCAAGCCGACCCAGCACTCGGTCAAGGAACTGCGTTCGATCGGTATCGCGCCAGACATCCTGCTGGTGCGCGCCGACCGGGAAATCCCGGCCGAGGAGCGCAGGAAGCTTTCGCTATTTTGCAATGTGCGTGAATCCGCCGTCATCCAGGCGCTGGATGTCGCCAACATCTATGACGTTCCTGTGGCCTACCACAATGAAGGCCTCGATGAGGAAGTGCTTTCCGCCTTCGGCATCGACCCTGCGCCCAAGCCACGCATGGAGCGCTGGCAGGAGGTATCGGAACGCCTTCACAATCCCGAGGGCGAGGTCACAATCGCCATTGTCGGCAAATATACGGGCCTGAAGGACGCCTATAAGTCGCTGAGCGAAGCGCTGGTGCATGGCGGCATGGCGAACCGCGTGCGGGTCAAGCTCGACTGGATCGAGTCGGAAGTATTCGAGAAGGAAGATCCGTCACCCTGGCTCGAAAAGGTTCACGGCATTCTTGTTCCGGGCGGCTTCGGCGAGCGTGGCTCGGAAGGCAAGATACTGGCCGCAAAATTCGCGCGCGAGCGCAGGGTTCCCTATTTCGGCATCTGCTTCGGCATGCAAATGGCCTGCATCGAGGCGGCGCGATCGCTGGCCGGCATCGAAGGTGCCTCTTCGACCGAGTTCGGCTCCACGAAGGAGCCGGTGGTCGGCCTGATGACCGAATGGCTGCGCGGCAACATGCTCGAGAAGCGCAAGGCGGCAGGCGATCTCGGCGGAACGATGCGGCTTGGCGCCTATCCCGCGGCGCTGGGCGAGGGCACCCGCATCGCCGAAATCTATGGCGGTACGCAGATTTCCGAGCGCCATCGCCACCGATACGAGGTCAATGTCGACTACAAGGCCAAGCTGGAAGAGTGCGGGCTGGTCTTCGCCGGCATGTCGCCCGACGGCGTGTTGCCCGAGACGGTCGAATACCCCGATCATCCCTGGTTCATCGGCGTCCAGTATCACCCCGAACTGAAGAGCCGGCCCTTCGAGCCGCACCCGCTCTTCGCCAGCTTCATCGGCGCCGCTGTGGAACAGAGCCGGCTGGTCTGAGGGTTAGAACGTCGCCTCGGCTTTGAGTGCGTTCTCCAGCATACGCTCATAGGCGGCGCGCGGTACGTCGCGCGCGCCGAAGCGCTTCAGGTGCTCAGTCGTGAACTGCGTGTCGAGCAGCCGAAAGCCGCGTACGCGCAAATGCTCGACCAGATGCGCCAGGCAGACCTTTGAGGCATCTCGCTGACGTGAAAACATGCTCTCGCCGAAAAACGCCGCGCCGAGCGTAACGCCGTAAAGGCCTCCGACCAGTTTGCCCTCGAGCCACGCCTCCACCGTGTGGCAGTGCCCCTGTTCGAAAAGTGCGGAATAGGCTTCCCTGATAGGTTTGTTGATCCAGGTGCTTTGCCTGCCGGGGCGTGATTCCGCACATCCTGCAATAACGCCCCTGAAATCGCTGTCGCGCCTGATCTCAAACCGGTCCTGCCGCAGGAGTTTTGCGAGGCTCTTGGGCACGTGAAACGCATCGAGAGGCAGAATTCCACGCGTCTCCGGACGTACCCAGAATACCTCCGGGTCGTCGGCTCCTTCGGCCATCGGAAACACGCCGGTGGCATAGGCCCGAAGCAGCAGGTCGGGCGGGATGCGCAGTCCGGGCGCAAAAGGCCGGCTCACCGGTGAAACTGTCCAGGTCGCATCGCGATATTATGCGCGCTGCCGCGGCAGACTTTCAATGACAACAATGGCGGCAGGTCAGGTATCGGCCTTGGCGAGATATTTCTCCAGCCAGTGAATGTCATAGTCGCCATTGGCGATGTCGCGGCTGTTCACCAGGTCCTGGAACAGCGGCAGCGTCGTCTTGATGCCGTCGACCACGAATTCGCCCAGCGCGCGCCTCAGCCGCATCATGCACTCGACCCGGTTGGAGCCGTGCACGATCAGCTTGCCGATGAGGCTGTCGTAATAGGGCGGGATCTTGTAGCCCGAGAACACGGCTGAATCGACCCTGACACCGAGCCCGCCCGGCGTGTGGAAATGCGAGACGGTTCCCGGCGAAGGGGCAAACGTCTTCGGGTCTTCGGCATTGATGCGGCACTCGATCGCATGTCCGTTGAACTGGACGTCTTTCTGTTCGACCGAAAGGCCGGCGCCCGATGCAACTCTGATCTGCTCATGCACAAGGTCGATACCCGTGATCGCTTCCGTCACCGGGTGTTCGACCTGCAGGCGCGTGTTCATTTCGATGAAATAGAACTCGCCGTTTTCGTAGAGGAACTCGATCGTGCCAGCACCGGCATATTTCAGGTCCGCCATGGCGTTGGCCACCGTCATGCCGATACGCGAGCGGTCGGCCGCGTTAAGTGCGGGAGAGTTGGCCTCTTCCCAGACTTTCTGGTGGCGCCGCTGCAGCGAGCAGTCGCGTTCGCCCAGGTGAACAGCCCTGCCGTCGCCATCGCCCACCACCTGAACCTCGATGTGGCGCGGCTTTTCGAGGTATTTTTCGATGTAGACGGCGTCATCGCCGAATGCGGCGCCGGCTTCGGAGCGCGCGGTTGCCAGCGCGACGTCGATATCGTCTTCGTTGCGCGCGACCTTCATGCCGCGTCCGCCGCCGCCGGCCGAGGCCTTGATGATGACGGGATAACCGATCTCGGCTGCGATGCGCTTTGCCTCCGCATCCTCCGTCACCGCGCCGTCCGAGCCCGGAACGACCGGAATGCCCAGCCGCTTGGCAGTGCGTTTGGCCTCGATCTTGTCGCCCATGACACGGATATGATCCGCCCGCGGGCCGATGAAGGTGATGTTGTGCGCGTCCAGAATGTCGGCGAACTTGGCATTCTCCGACAGAAATCCGTAACCCGGATGCACTGCGTCTGCGCCGGTGATCTCGCAGGCGGCGACGATCTGGTGAATGTTCAGATAGCTGTCGCGCGAGGGCGGCGGCCCGATGCAAACGCTTTCGTCCGCAAGCCGCACATGCATGGCCTCGGCGTCGGCGGTAGAATGCACCGCGACGGTCTGGA
Source organism: Mesorhizobium sp. Z1-4 (assembly GCF_004000235.1). GTDB lineage: Bacteria > Pseudomonadota > Alphaproteobacteria > Rhizobiales > Rhizobiaceae > RCIO01. The sequence continues at coordinate 92,410 of NZ_RCIO01000006.1, forward strand.
TGCCGAGCTCCTTCGCCGCGCGCAGAACGCGCAGCGCGATCTCACCGCGGTTGGCGATCAGGATTTTGTGGAACATCCCGGCGGCCTATTCGATCACGACAAGCGGCTCGCCGAATTCGACGGGCTGCATATCCTCAAAGAGAATTTCCCTCACCGTACCGGCTCTGGGCGCCGGTATCTGGTTCATCGTCTTCATCGCTTCGATGATGAGCAGCGTCTGTCCCTCGCGAACCGACTGGCCGACCTCGATGAACGCCTTGGCGCCGGGCGAGGGCGCCATATAGGCGGTTCCGACCATCGGCGACGTAACGGCATTCTTGGACGGCGACGGTTTGCCTCCCGGCGCCGGCTCCGCGGCCTTCTGCTCCTGAGCGGCGGGTGCGGGCGCCTCTGCATGTGCGGCTGGTACCTGATAGGTCGCCTGCACGCCTGCTGCCTGGCGCGATACGCGCACCTTCATGTCGCCGATTTCGACTTCGATCTCGGTCAGTTTGGTTTCGTTGAGGATGCCCGCGAGATCGCGGATCATCTGCTGGTCTATTTCGGACTTCCTGGTCGACATTCCACCCCTGCCTTTGCCCGGATTATCAGGTCAGACCCGCGCGGCCAGCGCGTGCAGCGCCATAATATAGCCCTGAGGCCCAAACCCGCAGATCATTCCCGTCGCCACCGGAGCTATCTTTGAATGGTGACGAAATGGTTCCCGTGCATGAATATTGGAAAGATGCACTTCCGCCACCGGAAGCGGCGCAATCGCCCGTATCGCGTCGTGCATTGCTATTGAAGTATGCCCGTATGCACCCGGATTGAGTATGATGCCAACGGCCTTCGAGCCTGCCTCCTGAATCCAGTCGACAAGCTCGCCCTCGTGATTGGACTGCCGGAAATCCACTGCGAGGCCGAGCGGCTTCGCGGTGTTGCGGCAGTCCTCGCCGATTTCCTCGAGCGTCTTTTCGCCGTAAATGCCAGGCTCGCGCATGCCCAGCATATTCAGGTTCGGCCCGTTGAGGACGTAGACTGTTTTGGTCATCGATACTCTTTCGCGCGCAGCAACCGGGCGCTTCGGCGCCTTCTATAGAGGGCATAGAGTGCCGCGAAAAGTGCGCAAGGAGCAAGTGCGCCTGTCCACAGGCGCACTTTGCCCGATCAACAGCTGGCGCTCTCGGCGCAGGAGCGGGCGCTCTCGATCTTTTCGGCCAGAAGTTCGCGCCCCTGTGCCCCGAATATGACTTCCTGCCCGACCACATAAGAGGGCGTGCCGGTGATCGCCAGCTCACTGGCAAGAGCGTAGGTTTCGTTGAAAGCGGCCTCGATGCCGGTGTCGTTCATCGCGTCGCGAAGCGCTTCTTCCCCGATACCGAACGACAGGGCAATCTTCATTGCAGTATCTTCGTTCGCCCGTCCGGGGAAATTGAGGAGCGCCTCATGGAACTCGCCATATTGTTCCGGTGCGAGCGCCCGGAATGCCATGGAAACCACATGTGCCTTGCGCGAATCCGGTCCGAGGATCGGAAATTCCTTCAGGACGAAGCGCAGTTCCGGGTCTGCCGCAACCAGCTCCTGCATGTCTGAAAGCGCGCGCCGGCAGTAACCGCAATTGTAGTCGAAGAACTCGACGATGGTCGTTGTTCCGGCCGGGTTGCCGACAAGGCCGTCATAATCGGCATTGAAGATGAGGTCGGAGGAACTTCTGATCGCCTCGGTCTGGGCAAACTGCCGCTCGGCGTCCTGCTTTTCTTCCAGGGCCGCCTGAACCTCGATCATGATTTCCGGATTGGTGAGCAGGTAGTTGCGGACAATCGTCTCGACCGTCTCCCTGTCCATCTCCGCTGATGCGCTCAGCGGTGACTGATCGCGCGCGCCGATTGCCGGGGTGGTGCCCGACAGATAGCCGAACGCCAGCATGGCGAAAGACAGTGCGATCCCGAGTGAGCCGACGACGATTGCTTTGTTCATTGGTTTTTCCTGCTGGGCGTTCAGTGCCGTTGCCCGGTCTTGCCGGGTTGCGTGGCTTTATTTTGGCGGTTTGAAGTTGATGATGTCTTGCGCTTGCAGCCAGGAAGGTGTGCCGCGCTTGATTTTCTGCTGCGCACGGGCGGCAAAGATCTTGGCGTCCTTGTAGTTGCCGGCCCGGTAATGGCCTTCCGCCGTCGCCAGTTCGGCAAGCCCGATTTCACCCTTCTGGCCATAGGCCTGTGCGAGGTGGCGGTAGCCGGTAACGAATTCGGGATCACGGCTGAGCCCGAGCTTGAGCTCCGAAATGGCGTCGTTTACGGCGCCGGCCGCAAGCAGCGCCTGACCGCGCAGAACCCGCAATATGCCGCCGCGACCGGGCTCGAGCTTTACTGCTTGCGCGAATGCGCGGGCCGCGTCGTCCGGGCGGTTGGCCTTGATCAGTATTTCGCCGCGCAGCTCGTGCAGATACGGGTTGTTCGGCTGGTTCTTCAGCAGCGCGTCGGTTTTCTTCAGTGCGGTGCCTGGGCTGCCGGTCAGATAGGTTGCGATCGCATCGCCATACCGCGCGCCGATTCCGTTCGGGTCTTTGCGGAACATGCGTTTCAAGGCGCTGCTCCCCATCGTGTAAGCGGCGATTTTGGCCCGCATCATGTCGTGCCGCCGTTGCTGCTGGGGGGCGGCCTCCTTGCCGAAATACGGGCTTTCGCGGGCAACGCGCTCGAGGGCGGCAATGCGGTCGCGCGGCGCAGGGTGGCTGCTCTGATAGGGGTCTGCGGCAATTCCGGCCAGCGACGCCGATTGTGCAAATCGTTCGAAGGTCCGTAGCATTCCGAGCGCCGACTGGCCGGTCTTTTCCAGATATTCCACACCGAGCTGGTCGGCGATCGCTTCTTCGCCGCGCTGATAGCTGAGGATGCCGCGCCGCGCGATTTCAGGTGCGCCCATCGCAACGCCCGCTCCGAGCTGCGCCAGTCCTTTCGCTCCGGTGGTGGCGCCGGCAATGCCGGCACCCAGTCCGACGAGCGCACCAACGATCGCAACCGTCTTGGCGCGGTCGAGTTCGCGCCTGAGCCGTTCCTGGTGGCCGCCCGCAATATGCCCGGCCTCATGTGCAAGCACGCCAATGATCTCGCCGGGTGTCTCTGCGATCGCCAGGGCGCCGGTGTTAAAGAAGATTCGCCGGCCAGCGACAAAGGCGTTGAAGCGGTTGTCGTTGACCAGCACGATCTCGATACCGCTTTTGCCCAGTCCCGCAACCTCGAGGATTGGCTCGGCGTAGTCGCGCATGAGCGCTTCGATTTCGGCATCTCTTACGATCGGTACGGAGCGCTGCTGCGCCTTCGCCGAAATCGGGACGGCAAGCCCGACCAGACCGGCCAGCAGGACCGTGGCCAGCTTCCGTATCGCCGCGGTGCATGAGGCAGGTCGAATGGCTGGGGTCCCGAACATGCGGTTTCCGTACTTGAAGGCGGATTCGATGGAAAGCGGCAGCCGCGATCCTCGCCAACTTGTGAAGCTCACTTCATTCGGGCATTTGTGCGGCATCATCTGCCTGAGACCGGAGATTCCATGCCGATTTCGCTTTCGCGCCGCGGTGCAGCCGAACCGTTCCACGCAATGGACGTGCTGGCCGAGGCGAACCGTCTTGCGGGGAAGGGGCACCCCGTCGTGTCGCTGGCCGTGGGGCAGCCCGCGGACCCGGCGCCGCAGCCTGTCCGCGACGCGGCGCGCGTGGCGTTGGAGAGGGGCGTCATTGGGTATACCGACGCGATGGGCATTGCGCCGCTGCGGGCCGCAATTTCCAGGCATTACGGTACGAAGTACAACATCGAAATTCCCGAAGCGCGGATCGCGGTCACCACTGGTTCGTCTGCCGGATTCAACCTGGCATTTCTGGCGATGTTCGATGCCGGGGATCGTGTCGCCACTGTGCTTCCGGGATATCCGGCCTATCGCAACATCATGAAAGCGCTCGGTCTCGACGTGGTCGAGATCGCCCATGAGGGGGCCGGTTACCTGACGGCGGCGCAGCTGGAGGCGGCGCATCGCGAAAAACCGCTTAATGGCGTTCTTTTCGCCAGTCCGGCAAACCCGACCGGGGCTGCCATTCCCGAAAACGAATTGCGCGAATTGGTCGAGACTGCTTCGGAACTCGGCATTTCGGTGATTTCGGACGAGATTTATCACGGGCTTTCGTTCGTTGGCCCCGATCACACCGCGCTGGCAGTCGATCCCCACGTGGTGGTGATCAATTCGTTCTCGAAATATTACTGCATGACCGGCTGGCGCATCGGATGGATGGTACTGCCCGAGAGCCTGGTTCGTCGGGTCGAATGCCTCCAGCAGAGCCTGTACATTTCCGCGCCCGCGCTTTCGCAGGTCGCAGCAGTCGAGGCATTTGCGGCAAATGTGGAGCTCGAAAAGGTGAAAGCGCGCTACCGCGCCAATCGGGCGCTGCTGGTGAAGGGGCTTCCGGAGCTTGGTTTCCGGATCGAGGCACCCCTTGATGGCGCGTTTTACGCCTATTGCGATGTCTCGCGGCACAGCAACGACAGCATGGATTTTGCCCGGCGCATGCTCGCCGAATGCCATGTGGCGATCACGCCGGGTCGCGATTTCGACCCGGCCGAGGGTCACCGCACGGTCAGACTGTCCTATGCCGGCTCCAGCGCTGACATGGAAGAAGCACTGGCCCGAATAGCACGCTGGCTGCGCTAGTTCGCCTTGAGCATTAAAAAACCGGGGCAAGCCCCGGTTTTTCATTTTAGAAGTGCGCTACCAGTTAGAAGAAGCCTTTGCGCTGCCACCAGCCGCTGCGCCGCGGCTGATCGTCTTGGTTTGCAGCTTCCGGCGCGTCTGCTTTCTCAGCGGTTTCTTCGGTGCCTTCCGAAACAACGCTGATGACGGGCTCGGTGGTTGCGGCCGCAGCCTTGCCGCGCGGAGCGCGGGGTTTGCGGGCTTTCTTCGGCTTCTCCGGCTTTTCTTCCGCCGTGTCGGCGGCTTCGGTGGCTTCGGCTTTCGCGTCCGCGTCGCCGCTGTCCTTTTTGGCCGCGGCTTTACGCCGGCGCTTCGGCTTCGGCTTTTCTTCTGCCTCTGCCTCTGCCTCTGCGTCGACTTCCGCCGCCTGCGGCTGTGCTTCGGACGGGCTCTCCTCGGCTGCATGCGCTTCTGGCGTGCTTTCCTCCGCTGGAGGCGTTTCTGCCGGGATTTCGTCGGCTACGGCGTCATGTACGGCCTCTGCTTCGGCTTCGGCCAGCTGTGCCTCGCCGCCCTCGCGGCTGCGCCGGCCGCCGCGTTTGCCGCGCCGGCGCTTGCGCTGCGGCTGGTCGGCGTCATCGTCGGAACCTGCATCCGCATCCGCATCAGCATCAGCGGGCCGGGCGTCCGCCGTCTCATCGCCGCCCTGCGACTGTTGCGCGCTGCCGTCCTGCTGGCCGTCGCCATTCTGGTTCTGGTCGCTGCCGCGTCCACGTCCGCCCCGCCTGCGGCGGCGCCTGCGGCGTTTGCGCTGGCCGTCGCCGTCGCCGTCGTCGGTATCGCCGCTCGACTGGTACTGTCTCTCGCCGCCGTCTTCGTCGTCCTCGTCAGCGCTCAGCGCCGGCGGCTCGATCGCCGCGAGCTCGGGAACTGAGGCCGGGCGTTCCGAAAGGGCGCCTTTGACGATCGCATAATGCTGTGCCGAGACGCTGTCGTCGGCCTCGACTGTGATCGTCAGCCCGAACTGTGCCTCGAGATCGGCAAGGTTCTGACGCTTGTGATTGAGGATGTAGAGTGCGGTGTTGAAGGGTGTCTTCACCGTGATGTGGTGACGATTATCCTTCAGAAGCGCTTCCTCGATCGCCCGGATGACCAGCAGCGCAACCGACGATTCGGAGCGGATATGGCCGGTTCCGCCGCATTGCGGGCAGGGCTGCGTGGTCGATTCCAGTACTGAAGCGCGAATGCGCTGCCGCGACATCTCAAGCAGGCCGAAATGCGATATCCGGCCGACCTGGATGCGCGCCCGGTCGTTCTTCAGGCACTCTTTGAGCCGCTTTTCAACGGAGCGGTTGTTGCGGTTCTCCTCCATATCAATGAAGTCGATGACGATAAGGCCCGCAAGGTCGCGCAGTCTCAACTGGCGCGCCACTTCCTCCGCCGCCTCCAGATTGGTCTGGAGCGCCGTGTCCTCGATCGAGTGTTCCTTTGTGGAGCGGCCCGAATTCACGTCGATCGCAACCAGGGCTTCGGTCTGGTTTATGATGATGTAACCGCCGGATTTCAGCGTCACTTGCGGCTGCAGCATGCGGTCGAGCTGCGCCTCGACGCCGTAGCGCGCAAAAAGCGGCACGGCATCCTTGTAAGGCTGTACCGATTTCGCATGGCTCGGCATGAGCATGCGCATGAAATCTTTTGCCTCGCGATAGCCATCGTCGCCGGCAACCAGAATTTCGTCGATGTCCTTGTTGTAGAGATCGCGCACGGAACGCTTGATCAGAGAGCCTTCCTCATAGACCAGGGCCGGTGCGCTGGATTCCAGCGTCAGGGTGCGCACATTCTCCCACAGTCTGAGCAGATACTCGTAGTCGCGCTTGATCTCGGCCTTGGTGCGGCTTTCGCCGGCAGTGCGCAGGATCACGCCCATGCCGGTCGGAACTTCGAGCTCCTTCACCATGTCCTTCAGGCGCTTGCGGTCCTGAACATTGGTGATCTTGCGGGAGATGCCTCCGCCGCGCGCCGTGTTGGGCATGAGCACGGAATAGCGGCCGGCCAGCGACAGATAGGTCGTGAGAGCAGCGCCTTTGTTGCCGCGCTCTTCCTTGACCACCTGAACCAGCAGGATCTGGCGGCGTTTGATGACTTCCTGGATTTTGTAATTGCGGCGCAGCGGCTTGCGGCGGCTGCGCACCTCGTCAAGCGCGTCGTCGGCGCCGACTGATTCAACGTCGCCTCCGGCGGCGGCCGAACCGTTGCTCTCGTCGCTTTCATTGTCCTGTTCGACAGGTTCCGAAATGACGTCGGCGGCTACCTGCTCGGCAATAACGGCCGGGCTTGCCTTTTCATCGTCCGGCGCGTTGCCGCTTTCGTCGCCGTCAGCAGCCTCCGAATTCTCGTCTTCGGCTGCAGTGTCGATCGTCTGCTGAGCGCCTTCTGCCTCGTCGGCATTGGCCGGGCTGCCTTCCTGCTCGGCCGCTTCTGCCTCGGCCTCCAGCGGTGTGTCGGCCCGGCCGCGTCCGCGGCCTCTGCGGCGCCGGCGGCCGCGCTTTTCCTGCGGCTGCTCGTCTTCGTCCTCACCTTCGGCCTCGGCGGCTTCGGCTTCGGCGCGGATGAGCTCCTGCCGGTCGGCGACCGGGATCTGGTAGTAGTCGGGATGGATTTCGTTGAAGGCCAGGAAGCCGTGGCGATTGCCGCCATATTCGATGAAAGCTGCCTGCAGCGAAGGCTCAACCCGCGTCACACGGGCGAGATAGATATTTCCTTTGAGCTGCTTCTTGTCCTGGGATTCGAAATCGAATTCTTCAATCCGGTTGCCGCGAACCACGACAACGCGTGTCTCCTCCTGGTGGGAGGCGTCTATCAGCATTTTGTTGGGCATTGTAAATTTTCTCCCCGGCGGCGCGCGCCAGGGCCGGCCGGACGCGAATGCGCCTGGCCGACAGGGCGAAATCGGGCCTGCCGGACAATTTTTGGTGCGTATGTCGAAGGGCCAGCGGCAAAAGCGCTCCGGTGCCCGCCCTTGGGCGGTATCCACCGGCATTCGCTATGGAACTAGAGCTGTCCATGAACCGACCGCGCACAACCTTTTCTGAACCAAGCCCGGATAACCGGACCAACCTTTTTTGCTCTTTACGAGCCGGCGCGGGCTACTCGTCCCGGCCGTTTTCCTCACACATGGGTTCCGCTGAGGCGGTTACACCCGAAGAAATCTGTGGAACACCTGTCCTGACCTGCATCGCGAGGTGGGGCTTCGCGATGATGTACTCATGTCTGAAGCCGTCTACGGCACAGGAACAGGACATTGCTGTTGTCCCGTGCCGCTTTTATGATTTGGGAAGGGTGAAGGCAACCCTCAAATGAGTAAGGCCGATTCCGCAAATGAAATCAAAAGCGAAACCTTCGGCCGCGAAAGTTTTGGTTAACCATAGCCGGTTACTTGCTGTTAAAGAGCACGCAGACGCACGAAACCGCGGGCCGGGCCGGATTTCATGACGATTCGAACGCTGAAGCGGACAATGCAACCGTCAGGCATAGCCGGGCGGCTTATCGTTTTCTGGTTGGTTCTGTTCGCCTGTCTGGCGCGCGCGGCCCATGCGGGAGACGTCGTTGCTCATGGCTTCAAGATGGCAGGTGACGACACCCGCGTGCGTCTGGTTATGCAATTCGACCGCGAGCCCGACGCCAACTGGTTTCTGCTACGCGGCCCGCACCGCCTGGTGATCGACGTCGCCGGCGCCAGGTTCGCGATCGACGCGGAGGCAGCCGCGGCCAGAGGGCTGGTGACGGATGTCCGCTACGGCGGCGTCTCCGACGGCCGGGGACGCCTCATCCTGTCGCTCAACGGCCCCTTCGCCGTCGAGGCATTCGATATTCTGGAAAATTCATCTTCCGCCGGATACCGCATGGTGGCTGACCTAGTCGCGACGAGCGCGGCTGCGTTCGAGGCGGCGCTGGCGGATCAGGTGACCACCACCGGCTCGACCCGGTCGACCCCCAAAGGCGACCGCGTGGTCAAAGGCAACGAAATTGCGGATCGGCGGTTCACGATTGTCATCGACCCCGGTCATGGCGGCATCGACAGCGGTGCGCGCGGCGTAAGCGGTGCCGTCGAAAAGGATGTGACGCTGACTTTCGCAAAAGAGCTGAAGGAAGCGCTCGAAGGCCTCGATATCTATCGCGTGCGCATGACGCGCGACGATGACAGTTTCCTGCGCCTCGACGAACGCGTCCGCGTCGCCCGCCAGCATGGTGCGAACCTGTTCATTTCGGTGCACGCGGACACGATCCGCTACAAGGGCGTGCGCGGCGCGACGGTCTACACCGTTTCCGACCAGGCCTCCGACGCCGAGGCCGCGGCCCTTGCTGCCCGCGAAAACCTGTCCGATGAACTGGCGGGCCTGTCGATCGAGGACGAAAATCACGAGGTTTCCGACATCCTCATGGACCTGATCCGGCGTGAAACCCAGTCCTTCTCGGTTCGTTTTGCCCGAACGCTCGTTGGATCGCTGTCCAATGAGGTCGAACTGATCAAGAACCCGCACCGCTATGCCGGCTTCAGGGTGTTGCGCGCGCCGGATGTGCCTTCCGTACTGCTTGAACTGGGATATTTGTCCAACAAGGACGACGAGAAGCAGCTCTTGGACCCCGAGTGGCGCGCCAGGGCGATCGCCAGCGTGATGGGCGCGATACGCAGTTTTGCGGGCGCTACGGCTGCATCCGGCGGGTAGGGACACGCTCCCGGTTGCGTTGCAACGAGAGCACAATTCGTTGATTATCCATGGCGAGTCGCGGCCCAGTTTCGAATCTGCCGCAATTTGCCCACAACCGCGGTAAAGGGATGTTTCCCGATTGCAATGAAGCGGTTGCACGCTAAGTGAAGCGGGCGTTGCCACCGATGGTCCGGAGCGGGCATGGTTAGACTGTTAGGCTACTTTTTTGGCATTGGCGTTGTGATGGCGCTGCTCGTCGCTGCGGGCATTGCGCTCTATATCGGCGATGTCTCCAAAGACCTGCCCGACTATGAGGTGCTGGCAAAATATGAACCGCCGGTAACGACCCGTGTCCACGCCTCCGATGGCGCGCTCATGGCCGAGTTCGCGCGCGAGCGGCGCCTTTACCTCCCGATCCAGGCAGTGCCCGACCGCGTGAAGGCGGCCTTTCTGTCGGCCGAGGACAAGAATTTCTACACCCATCCGGGTATCGATATGACCGGCCTTGCGCGCGCCGTCATCACCAATGTCCAGAACATGGGCAGCGGGCGCCGGCCGGTAGGCGCGTCGACCATCACCCAGCAGGTGGCGAAAAACTTCCTGCTCACCCGCGACCAGACCATCGAGCGCAAGGTGCGCGAGATGATACTCTCGTTCCGCATCGAACAGGCTTATTCCAAGGACCGCATTCTCGAACTCTATCTCAACGAGATTTTCTTCGGGCTCGGTGCCTACGGCATCGCCGGCGCCGCGCTGACCTATTTCGACAAATCGGTCAACGAGCTGACGGTCGCCGAATCGGCGTATCTGGCAGCGCTTCCGCGCGGCCCCTCGAACTACCATCCCTTCCGCAACACCGACCGCGCCATCGAGCGCCGCAACTGGGTGATCGGCCAGATGGTCGAAAACGGTTATGTCGACCCGGCCGAAGGCGAGAAGGCCAAGGCGCTGCCGCTAGGCGTGCAGCCCCGTCGCGGCGGCACCTATCTGTTCGCTGGCGAATATTTCACCGAGGAAGTGCGCCGTCAGCTGATCGCGCGCTACGGCGAGGACGCGCTCTATGAAGGCGGCCTCTCGGTACGCACGACGCTTGATCCCGAACTGCAGCTGATTGCCCGCAAATCGCTTCAGAACGGCCTCATGAAATACGACACGCTGCGTGGATATCGTGGCTCCATCACGACAATCGCCCCGGGCGACGATTGGGGTCCGGCACTCTTCGAGGTGCCGTCGCTCGGCGATGTTCCCGAATGGGAGGTCGCTGTCGTCCTGGCTGCTGGCGACGAGGGGCTCGATATCGGTCTGAAGCCGGCAGCCCAGGTATCCGGCGAAGTTGGCGACGACCGCAGGATTGGTCGCGTGTCGCTCGGCAACATGGATTGGGCAATGCGCCACGTCGTTGACGGCAAGCGCGTGAAAGCGAATTCGCCCGCGGATGTGTTGAAGCCGGGTGAGGTCGTTTATGTGGAAGCAGTCGAGGGCGAGGAGGGCGCATACGCCCTTCGCCAGGTTCCCGAAATCGGCGGCGGCATGGTGGCGATGGATCCCCATACCGGCCGCGTACTGGCGCTGGTTGGCGGATTTTCTTATGCCGCTTCGGAATTCAACCGTGCCACGCAGGCTTACCGCCAGCCCGGGTCGTCCTTCAAACCGATCGTTTATTCGGCTGCCCTCGACAATGGTTATACGCCGGCATCCGTGGTGCTTGACGGGCCGATCCGGATTGTCTCGGGCGGTCGGGTCTGGGAGCCGAAGAACTACGGCGGTCAGTTTGCCGGGCCTTCCACCCTGCGCGCCGGTATCGAGCGCTCCCGCAATCTGATGACCGTGCGGCTGGCAAACGACATGGGCATGCCGCTTGTCGCCGAATATGCCGAACGGTTCGGCATCTACGAGGATATGAGCCCGGTCCTCGCAATGTCGCTTGGCTCCGGCGAAACGACCGTGATGCGGATGGTGTCGGCCTATGCGGTCATGGCCAATGGCGGTAAGCAGATAAAGCCGTCGCTGATCGATCGCATTCAGGACCGCTACGGCAAGACCGTCTTCAAACATGACGAGCGCAGCTGCGAGGGCTGTGTCGCTGAAGAATGGAACAGCCAGTCCGAGCCGGAGCTGGTCGACAATGCCGAGCAGGTCCTCGATCCCATGACCGCCTATCAGATCACGTCCATGATGCAGGGCGTGGTCCAGCGCGGCACGGCCGTTACCGTCTCCGAACTTGGTTTCCCCATCGCCGGCAAGACCGGCACCACCAACGACGAAAAAGACGCCTGGTTCATCGGCTATACGCCCAACCTCGTGGTCGGCGTCTATATGGGCTACGACCAGCCCAAGCCGATGGGTCGCGGCGCGACCGGTGGCGGGCTTGCAGCGCCGATCTTCAAGGAGTTCATGGCCGCCGCTCTCGAAGGCACCAATCCCGTCGATTTCGAGGTGCCGGCCGGCATGAAGCGCATCGCGGTCGACCGCAAGACCGGAATGCGCGCCGAGGCGGGGCAGGGCGGCGCCATCGTCGAATATTTCAAGCCGGGCACAGGGCCGGCCGACAGCTACTGGGTAATCGGCATGGATGAGCTCGAAGGCGAAGAACGCGCCAACGCCATTTCGCCGCAAGCCAATCAGGCAATCAACTCCGGCGGCGGCGGTCTGTATTAGATCGCCGGCCCGGCATCCACGCCATTCGGCGGTATAGCGTCACCGGGCGCTTTACAGCATCGGGTGCGGTCCATATGTTCCGCGCCGAATCCCCATTCCGGCAAGAGAGACAATGCGCGCAGACACCGAGACCATGGTCGACGAAATCAAGCAGGCGATCGACCTGCTGAGGAGGCATCTTTGACTGGGATCAGGCGCTCAAGAGGCTCGATTACCTGAACAGTCGCGCTGAGGATCCCTCGCTGTGGGACAGTCCTCAGGAAGCACAGAAGCTGATGCGCGAGCGTCAGATGCTCGACGACAACATCGTTGCCATCAAGGGCCTCGGTCAGGCGCTTGACGACAATGTAGAGCTCATTGCGCTGGGTGAGGAAGAGGGAGACCAGTCCGTCGTTCAGGATGCTGAAGCGGCGATACGTTCGCTGTCCGGCGAAATCCGTGCAAGGCAGATACAAACGCTGCTTTCCGGCGAGGCCGACGGCAACGACACCTATCTCGAAATCCATGCCGGCGCAGGCGGCACCGAGAGCCAGGACTGGGCTCAGATGCTGTTGCGCATGTACACGCGCTGGGCCGAACGCCGCGGCATGAAGGTGGATGTTCTCGAGATACATGACGGCGAGGAGGCCGGCATCAAATCGGCCACGGTGCTGATCAAGGGTGAAAACGCCTATGGCTGGCTGAAGACCGAATCCGGCGTGCACCGCCTGGTGCGGATTTCGCCCTACGACAGCAACGCACGCCGGCATACGTCGTTCGCCAGCGCATGGGTTTACCCGGTCATCGACGATACGATCGAAATCGACATTCCCGAATCGGAAGTGCGCATCGACACTTACCGCTCGTCGGGCGCCGGCGGCCAGCACGTCAACACGACCGACTCCGCGGTGCGCATCACCCATATTCCGACCGGCATCGCGGTGGCGTGTCAGGCCGAACGCTCGCAGCACAAGAACCGCGCCAAGGCGTGGGAGATGTTGCGCTCGCGGCTTTACGAGGAAGAACTCAAGCGCCGCGAGGAAGCCGCCAGCGAGACCGAAGCCTCGAAGTCGGATATCGGCTGGGGCCACCAGATACGTTCATACGTCCTGCAGCCCTATCAGCTCGTCAAAGACCTTCGCACGGGTGTCGAGAACACCAACCCGCAGGGCGTGCTCGATGGGGATCTGGACGAATTCATGGAAGCGTCGCTCGCGCACCGTATCGAAGGCGGTGCGGCCGCTGAGGTCGAGGATATCGACTAGCCGGTTAGAGCAATTCGGCGATCTTGCGCCCGGCCTTGATGAAACGCAGCGGATTGATAGCCGTTCCGTTGCGGCGGATTTCGTAGTGAAGATGCGCACCGGTGGAGCGACCGCTCGAACCCACCTTGCCGACCACGGCGCCGCGCTCGACGATATCGCCTTCCTTGACCAGGATCTTCGACATATGGGCGTAGCGGGTTGTAAGTCCGTCGCCGTGGTCGATCTCGACCATGCGCCCGTAACCACCGTTCCAGCCTGCCGCGACCACCTTCCCCTGACCGGCTGAACGGACATTGCGTCCCGACGGCACGCGGAAGTCGAGCCCCGAATGCATGGCCGGCGTCTTCAGGATCGGATCGCGCCGAACGCCGAAGGTCGACGACACCGAATAACCCGGGGCAGGGCTGTGTATCGGCAGCAGAGTTGCCTTTTTCTTCAGCTGTTCCAGCCGCGTAAGAGCCTCGTCGAGGGCTTCGACCCGGGTCTCAAATGCTCGCCTGTCGTCGATTGCGACCAGCGGTCCGCCAATGCCCGATGCCTCGCCGTCATCGTCAGCTTCGGTGTCGATCTCGAACCCCGCATCGACAAGCGCCTCGGATATCTGGTCCGCGGCCCGGTCGGCATCCTGCGCCAGCGCCGAAAGCCGGGTGATCTGTTCGTCCTCGATGCGCCGTAGCGACTTGTTGATCGCCGCAAAGAGCATGTCGGCTTTGTCGGCCGCTGAGGCTGTTGGCGCGAAACTCGTCCGCGTGTTCCAGAGTGCGAACTCGTCCGGTGCGTTTTGATCGGCGGCAGCTGCAGAAATCCGGGCGGTTTTGGCCGTCGTCGCGGGGTCGATTTCGGCGCGGTCTGCAGGGCGCGGCTGGGGTACCGGAACGAGCTCCGGCACAAGGCCGCCGCCTTCGGCGCGGTCAAGGATCGGCTGCAGGCGGCCATGGCGCGAATAGAGCTGGGTCTGACGCTGCAACAGCTCCGAGACTTTCGTCTCCATCAGGCGCTGGTCGAGCAACTGCCGGCTGGTGACACGATCGAGCTGCGTTCGCAGCGCGGAAATCCTGTCCTCATAGGACTGCTGCAGCCTCGCCTGACGCGCGACACTTGCGCCGATCAGGTCATCGCGAAGCACGAGGTAGGATGTGGCGAGAAGATAGCCGATTGCGACGGCGACGAACACCGACCCGACTGCCGCCGCGATCCATGGCCGTATCGTGAAGTGACGGATTTCGTCTCCGCGCGCGATGATGACCGTGTGCGGTTCCCGGCGTTTTCCGAAGACGGCTGACTGTGTTTTGTGCTGCAAACTACGCCACCTGACGCTACCGCTATTTCAGGTGGGATTACACCTTGTTAGGGTTAACAAAGCTTTGAACGCAGGCAGGTTTGACCTGTATTTGCGGTGATTTTCGTTGGCGCGGCGCCCGATCAGCTCTTTGCTAGGCTGCGAACCGCCTCGAGCACGGCTTCCGCATGCCTGGGAACTTTCACATTTGGCCAGACCGCGGCGATCTTGCCCCCGGAATCGATCAGAAACGTGGTGCGCACGATGCCCATGAACTTGCGGCCATACATGCTTTTTTGCGCCCACACGCCATAGGCTTCGAGCGCCTGCTTTTCCTCGTCCGCCACGAGGTCGACGCTGAGATTGTGTTTGGCCTTGAACTTGTCATGGCTTTTCTGGCTATCGGCCGACATGCCGACAATGACGGCGCCGGCCTTGGCGAATTCGTCCTTCAGGCCGCTGAACGCGATTGCTTCCGCCGTGCAACCGGAGGTGTCATCGCGCGGATAGAAAAACAGCACCACCGCCTTGCCGCGCAGGTCGGCGAGCTTCAGCGTTCCGCCACCGTCTCGGGGCAGGGTGAAATCCGGCGCGGTATCGCCAGGCGCGAGCTTGGTCATGTCTTTGCCTCGGTTGGAAAATACTGAGCAGTCGAAACGTCCAGGCAGATATAATGTCTTCACAAGATTCGTCCACCGCGAGCGTCCCGACAGTCGATTGAAAGTACCGGCACCAACGCACGAAAAGATACGCTTCCGCCGCAAGGAGATTGCCGGCTGGCACAGCTATCCGTCGGCTGCGGGAGAGCCGCTCCCCGGCCGGCGGCGGCTTGTGCCGCGGGTGGTGAAATGGGCGGGAGCTGGTTTCGGAGCGCTGGTTCTGGCCGCCATGCTCGTCGTGGCGGTCGTTCCATCGACGGGCATCGAAAGCGAGTGGCTGCGCGCGCAGGCCGAACGGGCCGTTGACGAACTCGTCGGAGAGGATGTGCAGGCGCGCATCGGACGCACGACCCTGGCGCTGGACCGGCGCCACTTCCTCGCCATCGGTATCCGTGAACTGGAACTGACCGGCAAGGCCACCGGCGTGTCGCTCGTTAGCGCTGCCAGGCTCGATCTCGGCGTGCGCTTCTGGCCCCTGCTGCGCGGTGAGGTGGAGGTTGCATCGGCCACGCTGGCTGAGGCAAGCGCAACGGCGCCTGTGGCGGGTGGACAGCTGGGTGAAAGCGGCGAAACCGGGCTGCTCGACCCCGACAGCGTGCTGCAGGCGGTTTTCGCCGGGTTCGATCTGCTCAGCGAACGGGTCGCTCCAGGCGGCATCGAAACGATCAGGCTGCGCGATGTTAGGCTTCAACTCCCGGCGGCTTCCGGCGAAGCCATCTCGATTGAGGTCGATCGTGCTCTGCTCTCTCATGGAGGCAAAGGCGAAATCGGGCTCAGCGCCGAGGTCACTGCGGCCGACTATGCCGTCAACATAGTCGGAGAGGGCGAAACCACGGCAATGCAGAAGCAGTTCGACGCAACGGTTACAGTTGCCGAAAGCGGAATCGTGCATGGCTTCGGGGGGGAAGACCCGACTGAGAGCGGCTCCCTTCGCCTGGGCGAAATCAGCATTGAAATCGACGGCCGGCAGGGCGCCGGCGGCTCCGCATCGGAATTGGTTGTCACCGCGGCGGTGGCCAATTCCGACGTCACGATTGGCGAAGAGGACGAATTTGCCGCGAACGCAGGAATGACATTGCGGCTGACCCAGGGCGCGGGATCGTTCTGGATCGACAATCTCGACCTGAACATTGCCCGCTCCAGTTTCAAGTTCTCTGGTCCGGTGACACCGCAACCCGGTGAGGCCGGCACTGAAAATGGGCCCGTCTACGCATTTCAGATGATCGGGCCGAAGATCAACCTGGCTCCGGTCGGTTCGCCCGAGCCGGCCCTTGCCGCGATCGCCCGTGTCGCCGGGTGGATCTCGCCGAACGGGCGTAACATCGTCGCCAGTGAAATCAATGTGGCCACGGGGCAGGGCGAAGTGCTCGGGTCAGGTGCCGTTGAAATCGTTCCCGGCAAGTCGCCGGGCCTATCGTTGGCCATCGCCGTGGGGCGGTTGCCGGTCAGCCACGCCAAGAACATCTGGCCGTTTTTCGCCGCCGGCGGCGCGCGCAACTGGGCACTTTCGAACGTGTTTGGCGGCTGGGTCGAGAATTCACGCCTGCTGCTGAAAATCGGCCCTGGCCGCATGGGCGATGGCATTCCCCTCGAGCCGGAAGAGGCATCGGGTCATTTCGAAGTGGTCGGCGCGCGTTTCGATGTCGCTGGATCGATCCCGCCGATGCGGGACGCGATCGGTTCGATCGATTTTTCGGGCACCAGTGTCGACATTTCGCTCCATTCAGGAACGGTATTCACCGGGGCCGGCCGCACCCTCGATGCACGAAACGGATCGCTGAAGATTGCCGACGCGCATCTGCAGCCGCTGATTGGCGACGTGGATATCGAAATTGACGGCGCGGCGGCGGCCGTTGCCGAAATTGCGAGCTACGATCCCATCAATTTGACCAACTATCTTCCGATCGAGCCGGAGGACCTGAGCGGCTCGGCCAAGGGCCGAATACTTGCCAGCATTCCCCTGGAGGACGACATCGAGGTCGGCGATCTCCAATGGCATCTGCAGTTGAACTACGAGGGTCTCACGCTTGCCCAGCCTTACGAGGGGCAGCGCATCGAAGATGCCAAGGGCACGATCGTGGCGGACCGCGAACGCGCCGACGTCGTGGCCGAAACCATGCTGAACGGCATTCGTGGCGAACTGACTCTTTCGGAGCCCATGGGGGATGACAAGAGCGGTCGCCAGCGGCATGCCCGGCTTTTCCTCGAGCCTGGCGATTCCGAAAAGCTCTTCCCTGGATTGTCGGAGGTTGTTGCCGGACCGATGACCGTTGAGGTCGAGCAACTTGGCCCAGGACGCGAGAAAGTCCATGTCGATCTGGCTCGCGCCACGCTCAAGCTGCCCTGGATCGGCTGGGAGAAAGCCAGCGGCGTTGCGGCAAGTGCCGACTTCGTCATGTCGCGCGACGAAGCGAACGCCGAGCTCGACGATTTCAGGATTGCCGGCAAGGGCTTTGGCGCATCCGGCACACTGTCGGTCGATGAGGACGGCTTAGCCCGCGCCCGCCTCGACGGTGTCGCTTTCGGTCAGGGCGACGATATCTCGGTTGCGGTGGACCGGTCCCGCGGCCGGTACGATGTCAAGGTTACCGGCGAGAGGCTCGACGCGCGGTTTCTGATCGATGAGTTTGGTTCTGCGCTGCCCGGCGGCGGTTCAGTGGAGGCTGGCGGCTCGGCCTCGGCAAATATCAACGCCGAGATCGCTCAGCTGATCGGCTATAATGGCGAGACCCTGACCGGAGCCCGTTTCGCCTATGCGGATTCGTCAGGCCAGGTGCCGGGGATACGCATTTCGGCCGCAACACCCCAGGGTGCGCGCGCGACATTGGTCGACGCTTCGGCCGGAGGCTCCCGCAAGGTGGAATTGAAGGCGGATGACGCGGGAGCCGTGCTCCGGTTTCTCGACATATACGACAAGCTCGATGGTGGGCGCGCAGCCCTCAGCCTTGCCGGCGCCTCCGGGCCGTTGCAGGGAAGGCTGGAAATGCTGGACTTTGCGCTCATCGACGAAGCCAGGCTTCAATCGATGGTCGCCGAAGCGCCCGGCGGGCAGGAGCGCTCGCTCAACGACGCGCTTCGGCGCGATGTCGACGTATCGCGGGCCCGCTTCAGCCGCGGCTCGGCCCGCGTCGAGATGGGTAGCGACTATATGCGGATAGAGGACGGCGTGGTGAGCGGTCCGAGCATCGGTTCGACTTTTGCCGGCACGGTCTTCGACGCCGACGGCAATATGTCGATAAGCGGGACCTTCTTGCCCGCTTACGGCATCAATCGGATTTTCGGTGAGATTCCCTTGCTCGGCCAGGTGCTGGGCAATGGCCGCGGCGGCGGTCTTCTGGGCGTCACCTACAAGCTGTCCGGGCCGGCTAAGGCGCCGACGCTGCAGGTGAATCCGCTTTCGATTGTGGCGCCCGGCATTTTCAGGTCGATATTCGAGTACCGCTAGCCGGACGGATTACTGGTTGATCGCGCCCACGGACCCGCCGTCAAGGCGCTTGAGGCTCATGCCGATAACCGGAACAAGTTGCTCCTCGACCTTCACCGATACCGTCACATTCATTGTGTCTTCGTCGGCCATTCGTGCCTGCATCGCACCGTCCAGCGACGCGCGAGCGAGTTTGAAGACCACGCGGTTCGATGCCACCGAGCCGCCGACGACATCGAGGCCTTTGCCGGCAGCACCGTCCATGAACGTGCCCCGATAACCCCTGCGGCCGGATTTCTCGATCGCCGCCGACATTTTCTGGGTGAACAGCCCCACACGGCAACCGCCGTCAAGCGCCATGCCGACTTTGCCGTCCGGCGTCGTGCCGGTGAAGTTGCAGACGAATTTCGTACCCTTGTATTTGCCGGCAACGATTTCCCCGGGGCCGGACCAGCGCCCTTCCACTGAGCTGAAGAAACGCCGCTCGCGCTCCGATGCGTTCGCATTCTGAGCGGAACCGACGGCAACAACGCCGACAACCAGAGGGACTACGGCGGACATAAGGGAACGAATGATCATTGGACACCCGACAACGGCAGACGCGAAAGCTGCAAGAACAATGAACAATATTGGTTAACGCTTCGCTAGTGCGATGATGCGCCAGCGCGCGTCGCTGCGCAAGTCAGCGGGCGGTCTTGCCGGGCTCTGCACCTTCGCGGGCCGAAAACTTCGTCAGCGTCGAAACGAATTCGCTCATGCCTGGCCGTTTCACTGCCTTGAAGGGCAGGGGGCGGGCGGTCTCCATTGCGGCGATACCAATTCGCGCAGTCATCATCCCGTTAATGACGCCTTCGCCGAGTTTGGCCGACAGGCGCGCTGCCAGCCCATGTCCAACCAGCTGCTGTACGAGACTGTCGCCGGCTGCGATCGATCCGGTAACGGCAAGGTGTGCGATGACCGAGCGCCCGAGCCGGACAAAACCGAGTGTGCCCGGCCGGGCACCGTAGAGCTCCGAAAGGCGGCGAATGAGCCTTCCGGCCTCGAACACGACATAACCGACATCGAACAGCGCCCGCGGACTGACCGCGGTGACGATCGACACGCGTTTGGCCGCGTCCGCGATCAGTGTGCTCGCCTGCCGGTCCAGCGGCTCAAGCAGCTCGGTCTCGGCAAGACGAATGAGGTCCGGCCCGTCGATCACGTCGTCTTTCAGCTCGGCCAGCGATTTTCGGCCCGCGGCCGTGCCCGGATTGGCGGCCAGAAAGGACGACAGGTCGCCGACCAGACGCCGCGCTTCGCGCCCGCCACCTGCCGCTTCCGCCTTTGCCGCACGGGAACGCAGGTTTTCGACGGAAGCCAGTCTGCGGATGGCGACGATCTCGCGCGTAACGATGGCAAAGAGAGCCAGCGCGGCTATGGCGGCCAGCCCGGCGGCTGCCCAGCCCAGCCAGTCAGCGCGCGCGAACAGGTCGCGGATCAATCCGTCGACCCAAAGTCCGATGGCCGCCGAGACCAGGAGACCGAATGCCGTAGCGAAGATCGTACCGAGCCGCGACCTGCGCCGCCGTACGGGCAGCGGCGGTGGCTCGAGCTCGGCCGGGTCGAGTTCGTCGAAGATGTCGACGGCAGCAGGCACCACGTTACCGGCCTTTTCGGCCTTCACGGCATAAGGTTTGCGCGGCGTCGAGGGTTTGGTCTTTGCTGCTTCCTGACCCGGACGTTCAGGCTCCACCTTGAACGAAGCCGGTTTTCTGGTCTGGGTCATGCGAGCCTGTCTCCAAGCAGGAACTGCAGCGCCCTGTCGAGGCGGATATGCGGCAGAGACAACTTCAGCCCTTCGGCAGATTCCTCCACCTTGGGCGGCTTGAACCTGACAAATCTCAACTCGGTCTCGTGCTGGTCGCCATGCACGCCATTGGCTTTGAAGAGTTGCGACGGTTTGTCGGGCAGATCGCCAGGGAATACGGCTGTTTCGGTTTTGCCGTCGAATGTCTCGTCGCCGATCGTTTCGCCGTCCATCGGCGTGCCGATGATGACCGGCAGCGTTTCGCGGCCGTTTTTCACGGTGCCTTCGCGTGTAGCGCGGACGGCTGCCATGGCGACAGCTTCCACATCTGCTCCCGAGAAGCCGGCTCTGGCGATCGCGCGTTCTGCAAGCCTGCGCACGATCGCTTCCAGCTTGTCGTGTTCTGTATGGTGAATGTGGTCGGCTTTGGTGGCGGCCACCAGAATACGGTCGATGCGGCGCGAAAACAGATCGATGAACGGGTTTCCGCGCCCGGGACGGAAACATTCGAGGATTTCAGTCAGCGCGCGTTCCAGGTCGGCGACCGCGGCGGTGCCGGCATTGATCGCCTGCATCGCGTCGACAAGTACGATCTGCCGGTCAAGTCTGGTGATATGCTCGCGAAAGAAAGGCTTCACGACATGTGTCTTGTAGGATTCGTAGCGTCTGGCCATCACCGCGCGCAGCGACCCGGGTTTCGCGGGTTGTCCGCTGGACGGCAGGGGAGCGAAGGTCAGCGCCGGCGAACCTTCCAGATCGCCCGGCATGAGAAACCGTCCCGGCGGTAGTGTCGAAAGCGCTCTTTCGTCCTGCTTGCAGGCGCGGAGATAGTCCGCGAAGGTTTCGAAAAGCCGTCGCGCCAGCGTCTCATCGGCAGGCGCGTCTGGATCGACTGAACGTGTATGTTCGCGCCACTTTGCGGAAAGTTCCGAACGCACCGGCAGTTCGGCGAGCTCGAAGGCTTCGCGCGAGAACTGATCGAAGGATTTTCCGAGAAGCGGAAGGTCGAGCAGCCACTCGCCCGGATAGTCGACAATGTCGAGCGACAGTCGGCCGGCCGAGAACATGCGGTTCCATGCCGAGGCGGATTCATACTCGATCGTCAGCCGCAATTCGGAGATCGCGCGTGTGGAGGCAGGCCACACACGCTCCTGCACCAGCGCTGCGATGTGGTCCTCATACTGAAACCGGGGCACCGCGTCGTCCGGCTGGTGCTGTAGGTAAGCTTTCGCGATGCGGCCGGATTTTTGCGCTTCGAACAGCGGCAGCCGCCCGCCATGCATGAGGTTGTGAACCAGCGCGGAAATAAAAACTGTCTTGCCGGCGCGCGACAGCCCGCTGACGCCAAGCCGGAGCGACGGCGAAAACAGATTGGCTGCGCGCCCCGTTACCGTGTCTAACGCGATGCGGGCTTCGTCTGTCAGGGATGTCAGTGCTGGCAATCGCGTCACCCGGTTGATCTGACTGCGATATAAGCGCGCCGGGCGCGACTTTCAAAATCGGCGTTAAGCGCGCCGTTTGGTCAGAAAGGCCTCAAGCCGGCCCTTGCCGGGCGTTGCCGATGATAACGGCCCATCGAAGGCGATGACCGCCAGGCCCGATTTCGGGAATCCCGAGGCCAGGACCGACAAAGCAGCCTCCTCACCTTCGCCGGACAGGGTCTCCGCCAGGTCTTCCATCATTGGATTGTGACCCACCAGCATGATGCGTTCTGCCGCGGGTGCGGCGCGCGCGATCTCAAGGTAACCGGACGCGTCCGAGGAATAGAGCTCGTTGAGATACGTTACCCGGTCTTCCAGCCCGCCGAGCACGTCCGCCACGCCCAGCCAGGTCTCGCGCGCCCTGCGGGCGGTCGAACAAAGCACGATGTCGGGGACGAGGCCGGCCTCGACGATCTGTTCTCCGATCGATCTTGAATCTGCTACGCCGGATGCCTTCAGCGCCCTGTCGAAATCCGTTTCGCCGGGGGACGCCCAGACGGCCTTGGCATGGCGCAAAAGCAGCAATCGGCTCATGGTCGGGTTCCGTTCAGGCAGGGCCGGCAAATGAACTGCAAGGGTCTAGGCGAAGCAACCGGCCTGCGCAACGTGTCGTTGCGGTGTCACGCTGCAATTGCCCTGGTTCGGCGGGTGTTCTGGATTGGCAGGCTTGTGTAATATGTTGAAATAGTTCGCACAATCTATAGTTCCTCGCGCGCATTCTTGCACAGAATTGAGGCATGCGTTCAACGTATTAACAAAACCGTGAGGCGGTACGCCTTTACGCTTGTACCCCTACCGGCCTCCGAATATATAGGCGCCGGGTCGTCCAGTGGGGTGAGTCGAATGAGTGAACTCGTTGACAATGACTACGTGCCCTCGGAGAAGGAGCCGTTCATGAACGAACGGCAGCGAGCATATTTCCGAGCCAAGCTCGTGGACTGGAAAAACGATATTTTGCGCGAAGCGCGCGAAACGCTTGAGATACTGCAGCAGGAAAACGCCAACCACCCCGATCTGGCGGATCGGGCCTCGTCGGAGACCGACCGCGCGATTGAGTTGCGCGCCCGTGACCGGCAGCGCAAGCTGATTGCCAAGATCGATGCCGCCCTGCAGCGTATTGAGGACGGGACGTATGGCTTCTGTGAGGAAACCGGCGAGCCGATTTCTCTGAAGCGGCTGGATGCCCGGCCGATCGCAACGCTTTCGCTGGAAGCGCAGGAGCGTCATGAACGGCGCGAAAAGGTCTATCGGGACGATTGATGTCCGCCTGTTTCCGATAAAGAGCCCGGCTGATGCCGGGCTTTTTTATTGCCCCGATTTTTCGCGCTGGCTGGAAAGCTCCCCGAGCAGCCGGGACATTTCGTTCTCGACCTTTTCGGGGTTCGCCGAATTGTCCGGCATCGGTGCGGGCGGCTGAGTTCTGGCCGGCCGGTCTCCGAGGGTCACTTCGAGCTCTTTCAGAAGCGCGTCGTCGAGATTGCCTGTTTCGCCTGCCGCAGCCGGAGCGGGTTTGGGCGGTTGCGCCGGCTCAGGCGGCTGCTGCGGCTTGGGTGCTGACTGCGCCGGTGAATTCGTTGGCGCCGATGCCGGCGTCGGTATATGCGCGCTGGCCGCAACCGCACCGGATGCCGGCCGCAGCACAGACGAAATCCGCGAAGTCAGCGATGCGGGGGATGCCGGCGCAGGCGCCGGTTTGGGCGCGGCAGGGGCGGGCTGCGGCGGTGGTTCGGCTGCTGCCTGAGGCGGTCTGTGACTTTCGGGCGTTTGCCTGACCGGCATTTCTTCGACATGCCTGGGTTCCGCAGGTGCTGGCCTGCGCGCCGCCGTTTGCAGCCGTATATTCTGTTCGACCACGATGTCTGTCGGCCCGCCGATGAGCACCAGATGTTCGACATCGTCCCTGCGCACCAGCACCAGGCGGCGGTGGCTGTCGACTGCTGTCGCATCCATCACGGCCAGCCGCGTTTTGCGGTTTCGCCCGCCGGCGACGAATGTTCCGAACGTCAGACCGCGCACCACGCGCACGATGATGAGGATCACGAGGAGCAGAATCAGCGCTCCCAGCGTCCAGATCATCGCCGAGGCGTATTCCGGTCCGGCAACGCTTTCCAGCCAAGCACGCATCTGTTGATCCCCTGTTGCCTCGTTTGCCAAAAACGTATCTTGCCCGCGCGGTACCCGCAAGTTCGCCGGTAGCCAACCCGTCCACTGTCCCGGTGCATCTTGCGGCGTTCGACGGCGGTGATGTATGCCGGTGCCAGATGAGGCGCGCCGCGTCCTGACTTGTGGCGAAGTACGGATACAAAAAACGCATGGCCAGGAAACCGGGTATCGATTTTCAAACCGTGCCGATCATCGATGAAGGAGCGCGTATAGGGCCGGTAACGCGACTGGTCATATTCGCGATCGTCCTGCTTGGAGCCGCGGTGTTTTTCGCGCTTTTCCGGGATTGGCTTGGGGATCAGTTTCTCCTCGGGCTGCTCGGCGTGCTGGCGATGATCGGCACCGGTTTCCTGTTCGCGGCTGCCATTGGCTTTATCCAGATTGCGCCAACATCCGCGGCCGACGAACTGGCCAAGGCATTCGTGGACTCCATGGCGCAGGGCCTGGTGATCACCGACCAGAAGGGCCGCATCGTCTACGCCAATGCCGCTTATGCGGAGATGACCGGGGCAACCTCCGCCACCGATATCAAGACCGTCGAAGGCGTGTTGATCGACAAGTCTGAGGCGGCGGGCACACTTGTAAAGCTCGGAGCTGCGTTGCGCGACGGCCATCAGGCCGAGGGCGAGTTCCGGTTGTCGAAATCGATCCGGCCGGGCGTGCCGGAGGGCGCGCGCTGGTACCGTGCCCGCGCACGGGCATTCATGCTGCCGGGCCACCGGCAGCCGTTCAACGCCTGGCAGATCGCCGATATCTCGGACGAACGTGCCGAGCAGGAACGGTATTTCCTCGATCTGCAGAAAGCGATCGACCATCTTGACCATGCGCCGGCCGGGTTTGTTTCCGCCGACCCGGAAGGCCGGATTACCTATCTCAATGCCACCCTCGCTGCGTGGCTCGGGATCGACCTGGCCAATTTCACCCCCGGCAGTCTGCGGCTCTCCGAGATCGTCGCCGGTGACGGCATGGCGCTCATCCATGCGGTAAAGGCCGATCCCGGCACCTCGCGAGACGTGGTCATTGATCTCGATCTTGCGACGCGCGCGGGAGAGGTGCTGCCGGTCCGCTTCATGCAGCGTGTGATCGCCAACCGCGAAGGTGTGGCCGGCCCCTCGCGTACCATCGTGCTCAACCGCAGCCATGGAACCGAGACAGCGGGTGAAGACCGCGGTTCGGAAGTCCGTTTCACGCGCTTCTTCAATTCGACCCCGATGGCGATTGCCGGTGTTGACGGCGACGGGCGCATCCTGCGCACCAATGCGCCATTCCTTTCGCTGTTCGCGAGCGTGGTCGACCAGCATGCCGTCGACCGCGGCGTGAAACTGGAAGGTGTCATTCACGAGCGCGACAGGGCGGCTTTCAACGCCGCGCTCGAGCGGGCGCGGCAGCGCCAGGCCAACATCGCGCCGATCGACACCGTGTTCCCCGACAATGACGAGCGCCATATGCGCTTTTACGTCAACGCGATTGCCGATGAGGCAGGCGAGGGCGAAGAGGCGGCCATCGTCTATGCCGTCGAGACGACCGAGCAGAAGTCGCTTGAGGCCCAGATGGCGCAAAGCCAGAAGATGCAGGCTGTCGGTCAGCTGGCGGGCGGCATCGCGCATGACTTCAACAACGTGCTCACCGCCATCATCATGGCTTCGGATCTGCTGCTGACAAATCACCGGCCCTCCGACCCGTCCTTCCAGGACATCATGAACATCAAGCAGAACGCCAACCGTGCGGCCTCGCTGGTTCGGCAGCTGCTGGCATTCTCGCGCCGCCAGACGATGCGGCCGGAAGTATTGAACCTCACCGACGTGCTGGCCGACCTGCGCATGCTGCTTGCCCGGCTTGTCGGCAACGACGTCAACCTCAACGTCGAGCATGGCCGCGATCTGTGGCCGGTGCGCGCCGACATTGGCCAGTTCGAGCAGGTTATCGTCAACCTGGCCGTCAATGCGCGCGACGCGATGCCGGAGGGTGGCAATCTCACCGTCCGCACGCGTAACGTCGAGCAGGCTGAATGCGAAGGCTTCGGGCACCGCGAACTGGCGCCGGCCGATTATGTGCTGGTCGAGGTCGAGGACAACGGCACCGGTATCGACCCGGAAGTCATCCGCAAGGTGTTCGAGCCGTTCTTCACCACCAAGGAAGTCGGCAAGGGCACCGGCCTCGGCCTGTCCATGGTCTACGGCATCATCAAACAGACCGGCGGTTTCATCTTCTGCGATTCCGAACTGGGCAGCGGCACGGTCTTCCGCATCTTCCTGCCCCGCCATGAGGTCGAGGCAACGGCCCAAGCCGCTGAAGCGCCGGCGAGCGATGCCGCAGCCGCCGAGAAAAAGCCGGTCTCCGATGCCCAGAAGGATCTGTCAGGTTCGGCCACCGTGCTTCTGGTCGAAGACGAGGACGCCGTGCGCATGGGCAATGTGCGCGCGCTCGCCTCACGCGGTTACACCGTCCATGAGGCATCGTCCGGTGTCGAGGCGCTCGAGGTCTTCAACGAGCTCGAAGGCAAGGTCGATATCGTCGTCTCCGACGTCGTCATGCCCGAGATGGACGGCCCGACGCTGCTGACCGAGCTCAGAAAGCTGCAGCCGGATATCCGTTTCATCTTTGTGTCGGGTTACGCCGAGGATGCCTTCGCCAAGAGCTTGCCGGCCGATGCGAAATTCGGCTTCCTGCCGAAGCCGTTCTCTCTGAAACAGCTGGCGACGACCGTGAAGGACATGCTCGATCGCGAGCCGGGGTGAGCGTATTAACCGTTCGTTAACCATCGCGGCGCAGCATCTCTTTGGGAGGAGACCCAAGGAGAACTGCCATGTTCTTGCCGGGCACCCCCAAGCCACGCGCCAGCTTGAAAGGCGCGATGGTGCTTTCAGCGCTCTTCGCCGTGTTTCCAGCTGCTGCTCATGACGCAAAGCCTACGAGCGCGATGCCGCAGGGCTGGTCTTATCCCATTTCCTGCTGTTCGGGTTATGACTGCCGTGAGGTCCCCTACACCCAGATCAAGGAGGGACCGGAGGGGTATGTCATCGCCAGCACCGGCGAGCTCATCCCGATGACCGACCGCAAGGTGAAACCGTCGCCGGACGGCGAGTTTCACTGGTGCTCGAGGGGCGGCAGGGAAGACGGAGCGACCATCTGCCTTTTCGTCCCGCCGCGCTCGTTCTGAACAGCACTTACGCCCGAGCCTACAGCGGAATGTTGTCGTGCTTCTTCCACGGGTTGGTCAGCTCCTTATTGCGAAGGAGCCTGAGCCCGCGCGCCACGCGACGGCGCGTGGCGTGCGGCATGATCACCTCGTCGATATAGCCGCGCTCGGCCGCCACGAAGGGTGACAGGAAGCGGTCCTCATATTCTTTTGTGTGTTTGGCGATCTTCTCGGGGTCGCTGATATCTTTGCGGTAGATGATCTCGACTGCGCCCTTGGCGCCCATCACTGCGATCTGCGCACTCGGCCAGGCATAATTCAGATCGCCGCGCAGATGCTTCGACGCCATCACGTCGTAAGCGCCGCCAAACGCCTTGCGTGTGATGATGGTGATCTTCGGCACGGTCGCCTCCGCATAGGCGAAGAGCAGCTTCGCACCATGTTTTATGAGGCCGCCATATTCCTGGCTGGTGCCCGGCAGGAAGCCCGGTACGTCGACGAAGGTGACGATCGGAATGGAAAAACAGTCGCAAAAGCGCACGAAGCGCGCTGCCTTGCGGCTGGCGTCGCTATCAAGCACGCCGGCAAGCACCATCGGCTGGTTGGCCACGATGCCGACGGTGCGTCCTTCGACGCGCCCGAACCCGGTCACGATGTTCTTGGCAAATGACGGCTGGATTTCGAAGAAATCGGCTTCGTCCACCGTCTTCAGGATCAGCTCGCGAATGTCGTAGGGTTTGTTGGCGTTGTCCGGCACCAGCGTGTCGAGCGACAGGTCGTCGCCGGCCGCCGACTGGCGGCAGTCGATCTCCGGCAGGTCGGACGTGTTGGAAAGCGGCAGGAAGTCGACCAGCCTCCGCATCTGCAAAAGCGCCTCGACATCGTTGTCATAAGCGCCGTCGGCGATGGACGACTTTGTGGTGTGCACGCTGGCGCCACCGAGCTGCTCGGCCGTCACCGTCTCGTTGGTCACGGTCTTCACCACGTCCGGGCCGGTGACAAACATGTAGGACGTGTCGCGCACCATGAAGATGAAGTCGGTCATGGCCGGCGAATAGACGTCGCCGCCCGCACACGGCCCCATGATCACCGAGATCTGCGGGATGACCCCTGACGCCAGCACATTGCGCTGGAAGATCTCCGCGTAACCGCCAAGCGCCGCCACGCCTTCCTGGATGCGTGCGCCGCCGGCATCGTAAAGCCCGATGATCGGCGCCCGGTTCTTCAGCGCCATCTCCTGCACCTTCACGACCTTTTCGGCCTGTGCTTCGGAAAGCGAGCCGCCGAACACCGTGAAATCCTTGGCGAACACGAACACCGGCCGACCGTTCACCGTACCCCAGCCGGTGACAACGCCATCGCCTGCGATCTTGGTTTTCTCCATGCCGAAATCGGTGGAGCGATGCTCCACGAACATGTCGAATTCCTCGAAACTGCCTTCGTCGAGGAAGACGGAAATACGCTCGCGCGCCGTCAGCTTGCCGCGCTTATGCTGCGCCTCGATGCGCGCCTGGCCGCCGCCGGCCCGGGCGATTTCACGCCGGCGTTCAAGTTCGGCAAGCACTTCCTTCATCGGCGGTTCCCCCACGCGGCTGCGATAGCCATCGGTTTTGTTACCACGATTGCCGTGGCTGGCAAGCAATCCCCGGCGCGCTTCCGCTGTGCCGTATTTCCATTACCAGCTGCCGGTGTTCTCCATTGAGGCCCAGGGTTCGGCCTTCTCTTTCGCGCCGCCCTTTTGCAGCAGTTCGAAAGAGATGTTGTCGGGCGAGCGCACGAATGCCATGCGCCCGTCGCGCGGCGGCCGGTTGATCGTCACTCCGGCATCCATCAGCTTCTGACAGGTAGCGTAGATGTCGTCGACCTCGTAAGCGAGGTGGCCGAAATTGCGGCCGCCCGAATATTCCTCGGGATCCCAGTTATGGGTAAGTTCCAGCAGCGGCGCGGCCGACGCCTTGCCGGCCTCGACATCCTGTGATGCCGCGAGGAAGATGAGCGTGAAGCGGCCTGCTTCATTCTCGATCCGGCGGGTTTCGACCATACCCATCTTGTTGCAGTAGAAGTCGAGCGACTTATCGATATCGGTCACCCTGACCATGGTGTGCAGATAGCGCATTTGGTGCCTCCGTTTTCAGCTCGTGGCCTGTTTAGGACGCAGCCGGTGTCATCCGCAACCGGCGCGAAGCGCAACCATGGTCGCTTAAAGCACAAGGAAAGCACCGGCTTGTCATGGAGATGTTGAAAAAATCGGCCTAGCCCTTGCTAACAGTCGATTTGAAAGTGTTATCCTGCTTCTCAGAATCAGTTGCGCCTGCGGGTATTGCGGAAGCGGGAAGGGTGCGTTCGGATGGGGGACAAGTCCTTGTCGGAAAGGCGGAGCGAGGCTAATCAACCGGTACTCGCAAACGAGGAGCGGGCCGATCAGGAAGCCCTGATCGAGGTTGCCGGCGCCATCAAATGGTTCGACGTGGCCAAGGGCTACGGCTTCATTCTGCCAGACGACAAATCGCATGGAGACGTGCTGCTGCACGTGACCTGTCTGCGCCGCGACGGTTTCCAGACAGCACTCGAGGGCGCGCGCGTTGCTTGCCTTGCCCGTCAGGGTGAGCGCGGTTTGCAGGCCTTCAAGGTTCTGTCCATGGATGCCTCGACTGCCGTGCATCCGGCGGAACAGTCGCCCGACCGCACGCATGTTTCGGTGACGCCCGAAAGCGGCCTGGAGCGTGCGCTGGTGAAGTGGTTCAACCGCACCAAGGGTTTCGGGTTCCTGACCATGGGCGAGGGGACGGAAGACATCTTCGTCCATATGGAAACGCTGCGCCGCTATGGCGTGACTGAACTGCGGCCGGGCCAGGTCGTCCTGGTGCGCTTCGGCCGCGGCGAAAAAGGCCTTATGGCCGCCGAAATTTATCCGGATATGGGAACCCTGCCGGTTTCGCACTGACGCGGCCGGAACTCAGGGAGAGCCCCATGCGCCGGCTCGCGGCCTACCTCGCAATATTACCGTCCACTCTGCTTCTGGCGGCGTCGCTGTACGGAACGCTCGCCTTGGCGCAGGGCGGGCAGCCTATGCTGCTGCCGGTCGATCCCGCACCGCTGATCATCGAAACGCAGTCGGGCCCACGCAGCTTCTCGGTGGAGATTGCGGACGAGGGTTCGGAACGTGCGCGCGGGCTCATGTATCGCCAGAATCTGCCGGAAACGCGCGGCATGCTGTTCGTATTCGAAAACACGCGGCGTGTGGCATTCTGGATGAAGAACACACCCCTGCCGCTCGACCTCATCTTTATCGGTGAGGACGGGAAAGTGAGCACGGTCGGGCAGGGCGAACCGTTCTCGGAGGCGCCCATCGCCGCCGCCGGTCCGGTGCGTTTTGTGCTCGAAGTACACCAGGGCACCGCCGCAGGGCTCGGCGTTGCGCCGGGCGACAGGTTGCACCACCCGATAATCGACGCTATCGCAGAGGCCAGATAACCGTCATCTGCGGGAGCGTTACTTCGGAATGGAATCGTTTTCCAATGAGGGGTTCGATCTCGCATATCAGCAGAAGGGAGAGGGTGATCCGGTTCTTCTCCTGCACGGCTTCGGATCGAGTTCTTTCGTAAACTGGGTCAATCCCGGCTGGTTCAAGACACTGACGGAAGCAGGCTACCGCGTGATCGCGTTCGATCACCGCGGCCACGGTCAGTCGTCGCTCAGCTATGAGACCAGGGACTACACGCCAAGCCGCATGGCCGCCGATGCAGCTGCGCTGCTCGACCATCTCGAAATTCCCCGCGCGCACGTCATGGGATATTCGATGGGCGCCCGCGTTGCGGCGTTCATGGCACTGGAACATCCGAAGCATGTGGCCACGGTGATTTTCGGCGGCCTGGGCATCGGCATGGTGAAGGGGCTTGGCGACTGGGATCAAATCGCCGATGCGCTTCTGGCGACCGACCCGGCCACGATCACTCATCCGCGGGCGCAGATGTTTAGGGCATTTGCCGATCAGACCCGCAGCGACCGCCGGGCGCTCGCTGCATGCATTGAATCATCGCGCCAGCTCATTGCCCCGGACAGGATTGCCGAAATCGCACAGCCGGCGCTCGTTGCGGTCGGCACAACCGACGACATCGCCGGTGAGCCCGGGCCGCTGGCCGATCTCATGCCGAACGCCACGGCGTTTGCCATCGAGGGCCGCGATCATATGCAGTCGGTCGGCGACCGCAGCTTCAAGGCCCGCGTTCTCCAATTCCTGATGGAGCATCCCCTTTGATATCAAGACAGACACTGACATTCCAGGGTGCGGAGGGAAACGCACTCCGCGCCGATCTCTGGGATGGCGGTGGTCATCCGGTAATCTTTCTGCATGGCGGCGGCCAAACGCGCCGTGCCTGGGACAAGACTGCCCGTCAGGTTGCCGTCAATGGCATGCGCGCCATCACCGTCGATCTGCGAGGCCATGGCGAGAGCGCGTGGGTCGAGAGCGGCAATTACACCTTCATGGACTATGCCGGGGATGTCGCGGCAGTTGTTAGGCAGGTGGAAGCGAAATTCCACGCGCGCCCGTCCAATGTCGGCGCGTCTTTGGGCGGGCTTTCGTCACTGGCTGCGGAACTTCGTCTCGGGCCGTTGCTCGAAACGCTCGTTCTGGTGGACATCACGCCGCGCATGAACCCGGAGGGCGTGGCCAAGATCCAGGGCTTCATGGGCGAGAACATGGATGAAGGCTTCGCAACGCTCGAAGACGCGGCGGATGCCATTGCCGCCTATCTTCCGCACCGCAAGCGTCCTTCGTCGCTGGAAGGCCTGCGCAAGAATCTGCGGCACGGCGAGGACGGCCGCTACCGCTGGCATTGGGACCCCGAGTTTGTGCGCGGCGAGCGCAACATCAATCTGGGGGTAGCCGAGTTCATGGCACAGTTGCTCGACAATTTGCCCAAGCTGGTCATCCCATCGCTGCTGGTGCGCGGCATGCAGTCCGAGCTGGTTGGCGAAGAAGAAGCGCGCGAGTTCGTCGACCTCGCGCAGGCAGCCTCCTATGTCGACGTCAGCGGCGCCGGGCATATGGTCGCCGGGGACCGCAATGACGTGTTCTCCGAAGCTGTGCTCGAGTTTCTGACCGGGCGCGCAGCCGCCTAGTCGTCCGGGTGGTCGGCGCAGAACCAGCCCGGTTCGAAGCTGACCTGACTGACGCCTGAGAAGCGCCGCATCCGTTCGAGCTCCGCCTCGATGTCGTTGCGCAGCGCATTTGAGGCGCGCACGCCGGGTTCCTTCCAGAACGCCCTGACGGCAAGCACGTCCTGATCGCGGTTTGCCTTCATGTCGATACGGCCGACAATGCGGTCGCCGCGCATGACGGGAAAAACATAATAGCCATAGCGCCGCTTGGCTTCCGGCACGAAAATCTCGATCCGGTAGAAAAAGCCGAACAGCCGCTCGGTCCGGTTGCGGTTTCTGAGCAGCGGGTCGAACGGGCTGAGGATACGAACGCGGCTGGGCGGTTCTGGAATGCTGTCGAGAACGTTCTCGTGCTCGGCCAGGATAAAACTCGGTGCAGGCCGCCCGCCGGCCATCGTCTCGGCCTTGACCGGGATCAGCTCGCTTTTGTGGGCTCTGATCCATTCCTCGACATCTGCCGGAGACAGCAAGTCCCAAAACGCGGCGATTTCGCCGCGGCTGGCCATGCCGAGCCGCTTAAGGGCGTCGCGGCACGCCCAGTCGACGAATTCGTCGTGGTCTACCCGCCTTGTCCAGTGTTCGGCCGGTATCACCCGTTCGGAAAGGTCATAGACTTTCTGAAAGCCTTCGCGGCGGGTGATCGCCAGTTCGCCCGTCTGCCAGAGATATTCGAGCGCCGCCTTGGCCGGATGCCAGTCCCACCAGCCGGTGTTGGGCTTGTCGCCTTCGAAATCGCGCGCCATCGCCGGTCCCTTCACCGCCACACGTTCGCGCACGGCGTCTATGTCGCGGTCGAAACCTTCATTGTTGAAATGGCCTCTCCAGCGTTCGCGCAACCGCGCCTTCTGCTTTTCGAAGCGATGCCGCCAATAGGGGAAAAACGCCGACGGGATGATCGAGGCGTCATGCGTCCAGTTTTCAAACAGGAGCCGGTCTTTCTCGATCAGCGCGGAGAGATGGCTCTTGCGGTAGGTCTGGCTGCGCGAGAACAGGATATGGTGATGCGCACGTTCGACGACCTGGATGCTGTCGACCTGTACGTAGCCCAGGCCGGTGATGGCGTCCGCCAGCCCGTCCTTGCCGAGCATGCGGCCGGGATCTCGGCAAAGCCCCTGTCTGGAAATGAACAGACGCCGTGCGTCCGCATTTGAGATCATGCGCATGAGCGATCCCTGAAGGATTCGGATATCGGATTTCCACCCGAATCCTGCGGGGATTTCAATGTGCGCGCCGCGGGGCTCCTGACAGTGCGGTGTCAGGCAATGTTGCGAATTTTGGTCTGTACGGCTGTTGCCTTGACGGATTTCGTGTTGCGCCGCGCCGCAGGGAAGGACGGTTTGGGTTGATTGGCATCCGTCCGATCACCGCCCGCGGTCTTTGCAGCCGCGTCGAATACCCGGTGAACGTCCTCGACCTTGAGCGGGCGGCTGAACAGATATCCCTGGGCCTCGTCGCAGCCCTGCTCGGAAAGGAATGCAAGGTGAGCTTCCTTCTCCACGCCTTCCGCAAGTACGGGAATATTGAGGCTGTCGGCCAGAATGATCGTCGACCGGACAATGGCGCTCGCCTGTTCGCTGGTGCCGAGATCGCTGATGAAAGACTTGTCGATCTTGATTTTGTCGAACGGGAACGCCCGCAAGGTGGAGAGGGACGAATAGCCCTGGCCATAATCGTCCATAGCGATCTTCACGCCCATCGACTTCAGCTGGCGGATGATGTGTAGCGCAACCTGCTGGTCGTTGATGATGCTGGATTCGGTGATTTCGAGTTCCAGCCGTGTGGGTGAAAGACCGGTTTCGAGAAGGATCTCGTGGACGATCTGTGGCAGGTTCGATTGCAGTATCTGCGCCGAGGCGACGTTCACAGCCACCTTGTACGATTTTGGCCAGCTAGCCGCTTCCCGGCACGCTTCCCTCAACACCCATTCGCCAATGGGTACGATAAGCCCTGTTTCTTCTGCGATGCCGATGAAGTCGTTCGGGCCGACCAGCCCGCGCTCGCTGTGGTTCCAGCGCACGAGCGCCTCGAAGCCGACGATCCCGCGCGCCGCGACATCCACCTGCGGCTGGTAGTGGAGCTCCAGCTCGCCCCTCTCGACGGCGTGGCGCAGCTCCAGCGCGAGGGCGCTTTTCTCGCGGTTCGATTCATCCATTGATGCTTCATAGAAACAAACCTTGTCCGATGCCGACTGTTTGGCCCGGTACATTGCCAGGTCCGCACGTCCGGTCAGTGCGTCGGGCACAAGACCGTCTTGAGGGAAAAGGCTGACGCCGATGCTGGCGCCGACGGTCAGGATGCGACCTTCGTGCGGGATCGGTTTATTGATTTCGTCGTAGATATGCTCGGCGAATTGCTTTGCTTCTTCCCGCGAATAGATTGCGTCGCATACGGCAACGAACTCATCGCCGCCAACACGCGCAACGAATGCGTTGGAGGGCAAATTTTCCGAAAGCCGCTCTGCGACCTCACGCAGGACCGCATCGCCGGCGGCGTGCCCATGCACATCGTTGACATCCTTGAACCGGTCGAGGTCGATAGCCGCGATCGCGATCGTCTGCGATCCCTTCGACGCGTCCGAAATCAGCGCCTGCAGCCTGCCGGCGAGATGCGGCCTGTTGGGCAGGCCGGTGACGGCGTCATGCAACGCCATGCGGCGCAGTGTCTGCACCGACTCTTCGTCGCGCTGCAGATCGATCAGATAGCTCGACACGGCCGTCATCAGGATCAGCACGATCACCGTAACCACCGCGACCACGAGCATGGAGCTGGAAACCATACCCTCCGGTACCGCGACTGTGGAATTCGGTGTGACGATAACCGATCCCATGGCGGTGAAATGCATGGTCGCAATTCCGAGAATGAGTGCGACCGAGCTGCCATATTTGCAGAAACGGGTTACCGGGCGTGCGAGACGGTTGAATGTCAGCGCGCCGAAGAAACAGCCGAATATGACCGATGCGACCGCGAGCGTTGGGTCGAAGGTCACCGTGCCGGCAACGCGAAATGCCATCATGCCGGTAAAGTGCATGACAGCGATCCCAAGCCCGAAGAGGGCACCGCCGATTTCGATTCCCGGGCCGCGCGTGCCTGCTGCAATTGCCTGTCCCGAAAACGCAAAACCCATGGCAAGAAGCAGCGAAACCAGGGTGCCCATCGGCTCATAGGCATGCTCGATGCCGGGCGAATAACCGAGCATCGCCAGGAAATGCGTCGTCCAGACCACCGAGCCGGCGACCAGCGACGACAGGAACATCCACAAGATGCGGTGATGGCCGATGGTTCGGCTGACCCGCCCGAAGAGACGGGTTGCGATAAAGGAGCCCAGAACGCAGACGGATACCGCCAGAGCGAGATAGCGGTAGTCATGCTGGTAGATGATGCAATTTAGGACGCTGTACATTGGTCGATCTCGGTTGCAGGCCTCTAGCTTCCGAAATAACGACCAATGATTGCATAATGCGTCGGTTCAATTGCTGGGTTGGTTAGCGCGGCGTTAATCTACCTGCCTTGAAATCGCGGTTCTCTGCGCTGCCTGAAGGCAAGCCGGCCTTCTTCATAGTCGGCGCTGTCGAATGTCGCGGCGCCAAGCGCCTGAGCGTCTTCTGCGTCAGACGGGTTGCCGCTGAGCACCGCGCGGATCGCGGCTTTTGACGCTTTGACCGATAGCGGAGCTGCACGAGCGATGGTCTCGGCTATCTCCGCGGCCCTCGCGTCTACGGCGTTGGCGGGCAGAATTTCGGCCAGAAACCCGATCCGCAAGGCTTCGGCTGCAGACAGGCGCGTAGCGCTGAAGGTAAGGTATTTCGCGAATTGCGGTCCGCAGGCGTGGACGATGTCGGCCATCGCGTCATGCGGATAGGCAAGCCCGAGCCGCGCC
The DNA here is from genome assembly GCF_004000235.1 of Mesorhizobium sp. Z1-4. GTDB lineage: Bacteria > Pseudomonadota > Alphaproteobacteria > Rhizobiales > Rhizobiaceae > RCIO01. The sequence goes on from NZ_RCIO01000006.1 coordinate 128,645, forward strand.
GCCGGCACCGAAAAGTGCGCATCGTTGCTTGCCAGCCTTATGTCGCAGGCTGCCGCTATGCCGAACCCGCCGCCGAAACAGATGCCGCTGATCGCGGCCACGGTAGGGATGGGCGAATTCCGGATTGCCGCGAAAGCTTCGGAGTTTGCGTTTTCGTAGGCGCGCGCGGTTTCGGTATCGCGCCGGACAGTATCGAACTCGCCGATGTCGGCTCCGGCGCAGAAATCCTCGCCGGTGCCGCCGATCAGAACCACACGAACGCCAGGATCGGAGCATGCCCGCTCCATGCGCTCAGTAAGGCCGCGCCACATCGTTTGGCTGAGTGCGTTGCGTTTGTCGGGCCGGTCGATTGTGACCCTGGCAACATGGTTCGCTATCTCAAGTTTGATGCTGCCGTCTTGCGCGGCCCCGGTATCGGGCATGTTCAATTCCGTTTGATCGCCGTTAAGGAAAATACGGTTCATCTCTATATGTCGATCAATTATGCTGCGCCACAACGATCCCCGCCGTCTGCGGGATGCTGATTGCGCGCATCGAACAGGAGAATGAGATGAGCCCCCAAAGCGCAGCAAGGTCGGACCGCGTCCAGCCTGTCGATCCGATCTGGCGTTCGATCCGCGATGAAGCGCAGGACGCCATCGAGAACGACCCCATTCTCGCGGCGTTCCTGTATTCGGCGATCCTCAATCAGAATTCGCTTGAAGACGCCGTCATCCACCGCATCTCCGAGCGGCTCGACCATTCGGACATGAACGCCGATCTGATACGGCAGGCGTTCCAGGCTATGCTTGCCGACGAGCCGGAATGGAGCTCGGTCGTGCGTGTCGACATTCAGGCGGTCTACGATCGCGATCCCGCATGCGACCGCTTCATGATGCCGGTGCTTTATTTCAAGGGCTTCCACGCATTGCAGACCCACCGCCTGGCGCACTGGATGTGGAACAATGGCCGCAGGGACTTTGCGCTCTATCTGCAAAGCCGTTCCTCCAGCGTGTTCCAGACTGACATCAACCCGGCCGCCAGGATCGGCAAGGGCATTTTCATCGACCATGCGACCGGCCTGGTGGTCGGCGAAACGGCGACGGTCGGCGACAACGTGTCGATCCTTCAGAACGTCACGCTCGGCGGCACAGGCAAGACAGCGGGCGACAGGCACCCGAAGATTCGCGACGGCGTGTTGATCGGTTCCGGCGCAAAGATCCTCGGCAATATCGAGATCGGCCACTGCACCAAGGTGGCTGCGGGCTCGGTCGTGCTGAAATCGGTACCCAACAACAAGACCGTTGCCGGCGTACCTGCGCGCATTGTGGGCGAGGCGGGCTGCGATGAGCCATCGCGCATGATGGACCAGCTTCTGGCCGGTATCGGCGAATAGCCCGTCCGCACTTTACATTCGTATCGGGGCCGTGCCAGAAGCGCACGGCCTTTTACGTTTTGCGGCCGAACCGGAGAATAGAGATTGAAGCCCGAGGAAATCAGGAAACTCGACGCCTATTTCAAGCGCACATTTGCCAATCCGAGCCTTGAGGTGAAGGCACGGCCGCGCAAGGACGATTCCTGCGAGCTCTATGTCGGCGACGAATTCCTCGGCATTATCTTCAAGGACGAAGACGAGGGCGAACTGTCCTATAACTTCTCGATGGCGATTCTGGATATCGACCTCGACTAGGCGCCCTCAGCTACCGGTCCGCAGAAACTCCTGCATTTTGCCGAGAACCTCGGCGTCGAGCTTGTGCCATTCGCCAAGCAGTTTTGCCGGAAACCTGTAAGTCAGGCTCAATTCGTCACCGAAGTGAACGTCGCGCTCGCACGGTGCGAGCGATTCCGCCGCGACCTGTCCGGTCAGGCAGCGTGCCACGAAGGGACGCCCGTCTACCCCGTCGCCAACCATCAGTATCTCGTTCATATAGCCTGAGCTTTCGGCGAAGCGGTATGAGCGCAGGCCGGCAATGGCTGGCGTGCCTGGCAGATCGATCAGGCGGCGGTAGATCGGATCGAATCGGTCTGACATATCCCGTGACATTGCCTGTGTCTCGAGCGCGAGAAACAGGATGCGCCGGCTGCCGCCGCGGTGGTTGAAATCGTCCCGTGAACCGGTGCTGTAGCCGGCCAGGTCCGGCCAGCGCATGTAAAGGTCGAGCCGGCGCGCTTCCCCGCCGGCGCGCTGTTTTTCGAAACGGATGAAGTTGGCCGGAACGGAGAGAACGTTGTTGCCGATAACGGTCTCGACAACTTGTGCGTTGTCGGTGTGTCCGACCGTCGAGATCGTGTCGCCGAGCAGCCGCCCCGCAATGCTGATCAGGACCGAAAACGCGGCCAGTGCGAGGAGAATGTAGAAGATCCTGAGAGCCAGCCGCGAATGGCTTTCGCTCGGCAGCTCAGCAGTTGAGGACGGATGGGACATGATCGTTGATCGTGCATACGGGAACGCTGCGGCAAGCTTGGAGAATTATGGTAAATGCCCGGTAAATATTCCCAACGAACGGTTGTCCCGGCGGCGTTGCCGTATATGACCAAGCGGAAATCGTAGGAGTTGCCGATGCCGATCTATGCAATCGACGGAATTGCCCCGGAGTTTTCCGACCGTACCAGCACATGGGTGGCGCCCGACGCCGATATTATCGGCCGCGTCAGGCTGGGCCGCGACTGCGGTATCTGGTTCGGAGCCGTGCTGCGCGGCGACAACGAGCCGATTGTGATCGGTGACGAAACCAATGTGCAGGAGCACACCGTCATGCACACCGACCCGAGCTTTCCTCTCACGATCGGCAAAGGCTGTACGATCGGCCACCGGGCAATCCTCCACGGCTGTACGATCGGCGACAACTCGCTGGTCGGCATGGGCGCAATCATTCTGAACGGCGCCGAGATCGGCCCGAACTCGCTTGTGGGCGCCGGTGCGCTTGTCACCGAGGGCAAGAAGTTTCCGGCCGGCAGCCTCATCGTTGGCTCGCCGGCCAGGGTCGCGCGCGAGCTCGATGAGGCGGCTATGGAATCGCTCCGCAGATCCGCCGGTCATTACGTGCGCAACGCGCGTCGTTTCATGGCCGGTCTCACGCCCGCCTGACATCAGCTTCCGAAAAGGGTGGAGCCGGCCCCGGGGAAGGGCCGGCTCCTCAGACCCGGTCGTTGGGGACGGGGAGGGTGGGGACTCGACCGGGCTGGCCGTCGGGCGCAGCGTGCCGGTCCCCGACCGTGTTCCGCGCCCGCATATTCCGTGTCCCTAACTGGTGCCGCATGACCCCGTCATCGGCCGGCACCAGCAAATGCGTCAGTTGCTGCGGACCGAACCCACCGCCACCTGACGGGCGTCTTCAATCGAGACCCAGACACCGGAGTTCTGGTCCGATTGACGTTTCAGATAGCGGTATTCCGTATCGGTCCAGGCCAGAACGCGCGGCTCCAGATTGTCGAGCACGAAGTCGCCGAGGCTGGTGCGGGCCGTCAGCACGGCGTGCCCGTCTCCATTGGGCTGCCGAACCACGGTGATCATCAGGTTGCCTGCCGGGATGCCGGCTTTCATCAGCAGGCGGCGCTTTTCAAGCACGTAGTCTTCGCAGTCGCCGATACCCTTGGTCGGATAGCTCCAGCGCTCCTCGACGCCCCAGATTTCCCGGTCGGTGCGCGGTGCCACCATCGTGTTGACCAGATTGTTGACGTCGACGATCTTGGCCCACAGCTTGCGCGTCAGTTCCACCGGCTGGCGCGCCTGTGTGACTTGCCGGCATTCGACCGGAACCTGCTGACAGAATTCATAATGGCCGACAGGTTGCGTCGTACGTCCAGTCGACACCATGAACGAGTTCGCCGACGCGATTTGCGGCGCCAGCGCGAGTGCGGCTGCAGAAAGCAGAATCTTGATTTTGTGTCCCATTGTGTTGTCTCCCCGTTTGACAGCACAATGGCATGGCCGGATTTATTCGGCGCAAAAATGCAAGTATAGATTATCCGAAATACAAGTACAAATTAAAGTAAAATCGAAAATATATTTGATTATATTTTAATTTATATTTGAATTGAATTTATCTAAAATTTGAACGAATTTGCCCCGGCGCCCGGCCGGGTCTCTCCCGGCAGAATGCGCTATCGGCGTGGCAAGTCGCGATAAGGGCACACGTCATTCTCGAAGGGCACGCGGCGGCGCCGGAAAGCCGGCCCTTCGAGACATTCGGGCCCGCTGATTCTGTCCATCCGGAAATGCCGGAAATCCCCGCGTTCCGGATCCCAGGCGACCAGATACCATAATGGCGGCAGGATCAGCATTGCCTGCGGCTCGACATCGCGGCCGGTTTCGGCGCCGTTGGCGTCGCGGTATCGGAACCGCAGCCGCTGCCGCTGCAGAAACGCTGTTTCGAAGGCAAACAGCAGCTCAGGGTCCATTGTGCCCATGTCCGACAAATCCTGCAGCGGCGAAAGTTGCCCGACATGCAGGCAGTCCAGAAACCGGCGCAAATCCCGCACCTTGTCGGGCGGCAGGGCCTTTTCGATCTTGGCGAGACCCGCGTCTGCGAAATCCGAAAACGGAAGGATGCGGGCTGCACGCATTGCGGCGACGCTAATGAGAAGCGCAAACACCTCGGCGACCGAAAGCCGTGCCGTGGTCAGGACCGAATGCGGGTCAAGTTGCAATCCGCCGCCACGGCCGCTCTCCGAATGGATGCTGAACCCCTGATCGCGCAAGGCCGCGATGTCGCGCAACACCGTGCGCCTCGAAGCGTGAACTTCCCTTGCAAGCCCGTCGACGGTCATGGTTCCGTTGCGGCGAAGGCTGCGCACGATCGCATCGTGGCGGAGGCGGATGTTCATTGTCAGGCCCTGGAACGATTGGTGACAGAAAACGGCACCGTTTCATCCTAAGCGGGCTGCACGCACGCCAACAAGGAGAATTCGCGATGCAGCGCACAGCCGTAAATCCGTGGAACTGGTCATTGAAGCTCGGCTACAATCAGGCCGAACTTGTCGAAAGTCCGTCGCGTTATCTTGTATGCGCGGGTCAAACCGCTGTGGACGGTGAGGGCAGTCCACGGCATGCGGGCGACATGCGCGGCCAGATCGGACTGGCGCTGGACAATCTGGAAGCGGTACTTGGTGCGGCCGGTATGGGGCTGGCAAATGTTGTCCGGCTCGGTGTTTTCACCACCGATGTGGATGAGGCCCTGAAGAACTTTGATTTGTTAGGGGAACGCTTCGGCTCAATTCAATGTGCGCCGCCCATGACGTTGCTGGGCGTAACCAGGCTTGCAATGCCGGGACTGCTGTTCGAGATCGAAGCGACGGCTGCTGCCTGAGCCGGCGTCAGGACGTGCCAAATAGCCCTGCGGAACGGCTAGTTGAACTCTTCTTCCAGGGTTTCCAGGCGCTGCAGGCTGGCGAATTCGATTGCCACCCCGTCGGCGAAGTGGCGCACCACACGGCCGCGGATCGAACCAAGCATGATCTCTGTGCCGATTTCCGGCTTGGTCTCGATTTCGAGGCCGGCACCGGAAAGCGAAAGATCGGCGATGCGGCACTGATACTGCCGTCCATCCGTGAGTTTCAGCACGTTGCGCGGGTTGCGCGGCTGCAGGCGCTCATGGCGCCGGTCTTCCGGCAGGTCGAGCTCGTGTTTGTTTGCAAGCCAGGTCAGCTGCGCAGCCAGCTTGTCGCGCTTGCCTTCCGAGGCGTTCACCGTCATGGCGAAACCGCCTTGCAGGCGGCGCGTCACGACACCTTCAATGCGTCCGATATGGTCGAGGTAAGCGATCACCCGTTCGCCGGTCACCGCAAGTCGGTCGGCGCGCAAGGCAACGTTGCCCGGTGACATATCGATCACCTGGCAGGCATGTTCGGTTCTGTCTTCGAGCATGAAGCGGCCGTAGAGCTTGACCGGAACTCGCTGGAAGTTCCGTCTCTCGGCCCGGGAAGACGCAAGATCGGGTGCTGGTGACGCCATTAACGATCACGTCCTGGTTTGCTTATTGTTCGCCGTGACGATCAGGTCCGCAACCTTAGGCGCCGATGGGTTAACAAGCGGTAATTTCAGGACGAAAATCGCGCGGCAGGATATTGCACGGGCTAATTTTCGCGCCCGCCCTCAAGCACGAGGAGATGGCCGACGCGCCGGCCCTGATCACCTGCCACGGCGTCTTCGGGCGAAAGTGGAGGCACTCTCACCTCCGGCCTGTTGTTGAGGAACAGCGAATCGACGGACGGGTCGATAATGCGAAGTGATTCTATCCGGCATTGTGCAACCGGATCGGCGCCAAGCCAGAATGGCTTTTCGAGCGGGGAAATGGCGCCGAGGGCTCTCAATCTGCCTCCGCCGCCGTCGAGCGGCAGCACCAGCAGCTCGAATGAGTTGGTGCGCCCGCCGTGGCTGACGCCCACAAAGCTGACGACAACGACATTGTTCAGTCGGAAGGCTCCCTGGATGAGCCGTTCCAGAACGCGGCGGTCTTTGTCGGCCCAGTTGGCCGTAAATACGCTACCCTTCAGTTCGCGTCCGAAAATCGCGCAAAGCCGGGTGCCGGCAAGGCGGTAGGACGCTTCCCCTTCGTGGTTCTGTTCCAGGATGAACGTGTCGGCCAGGATCGACTTGATGTCAGCCGGTTCGATATCCGTCCTGTGCGGGGCTTCGCGTTCGCCCCGCAGCCGGTCCCAGTACTGGAACAGTGAAACTGTACCCTCATGCTTCATTCTGCGGCTTTCCCTGCGCCTTCTGAACTGTGCCAACATGGGACAATCGCCGCCCGATGCGTGGCTAAGATCAGACCCATGCACGGGTCGTGCCAGTCGCGTTTAAGGTTTTTCACAACTGTCCGGTGCGTTAGGGTTAACGATTGGTTTCGCTTGCCGGGCATTCGCGAAATGGGCAATTTGCGGTCAGGCCGCGCGGGGACATAACGCGGAAATTCTTCGGGAACTGGGGATTGAGCGGGGGCTCGACCAAGCCGTTCAGGGGCAACCCTGAGCGGCTTTTCTTTTGCCGCCGAGTCGTGCCTCTATAAGGCCAGACTTTGGAGCGCCGGCGTTGAGACAGCACGAAAACGACGAATTGACCGAAGAGACCGCGGACCGGCCGCGCGAACCGGTTTTCAATCTTGCGCCGGCGGTGGTGGTGATCGCGGCCGCATGCGTCGCCATCCATGTTCTGAGCGCGCATGTCCTGAGCATGACGGCCTATGTCTGGCTGATCGAGAATTTCGCCTTTATCCCGGTTCGTTACTCTGGCGTTTTTCCGTTTACATGGGCCTGGCTCGTGAGCCCCTTATCCTATTCGCTGCTTCACGGCGGATATGCGCATCTCATCATAAACATGATCTGGCTGGCCGCTTTCGGGTCGCCGCTCGCCAATCGCATCGGAACAGCCCGGTTCCTTGCGTTCTGGGCCGCGACGGCGCTCGGTGCGGTTGCGCTGCATTACGTGCTCCATTCCGGCGAGGTCATACCACTGGTCGGTGCTTCCGGCGCGATTTCGGGCATGATGGGTGCTGCCGCGCGGTTTGCGTTCCGTATCGACCGGCGCATGGAGAAGCCGGCCTTCGCAGGCGAGGTTTTGCCCATACCGCGTGTACTTTCCTCCCGTCCTGCCGTCACCTTTCTTCTGGTGTGGTTCATCATCAACTTTGCGACCGGCATGGGGTTCGACGCACCCGGCGTGTCGGCGCAGATTGCCTGGGAAGCTCATATCGGCGGTTTCCTGGTCGGCTTCCTTGCCATTCGCCTCTTCGATCGCGGGGCGGCTGGACCAGCGCGGAGCGCTTGAAAAGAAGCCGATGTGAGCGCACCATATCGGTTGTCGGGGCTGGGGAGAGCACTGGCACGAGACAGGAGGATGCAATGACGGTGAAGGCAATACTGGACGCCAAGGGTCACGACGTAATGACCATCGGGCCTGACAGCACGCTCGCCGATGCGACGAAACTGTTGTCAAAGCACCGAATCGGCGCGCTCGTTGTGACCAAGGGCGACAACCGGATTGCCGGAATTCTGTCGGAGCGCGACATCGTGCGCATCGTCGGCGAAAAGGGGGCGTCTGCACTCGCCCAGCCCGTATCGGCAGCTATGACGTCGAGCGTGAAAATCTGCCACGAAAACAACACGGCGATGGAACTCATGGAAATCATGACGCAGGGTCGTTTCCGCCATCTGCCGGTTGAAAAGGCCGGCAAACTCGACGGAATCATTTCCATTGGCGATGTGGTGAAGCTTCGCATCGAGGAAGTTCTTCGCGAGGCTGAGGACATCAAGAGCTACATCGCGACCGCTTGAGACTGACCCGAGGCGGAGGCGGCCGGAGCGACTGCCCCGGCCGGCCGGTCATCGTTCAGCGGTTGTCTGGCCGTGCGCGCACAAGCGCCAGCCCCCTTCGCGTGACGCGGTAGGGCCCGCTATTGGCAGAAGCGATGCATTTGCGCCGTTTCAGTTTGCGAAACAGCGCCATATCGAGTTCGGGAAACAGCCAGCCGTCGCGTGTAATGCACGCCACTTCGGCAATGCGTCCTTTTTCATTGCGTTCGATTTCGATACGCCCGCCCTGGGCAAGCAGGTGGAGAATGCGCTGTTCAGCGCGCGAAATGTCCATTGTTCGGAAAAGTCCCGGAAAACCTGGCCGGTTGGCCAACAGAAAAACCCGCGTCCGCTGTGAATGCGGCGCGGCGTTCTGGTTTTCAGCCCTGCCTCAATGAGGTCAGGGCTTCAGCGGGTCTCGCTCGAAAGGTACATAAAAGCTCCGTAGTGCGGCCGGGTTAACAAGCTTCGGCGGCGCGCACTAGTGCATGGAAGGCACATCAGGCGGTTTCGGCCTCGGCCTGCCGTTTCAGCCGGGCAAAAAGGTCGTGATTGCGGCAATAGGCCGGGGCCTCGACCGCTTGGTCATGTCCGTCGAGCCAGGTCGAACACGCCTCAACTTTGCCGCAGCCCAGGCAACGTGCAGAGGCACGCCGCAAGACTTCGCCCCGGTTCGGCAGATCGGCGAACCCCTTCTTGACGTCGAGCGTGCGCATCATGCGCTCCATCAATATGGAACGCCGGCGGATCTTGTCGAAAAAAGCAAAAACGCCCATGCGGTGTCTCCTTCCCGGTTTCGGAGGGGATTCTGGGCTGCGGGGCAGGCGTGCGCCTTGACCTGGATCAAGCAGCCTAACTTGCCAGCAAGCGGCACTTGGGCTAGCGACAGGCTCAAGAAATCCACCGTTCCGCGCCGAGACATCATGACCATCGTCGACACCCGCCAGCCCGATCCGAAACGCTTCATTTCCGGCGCCACCGGCGATTGGGAAATCATCGTCGGAATGGAGGTGCACGCGCAGGTGACGTCGGAGGCAAAGTTGTTTTCCGGCGCTTCCACATCGTTCGGTGCCGAACCCAACGACAATGTCAGTCTGGTCGATGCCGCGATGCCCGGCATGCTGCCCGTGATCAACGAGGAGTGCGTGCGCCAGGCGATCCGTACCGGGTTGGGGCTGAAGGCGCGGATCAACCACCGCTCAGTGTTCGACCGGAAGAACTATTTTTATCCCGATCTGCCCCAAGGCTATCAGATTTCGCAGTACCAGCAGCCGATTGTGGGCGAGGGTATCGTGAAAGTGTCTGTCGGCCCCGACCGTCAGGGCAATTTCGAGGAGATCGAAGTCGGTGTCGAGCGCCTGCATTTGGAGCAGGACGCCGGCAAATCGATACACGATCAGCACCCCACCATGTCCTACGTCGATCTGAACCGTTCGGGTGTGGCCCTGATGGAGATCGTCTCGAAACCGGACATCCGCTCAGCCGACGAGGCCAAGGCTTATCTCACCAAGCTGCGCACCATTCTGCGCTATCTCGGCACATGCGACGGCAATATGGACGAAGGCTCCATGCGTGCCGATGTGAATGTTTCGGTGCGCAAACCCGGAGGCGAATTCGGCACGCGCTGCGAGATCAAGAACGTGAATTCCATCCGCTTCGTCGGTCAGGCAATCGAATCGGAAGCCCGGCGCCAGATCGCGATCCTGGAGGACGGCGGCTCGATCGATCAGGAAACGCGGCTGTTCGACCCTGCAAAGGGTGAGACGCGTTCCATGCGCTCCAAGGAAGAAGCGCATGACTACCGCTATTTCCCCGACCCGGATCTTCTGCCGCTCGAATTCGACCAGGCCTATGTCGACGAACTCGCCAAGGATCTGCCGGAACTGCCCGACGACAAGAAGGAACGGCTCGTCTCCGCGCTTGGCCTGTCGGCCTATGACGCATCGGTTCTCGTGTCGGAAAAGGCGATTGCCGATTTCTACGAGAAGGTCGCGGCCGGCCGCGACGGCAAGATGGCGGCCAACTGGGTGATCAACGACCTGCTCGGTGCATTGAACAAATCCGGTGAGGACATTGAATCGACTCCGGTTTCGCCCGACCAGCTCGGGGCCATTATCGATCTGATCAAGGAAGGCACGATCTCCGGCAAGATCGCAAAGGACCTGTTCGAGATCGTCTGGAACGAGGGCGGCGACCCGGCGAAGCTGGTCGAAGAGCGCGGCATGAAGCAGGTCACCGACACCGGCGCCATCGAAAAGGCGGTGGACGAGGTGATCGCGGCGAACCCGGACAAGGTTGCGCAGGCCAAGGAAAAGCCGACGCTCGCCGGCTGGTTTGTCGGCCAGGTGATGAAGGCGACCGGCGGCAAGGCCAATCCGCAAGCCGTCAACGACCTCGTCAACGCGAAGCTCGGCATCGAGTAGCGCCATGGCAAAGGTGCGCCACATGACCGGCGAAGATGCAGCTGATGTCGCTGCGCTGCTGGCCGGGTCGTGGCAACGCACCTATGCGCCGTTGATCGGGGCGGAAAAAGTCGCTGCCGAGGTCGCCGATTTCACTTCCGAACGCATCGCAAGCGATCTCAAACGCCCGCATTCGGAGTCCTTCGTCGCGGTTGCCGATGACGGCGCAATCGTCGGCTACGCCTATGCCATTGTCGAAAAGGGTGTGCTCTGGCTCGACAAGCTGCACCTCCTGCCGGAACAGCAGGGCAGCGGGATCGCATCGGCACTTTTACAGGCGGTCATGGTGAATTATGTCGGCGAGCCTTCGATTTCGCTCGAAGTGATCGAAGGCAACGACCGCGCCATCGCCTTCTACGAAAAGAACGGCTTCATGCCAGTGGAACGCAAGAGCGCCTGCGGCAGCATTCAGGGCGTGCCGACGCTTGTCATGCGCCGCCCGTTGCCGCGCGCCTGAAGATCATTCGATCGCGACCGAATTGCCCTCATTGTCCCACATGCGCACTGCCGCGCATTCCATGAGATAGGGATAGCGCTCGCGGTCGCATTTGATCGCAATCGCGGCCTCCAGCGCATCGCGGTCGTTCCAGCCGCACAGATAATCGTGAGAGTGAAAGCCTTCCTGGTTCTGCACGAAGAGGTCGGCGCTCCAGCCGGAGGGGTAGCACCAGCGCACACGGTAGCAATCGCCGGCTTCGCCTGCCTCGGCCTTGCATTGTTCGCGCGCGCAGGCGAACGCCTTGTCCAGATTGTCGGCAAAACACACGCCGCCGCCCATTTCGGGCGCTTCGACTATGGCGATGCCCGCCGGGCCGTCCTGGGCGTTGGCTGCAAGTGCTGAGGAGCATGCAAAAATCAGGGCAGGAATGGCATGTCTGAACATGGTCGGTTTCTATCCATCGCGGTAAATTGCGCTCATGCTAGAGCCTGTGGCGAGGGATGTGAACGTGCAATCGAAGCTCGTCGTCAGGCGGGCCGCCCGCGCAGACCTTGCCGCTATCGTCGCGCTGTTTGCCGACGATGCGATGGGTGGCCATGGTGACACCACCGACCCGCATTGCTTTCCGGCTTATGAGGCGGCGTTCGCGCAGATCGAAGCGAGCGCCAACGACCGGCTTTATGTCGCCGAACTCGGCGGCGAAATCGCCGGCACATTTCAGACCACGCTGACGCCGGGGCTGACCGGCCGCGGCAGGCCGGTATTCACCATCGAGTCCGTGCAGACGCGGGCCGATTTGCGCGGGCAGGGCATCGGTGCCGCCATGATCGCTTTCGCGATCGAGCGGGCGCGGGAGGCTGGTGCACGGCTGGTGCAGCTGTCTTCCAACGCAGCCAGAACCGATGCCCACCGCTTCTACAAGCGCTGCGGGTTCGTTCAGAGCCATGTCGCCTTCAAGATGAAGCTGCTCGCGGATAGTTGACCGGCAACGGCTACCGCGTGGATTTCGCGGCGCCTATTTTCGGTCCAACCGATGGAGTGAAACAATGTCCACAACCACCGTCCACGCACCTGGCAACGAGGCGCATTTCATGCATGTCAAACCGGTCGCCGCGCGTGTGCGCGTTCGCAAGGGTGACAGGATACTCGCCGACAGCTCGAGCGCTCTGCGCATCATGGAAACCGGGCACGGCCCCTACGATCCCATGATCTACATCCCCGAGGCCGATGTCAGCGATGCACTTGCCGCGGTTGAAGGCAAGAGCACGCACTGCCCGCTGAAGGGCGACGCTTCCTACTTCACGCTCGATGGCGATGAAATCGCCTGGACGTACGACCGTCCCCTCGAAGCTTCGCATATGCTGAAAGGTCATATCGCATTCTATCCCGGCAAGGTGACGCTTGAGGAAATCGGCGCCGGCGCCTGACGGGTTCGGCGAATTCCGTCTGGTCGCGCCGCTGCCGCCTTGCATTCGCGGCCATGCGGAGCCATAAGCGGGCCAAGAAACCCGCGCCCGGCTGGAGTGCCATGAAGAATTTTCTCCTTCAGTTTTTCACTTGGTGGAACGGCCAGACCCTCGGCACGCGCTTCCATACCTGGCGGCGCGGCAAGAAGGTCGGCGAAGATGCGTTCGGCAATGTTTATTACCAGGGCGGCAAGGATTCCGAGGGCCGGACCCGGCGCTGGGTGATCTACAACGGCGTCGCGGAGGCGTCTTCCATTCCGCCCGGCTGGCATGGCTGGATGCATCACCGTGTGGCGACGCCGCCTGCGGAGGAAAACTACACCGCCCATGAGTGGGAACTGCCGCACCAGCCGAATCTGACCGGCAGCCCCAGGGCCTATCGTCCGCGCGGCTCGGTGTTGTCCACCGCTGGGCGCCCGCGTGTCACCGGCGATTATGACGCCTGGACGCCTGGGAAGTGATCCCGTCCGCGCGGCTGTCTTCCTGCCATAATTGACGTCTAACCCGAGAGCCGTCTCCGTTGGCGGGCGTATCGCGTCCCGAGCCGAATCTCGTTAGTTGTGGGCAGATGATCGGAAATCTGGTTCGAATCTCTTGCATCTGCCTTGCGGGCCTGAGCCTGCAAACCGCCGCGATGGCGCAGTCGGACGAAAGCACGGCTGCGGTCGAAAGCCAGCGCATCTCCAACCCGGTGGCCGAGTTTACCGGCATCGACAAAATCACCGGGCGTATCATCACTTTCGACGTCTACATCAACGAGACGGTGCAGTTCGGCGCGCTGCAGGTGACGCCGCGCATCTGCTATTCGAGCCCCGATACGGCCGAGGATCCCAAGACCGACTCATTTGTTGAGGTCGACGAGATCACGCTCGACCGTAAGATCAGGCGCATCTTCACCGGCTGGATGTTTGCCGAGAGCCCAGGCCTCAACGCTGTGGAACACGCGGTCTATGACGTGTGGCTGAAGGACTGCAAGGAATCGTCAAACGTCCCGCCGCCCAAGGCCTGATTGCTGCTGGGCAGTCGTTGGGCCTGCTGTGGCTGTTGCGCCGCAACGCCTGTTGATGCACTCCGGCTGAATGACCCTGACACCGACAGAAGCACGCCCGCTCGATCATTTCGTCCTTCAAGTCAGTGGACTTGATGCAGCCCGCGCACGGCTGAGCGCGCTTGGGTTTCAGGTCGCGGCAAACGGCTATCACCCGTTCGGCACCGCCAATTGCTGCATCTTCTTTGCCGACGGCACCTTCCTGGAGCCGCTGGCGATCGCCGACGAGGCAATGGCGCGCGCCGCAGCCGGCACCGGCAACGTTTTCACCCGGCATGCGCTTTCCTTTCGCGAGGAAAACGGTCCGGAAGGCTTTTCGGCCTTTGTTTTCGGTACGAACGACGCCAAGGCTGATCATGCGGCCTTTGCAGAAGACAGTATCTCAGCGGGCGAGATTCTCGATTTCGCCCGCGACTTCGTCGCTGCCGACGGAAGCAGGGGCCGGGCCGCGTTTCGGCTGGCCTTCGCGCTGGCGGCGGAGGCACCGAACTGCCTGTTCTTTTCCTGCGAACGGGTTGCGGTGCCCGAGGTCGATCGCACGGCGCTCTATCAACACCCGAATGGCGTCACCGCAATGGCTGGTGCGATCATGGTCGCACCCGATCCTGCAGCGCTGCGGGAGCGCCTGGCGTCGCTTGGCTGGCTTGCGGTTGACAGCGAGGACGGCGCAGTTCGGTTCACCGGTCCTTCATTCGCGTTGAGCATTGTCACTCCGCGGGCATTCGCCGCCCTGACCGGCCTGCCTGAGCCGGAGGACCTCGGTCCGGCATTCCGCGCGGCAATTTTCAGCTGCCGGGACGAACAGCAGCTGATGCAGCAGCTTCTGCTGGCAGGTATCGATTTCAACTTCACTCCGGACGGCGTGATCGTGCCGCCTGCTGATGGCCAGGGCACAACCTTCATCTTCCGGTCGCAGCAAGCTGTTTGACAGTGGGCTGTACGCTGCCTGCCGTTGCGTTTTGACACGCATCGGCCCATAGAGCGCGCAACGTTTCCCCAAGGAGATATTCATGACTGCCATCGTCGATATCATTGGCCGCGAAATCCTCGACAGCCGCGGAAATCCAACCGTTGAGGTCGACGTGGTGCTCGAGGACGGCTCCATGGGCCGTGCAGCGGTGCCTTCGGGCGCCTCCACCGGCGCTCATGAGGCCGTCGAGCTTCGCGACGGCGGCAAGCGTTACCTTGGCAAGGGCGTCGAGCAGGCGGTTGATGCAGTCAATGGTGAGCTGTTCGAGGCGATCGGTGGCATGGAAGCCGAAAACCAGATCCATATCGATCAGACGATGATCGATCTCGACGGCACCCCGAACAAGAAGCGCCTCGGCGCCAATGCCATTCTCGGCGTTTCGCTGGCCGTCGCAAAGGCTGCTGCCGAAGCCGCAGGTCTGCCGCTTTATCGTTACGTCGGTGGTGCCGGCGCGCACATGCTTCCGGTTCCGATGATGAACATCATCAACGGCGGCGCCCACGCCGACAATCCGATCGACTTCCAGGAATTCATGATCATGCCTCTCGGCGCCGAGAGCTTCCGCGAAGGTCTTCGCTGGGGTGCTGAGGTATTCCACACCTTGAAAAAGGGTCTGAAGGAAGCCGGCCACAACACCAATGTCGGCGACGAGGGCGGTTTCGCCCCCAACCTGAAAAGCGCGCCCGTTGCGCTCGATTTCGTCATGGCCTCGATCGAAAAGGCCGGCTTCAAGCCGGGCGAAGACATCGCCATAGCGCTCGACTGCGCTGCCACCGAGTTCTTCAAGGATGGCGCCTACGTCTATGAAGGCGAGAAGAAGAGCCGCGATCCGAAGGCGCAGGCCAAGTACCTCGCCAAGCTCGCCGGCGACTATCCGATCATCTCGATCGAGGACGGCATGAGCGAGGATGACTGGGAAGGCTGGAAGGCGGTAACCGATCTCATCGGCGACAAGGTGCAGCTGGTGGGCGACGACCTTTTTGTCACCAACACCGCACGCCTCAAAGACGGGATACGCATGGGCGTCGCCAATTCGATCCTGGTAAAGGTCAACCAGATCGGCACGCTGACCGAGACGCTCGACGCGGTGTCTACCGCGCACCGGGCCGCCTACACGGCCGTCATGTCGCACCGCTCCGGCGAGACCGAGGACGCCACCATCGCCGACCTGGCAGTGGCCACCAATTGCGGGCAGATCAAGACAGGCTCTATGTCGCGCTCCGACCGCATGGCCAAATACAACCAGCTGCTGCGTATCGAGGAAGAGCTCGGTTCGCAGGCGCAATATGCGGGGAAATCGATCCTGCGCGGATAAATGGATGCGCTAACCGCGTCTTAAACATGTTGATGGCACATAGGCGGGCACAGCAATTGCGAAGCCCGCCATGTGGACCCGCCAGCACAAAAACCGAAAATCCGGCGCGCTCATCGTCCCGGCGCTCGCCGCAGCGTTCCTGTCCTATTTCGGCTACCACGCCTTTCAGGGCGAGTTCGGCATATATGCGGGCTACGCCTTTGAGGCGCGTGCTGCCGCGCTTTCCAGCGAGCTTGATACCGTTCGCCACCGGCGTGGCGAACTCGAACACCGGGTGAAGCTGCTCAGCGATGGTTCGCTGGAGAAAGACACGCTCGATGAATATGCGCGGCGGGCGCTGAATCTTGCGCACGACAACGAAATTGTCATCTACCGGCCCGTACGCGCGAATTAGCCTAAATCAAGTTAACAGCAATTTTGTTCAGCAATGCCAGCTAGTTAGCGGCATGGCAGCTATGCATTTTCGGCGTGGCCCAACGGGCTCCTCCATGATAACGTTTTTGCCAGGAGTTGGGGAGGACGCTCCCTGCAACCGTCCGCAAGAGACGCATCATACAGGGAGAGGCGCATGGCAGCGGCCCGAAAATCCGCCGGCAGGAAATCCGAAACGAAAACCAGGATCGAGGCCAAGCTGCCACCGCAGCCGAAGGCGCCTGCGCCGGCGGTTTTCAAGAAGGAAGACGAGCTCGCCGCATATCGCGACATGCTCCTGATCCGCCGCTTCGAGGAAAAGGCCGGCCAGCTTTACGGCATGGGTTTCATCGGCGGCTTCTGTCATCTCTATATCGGCCAGGAAGCGGTTGTTACCGGCATGAAGATGGCGATCCGCGAGGGTGATCAGATGATCACCGCCTATCGCGATCACGGCCATATGCTTGCAATGGACATGTCGCCACGCGGTGTGATGGCCGAGCTGACCGGACGCCGCGGCGGTTATTCCAAGGGCAAGGGCGGCTCCATGCACATGTTCTCCAAGGAGAAGCATTTTTACGGCGGCCACGGTATCGTCGGTGCCCAGGTTTCGCTTGGCACGGGGCTCGGCTTCGCCAACGCCTACCGCGACAACGGTTCAGTGTCGCTCACTTATTTCGGCGACGGCGCGGCCAACCAGGGTCAGGTCTACGAGAGCTTCAACATGGCCTCGCTGTGGAAGCTGCCGGTCATCTACATCATCGAGAACAACCGCTACGCGATGGGCACCTCCGTTGCCCGCTCGTCGGCCGAGACCGATTTTTCGCATCGCGGCCTGTCTTTCAAAATTCCCGGCATCCAGGTCGACGGCATGGATGTGCGTGCGGTGAAATCGGCCGGCGAGATGGCCGCCGAATGGTGCCGCGGCGGCAACGGTCCGATCATTCTGGAAATGCAGACCTACCGCTATCGCGGCCATTCCATGTCGGACCCGGCCAAGTATCGCTCGAAGGATGAAGTGCAGAAGATGCGCTCCGAGCACGATCCGATCGAACAGGTGCGTCAGCGGGTGATCGACAAGAAGTGGGCGTCGGAAGACGAACTCAAGGCCATCGACAAGGAGGTGCGGGACATCGTCGCCGACGCCGCCGAGTTCGCGCAGAACGATCCCGAGCCGGATGCATCCGAGCTCTATACCGACATCGTATTGTAGGGGAGGCGGGTAACATGCCGATCGAAATCCTTATGCCCGCACTGTCCCCCACGATGGAGGAGGGCAATCTCGCCAAATGGGTGAAGAACGAAGGCGACAAGGTCGAGCCGGGCGATGTGATCGCCGAAATCGAGACCGACAAGGCAACCATGGAGGTCGAGGCTGTCGACGAGGGTACGCTTGGCAAGATCCTCATTGCGGCCGGAACCGAGGGCGTGAAGGTCAACACGCCCATCGCTGTGCTTCTGCAGGAAGGCGAAAGCGCCGGCGATATCGGCAAGGCTTCTTCGCCAGCGCCGAAGGAAGCTGAAAAGCCGGCCGAAGAAGCCGCCCCCGCAGCCTCCGAAAGCGATACCTCTTCGGAAAAGGTGCCGGCGGCACCGAAGGCCGAAGCCGCTTCCGATCCGGACATCCCCGCAGGCACCGAGATGGTTTCGACCACGGTGCGCGAGGCGCTGCGCGACGCGATGGCCGAGGAGATGCGCCGCGACGGCGACGTCTTCGTCATGGGTGAGGAAGTCGCCGAATATCAGGGCGCCTACAAGATCACGCAGGGCCTGCTGCAGGAGTTCGGCGCCAGGCGCGTCGTGGACACTCCGATCACCGAACATGGCTTTGCCGGTGTCGGTGTGGGTGCCGCAATGGCCGGGCTGAAGCCGATCGTTGAGTTCATGACCTTCAACTTCGCCATGCAGGCGATCGACCAGATCATCAATTCGGCGGCGAAGACGCTTTATATGTCCGGCGGCCAGATGGGTGCGCCGATTGTCTTCCGCGGGCCGAACGGCGCTGCCGCCCGCGTGGCGGCACAACACAGCCAGGATTATGCGGCCTGGTACAGCCATGTGCCCGGCTTGCGCGTCATCCAGCCTTACACGGCCGCCGATGCCAAGGGGCTGCTCAAGGCGGCGATCCGTGATCCCAACCCGGTCATCTTCCTGGAAAACGAGATCCTCTACGGCCAGAGCTTCGACGTGCCGAAGATGGATGATTTCGTGCTGCCGATCGGCAAGGCACGCATCCACAAGGCCGGCAAGGATGCAACGATCGTCTCCTTCGGCATCGGCATGACCTATGCCGTTAAAGCGGCGGACGAACTTGCCGGCATGGGTATCGACGTCGAGGTAATCGACCTGCGCACCATCCGCCCGATGGACCTCGATACTGTGATCGAATCGGTGAAGAAGACCAACCGCCTCGTCACGGTGGAAGAGGGTTTCCCGCAGTCTTCAGTCGGCGACCACATCGCAAGCCAGGTCATGCAGCGCGCATTCGACTGGCTCGACGCGCCGGTGGTTACGATCTGCGGCAAGGACGTGCCGATGCCCTACGCCGCCAATCTGGAAAAGCTGGCGCTGCCCAATGTGGCGGAAGTGGTCGAGGCGGTGAAGGCCGTCTCTTACCGGAGCTAGGAGAGCACGATGCCGATACAAATCACCATGCCGGCGCTCTCCCCGACGATGGAGGAGGGCAACCTCGCCAAGTGGCTCGTCAAGGAAGGCGATAAGGTCGAACCGGGCGATGTAATCGCCGAGATCGAGACCGACAAGGCCACGATGGAAGTCGAAGCGGTCGATGAGGGCACGGTCGCCAGGATCGTCGTCCCGGCAGGCACCGAGGCGGTCAAGGTCAATGCGCTGATCGCCATCCTGGCCGGCGAAGGCGAAGATGTCGCCGATGCTGCCAAAGGCGACCTCGGCGGTAATTCGGGTGGCTCCAAGGTGCCAGCGCCTCAGCCGGATGCGAAGCCTGAAGAAAGCAAACCTGCGGAGAAGCCCGCTGCTGCTCCGGCCCCCGCTGCTTCTGCATCTGCCAATACTGGAGACCGCACCTTCTCCTCGCCATTGGCGCGCCGCATCGCGAAAGATGCGGGCATCGACCTTTCGGCAGTGAAAGGCAGCGGCCCGAAAGGCCGTGTCGTAAAGGCCGATGTCGAGGCGGCAGTCGCCGGCGGCGGCGCAAAGGCTGCTCCCGCTGGCGCGCCGGCAGCCGCGCCGAAGCCGATGTCCGACGACGCCGTGCTCAAGCTGTTCGAGGAAGGCAGCTACGAGCTCGTCCCGCACGACAATATGCGCAAGACGATCGCGCGCCGTCTGGTCGAGGCCAAGTCGACGATCCCGCATTTCTATCTGACGCTCGATTGCGAGATCGATGCCCTTCTTGCCCTGCGCAAGCAGCTCAACGATGCGGCGCCGGTGATCGACGACAAGCCGGCTTACAAGCTCTCCGTCAATGATCTGGTCATCAAGGCGATGGCGCTGGCGCTGCGCGATGTCCCGGCCGCAAACGCCTCATGGACGGACGCCAACATGGTCATGCACAAGCATTCCGATGTCGGTGTCGCGGTGTCTATTCCAGGCGGCCTGATCACGCCCATCGTGCGCCGCGCGGAGGAAAAGACGCTTTCCGTCATCTCCAACGAGATGAAGGATCTCGCCGGCCGCGCCCGCAACCGCAAGCTGAAGCCTGAGGAATATCAGGGCGGCACGACCGCGGTTTCCAATCTCGGCATGTTCGGCATCAAGGACTTCTCCGCCGTCATCAACCCGCCGCACGCGACCATCCTCGCTGTTGGCGCTGGCGAAGAACGGGCGGTGGTGAAGGGCGGCGAGATCAAGGTTGCCAACGTAATGTCGGTGACGCTTTCGACCGACCATCGTGCCGTCGACGGCGCGCTGGGCGCGGAGCTTCTGGCCGCTTTCAAGAGCTACATCGAAAAGCCGATGGCGATGCTCGTCTAGGACTGAACGAGGGAGATTGATCAATGGCAAGCGCACATGAATCCCGCAACATGGGCTCCTCATGGGTCCTGATGGCGATCCTTGCGGTCGTCTCCATCGTCGGCGGCGTGCTGGCGCTGGCGAACCCGTTTGCAGCCAGCATGGCCGCAACGCTGCTTGCCGGCTGGTTCTTCGCTATTCTGGGCGTCATCCAGATCATTCAGGCTTTCAGGGTCACGGACTGGTCGGGCTTTCTTTGGGCGCTCGCCTTCGGTGTTCTCACCCTGGTGGTCGGCGGCGTGCTTCTGCTCGACCCGCTCGCCGGCATGGTCTCGCTGACGGTTCTGGTTGCGGTGCTCTTCCTGGTCACAGGTGTCGCAAAGGTGATGTTCTCGCTGTCGCTGCGGCCGGTTTCCGGCTGGGCCTGGGTGCTCGTCTCCGGCATCGTCTCGCTGCTGCTTGGTGTGATGATCCTCGCCAACTTCCCCTGGTCGGCCGCAAACGTGCTTGGCATTCTGCTTGGCATCGAACTTCTGTCGAACGGCATTCTGTTCCTGTTCGTTGCGCTTGGCCTGCGCAAGCTCGCCAGGCTCTAGGCAGGCCCGGTCATGAAGACGGTCCTTTGTTATGGCGATTCACTCACCTGGGGCTATTCGGCGGAAGGCCCGTCGCGCCACGCCTTTGAGGACCGCTGGCCGTCGGTTCTGCAGAACGCGCTTGGACCGGAAGTGGAGGTCATCGCCGAGGGTCTGAATGGCCGTACCACGGCGTTTGACGATCACCTCGCCGGTGCCGACCGCAACGGTGCACGCTTGCTGCCGTCCATGCTCACCACCCATGCGCCGCTGGATCTCGTGATCCTCTTCCTCGGCGCCAACGACATGAAACCCTGGATCGCCGGCCGCGCGATTGCCTCCAAACAGGGCATCGGCAGGCTGATCAACATCATCCGCAGCCATGGCTATCCCTTTGGCGAGGCGGCACCCGAAATACTGGTCGTCGCGCCGCCGCCCCTGCGTGAAACCGGTGATCCGGATTTCGCGGCGATGTTCGAGGGCGGTATCGAGCAATCGCGCATGCTTGCATCCTTCTACGCCGATCTCGCCGACGAGCAGGGCTGCGGGTTTTTCGATGCCGGCCTCGTCGCGCGGACCACGCCGCAGGACGGTGTGCATCTCGATGCGGAAAACACCCGCGCCGTCGGGCGCGGTCTGGAGCCGGTCGTGCGCCTCATGCTGGGGCTGTGACGATGGTTGCGCGGCAACGGCTCAACGCGATTCCCTCCCCCTTGCGGGGAGGGGTAGGGGTGGGGGTGGTTCCGCCCATCTGCGGGGCGGAGCATTGAACATGGCTTGGAATCAGACTTCTGCGAAGTATGTGGGCGGCAAGGCGAAAGCCTTCGCGCCAAAATTGCGCAGGACCATGACCGAACCTGAAAAGCGCCTTTGGTGGCATTTGCGGGCGCGGCTCCCGCTGGAGGGCACACACTTTCGGCGCCAAGTACCGATCGGCCCGTACGTAGCAGATTTCTTTTGCCTTGGTCGCAGGCTGATTATTGAGGTCGATGGCCATCAACATGGAACCGACGAGGCATTGGCATACGATGCTCGAAGGGATGCATATCTGAAGCGCGGCGGCTTCAGTTTGTTGCGGTTCTCCAATCGCGAAATCATGACCGAACTGGAAGTAGTGCTCGACACCGTTCATGCCGCGCTGGTCGCGGCGACCCCCACCCCTTGCCCCTCCCCGCAAGGGGGAGGGGAATTCGGAAAGGCATAACATGGCCGAAACATACGACGTCATCGTCATCGGAGCCGGGCCAGGCGGATACATTGCCGCCATCCGAGCCGCGCAGCTCGGCTTGAAGACTGCGATTGTCGAGCGCGAGCATCTGGCTGGCATCTGCTCAAACTGGGGCTGCATTCCCACAAAGGCACTGCTGCGCTCCGCCGAGGTCATGCACCTTGCCTCGCACGCCAAGAACTACGGTCTGACGCTGGAAGGTTCCATCAAGCCTGACCTCAAGGCGATCGTGGAGCGTTCGCGCGGCATCGCGGCGCGCATGAACGGCGGCGTCGGCATTCTGATGAAGAAGAACAAGGTCGACGTCATCTGGGGCGAGGCGAAAATCTCGAAACCTGGCGAGGTCGTTGTTTCCAAGACTTCCAAGAAGCCGATGGAACCCTATGTGGGGCCGCCCAAGAACACGCTGGGCGAGGGCACTTACAAGGCGAAGCACGTCATTGTGTCCACGGGCGCGCGGCCGCGCGTGCTGCCGGGCATCGAGCCCGACGGCAAGCTGATCTGGACCTATTTCGAGGCCATGGTGCCCGACAGGATGCCCAAATCGCTGATCGTCATGGGCTCGGGTGCCATCGGCATCGAATTCGCCTCCTTCTACCGGACCATGGGTGTCGACGTGACCGTGGTTGAGCTGATGCCGCAGGTCATGCCGGTGGAAGACGCAGAGATCTCGAAATTCGCTCAGAAGCAGTTCGAGAAGCAGGGCATAAAATTCATGCTCGAAGCCA
Source organism: Mesorhizobium sp. Z1-4 (assembly GCF_004000235.1). Taxonomy (GTDB): domain Bacteria; phylum Pseudomonadota; class Alphaproteobacteria; order Rhizobiales; family Rhizobiaceae; genus RCIO01. The sequence continues at coordinate 151,488 of NZ_RCIO01000006.1, forward strand.
AGGTCGCGAAGGTCGAGAAGGACGCGGACAGCGTCACCGCCCATATCGAGACCAAGGACGGCAAGATCGAGAAACTCACCGCCGACCGGCTGATTTCGGCAGTCGGCGTGCAGGGCAATGTGGAAAATCTCGGCCTTGAGGCTGTCGGCGTGAAGACCGACCGAGGTACCATCGTGATCGACGAATATTGCCGCACGAATGTGAACGGCATCTACGCCATCGGCGATGTCGCCGGCCCGCCGATGCTTGCCCACAAGGCCGAGCACGAAGCGGTCATCTGCGTCGAGAAGATCGCGGGAAAGCACCCGCATCCGCTCGACAAGCTGAAAGTACCGGGCTGCACCTACTGCCATCCGCAGGTGGCCTCTGTCGGCCTCACCGAAAAGAAGGCGAAGGAGGCCGGCCGCGATATCCGTGTCGGGCGCTTCCCCTTCGTTGCCAACGGCAAGGCCGTGGCGCTTGGCGAGGATCAGGGGCTGGTGAAGACCATCTTCGACAAGAAGACCGGCGAGCTTCTGGGCGCTCACATGGTCGGCGCCGAAGTGACGGAGCTGATCGAGGGTTTCGTGGTCGCCATGAACCTCGAGACCACCGAGGAAGAGCTCATGCACACGATCTTCCCGCACCCCACCCTGTCTGAGATGATGAAGGAAAGCGTGCTCGACGCCTATGGTCAGGCGCTCAACATCTGACGGATAGACCTCGATAGCGACACATATCTGGTGTTAAGCTCCGCCCCGGGCGGGATTCCCACTCACAGAGGAGAGGACGATGGAAGGTGCTGCAGTAGGCTGGATTGCGGCCATTGTAATCGGCGGTGTTGCCGGTTGGCTGGCCGAACAGTTCATGAAGAGCAATATGGGGCTCATCATGAACATCCTTTTGGGCATTGTCGGAGCCATTGTCGCAAATGCGATACTCGGCGTGTTTGGCATCGCGCTCGGCGGCTGGCTCGGTTATCTGATCGCCGGTTTCATTGGTGCGTGTATTCTGATCTGGCTCGGGCGCCTGCTCAGGCGTTAGCCGAAATTTGTAATCGCGTATTGAGGCCGCCATGCGTGCGTGGCGGCCTTTCGCCACTCCGCTTGCGACCTATATGGAAGCTTGAACGCATAACGAAAGTCGATTGATGGTCACGATCCTCGATACGGTTGCCGAAACCAAGCGCGTCCGTCATCCCGAAAAGGCTCATCGGCCTGATCAGGAAGTGCTGCGCAAGCCGGACTGGATTCGCGTCCGGGCACCGACATCGCGCGGTTTCCTCGAAACGCGCGAGATCGTGAAGTCCAACAAGCTCGTCACCGTGTGTGAGGAGGCTGGCTGCCCCAATATCGGCGAGTGCTGGGACAAGAAGCACGCCACTTTCATGATCATGGGCGAGATTTGCACCCGCGCCTGTGCCTTCTGCAACGTCGCCACCGGCATTCCTTCCGCGCTCGATCTCGACGAGCCGGCAAATGTCGCCAGGGCCGTCGCGCAGATGGGGCTGAACCATGTGGTGATCACCTCGGTCGACCGCGACGACCTTGCCGATGGCGGCGCGCAGCATTTTGCCGATGTTATCGGCGCTATCCGCGCGACCTCACCCGGCACAACGATCGAGATACTGACCCCCGACTTCCTGCGAAAGGACGGCGCACTGGAGGTGGTGGTTGCCGCGAAGCCGGACGTCTTCAACCACAATCTTGAAACGGTGCCGTCGAACTATCTGACTGTGCGCCCTGGCGCCCGCTATTTCCACTCGATCCGCCTGCTTCAGCGGGTGAAGGAGATCGATCCGACGATCTTCACCAAATCCGGCATCATGGTCGGCCTCGGCGAAGAGCGAAACGAAGTGCTCCAGCTCATGGATGATTTGAGGACCGCGCAGGTCGATTTCATCACCATCGGCCAGTACCTGCAGCCGACGAAGAAACACCACGCGGTGAAGAAGTTCGTCACGCCGGACGAATTCAAGTCCTATGAGAAGATCGCCTACACCAAGGGCTTTTTGATGGTATCGGCGAGCCCGCTCACCCGCTCCTCGCATCATGCCGGAGAGGACTTCCAGCGCCTGCGCGCCGCGCGGGAAGCGCGCCTTGGGGCAGCCACCTAGCTCGAACAATGCCGAAATATTCATCCGTCACGCAGGTCGCGCACGCTCCGGCCCAGATGTTCGCGCTGGTCGCCGACGTTGAGCGTTACCCTGAGTTCCTGCCCATGTGCGAGGCGCTGACCGTGCGTTCCCGGCGCGAGGGTGATGGTATTACCGTACTCACCGCCGACATGACGGTCGGCTACAAGGCACTGCGCGAAACCTTCACCAGCCAGGTCACCCTGCGGCCGGCCGAAAACCGCATCGACGTGAAATATCTGGAAGGTCCGTTCCGCTATCTCGAAAACCGCTGGGATTTCGAACCGACCGCCGGCGGCGGCACCGATATCCGCTTCTTCATCGACTACGAGTTCAAAAGCCGCATTCTCGGCGCGCTGATGGGGTCGATGTTCGATCGCGCCTTCCGCATGTTCGCCGATGCCTTCAAACGCCGGGCCGACACGATCTACGGGTTTTCGCAGTCGCTAAAGGCCTAGGGTGGTGGTGATCGACTCAAAGTACGGCGGGGAAGGCAGATTCTTCCAATTGTTTCGATTGCCCCAACTCATTTCGGCGTCGAGCAAGCGTTTCATGATATTCTTGAGCTTCGATATCTCTAAAAAAGGGGGCCTCGGGGGAGACCCGCTTTAGAGCCGCCTCGACCTCTGCAAGCGCAACTCTGAAAAACTCTTTGCGGTAGTTTTGGGCATTGACACGAACTTGCTCGAATTCGCTGTGGAGCGCCCGCTCGAGCGCCGGAGCATCTTCGCTATAGACGATTGCATGAACATCGAACGTGAAGGGTACGCTTGCATCGCCCAGTTCCTTCACCCGGTCCATTGGATCCAGTCGTCGTGTAAGACCAATCTTAATGACATTTTCTCCAAACGAGCCAATGTTGGAGATGATATAGACATAGCCTGACTTTGTTCGTTCGGCCATTGCCTGCGCGCGCTCTGCTTTAGCGTGTGCTTCCGAGAGATCGCGTTCCAGCGTTCTGATTTGCTCGCCGAAGGCCTCCAGCTGCGGCCCAGCTACTTTCGCAGCTTCTGCTTTCGCTTTGGCGAGTAGGCGTTCGTAGCGCTCTTCCTCTTGCTGGGCTATTTCCAGGTCGCGCATCAGCTTTTGTTCTTCGCGCGCTGCACGTGCTAGCTCGGCGCGTTCGTCTCGTTCGGCCTTCTGTTTTTCGCGATACTCGTGAGTAAGAAATAGCTCTGTGAGCTTTAGCTTAAGGAATTCATCCGTAATAACTATCGCGTTGGATGTGTTGTGCTTATCGATTTGATCTCTTGCACGAACGATCCGCTTTTCCATTGCGTTGACGTTGTTCCAGCGCGCATTGGCGATCGCGGCATCGCACTCGTTGTTAAAGGCGCGCAATGTGAGGCGGATGTTGCGCTTGATCATCGTTTGGCCTTTTGAAAGGCTGCCGTCGACGGTCCAGTTTGTAGTGCAGATCACCGCATTTTCGGCGGAAATCGTGCCCTTCTGCTCGTCCTTGATGCTGTTGATAGCGGATTTGAATTGTTCGCTGTCGGTGAAGTCGAAATGCGGTTCGTAGATGCCCATCTCTGCGAAAGCCAGACGTTCATCGAAAATGGCCAGTTCCGATAGCAGGCGGTCGTATACAAGCTTCTTTTCGGCGTAGTTGGAGCGTAGCTCCGCAATCTCTCCATTTTGCGCTGTGACTTGCTCCTGAAGCATTTGTCTTTCACCATCAAGATCCATCAAATCGCCAAAACGTCCTTCGAGATAGCCAACGCGATCTTTCAGCGTCTTGTTGTTCTCAAGAAGGGCCTTTCCCGCCGCCAGAGCCCGCTCAGCCAGATTTACTTTCTCGGCGAGCTGCCCGGCGACTCTCTTAAGCTGCCGTGACGAGCGCCACCAAAGAAACAAAGTAAACATGAATGCGAATGGCAGTAGCAGAAGCACAAGCGCCAAGACGACGGCAATTACATTTGAAGGGTTTTCCATAATTCCTCCTGAGAGGAAGGTATGGCCGAAAAACAAGATTTGGCAATGTTATGGTATGCGCTATCGACGCAGAGTTGCTCCGTCGTTGAGCCCGGCGTCGCCTGATCAGTTCGACAATGCCGTTTCCAGCATCTGCAGCGCGTGACCGCAGGCGGCCTGCCGCACCTCGGACCTGTCGGCATCCTTGAAAAGACAGTGCTCCGAATGCACGGGTTGGCCGGCCTGTGCCAGCCCGAACCAGACAAGCCCGACCGGCTTGTCCGCACTGCCGCCGCCGGGGCCGGCGATGCCGGTGACCGAAATAGCAATGCCGGCGCGCGAATGCGCCAGTGCGCCCTCGGCCATCTCGCGCGCGGTTTCCGCCGATACGGCGCCGAACCGGTCCAGCGTTTCGGCTTTCACGCCGAGCATGTCCTGCTTCGCCTCGTTCGAATAGGTGACGAAGCCGCGGTCAACGACAGTTGATGAGCCGGCGATGTCGGTCAGCGCCGAAGCGATCATACCGCCGGTGCAGGATTCCGCCGTTGCCAGCATGATGCCGCGTGCCTCGCAAAGCGAAAGCACCTTGCGCGCAAGCGCCTGCGTTTGCGCGCTCACGCGGGCAGGCTCCCCGGATAGACGACCGTGGCCGTCGCAATTGCCGCAATGCCTTCCTCGCGGCCGACAAAGCCGAGCTTCTCGTTCGTGGTTGCTTTGACCGAAATACGCTCCGGCCCGATACCAAGCATATCCGCCATCGCGGCAACCATCGCTTCGCGATGCGGCCCGACGCGCGGCGCTTCGCAGATCAAGGTGATGTCGGCATTCGCAATGCGCCCGCCATGCTGGCGCACGGTCGCCGCTGCATGTTCCGCGAAGACGCGCGACGCGCAGCCCTTCCATTGCGGGTCCGAGGGCGGGAAATGCGTGCCGATATCCCCGGCGCCGCAGGTCGCAAGCAGTGCATCGGTCAGTGCATGCAGGCCGACATCGGCATCGGAATGTCCGCTGAGCGCCTTGGTGTGGTCGATCTGCACGCCACAAAGAACCACAGCGTCTCCCGGCCCGAAAGCGTGCACATCATAGCCATTGCCGGTGCGCACGTCAGGAAAGTGGTTCGCCTGCGAAAGCCGCGCATCTGCCATTTCGAGATCCTTTGCCCAGGTCAGCTTGATGTTGTCGGGAGAGCCCTCGACAATTTTGACCGAAATGCCGTGCCATTCGGCGATTGCTGCGTCATCGGTGAAGTCGAGCCTGCCGGAATCGTTGGCAGCCTCGTGCGCGGCAAGGATCGGCTGGAAAGGAAAGCCCTGCGGCGTCTGTGCCGCGTGCAGCCCGTCGCGCGGCACAGTCTGTGAAATCAGCCCCTCGCTGCCCGCGCGCTTCAGCGTGTCCGAAACCGGCAGGGCGGGCAGGGCGCCGGTGCCCTTGAGCGCCGTTTCGCCGACGCGGCCGATGAGACCGGCATCGACAAACGGCCGCACACAATCGTGGATCAGAACGGCGGCAGGCGGATCGCCGGCCAGCGCACGCAGCGCAAAGAGTGTCGATTCCTGCCTGGTCGCGCCCCCGATGACCTTGGTCACCCGTTCCGCATATTCCCCGACTGCCTCGCGAAAAAGCCGCTCGTCGTCGCGGTGGATGGCGATAACGATGCGCCCGACGCCGGGTGCGGACGCAAAGGCAGCAATGGTGTGCCGCATGACGGGCTGGCCGCCGATCGCCCGGTACTGCTTCGGGCCTTCCTTCGATTGTCCCACCCGTTCGCCGCGCCCGGCGGCGACAATCACAACGGCAACTTCCGCATCTTTTTTCATGCGTGACGAATAGGCGCGTCGCTTGCGAAACGCCAGTGCGTTCAAACACCGCAATTGTTATCGACTAAAACGTTTCTGTTGCAGAGCAGCAATTTTCTGGCTACAGAATAGGCATGAATTCGTATTGCCCGGTTTTTGTGCATGACTGATCTTTCAGCACCGCTTTCGGTCGGTGGAGTGGTTCTGCGGAACCGCGTCTTCCTTGCGCCGATGTCCGGCATTACCGACGCTGTTTTCCGTCGCTTGGCTGATGGCCACGGCGCCGGCCTCGTCGTCTCCGAAATGGTCGCCAGCGGTGAGCTTGCCAAAGGCAGGGGCGACACCGCGCGCCGCATCCGGCGGCCGGATATCGGCGTTCACATGGTGCAGCTTGCCGGACGGGAAGCCGCGCACATGGCCGACGCGGCACGCATTGTCGCCGACGGCGGCGCGGATATTGTCGATATCAATATGGGCTGTCCGGCCAAGAAGGTGACCGGCGGTTATTGCGGTTCGGCGCTGATGCGCGATCCCGACCACGCTTTGCGTCTCATCGATGCCGTTGTCGGGGCTGTTTCGGTTCCGGTGACATTGAAAATGCGCCTCGGCTGGGATGAGAACGCGCTCAACGCGCCGCAGATCGCGCGTCGCGCTCAGGATGCCGGTGTCCGGATGATCACCGTGCATGGCCGCACGCGCTGCCAGTTCTACAAGGGTTCTGCCGACTGGCGTGCAATTGCACGGGTCAAGCAGGCGGTTTCGGTTCCAGTTGTCGCCAATGGCGATATTCACACTCTGGCCGATGCGCGGCAGGCGTCGGAACTGTCCGGTGCCGATGCCGTCATGGTCGGCCGGGCCCACTATGGAGCGCCCTGGATGGCTGGCGCCATTGCGCTGGAAGCAGCTGGGCAGGCGAGTGCCGTCGCGCCGCAGGAACCCGCCCGGCTCGCGGATTATGCCGCCGCCCATTACGAGGCGATGCTTGGCCTCTATGGCGTCGAAACCGGCCTGCGCGTCGCACGCAAGCATCTCGGCTGGTACTTCGACCGCCACGCCGATCCGGACGCCGTCGATTTGCGCCGGACGGCACTGACGTCGAGCGAGCCCGGTGCGGTTATCACGGCCCTGCGTTCCGCGTTGGGTGAGGCGGCCCCGGACGCACGGAGGGCGGCATGAACCTGCCAGTCGCAAATGCCGGCGCGCAATCCGATCTCGCAAATGTGGTGCTGGACGCGATCTGTCATCCGGTCCTGATGGTCGATGCCAAAAACCGCATCACCTATGCCAATGCCGAGGCCGAGGATTTTCTGCGTTCGAGCGCCGCCGTCCTCACACGCAGCGAGCTTGCCAGGTTCATTCCCTTCGGCAGTCCGCTGCTGACCCTGGTCGAGCAGGTGCGCGAACGCCGTTCGCCCTACAACGAATACCGCGTCGACGTATCCTCGCCCCGCATCGGCTCGGAGAAGATTGTCGATTTGTATGTCGCGCCGGTTTCCGAGATCGCCGGTTCGGTTGTCATCATGTTTCAGGAACGGTCGATGGCCGACAAGATCGACCGTCAGATGACGCATCGTGGCGCGGCGCGCTCCGTCACTGGCCTTGCCGCAATGCTTGCGCACGAAATCAAGAACCCGCTGTCGGGCATTCGCGGCGCTGCCCAACTGCTCGAAAGTGCCGTCGCGGATGGCGACCGCCCGCTGACCCGCCTCATCACCGACGAGACAGACCGCATTGTCGCGCTGGTCGACCGGATGGAAGTATTTTCGGACGAACGGCCGATCGACCGGGCGCCGGTGAATATCCACGTCGTGCTCGACCATGTGAAGCGTCTTGCCAAATCGGGTTTCGCATCACGCATCAGGATCACCGACGAGTTCGACCCCTCGCTGCCGATGGTGAATGCCAATCGCGATCATCTGATCCAGGTTTTCCTCAACCTGGTGAAAAACGCTGCCGAGGCGGTTGGCGATGACCCGAATGGCGAAATCAGGCTGACCACCGCGTTTCGTCCAGGCATTCGGCTTGCCGTGCCGGGCACGCAGGACCGCGTGTCACTCCCTCTCGAGTTCTGCGTCCACGACAATGGCCCTGGTGTCTCCGACGACATCCTGCCGATCCTGTTCGACCCGTTCATCACCACCAAGCAGAACGGTTCCGGGCTCGGTCTGGCGCTGGTGGCAAAGATCGTCGGCGAGCATGGCGGCGTCATCGAATGCGATTCCTCGCCACGCGGAACGACCTTCCGTGTCCTGATGCCGGCCTGGCGCGGCGGGGAGCACGATGCGGCCCACGATGAGGAAGAAACGGTATGACGGTGCGCGGAAACATTCTCGTCGCCGATGACGACGCCGCCATTCGCACGGTGCTCAATCAGGCGCTGTCGCGTGTCGGACATCAGGTCCGGGTCACGTCGAATGCCGCCACTCTCTGGCGCTGGGTGTCGTCGGGCGAGGGCGATCTGGTGATCACCGATGTGGTCATGCCCGACGAGAACATCTTCGATCTGCTGCCCCGGATGCGCAAATCGCGTCCAGACATGCCGGTCATCGTCATGAGTGCGCAAAACACCTTCATGACCGCGATACGTGCCTCCGAAGGGGGCGCATACGAATATCTGCCAAAACCGTTCGACCTGACCGAACTGCTCGGCATTGTCAGCCGCGCCCTGTCGGAGCCCAAGCGCTCTCTGGCGGACAACACCGCCGACGACCAGCCCGAATCGATGCCGCTGGTCGGACGTTCGCATGCCATGCAGGACATCTACCGCATGCTTGCGCGTATGATGCAGACCGACCTGACGGTCATGATTTCCGGCGAGTCCGGCACCGGCAAGGAACTCGTCGCGCGCGCGCTGCACGAATATGGCCGCCGCCGCAAAGGGCCGTTTGTGGCAATCAACATGGCTGCCATTCCGCGCGACCTGATCGAGTCGGAGCTCTTCGGCCACGAAAAAGGTGCCTTCACCGGTGCGCAGAACCGCTCCACAGGCCGCTTCGAGCAGGCAGAAGGCGGAACGCTGTTTCTGGACGAGATCGGCGACATGCCGATGGAAGCGCAGACGCGCCTTCTCAGGGTGCTGCAGCAGGGCGAATACACGACCGTGGGCGGCCGTACCCCGATCAGGACCGATGTGCGCATCGTTGCTGCCACCAACAAGGACCTGCGCACGCTGATCAATCAGGGCCTGTTCCGCGAAGATCTGTACTACCGGCTCAATGTCGTTCCGATCAGGTTGCCGGCCCTGCGCGAGCGCTCGGAGGATATTCCCGATCTCGTGCGCCACTTCTTCAAGCAGGCCGAGTCGGAGGGCCTGCAGGCCAAACGTATCGCGGCGGGCGGTTACGAGGCGATGCGGCGTTATCCCTGGCCGGGCAATGTGCGCGAACTGGAAAACCTGATCCGCCGCCTTGCCGCGCTTTATCCGCAGGAAGAGATCGGACAGGAGATCATCGAAGCCGAACTGCGCACCGCCGATGCGGCAACCGCGTCGGTCACCGAGGCGGTCTTGCCCGAAGACCTGTCGATCGGACAGGCGGTCGAACATTATCTGCAGCGCTATTTCAGCGATTTCGGCAGCGACTTGCCGCCACCCGGTCTCTATCAGAGGGTTCTGGCGGAGGTTGAATATCCATTGGTGCTTGCATCGATGACCGCAACGCGCGGCAACCAGATCAGGGCAGCGGAACTGCTCGGGCTCAACCGCAACACACTTCGCAAGAAAATCCGCGAACTCGGCGTCAACGTCTATCGCGCCTCAAAACAACCCTGATTTCCCCCGTTGTATTCCCGCAGAATGCGCCGGTCGTTGCAAAACGGCCACATTGCGTTGCATAGAGGCAACGCAGTGGATGGGTTAGACTGAGTCCGATGACTGCCACATCAATGCCAGCACCCGGCGCGGTCAGCGAGAAAACGGCCGCACGCGAAGGTCGGCGCCCGCGCGCCGTCGCCGGCATTGCGATTATCGTCGCCGCGCTGGTCACGGCGGCTGCGTCGTTCGCGATCCTCCTCGGCCTGACGCCCATAAGCCCCGACGACCGGGTGACGCTTCTCGTCATCGGCATCAATCTGGCTTTTGTGCTGCTGCTGCTCGGCCTGATCGGCCGCGAGGTGTGGACAATCTACATGGCGCGGCGGCGCGGCCGCGCGGCATCGCGGCTTCACGTCCGTATCGTCGCCATGTTCTCGCTGGTTGCCGCACTGCCGGCCATCCTGGTGGCGATTGTCGCATCGGTCACCCTCGATATCGGCCTCGACCGTTGGTTCGAGCTTAGGACGAAGGTCATCATCAACTCGTCGCTTTCGATCGCCGAAGCCTATGTCCGCGAGAATGCGCGCAGCCTTCAGGGCACGACGCTGTCGATGGCCAACGATGTCGATCAGGCACGCCGGCTCTACAATCTGGACCGCAACGGCTTCTTCCGGTTTCTGTCGCAGCAGGCGACCGGGCGATCCCTGGCGCACGCCGCGATCATCCGCTCCGACGGATCGCTTGTGATTGCCGCCGACACCAACACCGACGTTCCGCTGCCCGAGCCGCTGATGGAAGCGGTAACGATGGCAGCCGACGGCGAGCCGATTCTGATCGAGCCGCGCTCCAGCAATGTCGTTGGCGCGGTGATGAAGCTCGAGGAGTATGACGACCTCTATCTTTATACCATCCGCGAGATCGATGCCGAGGTGATCCGTGCCCGCCAGCTGGTGCGGGCAAACACCGACGAATATCGGGGGCTGGAATCCAACCGGCTGTCCACGCAGGTCGCTTTTGCGCTGGTCTATATCGGCATAACGCTGATCATCGTGCTGTCGGCCATCTGGACCGGCATCACCGTTGCCGACCGTCTCGTGCGCCCCATTCGCCAGCTGATCGGCGCCGCCAGCGAGGTCGCAAGCGGCAATCTCGACGTTGCTGTTCCCGTACGCCGCACCGACGGCGACATGGCTTCGCTCGGGGATACGTTCAACAAGATGACGCGGCAGCTGAAGACGCAGCGCAGCCAGCTGCTTTCGGCCAAGGATGTGATCGACGAGCGCCGCCGCTTTACCGAAGCGGTTCTGTCCGGCGTCACCGCCGGCGTTATCGGCGTCGATGCGACCGGTGTCATCAACATCTTCAACCGGTCCGCCGAAGACATGCTTGCGATTGCCGAAAGCGATGCGCTTGGCAAGGAACTCTCGGCGGTGCTGCCGCAGATCGGCAAGGTGCTTGTGGCGGGCCGCCGGTCCGGACGGCCTGTCCATCGCGATCAGGTCACCTTCTACCGGCGCGGCGCCGAACGCACCTTCAACGTCCAGATTACGGTTGAGGCCGAAAAGCGTGCCGGTCAGCAGAAGTCCTATGTGGTCACGGTCGATGACATCACCGATCTGGTGCAGGCGCAGCGCACCACCGCCTGGGCCGATGTGGCGCGGCGCATCGCGCACGAGATCAAGAACCCGCTGACGCCGATCCAGCTGTCGGCGGAGCGCATCAGGCGCCGGTTCGGCAAGGTTATCGAGGAAGATCGCGAGATCTTCGAACAATGCACCGATACCATCATCCGCCAGGTCGGCGACATCGGCCGCATGGTCGACGAATTCTCTGCCTTTGCGCGTATGCCGAAACCGGACATGAAAGAGCTCGATTTGCGCGAGCCGCTGCGCGAAGCCTCGTTCCTTGTCGAGATGGGCCGCAACGATATCGCCTTTGAGCGCGTGTTCGGCAACGAACCTCTGACGGGCACTTACGATACGCGGCTTCTGGGCCAGGCGTTCGGCAACGTGATAAAAAACGCGGCCGAGGCAATCGATGGCGCCCTGCGCGACGGCGGCGAGGCGGGTGTCATTCGCATCCACGCCTACCGCCGGAATGGCCGCAACGTTGTCGATATCATGGACAATGGCAAAGGGTTGCCGCGCGAGAACCGCCAGCGCCTGCTGGAGCCGTATATGACCACCCGTGAAAAGGGCACGGGGCTTGGCCTTGCGATCGTCAAGAAGATCGTGGAGGACCACGGCGGCCAGCTCGAACTCCACGATGCGCCGTCATCCTTCCATGGCGGACGCGGCGCATTGATACGCATGACATTCCCGCACAGCGCGCAACAGCAGACGGACAAGAAGTCTCAGGTGCCGGACAGAACAGAAGAGCAGGAAAAGGTACAAGATGGCGTCTGACATACTCATCGTCGACGACGAAGAAGACATCCGCGAGCTTGTTGCGGGCATATTGACCGACGAGGGCCACGAGGCCCGAACCGCCTATGACAGCGACAGTGCCCTGGCTTCGATTGCCGAGCGCGTGCCGCGTCTGGTGTTTCTCGACATCTGGCTGCAGGGGTCGAAACTTGACGGTCTTGCGTTGCTCGACGAGATCAAGAAGCTCCACCCCAGCCTGCCCGTGGTCATGATCTCCGGTCATGGAACCATCGAAACCGCTGTCTCGGCCATTCACCGAGGCGCTTATGATTTTATCGAGAAGCCGTTCAAGGCCGACCGTCTGATCCTGGTTTGCGACCGCGCATTGGAAACCTCGAAACTGCGCCGCGAAGTCAGCGACCTCAGGAAGCGTAGCGGCGAAACCTCCGAGCTCATCGGCACATCCACCGCAATGAACAATCTGCGCCAGACGATCGAGCGCGTTGCACCGTCAAACAGCCGCGTGATGATTATCGGGCCGTCCGGGGCGGGCAAGGAGCTGGTAGCGCGAACGATCCACAGGCAGTCGCAGCGCAAGGCCGCTCCCTTCGTCACCATCAATGCTGCCACGATCACGCCGGAGCGCATGGAGATCGAACTGTTCGGCGTGGAATCGAACGGTGCCGAACGCAAGATCGGCGCGCTGGAGGAGGCGCATCGCGGCACGCTTTATATCGACGAGATCGGAGACATGCCGCGCGAAACGCAGAACAAGATTCTGCGCGTTCTGGTCGACCAGCAGTTCGAGCGCGTTAACGGCACCAAACGTGTGAAGGTCGATGTCCGCATCATCTCGTCCACCTCCTACGATCTGCAGACACTCATTTCGGAGGGTCGGTTCCGCGAGGACCTTTACCACCGTCTGGCTGTCGTTCCGATCATGGTGCCGGGGCTGTCGGAGCGCCGCGAGGACATTCCCTTCCTCGTCGATCATTTCATGCGCCAGACCGCGGCACAGGCCAGCATCAAGCCGCGTCGCATCGGCGACGATGCGATGGCGGTGCTCCAGGCGCACAACTGGCCGGGCAATATCCGCCAGCTGCGCAACAATGTGGAGCGGCTGCTGATCCTGGCGCGCGGAGACGACCCCGATGAGCCGGTCACCGCCGACCTGCTGCCATCGGAAATCGGTGACGTGATGCCGCGTGCGCCGAGCCAGTCGGACCAGCACATCATGGCGCTGCCGCTGCGCGAAGCGCGGGAGCTGTTCGAAAAGGAATATCTGGTGGCGCAGATCAACCGATTTGGCGGCAACATCTCGCGCACAGCCGAATTCATCGGTATGGAGCGTTCTGCACTGCACAGAAAGCTCAAGTCGCTCGGGGTTTAGCCAATGCGCGTCATCATCTGCGGGGCCGGTCAGGTCGGCTACGGCATTGCCGAAAAGCTGTCGGCCGAGCAGAACGATGTTTCGGTCATCGACACGTCTGCCCAGCTCATCCGCATGGTGCGTGACAATCTTGATGTCCGCGGTTTCGTCGGCCACGGCTCGCACCCGACCGTTCTCGAGCTGGCGGGTGCGGCCGAAGCGGACATGATCATCGCCGTCACGCTGCATGACGAAGTGAACATGGTCGCCTGCCAGGTCGCCCATTCGCTGTTCAACGTACCGACCAAGATCGCGCGTATCCGCTCGCAATCCTATCTCGAGCAGCATTATCTCGACCTGTTCTCGCGCGATCACATGCCGATTGACGTGATTATCTCGCCCGAGGTCGAGGTCGGCGACATGGTGTTGCGCCGCATCGCGCTGCCCGGCGCGACGGATATCGTGCGCTTCGGCGACGGCAAGATCGCCATGCTTGCCATCGAATGCCTTGAGGATTGCCCTGTCGTGAACACCCCGCTGGCGCAGCTCAGCGAACTGTTCCCGGACCTGCCTTCGACGGTCGTTGGCGTGTCGCGCAACGGGCGTCTGTTCATCCCCCGTTCGGCCGACCAGCTTGTTACCGGCGACCTCGCCTATGTAGTGACCAGCAAGGAACAGGTTCGCCGCACGCTCGGCCTGTTCGGGCATGAAGAGCAGGAGGCGACCCGCATCGTTATCGCCGGCGGCGGCAATATCGGCCTTTACGTCGCCCAGGCAATCGAAGCTCGCGGCAGCCGCACCAAGGTCAAGATCATCGAAAGCACCCGCGAGCGCGCCGTAGTCATTGCCGACGAACTCCGCCGTACGGTCGTCCTCCATGGCAGCGCGCTCGACCAGAAGCTGCTTCTGGAGGCCGACATCGAAGATGCCGAACTCATGGTCGCTCTGACCAATGACGACCAGGTGAACATCCTGTCATGCGTGATGGCCAAGCGTATGGGCTGCAAGGCCAATCTCGCCTTGCTGAACAATCCGACCTACCACGATTTCACGCGCACGCTCGGCATCGACGCACATATCAACCCGCGCAACGTCACCATCTCGCGCGTGCTGCAGCATGTACGCCGCGGCCGCATCCGGGCGGTTCATACCATTCAGCGCGGTGCCGCCGAGATCATCGAGGCCGAAGCGCTTGAAACCTCGCCGCTTGTCGGACCGCCGATGCGGGACCTCGACCTGCCAGAGGGCGTTCGCATCGGCGCGATCTTCCGCAATGGCGAAGTCATAAAGCCGAGCGGCGCGACCAAGATCAAACCGAAAGACCGGGTCGTGATCTTCGCCATGGAAAACGCGGTGAAACAGGTCGAACAGATGTTCCGCGTCAGCCTCGAGTTCTTTTGATTCCATCCGCCTGACTGAAAGCAGGGACCATGTCGCGCATTGCCTATGTGAACGGACGTTACGTGCCACATGCCCGCGCCGCGGTGCATGTTGAAGATCGTGGCTACCAGTTCGCAGACGGCGTATATGAAGTGTGCGAGGTCAAGCACGGCTTCATCATCGATATGAGCCGGCATCTGGACCGGCTGGGCCGGTCGCTCGGCGAACTGTCGATCCTGTGGCCGGTGCACCGAAGTGCTTTGCAGCGCATACTCGTTGAGGTTGTGCGCCGGAACCGTATCCGCAACGGACTGGTATATCTCCAGGTGACACGCGGGGTCGCCAAGCGGGACCACGCTTTTCCGGCGCCGGATACGCGCCCGGCGCTGGTCGTGACGGCAAGCCGCATGTCGCCCGGCACATCGGCTTCGATGGCGGAAGCCGGTATTGCGGTGGTCACCGTGCCCGACAACCGTTGGGACCGGGTCGATATCAAGACCGTCGGCCTGTTGCCGAACGTGCTTGCGCGCCAGGAGGCAAAGGACGCCGGCGCCCAGGAGGCATGGTTCGTCGACGCCGACGGCATTGTCATGGAGGGCTCGTCGACCAACGCCTGGATCGTGACGCGCGACGGCGTCATCGTCACGCGGAGTGCGGAGTACGGTATCCTGCGCGGCATCACACGTACGACGCTGTTTGACGTCGCAGACCGGCTCGGAGTGAAAATCGAGGAGCGCGGCTTTACGGTCGCCGAGGCGCAGGAAGCCCGCGAGGCGTTTGTCACCTCTGCGACCAAGACCGTGATGCCGGTCGTGTCCATAAACGGCAGACCCGTCGGCAATGGCCATCCCGGTTCGGTGGCGGCTGCCTTGCGGGCGGCGTTTTTTGACATTGCGGAAAAAACTGACGCCTGATAACCGCTTCAGATTGCATAGCTGCGGATCGCAAGACCACGACAGCGCTTGACACAGGCGACCGGAAGGGCGGTACTATGTCCCGCTGGCCGAAACGCGAAGAAAAGAAAATATGGCGGAACGCACGCAGAACTTGCAGGACCTGTTCTTAAACTCGGTTCGAAAAAGTAAGACCCCTCTCACAATATTCCTTATCAATGGCGTCAAACTCACAGGCGTGGTGACGTCGTTCGATAATTTTTGTGTGTTGCTGCGACGGGATGGGCACTCCCAGCTCGTCTACAAACATGCGATCTCGACCATCATGCCGAGCCAGCCGGTTCAGATGTTCGACGCCGAGGAAAACCGGGATAGCTGATTGAAGCCGAACGATGCCACGCCGAGCGGTGGGGTAGGGGGCAAGACCGGTCCGGGCGACGGCGCCCAGGCCGCGATGGTGCGCGCCGTCATTGTCGAGCCGGTGATATCGCGCCAGGGCCGGCAGGCTGACGATCACGCAACTGGCCGGGTTTCTCATTCGCGATCGCCGGAGGCGCGGCTTGAGGAAGCCGTAGGCCTTGCACTGGCGATCGACCTCGTGCCTGTCCACACTGAAATCGTTCAGATTGCAGCACCCAGGCCCGCAACCCTGATGGGGTCGGGCAAGGTTGCCGCCCTTGCAGATATTGTCTCTGAGCTCTCTGCCGAACTGGTGATCGTCGACCACGCTCTGTCGCCGGTCCAGCAACGCAACCTGGAAAGCGCGTTGAAGGCCAAGGTACTCGATCGCACCGGCCTGATCCTTGAAATCTTCGGGCGCCGCGCTCGCACCAAGGAAGGCGTGCTTCAGGTCGATCTGGCGCATCTTGAATATCAGCGCGGCCGCCTGGTCAGAAGCTGGACCCACCTCGAACGCCAGCGGGGCGGCGGCGGTTTCATGGGCGGTCCGGGTGAGACGCAGATCGAGGCCGATCGCCGCCTGCTGCAGGATAAGATCGTACGCCTGAAACGCGAATTGGAAACTGTTCGCCGCACGCGTGACCTGCACCGCGCCAAACGGCAGAAGGTGCCTTATCCCGTGGTCGCCATCGTCGGTTATACCAATGCCGGCAAGTCGACGCTTTTCAACCGGCTGACAGGCGCCAGCGTTCTGGCCGAGGACCTTCTCTTCGCCACGCTCGACCCAACGCTGCGCAGACTTGTGCTGCCGCTCGGCACCGAGATCATCCTGTCCGACACGGTGGGTTTCATTTCCGACCTTCCCACCCACCTGGTGGCAGCGTTCCGGGCCACTCTCGAAGAGGTTGTCGAGGCCGATCTGGTCATTCACCTGCGCGATATCTCGGATCCCGACACACTGGCGCAGGCGGAGGATGTCGTGCGCATTCTCGCGGACCTCGGTGTCGATGCCGCCGACCACAAGCGCGTCCTGGAGGTCTGGAACAAGATCGATCTTCTGGATGCCGAAGGCCGCGAGCACATTCTGCAACGACCTTCGGGTGCGGTTTCCGATGGCCCCATCGCGATTTCGGCCGCAAGCGGCGAGGGCATCGATCCGCTGGTCTCGGCCATAGAGCAGCGCCTGGCGGGAAGTGCGACCGCGTTCGACGTTTCTTTGGCGCCGAACCAGCTTCACCTGACGGACTGGTTGTACCGCTCGGGCGACGTGGTTGACCGGCTTGACCGTGAGGATGGCGGGCTGGACCTGAAGCTCAGGACGACGGCGGTGCGGCGCGCCGAGATTGAGGCCAGACTGTCCGGGCCGCGCAAATAGTCAGGCTTTGGTTTTCGCGGCCTGCCACAGCTCTTCCATTTCCTCCAGTGAAGCCGCATCCAGGCTCGATCCGCGTTTCAGCAACCCTTCTTCCACGGCATGGAAGCGGGACCGGAACTTTTCGTTGGTGCCGCGAAGCGCATTCTCGGGATCGATTCTGAGATGGCGCGCAAGGTTGACGAGCGCAAAGAAGAGATCGCCGAGTTCGTCTTCTGTTTCGGCTTTGCTGCCGTCCGCGATTGCCGCCCGCAATTCGCCGATCTCTTCTTCTATCTTGTCGAGCACCGGCCCGGCCGCGCCCCAGTCGAAACCCGCCCTGGCGGCCTTTTCCTGCAGCTTCAGCGCCCGCGTAAGGCCCGTGTGCGCGATGGGCACACCGTCGAGAAACCCTTTGCCGTGATCTTCGGGCGGCAGCCCGCGGGCCGTGCGCCGTGCCCGCTTTTCGGCCTTCTCCTCCGCCTTGATCTTTTCCCACATGCCTTTGGCCATGCCGGCGGACCTGGCCGCTTCGTCGCCGAACACATGCGGATGCCGGCGGATCATCTTGGTGGTGACCGCTTCTACCACGTCGTCAAACGCGAAGGCACCATCCTCCTCCGCCATGCGTGCGTGATAGACCACCTGCAAAAGCAGATCGCCGAGCTCCTCGCGCAGATCGTCCATGTCGCGGCGCTGAATGGCGTCGGCGACCTCGTAGGCCTCTTCAAGCGTGTACGGGACGATTGTTTCGAAGGTCTGTTCAAGGTCCCATGGACAGCCGCTCACAGGCGTTCTGAGCGCGGCCATGATCTCCACGAGGCGGGCGATATCGCGTGATGGTTTCATGGCGCGACCCTACAGCCCCGCAACCTGGCTGCCTATGTGCCCGCATGGCGCTTTCCAACGTTAGTTTGTGAAAATTCAGTGAGCGATGTCGGGGCGGCGTGCATGGCCGCGTCCTTGGGCTATCCGAACCATCTGACCCTGGAGAACACCCATGAAATCGACCCTGATCGCACTTGCAGCAACGGCGATGGCAATTCTGGCGCCGTCTTCGTCCATAGCGGGCGAAATCGCCCCGTCCGGCTATGTCGAAGCGAACGGCGTAAGCTACTACTATGAGATCGAGGGCGAGGGTGAGCCGCTGCTTCTCCTTCATGGCGGACTTGGCTCGCACGACATGTTTGCCCCGACGATGCCGCAATACACCGCCAACCGGCAGGTCATCGCTGTCGACTTGCACGGCCATGGCCGCACCCAGCTCGGCGACCGGGATGTCAGCCCGCCCGACATCGGCCGCGACCTCGGTCTCGTACTGGCGGGGCTCGGTTACGACCAGGTCGATGTGATGGGCTATTCGTTCGGCGGTTATGCGGCCCTGCATCTGGCCGCCAGCCATCCCGACCGCGTGCGGCGTGTCGCAATCGTCTCTTCCAATTTTGCCCGTGACGGCTTTTACGCCGAAATGCTGCCACAGCAGGCGGGCGTCAGCGCCGCGATGGCCGACATGATGAAGGGCACGCCGATGTATGAGGCATATGCCGCGGTGGCACCGGACGTCAGCGAATTCCCCAGGCTGCTCGACAATATGGGCGCCTTCATGCGCTCGCCCTACGATTGGCGCGAACAGGTGAAATCGCTCGAGATGCCGGTGATGCTGGTTTTTGCCGATAGCGACATGGTCCGTCCCGAGCACATCGTCGAGTATTATCAGCTCCTCGGCGGCGGGTTGCGCGACGCAGGCTGGCAGCGCGAAAACATGGCGCAGAACCGCCTCGCCATCCTGCCCGGGCTGACTCACTACGACCTCTTTCTGTCACCGCGCCTGGCCGAAACCGTCCTGCCTTTCCTGGACGGCAAGATCGAAGTGCCGGTCTGGACCGGCGAGGAGGGGCGCTAGGCCGGATACCGAACAGGGCGGGCGGGCGCTCCCCGCCCGCCCGCATGGTTAACCGGATGATTCAATATTTCTTTGTTTTTTAGCGTCATGACTCGAACTGCCCGGCTTGTATTTGCCGGGTTTGGTTTTGTGTTCGGGTTCCATGCGCTTCTCACTGGCTTCTTTGCATCTGCTCGCTTGTCTTGTGCTCACCGCCTGCACGTCGGGCCCGGCAATCGACGCCCTTCAGGTGCCCGCGCCGTCGAGCGAGACCACGAGTTCGGTCAAGCGTCCCAGTATCGGTGTCGCACTTGGCGACGGCGTGCCGGCGATCCGCCCCAATGCGCTGGCAGCAGCACCGCGTCCGGCGGGCGGGCCGGCCTCCATGCATACCGGCCGGATTTTCGGCTACGGCTTCGGCGACGCCAAACCGATCGACTTCGGCCCGAGAAAGCCACAGCATCTGGCTGTCCACGGCGTCGATGTCTCGCGCTGGCAAGGTGACATCGACTGGAATGAACTGCGTCGCCACGGGGCGAACTTCGCCTATATCAAGGCGACTGATGGCGGCGATCATCTCGACCCGAAATTCCATGAGAACTGGCGCGGCGCGGCTCGCGCCGGCATCAAGCGGGGTGCCTACCATTTCTTCTACTGGTGCCGCACCGCTGCCTCGCAGGCCGAATGGTTCATCCGCAATGTGCCGAAGGAAAAGGGCGCGCTGCCGCCGGTCATCGACGTCGAATGGAACCATCAGTCGAGCTGCAAGAAACGCCCGCCGCGCAGCGATGTGCTCGACAAGATGCGTGTCTTCATGGACCGTCTGGAGCGCCATTACGGTCAGCGCCCCGTCATTTACACCGCCCCCGACTTTTATGCCGACAATCTGAAAGGCGCCTTCCCGAACCATCCGTTCTGGCTGCGCGCCGTGGCCGAGCATCCCTCTCGGGTCTATCCCGGCCGCGACTGGGTGTTCTGGCAGTATTCGGGTTCGGGCCTTTCGGGCGGCGTCGACGGCAAGATCGACCTCAACGTCTTCCACGGCGACGAAACCACGTGGCGCCGTTGGCTGGGCAATGTGAGCGGCTGAGCGGCGGCCGCCCCGTTCACGCCTTGTTGAAGGCGCATCCGGCGCAATAGCAACTATTTTCCACAGCTGGGAATCTTCGGAGAACGGGCTTGCCTTGTTGGCGCGGGCACCAGGCCCCATGTTCGGACGAAACAAGGATCAGCAGGGAAGGCACACGATCATGGCCGATGAATACACACCACCGAATGTCTGGACCTGGGACAAGGCCAGCGGTGGTCAGTTCTCCAACATCAACCGGCCGATCGCCGGTGCCACGCACGACAAGGATCTGCCGGTCGGCAAACATCCTTTCCAGCTCTATTCGCTCGGCACACCCAACGGCGTTAAAGTGACCATCATGCTGGAAGAGCTGTTGGCCGCCGGCCACAAAGGCGCCGAATACGATGCCTGGCTGATCAACATCGGCGAGGGCGACCAGTTCGGCTCAGGCTTTGTTGAGATCAATCCGAATTCGAAAATCCCGGCCCTTGTCGACCGCAGCGGCGATAAGCCGATCCGCGTTTTCGAGTCCGGTGCAATCCTCGTGCATCTGGCCGAAAAGTTCGGCGCCTTCCTGCCGGCGGAGACCGCGGCCCGCGCCGAGACGCTCTCCTGGCTGTTCTGGCAGATGGGCTCCGCACCCTTCCTAGGCGGTGGCTTCGGTCACTTTTTTGCTTATGCGCCGGCCAAGTTCGAATATCCGATCAACCGCTACGCGATGGAAGTGAAACGCCAGCTCGACGTGCTCGACCGGCAGCTTGCCGCACATGAGTTCGTCGCCGGCAGCGACTACACAATCGCCGACATGGCGATCTTTCCCTGGTATGGCGGGCTGGTGAAGGGTTGGGCCTACGACGCCGCCGAGTTCCTTGCTGTTCACGAATACAAGAACGTCTTGCGCTGGGCCGATCAGCTTTACGCGCGCGAGCCGGTGAAGCGCGGACGCATGGTCAACCGGGCGACGGGCGAACCCTCGGGGCAACTGCGCGAGCGTCACGACGCCAGCGACTTCGAGACCCGGACGCAGGACAAGATCGCAGCCGAATAGAGCTGCGAATCAGTTGTGGGGTTTATGCTGCCGGCTTCTTTTCGGGCAAAGTCGGCAGCAGTCGAACGGCTGCGCGCAACAGCAACATTGCGCCCACGTTCGGCCTTTGCAAATACTACCTAAGCATTTCATACCAGCCGAAGTTGCATACGAATTACAACTTTGAATGCGTTGTTTGCAATCACTGATCGTGGCTACCTGAGCATGCAGCCCAAGGTAAGCCATGACAACATCTCGTAAGCCTGACGAAGGGGATAAGCAAAGAGGACGGGAACTTGCCCGTATGCGCAAGGCGCAAAGTTTATCCCAGGCCGAGATGGCTGCAAAGATCGGCGTTTCCACTCAACAATACGGAAAATACGAGCGCGGCGAGAACCGCATTCCCATTGGCCGCTACACCACGGCGCTTGAAGTTCTGGGCGTGGCCAACGGTAGTCTGCCGGGCTTTTCCGAAAGTGCCACGGGCTACGAAATCGCCCCATTGGTGAAGGCCGAATTGCAGCAATTGCTCGACGAACTGAAAGGCGATCTCGACAAGGCCCGCGACCTGCTGCGGCGGCTGTAGGGAGGTTCGTCGCCCGGCGCCAACGCCCCCCCAAGCTTATTCATCGCCACGCCCCGCTGCCGGTCTGGCCATTGTCAAAGAACACCCACCGCGAGGTGGGGAGACGGGCGGCCGTTCGGTCGCTCATCTGTATGTTACGCGCGACCAAAAGGCCGCCCGTCCGGTGTTCTTGCCCCGAGTACCTCCTTGGAGGTCACCCGGCATTCGCGCCGGGATGTTGCCATTCAGTGCGCCTTCGATCTTCTTGAAGACGCCGGGCTCGCCACTCAATCAAGAGGCGAAGACACAGCTACCCGTGGGCCCGGAGCTGGGGGCTCATCACCCACACGGACTCTCGAGGTCCGTGCGATCCGGCACCGACCGCTGCTCGGATGCTCGGAGTGCACACCCGTTTCCCGCGCATCGGTATTTGCACTGGCGATGGTAAGGGAGGTGGAGAGGTGTNTCGGTATTTGCACTGGCGATGGTAAGGGAGGTGGAGAGGTGTGGGATGAATGAGTGAATGGCGAGTAGCGAATGGTGAGCAGGGTCAAGGGGTTGGTGGGGCGGCGCGGTCGAGATTTGTCCACGCTGCGTCTGAGATCAGCCGGAGCCACAACCACAGTGCGTCATCCCGGAAGCCGCAGGCTGTCCGGGATCCATTCCGGAACATCGCAGCCGGCGCTAACCTTGCAAATCAATGTCCGGCTACGTCTACATCCTCGCCTCAAAGCAGGACGGCACGCTCTACACCGCGGCGTGACTGCCGATCTCGGCTGGCGAGTTCACGAGCATAAAGAGCGACTCAGCAAAGGCTTCAGCGCACGTTATGGCGCCGAGCGATTGGTCTGGTACCGTGAGTACGAGGATATTGGACTCGCGATCGTGGAAGAGAAACGCATCAAGCGCTGGCGCCGAGCCTGGAAGGTGCGGCTGATCGAGGAGATGAATCCCGACTGGCGGGAGCTCTATGGCGGAATGGGGTGGTAGCCCCGCCCATGGTTTGATGCCGTCATCCCGGTCGAGCGTAGCGAGGGCCGGGATCAATTCCGGAACGTCGCCGTCCGCGCTAACCTCGCAAGTAAATGTCGGGCTACGTATACATCCTCGCTTCAAAGAAGGACGGCACGCTCTACACCGGCGTGACCGCCGATCTCGGTCGGCGTGTTCATGAGCATAAGGAACGGCTGAGCAAGGGTTTCAGCGCACGTTATGGCGCCGTGCGGTTGGTCTGGTACCGTGTGTACGAGGATATCGGACTGGTGATCATGGAAGAGAAACGCATCAAGCGCTGGCGCCGAGCCTGGAAGGTGCGGCTCATCGAGGAAATGAACCCCGACTGGCGGGAACTCTATGGCGGAATGGGGTGGTGAGGATGCACCACGCTAGACCGTCATCCCGGCCAAGGGAGCTCAGCGACCGCGAGCCGGGATCCATTCCGTAGCGGTCGCGATTTTCGCCAGAGTCACGGAATGGATCCCGGACAGGCTTTCAGCCTTCCGGGATGACGCGCGTTGGGTGCCGCCACGAGGCCGACCATTAGCACCGGATTCCGGGGGGGCTGCACCTTCGCTCCGCTCGGCTCCGCCCTAGGATGACGAAAGTGGAGGTGTGCTCGGCTATTCGCTGGTGTTGTACTATCGGCCAAGCTCCGCTCGAATGGACAGAGTTTCGACCGTAAGGTACTACTGTCTGGTAAAGGCCGCTGGCAATATTTTATTGGACTAATATTTAACACGCCTCTCAAACATAAAGATGATCGATATCCTCAAAGCGAATCTCATAATTATCTTCACTTTGAACGGCAAATTTCAGAGATGGTTTTTGTTTTAAGAATTGGCTTGTTAGGTTCCGAACCATATCAATATTATCAGTGCTGCAGTTCATTCCAAAGTATATCGACTTTATCTTTAGTTTCTTAAACGGAATATAGTGTCCTTCGGGAAAGCGTAATACCGGTATATCCTCGCTTTGATCAAGGCGAGGCAGTACCAATCGTTGTTCGTCTTCATAGTCCCATCCGGTACTTTTCTGAAAGAACATCCTGCTATAGATTTCTGACCGGGTTTTTTCGTTTGATCTCATTCCCTTAATATCAGCCACAGAAATGCGCGGTCGCCTTGTTGTATAGTCGACACGATCCAAAATAACGCCACGTGGTCTATCCGATAGGCCATCTAATTCTAAGCAAAACCCGCTGTGGCTGCTCGAATAGTGCGCCCAGAGCCGAGGCTCATCCACTCTCTTAGACATCGAGAATATTCGGGCTTCGTCAACTTGCAGGCGCATATGATGAGAAATGAATGCCTTGGCAATTTCAATCGGATCGTCAGTTGGAAAGTAGCCGAATCGAAAAAACCTTGAACGGCGCCTTAGTTGCGCGCTTTTGGTTTCCGGAGCCTTGCCCTTCTTTTGCTCAAACAACTCGATTATCTGAATCGCGTCTTGGATCACATCAGCAGATTCGTTTTCGTTATCCTCTGCAATTTCCCGAATATGAGACTCAAGCTGATTGTCCTTGAGCTCCACATAGAAGAACGGGCTGCAGTCTGTCGGATCGTTTAGGACGTTCTTGTAAGCAAAGAAAAGCGACTTATGCTTTAGGAGCATGTACATAGACAGTCGTGTGTGTGGTCCGAAACTCATAAATTTGAAGTATGTATCGTGTGCCATCCGCGCCCCGAATCACAATTTTCATGATCGTGTTTCTTTGCCGGCGACGTTGTCAACGGATGCACGATATTAACTGTGCGCAATTCGGCCCGGTCATATGACCGGGCCGAGGGTTTTATGTTTCCGGTGATGCTCCGCTAGACGGTCACGAGCACCCGCTCGTTGACCCACACGTGTCGCACTTCAGGCAGGTGCCGTTGCGCACCATGGTGAAGTTCGAGCACTCCGAGCACATGTCGCCCGTATAGCCCTGCATCACCGCCTTCTGCCGGCGCTCGGCTTCGATCGCCTTGGCCTCGGCGGCCTGCTTGCCGGCGTCGTCGGTGAACATGTCGGCGGTGCCTTCGCGCTCCTCGTCGAGCGCGATTTCCTCCGCCAGCTCCTTCGCGCGCTCCTCATATTCGCGCTTGAAGGCGGTGGCCTCTTCCTGGAGTTCGGCAACGACTGCCGGTTTCAGCGCCGTGACCGAAGCGCCGGAGCGCGCGGTGGGTGCCGAGCGGGCAGGGGCGTTGCCGGCCGGCGCTGCCGGGCGGCTCTCGCCGCGCGTCTCGCCATGTGTGCCGGAAACCACCTTCAGCTGGTGACCGCGGGTCAGCCCGTGCGAGACGGCCTGCGAGCGGCCTTCCGACACGCCCTTGCCGAGCGGGGTGGAGGAGAAGTCCGACTGGTCGACATGCGCCAGGTCGTGACGGCCCAGATAGGAGATCGCCAGTTCGCGGAAGATATAGTCGAGGATCGACGTCGCCGACTTGATGGCGTCGTTGCCCTGGACCATGCCCGCCGGTTCGAACTTGGTGAAGGTGAAGGCGTGGACATATTCCTCAAGCGGCACGCCATATTGCAGGCCGAGCGAAATCGCGATGGCGAAATTGTTGAGCAGGGCGCGCAGTGTTGCGCCTTCCTTGTTCATGTCGATGAAGATCTCGCCGAGGCGGCCGTCATCATATTCGCCGGTGCGCAGGAAGATGGTGTTGCCGCCGATCTTCGCCTTCTGGGTGTAACCCTTGCGGCGCGAGGGCAGCTTTTCCTGTTCGCGCACCACGCGCTCGATCACGCGTTCAACGATGCGCTCGGTGACGGCGGCGGCCTGTGCCGCGGTCGGTGCCGCGACCAGCTCTTCCACCAGATCGTCCTCATCTTCGTCGTCATCGGCGAGCAGCGAGGCATTGAGCGGCTGCGAAAGCTTGGAGCCGTCGCGGTAAAGCGCGTTGGCCTTGAGCGCCAGCTTCCACGACAGCATGTATGCCGACTTGCAGTCGTCCACCGTGGCGTCGTTGGGCATGTTGATGGTCTTGGAGATCGCACCCGAAATGAAGGGTTGTGCGGCCGCCATCATGCGGATGTGGCTTTCGACCGAGAGATACCGTTTGCCGATCTTGCCGCACGGATTGGCGCAGTCGAAGACGGCGAGATGCTCGTCCTTCAGATGCGGCGCGCCTTCCAGCGTCATCGCACCGCAGACATGGATGTTGGCCGCCTCGACTTCCTTTTTGGTGAAGCCGAGTGTCGGCAGCATCTCGAAGGAGAGGTCGTTGAGCTGGTCGTCGGTGAGGCCGAGCACCTCCTTGCAGAAGGCTTCGCCCAGCGTCCACTTGTTGAAGACGAACTTGATGTCGAAGGCGGATTTGAGCGCCGCATTCAGCGTCTCGATCGTCTCGTCGGTGAAACCCTTGGCCTTCAGCGTCGACGGATTGACGCCCGGCGCCTGGTTCAGATTGCCGTGGCCGACCGCGTAGGCCTCGATCTCGGCGATCTCGGCTTCCGAATAACCCAGCGTGCGCAGCGCTTCGGGCACGGCGCGGTTGATGATCTTGAAGTAGCCGCCGCCGGCGAGCTTCTTGAACTTCACCAGCGCGAAGTCGGGCTCGATGCCGGTGGTGTCGCAATCCATGACCAGGCCGATCGTGCCGGTGGGCGCGATCACGGTCGCCTGGGCGTTGCGATAGCCGTGCTTTTCGCCGAGCTCGAGCGCCCGGTCCCACGCATTCCGCGCGTGAGTGATGAGCGCCGCCTGCGGCACGTGCTGCGCCTCGATCGGCACCGGATTGACCGAAAGCGCCTCATAACCTTCCGACTGGCCGTGTGCGGCGCGGCGGTGGTTACGCATGACGCGCAGCATCGCCTCGCGGTTGGGCTCGAATTCAGGGAAGGCGCCGAGTTCGGACGCCATCTCGGCCGACGTGGCATAGGCAACACCGGTCATGATCGCGGTGAGGCTGGCGCAGATGGCACGGCCCTCGTCGGAATCGTAGGGAATGCCCGACGTCATCAAGAGCCCGCCGATATTGGCGTAGCCGAGACCGAGCGTGCGGTAGGCGTAGGAGAGGCGCGCAATCTCGCGGCTCGGGAACTGCGCCATCATGACGGAGATTTCGAGCACGATGGTCCACAGCCGCACGGTGTGTTCATAGGCCGCGATGTCGATATCGCCGTTCTTCAGCCGGTAGGTCAGAAGGTTGATCGAGGCGAGGTTGCAGGCCGTGTCATCGAGGAACATGTACTCCGAGCACGGGTTCGACGCGCGGATGGGACCGGCGGCCGGCGAGGTGTGCCAGTCGTTCATGGTGGTGTTGAAATGAAGCCCCGGATCGGCGGAAGCCCAGGCCGCATGGCCGATCTTTTCCCACAGCTCCCGCGCCGGAAGCGTTTTCGCAACCTTGCCGTCTATGCGGTTGATGAGATTCCAGTCTTCGCCGTTCTCGACCGCCCGCAGAAAGTCGTCCTTCAGCGATACCGAATTGTTGGAGTTCTGGCCCGAAACGGTGAGATAGGCCTCCGAATCCCAGTCGGTGTCGTAGGTCTTGAACTCGATCTGCTTGTAACCCTGGCGCGCGAACTGGATGACGCGCTTGACGTAGTTCTCGGGCACGAAGTTCTTCTTCGCCGCCTTGATCTCGCGCTTCAGCGCCGGGTTCTTGGCCGGGTCGTAGCAATCTTCGCCGGGGCCGTCGCAGTTGACGCAGGCCTTCATGATTGCCGCGAGGTGCTGGCGCACGATCTTGGAGCCGGCAACGAGCGAGGCAACCTTCTGCTCCTCGTTCACCTTCCAGTCGACATATTGCTCGATGTCGGGATGGTCGATGTCGACCACCACCATCTTGGCGGCGCGGCGAGTGGTGCCGCCCGACTTGATGGCGCCGGCTGCCCGGTCGCCGATCTTCAGGAAGCTCATCAGGCCCGACGACTTGCCGCCGCCCGACAGCTTTTCGCCTTCGCCGCGCAGATGCGAGAAGTTGGAGCCGGTGCCCGAACCGTATTTGAACAGCCGCGCCTCACGCACCCACAGATCCATGATGCCGCCCTCGTTGACGAGGTCGTCGCCCACCGACTGGATGAAGCAGGCATGCGGCTGCGGGTGCTCGTAAGCGGATTTGGACTTGGTCAGCTTGCCGGTGAAGGGGTCGACATAATGATGGCCCTGGCCGGGTCCGTCGATGCCATAGGCCCAGTGCAGGCCGGTATTGAACCATTGCGGTGAGTTCGGCGCGACGCGCTGCGTGGCGAGCATGTAGCAAAGCTCGTCCATGAACGCCTGCGCGTCGTCTTCGCCGTCGAAATAGCCGCCCTTCCAGCCCCAATAGGTCCAGGTGCCGGCGAGCCGGGTGAAAACCTGCCGCGCATCGGTTTCGGAGCCGTAGCGTTTGTCTTCGGGAAGTTCGGCCAGCGCCTCTTCATCCGCAACCGAGCGCCAAAGGAAGGAGGGGACGGAATTTTCCTCGACCTTTTTCAGCCGCGCCGGCACGCCCGCCTTGCGGAAATATTTCTGCGCAAGGATATCGCTCGCCACCTGACTGAACTGCGCCGGCACGTCGATGTCGGCCAGCCGGAAGACAATGGAGCCATCCGGGTTCTTGATTTCGCTCGTCGCCTTGCGGAACGCGATGTCCGCATAAGCTGACTGACCTTCCTTGGTGAAGCGGCGTTCAATGCGCATGTTCTAAGTCCTTACCCCCAAGATATAGCGCTTTTCCACAAGGTGCCACGCCTGGCTGCCCGGTGGGCGCTAGCCCGCATCAATTTGCCGTCGGGATGGTCTCCGTCCGGCCCTCGACAGCCCCGAAAATTCCGGCATCGACGCGGGTCGCGCCGCAGCGTGATCCGCGCCCCTCGTGCCACTCGGGGCGTATCAGTCCACCTTGTTCCGGTGATTCTCTCTTTCGAGAGAGCCTCACACTATCTAGCGCCAAGCGTGGTAGCAAACACTAAATATAGTATTAACAGCCCGTTTACGCCAGTGAGAACAAAGACGCGGCACGCCGAAAATACGCGCAGGAAATCGCATGCGAACGCCCGCAGATACACGGGTTTGGTCCGCCAGAACGCATGCAGTTCCAGGAAATCACAGACCGGCGACCTGACATGCCGGCCACGCTCGCCAAAGCGGCGCATGACCCATAAAAGGCGACTCGGTTCCGGTCGTCAAGGAGTCGTTTTTGGAAGAATTGTGACCCCCAACATATTGTGGGCCAAGAATGTGGATTGCGGGGACCGGGAGGCCTGAAATCGCCGCATTGTCCACTGCCGGGGTCCGGCAAAAAGAGGTGGTGGAAACGGCCGTGCCGGCCAGGCGGGACAGGCTCGCGCTGCCGAATGCGGCCTAATAGGCGATCGCCAGCGCGTAGAAGATCAGCGCCGAGAGCAGGGCCGACGCCGGTACTGTCGTCACCCAGGCGGTGACGATGGTGGTGACATGCGCGCGCCGCACCAGGCGCCGGCGCATGACCTCCACGCCCGACAGCAACTCGTCGGAGGCCGTTTCGTCCGGTTCGTCGCTGTCTTCTCTGTCTCGGGCCTTGCGGCTGGCGCGGCCATTGGCGGCCTTGCGTTCAAGGTAGCGGCGCCGGCGTTTCGAATTCGCCGTGTACCACTCGCGGAAGAACCCGACGCCGAACACCGCGCCGACCGCGACATGCGTGGAGCTGACCGGCAGGCCGAGCCACGATGCGACGATGACTGTGATCGCCGCCGAGAGCGCGACGCAGAAGGCGCGCATCGGGTTGAGGCGAGTGATCTGTTCGCCGACCATGCGGATCAGCCGCGGGCCGAAGAGCACCAGTCCGATCGAGATGCCCAGCGCGCCGATGACCATGACCCACAGGGGGATCCCGACCTCGGTCGCGACATTGCCTTGCTGGACGGTCGAGACAATCGCCGCAAGTGGGCCCACTGCGTTGGCGACGTCGTTGGCGCCGTGTGCGAAGGACAGGAGTGCGGCTGAAAAAATCAGCGGACCGCGGAACAGCCGCCGCAGCGACTGGTTGCGGTTTTCCATGCCCTCCGAAACCCGCCTGACATGCCCGCTGGCAATGCTCCAAACCACGAGCGCGCTCGCACAGCCGATAAAGATGATCGAAATCGCATCCAGATGGATCACCTTCTTCAGGCCCTTCAGGGCCAGATAGGAGGCGAAGGTACCGGCCATGACGGCAATCAGCGGCGGCAGCCAGCGCCGGGCAGCGCCGATCTTGTCGTCCTGATAAATGATCGCCGATTTGATGAAGGCCAGAAACGCGGCGGCAATCACACCGCCAAGCAGCGGAGAAATCACCCAGCTGGCGGCGATGGCGCTCATCACCGCCCAGTCGACGGCGGCAAAGCCGGCCGCCGCAATACCCGCCCCAAGCACACCGCCGACCACCGAATGTGTGGTTGAAACCGGCGCGCCGACCCACGTCGCGATATTGATCCATACCGCAGACGAGAGCAGGGCGGCTAGCATCAGCCGTACAAACGACGAGGGACTTGCAACGGCGTCAACGTCGATGATGCCTTTGGAGATGGTGTCGACAACATCGCCGCCTGCAATCAGCGCACCGGCTGCCTCGAACACCGCAGCAATCGCCAAGGCGCCCACGAGTGTCAGAGCCCGAGCGCCGACCGCCGGGCCGACATTGTTGGCAACGTCGTTGGCGCCGATATTCAGCGCCATGTAAGCGCCGATAGCCGCTGCGGCGACGATCGTCACTGCTCCAGGTTCGCCCGAAACGTAGAACGCAGTGACGACCGCGGTAAGCGCAAGGAAAAGCAGTCCGAAACCCGGCGCCACCAGGCCGCGCGCAACGACATTGGTCGCTTGTTCGATCCGAACGAGCTTTTCCAGGTCCTTGTCGAGAGTTGCCTTGCGTGTGTCGGGCATGATCGTCCGGCTTCAGGGTGAGAAAACATTTGCCGTCAACGCTGCCGCGTACCGACGACCATAAGCCGGCAATAGAAAATCAGCGGTTGTGCAGCAAGGCCGAAGCCGCGAATCGGGCGGTCAGGCGGCCAATAGTCGTGGATTATCGGCAAACGAGCCGATCAATTCGCCCAGATCGGGTTCCCGCACCAGCGCAGCGGCTTCGGCGGGTTCGTACCAGACGCGCTTGCGCTGCCGCTTCTCGGGCCAGTTTTTTGCAATTGCGCTGGCTTCGAGAGCAAACACCTGAACCTCGCAGGGAAGCCGCATGCCTTGGGCGAGGCCTTTGCCGTAATAATAGCTTCCGCAGGGCTCTCGAGCGATTGTGCCCGATACGCCGGCTTCTTCCATGGCCTCGCGCTCGGCCGTGAACCACAGTTCCTCACCGCGCTCCGGCCAACCCTTCGGCAGTACCCAGCGCCCGGTATCGCGGCTGGTGACCAGCAGGACCTCGATGCCACCGCCGCTCCTTGGGCGCCACACGAGCGCAGCCGCCTGTGCGGAGCACGGCGCACCCCCGAACAGCATCCGGATACGGTCGAACATTCGCAGCTTTGTCGAATGTGAGAGCAACATGGTGGTACCTGTGGTCCTTTCAGGTCGTTTGCCAGCTTACTTATTTGAAGACTAGCATATTGTTTATAAAGTTAAAAATCCGGCAAGAGTGTGAATTCCTGCTTCAACCCGGGAAAGTATCCGGGCAGAATCACTGGCCATGACGATGCAATTCAGAGCTTGCGCCTGCCTGTCCAGGCATCGCGGACATCCGCCCGCGCCAAGGCCGTAGGCGATTCGGCGCGCCAATGTGTGACAATGACTGCCGGCTGGGGAAAAGTGGCGACTTAGCCCTGATGATCCTCGGCGATCGGCTTCTGGTACGAAAAGCCCATATCCCAGGGAAAGTAGATCCAGGTGTCCTGGGAAACCTCGGTGACGAAGGTGTCGACGAGCGGCCGCCCCTTGGGTTTGGCATAAACGGTCGCGAAGTGGGCCTTGGGCATCATCGCCCTTACGATTGCGGCAGTCTTGCCGGTGTCCGTGAGGTCATCGACGATAAGTACGCCTTCGCCGTCATTTTCCGTCAGAGCGGGCGCGATTTCCTTCAGCACCTTGAGTTCGCCCTGCTCGGTATAGTCGTGATAGGAGGCAACGCAGACCGTCTCGATTAGCCGCACGCCCAGCTCCCGCGCAATGATGGCCGCTGGCACAAGCCCGCCGCGCGTGATGCACACGATTGCGCGCCATTCGCGGCCATTGGTGCCAGCAAGCCGCCAGGCCAGCGCGCGTGCGTCGCGGTGAAACTGATCCCACGATACGGGGAAGGCTTTTTCGGGCAGTGACATTGATGGCGTCCGTTGCTGCAATATCGACAGGCCCCAGGCTTTATGCGGGTTTGTCGGGCAAAGGCAAGCGGTCAGGCGCCGAGTCGCGCGAAAACAGATAGATCACAAGAGACCCTGCAAGCAGCAGCGCGTAGAAGCCGAACAGCGCCACATAAGCGGCCGCCGGATCGCCCGGCACGGTCGCGTTTTCCACCACCCCTCCAGTGGCGAACTGCATGGCGCCGACACCGCCGATGGAGAAAAAATTCATCAGCGTGACGCCGCGCCCGGTGAGGTGCGGCGGAAAGAACGCCCGCGCATGCGCCATGATCATGCCGTAACCCATGCCCACGACGCCGATCACCACGAGCAGAACGGTTGCCACCGGCACGCCTGCGAGCGGGAACGCCGCAAGACAGATCACCGCGCCGAGCGAGATGACGTTGCCGCCTGCCGCGACCCATTTGCGGGTCCCGAACATGGTATCGAGAGGTCCGTAGAGAAAGCTGCCTGCGACCATACCCAGCGCCATGAACAGCGTAACGTTGCCAATCGCCAGCGCATCGAGCCCGTAGACTTCCGTAAGGTACGGTCCGGCCCACAGACCGCGAATGCCTGCCGGCGGCGCGTAGTTGATCGCCATCAGCGGGATGATCGGCCACAACACCTTCATGCGCAGCAGCTCCAGATAACCTGACATGCCGGCCCCGGCGCCGGATTCGTCCTGAGGCGGGTCGCGCACGATGATTTGGATTGCCGCTGCAACCAGCAGCGTCACGATCCCGAGACCGACCATCACCTCGCGCCAGCCGAACGCTTCGGCGGCCGCTGCCATGGGCGTTGCACCGACGACATTGCCGAGCGATCCGATTGCCACGAACCACGATGTCAGCACCGCAAAGCGCGCCGGCGAGAAGGTTTTGGCGAAGATGAACAGCGGCGCCATCAGCACGGGCGAACAGCCGGCGCCGATCAGCCCCATTGCTATGCTGATCGTGGCCGGCGAATCCGCCACGGCAAACAGCATCGCACCGCCCCCGCCGCCGAGCGCAAGCAGCGTGGCCGCCGTGCGCCGCGGGCCGAACCTGTCGAGGCATACGCCAACGGCAAATTGCATGAGCGCGAATACGATGAACCAAACGCCGGAGGCAAAGGAGAGCTCGGCCTTGGTCGCGCCGAGATCCGCGGTAAGGGCAGGGGTCAGAACCGCAAGGAAGGATCGATAGAACTGCGACAGCACATAAGCGACCGCGAGTACGGCAATTCCAGCCATGCATTTGCCTCCATCGCAGGCCTTGGCGCCCGCGCGGACGGAAAAGGCAGCGCTCCTGCCGGGCTCCTGCGGAGGTCCGGCTTCGTCCTGTCTAGGTGATCGCTGGCCGGCCCGCAATTATCAGCGGACCGTGCCGGTTGGACCAGTCTCAGCGCGACATCAGCGTCGCGGTCGGCATCGATTCGAGCAGCGTGCGTGTCGCGCCGCCGAAGAAGAACTGCTTCAGCCAGTGCTGGCTGAATGCACCCATGACGAGCAGGTCGGCACGGTTTTCAGCAAGCGCATTTTCGATGAAGGCGCCGGCAGGCAGGCCGCCGCTGTGCTGGCCCGAGATCGTCACCTTGGCGCCGTGGCGCGCCAGCGCTTCTGCGATATCCGCACCGGAGACGGAAATGTCCTTGTCGTCGGCCCCGCGCGGGTCGACACACAGAATGTCGGTACTTTCCGCGGCCAGTATGAAGGGCAGGGCGTCGAAAGTGGCGCGGGCCGACTGTTCGGTACCGTTCCACGCCACGAGGACGCGCCGGAATGCAGGGTCCACATCCACCGCGTACGGGATAACCAGAACCGGCCGTCCGCACTCGAACAGCAGCGTTTCTATACCTGGCGTGCGCGGCGCTGCGTCGTCGGGGTCGTGCTGCTGTACCATGATAAGGTCGCAGGCGCGTGCGATGCGCACCGCACTTTCTTCATTCGCGGCATAACCGGAGACGGCGCGCCATTCGGCCGACACCGATTGCCGCCGCGCCATCTCGTCGAAGATTTTTCCGAGTTCGGCGGAGCGCTGCCGCCCCATTTCGATTTCGGTCTGGATAAGTCCCGCATCCGGCGTGCCCATGGGACTGACAGACGGGACGGGAGCGTATTCGCTGTGGAGCCCGATGAGGTGGGCATCGTTGCGTATGGCAAGATCGAATGCCGTCTTCAGCGTGCGAGCGGCATCGGTTGTGTTGTAGACGACTGCGCCAATGGTCTTGATGCTCATGATGCCCTCCTGTGGCATGCCCATTCTAGGCTGGCCTTGTGGCGCGACCTTGACCGCGATCAAACCGTGGCTCACATGCCTTTGGAGCCCTCGAGACCAGCCACCATAGTCTCGATCGCCTGCTTGGCGGCCGCCAGCCTTTGCGGGTCGCGGGCCCGCACGACAAGCTCGGTCCAGAACGAACCGTCGCGGTATTTCGGGTAGGAACCGATGATCGTTTCGGGATGTTCCTTCTGGATTGCCGCCAGCAACTCGCCGATCACGCCTTCGCCATAGGGGCAGTGCACGCTCTCCGACAACAGCTTCGTGCCGGTTGTCAGGGTGGGGACCACATTGTCCAGCATCGCCTGAAAAATCGTCGGCACACCGGCCATCACATGGACGTTTTCGATCCGGAACCCCGGCGCCAGCGAGATTGGATTTTCGATATGTTCGGCGCCTGCGGGCATGCGCGCCATGCGTTTGCGCGCGTCTGTGAACTCGATTTCGCGTTTGGCGTAGAAGGCCTCGAGCATGGCATAGGCGCGCTCGTCGTAGCGGCATTCGACGCCGAATGCGCGCGACACCGCGTCGGCGGTGATGTCGTCATGCGTGGGGCCGATGCCGCCGGTGGTGAAGACATATGTGTAGGCGCTGCGCAGCGCATTGACGGCAGCAACGATGGCAGGTTCGTCGTCGGCGACGATGCGGACCTCTGTCAGATCGATGCCGATCGCCGTCATGATGTCGGCCAGATGGCCGGTATTGAGGTCCTTGGTGCGGCCGGACAGGATCTCGTCGCCTATGACGATCATGGCGGCGGTGACATTTTTCTTCATGGATGTACTCCGGCGGCGGGTAATGCCAATTAGCGCTCCCGCACGGCCGGCGCAACGTGCCTGCATCGCTCTGCGCTTCCGGTCGGGGACCGCCCGCGCCTTTGGAAAATTAAGTCTGGAGCGACTTTTTTGCCCGCGCAATCTTGGAGCGGGCGGCTGCCTGTACTATGCCGGTGACTCACAGGGCAGAATTCCGACGGGTTGGAAGACGTATGATTTCATCGCTGCTGGCCATCTGGCCGCCAATGGCGCTTTTTGCGACGTCACTTACGGTAGCCAGCCTGCCGGTGCCATTGGTGCTGCGCGCCGCCGCCGTGGCCGGTATTCTGATACTGATTTTCGATATCACGGCGCGCACGCGCGATTACCGCCGCGTGGTTGCCAGACTGGCATTCGACCCCTCCGCGCTTGACCGGCACATCGTGCGCTACAAGCCGTCATGGTGCCAGCGCACCGTGCTTTATTGGGCCGCGAACGAAGCGCTGGGCGGCGAAGCGCGCGCCAAGGTCGGGCGTCAATATGCCGATATGGGCTACCGCTGGTATCATTTTTTCCCCGACCGCACATTCACCCGCGAAAGCCCGTTCTTCAAAGTGAAGTTCTGGCGCAGCCTTGTCGGCGGAACGCCCGAGGTGCGTCAGGACGTCCGCCCGCCGGCCGAATAATACCGCCGGATTGTCCGGGCGGCGGGAGCATGACCGGGCAGGAGTTTCGCATGGGCGAGTGGTTTTCAGTTATCCTGACCGGTCTTGTGCTGCTCGTACTGCTGGTGGCCGGCTATCACGCCCATGTCACGCGCAGGGTCGCACGCCGCGCCGAAACGCTCGTTCCGCCACCGGGCAAATTCTTCACCGTCGACGGCAACCGCATTCATTATGTGGAGCGCGGCGAGGGCCGCCCGATCCTGTTCATTCACGGCATGGGCGGCACGCAGTTCCATTTCAGCTACCCTCTGTTCGACCGGCTTGGCGCTGACTTTCGTCTGGTCGCCATCGACCGGCCGGGATCCGGCTATTCGACCCGCCGCCGCGGCGGGCCGGTGACGCCGGCCGAGCAGGCGGCATTCATCGCAAGGCTGATCGAGGAGCTGGAACTCGAACGGCCGCTCATCGTCGGTCATTCGCTGGGCGGCGCGATTGCACTGGCGCTGGCGCTCGACCATGCGGAAAAGGTCTCCGGTCTCGCGCTGATCGCGCCGCTGACGCGTTATTATGAAAATGTTGCGCCCGAATTCGCCGCGCTCAACATCCGCTCGCCGCTGTTCCGTTGGCTGATCGCCTATACGGTGTCGACGCCGAACGCGATCAAATACGGGCCGCAGACGCTGGATTTCGTGTTCGGACCGCAGCAGCCGCCGGAAGATTACGCGATCGCCGGCGGCGCGCTATCGCTGCTGCGCCCGAGCCACTTCTATGCCTCATCAACCGATTTCGTCGCGGTGGCCGAAACGATGAAAACGCAGGAGACCCGCTACGGCGAACTGAAAATGCCGGTCGGCGTGTTCTTCGGCACGGCGGATCGCGTGGTGAATTTCAAGGAGAACGGCGCCTGGCTGGAGGGCAAGGTGGCCGGTCTCGATCTCGAGGTTCTCGAGGGCGCCGGCCACATGCCGCATTATTCGGAAGGCGACAGGGCCGAGGCATTCATCCGCCGCATGGCCGCCAAAGCCTTCGGTGCTTGATCGGGCGCTCCGCCTCCCGTAACGCTTCTGCCCCGTGCCCCCTTGGCGGAATTGGTAGACGCAAGGGACTTAAAATCCCTCGGCCTTTGGCCGTGCCGGTTCGATCCCGGCAGGGGGCACCAGAAGCCTCGTAACCTATTGTTTTCTCACACGGTGCGGGGAAGGCGGGATATCGGTGCGGGGAATGGCGTTTGCAATTCGTTCCGAAGCAGCAATTCCAAGTCGCGCTCGATCGGCACCCTTGGTGTACAATTCTGCCTCCTTGATGTTCACCCATCCGAACATGGACATCAGGTCGTGAGCCGTGGCGCCGGCGTCGGCAGCAATGGTCGCCGCGAGCTTGCGCAACCCGTGCGCGGACTTTTGCACCTTGGCATCTCGGCATCTATCACGGAACCAGTTGCCGAAGCTCTCCACGGTGTAGGGCGCTCCGCTATCGCTCACCAGAAAGTGCATGTCGCCCGTAGCGGTCTGTTCGATCAAATCGAGCAGCCACGGGGCAAGACGCAGCGTAACTTGCGTTCCGGTCTTGTAGGTTCGGACTGACAGGATGTCACCGCGCAAATGCTGCCGGCCAACGAGAACGATATCGGACCTGCGCAACCCGGTATGAAGCAGTAGTTCCATGGCGAGGCGAGCGCGGGAGCCTACCGAATGACACGCCCGGAATTTCTCGACATCGCTCATGCTCCACTGTGCAAATCCGGTTGATCGATAGCGGATGCGCTTCACTCCCACGGTTGGATCGACCGCGACATGATTGTTTCGCAGTGCCCACGCAAATAGCCCGCGCATGGCTTTCAAGAAGTTGTTGGCCTGCGCCGGAGTCTCTGCCCGCTTGTCCATGGCGCGCTCTATGGTGCTGGACGCGATCTCCGCAAACGCTACGTTTTTGCTGGTATCGATGGATTGCACGAAGATATGGCTGCGCTGACGCCTCGTCGCCGACGAAAGGGAGCGCCAGTCGGCGCTTTCCATATAGCGCTCGATCAGCCATCGCAGTGACTGCGGCGGGGATAGCCTGTAGGCGGGCTTCGGCTGTGCGCCGCGCAAGGCTGCCTCGTAGGCCGGTTGAAACGCTGGGTCGGTAATCGTCGGCAGCCGCGTCCGTTTCCCTGTTCCGCGCCGGAAATAGAACACCACTTTCCCGTGGCGGGTGCGTTCTCGCTGGACAAAGGGCGGGAGTTTGCGCGGCATGAGGTCGATCACAGATCGATATCCTCCTTGGCGTCAACTCGCTCGGTACCTTGTGGGCGATCTTCGGGGATTAGACGGACAACGATATTGCCGATCTTGACTTCGGCCACATAGCCCGCCTTCGCAGCACCTTTGCAGAGAGCTGTCACCTGGCGCTGAGTTATGTCGAGCGAACGTCCTGTCATGAAGCCGCCGCCCACCCAGTTTCTCTGTCGAGGAAGTCGAGAAGACTGCCCCGCAAGAGAAACCATTCGCGGCTGTGATGATGGATATCGAAGCGGGCATGGAGGACTTTTTCTTCCCGACCTCCGCCCGGAATATGGTGAATAAGCCGGACTTGTGCTGGGTTTGCCCCCTGAATATCTCCATGCCGTCGCCGAACGTTGACGGCCACGCCGATTTTGATGAAGAACCCACTTTGGAGGAAATAGACCCGTGAATTGCCCGGTGCCGGAAATGGGACGGCAGGGTAGGGGCGGCTCACCGGCTCGTTGCCGGATGAAAAGACAATGCACCCATGTACGTCGAGCTTAGAACATAGGCCGGTTTCCGCTGCCGCTCTAGCAGCGTCCATGATCTCGGCCTTTGTAAAGGTGCGCGGGCGGCTCATCATCACATGTCCCCGCTATCCACGTCGCGCGTCACAGGTCTTTCTCCTGTGGGGTGGGGCGGGGCCAATCGACAAGCGGTGTATCGTACCCCAGCATCAGAGGATGAAGCGGATCGCCGGCTTTCGAATAGCCGAAGGCGCGTACCGGCTTGCCGGCTTCGGCGATCGTGTGGGCCATCCACCGGAAATGGTGACGCAACTCGCCAGGAACCTTCGATGTATTGCCCCAGCAAGGAATCAGGACCGAAGCGTCCGCGATGATCTGTTTGATGTGGTCGTTGTTCAGACGGCCAATCGGGTCTGGCGTTCTGGCGAGTTCCTTCACATCGGTGGCGCGAAAGGCGAATACGTTGCCGACGATGAAGCGCGAGCCCCGCCACCGCGATACGAAACCGCGCCACTTGCGCACTGTCGCATCGTCAATGGATGCGTCGGCAGTCGATGGATTGATGCCGAAGAATGCAAACACCGGCCCGCCGAACATCTCATCGACCGTCCGCTCCAAGCGGTAGCGATATTTCCCGCAATCGGAAATGACGGCATCCATCACCCCGCCTCCTTATCTGAACGAAGCAGGGCGGAGACGAAAGCCATAGCCATTGCAATCGGAATGGATGGCGCACCGTGCGCATGTCCGCAACGAGGGTCGTTGACGCCATAGCTGCCCGGATCGTTGGGGATAATGCTGAACGATCCGTGGGCCGCAGCCATGGTATAGTTCCAAGCGCCCAGCCTCAGCGGAAAATAGACCCCAATGAGTGCCAGCATCGCATCCGTGCTGTCCGTGAAGGCGGGCACTGGCGGCTTCCTGCCGCGCTGCTGTTGAAGAGATAGCGTGAAAGGTCGTGGGTCCGGCCAGAGTTCACCGAGAAGCAAATCAACTTCCCGATCCGGCCCGGTTAGCTTTTCCAGCCGCTCAATAAGCTCTGCTCTATCCATAGAACCCGATCCCAATTACGACGATTGCCAGCGGCAGGGTCACGACAACCCCGATCAATAACGGCAAGCCCCAATAGACGAGAAAGTACTTCTGAGCCTCAGTCAGCTTCATGTCTCTTCCTCGG
>NZ_RCIO01000007.1 GCF_004000235.1 Mesorhizobium sp. Z1-4
GCATGCCGATCGCGGCCATCTTCTCAAGGACAGGCATTGCCTTTTCGATATCGCGCACACCCGACTGCGAGTTGGTCGTCGCACCTGCGGGATAAAGCTTCACCGCCGTGATCACACCATCTGCAAAACCTGCCGCAACATCGGCCGGGTCCGTCTGTTCGGTGAGATAGAGCGTCATCAGCGGCGTGAAGTCGTGGCCCTCTGGCAGGGCGGCCACAATCCGCTCGCGATAGGCCACCGCATCCTTCACCGTCACCACCGGCGGCACCAGATTGGGCATGATGATGGCGCGGGCGAAACTCATCGAACTGTACGGCAGCACCGCTTCCAGCATCGACCCATCCCGCAGATGCAAATGCCAGTCGTCAGGCCGGCGGAGTGTCAGGGACGTCATGATGGCACCTTGAGGAACTCATAAAGAATGTCGACGGCAGCGATGAAGTCGGGAAGCTCCATCGCTTCCTTCGGGTTGTGCGAGCCATTCTGGTTGCGCACGAAAACCATCGCGGAGGGAACGCCGGCGGCGCCAAAAACAGCCGCATCGTGACCGCCGCCGCTCGGCATGACAAAGGGTGCCTGCCCGGCCCGTTCCATAGCCGCTTCAAGCCCGGCCACAAGCGACGGGTCGCAGAGTGCCGGCTGCGAATAAAGCTCCTCGTCGACTTCGAAACGTACCTTGCGGTCCCGCTCGACCTGCCGCATCTCTTCGCTCAGCAGGGTACGCATTTCCTCCAGGGTAGCGGCACTCTGGCTGCGCATGTCGAGACTGAACATGATCTCGTCCGGTATGCGCGACATGGCGTGGCGCTCGGGATCGGTACCGACTACGCCGCTGGTCAGCACCAGGTCGTCGCCCTTCTGCAGGATGGTCGACCAGCTCTCATCAAGCCGCACCAGAAGGTCCGCCATCGCCAGCACCGGGTCGCGACGGAACGCGCGAGGCACGGCACCCGAGTGGCCGGCTTCGCCCACGCAATGTATCGCGCGGTGACGGATATTGCCGCGTATGCCCGACACGACCGCGGCCGGAATGTTCTTGCCGATCAGCAGCGGTCCCTGTTCGATGTGAAGCTCGAGATAGGCTTCTATCCTTGACAGGTCGATGAGGGGTTTGCCGCCGCGCACTTCGTTCATCGGAATGCCGATATCGGCCATATGCTCGTCGAGCGAGCGGCCATCGCCCTTGTGGCGCGCGGCCAGCTCAGACGCCGAAAGCTTGCCGGTGAGCGCCTTGGAGCCGATGTAACAAGGCCCGAACCAGGCGCTCTCTTCGCCGCGCATCGCCAG
Source organism: Mesorhizobium sp. Z1-4 (assembly GCF_004000235.1). Classification (GTDB taxonomy): domain Bacteria; phylum Pseudomonadota; class Alphaproteobacteria; order Rhizobiales; family Rhizobiaceae; genus RCIO01. Next base: position 1,288 of record NZ_RCIO01000007.1, read on the forward strand.
CACATGCAGCGGCTTGATCCTTGACGTTTCGTCACTCGCCGCGCGAACGAGGCAGATCAGACCAGCCACGATGCCGGCCAACCCGTCGAAGTTTCCGCCGAAAGGCACGCTGTCGACGTGAGATCCCACGACGGTGAACCGGTCGGCATCGCGGTGCCCAGGCAGGCAGAAATTTGCGTTGCCGCCCGCGTCATACCAGGCGTCGAACCCCTGATCGCGGGCGAAGTCGACCAGCATGGCGAGAGTTCTGGTTTCAACCTCCGAAAATGCCGGGCGGCTGACACCCTCGACGTCTGCGGTGCGCGTGGCGATCACATCGAACAATGCTCCGGCGATGCGGATATCTTCGGCACCGGCGTCCTGAGGCATTGGCCTGAGTGCCGTCATGGCGCCGCCTCCATGAAGACAACGCCGGACTTCTGCTCGTCGTCGATCACCGTGCCGATGATTTCGCGAACTGATGAGACGCCCTCGCGCGAGAGCCGCCCTTCCAGTTCGGCAATGATCGAGACCATCGCGGTCGGATTGATGAAGGTGGCCGTGCCGACCTGGACGGCGGACGCCCCTGCGATCAGGAACTCAAGTACGTCATCGGCGGTAGAGATGCCCCCGCAGCCGATGATCGGAATTCGCGTTGCCTTCGCGCACTGATAGGCCATGCGAAGTGCGATCGGCTTCAAAGAAGGACCCGAAAGTCCGCCCATGAGATTGCCGAGCTTGGGGCGGCGGGTACGGGTATCGATGGCCATTGCCAGAAGCGTGTTGGCAACGACGAGAGCGTCCGCGCCACCTTCCTCTGCGGCGCGCGCCACCTCGGGCGTTTCGCCCGTATTGGGCGTAAGCTTCGCCCACAGCGGCAGGCGCGTCGCCTTGCGAAGCCGGCTCATCACCTCATAGGTCGAGGACGGCCGGATGGCGAAGGCCTTGCCGTCTTCCTCGATATTCGGGCAGGAGACGTTCACTTCGATCGCGGCCACGCCGTCGACCGACACCTCGGCGCAAAGCGCCTCGAATTCATCGGCGGTGTTGCCGGATATGCTGACGACCAGCGGCGTGTTGTATGCGCTGTAGAACGGCGCCGTTTTTTCGAGGAAATAACGAACGCCCTTGCTCGGAATACCGATCGAATTCAGCATCGAACCATCGACCTCGCAGACGCGCGGCGTCGGGTTGCCGCTGCGCAGGTCGCGGGTGATCGTTTTCGTGACATGAGCGCCCAGGCATTCGATGTCGAAGACCTCAGCCAGCTCCTCGGAGAAAGTGCCGGAGGCCGGCATGACCGGGTTCTTGAGCTTCAGGCCGGCAATATCGACAGACATGTCTACCATGGCATCGCCTCCTGAATGTCGAAGACGGGGCCTTCGCGGCAGACGCGCAGCTGCACGCGCTTTCCATCCTGCATGAAGGGGCGCACGCAGCAGTGGCACATGCCGAGACCGCAGGCCATTTGCTGCTCAAGCGCGATTTCGCCCGGTATGCCATGCCGCCTGCCGAGCTTCTGAAGCAGCAGAAGCATGCGGTTCGAACCGCAGGTGTAAAACGCGTCGACGCCTCGCTTTTCGACAAGCGTTTCGATGACGCCTTCGACATGCTCCATGGAGGAGGTGCCGTCGGCATCCGTCACGGTGACGACATCGGCGCCCATATCGCGAAAATAGTCGATCGACATCAGCACATCGGCATGTCTGGCGCTGCAGATCGCAGTAAGCCGGCGACCGCGATTGCGCGCCTCAAGCGCCAGCGGCGCCAGCGTTGCAAGACCGACACCGCGCGCAACCAGCACCAGATGCTGCCAGTCGTCCTCGATACGGAAGCCCAGACCGAGCGGGCCAAGCACATTGAGCATGTCGCCCGGACCGAGGTGGAAAAGCGCGCGCGTGCCAGCGCCAGCCACCTTGTAAAGGAAGTGCAGCTCGCCCGTTTCGGGAAAGAAGCCGTAGATGCTCATTGGCCGGCGCAGATATGGCGTTTCACCGCCGATGACCGGGCACAGAAGATGGAAGAACTGGCCGGCGCGGCAACGCTCGAGCAGCTCCAGCGGAGCCTTGAGCGCAAGCCGCATATACTCGCCGTTGACAGGGTCATTCGACACCACAACGAGGTCACGCTCGAACACGTCAGCGGCGGGCAGACGCGTGCCCGCCAGCGGTGGAGACAACACCTTGCCCATCAGCCGAACACCAGATTCGGCAGGAAGGTCGAGATCGGCGGCACATAGGTGATCACCGCGAGCGCGACGAGGTTGGCGATCACGAAAGGCCAGATGCCCGAAATGATGGTCATCACCGGCTTGCCGAGCGTGGACGATGCAACGAACAGATCGAGCCCGAAGGGCGGGGTGATCATGCCGACCGAAATGTTCAGCGTAACGATCATGCCGAAATGGATGGGGTCGATGCCGAACGCCGTCGCAACCGGGTACAGTGGCGGCACCAGGATCAGCAGCGCCGAATTCGGGTCGATGAACATGCCCGCGATCAGGAATGCGACGTTGACGACGAGCAGGAAGATGATCGGGCCGGCATCGACTGCGGCCAGGAAGGCCAGGATCTGGTTCGGCACCTGCGCGAGCGTGATGAAGTAGGAGAGCAGGCCGCCCAGCGCGAGCAGAATGAAGATGATGGCGGTGGAGATCGCGGCGCGTTCGGTGATCTCGAACAGCCTTCTGAATGTCAGCGAGCGGAAGACGACGCTTTCGACGAAAATCGCGTAAACGACGCTCGCTGCCGCGGCTTCGGTCGGGGTGAAGAAGCCGGTGTAGATGCCGCCCAGGATGATCAGCGGCATGCCCAGCGCCCAGCCGGCGTGGCGGATGGCGGCGAAGCGCTCGGACCAGCTGGTCTGGGGGCCGGCGCTGACGCCGCTGCGGCGGGCCTCCACAGCGACCAGAATGGCAAAGACCAGGCCGAGCACGAGACCTGCCGCGATGCCGGCCACGAACAGGCGGGCAACCGAGGCGCCGGTCATCCAGCCATAGATGATGAGCGTGATCGACGGCGGAATAAGAAGCGCGGTCTCCGCGCTCGATGCGACGAGGCCGAGCGAAAATTTCTCGCGGAAGCCGGCGGCGCGCATCTCGGGATAGACCATGCGCCCCATGGCCGCCACTGTGGCAGGTGCCGAGCCGGAGACCGAGCCGAAGGCCATCGAGCCACCGATGACCGTGTAGCCGATGCCGCCCTTGCGGTGGCCGACCAGCGATTGCACCAGCCCGGTGAGGCGGCGGGCAATCTGGCCGTCGCCCATCAGCTCGGCTGCGAGAATGAAGAAAGGAATTGCCAGCAGGGTCGAGTGGTTGATGCCACCGACCACCTTCTGGACGATAACCGGATCGGGCAGCGAGCCGTAAAAGAACTGCTTCGCCATGATCGCCGGGACGCCGAGGACGAGAAACATCTCGAAGCCGCACACCAGCATCAGCACGGCCGTGGCAATGACTGCGAATAGGAGGATCATGCGTCGCTCGCTTCGGTCTGGGAGTAGCGGTCGATCATGCCGGTCAGGCTGAGCAGGTAGCGCAGTGCCAAAAGCGTGAAGCCTATCGTCGGCGCGACATAGAGCCAGCCCATCGGCAGGCCGAGAGTCGGGCTGCGCTGGCCGGTCCCGAATACAAAGCCGGTCATCTTGTAACCAAGCCAGACCAGATAAAGCGCGAATACCAAGCCGAGCGCGTCGATGATCTTGCCCATCGGCAGGCCGAGCTTGCGGGCAATGCCGGCCCGCCAGGTGTCGACCGCGACATGCCGCCCGTATTCAAGTGCGAGCCCCATTGCCAGGAAGACGAGATAGACGTTCATCAGACGAACCGCCTCTTCGATCCAGGCCAGATCGGATGCCAGGCTGGAGCCGGAGGCGCGCACGACGACGTTGGTGAAGTAGAGGCCGACCATGGTGAGGAACAGCGCGACAAGCAGCGAGCGTTCCACCAGGCGCAATATCGATAGCGATCTCTGCACGGTTCTCCTCCTTTTCCCGGACCAAATGAATACGGCGCGCGAGCGGCCAAACTAGCCAGCTGCCCGCGCGCCGCGAAAGCGCAACCTTATTTGATCGCGGCGTATTCCTTCTCGTAAAGATCGATCAGGGCGGCACCCTCGTCGCCTGCGCGCTCGACATATGCCGTGCGGGTTGCCGGATACATGATCTCACGGAAGGAAGCCTTATCCTCGGCGGTGAGCTCACTCACGTCGAGACCAGCTGCCTTGATCTCTTCCAGAGAAGCAGCGACCGCCGCAGCCTTGTGAGCGATCAGGTCAGGGATAACTTCGGCAAAGGCGTCGGTGATCACTGTCTGATATTCGGCGGGCAGGCTTTGCCAGAAAGCCGGGTTGAAGAGGATCACGTCCTCCATCGCACCGTGGTTGGAGACAACAAGGTATTTCTGCACTTCGTAGAACTTCATCGCCCGGATGGTGTCGAGCGGGTTCTCCTGCGCGTCGACAACGCCAGTCTGAAGCGAGGTGTAAAGTTCGCCGAAGGGCAGCGCGATGGCCGATGCGCCGAGAGATTTGTACTGCTCGATCAGGATGTTGGAATCCATCACGCGGAAGGTCTGACCGGCGAAGTCACCCATCCCGGTCAGCGGCTTGTTGGATGTGAAGTTCTTTTTGCCATTGGGCCAGAGCATCAGGCATTCGACACCGCGGCTGTCGAAAGAATCGCAGAGCGCCTGCCCGAATGCTCCGGCCCGCAGTTCCTGCGCTTTCGCGTCGTCGTCCGGGAGGAGGAAGGGAATGTCGAGAATGGAAATGGCCGGGTTGAATCCGCCCAGGAATGCCGCGGGAGCAACGGTTGCCTCCAGCGTGCCGAGCTGAACGCCCTCGGTCATTTCACGCTGCTGGCCCAGCTGGCCCTGTGGGAAGATCTGAAATTCGACCGCGCCGTTGGTGCGTTCCGCGACCAGCGCCGCCACCTTCTCAAGATGGATATGGCGCGACTGCTGCGTTGATTCCAGGTGGCCGATCTTGGCGACGAAGTCCGCCGCCCAGGCGCCAACCGCGCTTGTTGTAACAATGACCGAAGAAAGGGCCAGGCTGCGAAGCAATTGTTTCACGGGTTCCACCTCTCGTCTGCTTATGGGATTGCTGCATGCTGGAGCGTATGGACGACCGGAAAGCCTGTCAATCATTTTTCTCAAAAATGAGACGAATGGCCTATTCGTCTATTTAATAAGCTTCTGACATGTTTTCGGAATTCGAATTTGACAATCGGCCAAATGCGGTCCGATAACGGCTATCCATGCAGCTGAGGTCGATTTGGATGAATGAGCCGTTCGGGGATTCAGTTCGTTTCAAGGATATTGGCGCCCGATTGCGTGCTCACCGCCTTGGCAAAGAACTTACGCCGGATGAACTGGCAGGCAAGCTCGGCATTTCTCGCGCTGCTCTTTATCGCGCGGAGAAAGGCGAGATTCGCAAGATCGACATGCTCACCAGCATTGCCGATGAACTTGGCGTGTCGCTGGCGAGCCTCATGGGCGTCGGTGTTGAGTATGTCAGCACGGCGATAGCCTTCTTCGAGCGCATGCGGCAGCTCGAAGAGCAGTGTCAGCAGATCATCGGGCTGTTCAGCCCGGTCTCGTATCTTCTCACCTCGGATAATTACGACACCGTCCTCAGGGAAGTTCTGCGCGAGTCCGTCCCCGAAGGGGTCGAGGCGGAAGGCACGTCCACCAAAGCCGTCGACGGGCTTCTGGAAATACTTCGGGCGCGAAAGAAGGCCTTCAATTCCAACCGGCCGCTTATCGTCAGCCTCATAGCCTCTGCCGATCTGGAGCGGTTTCTGCTGCATGGCCTGATCGGTCGCCACGACCTGCCTGCCGATACGATCGATCTTCGCCGCAGGCACGCGCGGGCGGAAGCCGAGTTCATTCTTTCCATGCTGCGCAGCCAGCCAATCGGAATCCAGATCGGCATTGTCCGCGAGCCGGTGCCGGCGACCAGCTTCCAGATATTCCGTCAGGCCGACAGATCGGTGCTTGCCATCAGCCCCTTCCGGCTTGGCGAGCAGCCCAATATCCGGTTGGGTGTGGCGCTTATCACCTCGGCTCCCGAAGCGATGGAGCTTCACGAAGGCATTGCGGAACGCCTGTGGGGAGAAGCGCTGAAAGGCGGCGAAGCGGCGTCCTATCTTGAGGCAATGATCGAGAAATACGCGATCAAGAAGTGAGGGCGCCGAGAAGCTGAGCGCGCCTTCAGGCCCTGATTTCGTCGGCCGAGTTCGCCAGTATGGAGCGCACCCGGTCAGCCGCTTCATTTCCCTTCAGGCTGTTCTGCCAGAGTTGCGCCGTGACTTCCTGGTGCAGCTTTACCGAATCCTGCGCTGCCGTGATCGTGGCAACCCCGACGCGAATGTTGGCATAAAGCCCGAGCCGGAATGGGCTTACCGCAACCTGCGCAGCGGAGCCCGTTCGCAGAATCTGGAAACTTGCGCCTGGCAGCGAATCTTCGACAAGGCCGATCTGTACTCCCATTGGCTGATCCGTCAGCAGCCGCAGGATATTTTCGACCTCGGCCAGCGCGGCAGCTCGCCGCCGCTTCAGTTCGGCGCCGTTAATGCCGTGCCTGCCAACGAAGCCGAGCCGCAGCACCTGTTCGAGCTCGGCAGCGGAGACGAGACTGATGATATTGGGGCGGCGGCTGAGATAGCCAGCCTTGCGGGCCAGAAGCAGCTCGATGATCTCATCGATCTGACTGCCGAGATTCTGGCGATTGACGGCGAGCTCCGGCACGCTTTCCATGAGGATGTCCGGCAGCAGCGCATCGAAACCCTCCGTGGTCAGCAGATATGAAATCGGCCCGAACAGGACGCTGATCTGATCCGCCATCCCCTCAAGCTGGCGCACGCGCTCATAAAAGCCCGCCGCCGTCGAAATGAACTCCGACCCAACACCAAAGAGCGAGGCGACGGAAATCTCCAGGAAGTCGGCGATTTTTCCGAGCGCATCCACGCGGATTGGCTGGCCCGCCTCATATCTGTAGATCGCCGCCCGAGACAGGCCGGTTCCCGATGCCACGTCTTCGGGCAATAGCCCCTTGCCAAGGCGGAATGAGCGGAGGCGCTCGCCGACATGCAGTGCGGTTTCGTATTGCGACGTCATCGTTCTCACGGGTGCTTTTTCTCAGGAATATGGCCAGCGACGCAATTTCACAAGTTGTAGAAAACGGGCGTCGTGGTTCTTATCAGTGAAACGAATCTCAATTCGTGGAATCGTTGCGATGCTGTCGGTAGCGCGCCGCGGGAGCGGCGGCAATGTCAAAACCCTTTGGGATTGTGCCTTTCGTTTGAACGGACCCGGCGCCAGCCGGTCCATGTGCGGCGCCCACAGCTAGTCGCAATATTGCGCAATCGTGAACATAAATCTCAATATTGGGATTTTTCTTGACATAGATAATTGCTCGGACGTAGCCTTGTGACACGTCCGCAGAGGCGGCTGTCCCAGAACATCTTTTTGATTGACGCCCGAAAGGCCCGAATTGATCACGATCCAGCAAATCGCAAAGACCTTTGGCGGCAAGGAAGGCAACGTTGTCGCGCTGGAGCCTTTCAGCCTCGACATCGCGGAGGGTGAACTGGTGTCGATCATCGGCCCGTCCGGCTGCGGCAAATCCACCCTGCTGCGCATCATCGCCGGATTGGAAGTGCCGACATCAGGCAAGATCGTCCTTGGCACCGCCGGTCAAAAAAGGCCGGTCGGGTTCGTGTTCCAGGATGCCGTTCTGCTGCCCTGGAAGACGGTTGCCGAAAACATCCGTTTTCCGCTGGACACGTCGGGCGCTCCGCGCAGTCAGAGCGACGAGAAGGTTCGTGAACTCATCAAGCTGGTCGGCCTCGAGGGTTTTGAAAACTCCCTGCCTAAACAGCTGTCGGGCGGGATGAAGCAGCGGGCCGCGATCGCCCGCGCCCTGGCCGACGATCCGCCCATTCTGCTGATGGATGAGCCGTTCTCCGCCGTCGATCTCCTGACAAGGGAAACATTGAACGACGAGCTAAGCCGAATCTGGCAGCAGACGGGCAAGACCATTCTTCTCGTGACCCATTCGGTCGAGGAGGCGGCATATCTGGGCACCAAAGTCATGGTCATGAGCCCCCGCCCGGGCCGCCTGAAAAAGACCATCGAAGTCGACCTGCAGCTGCCACGGGACGAGCATACAAGACGGTCCGCTGAATATCTGGACCTGGTTGCCGAACTCCGCAACATGATGCGGGAGATGACCGAATGAACGGCCGTGTTCGGGCCGGCCTCGAATACGGCACCGCGCTTCTGCTTCTGGCTTTAGCCTGGTGGTATGCGAGCGGCCCAATGGGAATGCCGCACTATCTGCTGCCCTCGCCGCAGTCGGTCATCGCGACGCTCTGGGACCTTCTGCAGAGCGGGCAACTGCTGCCGCATGTCGCTTTCACGGTTCAGAATATCGTGCTCGGCCTTGTGATCGGCACCGTATTCGGGGTCGCGCTGGCTTACCTCTTGTTCAAAATCCCCGGTCTCGGGGAGGTCCTCGAGGGTCCGCTGGTCGTCCTGCAGACGGCCCCGAAAATCGCCCTGGCGCCGCTTATCATCATCTGGTTCGGGCTTGGACTGACGGCCAAGATCGTCCTTATTGTCAGCCTCGTCTTCTTTCCGGTTTTCGCCGGCGCGCTCGCCGGCCTGCGGGCCATCGACAGCAGGCTGCACGACCTGGCTGACCTGCTTCATCTCTCGCCACTTCAGCGCCTGGCAAGCATCGATTTGCCGGCCTCGCTTCCGGGCATATTCGTCGGCGTCAAAATCGGCGCGATCCAGGCGCTTGTCGGCGCGATCCTGGCCGAGTGGATGTCCGGCGCGCAGGGCCTCGGCTACATGATGACCTTCGCCACGGCGACTTACAAAACGCCAATGCTCTTCGGAGCCGTACTGCTTACCGCGCTGTTCGGCATGGCGATGCACGCTGTTCTCAACGAGATCGAAGCCTGGTTCCTGTCGTGGAATACGCCCGATGAACAGTAGAGCCGTTCCCACCGCGCTGCATCCGTTCACAGACGGTCGACCGCCGCATCTGCCATGCGGGCCCGGCGATGTCTGCGAGGACGTGCTCGTTCCAGGCGATCCCGACCGCGTGGCACTTCTCGCGGGCATGCTCGACAGCGTGACCGATTTCGGACGCCGCCGCGAATTCGCCGTCGTAAGCGGACGCTACAACGGCCACCCGCTCACCATCTGTTCCAGCGGCATTGGCGGTCCGTCCACCGAGATCGCGCTGGTTGAGCTGGCAATGCTGGGCGCCAGGCGTGTCGTCCGCATCGGAGGCATGTCCGCGCTGATCGACGACATCCCGACCGGCTCGTTTGTAGTTGCGGACAAGGCAATCGGCATGTCCGGGGTCGCGCCGCTCTATTCGAAGACCGCTGCCGTCGAGTTCAGTTCCGATCCCGACCTGTGTGCGGCCCTCCTGGACACCGCGCGGACCAGGGGGCTTGCGGTTCGGACCGGCAAGATAGCGACCAGCGACAGCTACTATCTCGGCCAGGATCGCCCCGTCGCCGCCGCAGGTGACCTTGAGACCAGCTACCTGGAGAGTTTCCGCACACGCGGCGCCATCGGCGTCGACATGGAAAGCCAGGTCATTCTTTCCGTGAGCCAAAGGATCGGCCTGAAGGCGGCCTGCCTTCTCGGCGTTCACGGCAACCGGGCCACCGACGATTGGCTCGTCGACTACGAACCCACGCAACGCAACCTTCTGCACATCGCAGGAGACGCGCTGATCAGGGCTCAAACACAAACCTCGTAAGAGAAGGAATAGGAATATGCATGACAAGCTAAGGAAACTCGCTGCTGCAATTGGCCTTGTGGTTCCCCTTCTAGGCGCATCGGCTGCCGGCGCGCAGGACAAGGTCGTCTTCCAGATCGACGGCAACGTCGTGCCCTTCTACGCACCGCTTTACGCAGGTGTCGAAAACGGCTTCTTCGCGGATCAGAATATCGAGGTCGAGTTCCTGTATGCAGGCGCCTCCGACATCCTGACCAACATTGCTGCCGGCAATGTCGATTTCGGATTTCCGAATGGCGACGCCGTGGTGGCTGCCGCCGCAAACGGCCTTCCCGTCAAGGTGGTCCACACTACTTATCAGCGCGGAATCGGCGCCCTTCTGGCCAAGAAGGAAAGCGGCATCGAGACATATGCCGATCTGAAGGGCAAGAAAGTCGCGGTCACGTCGCTGGGAAGCCCGAACTATCTGCAGCTGCAGGTCGGCCTTGCCAAGTCGGGTCTTTCGATCGACGACGTTACGGTCGAGGTTGTCGCATCCGGCGCCATTGTCCAGACGCTTCAGAGCGACGACGTCGACGCTATCGTTTTCTCCGAGCTGAGAAAGTACGCGCTGGAGGCGGCCGGATTCGACGTCAACATGATCCTGTCGAACGATTTCCTGCCATCCTTCGGCAATGTAGTCGTCACGAGCTCAGCCAAACTGGCTGAAAACCCCGACCTCGTGAAGCGGTTCACCACTGCCGTGACCAAATCCTATGAGTGGGTCATCGACGGCCATGTGAAGGAAGCCCTTCAGATATCGATGGATAAATATACACCGACCTGGGCAGACCAGATGGACATCCTCACGACCGCGTTCGAAAACACATTCGTGGCTTCTGTCTGGCAGAGCGGGCTTACCAAGGAAAAGGGCCTGGGCGCTGCCGACTTCACTGCCTGGCAGATGAATGCGGACATTCTGGCCGAGTACAAGGTGATCGACGCCGCGCCGAAGGCCGCGGACTTCGTGGTCGACCCCTCTTCGATCGAGTAGCCTGGTGCTGAAACGAAACCTGATAGGTCTGTTCGGGATCGTCGCGCTCTGGGGCGCGGCGGTCCCGCTGTTCGACATTCCGGCCTATCTGTTGCCGGGCCCGTGGGCGGTTCTGCAGAGCCTGATCTTCCATTTCCAGCGTTCCGCGCTCGCCTGGCACATCTACGTCACGCTGACTGAAATCCTGGGAGGCTTTCTTCTGGGCGCCGCCGTCGGTGTCGTTTCGGCAATTCTGTTCTCGCGCTCGCCGCTTCTGCTTCGCCTTTCCACGCCGCTGATCCTGCTTTTGCAGACAACGCCCAAGATCGCGATCGCTCCGCTGCTGCTTCTGTGGCTCGGGCTCGGTGCGGCACCGAAAATCGTCCTGGTGGCCATCGTCACCTTCTTCCCGGTCATGACCGCGATGCTGTCCGGCATTGTCTACATGAACAAGTCCTATGCCGACCTCGCCGGTGTGCTGAGGCTCTCCGCATGGCAGCGCTTTCGTCATATAGAACTTCCGGCTGCGATCCCGACCTTGTTTGCGGGTGCGACCGTTGCCACGACGCTTGCGATGACCGCCGCGGTCATCGGTGAGCTCATGGGTGCGAACAAGGGAATCGGCTTCCTGCTGGCAAACGGTCAGGAAAATGCCGATGCAGCCACCGTCATCGGAATGGTGATACTGCTTTCGTTTATGGGCTGGGCATTCTTTGCGCTGCTGGATTATGGCCGGCGGCGCATGGAAGACCGCTATCTGTGAACCTGGTCGCCGGAGACCGTGTGAGCGCACAGGCGCCAACTGCGCGTGCTGAGCGGTAACTAGCGGGCCTGAAAAATGGCGATCCCGACAGGATTCGAACCTGTGACCCTCAGATTAGGAATCTGATGCTCTATCCTACTGAGCTACGGGACCGCTACCGGCACACATAGCCGCTCGTGCCCGCTTCGCCAAGCGCCTGTATCACTACCAAATGTTCAGTCGCCGACCGTGGCGGTGACGATCAGTTCGACCAGATCGTCGCCTTCCAGCTCAGCGCCGATGCAGGCTCTGAGCGGCAGATTGGCGCGGTCGACCCATTCGTCCCAGGCGCGGTTGAATTCCGGCTTTGCGCCGATGTCGGTGATGTAGGCCATGACCGTCAGGATGCGCGACTTGTCGGTTCCGGCCTCGGCGAGGTGGCTGTCGATCACGGAAAGCGCGCTGCGGGCCTGCTCGTAGAGCGAGGCCGGCTTTTCAACCGACACCGCCACCGTGGTGACGATGCCATTGTGAACGACTGCCCGGCTGCGCGTCGGCGACAGCCGGGACGGTCCGATGCGGGTGATCGCCGGCATGTGCTGCGCCGTCAGGCAGCGAGCGCGGTTTCCGCCAGCTTCACCCAGTAGCTAACGCCGTGGGGAATGGCTTCGTCGTTGAAGTCATACGCCGGATTGTGAAGGTTCGCGGTGTCGCCATTGCCCATGAAGATGAAGGCGCCGGGGCGTGCTTCCAGCATGTAGGAAAAGTCCTCACCGCCCATCACCGGCAAAACGTTGGTGTCGACGTTCGGCTCACCGGCAACCGATTTGGCGACGCCGGCAGCGAAATCTGTCTCTTCCGCATGGTTGAAAGTAACCGGATAATTGAAGTCGATCTTCACATCGACGGTGGCGCCGTGCGCGGCCGCTATGCCCTCGCAGATCTCGTTCATGCGCTTGGCCGCTGCTTCACCCACCTCGGTGCGCAGGATGCGGATTGTGCCATTGAGCTCAACCTGCTCGGGGATAATGTTGAAGGCGTCGCCGCCGTGGAATTTGGTGACCGAGACCACCACGGAATCGATAGGATCGATGCTGCGCGAGGCAATTGTCTGCAATGCCGTCACGATCTGGCTGCCGACAACGATCGGGTCGATCGTACCGTGCGGCATGGCGGCATGGCCGCCCTTGCCCTTGACGACGATCCAGAACTCCGCAGTCGCGGCCATGGCCGGACCGGGGCGGATCGCAAACTGGCCGACAGGCAGGCCCGGCATGTTGTGCATGCCGAAAACGGTCCTGATGCCGAAATGGTCCATCATGCCGTCCTTGACCATCGCGTCGCCACCGGCGCCGCCTTCTTCGGCCGGCTGGAAGATGACCGCGACCGACCCTTTGAAGTTGCGTGTTTCGGCAAGATATTTGGCCGCGCCCAACAGCATCGCTGTGTGGCCGTCGTGGCCGCAGGCATGCATCTGGTTGGGGGTCTTCGACGCCCATTCCTTGCCGGTGATCTCGTTGAGCGGCAGCGCGTCCATGTCGGCGCGCAGGCCGACAGCCGGACCGTCGCCGAGATTGCCCTTGATGATGCCGACGACGCCGGTCCTGCCGATGCCGGTCACAACTTCGTCGCAGCCGAATTCGGTGAGCCGTTCGGCCACGAATGCCGCTGTCTGGTGAACGTCATATAGAATTTCCGGGATTGTATGCAGATGGCGGCGCCAGCCGGTGATTTCGTCATGCATTTCGGCTACGCGGTTCAATATCGGCATCAGGCAGTACTCTCGCTGGTTACAGCCGGAGGGCGGCTTCATTGAATTGTGAGGTGCTCGACTTTGCCATTTTGGCGTCACATGAGATAGATAGCAGGGCAAGCAAAGTTATTGGCCCTAGCGTGCGGCGCTGGTCGGCAGTCGAACCATACTGACACTGCCGCCGAATGGGCAAGGGCGAAATGGGGTTGAGAATGCGCGCTCGGATTGCGTCAGTCCGGTTGATTGCAGCTCTGATACTGGCTGCCCTCGCAGCGCCGGCGATGGCCGGCCCGCATATCGTGGTGGATGTCGGCAGCGGACGGGTGCTGGATGAATCGGAGCCTTTCCGCCGCTGGTTCCCCGCATCGCTGACCAAGCTGATGACGGTCTATGTCACCTTCCGGGCGATCAGGGCCGGCGAAATCACGCTCAAATCTCCGGTGGTCATTTCGGCCAATGCCGCCAAAGAGCCGCCCAGCAAGATGGGTTATCCGAAAGGCTCAGTGCTAACGGTCGACAACGCCATCAAGATCCTGATGGTCAAGTCGGCCAACGATGTCGCGACAGCACTGGGCGAGAGCGTTGGCGGCTCGGAAAAGGCGTTTGCTGGGCGTATGAACGCGGAAGCGCGGCGGCTTGGCATGGCCGGTACGAATTGGGTCAATGCTCACGGGCTGCATTCGGACCACCAATACACGACCGCGCACGACATGGCGCTTCTGGCGACGGCAATCCGCCGGGAATTCCCGCAATATGACAGCTATTTCGCCATCGAAGCGCTCCAGGCCGGCAAAGCGCGCCTGAACAACCACAATTCGCTGATCGGGCGTTTCGAGGGTGCAGACGGCATGAAGACCGGCTACACGTGTCCCTCCGGCTTCAATCTGATTGCCTCGGCACAGCGGCGCGGGAAGCGCGTCGTAGCGGTTGTCCTGGGTGCGGAATCGGTCGAGGAGCGCGCCGAAACGGCAGCCGAGCTGCTGGCCAGGGGCTTCTCCCGGTCGTCCTTTGGAGCCAAGCGGCTGGATACGATGCGCCCCTATGGCTCGATGCTGACCACCGCCACGAACATGCGGCCGCTGATCTGCACCAAGACGGCACGGCAGGAGCGGTTGGCCAATCGCGACGAGCAGGGACGCCGCGTCATCAGTTCGCCTTACATGACCGCATTCGACCGGCCGCGGCGCGTCATCGAAGTGGGTCTTGGCGGCACCGTCGGCCCGCTCCCGGTTTCGGCAGCGAGCGCATCGAACATCCCGATCCCAACGCCGCGTCCGGCTTATACGCCGACGGTCGCGGAAGGCGGCTGAAGCTAGCCGATGCATCTCGATCCTATTGCCGTCACGGTAATTACCGGCTTTCTGGGCGCGGGGAAGACAACGCTGCTCAACCGGATTCTGAAAGATCCGGCGATCAAAAACACGGCCGTGATCATCAATGAGTTCGGCGATGTCGCGGTGGACCACCTGCTGGTCGAACAGTCGTCCGATGGCGTCATCGAGCTTTCCGACGGCTGCGTGTGCTGCTCGGTGCGTGGCGAGCTGGTGGACACGATTGCCGACCTTATCGACCGCGCGCAGGCAGGCCGTATCGCGCCGCTGGAGCGGATTGTCATCGAAACGACCGGCCTCGCGGACCCGGTTCCGGTGCTGCAGTCGTTGATGGGGCATCCCGCAATTGTCGCCGCCCTGAGGCTGAGCGGGGTCGTCACGGTGGTCGACGCGGTGAACGGACCCGCAACGCTGTCGCAGCACGATGAGGCGAAACGGCAGGTGGCGGTCGCCGACAGGATAGTCCTCACCAAAACGGACTTGCCGCAGGCGGTGGACGTCAAAACGGTTCGGGCACTGATCAGCGGTCTCAATCCCGCAGCGCGAGTGACGAATGTGCCCAGCGACGACGTGGACACTGCCACCCTGCTCGACAACGGCCTTTATGATCCGGCGACTAAATCCGCCGATGTCGCCCGCTGGCTTGGAGATGGCGGCCCCGGCGCTCATGACCATTCCCATGGGCACGACCATCACCACCATCACCACCCCGAGCGGATCAGGAGTTTCTCGCTGGTCCATGACACGCCGATCGAAACCGGCGCGGTCGATATGTTTCTGGATCTGGTGCGGTCGACCCAGGGCGCGAAGATGCTGCGCATGAAAGGTATCGTGCGGCTGGCCGACGATCCCGAGCGGCCGCTGGTGCTGCACGCGGTGCAGACATTGATGCATCCGCCCGCACGGCTTCCCGCATGGCCGCAAGGCAGCGCCCGCGAGACGCGGCTGGTGTTCATAGCGGACGGCATGGACGAGACCTATGTGCGGCGGCTGTTCGCGGCGATTACCAACCAGCTGTCGGTGGACACGCCGGACAGGGCCGCGGTCGAGGGCAATCCGCTGGCGATTTCGGGCTTTTCGGGCTGAAGCTCGCCACGCCGGCAACGTCTGCGGCATTCACACGAAGATGGCTTTAGCGGCTGCCGCGCTCCAGCGTGAAGCGGTGGCCGCCGGGCACCTTCTCGGCTGCCAGGAGGCGGTGACCGTCATCGCTGCAGAATGCGGGAATGTCGATTGCTGCCAGCGGGTCTGTGGTTTCGATCACCAACTGCGCGCCAGCGGGCATGGCTGACAGCCGTTTGCGGGCGCGCAGTACTGGCAATGGACAGTTCAGGCCGCGAAGGTCGTAATAGTCGGCGTCGTCGCGCGTCACTGGTCGCGCTTGAACATACCCCACAGCTTGCGCAGGGGATTTTTCTTTTCGCCGCCTTCGGCGTTGGCGGGTTGCGGGTTCTCGGCAGGCACGGCCGTTCCGGCTGCGTCAGCGACCGAATTTGCCTGTTCCTCGGCCAGCGATGTTGCGGGCGCAGATTGCGGCGCGGCAGCGACCTGCGGTGCAGGGCGTGGCGGTGGGGCTGTCACCGGGGGCGTTTCGGGCTGCATGTTGGGCGGCAGCCGCGTCACCCGTTCGCCGCGCGCGCGGCGGCGCGACCAATCGGCGACCTGGGTAGCCTCGCGAAAGCCGCCGATGCTTGGCGACGGCGCTCTGCGGCTGCTCGGTTCGCCGAGTGCTGCGGAAAACGCGGCGTCGTATTTGAGCTGATATGACTGGTATGCGGTCTGCAGACGCGCTGGCTGCGCCATTGCCGGACAAGAGGCGTTCGGCGAGAACGAACTGCCTTCCTGAGGTATCGAGTTGAACACGTAGCGCCGGCCGCACACATCGACCTTCGGCGGCACTTTCGTGATCTCGAAATGGTCATAGCCTTCCTTGAGCATGGTCCAGAACTGATAGTTCGGATCCTGCTGATAGCGGGCCATGTTCTCGGCCGTCATGCGGAAGGGAAATGCCTGCACCTGGAACGCTTCCTGGCCGCCGCGGAAGGCGTCGCGCGCAAACGCGTAGATCTGCTCCACCTGTTCATCGCTCATCGAATAACATCCGGCGGACGAGCAGGCGCCATGCACCATCAGGTTGGAACCCGTGCGGCCATGCGCACGGTCGAAATTGTTCGGATAACCCATATTGAAAGCGAGGTGGTAGCTCGACTTCGGGTTCATCTGCCAGGGCTTGATATCGTAGAAGCCTTCAGGCGCCTGGCGGTCGCCCTCGGTGAATTTGGGGCCAAGCTTGCCGGACCATTTGCAGATGTCGTAGCTCGTCGCCATCGCGTAGCGGCCGGTATCCTTCTGCTTCCAGACCTCCAGAACGCCTTCTTCCTTGAAGATGCGCAGCATGATGGGCGCCGTGGTCGTCATGCCCTTGGCGCGCATGGACTGAACCAGGCTGGGGGGAAGTTTCTTTTCGGCTTTCGGCGATATGTCTTCCAGCGTTTCGTTGCACCCTGCGAGTGCCAACGCCGAAACGATCACTGCTATACGCGCGAGATGCGGTACCATTGGCGAAATGCTCTGAACCCTGTCCCTCGGCGGGAGATACGCCCGCGCCGACCCTGTCTCCATCGCACATTATGCGGTTATGCTTGAAATTTCATTACCGCAAGGCACCGGGAGCTTGCCTCACGGCATTGTCATTGAACCGATCGAGACGGCGATATTGTGGCAATTCCGTGCCGGAAGCGTGCCGCTTCGCCTAGAGATCGCGGCCGATGGCGAGGAATTTTTCGCGCCGGTGCTCGCGGAAGTCGAGATTGGCGCCGGCGAGTTCCTCGAAGCTCCTGGCTATCCGGTCGCCCGTGTCCGCGATCACCTTTTCCGGCGCGCGGTGGGCGCCGCCCAGGGGCTCGGGAACGATCTCGTCAATGATCTTGAGGCCCAGAAGATCCTGGGC
Organism: Mesorhizobium sp. Z1-4; assembly: GCF_004000235.1. GTDB lineage: Bacteria > Pseudomonadota > Alphaproteobacteria > Rhizobiales > Rhizobiaceae > RCIO01. Next base: position 18,822 of record NZ_RCIO01000007.1, read on the forward strand.
GGTGATCTTCATATTGGTCGCCGCATCCTTGGCGCGCGCAGTGTCGCGCCACAGGATCGAAGCGGCGCCCTCGGGCGAAATGACCGAGTAGATCGCATGTTCGAGCATCAGAACCCGGTTCGCCGTGGCAATGGCGATTGCGCCACCGGAGCCGCCCTCGCCGATGACGACGCTGACCGACGGCACCTTGAGGGCCAGGCAGGTCGAGGTCGAGCGGGCGATCGCTTCCGCCTGGCCGCGCTCCTCGGCGCCGATGCCCGGATAAGCGCCTGCTGTATCGACCAGCGTGATCAGAGGGATGTTGAAACGGTCGGCCAGCTCCATGATGCGCACCGCCTTGCGGTAACCCTCGGGGCGCGCACTGCCGAAATTGTGTTTCAGGCGGCTTTTGGTGTCCGATCCCTTTTCCTGCCCAATGACCGCCACGGCCTCGCCGCGAAAACGGGCCAGGCCACCGACGATGGCTTCGTCCTCGCCAAAGGCACGATCGCCGGCAAGCGGAGTGAAGTCGGTCGTCAGGGCATTGATATAGGCAAGACAGTGCGGCCTGTCGGCGTGACGGGCAACCTGTGCCTTCTGCCAGGGCGTCAGGGCGTTATAGAGGTCGCGCAGCGCTTCCTTGGCGCGCTTCTCAAGCCGTTTGATTTCGTCGGCAACGTCGACGGCCTCGCCGGCTTCGGCAAGCCGCCGCAGCTCGAGAATCTGGCCTTCGAGATCCTGAACCGGTTTTTCGAAATCCAGATAATTATACATGCGCCCGACAGTACTTGATCAACGAAACTGAGACCCCGAAGGGCCAGCCGGCAACGGCTGCACCAAGGCCTGACATAACGATCACAGACCTAGTCGGCAAGCGGATGGTGCCGGTTGACGAGGTCGATGAGCCGCTTTTCGAGCACATGCGTGTAGATTTGCGTGGTCGAAATGTCGGAATGGCCCAGCAATTGCTGAACAACCCGAAGGTCGGCGCCGTTCTGCAGTAGATGGCTGGCAAAAGCATGGCGCAGCACATGCGGTGAGATACTGGCGGCCGAAATGCCGGCGCGGGCGGCAAGCGCCTTCAATTCGCGGGCAAAGACCTGCCGTGGCAAATGCCCGCTCTCCGAGGATGACGGGAAGAGGTAAGAGCTTTGCGCCAGCGCGGCGCTGGCGTTTCTGGCTTCGAGCCATCGCCGCATCGCTTCGCGTGCGCGGGCGGACAGCGGAACCAGGCGCTCCTTGTTGCCCTTGCCGGTAACCGTGAAATAGCGGTCATCGCGTTTTGCGACCGAAAGCGGCAGGCTGACCAGCTCGGAAACGCGCAGGCCCGTTGCGTAAAGTACTTCGGTGAGCGCATGCAGCCTCAGCGCCGAAACGGGGTCGATTCCGTCAGGCGGTGCGGCGGCTTCCTTCTGCGCGCGCTCAATCAGCGCATCGACATCGGCTTCGCTCAGCGTTTTCGGGAGCGTCTGGGCACGGCGGGGGCTGTCCAGCGTGGATGTCGGATCGTCGCCGCGCAGGCCCTCGGAGAACAGAAACTTATAGAACTGGCGCAGCGCGGAGAGTTTGCGCGCCTGGGTGGAGGTTGCCATGCCGCGCGCCGCAAGACTCAGAATGTGTTCGCGCACCGCCGGCGCCGGTGCTGACGCTATGCCGCCCCATGCGCCGGAGAGCGATGCGGCTGCGTCCTCGAGATCGCGCCGGTAGGCGGACAACGTATTTTCGCTCGCACCGCGCTCGGCGCTCATCATTTCAAGGAAGGCTTCTATGCGTGAGGCGTCGCGCATAGCGGATTCTAACGGTTGATCCGCTCCGGCGGAACACGCACGGAAATCTCGCCGACATTGGGTTTCACATATGTCGCCAGCGCGAACATGCCGCCATAGATCACGCCGACGATGACGGCGATGACAACAAGGAGGCGGAAAAGGGTCGGCATAAGGCGAAAGTCTTCTCGATACGGCGCCGGAAGGCCGTTATGGGACGCCGATGACGTCATTGCAAGCTATGGCCGACGCTGTCGCGCGGACCGAGGTTGGCTGGTTCGGCTTGACGATTGCAGGCTTTTCATGTCGAAACCGCGGCCAAGGGCCGAACCATGACAAATACCACTACGACAATGAGAGGCGCGGCGGCGCAGCTGCGTCAACTGCTCGGTGACCGGGTGATCGTGTTCGTGGGCCTGATGGGTGCCGGCAAGACGGCTATCGGACGGCGTGTCTCGCAGCTCGCGGGAATGCCGTTTGCCGACAGCGATCATGAAATAGAGCAGGCGTCGCGCATGAGCGTGGCAGATCTGTTCGAAGCTTATGGCGAGGCGGAATTCCGCGCACTCGAGCAACGTGTCATCACACGGCTTCTGCAGGAGCGGCCGGGGGTCATTTCCACCGGCGGCGGGGCATTCATGAACGACGATACGCGGGCGGCGATCGCGGAAGCGGGCGTTTCCGTATGGCTCAAGGCCGACATCGACGTGCTCATGGCACGGGTGATGAAAAAACAGACCAGGCCTCTGCTCAAGACAAGCGATCCGCGCGCGGTCATGGAAAGCCTGATGGAAGCGCGCTATCCGGTCTACGCCCGGGCCGACGTGACCGTAAACACACGCGACGACAGGCGCGAAGTCATCGCCGATGAGGTGATGGCAGCACTTGTGGCGCATCTGAGCGAAAAGAACGCATGACGATTTCAGCCGAAGCAGATGACGCACAGATCGTTCGGGTGGGGTTGGGCGAGCGGGCCTATGACATTGTGATCGGCCATGGCCTCATAGCGCAGGCCGGGGCTCGCATTGCCGCAGCGTTTGCCGGCACTCGCATTGCCATCGTGACCGACAAGAATGTCGCCGCCCATCACCTGGCGACCCTTGAAGCCAGCCTTGCCGGCGCCGGGCTGGAACACGCTACCGTGGCGATGGAACCGGGGGAGCGCACGAAAAACTTCGGTGCACTACAGCATGTCGTCGATTCAGTGCTGGCGGCGCGGCTTGAGCGCGGCGACCTGGTGATCGCTCTGGGCGGCGGGGTTATTGGCGACCTTGCCGGCTTCGCGGCAGCCATTGTCCGGCGCGGCATGCGCTTCGTTCAGATGCCGACATCGCTTCTGGCGCAGGTTGATTCCTCCGTCGGCGGCAAGACCGGCATCAACAGCACACACGGGAAGAATCTGGTCGGGGCGTTCCATCAGCCGAGCCTGGTGCTTTCCGATACCGGCGCGCTCGACACGCTTCCGGCGCGCGAGTTTCGAGCCGGTTATGCCGAAGTCGTCAAATATGGACTGATAGACCGGCCGGCGTTCTTCGCGTGGCTGGAGAAAAACTGGGCCGAAGTGTTTTCCGGCGGTTCCGCCCGCACCGAAGCGATTGCGGAATCCTGTCGGGCCAAGGCCGAGGTGGTGGCGCGCGACGAGCTCGAGACCGGCGACCGCGCTCTGCTCAATCTCGGCCATACATTCGGCCATGCGCTGGAGGCTGCTACCGGGTATGACGGCGCGCGGCTGGTGCATGGCGAGGGCGTTGCCATCGGCATGGCGCTGGCGCACCGCTTTTCAGCGCGCATGAACCTCGCAAGCCCCGACGATGCAAGCCGCGTTGAAGCGCATCTGAAGGCGGTCGGCCTGCCCTGCCGGCTCGACCAGATACAAGGCGAACTGCCTGGCGCGGACGGCCTGATGGACTATATTCGCCAAGACAAGAAAGTGTCGCGGGGCGCGCTCACGTTCATCCTGACACGGGGTGTGGGCCAGGCATTCGTCGCCAGGGACGTGCCCGCGGCCGAAGTAAGATCGTTTCTCGCAGAGCAGATCGGACGATGACATCGGAATTCTGGATTACCTCCGGCGCTGTGATGGCGCTGATTGTACTGTCCTTCCTTTTCTCGGGCACCGAGACCTCGATGACAGGCGCGTCGCGCGCCCGGCTTCATTCGCTTGCGCAAGGCGGCGATGACCGCGCATCGCTTGTGGAGCGGCTGATCGAGCGTCGCGACCGGCTGGTGGGTGCGCTGTTGATCGGCAACAACCTGGTCAATATCCTCGCCTCCGCGCTGGCCACCAGCGTGCTGCTCAAGCTCTTCGGCGATGCGGGCGTGATCTACGCTACCGTCGGGATGACCGTGCTTCTGGTCATCTTCGCGGAAATCCTGCCCAAATCCTGGGCGCTGTCGCGTCCGGAAGGCTTCTCGCTGGCTGTGTCGCCTTTCGCGCGGTTTGTGGTGTTTCTGTTCGGCGGACTTTCGACCGCGGTCAACTGGATCGTGCGGCGGCTGCTGGCGCTGTTCGGGGTCAATCTTCTACAGGGCGATTCCATGCTGTCGGCGCATGACGAGCTGCGCGGCACGGTGGCTGTGCTTCATCGCGAGGGGGCGTTCATCAAGCAGGACCGAGACCGGCTCGGCGGCCTGCTCGACCTGCATGACCTGGAAGTCTCCGACGTGATGGTCCACCGCACGGCGATGCGGTCGCTGAACGCCGACGACCCGCCGCAGGATATCGTCGCCGAAATCCTGCAAAGCCCGCATACGCGCATGCCGCTGTGGCGCGGGTCGCTCGACAATATCGTCGGCATCATCCACGCCAAGGATCTTCTGCGTGCGCTGCACGATGTGGACAATGACCCGGCGCGTGTCGACATCATGAAGATCGCGGCCAAACCCTGGTTCGTTCCCGACACGACCAGCCTGAAGGACCAGCTCAACGCGTTCCTGCGGCGCAAGGCGCATTTCGCCGTGGTGGTAGACGAGTATGGCGAGGTCGAAGGGCTGGTGACGCTCGAAGATATCATCGAAGAGATCGTCGGTGAGATCGCCGATGAGCACGATGTCGATATTCAGGGCGTTAAGCAGGAGGCTGATGGCTCGGTGGTGGTGGATGGCTCGGTACCGATCCGCGACCTTAACCGGGCGCTGGACTGGAACCTGCCCGATGAGGAGGCGACCACGGTGGCCGGTCTTGTCATTCACGAAACGCAGTCTATCCCCGAGGAAAAGCAGGCTTTTACCTTCCACGGAAAGCGCTTTGTGGTGCTCAAGCGCGAGCGCAACCGCATCACCGGCCTGCGTATCAAGGCACTGGACGGTTAGGCACAGGCCTTCTGTACGGTGCTTTGTGCCTGCGCGGGCGCGGCAACCTCGACGCGGTCGCGTCCGTTGCGTTTGGCCGCGTAGAGGGCCGTATCAGCCCGCTCCTGAAACTCGAATGCCGTGTCGCCGGGGTTCAGCTGGGCGATGCCGAAACTCGCCGTAAAGCGGGTCTGCGGCGGCATGTCGCCGACTTCCTGAATGGCGAAGGCGGAGCGCACATTTTCAGCGAACAGGCGCGCGGTACTGAGGTCGGAGCCGGCCAGCAGCACAGCGAATTCCTCGCCGCCGATACGTGCGGCCGACCGCGGATCCGTAAGGCAGTCTCTCAGCAATTGCGAAAAGGCGACGATGACACGGTCGCCGGCAGCGTGGCCGTAGGTGTCGTTGACCGCTTTGAAGCGGTCCAGATCGCCGATCACCAGCGAAACGGGCAAGCCCGTTTCGGCAGCACTGCGCATACATTCATCGAGATAGGCCTCGAAGCTGCGGCGATTGGGCAGGCCCGACAGCTTGTCGGTCATCGATTGCCTTGTGAAATCGGCCATTACGTCGCGAATCAGGATCGCGAGCAGCAGCAGGGCAGCCGCCACTCCAAGGACCGTGCCGCTGGTTTGGGAGATCATCGCGTAGTCGGTGGCGAGATAGCTCTCCGAATTCCGGCCCGCGCCGCCGCTCCAGGCCGCGGCGAAGGGTTTGGCAAGATAGTGCAACGCGGAGAGCAAGAGCATGCCTGCCAGGACCTTGCCGGCCAAGCCCGGCCTGGGCCAGCGCATGGCGATCGCGGCTCCCAGGGCCTGCAGAAGGAAATAGGGTGTCTGGAAGAGCAGCAGCCGGGTGAAGGATTCGCGCGCCATGTCGTCTATCGCCAGCCGCAAAAGCAGGGCGCCGAAGGCGATTGCCAGCACCGCCTTCCATGGCGGGCGCCGGTTATGAAGATGCGCAATGCCGCGCGTAAAGGCTGCGAGCGCGGCGATGAAGGCCATATAGGCAGCAACGCGCAGCAGAATCGACGGCGCCGCCGCGGCAACCACAAATTCGAGCAGAAAATTGAGCATGCCGAAGGCAAAGCTGGCTGCAAACCAGCGGGCGGATACGCGGGCGAGATCGTAGACGGCAACAACAAGGAATGCGGCGGCAAACAGGCCGGCCACACTGAGATTGATCGCAAGGATGAAACCGGCGCCGCTCATGTCAGGCAGCGAGTGTGTCAAAGCCGTTTCAACAACTGGTTAAGTGCAGGCATTATTCAGGGCAAATAGCGGCCCGAAAGATTGCAGGGCGTTCGCCTGTTCCCTCCGCGCCCAGGGCGCTCTAAAGCAAGTCCATGCTGACAATTCTCGTCACTGTCGCGCCGGTCTTTATTCTCATCCTCGTTGGTTATGCCGGCGTCAGGTCCGGTTACCTGCCGCCCGCCGTGGTCGACGCTCTCAATGCCTACGCGGTCAAGATCGCTGTGCCGGTGCTCCTGTTCCGCGCGCTCGAGCGGCTCGATCTTGCGGCTGCGTTTTCGCCGCAGCTGCTGACGTCGTTCTATGCCGGTGCCTTTGCCTGTTTCGCGATCGGCATTCTTGCCGCGCGGCACATCTTCAAGCGCCGTCCAGGCGAAGCCGTTGCGGTCGGCTTTGCAGCGATGTTCTCCAACACCGTACTTCTGGGCCTTGCGATCCTCGAGCGCTCGCAAGGCCCAGAGCCGCTGACGGCTGCCTTCGGCATTATCGCGTTCCACGCGCCGCTGATCTACGCAGTTGGAATCCTGACGATGGAATTCATGCGCCGCGATGGTCGGTCCTTCGGGGGCACCCTTGGTGTCGCCGGCCGCTCAATGCTCGCCAATCCGCTGATGATCGGCATACTGGCCGGCGCGGCCGTGAACGTGACCGGCCACTGGCTGCCCGAACCGGCGATGCAGACAATCGACATGATTGCCAGCACTGCCATCCCGGTAGCACTGGTAGGCATCGGTGCGTCGATGACCCGATACCGGCTCGGGGCCGGCATGGGCGAAGCGGGCACGGTCGCCGCTGTGTCGCTCATCGTGCACCCGGCGATCACCTTCGTGCTGGCGCATCATGTTTTCGCGCTTGGACCGGACATGCAGCGGGCCGCTGTCATTTTGGCCGCGATGCCGCCCGGCATGAATATCTATCTGTTCGCCGTCATGTACGACCGGGCGGTCAACCTCGCCGCGTCGGCCTTCCTGCTTGCGACAATGTTATCCGTGCTCACTGCCACGTTCTGGATCTATGTGCTCGATCATGCCGTGCTCGGCTAAGCTAACGGCTCACTGATCGGGGCGGTATTCCAGAATGTCGCCGGGCTGACAGTCGAGCGCTGCGCAAATCCGCTCCAGCGTTTCGAACCTGACGCCGCGCACCTTGCCTGACTTGAGCAGCGAGACGTTCTGCTCGGTGATGCCGATGTGCTCCGCCAGCTCTTTGGAGCGCATCTTGCGGCGCGCCAGCATGACATCGAGATTGACGACGATTGCCATCAGACGATCGCCTTCTGGTCGTCGCGGATTTCAGCTGCGAGCGCGAGGATTCTGCTGGTCATGAACATGATTGCAGCGATCAGCAGCGCCAGAAGGTGCGTCGAGCCGACGCCGATCGCCAGTTCACGCTCGCCGGGAGGATTGCCGAGCGTAAGCGCCACCGTCCCTATCGGCGTTGCCAGGAAGGACACGATCGCTGCTGCAAGAAAGCCGACGCTGCCACGCTGCATCCAGCTGGCGGCAGCACGGCTCAGCGGTTCATCCTGTGCGAGTTCTCCGAACATGCGCCATACGCACCAGACCGCGTAGAGCAGGATCGCAAACTGCACCGCGAAAAGAACCATCAGCACTGCCGTGGACGAGGCTGTGAGGTCGTAAGCGGCGCCGGTTCCGACGGCGTTTCTGACGAATTCGCGGAAAGTCTCGGGCGCGACTATGGCCGAACCGAGCATGAAAGCGCCGGCCGAAGCGAGGGCCGCGCCGCCGATCGCCACCGCGGCACGCATGCGGCGGCTCAATCGGCGCATGCGCTCAAAATCGCTGGACATTATTTTCTCTCCATCAAGCTTGCATTTCTTATTGTAAAACAATAATTGATCGCCGTCTAGCATTAATTGAAAGAGGACCAAATGAACCGTTTCTTTATCCGAGCCCTTGCGGGCTCCGCCATCCTTGTAGCCTCAGGCTATGCCGGGCTGGCACCAAGTTCCGCCGCGGGTCCTGCCGGGTTCGATCCGCTCGATGCCGACCCGGCCGCAATCGCGGTTGCGGTCGGGAAGCCGGATCACCTGCGCCTGAAGACCGGCGACGTGACGATGCGTCTTGCCTTCGAATCGGATGACAAGTCGCTCGAGTTCGACGAGAAATTCGAGCTGGAGATAGTCGATTCCGATGCTGGAGGGTCGCCGGGCGGTTCGCTGGCGCCAGGCGAGCAAGTGCAGATAGCGCGTCTGGCGGCAGTCGACCGGGCGCGCCTTGCCGACACGCAGGCCAAGGCCCGCGCGGCGCGCGGCAAGGGGCGCGGCGCGCTCGACATTGCTCTCAGGGGCGGCTGCCGGACCGGCGAACTCGACCAGGAACATCTGCGGGTCAGCACCTACATGCGCACACAGGCGCGAGGCGAGTTTTTTGTGCTCGCGCGCGACATTCCACTGACCCATGCTTTCGGCATGGGTTCGAAAGCGCGGATCCCGGCCTGCAAAAGCGCGCCCTGACGGGAGGGCGCTGTAACGCCCTCAACCCCGTTCGCGGCTGGCCGCTGCTAGCGCCAGTCGCGGATGTCGACGAACTTGCCGGCGATCGCAGCAGCGCCCGCCATCGCCGGCGAGACCAAATGCGTGCGGCCCTTGAAGCCCTGACGGCCCTCGAAATTTCGGTTCGAGGTCGAGGCGCAGCGCTCCTCAGGCTTCAGGCGGTCGTCATTCATGGCGAGGCACATGGAGCAGCCGGGCTCGCGCCAGTCGAAACCGGCGGCGCGGAAGATCTTGTCCAGCCCCTCGGCCTCGGCCTGTGCCTTCACGAGGCCGGAGCCCGGCACGATCATGGCGTTGACGCGCGGATGAACGGTCTTGCCTTCGACAACCTTGGCGACTGCACGCAGATCCTCGATGCGGCCATTGGTGCAGGAGCCGATGAAGACGCGGTCGAGCTCTATGTCGGTGATCCTGGTGCCGGCGGAGAGGCCCATATAGGCAAGCGCACGCTTCTTGGAGTTGCGCTTGTTCTCGTCGGTGATCTCGTCCGGGTCGGGTACTGCGCCGGTGACGGCCACGACGTCCTCGGGCGAAGAGCCCCAAGTGACGATGGGCGGCAGGCTGGCGGCGTCGAGCTCGACGATCTTGTCGAAATGCGCACCTTCGTCGGTCTTCAGCGTCTTCCAGTATTCAAGCGCCATGTCCCAGGCCGCGCCCTTCGGCGCGCGGGGCTTGTCCTTCACGTAGGCGAAGGTGGTCTCGTCCGGCGCAATCAGGCCGGCGCGGGCACCGCCCTCGATCGACATGTTGCAGACCGTCATGCGGCCTTCCATGGAAAGCGCCTGGATCGCCTCGCCAGCATATTCGATCACATAGCCGGTGCCGCCGGCGGTGCCGATCTCGCCGATGATGGCGAGGATGATGTCCTTCGCCGTCACGCCTTCTGGCGCCTTGCCGTTGACGCGCACCAGCATGTTCTTGGCTTTTTTCTGGATCAGCGTCTGCGTGGCGAGCACATGCTCGACCTCGGAGGTGCCGATGCCGTGCGCCAGTGCGCCGAACGCGCCATGCGTTGAGGTGTGGCTGTCGCCGCACACGATCGTCATGCCTGGCAGGGTGAACCCCTGCTCGGGGCCGATGATATGCACGATGCCCTGGCGACGGTCGGCCTCGTTGTAATATTCGATGCCGAAATCAGCCGCATTTTTGGCCAGCGCCTCGACCTGGATGCGGCTTTCCTCGTTCTTGATACCCTGCGCGCGGTCCGGCGAGGTCGGTACGTTATGGTCGACCACGGCGAGCGTTTTTTCGGGCGCGCGCACCGGGCGGCTGGCCATACGCAGGCCTTCGAAAGCCTGCGGGCTCGTCACCTCATGAACCAGATGGCGGTCGATATAGAGAAGGCAGGTGCCGTCTTCCTGGCGGTTGACGACGTGCTCGTCGAAAATCTTGTCGTAAAGCGTGCGGGGTGCGGTCATTTTTCTGGCTGTCCGTATTCGGTTTGCTGACTGGCGGTTAGGCCCGGTCGGGCTTGGGTTTCGCTCAGCCGAGGTGCCCGGTCGCGGCGCCGCAATAGCGCGCGAAGAAGCGCGAGGGCAGGCGCTTTCTGTCCTGCAGCGCGAAGCCGCGGAATGCCGGATGTGCGTAAAGCCGTTCCATATCGAGGGGGATATAGCGATCTTTTGGATGAGCGGCAATCGGTTGGCGAACGCCGCGCGCGTATCAGGCGGCTTGCTGCTCGATACAGATGTCGGCGGCGTCGCTTTCGCTGAGCGGTTCTGCCAGAAGCCGGCAGAAATGCTGCCTGGAGCCCCGCGCGTCGCGTTCGAAATGCCGGCAGTCGCGGCAGATCCCGAACGGCCGACCGCCATCGATCGCGATGCGCGCTTTGAGAAGTGCTGTGGCACCAGCCATCAAGGCGGCGCGATCCGCTTCGCTCATGGCCTCTAGCGCATGTTCCATGGGCTCGGTCCCGTCGCGGATGAGCATCTTGCGGCCTGCCGCGGTGAGGGCGATCCGGACCGTGCGCCGGTCGGCGGTATCCGTCGATTTGTCAATGTAGCCGGCACGCTCCAGGGCGATCAGCGTTTGGGACACCGTGCCCTTTGTCGCTCCCAGATAAGCGGTCAGGGCGCCGGGCGTGCGCGAAAATCGGTTGGCGCGGGCCAGAAAACGTAATGCCTCCCACTGCACCGGTTTGAGACCTGCGGTGTGCGCATCATGCGCGGCGATGCGCGCCAGCCGCTCGATCATCGCCATGGTTTCGTTGCCTGCCATGACCAGAAAGTATTGTCTCGATACCAATATTGCAAGCCGCGAACGGTCGTGCTAGCAGATGGTATCGACTCGCTACTTATGGAGGTAACTATGAGATCGACAGGAATGGCCGTGCTCGGCCTCACCGCATTTTTTGCAACAGCCGTGGCAGCGCATGAAATCGCAAGCGAAGCCAATGGCGACATCGCTGCGCCGTTCGACATCAGAAAGGCCGGCGCGACTGCGAATGAGCGGCTGGTCACATTTTTCATGGAACTGGAAGGCGAGGCCGGCAGCATCAAGCCGGAAGCAACGGGTCAGCTGCCGGGCGCGGGCGTGGCGGCTTATGTGTGGCCGACCGGGCTCGACCCGGCAACAGTCGGCTTCGATGCCAGTTCAGGCATTCTGGCGCTTGCGATCACTGCGCATCCCGATTTCGACGATACGCCTCTGTTCGATGAGAACGGGGATGGCGACCCTGCCAATGACGGTGCCGACTGGCATTCCCACTGGGTTGTCCTTGAAGGTACGGAGGCTTGCTCGGGCGGCTTCAAGGTGCGGGACGTTTCGCCGGGCGTCGATCTGTTGCCGGCGACCGCGCCACATTTGCCGATCGCGCTCGACAGCCCCGGCATGTCGCCGCAGCTTGCCGACAAGACGGCGCGTATCACTGTTCCCGTTGCCGATGGCGAGGGTGTCTCATTCGACGCGGTGACGGCGGAACTTCGGGTACACCCGGAAGGCAAGACGCCGCTACTTTGCGTCACCGGCGTTCACGACGTCGCGTCAGGCGACCTTTCGCTGCCGGGGCGTGTCATGCCCCTTGAGTGATGTCTTTGGGGTGCAGCGGTGGAGCGGCTCCGGTGCCGCTCCACCCCGCATGCGATCTACGTCAGAAGAAGTTCTGCGATGCGGCGGCCGGAGATCACTGCTCCATGCGTGGTTCCGAAGCCGGCAGCGTCGGTTGCCTCTCCGGCGAAAGCCAGCCCGCCGCCCCAGTCGAGCCCGAACAACGCCTCGCGCGTAGTGGAGCCGGTTCCGACCGCGTTGAAGGAGTATGCGCCCAGTGCAAAGGGGTCGCGACCCCAGCGGGTGACCTGCGCCGCAGCAGGCTCCGGTACGGCGCCGCCGAACATGTGACGCAGGCTCCGGACCGCAGATTCGATCGTCGCGCGGTCGGAAAGATGCTCAAGTTCGCGCGCATGCCGGCCCGCATTGAAGCCGAGCAGCAGAGGCGCGCCGAGTGCGGAAAAATCCATCCAGAGCGGCCAGAGCTCGCTCGAGGGATCGACATATTCCATCGCGGTCAGGGCGGGCGGCCAGAAGGGCTGCTCAAAGGCAAGCCAACACTTGTCGAGCAGTCCCATTCCGAGTGCTGCGATGGCGTCTTGCCTCGAATTTGAAAGCGTCGGCGTAAATGTCACGCTGCCGGCCTTGAGGACGCCAAGCGGCAGCGTGACCAGAGCGCGTGTTGCTTCGAAGGTTTCGCCTGAACGACAGCCGACAGATACACCGCCATGTGCCTGGCGGATTTCGACGACCTCGCAGCCGTGCCTGATATCCAGGCCGCGCGCCAGCGCCTCCGCAATTTGGAAAAAGCCCTTCGGAAAATAGACATCCTCGCCGGGGAACCCCTCGTCATCGTCAAGGTTCCACGCCGAGAGTTCACTCCAGCCGGCCGCGTGGTCCAGCTCCACATGCGACTGCACCGCGTGCCGCACAATGCGGCGAAATCCCGGGTCCGCCCGGTGCCAGTCCGGCAGCGCTTCCACGGCAGACTGCAGGGAAATGTCTGCTTCACGCTCGAATGCGAGGGCGCGTGCACGGTCGAGCAAGTTTTCGGCTGCCTGCAGGGCGTCGCCAATGTCGGCTACCGCGGCTCCAGGTGTGTAGACGCGGGTCGCTTCGTAACGCGTGGCGACCCTTGCAGCTCCGATGTCGTCGGCAATCCGGCTAATCGGGTTTGATGTCACGCCATGAATCCAGCTTGCGCCCAGGTCGACCGGAAGGCCGGGCCACAGATGGCTGGTCCAGACCCTGCCGCCGATGCGGGACCGCGCCTCGAGCACGACGACGCGCTTGCCGGCATCTGCCAGCTTATGTGCGGCTGCGAGGCCGGCCAGCCCGGCGCCGATAACGATGAAGTCGACTGGCTGCGCGGCTCGGGCGATGCGCGCGCCGCTCAACAGCGCGGCGGCCCCGAGGCCTATGGTTACGGAGCGCCGGTCGATGGAATTCACAAGCAGCTCCCGGCCCGCAAGATATGCACTTCCTTGCCTGCTACTGAATTGAACGGCGCATGCGCCGTTCCAGTGCGCGCAGCATCAGCGACAGGCTGACGGTCAACAGCAGATAGATGTAGGCGACGACCGAATAGGTCTCGAAAAAGCGGAACGAGCCGGAGGCGTAGATTTTGCCGAGCTGGGTGATGTCGGCGACGCCGAGGACCGAGACCAGCGAGCTGTCTTTGACCATTGCAACGAAATCGTTGCCGAGCGGCGGCAGGATGGTGCGGATCGCCTGTGGGAAGACGATCAGCCGGAAACGCTGGAAACCGGTCAGGCCGAGCGCCTTGGCGGCTTCGATCTGGCCGGGGTCAACGGACAGGATGCCGGCGCGGAAGACCTCTGCAATGAAGGCCGAATAGCCGATTGTAAGGGCGATGACGGCGCGCCACAGGAGCGAAATGTCGCGAACCAGCAGTTCGCCACCGAAGCCGGCTTCGCGAAGCGGGCCGGTGAGCCAGTTCCACCCGGCAACGAAGGCCGGCACCCCGGCAAAGGCGATCCAGAACAAAAGCACCAGTACCGGCACGCCGCGGATAATCTCGACATAAAAGCGAGCGATCTGCCGAAGCACCAGCGACTTCGATAGCGCCATCAGCGCAATGCCGAGGCCGAGCGCCGAGGCCAGGGCGAAGCCGACCAGCGTTACCCAGATGGTGATCCAGATACCGCGCGAGATTGCGCCGAATATCTGTACGTAGAGATCGCTTGCCGCAATGGAGATTGCGACCGCGATGGCAATCGCCGCCGCGGCCACCAGCCAATAGGGGAAGTCCCTGGTTTGGGAAGGCGGTGGCGTCATCCCTCCCCCTTGCGGGGAGGGTGGAAAGGCGATTGAACGGGTGGTGTTGTCAAGGCGCCGCGCGGCATGGCCCCACGCCATCCGCCTTGCCTTCGACCGGCCCAGGTCCGCACCCTCCCCGCAAGGGGGAGGGACAAGGCGGCGCGCATCACTGTCCCAACTTGTATTCCAGGAACCATTTGGTGTTCAGCGCGTCGATCGTGCCATCTGTCTTCATCGAAGCAATGGCGGCGTTGAACGCCGGTACCAGATCGGAGCCTTTCGGGAAAATGAAGCCGAAGTCTTCCGAGCCGAGCGGACCGCCGATTACCTTGAGCTGACCGCCCGAGGATTCGACGTAACCATTGGCTGCGACGCCGTCGGTGAGCACCAGGTCGACGTCACCCGCGCGCAGCGCCTGGACGGTCGCGCCGAAGGTTTCGAACAGCTTGATGCGCGGATTGGCTTCGTTGCCGTCCAGAATGTCGTAGACCGAAACGTAGAACGGCGTTGTGCCGGGCTGCGCGGCGATCAAGAGGTCTTCCTCGGCGGCAAATTCCTTCTCGTCGGCGAAGCGGCTCTCGTCGGCGCGGACCAGCATGCGCATTTCGGATCGCATGTAGGAATCGGAGAAATCAACCTTTTCCTTGCGGTCATCGCGGATGGTAATGCCGGTCATGCCCATATCGTACTGGCCGTCCGACACGGACTGGATCATTGCGTCCCAGCTGGTGTTCTGGATGTCGACGGTGATGTTGAGCCGTTTCGCCATTTCTTCCATGGCGTCATATTCCCAGCCGATCGCATCACCTGTTTTCGGATCGATGAACTGCAGCGGCGGATAGGCGTTTTCGGTCACGACAACGACCGTGCGGCCGCCCAGATCGGGCACGGATTGTGCGCTGGCAGCCAACGCGGACAGCGACAGTGCCGCGACGGTCGCGACAAGTGACAAGACATGTTTCATGGTGACGCTCCTGCACATATGGGCCCCGTGGCCTTTTTTTGCCGGCGCCACTCTAGCGATGCGGACCCGCCGTGCAAGGTGTCAGATGCGCTTCTCCCGCCGGACAAACGCGGATGCCGCCAACAAAAAATGGCGGCCCATAGACCGCCATTTTCGTGAATGCCGCACGAAGCGCCTATTCGGTGGCCGTGGCCTCTGCGCTCTCGGCTGCCTTTGCCTCAGCAGCCTTCTCGGCAGCAAGCGCCTCGGCGGCTGCGACCTTCTCAGCCTCGAGGCGGGCCTTCTCGGCCAGAAGCGCCTGGCGCTCCTCGTCGTTCAGCTTGCGAGCGCGCACGCCGGTGTTTTCCGAAATACGGGCCGACTTGCCGCGGCGGTCGCGCAGGTAATAGAGCTTGGCGCGGCGCACCTTGCCGCGGCGAACCACCTCGACGCCCTCGACCAGCGGTGAATAGACCGGGAACACGCGCTCGACGCCTTCGCCATAGGAAATCTTGCGGACGGTGAAGTTTTCCTGGAAGCCGGAGCCGGAACGGGCAATGCAGACGCCTTCATAGGCCTGCACGCGCGTACGGGTACCTTCAGTCACGCGCACGTTGACACGCACTGTGTCACCGGGCTGGAATTCTGGAAGCTTGCGCTTTTCTGCGATCTTCGCGGCCTGTTCGGCCTCGAGCTGACGGATGATATCCATCGCTACAACCTCTTCTTGTTCTCGACAGCCAGAGCGCCCGACGCTCGCCTTGCAGTTCAGGACCGCTTGGTTATGCCGCTCCGAAACCGGATTGGCAGGGGCGATATCCCGTCCTTCGTTGACGGTTTTGCCGGGTTTTTCCCGGATCGGCGGCGCTGTTACACGTTTCGGCGGGGTTTGTCACCTCCAAACACGTACTTTTTGCGTGCCGGGCTGACAGGAAAGGCCGGCGCGAGCGGCGGGCTTGTCTGTTCTTCCATGCCTCTCTATGAGGAGCCATCGAACGGACTGCCTGCCTTGACACTTCTCCTTGCCTTTATCCTGTTTATTGCCGGTTTCGTCTCCGGCGCGGTCAACGCCGTCGCAGGCGGCGGTACCTTCATCACATTCGGCGCCCTGTCGCTGGCCGGCATCGCACCGATATCGGCCAATGCAACGTCGTCCATCGCCCAGTTTCCGGGTTATGTCTCCTCAACCCTGGCCTACTGGGCCGACATCAAGGCGATGTGGCGCGGTGCGCTGATCTTCTGCATCGTTTCGGCTGCGGGCGCGCTGGCAGGCGCCCTCATCCTGCTGTCGCTCGACAACCCGTCCTTCCGGTCAATGGTGCCCTGGCTCCTGATAGCGGCTACCGCGCTTTTCGCCGCAGGGCCCTGGCTGAAGCCAAAGCCGCGCGCCGCAGATGGCGCGGGCGGCAATCCGATGGTCGGCCGTCTGGTCCAGTTTCTGACCTCGATCTATGGCGGGTTTTTTGGTGCCGGCATGGGCATCATGATGCTGGCGACGCTGGGTCTTACCGAGCGCGGCGACTACCACCATCTCAACGCGCTGAAAAACATGCTCTCGATCGTGATCGCGGCAGTTGCGATCGTGGTTTTTGTGTCCGGCGGGGTGATCGCCTGGTACGAGGCGATCGTCATGATCCCCGGGGTGGCGGCCGGCGGTTATGCCGGCGTGTGGATTGCAAGGCGCGTGCCGCAGAATGCCGTGCGCGGCTTCGTCATCGCCGTGGGGCTCTTCCTGGCCGGATACTATTTCGTCACCGGCTGAGCGGATCGCGGCAACAGATCGGGCCGGCGCTCGGCGGTCAGCTTGCGTGCCTCGTCGCGCCGCCATGCGGCGATCCTGGCGTGGTTGCCGGATGTGAGAATCTCGGGGATCGTCAGCCCCTCGAACTCCTGCGGACGAGTGTAATGCGGATGTTCCAGCAGCCCGGTCTCGAAGCTCTCCTCGGTACCGGAGGCCTCGTTGCCCATGACGCCCGGCAACAGCCGCACCACAGCATCAAGCAACACCAGGGCAGCCGGCTCGCCGCCTGAGAGAATGTAGTCGCCGACGGAGACTTCCTCCAGGCCGCGGGCGTCGATCACGCGCTGATCCACTCCCTCGAAGCGGCCGCACAGAATCACCGCGCCGCCGCCGCCGGCCAGCTCGCGCACGCGCTTCTGGTTGAGCGGCTTGCCGCGCGGGCTCATCAGCAGCCTGGGGCGGTCATCGCCCTTCGGCGATGCCGCGTCGATCGTGCGGGCCAGCACATCGGCGCGCATTACCATGCCGGCGCCGCCGCCGGCAGGCGTGTCATCGACATTGCGATGTCTGCCCTCGGCGAAATCGCGGATCTGGACCGCCTCCAGCGACCAGGCACCGTCATCCAGGGCCCGGCCGGCAAGCGAATGACCAAGCGCGCCCGGAAACATCTCCGGATAAAGCGTGAGAACGGTGGCGCGGAACGTCACCGATTGCCGCCTGCGTCGTGCGGGCCGCGGGGGCGTCGGCGGGCGTCGAATTCCCTGGGCTCGCCGGGATGCTCGTCTTCGTCTTCGGTTTCCAGCAGGCCGGCGGCAGCGGCGTCGACCGTGACCGAGCCGGCCTTGAGATCGACAGCCGGAACCGCATCGCGGGTAAAGGGGATGAGCACGGTGCCGCCCGAGCTGCGCTCGATTTCTATGATGTCGCCGCCGCCGAAATCGTGAAAGGCGACGATGCGGCCGAGCATTTCGTTGCCGTCGCCGCGCACCGCGAGGCCGATCAGGTCGGCATGGTAAAACTCGTCCTCGTCCAGATCGTCCGGCAGCTGGGCACGGTCGACAAACAGCGCCACGCCGTTCAGCGCCTCGGCCGCATCCCGGTCCGTCACCTGGCGAAAGCGCACGACGACCACGTTCTTGGCCGGCCGGATGTCGGCAATGTCGAACTGCCGCCCGTCGGTTGCGAAAAGCGGACCATAGTCTCCCAGCGCAAGCGGGTCGCCAGTATAAGTCTTTACCCGCAATTCGCCCTTGATACCGTGCGGGGCACCGATAACGGCCATCTGAACGGGGTTTTCCGGTTTCGGCATGTCGAACAATCCTCGGGCAAACGCGTAGTCGCACAGCGCCGTCATTTCAACTCGGATGACGCGGCCAATCGCTTCATCCAATAATAACCCGCATTTGCCACGATTCTGAGAGAACGATTGTGGTGAACCGGAATGCGAGCGACGAAGGTGAAGTCCAAACTGCGCAAGACAGGCATCGTGCTGATTGTGCTGGCAATCGCGTGCCGGATCGCCGAAGCCATGTTTTATGGCGATGTCGGCCCCGACGGGGTTTTGCGGGAAAGCTGGTTCCTGCCGCTGACATTCATCTTTCTGGCCCCCGGATTTGTCGCGCTGGCGGCTTCGGTCATCTTGCGTCGTGGCAATGGCTAGCATGGCCGATTTTATCGTCACCGCGAAACCGGACCTCGCCGCAGCACGCACCGAATGGCTGGACGGGCTCGCGGCCGAGCGGCGCATGGCACGTCTCACCGTAGAGGCCTATGAACGCGATACGCGGCAGTTCCTGGTCTTCCTTACCGGTCACCTCGGCGAACCACCCGGCATTTCGGATATTGCCGACCTCAAGGCGATCGATTTCCGCGCTTTTCTGGCGGCACGCCGCAACGACGGGGCCGGCGCACGCACGCTTGGCCGCGGGCTCGCGGGGATACGGTCCATGCTGCGTTTTTTCGAACGGCGTGGCCTTGCCAGCTCGGCAGGCGCAAACGCCATCCGGTCCCCGCGCAAACCGAAATCGCTGCCCAAGCCGCTGACGGCCGGCGATGCGCTGCGCGCGACAGCGGTTGCCGAACAGCTTGCGGAAGAGCCCTGGATCGCGGCGCGCAATGCAGCGGTACTGACCCTGCTTTACGGCTGCGGGTTGCGCATCTCGGAGGCGCTGGGGCTGACGGCGGAGCAGGTTCCGGCCAAGGCGGGACCGGTGTTGCAGGTCGCGGGCAAGGGTGGCAAGACGCGGCTTGTGCCTGTCCTGCCCGCTGCGATTCAGGCAATCGAAGACTACCGCTGCCAATGCCCCTATGTACTCGATGCGGGAAAGCCGCTTTTTCGGGGCGCGCGGGGCGGGCCGCTGGCGCCCGCGATCATCCAGCGCGAGATGAAGAAACTGCGGTCTGCGCTCGATCTGCCTGACAGCGCTACGCCGCATGCGCTCAGGCACTCCTTCGCCACCCACCTTCTGGGGCGTGGCGGCGATCTGCGTGCAATCCAGGAATTGCTTGGCCATGCCAGCCTTTCGACCACACAGGTCTATACCGGTGTCGACACCGAGCGCCTGCTTGCCGCCTATGAAGCCGCGCACCCCCGCGCTTAACGTTTTTGCTGCAATTCGGCGCTAGCGTGCCGGCCATGATGCAAGAGACGGAACCACATAGCCGATTTCCGACCGCGTTTGTCGGCCTGCTCGCGATCGCCAACTGGCTGCTGATCGCGGCGCTGGCGGCCGCATTCGTGGTTTTCGCGCGGCCGGCGGCGGCAGAAGTGGTGTGCAGCGGCGAAAACATGTTCGCGGCGATGGAGCGCGACGATCCGGCGCTTGCAGCATCGCTGCGCGCGGAAGCGGCTTCAACGCCGAATGGCAAGGGGCTGTTGTGGCGCATCGAAAACGCCGAAGGCAAGCCGTCATGGCTGTTCGGCACGATGCACATGACCGACCCGCGCGTGCTGGCGCTGACCCAGGAGGCGCAGGAAGCTTTCGATGCTTCGAACACTGTAGTTATCGAAACCACGGATATTCTCGATCAGTCGAAAATGACGGCGGTCATGGCGAACCGTCCGGAACTGATGATGTTCACCGGGCCCGAAACGCTGTCGTCGGTGATTCCTGAAGAAGACAGGGCGCTGGTGGCCGAAGGGCTTTCCGAGCGCGGTGTGCCGCTGGCCGCTGTCGAGAAGATGAAGCCCTGGATCATTGCGGCGCTGGTCGCGTTGCCGGCCTGCGAACTCAACCGAAAGGCACAGCAGGCGCTGGTGCTCGACGCCAAGCTTGCCGCCGACGCCCAGGCAAGCGGTAAGGCACTCGAAGGGCTGGAAACGGCCGAAAGCCAGCTTGAAGCGATGGCGTCGCTGCCGATGGAGCTGCATGTTGAAGGGCTGGTCGAGACATTGAAGCTCGGCGACCGGATCGACGACGTCATGGAAACCATGATCCAGCTCTATCTGGCTGGCGAAACCGGGCTGTTCTGGCCGTTTTTCGGTGCCGTGCTGCCGGGCAGCGACGGCGAGGAAGGCGGCTATGCCGAATTTCAGGAAGTCATGGTTTCGACCCGCAACCGCGGCATGTACGAGGGTGCGTTGCCGCTGATCGAAGCCGGCGGCGCATTCGTGGCCGTAGGTGCGCTGCATCTGCCTGGAGAGGACGGGCTTATTTCGCTCTTCAGGGAGGGCGGGTTCAAGGTCGAGCCCATGGGCCTGCAGAATTAGGCCGAACACCGGCCATACAGGCCATCTTACAAGCCGTCATCTGATTTGAATTGCGGAGCCGCCCGCCCGCCATTTTCGCGCGCCATATTTCCTTCGCCTGCCAATGAAGGGAGTAGAACGATGATCAACGATCCCAAGTTCAATGACCCGCTCTATCCGCGGAATCCTTCGCTCGGATACGGTTCCGAGGGCCCGAACGACAGGCCGCCGGAGGTGCGTTCCAGCGCCGGCGGCATGACATTTGCCATTGTCGGCATGCTCGTGGCGCTTTTTGTCGCCGGTGTTGTGGTCTTCTCGGGCGGCGAGGATATCGACCCGACCCAGACCGCCAGCCCTGGCATCGAGCGACAGGTTGAGCCGCAGCCCGGCGAAGCGCCTGCAGAAATCCTGCCGATCGAGCCGGCACAGCCGGCCGAGTAGGTCTACCCGATCAAACGAACGCGGCCGCGGAGATGATCCGCGGCCGCGCTTCAATGTCCGGCAGTCGGGTCGGCCGTTCAGGCCGCCTGCTTTTTGGGCTGGATAAGCCCGCGAGCAACCAGAAGCTCGGCGATCTGGATCGTGTTGAGGGCGGCGCCCTTGCGCAGATTGTCGGAGACGACCCACATGTTCAGCGCATTGTCGAGGGTGGAATCCTCGCGGATGCGCGAAATGAACGTGGCATCGTCGCCCGCTGCCTCAACAGGCGTGACGTAACCGCCGTCCTCCGCCTTGTCGACGACCAGGCAGCCCGGCGCATCGCGCAGGATCTCGCGCGCCTCGTCGGCCGTAATCGGCTTCTCGAACTCGATGTTCACCGCTTCCGAATGGCCGATGAAGACAGGCACGCGCACGCAAGTTGCGGTGAGCTTGATCTTCGGGTCGAGCATCTTCTTGGTCTCGGCGACCATCTTCCACTCTTCCTTGGTCGAACCGTCTTCCATGAAGACGTCGATATGGGGAATGACGTTGAAGGCGATGCGCTTGGTGAACTTCTTCTGCTCAACCGGGTCGGCAACGAAGACGGCGCGGGTCTGCGTGAACAGTTCGTCCATGCCATCCTTGCCGGCGCCCGACACCGACTGATAGGTCGCAACCACAACACGCTTGATCGTTGCGCGGTCATGCAGCGGCTTCAGCGCTACGACGAGCTGTGCGGTCGAGCAGTTGGGGTTGGCGATGATGTTCTTTTTCGTGAAGCCTTCGACCGCGTCCGGGTTCACCTCGGGCACGATCAGAGGCACTTCGGCGTCGTAACGCCAGGCCGATGAGTTATCGATGACAACGCAGCCCTGCTTGCCGATTCTGGGCGACCATTCCTTGGAAACCGATCCGCCGGCCGACATCAGGCACAGGTCGGTGTCGGAGAAATCGTACGATTCCAGCGCCCGCACCTTCAGCGTGGCATCGCCGTAGGAGACTTCGCTGCCAACCGAGCGCCGCGACGCGAGCGGCACGACTTCGTCCGCGGGAAAGCCGCGTTCTTCCAGGATGTTGAGCATCTCCCGGCCAACATTGCCGGTAGCGCCTGCGACTGCGATCTTGAAACCCATGATTCTAAGGTCCTCTGGTCCTCTCCGCTTTCGCCGCGATGCCCGGGAAACGTCCGTTCGGGATCCGGCTACTTCCCCGGCGGACCCGGGGAGAGAGCAGGCGGCCGCAGGGGTCAGACCGTCGTGGTCTTCGTTTTGGCCGTGGTTTTTGTGATGGAGGCAAATGCGGCTGCACCGGCTGCAAGCCGGGCGTCGCGGTATATGCTGACGGTGTGACCGTGCATCGTTTGCTCCCTGGGCGAGGCATCGTGTTCATGCATCGCAAATCCGCGCGCCTAATGACGCCGTTCGCGCCAAGAGTCAATCGGATTGGGCGTTTTGGCCGAGTGAGCTGCCGATGGCGGCCGCTAGACCGGCTCGTCCGGATAGGGCAAGTCGTCCAGCGAAACGTTGATGAAGTCGGGTTCGGGCGTCACCGGAAAGCGGACGGCGGAAATGTATTCCCGCTTTTCCATCACGGCTTTGACCGCACGGTGCATGCCGTCCATCAGCCGTCCCTCGGCGCAGAGAATGACCGGGTGGCTCAAATCCGTCTCCATGACCAATGCCATGTGATGGGCGAGGGATCGCGGTGTCGCCACTGCGCCCGGCTCCTGATACCACCAGTTCTCATCGAGTTCGGCGATGTCGCCAAGCGGAATATCGATGCGCGGCAGGTTCCGTGACGCGCGGACAAGTTTGTGAACGTCCCAGATGCGGGTATCGGGTCCAGCCAGACGGAGATGGTATTGTTTTCTCATGTTCCGACGTCTTTTGACGGTGGCAGTAGCCGATTGAACTATCCGGTGGCGCCCATCCGTTCAATCGTCGGCCTTGTTGACAGACCAGCCCTGCGCAGGGAACCTCTCGCGGGCAAAACGGGAGAGGCGAATTTTGAAGAGCGGCGAGATCATTTATTTCGACGGCAACAGGGGCACCGGGTTCATTACCGGAAACGACGGCAACCGTTATGTGTTTGACGTCACCGACCTCGCCAACGACCAGCCGGCCTCCAAGGGTGCGAAGGTCAGCTTTGCGGCCGATGGCGACCGGGCGCGCGCGATTACGCCGCAGTTGGCGCCCGCCGCCGCCCGGCATGCCGCCGCCGCGGCTACCCCTTGGGGCGTCGCGGACACTGCCGACGGCATGCCGCCGATATCCGGTGCTATCGATCCCGACGGGCCGCCAGCCAGCCCGGGGCTCATCGGCTATTTCCGCTATTGCGTGACCAGGGGCTATGTGCGTTTCAGCGGCCGGGCACGGCGGCGCGAATATTGGAGCTTTGTCGTTGTCGCGCTGATCGGGTTCGCCGTCGCGGGCGGTCTCGGATATGTGGTGGGTACCGCGCTCGGTTTCGACGAGGCGGAGGAGCCCACAATATCGGCACTCGCCATCAGCGTGTTCTGGCTCTATCTGCTTTTGCCGTCGATGGCGGTGCTCTTCCGCCGTCTGCACGATATCGGCCTGTCCGGCTGGTTCTGGCTGCTTGCCTTCGTGCCGATGTTCGGTTCGCTGATCATCCTGGTGATGATGCTGATCGGCTCGCAGAAGCATGACAACAAATGGGGTCCGGTGCCGACCGGAGCTCACGTCTAGAGCGCTGCCGCTAAAGCTCGCGCCGGCGACGCCTAGGCCCAGAAGGCCGGAACGGTTTCTTCAAGCCGCGGGCCGACACGCAGCGGT
Source organism: Mesorhizobium sp. Z1-4 (assembly GCF_004000235.1). Lineage (GTDB taxonomy): Bacteria > Pseudomonadota > Alphaproteobacteria > Rhizobiales > Rhizobiaceae > RCIO01. The sequence continues at coordinate 42,475 of NZ_RCIO01000007.1, forward strand.
GCAACCTTTTCCGCCAGCCCCGTACGGTCCGATATCTCGACGCCGACCCCGCACACGGTGGCGGGGCCGCCCGCGGCCTCGAAACGGCCCTTCGGCACCTTGGAGAGAAACCGGTTCAGCGGCTCCTCCTTGTCGAAGCCGAGCGAGGAATCGTAGTCGCCGCACATACCGGCGTCGGTCATATAGGCCGTACCCCCGTTCAGGATCTGATGGTCGCCGGTCGGCTGGTGCGTGTGGGTGCCGACCACCATCGAGACGCGTCCGTCGACAAAATGCGCGAAGCACATCTTTTCCGACGTTGCCTCGGCGTGGAAATCGATCACCGCGGCATCCGCCTGATGCCCCAGCGGCGCGGCGGCCAGTATCTGCTCGGCGGCGTGGAACGGGTCGTCGAGCTCGGGGTGCATGAAAACGCGGCCCATAATGTTGGCGACCAGAATGCTGGCGCCATTCTTTGCCGTGAACAGGCCCGAACCGTGGCCCGGCGTGCCCTGCGGGAAGTTGGCGGGCCGCAGAAAGCGCTCCTGATGCGGAGCGAACATCAGCGCCTCCTTCTGATCCCAGACATGGTTGCCTGTGGTGACGACGTCGGCACCGGCGTTCAGCGTCTGGATCAGAATTTCTTCGGTGATACCGAAGCCGCCGGCCGCGTTCTCGCCATTGACGATGACGAAATCCAGCCTGAAGTCGGAGATGAGACCCGGGAGCTTGTCCCAGACGGCGGTGCGTCCGGACCGGCCAACCATGTCGCCGAGAAAGAGTAAGCGCATGAGATTGTGTCTAGCGTGGTTTTTGCCTGAGGCAAGCGAAGAAGACCGGCTAACGCGGAAAACTTTTCAGCCCGGCCTCGGTGACGATTTCAGCGAGCGGCACGTCATGCGGCTCGTCGGGCACCAGGTCGACGCGCTGGCATTCGAAGGCGACCGCGATGAGGCACGGTGTTTTGCCGGCCTCCCTCAGGTGCGCAATCGCGCGGTCGTAATAACCGGCGCCATAACCAATGCGGTGGCCACGGTCGTCGAAGGCAGCCAGCGGTACCAGCATCAGGTCGGGCTGAAGCCCCCTGGCCTCCGGTCCCGGGCCGAAAGTTCCGAACCCCATCGGCACCATCTCAGCGCCGCGCACCAGCTCGCGGAAGACAATCGTGGTCTTGTCCAGGATGGCGGGCAGGCACAGCACCGCGCCCTTGTCGCTAAGCGCGGCCATCGCAGGCCGCAGATCGACCTCGGAGCGCATCGGCATGAAACCGGAGACTATCGTGCCCGGTTCGATCTCCAGGCTGCCTAGCGCGTCAGCGATGCCGAGCGAAGCTTCCACGCGCCATTGCGGATCGAGCGCGTCGCGGCGGGCCAGAGCCTCCTCGCGCAAACGCCGCTTTTCGTTTTTCGCCTGCAATGATCTCTCCGATTTCTGGCGGGCGGCAATTTTTGGCCATTGTTGGCACGGGCGGAGTTCCCTATCCATACCGCCTCTCGCGGGTGGCCACCATTGCGGAACCGACGCGCATGGCGGTGAATATGACGCAGGACGACCAATGAAAAACCATCTGCCGACGGGCGCTACGATACGGCTTGCGCTGCGTGGCGAACACGCGCTGCTGGAAGGCATCATGCGCCGCGCGTCGCTTGTGTCGGACACATACCGCGACGAGCTTTTGGCGCATCCCGAGGCGATGTCGCTGCCGGTGGAACAGATTGCCGAGGGCGCGGTCTTCGTGGCCGAAACACAAGGCACGGTCGACGGCTTCTGCGTGGTTATCATGTCCTCCGTGGATGAGGCGGAGCTGGAAGGCCTGTTCGTCGAGCCGGACCGGTGGGGCAAGGGCATCGGCCGGGCGCTCGCGGAATACGGAGAAGGTGCAGCGCACGCACGCGGCGCAGCTTCGATCACCGTGGTCGCCGGGCCGGAGGCACGAGCCTTCTACGAAAGATGCGGCTTCGCATATGAATCCGATGCCACGACCTTGTTCGGGTCAGCCGTCCTTATGCGCCGCCGGCTTGTCGGCAGGTGAGATGAAGCGGCGAACCACGACGACCGGCGGAGAGGTTGATCCCGGGAGCCTACAAAGTAGGTGGGCGCCGTATGACCCAGCCCACGAGCCAAGTCAGGGACAGCTCCCTAAGGATCAATAAGGCCCCGGGGAAAATTTACTCCTGTCGAGAAGCGCAGAACGCCAACGCCAATATATGTGCTCAGGGGCGGGTCCGCCAAGGGGCATTACGATGGCCGAGACTTGCGCCCTGCCGGCCCCGACTTTACGGTCCGCGCCAACGAAGACACAGGAATCCCTGCATGCGTTTTGAAGGTACGGCGGCTTACGTCGCCGACAAGGATCTCATGGTCGCCGTGAACGCGGCGATTGCACTGGAACGGCCGCTGCTGGTGAAGGGCGAACCCGGCACCGGCAAGACCGAGCTGGCGCGCCAGGTGGCGGTGGCACTCGGACTGGAGCTGATCGAGTGGCACGTGAAGTCGACCACGCGCGCCCAACAGGGGCTCTACGAATATGACGCTGTCTCGCGGCTGCGCGACAGCCAGCTAGGCGATGAGCGCTTCAACGATATCGCCAACTACATCAAGCGCGGCAAGCTGTGGGAGGCCTTCACAGCCGACAAGAAGGTCGTGCTTCTGATCGACGAGATCGACAAGGCCGATATCGAGTTTCCGAACGATCTGCTGCAGGAACTCGATCGCATGGAGTTCTTCGTCTACGAGACCGGCGAGACGGTGCAAGCGAAACAGCGGCCGATCGTCATCATCACCTCGAACAACGAAAAGGAACTGCCGGACGCCTTCCTGCGCCGCTGTTTCTTTCACTATATCCGCTTTCCCGACATCGACACGCTGACCCGGATCGTCGACGTGCATTATCCGGGTATCAAGCAGAAGCTGGTGAGCGCGGCGCTGACGCAGTTCTACGAAATCCGCGAAGTGCCGGGGCTGAAGAAGAAACCCTCCACCTCCGAGGCGCTGGACTGGATCAGGTTGCTGGTCTCCGACGATGTCGATCCGGCCGATTTACGCGGCGATCCGAAGAATGCACTGCCCAAACTGCACGGCGCGCTGCTGAAAAACGAGCAGGACGTGCATCTGTTCGAACGCCTGGCCTTCATGTCGCGCGGCCAGGGGTAATCATCTGCCAATGGACGTCTTTGTGCCAAGCGTCCCAGCAGGCAGCGAATGGGTGGTCACCGACGACTGGCGTGAGCTCGAAAAGATGCTCGGTGCCGGTGCCAAAACCATTCCATTGTGGAAACGTCCGATACGCGCGCTGCATGTCGGCGAAAGCGATCGCGGTGATCCGCTCCGTGTTGTCGACGTGCCCTGGATGGGTTCACACGGCCTGGTGGTGAAGCCTGCCGCGCGCGCCGTGATGGAGCCATTGTTCGGCGATGCGGTGCAGTTCGTACGCATCAGCGGCACGCCATACCCGCAGCTTCATTATGTTCATGTGCTGCGACATGCCGGGGTTCTGGACGAAGCCCGGTCCGAGATCGTCCGCTTTTCGCCGGGACCGGATATCCTGGATATCGAGCGGCACGTGTTCTTGCCTGCTGTCGCGGAGGCCGGACCGATTTTCAAGCTCGCGCAGATGCCGCGCGGCAAAATCTATCTGAGTGGCACAGCCGTGGACGCGTTGCTGGGTTCGAGCCTGAGCGGTCTCGAATTCGAGAAGGTCTGGAGCAGCGACGCCTAGAAAGCCGGTTCAGTGCAGCACGATCTCGCCGTCGACGCTGCGCCACTCGTTTGGCGCGATCAGCCGGCGGTGGGTGTAGGCGACTGAAAACAGCGGGCCGTCGAGCTTTTCCTGCCAGAAATCGAGGAAGCGCCAGAGCTCGGGGAACTTCGGGGCAATGTCGTAGTGCTGCCAGATGAAGCTCTGCAGCAGGTGCCGGTGGTCCGGCATTCGGTAGAGAATTTCGGCAGTCGTCAGGCCATACCCCTTGAGCATCAGCTCTGTTTCCCGATTGTCACGTGTCGAACCGGCCATAAGAGAACTCCATGCGCTGCGTTGCTCCCCCACAGGCAAAAATGTGCCGCCGATATGGTTAACCGTCCATGAACATCCGTCGCCGTACGATCAAAAGCCTTTGACCTTCAATGGGTTGGCAGCCACAATCGGTGATTGCCAACAAGCGGCGGCCATTGGCCGGTGCGATGCGAGGGCAGAAACCATCGTCTAATGTTGTGGGCGCGGGCCAAATGGTAATAGAACCGCGATACGGGCCGCCGAAGCGGTACAAGCCATTGCGAGGGAGGAAACATGTCCGAGGTACGCGTTCACAAGGTCAAGTCGGCGTGGAAGAAGCACGCGCTCATCGACAACGAGACCTATCTGAAGTGGTACAAGGACAGCGTGAAGAACCCCGACAAGTTCTGGGGCAAACACGGCAAGCGCATCGACTGGTTCAAGCCCTATTCCAAGGTCAAGAACACTTCCTTCAAGGGCAATGTCTCGATCAAATGGTTCGAGGACGGCCAGACCAACGTTTCCTACAACTGCATCGACCGGCATCTGAAAAAACGTGGCGACCAGACGGCAATCATCTGGGAAGGCGACAATCCCTATGACGACAAGAAGATCACCTATCGCGAGCTTCACGAAGAGGTCTGCCGTCTCGCCAATGTGATGAAGAAACACGGCGTCAAGAAAGGCGACCGTGTCACCATCTACATGCCGATGATCCCGGAAGCTGCCTATGCGATGCTCGCCTGCACCCGCATCGGAGCGATCCATTCGGTCGTGTTCGGCGGCTTCTCTCCCGACGCGCTGGCCGGGCGCATCGTCGACTGCGATTCCAATTTCGTCATCACCGCGGATGAAGGTCTGCGCGGCGGCCGCACCATTCCGCTCAAGGCCAACACCGACAAGGCGGTGGAGATCGCGGCCAAGAGCAAGGTGAAGGTCAAGAACGTTCTGGTGGTGCGCCGCACCGGCGGCAAGATCGACTGGGTAGACGGCCGCGACCTCTGGTATCGCGACGAAACGCAGTCGGTGAAGCCGGACTGCAAGCCGGAGAAGATGAAGGCGGAAGACCCGCTGTTCATCCTCTATACGTCGGGTTCGACCGGCAAGCCCAAGGGCGTGATGCACACCACCGCCGGCTATCTCGTCTATGCCTCGATGACGCATGAATACGTCTTCGATTATCACGACGGGGATATCTACTGGTGCACGGCCGATGTCGGCTGGGTGACGGGCCACAGCTACATCGTCTATGGCCCGCTCGCCAACGGCGCCATCACGCTGATGTTCGAGGGTGTGCCCAACTACCCGACCGCGGGACGGTTCTGGGATGTCGTCGACAAACACCAGGTCAACATCTTCTACACCGCGCCGACGGCGATCCGCGCGCTGATGGGTGCTGGCGACAGCCACGTGACCAGGACATCGCGCAAGAGCCTGCGTGTGCTTGGCTCGGTGGGCGAACCGATCAACCCTGAAGCCTGGGAGTGGTACTACAATGTCGTCGGCGACAAGCGCTCGCCGATCGTCGACACCTGGTGGCAGACAGAGACAGGCGGCATTCTGATCACGCCACTGCCGGGCGCGACCGATCTCAAGGCCGGGTCGGCGACACGGCCCTTCTTCGGCGTGCAGCCGCAACTGGTCGACAATGACGGCAAGGTTCTCGAGGGTGCTGCCGACGGCAATTTGTGCATCACCGATTCCTGGCCGGGGCAGATGCGCTCCGTCTATGGCGATCACGAGCGCTTCGTGCAGACATATTTCTCCAGCTACAAGGGGAAATACTTTACAGGCGACGGCTGCCGCCGCGACAAGGACGGCTACTACTGGATCACCGGCCGGGTGGACGACGTCATCAACGTTTCAGGCCACCGCATGGGCACTGCGGAAGTGGAATCGGCACTGGTCGCGCATGACAAAGTGTCGGAGTCGGCGGTGGTCGGTTATCCGCACGACATCAAGGGCCAGGGCATCTACGCCTATGTTACGCTGATGGCCGGCGAAAAGGCGTCCGAAGACTTGCGCAAGGAGCTGGTCGCTCATGTGCGCAAGGAGATCGGGCCGATCGCCTCGCCGGACAAGATCCAGTTCGCGCCAGGCCTGCCGAAGACCCGCTCTGGCAAGATCATGCGCCGCATCCTGCGCAAGATCGCCGAGGATGATTACGGCGCGCTGGGAGATACCTCGACACTTGCCGACCCGGCGGTCGTGGACGATCTCATCGCCAACAGGCAGAACAAGAAGGGCTAGCCTTTGGACCTCACATCGCTGCTGATTTTCGCGGGCGCGCTTGTCGTGTCCGCTGGGTCGCCCGGACCCAGCATCGCTGCTCTCGTCGCGCGTGTTCTGACGCGCGGCGTCAAGGACGTGCTGCCTTTCCTGGCGGCGATGTGGATCGGCGAGGCGATCTGGCTGTCGCTGGCAATTTTCGGCCTGGCCGTAGTGGCGCAGAGCTTCCACCTCGCCTTCGCGGTCATCAAATGGGCCGGCGTCGCCTATCTTCTTTGGCTCGCCTGGAAGATGTGGACCGCCCCCGTCGCGGAAGAGGGTGCTGCGCTGCCGGCCTCGGACTCGCCCTTCAAGCTGTTCTTCGCCGGCATGGCGGTGACACTCGGCAATCCGAAGATCATGGTGTTCTACCTCGCGCTTTTGCCGACCATCGTCGATCTCGGCTCGGTGACCATTGTCGGCTGGGCCGAACTCACTGCCACCATGGCGGTGGTGCTGATCGCGGTCGATCTGGGCTGGACCTTCGCCGCATCCCAGGCGCGCCGCCTGCTTCGAAGCCCGCGCGCCACGCGCATCGCGAACCGGGTGAGCGCAACGGCGATGGCGGGTGCCGCGGGTGCGATCGCCACGCGCTAGCTAGCAGCCAATCTGGCGGCGGATCTGATCGACCAGCCGTTTCGACGGGCAGACATTCTCGCAGGGGATGCCATCATCGTCGCCGTCTGCACGGTCATAACCGCTACACCACAAGATCACCGCTTCTTCGCAGGATGAAACCTGCTTGCAGGTTTTGCGCGCCTGAGCGAGGCGCACGGGTTCGGTGAGCTGCGCAGACATGTCGAGCGGTTGCGCCCGCAAGCCGCCGGAAGCAGCCAGCACGGCGACGCAAATTGCCAGGATCAGCGCATGTTTCATCGGGCTGTTTCCCCCCGCCCGACATTAGCCGCAATCGGTTAGCCGGCAAGCGGTTTGCTGCGGTGCTTGATGGCGTCGGTGCTGACAGTGCGAACGGCCTTGCGGCGGCCGGCTTTTGGCGGCATCATCGCGCGTGTGTTCAACAAACTGAAAGGAGGTGATCCGATGTCGAGTGGTTTCAACCGTAGCGTGGCCCCGGCGGATCGTCCTTTCAGGAAGCAATCTTCCTGACAGGCGCGTGAAGCGCGGCCGGTAGCCGGTGCATCGGAACGAAAAGCGGATTCCGGTTTTCGCGCAACTCCGATGATCTGACAAAGCTGCCGCCACGGGCCGCGTCGCGGACGGAAAGCACGGAGGGCCGGCGAAAGCCGGCCCTTTTCCGTCACTGCGGATGCTCCAGCTGGGTTGCCGCTTCTATTTTGTCAGCGCAAGGCGCTCGATATTGGCGGCGATTTCCTGGAAGGCCGCGTCGAGTTCGGCGCCGGTGCTGGTTTCGAAATAGTGTCTTACAGTCCGGCCACCCTCGGTTGCGCAGTCGCGCATCACATCCTTGGCCGCGGCTTCGTTGAGCATGAACCCGATGGTGAATATCTCGATACCATCCGCCTTCATGGCATCGCACAGCCGCTTGGCGTAGTTGCTCGAGCGGCGTGTCTGGGCGCCATCGGGCGTTTCGCTGCGGCCTACGCCGGCATAGGCAGTGTTGAACTCGCCGTCGGTCATCAGGATGGCATATTTCGAAACTTTGCCGGGGTTGTGGTCTGCCGGTTTTGCAGCCGTCGGCAGTACCGGTGCCCAGTTCGGCGACAGCAGATACCAGCTCCACTGAATGCCGATGTGACCGGCGGTGTAACCGGAGGCGCGGAACCTGCGGATCGAACGGTTGAGTTCGTCGAGGTCGGTCGTCAGCGGGCGAAGAGCGTCCGACGGGCAATAGGAAAGCCTAACGTCGCGGTTGACCATCGCGTCATAGGGCGAGGCGTCAGTGAACTGCAGCGAACCCTTGCGTTCGGTCGCGCAGCCATCGAAACCGCCGCCGGCCGCGGCCGCAAAGGGTGCGTCTAGGCGCGGCGGCTCGCCGCCAGTCGGGCGCCTTTCGACATGAACCGTGTTTGACAGAACACCGGTATTGACTGCTGTGGCGTAAGGAACGAGAGCCACGCGAACGCGTGGATTGGTTTCGCTGTTGGAGGCAAGCAGTGTCTCGACAGCGTTGCGGGCGGCGTTCTTCAGGTCGGTGAGTTTGCGCCCTGCCATCGAGCCCGTGACGTCCAGCATCATAGCGACTTCGATCTTCTTGTCGGAGTAGACAGCAGCCGACTCGACACTGATCTTGCGTGTGGAGGCGGTGCCGAAGACCGGAAAAGCCAGCTCGATATTAACGCTGGCGACAGCGCGCAGCGTGCGGGCAGCGCGATCGGCGGTGAGGCTGTCCAGGGTGATGTTGTTGGTGTCGGCGAAACCGGTACCGCCATTCGCGAAGAGAAAGGCCTCAACGGTCTCGCGCGCCTTGTCGGGCGCAAGCCGGCCGGTGGTGATGTCGCGCGCAGTCGAGGTGACGGCGGCGTCGAGCGCATTGAGCAGGTTGGAGCGGGTCATGGTGACCTGGCCGATATTGAGGGCAAATCCGGCCGCGAGCACAAGCGCGGCCGAGACCGCTGCCGTCATGACGGCAAAATTTCCGGCGCGGGCGGCTAGGAACGAGTTTACGGCAGTGCGCAACGGGTTCATTGCATCTGTCTCCAAACGAAACGCTTTGACGCTGTTCGAAAACGGTGGTGCAGGAAGGCTGCCAGACGGACGGGACGCGGCCGCGTGTTTGCGCAGATCACCATAAACTATTGATTTTACAGCCTTCGAGCGTCGAAACAGGGTTAGCAAATCGTTAAGATTGGCGGCGCTCGACTGGCAATTGCTCTATCCGCACCCGGCGCCCGTGCCGCCGCGGCACAAGGCCTGGGCTCAACCGCAGAAAGGCGTGCGTTTGCCGCCCGCATACGGCTTCGCAAACTTATTCGAGGCCATAGCCTCCGCAACCGGGCGTCCGTCGGGTGCCGTCACGTCGGCCAACACGCGCCCATAGAACTTGCCGCCGCCGATATTGGTCATACCGACGGGGCCATTGCCGATCATTTCCGCAAGCGCGTTTCTGGAGCGTGCAGCCGCAATGCGTTCGCCAGCGCAGCGGCTTCTCAATTCCGGTGCATCGATGCCGCGAACGCGGACGTTGACTGTGATCAGGTGGCCAGGCCACACATGCGCCTCCGCCACAAAGCTGTCGCCGTCGATCACGCGCAGCACCCGCGCCTCGACCGGGCCGGGGATGGTTTCGGCGGCCTGCAAAGGCACTGGCAAAAACAGAAGGATGGCGGCCAATCGCAGCATGAAGAGGAAAATATTCCTCTATCAGGTAATTTGCAAGCGGATTGACCGGCGCCGCGCGATCCGTCTCAGAAGTCGATCGCGCGGCCCTTGCGTTCCCAGTCGCCATATCGGACCGGTTCCGGCCCTTTCGGGCCGCCAATCTCGGTTTCGCGCTGCTGCTCCAGCTTGCGGGCAGCGCGGCGGGCTTCGGCCTCGGCCAGGGCACGCCTGGCGGCCGGCGGCAGATCGCGTTTGTCACGACCCGTACCGGCTGCCGTGGTTTCTGTACCCTTGTCGATCATCTGGACTCTCCTGCGGCATGCCTTCGCCGTTATTGAATGGGAAATCGCTTGACCCCATCCTATATCTGACGAAATCGCGCCGCCTGTGGTCGCGGCACACCCGGAGTTGAAGCATGAACATGATCCGTACGGCAATGCTGCTTGCCTTCATGACGGCGCTCTTCATGGGCGTGGGTTATGTCGTCGGCGGTTCGGGCGGCATGTTGATCGCGTTCGTGATCGCGGCGGGCATGAATGTGTTCAGCTACTGGAACGCCGACAAGATGGTGCTGCGCATGCACCGGGCGGTCGAGGTCGATGAGCGCAATGCGCCGGAATATTACGGCATCGTGCGCGACCTGGCGAAGCGGGCCGGTCTGCCCATGCCGCGCGTCTATCTGATCGACAACGACCAGCCCAATGCCTTCGCCACCGGGCGCAACCCGCAGAACGCCGCGGTTGCTGCGACAACGGGTCTGCTCAACCGGCTCTCTCACCAGGAGGTGGCGGGCGTGATGGCGCATGAGCTGGCCCATGTGCAGAACCGCGACACGCTGACCATGACGATCACCGCCACGCTTGCCGGCGCGATCTCCATGCTCGGCAATTTCGCGTTCTTCTTCGGGGGCAATCGCGACAACAACAACCCGCTCGGCTTCATCGGCGTGCTTGTCGCGATTATTGTTGCGCCGCTTGCCGCGATGATGGTGCAGATGGCGGTGAGCCGCACGCGCGAATATTCCGCCGACCGCCGGGGCGCAGAAATTTGCGGCGAGCCGCTATGGCTTGCTTCGGCGCTGCAGAAGATTGCGGGATACGCCAAGGGCATCCACAACCAGGACGCCGAGCGCAACCCGGCCACCGCGCATATGTTCATCATCAACCCGCTTTCGGGCGAGCGCATGGACAATCTGTTCTCCACCCATCCGGCGACCGAAAACCGCATTGCTGCTCTGCAGGCGATGGAGGCTGAGTTTGCCGCGCAGGCTGAGCCGGTGCGGGCCGAAAAGCCGGCCCGCAGGACCGCCGCAAAGCCGACGCCGCCCGAATCGCGAGACGGCGACGGGCCCTGGGGACCGCCTTCAAAACCTCGGGAGCCGAAGAAGCCCGCAAAGCCTGAGCAAAGTCCCTGGGGCCGCAATCCGACAGGGCCGAGCACCGGCCGGCGGCGCTGAGCGGCGCCTGGCGCTCGACAAACCGGGCATCGGGCCTTAAGCGCCGGAACCTCCACTGAAGAAGCGGGCATGGCGGGCCGTTGGTAGCGAACAAGAAAAACCGGAAACGTTCGGGCGGACCGGGCAGGCGGCCTTCCGACCGGGAAAATGTCCCGGTCGAGGCGGAACGGCCCGGGCTCGCCTCACGCGTGGCGGCTGCGCGGCTGCTGGCTGCCGTCATCGACAAAGCTACCGCGCTCGATGCGCTGACCGACCAGGAACATGGGCATCCGCAATTTCTGGCGCTCGATCAGCGCGACCGGGCGCTGGTCCGGGCTATCCTGGTCACCGCCTTGCGGTATCGCGGTACCATCACCGCGCTGATCGAGAAGCGTCTGCAGCGGCCGCTACCGGCCAATGCACGGACGCTCGACCACATTCTGCACGTGGCGGCGGCGCAGATGCTCTTTCTCGACGTGCCCGACAGTGCGGCTGTGGATCTCGCGGTCTCGCACGCGAATTCAGACCCGCGCAGCCGGCGGTTCGCTTCGCTGGTCAATGCCGTGCTGCGTGAGCTTGGCCGGCGCAAGGAGCGCGCCTTGCCGGCTGCCCTTGCACAGTCGACCGACGCGCCCGGCTGGTTCGTGGAGCGGCTGCGCGAGGCCTACGGCGCGGCGCGCGCCGATGCGATCCTCGCAATCCACCGGCTCGAACCGCCGATGGACTTCACCGTGAAGTCCGACCCGCAGGGTTGGGCGGAAAAATTCGGCGGCATCGTGCTCGAAAACGGAAGCGTCAGGGTCGGACGTCTGCCGGCGCCGGTTGCCGAATTGCCGGGTTATGCCGAGGGCGAGTGGTGGGTGCAGGATATGGCAGCCACACTGCCGGCGGCGATGCTTGGCAATGTCAAAGGCAAGCGCGTACTCGATCTTTGCGCCGCGCCCGGCGGCAAGACGGCGCAGCTCACCGCAGCAGGAGCCATTGTCACCGCCGTCGACCTCTCCGCCAGCCGGCTGAAGCGCCTAGCGGCCAATTTCGAACGTCTGAAGCTCAAGGCCGAGATCGTTGAGGCCAACGCGCTGAGCTATGCGCCCGACATGCCGTTCGATGCCGTGCTGCTTGATGCGCCCTGTTCTTCGACCGGCACGGTGCGGAGGCACCCCGACGTGCCGTGGACCAAGACACCGGCGGACATCGCGAAGCTCGCCGATCTGCAACGCCGGATGCTTGACCATGCCGTGAGGCTGATCAAAACCGGCGGGGTGCTGGTCTTCGCCAACTGTTCTCTCGACCCGCTCGAGGGCGAGCAGCTTGTGGAGAGTTTTCTTGCAGACAATCCGGAGTTTGCGATCGATCCGGTCAATTCAGCGGCTGTTCCCGGCAGTGCCGATTTCGTCGCCGAACGTGGCTGGCTCAGGACAACGCCGGAGGCGCTGAGGGTCGAACCCGAGGCACTTTCAGGCTGCGACGGTTTTTTCGCTGCGCGGCTGGTAAGGCATGGTTAACCTTGTCGGTTCATTCATATGTGGCGATGGCTGCTTTGTACAAACCGTTGAATCAGAAGACCTATTGCACGGCTCCTGCATTGGCGGCGAGGCCGTGGCGTCCGTTTCTGTATGGCGTATTCTCACGCTGGTGACCGATTCACCCGACTTCTAAAATCAGTGTGAGTCGTGCTGTGGGACCAAGTGGTCAGGAGGTCACGGGCATTGGCACTCGGTAGGGGTTCAGGCCCACCGATCTGGTTGCTTGCAACGCGCGCCCTGTGGCGGCGCGCGCGGCGGCGCGTTCGCAGCGGCCCCACCGGGCGGTGGCGCTTCATGGGCGGTACGCCGGAGCGCGTGCTGATTGCGCCTCCCGATCTCAGGCTGGCCGATAGCCAGATCGCCAACGAAATCTATCATGGGCGGTTTCCGCTGGCGGGCCATCTGGTGGACATGGGCGGCGATTCGCCGTTCCAGCTCGAGGTTGCCGACCTGGCCTGGCTGAATTCGCTGCACGGTTTCCGCTGGCTGCGCCATATGCGCCAGGCCGGAACCGAACTGGCGTCGTCGAACGCGCGGGCGCTGGTCAGCGACTGGCTGAGCGTGCACGGCCGCCAGATTTCGGGCATCGCCTGGGACCCGGCAATTGTCGCGAGACGGGTGATAGCGTGGCTGCAGCATTCGACGGTAGTGCTGCAAGGCGCGGACCTCACCTTCTACCGCTCCTATCTGCGTTCGCTGGCTGTACAGATACGCTATCTGCGCGCCATGGCGCCGGACATGCTCGACGGCGAGGAGCGGCTGCGCGCCCGCGCGGCACTCGCCTTCGCCGCACTGTCGCTGCCGGTATCGAATTCGGCCCTGCGTAACGCGACCAACCACCTCTCCGCGGAACTGGAAAGGCAGATCCTTCCGGATGGGGGCCACGTATCGCGCAATCCTATGGCGGTGCTGGAGCTGCTGGCGGATCTCTTGCCGCTGCGGCAGACCTACGCCAATCAGGCAGAAGCGCCGCCAGTTGCGCTGATCGCGGCGGTGGAGCGCATGCTGCCGGCGCTACGCTTCTTCCGCCATCAGGACGGTACGCTGGCGTTGTTCAACGGCATGGGGTCGACGATACAGGATCGCGTGTCGGCGCTGCTTCATCACGACGATACCGGCGGTGCGCCGCTGCTTAACGCCACCCATTCAGGTTATCAGCGGCTTTCCATGGGGGGCACGGTCGTTCTTGCCGATACGGGAACCGCCCCGCAGTCCGACATCTCGCATCAGGCGCATGCGGGCTGCCTTTCCTTCGAAATGTCGTCCGGGCGGCACCGCTTCATTGTCAATTGCGGCGTCGACAACTACGGCGCCGACGAGTTCCGTATGCTGGCCCGCGCGACAGCCGCCCATTCCACCGCGACGCTCAACGATACGTCGTCGGCACGCTTCACCACCTCCGGGCGACTGGCCGATCTTGTCGGAACGCCGCTCACCGGAGGGCCTCAGCGTGTACCGGTGAAACGCACCGACGCTGGCGGGATCGAAGGCTTCATTGCCAGTCACGACGGTTATGTGCCGCGTTTCGGTATCGTGCATGAGCGCGAGATGGCCTTGTCGGGCAACGGCAATATCCTGGAAGGAACCGACAGGTTCTACCGCTCGGGCGGCAGGCCGGCACTCGATGACGGCCGCGACCTCGTGGCCGTGCGGTTTCATATCCATCCGGGTATCGGCCTTTTCCTCGATCCTTCCGAGCGTCTTGTTCTCAAGGGCGCACCCTCGGATGTGTGGATATTCACATGCGATGCGGTGGACCCGCAGGTGGAGGAATCGATCTTCTTCGCCGGCGCCGGCGGACCGCAGAAAAGCCGGCAGATCGTACTCTCCTTCAAGGCCTCGCAGATCGGCGAGATCAACTGGCGCTTCACTCGCACCGAACTGATCGGCTGACCCGCGACGCCGCGCCGGCTTGCATTCGCACAACGCTATGCTAACTCGCCCGCGTCTGTTTCCCGGGAGAATCTGCGATATGGCCGTTGCCGCCAAGAACATCACGCCGCCCGACCGTGTGCCGCTGGCACGCGCCCTGCTCTCGGTGTCCGACAAAACGGGACTGACCGAGCTCGCTGCGGCACTGGCAAAGCGGGGCGTCGAACTCGTATCGACCGGCGGGACGGCGAAAGCGATTGCGGCTGCGGGCATTGCGGTCCGCGATGTTTCGGAGCTGACCGGCTTTCCCGAAATCATGGATGGCCGCGTGAAGACACTGCACCCTTCCGTGCATGGCGGGCTGCTTGCAATTCGCGACGATAACGAACATGCGGCGGCGCTTGCCGAGCACGGTATAGGCCCGATCGATCTGGCAGTGATCAATCTCTACCCGTTCGAGGCGGTGCGTGACGCCGGTGGCTCTTACGCCGAGACAGTGGAAAACATCGACATCGGCGGGCCCGCCATGCTGCGCGCCGCGGCGAAGAACCACGCCTATGTGGCGGCGGTCACCGATCCCTCCGATTACGATGCACTGCTGGCCGAACTCGACGCCAACGATGGCGCGCTCGGCTATCGCTTCCGGCAGGAGATGGCGGCAAAGACCTTTGCCCGCGTTGCCGCTTATGACGCCGCGATTTCCGGCTGGTTCGCAGCAGCACTCGAAATCGCCGAGCCCGCATATCGCGGCTTCGGAGGCAAGCTCGCCACGTCCATGCGCTACGGCGAGAATCCGCACCAGAAGGCCGGCTTTTATGCCGGCGGTCCTGTGCGCGCGGGCGTTGCAACGGCGCGGCAGGTGCAGGGCAAGCAGCTTTCCTACAACAACATCAACGACACGGACGCAGCCTATGAGCTCGTTGCCGAGTTCGACCGGGCGCGCGGTCCGGCCGTTGCAATCATCAAACACGCCAATCCCTGCGGTGTGGCCGAGGGTGCGACGCTCACCGAGGCTTACCGCAAGGCGCTTCTGTGCGATCAGACCTCGGCATTTGGAGGCATCGTTGCGCTCAACCAGACGCTCGATGCCGTTACCGCTGCCGAGATCGTCAAGGTGTTCACGGAGGTCATCATCGCGCCTGACGCGAGCGAAGAAGCGCTGGCGATCATTGGCGCCAAGGCCAATCTGCGTCTGCTTCTGGCCGGTTCCTTGCCCGACCCGCGTGGGCCCGGCACTATGGTGAAAAGCGTCGCCGGCGGGCTGCTCGTCCAGGGCCGCGACAATGCTGTGGTCGACGATCTCGATCTGAAGGTCGTGACCCGGCGTGCCCCCAGCGATGCCGAGATGGCCGATCTGCGCTTTGCCTTCCGGGTGGCAAAGCATGTGAAGTCGAATGCGATCGTCTATGCGAAAGGCGGTGCAACCGTCGGCATCGGCGCCGGCCAGATGAGCCGTGTGGATTCCTCACGCATCGCTGCCCGCAAGGCGCAGGACGCGGCAGAGGCCGCCGGCTTGACGGAAACGCTTGCGATCGGGTCGGTCGTTGCCTCGGATGCCTTCTTTCCGTTCGCGGACGGGCTGCTTGCCGCAGCCGAGGCGGGTGCGACGGCTGTCATCCAGCCGGGCGGTTCGATGCGTGACGACGAGGTGATCGCCGCCGCCGACGAAGCCGGACTGGCGATGGTGTTCACCGGCGTGCGGCACTTCCGGCATTAACGCTGGTGATCAAGTTGCCTGCGCTTCCTTGTGCCGGCTTGTCACCCAGGGCAGCAGTATGAGGCCGATCAGGAACAGGGCGACCACCGGCGTGACGCCGAGGCGTTGCGCGTCCTGTGTCGTCAGGCCGAAAGCTTCAGAGGCGAAATAGGCTGTGACGATTGCGATCGAGAACGGTCCGATGAAGGTCGTTGCTTTGCCCGACAAGGCGTAGAGGCCGAAGGCCTCCGTCACCCGGTCGCGGTCCACCTGATCGATCAGCAGCGTGCGCGATGCGGCTTGCAGAGAACCGCCCGCGGCGCCGATCAGCGCGCCGGCAACATAAAAGACGATGTCGGGCAGGTTCGATGTTTCGCCGGGGGCCGCAACCGAGACGAACAACACCTCCGTCTTGGTGGTCGAAATCACCAGGATGCAGCAGAAGGCAAGCAGGGTGGTGGTTGTCGCGACAACCGCCTTCGGGCCAAATCGCTGGTCGGCGCGGCCGCCGAGCCAGGCACCGATGGCGCCGGTGATGTTGGCCAGAATGCCGAAAATGCCGATCTGGATGATCGACCAGCCAAGCACGCCGGCGGCATAGATGCCGCCGAAGGCATAAAGTGCATTGAGCGCATCGCGGTAGAACATGCTGGAGATCAGAAAGCTGAAGTAGCTGCGCTCCGAGGGCAGGCTGCGCAACGTCCTGCCGAGGCGCGAAAGGCCCTGGCGGACCGCACCTGCCTGCGACACCCGCCGAACCACGTCGGGCGTGAAGAGGAACATCGGGATGACGAAAAGAGCATACCAGACGGCGGTGTAGGGACCGGCGGCGCGGTCGCCCTCGTGTGTGGCCGGGTCGAGGCCGAATATCGGCGTGAGCCCAAGCAATGTCTTGCCGCTTTCGGGCGACGCCGAAAACAGGCCGAGCACGATCACCAGCGAGACGAGACCGCCGAGATAACCCAATGCCCAGGCCGAACCGGAAAGCCGCCCGAGCTGCGAGCGCGGCACAAGGTCGGCCATCATGGCGTTGTTGAAGACGGCCGCGAACTCCATGCCGAACACTGCAAGCGCAATGACCAGCAGCATCCATGTCAGGTTTTCCATGCCGGGCGTGGCGTACCAGAGCATGGCGCAGGCAACGATGCCGATCAGCGAGAAGACAAGGATCCATGGTTTGCGCGGACCGGTGGCGTCGGCGATGGCCCCCAGCACCGGCGAGGACAACGCAATGGCAAGTCCGCCGATGCCGGTGGCATATCCCCACATCGATTGCCCGGTCGCGGCGTCGGGGGCGACCGACGCGGCGAAGTAGGGTGCAAAAACAAAGGTGATGATCAGCGTGTGGAACGGCTGCTGTGCCCAATCGAACAGCATCCAGCCCCAGATGCCGCGCCGGGTCGCGGGTTTCACGGCCTCGTTGTCCATCACCCCTCCGCTGCCTCCCCGGACGAAGCCGGAAGAGCGCAAGTTTATTACCCCGCGAGGTCGGCCATCAAACCGGCTGCCACCGAGAGCCGCGAGACAGTGATCTCCCCGCTTTCGGTCAGGGCCAGAAGCCGTTCCCTCGTTCGCGAAACCCGTTCGCCCCCCGCATCGATCCAGGAGGCCACGGCGGTCCCGTCCTTTGCGCCCGCCCGCAGCGCCGAAACGGCAATGCCGCGGCGGGCGGTTGCGATCATGTCACTTGCGCGCGCCAGCGCAAGCCCGTCGTAATAGTCGGCGGCCTGAATGTTGCGCGCGGCATCCTCGACGCGGCCTATGCGGAAAGCCTCGGTCACCTCGAAGAAGGCTTTCGCGGCAGCTGTGAGCTGAACCTTGGCCCGGCTGGCAACGAGTGCGATGTCCGGCACAAGTTCGCCGATGCCGAGCAGCGCCAGCTTGCGGGCCAGTTCCTCGGGCGCGCCAGCTTCGACAAAACCCCGCTCGCGGTCGGCAAGGCGCTGGCGCATATATTCGGGCAGCTTGGAAATCATCACCGGTTCCAGTGCCGCCCGTGCTTCGCGCAGGGTGGCGACGCGGGCGCCGATGGGCTGGCCGTCGGCTTCGTTCTTCAGGAACCAGGCAGATGCGGCGTGTACCAGGCGCCCGACCTGCTGATAGAGGCCAAGCTGCGCATCGCCATCGATCTTTGCGTCGAGCAGGTCGATGGAGCGATAGATGTCCGGCAACTCGAAACCGTCGCGCACGACCGCAAATGCCGCAACCACCTCCGGTGCGGTGCGCCCGGTCAAATCCTGCAGCCGGCTGATAAAGGTCGGCCCCCCACGGTTTACCGTGTCGTTGCCGAGCTCGGTGGCGATGATCTCGCGACGCAGCCGATGCGTGCGTATTTCGCCTTCGTATTTCTTTGCCATCCTGTCGGGGAAATATCCGACGAGATCGGTCTGGAAATGCGGGTCGTCCGGTACGTGGCTTGCAAGGATATCGTCGAAGAGAACGATCTTGGCATAGGCAAGCAACACGCCGAGTTCGGCTCGGGTTAGCGGTTCGCCGAGCGACTGGCGCTCGGCCAGCGCTTCGGCGCCGGGCAGGTCTTCCACCTCGCGGTCGAGGAGGCCGCGCGATTCCAGCGATGCCATCAGCCGCGCCTGCTGGCCGATATCGGCGACGCCGCGCCGCGCGGCCAGCGATAGGGCAAGCGTCTGCTGGTAGTTGTTGGCGAGCACCAGCGAGGCCACCTCGTCCGTCATCGCCGCCAGCAGCTTGTTACGGGCCGGACGCTCCAGCTTGTCGGCGCGCATGGCCGCGGCGAGCGCGATCTTGATGTTGACCTCGACGTCGGAGGAGTTGACGCCGGCAGAGTTGTCGATGGCGTCCGAATTGCAGCGGCCCCCATGCAGGCCATATTCGATACGGGCCTTTTGGGTGAAGCCGAGATTGGCGCCTTCGCCGACGACCTTCGCGCGCACCTGTTTCGCGGTGACGCGGATCGTGTCGTTGGCCCGGTCGCCGACCTCCTGATTGCTTTCGCCGGAAGCGCGTACATATGTGCCGATGCCGCCGAACCACATCAGGTCCGCCTGCGCTTTCAGAATGGCGTTCATAATCTCGACGGGCGAGGCGGTCGTTTTCGCAAGTCCAATCGCTTCTGCCGCGGCCTTGGAAAGGTCGATTGACTTCTGCCCGCGGGAGACGATGACGCCGCCTTTCGACATTTTCGCCTTGTCGTAGTCCTGCCAGCTCGAGCGGCCCATCTCGAAGAGCCGCTTGCGCTCGGCAAAGCTCGCCGCCGGATCCGGATCGGGGTCGATGAAAATGTCGCGATGGTCGAAGGCGGCGATCAGCCTGATCTGTTCCGACAGGAGCATGCCGTTGCCGAACACATCGCCCGACATGTCGCCGACACCGACCACCGTAAAGGGTTCGGTCTGGATGTCGCGGTTCATTTCGCGGAAATGGCGTTTCACCGCCTCCCATGCGCCGCGCGCGGTGATGCCCATTTTCTTGTGGTCGTAGCCGGCCGAGCCGCCGGAGGCGAAGGCGTCGTCGAGCCAGAAATCGCTGGCCTGGCTGATGCCGTTGGCGGTGTCTGAGAATGTGGCCGTGCCCTTGTCTGCGGCGACGACGAAATAAGGATCGTCGCTGTCATGTCGCACGATGTTTTCTGGCGGCACCACCTTGTCTCCATCCAGATTGTCGGTCACCGACAACAGGCTGGAGATGAAGTTGATGTAGGCGTTGCGCCCGGCCTCGAATATCTCGTCGCGACTGCCGCCGGCCGGAAGCTGCTTGGGATAAAATCCGCCCTTGGCGCCCACGGGCACAATAACGGCGTTCTTCACCTGCTGCGCCTTCACCAGCCCCAGCACCTCGGTGCGGTAATCCTGCGCCCGGTCGGACCAGCGCAACCCGCCGCGCGCAACCGGGCCGAAGCGCAGGTGCACGCCTTCGACCTGCGGCCCGTAAACGAAGATTTCGCGCCACGGGCGCGGTTCGGGCAGTCCGGTGAGGGCGCGCGAATCGAGTTTAATCGCCAGCGATACCGGCCTGTCGCCAAATTCCGCATAGTGGTTGGTGCGCAAGGTGGCATCGATCAGGTTGAGGTACCGCCGCAAGATGGTGTCGTCATCGATTGAGGGCACATTGTCGAGCGCGGCAAGAACGAGTTCGGAAATGTCGTCGCCCGCGGCTTTGCGGGCCGGATTGTTGCGGGCATCGAACAGTTCGTAGAGGTCGCGCGCGATCGCAGGATAACGGTTGAGGACCCCGGCGATGAAGTCCTGGCTCTGCGGGATTCCGGCCTGCTGCAAGTAACGGCCATAGGCGCGCAGGATGCGGATCTGGGTCGGGCCGAGCCCGGCACTTTCGCCCAGCGCATTGTAGGCATCGTTGTCGCTGGCGCCGCTCCAGACCGACAGGAACACGGAGGCGAATAGGTCGCCGCAGGTTTCCAGGTCGATCGGCCGGCCGGCAGCACTCTCCAGCTCCATGTCGTGGAGGAAAACGACGCCGGTGCCATGGCCGATGTCGAACGTCCGCTCACTGATGACGCGAAAGCCCATGTTTTCCAGAAGCGGTACGCGTTCCGAAAGCGCAACGGGTGCGCGATGATGGAATATCTTCAGTCCGCAATGAGTGTCCTGCTGCGTAGCATCACGCAGGAACTCGATGGCGACCGGAGCGTCGGCGCCGACCTGTTGCATGCGCCGCGCGTCGTGCAGTGCGATACGTGGCGAAAACGCGTTGCGGTAACTTTGCGGGAACTCCGCCGCCGCAGCTGCCACATCCGCGCCGGCTCCGGTCTCGGCGACCGCTTCGCGAAGACCGTCGTCCCAGGTGCGGACGATTTCGCGCACCGCATCCTCGATCTCGTCGCCGTCAGGCTGCGGGGTCTTGCCGCCGGAGCGGCCTATGATGAAATGCACGCGGGCCAGCGAACCTTCCGGGAAGGCAGGATAATAGGCGGAGAGGCGGCCGTCGAACTTGTCCTTCAGGTAATCGCCGATCTTCACGCGGACGCGCGAATCGTAACGGTCGCGCGGCACGAACACGATCACGGAAACAAAGCGGTCGAACTGGTCGATGCGGTAGAGAACGCGCACCCGCGGGCGCTCGCCGAGCGCCAGGATGCCCTCTGCATGGCGGCGCAGCGTCGGCACGTCGATCTGGAACAGCTCGTCGCGCGGGTAGGATTCCAGGACGTTGATAAGCGCCTTGCCGGAATGGTCGGCAGGGTCGAAACCCGATTTTGCAACCACCTCGCTGGCCTTGGACCGCAGGTAGGGAATGTTCATGACCGAGCGCGTGTAGGCCGTGGAGGTGAACAGCCCGACGATACGCAGTTCGCCCTTGAGCTTGCCCTTCTCGTCAAAGGTCTTGACGCCGAGATAGTCGAGATAGATGCGGCGGTGGACCAGCGAACGCGCATTGGCCTTGGTGACGAGGAGCGGCTCCGGACCATGCAGAAATGCGCGTATTTCGGGCGTCGTGGTCACGGCTTCCGTGCCGCGCCGCAGGACGAGAATATCCGGGTCGGACAGAATACCCAGCCCCGGTTTGTCCGTCCGCTTCAGTTCGCCGGTCTTCTCGCCGCCCTTGTAGACGAATTCGCGCATGCCGAGGAATGTGAAGTTGTTGTCGCGCAGCCACTCGAGGAATGCGATCGCCTCCTCGACCTTCGCCTTTCCAAGCGGCACAGGCGAATAACGGAAATCGGTAATCGACTGGTCGAGGCGCGCAAGCATCGGCTTCCAGTCGGCCACCGCGGCGCGCACCTGCGCGAGGATGTTTCTCAGTCGTCCGGCCAGTGCTTCGGCTTCGGATTCCGAAATGCGCGGAATGTGGACATGGATCAGGCTGACCCGGTCCACGTCGGCCGGGGCCTTTTTGTTCGACGCGTCGCCGACGATGCGGGCCACGCCATTGGCGTCGTGCTTGACCATCAAAACCGGGTGCAGCACCAGGCCCGCCTCGCCGGCCGAATCGTTGATTTCGCCGGTGATGGAATCGAACAGGAACGGCATGTTGTCGTTGATCACCGTCACCGAAGACATCGGGCGCCCGCGCCAGACGATGCCGGGGTTGGCATCGACGGACACGACACTCTCGCCCTGGTGGTGGCTAAGCAGCGCCGCCTGAGCGATTTCGGCAGCGCGCGTCAGGGCATTCTTGTCGTATGATGCGAGATCTTCCTCCGGTGCGCGCGACACGAGAAAACGCAGGAACTCCGAGAGGCCGGCAGGGGGCTGATTTCCCCCCCTCGTTTTCTTGTCGGCGTTCTCAGCGCGGCCGCTGGCACCCATGGCGATTTTCTCCCCCGGCAGGTAGTTTAAAATGCATGGTAACAGATGAAGCCTGTTTGGCGAGCCGGAGAAGGTTCCGGCGCTCACATGTGCGCAGCAATTTTTAAAGAGAGAATGAAGGCCATGACCAAGCGTGTGACTGCACTGGACCTCGAACCGTCGGGAGAGCTGTCGGAGGCGACGCTGGCCTATTTTGCCAAATGCGAGGAGAAGCTGGGGCTGGTGCCCAATGTGCTCAAATCATACGCGTTCGACGAAAAGAAGCTGCGTGCCTTTACCGACATGTACAACGATCTGATGCTCGGCGATTCCGGCCTGTCGAAGCTGGAACGCGAGATGATCGCCGTTGTCGTGTCTTCGGTGAACCACTGCTTCTACTGTCTCGTTGCGCACGGTGCGGCCGTGCGCCAGCTTTCGGGCGACCCCGCGCTCGGCGAGATGATGGTTATGAACTGGCGCGTTGCCGAACTTTCGGAAAAACAGTCGGCGATGCTGGCTTTCGTGGAAAAGCTCACAGAGCAGCCGGCGAAGATGGACGACACCGACCGCGAGGCCCTGCGCAGGGCCGGGTTCAGCGACCGCGACATCTGGGACATCGCATCCGTCGCGGCGTTCTTCAACATGTCGAACCGGGTGGCGGCGGCGGTGGAGATGCAACCCAACCCGGAATATCACGCGCAGGCGCGGTAGGCGGTGCCTGGCGTCAATCCACCAGAGCCGCGGTGCGGGCGCCGGTGACCAGCCGGTAGGCGGCGAGTTCCTCCGCCGACAGGTAATAGAGCCGGCGCGGAGGCGTATCGAGCGCGTGCAGCCAAAGCGCCGGATCAACGCCCATCTCAATCAGGTGGCGGGTGATGCGCGCCGTGGTCAGCTGTGCGTCTGCCATGGCCTGTTCGGGGCCGAGTTCGCGGCTTGTCACCGCATAGAATTGGTGAACGCCGATCGCCGCTTTTTCGGCCACTTTGCGGTTCTTGCCGCCAGCGAGAATGAGCGGGCAGGAGGAAGCGCAGAGCGCACCGTCCTGAACCTCGGCCGAGAGCCCGCGCTCGCGAATGAGTTTCGCCATAAGCATGGCATCGTCGAGTGAACCTCCGGGCGAATCGAGCGAGATCGTGCGCACATATTCGCCGCGTTCGCCGAGCTCGGCTTCAAGCCTGGCAGCCGCGCCGCGGTCGATGCTGCCGACGGCCCGCAGCACGCCATCGGGCAGAAGCGTGAAGCGCATTGCATCGCGCAGATTGTCCGGATTCGCGGTTACGAATTCGCGCGGATCGACCCCCCGCGGCCTGGCGTCTTCGTCACCCTCGATGGCGGGCGGCAGAACCGGAACGGTCACCGCCGTCGCCGAACGTTCCGGCGCCCATAGTCCGCCATTGCGTTCGACGATGTCGCGAAAGTCGAGCGTCAGCACGACAAATGTGCCGAGCAGCATGAAAAAGAATGCCCAGCGCACGAGCCCCGCTTCGTCGCGCGGCGACCTGTCGATTGCTTCGTCACGCAGGCTCATGGGTCGGTCCTCTTGCGGTCAGTGAGGCTGAGCGGGGTCACGTTGGGTGCATCCGAACCTGCTTCGCGCCGGTCCGGCTTTTCGTCTTCCGGAGCGGTGTCGTTGTTGGTCGGTGGGGCCTCTTCCCTGCGCCGCGCCGCAATCGCGGCGTGAACATCAAGAGCACGCAGCATATCGCCGGCGGTGATGAGGTCGGCCTCCGTCAGTTCGTCCTCGTCACGGCGGATCGCGCCATGGACGATCGCCATGATGCCCACCAGCACGGCCGGCATGAGGTCGATGGAGATGGCGCCGGCCCAGCTTGGCAGGAAGCTCGATGCATAAAGCAGCACGGCCTCGGCAGCCGACAGCGGCACGAAACGGCGCTCGGCGACGCGCGGCAGGGCGAGTATCTCGTTCGCGGCGTTGGACAGTGCCTCGGATTGCGCGGCAACGGAGGCCCGCACCCGCGCCATAACAGCGTCCTGACGGCCAGCGAGGTCAGCGGAGCGGCCGTCGGCAACCGGCGCAATAAAGCCCGCCGACAGGTCGGCTGCGGCACGGCTCACGGAAGGCGCGATCGAGGTCTGCTCAAGGGCTGAAATCACGCCGGTCAGTGCGACAGCCTCTTCACCGAACTGGTCGGCGCGGGGCGCAACCGCGCCCGAGCCGGATACAAGTCCGCGCATCGTCGCCAGATGGCCCTGGCCTTCCTCGAACAGCAGCGCAACGGTTTCGCGCGAAGCGGCGATGCTGGCCTCCAGCTCACGCATTTGCGCCGACATCTGGCTGAGCAGCTGGACCACGCTGCCGGAACCCGACGAGCCGGTCAGCGCACCGGATTCCCGTTCTTCCTCGGCCAGCCGGGCAAAACGTTCGGAGGCGCGCTGGATGTCCGGCAGCAGCGATTGCGCCGCTATGGCATTGGAGTTGGCCTGGTCGAGATCGGCCGTGAAACCCTCAATTGTCGTCGCCAGATGCTGTTCCACAGCCGCGGAGCCCGCCAGGGCAGCCGCATTGAGCCAGGATGACATGGCGATGATCATCGCCGATCCGAGAGCCATGACGGCAACGAGCCCCAGGCGGGACGCCAGGTCGCGCACATCGGGCACGAAGCGGATCAGATAGGTCCAGAAGCCATAGATGCCGACCGAGACGGCTGCAGAATAGATTACGGCGGCAAAGAAGATCATGGTCGCGTCGCCGTCGAGCAGGCTGCGCACGCCAAGATAGGTATAGACACCGCTCGCCAGCGCCAGTGTGGCCAGCACGAAGCGGGTCATCGTCTCCAGCGATGCGATCTGGCCGCGCAGACTGCGCGCAGTGCGGGCTTCACTCATGGTTAACGCTTCCTGAACGCCACTCGGCAACGCAAATCCGGCCAAGTCATGGCCGGCATTCGAACTACTTGCAGACCAGCGGCGCTTGCGGAATTTCGCCGTCGGCCAGGCCGTACATGTAGCCGCGGCCTTTCCAGATGTGCGGCGGGCGGTAGCAGTGACGTTTCACGACACGGTAGTCGTTGCCGTGCCGATAGGCCGGCGATTCGCTGCGTTCCTGCTCCATCTCGACGGCGATGTGGCCCATGCCCACGACGATTCGTTTATGTCCGGACGGGCTCAAGATGATGAGATTGCCGAAGGAATCGTCATAGACGCGTTCCTTGGCGTATGTGCCGGCAGCAGCCGGCGTCAGCGCCGCGGCAAGCAATGCCGTTGCAAGCACCAATCCGGTGCAAAATCCACTCATGCGCATGGCGCTTTCCTTCCCGTGAAAGGTGCCGCCCCCTCGGTTGGTCAAATTAACGCATTCTTAACGCTTGTCACCCGGCGCGGAGGGTGCGATCCCCGGGGATCGATGAAAGTGGTTAACCGCGAACGGACACGGCATGAGCCAGAATCCCGAGATCGACATTGCCCAGTTGCGGCTGAACGACGCGCATGATTTCGCGCCGCTGGTTGCGGGTTACGCGCAGGCGCTGAAACGCGGTGCGCCGCGCCGCCCGGACGATTTTTATGCCGAGACGCTGCTGCAGGATCGCGGCATCGAGATCTATGGCGCGCGCATCGACGGCGCGCTGGTGGGCTTTATCATGTTTGCCGACCAGCCGGAGCCGGTGTCGGGAATGCGCTGCGGTGTGGTCGACCATATCTACGTGCATCACGACCACCGCCAGAAGGGAATCGCCAAGGCGCTGGTCGACGTTCTGGCGGATCAGGCAGAAGAGCGCGGCTGGTCGAAGCTGATCCTCAACGCGCCGCGCGTGCCGGAAGACGGCCGCAAACTTTACGAACAGATCGCGGCGCCAGCCGACTGGTCGAGCTACGTGATCCGGTTCGATGGGCGTTAGCCGGCAACCCTCCCCGGCCGCCGCAGTGCTTGATCTCGATGGCGCTTTGCGCCTAGCGTCCGCGTTATGACGATTTCAGCCGGGCGCGCGTTACGCGCATTTGTGTCGAGTATTGCCTGCGCTGCTGCGTTCGCGGCGGCGGGCTGCACCGGCAGCGGGACAGCGCAGCAGGTAGCGAATTCGCAGCCGCGGGTCGCAACCTACCGATGCGGCGAAGCCGGCGACATCCGAGTCACCAATACCGGTGCCGTGGTTATTGTCAGCGCAGCCGAAGGCGTTTCGGAAGAAACGGGCGAGCCTGAGGTCGCGCGTTACGAGCTGGTTGCAGCGCCGCCCAATCAGCGCAGCCGCTACGGCGCGGAGGGGTTGGCGCTGGTGCTCGAGGGTCGCGAGGCGCTGTGGATGAAAGCCGGCCGAGCGCCACTCGACTGCACGCGCTGAGCCGCTTTCGCCGCTTCCTTTCGACCTCAATCGATTGAAGTTCGCCCCTTGCGTGGACGCCGCGCCGTGAACGCCCTAAACAAGCTTAAAGACCTAGCGGTCCGGCTTTGACGCAGTGCAAAAACCGGACTAGAAAACCCGCGGTCCGCAGGATTGCGGGCTCGAATTTTGCCCCGCTCAGGCGGGGCGGCAGCGGGGAAGCCATGAGCGAAACGACAGCCACCCGACAGCGCCCGGTATCGCCGCATCTGCAGGTGTACCGACTGATCCCGACAATGATGATGTCGATCGTGCATCGCATCGTTGGCGCAGCACTTTATTTCGGAACGCTGCTGGTGGCCTGGTGGCTGATCGCGGCTGCGATCTCGCCGGCCTATTTCGATTTCGTCAACGCGATCTACGGCTCGTTTCTCGGCCGGCTCGTGCTCTTCGGCTACACTTGGGCGCTGCTGCACCACA
The DNA here is from genome assembly GCF_004000235.1 of Mesorhizobium sp. Z1-4. Classification (GTDB taxonomy): domain Bacteria; phylum Pseudomonadota; class Alphaproteobacteria; order Rhizobiales; family Rhizobiaceae; genus RCIO01. The sequence goes on from NZ_RCIO01000007.1 coordinate 69,463, forward strand.
TGCTGGGCGGTGTGCGCCATCTGATCTGGGACACCGGTTCGATGCTCGAAAAACATACCGCCACGAAGATGGCTTGGGCCACCTTGGCTGGCTCGGCAACGCTAACGGTGCTCGTCTGGATCGCCGGCTACGCCTCACGGGGGATGTGATGAGCGACATGCGCACGACATTGGCCCGCGTTCGCGGGCTGGGCTCGGCCAAGGAGGGCACGGAGCATTTCTGGCGGCAGCGGCTGACAGCACTCGCCAACATCCCGCTGATTCTGTTTTTCGTAGGGTTGATCGTGGCGCTCAATGGCGCCGACCATGCCACGGTGGCGGCCACGCTCGGCAACCCGCTGGTTGCCGTGGTCCTGATCCTGGTGCTTGCCTCCGCGCTTTATCACATGAAACTCGGCATGCAGGTGATCATCGAGGACTATATTCACGGCGAGCTGCTGAAGATCGTGCTTCTGGCGCTCAATGTCTTCTTTCCCATCGTCGTCGGCGCGGTCTCGGTGTTCGCGCTTCTCAAGCTTGCATTCGGAGGCTGATCACAGTGGCCGCTAAGGACAGTTCAGCCGCGGGCAACGGCGCTTATACCTATGTCGATCATTCCTTCGACGTTGTTGTCGTGGGAGCCGGTGGCGCCGGCCTGCGTGCCACGCTCGGCATGGCAGAGCAGGGACTGAAGACCGCCTGCATCACCAAGGTCTTTCCGACGCGATCGCACACGGTCGCCGCGCAGGGCGGCATTGCCGCATCGCTGAAGAATATGGGCCCGGACCACTGGCAATGGCACCTCTATGACACGGTGAAGGGCTCCGACTGGCTGGGTGATGTCGACGCAATGGAATATCTCGCGCGCGAAGCCCCGGCGGCCGTTTACGAGCTTGAGCACTACGGCGTGCCGTTTTCGCGCACCGAGGACGGTCGCATCTATCAGCGGCCGTTTGGCGGCCACATGCAGAATTTCGGCGACGGGCCGCCCGTGCAGCGCACCTGCGCCGCTGCCGACCGCACCGGCCACGCGATCCTGCACACGCTCTACGGCCAGTCGGTCAAGAACAAGGCGCAGTTCTTCGTCGAATATTTCGCCATCGACCTGATCATGACCGACGGTGTCTGCACCGGCGTCGTGGCCTGGAACCTCGACGACGGCACCATCCACCGCTTCGCCGCCAAAATGGTGGTGCTGGCGACCGGCGGCTACGGCCGGGCCTATTTCTCCTGCACCTCGGCGCATACCTGCACGGGCGACGGAAACGGAATGGTTGCCCGTGCGGGTCTGCCGCTGCAGGACATGGAGTTCGTTCAGTTTCACCCGACCGGCATCTACGGCGCCGGCTGCCTGATCACCGAGGGTGTGCGCGGCGAGGGCGGATATCTCGTCAACTCAGAAGGCGAGCGCTTCATGGAGCGTTACGCGCCTTCGGCCAAGGACCTTGCCAGCCGCGACGTGGTTTCGCGCTGCATGACGATGGAAATCCGCGAAGGCCGGGGTGTGGGCAAGAACAAGGACCACATCTTCCTGCATCTCGACCATCTGGATCCCGCAGTCATCCATGAGCGGTTGCCGGGCATCGCGGAATCGGCGCGTATTTTCGCCGGCGTGGACGTGACGCGCGAACCGATCCCGGTTCTGCCGACGGTTCACTACAATATGGGCGGCATACCGACCAATTACTGGGGCGAGGTGCTGAACCCGACCAAGGCAAATCCGGATCGCGTCGCACCCGGCCTTATGGCGGTGGGCGAAGCGGCCAGTGCATCCGTGCATGGCGCCAACCGGCTCGGCTCCAATTCGCTGATCGATCTCGTCGTCTTCGGGCGCGCGGCGGCCATAAGGGCCGGCCAGGTGATCGACCGTGAGGCGGAAGTGCCTTCAATCAACGAAAGCGCGGTCGAGCAGATCATGACCCGCTTCGACAAGCTGCGCCATGCCTCGGGCAACACGCCGACCGCCGCGCTGCGCGGCAAGATGCAGAAGGCGATGCAGGACGATGCCGCGGTGTTCCGCACCTCGGAATCGCTCAAACAGGGCTGCGAGCGCATTTCAGACATCTGGAAGGAGCTCGACGATCTCAAGGTCACCGACCGCTCGATGATCTGGAATTCCGATCTGGTGGAAACACTGGAGCTGGAAAATCTGATGGCCTGTGCAATCACGACCGTCTACGGCGCGGAGGCACGCACCGAAAGCCGCGGCGCGCATGCGCATGAGGACTACCCCGACCGCGACGACAAGAACTGGCGCCACCACACGCTGGCCAAGGTGAACGACAAGGGCAAGGTGACGCTGACCTACCGGCCAGTTCACACCGAGCCGATGCTGAAGCCCCAAGATGGCGGCATCGACCCGGCCAAGATCGCGCCCAAGAAGCGCGTTTACTGACGATGGCGTTGGCGTCGGCAGGTTATTCAGGCGCGCCCCTTCCGGCCAAGCTTGGCCTGAAGGATGGCATCGATGTCGCATTCATCGCGCTGCCGCGCGAGTTGGATGATCTGGCGGCATGCCGAAGCTTCGCGAGCTCCAAACGGCTTGAAAGCTGGGACGCGCTCGCCGGCCAGTCGCTCGCCTTTGACGTTATTCACGGCTTCACGCACCGGCGTGCCGAGCTCGAAGATGCGCTGCCCGACGCCCAGGATGCCATTCGCCGCGACGGCATGATCTGGGTTTCCTGGCCTAAAAAGGCTTCGAAAGTTCCGACCGACGTGACCGAGGACACCGTGCGCAACGCCGCGCTTCAACTCGATCTGGTAGACGTGAAGGTCGCCGCGATCGACCATGTCTGGTCCGGGCTCAAGCTGGTCATCCGAAAGGACCGCCGTTAGATGGTTGAACTCACGCTTCCCAAGAATTCCAGGGTCACCGAAGGCAAGGTCTGGCCGAAACCGGACGGCGCGTCGAACCTGCGCGAATACAGGATCTACCGCTGGTCGCCGGACGACGGCAACAATCCGCGGGTCGACACTTATTATGTCGATACCGACGATTGCGGGCCGATGGTTCTCGATGCGCTGTTGTGGATCAAGGACAATGTCGATCCGACCCTGACGCTACGCCGCTCCTGCCGCGAAGGCATCTGCGGTTCCTGCGCGATGAATATCGACGGCACCAACACGCTCGCCTGCACCAAAGGCATGGATGAGGTGAATGGTTCGGTGAAGGTCTACCCGCTGCCGCACATGCCGGTGGTCAAGGACCTGGTTCCGGACCTTTCGGTGCCTTATGCGCAGCTCTCCTCCATCGAACCCTGGCTGCAGACCGAGACGCCGGAGCCGGCCAAGGAATGGCGGCAGAGCCATGAGGACCGGCAGAAGCTCGATGGTCTCTACGAGTGCATTCTGTGCTTCTGCTGCCAGACATCCTGCCCGAGCTATTGGTGGAATGGCGAGCGTTATCTCGGCCCGGCCGTATTGTTGCAGGCCTATCGCTGGCTGATCGATTCCCGCGACGAGAAGACCGGTGAGCGGCTCGACAATCTGGAAGACCCGTTCCGGCTCTACCGCTGCCACACGATCATGAACTGCACCCAGGCCTGCCCGAAGGGGCTGAACCCGGCGAAGGCGATTGCCGAGATCAAGAAGATGATGGTGGAGCGTCGGGTTTAGCCGCCGCCCGTTCATGATCTTTCTCTGATTGCCCGTCCTCGGACTTCGTCCTGCGGTTGGGCGGCTATGAACTGCACCCAGGCTTGCCCGAAGGGTCTGAACCCGGCGAAGGCGATTGCCGAGATCAAGAAGATGATGGTGGAACGGCGGGTTTAGCCGCCGCTCAAGCCAGCTCGCCTAGCGCGGTATCAGGTCCGGCGGAAACGGCTCCAGCAGGAAAATGCCGAGTTGCGTGGACGAACGCCACCGAACATGAGCATTGCCGACCTTGATGCCTGAAACGGTGAGGTGAAAGCGCGTCGGTACACCGAGCGTGCTTTCGATGTCGAGGCATGCCCCGTTGGGCGATTGCGGACGCTCGCATCGAACGCCCCGTAACCGCTATTGAAATGCAGCACCGCCTCGCGCCTCACGCGACGGCGTCGATCTGCACGCCGCTCCTCGAGTGGAGGTCCCGAGGTGGGGCGTTCGATTACAGGACGCCTTGTACCAAATTGAACAACATTGGACATTATCCACCCCCCGTTTCTGTTACTACCGGAAATATAATGCAATATAGATGCCAATATTTCGGCGATTATAACACAATCTTAAATATACTATTGGTTGCAACCCTGGCGACTAATACTCTGTTGCGAACCGTGGAAGTGCCGTCAGTCGCGCGCCAAGCTCATGATCGTTTCGGTCAGTTTGTCCGGCTGCGAGAAGTAGGCCGAGTGGCTGGCAGCGATGCTTTCCACGCGCTCCGGCGGGCTCGCCTCGATCAGCCGATCCTGGAGGTTAAGCGAGACAGCGCGATCCTCCGTCAGCCTTATGTAAGCGCGCGGCACGGTGCCATAACGCTCCGGCGTTAACCTCAGCGCCTCGCCGGCGGGGCGGAGTGGCTCGCGGCACAGGAGCGCGTGGGCGAGCGCCACATCCTCATCGCTGCAGTCGGCATAAAGCGCGTCGCGATAGGCCTCCGGCCGCAGCCAGTCCCAGAGTTCCGTCATGTTGAGGTCCATATTGGCCGGGATCAGCGAATCGCGGTCGGTCGGCGCCCATTTGGCGACGCTGTCGCCGGCCGGCAGCATGAAAGAGGCGAGGTAGATCACGCGCTCGATGCGATCAGGATGCTTTTCTGAGAGCGCGGAAGCGAGAATGCCGTAGCGGCTGTGCACGACGATCGTTGTTTTGCGCTCCGCCGGCACGTGCGCCTCGGCTGCTTTCACCATCGCTTTGAGATCGATCGTCGGCAGAAGTGCCGGATCGCGTCCCCGGCCTGGCAGGTTGACCGCCGAAACCGAACCATGCGCGCGCAGGCGCGGCAAAACCTTGAACCAGCACCATGCGCCATGCCAGCTGCCATGGATGAGAAGGAAGTGTGTCATGTGAAGATGCCCCTGTTGAAGAGGCCACCCAACTATTGGCGCGGAATGCCGGCCGCCACCCGATTCCGGATCGCACGAGAATTGGTGCAGGGCCGGCGCTTTCACACAAGCCGCTGGTTCTCTCACGCAAGCGTGTAAGCCAGTGATTTGAACGGCGAAAAAGCAGTGCTAGTTTTCGCTGCGAAACCGGAGGTTCCCCGATGATCCGCAATACCGCTTACGCGCTTCTGCTCGCCACGGCAGCAGCACTTCCTGCAACCCAGCCCGCCTCGGCGCAGATGGAGGTTGCGATCTTTGCCGGAGGTTGTTTCTGGTGTGTGGAAGCCGATTTCGACAAGGTGTCCGGCGTGGTGTCCACCACTTCGGGCTATATCGGCGGGCGGACCGACAATCCAACATATTACGATCATTCGTCCGGCGGTCATCGCGAGGCGGTCAGGATCGAGTTCGACAATTCACGCGTAAGCTACGACATGCTGGTGGCGGCCTTCTTCCACTCGATCGATCCGACCGATGGCGGCGGGCAGTTCTGCGATCGGGGCCACAGTTACACGACAGCGGTCTACGCCACGACCGATGCCCAGAAGGCGTCTGCAGGGAAAGCAAAAAGCGCCGCCGCACGCGAACTCGGCGGCAATGTGGTAACCGAAATCGCCTCGGCGCCTACCTTCTGGGCGGCGGAGGACTACCACCAGAACTATTACCGCAAAAATCCGGTGCGCTATAAATATTACCGCAATGGCTGCCGGCGCGACGCCCGGCTTGAGCAGGTGTGGGGCGAAAACGCGCTCAAGGGCATCAAGGGGAGCTAGGCGGCCGGGACTACCCCCGCCGCAGGCGCTCGTCGGCGATGTCCTTGGCGATGTCGTTGGTCGGGCGCCCGAGTTGCGCGGCACGCTGGAAAATCGTGTTCAGCGTCGCCGGAATTTCCTGCAGCGCCTTCAGCACCCTTTGCCGGTCATAACCGTCGGGGTCGAGTTCGCCCGCGACGTTGATCAGCCCGCCGGCATTCAGCACATAGTCAGGCGCGTAAAGCACGCCGCGCTGGATCAGGAGCCGGGCATCGCCATGTTTCGCGAGCTGGTTGTTGGCAGCGCCCGCGACGATCTTTGCCTTGAGCGACGGAATGGTCTCGGCGGAAAGCACCGCGCCCAACGCGCAAGGTGCGAAGATGTCGGCGTCGGCCGAGAGGATTTCATCAGCGCCTACGGCCTCTGCGCTAAATGTCGCGACAGCCTTTGCGACGCGCTTCTCGTCGATGTCGGACACGATGAGCTTCGCCCCGTCGGCATGCAGCCGCTCGCACAGCGCCCAGCCGACCGAGCCGAGGCCCTGAACGGCGATGCGCACGCCGCTCAGATCCTCATGTCCGTTGCGGAAGGCAAAGGCGGCCTTGAGGCCGAGATAAACGCCATGGGCAGTGACGGGTGAGGGGTTGCCGCTGCCGCCCTTCGTGGTGCCTGTGACATTGCGGGTGCGCTCGCGCAGATAATCGGCATCGGACAGCGACAGACCGACATCCTCGGCGGTATAATACTGGCCGTCGAGCTGCATCAGCATTTCGGCGTAGGCATCGAGCAGTTCGGGTGTCTTGTCGGTCGCGGGGTCGGCCCAGATCACAGCTTTGCCGCCGCCGAGCGAAAGGTTGGCGACAGCCGCCTTGTAGGTCATGCCGCGCGAAAGGCGCAGCGCGTCGGTCAACGCCGCGTCGAAATTCTCGTGCGGCCAGACGCGCGTGCCGCCGAGCGCGGGGCCGAGGCGAGTGTTATGGATTGCAACGATTGCCGTGAGACCGCGCTTTTCGTCCCGGCCGAGCCAGATGCGCTCGTGATTGTCGAACGCGTCAAGCCGTGAGGCCTGGTCCGTGATGTCTGTTACGGAGAGACCGGTATCGGCTTTGGGGCTTTTCAAGGCACGCGTCTCCACCTGCATCAGCATCGTGCATCCTCCCGAGATAGCGAAGCATGATGTCGATTTTAGTGCTTACGAGCCGTTTTTTGGTTGCGAAGTGGGCAGGGAAGGCGACGCAAGATTGCGTTTTGCGCCACCTTCCGATGTGAAAATTACACGATGCGCGCGTGATCAGGCCAGGCGGGCGTCCAGCGTGATGTTGATCGCGCCAAGCGCGCCTGAAACCGGACAGCCTGCCTTCGCCTTGGCGGCAAGTTCCTGGAACTTCGCATCGTCAATGCCGGGGACGGTTGCCGCCAGCGTCAGGGCGCTTTCGGTGATCCCGGTGCCGGGAATGAGGGTAACAGCGGCGCTGACTTCCAGCCTGTCGGCCGTGGTGCCGTTTTCGGCCAGAAAATGCGAAAGCTGCATGGCAAAGCAGCCGGCATGTGCGGCAGCGATCAGTTCTTCAGGGTTGGTGCCGGATTTGCCGGTTTCATCCTCGAAGCGCATCTTGAACGAATAGGCCTGTTCCTTGAGAACGCCGCTCTGGGTTTCCAGCGTGCCTGTTCCGCTCTTCAGATCGCCTTTCCAGACCGCATTGGCGTGACGTTGCATTTTTCTCTCCTCATGAAACGTTTCGGGCCGCGCTGGCCGCCGCTGCTAATCTAGTACAGCAGCAGGCGGCGGCCATCCCCGCGCGGCAATGAAAAGAGTGGGAGACGTCTCTGGTTTCGCGCTTATGGCCGGTCTTGCGGCGGTCGGCGGAAAAGGCCGAAGAGGGTTTGTCGCGGCGGCCTGTCGCCGAACTGTTCGCGCCCTCCGCGCCGTTCGCCGGCCTGTGGCGGGCCTCGGCGTTCGCCGGCATTGGCCATGCGTTGGCCGGCAACGCGCTGCGGCGTGCCGCGATAGCAGCCGATCGTGTAGGGGTACTGGTCGGTCAGGTGGTAATGGTAGATTTCGCGCGCCTTGCCGTCCCACATCACGGTGTGGGTGTGGCCGTGGCAAGCGTCGAGGTCGGCATTGGTCAGCGCTTTGCCGCCTTCGCCGTGCAGGCCATAGATGCCGAAGCCGTCAAGCGCGTAGCCGACCAGGTCTGAATGGCCCGAAATGCCGGAGCGCGTGTCGGCAAGGCAGGGTGAGCGGTCGTGATAATGATACTGGCCGGCCTGCTGTGGGTGGCCGCCGCACTTGTCCTGGATTTCATGAGCCGGTGCGTCGCGGCCAGCGGCGTCGACGGCGTTGTAGATGGCGACGCCAGAGAGGGCGAAGCCGATCATACCCATCGGAACACAAGAGGGGCTGGCCGCAAGCTGAGGGTCGGCTGGCAGCCGCAGCATGATGTTCTGTTCGCGAATGCGGTTCGGGTTGCGGTCGTAGCTGTAGGCGTCGTCATTGCGGGCGATGGGAAAATTTCCCGTCGGGTGGTTCGGCAGGTTGTTTGCCGAGACGACGCGCTGATTTCCCTGCAGGGATACCGAAATGCGCGACGGCCAGGATACGCTGCCATCAACGGTCGGCTTTTCGGCGGGGTCGTAGGTGGAACCGGATATCCAGTCGCCGGTGCGATGCGCGCCCGGTGCGTTGGCATTGAAGCGCTGCTGGCACGACATGAGATAGTTGGCGCGCGGCGACGACGAGATCTTGCCGTCGCCGAGCGGGCGGTCGTGGGCCAGCGTCGGGGTGCCGGCGATGGCTGTCATCGCAATGGCGGTTGCGAGCTTTTTCATGGGCCTAACTCCTCTGGCGGACGCCGAAAAGCATCCGGCCAGAGGGGCGATCGGACAAGTTAAGCTTTGGTCACTCGCCGGTAAGGTTCCGGTAATGCCGGAGCCACATTGCGGTAAGTTGGCAGGCCTTAGATTGCTTCGCCCCTGAGCAGCCGCGGCGCATCCGGCGAAAGCCCTGAAGCCTGCCTGATGAAGAAATCCTTCAGCGGCGGCATACGGTCGACAAGACCGAGCCCGATATCGCGGAGCGCCCGCAGGGGGCCGAAATCGTTGGAGAACATGCGGTTCAGCACGTCGGTGGTCACGCCCATCTGAACCGTGTCGAAACGGCGCCAGCGCTGGTAGCCCTCCAGCACGTCGAGCGCGCCGATATCACGGCCGAGACGATCGGCGTCGACAATGATTTCCGCCAGGGCCGCGGCATCTCGGAAGCCGAGATTGAGGCCCTGCCCGGCGATGGGGTGGATGCCGTGTGCGGCGTCGCCCGCCAGAGCAAAACGCGGCTGCACGAAGTCGCGTGCCAGCGTCAGCCCGAGCGGCCAGGCGCGAGGCTTGTCTACGACTTTTATGTCACCGAGCTTCAGCCCGAAGCGCAGTTCGAGTTCGGCCTCGAACAGGACGGGCTCCAGTTCGACCAGCTTCTCGGCGTCTTCGGTCTTTTCCGTCCACACGATCGAGGACCGATTGCCTTTGAGCGGCAGGGTGGCGAAGGGACCGGCGGGCAGGAAATGCTCGTCCGCGCGGCCGTTGTGCGGCCGCTCATGCGCCACGGTGCAGACGATACCCGACTGGCCGTAATCCCAATGCATCGTCTTGATGCCGGCCATGTCGCGCAGCCGCGAGCGAACGCCGTCGGCCGCAACGAGAAGCCGCGTATCGAGTGTAATGCCGTCGGCCAGCTGCACGGCAACCGAGGCCGCTCCACGCTCGAAACCCGAAACGGCAACGCCCTCGATCAGGTCGATGCCCAGCGCGGCCGCGCGTTTGCGCAAACTGCCGTTGAGAACGACGTTGCGGACCATGTGGGCAAACGGCTCGCCAGGCGCGACATCTCCGCCGAAGGTCAGGAATACGGGGCGCACGGGATCGGAGGTTCGAGAATCGGTGACCACCATATCGGTGATCGGCTCGGCCTCAGGTGCGATCTCCTCCCAGGCGTCGAGCTGAGCCAGCATGCGGCATGCGGCTGCTGCGATCGCCGAGGCGCGGCCATCCTTCTTCCAAATGCCCTCGGGCGCGGCATCCACTATTGCTACGGAGAGCGAAGGCCGCGCGGCGCGCAGCGCGACAGCGGTAGCGAGGCCGACATAACCCGCGCCGGCAATGACGACATCGAAGGTCCGGTTGTTCATGCGGGCATCTCCTGCTTTGCGGCTGGCTTGCCTTGACTTGATTTGTGGCTTCCTGTTGGAAACCGCAACCCTACCAGCGCTAAAGGCCACACCATGACAGACGTGATGCGGGAACTCCTGTCCATTCTCGATCTCGAGCGGCTGGAACACAATCTGTATCGTGGTCGCAGCCCGCAGGTGGGCTGGCAGCGCGTTTTCGGCGGGCAGGTGATCAGCCAGTCGCTGGTGGCGGCGCAGCGCACGGTGGATGCCGAAGACAAGCATGTGCATTCGCTGCACTGCTATTTCATGCTGCCGGGCGATCCCTCGGTGCCGATTATTTACAATGTCGACCGCATCCGCGATGGCGGCGCCTTCACCACGCGCCGCGTGGTGGCGATCCAGCACGGCAAGGCGATATTCACGCTCGCTGCCTCGTTCCACCGCGACGAGGAAGGCGTGGAGCACCAGATGCCGATGTCGCTCGACGTGCCGCCTCCGGAAGAGCTGAAGACGCAGATCGAGCTGATCAACGATTCGAAGCTCGAAATCCCCGAGGCGATCCGCAGGTTCTGGGCCCGTGAGCGGCCGCTGGAGGTCAAGCCGGTCAATGTCGAGCACTACACAACGAGAGATCCGCTGCCGCCACGGCAAAGCGTGTGGCTGCGCATGACCGGCGACGTGCCCGACGACCGGGCGCTGCAAAGCGCGATCCTCGCCTATCTCTCCGACATGACGCTGCTCGACACGGCGAATTTCGCACATGGCCGCACCGGCTTCGACGCGCGGCTGCAGATGGCGAGCCTCGACCATGCGATGTGGTTTCACCGCCAGCACAAGCTGGACGACTGGCTGCTCTATTCGCAGGACAGCCCCAACATGATCGGCTCACGCGGCTTCTCGCGGGGGCTGCTTTATGCCCGCGACGGGCTGCTGATCGCCTCCGTCGCCCAGGAGGGGTTGATCCGGGAACGCGCGAAGCCCACAAAATAGGCACGATAGCTCATCTGCCTACACATTGAGCATCGTATATGCTGCGCTTGCGAAGGCATGGCGCTCTCGCTCACTTTTTCCTGTTTAATACCAGCAGCTTAGCGACCGTCCGTACGAACTGGCACGGCGCTTGAATGGCTGCAGCCACTTGCCGGCTCGTTCGCGCCGGTGATGCCGCAACCGCGGGAAGCCGCAGTCGGAAAAGGTGGAAACTCATGAAAATAGTGATGGCTATCATCAAGCCGTTCAAACTCGACGAGGTGCGCGAATCGCTCACCGGCGTCGGGATACAGGGGCTGACTGTTACCGAAGTCAAAGGCTACGGGCGTCAGAAGGGGCATACGGAAATCTATCGCGGCGCGGAATACGCCGTCAGCTTCCTGCCCAAGGTGAAAATCGAGATCGCTGTATCGACCGACATGGTCGACAAGGTCGTCGAGGCAGTCGCTGACGCGGCCAAGACCGGTCAGATCGGTGACGGGAAGATCTTCGTTTACGGGATCGACCAGGCGGTGCGCATCCGCACCGGCGAAACAGATGCCGACGCGCTTTAAGCGGGCCCAGCGGGTAATGGAGAAACCAATGACAATTCGTTCGACTATCGCGCCGCTTTCGCGCGCCGCCCTTCTGGGCACTCTGGCACTCGGCGCTTTCGGCACGACCGCCGCTTTCGCGCAAGAAACCGCAACCACCATGGACAAGGGCGACACCGCCTTCATGATGATCGCCACCGTGCTCGTTCTGTTCATGACGATGCCGGGTCTGGCGCTTTTCTATGGCGGCCTGGTGCGTGCCAAGAACATGCTGTCCGTCCTCATGCAATGCACGATGATCGCTGCCGTGGTGATGGTGGTGTGGGTGCTGTGGGGCTATTCCTTCGCCTTCGGCGGCAGCACCAGCCCGTTTTGGGGTGGCTTCGGCAAGCTATTCCTTGCCGGCGTAGGGCCAGACAGCGAGGCCGCGACCTTCACAGACGGCGTCGTGATCCCGGAATATGTGTTCATCTGCTTCCAGATGACCTTTGCCGTCATCACGCCTGCCCTGATCGTCGGCGCGTTTGCCGAGCGCATCAAATTCAGCGCTGTGATGCTGTTCACCGTGCTCTGGGTCACTTTCGTCTATTTCCCGATCGCACACATGGTCTGGGACGGGGCGGGCTACCTGTTCAACCTCGGCGCACTTGATTTCGCCGGCGGCACGGTCGTCCACATCAATGCCGGTATCGCGGCTCTCGTCGGCTCCATGATGGTCGGCAAGCGCATGGGTTACGGCAAGGACAACATGGCGCCGCATTCCATGACGCTGACCATGGTCGGCGCCTCGATGCTGTGGGTGGGCTGGTTCGGCTTCAATGCCGGTTCCAACCTCGAAGCCACGGCCGGTGCCGGCGTTGCGATGATCAACACCTTCACCGCGACCGCAGGTGCTGCCGTTGCCTGGGCAGCGATCGAAGCGCTGACGCGCGGCAAGGCTTCCATGCTCGGTGCGGCATCCGGCATCATCGCGGGTCTCGTGGCAGTTACGCCTGCCTGCGGCTCGATCGGTCCGGTTGGCGCCATCGTGCTTGGCGCGATTGCCTCGGTGGTCTGCTACTTCTTCGTGGCCGTGGTGAAGATCAAGATGGGTTACGACGACTCGCTCGACGTGTTCGGCATTCACGGCATCGGCGGCATCGTCGGCGCGCTCGGAACCGGCATCTTCACCGCTCCGGCACTTGGCGGCACGGGCGCGGAGGACTTCTCCATCGCTTCGCAGCTGTGGATCCAGTTCGTCGCGGTGCTCGTCACCATCGTGTGGTGCGGCGTGCTCTCGGCCGTCATCTTCAAGGTGGTCGATCTGATCGTCGGCCTGCGTCCGACGCAGGAGGAGGAAGCCACCGGTCTCGATCTCGCCTCGCACGGTGAAGTGGCCTACCACTCCTGACAAAGCCTTCCGGCCGGCGACATTCGCTGGCCGGAACGTCAATAACAGCTGCAACCGTAAACGGGTCCGGTTCCGCCGGGCCCGTTTGCTTTCATTCCGCTTAAGCAAATGCGCATGGTTAATGCAGCCTTAACCTTCCGCCGCCTAGTCTCCGGCTAGTTTCGGGCGCGCTCCAAGGCGCACCTGCGGGCGAACGCTGAGGAGACAGATGCGTACGGGCCATTCCCTAGCTATGGACGATACCGGTCATGGGTTGAGCGGCTTTGTCAGACGTCTCCTGCGCCGGGCTGCCGGAGTGGCGATGCTGATTGTCGCCGGATTTGCCGTTGCAAGCCTCGCGACATGGAATGTCGCCGACCCAAGCTTCAGCCACGCTACCGACATGCTGGCCACCAATGCGATGGGCTTTGCGGGTGCGGTGTTCGCCGACCTTGCCATGCAGTTCTACGGGCTGGCCTCGGTCGGCCTGCTGGTTCCCGGTGTCATCTGGGCGGTCAGGATGATTTCGGGCTCCGCGATCGACCAGCCGCTGAAGCGCGGCGCGGCGTGGATAGGCGCGTCGCTTGCAGGAGCCGCGCTTGCGGGATGCATTTCAGCACCTGAAAGCTGGCCGCTACCGTCCGGCCTCGGCGGCGTGTTCGGCGACATGGTGCTTGCGGTTCCGGGTTTCTTTGTCGGCGGCTACCCCACCGGCTGGGCGGCAGTGCTGATTATGCTGCTGTTTGCGGCTCCCGCGCTCTGGCTGTTCGCATTCGCCTCATCCCTCATCGGTCGCGATACAGGTTATGCCGACATTGCCGACTATGAAGATGAGTTCGACGATGGGGATACAAGTGACGGCGAAGGCCTGCTGGCTCTCGGAGCGCTGACCCATTGGTGGCTCTCGATGCGAGGATTTGTGCGGCGTCGCTTCACGTTCGCCGGGAAGCGCAGCCGGTTCGAGCCCGATTATGATGAAGATGACTATCTGGAAGAACCGCCGGTCGCGGCGCGAGCGCCAGGCGGGCGCATCGAACCGGAATTCGCCGACCTCGGTCGTGGGGCACCGGAAATCGAGGCTGACTACGACGATTTCGAAGCTGATGATGGTTTCGAACCTGTGCAGACGCCTGCTCCAGGTGCGGCCCGCGTCGAGGGTCCGGCGCCACGCCCGCAGCAGGGCGCCCGCATCCGCCGCGAGGCACAGCGCTCGCTGATCGGCAGCGGCGAATTCGAACTGCCGTCGCTGCACCTGCTCGCCGAGCCCAAAAACGTCGTCCAGGACCAGAGCCTTTCCAACGAGGCGCTGGAACAGAATGCAAGGCTTCTGGAAGGCGTGCTGGAGGACTTCGGCGTCAAGGGCGAAATCATCCATGTGCGCCCCGGCCCGGTGGTCACGCTATACGAACTGGAGCCGGCACCCGGCATCAAGTCGAGCCGCGTCATTGGCCTCGCCGACGACATCGCGCGCTCCATGAGTGCGATTGCCTGCCGCGTCGCCGTGGTTCCCGGCCGCAACGCCATCGGCATCGAGCTTCCCAATGCGCGTCGCGAGACCGTCTATCTGCGCGAAATTCTGGCGAGCCGCGATTTCGAGCAGACCAAGACCAAGCTGGCCCTGACGCTCGGCAAGACGATTGGCGGCGAGGCGGTGATCGCCGACCTAGCGAAGATGCCGCATCTGCTCGTTGCCGGCACCACCGGCTCGGGCAAATCGGTCGCCATCAACACCATGATCCTGTCGCTGGTGTACCGCATGACGCCGGAGCAGTGCCGGCTGATCATGATCGACCCCAAGATGCTGGAGCTCTCGGTTTATGACGGTATTCCGCATCTTCTGACACCTGTTGTCACCGACCCGAAAAAGGCGGTCGTGGCGCTGAAATGGACGGTGCGGGAGATGGAAGACCGTTACCGCAAGATGTCCAAGGTCGGCGTGCGCAATATCGACGGCTTCAACCAGCGCGTCGCGCAGGCGGCGAAGAAGGGCGAGGCGCTCAGCCGCACCGTGCAGACCGGCTTCGACCGCGAGACCGGCGAGGCGATTTACGAGACCGAAAGCCTTCAACTGGAGGCAATGCCCTATATTGTCGTCATCATCGACGAAATGGCAGACCTCATGATGGTCGCCGGCAAGGATATCGAGGGCGCGGTACAGCGTCTGGCGCAGATGGCCCGCGCTGCCGGTATCCACGTCATCATGGCGACGCAGCGGCCGTCGGTCGACGTCATCACCGGTACGATCAAGGCCAACTTCCCGACCCGCATTTCCTTCCAGGTGACGTCGAAGATCGACAGCCGCACCATCCTTGGCGAGATGGGCGCAGAACAGCTGCTCGGCATGGGCGACATGCTCTACATGGCGGGCGGCGGGCGGATACAGCGCGTCCACGGGCCGTTCGTTGCCGACGACGAGGTGGAGCAGATCGTCGCGCATCTCAAGCTGCAGGGCACGCCTGAATATCTAGACGCGATCACCGAAGACGACGGCGACGACGATGCCGGCGGTCCGGGTTCGGGCGGTGGCGGCAATTTCGAGGATTCCGACGATCCCTACGATCAGGCGGTGGCTGTGGTGCTGCGCGACGGCAAGGCTTCGACCAGCTATATCCAGCGCCGCCTGGGCATTGGCTACAACCGCGCCGCATCGATCATCGAACGAATGGAAGAAGAGGGCATTGTCGGCCCCGCCAATCACGCCGGCAAACGCGAGATTCTGGTGCCGACCGAAGAGGACAAGATGTGATGGCGCGCCTCAGGGAGACCGGCCCCAGGGCGGCGTTGCGCCTGTCCGGCCAAATTTCGGCCCCAGTGACGATCTACCGCTCGACACCAACAGCCATTTCAAAGGCCCGCTGATGTTTGAAGCCAAGAGCAATATCTCCCGCCGTTCCCTTCTGGCCGCCGCCGCGGGGTTGGGTGCCACCCTGCTTCTGCCGCTTGCCGCCAGCGACCATGCGCGGGCGCAAGGCGCGGCGGCGCAGAAGATCGCCGACCATTTCTCCTCCGTGCGCACGATGATGGGCGAGTTCGTCCAGTTCGGGCCGCAGGGCGAACAGACCGGCGGCAAGTTCTTCATCGAACGTCCGGGCAAGCTGCGCTTCAACTATGAAGAACCGTCGAAATTCCGCGTCGTTTCGGACGGCCAGTCGGTTGTGCTTTTCAACGGCAAGCTGAACACGGCCGATCTCTATGCGCTCAAACAGACGCCGCTGAAGCTGCTGCTCGACGAACGGATCGACCTTTCCGGCAACAAGGTTGCCGATTTGCGCCAGGACGCGGACTTGACCACCATCAAGCTGGTGGACAAGTCGGTCTTCGGCGATGCGACCATCACCATGATGTTCGACCCTCAGAGTTACGAGCTCAGGCAGTGGACAATCACCGACGCGCAGGGCAAGGACACCACCGTGATGATCTTCAACGTCCAGCAGGGCGTGACGTTCGATCCGAGCGTCTTTGAGATCAACTACAACCGCGTGCGCGAGATGAACGAGATCAAGCGCGGCGGCTGATGTACCTGGCGTGAAAGCTGTGGATTGAGGCAGCGCGGCGCACCAAGGGCCGAAGCGGCCTTGCGTGCCCGCACCTGCATTGGCAGTTTCCGGTTTTTGCACAAGCCGGACCTCTCGCATGCCCCTTACCGTCGCTACATGGAACATCAACTCCGTGCGCCTGAGAATGCCGCTGGTGGCGAAGTTTCTGGCCGAACACCAGCCTGATCTCCTGTGCCTGCAGGAAACCAAGTGCCCCGACGAGCTGTTCCCGGAAGCCGATGTCCGGGCGCTCGGCTATGAGCACATCGCCTTCCATGGCCAGAAGGGTTATCACGGCGTAGCGACCTTCTCGAAACGGCCGATCCAGACGGTCGAAAAGCGCGAATTCTGCAAGATGGGAGACAGCAGGCACCTTTGCGTGCGGTTCGAAGCCGGCGGCAAGCCGGTGCTCCTGCACAATTTCTACGTGCCTGCGGGCGGCGACGAACCGGATCCCGACATCAATCCGAAGTTCCGCCACAAGCTCGATTTCATCGCCGAGATGCATGATGTGCCGGCGGATTCAGATTCGGCAGCCGCGTCCATTCTCGTCGGCGACCTCAACATCGCGCCGCTTGAGGCCGATGTCTGGTCGCACAAACAACTGCTCAAGGTTGTCAGCCACACGCCGGTGGAGACCGAGGGGCTGGAGGCGATGCGCACCGCCGGCGGCTGGGCCGATCTGATGCGGCAGCACACGCCGCCGCCGGAACGCATCTACACCTGGTGGAGCTATCGCGCGCGGGACTGGGAGGCTTCCGACCGCGGCCGGCGGCTCGACCATATCTGGTCTTCGGCATCGCTGTCGCCCGTGCTCACGGACATCACGGTGCTCAAGCAGGCGCGCGGCTGGGAAAGGCCTTCCGACCATGTGCCGGTGATTGCGCGGTTCGATCTGGATTAGAGGGTGGGCCGGCACGCGGCGTCTTCCTCGGGCTTGTCCCGAGGACCTGCGGCAAGGCAAGCCGTGGACGATCTGCGGGAGCGGCGGTAGATCCCTGGGACAAGCCCAAGGATGACAGCGGCGGCCCTACTCCGCGAAGTGGCGGCCGAGACTGCCGATCTCGTCAAGCATCGATTTCATGTTCGCGGAAATGCGTGCGTGAAGTTTTGCAGCGACTTCCGGATACTCTTCCAGGATACGGCGGAAAAGCGAGCGGTTGAGGCGAATCACCTCGCTGTCGACGGCAGCAGTCGCAGTCGACACGCGCTTGCCGCCTGAGATCAGAGACAATTCGCCAAGAACCGTGCCAGGGCCGGCTTCGCCCGCCGTCACGTTCTCACCGCCACGGCTGCGGCTGAGTTCGATCTTGCCACTGGCCACGACATAGGCGCAATCGGAGGGAGCGCCTTCGCGATAAAGGTCGCGCCCCGCGCGCAGGCGCAGCGTCTCGGCACCAAACGCCAGAAGGCGAAGCTGGTCGCTGCTGAAATCCTCGAACAGCTTGACCCGCTCCAGGATCCGGATGTCGTCGTCAAGCGCCATTCAAGTCCCCGGTTCCCCGCCCCCTTGGGGGAACATCCTAGCACCCGGCCGGTTTGCCGGGCAGCGCAGCCGGCTCACGGAACGAGCTTGTATCCGCCGCTTTCTGTCACAAGAATTTCCGCATTGGAAGGATCACGCTCGATCTTCTGCCGCAAGCGGTAGACATGCGTTTCCAGCGTGTGGGTGGTGACGCCGGAATTGTAACCCCATACTTCTTCCAGCAATACGTCGCGGGTGACCACGCTTTTGTCGGCCCGGTAAAGATATTTGATGATCGCGGCTTCCTTTTCGGTCAACCTCACCTTGCCGCCGCGCTGGTCGATCAGAAGCTTCTGGCTCGGCTTGAAGGTGTAGGGGCCGACGGAGAAGGTCGCGTCCTCGCTCTGTTCGTGCTGGCGCAGCTGGGCGCGCACGCGGGCGAGCAGTACGGCGAAGCGGAACGGCTTCGTCACATAGTCGTTGGCGCCGGCTTCCAGCCCCAGAATGGTGTCGGAATCGGTGTCGTGCCCCGTCAGCATGATGATCGGCGCCTTGAAGCCGCCTTTGCGCAGCACCTTCACGGCCTCGCGCCCGTCCATGTCCGGCAAGCCGACATCCATGATCAGCAGATCGACGATCGAACCGCGCGCTGCAGCGATGCCCTTGGCGGCGCAGGACTCGTCCAGCACGTCAAATTCCTCGTAGAGCGAAAGCTGTTCCTTGAGCGTGCTGCGCAGGTCTTCGTCGTCGTCTACAATGAGAAGTGTTCTGGAAGTCATTGGCAATCCATTCAAACAAAACAGGAAAACAAGGTTGACCGTGCTCCGTTTATGCGGAACCTCGCCTGCGCGATAGGCGTTCACAGGCTTTTGTTCCGGCGTGCGATCATACTCCAAAAACAGTGACCGCAACCACAATAGCGGAAATATCCCCGGTCATGGGCTCGTGCTTGTTGTGCGCAGCCGGCCGGGCAACCGCGCACAGGGGCAGTTGATTGCCGGAAACCGCGTTATGCGATGCGCACTCGGCCGCTCCGGAATCAGTGCGAACAAGCGGGAGGGCGACGGCGCAACGCCGCGAGCGTCGATGAAGGTTATCGGCGGTTTTCGCCGTGGGCGCCGCATTGCGGTGCCGGCGCGGCTATCGCTGCGCGCCATCCGCGCCGATTTCGGCTGGTGCGACGCTCCGGCGGACGCGAACTACAACCGCCTCGTGCGTCTGCCCTTCACCGCCAGCCACGAAAAGATGATGCGCGACGACCGGCTCTATGACGTTGTTATCGTGCTCGACTGGAACATCGGTTCGCGCCGCCGCAACCTCGGCAGCGCCATTTTCCTGCATGTCGCCAAGCCTGACTATGCGCCGACCGAGGGCTGCGTTGCTGTTTCTCCGCGTGATATGGCGTGGCTTCTGGCGCAGATGGGGCGAGGGAGCATCGTCAAGGTGGTGGGGTGAGCTTTTGCTTGGGCGTTAGCTCTGTACGGCTTCGCCGCTAAACGCCCCACCAGCCGATGATCCCGCCCATGATGATAGCGACGCCGAGCCAGTGGCCAGCATCGATGATCGTCAGGTCCCAGCCGAAGCCCTGATAGCGCTGGTTGACCGCCACGGTGGTTGCCATGAAACCCAGCCAGATGAACGCGCCGGAGACGACGCCGTTCCACAATGTCGCCTGGCCGGTGCCGAGATGGCCGATCACGCCGGCCAGCACCCAGGCCATGACAAGCTCGGCCACGAAACCGGTGATCATGAGCGCCGGCGACATTTTTGCGTCGGCCGGATCGATGCGCGCGGCCTTCATCCACGGCTTGCCGAGAGTGCCGTAATAGGCCGCGCCGAATAGGTAACCTGCAATCGCGGCGACAAGAATCGCCAGATAGTTCAGTCCGCCGAAGTCCACTATTGCCTCCCCCTAAATCGATACCAGCGGATTGAACGCCGGATGGTAGATGCCGTCAAGCAACCCGCCACACCGTGGTGCGTTTTACTTCGGCATCTTCCAGAACACGCGTCACCGGAACGGAATAGGTTGCGCAGGCAACAAGGCCTTCGCCGGGCAGATAGGAGCGGCCGGGGTCGCCGACGAATACCAGCGCGCAGCGCTCATGGAGAGCGCGGAACCAGGGCAGCAGCCGCGCGGCCAAAGGCTTTTCGTAGAATACATCGCCGGCAAGAACGACGTCCCAGCCGTCGTCGGCACCGATAAGGTCTGCTTGCGAGCATTTGATATCGACTTCATTGGCGGCGGCGTTGAGCAGGCATGCGGGCGCGCAGAACGGGTCTATGTCGGCGGCCAGTACGGTACGCGCACCCGCCTTTGCTGCGGCTATCGCCACCAGCCCGGAGCCAGAGGCGAAATCGAGCACCGATTTGCCGCGTACGGTTTCGGGATGGTCGAGTACATAACGCGCCAACCCCTGTCCACCCGCCCAAGCGAAGGCCCAGAAGGGCGGCGGCAGGCCAATCGCATCGAGTTCATCTTCGGTGCGATGCCACAGCTCATGCGCCTCGTCGGCCAGATGCAGCCGGATTTCGGGCACATGCGGTGGCGAAATCAGTGCTGTGTTGGCGCGTATGAAGGCGGCGGCGCCGGCGGGCGCCGGAGCGCGCATGTTCAAGGAACCGGGTTCACCCCGCCCATGCGGCAGATCTCGGCCCATTCGTCGGCTTTGACCGGCTGAACCGAAAGCCGCGAGTTTTTCACCAGCACCATTTCGGCGAGCTTCGGGTTCTTCTTGATAGCGTCCAGCGTTGGAGGGGTGGGCACGTCGCGCACGGCCTTGATGTCCACGCACTCCCAGCGTTCGTCATCGGTGCTGGAGTCCGGATGTGCCAACGCACAGACCTCGACAATGCCGACAATGTCGCGCGTCTCCTGCGAATGGTAGAAGAATCCCAGGTCGCCGACCTTCATTTCGCGCATATTGTTGCGCGCCTGATAGTTGCGCACGCCGTCCCACTCCTGGCCGGCGTCGCCCTTTTTCTTCTGCATCTCCCACGACCAGGTCGACGGTTCGGATTTGAAAAGCCAGTAGGCCATGAGGTTCTCCGGTTTCGTGATTGCAGCGCATGCGCGCCGGTCAGTCAGTCTCGCTTTTCAGCGGCCGCGACAGAAGCGCTGCCACCGCATCGGCGATTGAAATCCTGCCTTTGAGCACGGCGTCGACGGCTGCCACTATCGGTGCTTCGATGCCGCGCGACGCGGCAATTTCCGCTGCAATTGCGGCCGTTGCAACCCCCTCGGCAAGGGGCCGGCCGGCCAGTTCCTCGCCGCGCCCGAGCGCCTGGCCGTATGCGAAATTGCGCGATTGTGCAGATCCGCAGGAAAGGATCAGGTCACCGAGGCCCGAAAGCCCCATAAGTGTTTCCGGCTTTGCTCCATAGGCGGCGCCAATGCGGCGTAGCTCCACAAAGCCGCGCGTGACCATCGCGGCCTCCGCGCTCGCGCCGAGACCGGCTCCCGCTACTGCGCCGGCCGCAATGGCGAGCACGTTCTTCAACGCGCCGCCGATTTCCACGCCTGTGAGATCGCCAGAGGAATAACAGCGGAAGCGGTCGCTCGAGAACGCGGCCGCCAGTCCTGAAGCAAGGTCGGCGTCGTGCGCGGCGACCGTAACGGCGGTCGGCAGACCTTTCGCGACATCGGTGGCGAAGCTCGGGCCCGACAGCGCGGCGGCCGGGTTGTGCGGTAGAAGCTCCGTCGCCATTTCCGACATCAGTTTGCCGGTCGAGCGTTCGATGCCCTTGGCACACAGCACTACGGGAACGCCGTTCGCCAGCCCGTCGCCGAATGCGCCGAAAAGAGCGCGCGTCGCCTGTGCTGGAACCACCGAAAGCAGGCACTCGGCTCCTTCAAGCGCTGCAGCCAGATCGCCGGTAGTGGCAGGCACGGGGTTGAGCTTGATACCGGGCAGGTAACGCGGGTTCATCGCGGAACCGTTGATTGCCTCGACGGTTTCGGCGTCACGTGCCCAGAGCGTCACGTCGCGGCCGGCCCGCATCAGCGTCACCGCAAGTGCGGTCCCCCATGCACCGCCGCCAAGCACGGTGATCCGGTTCATGCTTTGGCTCCCCGTTTGCCGTGGCCGACCAGCGGCGCGGCGAATTCGTCCAGCGGCCAGCGCGGGCGGGGCGCAAACGAGAGCGCGCCACTGTCGGCGAGACCGGCATCGAAGCGTTCCAGCCCCGCCCAGGCAATCATCGCGCCATTGTCCGAGCATAGTGCGGGCGGTGGCGCGACAAGGCGCATGCCGTGTTCGGTGCAGAGCGTTTCGAGCGCGGTGCGGATCGCCTTGTTCGCCGCAACGCCGCCGGCGACGACCAGCGTCGGCTCCGCAATGTCGGCAAATTCTTCGCGGAAGCGCGCGAGGCTCTTGCCCACGCGTTCTTTCAGCGTGTCGACAATTGCCTGCTGGAAAGAGGCGCAGATGTCGCTGACATCCTGCTCGGATACGGGTGCAAGCTCATTGGCGGTTTGCCGCACGGCAGTCTTCAGGCCGGAGAACGAGAAATCCGGACGTTCCTCGCCGCGCAGCGGACGCGGCAGAGCGAAACGCTTTACGTCACCTTCAAGCGCGGCCTCTTCCACCGCGGGGCCGCCGGGATAGGGCAGGCCGAGCAATTTCGCCGTCTTGTCGAAGGCTTCGCCCAGCGCATCGTCTATCGTCGTTGCCCAGCGATCGTAACTGCCGACGCCGCGCACCAGAACGACCTGGGTGTGGCCGCCCGATACGAGCAAGAGCAGGTAAGGAAACGCGGTGCCGTTGGTCAGTCGCGCTGTGAGCGCATGCGCCTCGAGATGATTGACCGGCACCAGCGGCAGGCCGGATGCGGCTGCAATCGCCTTGCCGGTCATCAGGCCGACGATCAGGCCGCCGATCAAACCCGGCCCTGCCGTTGCGGCTACGAGGTCGAGGTCGGAAAGCTCCATGCCGGCATCATCGAGCGCGGCACGGACAACGCCGTCCAGCGCCTCGACATGCGCGCGCGCCGCGATCTCCGGGACGACGCCGCCAAACGCGCTGTGTTCCGCGATCTGGCTGAGAACCACATTAGCGAGGATATCGCCGCCGCCACTGTCGAGTTTCACCACGGCCGCCGAAGTCTCGTCGCAGCTCGTCTCGATGCCCAGAGCATACAAAGGTCGTTTGCGGGGAGTGGTCATTGCCCGGCTGCGTTTTCCTCGTTAGGAAACCGGCATTCTGGCCGGCGCCGCCCGGTTAACACGGACCGAGACACATGCAAACACACCAGTTGAGGATCGGCACGCGCGGCAGCGCGCTGGCGCTGGCGCAGGCGCATGAGGTGCGCGACCGGCTGGTTGCGGCACATGGGCTCAGCGAAGATGCGGTCGGGATCGAGGTGTTCTCGACCACCGGCGACCGCATCACCGACCGTCCGCTGGCGGACATCGGCGGCAAAGGCCTGTTCACCAAGGAAATCGAGGATGCGCTCAAGGAAAAGCGCATCGATATGGCCGTGCATTCGACCAAGGACATGCCGACGCAGCTGCCGGACGGGCTGGAGATTGTAGCCTATCTGGAGCGCGAGGATGTGCGCGACGCCTTCATCGGCCGCGACGGCGGCGGTCTCGACGATCTCCCGGCAGATGCGCTCGTCGGCACCGCATCGCTGCGGCGGCAGGCGCTGGTGCGCCGTTTGCGCCCCGATCTCAGGGTCGAGAGCTACCGCGGCAACGTTCAGACACGGCTGCGGAAACTCGGCGAAGGTGTGGTGGATGCCACGCTTCTCGCCTATGCCGGCCTGCGCCGTCTGGACATGGCGCATGTGGCGACGGCGCTATTGCCGCTCGATCGGTTTCCGCCCGCTCCCGGGCAGGGGGCGATCTGCGTGGAAACACGCGGCGACGATGAGCGCGCCAGGCAGCTGCTGGCGGAGATCAGCCATGCCGAGACTGTCAGCGCGCTTTCATGCGAGCGGGCGTTTCTGGGAAAGCTCGACGGTTCCTGCCGCACGCCGATCGCCGGCTATGCGCGGCTCGATGGCGAAAAGCTCTTCTTCCATGGCATGATCCTGACGCCGGACGGTATGGAAGCGCATGAGGTTTCCGGCGAGGGAAGCGCTGAAGACGCGGCGGCGATCGGCGAACGCGCTGCGGCCGACGTGCGTGACCGAGCCGGGACCCGCTTTTTCGACAGCTGGAGCTGAGCGCCTTGCGCGTGCTGGTCACCCGACCGGAGCCCGGCGCGACGCAAACAGCGGCACGTCTTGAAGCGCTCGGGCACGAGGCGGTCGTTGTGCCGTTGTCGGAGGTCGAGCCTGTCAAAGCGCCAGTGCCGGATGTGTCGGGTTTCGACGCGGTGGCGGTCACCAGCGCCAACGCCCTGGGTTCGGCTTCGCCGGAACTGCTGGGGGCGATCGCGCCGCTGCGCTGTTTTGCCGTCGGCGACCGGACAGCAGGCGCAGCCCGCGCAGCAGGCTTCGAAAACGTTCGGTCGGCTGGTGGAGATGTGGACGACCTTGCCGCGCTGATCGGCTCTGAGCTCAGCGCTGGGGGGCATGTGCTTTACATCACCGGCGAACGCCGGCGGCCGGTGCTTGAAAAAAGACTGTCGAATGCAGGGTTCAGCGTCACGCCGCTCGAGACCTATCGTATTGCGGCGGTGCCCATGGATGCCGCGGCGCGCGAAAAACTCACCTCCGGCGGACCGATTGATGCCGTGTTGGTCTATTCGTGTTTCGGCGCCGAGCTGCTGGCCGGTTTTCTCGGCGACCGGGAGGACATGCGCATTCTGTGCATGTCGCGGCAAGTCGCCGAGGGATTGTCACATTCGCTGCGTAAATCAGCCGAGATCGCAAGTGCGGCCAACGAGGATGCGCTGGTTGCGCTCCTAGGTCGCGCGCCCTGACCGGGCTTGGCGCTTTTCCCCACCGTTACCATGGCTATATGGTAACAGATACCGGCGCGACGGCAGCGCGCCCATATACAAACCGGTAACGAGACGCGGCATGGTGAAATCCCCGAAAGTCAGGCATTCCAAGCAACGCACCGAGCCGGTGACGATCGATCTCAGCGCCGAAGATGTGAAGCGCGAGGATGCCAGGGCCGGAGCTGCCCAGGACAAGAAAGCGGAGACGAAGGCTGCTGCGACCAGTGGCGGCGCTGACAGCACAACGCAGGCGAGCGCCCAGCCCCCGGCGTCCAGCGCGCAGGCCGGACCAGGCGGCACCAAATCCGCATTCGGGCGCGGCGGGACCGGCAAGCCCGAGCCGGCGAAAAAAGACGAGCCCAAGGCCACCGAAACCAGGGTGGGGGATACAAAGGGCAAAGACGAGCCGAAGGCGAAACCAGCAACTCCTGCGGCGCAGCCGCGACGCGGCGGCATTGGTGCTTTTGCCGCTGCCTTTTTCGGCGGCGCCGTGGCGCTCGCAGGTGCGGGCGGGCTTTATCTCGGCGGTTATCTTCCAATGCCGCAGTCTGAGCCGGCGGCAACCGACAATTCTGCGGTCGAGCGGCTGGAAACCGAACTTGCCTCGCTGCGCGATGAAATCGCGGCGATCCAGGCCGCGCCTCCTGCCGGCGGCGGCAATGAAGAGATTGGCGGCGCACTGGCAGAAACCAATGCACGTGTGGAAAGCATGGCGGTAACGGTCGAAGAAATGCGCGCCGAACTCGGCCGGCTATCAGATGCCGTCGCTTCCGGCAGCGGCGGTGACGATGCCGCGCTTGCCGCACTGCGCGACAGGCTCGGCCGGATCGAACAGCAGCTCGCGGCACTGCCCGCCGACAATGGCGGAGACGTGCAGGCCGTAACCGAACAAGTGAGCGGGCTCGCAAGCCAGTTTTCTGCCATGAAAGGCGAGCTGGAAGGGCTGGCCAATTCTACGCAGGAGCGCTTCGCGGCGCTGGATACCTCGCTTGCCCAACTTGCCGAGAAGCTGGAAGAGCAGGGCAACGATCCCGGCGTGGCGCTCGCCATTGCCGCTTCGGCGCTGAAGGCTGCGATCGACCGCGGCCAGCCATTCGCGGCGGAGCTCGAGACCTTTGCACGGCTTGCACCGGACGCGCCGGAGATCGCCGCACTTCGCGATCTTGCGGCAACGGGTGTGCCAACCGCGGCGGCCATCGCGGCCGAAACCGACGCTGCTGCGCGCGCCATGATCGCGGCCGACCAGCCCGACAATGCAAATGCGGGTCTGCTCGACAGGCTCTGGTCGAGTGCGGAATCGCTGATCACCGTGCGCCCGATAGGAGCTGTGGAAGGCGAGGACGTGCCGGCCGTCGTGGCGCGTATGGAAGTCGCCATCACCAATGGCGATTATGCGGGTGCAATCGCTGAATATGACGCGTTGCCGGACGCTGCAAAGTCGGCAGGCGCGGGCTTCATCGCCAAAGTGAAGGCGCGCAGCGCCGCGGACGAGCTTGTGGCCAAGGTTCTGGCCGACGCGTTACGGGCCTAGGAGAGATCTGATGTTGCGTATTCTCGCCTATCTCGTTCTGGTTTTTGCCGTCGGCCTCGGTTTCGCCTGGCTTGCCGACCGCCCGGGCGAAATGACCGTCACATTCAGCGGCTACCAGTATCAGGTCTCGCTGATGGTCGCGGCGGTGATCCTTACGGCCATCGTGACCGCGATCATGCTGACCTGGTGGCTACTCAAGAGCATCTGGAACAGCCCCTATACGATTTCGCGCTATTTTCGCGTGCGCCGCCGCGACCGCGGTTATCAGGCGCTGTCGACCGGCATGATTGCCGCCGGTGCAGGCGATGCGGCATTGGCGCGGGCCAAGAATCGCGAGGCGGCGAAGCTGATCAGCTCCGATCAGGAGCCGCTGATCCACCTGCTCGATGCACAGGCTTCGCTGCTGGAAGGCGATCACGACACCGCGCGCCAGAAGTTCCAGGCAATGCTCGAAGACCCCGAGATGCGGCTGCTCGGCCTGCGCGGGCTTTATCTCGAAGCCGAGCGCATGGGCGAAAGGCAGGCGGCACGCCACTATGCCGCGCAGGCGGCGGATGCCGCGCCGCAGCTTGGCTGGGCAGTGGAATCGACGCTGGAAGAGCGCGCCGAACAGGGCGACTGGGACGGCGCCCTGCGGCTCGCGGACGCACAGCGCTCTACGCGCCAGACCGAGCGCGATATCGCGAACCGGCGCCGCGCCGTGCTTTTGACTGCAAAGGCGATGTCGGTGCTGAACGCGGACCCGACAACCGCGCGCAACAACGGGCTCGAGGCGATCCGGCTTGCGCCGGAGCTGGTTCCGGCAGCCCTTGTTGCAGGGCGCGCGCTGATCAGGCTGAACGATGTGCGCAAGGCCGCCCGGATACTGGAGGCAATCTGGAAGAAAGTCCCGCACCCGGAAGTTGCCGATGTCTATGTCAATGCACGTGTCGGCGACACGCCGCAGGACAAGCTGAAACGGGCGCTCAAGCTGCAGTCGTTGAAGCAGAACAACGCCGAATCCGCGCTCGCCGTGGCGCGTGCAGCCCTATCGTCCGGTGATCTCAAACAGGCGCGCTCGGCAGCAGAGTCGGCGATCAAGCTTGCACCCGGCGAAGGTGCGTTCCTGCTGATGGCCGATATCGAGGAAGCCGATACGGGCGAGCAGGGTCGCGTGCGCCAATGGCTGGCGCGGGCGCTTCGTGCGCCGCGCGACCATGCCTGGGTGGCCGATGGATTCGTTTCGGAGCACTGGGCGCCGTTCTCGCCGGTCAGCGGGCGGATCGACGCGTTCGAATGGAAAGCTCCCGTGGAGCGCGCGCCGCAGCTGATCGAGCAGGAGGCAGAAGACGCGCCGCCAGCGGCCGATCTGGAAACGCTGACCGAAGCGAAGAAGGCTGACGAGGTCAAGATCGTCGAGATCGACGTGACGCCGGTCAAGGCTGACGCCGCATCGGCGAAGACCGAGCCGGAGCCAAAGAAACCGGAGGCTGCTGCCGACAAAGCTGAAAGACCGGCGGAACCAAAGAAGGACGCTTCGACGGCCGCCGCTGCCAAGCCGGCGCCCGTCAAGAAGGTTGCCGAGGAGGAAGAGCGGGCGGAAGCCGATGTCGTTCCGTTCACCCGGCCCCCGGACGATCCAGGCGTCGAGCCTGAAGCGGAAGACGAGCCGAAAAGCCGCTTCCGGCTTTTCTAGATTTGCCCTGGCCGGCAGCCAACCAGATCGAAATCAACTTGTCCGGAAGCCTTTCCATGTTCGACCGCTTCAGAGAATTCCTCAACCAGCTGCCGGGTGTCGGCGAAAACGGCGATATCGCCGAGGGCGATCCGCGTGTCGCCGCCGCGGCGCTGCTGACGCATGTCATGGATGCCGATGGCGAGCGTACGGACGACGAAAGGGACATGCTGAAGCGGCTGCTGGGCGACGTCTACGGGCTCGAGGGCTCCGAACTCGCCACCGTGATCAAAGCCGGTGAAGCGGCCGACCGCGAGGCTGTCGACCTCTATGCTTTCACCAGCGTGCTCGACCGGCACCTCGACCGCGAGGGGAAATTCGAGTTTGTCGGGTTGATGTGGGACATGGTTTTTTCGGATGGCGCTCTGCACGAGGTCGAAGACAATCTCGTCTGGCGTGTGGCCGAGCTCATCCATGTCGAACGCGACCAGCGCATAGCGCTGCGCCAGGCTGCACAGGTTCGGGCCGGTATGGCGGCCGACTGACCGGGTGCCTCATCCGGAATGCGGTCAGCGACCGCGTTTAGCGTCAGGTTCGCCCGTCGAGATGCCGTGCCTTGCGCATCTGCGGGAAAAGCACCGCCCACATTGCGGCGACACCGATGGCCCCGACGCCGCCGAAAACCACTGCGGGCACAGTGCCGATGAAGGCCGCCATGGTCCCGGCGCGAAACTCTCCCAATTCGTTCGATGCGCCCACAAACACCATATTGACGGCGTTCACCCTGCCGCGCAGCCGGTCGGGGGTCCAGAGCTGGATCAGCGTTTCGCGGATGTAGACGCTGATCATGTCGGCGGCACCCAGAAGTGCCAGTGTGACGATCGACAGCCAGGGTATCGTCGAGACACCGAAGACTGTGGTGAAGGTTCCGAACAGGGCAACGCAGCCGAGCATGATGTAGCCGGCATGATCGCGGATAGGATGGCCGGTGAGCCACATGGCGACCACGATCGCACCCATGCCGGGCGCGGCGCGGAGAAGGCCGAGGCCCCATGGGCCCAGTTCCAGAATATCGCGGGCATAAACCGGCAGCAGCGCGACCGCGCCGCCGAGGAGTACGGCAAACAGGTCTAGCGAGATGGCGCCGAGCACAACCTTCTCGCGCCAGATGTAGCGGAACCCATCAAACAGGGTGGACAGCGTCGGCTGCTGCGTTTCGGTCTGTTGCGCGGGCTTCGGGATGGACAGGATGAGTACTGCGGCACCGAGCATAAGCGCGGCGGCTACGACATAGGCGGCCGCTGCCGAAACGCCATAGAGCAGGCCTCCGGCAACGGGTCCTACGATAGTCGCCGTCTGCCACGCGGAGGAATTCCACGCGACAGCGTTGGCGAAGTCCTTGGGTGGCACCAGATTGGCCACCAGGGATGCTGCGGCCGGCCCGAAGAAGGCGCGTGCGAAACCGAATACGGCGAGAAGTGCGAAAACCGGGCCAGGTCCGCTCAGGCCCCGCAGGCTCAGAACGACGAGGGCCGCGGCGCACAAGGCTTCCAGCGCGATCGACAGGCCCATGATGCGCCTGCGGCCGAAGCGGTCGGCCACCGCACCCGTCACCAGAACGAGAAGCAGCGCCGGAGCGAACTGGATGATGCCGACGAGGCCGAGGTCGAAGGGGTCGCGCGTCAGATCGTATATCTGCCAGCCAACCGCGACCGAAACGATCTGAGTGGCGAATGTGGTCAGGAAACGAGACAGCCAGTAACGCAGAAAGGCTCTGTGCCGGAAGGCGGCATAGGAGCGCGCGGTTGAGGCGGGTGAAGACATGGGCGGGGCGACCGTGGACAATGCGACGACAGCGCCGCCACCAGTGCGAGTAAACCAAAATCGGGTGCGCGAGAAGCACCCGTTGCTCTAACCCCGCGAATAGACTGGCGCGACGGCTCCTACAGCAGCCATTCGACAGGCAGCCAGCCGGCGACCGTCAGGATCGCTCTCGAGACGAAAGATGTGCCTGGCTCGACCGTGCGTGCTGCCTCGCCCTCGGCTCCGCTCTCGACCCATCGCAGTTCGCCGTCAGCCAGTACCGGCCGGTAACATAGATCCGCCAGACTGCTGTCGAACATGGTTCCGATAGCACCGGCGATCGCCGGGCTCTCGATCATCAGGCCCATCTCGGTGTTGAGGAGAGCCGACCGCGGATCGAAATTGAACGATCCAATGAAGACGTGCCTGCCGTCGACCGCGAAGGTCTTGGCATGAAGGCTCGCACCGGATGAGCCGAAAGGACCGAGTTCGCCGCGACCGGTCTCAGGCAGGGCGCTGGCCTTGAGCTCGAACAGCTCGGCGCCCGAGCGCAAAAGTTCGGTGCGGTATTTGGTGTAGCCGGAATGGACCAGCGCAACGTCGGTGGCCTCATAACTGTTGGTGAGGATGCGGACATCGACGCCGGCGGCCTGAAGGCCGGTCAGTTGCGATGTACCCTGTGCCCCGGGCACGAAATATGCGGAAACCAGATCGAGCGACTTCGCGGGCGTTTCGAGCAGGTCGATCAGGCGCGAGATCATCAGGTCTTCGCGGCGGGCCTTGCGCTGTGCCTTGGCGGGATCGTCGCTGACCAGTCGGACGTCGGTCCATTCAAGCGGCAACGTGCCTGTGCGCAGATTTTCGACCAGCCGCGAGGCGCCCAGAGCGCTGCGGTAGGTTTCGTATCGGGCGGTCGCCGAATGCTCTTCCAATGCACTGTCGAGGCGCTGAAGGCCGTTGTTCGACGGTGCGACGATCGTGGCGACCGGGTAGGCCGAGGCGCTGGCCCAGTAGAGGTCGAAATCCGCAGAAACATCCGGCACCACGGCCCCGACCGCCAGGACATCAAGATCAAGAAAGTTGCTGTCCGGTCCGGTGTCGAAATATTCGTCGCCGATGTTGCGGCCGCCAATCACCGTCGCCATGCCGTCGACGGTGAAGCTCTTGTTGTGCATGCGATGATTGAGGCGGAAGAAGTCGAAGGTGTAGTTGAGCAGTTTCGGCTGCCTCAGCACGAACGGATTGAACAGCCGCACTTCCATCTCCGGCAATGCGTCAAGCGCCGAGAGTTCTGCGTCCAGGTTCGATACCCCGTTGTCGTCGACCAGCAGGCGCACGCGTACGCCGCGTTCGGCGGCGCGGCGTAGCGCCGAAAGCAGCATGATGCCGGTCAGGTCGTCATGCCAGATATAATACTGGGCATCGATCGTGTCGGTGGCCTGTTCGGCAAGCAGCATCCGCGCGAGGAAGGCATCCCTGCCGGAAAGCAGGGGAAAGACGCCGGTCTTGCCGGGCGCGGCCGCGGCCATTGAAGAAACCGCCCCGGCAAGGGGGCTGCCGGGCGATGCGGGCCGCGCCTGCGATGGCGGCATGCCGGTTTGCGCCGGAAGGGGAAACAGGATCCTTGCAACCAGGATCAGAACGCCAGCCGCCGTGGCCAGCCCGGCAAGGCAGATAATGAGTGTCTTCATCGCCGAACCCTCATTTCCAGAAGACCGCCGATCTGGCGCTTCAGATGTTCGCGAAACTCGGCGCTTCTGTCCAGAATATTGCCGATCCGGTGGAATTCATGCACGCGGACACCGTCAATCTCCGGCCGGACCATAAGATCCGGCTCGCAGACCTTGCGTTTCGCGTTCACTATGGCGCGCTGCATGATGTGGCTGGATGCGGTGAGCGCGTCGACGCGGCTCACCGGGTTGGAAGTGCGCTCGATATTGTCGCCTATGATATCGACCGCGATCACGATGTCGGCCTTGCCGTGCAATAGGTCGAAGGGAATCGGGTTGGTGGTGCCGCCGTCGATATAGACACGGCCGTCGTAGAGCACAGGCCGGAAAAGCACCGGCACTGCGGCCGATGCGGCAAGGGCAGGCAGGAGCGGCCCGCTGTCGAATACAGTTTCGGCCTGGGCGAAGAAATCCGTGGCGACAACCTTCACCGGCATTGCGAGTTCCGCGAAACTGGCCGGAAAATCGTTCGGCAGGAGGGTGGCGAGCATGCGCTGCAGATCGAACCGCCGCGATCGTCTCAGGGGACCGGGCAGCGGTGCAGATTTGGGTGCGTTCTGCCTGCGTACGAGATCGGTGAAGAGCGACCAGCGGTCCATGAGCCGCTGCTCGGCATAAGCGCGTATCTCGGCTGCGGACATGCCGCCAGCATATGCCGCGGCTGCAATTGCGCCGATGGAGGTGCCGGCAATGATCGAGGGGCGGATGCCAAGTTCGTCGAACGCCGCCAAAGCGTGGATATGAGCCAGACCCCGCGCGCCGCCGCCGCCCAGCGCGAGAGCAATCGAAACGTCGGGGCTTCCGTGATCCAAACGTATTTCTCCAACGGCAGCAGCATGCACGAGGCGCGCGCAATTGTGAGTTAGAATCGAGAAAAATCAAACGATTGGCTGGCGCGAAATGTCGAAAAATGCCGGCGCGCCGTTCGAATATTTGCCTGCTCGACGGTACTTAGCCGGTTTGGTGGCCCTGTTTGTGGGTCCGCGGTGGGGGGCTTAAACAGGCTCTGTCTTTATTTTGCCGGCTGCCGACCGTCAGGCCCGCATGGTGCCTTGATCGATGAGCTGCATAAACGCAGGGTGTGAACAATAAAGCGCATCGGCGTTGATGCATAATATTTTATGTTAGTTGTGATTTTCAATAGAGGTGAGCGCTTTTGCGCCTTACGTAGCCTTACATAATTACTTATGTGAACTGGACCAATGATCACGCGAATGCTCTATGTGATTATACGCGTTTGATTTCATAGTTGCTTAACTGCAACGGGCATTTGGGTAAATTAACTGGAATAAACTGAATCGCGCTCAACTAGGTGACTCATGCCTGCACCTGAATTAGTGCTGATGAAATCGGGAGAAATGGGTGCAGTATGGGCTTGGGGAAACTTGTTTCGTTTGGCGTCTTGCAGGTTGGGCTCGCCGTCGCTTGCGCTGGGGGTGTTGCGCACGCGCTTACCTTGAAGGAAGCGGTCACGGAGGCGCTTACTTCAAACCCTGAAATTCTTCAGGCGGCTGAAAATCGGGAAGCTACCGAATTCGAATTGCGGCAAGCTCGCGGTCTTTATCTTCCGAGCATCGATCTGGAGGCGTCGGTCGGTATCCGCAAGCTTGACAGCCCAAGCAGCCGCAGGCTGGGGGTTTCCGGCCAGGAGCTATATCCGCGCGATGTCGGCATCTCGCTGACGCAAACCCTGTTCGACGGCGGTGCGCGGCGCGCGGAGGTTGAGCGGCAGGCAGCACGGGTGGATGGTGCCTCATTTCGTGTGCTTGAGCGCTCGGAAGCAATCGCACTGGCAGTGGCGCAGGAATACCTTGAAATCCTGGTTCAGGCGGAAATTGTTGCCGCTGCGCAGCAGAATGTGGGCTTCCACAAGGCCATACTGGGCGATATTGCCGCGAGTGTGAGCGGCGGGGTGCTGACGGATGCGGACCGCATACAGGGTCGGGAGCGGCTGATATCGGCCGATGCAAGGCTGACCGAGGTCAATGAAGATCTCCAGGCCGCGAAGATCCGGTTTCATCGGCTTGTTGGCCGGCCGCTGACGAACGCGCGGTCGCCGGGATCGGTTTCGAAATACCTGCCCAGAACGCTAGACGATGCAATCGCGATGGCGCGGCGCAACAATCCGCGCATCAAAGCGGCCGGAGCGGATGTAGATGCCGCCGATGCCGAGGTGCGAGGCGCGAACGCGCCGTTCTTTCCGAAGGTCGCATTGGAAGGTCGGGCGCGGGTTGGCCAGGATATCGACGGCTCATTGGGCCGGACATCCGACCTCGAAGCCAAAGTGACTGCAAGGTGGAACCTGTTTCGCGGCGGACGGGATGTTGCGGCAAAGCAAGAAAGCATCCGACGGTCGGGCGAACAGCGTTATGCACTGGCGATAATCCATCGTGAGGTGGAAGAGGCGGTGCGCGGTGCCTGGAACCAGCGTGGTCGGCGGGCCGAACTTGCCGGACTTCTGCGCGACCAGGCCGGCGTGAATGCTCAGCTCGTTTCGTCGTATCGCGAGCAGCTGCGCAACGGACAGAGATCGCTGCTCGACGTCCTCGGAGCGCAGAATACGCGCTTCAATTCAGCTATTTTGTCCCAGACGGCGGTTTATGCGGCGTTGTTTGCCGAATACCGACTGCTCGCCGCGACCGGCACACTTGCGTCGGTACTCGGGACTGCTCCGGTTGAACAGAGCGAAGCATACGCGCGTGAAGAATTTCGCGTCCAAAGCGTGGAAACGCCCGATTACCGCAGGACGCCGTCAAGGCAAACCTCGGCGCTGCCGCTAGATTTGTTAGCCCCCATCCGGAAGGAATGATATCGCGTTGCATGGAACCGACACGGCGATGTTGGCCGCGCATAGCGCGGCCAGTTCCATTTCAAAGGAAGGCTTTCAAACCGCTTTCGCTTCGGTTGCCGCCTTTCTCGGGCGCAATGCGTCTCAAACGGTCCTATTTTCCGGCGTTCCTGAATCCGACCTCGTCCAACCGGATGCCGATTCCATTGATCGGCTGGCGCGCCGGGTTGGCCTTGAAGCAAAGCATGTCTCGCCTACCGCGCTGAAAAGCGGCAATGCCGAACTGCCGGCAATTGCCCTGTTCGAGGACGGGCAGGCGCTGTCGCTGCTGGAGTTCGATTCCAATGGCGACGTCGTGACAGGCCCCTCGCTTTCGCTCGGCGATGGCGAGGTCATCAAGTCAGACCAGCTGTTGAAGCTCCGTCCCACGCGACTTGTCGGACTGTCGGTATCATACGGAAATCGCGCCGAGGAGGCGAGCGTCGGACTGGCCCCGCGGATCGAAAAGCCGCATTGGCTTGCATCGACGCTGTCGCAATTCTGGCGTACCTATCTGCGCGTAGCGCTAGCGGCACTTTTCATCAATTTCATCGCACTCGTCTCGCCGCTTTTCGTGATGAATGTCTACGATCGTGTGCTGCCAAACGAGGCAATAGCCACGCTTTGGGTTCTTGCACTCGGCGTTTGTGCGGCACTCGTATTCGACCTCATCCTCAAAACAGCGCGCGCCGCGCTTATCGACTATGCCGGCCGCAAGGCAGACCTGCGGCTGTCAGCGCTGCTGTTCGACAAGGTATTGAACTCCACGCTCGCAGCCCGACCGATGTCAACGGGCGAATATGCGAGCCGGGTGACACAGTACGAATTCGTGCGCGAGTTTTTCACATCGAACACGATCAGCACGATCATCGATTCTGCCTTCGTGTTCATTTTTCTTGGTGTCATCTACAGCATTTCGGGCTGGATCGCGGTCATTCCAGCGGTGGCGTTCGGGCTGGCTGTCGCGATCGGCCTTGTTGCGCAGGCACGTATCGGCAGGCGGGTTGCAGCCGCTGCTAACGAAGCGGCTCAACGTCAGGCGCTGCTTGTAGAATCGATTGCGACTATCGAAACTGTGAAGAGCCTGAGGGCGGAAGCCGGTCTTTTGCGGAAATGGCAGGAGCTGAGCAAAAACGCTGCCCATACAAGCGACCAGATCAAGCGGATTTCGGCATCGGCTGCAAACTCGACGCAGTTCGTTCAGCAACTGGTGACGGTCGGCATCATACTCGCAGGCGCCTATTCCTTTGCCGCAGGTGATATTTCAACCGGCGCGATCATCGCAACCGTGATGTTGTCAGGACGAGCCGTTGCGCCTCTCAGCCAGATTGCAATGACGCTTGCCCGCCTGAGGCAGGCGCTTCTGTCGTTGCGGATCTTGAACACAATCATGGAACAGCCGGAAGACCGGCCGGATACCGTGGGTTTCGTCAACCGGACGATAGCATCGCCCAGTATCGAATTTCAGAGCGTTGGGTTTAGCTACCCCGGTTCGGATATGCAGGTGCTGAACGAACTCTCATTCCGCGTGAACGCTGGCGAAAGGGTTGGGATTGTCGGACGCATCGGTTCAGGCAAGTCTACTATCGGCCGGCTTGTCGGAGCGCTCTATCCGGCCGATTCCGGGAAGTTGATGTTGGATGGCATCGATGTGCGGCAGTATCATCCGGCGGAAATCCGTACTTGTGTGGGGCTTGTCGGTCAGTCAGCGGATTTGTTTTCAGGAACGGTCAAGGAGAACCTGCTGGTTGGCAAACCAACCGCCAGCGATGACGAACTCCTGTACGTTTCCAAGCTGACGGGCGTCGATCAGTTCGTAGGGCGACATCCACGCGGCTTCGACATGCCGGTTGGAGAACGTGGCAGCGCGCTTTCCGGAGGGCAGCGGCAGGCATTGGCAATCGCCCGGCTCCTACTCGCACGTCCCAGGATCGTTTTTCTCGATGAGCCATCCGGTGCGATGGATCTGGCCAGCGAACGCCTACTCATAGACAACCTCCGCAAGGCTCTGGATGGGCCTACCACCGTAATAATCGCCACTCATCGCCATTCGATGCTCGAGCTGATCGACCGCCTCATTGTCGTCGATAAGGGCCGCGTGGTTGCAGACGGCCCCAAGCAAAAGGTGATTGAGGCGCTTCAGCGCAATTCGCCAGGTGAAGCCGCATGAGAGAACGCATCAAGGATCGACCGCCGCTCGCCGCGCGGCTCGTCGTTTGGATTGTCGTGCTGCTGATTGGGACTTTCGTTGCATGGGCGGCGATTGCACGCGTCGACGAAATAGCGCGCGGCGAGGGCAAGGTTATTCCGCTCTCAAAGACCCAGATCATACAGGCGAGTGAGGCCGGCGTTGTCCAGGAGATTGCTGTTCGTGTCGGGCAGGTGGTACGGGCGGGCGACTTGATCTTGCGCCTGGACGACACGACGACGACTTCGTCCCTGGGTGAATCGCAGGCGCGTGCCAATGCCCTTCGTACGCGCATAGAACGCCTCGATCTCGAAATAGCCGTAGATCTGGAGAGGTCCTTTAAATGCAGCGACAAGCTGGCGGCGGCCAATCCGGCGATCTGCGCGAACGAGGCCGCCGTATTCCAGGCGCGGCGCGAGAATTTCCAGAACAAGGCTGATGTGCTTGGCGCGCGGGCCGACCAGCGTTCGCTGGAACTGCAAGAGGCCGAGACGAACATTGAGCAGCTTCAGAAAGTGATCGAAGCCATGGACCGCGAGGTCCAGATGATCGAACCGCTGGTCAAGAAGCGGTTACATGCGGAAACCGATCTTCTGCGCCTTGAGCGCGAACTTGCCGAGAAGAAGGGGCAGTTGTCCGTCGCGCAGAAAAGCCTCGGCCGGTTACGGGCCGCCATCCGCGAGGCAGAACTGCAGCAGGTTGAGCTCAGACTCCAGCTGGAGCAGGAAGCGCGGACGGAAAAATCCGAGCTCCTGTCCGATCTCAATGTACTTGAGGAGACAATCCGCGGTGCGAGCGACCGCGTTCGGAGGACCGATATACGCAGTCCCGTCGACGGGATAGTGAACACACTCGATATCAATACGATCGGAGCTTTCGTTCAGCCGGGGACGGTGATCGGGGGCGTCGTCCCGACCTCGGATGCGCTGCTCATTGAAGCACGTATCTCGCCGCGCGATGTCGCGTTCG
Source organism: Mesorhizobium sp. Z1-4 (assembly GCF_004000235.1). GTDB lineage: Bacteria > Pseudomonadota > Alphaproteobacteria > Rhizobiales > Rhizobiaceae > RCIO01. Next base: position 106,865 of record NZ_RCIO01000007.1, read on the forward strand.
TTCGTCCCGGCCAGTCAGCTCTGGTCAAAGTAACTGCCTATGACTTCTCGGTTTTCGGCGGGCTGGATGGCGATGTCTCGAACATCTCCGCGGACAGCCTGGTCGATGCCGAAACGGGCGAGACGTATTATCAAGTCTATGTAAAGACTGACGAGAGCGGCATCGTCAAGGACGGCAGGACGCATCTGATCATTCCCGGCATGGTGGCATCGGTCGAGATCATGACCGGACAAAAGACTGTCCTCGATTATCTGATGAAACCAATCAACAAGGCTAAGAACGAAGCCTTGACCGAGCGATGATGCGACGGTCGGAGGAAACGCGAAGTGCATGAAACCGATTGACCTGGATACAGATGCTGAGGAGTTCGACGGCAGCGCGCTGCTGTTTCGAGCGGTGACCGCTCGGGGCAAGAGGCGCGGTATACGGCTTGAGAAAATTTTCTGGGAAGCCCTTTCGGAAGCCGCGAAAGCCGAAGGACGAGCTCTAAGCGAGGTGGTGGGGGCCGCACACGATTCTCTGCCAGAGTCCGGAAACCTGGCCTCCGCACTTCGTGTTATCGGAACGCACTGGATGCGTGCCCGGCTCAGGCAGCTCGAACATGCCACGGTGCCGGAAAATGTCTTTGCACTGGTGCAAGCGAGTCCATCGCCTGCCTTTGCCCTCTTGGACGACAAGCGGATCGTTCACTACAATCTGCCGTTCCTGCACTTTGTCCAGGCAAGTTTTGTCGGTGTAGAGCAAGCCGAGCTCATGCGTGGGTTGCGCCTGTCGCTCGACATGCAGCTGGAGGACGTTCTGAACAAGCTAAAGGACGATCCCAAGACGCCGGTCAATACGGGATTTGCGCTCGGTGTCGTGGGGCGCAGGGTACGAGGGCAACTGAAAGCCGCGCTAGCACCCACTCCTGATCAGTCGATGGTTGTTGCGTTCGTCACCCACCCGTGACCCAGGCGCAGGTCAGAATGGACCGACTGCCATTGGCTGCGGTGCTTTAGCTCGCACATCTGGATACTGACCTTCGCCCGGCGCAATGCCGTTCAGCCCCGTTAGAGATGCCACCATGCGGGAGCCGCCGACCGGGCGCCCAAAAATGTGTCCGCGATCGCCACTCAGAGAATAGAGCGGAACATAGTCGGGCAACTCATCATCGGTCAGAATGTCATCGCGCACATTGTCGAGGATCAGATTGCCCTGCGTCGTTCGGATGGAAAGCACCGCGTGATAAACAGCCCGGCTTTGATCCCGCAGCACGACAATAGACATTGCAGACCTGGGTACCCCGGCTTCAGCCAGGACGGCCATCTTCAGGATGGCGTAGTCTTCGCAATCTCCAGCGCCGCGATTTAGGGTAGTGCTGGGATTGGCCCAGAAGTCTGTCACACGATATGCATTTCGATCCGGCTGATAGCGAATGAGCTTGTTCACGCCCGTATTCACGGATGTAAGGAGACGGGTGAACCCGCCTTGCGCCTTGTCCCGGATCAGGGTGTTCAAGGATCGTGCTGCGCGCCAACATCCATGAGATGCGCAGTTGTTCAAGAAACCCGCTTCAATATCCATTTCCACCGAGCGCATGCGCTCCATGGCGGGGAGTTTGCCGAAGGGTATGCCTATCGACTTGAAAAGTGTCGTGTTGTTGCGCGCGGCAACCGGCCGCTTGGCTTTGCTCGGACGCTTCAGCAGAAGGCCGGTGCCGAGATTGTCCCTTAGATAGGCTGCGGCAGTAAGCCCCCCATGCATGGACGCACGCATTGATTGCGGGTGTTGTTCGAGCAGTGCCGAAACAACGGGCATTATATTGGCCTGATTAGATCTGATGCGTTCTGCAAGTATGCTCGGTCGATTTTCGGATTTTACGCTCGCCATGCGCTCCGTAATTGGGCCCGCAACGCACGTTGATGCAGCAATTACGAGTGCTACACCTATAAATACTGAAACAATACTTGCCTGCGATTTCTCGAACATGATCGATCCCCACTCGATTGTGGAGGATCGTACTGATTTCGTGTGAATAAACGCGAAATATACATCGGAAATACTTTACAAACATAAGTAACGAAATTTGAGGAAAATTCTACCGATCGCCAAAAGGTTTGCTTAATTCCGGGAGGGGTGAGCAACTGCATAATATAGTATACACAAGGTTAACCATCTCTAAATTATTCAGCGTGCTGCATATTTGGTTATATGTATTCGTTAATTCCGAGTTGAAATTGGTCGATGACAAATATTTAGTGCGCGACTGTTTGGGAGTTGGGGAACAGTCATGACCGTAGAAGATCGGCACTTCAGCGCATCCGAGATCGATCAGCGCGCGGACGGCAGCATCGTCGACGTTGCTGACGATAACGAAGAGATCATCGTAGTTGCGCAAGCCGATGGCGAGCCGGTTCCGTTGGCTGACGAGCCGACAAGTTCCGGATCCGACATCGTCATTCCCTCGGAAATCGTTCCAGATGCCGACAACGTGGTTGAGCTACCGAGTGGCGTGATCATTGATGATCTGCAGGTCGACGGAGCCGACCTGGTGGTGGTGCTGGGAGACGGTGCCTCAATTCGCATTGTCGGTGGCGCACTCAACATCCCTACCTTTGTGATAGACGGGATTGAGGTTCCGAGCGAAACGGTAGTGGCGGTGCTCGGCGAAAACGGCATCAACGTCGCGGCTGGCCCCGAAGGATTGCTGTCGGTCGTTGGGCCCGCGCCACAGGGTTCCGGCGGCAATTTCGAAGACGGGATCGGCGAGGAGCAGGATGGCGGCGGGCCCGAAGTTCTGGGGCTGCTCCAGAATACTTCCCAGGGCGGAGATGGCACGACGTAGGAACAGGTTCTCGACGGTGGCGGTGTGGCACCGACGATTTCCGCGGGCGGCGATACCGGCACACTGATTGAATCCGACGACGTCCCGGGCGGGATCGATCCAGAGCCGGTGCCGGCGACGGGTAGTATCTCCTTCTTCGATCCCGATTTTGGCGAGACGCGCACTGCCGAGATCACCACACGCACCCTGGTTTCCAACACGATCCTCCACGGACCGACGCTGACGGCGGTGCAGATCGACGCGTTGCTCGCCGGTTTCACGCTGGATTCCGCCGCCACCGGCGGCGTCACCACCGAGCCGTCCGCCGCCGGCAACGGCACCGTCGACTGGACCTACACCGTCACCAATGCCCTCATCGATTTCCTCGCCGCCGGCGAGACCATCGTGCTCGATTTCGAGGTGACGATCTCCGACGGCATCAACGATGTCCCGGTGACGGTGCGCATCACGGTCGTGGGCACCAACGATATCCCGATCTTCGAAGCAGCGGATGTTGCCCTCATCGACGAGGAGGCGGTGCTCGCCGACGGCAATGACGGCGACAGCTATCCCGGCGGCTCAGACACCGATCCCGACGCGCTGCCGCCCTTCGGCGGCTCGCTCGGCATCACCTGGGGTCCCGATGACTATTCCGACAACGCCCAGACCATCGTCAATGGCGAAGTCGTGTTCACAAATGTCGTCACCTGGTCGAACGGTACGCCGCTGACCTCGCGTGGCGAGGACATAACGACCACGCTATCCGACGACGGCCAGACCATCACCGGCACCGCCGGCGGGCGCACCGTCTTCATCGCCACCGTCGACGAACAGGGCGACGGAACCTACACGTTCGAACTGCTCGACGTGCTCGACCACCCTGTCGCAGGCGCCGAGGACAGCGTCACGCTGACCTTTGGCCTGACGGTCACCGATTCCAACGATTTTGCACAGGACCATTCCTTCGACGTCACGATCAACGACGACGCGCCGTTGATCGGCGGAGCCTCGGCCAATGGAGTTGTTGAAGAAGAAGAGGGCAGCGTTGCCGGTGCCGGACTTGAGGATTCCGACGGCTCTGGCGACGACGACACATTCTGGTTTCTGGGCCAGCGCACTAATCCGACCACGCATCAAGTCAGCGATGTGGACCTGAACATCGACTGGGGGGCGGACGAGGCCAATACGGACCCCGATGGTGGCGCTTCGGACGGCAATGGCGATCGCGGCCTTGCGTTCGCCAATGCGGTTGCGGTGGACAACATCGTCGTCAATGGCGGCGCGGTCACGGCCGCCAATCTGACATCGCGCGGCGACACGATCACCTATGTGCTCGACAATGACAGCGGCACGCTGATCGCCAGCGCGGGCGGGCGCACCGTGTTCACGGTGACGCTGTCCGACGTCGGTTCCGGTTCCTATTCGTTCACTCTGGAAGACACGATCGAGCACCCCGAAGGTGGAGGTGAGAACACGCTGACCTTCACCTTCGCGTTNAGATTCCGACGGCTCTGGCGATGACGACTTTGTCATCCTTGGCACGCCGATAACCAATCCGACGACCAACCAAATCACAAACGTCGATCTCAACATCGACTGGGGGGCGGACGACGCCAACACCGACCCTGATGGCGGTGCCTCCAACGGCAATGGCGATCGCGGCCTTGCGTTCGCCAATGCGGTTGCGGTGGACAACATCGTCGTCAATGGCGGCGCGGTCACGGCCGCCAATCTGACATCGCGCGGCGACACCATCACCTATGTGCTCGACAATGACAGCGGCACGCTGATCGCCAGCGCGGGCGGGCGCACCGTGTTCACGGTGACGTTGTCCGACGTCGGTTCCGGTTCCTATTCGTTCACTCTGGAAGACACGATCGAGCACCCCGAAGGTGGAGGTGAGAACACGCTGACCTTCACCTTCGCGTTCACGGCAACGGATTCCGACGGCGACAGCACGGACAACAATTTCTCCGTCGAGGTCATCGACGACAAGCCCTTTGCGCTGGGTACCGCGCTGCCACACTACGTGGAAGAAGAGCAGCTTGCCGGAGGCAACGAGGANATGACAGCGGCACGCTGATCGCCAGCGCGGGCGGGCGCACCGTGTTCACGGTGACGCTGTCCGACGTCGGTTCCGGTTCCTATTCGTTCACGCTGGAAGACACGATCGAGCATCCTGAAGGTGGCGGTGAGAACACGCTGACCTTCACCTTCGCGTTCACCGCGACGGATTCGGACGGCGACAGCGCGGACGACAATTTCTCCGTCGAGGTCATCGACGACAAGCCCTTTGCGCTGGGTACCGCGCTGCCACGCTACGTGGAAGAAGAGCAGCTTGCCGGAGGCAACGAGGATATCGAACCGCTGGGCGACGAAGCGACCGGAGTTCTTTTGAACCTGGGGCCGATTACCGATNTATCGAACCGCTGGGCGACGAAGCGACCGGAGTTCTTTTGAACCTGGGGCCGATTACCGATGAGATCGGTGCCTCGCTCAATATCGGCTGGGGCGGCGACGATTCCAATACGGCGGTCAATGGCGGTTTCGACGGGACGCAAGCAGCGGGCGACCGCTCGGTAATATTCGACGTTACAAATCCGGGCAGCACGGCTGGCGGCCCGCGGGTGCTGACTGGCGCCGAGATCAACGGATTCCTATCGGTCGCCGGTCCACTCAACGCCAGCGACCTGACCTCAGGCGGCGTTGCGCTCGTCTACACGCTTTCAGCCGACAATTCTGTGCTGACGGCAACCGCCGGCCCGGGTGGCTCCGTGGTATTCACGGTTACGCTTTCCGATACGGGTTCGGGTTCCTGGAATTTCAATCTCGGCGGAACGCTCGATCATCCCGACAACGACAATGGTGCGGACAACGAGGACAGGCTTGAACTCACGTTCGACTTTGTTGCGCGGGATGGAGATGGCGACACTGCAAATGCGAGCTTCGCCGTAAGAATTCTTGATGATTCACCAATAACCTCCGGGGATGTCAGCAACCATCAGGTTGACGAGGACGGGCTGATCGGCGGAAACGTCGGCGAGAGCTACACGTCCGGTGACTATGCCACTGGCGGCGCGCGAGACGCTGCCACCGTAGCGGGCCGGTCGCTCAATATTTTGTGGGGTGCCGACAATCTCGACGACGCCGTCGACGGGGCTTCGGGCGATACACTGTTGCAGGATACGCCCGGCGGTGATGGCGACCGTTCCGTCATCTTCCGCAACAACACGCTCAATCAGTTGCCCGGGCTGAAGTCCGGCGGCGATGACGTGCATTACGTATTCAACGACGACCGGACGATCTTGATCGCACACAAGGGCGCTGCCGGCACGGGCTTCGCTTCGGTCGATGCGGCGGACCTCATCTTCCGCGTGTCGCTTTCCGATGAAGGCAGCGGGTCATACAGCTTCGAGCTGCTTGGCGTGCTCGATCATCCGACGGCAGGCAACGAGGACAACATCAATCTCGATTTCAACTTCCGCGGGTTCGATTCCGACGGTGATCCTATCAACGGCTCGTTCCGCGTGCGGGTCGACGACGATGCACCGTTGGCGGTCGATTCCGTCTCTGGGATGGCAGAGAACGACACGCACATTGTGACGCTGGTCGAAGGTGCCGACTTCTCGTTCGGAGCAGATGGTGCCGGCAGCGTCGCAGTGGATGTCGGCGGCGCTACGGTGACCGATGCACCAGCGGGCGTCACGCTCGGCGTGCCCGGTATCGTATTCAGTGGCGGCGACACGATCACGATCACGCCAGGAACCGCTTTTGACGCGCTTCCTGTAGGCGAGACTGCCATTCTCCACATTCCCTATACCGTGACAGACAATGACGGTGATCCGAGAAGCGCAGAACTCACCATCACCGTTACCGGTGCAAACGATGC
>NZ_RCIO01000008.1 GCF_004000235.1 Mesorhizobium sp. Z1-4
CGCATCTGCGACGTGTACGGCACCGGATTCTTCTATATCCCGGGCACCGAGACCTGCATGCACATCGGCGGCTACTACCGGTTCGAGACCCGCTTTGGCAGCACCGGCGCGGCGTATGCAAGCAACATGAACTGGTTTTCCCGGTTCCAGCTCAGTGTAGACGTACGCAACGAGACCGAGTGGGGCACATTGCGTGGCTACGCCGAGGGCCACTTCGACTACGGTTGGATCAATGCCGGTGCAAACCTGGGCCTAGGCATCAACGCGGTCGCAGGGGGCTACTTCGGCAGGGCCTACCTCAACCAAGGCTACATTGAAGTGATCGGGGCTTCGGGCACACTGCGTATGGGTCTAACCGACACTGCCTACTCCCGTTTCCTGGGCTACGGTTCAGGCAACGTGTTCGGCGGCACCTACAATGTCAGCACTCGCAATGAAATCAGTTACACCTTTAGCGGCTCGAATGGTTTCTCCGCCATCCTTGCACTGGTGCAAGATGCTGACCAGGACTTCGTGCCGGACATCGAAGGCGGCGTAAATTTCGCCCAGGGTTGGGGTTCGATCGGTGTAATCGCCGGCTACGACGAAAGCGCCGGGACCTGGGGCGCAAAGGGTGTACTCCGTTTCAACGCGCCGAACGGCTCGTTCTCCGGTGGCCTGCACGTGATGTACTCGTCCGGCGGTGGCAGTTATGGCGTTACATCTGCCGCCAATGTCCTTGCTCCGTGGTCGGTACTGGCCCATGTGAAGGGGCAGTTCACGGCTAAGGTTGCCGGCACCCTGTCTGCTCAGTGGTTCTCGGGCAACGGCGCGTTCACGCTCTCCGGCGGTCTGGATATCAGGCCGGTCGACGGACTGCGCATCCGTCCGGAAGTGGCGTACGCTACGGACACCAACCTCTGGAACGCAGTCGTCCGCTTCGATCGCGAAATCCCGTAAGCGACCAAACAACGGGAACTCACCACATACGAAGCCGGCGGGAAACCGCCGGCTTCATTCACCAGGTGAGGGTTAGCGCCCTCGCCTATCGACCGAACATACGTTCGCGACTGCTGGGGAATCGAAAAGGGGACGACGGGACAAGACAAATACGGCCAGCGTGCTTCAAGGGGCTCAACGCACGCATCACTGCCAGCAGCAAAGAACACGCTGAAAAAGCGGGCTTCAATAAATGTTAATACAAAAAATAAACAAGTCCGCGCACTTGCTGGCAATGGATTTGGTCGCAAAATGAGCGCCATCCAATACAATACATTCGTGTACAGCTTAAACAGCTGGTCAAACAATGCTCACATCAATCTTGTCAAAGAAAACTCGCTTAGGTTGCTGTTTGAAAAATACAGCGATATCCTTTGGGAGAACGGGACGCACAAATACAACGTCACGTCCTTCATCGGCGAAATAGACGAAATCCTGCTCGGCAGAAAATTTTCCACATTCAGCCAGGAAACACTGGATGAAGTGATCGGAAAGCTCCGCGAACGTGGCAACAGCAATGCAACGATCAACCGCAAGATGGCGGCGTTGCAGAAGCTGCTTCGCAAGGCGTTCAAGATGGGAGACATTCACAGCCTGCCGGAGTTTCGCCGCCAGAAGGAGCGGGCGGGTCGGCTGCGCATTCTGACACGCGAGGAAGAGGACCGGCTGTTCGCCGCCATCGGCGAGATGTCGCGGGAGGCACTCGCACTCAGCGTCTTTCTCGTCGACACGGGATGCCGGCTCGGCGAGGCAATCGGCCTGAAATGGTCCGACGTCGCGGATAGTCGCGTAACCTTCTGGATCACGAAATCCGGCCGCAGCCGGACGGTGCCGCTGACGGCGCGCGCCTGCGGCGTCATCTGCGAGCAGAGACGACATCAGCGCGGCCCCTTCCGCCATATCGCACAACACCGTTACCGCGCCATCTGGAACGAAGCCAAATCCGGGACCGGCTTTGTCAACGACAAGGACCTCGTCCCTCATGCGCTGAGACACACTTGCGCGTCGCGGTTGGTACAGGGCGGCATCGACATCAGGCGGGTCCAGATGTGGCTCGGCCACCAGACCCTGCAGATGACCATGCGCTACGCGCACCTGGCCACCACCGACCTCGACAAATGTGTCGCTGTGCTTGAACACCGCAGCTGACGTCTTCCCGACCGACATCTTCTCAATTGCGGCCATCACGCGTGCGGGCTATCCACTCCGGCAACGGAGGCCCGCACTTGGCAGACAGTTTTTCCCGCAGCGACATCACGCTCGCCAACTGGCGCACCGCACCTTATTGCCGCTGGTCGTTTCACAATGTCCGCGAGATCGTACCCAGCGCCGTAGTCAGCCACCCGGCGCTCGAAACCGAGGCAGTACCCGAGGTGGCGGACGGCATTGAGATCGACGATCCCGCGACCGGGCAGCGCACAAGCGCCAGCGCGTATTTCGCCGCGACAGAGGCCGACTGCCTTGTGGCGCTCAAGAACGGCAATCCGGTCGCAGCCTGGTCCGCCCCGCATGCCGATTTCAATGCACCGCACATTATCTTCTCGATCTCGAAATCGGTGACGGGCATGCTGGCCGGGATAGCCGCGGGCGACGGCCTGCTCGACCCGGATCAGCCGGTTTCGGCATATGTCGACCTTCCGGCGTCTTCCGGTTATGCCGATGCGCGGGTCCGCGATCTGCTCGACATGACGGTCGCGATCGATTTCGACGAGGAGTATCTCGACGCCGACGGCGCCTTCGACCGTTACCGCCGGGCGATGTTGTGGAACCCGCAGCGCGCTGGCGCCGAACCGGAATCGCTCGCAACGGTGCTCGGTTCGCTCGGCAAGACCGGCGATGAGCACGGCAAACGCTTTTATTACGCCTCGCCCAACACCGACATGCTGGGCATCGTCATCGAGCGCGCCACCGGTGTGCGGTTCCACCGCTATCTGGCGGAGCGGCTTTGGCGGCCGATGGGCGGCACGGGTGGAGCTTATGTCACCGTCGACGGTGTCGGCACCGCTCGCGCGGCGGGCGGCATCTGCGTGACGGTCTCCGACCTCGCCAGTTTCGGCCAGTTGATGCTCGATGAAGGGCGGGCGCGTAGCGGCCGGCAAGTCGTACCGGCCGGCTGGGTGGCCGACATGCGCCGCGGCGGCAGTATATCGGCCTGGAAAACGGGCAATTTCGCCGACCTGTTCGAGAACGGCCGCTACCGCTCATGCTGGTATTCGGCCGGCGACGACCATGACAGTTTCTGCGGCATCGGCATTCACGGTCAGTGGATCTGGGTCGACCCGGAAACCGGTGTCGTCATTGCCAAGACGGCTTCTCGCGGCGCGCCCAGCGACGACGACGCCAACGCGCGAGACATTGCCGTATTCAGCCAGATCGCGCGCCGCCTTTAGCTACTTCAAACGAAGCCGAAAACGATGACCGAAACTTCACCAAAACTCACCCGCCTCGCCCAGTCCCTGCCGGCCACGGTGCCCTTCGTCGGGCCCGAGACCCAGGAGCGAAACCGCGGACACGTCTTCCGTGCTCGGCTTGGCGCCAATGAAAACAGCTTCGGCCCTTCGCCCAATGTTGTGGCGGCAATGGCTGAAGCAGCTCCGCAGATGTGGAAATATTGCGATCCTGAAAGCCACGACCTGAAACAGGCGCTTTGCGCGCATCTCGGCGTGCCCGCAGGCAATATAACCATCGGCGAAGGCATCGACGGGCTGCTGGGCCTGACAGTGCGGCTCTTTATGGAAGCCGGCCAGCCGGTGGTGACCTCGCAGGGTGCGTACCCGACCTTCAATTTCCATATCGCCGGATTTGGCGGGCGCGCAGTCGCGGTGCCATACCGCGACGACCGCGAAGACCTCGACGGGCTGCTCGCCGCGGTGCGCGAGGAGAACGCGCCGATCGTCTATCTCTCCAACCCCGACAATCCGATGGGAAGCTGGTGGGAGGCGGACGAGCTGGAGCGCTTCGCGGCGGCGCTACCCACTAGCACCATGTTCGTTCTCGACGAGGCCTATGGCGAATTCGCGCCGGCTTCCGCCATTCCGGCACTCGACCCGTCACGCAGGAATGTTCTCAGAATGCGGACTTTTTCAAAGGCTTACGGGCTTGCCGGCATGCGCTGCGGTTATGCGATCGGCCATGAGGACACGATCGCCGCATTCGAAAAGGTGCGCAATCACTACGGCATGAGCCTGATGACACAGATCGCCGCCCGGGCGGCCCTCGCCGACCAGGCCTATCTTGTTGAGACATGCGCCAAGGTCGCCCGCGCACGCGATGAGATCAGCCGCATCGGCCGTGAAAACGGACTGACGCCGCTGCCTTCGGCAACCAATTTCGTGGCGCTCGATGCCGGCGACGGCGCATTCGCGCTGAAGCTGATGAATGCGCTGCTCGACCGCGACGTCTTTGTGCGCAAGCCGATGGCGCCGGGGCTCGACCGTTGCATAAGGGTGAGCGCCGGGCCTGATGAGGAGCTGGCGATCTTCGCTGCTGAACTGCCCGGCGCAGTAGCACAGGCGCGTGGAAACTAAGCGGTCATCGCGGGGGTTGGCGAGGAGATATCGACGACGGTGCCGGCCGGATCGCGCAGGAGCATGCGGCGCTGGCCATAGTCCATATCGGCCGGCGGCTCCATGATGTCGGCGCCCATCGCCTTGGCCTGCTCGAAAGCAAGCAGGACATTTTCCACCACGAAGGTGAGATAACCGCCGCCAGGCGGGCTTGCGGCGGCCTGCGGAGTGATATCGCTGGACCGGGCAATGATACCCAGCTCCATGTTCGGTCCGTCCTTGGGCGCCAGAACGACGTACCAGTCGCTGTCAAATGTCGGTTCGAAGGACAGCAGCCGCGTGTAGAAATCACGCAGGCTGCCGACATCGTCCGCCACGATGTTGAACATTGTCCGTTCTATGATGGATGTTTGCACGCATTCCTCCCTGTTGTTGCGTTATCATCGGGATCAGGCAGATCGAGCCGTACCGCCCAGCTTGTAGCGCAGGCTGTGCAGGAACGCGCGAAACGCACCGGGAACCGGGCCGGCTTCGAACTCCTTCAGGCGAGCCGGCGTCCAGCCCTGTGCAGGTGCGTGCGCCAGTTCCAGCTCGGCGCAGCGCCGAGCCTCAGCTTCCGACAACGGCAGCCGCCGGGCGGCGTCCAGCAGCTGCAGATTTTCATGTACGCGCCGCATCACCCGGAATGCCTCGAACATCGGTTCCATCAGAGCGGGCTCCGTCTGCCAGCTACGGCCGCCAAACACGCCCTGCACGACATGCTGGCCGGCGCCCATGCAATCGTAGCTGACACAACCCGGAAATCCATGTTCGGCAAGCGAGGCGTGGATCTTGCAGCGGCCCTGCCCCGTCAGGTTGGGGCACGGAACGCCGGCAGGTTTGTCGATCGCGAACTGATCCGAGCTGTCGAACGCGTGATAGGCACAGCAGAGCGCCGCGCATTGTCCGCAGTCGGCGCTCAAGCTCGGTTCATGCATGGTCACGGTCCGTATCTGAAAACGAAAAGCGCTGGCCTGAAGGCACAGCGCTTGAAATACGCTAGCCGGCAAGGCAGCGCGACACAAGGACAGCGCTAGAGAACCAACTCCCAGTTCTGGCCGACGAGATCCTTGCCGAAGCTATGGTGGTGTTCCTCCTCCACCAATTCGAAACCTGCCGCCTGATAGATCTTGCGGGCGCTTGTCAGAATGTCGTTCGTCCACAGCACCAGCTTGCGATAACCGCAGGCGCGTGCCTGTTCGATGCAGGTGTTGACCAGCAGAGAGCCCACGCCTTGGCCGCGCGCCGCCTGTTCGACATGCAGCATGCGCAGCTTGGCGGTCTTGTCGTCCTGCGAGACCAGGAAAACGGCGCCGAGGCGCATGCCGGCGCGCTCGGCGACCCAGCAGAACTCCCTGCCCGGCTGAAAATCGCGCAGGAACGCCGCGCAGATTTCGGCAAGCAGACCTTCGAAGCTGATGTCCCAGTCATATTCGTCGGCATAAAGCTGCGCCTGGCGCGAAATCACCCAGCCGATGTCGCCTGGCCGATGACTGCGCAGGCGCACCGGCGCGTCCGAAGCCGCGCCCTCACCGAGCGCGCTCTCGATCTCGTCCATGGCCTTGCCGAGCGCAGCCCTTTGGCCGTCTCCCGCGGAGGCCAGCATCGCGGTCAGGTCGCGCTCGGTGAGTGCCTGCAGCCGGTCGATTGTTTCACGACCCTTGTCGGTCAGTCTCAACAGCCGGCGCCGGCCGTCCGCCGCGTCGGGGCTGCCGTCGACCAGGTCCAGCCGGGCAAACTTTCTGAGAATGCGCGCCAGATAGGCCGGGTCGAGACCGAGATCGCGCGCGATATCGACCGCAACATGTGGCTCCCGCATTCGCAGTTCCAGCAGCACGCGCGTTTCGGTCAGCGTGAATTCGCTACCGGTCAGCGTCTCATTCAACAGCCCGATTCGGCGCGTATAAAAGCGGTTGAAAGCGCGGACTCGACTGACGGTTTCTTCCAGTCCGGCCATCATGGGCTCCTCCGCCAGCAGAATGTCATTTTAATGGACTGAGTCAACTAATTTCGAAAAACCGGTACTGACTCCTGTTGAGAACCCGCCGCCATCTCTTGAATTAAATGAACGCTTGTTTTATTAATGCCTAAGGCGAGAAAAACGATGGCGCGCACTGCAGGTTCAGACGGGCAAAAGACGGAAGCGGCGATCCGCGACGCGGCGGTCAATCTGATCGCGCGGCACGGTTATGAAGCCGTGACCATGCGCCAGCTCGCAGCCGAGGTCGGCGTGCAGGCCGCCGCGCTCTACCGCTACTTCCCGACCAAGGAAGACCTGCTGTACGATCTGATGATCGCACATATGGAAGCGCTGATAGACAGCTGGGAGCTTGTGCGACCGCAGCATCGCGACTGCCCTGCCCGGCTCGTGGCATTCGTCGCCAACCATATTCGCTTCCATGTCGAGCGGCGGCACTCCACCCATGTCAACAACATGGAGCTGCGCAGCCTCTCGCATGAGCGGCTGAGCACCATTCTCAAGCTGCGTAACCGCTACGAGAAAGAGCTGCGGACCATCCTGCGCGAAGGCGCGGAAGACGGTTCGTTCCTGATCGAAGACAGCGCGATGACCGCGATGGCGATCATCCAGATGATCACCGGCGTCATCGTCTGGTTTCGGCCCGACGAAAGGCTGTCGGTAGACGAAGTGACTGAAACCTATCTTGCCATGACGATGCGCCTAGTGGGCGCTGCCCGGCACTCGGAGAAAACCCATGTACTTGAACGCGCTTAATTTCGGGCTTGGCGAGGATATCGACGCGCTGCGCGATATGGTGCGCCGTTTCGCGGCCGACGAGATCGCGCCGCGCGCCGCCAAAATCGACGAGGACAACAGCTTCCCAGCCGATCTCTGGGAAAAGCTCGGCGCGCTCGGGCTGCTTGGCGTGACCGCCGATCCCGATTTCGGCGGCTCGGGCATGGGCTACCTCGCCCATGTTGTCGCGATGGAGGAGATTTCACGTGCAAGTGCCGCTGTCGGCCTTTCCTACGGCGCGCACTCCAATCTGTGCGTGAACCAGATCAATCGCTGGGGCACCAGGGAACAGAAGGAAAAATACCTGCCCGACCTGTGCTCTGGCGCCAAGGGCGGTGCGCTAGCCATGTCGGAAACCGGGGCCGGCTCCGACGTCGTTTCCATGAAGCTGCGGGCAGAGCGCCGCAACGATTGCTATGTGCTCAACGGCACCAAGATGTGGATCACCAACGGCCCGACCGCGAGCACGCTGGTCGTCTATGCCAAGACCGACCCCGACCGCTCGAGCCGCGGCATTACCGCCTTCATCATCGAAAACGACATGAAGGGTTTTTCGGTCGCGCAGAAGCTGGAGAAGCTTGGCATGCGCGGCTCCGACACCGGCGAGCTCGTATTCGAGGATGTCGAAGTTCCCTACGACAACGTGCTGCATGAGGACGGGCGCGGCGTGGAGGTGCTGATGTCAGGCCTCGACTATGAGCGCGTCGTTCTGTCCGCCGGCCCGCTCGGCATCATGGCCGCCTGCCTGGATGTTGCGGTGCCTTATGTGCATCAGCGGCGCCAGTTCGGCCAGGCGATCGGCGAATTTCAGCTCGTGCAGGGCAAGATGGCCGACATGTACACGACGCTAAATGCCTGCCGCTCCTACGTTTATGCCGTTGCCGCCGCCTGCGATCGCGGCGAGACGACCCGCAAGGATGCCGCCGGCTGCATTCTCTATTCAGCCGAGCGCGCCACCCAGATGGCACTCGATGCGATCCAGCTTCTCGGCGGCAATGGCTATATCAATGAGTTCCCTGCAGGCCGCCTGTTGCGCGACGCCAAGCTCTACGAGATCGGCGCCGGCACATCCGAAATCCGCCGCTGGCTGATCGGCCGCGAGATGATGGCGGAGGCGGTGTGAGGCTCCCCACGCCGAAACGCGGGGAGCCCATGTCAGACGATCGCCACGCCGCGGGCCTTGGCCCAGCGAGTGAGTACGTTGCGCTCGTCCGGCTTCGCAATGCGGTTTGCGAAACCGCGCACCTGAACCGCGCGCCCATTGCGATCGAGCTCGATCGTCAGCAGCCGCGTCATGCCACCGTCGGCGTGATAACGCAGCGACCACACGGACGCGTTGCCGGCGATGCACTTGGACGCGTAGGTCCAGACGCAGTGGCGCATAGCCCGGCTTTCAACGACCAGGCTGTCCGCGCTGAGCAGCTGCGCGACGACATATTTTTCGCGCGCCTTGCCACCCCGCTTCGCCGACGGCGTCCACTCCCAGTTGGCAAGCGGCGAGCCCTTCCAGCTGCCGCCCTGGGAGACGGGACCGCGATTGCCGTTTGCCGCGGCGGCTGCACGCTGACGCGCCGCCTCGATGCGGGCGACGATTGCCGCATCGCGATGCCACTCGTGCATGGCACGACGCAGCGAACCGAGCGTGCGGCCCTTCAGCGACCAGCCACGGTCGCCACGGCGCTTCGCGGCGAGGAAATCGCAGAGATCGTTGATCTCCTCGAGCGCGACTGCATTCACGGCGAAGAACCGCGCCGCCTCGCGCCAGAAAGCGATCTGGGCACGCGGGTAGTAGCGGATCTTCGAGCGGGCGATGCGCAGCGCCACTCCGACATCGTCGGTATAGGTCTGCGCCACCGCGCACCAGAGCGCGGCATCGAAGCCGAGCTCGCCCGGCGGGTTCAGCAAGCGGTGGACCTCCTTGCGGGTCAGCCACTCGCCTGCGCCCTCCTTGTAGAGCGAGCCGCCGCGCGCAACGACGATGTACCAGCGCTTGCGCAGCCGCACCTCGTCGGGTGCAAGTCCAGCATCGCCGAGCCAGACAGCTTCCAGCGCGGACGATACGGGAAAGCGCGCGAAAAGGTGACGGGCCGCGGCAAGCCGCAGCCGCGCCGCGTTGCGCGTCTTCATTTTCGGGCGCCAGGATGCCTTGTCGCGGATCGCCTCACTAGCGAAACCGCGGCTTGCATCATCGAGCGCTTGCCGGAAATCCGGAGCTTTGCGCGGCGCGCGGCGGACGCGCTTCAGAACCGCGTCATAAGCCGCAATACGCTCGCGCTCGACCTCCTGCCGGCGCTGGGTCATGGAACGGGCCATGATCGTTCGACCTCCTTGGGTTGCAGACAGCCGGACGCAATTCGAGCGCCGGCACGGATGGTGTCGGTCTCGGTTGGTTCGGCATGCTGGTCTCCTTGCGGTCGAAAATCATGGTTGAAAGAACCCCGCTTCCGTTACGGAAGCCGGGCGGGGTCGCGGTCGATAATGACGATCCGTGGCAGGAATAGGGCGGCAGATTTGGCGCCACTCACACTTGCGGCACCGCTTGCTGCCGTGATCATCTAGAGGTGCGGTACAGAGACCGCTATGGGAGGCTCTGCGCAGTTCGCAGCGCCGTTGGAAGCAGAAAATGACCGTCATCAAATCCGAAATCAACGCCACTTCCGACGCGTTCAAGGCCAATGCGAAGCGCATGGCCGCCTTGGTCGCCGAGATCGCCGACAAGGCGCAGACCGCGCAGCGCGGCGGCTCCGACGAGGCGCGCGAGCGCCACACCAGCCGCGGCAAGCTGCTGCCACGCGAACGCCTGGCGCAGCTGCTCGATGCCGGCTCGCCGTTTCTGGAGGTCGGCCAGTTCGCCGCCTGGGACATGTATGGCGGGGACATATCGTCTGCCGGCATGATCGCCGGCGTCGGGCGCGTCGAAGGCCGCGAGGTGATGATCGTCGTCAACGACGCCACCGTGAAGGGTGGCACCTACTACCCGGTGACGGTGAAGAAGCATCTGCGCGCGCAGGAGATCGCGCTGCAAAACCGCCTGCCCTGTATCTATCTGGTCGACAGCGGCGGCGCCAACCTGCCCAACCAGGACGAGGTGTTTCCCGACCGCGAGCATTTCGGCCGCATCTTCTACAACCAGGCCACGATGAGCGCCGCCGGCATTCCGCAGATCGCCTGCGTGATGGGCTCCTGCACGGCGGGTGGCGCCTATGTGCCGGCAATGGCCGACGAGTCCATCATGGTGAAAAACCAGGCGACGATCTTCCTCGGTGGGCCGCCGCTGGTGAAGGCGGCGACGGGCGAGGATGTCAGTGCCGAAGACCTCGGCGGCGCCGACGTCCACACCCGGCTTTCCGGCGTGGCCGACCACTACGCAAACGACGACGCCAACGCGCTCGCCATCACGCGGCGCATCGTCAAAAACCTGAATCGAACCAAGCCGGTATCGCTCGAAACGCGCAAAGTGATTCCGCCGCTTCACCCACCGCATGAGATCCACGGCATAGTGCCGGCCGACACCCGCACGCCCTATGATGTGCGCGAGATCATCGCCCGCATCGTCGACGGCTCGGAACTCGACGAGTTCAAGGCGAATTACGGCACCACGCTGGTCACCGGCTTCGCGCATATTCACGGCATGCCTGTCGGCATTCTCGCCAATAATGGCGTGCTCTTTTCGGAAAGCGCGGTGAAGGGCGCGCATTTCATCGAGCTGTGCTGCCAGCGCAAAATCCCGCTGATCTTCCTGCAGAACATCACCGGCTTCATGGTGGGCCGGAAATACGAGGCCGGCGGCATCGCCAAGGACGGCGCCAAGCTGGTGACGGCGGTCGCCACCGCAAAGGTGCCGAAGCTCACCGTCATCATTGGCGGCTCGTTCGGCGCCGGCAATTACGGCATGTGCGGGCGCGCCTATTCGCCCCGCTTCCTGTGGATGTGGCCAAACGCGCGCATCTCCGTGATGGGCGGCGAGCAGGCCGCCACCGTCTTGTCGCTGGTCAAGCGCGAGGGCATCGAGCGCAAGGGCGGCTCATGGTCGGCCGAGGAAGAGGCCGAATTCAAAAAGCCGATCCTGGAAAAATACGAACGCGAGGGCCACCCGCTCTATTCCTCCGCCCGGCTGTGGGACGACGGCATTATCGACCCGGCAAAGACCCGCGAGGTACTGGCGCTATCCTTGAGCGCGGCGCTGAACGCCGAGATCGAGGAGACGAAGTTCGGCGTGTTCAGGATGTGAAGACCGTTTGGTGCAGCGGCACCCGTCATTGCTTCAATCGCGAAGCTGGCTCCTGAGCTCCTCCGCCTGCTCCGGCTGCATGTCGTCGAGCATTGCGCGCACCGTGTAACCGCCGTAACGCACCTCGCCTGTGTTGATCATCCAGTCCTCGATTTCATGGCTATGCAACTGGACCGCATCGCCGGCGCTGTAGCCGGGCACGATAGGGTCGTTGGTGAGCCGACCCTGGAAACGATCTCCTCTCAGGCCTGTGACTTCCACCCAGATGTGTTCAACCTCGCCGCCACCCTCCAGGCGCATCTTGACCAGATAGGCGCCGTGCAGGCCGGCTCTCGCCAGCTCATGAAAGCGCGGCAACGTCGCCTGTGCTTTCCGCCTCGCCTCGGCAAAACGATCATCGCCAGTGGGATAACTCATCAGGTCGTCACCAGCCTGAATGCCGCCGGACTGTGCAGACCTACCCGCCGTCAAGCCACTGACAATTGCTGCTGCTGCCCTGACGAGCCTATGCGTCATGGTGCCCTCCACCCAATGAATAGAACAAAACAGGAACACTTGCTAATGTCAACCGTTCCCGCCGTTGCCGCGAGCTGGTAGCCTCAGGCCACTTCAATGACAGACACTGGATCAGTCATGCCCAAGCACCGCATCTTCGGAATGAGTTTCGCCAGCGTCTATCCGCATTACATCGCCAAGGCGGAGAAGAAGGGGCGCAGCAGGCAAGAGGTCGACCAGATCATCTCGTGGCTGATGGGCTACGACGCCGCCGGCCTCGAGGCCGTGCTGGACGACAAGACCGACATCGAGCACTTCATCACCGATGCCCCTCGCCTCAACCCCAACCGCGAACAGATCACCGGCGTTATTTGCGGCGTCCGCGTCGAGGAGATCGAAGACCCGCTGATGAAGGAAATCCGCCACCTCGACAAGCTGGCGAAAGGCAAGAAGATGGAGAAGATATTGAGGGAGGGGTGACTGGGGCGCGTTGACAACTTGGTCCGGTGCAACCTCAACTAGCTTGGGGAGAAAATTAGGGCATGGCTTTCGGCGTCTTCATGCACCGTGCGGATTCAATCTACGACGATAGTCCGGCGGAGCGGTATCAATTCCCACGACAATATCTGGGTCGCGTTGGGGCATGTGCCGGCGACTGGATCGTCTATCTGGAACCTACCAAGGTGCCCCAGTCGCGTGGTTACTTCGCCGTCGCCAAGGTCCAACAAGTCATCCCTGACCCCGGTTCGCCGGGCATGTATCTAGCTCTCATCGAACCCAACAGCTATCTCGACTTTGCTAACCCTGTCCCGTTCAGCGGTCCGGATGGCGTGACAGAAAGTGGTGTCCTAAACGACGAGGGCCGAATTTCAGGCCGTGCGCAATCGGCAGTGCGCACGCTCTCGCCGACCGATTTCTCCCGTATCGTCACTCTCGGGTTGGATGAGCATGACGAGGTACTGCCCCGCATCGGCGAAACCATTGTCAATGGTTTCGAGGACGAGCAGGAACCATTCACCTACGAGCAAGAGCGTGTGCGCATTGAACAACTGACCTCGCGCGTCCTCCGCGACCGTGTTTTCAGGCGCGTTGTGCTGGGGGCATACGATCAGCGGTGCGCGGTGACAGGCCTCAAGCTGATCAATGGTCGTGGTCGCGCCGAAGTCGAAGCCGCGCACATTCGCCCGGTCGAGGCAAATGGCCCGGACATCCTGGCTAATGGCATCGCTCTGTCGGGCACCGCACATTGGATGTTCGATCGCGGACTGATCAGTTTGGACGACGATCTAGCGATCCTCGTCTCGCGACAGGTAAACGATGAAGAGAGCGTGCGGGCGATGATCAATCGGACCGGGCGCGCGTTAGCGCCACCCCGCACCTCGCAGCGCCCAGCACCTCAGTTCCTAAGGTGGCATCGGGAAAACTGTTTCAAGAACTAAGCTATTGAATTTGAAGCAAATTTCAGAATGATACCTTCCAATGTCGGAACCCGCCTTCCCCAAACGTCCTTGGTAGACCTGTCTGCCCCGCTAAGGAGTGAAGTGATGCCCGCCGAGCCGAAAGTGAAAGGCCCCGCTTCCTATTTTCCGTCGATCGAGAAGACGTACGGCCAGCCGATCGACCATTGGCTGACGCTGCTCGATGGCATGGGTGCGATGAAACACATGGAGATGGTTGCTGCGCTCAAGTCTGGGCACGGGCTGGGCCATGGACATGCCAATGCACTTGTTGCCTATTGGCGCGCTCGGAACACCAATTGAGATCGCATCCGTCAGAAGGGAAACCCATGCATTACGCCATCCTCGCCTATCATGTCGAAGGCGTTGTCGAATCCTGGAGCGAGGAGGAGGACAAGGCGCTGATGGACGAGCTGCTGGCGACGCATGAGCGCATGGTGGCCGCGAAACATTTCGGCCCGGCGGCGCGGCTGGGTGCGACCGAAGACGCCAAGACCCTGCGCGGGCCGGGCGGCGGCATGGTGATCGACGGGCCGTTTGCCGAAACCAAGGAGCAACTGCTCGGTTTTTACGTCGTCGATTTCCCGTCGATGGACGCGGCACTCGAGGCGGCGCGCGAAATGCGCCGCTCCAACCCGAGCGCAGTCTACGAAGTTCGGCCGATCCTGCTCTATCTGCCGGGAGCCGAACTCGCAGCGAGCGAAGCCTAGCGCAACGGTGCTCCGGCGGAGCGCTTCATAAAAACTTCTCCTGCCGCCCCGGCATGTTAACATCTGCCCCGGCGTCCGGACGAACCCGCCGCCAGCTGCCGTGCATTGTTCTTTCAGTGAGGAGAGTGCCATGTCGAATGTCCTGAAATCGGCTCTTGCCGCCATGTTCCTGCTGGCGCCCGCCGCGCCGGCGCTTGCCACCTCCGGGCCCGGCTGTCTGGTTGTGGTCAATGTCGCCAGCAACGATGCGCTCAATGTCAGGAAGCGGGCGTCGGCCTCTTCGCCGATCGTCGATATTCTGGTGCCCGGCCAGCACGGCATCATCCATCTCGATGCGCGCTGCGAGCCGCTCTCGCGGCCATGGGGCAGCCGCTGGTGCCCGATCACGCATTACAATGGCGACCGCACCACCAAGGGCTTCGTGAAGGCGCGCTATGTGCGCGACAGCGATTGCCCGTAACGGCGGCGCCGGCCCTTTCGCTAGGGGGCGCCAGTTCCTAAATGAACGGCTCCACAGGAACAGCCGGAGCCCTCGCCCATGAAAACCGCCCTCGCCCGCGTCGCCGCAGCGACGATAATCGCGCTCGCCCTGTCCGCGCCGGCCAATGCCGAACAGGTTGGCGAGGTTGGTGTCGACTGGATCGGCAACGACATCGTCGTTGAGGCAATCCACGACCCGGAAGTGGAAGGCGTCACGTGTCATGTCAGCTATTTCGAGCGCGGGCTTATCGACCGGCTGTCAAAGGGCAACTGGTTCGAAGATCCGTCCAACTCGTCCATTGCCTGCCGGCAGACCGGGCCGATCGTCATTCACGATATCGACCGGGGCAAGGATGGCGAGGAAGTGTTCAAGGAAGGGCTGTCGCTGATCTGGAAGCGGCTGGTCGTGAACCGCATCTATGACGAGAAGAATGACACGCTGATCTACCTGTCGCATTCGCGCCAGGTGCAGGACGGCTCGGCCAAGATGGCGATTTCGACGGTGCCGCTCTACGGCCAGGATGTGACCTGGGCGACCAGCGAATAGGCTGTCACTTCACCAGTTCCAGCACCAGCCTGTGAACGTTGCCGCCCGGGCCGAGATCGGCGCGGTCGAAGTCGCGGCTTTTCTGACGCTGCTCATTTGAAAGCTCGCCAAGCCGCTTCTGCAACGTGGCGCGCACCTTCTTGCAGCCAGGGTCGTTGTCTGCGGAAAGACCAGTCGAGAATGCTTCGATCTTCTTCACCATCTCGATGATGATGTCGCCGTGCACGCGCTCATGCGCCTGAATCCCGGCAAAGAAGCGCTGCCAGCGCGCCGCTGTTTCGGCCGGCAGGTTCGCCGGCGCCTTGGGCAGCTTGTAGATAATGGTGAGCCAGGGCTTCACCGATGCCAGTCGGCAACCGCCTCCGCTTTCGCGATAGTCGCGCGACCATTTCAGGTCGAAGGTTGTGTAGGCGATGGCGCGGGTCGGGCCGAGCTTTGGCCCGTTGCGGCCAATCGAGCGGTAGAGCTCCAGCCCGGTCGCGCCCTGAACCGCATAGGTTTCGACCTTCTCGGCGGCTTGCCAGCCGGCGCTCGCACAAACGGGCATGGCGATCATCGCGGCGGCCAACAAGGCTGCGCATATCGTCGAACGGTCGGGCATGGAGCTTCCTTGCGGCAGGCGGGTTCGGCATTCGCATTCCAGACATTCATGGCTCAATTCGGGCCTGGCGAAAAGGCGACGGCTGCCCAGCACGCGGGCTGCGCTGGCCCAATTGCGCGATACGCCGCAGCTCAATAGTGTCGCGCAGTGACCCAGAACCGCGCCATAAATCCCGCCATTTCCATGCAGAATGACGGCCAGGACCGCCCGAGCCTCGGCATCATGCTGATGATCGGGTTCTGTGCCGCCGCGCCTCTGGGCGATGCGATCGCCAAGGTGCTGGGCGATACGATACCGCTGCTGCAGCTTCTGGTGGTGCGGTTTGCCGCGCAGGCGCTGATCCTGCTGCCGCTGGCGCTGCTCGGCGGCCACTCGTTTCGCATGACCCGGCGGGTATTCTGGCTGACGGCGGCACGGACGCTGCTGCACATCATCGGCATCGGCGTGTTCTTTACTGCGCTGCGGTTTCTGCCACTCGCCGATGCCGTGGCGATCGCTTACGTGATGCCGTTCATCATGCTTTTGCTTGGGCGGCTGGTGCTTGGCGAAATGGTGGGCGCGCGGCGTATCATGGCCTGCGTCGTCGGTTTCGGCGGCACACTGCTGGTCATCCAGCCATCTTTTGCGGAAGTCGGCTGGCCAGCCCTGCTTCCGCTCGTCGTGGCGGTTGTCTTCGCGCTCTACATGCTGGTGAGCCGGCAGCTTGCACGCGACAACGACCCGATGGTGCTGCAGGCGGTCGCCGGACTGATGGCGCTTGCCGTGCTCGGTGTGGTCGTCCTGTTCACCCGCGGCATCGATGTCCAGCCGCTCAGCTTCGTGACGCCGACAACGCGCGATCTGTGGCTGCTTGTCGGTATCGGCGCGCTGGGCACATTCGCGCATCTCCTGATGACCTGGTCGCTGCGCTTTGCGCCCTCGGCGACTTTGGCACCAATGCAATATCTCGAAATCCCCTTTGCGACCTTCATCGGCTGGCTGGTTTTCCATGATTTGCCGAACGGGCTTGCGGCCATCGGCATCGCCGTCACGATGGCGTCGGGCCTCTACATCGTGTGGCGTGAGCGGGCGACAACGCGGCCGCTGCCGCCGCAGACCTGAGCCGCCCGCCACCGCACCCACACAACGCTGGACTTGGCCGCCATTGCATGGCTATTCGAGGTTACAAAGCTTGCGAGGATGCCGATGTTTTCCAGAATCCTGATCGCAAACCGCGGTGAGATCGCCTGCCGGGTCATCCGCACCGCCCGACGCATGGGTGTCGCCACCGTAGCGGTCTATTCCGACGCCGATCGCAACGCGCTGCATGTCGAAATGGCGGACGAGGCGGTGCATATCGGCCCTGCCCCAGCTGCGGAAAGCTATCTGGTCGGCGAACGCATCATCGAAGCGGCGAAGGCAACGGGCGCGCAGGCAATCCACCCCGGATACGGTTTTCTGTCTGAGAACCCAGGCTTCGTCGAGGCCGTTGAGAACGCCGGACTGACCTTCATTGGCCCCTCGGCCAAGTCGATCCGCGCTATGGGCCTGAAGGACGCGGCCAAGCGGCTGATGGAGAAAGCCGGAGTGCCTGTGGTTCCCGGCTATCACGGCGAAGCGCAGGAGATCGTGGTGCTGGCGGGCAAAGCGCGCGAGATCGGCTATCCCGTGCTCATCAAGGCGCGGGCCGGCGGCGGCGGCAAGGGCATGCGCCGGGTCGACGATGCCGACGACTTTGCCGACGCGCTGGCAAGCGCGAAACGCGAGGCCAAGGCCGCCTTCGGCGATGAGGCGGTGCTGGTCGAAAAATTCGTCGAAAAGCCGCGCCACATCGAGGTGCAGGTGTTCGGCGACAATCACGGCAATGCCGTCCACCTCTACGAGCGCGACTGCTCCGCGCAGCGCCGCCATCAGAAGGTGATCGAGGAAGCCCCGGCGCCCGGCATGACAGCGGAAATGCGCGAGGCGATGACCTCGGCGGCGGTGAAAGCGGCCAAGGCGATCAGCTATTCGGGTGCAGGCACGATCGAGTTCATCGTCGATGCATCCGAGGGGCTCAGGCCCGACCGCTTCTGGTTCATGGAAATGAACACACGCCTGCAGGTCGAACACCCGGTGACGGAGATGGTGACCGGCGTCGATCTGGTCGAGTGGCAATTGCGCGTAGCCTCGGGCGAGAAGCTGCCGCGCGCCCAAAAGGATATCACGCTCGCCGGCCACGCTTTCGAGGCGCGTATTTATGCGGAAGATGCGACACGCGGCTTTCTGCCAGCGACCGGGACGCTGCATCACCTTGTTTTCCCGACACAGGCGGCACCCGGAACCGGAATCCGCGTCGAAACCGGCGTGCGCCAGGGCGACGCCATTTCACCCTTTTACGACCCGATGATTGCGAAGCTGGTGACGCATGGGCCCGATCGCACATCGGCGCTGAGTGCTCTGGGTGAAGCGCTTGCGCAGACGAATGTGGCGGGCTCGACGGTGAATACAGCTTTTCTGGCCGCCCTCGCCGCCGACGAGGACTTTGCGGCCGGCGATGTCGATACCGGACTGATCGCGCGCAAGCAGGACGCACTGACCGCGCAGCCGGCACCCTCGGCACGTGTTGTGGCACTTGCCGCATTTGCAGCATCGGGTGCCGCTGAAAACCTTCGCACGGACGAGCCGTGGTCGACGCTCTCCGGCTACGCGCATTTCTGTGCGACACCACGGAGGGTCGAGATTTCTCACGGCGATCGGGCGATCTCCGCATCGCTGACTGCCGAAAGCGGCGGCCGGTTCAGTATCGATATCGATGGTTCGGTGCAGACGATCGAACCGCGGCATGGCGCGTCCAGCGGGTTACGGCATGCAAGATGGCCGGGGCATGTGACTGTGTTCGAACGCGCTGTGGCACACGGCTTTGTCGCGCCCGACCCGCTTGATGCGGCGGAGGACGACGCAGCCAGCGGCGACAATCTTCGCGCGCCGATGCCGGGTCTGGTGAAGGTGGTGCGGGCCGAGACCGGTCAAACCGTCTCGAAAGGCCAGGCGCTGCTGGTGCTCGAAGCGATGAAGATGGAACACACAATCAGCGCGCCGCATGATGGCGAGATCGCCGAGATCGTGCCCGAAGGGACCCAGGTGAGCGACGGGACGGTGCTGGTGCGCTTCGCTGAGACCGAATAGCTGCGACTGGATGACCTTAATGGGTGGTCATCCACTCGCGGGCTTCGCGCAGGGCGCGGGCAATTTCGACCTTCGACATGCCGGCGGCGAGTTCGGTGCGCAGCGCGGCAGCGCGCTCTGAGCCCTTGATCGCGGCGATGTTGAACCACTTGTGAGCGGCGACGACATCGGTGTCGCAATCACGGCCTGTGGCATACATCAGGCCGAGTTCGAACAGGATGTCGGCTTTGGCAGCACTTCCCATTCCGCTTTCGATCATCTCGTAACGAGCCATTTTCAATCCCCTGTCTTACCCCTGAGAGCGCCCGGCGTTTTCGCCTGTTGCGCTTGCGTTTCGATGGTTCGCAGATTGCCGGGGAGGCTTGAATCCGCCGTTAAGCGGGTTGCTTAACTACAGGAAAACAAAGATAAAATTTTCAGTAAATCCGAATTTCCGTTAATCATAGAGATGGCCGGTTTTCTGCGGTTTGATCGCACAAACCGCTAAAATGCGATGGCTGCCGGGCAACGGATTCTTCACCAAGGAATCGGAGCAAGGTCCGCGAAACGGCTAAAACCGAGCCGCCGTTTCGCTCATTTTCCGCGCGAAAATTTCGATTGCCGGGCGGCTTTTCCGACGCATCGATTTGCTTTACTTTTACGTATGCGTAAACGCGCCGGCATGGCGGCGTTCGCTAATGGGAGGACATCATGATCCGTAGCCTGGCACTGGCGCTCGCAGCCGGCATTGCCTTCACAACCACCGCCATCGCGGCCGAGCCCATCGTTGGCACGTGGAAGCGACCTAATGGTACGCTGATCCGCTATGCGTCAGCCGGCGGCGACAAATATTGCGGTACGGTTCTGACCGGAGAATACAAGAACAAATCGATTGGCTGCATGAGCGGCTCCGGAACCAGCTACAAAGGTAAGGTCAACAAGCTCGATGAAGGCAAGACCTATTCCGGCAAGGCGACCGTGAGCGGCAATACGCTGTCGCTGGCAGGCTGCGTGCTCGGTGGCCTGGTCTGCAAGAGCGAAAACCTGAAACGCCAGTAACGACGAAAGAAACACGCCGCGCCGGCCTCGAACCGGTGCGGCTGTCTTGCCAAGAAACTAGCTCCGCGCTTTCTGGCCGAACAGCACCTTCTGGGCATCCTTGTCGTCGGCAAGGTTGCGGCGGTATTCCTGCCCGGCGGCCATGCCGCGCTCCACCGCCGGCCGCGCCATGATCGTTTCGAACCACCGCTTCAAGTTCGGAAAGTCCTCCAGATTCTGGCCCTGGTTCTTGTAGGGCCGCACCCACCCCACACAGGCGATATCGGCAATCGAATAGTCGCCGGCGAGGAAGTCGCGGTCGGCAAGGCGCTTGTTCATCACGCCATAGAGCCTGTTCACCTCATTGGTGTAGCGCTCGATGGCGTACGGCACCTGCTCCGGCGCATATTGCCTGAAATGATGCGCCTGGCCGCACATCGGCCCGAGCCCGCCCATCTGCCACATCAGCCATTGGTCAACCTCGACGCGGCTGCGCTCGTGTGCCGGGTAGAAGCGGCCGAACTTGCGGCCGAGATATTGCAGGATCGCACCGGACTCAAAAACCGAGATCGGCGCGCCATCCGGTCCTTCGGGGTCGATGATCGCTGGCATGCGGTTGTTTGGCGCAATCTGCAGGAATGACGGTTCGAACTGCTCGCCGCGGCCGATATTGACGAACTTCACCTCGTATGGTGCGCCCAGTTCTTCCAGCATGACGCTGATCTTCCAGCCGTTCGGCGTCGGCCAGTAGTAGAGTTCAATCGGCTTCGTCTGCGCTGGCATATGCATGCTCCTCCAAGGAGGGCACATCAGCATATCCGTCAGCACGCGCCAACGGCCGGCGGTTGGGCCAGCCGCAGCCAATTGTCCCCGCAACACGACGTTAACGACCCTGAACGCTGGCTGAACAGCGCTCTCAGAGGTGGTTCAGCAGCGGTTTGGCATCTTCGCGTCATCAGAAGGGACAACAGATGCTCATCCGCCGTTTCACCATTGTGTGCCTGCTCATAACGCTCTTCGGAATCGGCTTTGCCGGTCTCGCGGTTGAAGCGAGCCGCCCGGCCCACTCGTGGACGGTCGGCACGGTTGTTCCCTGCATCTTCGAAAACGGCGTGCGCTGCAGCCCGCCTGTCCGCCAGTAACGCCGTGAAGGGATCAACGAACATGACCGCCAGATCAAACCGCCGCCACCTCGGCACCTTCTTCCGCGCATTGATGATCGCAGCAGCCGTTGCGGCGCCGATGCTCGCGGTACAGAGCGTGCGCGCCGGCTCGTCTCAGTTCATCGGCGAAACGCCGTCGATGTCGAGCGGTGCGGGATTTGTCCTCATGGTCAGCCTGCAGCGCTCATGAAAACCCGCGCTGGCTTAGACAAACCGGGCGATCACCTTGAAACTGTAAACCAAACCCCAGATGCGACGCCGGGTATTCTCGCAAACGTCATGCAAAGTCTCTATATTGGGACATGGACAAACGAATCTACCCACAACCCATCGAATCCGTAGCTACACCCGAGCCCTATGGGCAGCGCAGCTTTACAGACGCTGCGGAGGCCGTGGCTGCGTTACGTGCACTCTACGACCGCAACACCACCTTCCTGCGTGACTCGTTCAATTCAATCTCGGCGGACGAACCGCCGACGACGCGCTATCGCGCGCACTACCCCGAGATCAGCATCTCAGTGGCCAGCTATACACAGGCCGACTCGCGATTGCCTTATGGCCATGTAACGTCGCCGGGCTTTTATTCGACCACGGTGACGCGGCCCGACCTGTTCGACAACTATCTTACCGAGCAGCTGCGGCTGATGATGCGCAACCACGGCGTTCCCGTCACGGTCGCCGAATCCGAAACCCCGATCCCGCTTCATTTCGCGTTTCACGAAGGTGCCTATGTGGATACCGCGGTGGCCGAGCGCATCAACCGGCCGCTGCGCGACCTGTTCGACGTGCCCGACCTCACCGCCACCGACGACCAGATTGCCAACGGCACCTTCGAGCCGCTTCCTGGAGAACCGATCCCTCTGGCGCCCTTCACCGCGCAACGCATCGACTATTCGCTGCACCGGCTGGCGCACTACACGGCTACCAGCCCGTTCCACTTCCAGAACTTCGTGCTGTTCACCAATTACCAGTTCTACATCGACGAGTTTTGCGCGCTGGCCCGCGAGTTGATGTCTGAAGGCGGCGGCGGGTACACCGCGTTTGTGGAGCCCGGCAATGTGGTTACATATGCAGGCAACGACGCTCCGAGCGAGGGAACACCGGTGCCACGCCTGCCGCAAATGCCTGCCTACCACCTGGTAAAGCCCGGACATGGCGGCGTGACCATGGTCAATATCGGCGTCGGGCCTTCCAACGCCAAGACGATTACCGACCACATTGCCGTGCTGCGCCCGCACGCCTGGCTGATGCTCGGCCACTGCGCGGGCCTGCGCAACAGCCAGGAACTCGGTGACTACGTGCTGGCGCATGCCTATGTGCGCGAGGACCACGTGCTCGACGACGACCTGCCGGTCTGGGTGCCGCTGCCGGCGCTGGCGGAAGTGCAGGTGGCCCTGCAAGAGGCCGTTGCCGAGGTTACGGGGCTTTCCGGCTACGACCTGAAACGCATCATGCGCACGGGCACCGTCGCCACCATCGACAACCGCAACTGGGAGCTGCGCGACCAGCGCGGTCCTGTACACCGGCTTTCGCAGTCGCGGGCGATCGCGCTCGACATGGAGTCGGCGACGATTGCTGCGAACGGCTTCCGCTTCCGGGTGCCGTACGGCACGCTGCTTTGCGTTTCCGACAAACCGCTGCACGGGGAGCTGAAGCTGCCCGGCATGGCGACCGAGTTCTATAAACGGCAAGTGGCGCAGCATCTGAAAATCGGACTTATGGCGGTCGAGAAGCTGGCCGAGATGCCGTCGGAGCGGCTGCATTCGCGCAAGCTCAGAAGTTTCGCCGAAACCGCGTTCCAGTAGAATGAGGAAACACACCGCCAAGGCCTTGTTTGCGCGGCCTGCGCGTTTCCTGCCCAACCGGATGAGCGGTTTCGCTTGAAGCGCGTTCTGACATTGACAGCACCAGTCATTGCGCGGCTGCTCGCGGGGACGGCAGCGGTGGCCGGCATGCTTGCACTGACGAGCCTGGCGAATGCGCTGCACCCGGCGCTCGACTCCCTATCGCATTTCCGGATGCACCTTGCCTCGCTGTCGGTCCTGTGCGCCCTGCCCCTGTTGTTTTCGAAGCGCCGGCGCCGCTTTGCCGTGCTTGCAACCGCAGCCGCGGCCCTCGTGTCGGCGGCGACCTTCGGGGCGCTGTGGCCGAAAGGCGGGTTCGGGGCGGCCGCGGCAATGGCCGGCGGCGAACCTCACCGGCTGCTCCAAGCCAATCTGCGCTTCGACAACAGGGAACCGGACAGGCTGTTCGAGCTAATCGCGCGGACGGGGCCCGATATTCTGACATTCCAGGAAGTTTCAACCGCCTGGATCGAACAGCTTTCGCGGCTTCGCTCGCAATATCCGCATGGCATCGTC
This sequence comes from Mesorhizobium sp. Z1-4, assembly GCF_004000235.1. GTDB lineage: Bacteria > Pseudomonadota > Alphaproteobacteria > Rhizobiales > Rhizobiaceae > RCIO01. The sequence goes on from NZ_RCIO01000008.1 coordinate 23,487, forward strand.
TGTGAACGCGAATCGCGACTGGGCGGTGTGGCGATCCTCTCGCGCTACGCGGTGGCGCCCGGCAGCGCGGAATGCGTCGACGACGGGCTATTGGCATTCGCGACGCTGGAGATCGAAGGCCGGAACGTCGATATCGCGGCGCTTCACCTGCACTGGCCTTGGCCATTCGACCAGCATGCGCAGGCGCAATGGAACGCACGCGACCTTGCCCGGCTCGGCGAAACGGCGCTTCTGGCCGGCGACTTCAACGCCGCCCCCTGGAGCGAAACGACCCGCATGCTTGCCGCAGGCGGCGGACTGGCGGCGGCGGGGCTTGCCGGCCCGACATGGCTGAGAGCATGGATGCCGAACGCGCTGCGCCGCGTTGCCGGTCTTCCGCTCGATCAGGTGCTGGTCAAGGGCGCGATCGCGCCGACGCATATGGAGCGAGGACCGCCGATCGCGTCAGATCACCTGCCGATCCTGATGGATTTCGCGCTTGTGCACTAGCGGGCATCGGCGGTCGGACCATTCACCGGCCTCAAGACCTTGAGCGCGCCAGGGTGGATGCGGATGTCAGCCTCACGCGGCAGCGGCAGCAATTCGCCGTCGAGCACCATGTTGGCACTGTTGCGGTGGCGGGGGAAAGAGAGCGCGACTGCTTCGGCCGGACGCTCGGTCAGATGCGGGTTGCGATCCCGGCGGGCTGACAGAATATCGAACGCCAGTCGCGCGACCCCGGCCGGCGACAAGGCCGGCGCGGTGTAAAAACCAAGCCTGCCGGTATCCAGCCGGTCCTGAAACATAAGCGGATCGGGGCCGTAGGGGTTGTTGGATACGGATATCATGGAGACCGTCGAGCGCTCGCTCGCGCCGTCGACACTGGCGTCGACCTGAAAGGTCGGCGGATCGAAGATCACATCGACGGCAGCCTGCACGCTGGCGCGGATTTTCCCAAGCCGGGTCGCGTAATCGTAGCGGTTTCGAAAGCGCACCATGCGGGGGTGAAGGCCAGCCGCGAACTGGTGCACAAAGCCCTTTCCATTAACGCTGGAAATGTCGGCGGGTGCGATTTCAGAGCGCGCGAGCGCTGCAAGTGCCGCCTCCAGACCGAGCGGGAAAAGGCCCAGCGAGCGCGCAAAAAGGTTCATTGTCCCGGCAGGCAGCACGCCGAGCGGCATGCCCGATTGCCAGCAGGCGCGCGCGGCAGCCGAGACGGTACCATCGCCGCCGCCGGCGATCATCGCGTCAATGCCGGTCCTGTCCGCTCCGCGCACCAGCGCGGCTTCGATTTCGGCGCCGGCAACGATATCGAATGTCGCATCATGGCCGGAGGCAGCGAGCAGCGCGTCCGCGGTGGCACGGAACGCATCCATATCGAGCGTGCCGAAGGTGCCGCCATCGCGGTTGAGCACGAGGTGTAGCTTCATGGGCTAAGCCTTTCCACAGCTCGCCCCCGCCGCGAAGCACTTACATGTTCTGGTAAACCGGTCCCTCGCCGCCCTGCGGCGGAACCCAATTGATATTCTGATTGGGATCCTTGATGTCGCAGGTCTTGCAGTGAACGCAGTTCTGCGCGTTGATGACGAAGCGCGCATCCGCGACCGAAGGATCGGCAGCGGCGTTGCCGTCGGCGTCGACCCACTCATAAACGCCGGCCGGGCAATAACGCGTCGAAGGCCCGGCGAACACGTCATGCTCGGATGCCTTCTGCAATTCCTGATCCTGGACCTGAAGGTGAACCGGCTGGTCTTCCTCGTGATTGGTGTTCGACAAAAACACGGATGACAGCCGGTCGAAGGTCAAAACGCCGTCGGGCTTCGGATAGTCGATCTTCTCGTGTTTCGATGCCGGTTCGAGCGAGGCAGCGTCGGTCTTGCCGTGTTTCAGCGTGCCGAATGGCGAAAAGCCGAAAAGCGTGTTGCACCACATGTCGAAGCCGCCAATGCCGACGCCGAGGAAGGTACCCCAGCGCGACCAGAGCGGCTTTACGTTGCGGACCCGCTTCAGATCCTTGCCGATCTCGGTTGCACGCCAGTTCGCCTCATAGGCGCTGAGTTCGTCGTGGGCGCGGCCTTCGGCCAGTGCGGCGGCAACCTGTTCGGCCGCCTGCATGCCCGACAGCACCGCATTGTGCGAGCCCTTGATGCGCGGCACGTTAACGAAACCGGCAGAGCAGCCCACCAGCGCACCGCCGGGAAAGGTTAGTTTCGGCACAGACTGCCAGCCGCCCTCGGTGATGGCGCGTGCGCCATAGGACACCCGCTTGCCGCCTTCGAATGTGCCGCGTATCGCCGGGTGGGTCTTGAAGCGCTGGAATTCCTGGAACGGCGCCAGATACGGGTTCTTGTAGTTCAGGTGAACGACAAAACCGACCGCGACCAGATTGTCGCCGAAATGATAGAGGAACGAGCCGCCGCCGGTGTTCGACTTGAGCGGCCAGCCGAAGGAATGCTGCACGAGACCGGGCTTGTGCTTGTCGGGCGCGACTTCCCACAGCTCCTTGAGCCCGATGCCGAATTTCTGCGGCTCACGGCCTTCGCCGAGATTGAACTTCTGCATCAGCTGTTTGGCAAGCGAACCGCGAACACCCTCGCCGATCAGCGTGTATTTGCCGAGCAGCGCCATACCGGGCGCATAGTTGGGACCGTGCGAGCCGTCGCGCTCGACGCCCATGTCGCCGGTAGCGACGCCAATGACAGCACCATCGTCATTGTAGAGAACTTCGGCGGCCGCAAAGCCGGGATAGATTTCGACGCCCAGCGCTTCCGCGCGCGCGGCCAGCCATTTGCAGACATTGCCGAGCGAGACGATGTAGTTGCCGTGATTGTTCATCAGCGGCGGCATGAGGAAGTTGGGCAGTTTGAGCGAACCGGCCGGTCCCAGAAGCAGGAAATGATCGTCAGTTACCGGTGTCCGCAACGGATGCTCGGGGTCGTCGCGCCAGTCCGGCAGCAGACGGTCGATGCCGATCGGGTCCACCACCGCGCCGGACAGAATGTGGGCGCCGACCTCGCCGCCCTTTTCAAGCACCACGACGGAAAGCTCGGAATTGAGCTGTTTGAGGCGGATCGCGGCACTGAGCCCGGCCGGGCCGGCTCCCACGATCACGACATCAAATTCCATGCTTTCGCGTTCGACTTCGCTCATCAATCCCTCCGCTTGCACGCACCGCGACGCTGGCTGCAGGTCCGCATCAGGCAGCGCTATAGAGGAAACGCGGCCTTTTCAACTCCCACCGTTCCAGGAACGGCAATCGAGCCGATGCCTATATTCCGTTGACGTAAACGTCAATAATATGGCGATGCGCCCGCTCAAGCGGTTGTGATGCCCGCCGATCGGCCGGTTGGACGCATACTGGTGGCGAATGAAAGCGGAGCCGCCATGTTTCGCTGTCTGACATTGCCGCTTTTGGTTGCAACCGCCGCAAGTGCCTGGGCCGGTCCGGCGGATGATGGCCGCTGGTATACGGGCGCCTACGCGTTTTCGGACGAACTGGGCGGGTTTCGCATCGTTTCGGCGTCGGGCGCCGGTTCTCTCGCAGACCCCATCGTCATCGTTCAGGAGCTCACATCTCCACAGCCTGCCGTGCTGACGATCTATGCCGCGTCGCCGATCAGCCCGACAGGCAGAGTTGGCGAACGGGTTACGGGGATGTTGCATCTGCGCGTGGTGACGCTGAACAACAGCGGGTTGCCATGGATCGGCTTCGCCTTCGAGCTTGAAGAAATCCGCGGCAAACCCAGCACCTTCGGCGACGGGCTCTCATTCGATCAGCGGCAGGCGTATACGGGCAACATCGGCGTGCATCCCTTCGCCAGCGTCGAGCGGCATTTCGAACCGTATGACCGGCTCGAATTCGGCGACGGGCATGTCGACCCGATGGAAGACGCATCGTTTCGGTTTTTCATCACCGATTTCACACCGGTCGAGCGGTTTTACCTTCTGCAAGATCCGCAGATACCGTTCTCGTGAACTTGCATTTGGGCGCTGGCGGCGAGAATGTGCCGGCATGGTGCCAAGCGACCCAAATCATACCGGCAATCCGGAAGAACTGCTTCGCTTCTACGCGGATGCCGGTCACGATGAGCCGCTGAGCGAGACAGCCGTCAACCGGTTTGCGGAACAGGCCGCTCCTTCGCCGGCCGCAGCCGCGCAGCCGGCGAATTCCGGCACCCAGCCGCAGACCGCACAGCCGCCCGTGCGGGCGCCTGCTACTGCCGCCGTGCCCGACGAGCAGCAGGCCATGCGCGCACGGGCGCTGGCCCGCGAGGCGCAGACAATCGAGGAGCTTCGTCAGGCACTCGCCTCCTTCGACGGGTGCAACCTCAAGACCACTGCAAAGAACCTTGTATTTGCCGACGGCAACCCGGCGGCAAAACTGATGCTGGTCGGCGAAGCGCCGGGGCGCGACGAGGACATTCAGGGTCTGCCCTTCGTTGGCAGGTCGGGCCAGCTGCTCGACCGGATGCTGGCCGCGATCGGCCTCGACAGGACAAACGCCTATATTTCCAACGTCATTCCATGGCGTCCGCCGGGCAATCGCGACCCCTCGCCGCTCGAAACGGAAATATGCCGCCCCTTTATCGAGCGGCATATCGAGCTGGTCGATCCGGCTGTTCTGGTGACGCTGGGCAACCCGTCAACCAAGCTGCTGCTTCAGACCCAGACCGGCATCATGCGCATGCGGGGCAAATGGGCGGAACACACGACGGCCGGCGGCAAGCAGGTCGCGGCGATGCCGACACTGCATCCAGCCTACCTGCTGAGAAACCCCGCCCACAAGAAGCTTGCGTGGCGGGATTTCCTGGAAGTCAAAATGCGGCTGAGAGGCGCCGGCACCTAGGCCGGCTGCGCCGAAGCGCGCAGTACGCCCATCTGCAGCACCGTGAACAGCAGCACCGCGGCGGCCTGGGCAATTACGAAAGCGACACCCAGCATGTTGGGTGTCACCGCTCCGGTGACGAGGATGCCGATGCTCGCCACGACCCACAGAGCGTTTACCGCAACAATGTCGATCATGGCGAACCGCGACATCGAGCTGCGGCGGGAGAAATACAGCAGAGCCGCCGTCCAAGGCATCAGAACCACCCCGGCCCAGAACAACAGGCCCGATGGCAGTGCGGTAAGACCAGAGATGAAGCCGGCTCCGGCAATCATCGCGATGCCGGCGAGACCGCTCGTCAACGCATCGAGGGCGAGGACATTGCGGACGTAAGAATTGATCTGAATGCTCATGGCGGTCTCCTTGTTGATCTGGCCGGCCGCTGCCGGCGAATGAGCGGACCCTGCCATCGCCGCTGGATGAAAGCGATTACCCATCAGGTAATGGTCTCAACAACATTTTCGGATAAGGTGGCTGCATGAAAAACACGCCCCCCGAACCAGGCACAATCATCCGCGAATGGCGCAAGAAACGCCGCATGAGCCAGCTCGACCTGGCGCTTGAAGCCGAGATTTCACAGCGTCATCTCTCGTTTCTGGAAAGCGGGCGCTCGCGTCCCTCCCGCAATATGGCGCTGGTGATATCGGAGCGGCTCGACATGCCGCTGCGGCAACGCAACCGGCTTCTGACCGCCGCCGGATTTGCCCCGCATTTCGCCGAGCAGCCCATCGACAGCGAGCCGATGAAACCCGCGCTCGATGCCGTTCAGCTGGTGCTTTCTGCGCACCTGCCGAGCCCCGCCATCGCGGTCGACCGGCACTGGAACCTGGTGCTGGGCAATGACGCAATCATGCCGTTTCTCGACCTGGTGGCAGACAAGTCGCTGCTGGACGAACCGATGAATGTTCTGCGAATCAGCCTTCATCCCGGCGGTTTGGCGCCGCTGATCGCCAATCTGGACGAATGGCGTGCCCACCTGCTTGACCGGCTTGCCCGGCTCAACGACCAGTATGCCGACGCGACGCTGCGTGACCTGGAAGACGAGCTGCGAAACTATCCCGGTAGATCGACAAAACCGCTGCAGCGCCACGGAGCGCACGACATCGCGGTGCCGTTGAAGCTGTCTCTCGGCGGCCTGTCGCTCTCCTTCATCTCGACGATCACGGTTTTCGGCACGCCGCTCGACGTGACGCTTTCCGAACTCGCCATTGAGACATTTTTCCCCGCCGACGACACAACGCGGGCATTTCTTGCCGGTAGTGCTACTGCGGCGGCGTAACCCGCCGCGCCTTGCCTCGTTCGAGGCCAAGGCGGCTTTCGCGCCAGATGATGAACATGCCGGCGCCGACCACGATCAGCCCGCCGACCAGCATGTTCAGCGTCGGCAGGTCGCCGAAGAAAACATAGCCGGCGGCGATGCCAAGCACCATCGAGGTATATTCGAAAGGTGCAACCGTCGACATGTCGGCGTGGCGGTAACTTTCAGTCATCAGTATCTGGCCGACACCACCGCAAATTCCGGCCCCGATCAGGGCGAGAATCTGCGTTTGCGACAATGAAATCCAGCCGAACGGCAAAGTCAGCAACCCGGCCACGCTGGCCGTCAGCGAGAACCAGATCACAATGGTTCCCGAGCGCTCTGTGGCCACCAGGCGCCGGACCATGATGATCGCGAATGCCGAAATGACCGCCGATGCCAGCACAGCGGCAACCCCGAGCGCCTCGGTGTCACCCAGTGGCGTGCCGCTGGTAAACAGCGTCAGCCGCGGCCAGATGATCACGATAACACCGGCGAGGCCAACCACGACCGCCGACCAGCGGTAAAGCCGAACCGTTTCGCCGACGATCAACGCGCTCAGCGCAACGACGATCAGGGGCTGCGCGTAACCAAGGGTGATCACCTCCGGCAGCGGCAGCAGCGTGAGCGCATAAAAACCACAACCCATGGCACTGACACCGACAATGCCGCGGACGATATGGCTGACAGGACGGCTGGTGCGGAGTGCCGTCGAGAGCTCGCGGCGGAAGGCGAGCAAAATCAGGATTGGAATCACAGCGAAGGCGGAGCGATAGAACACTATCTGCCCCGGCGGCACGGCACCGGTGGATTTGATGAGCGTCGACATGCCGACGAAAACCGACACCGACAGCACTTTGAGCAGTATGCCGAGCGCCGGGCGCAAACCCATCGTGCCACCGCCGGCGTTATCTTCTGGCATCCCCGTCTTCCCCGCAGCGACCCGCTTCGGGCCGGCATCGCCGCATGCTGTTGGTTCAGGCCGCCCGGTGGTCCTGAATGGTCTGCCAGATGCGCATGGGCGTCGCCGGCATTTCAATATGACCGATACCGAAGGCACGGTTGAGGGCATCAGTCACGGCATTGATGGCTGCGGGCGCGGCACCGATCGTGCCGGCTTCGCCGGCACCCTTGATGCCCATGGCATTGGTTGTCGACGGCACGTTGCGCGTCTCGAAATCGATAAACGGCGTCAGATCGGCGCGCGGCATGGAGTAGTCCATGAAACTCGCCGTCACCAGCTGACCGTCTTCGGAGAACACCGTCTCCTCCGTCAGCGCCTGGCCCAAGCCCTGAACCACGCCGCCATGCACCTGGCCGGCGAGGAGCAGCGGGTTCACCGTCGCGCCGAAATCGTCGACGATCGTGTAGCGCGCGATTTCGAGCATCCCCGTGTCGGGATCGATTTCGACCTCGCAGATATGGGTGCCGTTTGGATAGGTCGCCTCTTCCTGAACGAACTCGCCCAGCCCGGTCACGTCTTCCGCCGAGTTCGCCGCCCTGGCGATATCGGAGAAGGTGACTTTGCGGTCGGTGCCGACGACAACCGCCTCGCCCCCGGCCAGTTCGATATCGGCCTCCGCCGCTTCCAGCTCGTCGGCTGCAATCTTGCGCATCTTGGCGGCCAGGTCTTCGCCTGCGCGTGCCGCCGAAACGCCGCCCAGCGGGATCGAGCGGGAGCCGCCGGTTCCACCGCCCTTGGCGAGTTCGTCGGTATCGCCCTGGCGCAGATTGATGCGCGAAACATCCGTGTTCAGCTTGTCGGCGACAAACTGGGCATAGGCGGTCGCGTGCCCCTGCCCGTTCGACTGGGTGCCGATGAAGATTGTCACCGAGCCGTCCTCTTCGAGACGCACCTTGGCGGGCTCCGAGCCGGCAAATGCGCATGCTTCGATGTAAGTCGCCATGCCGATGCCGCGGATCTTTCCGCCGGCGGCAGATTTCTTGAGGCGCTCGTCGAAACCCGCCCAGTCGGCGCGCTCCATGGCCTGGCGCATGTGGCCCTCAAACTCGCCGACGTCATAATTGCGGCCGGTCGGGGTGCCGTAGGGAAACTGTTCCGGCCTGATGAAATTGCGCGCCCTGATTTCGTCGGGCGACAGCTTCATGTCGCGCGCGCAGGCGTCGACCAGCTTTTCGATCAGGAAGGCAGCTTCCGGACGGCCGGCACCGCGATAGGCGTCGACCGGGACCGTGTTGGTGTAAACGCCGGTCACCAGCACATCGAGCGCCTTGATGTCATAGACCCCTGTCGACATGGTGGCGCCCATCCAGGGAATGAACGGCCCGAACTGGTGGCAATAGGCCCCGATATTGGCGGTGAGGTCGATGCGCAGCCCGAGGAAGCGCCCCTCACTGTCCATCGCCATTTCGGCTTCCACCCAGTTGTCGCGGCCCTGCGCATCTTCCAGGAAATGTTCGGTACGGTCGCCCGTCCACTTGACCGGACGGCCAAGGCGCTTTGCCGCTTCGAGCACGAGCGGATACTCGCGATAGACAAAGCTCTTGGGGCCGAAACCGCCGCCGACATCCGGCGTGACCACACGCAGTTGCGCAGGCTCGATTTTCATCGAGCGACAGACGAACCCCTGGATGCCATGGACCCCCTGAGAGCCGGCGGTAAGCACAAAGCGGTTTTCGGCCTCTACCCATTCGCCAATGGCCGAGCGCGGCTCCATGTAGTTGCAGACGAGCCGATTGTTCAGAAATGCGATTTTGGTAGTGCGTTCGGCTTCGGCGAATGCCTTTTCGGTCAGCGCCTTGTCACCCAGCTGATACTGGAATGCCCGGTTCGAGCCGAGCTCGGGCCAGACAAGCGGTGAGTCTGCACCGAGCGCGGTTCTGGTATCGGCGGCCGCGTCCCCGGGATCGAAATCCACCTCTATCAGTTCCGCGGCGTCCTGTGCCTGTTCGCGCGTCTCAGCGACGATGAAGGCGATCGCGTCGCCGACGTGCTGGACCCGGTCCCTGCATAGAATCGGGATATCGCGAGTCGGTGCCCTGCTGCCGTCGGGCTGCTTCTGCATGGCGGGCGAAACCAGATCGCCGAGGTGAGCGAGATCGGCCCCGGTCAGCACCAGATGAACGCCCTCGGCTTCGCGCGCAGTCTCAACTGAAGTGATCGAAAACGAACCCTTTGCGACCGGCGAGCGCAGAACATAGCCGAAAAGGGCTCCGTCCGGCGCGATGTCGTCGGTATATCGGCCGCGGCCGGTGATGAAGGCATCGTCTTCTTTTCGAAGCACGGATGCTCCCATTCCGAATTTCGGCGTCATCACATTCATCGGTTCTACCTTACGGGAGTCGGAGCCTGCGGGAGGAAATGCAAAGTCAATTTTGTCGCCGGCTGGTTTTCATGTAAAGGGCAGCCCGCTGTTTTCAATGCGCCAGATACGGCCAATCCGGTCTGCATGTTGCGAGGTGAGTCATGGTTGCCGATACCGGGCAGGTATTTCGTCTCGAGGACTATCGGGAAACAGACTACCTGATCCCCGAAACGCAGCTGACTTTCCGGCTCTCGCCCAACCGGACACGCGTGATCGCCGAGCTGACGGTCGAACGGCGCCAGGGCACAGCCGACGACGCGCCGCTTGTTCTCGACGGCGACGGACTCGAACTCGCCGGGCTGGAAATCGACGGCACGCGCGTCAATCTCGACAATGTCGAGGTAGCGCCCGACCGGCTTGCGATCAAAGCGCCGCCGCGGGCGAAGCGCTTCAAACTGCGCATCGAAACCGACGTCGACCCGGCCGCAAACAGGGCGCTCTCGGGTCTTTATCAGTCGAACGGCGTGTTCTGCACACAATGTGAGGCGGAGGGGTTCCGCCGCATCACCTACTTCCTCGACCGCCCTGACCTTTTGTCGGTCTACACAGTGCGCATCGAGGCGGCCCGCGATGCCGCGCCTCTGCTTCTGTCAAACGGCAACCCGGTCGAACAGGGCGATCTTGGCGGCGGCAGGCATTTCGCCGTGTGGCACGACCCGCATCCCAAGCCGTCATATCTGTTCGCGCTTGTTGCCGGCGACCTTGGACTGGTCGACGACCGCTTCACCACAATTTCGGGGCGCGCAGTGGCGCTCGGCATCTATGTCGAAAAGGGCAAGGAAGCGCGTGCCGCGTTCGCGATGGATGCACTGAAACGTTCGATGCGCTGGGACGAAGAGCGGTTCGGCCGCGAATACGATCTCGATGTGTTCAACATCGTCGCCGTTTCCGACTTCAATATGGGCGCGATGGAGAACAAGGGCCTCAACATCTTCAACGACAAGTATGTACTGGCCGACAAAGAGACCGCCACAGACGCCGACTATGCCCGCATCGAGGCGATCATCGCGCATGAGTATTTCCACAATTGGACCGGTAACAGAATCACTTGCCGCGACTGGTTCCAGCTTTGCCTGAAGGAAGGCCTGACGGTTTACCGCGACCAGGAATTCACCGCCGACGAACGTTCGCGCGCCGTGGAGCGCATCAGCGACGTGCGGACTTTGCGTGCGCACCAGTTTCCGGAAGATCAGGGGCCGCTCGCGCATCCCGTGCGGCCGCGCCGCTACCGCGAGATCAACAACTTCTACACCGCGACCGTCTATGAAAAAGGTGCGGAGATCGTCCGCATGATCCGCACCATCGTCGGAGAGGACGGTTTCCGGGAAGGGATGGATCTTTATTTCGACCGCCACGACGGACAGGCGGTCACGATCGAGGATTTCATCGCCGCATTCGAAGATGCGTCGGGCGCGGACCTTGCCCAGTTCGCGCTCTGGTACCATCAGGCAGGCACGCCGAATGTCGCGGTCAACGCCTCCTACGATGCAGTTGCGCAGGAATTCGTGCTCGAACTCGAACAATCAGTGCCGCCGACTCCGTCAGAAAGCCGCAAGCGGGTGATGCACATTCCGCTGGCGTTCGGGCTGGTGGGCCCCGACGGCCAGGACCTTGCCGCCGGCGGTGAAACAGATGGCGCGATCATTCATCTGCACAAACGCAAGCAGACGGTGCGCTTCAAGGGTGTGGCAGAGCGGCCGGTTCTGTCGATCAATCGCGGTTTTTCGGCGCCGGTCACACTTGCAGCGGCGCAGAATGCGAATGACCGTCTGTTTCTCGCCCGGCACGACGGCGATGCGTTTGCGCGCTGGGAGGCACTCAATACGCTTTATCTGGAGACGCTGATTGCCGCCAGCAAAGCGGCCAAGGGCGGCAAGCCGGCCAAATTCGGCAAGGACCTGCTTGTGCTTGCCGGCGAGATTGCCGCGGACGAGGAGCTCGATCCCGACTATCGCGCGCTGCTTCTGTCGCTGCCCTCCGAAACCGACATTGCGCGGGAGATCGGCTCCAACATCGACCCCGATGCCATTCTGCAGGCCAGGCGCGGTCTCGCCGCGGCCATAGCGGAACACAATGGCGAACGATTTGCTGAACTATACGCCGGGCTGGCGGACACGGGCGCCTATGTGCCGGATGCGGCAGGCAGCGGCAGGCGCGCGCTGCGCAACACGCTGCTCGATTATTGCAGTGCCGCCAGCAGCAGCCCGGCACGCGCGGCCGAACAGTTCCATGTAGCGACGAACATGACCGACCGCGCCGCGGCGCTTGCCGTGCTTGCAGACCGGTTCGCGGCGACACCGGAAACGGAAGCGGCCCTTAGCGCATTCGAGGCGCGCTACGGTAGCGACGCCATCGTGATGGACAAATGGTTCCAGGTGCAGGCGATGATACCCGGGGTCGAAACGGTGGAGCGCGTTGCAACACTTGCGCAGCACCGTGGATTCAGGATGGACAACCCAAACCGCGTCAGGGCGCTGATCGGTGCATTTGCCAGCGCCAACCAGACCGCCTTCAACGCCGCGGACGGCAGTGGCTATGCTTTCGTGGCCGACGCTATTCTGGCAGTCGAAGCCCAGAACCCGCAGGTTGCGGCCCGGCTTGCAACGGCGTTCCGCTCATGGCGTTCGCTGGAGCCAAAGCGACAGGCAAAGGCCCGCGAAACGCTCTCCCGCATTGCCGCAAAAAAGGGGCTTTCGCGCGATCTGGCCGACATCGTGCAGCGCACGCTGGCGTGATGCCGCAACAAAAATCGAGGGCGGGGCTGGACAGCGCGAATCACGTCTGATTCTTTAGGGACGATTCGGGCGTAGGGGTAACCGGATCAGCTTTTGGATCGGATTTGTGCGGAGAGCCTTCGATGGCCAGAACGGACGCGTTGCGCGCGCCCGCTGCGATAGCTGCTAACCTGTTGAGCGGGGCTCGGCGGGCCGAAAGCCGGCTCACGGGCAATGCCAAGATGATCGCAGCGCCCGCCTATAAACGCCTGCTGGCCGCGGAACCGCTGTTCCGGCGCTCCATCCCTGCCCTCATCATCATTTTTCTGCTGGTCATCGCTGCCTCGCGCGTTCTGTCGCTTTCCACATTGCGCGAAGATGTCGAGCGCGACGGCAAGGCGATGCTCGGATTGACCGCCAACGCAATCGCCATGGCGCTTGCCGCCAGGGACGGCAGCGAGCTGCCGCTTGCATCGGCCGGTCAAAGCGTGATCGAGGCGCTGTCGCGCGACGGGCTGGAACGCCCCGGCTACGTGCTGGGCGTGACGGACGGCGAGCTCGTTCTCGCAGCGGCAAACAATGCGGGCCAGGCCTGGGTCGGCCGCGGCCTCGACGAGATCATTCGCGGTGGCCAGCCGCTGTTCATGTTCGGTGCCCGCGCTGGCGTTCTCGAAGTCGACATCGGGGGGGCAACCTGGTTTGCCGCGCTGGACCGCTCCGGCACCGGCGGAGCGGGCATTGTACTTGTCCCGCGCTCCACCGTGCTCGCCGGATGGCACAAGGTGGTTTCGCTGAACGTGACGCTGTTCGTTCTGACCTCATCGCTGCTGCTCATCATTCTTTACGCGTATTTCGGTCAGGCGGCGCGGGCACAGGAAGCCGACAAGCTCTACGAAAAGGCGCACGACCGGGTAGATCTCGCGCTGGTGCGCGGACGCTGTGGGCTGTGGGACTGGGATATGTCGCGCGGGCGCATGTACTGGTCGCAATCGATGTTCGACATGCTTGGTTACGAACCCTGCGATGCAATGCTGTCGTTCGGCGAAGTCGCCAAGATCATGCATCCCGGCGACGGCAATCTGTTCGACTTCGCCAACCGGATCGCCTCGCGCGAGACAGACCATATCGACCGCGTCTTTCGCATGCGCCATGCCGACGGACACTGGATATGGATGCGCGCACGCGCCCAGGTGGTCGATCCTGAAGCTTCCGACATTCACCTGGTCGGAATTGCACTCGACGTTTCGGAGCAGCGTGACCTCGCACAGCGCTCCGAAGCGGCGGATATGCGGCTGAGAACGGCGATCGAAAGCATCACCGAGTCCTTCGTCCTGTGGGACGCATCCGACCGCCTGGTGATGTGCAATACCAAGTTCCAGCAAGATGCCGGGCTGGCGGCATCGGAAGTGCTGCCCGGCGCTGCGCGTGCCGATATCGAAGAGCGCATGGCGGCATTCGTAACCGACCGCCGCCTGCCAAATCCGAGTGCGAACCGGGGCGGCTCCATTCACGAGCGCGAGCTCGGCGACGGCCGCTGGATGCAGGTGAATGAACTGAAAACGCGCGACGGCAGCACCGTCTCCGTCGGTACCGACATCACCCAGATCAAGCTGCATCAGGAAAAACTGGTCGATAGCGAGCGCAGGCTGATGGCGACGATCCACGACCTCAGTCTTGCACGCAAGGCCGAGGAGCAGCGCGCAGCGGAGCTGGCGGAACTGAACAAGCATTGCATGCGCGAGACCGAGCGCGCGGAAGCCGCCAACCGGGCCAAATCCGAGTTCCTCGCAAACATGTCGCATGAGCTGCGTACGCCCCTCAACGCGATCATCGGTTTCTCGGAAGTCATGCAGCAGAGGCTGTTCGGCCCGCTGGGTTCGGAAAAATACGAAGGCTATGCGAGCGACATCAATACCAGCGGCACCTATCTGCTGGGCGTCATCAACGACATTCTCGACATGTCGAAGATCGAGGCCGGGCAGTTTTCGATCGAACGGGAAGCGATCGATCTCAGGCCGCTCATCCTGGAGACGGTCAGGGTGGTGGCTCTGCAGGCGGAGGAAAAGGGCATCACGATCGACACTCAGGTCTCGAGCAAACTTCAGCTCGATGCCGACCGCCGCTCGGCAAAACAGATCGTCATCAACCTGCTTTCAAACGCCGTAAAATTCACCGGCGAAGGCGGCCGGGTACTGCTGCGCGCCCGTGCGGTGGGCAAGACGGTCGTGCTTTCGATCGAGGACAATGGCTGCGGCATCCCCAAGGATGCACTCAAAAACCTCGGCCGGCCGTTCGAGCAGGTTCAAAACCAGTTCACCAAATCGCATACGGGTTCGGGGCTTGGGCTGGCTATTTCGCGGTCGCTGGCAGAGCTCCATGGCGGCGCGCTGAAAATCCGCTCTACCGAGGGGGTCGGCACCATCGTCTCGGTGCGTCTGCCGTCGCGCAGGAAACGCATCGCACCGCGCGCCAAGCCTGCCAAAAAGGCAGCCTAGCCGAAAGGGCGCCCTGCCCGGCGACGGCCGGACAGGGCGGTTCGCAGCTAGTTGCGGCGGCGGCGCTCACGGTTGCCGCGGTCACGGCGCGGAAGCTCATCCTCGGCAACCACACCATCGTCGTTGCGGTCCATCAGTGCGAACACCTTGCGCTGATGGGTCTCGATTTCCGCCAGAGACAGCACGCCGTCACCGTCGGCATCGAAGCGTTCGATCATGCGCTCGGCGCGCCTGCGTTCACGCTGACGCTGCATTTCGGCGGCGATTTCCTCGACCGTCAAAGATCCATCGGAATTCGCGTCGGCATCGGCAAACCCGATGCGCTGGCTCATCGCAGCCGCGAATTCCTCGAAGGTGATGTCGCCGCTGTTGTCGGCGTCTGCACGCTCGAACTCAAAACCGCCCGGGCCGTGATGGCGTCGCGGGCCTTCCTTGGCGTAGGCCACCGAACCGGCCATTCCGGCCAGAGTTGCAAAGGCTATTGCCAGTTTGACTGACTTTCTCATGTCATTGCTCCATGCATCGAAAACCCCCGATGCAGCTGGAGAAGACCGGTCGCGCTTCCCATCGCGTCAACCCATCTTCCCACGCAGCAGCCGGCCGAAATGGATATCGACCTTCCGCGACGTTTCTTCGACATGGCTTTGAAGAACGGCCATGTCGGGCAAATCGGTACTGGCCAGCATCAGATCGGCGAGGCCTGGGGGCACATCCTCCGGTTCGAGCGGACCTGTGAGACAGATCCGGATGATCTGCGACAGCGTTGTGTACAAGTTGTGTGCGGCGACAAGATCGGCACGGGTTTGCGCGTCCGCGAACGATTCACGCAGCCGCGACAATGTCTCGATGGTCGAAGGCTGGCGATGTTCGGTGCCAACCTGTCCGGTGAGAGTCGCGACCTGAGCCACAAATTCCAGATCGATCAAACCGCCCGCAATGAGCTTGATGTCCCAGTTGTCGCGCGGCGGCTTTTCCTCCGCGATCAGCTTACGCATTTCGGCGGCTTCCTGCCTGATTTTCGCGGGGTCGCGCGTCAATCCGAGGACGGCCTCGATTTCCGCCTCGACGCGCGCAGCCAGCTCCGGGTCGCCAGCGACGATGCGGGCACGCGTGAGCGCCATGTGTTCCCAGGTTTCGGCTTGCTCCAGCTGGTACTTGCCAAAAGCATCGACATGCGTCGCCACGGGCCCCTTGTTGCCCGACGGCCGCAGCCTGAGATCGAGTTCGTAGAGCACGCCCTCGGCGGTTGGAGCCGATACCGCCGCGATGAGCCGCTGGGTCAGCCGGGCGAAATAGTGCGCCGGCGCCAACTCCTTGTCGCCGGTGGAATATTCGGCGTCGGCGTCATGCTCGTAGAGCAGGATCAGATCGACGTCGGAGCCGGCAGTGAGCTCGCGGCTGCCGAGCTTGCCCATGCCAAGCACGACAATCCGTCCGCCGGCCACCTTGCCGTGGCGCAGCGCAAATTCCGCCATGACCGCTTCAAGCGCGGCCGCGATCGTCAGGTCGGCCAGATCGGAAAAGGCCTTGCCCGCACGCGCGGCGTCTATCGAACCCGTGAGCAAACGCATGCCGATCAGGAACTTCTGCTCGGCCGCGAAGACACGCAGGCGGTCCAGAATCTCCTCGTGCAGCGTTGCTCCTTGCAGGAAGGCCGTAAGCCGCTCATCGAGATAGGCCTTGCTGGGCAGCTCGGAAAGCAGCGCCGGGTCCAGCAAACCGTCGAAAACATGGGGGCGGCGCGTGATGATGGCCGCCAGGCGGGGCGCGGCACCCATTATGGTGGCCAGCAGCTTCAATAAGCCTGGATTGGAGTGCAGCAGCGAAAAGAGCTGTATACCCGCCGGCAGGCCACCCAGAAACTCGTCGAAGCGCAGCAGTGCCTCGTCGGCCCGCCGGGTGCCGCCAAAGGCCTGCAACAGCGCCGGTGTGAGCTCCGTCAATCGCTCGCGCGCCTCTGCGGACTGGGTGGCACGGTAGCGGCCATAGTGCCAGGTGCGGATGACACGGCTGATGTCGCTCGCACGCTCGAAGCCAAGTTCGGAAAGCGTCTGCAGGGTGCCGGGGTCATCGCCCTCGCCGGTGAACACTAGATTGCCAATACCGGAAGACAGCTGCGGCGCGGTCTCGAACAGGGCGGCATAGTGGCTTTCGACAAGCTTCAGCGCCTTGCGGAACACGTCTGAAAACGCGTCAGCATCCCGGTAGCCCAGCAGGCGCGCCACACGCTCCAGACCTTCGTCTTCTTCGGGCAGCGTGTGGGTCTGCTCGTCGGCGACAATCTGGATGGCGTGTTCGACATCGCGGAGGAACCAGTACTGGCTGGTCAGGGTCTCGGCCGCTTCGTCGCTGATCCAGCCGCGTTCGGCCAGCACCATGAGCATCGCGGTGGTTTCGCGCCCGCGCAGCTCGGGGAAACGTCCGCCGGCAATCAGTTGCTGCGTCTGCACGAAGAACTCGATCTCGCGAATACCGCCGCGTCCGAGTTTAACGTTGTGGCCGCGCACGGCGATGTCGCCAAAGCCCTTGTGGGCGTGGATCTGCCGCTTGATGGAATGGACGTCGGCGATTGCCGCGTAGTCGAGATATTTGCGCCAGACATAAGGCCGCAGCTCAGCCAGAAAAGCCTTACCCGCCTTAAGGTCACCAGCAATCGCACGCGCCTTGATCATGGCGGCGCGTTCCCAATTCTGACCGCGGCTTTCGTAATAGTGAAGCGCGGCTTCCACCGGGATCGCCAGCGGCGTGGAGCCGGGATCGGGCCTCAACCGCAGATCGGTGCGGAACACATAGCCGTGCTCGGTGCGGTCCTGCAGGATACGCACCAGCTGCCGCGTCATGCGCACAAAATGGTCGGCACTTTCGTAGCGGTCGACGATGGCGGGCGCGTTTGGATCGAAGAAGACGATCAGGTCGATATCCGACGAGAAATTCAGCTCGCAAGCGCCCAGCTTGCCCATACCCAAGACGATCCAGCCGCTATCTTTTTCCGGGTCCGACGGGTCTGGCAGTTGCAGCTTGCCGGCCTTGTGCGCCTGACGAAGCAGGAAACGAATAGCGGCGCCGACACAATTGTCGGCCAGCCGGCTGAGACGGGCAGTCGTTTCTTGCGCCTCAACTTCGCCCGCGAGGTTGCCCAGCGCGATCAGCACATGGGCTTCGCGCTTAAGGACACGCAAGCCGCGCATCAACCCGGTTTCGGTGAGATCGTCGCCATCGGCCAGAGCGGCGATCTCGGCGTCGATGGCAGCCAGCCGCATCGCAACACTGGTATCGAACAGCCGCTCCAGAATGGAGGGCTCACGCTTCAGGCAGCCACGCAGAAATGGCGACAGATCCATCGCCGCGGAAATGAAATCGGCGAGCGGGTCAGCGCCGGCCAGCAATGCCGCCAGCTGCACGGCACCGGCCTCACCTGCCGCCTCGGCCAGGTCTTCACGCTGTTCAACTGCATGGTCCGCGTCGAGCGGGCGCAACGATTTGGGCGGGGTGCCAAACCAGGCACCGGCACCTCCCGCCTGCTTCTTGCGAGCGGAACTCACTTCGGTTTTCCGCTTCGGGGGAACACCATCTTCACCTCAAGTCCGGGGTCGGCATCACCAAGCAACAGTTCTCCGTGATGGAACGTCATCACAGCCTTGGCAAGGCTGAGGCCAAGCCCGGCACCCGGCATGCTGCGGCTTTCCTCAAGCCTCACAAAGCGTTCGGTTGCGCGCTCCCGGTCGGCCTCAGGAACGCCCGGGCCGTTGTCACGCACCGTCAGCGATACGCCGGCTCCCTCGACATTCAACGCCACTGAAACCTGCGGCGTGTCATTTGCATTGGCTGAATATTTGATCGCGTTGTCGACAATGTTCGACAGTGCCTGTCCGATCAGTTCGCGATTGCCGGAAATCACCGCTTCGACAGCTACGGAAGCGGACAAAGCAACACCCTGATCCTCCGCAAGGGGCTCGTAAAGTTCGACGACGTCGCGGACCGTTTCGGCCAGATTGACCTCTGTCGTAGCCTCCGTCGACTTACCCGCTTCGAGGCGGGAAATCATCAGGATTGCGTTGAAGGTGCGAATGAGCTGGTCGGATTCGGCGATCGTCGCTTCCAGCGCCTCGCGATATTCGCGCGTTGAGCGTTTGCCGCCCAGCACCGACTCCGCACGATTGCGCAACCGCGTCAGCGGCGTCTTCAGATCGTGGGCAATGTTGTCGGAGACCTGCTTCAGGCCCTCATTCAGCCGCGCAATCCGGCCGAGCATGGAGTTCAGATTTTCAGACAGCCTGTCGAACTCGTCGCCGGAACCGGAGACCGGCAGCCGGCCATTCAGGTCGCCACCCATGATGCGGCGGCTCGCTTCCGAAAGATTGTCGATGCGCTTCAGCGCCCGGCGGCCAACAAAAAACCAGATCAGAAAGGCCCCGATACCCATCATCGCCAACGCCACAACCATCGATCGCTGGACGATGTCGTTGAAGCGCTGCGGCTCCACCAGATCGCGCCCCACCAAGACAAGCATCTGGTTCGGCAGCTTGAAGACCATCGCCAACGCGCTGTGGCGTGGCGTACGGTCGGAGCGCTCCGAGCCTTCGCCCGCAAGCAGGTTGGAGCGCTCGCCATAGCGGCGATAAACGAATGGCCGCTCGGTCCAGCCGACATTGTCGATGACCCCGGGCGCGAGGCTTTCGACGTTGCCCGTGAGGATACGGCCGTTGGGATCGGCGATGAGATAGAGGTTCGCACCGGGCTGGCGCGCGCGCTGCTCCACGACCCGTACCAGATGCGGCAGGCCACCGCGCCGGTAGGCGCCCGCCAGTCCGGCGACCTCCTCGCTGATGGTGCCGCGCGTCTGCGCCACCAGCATGCGCGACGAAAGCGAGGTCATGTAGACGACAAGCGCAACCGCACAGGCGGCAAACAGCACAAGATAGAGCGCGGTCAGCCGCGCTGCCGTGGTCTTCATGATCGCCGGGAGGGAGGGCATCAACCGCCCTTCAGCATGTAGCCCGCACCACGCACCGTGTGCAGAACCGGCGTATCGAATTCCTTCTCGATCTTGGCGCGCAGCCGCGACACATGCACGTCGATCACGTTGGTCTGGGGATCGAAATGGTAGTCCCAGACGTTTTCCAGGAGCATGGTGCGCGTGACGACCTGGCCCGCGTGGCGCATCAGATATTCAAGAAGGCGGAACTCGCGCGGCTGAAGCAGGATATCGCGCCCTGCCCTGCGCACCGTGTGAGCCAGCCGGTCGAGCTCGAGATCGCCGACCTTGTACTGGGTCTCGACCTCTTTGGAAGCGCCGCGCCGGTTGAGTGCCTCGACGCGGGCGAGAAGCTCGGAAAAGGCGTAGGGTTTGGTGAGATAGTCATCGCCGCCGGCGCGAAGGCCCGTTACCCGGTCATCGACCTCACCCAGCGCGGAGAGGATCAGAACCGGGGTCTTGTCGCCGCCGGTACGCAACTGCGAAATCACGGAAAGGCCATCGCGGCGCGGCAGCATGCGGTCGACCACGAGCACGTCATAGGCGCCGCCCTCGGCCATCGCGTAGCCGCTTTCGCCGTCACCGGCGATGTCGGCGGTGTGGCCTGCCTCGTCGAAAGCCTTGCGGATATACTCCGCAGCTTCCCTGTCGTCTTCGATAACCAGAATCTTCATGGCGCCACTATAAGCGAAATGTTGTATTGTGCCGCGCCAGACCGGCTAAGAAAACGGCAGCGGGTGATGGGACCCGCTGCCGCTGGAACCGGGCGGAACGAGGCTACTGTCGCACCGATTCCCATGCGGCTCCGAGGGCGGTTCGGGGGTCGTTGAGACCGCCGGCCGGAGCCGCATTCCGGTGGACTAGCCCTGACCGACAGGCAGTGCGACAAAGCGGTTTGCAGCATCACGCTGCACCTGGAACAGGACCGCCTTGCGGCCGGCGCCGGTCGCGGCCTTCACAGCCTCGTCCACATCTGCAACAGCCTTGATCTGCCTGGAGTTGACCGAAACGATCACGTCGCCGGCCTGAATGCCGCGTGCCGCAGCCTCGCCGTCAGGCGATACGTCGGTCACGACAAGTCCGTTGCCATCCTCGGCCGGTGTTACCGTGAGGCCGAAACCTTCAAGCGTGTCACCCGCATCGGGTTCCTGCGGTTCGGCCGCGGCGACCTGCTGGGCTGCCGGCATTTCGCCGAGCTTCACACTCACGGTCTCCGCCTTCCCGTCACGCCACAATGTCAATTCGACATCCTGACCCGGATCCAGATTGCCGATCATTCGTGCGAGTTCGCGGGGCGATTTCACATCCCTGCCGTCGACAGCGACGATAACGTCGCCGGACTTGACGCCGGACTTCAGTGCCGGGCTGTCGGGCTGCGCTTCGGAAACCAGCGCACCCTTGGCTTCATCGAGGCCAAGCGATTCAGCGATATCGGCACTCACATCCTGGATCTGCACGCCAAGCCAGCCACGGTCGATCGTCCCGTCTTCAATGAGGCCGGTAACAACATCCTGGGCAACTGATGCGGGAATCGCAAAGGCAATGCCGACATTGCCGCCGGAGGGCGAGAAGATCGCTGTGTTGATGCCAACGACTTCGCCGCTGAGGTTGAAGGCCGGACCACCGGAATTGCCGCGGTTTACGGCAGCATCGATCTGAATGAAATCGTCGTATGGGCCGGCGCCGATGTCGCGGCCGCGGGCAGAAACGATGCCTGCGGTCACAGTGCCGCCAAGGCCGAAGGGGTTGCCGACTGCGACAACCCAGTCGCCGACGCGGACCTTCGTGTCGTCCGCGAAGGCGACATAGGTAAACTCACGCGCCTCCTCGACCTTCAGTACGGCGAGATCGGTGCGCGGGTCTGTGCCGACGAGCTTGGCCGACAATTCCGTGCCATCGTCCATAACGACCGTGAAATCGGAACCACCTTCCACCACATGATTGTTGGTGACGAGATAGCCGTCCTCGGAAATGAAGAAGCCCGAGCCCTGCGAGGACGGGCGTGCGCGGTTTGGACGGTCGCGGAACCGCGGGTTCGCATCGGGACCGCGCTCACCGCGAAATTCGCGGAAGAAACGGTTCAGCGGATGATCCTTGGGGAGGTCTTCAAATCCGGGGAAGTCGAAGAAGAAACCACCTGGGCCGCTGTCGGAAGCGGGTGCCATGCGCGCCGACACGCGCACGCTCACCACGGCCGGCGACACGCGTTCGACGACATCGGCAAAGCCCGTGATCTGCTGGTCCGACTCAACCCGGACTGCTTCGGCCAGGACCGGGCTGGTGCCGGTGGTTGCAGCGCCGAATCCGATTGCGCCGGCAATCGCAAGCGAAGCGACCGCAGCCAGCAGGCGGGAACGTCGGGTTTTTCGGGAGACTGGAGTGGGAGTGTCCATTGCTGTCTTGTCCTCTTGATCGTTGGGTGGCGCAGCTTCGCCACCGTTCGGACAAGACAGATAGTTGCGGCTACATTACGCAGCCATTTCCGGGACATGACAATTTTGTAATGTCACGTGCAGTGCTCGCAGCCTCTCAATACCCTTGAAGAGCGCATAGGACAATGAATACAGATATTTAGCTTTTAAGTATGTCGTCGAGCTTCTTCTGTTCGACAGCATCCAGCGGCGCCGCCCTGGACTGTGCCGGCTTGCGGGCGCGAATCGCGATTGCAATGCCGCCGGCAACCAGAAGAAGCAGCGGCGCACCCCACAGAAGTGCATTGCGGTAGTTGAAACGCGGGCGCAACAGAACGAATTCGCCATAGCGCGAAACGATGTAGGCTATCACCTCATCATCGGTGTCGCCGGCCACCAGCCGCTCGCGCACCAGCACGCGCAGGTCGCGAGCGAGTTCCGCATCGGAATCGTCGATCGACTGGTTCTGGCAGACCATGCAGCGCAGCAACACTGATAGATCGCGAGCCCTTTCCTCCAGTGCAGGGTCATCCAGAACCTCGTCCGGCAGGACGGCAAATGCCGGTGCGGTCGATGCTGCCAGCGCTAGCGACAGCATGGCGGCGCGCAAGAGCCTCGTCATGCCGGACGCTCGGATTGTCTGCGTCGGGCGGCCGGGGCACCGATGCGCAGCCGACGATCCGCCAGCGAAAAGACCCCGCCGACCATCATCACAACCGCGCCCAGCCAGATGAGCGTCACATTCGGCTTCCACCATACGCGCACAACGATGCCGCCATCCTCGGTCGGGTCGCCTACCGAAACGTAGAGCTGGCTGAATCCAAAGGTACGGATACCGGCCTCCGTCGTCGGCATGCGCCGCGCGGTATAGACGCGTTTGGCCGAGACGATCTCGCCAAGCGACTTGCCATCTGCGCCGGCGATCGAGAACCGCGCCTGATCTTCAACGAAATTCGCACCACGCAATGGCATCATTCCGTCGAAGTTCAGCACAAGACCGGCAACATCCAGTGTCTCGCCCGGTTTCATTGTCACGAATTTCTCGACCTCGAGCGCGGTCACCGACACCAGCCCCAGCAGTGTCACGCCGAGGCCGGCATGAGCAAAGACAGTGCCGAAGGCCGCGCCGGGAAGGCCCATCAGCCTGCGTATTGCTACGGCTGCGCCGACCTTGGGATATCCCGATTTGAAAGCCAGATCGGTGACCGACCCGGCAATCAACCATGCCGCCAATCCACAGCCGAGAGCAGCGAAGACAGACACCCGGTCGATGAAGACGAGGCTCACCAGCGCAATGGCAAGACCGATGCCAAGCGCGGCAAAGAGGCGCTGCGAAACAGCGGAAAGGTCGCCCCGCTTCCACGCGAGCAGCGGGCCGAAGGGCACGATTACGAGCAGCGGCACCATCAGCAGGCCAAAGGTCAGGTTGAAGAACGGCGCGCCGACGGAAATCTTGTCGCCGGTCAAAGCCTCGATAACCAACGGATAGAGTGTGCCGATCAGCACCGTCGCGGTCGCGGTCGACAGAAAGAGATTGTTGAGGACAAGTGCGCCTTCGCGCGAAATCGGCTGGAAGATACCGCCCGCTTTCAGCTCAGACGCGCGCAGCGCAAAGAGTGTGAGGGCGCCACCGATAAAGATGCCCAGGATGATAAGGATGAACACGCCACGTGCCGGGTCGGTCGCAAAGGCGTGCACGGAGGTGAGCACACCAGATCTGACGAGGAAAGTGCCCAGAAGAGACAACGAGAAGGTCAGAACCGCCAACAGAACAGTCCATATTTTAAGAGCCGAACGCCGCTCCATCACCAGCGCCGAATGCAGCAGCGCCGTGCCCGCGAGCCATGGCATGAAGGAAGCGTTTTCGACCGGGTCCCAGAACCAGAAACCGCCCCAGCCCAGCTCGTAATAGGCCCAGTAGGAACCCATCGCGATACCGCCAGTCAGGAATACCCAGGCCGCGAGCACCCAAGGCCTTACCCATCGTGCCCATGCCGCGTCTATGCGTCCCTCTATCAGCGCAGCTACGGCAAAAGAGAAGCTGATCGAGAATCCGACATAGCCGAGATAAAGCAGCGGCGGATGTACCGCGAGGCCGATGTCCTGCAAGATCGGATTGAGGTCGCGTCCCTCGATCGGCGCTGGATCGAGCCGCACGAAGGGGTTGGACGTCGCAAGAATGAACAGCAGAAAAGCAGCGCCGATCCAGCCCTGAACAGCGATCACATTGGCGCGCAGAGTGGCAGGCAGATTTGAGCTGAACATGGCGACGAGCGCGCCAAACAGCACAAGGATAAGCACCCACAAGAGCATCGAGCCCTCATGGTTTCCCCATGTGCCGGTGACCTTGTAAAGCATCGGTTTCAGCGAATGGGAGTTTTGCCAGACATTCGCGACCGAAAAATCGGACGTAACATAGGCGGCAACGAGCGAGCAGAACGACAGGGTGACCAGCGCGAAGCCGGCCATTGCCGTGGGCGCCGCCATTGCCATGAGCCGGGCATCGCCCAGGCGTGCGCCCAGCATCGGAACCGTTGCCTGTACAACCGCCAGCGCGAAGGCCAGCACCAGCGCCAAATGGCCAATCTCTACCGTCATAACGTCAGGCCATCACTCTTCTTCCTGCCACACGCCCTTTTCCTTGAGCGCGTCCGCTACCTCGCGCGGCATGTAAGTTTCGTCGTGTTTTGCCAGCACGCTGTCGGCCACGAAAACGCGGTTTTCGTCGAAAGCGCCCTCGGTTACGACGCCCTGTTCCTCCCGGAAGAGGTCCGGCAAGATTCCCGAATAGCGCACGCTCACCGTCTGCTCGTGATCGGTAACGGCGAAACTCACATTGAGCCCCTGCCCGCGCTCGATCGAGCCCGTTGCCACCAATCCGCCCAGGCGGAACCGCTCGCCAGGCGCAACATTCGCGGCTTCCAGATCGGCCGGCATGTAGAAATAAGACGTGCGTTGACCGAGCGCGTAGAAGGTCAGCGCCGCCGCCGCCGCCAGAAACGCAAGGCCGCCCACAATCACGGTCAACCGTTTTTGCTTTCGGGTCATCGGCTCTCCGGCAACGCTATCCCAAGACCGGCGGCGAAGCCGATCAGTTCCTGAGCCGCACTGCTTTCGGCGCCAAGTCCCTCAACGCCGCTCTGCAATGCCGCGCGCGCGTCGTCGGCCCGGCCCAACACCGAATATGACCGTATCAGACGCTGCCATCCGGCGACATCGTCAGGATTGTCGCGCATGCGTTCGGCAAGTTGCGCGACCATACCCTCGATCATCGCCGCACGATCCTCCTGCGTCATATCGGCTGCGGCTTCGATCTCCTCGGCGGACGGTCCGCTTCCCGGTTGCGGGGCTGGCGCCCCGTGAACGCGTTCCAGTGCCTGCACGATCGTGCCACGCCAGGGCGAATCCTGCGGCAGATCATCAAACAGGGCCCGCCATCGGCCGGCGGCCGATTCCGTATCGCCTTGCTGTGCCAGCGCGAGAGCCAGGAAGAAGCGTGCCTTCGGATTGGCACCGTCAAGTCCAAGCGCGCGTTCGAATGCCTCGCGCGACTCGGCCGTAACGACGTTGCCGGCCAATTGAAAGAGCGCGTCGCCAAGCCCGGCTTCGCGCGCGGCGTTGGGGCCGTTCAGGCTGATCGTATTGCGAAACGCGATCACCGCATCTTCCGCGCGCCCTACACGCAGGTAAATCGGCGCCAGCACGTCCCAGCCGCGCCCGTCCTGCGGGTTCTCGACAAGATGCCGCTCGGCGCGGGCTATCAACTCTTCGACGGAGTTTGTTGAGGGGTTGGCATCCAGCCGCGCCGCAAGAGCCTGATCAGGTATCGCCGGCGATCCCAGATAGAGATAGCCGCCGAGACCCAGGACGGGCACAAGCAGGATCGCCAGGGTTGCGGCAATGCGTGTCAGACTGCTGTCGGCGCGCTCTGTACCGCCGGGCCTGTTTTCGGCGGCCCGCAAAATCCGGCGGCCGATCTCGGCCTTGGCCTCGTCCGCTTCGGCCGGCGAAATTGCTCTGCGCGCCAGGTCGCGATCAATTTCAGCAAGCTGGTCGCGATAGACCTCGACGTCGTGCCCTGTTTCCAAACTGGCTTGCGGCCGAAGAAACGGCAAAATGACCGCCAGACATGCTGCGGCCGTCATCAGCGCTGCGACTATCCAGAAGACAATCATGCCGGTGGTAATATCGCCACGGTGCCGTCCAGCCTATAGGCGGGGGTTGCGACCATTTGGCGTCGGGTCCCTGACGCGGCCAGCTAGGTCAAAAGAGACCAGCTGCCGTCCTCGTTGCGGCACGCTGCGCCGAGAAGCGTTTGCGGCGAGCCGCCGTGCTGCAGCACATGCTGATACTGGCGGCAATCCTGCGATCCCACGCGGTAGGGCTGATATGCGGTTACTTGGCCTTTGACACCGCCATCCGTGCCGGTCCACGACACAGGCTCACCGGCCTGCGTGTACTCCAGCGCCTGATATTCGGCTTCGAGCGCGAGGCGCCTGTCGCCCGCGGCCAGCCGCGCACCCTGATAGGCAGCAATCAGCCCATTGCCGATCGGGCGGGCGGCGGAATTGCGCGACAGCTGGTTCGTTCCCGCAAAGCTGCCGACAAGCGCGGAACTGCCGCCGCCGCTCGTTGCGCAGCCGCCCAGCAAAAGCACCACGCCGAGCATTGTGAGAATTGCTTTCATTGTTTGATTTGCCGCTCGAATTCGCAGAAGCATCAGTAGAGGTCTGGCTAACCCTTATATTTGACCGAAATGCGGCCCGCATGCGCCACACAAATGGTTGATGATGTCAGGCATCGACACGCTGCAAGATCAGATCGACCTTGAGTCCTCCAAGGTCTGAGCGGGAAAGCGACAGCGCACCGCCATATTCGCTGACGAGATCGGCAACAATCGAGAGGCCGAGTCCGGTGCCCGGTTTCGATTCGTCGAGCCGGCGGCCGCGTTTCACCGCCTCGCGCGCTTTGTCATCAGGAATACCGGGGCCATCATCTTCGACCGTCAAGCGAAACCGCTCCCCTTCGGCATCGTCAGCACCGGTCTCCACCGAAATGCGCGCCTTGCCGGCCGCCCACTTCATCGCGTTTTCCAGCAAATTTCCGACAATCTCCTCGAGATCCTCGCGCTCGCCGGAAAAGATCAGCTCCTCCTCCGGCAATATCAGCTTGAGTTCCTTGTCCGGCGAGAGCTTGCGCGTAACGCGTACCAGCCGCTGAAGCGTTTCGGCCACGGGAGTACGGAACACCACACTCTCGCGTTGTGCAGCCATGCGAGCACGCTGCAGATAATGCTCGACCTGATCGCGCATGAGGGACGCTTGTTCGGCGATCAGTTTGCCCTTGGCGTCATCCAGTGCGCGGCCTTCATTCTGGATCACTGCGAGCGGCGTCTTCAACGAATGCGCGAGATTGCCCACCTGCGTGCGCGAGCGCTCGATGATGCGCTTGTTGCTTTCGATCAATGCATTGGTTTCGGAAGCTAGCGGGGCAATCTCGGTTGGAAAACGGCCGTCGAGCCGTTGTGCGGAGCCTTCGCGAATCCTCGCCAACGCCCGGCTGACCTTGCCTAACGGGATTAGCCCCAGAAAGATGGCAACGGCGTTGATGCCGATCATGCCAAGACCGAAGACACTGAGATATGTATAAAGCTGCCGCTCAAACGCGGCGATTTCGCTTTCCAGTTCCGTCCGGTTGCCCATCATCCGGAAACGCGCAACGCGGTTCTCGTCATCGAGCACGAACTCGCTTTCAATGACTTCGAGTTCCTCACCGGCAAGTCCCAGGGCCCGGTAGCGGCGTTGAAAGCGGTCGTCGAACGGAACAACGCTCGTCGAAACTCCGGGCACCGGCCCGGTCATGGACGGCGAGCTCAATTCGCCCCGCAAATTGCTGCTTACGGGCTCGACCGTCCAGTACCAGCCAGACTGCGGCTGGGCGAAACGCAGGTCGCTCAGGTTGGGGAGACCGGTGAGGATGCCCTCGTCGGCAACATTGACGGCGCTGATGAGGTTGAACAGATGCGCAGAGAGTAGGCTCTCGAAACCGCGTTCACTCGCCTGCCTGAAGAGCGTGGAGATCACGGTAGCGATGACGATCAGGGCAAGCACTGCCCAGACCGAAGAAAAGGCGATGACGCGAAAGGTGAGCGAGCGGAAAAGTTGCCGGAAAAACGGCATGGAGCTGTCAGCCTCGCGAGGCTTTCCGGCGCCCGGTCACGCCTGCGGCTCACGCATACGGTAGCCCATGCCGCGCACGGTCTCGATAAGGTCGATCCCCATCTTCTTGCGCAGCCGGCCGACGAATACCTCGATGGTGTTGGAATCGCGATCGAAGTCCTGATCGTAGAGATGTTCCACCAGCTCGGTTCGAGAGACGACTTCGCCCATGTGGTGCATCAAGTAGGCAAGAAGGCGGAATTCATGCGATGTCAGCTTCAGCGTCATGCCGTTGACGTCGGCCTTGGAGGCTTTTGTGTCGAGCCTGAGGGGGCCGCAGGTCAGCTCGGTTGACGCGTGACCCGCCGCACGGCGGATGAGCGCGCGCAGGCGCGCCAGAACCTCTTCGATATGAAAGGGTTTCGCGACATAGTCGTCGGCACCGGCGTCGATCCCAGCCACCTTGTCGGACCAGCGATCGCGCGCAGTCAGCATCAGCACAGGCATTTTGTGGCCGTCGCGGCGCCAGCGTTCCAGTACGCTGATACCGTCCATTTGTGGCAGGCCGATATCAAGCACGATGGCGTCATACGGTTCGGTGTCGCCGAGAAAGTGACCTTCCTCACCGTCGAAGGCCTTGTCGACGACATACCCCGCGTCGGCGAGCGCTTCTGCAATCTGGCGATTGAGATCCTTGTCGTCTTCCACGACCAGAATGCGCATCGATTACCCCCCTCGTGACAAAACGGGGGCCGGAGTAGCCGGTCCCCGTTCAATAGATAGCCGTTAAAGCGGCTCCTCGAAAGACACGCGACGTCCGCGTTCGCCATCCTTCGCCGGCACGATCACGACCCCGACACATACGGTACGGCCACCGCGATTTTCCGCGCTGACGCTAGCCAGCGTGCCACCGTATTTCGCGGCCTGCTGTTGGCCGACCGCGCTGCAGCTGCTTTGGACCGTCACAATGGGGATGCCGTTCTCCGGCACGGCAGGCGTGACCTGCACAACGCCGGCAGCCGCGGCAGCGGGAGCCAGGGGCACAGATGCGGCAAACAAGGCGGCCGCCAGCCATTTGGTGTACGTTTTCATGCTGCCTGTTTAACCGATCGGGCCTGAACGTGAAATGAACGAAAGAAGTTCATTATGACAGCCGGCGGCGTAACAACGCGCTAGCGGGGAAGACGTCCCAGGAGTGCCGCCCAAAGCGTTCCCCAGCCGGTGAATGCCTTTTGGCCTCGTTCAGCCAATGCGTAATGGTTCGGCCGCAATTCGTCGAACAGTTCGCGGGTCAACCGCCAGTCCGACTGGTCATCGAACAGCCCCTGGCCGAAGGTGAATTTCTGAGTATGTCTAGGCTTGTGCCAAACAGAGCTTCCACAGTCTCCGCAGAAGCCGCGTGAAGCGATTTTGGATGACTTCCACTCGATCACTGTGCCTGTAATCGATACGACTTCCTCGCAGACCACACCCATCCAAATACCGCCGCACCAGCGGCGGCACATTTCACAGTGACAAGCGCCGTAAGTCGAAGGTGCAATAACCTTGAATGTAACGGATCCGCAAGCACAACTGCCGGTCTTCTCTGCATACATTTATCCACCTCGCAATATCGGCGATCAGGTATACTGAGATCGCCGATCGCTCAAGGTAAGATAACAGACCTTCTACGCAATGCGGCTCATTGCGCCAACGCGCCCGAAAATTGCGACGATACCGGAAATTGCGGTCACTCCCTGCAGCACGGTCTCCGTTAATGCCGCATTGTCGAGGCCAGCGACCGGAATGCCGAAAATCGCCGCTACTGCGCTGCCGACAGTCACAACAGAGGCCCAGATCGTGCGCGAAAGATACCAAGGTTTGATGCTATCCACGGAACGTCCTTTCAGATGGTCAGGAGTAGTCGAAAACAGAGACTGCGGGGTCGCCAGGACCGATTGTGCCGCTCAGCTGCTGCACGGTCAGTTCGATCTCAGCTGGCGGCGACCCGAAATCGGCGGCGATTTCGGCCGCTGAATAGGTCCATGCGGGAGACGTTACTGCGACTGTTCTGACGGCCGATCCGCCCGGAGCGGCAACCGAAATCAGGTAGGACTCATCATCCTCCGAAAGCGGCAGGGCGCCGGTCCATGAGGTGTCTGCGGCTAGCCGGTCGCGTCTCACCCAGGTGAATTCGGCATCTCCACCTGAGCCAATCTGCATATCGAGATGTACCGGCGAAAGCGGCGTCAGCGCGCGTGTCCCGCCAGCAAGCGTGGCATTCGCGAAAGCCGGTCCGGCAAAATCGGAGCCCAGCGGCCCGACCTGCCAGTTAAGCGTGAGCCCGACCTCGGCGGCGTTCAGCCCCGCCGCGCCCACGGCGGTATCCAGCAGCACGAAATGCGCTCCCGCGTCCGCGCCTGACTTCAAAGCCGCGCCACTGCCCCGCTGGCCGCGCAGCAGCCGGGTCAGCCGCCATTGCGAAGGGCCGATCTCTTCGGCGTTCGCAAATTGAAGCACCTCCCACGCACCACTGTTCGATTGTACCGCCGCCGCATTCGCTCCGTTGAGCAGATTCGGATCGGCGGTGCTGGAAAGTTCGCCAGAATAGAGCGTCACATCGAGAACACTCGCATCGTCGTACCGGCCCTCAAACCCGCCAGCAAGCGGCGCATCGAGCACTCCGATCGTCGCCTCGCGGGAGAAAAGCCCACGGCGTTCGAAGCCGCTCTCTCCCGGCGACACATAGGCTGCGTGTGCGATCCAGGGCGAAGCACGCAGTGCAAGCCTTAACGCGTTGCGCGGTTCCGCGTAGCCAGGCAAAAGCGGCAGGTCGAGAAACACCGCGAGCGGCGGCCCGGCGCGCGGAACCTTGTTTTTCGCCTGCCCGACGACCTGCGCTCGCCAAGGCGCTGGCGCTACGGGGCGCAACCGCCGCGCACTGATCTGGCGCGTCAGCCCGGCCTCGCAATTCGTGACCAGATAATCGGTGGCCGCCGATCCCTGCTCCAGCCGCACGACTGCGCCGGCACCGACATCGATACGCGATTGCGGCAGCGCGAAACGCACCTCCTCGCGTCCCATCCATTTGCGGCGGGTTCGATCGGCCAGCAGGCTTTCGGCCTGCGCCGGGTCCAACGCGCCGGGGAAACTCTGATAATCCTGCCCGTCATGCGGCGCATCGGGGTGCAGGCGCCGAGCTGTGGCCGACTGATAGTCCTGCATCGGATCGGCAAAGACGAGAACAGATTCGGACGGAAATTCGTGATCCGGCAGCCGGGTCTTGCTGATCACCGGCTCGCCGTCCCCGATCACAAGTTCCGATAACGCGCTTACCGCGGCGGGGCGCACGTCGTCGCTGGTGACCACAAGACCAACCTCGCCGGCAGCGAAAGACAGACCGAACAGGTCCGCCAGCGGCTCGAGCGCACTCCTGGCAGTGGTCGGGTCGGAAACGATGTAACCCGTCACCGAACCGGACACGCCGGCCGCACTCACAGTACCGGCGCCGAAATCTTCCATGACGGCGGCAATCAGGTCCGAAACGGCGACGCCATTCAGGCGGCCGTTCAGCCAATGGCCGAGCAGCCAGTTGTCGCCGTCGCTCCAAAGATCGCGCCGCAGCGGAAATGCCGGAAATGGCCGTGCGTCCCACGCCCACAGATAGATGCGCGAGGCGTCCAGCATGCGCCCGCCATAGACCTCGGAAACCGGGTTCTGGTCCGCGTCGAAATCGGCAGCAACGCCGTCCCAACGGTCGAGATGGGCCTGGATCAGGCTTTGCGAGGCGATGTCCGACCGCGCGCCGTTCGAAAAATGCGGCGATGCGCTTTCGGCCGACTTCGGATCGGGAAATACATTCGGCCGGTTCGGCCCCTTGTCCACCGCCGGCCCGCCAAGTTCGGTCAGCCATATCGGTTTGGAACGAGGCACCCAGGCGGTCGGGCTCCCCGCCTCCACGCCGCCGGGCCGGTCGTAGTGGTGGTTGTTCCACCAGTTCACCAGATCCTTGTAGCGGTAAACCCAAGGCTTGGCGTAGGCGCCGTCCGAAATCGGCGAGCGCGTACGAGCCAGCCGATCGGCATCCGAAGCGTAGTACCAATCGTACCCCTCGCCGGCAGCGATAGCCTCGCGCAGCTTCGCAACGTCGTAGGGTCCGGCATAGCCGTCGGGGCTGCCTGCGCCATGGTCTTCGTCGCGCCAGTCGGCCAGCGGGAAATAGCAGTCGATGCCCACCGCATCGATGTCGGCATGCGACCAGAGCTGGTCGAGATGGAACAGCACATCCCCTGTGCCGTCGCCCGGCTGGTGTCCGAAATATTCCGACCAGTCGGCACCATAGCTGATCTTGGTGCCGCCTCCGACAATGCCGCGCACGTCGGAAGCCAAGCCGCAAAGCTGCTCCACGAACGGAAAAGCGCCCAGGCCATCGCGCAGCGCCGTCAGTCCGCGCAGCTCGGAACCAAGGAGAAAAGCGTCGACGCCACCCGCCGCTGCCGCCAGCTTCGCGTAGTGGAGGATGAGGCGCCGATAGCCCCAGTCGCTTGCCGACCCGGAAAAGGCAATGGTGTCGCCGGCGGCGCTGAAATGCGCGGGCACAGCCGACCCGCAAAAGGTGTCGACCTGGCTCCGGGCGCTGGCGGTCTTGTCTGCGCTTCCGGAAACACCAGGTGCCGGCGAGCAGGTGATGCGGCCCCGCCAGGGATAGGCCGGCTGACCGCTTCCGCCTGTGTAGGGATCGGTCAACGCGTTGCCGGCCGGCACATCCATCATCACGAAGGGGTAGAGCGTGACCTTGATGCCCCGCGCCTTGATCTCGGAAATCGCGTCCATCACGCTACGGTCGGTCGGCGTGCCGCCATAAGCCGCGCCGCCCTGATGCTGCGAAACCGCCAGCGCGCTCGCGCGATCGAGCCCAGAAACCAACCAGGACTGTGAAATACCGGCCGGATTGGTCTGCGTGACCTTCGGGCGTACGGTACAGCTGCCGGCCCGTAGATCATCGCCAAACCAGGTCACCACAAGTGCGATATGTTCGAGGTTCGGACAAAGCACCTGCAATTCGTCCAGCGCGGCCACGATGTCGCTAGAGGCGTGCAACACGTTGCGGTTTTCGGGCACGACCTCGCCCGGTGAGAGCGTCCGCGTCACCACGGCCGGCGACAGGCCGTATTCCGTCGAGCCGGGTATCAGCGTCACTGCCTTCACCCGCTCGCTCAGTCCGCCAACGGGGCGCATAACCTCGAACTGAAACTGCGGGATACGGTTGCCATAGGTTTCAAGCGGCAGCCGCTCGAACACCACATAGGCCGTATCGCGATAGGCAGGCGTGTTGCCCGCGCCTTGCTTGGCCTCGATCAGAGGATCGGCCGGCTGCGTGCCCGAGCCCTGGTACATGCGCATCTCGACAGCGGCGAGATCGAGCTCAAGCCCGTCGGCCCAGACCCGCCGCACGCCTGCCACTTCGCCCTCGCACAGCGCGAACGCCACATTGGCGAAATAGGTGTAGGTGGTCGTGCGCGGCCCGCCGCCTTTCGAACCCTGCCGCTCGGTCTGGCTCTGCTCCTCGAAGCGAGTCGCCCAGATCATCGTGCCACCGATTCGCGCCGTGCCGTAAACGCGCGGCAGCGATGCGCCCTCCTCCGCGGAATACGGCCTTGCGCCGCTCAGGCGCGGCCCTTCGACATGCCGCGTGCTGTTGATCAGGGCGCGGTCGATCGCATAACCGGCAAGCGCGCCGACGGCCGTGCCGATAGCCGCACCTGTCGAACCTAGTGCGCCGCCGATCAGCCCGCCGACTGCCTGTAGAAGTATCGTCGCCATATTATCGCTTGCTGGTTGAACCGCCTGCGGCGGGAAACGCGAACAGGCCTGCGATGCGTCGGCGCCATTGCGGCACCAGCGGCGAGATCATCACCGCATGTCCCTGATAGGCGTGGATCAGCCGCTTCTCGTCGAGGGCTATGCCGGCATGCTTAGCTGCCATGTGCGGTCGCCAGCGAAAGAGCAGCACATGGCCACGGCGCGGCTCGAGGCCAGCCGTTGCAAGCATGTGCTTCGTCGCGGCGGCGAAAAGCGGATCCTCCCTCGATGTCTCTGCCCAGTCGGGCGCATAAGGTCCGGCGCTTTCCGGCTCGTCGCCCAGCAGCGCCCGCCAGACGCCGCGCACAAGGCCGAGGCAATCGCAGCCGACACCCAGCCTGCTCGCCTGATGGCGATAGGGCGTACCGACCCAGCGCAGCGCCTCGGCAACCACCAGATCAGGATCGGCCGCAGCGGTCATCTCGCGCATGTTCATGGAACCAGCGGTCCGCCGTCGAACTCGCCGTCTGACGTGACATAGGCGTAGGCGGAATCATTGCCCGGCAGATGCGGGAAGCCGCGAAAATTGAGACTGTTGCCGAACTTCGATTTGCAGGTCGCGAAGCGCTTGTCGCAGCCGGCCACGATTGTAAACTGATCGCCAGGCGCCGGCAGCACCGAAGCCGCTTGCCAGATGATCAGTATCGTACCTGCCGCATCGTGCCTGAAGTCGACCACCCGCTCGGTCTGGCCGGTCCGTGCCCCGGTCATCCAGGTAAGAACGCCATTGGCGAACCAGCCCTGCGCGAAGGATTCGATCCCGGTCACCACCAGCGTGTCGGTGCCCGACAGTGATACCACTTCGCCCTGCGACAGGCCGAGGTTCACACCGCAGCGTTCGTCGCCCAGCTCCGCGGAGCAGTGGCGATGGATGTAGCGCCCGCGCACGAAGTCGAGCGCCCGCCCCGGCCCTTCGAGTTCGGCGACAAAGCGGCCGTCTGACCGCGTGATACGGGCAATGGTTGCGCGCCCGATCGCAGAAAATTGCGCAGGCGCGTTCCAGTTGACGATCAGCGTTTCGACCACGGCCCCGTCGTAGAGCCCATCGGAGATATCCGTCTCGGTGATCTTGTCGGAGGACAACGCGCCGTCGACTTCCGCGCTGTCGATGCCGAGCCCAAGCGCGCTGCGCGCCTCGCTGGCGGAGAACCCGGCCTCTGGTTCAAATAAGGTGCCGTCCACGGTCAGCGGGCGGTCATGGTCGGTGAAGCCCAGCACCGTGCCGTCGCGCCGCGTCAGCCGCCAGCAGTAGCACAGCGTCGTCGCCGTGCCGGCCAGATGGTTCTCGAACGTCACAGCCTCAGCCCGCTATCTCGACAAGTGGAATTGTGGGTATCTGCCCGGCTTCGAAGGCCGTCAGGCTCACCGAAAGGTGCTCGACATCGAAGCGCACCGGAACATCGAACTCGAAGCCCGCCGTCACGAGCGCGCTGACCGCCGGTTCCTTGCCGGCACCGAATGTGACCAGCCCGGTTGTGGCATCGACCGTGAAGTCGTCGCCCTCGGTCTTCTCGGCACCGCCGACTGCGACGCGTACCGAGCCGGCCACCGGCTTGGTGATCAGCCGCACATAGGCGTCCGCGCCCGACCCATAAGTCTTGGCGAGCGCAAATTCAGCGTTCGAACCGTCGCCGGTGCCGATAGCCTGGTCGGTCGGCGAGATCGCAACCGCCGGCGGCACGGATTTACGGTCGAAAGGGTCGCGAAAACGGAAGCCATGCAAACTGCCGCGCCGCGCCTCGAAGAACGCTGTCAGTTCGTAAAGGTCGTCGAGCGACCGAATGCCGGTACCGGCATCGTAACGCCGCCGTGAAGCCTCCAGCCGCGCGTTACGCTTTTCAGCACCCGAGGTGAGCTGGACGATTTCGATGCGCCGCTCTGGCCCGCCGGTCGCACCAAAGGAGATGGCGGTCGGGAAAAGCACGTCGTGAAAGCTCGAAAGGTCAGGCATCTCTATAGCCCCCGCGACCCGCGGCCGACCGCTCGCGCCAGCATCGCAGACACCTGCGCTTCGGACTTGCGGAACGAGCCTACATCTGGTGTCGAAACGTTGAAGACGACCGTCACCGGCTTGCCGCCACCGCCAGCCGAAACGCCGAGCCGCCCGTCGGCGGAGCGCTGCAGAGGCAATATCGCTTCCGCCCCTGCTTCGCCCATCAGGCCTGCGCCGCCGCCGAGCGGGAAGTAGGTGGGCGTGTTCACCACGCCGCCCGAGGCGAACGGCACAACGCCGCCTTTCGCGAAGCCGGGGATACCCCCAAAAAACGACGAGAAAAACGAACCGGCCAGCGATTGCAGCGGCTGCAGCCCTTTGTTCAGCGCCATGCCGGCCAGGTTGAGCGCGATGCGCCGCAGCACGTCGTCGAGCGACTTGCCGCTCACTGCCGCCGTCTTCAGCGCACCCGTCAGCTGCGCGCCGAAGCTCGCTGACAGATCCTTGAGCAGGATCAGTTCGTCGCGGAACGATGTGGTATCGGCAACCACGTCGACCTTCATTTCTTCTGCCATTTAGTCCGCCTTTCGGTCGGGGAACCGGTTCATCAGTTCGGCCAGCGCGCTGCGCTCCGGTGCTGCCACCTGCACCGCATATGCCGACATCGCCGCCGCCAGTTCGCGCGGCGTCATGGCCCAGAAGGCCTGCGGCGAAAGCTTCAGCCGACCAAGGCCGAACGCCATCACTTCGTCCCAGGGAAACGGCTTGCCGTTCACTCGGTCGCCACACCCTGCGCTGGCGCGCCGAATGTCTGCGTCAGAAGGTCGGCCACGATGCGCGCGAAACCCGCCGCACCGTTTTCACATTGCATGGCGCGAACATCTTCGTCGCCGACGTCTTCGCCGGCACCTCTGAGCCCCGCCGCGATGATCCTGGTAAGGTCATGCGCAGTGAAACGGCCTGCGGAAAAGCGCTCCACGAGCGCGTTGAGATCGGCAGCGGCAAAGGCAGCCTCCAGTTCGGCCAGTGCGCCCAGCGTCAGGCAAAGCCGCCGCTCGCGCCCATCCAGAATCGCGGCCACCTCGCCACGGCGTCGGTTGACCGCCATCACATGGCACCGAAGGTCAGCGCGCCCGCCGATTCCAGAGCCAGCTCGAACGCAACTTCACCGTCGTGATTGCCGGAATATTCGAGCGCGGTGATCTGGAACGGTCCTTCCACCGTGCCGAAATCGGGAATGACGAGCTGCCAGTCGATGATCTCGCCATCGAAAAATGCCGTGCGCATACGCGCGTCCGACGCCGCATCCTTGAAGATGCCTGAGCCGCCCAGCGAAGCGCGCTGCATGCCGCTGCCGGCTAGCAGTTCGCGCCATCGACCGACCGAGTCGGCGTCGGTTACGTCCACCGTCTCGCTGTTGAAAGCGAGCCGCTTCGTGCGCAGCCCGGCCACGGTCACGAAACTGCCCAACCCGTCCTCATCGAGCTTGATGAGCACGTCTTTGCCCTTCTGCGCTGTCACGCGGGCCTCCTGTCTTTTCTGGTGATGTCGCTAAATTGCGCGTGTCAGGCCGAAGGCTCGGTCACGGCCCTGAACCTCAGCAGACCGTGGTGCACGGACTGGTCTTCATCGAAGCGCACCTCGGAAAATTCGAGGCGCAGATTGACAAGCTCATGCCCGTCGAGCGCCAGGTCGGCTTTGTTGAGCCGCTCGCCCACCGCGTCGACCAGCGCATGCGCTTCCTTCTTGCCCTTGCCTTTCGACCAGACATGCAGCGTCAGCAGCTGCTCGGTGCCGCTCTCGGTGCCCGTGCTCCAATCGTAGATGCTGGTCCGGCCGAAGGTGATGTAGGGAAACGGAACGTTCGGCGGCGCGTGGTCGTAGACGCGAGCGCTGCCAAGCAGCGCAAGCACGCCGGCATCTCCGGACAATGCCGTGTGGATGGCCTTCTGGACTTCAGCGGCTGGCGCGGTCATCGCGGCGTGCCTTCAGTCGGGGTGTTGTCGGTGCTTCGGTCGAGACCTTTGTATCTCGCCTGGCTTTCGCGGCGCTTTCGATCTCCTCGGCGAGACTATGGGCACGTCCCTTGAGGGCGCGCAACATGCCTTCCATCGTCAGCGTCATCGTCACGTTCACAGGCCGTCCTCCCTGGTTCTGCAGACCAGATAGCGCCCGGTCTCGTCCGGGTCGCTCACGGTCAGAATTTCGAAGATGCGGCCGCTGGCCGTGAAACGCATGCCGCTGGCCACGTCTGCGCGATGGCGGATCGTGAAGCGATGCGAGGCCGTCTCACGCGTCTGCCCGGCGCCGAACCGGCTCGTCGCGCCGACCGGCTCGATACGCGCGAAGACTGTCGCCACCTCCGCCCAGCTTTCCGTGTGACCGCCCAGCCCGTCGGGCGTCAGCGTTGCACTTTCCAGCGCA
This sequence comes from Mesorhizobium sp. Z1-4, assembly GCF_004000235.1. Lineage (GTDB taxonomy): Bacteria > Pseudomonadota > Alphaproteobacteria > Rhizobiales > Rhizobiaceae > RCIO01. The sequence continues at coordinate 61,925 of NZ_RCIO01000008.1, forward strand.
ACCTCATGACGAAGCTGGCCGGGATCGATGAATTCAACCCTCAATCCAGCCTCCGCGACATGAATGACGACAGAAGCCGGCTGTAGCCATCCGGCATCGAAACCGGCTGCTGGTCGGCACCAAAGGAAGCGCGAAATTCGAACCAGTGCGACACCAGCATGAGCACGGCGCGCTTCAGCAGATCCGGAACATCCGTCGCAGCCTCGCCATAGCCGGCAGTGAAATCGACCTCGATGCCGTTGAGTGTGCGCAAGTCGCCTGGCGGCGTATCGAAATGCAACCTCGCCGGTCGCGAAAGCGCGTCGAGCTGATAGTCAGTGGCTGCGATCAGCGATGCCTCGCCGTCGGCGCCATATGCCGTCACGGCCGTCAGAGCGCGTATCGGCCCGCGGCGCAGCAGAACCAGCCCGTTCGGCGGTATTCCGTCGAGCACGAGCCGCCAGTCCTGGTCGATCATGGCGAGCCCGGTGGTCGCTTCCACCTCTTCGCGCGCCGCGCGTATCAGCCCGCTGATCAGGTCGTCTTCGGAGCTGTGATCGATGCGCAGCGCGGCCTTGGCGTCGGCCAGCGTCACCGGCTCGACGTCTGGACCCGCGGTCCGGAAGAGCGTCATGCAAATATCCGTGTGTCAGGAATGGAGGGAGCGGTCCCGGCGGGAGGGAAAACCGGGACCGCCTCGGCACCTATGCCGGCGGCAGGGGTGGACCGCCGGCAACGGAGTTACGCGGTGCCGAATTTGAGCAGCTTGATCGCGTCGAAATCCTGCACGCCGCCACCAACGCGCTTCGTCACGTAGAAGAGCACATAGGGTTTGGCGGAATAGGGATCGCGCAGTACCCGCACGCCGGTGCGGTCGACCACCAGGTAGCCGCGCGCGAAGTCGCCGAACGCCACCGGCGTCGTGTCGGAGCCTATGTCAGGCATGTCCTCGGCTTCCACCACCGGGAAGCCCATCAGCATGGCGCGGCTGCCGGGTGCCGCAGGCGGCATCCAGATGTAATTACCCTGGTCGTCCTTCAGCTTGCGAAGTGCGGCCTGCGTCTTGCGGTTGAGCACCCAGTTGGCGTTCTGCCGGTAGCCGGCTTTCAGCGCGTAGATCAGATCGATCAGCACATCCGCTGGATCGGAAGCGGCAAAGTCGCCGTCCACGCCGGTCGCCACATAACCGATCTTGTCCCAGGCCCAGCTGGCTTCGGCCACTTGCGTGTAGTCGAGGAAGCCCTTCGGCTTGTTGGTGCCGTCGCCGGAGATGAAGGCTGCGCCCTCCTGCTCGGCAAACGCTACCTCGATTTCCGCCGCCAGCCACTGGTCGATATCGACAACGGCGTCTTCAAGCAGCGTCGCGGTCGCCGCCGGCATCGCGTAGAGCTCGGCGGTTGGAAACTGCAGCTCGTCCAGCGTCGGCGTGTTGGTCTGCGCGCGGCTTGCGGTTTCGGCCACCCAGCCGACAGAGGGCCCGGTGATCGCAAACGGCTTCTTCAGCACCGCGCCTGACACCTGCCGCACGGACGCGATCGACCGGATCGGCGACAGCGTGGAGAGCCTGCGGCCGATTTCGCGCTCCGTCTCGTCCGGAACCAGATAGCCGCCATCGGCCGGCGTGCCGTAGGACATCGCCTTCGCCTCGACCGAGCGCAGGCCGCGCTCCTCACCCTTGCGCACATAGGCATCAAATGCCTCGTGATGCTCGAGTGCGACTGGCGAAAGATCGAACCCGCCGTCGAGCTGCGGGCGCGAACGCTTCAGCACCAGCCGGTCGATAGCGCGCTTCTGTTCGTCGAGCGCGCGCGAAACGCGATCCACCTTGTCGGAAGTGATCACGTCCGCGCTCATGCGCGCTTCGATCTGCTGCAGGCGCTCGTCATTCGCCTCCTTGAAGCTCTCGAAGGAGGTCATGAAGGTGTCGAAGGCGTCGTTCAGTTCATGCGTGGTCGCGCTTTTGGTTTCCGGCGCGCCTGCCGGGCTCAGCTCTTGCATCTCAGGCATTTCCTTTCGTTGAGCAGACGGTTTCATTCAGCATCCGCGTTGCGCGGCGGATGGAGGCCATCAGCCGGTCAGGGGCGAACTCTTCGATTGGCGCACGGCGGCGGCTCTTCACGGACTCGACCCGCGCCTCAGGCAGCATCGGAAAAGTGACGACGGAGATTTCCCAGAGATCCGCCTCCAGGATGCGCCGCACGCCGGACTTGGTTTCCTTGCGGGCACGCACCGTGCGAAAGCCGATCGACAGCCCGTCCAGCGCGCCGCCGCGCATCAGCGCATGCACTTCACGCGCCTTGGCGGAGTCCAGCGCGAGCTGGCCACGCACGAAGAGCCCGCGCGCGTCCTCACGCACCTCGCTCCAGGCTCCGATCGGCGCCGCGGGGTCATGCTGGAAGAGCATGCGGATGCCAGACGCGCCCCGCCTCGAAAGCGATCTCGCAAACGCGCCGCGCTCCACGATGTCGCGGCCGAGATCGACGCGCCCGAACAGGCTGGCATAGCCTGAGAACGACCCGTCGCTCTCGACGTCGCCCAGCCGCAATTCCACACGTTTGCGCTCGCCAGCCAGCATCTGCCGGTGACCCATTGTCTGTCTCCGAATTTTGAATTGAACGTCAGTTGCGCCGGGGCTTGGTCAGCACGCGCATGATCAGACCCAGCGCCCACCAGGCGCACAGGCTTGCCGCCGCCGAACCCATCAGCATCAGCTCTCCCGGCCCCAGCGCGCCGGCAATGCCGAGCTCGGCCGAAATCTTCAGGCCCGCCGTACCGCCAAAGACCAGCCCGCAGGCGACGCCGACCGCGAAGCGTATGGCGGCCTCGCGGCGGTCATCAGGCAGCACATAAGCGAGCGAGATTGCCGACCCCGCAATGGCTCCGCCGGCCTTGGCAAGCCAAAGCCATAAGGTTTCGGTTTCGGTCATGGTCGATTGTTTAGTCGTGTTCTTCGCGATCGAGTTGCACCAACAGCTCGGCAACCCGCCTTGCCCGCTCGCGGTTTGGCACCAGGCCCATTTCGGTCGTTTCGATCCTGATCAGATACGCTTCGATATCGCGGGCAGATGAGCCGCTTGCGAGCAGCGCATGGAGACGCCCGGCATACGCATCGTACTCGTCATCAGCGCCCGCCTGATCGTTGATCCCGATCGGGTCCCAATCGTTCAGCAGAACCTTGCGGACTTTCTCGTAGGTCACTGGCCTGTATCGCCAGGATCGCGCAAATAGAGCTGGTTCTGGTCATCCAGATCAAGGATCTTGCCTTCGAAGCGACGATGGTTCGCCTCGCTGACCGCGAAGATGACCTGCCGCCCGAATGCTTCCTGGGCGCCAGCCACCACCGCCCGTTTTTCCGATTGGCGATGAAATCCGATAGCGACATTTCCTTTGTCGGGGCTGGTTCCCAGCATGTAACCCCATCCGAAGCCTAGAATGGCTGCGGGATCATCCGGGTAACGCTCGTTGAAACTATCCTCCAGCTCCTCAAGGCGCCGTCGAGCTGCGTCCGACAAGGAGAAGTTGATCGGCAATATGTCGCTCATGTCGTGATACTCAAATCCACCGACTAGTTGTCGTTCAATAGTCGACCGTGCGTCGTTGCTGACCAGTGTAGGGATGGCCAACATACGTCGCCGACCAAAGGTCCATCAACCACAACGGAAAAACTCGAGAATTTGTAGACACATAACTTGTTCCTGCCCCTTCCCAGTTGTGCAACTAGAGTGCCAAAATCCCCAGCGTTGGCTAGCCTAGGCGACGATGATGTCCCCGGATTGGACCTTGCATGCTCATTCGACCATTGCCCGCCGTCGGAGTTGCCTGCCGGCACCCGAGGCTGGCTTGCCCAGTTCGGATTGAACTTTAGCGCAGCACGCACCCGCTCCGCTGCAAGATGCAGCCGGAACCGAGCGGCATCATCGCGCAAACGCGCCTCGGCGATAGTCGCCAGAAGCGCGACACTCATCGGCCTTCACCCCGTGCGCCATACCCCACCGCCTCCCGCTTTTCATCGTCGGTCAGGAAGCTTGCGCCTTCGAGGCGCGCCCACAGCGCATCGCGCTCTGCCGATAGGCCCTCGATCCGGTCGATGTCGAGATCGAGGCGCAGCCCCTCGCCGAAGCGCGCGCCGAGCCAGGCAGTGAATTCGGCCGCCACCCGCAGCGCCAGCGGCAATACGGTCAGGCGATAGAAAGCGCGGTTCGCCTCCTGATAGTTCGAATAGGTGTTGTCGCCGGGGATGCCCAGCATCATCGGCGGCACACCGAAGGCGAGCGCGATATCGCGGCTTGCGCCGTTGCGCGCCTCCACGAAATCCATGTCCTTCGGCGTCAGGCCCATCGCTTTCCAGTCGAGCCCGCCTTCCAGCAGCAGCGGCCGGCCGGCGCGGGCAGCACCGGTGTAGCCGTCTTCCAACTCGGCCTTGAGCCGCGAGAACTGCTCTTCGGTCAGGTTGCCGCCGTCCTTCGGCGCGTAGACCAGCGCGCCCGACGGCCTTGCCGAATTGTCGAGCAGCGCCTTGTTCCAGCGTCCTGATGCATTGTGCAAGTCGAGAGCGGTGAGTGCCGCCTCGATCGGCGGAAAGCCGTAATGGTCGTCGAGCGGGTGGAATGTCGTCAGATGCAGCGCGCCGCCTTCGCCCTCATTGCCCAGAGAAATACGCCGTTTGGCGCTACCCGTCCGGTATTCGAGCGCGGTCGGCCAGCCTTCCGCGTCGGCCACGACCGTCACCCGGTCGGGCCGCAGCAAATGAAGCTCGCGCGCCTCTGAGCCGGCCTCGACCAGCTCGCAATACGCGTTCCCGGAAATCAGCAGATGCCCGTAAAGCGTTTCCAGAAAGCTCGCGCCCGACTGGCGTGCGTTCGGCCGCGCCAGCAATTCCAGAAACGGGTGCTGCTGCAGCTCCGAGGCGCTCTCGTAGAGCAGCCAGGGAATGGCGGAGGCAGCTTCTGAAATCAACCGCACGCAGCGATGCGCGACCGGGTTGCGCATGAAGCCCTCGCGCGCCAGCGTCGCATAATCGCGCCGCGTCCAGATCGCCTCGCCTTGCATGTGCAGTGCAACGAAACCCGGTGTTGCGTCCTTCTTTTCGGCAGCCGCAATCGTTCCGGGGCGCCTCGCCCAGGGCCAGTTGAATTGCATGTCAGATGGTTCCTCAGTTTCGAGGGCAGTACGGCAACATGGCAGTAGGGCAATAGGTCTGCGATTGGGCAATGCGGCCGATGTCGGCCTCCATACTGCCCTGCTGCCTTACTGCCTTACTGCCCTATTGCCCTGACTTTCGGTTCTCCCCGCCCCGCGATCAGCAGTTCCGTGATCGCCCACACCAACGCATCGACGCGGTCCGGCGAGCGGCCGTTGGACAGTCCGTCGGGGCCGAAGTCGCACATTTCATCTTCCAGTTCGGGCATGCGCTTCGCGTGGTGCACCCTGCCCTGTTCGTAGAGCGCGGCCACCGGTTCGGCGCGCAGCCATTTGCCGCGTTTCGCCCTCACCGGCTTCACCGGCACATCGGGATCGACCATGCGGATCACCGTCGCCACCATGTCGCCGCCCTGGTTCACCTCGGCGACGATGTTGTCGGCCTCATATCGATGGTAGAATCCTACGGCCTTCGCTGCCCATTCGGTCGGGCTGGCGGAGGCAATCGTGCCATCGGCCAGCACGAGGGCGTCGCCATTCATTGTCGTGCCCGCAACGACGATGCCGCAGGCCGCCGACCCGGCATGACCAGTCGCTGACGGGTCGACCGCAACGACGATGCGCTTCAGTTCGTGTGGCGCGCCGCCAGTCAGCGCCTCGAGCGCGGCGCGGTTCCACAGTGCGTCAGGACGGTCATCGATCAGCTCTCCGTCGATCTCCTGGCGGCCGAGGCGCGTTCCGCCGTAGCGCTCCTCAAGTGCTGCCAGAAATCCCGGCGCCAGATTTCCCGCATTGTCATGTGTTTTCAGCCGCCGCGCGACAACGCCACGGTCGTCCAGCAGCCGCCGCAGGATCGGCACCGGCTTCGGTGTCGTCGTTATGATCTGGCGTGGCCGCTCGCCCAGCCGCAGCGCAAATTGCAGCATGTCATACGTCGCGTCGGCGTGCCGCCATTTGCAGATCTCGTCACACCAGGCCGCCTCGAACTGCGGCCCGCGCAGGCTGTCCGGGTCCTCCGCCGAAAAAGCCTGCGCCACCGCGCCGCTTGCCGGCCAGACCAGCCGCCGGCGACTTGTCTCATATTTCGGTCGGTCGCCGCGGGCGATCGTGGCGATGCCCGACGGCCCTTCGATCATCACCTCGCGCGCATCGCCCAACGTTTCGGCAACAAGCGCGATCTGGCCGTAGCGGCTCAGCGAAAAGGGCGCCAAACCCAGTACAAGAGCATTCACCCATTCGGCGCCGAGCCTCGTTTTACCCGCACCGCGCCCACCGAGCACCAGCCAGCGATCCGGCGCGCCGCCGAACGGGTATTGCCAGCTTATCGCGTTGGAGACCCACTCATTTTCAATGAGTGCTGCCTCATCCTGCGTCAGCCCGCCCGGCCACGATTTCTTCGGCGAAGAAGCGCGCGAGTTCCACGATACGCTCGTCGATACGGCGCAGGATGTCGGCCTTTTCGGCATCAGTCTTTTTCTGTTGTTCTTGTTTGCCGGGCTCGGCGCCAATCAGCTCGCCGGCCTTTTCAAGCGCCCGCATCAACGCCGCCACCGTCTCGATGCGCGCCTTGTCGTAGACGCCGCCCTTGCCTTCCTTTTCGATCGTTTCCATCTCGCCGACCAGCGCGTTCGCCAGTCGCGAAATCCGCTCCGCCAGCGTCAGCCTTTCCGTGCTTTCCTCGGCCTTGAGCCAACCCTCGCGGACTGCGCGGCATTCGATCGTCTTCGGGCGTTTTCGCGAAATCGCTGCCAGCAGTTCCGCGTTCGGCAGAGCCCCCTCGTAGACAGCGCGCATGGCAGACCATGCCGCAACCGTTCCGGCCGAGGTCATCGCGCGCTCCATCGATTTGCGAGAAAACTGAACTGTCCGAGTGCATTACGCCTGCCACCCCCGGCAATTTTTCGGGCCAGCGCCGCGTCAAACGCAACTGTCGGACGATATCTAAACCCTACAGCAGCACCGTCACGGTGTCAAGAAAAAATTCCTAGGACTTTGTTCTTTTCTGCAGCGGTTACCATTCCGGCTCTTTACCCTTGTGGAGCGGGCCAAAATCGGGAAGAGTCCGCGTCTGTCCGGTAAAGACCTTGCCCCGAAATGGCCCGTATCTGATAACAGATTCAACTGGACAGCCAGGGAACCGCGCCACGCATGGACAATCCGTTCGAGCCTCGCAAATCCAAGAGCCCGCGCGCCACGCGCCTGCTCGAGATTGACGCATGGCTCGACTCGACCCTGTACGATGCCGGTTTCAAGCTCGCGGAATTCTGGGAATCCATCACCATTTTCTTTCGCCGGTTCCGTTTTACAGGTTTCAGCCGCGCATTTTTCGAGCTCTCCAGTGAAGGCATGACCCTCGGTGCAGCTGGCGCCGTGCTTCTGTTCGCACTTGCCCTCCCCGCATTCGAGGAAACCGCAGGCGATTGGAAAAGCCAGGGCGAATATGCCGTCACATTCCTAGACCGCTACGGCAATGAAATCGGCCAGCGCGGCATCATCCAACGCGATTCACTTCCCGTCGAGGAATTGCCGGAACATGTCGTCAACGCGGTGCTGGCAACCGAGGACCGGCGGTTCTACGAGCATTTCGGCATCGACTTTGTCGGTCTTGCCCGCGCCCTGGCGCAGAACGTGCGCGCCAATTCCGTCGTACAGGGCGGCTCCACGCTCACCCAGCAGCTCGCCAAGAACCTGTTCCTCACCAATGAACGCACGGTCGAACGCAAGATAAAGGAAGCCTTCCTTGCGCTCTGGCTTGAGGTGAACCTCAGCAAGCGCGAAATCCTGCAACTCTACCTCGACCGCGCCTATATGGGCGGCGGCACCTTCGGCATAGCGGCGGCGGCCGACTTCTATTTCGACAAGCCGATCACCGACGTTTCGGTTGCTGAAGCCGCAATGCTGGCGGGCCTCTTCAAGGCGCCTGCGCGCTACGCACCGCATGTCAATCTGCCCGCGGCGCGCGAACGCGCCAACATTGTTTTGTCGGCAATGGTCGAAGCCGGTTACATGACGGAAGGTCAGGTACTGTCGGCGCGGCTTCGCCCTGCAACGCCGGTCGACCGCGGCGATCAGGAAAGCCCCGACCATTTCCTCGACTGGGCTTTCGACGAAGTGAAGCGCGTCGCCACGGCTTCCAAAATTCCACACCATTCCCTTGTTGCGCGCACCACAATCGACATGGGCATCCAGCGTGCCACCGAAGAGTCGCTCGAGTACAATCTGCGTCAGCACGGCAAGAGCTACGGCGTCGAGGAAGGCGCAATCGTCGTGCTCGACAACAGCGGTGCGGTGCGCGCGATGGTCGGCGGCCGGGACTATGGCGCCAGCCAGTTCAACCGCGCAACCAAGGCGCTCCGCCAGACCGGCTCGTCGTTCAAACCCTATGTCTACACCGCTGCCATGGAGGCAGGGCTGACACCGGATTCAGTGGTATCCGATGGGCCGATAAGCTGGGGCGGCTGGTCGCCCAAAAACTACACGCGCGGCTATTCCGGCCGGATGACTCTGACTACCGCGCTCGTCAAGTCGATCAACACCGTACCGGTCCGCCTGGCCCGCGATTTCCTGTCCATCAAGCCGATCCGCGAACTCGCTTATGCGATGGGCGTGGAATCGCCGATCGAAAATCACAAGACCATGGTGCTCGGCGTGTCCAGCATGACCGTACTCGACCAGGCGACCGGCTATCTCACGCTGGCCAATGGCGGCATCGCCGGCACCCGGCACGGAATAAATCAGCTCATCTCCCATACCGGTGAAACGCTTTACGACTTCAGCGAAGACGAGCCCGCGCCGCACCGCGTGCTGAAGGAAGACACGGCCGCAAAGATGAACAGCATCATGGTGCAGATACCCGAATGGGGAACTGGCCGCCGGGCCGCGCTCGAGGGCATTCGTTCGGCCGGCAAGACCGGTACCACGCAGGCTTACCGCGATGCCTGGTATGTCGGCTACACCGGAAATTACACGGCCGCCGTGTGGCTGGGAAATGACGACTTCTCGGTCACCCGGCGTATGACCGGCGGCTCTCTGCCCGCCATGACGTGGCAGCGCCTCATGAGCTACGCGCACCAGAATACCGAGCTGAAACCTATTCCAGGGATCGACGATCCATTCGTCGCACCGATCGGTGTCGCCAGGGCCAAGCCGCAAAATCCCGATCCCTCCCAAACTCTGGAGCGCCCGCCGGTGATGTCGTCCGCCACCACTGATTTCCTTAATGAAATGGCAGAGATTTTCCACCGCACGCCGCCCATGGAAGTTCCCGCCGCGCCTGAAACGTTGTCGGCCCTCAGCCCGGCAGCTGACGAACAGAACCAGCCCAGCTCCAACTGATCGCTCCAGCCTGTCGCGAAACATTATGCAGAACACCCAAACCGCTCTGCCGGAGCCCCCCGGACTTCGCCCAACCCGGCAGAGCCGTTCATGATCCGCCTTTTCGCCACGATAGCGGTGGTTCTGATCACCTCCATTGGCGGCGGGGCCGCAAGCGTTTGGCTCGCACTCAATGCCAGCGAGGGCATCGGCGCGGTCATCATCAGCGGATGGACGGCCTTCCCCGACGTTGGCACACCTGACGCCGACACATATTCCAAAGCTCGTTTCGCGCGCGAGGGCGGCCTGTCACTGGGGCGTGCGGAGGGCATCACCTTCGTCGCCAGTCACGACACCACCGGAGCGGCTCTCAAGCGCGAATGCACCTATCAGATCGAGGGACCCATCCCCTCGGCGCGCTTCTGGACCCTTTATGCGGCAGATGATCAGCGGGTTGTGTTGCCACCCACCGTGCGTCGTATCCCGGCACTCCACTCGCAAGAGATGTTGCGCACCGAAGACGGCGCCATCAGTATTGTAGCGAGCCGCCATGCCGCTCCTGGAAACTGGTTGGGTCTGAGCGGACAGGGCGCAATGCAGTTCGTGCTCACGCTCTACGACACGCCGGCCGCCACATCGGCACGTGTGTTCGAAATATCCCTGCCCCAGGTGCTCAAGGTAAGCTGCGATGAATAGGCTTGCCTACACGGCGGTCCTGAGCCTGTTCGGTGCCGGCATCGTTCACATCGCTGTGCTGATGCTTCTGCCTTACTATACCGAGCGCGACGCCTGGTCTCTGCTGTCTCAGTCCTCGGATCACTATGCGGTCACCCGCATCGGTGGATCCGGGGCGACAACACCGCTGGTACGCTCGGTCGATCCGCTGTTTGCTGCGGTTGCCTGCCGCTTCGATCTCAAGGACGGGGTCGTGCATGTTCACGGCGACGGAACGGTGCCCTTCTGGTCGATGTCGGTCTACGATCGAAACGGCCAGAACATCTACAGCTTCAATGATCGTACGGCCACGGATGGGATGATGGACTTTGTCGTCCTCACGCCTGTGCAGACGATCGAAGTCCGCAAAACCCTCCCCGAAAGTTTCGTCGACGCCGTGTTTGTGGAAGCCGATCTGGAAGAGGGCATCGTTGTGGTTCGGGCCTTTGTGCCGGACCCGACATGGCGCGCCGCTATTGAAGGTTTTCTGGCAAGAATAAGATGTGAGTCTGCCTGAGCCCCATCAGGCCTGCGACTTGCGCTTGCCCCTGTCGCCTGTTCTCGCCCGGGGAGCCTTCGCCGCCCTCTTATCGGAGGCTGTTTCCGTCGTGCGTTCGTAGCGCACGCCTGGAAACATGATGATCGCTCCCTCTCCACGCGCAATTCGCGACAGTGGTTCGGACCCCCAAGTGGGATGGGACCTGATCGATATGATGTCAGCCATGGTTCCGCGTTCTCCATCGTCGATGGCTTCGGGACGCAAACGCACAATAATTCAACACATCATCGGCCAGAGTAAGCACTTGTCAGGGTTAACAGCTTGCTAACGTATTTCGTTTAATTGTCGCTACCGGGCGGACCGTTTCTGATCGGGGTTTCAGAGGTCTGGTTTCTGACTATTTGTGTATCGGGTAGCGGCGTGATTAGGGATTCCATTTCGAATGAAGCTGGCAACCGGGTCGACAAGCCCGAGCGCCTCTTCCGCTCGGCCATCGAGGCTTATTGCTCGATCGTGCGCCCCACCAAACGCGATGCCGCCCAGCTCGATGACCTTACATTGCCTCTGCTGCCACTCGTGTCGCCCGAGGGCCGGCGCTTTGCTGCGGCAGCGCTGTCGGAAACAGGGCCGCAAACGACGGCACTCGTACGCCGCCTCGCCGAGGAACCGATCGAGATCTCGGCGCCGCTTCTCACACGCTCGGTCAATCTGAGCGATGTCGATTTGATCGGGATCATCGGCCGCCACGGTATCGGCCACGCTCAGGCGATCGGCAAGCGGGCGCATCTCAACGCAAACATCGCCAAAGTAATCAAGGTGCTGGGTGCCATGGAACGATCTGCTGAACAGACTGATGTCGACCGGGTCGAGACGCCCGCGGTTGAGACGCTCAGCGAGCCGACCCGTGAGCCGGAAACCGGCGCCGCCGAAGCTGTTCGCGTCGAACTGCGCGAGATGATGACCCCCTCGCGTCAGGGGGAAACGGCGCCCGCGGCGGAACCGTTTGTTTGGCCGGAGCCGACCAGGATATTTGCGCAATTGCTCTCTACCGCGCTCACCGGAACCGAGGCGTTCTTCCACACCACGATTGCCGACGCGCTCGACATCAAATTCGGCGCGGCGCAATTGCTGGAAGAAGACGACGCGCCCGGTCTTTCGACCGTACTCAGGTCGTTTGACCTCAGCGTCGAACAGGCATTCCTGATTGCGACACTGGCCTACCCCTACGGCGCTGTCGGGCATGAAGCCGTGCGAAGCTTCGTCGACGACTATCGCAAGCTCGAGCTGAATACGGCACGTGCGAGTGTATCCGCCTGGCGCGAATGGCAGGCACGCGCGCGTCAGGCAGTTGCCCGCGATTGGGAGCCGATCATGGACCAGACCGCAGCGAACGACGCCACCGCTGCCCGCAACAGCCTCAGGGCGTCCTGATCTCGATCAGCTCGGCGAGCTTCTCAGCCTCAATCTCAAGCTCCACCACCCAGATATCGGGATCGAACCGCATTTCGCGCTCAAGCTTGGCGTCAACGTCATCCTGCGCGCCGGAACTCACCAGCTGCAAGAAATAGCGTTCGCTCGGGCGGGCATCGTCATAACCCGTCTGCGGCGCAGGCCCGAATAGGTCTAACTCGCCCAGCCGCGATCTGAGTATGAGAAAGATAGCGCCGGCTTCAGTCGCGCCGCGCTGTATGACCGCGCCAAAATCGCCACCGCTCTGCAATCTGCGCAATAGAGCCGAAACCCAAAGGTCGGATGTGACGCGCATGAGATGCGGCTCCGGTGAGGATCAGTCGGTCAGACCGATTTCACGCATCTTTGCATAGACCGCGTTATCGGGCTCACCGGTAATCGGCAGGCCGAACAGCGACTGAAACTCCTCGATACCCGTACGTGTCCGTGCCCCCACGACACCATCAAGCTCGATACCGTCATTTCCGAATGCTCGCAGCCCCGCCTGAATGCGCACAACACGCGGGTCGGGAGCCGATACGGCAACCGTATTCACCCGGTCTGGCGCCGCCGATCGCGGAGCAGGCGCCGGGGCGGCTGGCGCGATCTCGGGAAGTGCTGCAACCTGCTGAAGGTCAACTTCGTTTGCCGGCGGCTGCAAAATGCCCAACTGGGTCAAAAGCGCGTCGTTGACCTCCCCGCTTGGCTGCAAACCGACGATCTTCTGGTATGTCGCCACAGCAGCACTCGTTTGCGGTCCGGCGAGACCGTCAACCTCACCTGCGTAAAGCTCCAGCCCTTTGAGGGTTGCTTGCACCTTGGCCACCATTGCATCGCCGGGTTGCACCGGCGGGGTGGGTGTTATGCTCTCCGTCGCCTGGGCGTCGGTCGTCAGGGCCGCCGGCGTACGCTCCAGCAGTTGAGGTGCCGGAGCGGGCTCACGCAGAAGCACATTTGCGGCTGTTCCACCGTTCTCCAACGGTGCCGGCGCCGGAGCGCGCGTTGAAAACAGTGCGCCCTGGTGAAAGTGCGGCTGATACCAAAGTGCGTTTGCAGACACGAAGCTGAACGCGACCAGAAATGCGGTTGTACCGCCCACGGCCAACGGGTTGCGTATCACCGCCGCAGCCGAGAGTGCGATGCCCTCGCGCAGCAACGCGCCAACGCCGGTCGGCTCCTCAAGCTGTCTTACGGATTTTCTCATCTTCAAACCTCACTCTCGGCACTTCGGCCACCGCACCGGCCGGCGCTGCTCCATCCGCGTCCTGACTGTTTGGCCGCGGGCCTTCCAACGGGAGCGCAACCTTTACTTCCGTGCCCTCTCCAAGCGTGCTGCTGATCTCCAGGCTGCCGCCATGCAGGGCGACCAGGCCTTTCACGAGCGACAAGCCGAGACCGGCACCTTCGAACTGACGCGAAACATCGTTGCTCAGCTGCGTAAACGGCTGACCAAGCTTCGACAGGTCGTCGCTAGCGATGCCTATGCCATTGTCCGTCACGGCAAAACACACTTCTTCGCCGTGGCGATAAACATCCAGCGATACTGCGCCGCCAGCAGGTGTGAACTTGATCGCGTTGGTCAGAAGGTTGATGATGATCTGCTGAACCGCCCGCCGATCCGCAATCATCTCGCGAACGCCCGGACGCACCGTCACACTGAGTTCCAAGTCCTGAGCCGCCGCTTGCTGCGCCATCATCGAGCCGCACAACTCGACGGCGTCAGTGACTGTGAACGGCTCGGGCCGGATGCCATAGGTTCCGGCCTCGATCCTGGAAACATCCAGGATCGCGTTGACCACCGAAAGCAGATGGTGACCCGACTGACTGATCATTCCGACATATTCGCGCTGCCGGTCGGCAAGGCTTCCGGCAAGATCGTTCAGCATCATGTCGGAGAAACCGATGATGGCGTTCAGCGGGGTTCTCAGCTCATGGCTGACCGCGGCTAGGAACCTGCTCTTGGCGACTTCAATGCTGTCGGAAGCATGTCGCGCTTCCGCGAGTTCGTCGCGCATGCGCATCACGTCGCTAATATCGCGAACAAAGAGTGTAATCAGCCCTTCGGCCCGCGACACATGAAGCAGATCGAAAGCGACAGGCACGAAGCGCTCACCGCCATGTGAAACCCGGTCGTCGCGAACGCGGATTTTCAGTTCCGTGGCAGCCGTGTCCTTATCGTTTTCGAAGTCGGCGAGTGCATTCACCAGCGCAATGCGGTCGGCCACATGGACGCGCTCAAACAACGAACGGCCGACGAGCAGACCTCCCGTGAGGCCGAATAGTTTTCCCGCAGCTTTCGTTGCATCAGTGATCTCCCCGCTGCGGGACAGCGAGATGACCGGCGCATCGAACCTGCCGTCGAGGCCGGGCACCTTCCCTTCCTCAATCTGGGCGCTGCGGTCAGCGACCGCGAGTCGCGGAATGGTGAGGGCAATGTAGAGGCATGGCGCCAGCCACCCCCAGGCCGATAGGGAAAGCCAGGATTGCGTGAAGTGGGGTGCAACAGCCGCAGAAAGCACGAACGTGCCGCATGCAGCGGCAGCGCCGGTAACAGCCCGCTTCCTCGAAGAGGAAATCCACCACGGTTCGAAAACAAGCGCGGCAGCCAGCAGCGCAGCCGGTGTCACGATGCCTCCGCTTCCGGCAATGGCTACTGAGATCGCTACAACGGCAACAGAAAGCGCAACCGGCTCGACAAACGATCTGTTGCCGGTTGCGGCCACAATGGCTGCACCCATCCATGCCAGCGCGAAAATGGCGCACGCAGCAGCCATCAGGACAGGCCCGGAGACAAGTGCCGCAAATGCCGGCAAAACCGCTGGAACGACAACGAACGGCGTTGCGAGCAGAACGCCGACCAGCCGCCGCAGCCGGGCCCGCTCGGCATCGTCGCGAACCTGACCGGTCACCAGGCGCTCAAATCCGGCGTCGATGCCAGCGGGCCAGGATCCGTTTCGGGTTTCTGTCATACTCAACTGAACGCGCTCGCACTGTGCCCGCCTGGCGGGTCGAATTGGTTGAATGCGAGCCTCGCATCCAGCTTTTAAGGAATGGATAAATCCGCCCGCACACGACCCCACGAAAAGCCGAAACTTGGCCGGAATTGCTTCAAATACCGACAGAGTTCGTCTGATGGTAAACAGAGGGTAAGGTGCGGTCACGGCTCCGACTTTAGCCAGGCGGCCACCATGAATGACCGAAAACATTTGTTTTTCAATGTGTTATGTGGTTACAGAACCCTAATCAGACAATGTCGCATTTGGTTCGATGTTGCCTGGACCCGCGATCGCTAAAATTCGAATCAAATCTCGCTAAAAAGCTCTCTCCGCGCTCAAGGCGTCCTTCGCAACCGGGCGCTAGATTGCCGCCATGCAAAGGCGTGGGGAGCGCCAAAGAGGGACATCATGGGTTTCATCATCAGATCAGTGTTCTGGCTTTCGCTGGTGCTTCTGCTGGTTCCGATCGGCGGCACCGGCGCAGACAACGAAGACACGGTCGGCCCGCTGCAGGCATTTTTCGCGGCGCGCGGTGCGATCAGCGACATTACGGGCATGTGCGAGCGTAAGCCTGAGGTTTGCGAAGTCGGCAAGTCCGCGATCCACACGATCGGGGTGCGGGCGCGCGAGGGTGCACGCATGGCAATGGCGGCGATCGAAGAAAAGGACGCGGTCGAGGCCGATACGGAACTCACCACAGGCAGCGTACCGGCCAGCGAATAATTCCGTCGGGATTTAGGTGACGAATGGCCGCTTGCCCCTTAAATGGGGGCTATGAGCGATACATCCATTGACAGCATTCGGCAGGATTTCGAGTTTCTCGACGACTGGGAAGAGCGCTACCGCTACATAATCGACCTCGGGGCTGCCCTGCAGCCCTACCCCGACGAGCTCCGCGATGACGCTCATAAAGTCCGCGGCTGCGTGAGCCAGGTTTGGCTGACAGTCGATCGGGACAGCGGCGCGGACCCTACCATCCGTCTGCGGGGGGATTCCGACGCACATATTGTCCGCGGCCTGGTGGCCATCGTGCTTGCACTTTTTTCCGGGCGTAGAGCATCCGAAATCGTCTCAACCGATGCCGAAGCCACATTCCGGCAGTTCGGGCTTGATGAACACCTGACGCCGCAGCGCGCAAACGGCCTTCGTTCCATGGTGAAGCGTATCCGCGACGAAGCCCAGGCGGCACTGGGTGCCCCGGCTTAGCCGATGCTGGGCCGGTAATCTTCCGTGCCCCAGTGCAGCAGAAAAGCGCGACGCGCAGCTGCCTTCTTCCGCTCCGGGAAATAATGCCGGGAAAGAGCGCCAAGCGCCGTTTTGAGAACGACCTTGGCGGAGCGTGCGGGCCAACCGCGCTCCCGTTCGACCTGATCCAGTCCCTTCAGATAACAGCAGATATCGACCAGAACTCCGGCCAGTTCAGGTTCCAGGGAGCCTATCGCACTTTCGACCCGCTGCCGTGCCGCGATGGCCGCCTCGGTCAATTCTGCCTTGCCGCCCCGCCCGCCGCTTTTCCTGCCTGAAGCCACGGGCGCGCGCCAGCTGCCTCCAATTGCCGGCAGCAATTGTCCGCGCGTGTAGTCGGATCGCAGCCTCTCGCCGGATTCGAACTCGTCCGCCGTCAGAAACGATTTGCCGTTGCGGTTCTTTCGCCGAGCGATCGCCGTGAGTGGCGATTCGCGGTGATTGAACTCGACTGCCGTTCTCGTTCCCTCCACCTCCAAATGGCGTGTCGCCACTTCACGGTGCTGGGCCAGGAAATCCTCTTGGCCTTTCATGTGGCGCCGAGCACATGCCTCACCGGTTTCGGACAGCGAAAGAAATGTTCCCCGCTTTGTCAGCAGCCCGCGGCGGGCAATGGACGCCAGAGATGCCGCAGATACGGTGATCGACCCGCGGCTGTTTTTAAGGATCAGCCTCTCTCGACCCGAGACCTGCGTACAGGATGCGCATCCCGCGCCGAGGAACCGCACGATGCGGAGCTCATCAGCCGCCATTGTTCTTCTCCGAAGCTGAATCAGGCAAGCGTTCGACCGCGGAAAGCTGCGGTCACGATATGCTCTGCGCGGGCGATTATCCGGTCGAAATCGTCGTCGTCGCGCAGATCCTCAACCAGATGGCAGGCATGCATGACGGTGGTGCGGTCCCGGCCAAATCCCTTGCCGATCTCGGTCATCGACATGCCGAGCACAACGTGAGCCACATACATGGCGATCTGGCGCGCCCGCGATATCGTGTCCGCACATCTTCCCGGCCGGCGCAGTTCGCGGCTCGGAATCTCAAATATGGCGGCCGCTATTTCAATGACACAGTCGCAGGCTTCGATCACCCGCTCCTCGCGCAGATCCGGCGCCGTGGCGGCGCAATGGTCAGCTGGCCCGAACCCGGTTCCCGATACTTGCGCATAACTTGCAGTTGACACGAATGCCGCCTCCCGGATTTAGGAATATTATCCTTGTACCGTGAGGCGCAGCAATTGTGAACATTACAGGAACACTCCGAGACCAGCTTGTTTTTATCTAGTTGAAATAGAACGCATCTTTGTCCCGGCGGCAAAATATCTGCCAGGATTTATCCACGCTTCCCGCGCTGGCGCGATTTTCCTCGAGATCATTCTTCGAGGAACCGATGGCTGAACTAGATACGGAAGTAGCGGTATTCCAGGGCCGCAAGGAAAAAGAGATGAGCGACGCTCGTGCGGCGGCGGCACTTCAGCTTTCTTGCGGTATCGACTTCTTCGCGGCACTTGGAGCATCTGCTCCGGCCCGTCTGGAACTCTGCAAACGTATCGAACGGCTTCTCAGGCGAGAGCGATTGCGTGGGCTCCAGAAACACTGGAGCTACGACCTCAACCGCCATATCGCACTCAAACAGGCGCACGATCGGCTGGCCAGAAAAACAAGAGGCGGGCCCAGAGCCCGCCTTTGAGACGATCCTGAGGGACCGCTTATTTGGACTTGCGTTTGCGGCCGAGTCCCATCTTCTTTGCAAGTTGCGAACGCGCTGCCGCATAGCTCGGCGCGACCATGGGATAGCCGGCGTCCAGGCCCCACTTTTCCCGATACTCCTCGGGGGTCAGGCCGTAATGCGTCATCAGGTGACGCTTCAGCGATTTGAACTTTTTCCCGTCTTCAAGACAGATGATGTAGTCATCGAAAACAGAACGCTTCGGGTTTACCGCAGGCTTCGGCTTTTCGGCCGGCACACTGTCGGCGCCACCGCCAACGCGGGCAAGTGCGGCGTGAATATCGGAGATCAGCCCCGGCAAATCGCCGATTTGAACGGGATTGTTGCTCACATACGCGGCTACTACGTCCGCTGTTAGTTCGATGAGATTGTCGTCAGGTTGTTGAGATGCAGCGACTGCATTTTCCATCTTTAGCCCCAATGTATTCTAGTGTCACAAGGCGCCACGCACCTTTCACGGTTGATACGATCTTTCTCGCCGTTCCCCAGCGTATTTTGTGCATTGATCGCATCCCCTCAATTGCTCTTGCAAAGGTGAAAGTCAAATCATTCTTGTATCTACATACATAATTCCACTATTTCACCCGCAAGAGGCTGCATAAAAATTAATCAACTTTTATTACAGCTACCCCCAACTCGGGATTGGAGTCCCATACCTAGGGAGATTGTTTGCGTCCGGTGCTCTGGTTTTTGGGCATTTCATCGAGAACGGACTTGCTCCAGAGCTTGTAGCCAACCGCATAAGCGGCTTTGGCCAGCAGATGGGCGGACACGGGTGCCGTAAGCATAACAAAGGCCACTGCAGCCAGCGCACGGAGCGTTGTTGCAGGATCGTCGGAAACCACAGCAAGCGCGATCAGCATGGCACCGGAACCGACGGTTCCGGCCTTCGAGGCAGCGTGCATTCGCGAATAGATGTCAGGCAAACGGATCACACCGATCGCCGCCACGAGCGCAAAGGCCGCGCCAATAACGATAAGAAATCCCGAAATATAGTTCTGGGCTTCCAAGATCATTTTGTGCTCCCGGCCTCAGGCTGGCTGTCCTCTTCGATGCTGGTTTCGCCGGCGGGCCCGCGCGAGAGAATGAAGCGCGCAAGGGCAACGGTGGCGAGGAAGCCGACCAGCCCGAGCGCGATCGCGATATCGAGATAGAGCGTGAAGCCGGTGCGGATCCCGATTACGGCCAGAAAGCCGATCGCAACGGTAACCAGCAGATCAAGCGCCAGAACGCGGTCCGGCAAAGTTGGCCCGACCACGAAACGAAACACTGTAACCAGAAACGACATGCACAGCAGCACGAGCGCAATCAGTTCGGCAAAGTCCCTGAAATGCTCTCCTGCGCTCAACGGAATGCCTCCAATATCTTGCGCTCGAAACCCTCGGCGATGTCCGCCCGCGTCTGATCGACGTCGGAACAGTCAATCGCGTGGACGTAGAGCGTCCGCCTGTCGTCGGACACGTCCACCGACAGCGTACCGGGTGTCAGGGTGATCAGGTTTGCGAGCAGGGTGATTTCCCCGTCGCGGTCCACCTTCATCGGGTAGGCGAAAATGCCGGGACTGACTTTCATGCGCGGCGACAGGACCAACGTTGTCACGCGCCAGGCCGAAAGGATGAGTTCATACACAAAGAGGGCAGCCAGCGAGATTACGCGCCACGACCGGGTCAGGTAGCCGACATAACCGACCTGCTCGCGGATCAGATACAGCGCGACGGCCGAGAGGATGAACCCGAAGATGAGGTTGGCCAGCGTGAACGAAGCAGATACCGCGGCCCAGGCAATTGCCAGCAGCAGATTTATCAGGAACAGGCTCATTGCATGACCTCGGCAGGGAAAACAGCGTTGGCATATGCGCCAGGCTCAAGCAGGCCGGATGCTGCGTATTGAGCTGCCGCAATAACCGGCTCGGGCCAAACGCCCAATATTGCAATGGGTATGCATAGCAACAAAACCGCTGCCTGCGTACTTGCTGTGACCGTCAATGCGCCTCCGCCTGAATCGCCGGCATTGTCGCGAACACGCCAGAACACCAGGACGAAGAGACGGCCCAGCGCCAGCGTCGTCAGCAGACCCGTGACGAGTATCGCCAAAGCAAGCCACCAGCTTCCGTCGGCCAACGACGCCTGAACCAACATAACCTTCGGCCACAGGCCGGATCCCGGCGGAAGCCCCGCGGCCGCCAGAACAAGAAACAGCGCTATCGCTGCCATCATCGGATTCGTCCGGTACAGCCCGGCAAGTTCGGTGAGTGCATAGCTCCCGCCGGCGCGGCGTATTTGCCCGGCGAGAAGGTAGAGAGCCGTCATCACAAGCATCGAATGAACCGCATATACAATCGAGCCTGCGAGGCCGACATCCGATCCCAGCCCGATACCGGCCAGCATGAAGCCGATACCCGACACCACGACAAAGCCCAGCAGTCGACGGATGTCCGATTGCGCCAAGGCGCCCAGTATCCCGATCAGCATTGTTGCGATTGCAAGCCAGACGATCAGGCTGGAGAGAACAGCACGCTCCGGCGGGAACAGCATAACGAGCGTGCGCATCAGCGCATAAACGCCAACCTTGGTAAGTAGACCGGCAAAGAGCGCAGCCACCACAATGCGCGGTGTGTGATAGGAAGCCGGAAGCCAGAAGTTCAACGGAAAGGCCGCAGCCTTCATACCGAACGCAATCAGGTAGAGCGTCGCCAAGGTCATCAGCGGCGCGCTGGAGCGCAGCTGCGACGCCTTCAAAGCGATGTCGGCCATATTGAGTGTGCCGAATATGCCGTAGAGATAACCGGTCGCGATCAGGAAGAGCGTCGTCGCGACGAGATTCAGAATCGCATATTTGGTCGCGCCATCGATCTGCCGCTTGCCCGACCCCAGGATGATCAGGCCGAACGACGCGATCAGGAATACTTCGAACCATACGTAAAGATTGAAGATATCGCCGGTGAGGAACGAACCGTTCACGCCGGCTAGCATGAGCAGCATAAAGGCATAAAAACCGTACCGGCGGCCGACGAAATTGACGGTTCCGACCGAGAATATCCCACAGACCAGGGCAACAAGCCCTGCCGTGGCAACCAGCGTCGCCCCCAGCATGTCCGCCACGAACGAGATACCAAACGGCGGCAACCAGCGGCCCATTGTCATAACGACCGGTCCGCCGGTCCAGACATGAACCAGCAGAGCTGCATCGGCCCCAAAGAGTATGGCGAGCGCTACAATGGCGATCCGCGGCTGCGTTTCCGTGCGATGCCGCAGCATCAGCAGTACCGCGCCAAAGAGCAGCGGCAGCGCGACCGGCGCAATAACCAGCCAATCCAGCGCTGGCACCGGGTCGAGGATCATTGCCTGCGACAGATCTACTGACTTCGACACCGCCATCGATCAATACCCCATCGGCGGCAGACCGTCATCGACCGGCTCTGCAACGCGCATTTCTTCGGTGTCGTCTGTGCCCAGCTCCTGATAGGCGCGGTAGGTAAGCACCAGGAGGAACGCGAACAGCGAAAACGAGATCACGATTGCCGTCAGCACCAGCGCCTGCGGCAGCGGGTTTGCAATCGTCTCTTCAGGCACAGCAAGGTGATCGGGGATGATCGGCGGCACTTCCCGCGTCAGCCTGCCAGCCGTGAAGATGAGCAGGTTCACGGCATTGCTCAGTATCGCCGTTCCGAGCAGGATGCGGATGATGTGCTTGGACAGCAGCAGATACACCGCCACCGCGAAGAAGATACCTACAAGAGCAGAGAAGGCCGTTTCCATCAGTCTTCCTCGCGCTCTTCGAGTGCAAGGGCGATGCTGGTCAAAGACCCCAACACGACCAGGTAAACGCCGATATCGAAAACCAGCGGCGTCGAAAGATCGACGGTCACACCGAGGATGGAGGCCTCGGTCCACAAACCCGTCATGAATGGCACCGCTCCGAACATCGACAGCGCACCCGACACGGCCGCGATGAAAAGCCCGAAACCCGAAATGCTCATCGGGTGGAAATAGAGGGCCCGGCGAACCGGCGAAACGCCGCACGCGATGCCGTAGATTGCGAATGCGGACGCGGCAATCAGCCCGCCGATAAAGCCCCCGCCAGGTTCGTTGTGGCCCCGCAACAGCACAAAAACCGAGAACAACACCATCAGGCTGGTGAGGTACGGCGCCATCGTGCGGAAAATGAGCGTCCGCATTGTCAGCCCCCCTTACCCGGTTCAGGTGCGGCTTCGTCTCCGCTTCGCAATCGGATCCGGATCAGGGCCAGAACCGCCAGCCCGGCGATCATCACCACTGCAATCTCGCCGAGCGTGTCGAGGCCGCGGAAGTCTACGAGGATGACGTTCACAATGTTGCGGCCATGTGCAATCGCGTAGGAATATTCGGCAAAGAAGCGCGGCAGCGTGTCGTCAAATGCGCCTTGCGTGACCCGCAGCAGAAAGAGCCCGAATCCGATACCGCAGGCCGCTGCAATCACGGCATCGACAGTGCGCTCGCCCACGGGCCGGTGATCCGCGGGTGACAGGCGCAGACGGGTCATGACCAGTGCCAGAATGACGACGCTCAGTGTTTCGACCATAAACTGCGTGAAGGCCAGGTCCGGCGCGCCCATGAGCGCAAATATCAGCGCCACGGCAAAACCCTGAATGCCGAGCGACACGATGGCGGTCAGCCGGTTGCTCGCCGCCAGCACGGACCACAGGCCGATCACGGCAATCAGCAGAACCACCCATTCGTAAAACGGCAGTTTCGGCATTGCCGGCCAATCCGGGAACTCGCCATACATAGCGGGTGTCACCAGCAAGGCAGCTGCGATCACCAGGAAGGTTGCCGTCATGTAGCGGTCCATATGACCATGCTGGAAAAACGCGGTCACAACTCTCGCAACTCGTATCGTGCCGCGGACAAGTTGGTCGAAACCTCTATCCGGCCCCCAACCTATCGTGCTCAAAACCGACGCCACAGCGGCTCTGAAGCCAGCGAGCCCGACATAGATCGCGATGCCGACCGCAACGGTGACCAGCGACAGGTACAACGGCAAGCCGATATGCGGGACCAGCGAAATATGCGCGTGGACCGCGGTGCCGGCGACCGCACTGGCCATGGGGTCGGTCAGGTGTTCGTGCGACCAGCTTGAGAAAATCGCGGCGCCAAGCCCGACCAGGCCTAACGTCGCCGGCCCGATCCACAGCAGCACCGGGCCCTCGTGCGCGTGTTTCGGTGTCTCGACCTTGGCGCCCAGGAACGGCTTCAACGCCACGGCGAAGCCAATCGCAAACATCAGCGCGTTGCCACCGATGGCAACAAGGGTCAAAACCGTTGTCCAGCTATCGGCGAATCCGAGTGCCGCGTAGATTTCCTCTTTTGCCAGGAATCCGAACAGCGGCGGCAAGCCACCCATTGAAACGGCAGCCACCAGGGCCGTAGCAAAGGTGATCGGCATCGCGGTCCGCAGCCCACCGAGTTTGGTGACATCGCGTGTGCCCGCCTCGTGGTCGATCGTTCCGGCGACCATGAACAGCGCCCCTTTGAACAGCGAGTGCGCGATCAGATAAAGCACTGCCGCCTCGATCGCCTTATCGGATCCGAAGCCAGTCAGCATCACGAGCAGCCCGAGCGACGCCACGGTTGTGTATGCCAGCATCAGCTTCAGGTCGGTCTGGCGCACGGCGAGAAGACCGCCAGTCAGCAGCGTGGCGCCGCCGAAGATCGGCAGGATGGTCTCCCACGCAATGGTCTCGCCGAAGGCCGGGTTGAGGCGCATGACCAGATAAACGCCAGCCTTCACCATCGTCGCAGAATGAAGGTAGGCCGAAACGGGCGTCGGCGCTTCCATTGCGTTGGGCAGCCAGAAATGAAACGGCACCTGAGCCGATTTGGTGAAGGCGCCACCGAGCAGGAGCAGCAGGGCGGCGATATAAAATGGGCTCTCGCGCATGACATCGCCGCTTGCAAGCAGCGTTCCAAGATCACCGATCCCGGTTACCGACCACACCAGCAGCAGCCCGGCCAGAAGCGACAAGCCACCTGCCCCCGTCACGATCAACGCCTGGATGGCTGCACGACGCGACGCTTCGCGGCGGTGATCGAAACCGATCAGCAGGAAGGAGGTGATCGAGGTCAGCTCCCAAAACACAAACAGGGTCAGGAAAGAGTCCGCGACGACCAGCCCCTGCATGGCGCCCATGAACATAAGAATGAACGAGAAAAACCGGCCCTGGTGTTCGTGGCCTTTGAGGTAGCCGCCCGAATACAGAACGATCAGCGTGCCGATACCGGAGATCAGAAGCGCGAACGTGATGGAGAGCCCGTCCAGATACCATGAGAAGCGTGCACCGAGGCTCGGTATCCAGTCGTAGCCGCCGCTTGCGTGCCCGCCTTCGGCAACCAGCGGCACGAAACCGGCGAAGTGGATGAAAAGAAATGCCGGAACGGCTGCGAGTATCCAGGCCGCGTTGTGGCCAAAAGCGCGCGCCAGCGACGGTGCAACGCATGCGGCGAGAAACGGCAGAAAAAGCGCAAGAAGGGTCAGCGATTGCCCGGCTGTTTCCATTCGCTCGTTCTGCCTCCCGGCCCCGTTCGCGCCCTCTCGAGGCTTTTCGATCACTTAGCGTTTGAAAACTTCACCGACAAGACCGGCCGGTCCGGCAATGGCTTTGGGTCAGGCGTTGAACACACCAGCTAATCTGCACAATGACAGCGTGCCCGGTTCAGCCGAACCGGGCACATCAGGCAATTGATGCAGTCACATGATGCGACAGCGCCGCCGCTGCTTTGGAGCCGCATGGCGAC
Organism: Mesorhizobium sp. Z1-4; assembly: GCF_004000235.1. Classification (GTDB taxonomy): domain Bacteria; phylum Pseudomonadota; class Alphaproteobacteria; order Rhizobiales; family Rhizobiaceae; genus RCIO01. Next base: position 86,755 of record NZ_RCIO01000008.1, read on the forward strand.
GCATAGCCGCACTCACTTTGGCGCGATGTAACGCCCATAAACCCATCCGGTGACGTAATTGCCGTCCCTCGCCGGATCGTGCCAGACTTCGCACCAGCGGTAGCGAACCGCCTGTGTCTTTTTCCATGTCGGCAAGAGTTCGATGTCGAAGAGATTGAGGCCCTTGGTGCAGCGCCCGGTCATCGCCAGAAGCGTCGTGTTGGGATATGCAGACTGTTTCTGCGATTTGGATGACGGGTACTTGCGGACGAAGAGCGTATCGCCCCATGGCACGTTAGCGACCTCCCAGGCCGAAAATGCCGTCGCATTGGCAGGCAGCGCCGCAACGGTTAGCAAAGCGGCCGACGCCAGCATTGTTCTGGTTTTCGCAAACATCGTCTTTCCTCCTCTGGAAAATTTGTTGAACTGACTATTTCCGGTTAGTCCCCGCCTCTTGAACCGCCTCTGAGAGGTGTGTTCATTCGCCATTCACGAATTTCAAACAGGCTCAAATGTCCAATCCCAGCACATTCCCTTCCATCGTTCCGCCCGTCGCGCCGAAGCGCCCTGTCGAGGACACGCGTCATGGCATCACGCGGACAGACGAATATGCCTGGCTTCGCGCCGACAACTGGCAGGAGATGTTCAAGGATCCGAGCCTGCTCGATGCCGATATCCGCGCACATCTGGAAGCGGAAAACGCTTATCAGGAGAGCATGCTCGCAGATATTGAGGCGCTGCGAAAAACGCTGTTTTCGGAAATGAAGGGGCGGATAAAGGAAGACGATTCCTCCGTCCCGATGGCCGACGGTGAATACGCCTATGGCACCGGTTTCCGGGAAGGCGGCGAGCAGCCGCGCTACTTCCGGACAGCGCGCGACGGCGGCGAAGAACACGTCCTCCTCGACGGTGACGTGGAAGCCGAGGGCAAAGCCTATTTCCGGATCGGCGGCGTCGATCACTCCTCCGACCACAAGCGGCTTCTGTGGGGTTGCGACGACAAAGGCTCGGAATTCTACACGCTGCGCGTGCGTGACATTGCGACCGGCAAGGACCTGGAAGATGTGGTCAGCGATACCGGTGGGGGCGGCACGTGGGACGCGGCTAATGAAGGCTTCTTCTACACCGCCCTGGATCCGAACCACCGCCCTTCCAAGGTCTTCTATCACCATCTGGGCAGCACCGGTCCGGACAGACTTGTCTATGAGGAAACCGATCCCGGCTTCTTCATGGGCGTCGGCGGCACGCGCAACAACGATCACATTCTGATCGCCATCAACGACCACGAGACAACCGAGTATCGGCTCTTGCCGGCAAACGACCCGAATGCAGAACCTGTCGTGGTGGCGCCGCGCGAAACCGGACTTCAATACGAGCTCGAGGAAGGCGGAGATGTCTTCTTCATCCTCACCAATGCCGACGGTGCGAAGGACTTCAAAATCATGTCGGCGCCAGCCAGCGATCCGTCGAGATCGAACTGGACCGAAATCGTGCCGCATGAGCCCGGCCGGCTCATCCTCTCCATTGTCGGCTTCAAGGATTATCTGGTTCGCCTGGAACGCAAGGACGGGTTGCCGCGCATCGTCATCCGTGAGCGTGCTTCGGGCACGGAGCATGCGATCGCTTTCGAGGAAGAAGCCTATTCGCTGGGCATCGGCGAATCGCTCGAATTCGATACCGAGGTCTTCCGCTTCAACTATTCCTCGATGACGACGCCAGCGCAGGTATTCGACTACAATATGCGCACCCGTGAGCGCACTCTGCTCAAGACGCAGGAAGTGCCCTCAGGCCACGACCCGGACGACTATGTCACCCGCCGGCTGATGGCGCCCGCGCCCGACGGCGAGCTCGTACCGGTGTCTATCCTCCACCATCGCGACACGCCCCTGGACGGCAGCGCGCCGTGCCTGCTCTACGGTTACGGCGCATATGGCATCGCCATTCCCGCCTCGTTCAACACCAACTGCCTGTCGCTCGCCGACCGTGGGTTCATCTACGCCATCGCTCATATTCGCGGCGGCAAGGACAAGGGTTACAGCTGGTACGAAGACGGCAAGAAGGACAATAAGGTCAATACCTTCACCGATTTCATTGCCGCATCGAATCATCTCGTTTCTGAGACCCTCACCGCGCATGACCGCATCGTCGCGCAAGGCGGATCGGCCGGCGGCATGTTGATGGGCGCCGTCGCGAACATGGCACCGGAAAAGTTCGGCGCGATCATCGCCGAGGTGCCGTTCGTCGATGTGCTCAATACAATGCTCGACGCTTCCTTGCCCCTCACCCCGCCGGAATGGCCCGAATGGGGAAACCCGATTGAATCGGCCACCGACTATGAACGCATCGCGTCCTATTCGCCGTACGACAATGTCGGCGCGTATGACTATCCGCCGATCCTGGCGGTCGCCGGCCTTACCGATCCGCGCGTGACTTACTGGGAGCCGGCGAAGTGGGTGGCGCGGCTGAGGGACCGCAAGACAGGCGACAATCCCGTGCTGTTCCGCATCAACCTGTCCGCCGGCCATGCCGGTGCGTCGGGAAGATTTTCGCGGCTGGAAGAAGTCGCGTTGAATTACGCCTTCGCGATCAGGGTCACGGGTGCCCGTCAGGAAGCGAAGGCACCTGCTTGAGGTATGCCGCGATGGCGGCGCGATCCCCGGGCTCGAGATTGGCGAGGTTCTTGATAACCGAAACCATCTCGCCGCCCGCGGAATCAAAATCCGGCGTGAAGCCAGAGTTCAGGTATTCGGCGATTTCGTCTTCCGACCAGCCCCCGACATCGCCGCCGGGCGTGATGTTCGGGATGGTGCCCTCGCCGGTGGCCGCGGGCGCGCCTGACAGCCAGGCATCATATTGCGTTCCGCCGAACATATCCCGCGGGGTGTGACATTCGCCGCAGTGGCCCGGCCCCTCGACAAGATATTTGCCGAGAACGACCGCATCGCTCACTTCCGCATCGAGTTCGACGACCTGCTTCTCGCGCATATAAAGCAGTTTCCAAAGCCCAAGTCCGCGGCGGATGTTGAACGGAAAGCCCAACTGGTGGTCGGGCGCCTTGCCTTCGACAGCGGGCAGCGTCTTCATGAACGCGTAGAGGTCTGCAATGTCCGCCGGGTCCATGCGCGTGTAGGAGGCGTAGGGGAAGGCCGGGTAATAATGCGCACCATCGGGCGAGATGCCGCGCTGCATCGCGTTGGCAAAATTCACCAGCGACCAGCCACCGATGCCGTCCGTCTTGTGGCTCGAAATGTTGGGGGCAACAAAGGTGCCGAAGGGGGTGGCGAGTTCGAGACCGCCGGCCAGCCGCAGCCGCTCCTCGCCCTCGGCCTTGGATTCAGCATGGCAGGACGCGCAGCCGGCCACCCAGAAAATGCGTTCGCCACGCGCCTCGGCCCCGTCAGAGACGGGGGCGATTCCGGCATCGTCCAGTGACCTCGGCGCCGAAAGAACCCACCCTGCAATGGCACCGAGGGCGGCCAGAACGACCGCCCCCGCAATCAGTTTGCGCATAGATGGCATCTTAGCGGGAATTGTCGGTCAGACTAGAGGCGGTACGCCTCGTGACAGGAACCGCAATTGCTGGCGACGGTTCCAAAAACGGCCTGGAACGAGGCCAGATCCTGCGGATTGGCTGCAATGGCAGCTTCCACGTCGGCATCATACTTTTCATGGGCGGCCTTGAAGCCATCCATATCTTCCCAGATTTTCGGCGACGACTTGCCGCCTTCACTGCCAGCCGGCCATAGCGCGTCGATATCCAGCTTCTCCGCGTTGGCTTCCAGCGCCTGGAGGGCATCCATAACGGCTGCTGCGTCGAAAGGATTCTTCGCCTGCGCGATCGGAACCAGCACACGCATGGCGCCGCCGCGCTCCTTCATGTAGGCCTGCCGGTCCTCAACGGCGTCCGCCGACGCGGCGGTCGTGCCGAGCAGGAGCATCGAGGCTGCAATTGCAAGGTACTTCATCAATTCGACTCCGTGGCTTTAACATCCGCTAGCGCGGGACTTCGATCATGGCGGATACACCGCCACGGGAAAGTCAAATCACCTGACTTGAAAATCACGCTTGCGTTATCTCCACGCCTGGCCTGAAACAAAAAAAGCTCCGGCGAACCGGAGCTTTCTTGATTCCGTATAAGCGCCGATCAGGCGCCGGACTTTTCGTAGAGTTCCAGCACGTAATCCCAGTTGATGAGATTGTCGACAAACGCCTCGAGGTATTTCGGCCGCGCGTTGCGGTAGTCGATGTAATAGGAGTGTTCCCACACGTCGACACCAAGGATCGGCGTTGCGCCATGAACAAGCGGGTTTTCGCCGTTCGGCGTTTTCATGATCTCAAGCTTGCCGTTCTTCACGGCGACCCAGGCCCAGCCGGAGCCGAACTGGGTTGCGCCAGCGGCTTGAAAGTCAGCCTTGAATTTGTCGTAGCCGCCAAGATCGCTGTCGAACGCGCTCTGAAGCTTGCCCGGCAGGTTCTTCCCGCCGCCGCCTTTCTTCATCCACTTCCAGAAATGGACGTGGTTGTAGTGCTGCGCCGCGTTGTTGAAGAGACCCGCGTTGGAGCCATGAGAGGCTTTGACAATCTCCTCGAGCGACTTGCCCGACATGCCGGCTTCTTCGGCAAGCTTGTTGCCGTTGTCGACATAGGCCTTGTGGTGCTTGTCGTGGTGGTATTCCAGCGTTTCCTTCGACATGTAAGGCTGCAGCGCCTCGTAGTCGTAGGGCAGCTCGGGAAGTTCAAATGCCATTGCGGGTCTCCCTTCGGTATGATCATTCATGTGCGCGGACGTACTCGGCGTGGGCAGCCGGTGCTACGTCAACTCGGTTGCGGACATAAGACACCTTGGCGGCGATTTACAGGCCTGTTGACGTAATCGCACTCAGGCGTGCGCCCAGTCCCAATAAAGCTGACGCGCTTTCTTCGCCACCGGACCGGCCTGCAAATGTCGGTCTTCGACACGTGTGATCGGCACAACCTTCGAGTGGTTGCCGGTCGAAAACACCTCGTCGGCATCCATGAAGTCCTGGACCGAAAGTGTGCGTTCGTGCACTTCGATACCCGCTTCACCGAGCAGCTTGATGATGCGCGAGCGTGTGATGCCGGACAGAAACGTGCCGTTCGGCGCCGGAGTCATAGCAACACCGTCCTTGACCAGGAAAATGTTTGAGGAGCCAGTCTCGGCAACGTTGCCCAGCATGTCGAGCACGAGTGCGTTGTCGAAGCCGCGCATCCGTGCGTCCATGATCGCGCGGCCGTTGTTGGGGTAAAGGCAACCGGCCTTGGCGTTGGTGGGCATGGTTTCGAAGGTCGGGCGACGAAACGGCGATACGGTGACCGAAAAACCGGTCGGCTCGATCATCGGCGCCTCGTAGAGACATAGGCAGAACCGCGTTGATTCGGGGTCGGCAGGCACGCCCATGTAGCCTCCGGCCTCGGCCCAGTACATCGGTCTGATATAGACCGCCGTCTTGCCATCAAACTTCTTCAGGCCCTCAGCCGTAAGGGCGGCGATTTCTTCCGCAGCGACCGTGGGCTTCAGGCCCAGCGCGGTCGCAGACTGGTTGACGCGCTGGCAGTGGCGATCGAGGTCGGGAGAAACGCCTTCGAACCAGCGTGCGCCGTCGAATACGGTCGAACCCAGCCACATCGCGTGGCTGCGCGGTCCGATCAGCGGCACGTTTCCTTCGTGCCAGTCGCCATCGACAAAAGACCAGGTGGTTGTTGGGGCTGCCGTCCCGTGGCTCATAAGAAAAATTCCCGCATCAGATTCCAGGCATGGAAGAGGCTTTCTCCGGCCACGTCAATCATTGTTCGCCCGGAAGTGATTGGCCCAGCCGCCGACGGCCTTGACCGGGCCCGGCCGTTGCGCTTCAACCGGTTCGTCATGGCCACCCCCACACCACCCTACTCCGCCTATGTTTTCGACGCTTACGGCACGTTGTTCGACGTGCACGCCGCGGTGCGGCGCTTCGCCGGCGAGATCGGCCCGGACGGCCAGCAGCTCTCGGATATCTGGCGCGCCAAGCAGCTCGAATATTCCTGGGTCCGCACGCTCATGGGTGCGTATCAGGATTTCTGGGAGCTGACCGAGCAGGCGCTCGACTATGCATTTGCCAAGGTTCCGAGCGCCGACAGGTTGCTGCGCCAGAAGCTGCTGGACGCCTATTGGAAGCTCGACTGTTACCCGGAGGTTCCGGCAATCCTGCGTGCGCTGAAGGCGGATGGTGCGAAGGTTGCGATCCTGTCCAACGGCTCACCTGCCATGCTGGAGGCCGCGGTCCGCTCCGCGGCGCTGGATACCGTCATCGACGAGGTATTTTCTGTCGATGCGCTGCGCCGCTTCAAGACCGATCCTTCCGTCTATGAGACGGTAACAACGGCATGGCGCCTCTATCCGTCGAAGATTTCCTTTCAGTCCTCGAACAGGTGGGATATTGCGGGCGCCGCCAAGTTTGGTTTCCGGACAGTGTGGATCAACCGCACGGCGCAACCGGACGAATATTTCGACCTGAAACCGGAACTGATCCTGCCTTCGCTCGAAGGACTGACCAAAGCCACATGATATCGACGCCCGGGCGTCTTGCGGCTTCCGCACGGCACACGGGTTAGCAATTCATTCACCAAGAATACGCACAATCGAGAACAGCAGAAATCGATGGGACGCGGCAGGCGCCCATTCACAGTTGACCGGCCAGCCTTTCGACGGGGACCCATGTCGCATTCCGATCAGTACGACTCGCATTTGACGAGGCGAGGATTTCTCGGTGCTTCCGCGGCGGGCGCTGTGTCGATCCTGTCGGCGGCATGCACGACGAGGCGAGAGCCGCCAACACCGCCGGCACCGCCGCCTGCGCCGGAAAACTACCGTGTCATGTACGGCGAGAAGGTCGACAGCGGTTACGTGATTCCGGCAGTACCGATCGAGAAGGTCAATTCCAAATACTACCGCCAGGAAGTTCGCGACCCGACCGGCGAGGCGCCGGGCACCGTGGTCGTCGATACCTCAAGCCACTTCCTCTATCTGGTTCTGCCCGGTGGGCGGGCGATGCGATATGGCGTCGGCCTCGGGCGTGCCGGCTTCGAGTGGTCGGGAGACGCCGTTATTCAGTGGAAGCGCAAATGGCCGACATGGACACCTCCGGCGGAGATGATCCTGCGCAAGCCCGAGCTCGAGAAATACAGCGCCGCCAATGGCGGGATGCCGCCCGGACTCGACAATCCGCTGGGCGCCCGTGCGCACTACATCTTCAAGGATGGCGTGGACACGCTCTACCGCGTCCACGGCTCGCCAGAGTGGTGGTCAATCGGCAAGTCCGTCTCATCCGGCTGCGTCCGCATGATCAATCAGGACGTCATCGACCTTTATGACCGGGTCAAAAACGGCTCGAAGATCATCGTCGGTGGCGCCGGGGTTGCCTAGCGCTTCAGGCTGCCCAGGATGCCACGCACGATCGCGCGGCCGAGCGATGAGCCGACAGAGCGTACCACCGATTTTATAGCTGCCTCCGTAACCGACTGACGGTTCGAGGTTCTGCGCGTCGTGCGGCGGCGGGTGGTGGTCCGCCGGCGGCGGTCATCGTCGTCGTCGTCATCATCGAAATCTGGCAGCGTCCAGGGCGAACGCCTGCCACGCTCATCCTTGTCCTCCTCGCGCTCTTCGCGACGCCGCTCCTCTTCTTCAGCCCTTGCGGTCTTTTCGGCGCGCGCCTGGAGCAACTCAAATGCCGATTCACGGTCTACCGTTTCATCATATTGAGCAGCGACGGGGCTCACCGCCAGAATCTTGCGCCTTTCTTCTTCGCCGATCGGGCCCATGCGCGAGGATGGCGGGCGAATGAGCGTACGCTGCACCATCGACGGAATGCCCTTGGCCTGCAATGTGGAAACGAGTGCCTCACCTACACCGAGCTGCGTAATCGTCCTGAACGTGTCGAAATCCGGATTGGGACGGAAGGTATCGGCGGCAGTCCGGACTGCCTTTTCTTCGCGTGGCGTATAGGCGCGCAGCGCATGCTGGATGCGGTTACCGAGCTGCGAAAGTACGGTTTCGGGTACGTCGAGCGGATTCTGCGTGACAAAAAACACGCTGACACCCTTGGAGCGGATCAGCCTGACGACCTGCTCGACGCGCTCGATCAGCGCAGGCGGCGCTTCGTCAAACAGAAGGTGCGCCTCGTCGAAGAAGAAGACCAGCCGAGGTTTGTCGGGATCGCCGACTTCGGGCAATTCCTCGAACAGTTCCGACATCAGCCACAACAGGAAAGTCGCGTAGAGCCGCGGGTTCATCATCAGGCGATCCGCCGCCAGCACGCTGATGGCGCCGCGGCCGTCGGGTGTCGTGCGCATAATGTCGGCAATGCGCAGCGCCGGCTCGCCGAAGAAATGTTCGCCGCCCTGATCTTCCAGAATGAGCAGGGAACGCTGAATGGCGCCGATCGACTGCTTCGAGACATTGCCGAACCGGCCGCTGATCTCGCCCGCACGTTCGGCCATGTTCTTCAGCAGCGCCTGAAGGTCCTTCATGTCGAGAAGCAGAAGCCCTTCCTCATCGGCGATGCGGAAGGCGATGTTCATCACACCTTCCTGTGCCTCGGTCAGGTTCATCAGGCGCGACAGAAGAAGCGGGCCCATCTCCGAGATCGTGGTACGAATCGGGTGACCTTTTTCACCGAACAAGTCCCAGAAGATGACCGGGAATTCCTGCATCTCATACGGGTCGAGCTTGATCGTATTTGCACGGGCGGTGAGGAAATCCTTCTCCTCGCCCATTACCGCGATACCTGAGAGGTCGCCCTTCACGTCGGCGCAGAAAACCGGAACGCCCGCATTGGAAAAACCCTCAGAGAGGATCTGCAGCGTAACTGTCTTGCCGGTACCGGTGGCGCCCGTCACGATGCCATGCCTGTTGGCGTATTTCAGCAACAGCTCCTCGGCCTGCTGGTAGCTGTCGTCCGGTTTGCGACTTGCACCGATGAAAAGGCTCAGATTATCGCTCATACGTCTCTTTCGAAGGTTTGGGACGCTCGTTTCGTGAGCGTAACCCTATAGTAAGCCGGGCGCCCGGCCACAATGCCGAAGCGGTTTCGAGAATTTTCGGAGTGCATGCAACCACTGGTTCACCGAACCGACCTTTGGCTTGTATGTGGCGACTTCGCGATTGCGACACAGCCGCCAGCCCCCTAATGTCTGATCAGCAGGCCACGCATGCGGGCGAGACACTGCGAGCCGGGCGCTGGTTATGCCAGTGCCCATCCGGCGTTTCGCTCTCCTGTCGCCTGCCCCGGCCGAATGGGAGACCAGATGAACCCGACCTCACCCTCTAGCGGCAGCGCTTCACCTGCGCCCATGCCTGCGCGGACAGGTGCCGCCGTGTGGCGCGGTTCGAACGGCGATTCTGCAAAGGGTGCTGGCGCGCGGGAGGCATCGTCCACCGCTGGCAACAAGCAGGTTGCCGGGAAAGGTACTGCGGCCGCGCTGCCGCATGTCGTGCAGCGGATGGACGACAGCGATCCGCGCCGCGCCAACCGGCAGACGCTCGAAGACATCCAGAATGGCGCGACGGGAATTGCGATCGTTTTCCAGGACGCGCCGAATGCTTTCGGCTTCGGCCTTCCCGCGACCGCCGAAGCCCTGACCGTGGCGCTTGCTGACGTGCCGCTGGCGCGCACGCATGTGCGGCTGGACTTGCATCCGCACAGCCGGGCATCGGTGGATTGGCTGGTTCGAATCCTGAGCGAACGAAAGATCGACCCTTCGCGGCTCGATGTCTCTTTCGGGATCGATCCTGCCGCCACATTCGCAGGCACCGGGCGGCTGCGCATGTCGATCGAGGCGATGCTGGAATCGATGCCGCAATCGCTGGCACAATTCTTCGCGCTTGGCGTACCCGGCATCCTGCTCGAGGCGGATGGCCGGGTGTTCCACAATGCCGGTGCAACGGCCGAGCAGGAACTCGGCATCATGCTCGCGTCGGCAAAGACTTATCTCAGAATGTTCGAGAAAGCGCGGCAGCCTGTGCTTTACGCCGCTGCCCATATCGGTTTCGCCCTGAGCGTGGATCAGGCGCATGCACGTTCGGCCGCCAAGTTCGCCGCGCTGCGCTCGCTCTGGTCGCGGCTGCTGGCCAGCTATTCCGTACCGGACATGCCGGCTGTCGTTCACGCCGAGACATCCTACCGGATGCTGACAGCGGGCGATCCCGAATCCAACATCCTCCGCAATGCTGTCGCCTGCTTTTCCGCCCTGCGTGCCGGTGCCAATACGATTTCGGTCATCCCGCATACGCAGCTTCAAGGTCTTCCCGACGCACGCGCACGCCGCATCGCGCGTAACACGCCGCTTATCTTTCAGCAGGAAGGCAACACGTTCTTAGCGGGCGACGCGAGCGATTCCGACATCGCAGCACTCGCCGTTCCCATGGCCGATGCCGCCTGGTCCGAATACGAGCGCATCGAGGCCGAAGGCGGCGTGCTGCGAAGTGTGCACGACGGCAAAATACAGCAGCGGATAGAAGAGGCGCGTGAAACGGCGGCCAAATTCCTGCGCAAGGGCAAGCCTCCCATCATCGGAACCACTCTGTATGCAGATGGCCCGGGCCCAGACCTAGCCAGCCTGCCGGTGCGCGCCGAAGTTGTAGCCCCCGAGGGTACGATCTTCTGCGAGCAGCTTCCCACCATCCGCCTGGATGAACTCCTCGAAGCAGCCGGCTGACTATCAGTCCACTGGCACGGATTCTGCTCGTTTGCCCATGACAACGGGAGCTTGTGTGCCGATGTGGAACAGACGGCAGTTTTTTGGCGTTTCGGCAGCTGCGGCCACGGCCGGCCTGCCTCTCACGGCCAGGGCCGCGGCCGCAAGCGGTTCGGCGTCGCCCGCGGGCGCGGTCGATTCGACCCTATTCGGAGTATTTGCAAACGCGCCTGTCAATCAGAGCAGCGCGTTTCAGGACATGCTGGAGCAGGCCAGCGAGCAAGACCTCATGGTCTTTCTCGCGGCTGGAAGCTATGTGCTAAGCGGCATCAGGCTCCCTGCCCGCACACGGCTTGCGGGCGTTTCAGGCGCAACCAAGCTCATCTTCGGCGGCGGCGAGTTCCTGATCGCAGGCCGTGCCTGCGAACGCGTCGAACTAACCGGCATCGGCTTTGACGGCGTGCGCCGCGACATGGGTGACAGCGTACACGGGCTCGTCGATCTCGGCGCAGTGCATCAGGTTGCGATTGACGACTGCAGCATCACGAACAGCGGCAAATACGGGCTGGTGCTCGACGCCTGCGGCGGACGGGTTGAACGCACAACGGTGACAACCGCAACGGAAGCGGCGATTTACGCTGTCAATTCCACCGGGCTGAGGATCGCCGACAACACGGTCGCCGATTGCGACAATGGCGGCATTCTGGTTCACCGAAGCGAAATCGGCGCGGACGGCACAATCGTGTCGGGCAACCGCGTCGAGCGCATCGCCGCGCTCTATGGCGGCACCGGACCTTTCGGCAACGGCATCAATATTTACCGCGCCGGCAATGTCGTGGTGAGCAACAACGTGATTTCCGATTGCGCCTTTTCTGCCATTCGCGCAAACGCGGCAAGCAACCTGCAGGTTCTCGGCAACAACTGTTCGCGTTCGGGCGAAACAGCGGTCTATGCCGAGTTTTCCTTCGAAGGCGCGGTGATCTCGAACAACATCGTCGATGGCGCGGCCAACGGCATCTCGATCGTCAATTTCAACGAGGGCGGCCGGCTCGCCGTATGCTCCGGCAATATCGTGCGAAATCTCAGGACCTCAGGGCCCTACCAGGCCGACCCGCCAGGCTTCGGTGTAGGCATTACGGTCGAGGCCGAAACCAGCGTCACCGGCAATGTGGTGGAAAACGCCCCGCGCTACGGCATGCATCTCGGCTGGGGACCGTTCCTGCGCAATGTCGTGGTAACCGGCAACGTGATCCGCAAGACCGGCGAAGGTATCGCGGTATCCGTTGTCGAGGGCACCGGAACAGCAGTTATCTCGGACAATGTGATCGACGACACGCCGAACGGCGCCATTGTCGGCCATCGCTGGACGGAAGCCGTGACCGGTGATCTCGCGCATGAAGGTGCGGCCGGCTTTCCCGGCCTGCTAATCGAACGCAATCACTCCAGCTAGGCGAGCGCTCCGGCAGGTCGGATCTCGCCGACTTCGGCGCCGCGCCTGCTCAGCACCTTCGGACGCGCAAGCGCACTGATGGTTGCCGAGAGCTCGTCATCGTCCTTCAAGAGCTGCGCGATAAGCGCGGCCACCATGGTTTCGGCCGCGCGGGTGGCGCCGTCGTCGCATTTCAGTGCGATGCCAAACCCGAGCTCCGGCAACGCAGCGCAGAACACGCCTTCCGCGCCTGTCTTGGTGAAGATGCGGCCCTTGCCCGCCTGCATGATCTTGGTGTCCATGCGGTCCGTTCCGGCAACGAAGAACGGCTCGGCCATGCAAGCGGCAAACAGGCGTTGCGCGGCTTGCGCGCGTTCCGGGCCGAAGGACGTTCCGGTCGCCATTCGGGCGAAGCCGAGCGCCAGGCTTCGCAGCGGCACGGCATAGGTGGGTATCGAGCAGCCGTCGATGGCGCAGACGTCCTCGCCGTGAGGCGCGCCGGTGACCGCCTCCATGGCTTCGCGCACCCATTGCTGCGACATGTGATTGCGGCCGACATAACCGGCCGGGTCAACGCCTTCCTGTACGCAGGTGCAGATGAAGCCGCTGTGTTTGCCGGAGCAGTTGTTGTGCAGCGCGCAAGGCTCGCCGCCCGTGCGCGCCAGCGCCCGTGTCGCCTCATCGCCCAGCGGCCAGTGCGAGCCGCACTCCAAAGCCGCCTTGTCCAAACCGGCGGATGCGAGCATTGCGGCGGCAAGCTCGGCATGCGCTGTTTCCCCTGAATGGGAGGCACAAGCGAGCGCGAGTTCGCGATTGCCGAAACCGAATTTGTCCGCCGCGCCGCTTTCAACCAGCGGCAAAGCCTGGATTACCTTTACCGCCGAGCGCGGAAACACGGGCTGGCCGGCATCACCGACCTCCACAACGACCGCGCCACGGTCATCGCACACGATGGCCGCACCGCGGTGTTGGCTCTCCACGATGCCGCCGCGCAGCACTTCCACCAGAACCGGATTGGTCATTTAGGGTCAGGCCTCATCACCAGAAAGTCATTTAGCGACACGTTTTCGGGCAACTATGCCTTGGTGCCTGATCTGCGCAAGGGTTGCGATGCGTCTCATCAAACGGCTGATGCTGTTCCTCCTTACCGTCTTTGTCGCTCCGGCGCTGCTCACGCTCGCCTGGTGGCAGTTCAAGGAGCGCCCGGGATCATGGCGTGCTGCGGACTGGTCCGCCAGCGGCGTATTGCCCGCCGCAAGTTCCGATCCTGATGCCGCGATCTACCTCATGGCCGCGCGTACGGGCGGGCTCAAAGGCGCGTTCGCGGTGCATAGCTGGATTGTGGTCAAGAAACCCGGCGCCGGCCGCTACGATCGCTATGACAAGGTCGGCTGGGGTTCGCCGGTGCGCCGTAACGCGTACCCTGCCGACGGCAGATGGTACTCCAACGCTCCGTGGATCGTTCATGCCGTGCATGGCGAAGAAGCGCTGCGGCTTATCCCGCGATTTGAAGCAGCGATTGCGGACTACCCGTTCTCCCACCGGGGCGACTACCGCATCTGGCCCGGGCCGAACTCCAACACCTTCGTTGCTCATGTGCTGCGGCAGGTGCCTGAATTCGGAGGCTTCCTGCCGCCCAATGCCGCCGGGCGCGACTTCGCGCCCGGACTTCTGGCCATTGACTGGTCCGAAGAGGCAAAAGACCTGCATGTCACGCTGGGCGGCATGATCGGTTTCGCCGCCGGCGCGGTGTCGGGCCTTGAATTGCACTTTATGGGACTGGTCGCCGGGCTCGACTTCAATCAAGCCGGCATCAAGGTACCAGCAGCGGGGCTTGTGGCGCTCAGGCCGTCAATGACGGCAGAAGCCCGCGAGCCTTGATCTGGGGCCCTATTTGATCCGTTCGAGAATCGAAACGTAGTTCGCGACCGCCGCTCCGCCCATGTTGAAAATGCCGCCTAGATTGGCGTTCTCGACCTGGATGCCGCCCGCCTCGCCCGCCAGTTGCATGGCCGTCAGCACGTGCATCGAGACGCCCGTTGCCCCGATAGGGTGGCCTTTTGCCTTGAGCCCGCCCGACGGGTTCACCGGCAGTCTGCCGCCCTTGTCCGTCTGTCCTTCGAGCACGATCTTCGCACCCTCGCCGCGCGGGGCAAGCCCCATCGCTTCGTATTCGATCAGCTCGGCAATCGTGAAGCAGTCATGCGTTTCAACGAATGACAGGTCGTCCAGCTTTACACGGGCGTTTGCAAGCGCACGCGACCACGCCTCGGCGCAGCCGTCGAACAGAAGAATGTCGCGCTTCGACATCGGCAGAAAGTCCTGGACGTGCTCGTTGGCGCGGAAGGCAATTGCGCGCTTCATGGTGAGCGCAGTTTCCAGATCGGCCAGGACGAGAGCGGCAGCGCCATCGGAGACGAGCGAGCAATCGGTACGCTTGAGCGGTCCCGCAACGAACGGGTTCTTGTCGCTCTCCTGGCGGCAGAAATCGAAACCCAGGTCCTTGCGCATCTGCGCATAGGGGTTGTCGACGCCGTTCTTGTGGTTCTTGGCGGCAATCATCGCCAGCGCATCGGACTGGTCGCCGTGACGCTGGAAATATGCGTGCGCGATCTTGCCGAACACGCCGGCAAATCCGGCCGGCGTGTCGCCATCCTCGGGCAAGTACGAGGCACGCAAGAGGTTCTGGCCGATCTCGCGGCCGGGCGTCGTGGTCATCTGCTCAGCACCCACCACGAGCACAACGCGCGACGCGCCGGCATCGATTGCCCGTTTGCCCTGCCGCACGGCCGCAGAGCCGGTTGCACAAGCGTTTTCAACGCGCGTTGCAGGCTTGAAGCGCAGCCGGTCGTCGGCCTGCAAAACCAGGCTCGCGGTAAAATCCTGCGCCGAGAAACCAGCGTTGAAATGGCCGAGCACAATCTCGTCCACCTGATCGGGTTCGATGCCCGCGTGGCCGATGGCGTCGGCCGCAACCTTCACGATCACGTCTTCAAGGGTTTCGCCCTCGCGCTTGCCAAAAGGCAAATGGGCCCAACCGACGATGCATGCGCTCATGGGTATTCTCCCTTTCGAACCACCTGCATATGGGGCACGGCGCAGCGCCCTCCAAATTTGTTCAACAATGAACTATTTTCGATCCTGCGTAAAGCTGGACCACCCGGTCAGTTTCGGCAAAGGATAAGGCCAGTGGAGCTGCTCATGAACGTCCCCTCGCTTGACCACCTGAAACGCGCATATGCCGAAACGTCCAAAGCGACGCAGGTTACGCCTTTGCTGGAATCCCGGCCACTTGCAAGGCTCACTGGCGCAAAGCAGGTGTTCGTGAAGCCGGAATCGCTGCAATGGGCCGGCTCTTTCAAGATCCGCGGCGCCTATTGGCGGCTGACGCAGTTGTCATCCGAGGAACGCAAGCGCGGCGTGGTGGCCTATTCTTCCGGAAATTTCGCCCAGGGGCTGGCAGCCGCGGGCGAAGCGCTGGGCATTCCCGTTACAATCGTAATGCCGATCGATGCGCCGAAGGCGAAAAGCGATGCAACGCGCGGCTATGGCGCAACCGTCATCCAGACCGAGCATGGCGAGCGGGCGCGTGAAGAGGTGGCTCTGGCGAAGGCGCGCGAGATCGCCGCCGAGAAAGACCTGGTGCTGCTCCATCCCTTTGACGATCCCGAGATCGTAGCGGGACAAGCAGGCGCGGGACTTGAAGCGCTGCACCAGCTTGCCGATCACGGCGCGGAAGCCGACATCGCGTTTTGCCCCGTCGGTGGCGGCGGGCTGATCGGCGGCGTGGCACTCGCCTTTCATTATCTCTCTCCGCAAACGGCTATATTCGCTGTCGAACCCGAGCGCTTCAACGGCATGGGCGTTTCGCTCGCACATGGCGCAATCGAGACCATGCCGCTCGGCGCGCCTTCGATCTGCGACGGCCTGATGGCGCGCCGGCCAGGCGACGCGCCATTCGCCGCGGTGACCGTGGCAGGCGTCAATGGGCTCACCGTGCAGGACGCTGAGGTACGCGCGGCGATGAAATTCGCGTTCGAACGGCTCAAGCTGGTGCTGGAGCCATCGGGCGCCTCCGCGCTCGCCGCGGCGCTTTCAGGCAAGGCGGATGTCGCGGACAAGACGGTCGTCGTCGTCGCCACGGGCGGCAATGTTTCGCTCTCGGACTACATGAAACACATCGCCGACTCCTGAAACGCAATCGATGATTGAAGCAGATTTCGTCATAGTCGGAGCTGGCTCTGCCGGCTGCGCCCTCGCCTACCGTCTTTCCGAAGACGGGCGGAACAGCGTCGCCGTGATCGAGCATGGCGGATCTGATATCGGCCCCCTCATTCAGATGCCGGCGGCGTTTTCGATCCCCATGAACACCAGCGTCTATGACTGGGGCTTCGCAACAGAGCCGGAGCCGCATCTCGGCGGCCGTGTCCTTGCCACCCCGCGCGGCAAGGTGCTTGGCGGCTCCTCCTCCATCAATGGCATGGTATATGTGCGCGGCCATGCGCGCGACTTCGACCACTGGGCCGAGGTCGGCGCCCGGGGCTGGAGCTTCGCCGACGTGCTCCCCTATTTCCGGCGCATGGAACATTCGCACGGCGGCGAGGCTCACTGGCGCGGCACCTCCGGCCCGCTGCACGTGCAGCGCGGGGCACAGAAGAACCCGCTCTTTTCCGCCTTCATCGAAGCAGGCAAGCAGGCAGGCTTCGAGACCACCGCAGACTACAACGGCTCGAAGCAGGAAGGCTTCGGACCAATGGAGCAGACCATCCATCAAGGGCGCCGCTGGTCCGCAGCCAATGCTTATCTGCGCCCGGCGCTCAAGCGCAAAAATGTGAGTCTCGTCAGAGGTTTGGCGCGTCGTGTGGTGATCGAGAATCAACGCGCGGTCGGCGTGGAAATATTAGCTGACAAACAGATTCAACTTGTTAAAGCGCGACGGGAGGTCGTGCTTGCGGCATCGTCGATCAACTCGCCCAAACTTCTCATGCTTTCGGGCATCGGGCCGGCAGCTCATCTTGCGGAGCATGGCATCGAGGTCGTCGCTGACAGGCCGGGTGTCGGGCAGAACCTGCAGGACCATCTGGAGCTTTATGTGCAGCAGCGCTCGGTGAAACCGATCACGCTCAACTCCAAGCTCGACCTTATCTCCAAGGCGCTGATCGGCGCCGAGTGGCTTTTCCTGCGCTCAGGTCCGGGCACGTCAAACCATTTCGAGGCGGCTGCCTTCGTGCGTTCCGCCGCAGGTGTCGACTATCCCGACATTCAGTATCATTTCCTGCCCGCCGCGGTTCGCTATGACGGCAAGGCGGCGGCGAAGGGGCACGGCTTCCAGGCACATGTCGGCCCTATGCGCTCGAAATCGCGTGGGTCGGTCACGCTGCGTTCGGCGGACCCCGCGGACAAGCCACGCATCCTGTTTAACTACATGTCGCATCCCGACGACTGGACCGAGTTCCGCCACTGCATTCGCCTGACCCGCGAGATTTTCGCGCAGGACGCATTCGCACCATATCGCGGCGAAGAGCTTTCGCCGGGCGCAGACAGAACATCGGACGAGGCGCTGGATGACTACATCCGCGAGCATGTGGAAAGCGCATATCACCCCTGCGGCACATGCCGCATGGGCCGGGCCGACGATCCGATGAGCGTCATCGATCCCGAATGCAAGGTTATCGGGGTGGAGGGGCTTCGCGTCGCCGATTCCTCCATCTTCCCGCGCATCACCAACGGCAATCTCAACGCGCCTTCGATCATGGTCGGAGAGAAGGCGTCCGACCTGATCCTCGGCAAGGTGCCCCTCGCACAGGAAAATCTGGAGCCCTGGATCAATCCCAACTGGCAGGAGAGCGACCGCTGAGGGCAGCACTTTGTGAAACCGGCGCCAGGCGCTAAGGAAGGCATTCAGCCCGGAGTTATGAAATGAAGCAGAATCAGCTTTACGCCGTCATCGCGTTGCTCGTCGTCATCGTGATCGGTCTCGGCGCCTATATCTGGCGCGAACAGAGCAAGCCCGAGGGAGTCGAGATCAGGCTCGACGAGAACGGCATCTCTGTCGAAAAGAACTAGGCGGAACGGAACGACATGCAGGTACAGCCTAAAGCCTCGCACTACATCAACGGCCGCTTCGTCGAGGACGATCAGGGCGAACTCATTCAGGTGACCTATCCGGCGACCGGCGAGGTAATCGCGCATGTCCACGCCGCAACGCCCAACATCATCGAGCTGGCGATCGAGTCGGCCGCCAGCGCGCAACGCGAATGGGCGCGGCTGAAGCCGGTCGAACGCGGGCGCGTTCTGCGGCGCGCCGCCGACATTCTGCTCCAGCGCAACGAGTATCTCGCGCGGCTGGAAACGCTCGATACAGGCAAGGCGATCCAGGAAACACTCGTAGCCGACGCCCCTTCGGCGGCCGAGGCGCTCGAATTCTTCGGCGGGGCCGTTGCGGCATTCAACGGCGCGTATTTCGATCTTGGCGGCCCCTTCGGCTACACACGCCGCGAGCCGCTCGGCGTCTGCCTCGGCGTTGGTGCCTGGAACTATCCGATCCAGATCGCCGGCTGGAAGTCCGCGCCCGCGCTCGCCATGGGCAACGCGATGGTGTTCAAACCGTCGGAAAACACGCCGCTTTCTGCGCTTGCGCTGGCCGAGATCTACACAGAAGCCGGACTGCCTGACGGGCTGTTCAATGTCGTTCAGGGGCTTGGGCCGGTGGGCGCAGCACTTACCAGCCATCCGCGCATCGACAAGATTTCGCTGACGGGTTCGGTGCCGACAGGGCGCAAGGTCATGGCCACGGCAGGCGGCCAGCTCAAACACGCCACGATGGAGCTCGGCGGCAAGTCGCCGATTGTCGTCTTCGATGACGCCGACATCGAAAACGCCATTGGCGGGGCAATGCTGGGCAATTTCTATTCAACCGGTCAGGTGTGCTCCAACGGCACACGCGTCTTCGTGCAGTCCGGCATCCGGCAGCGTTTCCTGGAGCGCCTTGTGGAGCGTACAAAGGCGATCCGCATCGGAGATCCGCTCGACCCGGACACGCAGATGGGGCCGCTCATCAACCGCGACCAGCGTGAGAAGGTGACGTCGTACATCGAGATCGGCCGGCAGGAAGGCGCAGAGCTGCTTGCCGGCGGCGGTACGCCGTCGATGCAAGGTATGGACGGAGGCTGTTTTGTCGAACCGACGGTATTTGCCAATGTCACCGACGATATGCGCATTGCGCGCGAAGAGATTTTCGGGCCCGTGATGTGCGTGCTCGACTTCGAAAGCGAAGACGAGGCTATTGCCCGGGCGAACGCCACCGAGTTCGGTCTGGCTGCCGGCGTGTTCACCAACGACATGGCCCGCGCGCACCGGGTCACCGCGCAGCTTCAAGCCGGAACCTGCTGGATCAACGCCTATAACCTCACGCCGGTGGAGATGCCTTTCGGCGGTTTCAAGCAGTCCGGCATCGGCCGAGAAAACAGCCTCGCAGCGCTCGAGCACTATTCGCAGCTCAAATCCGTCTATGTCGAAACAGGCGCGGTCGACAGCCCCTATTGAGCGAAGGCCGGAACACGCGGCAATTGGCGCCTGCAATGCGCTTGCGGAGCCGCATCGCGGACGCTATAAGCCCGCGCACTGGTTACGGAGTGTAGCGCAGCCTGGTAGCGCACATCGTTCGGGACGATGGGGTCGCAGGTTCGAATC
>NZ_RCIO01000009.1 GCF_004000235.1 Mesorhizobium sp. Z1-4
TGCGCTGGTAGAACGCTTCGGGCCCATTACCATCATCCGAGAGGAAGCGGAGCCGAAAGGCCTGTTCCTGCGACGGCGGATGAGAAGGCTCGGTGTGGTGACGGTCACGGGGCAGGTGCTGTTCGTGATTCTATCGAAATTCATCGTGTTGATGAGCCGCGCAAAGCGTAGACGTATCGTCGCCGAATATGGCGCCAACGCCGACTTTCCGTCCGGTTGCGAGACGATAGAGGTACCGAGCGTGAATTCTCCGGCCTGCCGCGAAGCGCTTCGCGCCATGTCGCCAGACGCTGTGATGGTCGTGGGAACACGCATCATCAGCGGGGAGACGCTCGGCTGCGTCGAGGCGCCCTTCATCAACTACCATCCCGGGCTGACGCCCCAATATCGTGGCATGAACGGCGCTTATTGGACACTCGTCGGAGGTGACGAAGAAAACCTCGCTGTGACGCTGCATCTCGTCGACAAGGGCGTCGATACCGGCGATGTCCTTTATCAGGAGCGGGTCAGCATGCCGGCCGGCAACAACATCATGACCTATCACCACTACATGGCGGTTATGGCGCGACCCTTCGCCGTGAAGTCCGTGGAGGACGCACTTTCCGGCCGCTTGAAGCCGCGAAGGTCTGACCTGCCTTCCAAACAGTGGTTCCACCCCACGCTCTGGGGCTATCTGTGGACGGGCCTGACACGTCGCGTATGGTAATCGCAGCGGACAATCTAGTCGTGCGAGATGAATTACAGCGACTGGTAGAGGCTCTTCCTGACCTAACTCGATGCCAAACGCCGGCCGGTGCCCCCTTGCGCGAACGCGACAAGGACGATCTCCTGTCGCCGGGTTCAAAGGCCCAGATCAACTGGGTACTGGTAGACAGCAACGGACCAACCAATCGATAACCGCGCACTCAAAGCCGCCTGCAAGGGTAGCGTAGGTAGAAATTCTTTCTGGAACAACGCTACTGGATCAGCATATCCGTGATCTGATTCACGCCGTGGCGTGAATCATAGGCGATGATAACCGTGATGCCTTCAACAATCACGCTCACATCCATTTCCGCGGGCAGCTTATAGGTCTTGCCGTCGTCGAGCGTAATGGTCATCTCATCGGGATCGACCTGCCTGACCTCGCCTTCTGTATCCGCTGCCAACGAGCCTCCCGTGTCCGCCGCATGCGCACTCGCCGTTACTAACATCAACGCCTACGCGGCAGCGACTATCGAGCGCATTTCCGTGTCCTTTTAGCAGTTTTCACACCCGCATCATGCAGATTGCCTATCCACCTTTCATGACCGGGTACCCCGCGTCAAGGCAGGAGTTTACCGCTATTCGATAGGTTGCCCGTGCTTTGGCTTGGATGTCGGACAGCTTCGGTTGTCTGGACTTGCCCTGCTGTGGCGAAGAGCTATTGGCTCACTTTCTGGCCCTCATCAATTTCACCGCATGCGGTATTTGAAGGCGAACAAGGAATGCCGTCTACGGGTTTGTAGAATCCGTCGATGCACCAGGCCAGGGCGCTTTCGGCCGGCGAACCGTAAATACGGCCGGAAGAACGAACAATCCCGGATCGACCGCCCACACGCCATGGACGACGAAGCGCAACGGCTCGAGATCATGCCATGCATCTCGGCTCAACCTGGGTCAGAGAAAATCGTCGCAGCAACGCCCAGTTCATTTTCGAATAATTCCGCCGAATGTTCGCGCCCACCTTTGGGCCGAGTAGTGATCGAAGAACCAACGGATTGGAATGATGGCGGTAACTGGAGACAATGGCACGTTCCTGATCTAGTGGCCGGCCTGGGCGCGCTTTGGTGATGCGCGTCCAACGGCGTATCTATCTCCATGAACAGCTACTGCGACCGGTAACACGTCAACCGATTGGATCCGGATGTCCGGCGAGGCTCTGCGTTCCGACGACGATCGGCGAACCGGTCGGGACACGCCCGTATAGGTCGATGACGTCCTGGTTCATCATCCTGACACAACCGCTGGAGAGGATTTGCCGATTGTCCAGTATTCCGGCGATCCATGAATACGATAAAGTGTGTCGACCCCGTTCTTGAAAATATAGAGCGCTCGCGCGCCGAGCGGATTGTCCAAACCCGGCGGCATACCGCCGTTTGCGGCACTCCATCTGGCGAGTTCTGGCTGCCGGGCGATCATCTCCTCCGGAGGCGTCCATTTGGGCCATTGCTGTTTCCAACCGACGCGGGCGCGGCCCGACCATGCGTAGCCGGCGCGCCCCAGGCCAACTCCGTATCGCAATGCTTTCCCTCCCTCCTGTATGAGGAAGAGAAAGAACCTGTCGGTATCGATGATGATTGTGCCGACCTGTTCGGTCGTGGCGTAGTCGACCTGCCGACGGTAGAATTTCGACGGAACCCTTTTGAGGTTCACCGCCGGGATCGGAAATCGCTCCTTTGGCCTAGGCCCATACATCAGGGCATAGGAGGGACCAGGTCCTGGAACGGACGGTTTTCCCTCCACCGGCGCCCTTGTGACGCAACCCGCGAGCGACAGCCCCGCGAATGCGGCAGCCCCGCTCAGCAGTCGGCGGCGATTCACTTGATGGCCGGTCAACACAGGCGCACTACCTACCGGCTTCATAAGAGATCTCCATTTCGCCATCCGAACTTCCCGCGCGGAAGACATACTGCTTTCATGTGAATGTGGCGGTTTTCCCCGCGACGATCCGTATCCACGGAATCTCCTCTCGGTTGAACCGGCACAATACCGGTTTCCTGCCGCTTCCAGCAGGTGGAAGGTCCAGGGCGACAAGAACCAGGGTCAGCCCTTTTGCGGAAGTTCGGCGGCGAGCGGAAGGGCGACCTCCACGCAAAGCCCGCCGCCCTCCCTGTTCCGCAGCCGGATGTCCCCGCAATTGGCGCGAACCAGGGTGCGGGCAATGGTCAGACCGAGTCCCGTGCCACCGGATTCCCTGCTTCTGGAGTCTTCGAGTCTGACAAACGGATCGAACACCTCTTCCAGCTTGTCTTCGGGAATGCCGGGTCCCCAGTCGCAGATCTGAATCTCGGCCATGTCGTGGTTTGCCGCTGCCGGGCCCGGCACCGCTGAACCTTGCCATGCACATTCTGGTCACGTTCTTCCTGTTCGATGCCGACCATCCGAATCGCCAACAGCTCAGCGACAGTGCCGGTCAGCCAGAATGCATCGAACGATCCTTTCGGCGGTGATGGTCCTTGGGCTGGTCGTGGCTCATTTTTCGGCGATGGCCGATGATCATTTGGGCACCACTGTCGCCATCGAGAACGCATTCGATGGCGCCCACACGCACGACAAGCCCGACACCCATTGCCCGCCCGCGGCATCCTGCGAGCATACGCTTTCGGGCCTGACGCCGGTTTCGGGCACGATACGCCTCACGCATCCTCACCCCGTCGGCCAGGACAGCGGCGATCGGGATCCCGATACCCGCGAACCGGGCGTCGATCCGCCGGTCCCACGCACCGCTCCCGTTCCTTCGAAACATAACGAAGGTCTTCGGGGCCTCCCTCCGGGAGCGGACGAACGGCCTTTACCTATCCGACTACCGATATGGAGAATGGAATGCGTATAAATCGCATGCCCTTGGCACTGTTGTGTGCCTTCGTCACCGCCGGGACCGGTCTCGTTCCGGCCCGTGCGGAAACAACCGCCACTGTCGAAATGCTGAACCGGAAGGGCGACGAACGTTTCGTCTATTCCGAAACGCTGGTTCGAATCGAACCGGGGGACAAGATCAGATTCGCGGCCGCAGACAAGGGGCACAACGCGGTTTCAGTCGCGGGCATGCTCCCCACCGGCGCGGATCCTATCAGCGTTCCGTTCAACAAGGATGGTGAGATCACGCTGACCAGGCCCGGCCTGTACGGGATCAAGTGTACACCGCATGTCGGCCTGGGCATGGTTGCCCTTGTTGTCGTCGGCAAACCCGTCGATCTCGATGCGGCTGTCGACGCCGCAAGCGATCTACCAAGCAAAGCCAAATCCCGCATGTTCGAGCTGCTTTCGCAGCTCTGAACCGACCACCCAACCAATCAGGACAGACCCAATGGTTAAGACCGTAACACGCATCCTCCCCCTCGCTGCCGCCATCGGCGCCGCGTTGCTGCTAGGCGCAGTCGCTGCGCGCGCCGATGCCGGCCATGGAAACGGCTCCGTGCCATTCGGCAAGCCGGGTCATGCCGCCCAAGTCGATCGCACGATCGAGCTCGACGTCGACGGCATGAGTTACAGCATGGAGAAGCTTGACGTGAAGGCCGGTGAGACGATCAGGTTCGTGATCAGGAACGAGAGCGAGATCGAGCACGACTTCACGATCGGCGACAAGGCAACGCAGAAGTCGCACCGCGCCGAGATGGCGGAAATGATGGAGCACATGGGCCCCGGGTCTGCCACAATGGAGCATGACGACCCGAACGCCGTGTTCCTCGAGGCCGGCCAGACCCGCGAGCTGATCTGGATCTTCGACAAGGCCGGAAATTTCGAGTTCGCGTGCAACGTTCCCGGACATTACGAGGCGGGAATGCACGGCCCGATCACCGTCGGTGACAACGACGCGTAGTTTCGCCACGAGGATCCCGTCGGCAATGCCGGCGGGATCTACCCAAGCAGACAGCGAACACATCGTTACCTGCAGCATCGAATCCTCGCGGCCGCCGATGGCACGCGATTGAACCGTTTGCACGGCGTCCGAGTCCGAAGCTCTACTCTCAAGCTCGAAAGTCTCGCGACTCCACTGATCGCTTGGAACAAGACCAATCAGCTACCGTATCACACACGACAGCTTTGGTTTGTCAGTCGGCTTCGACGTCCTGCTCCATCGCCGTCACACTTCCTTGCACAAGTTCCGTCCATATGCTTTGGGTTCGCTGTTCGGCACAGTTTTGGGCGCACTGCCTGCTGTAAGCCATTGTGCCCATATTCATTTTTAGAATTGATTGTTCGTCCGCTTGGACCAACGGATCCAACAATGATCCTATCCCGCAAATAAGCTTGATTCATGCTGGAAAAGACGACAAGACCGAAGCGACTGAGGTGACCGGCCCGATCCGAATGCTTCGGCGACCTTCCGACGCTGAAAAGTCCAGGACAGCAGGATGCAGAACGACCCAAACAATCGTCTCCTCGATCATCACATCGGCAACTTCATTGATGCGCTCGAGGTCTGCCAGGACGAGGCCTCGGTCAGATTCTCGTTGAAAACCTTTGCCAGGGATTCGGGGTTCAGCCGGTTCGTCTATGCCGACATGGGAGCGAAGAACATCCGCCGTTACTCTGACTATCCTGACGAATGGCAGCGTCGATACCTGTCTCGAAACTACGTGGCGCGCGATCCGATCGTCGCCACGGCAAAGCGGACCATGCGACCGACCGTCTGGTCGATCAAAGACCGGAATCGCTATGGCGCGGAGCAACGCAACGTAATGGACGAGGCAAATGAATTCGGGATCGCCTCCGGTATGATGGTGCCGATACATGGCGGTTTCGGGCGGACGGCTCTCCTAGCACTCGCCTCTGATCACTCGGATGCACCGGACATCGCCGTCCGCGATGTTGCATATGTCGCGACTGCGGTCGCCTATGTCCACATCAACCTGTTGCGACTTTCCAATCGGACTATTGACGCGGCGGAAAACTCGCTGTCACCACGTGAGCAAACCTGCCTGATCTGGGCTTCGTTGGGAAAGACAAAGGCAGAGACAGCACGGCTGCTGGGCATTTCAGAAAAAACTGTCCGTTACTATCTCGATTGCACGCGCGACAAGCTTGGCGCCGTCAACACCATCAACGCCGTCAGGATCGCAGCCGAACGCGGTTTTCTGTAGCCAGACAGCCTTGTATCAATCTGACGCTTCGGGCAGATCCGGCACGTATCCGAGCCGATCCACCAACAAGTTGACTACGACCAGTTGTGCCTTGTTGTTAAGCATCGCGTGGACATAGGCATCTCGCAACGCGCCGCCGCCCTGCCCCCGCGGCGACTTCATTTCCGCATGGGCTTTTTCGGCCAGATCGAGGAGCCGCCGATGTTCGATGATCGACTGGATGGTCACTGTTTCAAGCTGTGATCTGTTTAGCATAGCGACAACTCCCTCAATTGCCGCAGCTAGATCACCTTCAAGCGCTTGATGCGTCTTCCAATCTTCGCCCATGCTCACGCCCCGAAGGCTTGGTCCACGGTGCGCGCCCGCAGACAAAAATCCTCGAGCCCAAGCCGGGGGGTAGAAACCGTTTTCCGACGGCCCTGCGACCTTTAGTGCCGAGGCACCTGGACATACGTCACAGGCCCCCGGCCATTGGCCAGAGAAAATCGGTGCCATTCGGTCGACACCAACCTCGGAAAAGGAGTTTCTACGCTCCAAAGCGGCGCGTACCGCTTCGAGCGCGAAGTTAGGCGAAACCAGATGCGATGACCAGACACCATTTGTGCCAGACATCCTTGTCGGAGACGGCCATGAAATCGGCGCAAAATGCTTGACAAGGACTTCCCGCCAGCAGCAACCCGAGAACATTCCGCGCCAGGCCGGATCTTTGCAGCGAACTGCCCCGGTGCGACCATCTGATCTGAGCGATGTTCTCCGGCAGCGCCGTTCACGCACCGCCAGCGACAAGCGGTCCGGTCCGCAGCACGCCCAGCGAACCCCTTGCGGCGAGTTCAAGTCCAATCATCGCGAAGTTGACATGTCGCCTGACAAGGGAGGAACGAATGTATTGACCGCGTCAGCGATTGAACGCCACGATCAGGTCCAGATCGAACAAACGCGCCTAGAAGACGGCAGCCGCCATTTAAGCCCCGATGATGTTGATGCCCCGGCCCACCAGCAGCTACCAATGGTGACAATCGCGTTTGAAGAATGAAATGCCTATTGCATGATTGGCCAAAGGATAAACTGCTCATAGCATATCAAAGGCGCAATCAACGTCCCGGAAAATCTGCTGCCACGGGGTTTGGCCGGCTGCGCGATCAGCCCGCGCCGCTCGTAGAAACGGATGGTCTACACGCTGCGGGCCTAGATCATCGAACCGACGTCGGATGCAAAGCTCGGATAGGCGAAGATAAGTCGTTTGATCCTGTTCGCGGTCAGGTCCGCGGCCATCGCCATTGCAAAAAGGTTGATCTGTTCCTTAGCGCCGGGGCCGATCAGATGCGCACCCAGTATCTTGTCCGTCCCCTTTTCGACCAGGACCTTGTAGGCGGTGTGCCTTGCGCCGACGCGCAGGGACGAGTACCAGCCCACCGTCTTGTCGAACCGGGCGTCGAAATCCAGTCCCTTGTCGCGTGCCACGGCTTCGGAAAGCCCGACGGAGGCCAGTTGCGGGAGCGTGAACACGACGCTTGGGATCGGCGGATAGTTCAGCTCACACTCATCCTTGCCGGCCAGCAGGTTCTTGCCGGCGATCCGGCCTTCGTTGGCTGAGACGGGCGTCAAGTTCGGGCCACTGTCGGCACAATCGCCGGCAGCGAAGATGGCGGGGTTTGTGGTGCGCATGAATGGGCTGACCTTGATGCCCCTGCGGCTATATTCGACGTCTGCGGCTTCGAGATCAAGGTGGTCGATATTGGGCACACGGCCGGTTGCATGGACCACCAGATCGCCATCGACGGTCTCGGTCCCCTTCGGTGTCTCGTAGGCAACCGTGAAACCGGTGCCGTTCTTCTCGATCTTCAAAACTTTGGCCCGGGTCCGCAGATCGATTCCCAACTCTGCGGTCGCTTCGCAGAGAATGTTGACGAGATCGGGATCGAAATTGCCGAGCGGCCGATCCGTCATTTCCAAAACCGTCACCTCGCGCGCACCTGCACGCTTCGAGATATGCGCGAATTCCATCGCGATGAATCCGCCGCTGACGAACACTACTTTGTCCGGCCTTTCGGGCAGTTCGAGGAAATCGGTGCTGGTCGCCAGCAATTCCTCGCCGGGGATGTTCAGCGTCATCGGCCGGGCGCCGGTAGCGATATGAAGGTGCCGCGCCGACAGGGTCTCGCCATTCACCTTGATCGTGTTATGTCCGGTGAAGCGCGCCTCGCCATGCAACACGGTGATACCGGCTTTCTCTAGTCCGCCTTCGATGCGGCCGGGCATCGCGTCGGTGAACGTGCGCTTGAAGGCGATCATGTCCGGCCAGTTGACGTCCGTCCGAGCATTCAGCCCCTTGCCGTCAAGGCTGCGAGCCCATTCGACCCCCTCGGTTACTGCGATCAGCATCTTTTTCGGATCGCAGCCCCGCAATGCGCAGGTGCCGCCGAAAGGCAGACTGTCGATGCTGGCAACCTTCCAGCCGGCGTTCGCGGCCATGCGGGCGACTCCGTTTCCAGCCGTCCCACCTCCGATCACGATCAGGTCGAAACTGTTTGTATCACTCATGCTTTTTTCCTCTTTCGACCTGTCGCGGTTGCCAGATTCCGTTTACGGCTTTTCAGACGATACATTATCGGTGTGTCGGGGCCCCTCGACTGCCTGGCGCTTGTGTGGATTGGCAGATGTTACACTCGCTGCCTTCTTTCCGCGAATGCTGTCGCCAGTTCTCGCGAAAGCCTATTTGTGCGGGCCATGAAGGGGATGCGTGATGGCGACTTTGCGAACATCATTGCTGCTCGGACGTGCACTCCAGCGCCACAAACCGATTCCGAGGACGACCAGGACAGCAGGGGCAAGCCAGAACGGGCCACTACCGATAAGCCAGCCGGAGATGCCGGCAAAACTGATCGCCCGGGTTGCGGCAAGCGCCAGCGCGCCGCAACAAACGATCTTTGCTGCCAGCAGCCACGCCACGCCAAATCCATGCGAAGGTTCCACCTTAGCCTCCTATCCAGCGCAGCAGGACAGCTTCGCCACGTCCTTGCCAAAGCCCTGCGCGGCGAGTTTCAGCCCTTCGACCGTGGTGAGATAGGGAAAGATCGTCTCGCCCAGTTCTTTTGTCGTCATGCCGTGCTTGATCGCCAGCACCAGGGTCTGGACGCTGTCGGCACCCTCCGGCGCCAGGATCTGCCCGCCAAGCAGACGATCGGTCCCAGCGTCCGCCACCAGCTTGATGAGCCCGCGCGTGTCACGGGCGGCCAGCGCCCGTGGCACCTGGTCAAGGGGAACGATCGAGGTCTTTGGCTCGAATCCGGCGGCCCGCGCGGCCTTCTCGGTCAGCCCCACGCCCGCGACCTGCGGATCGGTAAACGTCACCCACGGCATGGCGGTGCTGTCGTAGGCGAGGCTGCCGCCGTTGAGCGCGTTGAGGGTGGCGAGCTTTGCGCCATAGGCAGCCATGTAGACGAACTGGTCGCGGCCGGTGACGTCGCCCGCGGCGTAGACGCCGGGCTTCGAGGTGCGCATCCGCTCGTCGACGACGATGCCGCCATTGGGCGAAAGCCTTACCCCCGCTTCCTCAAGCCCGAGACCGGCCGAATTGGGTCTGCGGCCGGTCGCGACGAGGACACGCTGCGTCGTCAGGAGCTCCGGCCTCCCCCCGCGGTCGATGGTCAGTTCGACGCCATTCTCAACAGTTTTCATGGCCCGGTAGGAGAGCCCGGTCAGAACCGAGATCCCGTCATCCATCAGATATCGGGTCAATGCTTCGGAGATTTCCGGCTCAGCCCCGGGCAGCAGGCGACTGCGGGTAACGAGGGTGACCTTCGTCCCCGCCCGCGCGAACATCTGCGCCAGCTCGCAGCCGATATAGCCGCCGCCGAGGACCATGAGCGAAGCTGGCTGATCGGCCAACTCCAGGGCGGTGGTGCTGGTGAGATAAGGGACATCCGCTATGCCGGGAATATCCGGCAAACCCGGCGCAGACCCCGTCGCCACGATGATCTTGTCCGCCGCGATTGTTGCGCCGTCGACAACAACGCCCTGACCGTTTAGGCGCGCCGCGCCTTCGAGATAGGCAACGCCGTTGTAGTCGGGCAGTAGGTCTATATATTTCTTCTGGCGCAGCGTCGCGACCAGATCATCCTTCGCCGCGATCAACCGGCCCCAGTCCACAATATTCGCCTCGCCCGCAAGACCGGGAAAACGTCCGGCGGCGCGCGCGCCGTGCAGCGCTTCCGCTGCGCGGATCATGGTCTTGGATGGCACGCAACCGATATTGACGCAGGTGCCGCCGATCGTGCCGTGGCCTATGAGAGCGACATTCGCGCCTTGTTCGGCCGCCGTGATGGCGGCGGAGAAGCCAGCCGAGCCGGCGCCGATGACGGCCAGGTCGTAGCCATTCTTGCTCTTGTCGTTTGTCGAGCAGCAATCGGACATGTCAGGCATTTTCCTTGTTTGGTTGAGTCTCGCATGAGCAGCACGCCGCGATAGTCGTGCCGACGATACCGGTTCTGAGGATCGTCGCGTGTTTCATCGCGCCTAATCTTTCACCTCTGCCGGGTATCCGGCATTGGCCGAGGCAGCGATTATGGCTTCGGCGGTCGTCACCGACGGATCGAACACCACGGTTGCCGTTCTGGCATCGAAGTCGATCTCGACCTGTCTCACACCTTCGACACCCTCCATCGCCGTTCTCACAGTGACGGGGCAGAGCGCGCAGGTCATGTCCGGCACGTCGAAGATCGTGGTCCGTTCGGTCTCCGCCGCCAGCGCGATCGAAACTAGAGTTGGCGATGAGACAGACCCGATAAGGGGAAGGCCGGACACGCCGATAGCCATCAATCCCACCGCAGCGATGAAAAGTCGTTTCATGTTATTCCTCCTAATAGAAAAGCCGCGCCCACCAGTTGATCGTCAGCGCCAGGACGACCAGAACCGTCGAGAGCCAAAGGGCAGATTTGGTGATGAGGGCGGATTCGGGACGGGCGCAGTAGGACCCATCCTCGCAAGCGGGTCTGGTCTTGAAATAGACCTGCCGGAACCCGAGCCCGATGAAGACCAGCGCCACGCCGGCAAAGATCGGCTTGTAGGGCTCGAGCGCGGTGAGGTTGCCGATCCACGCGCCCGATACGCCGAGCATCAACAATAAGAGCGGCGCAATGCAGCAGGTCGAAGCCAGGATGGCGCCAACGATTCCTCCAGCCGCAAACCATCCCTTTTTCCGATCTGCCACTTGCGTTGGCGCGTCTGGCGCGACGGCTTCGATCTTTGTCTCGCTCATGCGGTTCGCCCTCGAATTTCAGTCGAAGGCAAGCTACGGTCTGTAGCAACTACAGACTCAAGGAGAAATTCGCGCCATGGCTGATCACATTTCCGGGAAGCGATTGCAGCGCGCCGAGTTGGCAAGGCACACGGGCTGCAATCTCGAAACCATCCGCTATTACGAGAAGACCGGCATGATGCCCGACCCGCCGCGCACGGCGTCGGGTTACCGCGTCTATGACGACGGCCATGTGTCGCGGCTGCGTTTCATCCTGCGCGCCCGCGAACTCGGCTTTTCCATCGAGCAAATCCGCGGCCTGCTCGACCTCGTCGATGGCGGCACTCAGACCTGCGCCGAGGTGAAGGCGCGGACGGAGCTGCACCTCGCTGATGTCCGGGCCAAGATCGCCGACCTGAAACGGATCGAGAAGGTGCTTGCGGAAACGGCCGAGCGATGTTCCGGCGAGGACGTGCCGGAATGTCCCGTGCTGGAGGCGCTGGCATCGTGATGACAACACTCGCAATTAATATCGGCGCGGCAATAGCGGAAATTGCCGGCTGCTTTTCCTTCTGGGCTTGGCTACGCTTGGACCGCTCGCCGCTCTGGCTCGTGCCGGGCATGGCCGGTCTTGCCCTCTTTGCCTGGCTTCTCACACGCATCGACAGCGATTTTGCGGGCCGCGCCTACGCGGCCTACGGCGGCGTTTACATCACAGCGTCGCTGTTCTGGCTTTGGGCAATGGAATCTCAACGGCCCGACCGCTGGGACGCGACGGGCGCAGCGGTCTGTCTGGTCGGCGCTGCAATCATTCTGTGGGGTCCGCGATCCATTTGATGGATAGAATCGGGATCGATAGGCAATGTAGCCGACGCGCCGAATTCATGACTTTCCAGAGCCGCAGGTCCCGACCAGATCGCGATAGGCATCGATCAGCGGCCGAGTGCTTGCAGTAGAGATCGGGCGTTCGCAATCCAGTTTCTCTAGTGCTGCGAGCATGAATTCGGCGATGTCTGGTCGGTCTTGCCGGCGGGCGCATCTGAACACGCGCAGAATATCACGCTCCAACTGATCTGCATTTGTAGTCATCGCCGTCGCTTCCTTGCTTGAGGTAGAGGCTGCGCTCTCCAGCAATGGGAAGGTCAAATCACGATTTCTTTAACTCTCCCCCGATCGAAATCAGCCTATTGAAGACAGTATGGGAAAGGTCTCCAGGAGCCAGAAGGCGAACGCCGACAGATAGCCTGTCATCATGGCGACGCCCATCGCGATCATGACCAGTCCCGCCAGCATGCACAGAACGCGCCCAAGGCGTCCGAACGCCTTTAGCCTTGCGGCCAGCGTGTCGGTGAACAGCGCGGCAAGCAGGAACGGCACGCCAAGACCGAGCGAATAGATCGTGAGCAGCATGATGCCGTCAGCGAGCGTCGCCGACGCGGCGCCGACCGTCAGGATGGCGCCGAGGATCGGGCCGATGCACGGTGTCCAGCCAAAGGCGAAGGCCAGGCCGAGGACATAGGCCGAGACGGTTCGTCCGCCGGGCAGATCGAGGTGGAAGCGCGCCTCGCGCATCATCCACGCCGGGCGGATCGTTCCGAGCATGAACAGCCCGAACAGCGTGACGATCGCGCCCCCGACGATGTTCAACTCGAACCGGTAACTGAGCAGCAACTGGCCAAGCGCCGAGGCGCTGGCTCCAAGGATCACGAAGACCGTGGTGAAGCCGAGCACAAAGCAGAGGCTGAGACCGAATGTCGTGCTTCGAGCGACAGCTATTTCACCGGAAGGTGAAGGTAAGGTCGACCGGCCGGCGACATAGGAAACATATCCAGGCACCAGCGGCAGCACGCAGGGCGACAGGAACGAGACGATCCCGGCCAGGAAGGCGCTGAGGATGCCGATGTTGGAGAATTCAGGCATTCGGACAAACTTTCACAGGCGAGTCCGGCTTCATCGGCCCCGATCCTTCCGGGCCTGGTCGATCAGCCGCTGCATGGTTTGCAGGTCGGTGGCGCCGCGCAGTATCTCATCGCCGATCACGAAGCCCGGCGTTCCGTTGATCCGCAGCGCCCGGGCGAGTGCGAGATTGCGCTCGACCTCGGCATCGATCGCGGGATCCTGCATGTCGGTCCGGAGTCGTTCGACATTGAGGCCGATCTCTTCAGCGACAGAGATGACTTGCTCCTCGTCGGCCGTGCCCGAGACCTGCATCATGGCTTTGTGGAACTGCGGGTAGAGGTTCTGCCTGCGAGCGGCGAGCGCCGCCCTTGCCGCGAACACGGAATTCGGCCCCAGGATGGGAAACTCCTTGTAAACGATCCGCAATTGGGGATCGTCTTCTTCGGCCTCCACCATCGCCGGTGCGACCTGGCGGCAATAGGGGCAATTGTAGTCGAAAAACTCGACCATCGTGACGTCGCCTTGCGGATTGCCGCCAACCGGACTTTCGGGGCTGTTGAGCAGTTCGTCACGGTGCGCGGTAAGGGCCGCCTGAGCCTCCGTCTGTTCCGCCTCCCGTTGCTTACGTTCGAGGTTCTGCATGGCCTCGACGATGACCTCCGGGTTGGCGACAAGATAGTCGCGCACCCGCCGCTCGAACGTGTCCTGCGGCAGGTTCTCCGACGTCGTCGTGGGCTGCTGGCCTACCCTGAACCCTGGATCGAGCAGATACCAGGCGCCCGCCGCGATGATCAGCAGCAGGGGCAGGAGAAGAAAGCCGAAGCGGCGCCCCGTGAATCTCGAAAGCTGCGTCAATTCCCTACTCCCGCCGTTCAGAACCAACCCGTCAGCCATTCCCACCATTCTTCTTTGGCAGGTGGCTTCGGCGCGTGCGCATTGTTGATGAGTCCGTTGATGTATAGAGTCATGTTTGTTTTCTGGAATTCAGCACCATGGAATAATCCGGCATGCCGTCCGTTGCGATCGATGACGTACGCCATTGGCAACTCCTGGCCGCGACTACTCAGCGCGGCAAAACGATCCGCTGCGGCGGCAGTCGTCTCGTCGTTCGATGGGATCACGAGCCGCCAGTTCGCATCGTCCCACGGTGCTTCGATCGACGTATCTGTGTCGTGAACGGTTACGAACGTGACCATTTCCTTCATCGGCGAAACATTCACCTGCTCTTGCACACCTGCGAGAGCAGCCTGCTGCTTGGCACATGGACTGTTACAATTCCGCGGAACAAAGCTCAGCACGATGATCTGATCATGGAGATCGCCGAGGCGCAGGACGTCGCCGCCTGATTTTTCGACACCCAGATTGGGCGTGGAAGGGTGATCCGCGACCTCGAAGGCCGGCTCCTGTTCGGTCATCACCTCATCGATGCGCTCACCGGGATGGTTTGCAAATGCCGGCTGTGCGGCCAGCAGGAAGGCCAGGATCAGGAAGCGCTTCATTCAGCAGCCTCCCTTGGCCCCACGGCCGCTATTCCGAGCACCGAAACCTCAACAGTGATCTCTCCGGCGTTCTCGAAGCTGAGCGTCATGGGGAATGTCGTGCCCTCGCTGAGTTTGTCTTGCAGTCCCATCAGCATCAGGTGCATGCCGCCGGGTGCGAGCGTGATCCGCTCACCGGCCGGCAGCTCAAGCGTTTCGATGTGTTTCATGCGGCTTATGTCGCCATCCTTTTCGACTGCGTGAATCATGACCTGCCCGGCAACAGGCGTGGCCACACCGAGGAGCTGATCTTCCGTTGCACTCTCGACCGTGACATATGCGGCGCCGGGACGGGAGGCGAGGACGGAGGCCCGCGCCCACGCATCGAAGATGCGGACACTCTCCTCCGCGAGGGCTGGGGATGCGACCGCCAAAGCCACCACCACTGTTGCAATCAGTTTTCTCATCATTGTTTCCCGTTCATTCTTGCAAGGACATCGGCGGCCATCTCTTCGGCGGACTGTTCACCTTCGCGGAAGACATCCTCAAAGCGGCCTTCGGGTCTCATCAGGTAGATATGTCCAGCGTGAGCCATCAGGTATCCGTCCGGAGCCGTTGCCTCTTCCATTCTCTCGTAATAGACGCGGAAGGATTGGGCAGCCGCGGCGACCTCGGATTCGGATCCGGTCAGCCCAACCAGCTTCGGGTGAAAGGCCTGGACGTATGCCGCCATCACCTGCGGCGTGTCGCGGGACGGATCGACCGTGATGAAGATCGGCGCAACGCGCTCGACCTCGCCGCCAAGCCGATCCAGCACGTTTGCCAGATAGGCGAGCGTGGTCGGGCAGACATCCGGGCAATGGGTGAATCCGAAGAACACGAGTTGCCAGTGCCCGAGGAAGTCGGCCTCGGTAACGCGATTTCCGTTGTGGTCGATCAACGAAAACTCGGAGCGAATTGCGGCTTCGCCGACGGTGACCGGCGGCGGCTCGCGCACGCCGATCATCCGGACGAAATAAGCACCACCGAGCGCCAGCACGGCAGCGGCCACGAGGATCCATAGGCTGAAGCGTATGCGCCTGAGCTGCGTTGTCTTGGTTGATGTCATATCAGTCATCCTCGAAAGGCCCTGCCCATCGCGATACGGCTCCTCAATTGTCTGGGCACGTTGCGATGCCAGGCTGTGCCCGGCCCACCCTCCGGGATGGAGGGCGGCCGGGATCGGGCGATCTAGCCGTTCGTCCCTGGGGCGCCGTTGTTGTCGGGCGATTTCTCGCGCCACTGCTCGTTGGGCCGTCCGGAGCCGTCATGGCTCATGGACTGCATCATCCTGTTGCAGCCCTCCATCATCTCGCTCATCTGGCCCATCATGCCCATCATGCCGCCTTGGCCCATCATGCCGGAACCCATCATGGAGTCGCCGGACTCCTCTGAGTCATGGGCGTAGAGCGCGGGTGCAACCGCGAGGCCCGCGATAACGGCAGAAGCAATAGCAAGCGCTTTGATCGATTTACGCATCGGTCGGTCTCCTTTCCTTGGAGGATTGCGGTTCGGGGCTTGCAAGAACGGCGACGTCGCCGCTCATGGGAGCCGGGCGGTCAGGCGGTGTGTCGAGAGCAACGGCCTGCGTGACTGGCCCTGCGTCCTCGATCTCCGCCGGGCCGGCGTTGCTCGCGGCGGTCGAGCAGGACTTGCCGCCTGACCGGTTCATGCACAGGCCGAGGGCGCACATGGCGAGGCAGGGCAACACGCTGATCAGGATCGGCGCGATGCCGGCAGCGGCCAACCAACTCCAGTTCAACGCGAGGCCCGCCGCGATCGCCAGTCCGGCGAGCACCAGCAGACCGCGTCGGCTGCCGAGGTAATAGCGAAGGGCATAAAGCAGGTCGCGACCGAGCGAGCCGTCTTGAGATGGTGACTGTTGTGTATCGGCCATGGAGGCTTCCTTTTCAGTTTGACGTCAGATGGGTTTTGAGGAATGCGATCATCTCGGGCGTGTCCCACTCGGCCGGTCCGACGAGCCTTCCCAATTCGCGGCCCTCGCTGTCGATGAGAAGCGTCGTCGGCAGTCCCGGAGCCTGGAGGTCGAACGAGGCCCGCATGGAGGCGTCGATGTAGAGGCCAAGATGCTCGATGCCGATTTCGGCGTAGAACTTCCGAACCACCTCCGGCCCGGCCCGGTCGACTGAAAGCGGCACAACCTCGAAGGCAGGGTCGCCAAGTTCCGCCTCGAGCGCATCGAGAGTCGGCATTTCCTCGCGGCAGGGCACGCACCACGTCGCCCAGATGTTGAGCAACACGGTCTTGCCCCTCAAATCGGCCAGCGTAAGAGCTTCGCCGTTCCCGTCCTCGAACTTGATTTCGGGGAGCGGCCGCAGCGCCTCGTGCATCACGAAAGACCGGGACGAGGCCGTCTCAGCCTGTCCTCCGCCTTGAGGCGCAGGCATTGGCGTGCCTCCGCTGAAATAGATCACGCTAACGATCGCGATCGCGGCCAGTGCGAGCGTGCCTGCCGCCAGAAATACGATTGCGCGCTGCCCCTGCAGGAGCTTCCTCATTGGCCGTCTCCCAGGGTGTTGTCGCCTTTGGCCTGACTGCGCAGTTGCTCCACGAGCGGCAGGATGGTGCGGATAAGCACCTCTTCATCCACAGGTCCGATATGCTTGTAAACGACGCGTCCGTCGGCACCGATGACGAACGTCTCGGGTACGCCGTACACACCCCAATCGATCGCCACGCGCCCGCTGATGTCGGCCCCCGTGCGCGTGTAGGGGTCACCAAGGCTGTCGAGCCACTGCGCCGCGTCGTCCGGTTGGTCCTTGTAGTTGAGGCCGTGCAGCGGCACGGTGCCTTGCGCCGCAAGCTTCATGAACAAGGGATGCTCCTCGCGGCAAGCAACACACCAGGACGCGAAGACATTGACCAGCGACACTTCGCCCTTGAGATCGGCGCTCGACAGGCCAAGCGCCCGGCCTTTGACCGGCGACAGCGCGAAGTCGGGTACCGCCTTGCCGATCAGCGTAGATGGTAAGTTGCTTGGATCACGCGTCAGCCCCCAAGCCAGCACCACGGCGAGCACGCTGGCGAGAACAAGCGGCAGGAAAACCAGGAGATTGCGACGCCTTATGGGAGCCGTGGGATATTCGTCGGTTCTGCTCATGAGCCATCTCCGTCCTTGGCCGTTATGCGAGCCTGCACGTCCCGCTGACGCTCGGGCCAGGTGCTTTTGATGAACGCGAGTACGGCAGCGATCTCCTCGTCGCTCAGGATTTTCCCGAAAGCGGGCATGTCGCTCTCATAACCCTCGACGACACCGCCGACGCCGAGCTTCGTCATGTCGAACAGGTCCTGGTCCGAGTGGTGCCAGGTGTGCCCGCTTTCATCGTGCGGAGGTGCCGGCATGCGTCCGTTCTCCAGCCGACGCTTCCAGTTCGGTTGGCCTTCGAGGCTTGTGCCGTGGCAGGAGGCACAGTTCTGCGCATAGACTTCTTGGCCGAGGGCGATCTGCTCACTGGTTACGGGCTGGCCACGGAAGGTCACGTCCTGCGTACTCACATCGTCGTCCTGCAGTTGAGCAGACGCCGCGATGGCTGCCACGGCCGAAACAGCGACAGCGGAAAGAAGGATTACGCCGCGCCTCATCTTGGTCCCCGCAGATATTTCATGAGCGCGAAGAGGCCAAAAATCAGAACTGCGAGGACCAGAAGCCCTGCGAGAACGACTCCGGCCATCATCAACATCATCAAAGACCCATCCATCATTGCTAGATTACTCTTCGGAATAAACAGTGACGCCGTCCTTGCCGAAGGCGTAGGTCTTCAGCGTACCGGTCTTTGTTGGCGCCATGCCGGGAGCGTTGGCGGGCATTCCGGGCAGGGTAATCCCGGTGATGTCGGGGCGTTCGCTGACCAGGCGCTCGATGATCTCGGCCGGCACGAGTCCGCTCACGACATAGCCGTCGATCTCGGCCAAATGACATCCGATCCCTTGCTGCGGAACCCCGGCCTCGATCGAACGCTTGTCGAAGTTGGGGTCGTCGACGCGCGTCACCACATAGCCGTTGCCCTCCAGATAGTCGGCATAGGCATCGCAGCACCCGCAGCCCGGATCACGCCAGATGGTGATCACCTTATTACCCGAGGCTGCCGCGACGGATGATCCTCGCAGGGGCGCGTTCGCTGACCCCAGCGACCAGTAGGCGATGCCGGCTGCGGCGACCACGGCGACGAAGGCTGCGGCAATTGTTTTCTTGTTCATGACATTCTCCGTTATGCGCGTGCGAGCGCGGTCCAGTTCGCGCCGCCATCGCGGCTTTCAACGACGCCATCGCCGGTGATGGCAACGACATGATCGGCATTGGTGGGGTGAACGGCGACGGCCAGCGCGCGCGTGTTCGACTTTTGCGACCACACGACTCCGGCATCCTGAGATTCCCAGATGCCCGAAGGTAGCGCGGCGTAAAGCCGAGTGGGCAGCGAAGCCGCGCTGACCAATCCGTTGATCGTCTCGCCTTGGGGAAGTGGCGCCTCCGACGGAGCTGGTTTCCCCGAGGCAAGCGCGTCCATCGCATCGCCCGGCTGCACGTCCTGCCAGCGGCAGAAGCAATCTGGCACGCGGGTGAGACCGAGTTCGGTTCCGGCGTAGATCCAGATGCCGCCCATGCCTGTTGCGAGTTCGACCGAGGCCAAGGCTGTCAAATCGCGTTCGGCGTCTGCCAGCCAGGGCCGGTCCATCGCGAGGGCCCATGACCGACCGGCATCCTCGCTCTTCCAGAGACCATCGCCGTGTATGGCGGCATAGATGGTGTCCGGCTCGGCGGCTGCCACGGTGACTGCTGTCACCGGGGCACCGGGCAATCCTTGACTTCTTGCCTCCCACCGGTGTCCGCCATCTTCGGATAGCGCAACGCCACCGCCCGTGAGCCCCGCCACAATCCGGGCCGGCCGGGCGGAATGCGTCGCAAGCGAAATAATGCCGCCTGCCTCGGGAGCGGACAGCTCTATCCAGCCTCCGGCGCCATCGCTACGGGAAAGGGTGTCTCTCGCCCGGATCAACGCATCGCCGTCGAATGCAATTGCGGGGCCGGCTGCCGCGGGTGCGGCGCGAAGGCTGATCGGCAGGCCGATCAGCCCGGCGCCCGCCATCATCGTGCCAAGGAAGACGCGTCTGGAAATGCGAGTGGAATTGCTTGTCATGGTTGCCATGTTGATGTCATTCATGTTCAGCGTGCCTCACAGCCTTCGGTGACGAGCTGATCGAGGTCGGCGAGACTCCGGAAGATTACCGAGAAACGGTCGCCGCCCATCCCGGCGCCAAGGATCACAGGAACGCCCGCTGGCGGGCCGGTCTCGACGCTATCGATCTTGAGCCGAATGTTTTTCTCCCAGTACGGCGTTTCCCGGCCGTCACCGGTGGTGATGAAATAGCTGTCACCGCAATGGCGAATTGCCGTGACACGAATTTTCGGCGATGGCTCGCCGATTGGTTCCGGCGCCCCGGCGCGAAGCCAACCAGCCGGGATGAGACCTGCGTCCACGACGCGCCTGCCACCGCCGGGCTGGCCGGCGATTTCGAGGAAGGCGACAAGGTCGGCGCGCGCCTGAGGGTCGTCGATCCCGCGGAACGTCATGTAGGTGCCAGGAATCATGCCCGCCGGATCCTTAAGCCAGCCGTCGAGCGCGGCAGCGTTCCAGGAGAACCCCGCGTCCTTCAGTCCGCTCGAATACCGGACAAACCCCTCCGCCGTGCCCGCAGTGCGCCCCATGAAGCCGTCTAGGCTCGGCCCGCTGAGGTGCAGTCCGGGTTCGAGGGCATGGCAGGCGACGCAGGCGCGATAGGCTTGCGCACCACGCCGTGCTTCCCCGTCGGCAAGTGCGGCCGAACTGACCGAAAGGCCAGCCAATGCGGCGAGACAGAGGACCATCCGGCTCATATCCGCTCCTCCTTCCCGGAAACACGGATCACCCCCATCATCCCGGCGGCCTGGTGCTCGAGGATGTGACAGTGGAACATCCAGTCCCCCGGATTGTCGGCGACGAAGGCGATCTCGACCTTCTCGCGCGGCGCCATCAGAACCGTGTCCTGCCACTCGCGATGCGCCGTCGGCTGGCCGTTCCGCGACAGGACGCGGAAGGAATGTCCGTGCAGGTGGATGGGGTGATGCCAGGCTGTCGCGTTGGTCATCGCCAGGACGCATGTGCGGCCGCGCGGGAGCGTCAGCAGCGGGTCCATGACGTGGCCGGTGGCGGCCTTGCCGTTGATGAACCAGATGCCCTGGCCATGCATCATGTTCATCATGTTGCCCATCATGCCGCCGGAGGACCCGTCCCCCATGCTGCCGCCCATCTCGGACATGACCATCTGGCCCATCATGCCGCCGTTGAACGTCACCTCGTGGCGGATCGCGCCGCGCAGGTCAGGCTCGGCAAGCGGATTGGCCGGCAGTTCCACCGGCCAGTCCGGAGCACTTTCCCTCAGCGCTGTTTCCGCATAGGCGAGCTCGACCAGCCGGTACTCCAGTCCCTGGTAGAACCTGTCCACCACGGTGACCCGATTGCCCGCCTGGTCCTTCATGTCGAGGATCAGGTCCACGCGCATGGCTGGTCCGAGCGTGACGAGCCCGTCCGTCGGCGCATGGGGCGTGACCGGCTGGCCGTCGAGCGCGATCAAGACCGGCTCGAGCCCGGCGAAGTCGAGGCCGAAAATGCGGGCATTGGCGGCATTGATCAGGCGCAGCCGGACCCGTTCGCCCGCGTGGACCGCAATGCTCTCCGGCAGCCGGCCATTTATGGTGACCGTGTTGCCGATCCGGCCGTTGTGCATCAAGTCGTGCCGACTGCCGAAATCGTCGCTGATCGCCGCGTTCCTGGTTAGCCGCCAGTCGTCCAGTATCCAGGTCAATTCGCGGTCGACGCGAACGGGTTCGGCTTCTTCGATGATCAGGGAACCGTAGAGACCGCGCCCCACCTGTACCGTGCTGTTCAGGTGCGGGTGATACCAGAAGGTGCCGGCATCCACGGCGTCGAACTCGTAGGTGAAGGTCTCGCCCGGAGCTATCGGTGCCTGCGTCAGATGCGGCACGCCGTCCATGGCGTTTGGCGTGCGCACACCATGCCAGTGAACCGTGGTTTCTTCATCGAGGCCGTTTTCGACCTCGACGCGCAGGCGGTCGCCCTGGCGGATGCGGATCTCCGGGCCGGGCACCATATCGTTGTAGGCCCAGACCGGCGTTTCCCCGTAGGGCTCCGGAACAAGATGCGTCCGTCCCGATAACGCCTTCAATCGGAATTCTTTGACGGAAGCGGCACGAGCGCGCCGGAGTCCGGTAACCGGAAGCACCGTGCTGGTCGCAAGAGCCGCTGCGGATGTGAGAAAGGTCCGACGCGTCGGCGTCGGTAAATGTAAGACCATGATATCCAACCATCCTGAGAGGGTGTTCGAGACCGCACGCGCTGCCCGCGCGATGCACAGCGGGATCATGGGCGGCCAGTGTGACCGCGCATGATTTCAGGCGCCGCTAACCGGAGGAGCTCCGGGCGGCGTCAACTCAGGATGATGGTTCGGGGAGGATAAGGGTCCGGCGGTCCGGTACGCCCGGCCACGCTTTGCAGAACCAGACTTTGGGTACTCGTCTCAGCACCGGGCAGGCTTGGCTGGCTCGACGGCACAACAGCCAGGATCGGCGATACGCAGGCATTGTCGCACGGCTGCACACCGCCCTTGCCGTCCGGGCAGTCTTTACAGTCGCCCATGTCCGCGCCATCGATCGCGGCAAGCGTCATCTTCATGCTCATCGTGGCGGCATTCACGGCATGCGTAATCGTTCCGGCCGCGAAAGCGGCGAGCACCACGATCATGAAGATGTGGACATACCTTGCCATACTCTACCGGATACCCCGAATCTTGCGTGCTGTCGATGTGCATACGGTCGCAGTTCCTTTCTACCCGCTGCAGATGAG
This sequence comes from Mesorhizobium sp. Z1-4, assembly GCF_004000235.1. GTDB lineage: Bacteria > Pseudomonadota > Alphaproteobacteria > Rhizobiales > Rhizobiaceae > RCIO01. The sequence goes on from NZ_RCIO01000009.1 coordinate 22,397, forward strand.
CAACATCAAGACGCCGCGACCTTCCTCCGCGCCCTTTCGGACCTCTACGAATAGGCCGCCTCTAGGTTCGACCGGATCAAGGACCAGCGTCAGCCAGGCGAAGCGTCACTCTCGAAGCCGCAACCTGCCCTGTTTCGTAGATAGGCGCATGTTTCTCGCCCTGCGCGTTGTTCTCGGTAGCCGCCGATACTCAGATAGACAGCATACGCGAACATCATCGATCACAGCCCGGCTCATGGCGACGATCGCCGCTTCGGTGGCACACAGACGAAGCGCGAAGGATCGGCCACGGCGGAACACGGTCTTGGCCCAGCGGCCGAATTTGGCGCAGGTTAGCACTGGCTCAAATCGCCGGTTCACTAGTTTGGAAACGGCAATAGTATGTCTTTCGTTCGACAATTCCCCGATCCGCTGGAATACCCGTCAGCGTCAGCGTTGTAACCGAGGTGGAAGACGACGAAACGATCGTTCCTGGAATTCTCATTTCCGGATGCTCATCCGGAACGAGCGTGAACTGGTAATTGTTCTCTTGGCCGCCTGTCCAAGTCACATTTCCGCGATCGTAATCACCTTCAGAGGAATAGGTCGTCTCGATCCGAGAGGGCGTAACGATGAGATAGAGTTCAAGCTCGTCCGTCTCGTGGTGCGGAACTCTTCCCCACAACCAGTCCTCTGCCTTGGCAATGGACGGTCTGACATCGGCCACCACGCCGCGACAATCCGCATCCGTAGGAACGCCAGGTCCGGGGTACCAGAGATAGACACCCATGGGTCCGGATGCAGCGAAGGTGCCGGACGTTGCCAGACACAGCATCACAAGAAGTCCGCCAATTCGGAAGCTTCGGTTGGACATGCCGTCACTTGTACCCTTGCTGCGACCTAACCCGGCTAACCCCGCGAAGGAGACAACAACCAAGCTAGTGCTCGTCTTCGCACAAATCATGGCTGGCAAGCGCGCGGATCACGTAGCAATCCTTGATCTGTTCGCCGTCGCAGCCGGTAGCGATTCGCGCCAGTTCACGCTCCAGTTTGCGGAGCTTTCCGATTCGTTCACGTACCGCGTGAAGTTGCTCCGCTGCTATCCGATCCGCATCGGCGCACGGCTGGTTCGGGTGCGCGCTGAGTTCGATCAGCTCGCGTATTGCCTCGATCTTCAGCCCGAGATCGCGGGCATGTTTTATGAATGCGAGGCGGTCGCATTCGTCGCGCGCGTATCGGCGCTGGTTCCCTTCCGAGCGCTCGGGCGGAGCTAGAAGGCCCATCTGCTCGTAATAACGTATGGTCGGTATCTTGACACCGGTGCGCCGGGACAGGTTTCCAATCGTCAACATGACAGGTCTCACAACAATTCCAGCAGTTCTACAGAGCCTAGAGATATAGCGGATGCCCCGCAATGGGAACATTTGCCGCAACAGAACACACTGTCTTTCGAACCGCGGAGTTCCGTGGGACACTTGAACCTCTAGCAGCCTGAGGTCACACAAAGGGACCTGTCACGTTAAGGAGAGCCGTCATGATCCGTCTATTGCCGACAATGGTCCTTGGGCTGCTGGTACCTATGGCGGGCGGGCATGCCACAGAGGGGCCACCAACGCATGGCGCCGGTCCAGATGAACTGTCAGTCGAGCACGCTGAGATCGTGTTGCCAACTTCTGGAAAGTCGCAGCTCACGGGCTACTTGACCATCTGGAACGGCAAGCGCGTGCAGGCGAATCTCGTGTCTGTTGAAAGCCCTATTTTTGAGTCTGTCGCCCTCTACAATATGGAGCAAGACGGTGGCATCGCCAGAAAGCGCCGGGTGGAAGGTATTTTACCCATTCCCGGTAACGCGGAGCTTTTGATGCGGCCAGGCGGCGTGCATCTGTTGCTCACCCAGCCGATACAGGCGCTCTCCTCAGAAGAGGCTGTCGAGTTGACGCTGGTTTTCGATAGCGGAAAACGTATTGCGGTGACCGCCACAATTCTGGCTGCCGGCACGTCCGTGACAGATCATCACCATGGAAACGGGGATGGCGTTCAGGGTAGCGGTCAACTGTGAGCCGCCGGTCACCTAAAGACACGACTTGACGGGCGGCCAATGCCGCCCTCTAGCCAAGGTTAACGACGGGTTTCGATACCAGCGGGACTTTGATATTCATTTACATAAACTCTAACTTATTGTTTTCGCGTGATTTTTAGTCCCAACAGCTAACGTCTCTCCCACAATATTCTTGGGGAGACTGTCACAATGCATCGACTTGTTCTGGGCGCGGTCGCGCTCGCCATCTCGTGCGCTTCGGCCGGAGCCAACGCACTGCATCTCAATCCGTCCCAGCCGGCGCTGGCGAAGAACATGGAAACGTTCGGCAACACGTCAATCCCGATCGGTTACTACGAATACTGCCAGCGCTACCGTGAGCGTTGCGATCGTCAGCCGGAGAGGTCCAAGGTCGAGCTGACACGGGAACTCTGGAAAACAATCATCGAGGTCAATAACGAGGTAAACACCACCGTGGAGCCTCTGACCGACAGGGAGATTTTCGGCGTCGAGGAGCGCTGGGACTATCCGGACCAGGTCGGCGACTGCGAAGATTTTGCACTGGAGAAACGGAAGATCCTTAACGAGAAAGGCGTTCCGCTGGGGGCGCTGCTGATGACGGTGGGCCGGGATGCCGACGGCGGCGGCCACGCTGTCCTTACAGTGGTGACTGATCTCGGCGATTTCGTCCTCGACAACGTCGAGCCGCGTGTACTTCTGTGGAAGGAAGCAGAGCTGTACTATCTCAAGCGGCAGTCGCCAGACGATCCAAACAGGTGGGTCAGTCTCGCCTCCAGCTGACTCAGTCCGATCCGCTCGGTCTGAGCCACGCGAATTCGAACGCCGCAGCTACGGTAAGCACAAAGGCTGCGGCGTTTCCATAAATCATTTCCATGATGTTGTGTCCGCCGAGCAGGCAGTAGAGCCAGAATATGGTCGCCAGGACAGGGTAGACGGCCACGCCGGCAACCAGAAAGGTGGCGATGCGTGCAATCATGGTTGCTCCGCCGATTTGGGTTCACACCGTCAACTACTAAGGTCCATCGCGCTCCCGCGCCATTCACTGGTCGGTGATCGCGCCCGGCGACCCTTCATCGCTCGCGCTAAGTTCCGCCTCCAGGTGCCAGAAGCTAAACGTGAAAGCGGCTGCCACGAATGCAACCGGCGCCAGCATGACAAGGACATTGCGGGACCGGCGACTGCTTGCCAGGGCAGCACTGTCGCGGAAAGTGAGACGTTCGGGTTCTTCTATCACTGATGTATCTCCCTTTGTGGGACCTGTGTTAAGGAGATCGGATGCGGCGGTGAAGAGGAGAGGCAGTTCGCAGCGCTGCGGCGGTTTGCCGCCCTTTCGATGAGGCACGTAAACGCGACATTAATCATGATTGGCGAGTGTCTGGCCATTTCACCAGCTTGGAATGCTTCTTCGGGGTTAGGTTCTAGACTGTGGTTCGATTGATCATTGCATTCGCGCTGGTTTCGCTCATTGGCTTGGCCACGTCCGCGTGCGTTTCAACGGTGCTCGAAGTGGACGGGAGGTCAATTCAGCCGGTCCCGGCTGCGCTTGTCACGGAAATGAATCGCAAATCAATGTCGCGGTCAGCGCCAATCCTGGTTCGGATCTTCAAGCAGGAGAGCGAGCTGGAGATCTGGAAGCGCGACAAAAGCGGCAAGTTCGCGCTTCTCAAGACCTATCCTATGTGCCGCTGGTCGGGAAAGCTTGGGCCGAAGACGCGCGAAGGCGACCGTCAGGCACCCGAAGGCTTCTATCATGTCAGCGCCGGCATGCTTAACCCGAACTCGCAATACTACCTTTCCTTCAATCTCGGATATCCGAACAGGCTCGAATCCGCACTCGGCTATACCGGGGAGGCGCTGATGGTACACGGCGCATGCTCGTCGTCCGGCTGCTTCGCAATGACGGATGAGGGCGTGGCCGAGATTTACGCGGTGGCGCGCGAAGCGCTGAAGGGCGGCCAGACGGCGTTCCAGGTTCAAGCTTTTCCGTTCCGCATGACACCTGAAAACATGGCGAAGAACCGAAACCATCCGAGTTTCGAGTTCTGGATGGCCCTCAAGAAGGGTGATGACATTTTCGAAATTACACGCCAGCCGCCTCGCGTCTCCCACTGCGGAGGCAGCTACGCGTTCAACACCGAGTTTGAAGGCGGCGAACCGAGCGATCCCCTCGCAGCATGTCCACCGGCCATCTCCATGCAAAATCCTGTCGTCGCAGCGCGCTCGCAGTCGGATCTGCGGGAAATGAACAGGATCGTTGAGGAAGGTTCGGCTGTGCGGGCGCACGCCTATTCGGACGGGGGAATGCACCCGAAATTCCGCGAGTTGCTGGGGCGCCTTGGTGACAAGGCACTTGCCGAGCGAATTTCCGTGGACGCGGTGCCGATCAGCCGTCCCGATGACGCTCTTGCCGATCCTCACATCCCGAACGAATAGACGTTCCCTCCCCTGTTCAAATCAGTAGCCTGGAAACCGGTACGATGACAGCCAACAGAACGGGCTGGTGCACGAGATAGATCACCAGACTTCTGCGCCCGCACCATGCCAGGAATCGTGCCGCCTGACCCTGCGGCGCGGATCTCGACAGATAATCTTCCAGATCAAAGGCCAGCAGCCATTTCGTCGCCGCCATGCCAAAAAGCGTGAGGCCGACCCATGGGAATATCGGCACGAAATCATTGCTCGGCGGGGGCTGGGTAAAAAAGCCGACCCAGGCCGTCAGTCTGGTGTCGAAAGCCGTCGACTCGTAGAAAAACGGAAGCGCAAAAATTGCAGTCCCGGCTGCCAAACATAGTGACGCGGGCGCGCGAATGAACAGGACCCCTATCAGCGTCGCTGCTGCGATTGCATGAAGGATACCGAAATAGACGAAGCTGGCCGGGAACACGAGGTACGTCACTAAGGTGACGGCCGCCGCTGCGAGGGCGATGATACTCAGACGACGCAAGAATGGCGACCATCTGATTTGCGTTCGATGTGCAAGAACGAGGCTGACGCCGACGAGGATCATGAAGGTGCCGGCCAGACTGCGACCGAACATCAGCCAAGCGGTATGCTGCGCGACACCTGAGATAATGCCGGTGAACTCAAAATTCCAGACGAGATGGAACAGGACCACGCCCGTAATCGCGAGGCCCCGAACGATGTCGACAACAATGAGGCGTTGCGTCCCAGCCAAGGAGCGGTCTCCTGTCCGTAATTCAGGTTTGTGTAAAAGCTCATCCTACAGGAGGTTCAACCCATATTTCCCGTTCGATCACCCAATCTCACGTTGATTTGCCTTTGCTTAACCATCCCGTTGCTTTAATTGGAGACATGCTCCGGGTGCTGTCCACTATCCTTTTCGTTCTGTTCGTGCTTGTGCACGTGGCTCTCGCACCTGTCATGGCCGCTGGGTCAACTATCGAAACGGGCGCGACGAGCCGGAATTCGGCGTTGGTCTCCGGAAATTACGTTGCCGCGGGCACCGTCGGAAATTGGCAGCAGCAACCGAATGTTGCGCCGGATGAAGATCTGCCGCGGCTTTCGGCATGTCCGGATCATTGTGTGTGGTTGGTACGAGCTCTTCTGACCCCATCACGCACAGTGAGCAGCCTGCGCGCGCATGCCGTACTACCTTCTGCCGAGCCCGTTCCCGTCGAGGTTTCCCTCCCGCCGCCGCAATAGACGCGACAGCGGCGGGCGAGGCTTTCTTGCCCAAATCACATGAACGTCCGGTCTCGCGGCCCTCCAGAGCGCCGCAGGCTGGTCATCATCCGGGATAACAGTTCGCGCTTGCGGCAAAACCGCTGCGCATGGTGGGCAGAAAATCGTGAAAAGCAGCAAAGACATCCACTTCGACCCGAAGCGCCGCGCTTTCCTCGCCGGCATAACAAGTACCGCAGGTGCACTCGTCGTTTCAGGTTGTTCGACAACGAACGGCGAGAAAGCGGCCGAGCCGGAGCCGCAGCCGGACCGGTCCTATGTTTCAATGTATGCGGCGATGCCGAACGAGAGGTTTCCTATACCTGCGGTCGATGTTTCGAAGGTCAACAGGCGCTATTACCGCCAACTCGTCGACGACCCCACCGGCGAACGGCCAGGCACCATCGTTGTCGATACGCGACGCTTTTATCTCTACCTGGTCCAGCCCCGAGGCAAGGCCATGCGCTATGGCGTCGGCCTGGGTCGTGCCGGGTTCGAATGGTCGGGTCGCGGCGTGATCCAATGGAAGCAGGAATGGCCGACTTGGACGCCCCCAGCCGAGATGATAGCGCGGCAGCCGGAACTGGAGAAATACAGCGCGGAGAACGGCGGAATGGCGCCGGGCCTCAACAACCCGCTCGGCGCGCGCGCCCTCTATATCTTCCAGGATGGTGAAGACACGCTGTACCGCCTCCACGGCACGCCCGAATACTGGACGATCGGAAAGGCGGTTTCGAGTGGCTGCGTGCGCCTCATGAACCAGGACATCATAGATTTGTACAAGCGCGTGCCCACCCCCTCGCCCATCATCGTTCGCCATGGCGCCCGTCCCATTGTCTAGAGAGAAACGCGCTTGCCCCTCTAGCAGCTAGAGGTCTTACCGTCAGGTGAACAGTTGTCGGAGGAGCCATGAACCGCCGTCTTTTTCTTGCAGGTGCGTCCATATTTGCCGTCGCCGGCATATGTCCGCTTCCGCTATTCGCTCAACCCACGCAGCAGCAGTTGCTTGCGCCCGGCCCGCTTCCAGAGAAGAGTTTTGGAGATGCGGACTCTCCCGTGACCGTCATTGAATACGCATCCCTGACCTGCGGTCATTGCCGCAACTTTCACATAACCGTCTGGCCCGATTTCAAGGCCAAGTACGTTGACACGGGCAAGGTCCGATTCATCATCCGCGAGTTCCCGTTCGACCCGCGCGCCTCGGCCGGTTTCATGTTGGCACGGTGCGCCGGCGAGGACAAATGGTACCCGACGCTCGACCTTCTCTATCGTTCGCAGGACCGCTGGGCACGGGTTTCCGATGCGACCTCGGCTCTGAAGTCGGTCATGGGCATGACGGGGATGGAGGGTGAGCAGGTTGAAGCCTGTCTCCAGGATCAAGACCTGCTGGACAAGATCACGGCCATCGCTGACACGGGCAAGTCATACGGTGTCGACTCAACACCGACATTCTTCGTCAACGGCGAAATGTACAAGGGCGTGCTCAGCCTCGAGCGATTCAGTGAAATCATCGACCCTCTCTTGGTTGCCGAATAAGGAGCGGACAAATGCACGAGACGACGATCATTTCCGGATTCGGCTCCGCATGGCGCGGCATCATTGCTGCAACAGTCGTATTCGCTGCAGCCATGACGGCCAGTCCCTCCGTCCTCGCTCAGCAGGAGGAGATTGTCGCACGTGTCGACGGCCAGGACATCACAGCGTCGGAACTGGCGGTTGCCGAAGAGATGTACGCGCAGCAACTGGGCTCCATGCCCGATGATGCGAAGCGCTCGGTTCTTGTCGACGCGCTGATAGACCTGCGCATCGTCGCGAACGAAGCGCGAGAAAAGGGAATTGCCGGCGACGAGTCCTTCAAGCGCAAAATAGCGTTCCTGGAACAGCAAACGCTGCGTTCCATTTTCATCAGCGAGCAGATCTTTGCATCTGTAACGGAAGAGGCGGTAAGGACCGCCTACGAGGCGCAAATCGCTCGCATGCCCCGCGTTGAGGAAACGCGGATTCGGCACATCCTGCTGGATACCGAAGAGGCTGCGGCCGCGGTCATCGAGGCGCTGAATGCCGGCGAGGACTTCGCCGCTCTCGCGCGCGAACGTTCCAGGGACATGGTCTCGAGGCCGAAAGGAGGTGATCTGGGTTTCGTCGCGGCCGGCCAGTCGCTTCCGGAGATCGACGCAGCCGCCGCGAAACTGCAGGCCGATGAATACACCGCTGAGCCGGTCCGCAGTTCCTTCGGCTTCCATGTGCTGAAGGTGCAAGAGAGGCGACAGCAGCCGGCGCCGGAGTTCGAGACGGTCGCGCCTCAGATTCGTCAATCGCTACAGGCGGCGGAGCAGCGGCGCATCATCGCGGAGCTTCGGGCGGAAGCCCAAGTCGAAAAACTGGTGCCGGACGTGACGCCGCCAGCTGAGGACGACGGTCACGACCACTAACCGCATTTCACTAGCAATTCTGGGGGGACATCATGCTCAATCGAAGGCAATTCCTGCTCACCTCTTTCGCGCTGCTCGCCGCCGTCCGGAGGGCGGCGGCCCATCCGGAAACAAGCCCTGCGCTTGACCCGCAATTCCTGCCGCAAGAGGTCGATTTCGTACGGGACTATCCTATCGGTACGATCGTCGTCGATACGGCGAACCGCTTCCTCTATCTTGTCAAGTCGAAGAACATCGCTCGACGCTACGGGATAGGAGTCGGCCGGGCAGGTCTCGCCTTTTCCGGTGCTGCGGAAATCGGCCGTAAGGCGAAATGGCCTAGCTGGCGTCCGACAGACAATATGATCAGACGCGATCCGGGAAAATATGCGCGATATGCGGATGGTGTCCCAGGCGGTCCGGGCAATCCGCTCGGTTCACGCGCGCTGTACCTCTATCGTGACGGCCAGGACACTTTGTACCGAATCCACGGCACGACTGAACCGTCGTCGATCGGCAAAGCCGTGTCCAACGGGTGCTTCCGCATGCTGAACGAACATGTCGAAGACCTGTTCGAGCGCGTTCCCGTCGGAGCAAAGGTCGTTGTCGATTGACAAAGCCACCCTTCGTGCTGGTTGTCGGTGCCGGTCAAGCTGGACTGGCAACGGGTTACCATCTGCGCCAGGCGTGCATTCCGTTTGTTATCGTCGACGGCAACGACCGCATCGGAGACAGCTGGCGCAGGAGATATACGTCGCTGACGCTCTTCACGCCGCGGCAGTTCAGCGCGTTGCCGGGAGCGATCATTCCGGGCAACCGCGAACTCTATCCGACCCGCGATGAGTTCGCCGACTACCTTGAAGTGTATGCGGGTCTGTTCAATCTGCCGTTGCGGCTGAATTCACGCGTTGCCAAGCTGCAGCGATCGCTTAGCGGGGAATTCGAGGCCATATTGGTGAGTGGCGAGATCTTGGCGGCTACGCATGTCGTTATCGCGACGGGCGGATTTCAGGTTCCTCTCGTCCCGAAAATCGCCGCAGGCTTCGGGAGTGCGGTGACGCAGTTGACTGCCGAGACCTATCGCGATCCGTCCTCGGTGCCCGACGGGGTGGTCCTGATCGTTGGTGACGGCGCAAGCGGGCGTGACATTGCCGCCGAGCTTGCCTCCAAACGCCCAACCTTGCTTGCGGCAGGGAAGCCGCGCAAACTGTTCCCGGAGCGCTTTCTGGGAAAGAGCATCTGGTGGTGGCTCCATTGGTCCGGCCTCATGCGTGCGCCTGTGGACTCGGCTATCGGGCGGCTGATGCGGCGGACCGATCCGTTTCCCGATCGCGACCGCAACCTCGCCAGCCTCGCTCGCAAGGGCGTTCGACTGATGCCCCGTCTCACGGAAGCTGCGGGAACGACCGCGAAATTTTCTGACGCAGGCGAGGCTGATATCGGATCCGTCATCTGGGCGGTAGGCTACCGCGACGATAGCGACTGGGTGCAGATTCCGGCCGCCAAGAACCCGGACGGCTCTTTTGCCCACACGAACGGCGTTTCGCCGGTCCCGAACTTGTTCTTCGTGGGCAGACCATGGCAGCGCAATCGCGCCTCGGCCCTCATCATGGGCGCCGGCCGCGATGCTGGCGCCATCGTGAAACTGATATCCGAACGGAAATAGTCGCCAGATTTCCCGCGGACCACAGTTATGCGCGAGCAGCTCTCACTAATGCCCACCCTCGTCTTCAACGACGACTTTGACCGGCAGCTTACCCGCATCCCCGAAATCGAGGATCAACTCGAAGCTGTCGCCTTGCTCAATGGAGTCGCGGATTCCAGACAACCAGATGTGTTCTCGCCACAAGGCAAGTGACACGGGCTTGTTTGGACGCAATTCGATGAATTCGAGCCAGTTTACTTCACCGTCCTTTGAAATGCGAAAGCCAACATCCTCAGCCAGTAGGCTCGAGGCCCCGACGAGCCGCGCGCTCGTGCCGCCACGATTGAGGAGCGGGCCGTACACCGCGATACCCCCGGCACCCTCCTCGGATGGGGATGCCCAGACATGACCGACCGCGATATCGTCTAGCTTGTAACTATGCGCCAGCGTTTCGGAGGGCGTCTGCAGGAGCACAAAGACAAGACCCGCTGCGCGGGCGACCGCGTGCCAAAACTCCATCGCCGTCATCTAATCGTCCTCCGGTCCTCTGGCGCCTGGCCCGAAAACCGGCACAGAAACCGTGATCGGAGATGCATTCGCAAAACGTAGCGTAAGCGTGAATGTCTCTCCCTTCTCAATCGGCCGCTCCAGATCCATGAGCATGACATGATACCCGCCCGGCTCCATGCGAACGCTCCCGCCGGCAGGCACCTCGATTGGCCCCGCCGCCACCATCTTCATGACATCGCGCTGCTTGACCGTGCGGTGAACCTCCGCGCGGCCCGCGACGGGAGTCTCCAGCGCAACGAGAGTGGCGGGGCGATCACCTTCGTTCTGGACGGTGAGGTAGGCCGCCGCAGGTCGCGAGGTCAGGATGGAAGCGCGCGCCCACGGCTGTTGGACGGAGATGGTAGCTCCATCCTGTCCCCGGGCCGGCATCACAAACACGAGCACAAACAAGCTCATCAACCCGATAGGATACGTGCGCACAGTCATGTCTCCCCACCCACACCGCCGAATCTGGCAATGGCCTCGCGGATCGTCTCGGCCATCTCCTCCGGAGCGGTGCCGTAGCTGAAATGTGTAAGATACTCACCGGATTTCGACATCAGATATGTATTGCCTTGATGGCTCACGAGGTAATCGCCGCTGCCCTGATAGGCTTCGCCGTCCATACCGACCTTCTCGTACGCCACACGGTACGTCTCCGCCATGGCGTCGACCTGATCAATCGTCCCGGTCAGTCCGGTAATCCGTTCATCGAATGCCTTTACATACTCAGCCATGACATCTGGCGTGTCGCGCTCCGGATCGAGGCTCACAAAAAGATATGCCACGGCATCGGCATCGTCCTTCAGCAACTCGATCGTTCGGGCGATTTCGGTCAGCGTTGTCGGGCATATGTCGGGACAGTACGTGAAGCCAAAGAAGACAAGGCGCAGCTTTCCGGCGAAGTCGTCGTTGGTGACGGTCTCGCCCGTGTGACCGACGAGGGAAAACTGTCCGCCGATGGGAACAGAACCCGGCTCGGCAAAGGCTTCCTGTTTCGGCTGGCTGACCATGAAGCCCTGCGAAGGGCCGCGCATTACGGATGCGGCACCGAGGACAACCGCCAGCACCAAAGCTACGGCGGCCAGAAAACCCGAGAGGACTCTCAAATCCCTGCTGCTCATCGTCTTGGCGCGTCGTTCTCGAATTCCGCCGACCCTCCGCCATCCAGCCTTGCGTCGGTTACTTCGGAGCCAGTCTTCAGGTCGCGAGCAGCGTCGATTTCCTCGCTCGATAAATCCTTTTGCCTGAAGAAGGTGTAGGAAAGCGTGACCTCGCGGAACATTTTCGCGTTCTTGTCCTTAAGCATCTGCTCGTCGAGATAGAGGACAAGCGGCATCCTGGCGCTCTCTCCCGGCCCGAGTTTCTCCTCGGTGAAACAAAAGCACTCAATCTTGAAGAAGTAAGGTGCCGTCGGGTACGGGGTAACATTGAACGTCGCACGCGCAACTATCATCTCATCGGACTTGTTCTCGGCGTAGTAGTAGACCTTCGCTGGCTCTCCGAAGCGGGTTTCGACGCTTCGTTGCTCGGGGCGAAACTCCCAAGGCAGACCTGGCGCAACGTTGGCGTCGAAACGAACTTTGACGGTTTTGTCCGTGACTGCTGCAGACGGCTGCTTCGCAACGGCCCGCTGTACCGTTCCGCCGTAGCCGGTCAAGTCGCAGAACATCCGGTAGAGCGTGGGCGAGTACGCTACCAAAACGCTCATCGCCCCCAAAAGCGCAAAACTGAGGGTAACCACGCGTATGTTTTTGTTGCGTAAATTGGTCATCGGTCAATCAAATCATTTTCTCTACGATCATCACGCGCTCCGGCAATTTTCTCAACGCGACACCACCGCGCGCGCGGCTTTGACGCAGCAGAGTTGCGGGTCCCTTCGTTGACGCTTCGGAAACCGGCGAAAATCGTACAGCCTCTAGTGGCTTTAGGTTCAAGTATCCGCGGTGCGACCTTTTTCAGCCCGCCAGACCTTTAGCGAATGCTCGCGTCGGGCGGCGTGTTCAGTCGGCACTCTCGCGGTGCTATGGTTTCCGAGAGAGTTCCGCTCAGGTCCGGTCGCTCTGCCGAATTCCGAATTGAAAAGTTGAGTGGATGATTTGGAGAACTACGGAGTAGCTGAGCAGGCGACACCCAACTTGGCAGGAAACGATCCTCGATCTGATCTCCATGAGCCTGGACCGCTGAGGATAGTTAGGGGCCGCACTCAGCTCCAACCGCCGTTGTATGTTCGGTAAAAGATGTGGCTACCGATTTGCGTCATCTCTTCCATCCCATCAGCCCATTCGGGACTGACGTAGGTCGCATTGTAGTGCGTCGATGAGCCAACGTCCCGCAGGAAGATCTTTCCCCCGGTCACGGCCATAGCCACCTCGCGGGCGGTTCGATAGGCACGGCGGTTAACGATCCGCTCGGGAAGGCCGTCACAGGCGAACGAGAATTGGCATCGTTTATACCACCCGGCGTTCTGATAGACGACGCTGCACACTTCATTGGGATATGATGGGTTGCGCACCCTATTCAGGATCACTTGGGCTACGGCCGCCTGCCCTTTCAGGCTCTCTCCGCGGGCTTCGAAATAAATCGCGGTCGACAGGCACTTCTGCTCTTCGGAAGAAAAGACCTTCGGCGGCAAAGGTTCCTTCATCCATACGTGGTCTCCCTCCACAACAGGTGGCACGAACCGCCCACTCCTCTCAGTTGCGAGTAGAGCATCGAAGGGGGATGAGGAGTCGTGGAAGGGGTCCGTTGGCGCGTACGCCGTCGCCAGGATATCCGCGCCGTCATTGGTCACCAGATCGACCAGTTCTTCGGGTACGCCTGCAAGCCGATCCATTTCGGCGCTGTGAAAAAGCATTCGCTTGGTGAGCAGTGCCGCGTCACCCACCTCGAACGGCGCCACACGCTGCGCGTTGACCGCCAGGGGACGCAATCCTAAGCGTAGGCCCAGGGAAACTTTGGCCAATCGGCGCTCAGGCGCCCCGGCAGTTACCCTGGCCTGCTTGTCGCCCCGCACCACGCGCGGCTCGTCGGAAACATGCCGGGTATTGTTCGACTGATCCTCGAACACGAATTCGTCCGGCACCACATCGGGAGCGCGCCCTATTGGATATACCTCTGGATTCGTGCCCGCCACACCAACGACGAGCCCGATCAGGGCGAAAACGACTTTGGTGAGATTCCTCGCTCCCAAGCATCGTTTTCGGCTGCGCCCCTGCATGCTATCCTTCCGAATCCTCCCGAGCAGCCTGGATCGTTAACCTTAATGAGCCGTTAAATCAAAGTTCCCTTTCGCCGCAGGATAGGCAAATTGATTAGCCGCCGCCGCTCCTAGTGACCATGTGTGATCTGGCCGACAACCATAGAATCGACGGCGCCCTCCAGTCGCTCCCTCGCAAACATCGTCTCCGCGCTAGGCCGCAGCAGACGAAGCGCATTTGCCACCACGAGCAGCGACACGCCGACATCCGCCGCGATCGCTCCCCACATCGAGGCCATGCCGAAGGCGGTCAGGCCGACGAAGACGGCCTTGGTCGCCAGCGAGACACCGATGTTTTGGTGGATGATGGACATGGTGCGCCGCGAATGGCCGATTAGCCATGGCACTTTTCCGATGTCGTCGGTCATCAACGCGATGTCCGCCGTCTCGATCGCGGCGTCCGAGCCGACCGCGCCCATAGCAATGCCGTAGTGCGCGCGAGCCATGGCCGGGGCGTCGTTCACCCCGTCACCGATCATCGCGACCATGTCGTGGGTCGCCACCATATCTGTGATGGCGGTAACCTTGTCTTCAGGCAGAAGTTCGGCGCGAACCTCGTCGATGTTCACTTCGGCAGCGACGGCGCGGGCTGTGCGGTCGTTGTCGCCGGTAAGCATGACGACTTTCTTCACGCCCTGTTTGTGCAGTTGTGCAACGATTTCGCGCGCATCCGGCCGGATCCGGTCGCGCAGTTCCAGCAGGCCCAGAACGCCGGAGTCGTCGCCGACGGCGACCATGGTGGCGCCCGCCCCTTCGATCCGGTCGCGCAGGTCGGCGGGGATTGCGGCGTGAAAGCCCTTTTCGGTGGCGAACCGGTCAGAACCAAGCCAGACGGCGCGACCGGCGAATCGGCCTTCGAGGCCACGGCCCGGCACGGTGCGGGTATCCTCGGCGGCGGTCACGTGTTTGCCTACACGGGCGAGGATCGCCTGCGCGAGCGGATGCGACGACCTGGCCTCGAGCGACGCGGCAACGGCCATCAGGTCGACTTCCGACGTGCCGCCCAGCGGATGCACGGCGGCCACTTCAGGCTTGCCTTCGGTGATCGTGCCGGTCTTGTCGAGCGCCAGCGCTGTGGTGCGTCCCGGCGCCTCGACGTAGGCTCCGCCCTTGATCAGCACGCCCGCCCGTGCCGAGGCGGTGAGCGCTGCCACAATGGAGACAGGCGTCGAGATCACCAGCGCGCACGGGCAGGCGATGACCAGCAGCACGAGCGCATTGTAGATCCAGAAGCTCCACGTCGCGCCCATAAGGAGCGGCGGCAACAGAGCGATGGCGACGGCGGCCACCATCACTATCGGCGTATAGATGCGAGCGAATTTCGACACCCACTGCTCCACCGGCGCACGGCGCGAATGCGCGTCGCCGACCATGCGGATGATTTTTGCCAGCGTGCTGTCCGTAGCGGGTTTGGTAGCGCGCACCGTCAGCGTGCCCTCCCCGTTGATGGTGCCGGCATAGACCTCGTCGCCCGCCTCCTTTGGGACCAGCGCGCTCTCGCCCGTGATCGGAGCCTGATCGACCGCACCCGCCCCATCCGTCACCTCGCCGTCGAGCGGGATGCGGTCGCCGCCGCGCACTACGAATCGGTCACCAACGACAACCTCGGCCGCGGGCACGTCCGACTCGGTGCCGTCGCTGCGGATCACCCGCGCCGTTGCCGGCGCAAGGTCGAGAAGCGCCGCGACGGCATTGCGCGCGCGCCCCACGCTCCAGCTTTCGAGATAGAGCGACAGTGCAAAGAAGAAGGCGACGGTCGCGGCCTCGAAATATTCGCCCAGGCCGACGGCGCCGGCGACGGCGACGACCATCAACAGGTTCATGTCGGGCGACAGACGCAGCGCCGAGGACCATGCCTTGGGCGCCACCAGCCAGACGCCGAATACGATAGCGAGGCCGAACAGACCTGCTTCGACCAGCGGAATCGGCGCCTCGCCATGGCCCGCGAACAGCCCCAGCGCACCGCCCAGCCCGGTCTCCACATTGTGATACAGGAACCCTGCCGCCCAGAAGCCGCCACTGACCGCGGTGAACCGCGCCTGTTTTCTTAGGTGCACGGCGCGGTCGGTCTCGGCATTGTCGGCGTTCCAAGGTCGCGCGCCCATCCCGGTTCCCGCAACCGCTTTGATGATCTTCTCGTCCGAGACGATCCCAGCGGAGTCCAGAACCGTCATGCGGCCGTTGATCACGTCGAAGGCTAGATGTTGCTCTCCGCCGACCACCGGCCCCACCACCCGGTTGAGGATTGCCACTTCTTCGGCGCAGTCGAGACCGTTGACCTGAAAGCTGCGCCCGGCGGTAACCACTGAACCCTCTGGCGCATCGGCACCGCAGCACACGCGATTTCCGTGATCCTGGGAATGCACATGCGGGTGAGAACGCCTGCACTCGTGCACCTGAGAACGTTCATGGTTATGTTCTTTTTCGGTCAGCATCGTTGTCTCCTGTCCCGCGTCGGCTGAGGTTGCGTTTCACCGTTCCGCGGTCGGCTCTGATTGGTCCTTCCAAGATAGGACCTCTAGCAACTGTAGGTTCAAGACCCAATGCGAAGTTTTTAAGCGGTCTCAGATGAAGCGTCGAACGCGCTGCTTATAGTCGGAGTAGGCGTCGCCAAGCCGCGCTTCAAGCCAGGGTTTCTCGGCAAACGGCGCGATGAATGCGCGGATCATCGCCAAAAGCGCCGGCCACAATGCGAGCAAGGAATTAGACGCAAGCACAAAGCCGGCGATGATGGGGATGTCGCCGATGTATTGGGGATTGCGTGGGAACCGGTAGGGGCCGCCTGTTACGAGTTCGCCGGCCAGTCCGGTGGTCGGCCTTGTACCGAGGGCGGCAACACCCCACCAGGCCAGCCCATTGCCCAGAACCAGCAAGACGCCGCCGGCAACGCGCCAATGCAATGCAGCCAGTCCAAGACTGCCGTAGTCGACGATACCGATGTAAAGCGTTCCGATGATCAACAGGCCGATCAGCACCCACACCAGCCAGAACTGCCATCCCGCCTGCCCGGAGGGAGGGGCCACACACGCTGGGCCGGTTTCGCGATGGACCAGAACAGCAGCGTATCCAGAAGCGCTGCGGATGTGACGGTGATGAAGAAGGTAATGGTGAGCATTTCCACACCCTGCAAATGGCGCAGGGGCGTGGGCGTTCCCTACGCTGGAAGCCAGCACAAATGCCGTCTTGTGCATTGACGGAGGGTGTAGCCCACATAGGGGCTGGAGATTCAAGGGCTGTATGGCACGGCTGACTTTCAGTGGAAAGCTAAGAACTGCCGTCGCTGCCAATGAGTACATTGCAACGAGCGACAGCTTCGGGCGTCCCATGCGTTGCGGATTGGTCGGACAATCTCGCGCCAATCCCCGTCACCAGGGTGCGGCCGGGGATGCAGCGGCGGATCAATGCAGTGCGCCCACCAGCGGTGCATCGCCGTCGCGGATGCTCACCCAACGTCCAGTGTGATAGGTCGCCTGCCTCTTCAAAAACAAGTAGCCGGTCTCGTCCCAGGGGAGAATGTCATCGGTAAGATTGTCGAGGATGTAGTCGCCGACTTCCGTTCTGACGGTGAGGACGGCATGCCCCTCTCCGTTGGATTTCTTGAGAACCGTGAGAAGGAGGTTTGCGGGCGAAATGCCCTCATTCATCAGGACGCGGCGCTTTTGGAGCGCATAGTCCTCGCAATCACCCCTATCGGTCGGATAGGTCCAAAATTCGTCCTTGCCGTAGATGTCGATGTCATACATCGGCTTGATCGCCTTGTTGATCGACTCTGATAGACTGGCGAGGCGTCGCCGAAAATCGTTGCTCCACGCTACAGGACTGACGTCGTTCAATCGTACCGAGCACTCCTTCGGCATGCGCTTGCACAGTTCATAGTGTCCGATCGGTTGAGAGGTCTGGCCTCCAGTCACCATTTGGCTCGGATGTGCCGACGCCACCCCCGATGAGGCTATTCCCAACAATGCAGCGAGGATTCCCAGCAATATTTTGCTCGGCATCGTTTCCGCCCCTTCGCCCGATTCGTTACCAATACCTTAACAACGCAAAGGGTGGCTGACCATTGCAGATAGGCCACAGTTTAGGATGCAACCTGCCTCGCCGGTGCAGCGGCAGGATTACCCGCATCTCCGGTTGATTGGCGCTCGCAAGGGGTCAATGTGCATTCAATCACTGCAGCGCACAGGCAATTCGCCTTCGCGGTATTCCGCGAAAGTACCTGCGCAGAGAATTTGGCTCGGGGAACAGCAATATTGCACCCGGCGTTGGATGGGCTAGGCAAGCTTCGGCGGCGTCGTCGCCGTTGAACTGATGCCCGAGGCGCTCGACAATCTTGCCGGCTGGTGGACCGCAGTCTCCCTCGCCGCAGGAGGCGCTGCCTATGTTGGAGCCGAGACATTAATCGAGCGGGTGACGTCGGGAGACGGCCGCGGCCGCCCAATGTGGATGACCTATGTCGCCGTCGCGGTCGACCTTTCGGGTGACGGGTTGCTGATTGGATCGGGCACGGCGGTCGCGACGTCGCTCGCCATCGTCCTAGCTGCCGGGCAGGTGCTGGCGGATTTTCCCGAGGGCTATTCGGTGGTGGCGAATTTGAGGGAGAAGAAGGTGTCCCGGGCTCGGCGAATTCTCGTCTCGCTCTCCTTCCCCCTCTATTGCCTAGGGGCGGCCCTGATTGCCTGGTTCCTTCTGCGGAACGCGCCCGACGCCGTCAAGTACATCGCCCTGAGCTTCGTCGCCGGCCTGCTGACGGTCGCCGTCGTGGAGGGTATGCTGGAGGAAGCGCACGAGGCCGCGGGAGATACGCGAAGCTCTACGCTCGCCTTCGGCTGCGGCTTTGCGCTTTTCGCGCTCGTGTCCGCCGGACTCGGCTCCCTCCTCGGCAAAGACGGCTTGCCAGGGGGAGGCACCGCAGGAATTTCCGCGTTGAAGGATCACATGATCTATGCCTCATGATCACGGCCACGCCCACATAGATCCGAAATCGGGGGACCGACGGGTCTCCGTGGCCATTTGGGCGAATGGCCTTCTGACCGTCGCGCAGATCGTCGGCGGCATCCTGGCTGGCAGCCTCGCGCTGATCGCCGATGCGCTGCACAACTTCTCCGACATGGCCTCGCTCGTTATCGCCTTTGTGGCACGCAAGATTGCGCGCCGCCCGGCCGACAAACGCATGACCTTCGGTTATGGCCGGATCGAGATAGTTGCCGCGCTGATCAACTATACCACGCTGATCCTCGTCGGCGTCTACCTGATCTATGAGGGCGGCATGCGGATGATCGATCCGCCCGAGGTCCAGGGCTGGACCGTGGTGGTTCTCGGCAGCATCGCCCTCGTGGTGGACACGCTCACGGCACTCCTCACCTGGTCGATGCAGAAAGGCAGCGTAAACATACGCGCTCTCTTTCTGCACAACCTGTCTGACGCGCTTGCATCGGTTGCCGTGATTGTCGGTGGTGCGCTTATAATACTTTACGATATCCGCTGGGTTGATCCGGCGATCACAATTGGTATTGCGCTCTACATCTTGTATCTCTCCTTTACCGAAATCGGTGGCCCGATCCGGACGCTGATGCTGGGGAGTCCGCCGGATATCGACAGCGACGCCGTGATCGACTCGATTCGGAATGTCGCCGGGGTCCGAGACGTTCACCACGTGCATCTCTGGCAGATGCAGGAGCACGAGGTGGCGCTCGACTGCCACGTGGTCCTAGCAGCGAAGGGCTGGAAGCGTGTCGAATCCGTCAAGGGCGACATTAAGGAGCGCCTGGATAACCGCTTCGGCATCGCCCATTCCAGTCTGGAGTTCGAGCACGTCGATTCCGCACACAGTGACGCCGATCTCTACGGACATGACGGGGCGGTGGGAAAGGAGAAAGACCATGTTCACCGAAACGCTGACAGCGCAGGATGACGTCGTGGGGATTGCCTGCGAAGGCAAGCTGACCGAAGACGACCTGAAACGGATGCACGCGCTGCTGCATGAGCGGCTGCAGGCAGAAGCCAAGCCCGGCCTTGTCGTCGATCTCACAGGATTCGAAGGTTACGAGGGGCTCGCCGCGCTTCGCGAGGACATGAAGATGGACACGACCCACCGCAACGACTTTCGCCGTATCGCCGTCGTCGGCGACAGCAAATGGATGGAATGGGGAACGTCGCTGGCGGGACTTCTTACGTGTTCTGAGATGCGCTGGTTCGGGCCCGGCGAGAAGGAAGCGGCTGCCGAGTGGGCTCGCAGGGGCTGATCCATTCTGTTGTCGGTAGGCACTAGCCGGGCGGTCGCGTCCAATCTGGGTGCTCCTTATTCTGCTGATCCAACCCTTTGTCCGGCTGCCTGTTGTTATCAGCGCGCCTGAGGATCGACTGGTTGTACGCGGCAGCGGAAACCGCGATGGCATGACCGTCAGAAGTCGAACAACTCGCTCAGGAACGATCCCTTCTTCTCGCGGTACGGCTTGCCGCCGTGCCCGTGACCTTGCTGGCGGAGCGCCTCTCGGCTTGTCGAAGGAGCCGACGGTGTCGCCGATCGCTCTATGATCTTGTCCAACTCGCCACGGTCAAGCCACACGCCCTGAGGTCAATTCCGTTTCGAAATAACTTCTCGATCTCCCGATTCAACCAGGGCCTCTTCCGGGCCGTGACCCGCGCTTGCACCGGGACAACTGCGATGCTAAATTGCAAATCGTTCGCATTTGCAGGAATGAAAGATGGGCGAAATCACCGATTGGTTGAGGGTAAAATTGAGTAGGCGCGGCATGCTGGGCGCTGGTATCCTGGCGGCTGGGGGATCGGCCGTAGCTGCCACCGGCGCCGCTCAGCAATCCTCCCGAACCGAACATCCCGGCCGCACGGCGCGCACCGGAATGGGCTCAGCCGGTCATGGCTCACGCCACGGCGCGATGATGACTGTCGGCGAGGTCGATGAGGAACTCAACGGCTTCGATACTATGAAGATGCTGACCGACTGGGAAGTCGGCACTGTCTCCCGCCTCCCCGACGGGCGGGTCTTACGCACCTTCGAGATCGATGCCGTCGACAAGGAGATTGAGATTGCCCCTGGCGTCATGTTCCCGGCCTGGACCTACAACGGTCGTGTACCTGGGCCGGCGCTCAGAGCGACCGAAGGCGAGAAGTTGAAGATCGTTTTCCGCAATTTCGGCTCGCACCCTCACTCGATCCATTGTCACAACATCCATTCCGCGCGCATGGACGGCATTCCCGGCGCCGGCGTGATCGGACCGGGGGAAGAGTTTGTCTACGAATTCGATGCGACGCCGTTTGGCTGTCACCTTTACCATTGTCACGCGCTACCGCTGAAACGCCATATCCACAAGGGGCTCTACGGGCTCTTCGTCATCGACCCCGACCCCACGCTTCACCCGGAGCACGCCGATGTCGCCCGGTCTCGCCTGCTAGGCACGCCGGAGAATGCGGAGTGGCAGGAACTCGCGATGGTAATGAATGGATTCGATACCAATTTCGACGACGAGAATGAGGTCTATGCCGTCAACACGATCGCGCATGCCTACATGAAACGGCCGATTGCGATACGGCGCGACAAGCCGGTACGGGTCTATCTCGTGAACGCCGTTGAATTCGATCCGATCAATTCCCTCCACCTTCATGCGAATTTCTTCGACTACTACGATCACGGTACGACGCTGACGCCGACGCTTCGAACGGTCGATACGGTCATGCAGTGCCAGGGCCAGCGCGGCATTCTCGAGTTCTCGTTCGCGGACCATGAGCCTGGACTCTACATGTTCCACGCGCATCAGTCGGAATTTGCCGAACTTGGCTGGATGAGCTTTTTTGACGTCCGGGAGGCAGTGGCATGAATGACGCGCATCCCTTCGACGAAGCAGCATCGACTCCGACCGAGGCGCCGCGATCCCGCGCGACCCTCGTCTGGCTTCTGCTGCCGCTCATGGCGCTGGCGCTTGCAACTGCATGGCTCGTTACGGCTGACCCGCTGAGAAGTTTCGACAACGGTGCGCCCCCAGTAGAGAACCTGACATTCGAGCGAACGGTCTTGTCGCAGGACGGTATCGACGTCCTCGTCCGCGCTGGCGGATCGGATCCGATGATCATCGCGCAGGCGCTGGTCGACGATGCCTACTGGGAATTTGTTCAAGAGCCGTCTGGACAACTAGCGCGGGGTGAAACCGCCTGGATCCAACTGCCCTATCCTTGGGTTCAGGGTGAAGCGCATGTGGTAACGATCATCACGAGCACCGGCGCGACCTTCGAGCACGAGATCCCGGTCGCCGTGCCGACGCCGGTGCCCACCACCGGAAGCCTCGTTAGCCAGGCGCTCCTCGGCGCCTTTGTCGGTATCGTTCCCGTTGCGATCGGGCTCATGTTCTATCCGGCGCTGCGCGGTGTCGGGCGCGCCGGCATGAACTTCCTTCTCGCCATGACGGTGGGCCTGCTCGTCTTCCTGATGATCGACGCTGCGGGCGAGGCGTTAGAGATTGCAAGCGAAGCCGCGGCCATCTTCCAGGGTCGGGTGATGGTGGTCCTTGCGGGCGCGGCGAGCTTCCTGCTGCTCATGGCCGTCGGCCGCCGCAGCGGTACGCCAGCCGGCTTTACACTTGCGACGTTCATTGCGCTCGGTATCGGCCTCCACAATCTCGGTGAGGGACTGGCCATCGGCGCCGCCTTCGCTTCGGGAGCGGCCGGGCTCGGCACGTTCCTGGTGCTCGGCTTCACCATCCACAACATCACCGAGGGCATCGGCATCGCGGCTCCAATGCTCAAGTCCCGGCCGGCCCTGTGGGTGTTTCCGGCGCTAACGCTGGTCGCCGGCGGCCCTGCTGTGCTCGGGCTCTGGATCGGAAGCCTAGCCTACGCGCCGCAATGGTCGGCGCTGGCGCTGGCGATTGGTGCAGGCGCGATCCTGCAGGTGGTCGTCGAAGTCACAGCCTACCTGATGAAGGCTGACGGACGCGGCGCTGTGGCATTTTCTTCTTGGCCGGTCCTCTCGGGCTTGGCCTTCGGTGTGGTGTCGATGTATGCAACGGCGATGCTGGTAAAGATCTGATCGGACCTTGAAGACAAGGCGCCCGACTTGCATGAGATCCGGCTCCATCTTTCCATGTCAGCAGCCGCATCGAACGTGTAGTGTCAAGCACCGTTGTGCCCATGTTGGCCAGGATTGCTGGCCAGAAACGAGCGACGCCCGCCGCAGGTGTCATCATTTCAAGCCGAGAGCTTTCCCGATGCTCAGTTTAAAGTTTTGCATCACCGCATTGGACAGGCCAATCATCAGGGCAACATCTATCACCCGCCCATGCAAAGGCGCTCAAGTGCCACATCCGTGCGGCGCGCCATCATGGCGATGCCGATAAACGAATACGAATGCGAACACGCTTCGCTTCATTCAAGGTGCCAGAAACTGAGATTGCGAAAGATATACGCAGGCTCCTGGGAGTGTGGAAGAATGACGTTTCGGGCGTAGTCACGTTTCAAAGCTTTGTCGGGTACACTAAGCGATGATGCGGTCCCAGCTTCCATAGTGTTCCTCGCTCCTGCGGCCGCGGGGCAGGCTGAGCGCCACGAGGACGATCCCGGAGATGACACCGATCAGGCTGCCCGCAACCGTCCCGCCATCGAGCAGCAGCGGTGCCACAATCAGCCAAAGACCGAACAGGATATTGAGAAACCTCAACGGCCGGGCCACTTCGGCCCAGGCGATGACCGCGGTCGTCAGGACCAGCGCACCCACGAGGTGATCGCTGCCTGCCAGCGGCATCGTGTTGCCAAAGATCGCGCGACTAAGCATCAGGAAGGCACCGATCGCAGCAGTCAGCGCAAGCGTCCACGGCACCGTTACGCCCCGCGCACTCTGCCGGAAAATTGCCAGCGGCCGTGCGTCAAAGCTCATCTCGCCCCCGGTGGACGAGCCCGGCAACGCATCGCCTCGGAAGAAGGCGCGCCAGAATGGCCGACCCCGGCGCGTGTTCCAGACCATGAATTGGACCATGGCAACGATCTCGTCCAGCGAGAAGGGAATCATGATCAGCATTGCCAACGCGGCCAGGAGACAGATCGTGCAATAGGTGCCGATGGCGATCGGCTGAATGATGATGAAATAGATGCTGACGACACCGAGAGGTCCCACGACGATGCCGAACAGTGCCACCATCCATGGCATGGTGCGCCAACGCAGCCGGCTGCCCATAACGCCCATCAGGATTTCGAACATGTAGCTCATAGCGCCCAGACCGCCATCGGCTATTGGCCACGCCTTGGAGACATCCGAGGTGATGATGTACTCGGTACCGTTGAGCGCCGAAGGGGACGAGAAGAACGGTTCCCAGACACTATCGATATGGCCAAGTTGGTAGGCCGACAGGAGCGCGACAGGATGAAGCCGACGACGCCGAGCGCGATGATCGGCAGGCGCTGAACATAGGTCGAGGGGCAATAGGTCCAGCCGGGCGGAATATCGCCGTCGTCCATCATTCCTTCGCGCGACATTCCGGGCATCATGGGGACGAGGATCGTCAGTGCGATCACCAGGACGCCGATAAGCGTGTCGTTGGCATAGACCGCAGCATCCGGCGTCCAGAAAACCAGCGGTGCGGCCAGCAGCCAGACGCCGAGCGCGGCATTGGCCCATTGGGCCCAACCGTTGCCGGGCCGCAAAGAAAGCGCGGCGAAAAACATGATGGCAAGTCCGGTGAACACGTCGTTCCAGGCTGTCATCCAACTGCGCGTGGCGAGATCCAGCAGGCCGCGATCCTCGGTCACGCGCTGGACCGCGGCGCTGAATTCTGTCTGGTCGAATGTGCCGAAAACCGAAGGCGCGGTGGCAAGCCAGAGACCGAGCGCCATGACCAGCCAATGCACCCAGAGCATCGAAAAATGCATCTGCCGCACATGGGCTTGGTGTTCGCGTTCGGCTTCGTCCACTTCCGCCGCAGACGGATTTTCCCCTGCCTCTTCCTTTGCCGCTTCCAGCGCCACCTTCTGCGCTGAAACCCTAGCGGCGTTCAAACCGTTTTCGCCATACCACGCGTGGGGATCGTCTTTCAGGCGTGTAAGAATGCGTGGCATGTCCTCGCGCAATGAATGTCTCGGTTTCCAGCCGAGTTCCTTGCGGGCTCTTGATAGATCCAACTCGTAGTGATCGCTGGAGATGTCGACCATCCAGGCTCAGATGAAGGCATCTTCGCCGAGTACCTTGTTTTCTGTCCAGGCACCCAGCTTGGCCAGCTTCGGCGGCACGTTCCAAGTGATCCAGTCCTCGCCGTGCAGTTCCCGCCCGATCAGGCGCTGCAATTCGCCAAATGGGATCGGCTGTGCCTCACCGAGCAGAACCGGAAACGTATCCGGCAGGTCGGCGCGGCGGTCAATTACACGCTCCACCGCATCAAGGAGATCCTCCAAGTGCAGAAATGCCTGACCGCGCTGCAGATCACCGGGATAGACCTTGCCGCTGAACCGTCTCTCGTAAATGCGCGCGATCTGATGCGCGAGAAACGTCGAATGTCCATTATCGTCGTAAATGCCGGCCGGGCGGAGGAGAACATGCTTTTCGCCTCCCCTCTCATCTCGCAGCATCGCCTCGGTCCGAACCTTCGACGCCCGATAGGGCAGTTTCGGATCCAAGGGATCGTCTTCCGAAATCGGTTTTCCCGGCTCGGTTGGCGCGTGCGCCAGCATTGTCGAGGCGAACACAAACTGCTCCAAATCGAACTTCTGCAGCCCTCGAAGAAGTCGCTTCGAGCCTTCGACCGTTACTGCCTCGTAAGCCGGGCGTTCTTCGCCGGTCAGGTCGAAATAGGCGGCAAGATGGATGCAAGAGGCGATCCTGTTTCCGTAGGCGTGCCGGATCCGCTTCAGCGCCTGGTCTACGCTTGACTGGTCCGTGATGTCGAAGCACACGCATTCGGCCATGTGGGGCGGGTGAGGTGGCGTGTAGCGATCAAGGCCGACGACCAGATAATTTTCGCTCAATCGGCCCGTGACGGCCGCGCCAAGATATCCGCTCGAACCGGTGACCAGAACGACCGGCTTTTGCTCTTGGTTCAAGACTGAACTCCAAAATCAGTCCTGCGTCATTTGCGCAGATATTTAATGAGGGCGGCGATGAGGAGGATCAGGGCAACTATGATCAGTATCCACACCAACCCCATTCCGATCATCATTCCGCCGCCCATGCCTTCACCCATCATCATTATTCAGTCGCCCTCCAGATTCGCATACTTGGTCCATCCTTTTCGAACGCCTGAGCGCTATATTCGTTCCCACCTCCTTCGACGGGTTGGCGAGTCGACGTCTCCAAGGGGAATTCGCGCACCATCATCGAGCGAAGAAGCCCCCTGTAGACTTTCAGTGTCGACACCCATTCGCGACGCTTCGTGGCGTCACCAAGGCTACGCACAGCAGCATTTAGCGTTCGTTGGAAACGCCGCACCGAAGCGTTGGGGGACTTTCCCCACTTAAGCAAATCTTGCGACCAGACACCCGCGCTTTCACAAATTGAAGGCGGTAACATAAGGCACATGGAACAGCGACGCCCACGCCTTGGCGGTCGCCTTCTGGATCGCGACTATGTTAGTGCCGCCGGTCCACCAACCATTGCCTGTCGCCACGATGACCTCCGCACCAAGGAGCATGGACTGCAGGATCGGCCACACGATGAGCTGCTCATAGCAGATTAAGGGCGCTATCGACGTCCCGGTAATTCTGCGGGTTGGATTTCCGAAGAACTGCGCCGATGCACCCCCAGATGCCCAAGGCCGCCACATCGAAACCGGAACCGGCATTCGTTCCCGGTAGAGTATGCGGGCTCCCTCGCCCGTCACCTCGATCATCACATTGTCATAACCGCTCTCGTTGACGACGACGGCGCCGCCGATAATGACGACATCGACGCCCGCTAGGTTCCGGACCCAGAGGCGCTCGGTAGTCGGCGTCCAGATTCCGAGTGCGCTTTCGGGGAGGATGATCGTGGTGGCTCCGTCCATTGCTGCACGCCTGACAAGTGCGATCGTCGCCATATGCTGAGCATAGTCGGCATGGTTTCCGGCGACTTGATAATCGAACGTCGTCTCAATTCCGACCCATCCCTCCGGCGGTTCGGGATCGGACCAGGTGACTGCGGATAGTGCCAGCGCCACGCCCATTCCGGCACCTACCAGCGGCCATGCTCGCGTGGTCATCGCCGAGAGGCTGGCAGCCGTGGCCGCCAGTCCTGCCCAGCCCCAGCCGGGCAACAGGACGCCGGCTGCCGTGATCGGACTGGCCCATCCGACGATGCCGAATGGCGGCACGCTCATCAGCGCCCAGGCTGCCAAATATCGAAGCGGCCGATGCCACCCGGGCTTCGGCGACCAAAGGACCGTATGCACCGTGACGAACAGCAGCGACGGGGCGATCCAAAGACCGAGCCCGACCCAGATATCGCTCGTGTAGAAAATCGATGCGCCGATCGGCAGACCGCGGGAAGCCGCCATGAAATACGCCATTGAAACCATGCCTGCGACCAGCCGTGTCGGGGCGAACGCCCAGAGTGCGGGAAAGAGGCACGCGACCGGAAGGAGAAGCACTTCGCCGCTCCATCCTAATGCACCAACCGTCGCGGCAGCGGCAATGAACATTACCGCGGTGACCATGCTACGGCGTGAAGGTGAAAACGGGTTTCGCCAACCCGAGAATGCCGGCGGCCGGTAGCGGCCCGAAGTAGCGCGAGTCATAGGAACCTCTGAATGTCGAATGGAGAAAGACGGTGTCCGGGGGCACGACGCCGCCGGGATCGGGCGTCAGCGCCCGGCCCGATCCGTCACGCGGCTGAATCGCGGATTGCGGCAGAGCGAGACCGTCGATCGCGACGGACCTGCCGATTTCAACCGACTGCCCGGGCAGCGCCACGACGGTCTTGATCAGCGGGCTGAGCCAACCGGGGCAGAGGCCGCGCCGTACATAGCCGTGCTCGCGTGCCTGACGAAACGCCTCGGTCGGCGGCGGGCAAATGAATATCCGATCCCCGACCCGAACATGGCGGTTCAGCGTTTCGATCCGCCAGAGACCGAGCGGATAGCTTGGTGTCAGATTGATCCGAAAGCCTGCCCGATATCCCAGGCCGAACAGCGCGAGAGGGATGCAAGCGAGCGCGGCAACGATGACGATCCGGCGCCGTCGGCTCACTGCTTCAGCCCCTGGCTTTTGGTTTGCGTCTGACGCAGCGCCTCGGACTGTTTCAGGGCCTGCTGGGTGCGCTCATGGGCGGCCAGTTGCTGGCCTGCACGCATGGTCGGCCAGGCGGTGCTGAGCTTTTCCCGGTCGCCGGGCGACATGCCCTGGGCCGCTTTGTCGAAGGTCGACCCCGATGGAGTCTTGGCCGCGTTGCCGAGCAAGGTTCGCTCCCCGAACCGCTCCGAAACAGCCTTGTTGAAGGTGTCGAGTTCGGCCTTCACCATGCGGTCGGCCAGTGCAAATCCGAGCGCGGCCGGCAGATCGTTGCGGTCGATCGCATCGCGGACCTTTTCCATTGCCCGCGCCGCCGCCGGCGACAGGGACGGGATATCAATAGAGGTGCGTTTGCGATGTCCTTCCTCTTCCAGCCTGTACTTGGCCGTCGCCTTCTCCCTCATGTCGAGATAGCGCTCGAGGTCCTTACGCAGCGCCGGCACGTTGACCTCCGCCACACGACGATCCTCCCGGTCCGCGCGGCTCGCCAGCAGCCCTTCCCGTCCCTTGAGCGCACCAAAGCTCGCCGCATTCCGTTCGATCTCGCCGAGGCGCTGACGGGCAACGTTCGGGTCTTCGACAACCGCCTCCATGCGCATAGACTTGAAGGCGCTTTCGGGANAACCGCCTCCATGCGCATAGACTTGAAGGCGCTTTCGGGATCCGCATAGACGAGCCGGATGCGGTCGGAGAAATTGTCCCACTGCTTTTGCAGGGCCGGATCGGATTGCAGCTTTTCGTCCGCGGCGTCGCTGACCGACATGGTGAAACTGGAAATGCCCTTGACCATCGGCGCGGCCTTTCTGATTGATTGCTGAGATTGATGAAGCGGTCGATCGGCGAGCCCGAGCCGCGCGCCCGCGGTCCGAAGCCGAAGGCCGAGATCGACGAGTTTCTGTTTCTGCCGGATGGTCCATTGAACCCGGTCGCGCATCAGCGTCCGGGCAACGCGCACCAGGTGCAGACCGCGATTGTTGGCGAAGCGAAGCGCCTGGGAATAGAAGCGGCCGCCCGCATAATCGAGCGTGACTTCCTTGGCGTTCTTTCGCGAGAGGAGCGTCTCGAGCCCGCCGGCGAGATGGAAGGAGCGGCTGCCATAGTAGAGCGCCATGTCTTCGCGATGCCTGGTCATCGCGACATAGGTCAGGTGCCGGTCGAGCGAGAGTGAGGCCAGCACTTTCACGCGATCGACCGTCGCGCCCTGCGACTTGTGGATCGTCGTCGCATAGCCGTGATCGAGATTGCGATAGAAGCGCTGGTCGACAGTGACGCGGGTTGCTCCCTCCCCGTCTCCGATCGCCGCGACGATACGGCCGGGCGCGGCCTCGACGACCTTGCCGATCATGCCGTTCTTGACACCGAGCGAGCCTTCGTTCTTGAGGAAAACGATCTGATCGCCGGAGGCGAACTGTCTGGGGCCGTCCTCTGTCCGAAAGGCATACCCCTCTTCAATGATGCCGCGCTCGACGAGCTTCTCGCGGGCCATGGTGTTGAGCTGGCGGACATCGCGTCGCAGATGCGCGAGG
The DNA here is from genome assembly GCF_004000235.1 of Mesorhizobium sp. Z1-4. GTDB lineage: Bacteria > Pseudomonadota > Alphaproteobacteria > Rhizobiales > Rhizobiaceae > RCIO01. The sequence goes on from NZ_RCIO01000009.1 coordinate 51,702, forward strand.
ATCAAGATCGACGTCTCCGGATCGTAATCCCGGTTCCAGTCTGCGATGAGGGTTTCGATCGCGTCGGCCTTCAACGGCTGCGAAATCAGCTTGCGTTTCGCGCGATAGGCAGAGAGCGCTTCCTTCACCCGACCCCGCGCCAGATCGAGGGATGCCGCCCGCATCCAAGGCTCTTTCTGACGGTAGATGGTTTCGAGCTCGGCATAGCCGGTGCGTTCGACGATCGCCCGGAACGCCGCACCCGCTTCGATCGGCTGCAGCTGCTCGGCGTCACCGACAAGGATCAGTTTGGCGCCGGAACTGGTGACCGCTTCAACGAAGGTCGCCATCTGCCGGGACGCGACCATGCCCGCCTCGTCGAGAACGAAGACGGTCTTGTCATCCAGACGCCGGCGGCCCTGTTGCCAGCCAAGCTCCCAGGAGGCGAGCGTGCGGGACGGAATGCCAGCTTCCTTCTCCAGACCCTCGGCCGCTTTGCCCGCAAGCGCGCCACCGACGACTTTGTACCCGGCCAGTTCCCATGCCTCGCGGGCGGCCTTCATCATCGTGGTCTTGCCGGCCCCTGCCCGGCCGACGACGGTTGCGATCCGCTCCGCGCCCGCCACATGCGCGATGGCCGTCCGCTGCTCGTCCGACAACCGCTCATGCCGACCAAAGACGGCTTCCAAAACCTTCGCCCGGACTTCGAACCCGCCCTTTCCCGAAAGCCAGTCCGCGCGGCTGACCATTTCGGCCTCACACCTGATCATCGCCCGTGTCGTCAGCCGCGCGGGGACACGCGCGCCTGTCGCGAAGTCTATCGTCTCATCGGCGAGTTTCAGACATTCCGGGCTCTCCGTGATCCGTGCCAGGAGACGTTGGAAGCTTTCGAGATCGTCGATGTAGCGATGCAAGACCTTGGCGATGTCGCGCTGATCGAAGACGCTCTTTTCAGAGGTGAGAATGTCGAGCACCAGCTCGGGACGGGCCTCGATCCGCCCGGCATTTTTCTGCCGTTGTGCCTGGTGAAGGGCGAGCCGTTCGAGTTCGATGGCGCTCGCCTTGGTCTCGGCCTTGCGCTGCAGCGCCTTTGCCGCAACACCGATATGGGTGGTCGGCTCGATATCGATGCCGCGCTCGGCGTAGGACCGGCCGTCGACGCGGATTTCCAATCCGGCAAGGGCAAGGTGGTGGTTCTGAAGATCGAGCCATCGTTGCCGTTGCTCGAGGAATTCAGGTTTCTCGCCGGACCAGAGCTTGTACTGGATTTTCCCGGTCTTAGTCCGAACCGGCTGACCATCCGGCCCCATCACAGCGACCTTTTTGGACCCGAACCCGTCTTTGGTCAGCGGTCGCAGCGTGGTCATCAGGTGGATGTGAGGATTGCCCGGATCATCGTGGAAGACCCAGTCGGCAACCTGCCCGCGGGCCAGCACTTGTTCGGAGACGAACTGCCGGACCAGGGCGATGTTCTGGTCACGGCTGAGCTCGACCGGCAAAGCGATGATGAATTCCTTGGCGAGCTGGGCGTCGCTGCGTTTCTCGAAGGCTTCAACCGTGTTCCAAAAGGCTTCCGCTGCGCCCGCCACGGAGCGATCCGCGATCATGTCGCGGGCCCATTTCGGCGCATCGGGCGGCAGGAGGAATTCCTCGTGGGCGAGGTTTTGCTTGTTAGAATAATCGACCGTTCGCGCTTCCGCCTCATGGCTCATCTTCGCGCAATGGCGATAGGCGGCGGACAGCACCGCGCTGCGGCCATTTCCGCGCGAAATGAGCTGAGGTGTGAAATGCGTGATCGCCACGGGCCATCAAGCTCCTGAGAAACAATTCCAACCTTGTTCCAAGAGGACGGCGGCGTACCCCCAAGAGGGGCCGCCGCTAGCCACGTCGCCCTCGCGACGTATTACTGCGCCCTTGGACGCATTCCTTCGGAACGCTGGGATGATCTCTCAAACAGACGGGTCTCTCGACCCGGCATTTCTGCCGGGATGCGCTGAACGCGCACCCGGGCGATGTTCCTCACGCCTATTGGGCATTCGTCACACTTCGGAGCGTACGGAATGAGAAAACCCTCATCGAAAATCAAAGAAGACATCGCCAGACTGCAGGAACAGCTCAAAGTCGCTGAAACACGCGAGGCCGAACGCATCGGCCGGCTCGCGCTCAAGGCCGGTCTCGGAGAGATCGAGATCGACGACGCAAAGCTCGTCCAAGCTTTCGAGGATTTGGCGAAACGGTTTCGCGGCGGAAGCAGCGAGACCCGGAAATCTCCGCTCACGCAAAACCCGGCTGGCGCGTCTTCGGGCGCGAATAACGAGGCTTGAGCGCATGCGGCAGGCGAGCCAGTCCGACGCGCGCAGGAAGGACACGCGCGAGAAGATCCAGCTTGGCGGTCTGATCGTCAAAGCTGGTCTTCGCTATGAGAAGCGGGCGCTGCTGCTAGGACTGCTGATCGACGGCGCCAGCCGGATAACAGCGGACGAAGCGGAGCGGGAGCGGCTGACAGCGATCGGAGCGGAGGCGTTTTCAAATGACTCTGAATAAGCTTCTCCTCGTGATCGCTCCGGTCGGTTCTATGATCGCAGTGTGTCTTGGGCTCACCGGCTCCGAAATCTGGTTGGCAAGGTTCGGTAGTTCAGCCGACGCGCAGCAGACGTTGGGGCGGATCGGCATCGCCCTGCCCTATGTTGTCGCCGCAGCCATAGGGATTGTCTTCCTCTTTGCAGCGCGCGGCGCCATGGCGATCAAGTCAGCCGGTGTCGGTGTTCTGATCGGTGCGATCGGCGTGATCGCCGTTGCAGGAATGCGCGAAGTGACGCGCCTCAGCGATTTCGCGGACGCGGTCCCCGATGGACACCGGCTGATCGAATATGCCGATCCTTCGACGGGCATCGGGGCGATGGTCTGCTTTGTCACCGGCTTTTTCGCCCTGCGCGTTGCGCTGCGCGGCGATGCCGCCTTCGCAAGCATGAAGCCACGCCGTCTGACGGGCAAGCGCGCCATCCACGGATCAGCGGACTGGATGTCACTCGGCGAGGCGAAACGGATGTTCGGAGAAGATGGCGGGATCGTTGTGGGCGAGGCCTATCGCGTCGACAGAGACAGCGTTACGAGCCACACGTTTCGCTCCGATGACAAGCCGTCCTGGGGGGCCGGTGGCAAGTCGCCGCTCCTGTGCTTCGACGCTTCGTTCGGATCGACCCACGGTCTGGTCTTCGCCGGGTCGGGCGGTTTCAAGACGACATCGGTCACGATCCCAACAGCGCTCAAATGGGGCGGCGGGCTGGTGGCGCTTGACCCATCCAATGAAGTCGCACCCATGGTCATCGATCATCGACGCAAGGCCGGACGTGAGGTCTTTGTGCTCAGTCCCAAGGATGCCTCGGTCGGCTTCAACGTGCTCGACTGGATCGGCCGGTATGGCGGGACAAGGGAAGAGGATGTCGTCGCCGTAGCGAGCTGGGTCGTCACCGACGTCGGCAGGCAGACATCCATGCGGGACGATTTCTTCCGGGCTTCGGCCCTGCAGCTCATCACCGCGCTGATCGCCGATGTCTGCCTGTCCGGGCATACGGCAAAGGAAAAGCAGACGCTGCGCCAGGTGCGCATGAACTTGTCCGAACCAGAACCGAAACTGCGCGAGCGCCTGCAGTCAATTCACGACAATTCCGAATCCGGGTTCGTGCGGGAAAACGTCGCCGCCTTCGTGAACATGACGCCGGAAACTTTTTCCGGCGTCTACGCCAATGCGATCAAGGAGACCCATTGGCTGAGCTATCCGAACTATGCGGCGCTCGTGTCCGGATCGAGCCTGTCGACGGACGATCTCGCGAACGGAAAGACGGATATCTTCGTCAATCTTGACCTGAAAACCCTTGAGGCCCATCCGGGCCTGGCCCGCACGATCATCGGCGCATTGCTGAACGCGATCTACAATCGGAATGGAGAGACGAAAGGCCGGACGTTGTTCCTGCTCGATGAGGTCGCGCGGCTTGGCTATTTGCGCATTTTGGAAACCGCGCGGGACGCCGGACGCAAATACGGGATCAGCCTGCTTCTCCTCTTTCAGTCCATCGGGCAGATGCGCGAGACCTATGGCGGTCGCGATGCGACATCGAAATGGTTCGAGAGCGCGTCCTGGGTGTCCTTCGCCGCAATCAACGATCCGGAAACCGCCGAATACATCTCGCGGAGATGTGGCAACACCACCGTCGAGGTCGACCAGTTGAGCCGGACATCGCAGATGTCGGGCTCGTCTCGAACGCGCTCGAAACAATTGGCGGCCCGGCCCCTGATTCTGCCGGAAGAAGTGCTGCGGATGCGCGGTGACGAGCAGATCGTGTTCACTTCGGGCAATCCGCCGCTCCGCTGCGGGCGTGCGATCTGGTTCCGGCGGGAAGACATGAAATCGGTCGTGGCGACGAACCGGTTTGATCAGGTAGACCGAAGATGAATGGCGTGAATCGATGACGGGTTATCGATTCATAGAACTGATTGGACACAAGAGTCCCACTCGGCGAGACTCTTCTCATGTCCCTACGTGAACCCGAGCCGGTCCATCTTCGCCGCATCGATCCGGCACAGAACATGCGGCGCTTTTATAGCCTGAGCGTTCAGCCGACGCTGTTCGGCGGTACCTCGCTCATTCGCGACTGGGGAAGGATCGGGAGACGCGGCCAAACCATGATGGAGACATTCGACACGGCCGATGATGCCGGTCTGGCATTCGAGCGTCTGAAGCGAAGCAAGCGTCGCCGCGGGTATCGCGATGCGTTCGGGGCTCAAGCCGCATCGGTGGGTGCGATCGATCAGCACTGACATGCAAAAGGCCTCGCCTTGCGGCGAGGCCCTTGACTTCAGGGGAGATCAGTCGCGATTGGTGTTCGGGCGCGACCAGATCAGCTGCATACCCTCTTCGCCTTCCACCTCGACCAGGGTGGCGTAGATCGGAGCCGGGAAGCTCGGGTCGTCCAGCTTGACCGAGAGATAGTCGCGTTCGGTTCCCTTGGCCTGCTTCTGCCAGGCGGCGCCCAGTTCGACGGCGCCGGAGAAGATGCGGAACTGCGGGCCATTGTCGGAGGGGTTCTCGACGCGCTCGAAGCGGGCCTTGACGTTGAGGGCGAGGGTCTTGATCTGACCGGTGAAGCCGTTCTTGGTGGTGGTGAAAGTGCCGATGTTTGCCATTGTCCTATTCCTTTTCGATGTTTCGGGCCGCGCCCATCGCGGCCTCGATGGCTGTCAAAGAGACCGGTGACGATCGGCGCGCACCTGAAAGGCCGGAATGAAATGGAGGACGGCGGTCCGGGGCTTTCTTGTATCGCGAGGAATGGCGGCGCAGCCGCCAGGGGAAGAAAGTTCCGGACCGCCGTTGCGACAAGCCGGGCGAGGCGAAGCCGTTTGCCGGTCAGACATGCCAAATCGAGACCGCGTTGGGCGAGCTCCGTGAGAGACGACGGAAAAAGGAATAGGCCATGACGCGGCGAACATCCCCACTGTCACCCTTCACGGACGCACATTCGGCAGATCGACCTCGGCAGAGTGCAAGGTAGCCCAACTGCCGGATCGGGAATCCTGGCACTATTGGTCAGCCATCTGCCAATCTTCGGTGACCGAACGCGCGATCGGAAAATAGAGAAAAGGCAACGGTACGAAAGTGACATCCCTCTGCAAGGCACGCGGTTGTTGCGGGGGTTCTGCTCCTGCACGGCATGGTGAGATTAGGCGAGCGCTGCAGGAGCTCTGTCGGCCTGACCATCGTACTGAACTCTGATGACGAGAACGCACCGCTGAAGCGGACTGACTTCATATGCCGCACATCCCCTCGCACTCGCTTGGCCAGAGATCGAGCTCCTCGAGAGGAACACCGGACCGGTGCAAATAGACCTCGCCGCGAATGCCACGGATCCCGGTTCGGATCGCACGGTCGACATCAATCGCATCGCGCCAGGCCTCCTCGTCATGATCGCGCATGGCGCGCCATCGGGAATTGTCGTGGAACGGACAACCGATGCAGGCGGATTTTGGTGGATCGGGATAGCCGCGTTCCCGCAGCCAGGCGAGGCAGTCACGGCGGGTCATCCGCTCCTCGATCAGCGGCCAGCGGTTGCGCTGCCAGGCCTCGCGGCTCGGTTTCATGCGGATCACTTCGTCGAAGGAAATCCCGATCCACTGCTCGACGACCGCGAAGACTGGCGAGCGTTTGCGGGTGAGCTGGATGAGTTCCCGGACCTTGCGGCGGATCATGCCGATTGAGACATTGCCGCGACGGTCGATCGACTTGGCAAATGCGGGGATCGAGGCCCACCGCTCGCCGCGACCGGCGGCAAGCAGATTGTCGCGCATGTTAGCCGGCCCGACGATGAAGACCGGAAACGGCAGCACGTTCGGCGACATGAGCCAATCGAGATGCTCGTAAACGGCTCTCGGCTCCCAGCCGGTATCGGCAAAAATCGCACAGTCCGGCATGGGCCCGACCGCGCGATGCGCCGCCATCAGGGCGAGCGTCGTCGACTGCACGCCAGCGCCGAGCGACAGCGCGCGCAGCCGAATGGCGGAGGGCTGGTCGCCCTTCGCACCTGCATTCGAAAGGGAGAGCATCAGGCCGCCTCCCGCTGTTCAATCACATCGGCGGGTTGAAGCCCGTGAAGGTAAGTCACCGCGCGTTGCGCATGCGCCGCTGCTTGGAAGATTGCCCGCTTGTCATCCTTGAGCACACGCAACCACGAGTGAAGGTAGCTTGCGTGATCGGGTCGGGGCTCGAGCTCCGGCACGATGCCGAGATCGGCGCAGAGGAAGCAACTTCCGAGCTCGGCAATGAGTTCTTCGCGGGCACGTTCGGAGCGATCCTTGTGATAGCGGGAAAGATCGCGTCCGACGCGGTGCTCTGGCGCTGTCCAGTGGGTGGCCTCATGGCTGAGAACGGCGACGTACGATTCCGCATCCCGGAAGCTCTCGAAAGGCGGCATCTGGATGTGGTCGCTGGAGGAGGCGAAGTAGGCCTTCGACCCGCCATGGCGGATCACCGCACCGGTGTTTTCGAAGAAGCGGTCGGCATGCTCGATCCGGGACACCGGGTCGATGATCTTTTCCGGCCGGTGATAATAGTGATCCGGCAGCCCATCGATCTGGTCGCAATTGAAAACGGTGTAGGTTTTGAGAAACGGGATATCCCGCTCAACCTCGTCGCCACGGGAATCCGTTTCGGTCTTGGTGAAGCGGCTCGCATAAACGACCGTCGTGCCGGATTCGCCCTTTCGGACCTGCGCACCGATTTGCGATGCCTGCCGATAGGTCATCCAGAGCGGCGCTTCGAAACCCCGGGCGATACTCTCCGACCAGAGGAGCAGCACGTTGATGCCCGTATAGGGCTCGCCGGTGTGCCGGAGCGGTCGCGTGATCCGGCCTTCGAGACCGCCCGCGCCCCAAGGTTTCATCCAGGGGCGGACGCCGTTTTCCAGATCGGCGACGATCGTCTCGGTGATCCGCGCATAGATATCGATGCGCGGGCTCTTCTCTTTCCTTCTCATTTTCAGACCTCCTGATTTTCAGGACCGCGCCGATCGCGGTCCGTCACGAGGTCCGATCACGGCGGGGCTTAAGGCAGGAGCGGCACCCGAGCCTGGGCCCCGGTGCGCGCAGCGCAGCGGGGTGGCGAAGGGCCGAAACGAAGAGGAGGACGGCGAAGCCGTTGCCGGTGCTGCCGGCTCCGCCCGGACCTTACCCGGGACGGACCACGGTCGGGGCATCCGCGGAGCGGAAAGGCGGCGTCTGGCGCCGCCTTCGAGGAGTGAGAGGATTGGCGGTCAGTGGACCGAGTGACCGCCGGTGTAGGGGTCGTATTCGAAGAGGATAACGATCTCTGCGTCTTCAACTTCGTCTGCAGGAAGGACGCCGTATTCGTCGTCGGACTTAAAGAGGACGATTGGGGTCATGAGGGTGCGGGCGAGGTTCCAGGCGTGCTTCTGGGCGAGGGAAAGATCGTGCTGCATCTGAGGGCTCCATCGTTGGAGCGGGCCAATCCCGCTCTTGATGGCTCCGTCAGTGTGCGGCTTAGCGGACGCGATCACCGCGCAGGCCAAAGCCAAGCGGCCGCCGCTTGCGAGCGGACCCTGTACGGGTTGATCGTGGAAGTCCGCGCCGCACCAGGAATGCCATCTCTCAAAGAGCGGGATTGGATCGGCCATGATGGACGCCTGGTGCACAGATTGAGACGCGCAAATAGGCGAGACCGTCTCGGCGACCGTGCGGAACGACGGGGTCTGGATCAAGGCCGGAGAAGGCACACGCCTGCACACGATAGTTGTTTTGCGCACGGTATTGATTTTTCATGCGTAATCTTTATATTTGATGCATAACAGCGACATTGCAGGGCCTATGATCATGGCTTTTCGAGCAGACGAAGCGGCAACCAACGGATTTGAGCGCGCCAGGAATTACCTCGTTTCGAGAAACTTCTCGCCGGAAGAGCGCGAACGAAGCGAAAAGGCGTTATTGGACATCATCGACGAACACGGCCCAGTGGTGGAAGGCTATCCGACTTGGCATCCCTTGGTGGTCAATCACGACGACCGCAATCCAGAAACATATCCCAGCGACCGCTGCGGATACCGGGGGCTTGATCACACGATCCACTTCGCCCACGCCTTCCTGACCTGCCCCTATGTGAGCGGCGAGGAAGTCGTCCGGTCGGTGGAGGAGCTTCCCTCACACCCGTGCGCTACGGTCAGCGCGGATATCCTGGACGTGCCCTTTTACAATACAAATACGCAGCCGGTGCTGGTGAGTTGTGAATGGGAATCGTTGCTCGATCCGGGACATATGATTCCAAAGAAGTTGGCCGTACCGCTGATGCTGGAGAAGGAACTTCCGGTATGGCGCTGGTCGTCCCGCGCGGAGAACTGGGAGACCATGCGGCCCTACATGCTGGGCGCGCCCCATGGCAGCAGGTCATCACTTTTCGTCAGTCAGGACACGGCCCTCGCGATGAAGAAAATCTATATGGCGATGGCGGAGAGCGGGATGTTTGGTCCGATGAAAATGGGCTGATGTCCGGCTCATAGTCGCCAATCTAAAGGCGATATCGGGCGGAGCCGAAGCTCCGCCCGAGCGGCTCAGCCAAGCGCCGCCATCTGCAGTTCGGCCGCCTTTCGGTCGACGGTCTGGCCGGGATTTTCGACCTGACGTTGGAAGGGCTTCCACGCTTCGCCGACGACTTCTTCGTAGGCGGTCACGGCGCCTTCGGCCGCGCAGCGAAGCGCATGGGCCTGAATGCCCATATCGGCTGCGAACTCTCGCTTGCGTTGGGCATTGCTGTCGAACCCGACAGGACCGTCAAGATCCTCGTCGCGCATATCGTTGGCCAACTTCGCGGTCGCATCTCGGGCTTCGGAGACCGCCCGGGAATAGAACTGCCCGGCCCCATGGGCGGAACCGACATAGGAGCCGACGATGCGCTGAAGATGGATCTGCATGGCCCGGTCGCCGAGGCCTTCGTTCAGGGAGTCGGCCGTCTCGACGATGATCTTGTGATGGAGATCGCGAATGCCGTCGCTGTCGATGACGGGAAGACCGAAACTTTCGGAAATGAGGGAGGCCTGGGCGCTGTCAGGGCAGGCGAGCCGGACCGTTTCGAGGGAAGCGCCCTTGCGGAGCTGGACGATCTTGCCGGATTGACGGGAGGAACGAGCGTTGCTGGTCATGTGAGGTCCTTTCCTTCACTGTTTGACCGAAGGCTCGAGCCGGCCCTGCCGGCCTTCCCTTCGGGCGCGGGCAAAAGAAACCGGCGGAAAGACGGGGGCTTCAGGGTCCGCACGGACCGAGCCGAGCGAACCTGTCCTGCGGGCCAGCAGGGCTTTTCAAGCCCTCGCGCAGTCTCGCGGGGCCGGTTTGGCGAGGATGGTCCGGGCGGCCGCACCGCGGCGCGTCAGCGGCCTTGAAGGCTCCGGCCGCCGGTTTACGACCGCGACCAGAACCGAAGGGAGGGCCGGCAGGGGTGGCATTACACCGGCGCCCAACGTGAAGGATATGACCGTGGCCCGCTGCATATGCTACTGCCGTCACGATAAGGCTTGCGCAACCGCTTTGCTGGTTGGTCCGTAGCTGATGGTCTTTGCCCTGACGACCGTGATCGCATGCTCCTGCCGGGTGAGCTTTCGGTTGAGGGCATCGATTTCGCCGCGCCGCTCGAAGTTCAACTGGTCGACATATGCCCGAAAGAGGGCTTCATCCGACCGTGTCCAGCGCGATCCCCCACGGGGATGTCTTCGGGCCTTCGCCTTGGCGGTCGTGGTCATGCGTTCCGCCCTTGCCGATATCTGACGTTCTATCCGTTCGAGATGCGCCCTCGTCTGACGGTGGGCTGCTTCCATCCGGGATCGTTGGTTTGTTCCCCCGGGGAGACTCACGCCGCCCTCCCTGTATCCGGCGCCGGCGCCGTGACCTCCTGCAGCTCGGCTTCGGGATAACCGTGCCGGGTGAGCCAGTCTTCGGCGGCGCTGCGGTTTGCGGCAAGATGGACCAGCTCCCCGAGGTCGCCCGGGCGGCTCATGACGAGGACCGAGCCGGGTTCAGGCAACTCCCGCATCGTAAAGTCCCGTGCTGAGTTTACGTCGAAGGTCTTGTGAACCCGCATGACGATCGTGCCGTTGGACCCGTAATCGCCCTCATGCAGAGTGAAAGATGCGGGGATCGCATGGGCGCCGCGCTCGACGGCGGAACGCTTGCAAATCAGCCGCCCAACCCCGTTGCGGTTTTGCCAGTCGGCAAGTTTCCTGCGGTGACGCTCCGGCGGCCGCGGCGTGCCGTCCGAATAGGCGATGATCTCGCCAATCGGCGCATGGTCGAAAATGAGTTTGGCGGACATGGTGTGCTCCTTGTTCAAAGTGTGGAAACGAAAACGCCGCCGGACGATGCCGGCGGCGTGACGTGCGTTCGGAAGGGAAGAAGACCGCTATTCGGCGGCTTCGCGGAAACCTTCGGAGACAGCATCCGGGTCGATGTCGGCCTCATCCGGCTCCTCGACGGAGCCGTCGACATCCCCGGCGTCCTCGTCTTCGGAGAGCTCATTGCGTGCCTTCCAGTCGGCGAGTTCGTTCGCGTCAGGCGCGAACAGCGCCGACCCGTGGACGAAGCGTTCCTCCTGGAAATGCTCGACGAGCGCGGAGCGGGTGTCGCGGACCTTGTTGCGCGGCAGTACCGAAGTGTCCGCGCACGCGCCTTCGAGGGCCTGCCGGGAGAGGCACAGAAGAAAGTCTTCGGTCCCCATATTGGGCAGGAAGCTGTCGGCCCCGACGACCGCGCCGGCGATCCGCGAGACGATGCCGCTGTTCGACATGTTGCGGCGGCACGACAGCACCTCGATCAGCACCGAGCGGACCACGATGCGTAGCGTGTCCTGGTCGAAGGTGAGATTGCCACTTTGATCGACGAGCGTCGCGGCATGGGGTGCGATCTGGCTGCGGAACGACCCCGTATTGCCCGATCCGCTATCGACGCGGACGTTCTGACCGGCGAAGGCGATGACGAGCAGCGCCATCAGCGTGTCGTCCTCGATCGGCGCGCGTTGAAGCGCTTCGTGCAACGCGTCGGTGCGGAAATCGCCGATCATGTCCTGCCCCTTCTGGGTGACATCGGGGCGCTGCGCCGGCGCGACGGCGCCGCCGTCCCGACCCTTGCCTTTCGCCGACATTCCGTTTGCTTTTTGGGGCTCGGGCATCCGGTAAACGACCGACTGCACCTTGCCCTCACGGTCGAGATACATGGCCGTGCAATCAGACTTCTTCGCCTTGCCGTAGACGCGCTCGGCCTTCTTCGGCAGTTCCGGACCGTTCCAGCCATTGATCTCGGTGATCATGCCGTTCTTGGGCAGATTGTTGGTCATCCATTCCTGCTGGGCACCAAGGAACGCCTCGACATCGGTCGTATAGCGGCTGTCCTCGTCGGCGGGCGCGAAGAGGTCCTCGACCCAGGCGATGCCGTAGGCCTGAGCGAGCTCGTCGTCGAAGCTGGCGTCGCGCGCATACATGCGGGTCTTGGAGAGGCCATTGGCGACCGACCACCAGGACGTGGTCTCGTTCTTCTTGGGCTTGTGGGCCTTCCAGACCTCTTTCTGCTCGGCAATCGAGGCGGCGGCAATGGTCCTGAGCTGCCGCTCGTCCGGCATGTCGCCCTTGGCCATCTGGTCCAGCATGGCGGGAAGCACATTGGCAAGCAGCCGGAGCTTCTTGATCTGGCGGACCGATAGGGACAGCGCCGCCGCGATCCCCTCTTCCGTCCAGCCGAGCGCGACCAGCCGCTCGATCGCGCGCCATTGATCGACGGGGTTGAGCGGTTCGCGGGCGATATTCTCGACCATGGAGCGCATGGCGCCGCCGTCATCGGCGGGATCGGTCACAATGACCTCGATCTCCTCGAGCTCGGCCGCGATCGCGCCCCTGATGCGGCGATGGCCGGCCTGGATGATGAAGCCGTTGCCGCCATCGGCTTCGGGGGAGACGACAGGCGGCTGGATGATGCCGACGGCCTTGATGGTCGCGGCGAGCAGCGCATCGCCCTGCGGCGTGGATTTGGACTTGCGGGCATCGTCGGGATTGTCCTTGAGCGCGCGCGGGTCGATCTTGATGATATGCATGGGAAGCTCCTGTTCACGGTTGTGGGTCCGGCATGCCGCCGGCTCCCTTTCTCGTCTTCTTCTCGAAGACATCCCCGGGACCGCGGAGCGGGCGGGCCGGTGCAACTGCGGCCGAGCATCCCTGCCCGGCCGGACAAGCGGGGCTCACAAGCCCTGCGAAGGACGCCGGGCCGGGATGGCGCAGGCGGCGGTTGAGCGGAAGCGTCACGGGACCCGACCGATCTGCGACCGGTCCCCCTCTCGCTTCTTCTTTCCTCAGGCCGCCTCCATGGCCTGCTTCCCCTCCTTCAGAACCTCATCCGCCAGATCGGCCTCGATGGCATCGAGTTGCCTGCGTTTGTCGGCAAGCTCGTCCTCGAAACCGAATTCCCCGCCCTGGCGGGACTGGTAGGAGGCCAGCCGTCGCTTGGCGTCGTCGAGCCGGAACCGGTACTGCGACCGCTCGTCCTCGAAACCGGCCAGGACATGTTCGATGCGCGAGACAGCGCCGAGCGGCGTGACGGTCAGGCCGAGATCGATGTCGGTCTCCGCGCCGGTTCTTGCGAGCACGACATCATATTGGAATTCGTCGTTTCCGAAGCGCTGGCCGGAGAAGATCAGATCGAAGCCGCCGATCTTGGCGATCATCTTTTCATCCTCCTCTTGCAGATGCACGAGCGTCATGATTTCCTTCATCAGGGCGCGGCCGGCGGGCTTGCGCTCGGTGAAGGATTGCCCGCCTACCGTCATGGCGAAGGCTTCGCCGGCGGTCGGAGTCCTGCGCCCGATGTCCTTGGCGATCTCAGCGATGCGCCGCGTATCATGTTCGATATCGCGCTCGGCATTACGGATCTGGCGGCGAACGGCGAAGAGATCGTCGCGATGGGCCGCGCGCAAGCGCTCAAGCCGGGCGATATCGGCCTCGAGGCCCGCCTTCTGCATCAGGCGTTGATCGCCGGACGCGATCGCTTTTGCCATGGCGAACTGGTTGGCCTGGCCCTCGCCGAGATCCTCCAACCGGCGAACGGAGGTGTCGCCGGACAGCGCCGCGGCGATGAACCGGGCCTTGCGCTCGTTGTTCTGCCACATCTGCGCGTCCATCGAGCCTTCGGTGGCGTAGGCGAAGATGTCGATCTCGTCGTGCTGATTGCCCTGCCGCTCGATGCGGCCCTCGCGCTGTTCGATCTGCGAGGGAAGCCAGGGGACGTCGAGGTGATGGAGCGCCTTGAGGCGAAGCTGCGCGTTGACGCCGGTGCCCATCGTCTCGGACGACCCGATCAGGAAGCGGACCTTGCCGGCATTCACGTCGGCAAAGAGCCGGTGCTTCGCCTCGGTCTTCTTGTAATCCTGGATGAAGGCAATCTCGGAGGCCGGAACGCCGAGCCGGACGAGTTCGTCGCGGATCCAGCGATAGGCGGAAAAGCCTCTGCTTTTCTCGACGCTGATCGTCCCGAGATCGGAGAAGATCATCTGTGCCGCGCCCGGCAGGTCGAAGGGCTTGCCGTCGCGGGTCAGGTAGGTGTTGGCGGCGGTCTCGCGCCAGATCCGGAAACTGTTCTCGATCAGCTTGTTGAGTTTGTTATCCGGCTCGTTGTCATTATCGCGATCGACCAGCCTGAGATCGATGGCAGCGTGCCGCCCGTCGGTGATGACGGAGAGGAGAATGTCGTCGCCGGGCTGCGCCGGACCCTCGCGCTTTTCGATCGCCTTGATGCGTGCCTCGAGCACCTGCTGATAGAGCTTGAAGTCGGCGGTCGGTTTGGCGGTGACGATCTGCCGTTTGCCCGTCGAGACGGCCGGGATTTTCACATATTGCTTCAGGTCCTCCGGCAACACGACATCGGCGAAGGAGCGGAACATGGCGATCAGTTCCGGCACGTTGACGAAAGTGGCAAAGCGCGAGACGGGCTTGTATTTGCCGGACGGCTGCAGCTCGAGTTCGGTCGCCACATCGCCGAAGGTCGAGGCCCAGGCGTCGAACTCGTGCAGCCCGCGTTCCTTGAGCGCGTCGAAGCCGAGGAAGCGCTGCATCGAGAACATCTCGCCGAGCGTGTTGGTGATCGGCGTGCCGGAGGCGAGCACCAGCGCCCGGCCCGGGTTCTTCGTCTCGATGAACCGCGATTTGACATAGAGGTCCCAGGCCCGCTGCGACCCGTTCGGATCGACGCCTTTCAGGGTCGACATGTTGGTGGCGAAGGAGAGTTTACGGAACTCCTGCGCCTCGTCGACGATGATCTGGTCGACCCCGATCTCGGAAATCGTCAAGAGGTCGTCCTTGACCGAGCCGAGCGCCTCCAGCCGGTCGCGCAATCCCTCCTTCAGCCGCTCCAGACGCTTGCGCGACACCCGGTCGTCGCTTTCGACCCGGGTGAGCAGCTCCTCGTAGAGCGCGAGCTCGTCCTCGATCATCTGCTTTTCGAACTCAGTGGGGACGGCGATGAACTTGAAGGCCGAATGGGTGATGATGATTGCATCCCAGTTCGCGGTCGCGGCGCGCGACAGGAAGCGATGGCGCTTGTCTTTGGTGAAATTCGTCTCATCAGCCACGAGAATGCGGGCAGTCGGATAGAGCGCCAGGAATTCGCGGGCGGCCTGCGCCAGGCAATGGCCGGGCACGACCAGCATGGCTTTCGAGATCAGGCCGAGCCGGCGTTGTTCCATGATGGCGGCCGCCATCGTCATGGTCTTGCCGGCGCCGACGGCGTAGGCGAGATAGGTCGCGCCCGACGAGATGATCCGCCAGATGCCGCGTTTCTGGTGGCCATAAAGAACAAAGGCGCCAGAGGCGCCTGGGAGTTTCAGATGGTCCCCGTTAAAGGATCGGGGCGCGATATTGTTGAAGGTGTCGTTGTAGACCCGCGCCAGCCGGTCGGTCCGATCCGGATCGGACCAGACCCATGTCTGGAAAGCGGTCTTGATCTTGGTGAGCTTCTCCTTGGCCGCCTCGGTGTCGACGACATTGAGGACACGCCGTTCGCTGTCGCCATCCTTCACCGTATCGAAGATCTGCGGGATACGGCTGTTAAGCGCATCGGCGAGCAGTTCGCCGGCATGCCGGCGCTTGGTGCCCCATTCGGACGTGCCCTCGGCGCGATAGGCGAGCATGCGGGCATCGACCGTCCAGGAGGCGAGTTCCGGCATGTGACGAATGCGGATGTCGGTCGCCATCGTCTCTTTGACGAAGTCGACGACATCCGAGGCTGGAATCCACGGCGCGCCAAGCCGCGCGGTGATCTCGGACGGGCTGAGGTCGGCCGGTTGGACCGCCTCCAGAGCCTCGACATTGCGGCTGTAAGCCGGGTCGAGCTCGGCGGCGGCCTCTGCGATCGCCAGCTTGTCGCGCACAGGACCGGAGAGGTAGGCGTCGGACATCTGCCATGACCCATCCGTTGGATCGCGATAGATCGCGCTGCCGAGTTCCTCGATGACCGTGTCGCGGTCTTCATGCAACAGCTCGGCGATATGGTCGGGATCGACATGACCGCGTTCGTTGAGAACGACCGCAAGCGCATCGGCGGCACTGGTGATCACCGGTGGCGACGGCGGAGCGATGACCCGCTCGGAAAAAATCGGGCCGGGCTTGGCCGTGTCCGTATCGAGATCGTAATTCTCGATGGAGGCGACCAGCCAGCAGTCCGGATCGTCGAGGAAGGGCTGCAGGTTTGGGCGCCGATGCGTTTCGCGGGTCTCCCCCGTCGCCTCGTTCTCCGTGATCGACACCCTGGTGTGGTTGATCGGCCCGAAGTCGCGCACGAAGCTCGACCAGGCGATGCGCAGCTTCACCTGCAGGTCGCGCCACGGCCGATCGGTCTCCTGGGCCTTGAGGACCGCACGCACAGCGTCCCGCACGGGGATCAGCTTCCTGACGATGTTGATCTGCTCCTCCGAAAACCCTTCGCCGGACCGGCCCTTGCGGACGGGAACCGGAAGGGGTTTGCCGTCGAGCACCTGCATCAGGCCCCTCGACGCATCGAAGACAAAACTGCCCTCGCGCACATGTGCATCCTCGGGTCTGACGGCATCGGTCAGGCTCGTCCCAAGTTCGAGATCGATATCGATCTCGGCGGGCTCGCCGTCATAAAGGGCGTCCGGAAGAGAGAGGATGGCCGCATCCAGATCGGCCTCGAGATCGCCCTCACCGGGCAGGCACGTATAGGCTTCGCCGAAGGGACCGGATGTGGTCGCGTGGCGGCCGAGCACTTGGTCGAGATGGTCGGCGAACCAGCGATTGACCCGGATGGCCTCGCGGTTTTCGCTGGCGGGAACGACCTCGGCAAGGTCCAGCCAACTCACGTCGCCCTGTGGCTCGCCTGGCTTACGCTTGCGGAAGAACAGGATGTCGACGACGACATCCGTGCCAGCGTCCTGGCGGAAGCAGCCCTCGGGCAGACGGATCGCGGCGATCAGATCGGCGGACTTGGCGATGTGCTCGCGGGCCGTGGCGTCCGCCTTGTCCATCGTCCCCGACGACGTGACGAAGGCGGCCAACGCGCCGGGTTTTAGAAGATCGATCGACCGGGCGATGAAATAATCATGCAGACGCAGACCCATCGAACGATAGGCGCGGTCGGACCGCACCGTTCGGTCCGAAAACGGCGGGTTGCCGATGGCAAGATCGAAATGCGCCGGCAGATCGGTGCGCACGAAATCGCCTTCGATGATGCGGGCGACCGGCTGCAGGAGCCGGGCGATGCGCGCGGTGACCGGATCGAGCTCAACGCCGGTGACGAACGAGGTTTCCCGCAACGCCTCCGGCATCAGGGCCGGAAACAGCCCCGTCCCGATGCCCGCTTCGAGCACACGGCCGCCGCGCCAGCCGAACCGTTCGAGCCCCTTCCAGATCGCCCGAATGATGAATTCCGGCGTGAAGTGAGCATATTGCGTGCAGCGGGCAAGCGAAGCGTAGTCGGCCTCGCTTACGGCCTCCCGCAAGTTCTCGCCAAGGTCCTCCCATCCCTTGCGGAACCCGTCCTCGCCGGGCCGGGTGAAGACAGCGTTCGCCAGATCGGAGGCGCCGAAGCCGGAGAACCGGATGAGCCGCTTCTGTTCTGCCGCTGTCGCCGGCCGATCCTCGGTCGCGATCGCCGCGGCAAGAGCGATGGCGTCGAGATTGTCCCGCGCCCGCGCCTTCCAGCCCTTTGCCAGAGCTCGGCTTCCGGAAAGATGAAAGTTGGTGCCACGCTCGGGCGCTTCGCTGGCCGTCCGTTTCGCGGCCTGCAGTCTCGCGGACAGCTTGGCCGATGCTGCCGGCGACGGGATGTCTCCGTCGGGTTCGGTTGCGGGTCTTTCGGCGAAAGCGGTCACGCCGATGCCGAGTCCGGAGGACAGGGCGTTCTGCGAACTGCCGAACATGTCGAGAGTGAAGGGGTCGTTGTCGGACATGATGATGTCTCCTGTGAGGTGGGCGCACCAAGCCGCGCCGCCGGGAGGCCCGGCAGCGTTCGCCACGTGCGGATTTGAGAAAAGGGTTAGCGGGTGATCAGCGAGAACGAGATGTCGTTCTCGGTGAGCTGGATACCGAGATGGGTGATCCCGAAGCTCCGGCTAAAGCTTGGAACCAGCAGATCGGCATCGATGAACTCGATGCCGTCATCGCCGCCGAAGTGCCGGCGCTTGTAGTCCCACCAATCGGTATCGCCCTTCGGGTGGCACTCGGTCGAATAGACGACGAGCGGTTTTTGGCCCGAGGCGAGCTTGCCGTTGGAAATGATGTAGACGCCCTCGTCGCCAACGAGCCAGAAGCCGGGTTTCTCGCCCTCCCCCGGACGGGTGCCGTAATAGGGATTGCGGAAGCCGCCATTGGCCGCGGCATCCTCTTCGCCGCGCGCGATGACCTTGCGCACCGCAAGAATCGGGAATGTGAACATGGCGGACCTCACGCGGCTTCAGGCAGCGGCAGGTGGCGGAGATGAACCGGCAACTTCTCGGAGATCTGCGCGTCGGTCAGGCTCTCGAGCAGTTGGAAACGTGTGCCCGGCTTGCCGTAAACGATGACGGTGCGTTTGCCGCGATGCTCGGGCCGGAAGTCGGCTCCCGCATAGCCGCGATAATCGTCATGCGTGGCGCTCCAGATGTGCTCGATCCGCTCGCCGCGCGTCATCGCCTTGACCGGGCGCCGCTCGCGCTCGACGATGGCGTCGCGCATCTCATAGGGCGAGCGCGGGTCGGACAGATCGCAATAGGCGTGGAAGTATCGCGTCACACCGTTGATGCTGAGCGTGTAGAAGACGCTGGTGATGCTGCAGGTCAGGAATTCGCGCATGGCGAACATCTCGCCACGCATCCAGAGCGGCGGCAGGATCTCGAGCATGTAGTCATGCTGGGCTTGTGCGATCTCGAACCACTCGCCGGTGTAAAGCGCGCTGTCATCGTTCTGCCAGCGGTTGGGCCGCTGGGCATGGCGGTCGAATAATCTGAACATCAGGTGGCGGTCGGCAATGCCGAAATAGATCTTGCGGATGGGAGAGGTCATGGCGGGCTCCTTCGGGGCCTGTCCCGGGCTGGAGCGCGGCGCACCCTCATCGGCATCACCATCTTCTTCAACCCTTCCGGACCCTTTCCCGCGGCCGCCTCTCCGTCCGGCCGGGTCAAGGGCCGGCGTCAGCCGGGCGGAGCTTCACCCTTGAGGCGGACGGCGGGCATGCGGCAGCCGTCCCTCACCTCCTCCCTTTCATGCTTCTTTCTTCTTTTTGCCTTCAGATCCTCGTTCCAGTCCTCCAGCTCCGGCCTCAGCCGCACGAACCCGCAACCGGCATCGGCGGCGAGCGCTTCGAGCCTCGCGGCAAAGGTCTCCCCTTGCGCATTGTTGTCGGTGGCCGCCACGAGATGCGCACCTTTCCGAACGGCGAGATTGAGCAGGGCCTCGGAGCTCGCCGGCGACCAGCCGCCTCCGGTGCTCAGATAGCGCGTGTCGGGGCGTTGGTCCTCGAGTGCGGCAAGGCTCATGGCGTCGATCGCCGCCTCGGCGACGCACAGGCGCAGCGACATTTCTGCACCGAATGCAAAGAGCAGTTTGGCGCCGCCGGAGGCAAAACCGCGCCAATCCGGCCCGCGCTCTTCCCAGCCGGTAACGGCGCCCGTGCGATCGCGGTGCGCCGCCCACATGCTCCCGTGCGGGCCTTCCCGCAGGATGTCCTGTGCAATGGCGGCTCTCAAGACAGCTTCTGGAATGTGGCGCTCGTCGCGCAGATAGCACCATGTGGCTGATCCGCGCCAAGGCTTGCGCCGCGCGTTCCATCGTTCGGGGATGGTGAGGTCGGGCGCGCGCTTCCGCGACTGACGCTTCCATTCAGGCTCCTTAGGCACGAAACCAATCAGATCGGCGACGACATAAAGCGCGGCCGCAAAGGGAAGGCCATCGAGATGCTCGACCAGACGGAAGACGTCGCCCTTGGCGTCGGACAGGGGATCGAACCAGCCCTGGCCATTGTGGATGACGATAATGATCTCGTCGCCGCGGCGGTATTTGACCGCGCGGCGCGTGCTTTCCTTGGGGTCGACCGCAAAGCCGGCGGTCTCGAGCACTGCACCGCAGGCGACCTTTCCCCTCAGCTCTTCCAGGTCTGCTTTTTCCATTTACTCTCCGCGTTTCGCGCGGTCCTCTGTCCGGTTTCCGCTCCCTTTTCTTTAGGGGCGAAACCCGGAGGCCGCGAAGAGCAAGGCAGGACAAGGGCGCGTCTGGCAAGTCGGCACTTGTGCCGGGTCGCAATTTTCGGGGCCAGGTGCGGCGAAGCTTCCCTTGCCGGCCGTTGCGCGCAAGCGGCACGAGGGGCGTTTCCGTTGCTCTCCAATTCTCCCGGCCGCCCCCGCGTCAGGGATGGCTGCCCGCATGGGTGAAGACCACTTGTGGGCTTCAGCTTTGCCAACAGCCCGGCCCGCAGGGCGACGTCAAACACCGACCCGAGGTGGTCGCCAGCGAGTCACGATAACTGAGAACTATCAGGGCCTCAGAAGCGCGTAGCAATCGCCAGCGCTCTGTCGGGTCAGGCCTGTTAATAGCCCGTGTGTTCTGGCTACTGACCAAAGATTGTATTTAATCTTCGGTCAGTAGCTGCCTATCGTGCCGTCAACAAACGGCAGGCCAGTTCCCGGTCGCCCCAACGTGTCGAAAAGGTATCGGAGACTTCGAACCAGCTTCCGTCGTTGCCGGCACCGTGGTTAGCGCCCATGCATGAACATTGGCACTCATGACCGAGCGCTTCCTGGCATGCTCTCGCGCAGATCTCCTGCTCGCGGTAGGGCTGAATGATGTAGATCTTGCCATATCTGACCAGCGCTCGATCGACGAGGTCATTGAACCAGGATTTCGGCAACTCCCAGTAAGCTTCTGTGCCGCCGATCCATTCGGGAGCAGTTCGCCGCCCGTTCTGAAGCCAGTGCCGATTGTCGTCGGCGAATGGTAGTCGCACGCGAATGCGCTCGCCTCGCCCCGTACGGCGCAGCACAACAGGTATTTGCTTCTGCTTCCAGACGTAGGAGAGGGTGAGCTGATCCATCATCTGCCTCAGCTTTTCTCAGAACGCAGGACACGGGACTAATTCTAGTGCTCCGGATTGCCAACGCCCGATGGTTCCGTCTGTCCTGCTCCCAATGGACGTATCACCAGAGTACCAACGCAGCTCTCACCTCTGTATTCTGGCGTTTTACGTCCTTGTTCTCGCATCAGGTTGCGACCTTGTTCAATTGATGTTCGATCGCTGCTGCGGATGCAAGCACGTCCTCAAATTCAGGCGCCGTTCCGAAGATCATTGCGGTCGTGTTGGCGTAGTCTTCCTTGAGCGCCGCCACCATGCCGTCGACAGGCTCAATAGCGAATGTACCCGGCATGGCCGAGGCGAGGTCCATGTCAGGTCGGTTGAAGAACATCCGCGCATGTCGGACGCAATCTGCACCGAGATCAAAATCTCCGAGGGCAGCCAGGCCCACGTCTGAGTTTAGGAGGCAATGAAGATCGTAATAGTGCCGCGACACGCGTTGACCTTCTTGGCGAAGGACGCCACGCCGCTCATACCAGCGGCGCAAGCCATGCGCGATGACAACCTTGTCCCAGAAGGTCCGTGTTGCCTCGACAGTGGTTACGTCAGCTACTGCCAAATCCAATGATGACGCCTCGTCGGCGATGTAGGGGCGGATCGTGACGGGCCGGTTAGGATCAAGCGCTGACTTTGCGCCGGATTCGATTCGAACGGCTGGGCGCACATATGCGCCGTCGCGCGGCTCAACCTCTGGATACCAGACCAGAAGTGTCTGTCCATCGGGATCGGCTTCATCGATCTCGATCCGCCCTGCACCGCTGGTGATGTCGGCGAGTTGCTCGGCAAGAAGTTCTCGTAGCGGGCCAGTGATATAGGTGCGGCACGCATCCCGGACTGCGTCCAGTCTGGCGCGACGCTTCTTGTTCGAAAGCGTCTCAAGTTCTTCGACCGATGCTGGTTCGTCGAGATCATCGCGGAAAACGGTGATGTCGATATCCTCGGAGAACCGTTGAATGAGACCGTAAGCCTTCGATAACGATGTGCCCCCTTTGAAGAGTAGGCGCGGTGCTCTGGCAGGTCGCTCGTGATACAGCGCGTTCATGGTCCAGCAGACCCAGAAATCCTTCTCGATATTGCCCACTGGCGCTCCGAGACGGTTGGCTGTTGCCAGGAATAGATCGAGCCGGTCCCGCGCAGGAGATTCCATGACCTGCTTGTATGCGGCCGAGCTCATTGCTCGACCTCGTTGGTATCGACAGGAGTGATCAGGTCGCGCAGGTATTCCTGCATCCAGATCGGCAGGGCTGAAAGGCCGGCGCGAAGGTCGTCATGGATCGCTTTTCCGTGTTTCGGATCAGCGAACAAACGGCGCAGCACATCCCCTACCCGGTCTCGCTCGTCGTCATGGGACAGCATATCCTGCATCCAGTACAGGGCCTGGACGACGCGCATGGCCGGTCGGTCGGCCCAGTAGAGGCGGCTCGGGGCGGCGAACTTGAAATGAATTTCCTGCTTGCCGAGTTTGATCGGCTTCAGCCGTGCATCAACCAGCACTTCGATGCGCGCCGGGACAGCGGTGGTAAGTCCGAGATCGTTTGCTGCGGTCATGCCATCGACAACAGCCCGCGCCTGGTCGCGACGGGTTACAGCTCGGATCACAGCCCGATAGTCCGGAACGGTGGGCTGTCCCGTCAGAGAGTTTTTACGCGGCCGATCATAGAGACCGCGATCAATGCGGCGGAGCTCGCCGGCGGCGGCGAGCCGCTGCAGGGTTTTGTCTATGGCGGCACGCCCGCCGAGATCGGCGAAATCGGCAGGCGTCCAGACCTCGTCGGGCTGAGACGCAACCCGAGCAAGCAGTTTGGAACGCAGATCTGTATCTTGAGTTGGATCCGTCATGTCCGAAATATGCTACATTTTTCGGACATCAACAAGAGAGTCCGAAGAATGTCACATTTTTCGGACTCGCCTCGACCGCTAAGCACTGACCGATTCGCCGTGAATTGCATAATTGCGTTTTACTTTCATCGCTCAGGTAATGGACAATGCACCTATGGCATTCCGATTCATCCATACCGCTGACCTTCATCTCGATTCCCCGCTACGTTCGCTTGCACTCCGCAATGGTAACCTCGCCGAGCTGATAGGTGACGCTACAAGGCAGGCCTTAGTGACGATCGTCGACCTGTGTATCGATGAACAGGTCGATGCGCTGATTATCGCCGGCGATCTCTATGACGGCGACCAGACATCGATGAAGACTGCCCGGTTTCTGGCCAGCCAGTTGCAGCGGCTCAACGAAGCCGGCATTGCGACCTTCATCATCCGAGGGAATCACGACGCCCTTTCGCGCATCACGCAGGAACTGATCCTGCCGCCATCGGTGACCGTTTTCGGCGGGCGCGCTCATTGCGTCGACATCACCAAAGACGGGCTCGCACTTTCCATTCACGGCCTGAGTTTCGCCAAGCCTCAGGCTCCGGAAAGCCTTCTTGAGAAGTATCACCGCCCTACTCCGGATGCTGTCAATATCGGGATCATGCATACTAGCTTGGCGGGCGCTCCTGGGCACGATCCTTACGCGCCTTGCAAGCTAGCCGACCTCCAGGGCTGGGGATTCGATTATTGGGCACTTGGACACGTCCATGTCCGGACCGAATACGCCGGCGATCGCGTAGTGGTCATGCCAGGAATGCCTCAGGGACGGGACATCAATGAAGCCGGGAAAAAGACAGTCACCCTCGTTACGGTCAATGACGATCAAAGCCTCAGGATCGAAGAACGCACGACAAGCACCGCCCAGTTCGAACGCGTGACGGTCAACATGTCCTCGGCGGAGACCTGGCGAGAGGCAGCCGATCTGATTGAGGCAGAGATTTCTGGAGCACGCGAACAAACACGATCTCAGCACCTTGTGGCTCGTCTTCGATTGACAGGTGCGACCCCGTTGTCGTGGCGGCTGCGACGCGATCACGATTTGCTGCTGGCTGAAACCGAGCAGCGCGCAGAGACCTTAGGAAACACCTGGATCGAAAAGATCGATTTGGAGACAACAGCGCCGGTCAGCAAACCGGTTGGAAGCGCGACCGCCGATCCAGTCCTGGAACTCGGCGAGTTGATGCGAGACGACATCATTCAACAGCATGGCGTTCGACAAATCGTGCAGGACCTCGTCAAGGAACTGCGCGATGACCTGCCGCCGGAAGCGCGCGGTTTCAGCGGCAACAACGAAGACGAGTTCAAGGCGCTGGTCGATCAGTTGCTGTCCGAAGGAAGCGAGGACATGCTGGCTCGGCTCAAAGCCAACGCTCCGGAGGTCGACTGATGCGCCTGCGCCGGCTCGATCTTACCCGCTACGGCAAGTTCACGGATTATTCGATCGACTTCGGGGAGCATGAAAGCGACACACCGGATTTGCATATCGTCTACGGCCTGAACGAAGCCGGCAAATCGACGGCGCTTTCCGCCTATCTCGATCTCCTGTTCGGCATCGAGGAACGCACGCGCTACAGCTTTCTTCATCAAGGCAAAGCCATGGAGATCGGCGCCTGTCTGGAGTTCGAAGGATCGGCCCACGAGTTCAGGCGCGTCAAGCAGCGCAGCAATTCCCTCCTGGATGCAAACGGGCAGCCGGTCAACGAGGCGGTGCTGAACGTCCCGCTCGCCGGTCTGACA
Organism: Mesorhizobium sp. Z1-4; assembly: GCF_004000235.1. Classification (GTDB taxonomy): domain Bacteria; phylum Pseudomonadota; class Alphaproteobacteria; order Rhizobiales; family Rhizobiaceae; genus RCIO01. Next base: position 76,437 of record NZ_RCIO01000009.1, read on the forward strand.
CGTGACGCCTATCACATGATGTTTTCGCTCGACGACCAGACACTCGAGGATGGAGGCAACGCGATCCTTGAGAGCAAGGGCGATCTGGGCGAACTGCTATTCTCGGCAAGTGCTGGCCTGGCTGGCGTCAATTCCATTCTCGAAACCGCCGCGGCCGAAGCCGACGGCATTTTTCGGAAGCGCGCGAGTTCGACCGCAATTGCAGGTCTGAAGCGACAGATCGCGGAGCTGAAATCAAAGCGCGACGAAATCGATGTGCAGGCCTCCTCTTACAAGGCGCTGACGGCAGCGCTTGAGCAAGCCCAGACTGCCTATGACGCCGCCATGAAGGAGATCGCGACGGCCAAGGTGCGTCATGAGGAGATAATCCGTACTCTGCGCGCCTACCCTTTGGCGACCGAATACCTTCAGGGGCAGGAGAAGCTGTCGGAATACAAGGACATGCCAAACCCTCCGGAGGAATGGGCGACCGCTCTTCCCGAGCTCATCGTCGAGGAGACGCGGCTTCAAACACAGACTATCGGCCTCAAACAGCGTGAGCAGAAGCTTCGTGACGAACTCGCGGGGTTGATCGTCGAGGACCGTCTGCTCGAGGTGGCAGATGATCTCGATCGGCTTGGAGACGCCGCCGCACGCTACACGACGGCTGCAGACGATCTGCCGAAAAGGAACGACGCGCTGGCTGAATGCACCCGCAAGATCGATCTTATTCTCGTGACCTTGGGACAATCCAATGTCGACGACCCCAAGACACTTCTTGTTCCAGCCTCCACGATCGGAGCGCTTCGTGATCTGATCACCCAAAAAACCGGCATCGATGTCGCGCACCAATCAGCCGAAAAGGAAGAAGCGTCCGCCCGGCAGGCTCTGGAAGATGAGCAGCGCGCTCGCCAGGCGCTTGACGGACAAGGCGTCGCGGTCGACGCGGGCAAGATCGCACAGCTTCAATCCGTACTGAAACGCCTGCGCGACGGAAACCTGGCTGCCGAACTTCGCCTTGCGGAGCGAGCCCTTCCCGAGAAGAGACGCGCCTTTGAAGATGCTATCCACAACCTCCATCCCTGGACTGGCGAGGGGACGGAACTACGCAAGATCTCGCCGCCCGAACCCGATCAACTGGCCGCATGGAAACTGATTTTTGACGGGATCGAGAAGAGACGCGCACAGATCGGCGAGCGGAAGCGGGAGCTCTCAACTAAGTGCAATGAGGACACCGCCAGGATCTCTTCCCTGCGCGAAACATCTAGCATTAAGGATGACGAGGAGGCGAAATCTGCCCTAGTTCAACGTGACGAAGCGTGGGCACACCACTTGTCCAGCTTGGATCGAGAAACGGCCGATCGTTTCGAAAGGGAAATGCGATCGGCCGATGCGATCCTCGATATACGACTAAACGGTCTCAAAGAGCTCGAGGAGTTGCGGTCCCTGTCGGCGGCGTTGTCGGTCGCAAAGGCACACCTCGAGCAGCAAGATCAATTGCTGCAAGAGACCGACAGTGAACTGGAAGCCTTGCGCCGCGAAATCCGGTCCGAGACGCCAACCGAGATCGAACTGGCTGCGGACAAACCCACGCATGCCTGGCTAACATCAGTCAGCAGCTGGGCTGAGGCCCGCACCTCGGCACTGGTTGCACATGATGACCTCCGTCGATCTCTGAGCGATATTGACGAATCGAAGTTAGCGATAACAACGGAAAAGGATTTTCTCTCTGAATCCTTGATGACCATTGGGATCGATGTCGAGGGACTGGATTTGGCTGCATTGATGCAGGCAGCTGACAACATTCTCACGGAACACGCTACCACCCGAACCAGACGCGTCGAAGCAGACAAACGCCTCGCGGAGTTTCAAGCCGCAGCGTCTCGGCGAAAAGCGGCATTGGACGAAGCCGTAGCCGCATTCGAAGAGTGGCAGCGTGCTTGGGGGAGCATCCTCTCCAACACCTGGTTTTCCGATCGTCAAGGCAGTGTCGGCGCGATACGAGAACTCCTCGACGCGATGACCGGTCTCCCCGAGGCGTTGCGCGAGCAGGAAGACCTGAGTCATCGCATCGCGTCGATGGAATCCGATCAGGCAGCCTTCGCTGATACAGTCGAGCGGCTGCATATGGCACTCGGAGAAGCGTACGATGGCAACAATCCGCTCGCCGCAGCCAAGGCATTAGTCCGACGGCACGAAGAAGCCAGGCAGACAGACGCGAAACGACAGGAACGAAACCAGGCCCTTGTCGATCTCGAACTCGAGCATGAGCATCTGGATGGAGAGATCGCAGTTCATGACTCGCGCAAGGGGGAGATGTGTGAATTCTTCCAGGTCAACGAGCTCGCCGATGTCCGACAGGCGTTGGAGCGCTGCAAGAAAAGGGACGAGTTGATCACGGAACTCGGCAAACTCGAGCGGCAGATTCTCGGGGAGACGCAGAGGCAATTTATCGAAGAGGCGGTATCCGACCTCCGCGATATCAATCTCGGCGAACTGCAGGCAGAACAAGCTGAACTCGATACGCGCCTCGCCGACCTCGACGGACGCGCGAAGGATCTCTTCGCTGACAGGGCTCGCGCAACCGACGCATTGAACGCTATCGGAGGCGATGACGCTGTCGCCCGCCTCGAAGCGAGCCGCCGGACCTTACTTCTCGAAATCGAGGATCTGGCGCTGCGATACCTACGCCTGAAGACCGGAAGCCTGGTCGCTGAATATGGTATCCGCGCATATCGGGAGAAGCACCGTAGTGCGATGATGAACCGGGCATCCGAAGCCTTCCGGTTGATTACGCGTGATGAATACTCCGGACTTGCCACACGGCCGGACAAGGATCGTGAGGCGTTGATCGGACTGTCGCGGCAAGGCGGGTCCAAACTCGCGGTCGAAATGTCAAAGGGCACACAGTTTCAGCTTTATCTGGCGCTTCGATTGGCCGGATACGAGGAGTTCGCGGCAGCAAGGCCTTCTGTACCGTTTATCGCTGATGATATTATGGAAACGTTCGACGAACCGCGATCGGAGGAAGTCTTTCGGCTGCTCGGACAAATGGCTCAGGTGGGCCAGGTGATATATCTCACCCATCACCGGCACCTGTGCGAGATTGCAGTGCAAGTCGTGCCAAATGCAAGAATTCATGAGATTTCATAGCATAACAACGGCCAAGAATCCGTATTTGCAGCGGGTCTGATAACCGGTTGCTGGGCGACAAGGGCCATTCCACACATTGTAGTTGATCTTAGACCAAATCATCTTCTGTGATAATCGGACGTATGGCAGGCAACACGGTTGTCGGTTTCAATGAGGCACATGTTCACAATTGCTGGTTAGGGGCCACAATGCCGAATGCACCGATCGACGATATCGAGGAATGGTCGACAAAGCTCTCGCCATGGAAGCGCGACGCTCTCAGGCGGTTGGCGACGACCAATAAGCTCACGCAGGCCGACTTCGACGACCTGATGGCCATGCTCAAATCCGCTGCCGGATTTGAGCTTACCGCTCCGGCCCCAACTCCCGTTCCGTTTGCTAAGCCCCATTTCAGCGGCGAAGAAAAAAGACGGAATATTGTCCTAAAGGGGATAGCAAATGTTGAAAACGTCAACCGCTTGACCCCAAAGGCGTCAGTCAATTTCGGGCCCAACTCCCTGACGGTCATCTACGGGCGCAATGGAAGCGGCAAAAGCGGATTTGTCCGAATCCTGCGCACTGCGTGCCGAACCCGGGTGGAAAATGTTGCCAAACTGAAAGTCTTATCAGACGTATACGGCGGCTCATCGGGACCACAGACCGCCGAGATTCTAATCGATGCTGGATCTGGAGAAACGCCAGTTCAATGGACGTCAGGTGCCACCGCACTGCCGGAGCTTACCCAGGTTGCCGTTTTCGACACGGCTTCCGCAGAGCTTTACGTCGACGGTGGAAACCAGATCCGCTACCTCCCTTTTGGCTTGGCCCTTCCCCACCAACTCAACACCGTCTGCATGGAACTGAAGGAAAAGCTCGACGGGGAGCGTGCGAAGGTTATTGGCGACAAAGTTGGTCTGTCATCGGTATCGTTTCCCTCGCAGCGAGACACAAAATCGCAATTATTCGAGCGGTCGGTCAACAAGAGCACCACCGATGATCAAATTGTAGCTGCAACGACGTTTACTGCAGAGGATGAAAAGCGTCTCGGAGACCTGACGGCAGCGCTCTCCGCAGGTTCGTCGGCAGCTGCTGATGTGAACGCTTTGGTGAACTGGACGAGTGCTCTTCAGGCCGAATGCGCCAAAATCAATGCTGAGTTCGGTGACGCTGCCCTCGAAACATCGAAGAGGCTCAGGGAAGAAGCGGATGCTGCGCGCCAGGCGGCGAAAGTGGCAGCGGATGCGCTTTTCACAGATGAGCCGCTTCCGGGGGTAGGTGGTGAGACCTGGCGGGTGCTCTGGGCGGCCGCCCGCAACTACTCTTTGAGCGAAGCCTATCCGGAAAGCGAATTTCCGGTCCTTGGGAACGGTGATGAACCCGCTGCGTGCGTATTGTGCCAGCAACCGCTCGCCGAAGACGGCCGTGCTCGGCTGCAGCGGTTTCAAAAGTACATGGATGACACGCTCGATGCGACAGCCGAAAAACTGGAAGTTTCTGTCACTGCGGCTGTTGAGAACTTGATGCAGCTCGCTTGCCTTGGAGCGGAGGACTTTTCCGATCGCGTTGAGCAGGTTCGCAAACGCAGTGATCAACTGGCCGACAGCCTGTCAGCGCTTCGGACTGCAGCCTTGAAGCGACGGGATGCCAAGCTTGCACTCCTTAATGGCCAGCAAGTTGATGGCTTGCCCGATCTAGTCATACCTCTCGAGGGTATCAGTGCGTTCGAAAACGAAGTCAAAGCCGAGCAAACAGCTTTGACCCAGGCGGCAAATTCAGAAGAACGAGAGAATCTCAGTGCCGAGAAAGACGAACTTGAGGACAGGAAGATAATCGCGGCGAACAGGGAAAAACTGACCACACGACGCAATCTCCTGGTGATGGATGCGGCGTTTGAGAAGGCGTTATCCGACCTCCAAACGAGAGGAATTACGCAGCGCGCAAATGAACTCGTCGATTCCCATCTGACGAAGGCGGTCACCTCGCATTTTGATGGAGAACGCGAAACCTTCGACATCATGCATTTGAAGGTAGGACTTGCTCGAAAAAGCAACCAGACAAAGGCGGAGTTTCAAGTCGACCCACAGACTAAACTCACCAAGGTGACATCCGAGATTCTTAGTGAAGGCGAGCAACGAGCGTTGGCTCTTGCCGGATTCTTGACCGAGGTTGCTCTCACAGACGGCTCCGGTCCCGTCGTAATTGACGACCCAGTTTCGTCGCTTGATCGCGACCGAAGTGCCAAGGTTGCAGCTCGGCTTGCACAGGAAGCTTCGCTTCGACAGGTAATCGTATTCACTCACGACATCACGTTCTTTAATGAGCTTTGCCGTGCAGCCGATGAGGTTGGCATCGAGGCGGAAACCGTTGCCCTTTTCAGCGACAAGTCTGCTGCCGGTAAAGTCGACCCAGCAGGAATGGTGTGGAAAGGACTGAACGTCAAAAAACGCATTGGAAGGATCAAGGACGACGCCGCGAAGTTGCCGAAGCTACACACGTCCAGCCCTGCTGATTACGAATTCTTCGTGAAGAACCTCTACGGCAGACTGCGCGATACATACGAGAGGGTCGTCGAGGAAGTCATCTTTTACAACATTGTCCAGCGCGGAGTGGACGTGGTCCAAACCCAATTGCTTCGCTATGTGCGGCTTTCCGACGAGTTAGCAGTACGATTTCACGAAGGAATGACACGAGCAAACACGCACAGTCATGACAACCCTGCTGCCGACACCGTACCAGTACCGACACCGCCAGAATTCATGGAGCACATCGCTGAGCTTGAAACCCTTATCAGCGACCTGAAGGCAGAGAGCCAAGCTGCTGAAGCGGCGAGACCTCAAATGAAACCGAAGAAGTAGCCTTACATCAGGCCTTCTGCCCAACGGCGGCACGCCCTCGATGCAAGGGCAACACCCTGGCAGACCATCGGCACGTCATGGCGGACACCCGTTGGCGTGACGATCTGTCATCGATATGGCACCTATTTCAGAATGTCTGGCAGCACACGAACATATCGACCTGGTTCTTTCGCGCGGTTTCTACCGTCCGGACGATGGAAGCTGGTGCTCAACCCTTCCAAACCAACGATGGTACGATTGATTGCAGGCGACAGTATCGATCTGCCATGCCTCGATGTGGTCGCCATATCAGTCAGCAAAGCACTCCTGTGGCACAGCGTCGAAATCCGATCCAACCACCGAGTCTACAATCTTGCCTGTCTTGGAGAACCGGACGCAACCCGACTCGCTGCTGATCTCTACAGCTTCGTCAATACCCACCTTTTCGGCTTGATCGTCTCTGAGGCCGACCGGCTGAATGAGGTCGACATCCAGCTTCAGGCCATCACGGAACGTCAGGGCCAGTATCTGGCCCACGCGGATCTTGCGCAGGCGATTGCAGGTGTCCCGGGCAACGCTGCAGCTGCATTGTCCCACCCACTTTTCGATCCGGAGACGATACCCTCTCGATTGAAGGCCACACTGCCGCCGTCGTTCAGCTTCCTCATAGATCCCGCTGTTCGTCGACAGTATAACGATGAATTCGTTGCCGCCGAACTCACCAGATATCGTTCGTTCTTCGACGATCTCGACAGCCGTTCACTGTCAGGCCAGCAGCGGGAGGCCTGCATCCGCCTCGAAGACAACAACCTGCTTGTCGCCTCAGCCGGATCTGGAAAGTCCGCGACCATGGTCGGAAAAGTGGCCTATGTTCTCGAAAAGCAGCTCCATCGGCCCGAAGAAATCCTGGTTCTCGCCTTCAACAAGAGCGCGGCGGAGGAATTGAAAGAGAGAATTTCCCGCCAACTCGGCGTCGAAGTAGCTGACCTGGAATGCCGGATAACGACCTTTCATGCCCTTGGACGCAGCATTATAGAAGAAGTGGAAGGTCGGCCGCCGCAACTCGCCGAATGGGTTGAACACCCTGCCGGCGAGGCGAAGGTGATCGAGCATATCGTCGAAGAATTGCTGGGTTCCGACCCTGAATTCGCCAGGCTGTGGGTTAACCTCCTTGTCCTTCATCCGAAGGCGGACATCCCGGCCGAGTTTTTCGACACGAAAGCGGACCACGAGCGCTATCTGTCAGTACGCCGGCAGAAGGGACGCGCGACAATTGGCACAATGGCCGGCAATTATGTGAAGTCGCTGCAGGAGCAAACCATCGCAAACTGGCTTTGGCTGCATTCTGTCGAGTTTGAATATGAGCGCCAAATCGAGATCGAGGAGGAAGACGGCACAATCCGGCACGTGCATCCTGATTTCTATTACCCCGCCACCAAGTCAATCCATGAACATCTGGCGATCAACGCCGACGGCTCATCGCCTTTTGCCGACTACGTCGCCCATGCAGAAAGCAAGCTAACCGCATATGAAAAGGCGGGGCTGGATGTGTTCCAGACCACCTCCGCCCAGGCAAGTGAGGGACTATTGGTTTCGACACTTGAAGGCGAGTTGACAAAACGGAACATAGCATTCAAGCGAAAGAGCTACTCAGCGATCGTTCAATCTCTCGAACCCGTGGTAATCAAACACTATCACAAGCTGATCGCCGTTTGCATCAAACACATCCGCGCCAGCCATCTGAACCTGGACATGTTGCTCGAGCGGGCCAAATCCCTCCATGATCACAACCGCGCTGAGGAATTTGCTCGCACGGTCTGGAAACTCACCGAAGCCTATTCGCGAAGGTTACAGGAAACGGACCGTATCGACTTCGATTCGATGATCGCCAATGCAACGCGCCTCGTTGAAACCGGACGATACCGAAGTCCCTATTCCCTTATCCTCGCCGACGAGTTCCAGGACATCTCGGAACCGAGTGCAAGGCTGATTAAGGCCTTGAAGCACCAAAAGCCCTTCACCAAGCTCTTCGCTGTTGGCGACGACTGGCAGTCTATTTATCGCTTTGCCGGCTCCGACCTCACGATATTCACCCAGTTCGAGGCGAATTTCGGAACGAGTTGGCAGGGCCGTCTTGAACAGACCTATCGCTGCAATCAGTTGATCGCCGAAACGGCAGCTAGCTTTGTGCAGCGCAATCCAGCGCAGCTCAAGAAATCAGTCCGATCGAAAAGGCCGGCGATTTCGCGATCGATCCGCGTCATTCCGGTTGAAGGAAAAGGAACCAAACCGGATTTCTCTGACGCCTGCGGTCGGCTACTGACACGCCTCGATCGTTTCCTTGGCAGCATCTCGGACCAATGGCAGAGCGCTGAGCATCAAAAGCTAAAGGTGATGGTGCTATGGCGCTACAACCTGCTTGATCCGCTCAAGAGAGCAAAACCCGAGTTCAAATACATTGAAGTTTTCGGGCTGTCGTTCCATCGAGCAAAGGGGCTCGAAGCCGACTACACCATTCTCATCGGCATTAGTGAAGGCGAGTACGGGGTGCCGAGCCGGATCGACGACGATGAATTGCTCAATCTGGTACTGCCCCATCCCGAAGCCTACGAGTATGCCGAGGAACGGCGCCTCTTCTATGTCGCGCTGACACGCGCGAGCCGCGGGGTGTACTTACTGACGAATAGCCGGGAGCCGTCTCGATATATCCGGGAGCTCTCAGAGATCGCTGGCGACAATTTGCGTTTTGAGACGATCGATGGTGATCCGGTACGTCAATGTCCTGCCTGTCGTGTTGGCCAGCTTGTAGAGCGGCAAGGCCGAAACAACCAACGGTTCCTTGGATGCAATCAGTATCCTGATTGCGGTCATACGGAGCAAAGGCGAACCTAACGCATCGCTTGCGCGATCAAGACAAACGCGCCGATAAATTCGGCGACCCAGTATCTACGCCGCGAGGCGGACCAGAAAATGCGCCCGGCATTCCCCTCATGCACTGAGCCTTCGAGCCAGGCGCTTGATTGCGACACGGTCGGAGTCAACGATGAAGAAGTAGGGTGTCGGATATCCGTCAACCCATGCACCAGAGACACGCCCTTCGCCGATCTCGGAGATGATGAGTCCGATCGCGGGATTGAACCGACGCAGCGATAACCCGCTCTCAACATGCAAAGCAGGGACGTCCACCGTTTCCTTGGACAGCACAAGCGGAATGAGCTGGAGTGCGTCGGCGACGGGATTGGTTTCCATGCAATACGTATCGAAGGTCAGGAACAAATCCTCACAGACTCGTACCCGTGGCAATCGTGCTGAGATTGCGTGGGAAAGGTCCAGGTAGTCATCCTCCGCAAGGTCCGCCAAAGCCTCTGAAATCTGATCCGTCGACAGGTCTGGGAAGGAAGAGATCAAGGCCTCTTCGTCCAGTGGTCCGGGCAACCCGTCGATAGATGTTTCGCAGATCCATTTCCCTATAGCCGTGCCCTCAGGGCTCAAGTCGCCAATGGTGTCTTCCGGTGATTGCGCATAGTTCTCTTCGTCCTGATCCGCCGGAGGTGGGAGCGGCGCCTGCGCCAACATGTCATCGATACGGCGGACGACTTTCTGGCACAGGGTGCCGAAGGTCCGTATGTCGGCTGCCACCAACTCGACAGTCTCGCCCAGCTTGGCTTCCTTCGCGTGTTGGGCGAATTTGGCGTCTACGACGCCAAGATTATGTCCGATCAAATGCCGCTTCTGAATGTTCAAAGATAATGCCGCAAGCTCCTTTGCGTCGAGCTCTGCGAACGGGTCGAACGAGAACTCATCGAAACGTCTGCGCCCCTTTTCGATGTTCTGAAAATCGTTTCCAACCTGTTTGACGGGCGCTGATCCTGGACCACGATTCTGCGCCAGATGGAGGTATACCACCTTGAGGGAGGCCTCGAAGGCGGTAAGCACATCTTCGTGGGCATTGCCGAGCAGTCGATAGGCCAACTCTTGCTGCTCGACACCCAATCCTTCCGCAAGATCGACCTGCTGACCGACCAATTCAGCCTCTCGGGCAAAGTGGAGTGCCAAGTTGGGGGCTCCACAATCCGGGCAAAACAGGGAAATTGCGAAGACGCCGTAGTCCCGCCCGCAACAATCGCAAACCAATAGCCGCATCAGGTCACGACGCCCAAATCGCGGCCGAGGTTTGCTTTTTCTGGGTGCTGGTTTGTAAGTAAGCGATTTGCTGCGCCGTGCGACGCCGGCCAGCATTTCGGAAAACGCATCCTGCATATCCTGCAATGCCGCTTGCTCAACAACCTTCACGGCCGCCTTGCGATCGTCCGGATGCATGAATTCCTCATCGTCGGCTCTAACACCGCTGTAGGGACAGACGGTACCGGCGGTACCGGGAGTATATTTCATGCGTTCCGCCTTGGCTGGGTCTGCCGCGAACCCTGCGACGGTATCACCAAGTACGAAGTGGCGGGGATGGGCGTCAGCATTGGGCGAATATCGGTAGACCCGACCGTCGGGTGTCTTGGGAATCGGGATGCTGAGCTGCATTTTCGTGCGCGTTCCACCGCTGCGCATCTTTTCAAGTCGTTTCAGCTTCATCTGCTCGCTCTCATACCAACTGGTCTCTGCAGGGCAGAGCATCCAGGTTCTCCGCGATCAGCCACCGGTGCCGTCAAAACAATGGGCTGGTGGCCGCTTTGTCGCCCCGTCTGACCGTATCACCCAAAGTACCCGAAAGCGTATGAACTATTCTTATTTCCGGTCCCGCTGAGTCGGCTGCTCCAGACTACGGTTCGATAATAGATCAAAGAAGGAGAAAAGCAGAATGGAAGACGGAAGAAAGGCAGTGGAGACGATACTTGAAGAGCACATAAGCTATAATACCGAAAATGGTATCCTTCCCTCCGAGACGACCGCCTGCAGGCGATTGCTGACGCGAAACACCGAACTGATAGAAGCGTACAACGAGCTCTGGGCAAAGGCGAACCACAGCGAGTTTTACTTGCGGGTGTTTATTGACGGACTGCTCGGAACAGCCGCATTTTGGAACCCCGCCAAGATGGTTGAGGCTCGACGGATGCGTGCCAAGCTGGAGGATGTGAACCAGAAGATCTCGGGGGTAGCCACGGAATTGGCCGAACTGCTACGAGAACGCACAAAGCTCCATGATCATTCTGGCTTCATCAGCGAGACGCACTATCACGTGCTGGAGGTGCTTAGTGAGGCCGCGACGAACAATCCCCGCTTCACGTCCTTTGTGCAAGAACCTCTTGAAGCCGTTCGCAGCCAATTCGACCTGAAATACTGGCCTTCCATTTCGGATTTCGTCTCCGTATTGGGGAGCGACGCCGCGAGGGCGACCGTTTATGCCCATCAGTCGCTGACTGCGGCCGGAACAGCATCCTCCCGCCCGTCTCGCGCTGATTTCTTCAGGGTGTTGTTTCAATTCATCGATGAAAATCGCGATGACCGGCACCTGCCGACCGAGTTCAGACTCTCTGACGCAACATATGCCTCACTTGCCAATTGTGCATTGGATCTTGGACCGGACGATCTTGCGAGCGCTGAATACGTGAAGCGCTTGCGTCAAAGAGATCGGGAAGAGGATCGGTGATGAGAACGATCTGATCCGATCGCAAACAAGTATGCGTGGCGTGGAAATCGACAAAGGCGGACCTTTGTCGTTCTGAATGGTATTCCTTTGCCGACAGGATCGAAAGTCACCCCGTTCGGGAGGAGACAAGATGTCGCGCGAACACGAATACGAAGACTTCGAAGCGCTCCGCCAGAATGAGCAAGAAGACGTGGACTTTAGCGTGACGGCGCGCACCGTCGCTGAGAGTAAAGTGGCAATCGTCGCGCCGCATGGCGGCGGAATTGAACCTCTCACTGCGGAGCTTGCGGAATCAATCGCAGGAAGCAACCACAATTATTACGCGCTCCGAGGCCTTAAGAAACGGGGGAACAAGGTCCTGCATATTACCCCACATCGCTTCGACGAAGAGCGGGCACTGACGCTGATCGGGCCTTGCGAGAAGGTAGTTACGGTTCATGGCTTAGCGGGGGATAAGAGATCTCTGCAAATCGGTGGACGCGATGAAGCGTTGCGAAACCGTGTTCATCAGGCCCTGGAAAGCGCGGGCTTTGAGAGCGAAGTCGTCACTGACGGAGCATATGGCGGCATGGAGCCAGGGAATATCTGCAATCGCGGAAGTACGGGCGCTGGTGTGCAACTCGAAATCCATGCTGGGCTTCGTCAGATGATGAAGGAAGACGTTGCCACTTATGACAGGTTTGTCGATGCGGTTCGGTCAGCGTTGTAGTAGCCGCCTTCCGAGTTCCACGCGCGGCTTCGCCTACGGCTAGAGTACGCCCCACGCACGGTAACGCCCCCTCCCCGTCATTTCTCGAACTCCGAGTTCGCTGACCAGGTTCAAAGCCCCTCGCGGCGTAATCCTCGCAGCCTTCGCGACCATGTGCGCCGACACGATCGGCCGCGACATCAGCAGATCAACGGCGACCGGAAGGCTACTGGTCGTCCGCCGGCCTGATGCCTTCCGCTCAAGCTGCCGTTTCGCGAGCGTCAGTCGGTCGATATCCTTCATTCCGGCCGCGGCGGCCGCGCTCATTGCGTCTAGATTGGCAACCAGCCTGGTCGTTCGGTCGCGCGCGCGCCTCCGCTCCCGTGGCATCTCCCGCAGGCCGACTGCATATGCCAGCAAATGAGATCGAACCTTTCCGCGCGACCGCAAGAAATCCGAAACGAGCACCTGCCCGAGCCAGTGTTGACGCTGCAGGGGTTCGAGATGTTCCCATGCGTCCCAGAGAACAGCCGCAGCCAGTGTGGCCGGAAGCCGTTCGACCCTCTTGGCCAGCTCGAGCCACTCACCGATCCGCTCGCCTTCATCCCAATCCGGATCGCGGATGAGGAGTTCCCCGACGCTGAGCTCGGACTCCTGCTTGTTTCGCGCGGAGAGCTCATTGTCATCGACCAGCCATTTCGTGCGGGCGAGGACCTCTTCGATCTCGGCCAGCTCGGGCGACAGCGCATCGTGATCGACCAAGTCGAGCTCCACCCCCTCCCCTCCCCTGTCGACGGGATCGGCTTCGACGGAGGTCTCTTGCGCGACGCCAGCGAGCGCCATAATCCCTGACCGCGAAACCGCCCATCCGGGCTCGTTCCGCGAGATCCTTCGTCTGGTCCGTACAATGCGGTGCGCAATGACGAGTTCATGGCTCGGCGCCCGAATGTCCATCTGTGCGTCGTGGAGAACCAGGTCCTCAATATGGACGAGCTCCCCGCCGACCCACATACTGGAGACGGACTCGAAGAAATCCGCCCGCTCGGCAAAGCCTGGCCCGACCTCTGATCGGGCGACGCGCTCATCGAGCCGGGCAAGAGCGTCCTCAGCGGCCGCAATCGGCCCCAGGAGGGTCTCGTGGTTCAATCTTCCGATTTCATAAGTCATTGATAACACGGTGTTTCAATTATTATACGGAAGCTAACATGCTTCTTGCTTCCGTCACACCGGTAATTCGTTTGCCCTTCTATATATAATGAGCGCTGTGGCCTTCAGGATTGTACAGAGACCAGGCAATCGGCGCTCAGATCGACGAGAGAGCCGCTTTTCTGGGGTTTTCGGCGCTTCCGGCCATCAAAATGGCCATCAAGAGACGTTTACAAACGATCAGTTATCCGTATCTTCTATGTTTGTAATTCTGGCTCTCAATGACCACTCAGGCCCAGCAAATGGCCGTTAGCAAGCAAATTCGGACGTCGCGTCGACCACAGGGACGGCTTATCGGCTATGCACGCGTCTCAACAGACGAGCAAGCAACACAGGCGCAAGAAATGGAGCTGAGGTCGGCCGGCTGCGATACAATCGTCGAGGAACATGGATCCGGCGCCTCTCGCGCCCGCCCCGCCCTTTCAAGGCTTGTGCAGGCCATCGGCGCCGGCGACACGCTCGTCGTGGTACGCCTCGATCGCCTGGCGCGTTCTGTCAGCCATCTTCTTGACGTTATCGAGGACTTAACGGCAAAGGGCGCGCATTTCCGGTCGCTGAGGGATCCGATCGACACCAGCACGCCCCAGGGCATGTTCTCGCTGCAGGTGCTTGGCGCCGTGGCTCAGCTCGAGCGGACATTGATTTCCGAACGGACTAAGGCTGGGATTGCAGCGGCAAAAGCCAAGGGACGCCTACCTGGCAATCCGGGGATCCGCGAACGGCGACCTGAGATGCTCTCGAAGATGACACTGGCCCAGAAGGCTGCCTTTGGTGAACGGCTCCAGGCAACCGCCTCGCAATGGCTTCCGACTGTGAAGCGGATGCGGCCGGATCATACGTGGGATGACATTGCCCGGGTTCTCAAACAGCGCGGTTTCGACTGGACGCCGGAAAGGTTGCGGCGGGCGGTCAAATGGATGGTCTCGGAAGGCATGGCCGATGCATCGCTCTTGCGGAAATCGCCGCCGCGGCCGCCGGAACATCGACTGATGACCCTAGTTGCCGGCATCCATTCGTCCAATCCGGAGCTCACACTACGCGAAATCGCGAACCAACTCGAGCGATTGCATGAGCGCACGCCGCGCGGCGGAACCAAATGGGCGCCCTCTTCCGTCAAGAACCTGATCGACCGTGCGAAACGCAGCGGCCTGATCGACGCCGGTGAGACAGAAGTGCCGGGGTGATAGACAGGCGCGAACGCAGTACAAATGGCGCGCCTCGACCGTAGGCGAAGCATGGCAAACAAACCGTAAAGCCGGGAGCAAACTCATGGATACGATGGTCATCAACAATCGCGAGGAGTTCGCGCAATGGGCCATCGAGCGCGCCAACACGATCATCGTTGAGCAAGGTTCTGCGCTTGCCACGGCCGCCCGATCCGGGGACGAAGCGCAGCTCTCCGGCGCGGCCAATACTCTCGGCCAGACGATTGTTGACACCCTGCTCGATGCCTTCGACTGCCTCGTCGACAGCGACTGACGCACGGGCCTGGCGAGAACCCGCTCTCCTGCCCCGATCCGCGTCATGAATTCCACTTTTTCATTGACTGACGAAGTGCATCAGATACTTCGAAGCCCCTTTCCCGGCTCTCCGGCGTTTGCTGGGCCTGAGAAGACGCCTGGGCCGCGGCCTTGTCCGCCTCGAGCTTGGCGTTCAACAGAGCCATGATCATTGGCCAGGCCGAGAATTTCCCTTCCCGCGCCTTGTCGGTCAGGCTGCGCAGATAGCCGCCGGGACTGTTGATCTGATCTGCCCGCTGATAGATCGCAGCGAGCGTAATCGTCGCGTGCTTATCGCCGAGAACCTCGCATGCCTCGCGCCAGGCGCTCGGACTGACCCCCAGCATCACGCGGCCGACCTCCGCAGCCGCCAAAAAGTCCCGCCAGTTTCGGATTTCCCCGTCTTTGGCCAGATCGCGCCAGCCCTTGCACGCATCCAGCACAATACCCAATGGCAATTCCCGCTTCGGCAAGCTCCGCAGGTTGTCGTTTTCCTCGGCGGTGCCGCTCGCTTCATTGTCTTTTCGAGAGCCTTTTTCAGATTCAGATATGGAGTCTGGGTTTGAATTTTGTATATGGCGCTCAGAATGAGACTCATTGGCGCTCATATTCTCTGATTTCGTGAATGATTCCAGTGCGTCATGCACTTCCGCCCACAGCAACTCCAGATCCTCGCAGATGGTCTCAAGAACCTGGCGTGGCGCCGTGCGGGGAAGCCTGGTCATGATTTCCTGATAGGTTCGCGTCATGAGGCCCCAATCGCCCGGTACGCCCTCCTCGAGGCCGGCGTCAATCATCTTGACGATATCCCGCCGCAGCAGGGTCAGGCGCTCTCTGACGGCCTTGTAGGCGCGTTTCTCGGCCTGGACGGCCTCTGCGAGCTCCCCGAACTCTTCGGCGCGAGCGACGATCGGCGAGAGATCGAAGCCATAGGCCTGTTCAACCTGGCCGCCCCTGCCCTTGCGCGCGAACCGTTTGCCGTTCGGACTGTCGCGGCGGATGATCAGCCCACAGTCGACCAGGCAGGCCAGATGACGTCTAAGCGTCGCCGGCGACATACCGTTGGCCCGAGCCGTCAGTTGCTCGTTGGAGGGCCAAACGATCAGTTCGCCTTCTGCGGTCAGCTCGTTTTCCGGATGGAACGACAGCAGTGCGTTGAGGATCGCCAAAGCACGATCTGTGGCGCCAAGCGGCTCCTTGGCATCCCGGATCGCGTGGAAGGTCTTCCACTTTTCGACCCTGGCGCCTTGCGGCATGGATTTCGCGGCGGCTTGGCTTGCCATCAGGCCAAGCGTCATCGGCCGCCGCCCAAAGGGCGTCGTTGTGATATGCGTCTGCATTTTCTTTCACCTATCGCTAGGCAATAGAAAACTGCTCGCCGAAAAGGCGCTCACGACTCAAAAGAGCCTTGACTGTGATTCTCGGAAGTGCGATTCTTTAGCTGCTGAGACTAAAGAAGGGGCTTCCGGAAGCGATTTCGGTGGCCTTTTTCTTTGCCAATTTTCCCATGGCCGAAGGTTTCGGCCGTGATTCAGTCGCCGCCCTCCTCTCTGCTAGATTGAAATTGCCGATAAAGGTCGTCGAGCTGCGCGGAAACGTATCGCGCAAACTCCGGAACAACCTTGTCTTCGAAAGTGAGCGTCGTTCGCCCGTTGCGGTCCTCTATCTTGGCCGCGCGCTTTCCGGTCGGTGTTCTCCAGATGTTCGAGCTTGCGGCTTTCTTACCCGACTTCTTGGGCTCAACCGCGCGCAGAACAGCCTGAAACCTCGCGTCGCTGTTCGCGCCTGCAAGCCTGTCATCGCTAAAGATCGTGTCTGCCTCGAAGGAATCGCCGGCGTGCTCAAGCCCATCCGCCAGTTTAAGCCAGCGCGCTCGACCAGCCTTCGGCGCTGGTCCGATGCGCTTTACGAGGTGTTCCGGGACGCGGCGTGCAACAGCTATGTATCTGCTGACGTCAGCCTTGTCGGAACACAACGCCGAGACAATTGTCGACCGGTCGCAGCCGGAGTCTTCCAGATTCTTGGCAAAGAACGCCTTCTCAATGAATGAGAGATCTTCGCGATCAAGGTTTTCACGACCTTGTGCGACGATCAGTTCCTGGTCCGTGAGCTTTCGGATTATGGCCCGAACCGGCCGGTTGAGCATCTTCGCAGCTCTTAGCCTGCGGCGACCATATGCGATCTGGAATCGCCCTTGTCCCACAGGACTTGGCCGAACGAGAATTGGGACCTGCTGGCCATTGTCGGATATGGACTGCACGAGCTCGTCAAAGGCCGGATCAACATCAGTCGGGATGCGATCTGCTATAGGCGACTGCTCGATCGTATCGGGTTCGATTTGAACGACGACATCGCCTTTCTCGAGCTGCTCCTGCAGCCGGGTCGCCAGCTTGGCGCCATCGGTCATCTGTTTCAGGGAAGTTCCCATCGCCGAAATGGCGCCGGTGCGTACGCGCTCCGACGGCTTCTCACTTTCGCCGCCAGCAGGCTCCGGCTTCTTGAGATAGAGGGAGTTTATTGCGTCTTTGCGGCTCATGACTGCACACCCGAGTTTGGCCATCCGCTTCGGGGCAGGGGGCTTGTTGGGAGCTCCCAACAACACTGTTTTGGGACAATTGCTCTGTCTGCACGGCGGATCTGTTGCGAGCTCCCAACAGCCACGATAATTGGCTCACGTCGAAGGAAACGTCGCGTGTTGGGAGCTCCCAACACACTCGCTTCAAACAGGCCACCAGCGTTCGTCATGATCGCCCCCATGCTGCGCGCATCAGCTCTTCGATCTCACCATTCACCGCGCTCAGGGACTCCATTGCACGATCGTATGTGCTTCTCGTGAGGTTGCCGGGCCCGATCTCGTATAGCGTCTGTTTCGTTAGACCAGCGTCGGAAATCGCGGCTGACTTGACCATTGGGTTGGTGAGAACATGGTCATCAAAAAGATTACGGAGCAGCGCAACCACTTTGGTTTGCGGAGCGTCCTGCGGCTCGTAGCGCGTCAGCAGGTATCGGACGAAGTCGAACTTAAGCTGTCCGCCAGCGTCACGAACCACCCCAAGCAAGTCACGGGTCATCAGAAGGAACTGGCTCATCGACGACACGTCCAGCATTTGCGGGTGAACCGTGACAATCATCGACGTAGCAGCACATAAGCCGCTGAGCGTCAGAAACCCGAGCTGGGGAGGGCAATCGATTACGACGACATCGTAGTCATCAGCGACGTCGTCGAGGGCACTTGCGATCCGCGCAAAGAAGATCGCTCCTCCGTCGGACGCACTTCCGTCTGCAAGGGCTTTCGGCGTCGTATGTTCGAACTCCATGAGCTCGAGATTGCCAGGGACAAGATCGAGACCGTCGAAGTACGTGTTGCGTATCACATCACCTAGTGGCCGACGGTCTTCGTCATATCGAATCGCCGCGTAGAGCGTCTCGTTATGGCCGACGTTCAATTCGGGAAGAACACCCAACAGCGCAGACAGGCTCGCTTGAGGATCAAGATCAACAGCGAGCACGCGATACCCCTGAAGCGCCAGATACTGTGCGAGGTGCGCAGAGGTGGTAGTCTTGCCTGAGCCGCCCTTAAAATTGGTAACAGCGAGCACCTGGAGATGCTCGTTCTCCCGCCTGTGCGGAACGAACTCGATCGCCTCGCGCCCACGGGCGCTTCGCGCGAACATCCGCCTTATCTCGTTTATGTCGGAGAGCGAGTATAAGCGTCGTCCGTTTGTCGTTGTCTCTGGTTGTGGGCCTTCACCCGCCAACGACATTTTTCGCAGGGTCGAATCCGAAACACCGATCAATTTCGCCGCTTCGCCTGAAGTGAATTTTCGAAGCGCCTTGCTTGCTGCAGGAGGGAAGAGCGCTTCGCTGATGCTGTGCAACTGCGAGCCGAGGAGTTCAGCGTGAGCGCCGATTACATCGTCGACATCAGGAAGGTCTGATCTGTTAATCTGCATCGGAGCGTTCACGCTAATCTCTTCAATCACGGTTATTTCGCAGAACGGGCGAATTTCCGTGATCATACCCAGGAAGCGTGGCCCAGCAAGATTATTTTGGTTAACGAGCCCTTAACACGAGTCGGCTGCAAATCCGAAAGTCGCAACCAAGAGGGCCGTTTTCGTGTTATATTTCAAGCTGTTGTCGCAGCGCGGTCAAAAACGTCGCCAGATTCTTTCCCCGGCATATTTGCCGGGGCCCATTGATAAGTCTTCCGATCGGCAGACTTCGACAAGCCGGAATCCGCAGAAATCGGCCAAACCCGAACCCGACTCAGCAAAGTGAGTCGCCTCAAAGCCCCAGCCAAGAACCGTTCCAGCAACAATCAGGGGACGACCCCGGCAGAACTGCCGGGATGACCGACTCCGCCTCATGCGGCAAAAGCCGCACCTCACCTTTGAGTGGCAGCGGCGGATGTAATGCAAACCATGTTTGGTCGAGTCAGTAGTGCCCAGGTTGCACCGAGCGGAGGAACGCTATGACTGCGTCATCCTCCCGGTCACGGCTGATCCGCAAGCTGCGCGACGCGCTTGGTGAGACGATCTGCGCCGCGCTCGAGGACGTCGACGTTGTCGAGGTCATGCTCAATCCTGACGGCCGGCTCTTCGTGGAACGGCTGGGGGAGGAGATCGAGAGCATCGGCGAGCTCAAGCCCGGCGCGGCCGAGATCATCATCGGCAGCGTCGCCCATGCCCTGCAAACTGAGGTCGACGACGAACAGCCGATCATCTCCGGCGAGTTACCGATCGACGGCCATCGCTTCGAAGGCCTTCTGCCGCCGGTCGTCAGTGCGCCGAGCTTTACGATCCGCCGGCGCGCATCGCGCCTGATCCCGCTGTCGGACTATGTGTCCAGCGGTGTGATGACCAAGCTGCAGGCCAGCCTGATCCGCCACGCAGTCCACGATCGCCTGAACATTGTCGTCTCGGGTGGAACAGGGTCGGGCAAGACGACCCTGGCCAATGCGGTGATCGCCGAGATCGTCAGCGAGACGCCGGCGCACCGTCTGCTCATTCTCGAAGACACCGCCGAGATCCAGTGCGCCGCGGAGAACGCGGTTTGCCTGCACACGACGGACACGGTCGACATGGGCCGGCTACTCAAGAGCACCATGCGTCTTCGGCCGGACCGGATCATTGTGGGCGAGGTTCGGGACGGTGCAGCGCTGACGCTCCTGAAGGCCTGGAACACCGGTCACCCGGGCGGGATCACGACAATCCACGCAAACAACGCGCACTCCGCCCTCAGGCGCCTCGAGCAGCTCACCGCAGAAGCGAGCCAACAGCCAATGCGCGAGGTCATCGCGGAAGCGGTCGATCTCGTCGTTTCCATCGAACGAACCGCCACAGGTCGCCGTGTCCGCGATGTGATGAGGCTCAAAAGCTTCGACGGCGCGGCTTACGAAACCGAACATCACGCACAGATCGATGAGGACAGCCATGCCGCATAATTTCCGCCACCCCGCGACTTTGGGGCTCTTGATTGCCGCCGCCTGCGTCGCCGCGACGCCGGCGCTTGCCAGTTCCGGCGGCAGTCTCCCGTGGGAAGGGCCGCTGCAGACGATCCAGGAGTCGATCACCGGTCCGGTCGCAGGCTTCATCGCGCTTGCCGCCGTGGCGGTCGCCGGCGGCATGCTGATCTTCGGCGGCGAACTCAACGATTTCGCGCGGCGGCTGATGTACGTCGTGCTGGTCGCCGGCGTCCTGCTTGGCGCCACGCAGATCGTCGGCCTGTTCGGCGCATCGGGCGCCTCGATTGATCTCCCTGGTCAGGCGGACCTGAGTGCGGCGGGGGAGAGGAGTGATGGCTGAAACCGTCGCTCCCCTCACAACCGCGCGGATCCATCGCGCGCTGTCGCGGCCGAACCATTTGATGGGCGCCGACCGAGAACTGGTGCTCGTGACCGGTCTGGCGACGGTCATCCTGATATTCGTCGTGCTCACCTGGTTTTCCGTCCTGCTGGGCATCGCGATCTGGATCGGCGTCGTCGGCGTGCTGCGCATCATGGCGAAGGCCGACCCGATGATGCGGCAGGTCTATTTGCGCCACATCGGATACCGGCCGAACTATCGTCCGACATCGTCCCCCTGCCGGAGGTACTGACCGACCATGGTGGCCCTCAAACAGTTCCGAAACTCAAAGCCGTCCTTTTCCGACCTGTTGCCCTATGCGGGTCTGGTCGCCGACGGGGTCATCCTGTTGAAGGACGGCTCGCTGATGGCCGGATGGTATTTTGCCGGGCCGGATTCAGAGAGCTCCACCAATATCGAGCGCAACGAAGTCTCGCGGCAGATCAACGCCGTCCTCTCGCGGCTCGGGTCCGGCTGGATGATCCAGGTCGAGGCGGTTCGCGTGCCCACGACCGCCTATCCCGCCCGCGAGGACTGCCACTTTCCCGATCCGGTGACCCGCGCGATCGACGAGCAGCGGCGCGATCATTTCATGGCCGAGCGCGGCCACTATGAGAGCCAGCACGCGCTGATCCTCACCTACCGGCCGCCGGAGCCGCGCCGTTCGGCCATGGCGCGATACGTCTATTCGGACGAAGGAAGTCGCTCGCAAACCTATGCCGACGCGGTGCTCGCTTCCTTCCAGACCTCGATCCGCGAGGTCGAGCAATATCTCGGCAATGTCCTGATGATCCGCCGCATGGTCACGCGGACGGTCGTTCATCCAGAGAGCGGCGACGAGGCGCGCTACGACGAACTCTTCCAGTTCATCCGGTTCTGCATCCTCGGGGAAAACCATCCTGTCCGACTGCCGGCAATCCCGATGTATCTCGACTGGCTGGTGACGTCCGAGTTCCATCACGGGCTCTCGCCCATGGTCGACGGCAGCTACCTCGCAATTGTCGGGATCGACGGGTTTCCGGCCGAGAGCTGGCCCGGCATCCTCAATTCCCTCGATTTGATGCCGCTCACGTACCGCTGGTCGAGCCGCTTCATCTTCCTCGACGATCAGGAAGCGCGGCAAAAACTCGAGCGGACCCGGAAGAAGTGGCAGCAGAAAGTGCGGCCGTTCTTCGATCAGCTCTTCCAGACCCATAGCCGCTCAGTCGACCAGGACGCCATGACCATGGTTGCCGAAACCGAGGACGCGATTGCCGAGGCCTCGTCTCAGCTCGTCGCCTACGGCTATTACACGCCAGTTATCGTCATGTTTGACTCAGACGAAGCTCGCCTGCGCGATCAGGCAGAGGCCGTTCGGAGGCTCATCCAGGCCGAAGGCTTCGGCGCCCGCATCGAAACTCTCAACGCCACCGAGGCCTATCTCGGCAGCCTGCCGGGCAACGCTCAAGCCAATGTCCGCGAACCGCTGATCAACACCCGCAACCTTGCCGATCTCATTCCGGTCAATTCCGTCTGGGCGGGCAGCGCCGTGGCGCCTTGCCCGTTCTACCCGCCAAACGCCCCGCCACTGATGCAGGTCGCCAGCGGCTCGTCTCCCTTCCGGTTGAACCTGCATGTCGACGATGTCGGCCACACGCTGATCTTCGGCCCGACCGGATCGGGCAAGTCCACCCTGTTGGCGCTGATCGCCGCGCAGTTCCGGCGTTATGAGCATGCGCAGATCTTCGCCTTCGATAAGGGCAAGTCGCTTTATCCGCTGACCAAGGCCGCGGGCGGGGATCACTATGAGATCGGAGCAGGGGAGGGGACAGCGCTCGCCTTCTGCCCACTGGCCGAGCTCTCGACGGATGGTGACCGTGCGTGGGCCGCCGAATGGGTCGAGACACTCGTCGCCATGCAGGGCGTGACGATCACCCCGGATCACCGCAACGCAATCGCTCGCCAGATCGGTTTGCTTGCCAACGCCCGCGGCCGCTCGCTGTCCGATTTCGTCAGCGGCGTGCAGATGCGCGAAATCAAGACTGCTCTGCAACACTACACGGTCGACGGGCCGATGGGGCAGCTACTCGATGCGGAAGAGGATGGTTTGACGCTCGGATCGTTCCAGACCTTCGAGGTCGAGGAACTGATGAATATGGGCGAGCGAAATCTCGTGCCCGTATTGCTCTATCTCTTCCGCCGCATCGAAAAACGCCTCACCGGCGCACCGAGCCTTATCATCCTCGACGAGGCCTGGCTGATGCTCGGGCATCCGATGTTCCGCGACAAGATCCGGGAATGGCTGAAGGTGTTGCGCAAGGCCAATTGCGCGGTCGTGCTGGCCACGCAATCGATCTCGGACGCGGAGCAATCCGGCATCATCGACGTGCTCAAGGAAAGCTGCCCGACCAAGATTTGCCTGCCCAATGGCGCGGCGCGGGAATCGGGAACGCGCGAGTTCTACGAACGCATCGGCTTCAACGACCGGCAGATCGAAATCGTCGCGACGGCCATTCCCAAGCGCGAATACTATGTCGCCTCGCCCGAAGGCCGGCGGCTCTTCGACATGGCGCTCGGCCCCGTGGCGCTCGCCTTCGTCGGCGCGTCCGGCAAGGACAATCTCAAACGCATTGATCAGCTCAGCGAGACGCACGGCAGCGATTGGCCGGCGGCCTGGCTGGAAGAAAGGGGAGTGGATGATGCCAAGCGCATTCTCACGCACAGCTAGGATTGCGGTAGCCGCGATCCTCTCAGCCTCGTCGGCCACAAGCACCCATGCCGGCGGTGGCGGGTTCTTCGGAGCGACGGAATTCACGCAGATCCTCAACAATGGCGAGTTGGTAGGGCTCGTGGGCCAATCGGCCGAGCAAATCCAGAACCAGGTCACCCAGATCACGCAGCTGGCCGAGCAGATCCAGAACCAGCTGAGAATCTACGAGAACATGCTGCAGAACACGCTGACGCTGCCGAGCCATGTCTGGGGTCAGGTCGAAAGCGATCTGATGCAGTTGCAGGGTCTCGTCCAGCAGGGTCAATCGATCGCATTCTCGATGGGCAACGCCGATGACGTGCTGCGGCAGCGGTTCGAGAGCTTTGCTGATTTCAAGTCAGGCCTCGCCAATGGCCAGACCTTCTCCACGAGCTATCAGGACTGGTCGGACACGAACCGCGACACAATCGGGGCGACACTGAGGGCGGCGGGACTGACGGCCGACCAGTTCAGCTCCGAGGAATCGACGATGAGCCAGCTACGCTCGATGTCGCAGTCATCCGTCGGCCAGATGCAGGCGTTGCAGGTCGGCCATGAGATCGCCGCCCAGCAAGTCGCCCAAGCACAGAAGCTGCGTGGGCTCGTCTCGCAACAGGTGACGATGATGGGCACTTGGTACCAGTCCGAACAGGCGGCGAAGGACCTCGCGCAGAACCGTCGCGAGGAGTTCTTCAACTCAACCACGCCCTCGACATCGGGCGGACAGACGATGGAGCCACGCTGGTGATCAGGCTCTTCATCATCGCGATCTGTGTGGTCGTTGTTGTCGTCATCGGCATCGTTGTCTGGAACGCAACGACCGAGCCGGAAGTGCCTGCGGCGACCGTCGCCCCGGAACGGCAGCACTACGATCTCGAAGGCGGGCAGGAGATGCGACCGCGATGGGGCAGTAACGAAGGCGGGGCCGATGGCACGTCCGGAAACTAGGCTGGCCCTGTTCGCAATCGGAGGCATCGCTCTCGGGGCCAATCCAGCATTGGCCCAGGAAGGCAGTCTGCTGACCAATCTCGAAAACGAGATCGCGACGGCGGCTCAGGGGTGGGAAACCACGATCCTCAATGCCGCCAGATCGCTCTTCTGGATCCTCGCCGGCATCGAGGTTGGGATCGCCGCGGTCTGGCTGGCAATCTCCACGGCCTCTCTCGACACCTGGTTCGCCGAGCTTGTTCGCCGCATCATGTTCATTGGCCTCTTCGTCTTCATTCTCGAACAGGGGCCGGATTTTGCGAAGGCGGTCGTCGACAGCCTGTTCCAGATCGGCGCCGGCAGCGGTTCGGCTTCCCCCGCGAACGTCTTCAACGCCGGTCTCGAAGTCGCCAGCGCCATGTCGGCCAAGGCGCAGTTCGGCCTGTTCGAGGACAATGCGCTGGCGATCGCGGCCGTCTTCGCCATGGTCATCACCGTGATCTGCTTCAGCCTGGTGGCGGCAATCTTCGTCTCGGTCATGGTCGAGATGTATGTCGGGCTTCTCGCCGGCATGATCATGCTCGGCCTCGGCGGTTCGAGCTTCACCAAGGATTTCTCGGTTCGCTATCTGATCTATGCGTTTTCCGTCGGCATGAAGCTGATGGCGCTGGTGATGATCGCACGGATCGGGTCTGAGGTTCTGATCAACCTCGCCAATTCGCCGACGACGGGCGACGAGTTTCTGGCGACGCTTGCAATCGCCGGCATCTCGGTCGTGGTGTTCGTCATCGCGATGTACGTCCCCAACATCGTGCAGGGCATGGTCCAGGGCGTCTCCGTCACGGGCGGAATGGAAACCATCCGCCATGGCGCCCAGGCGGCAAGCTTCGCGGCAGGCGGTGCGGCGATTGCCGTCGGCGGGGCGAGGGCAGGGGCCGCCGCCTATTCCGATGCCCGCGCCGCCGGCAGTTCGTTTGGCGGGGCCGCACTCAAGGGCATGGCGAGCGGGATGGGCGCTGCCGGTGGGGCTGCCGCCTCGGCCGCCCGCGACAAGGCGATCGGTGTTCCGGGCACGTGGGGCGCTTCGACCCTTGGACTTGCCAACGCCAAGCTTGACCAGTCCCAGGGCCGTCCCGCTGCCCGCCCGAACCGTGACGAGAAAGCGTGACAGAAATCATGGCCAGAACCAGTATTCCGGAAACTCCCTACGTCGCCGCACGCCAGGAATGGAACGAGCGCTACGGGTCATATGTGAAGGCAGCCGCAGCTTGGCGGATCGTCGGCATCACCGGCATGGTCATGGCGGTCATCGGGTTTTCCTACGCGCTTTATCAGAGCACGCAGGTCAAGCTCGTCCCCTATATCGTCGAGGTCGACAAGCTCGGGACGGCGGCGACGACGGGATTTCCGCAGCAGATCGAATATGCCGACCCGCGTGTGGTGCGCGCGACACTCGGGAGCTTTGTGTCGAACTTCCGCTCCGTGACGCCCGACACTGTCGTCCAGAAGCAATATATCGATCGGGCCTATGCGCATCTCAGATCGTCGGATCCGGCGACCGAGAAGGTCAATGCCTGGTTCCGGAGCAACTCACCGTTTGACCGCGCGCGAGAAAAGACGGTGGCGATCGAAGTCACGAATATCGTGCCGCTCTCCAACCAGAGCTACCAGATCGACTGGACTGAGTATGAGCGGGACCGCCAGGGCAAGGAAGTCGCCACCAGGCGGTTCCGTGGTGTCGCAACCGTGACCCTGACACCGCCGCAAGACGAGGCGGTGATCCGCCTCAACCCCATCGGACTTTATTTGAAGGATTTTGACTGGACGGCGCAGCTCTGAGCCGCGTTCGCGCCAGACGGCAACGTCTGGGGCAAAGGCACGCGGCCCACCTGAATGTGCCCCGGAGGATAGGTGAATGAAGAAAGAGAATATCCGCGGCATCGCGCTTTGCGCCGGCGTGATGATCGCGGTGGCAACATTGCCAGCACATGGGCAGCAACTCACAAGCAATGAAGCGCGGGGAACGCAGCTCTCGGGCCAGTGGCAGCACCGGCAAGGCGTCGTCACACGCGGCGCCGACGGCAAGGTGATCTTCCTTTATGGGGAGGTTCAACCGTCGGTCGTCTGCTCGCCGCTACAGGTGTGCGACATCGAGCTTCAGGCCGGGGAGGTGGTGCGCGATGTCCTTCTCGGCGACACCGTTCGCTGGAAGGTCGAGCCGGCAACCTCCGGTGCGCCGAGCGGACAGGCGATCCACCTGATCGTCAAGCCATCCGAGGCTGGCCTGGTCACCTCAATGGTCGTCACGACCTCGCGGCGGACCTATCACATTCAACTCAAATCGCATCACAGCCAGTACATGGCGCGAGTCGGCTTCGACTATCCCGAAGACATCAACGCTCGGTTTGCAGAGATCAACGCGCGGATCGCGGCGAGCATTGTGCCCGGAGCTGGCGTTCCGGCGGATCAGCTGGACTTCGCGTTCCACATCAGCGGCGCGGCGCGCTGGCGGCCGACGCGGATCTACAGCGACGGCGTGAAGACCTACATCCAGTTTCCGTCATCTCTGTCAGGGCAGGAGGCGCCAGTTCTGTTCGTCGTCTCCGGCGGTGAGAACCGGATCGTCAACTACCGCATGAACGGCACGATGATGGTGGTCGACTACAACATCGATCGGGCCATTCTGGTCTCAGGCGTCGGCCGCCAGCAGCAGAAGATCACGATCCGGCGGGGCGGGTAGGGCGATGCGCGCGATCAGAACCCTTCTCTGTCTCCCGTCCGCCCTGATGCTCCTGGCGATGCTTGCTGCGTGCCAGACGATGAACGGGCCCGGCCTCATCCGGAGCGAAGTCACGGCCGAACTCACGCCTGAATCGGCGAATGCCATCGCCGGCGACATGGTGGGGCGGCTGGCGGAGCAGGTCGGGCCGGGCACGACCACGATCGAGCTGCGCGGCGATGATGACGTGTTTGGCCCGGCTCTCGAGGCGGCGCT